>CAVXFH010000002.1:2130000-3019963 GCA_963761035.1 uncultured Gammaproteobacteria bacterium | reverse complement strand
CTGTTTCGGCAGCGGAGTTGAAGACTGATCAGCAACGTTTCAGCTACATCATCGGCACGCAAATCGGGCATCAAATTAAAGAGGACGGTATCATCCTTGATGAAGGCGCCTTCATGCAGGCAATTCGCGATGCGGCAAGCGGTACGCCGTCGAAGTTGACTCAGGACGAGATACGGACTACGGTCGAGAATATGAAGAAAGAGCGGGCCGAGCTGGCCTCTCAGGCCGGAGAGAAAAACAAGCAAGAGGGAGAGAAATTCCTCGCCGCCAATCGCAGTAAACCCGGCGTACAGGTGTTGCCCAGTGGCCTGCAATATCAGGTTTTGCACGCCGGCACGGGCGCCAAACCGGCGGCGACGGATACCGTTGAGGTCAACTATCGCGGAACCTTGCTGGACGGCACTGAATTTGATAGCTCCTATAAGCGCGGACAGCCCGCGACGTTCCCTGTCAACGGTGTAATCCAGGGTTGGCAGCAGGCTTTGCAGATGATGAATGAAGGGTCAAAATGGCAACTTTTTATTCCTTCCGACTTGGCATATGGTTCGCGCGGCGCGGGTGGTGTGATAGGGCCTAATGCAACCTTGGTATTTGAAGTCGAACTGTTGAAGATTAAGAAATAGGCGCAGCGACTCGAGGTCGACACTCAGTCGGCACGGAGTTATCCGGCTTACCAAAACATAGAGACAGCGCCGGATTATAGACGTCGTGGCTTTCACCAGGGAATCTCCGACCCGTCATAACGCAGGAAACGCCCGGTGTCCGCGAGGCTAAATCGTTCCACCACTGAACGCATGCCGCGTACGCTTTGTTCGGCAGTGATCCGCGCGCCGGGACCGCCCATGCGGGTTTGTACCCAGCCGGGGTGCAGCAATAATATGCCGATGCCCCGCGATTTCATTTCCAGCGACAGGCCCTTCATGCTGGCATTCAATGCGGCCTTGCTTGATCGATAGTAATAGCTGCGCGGGCTGGTGATCTCCGCGATGCTGCCCATATGGCTGGTGATGGCGATGACGAGACGCCGCCGGCTGTGCGCCACATGATCGACGAAGGCTTCGGTCACGCGCATCGCGCCGAGAGTGTTTACCTCTAGTGTGCGCAGCCAGTCCTCATAGTTAAACGGGTCGCCGACCGCATCATCGAATTTCTCCAAATACACGCCGGCGTTGTTGAGCAGGATATCGATGGTGTCCTTTGCAAGTCCTGCGGCGAGGGAGCCAATTTCATCTTGATGCGTGATATCGAGGCGGTGAAGGGTTACGGCGGGATAAATTTCGGCCAGCTGCTGAAGGTCGGTCGCCTCGTCCGGACGGCGGCAACTGGCGTAGACGCGCCAGGCTTCCGCGGCGTACTGCCGGGCCCATTCGAGACCCAGGCCGCGATTGCTGCCGGTGATGAGTATGCTGGGCATGCAACACCCCTTAATGTCCATCCGGCGAATTACAATAAACACCGGTTTATAGTAGACTGCCCGTTCCGTCAATATATCCCGGCGGTGATTTTTAATCCCTTGCTACTGTAATGGTGGCTCGGGCCGGTCCTCCCGCGACGATACACTGTGAACCCCGTCAGGCCCGGAAGGGAGCAGCGGCAGCAGCGGATTCGGGCGCCGGGGTCGGGCGGGTCCGAGCTGCCGCCCTTATCCCTTGATCTACCGAGCGACGTCCCGGCAAATTGGGTTACAATGCCTCGGTTGTTAATTTGGTCAGCGGGAATTACAAACCTTCATGAGTTATCAAGTCCTTGCACGCAAATGGCGTCCTCGCAGTTTTGGCGAGATGATGGGACAGGGGCATGTGTTACGGGCCTTGGTGAATGCCCTGGATAACCGGCGCCTGCACCATGCCTATCTGTTCACCGGCACCCGAGGTGTGGGCAAGACCACCGTGGCGCGCATCTTCGCCAAGTCCCTCAACTGCGAACTGGGTGTGAGCGCCAAACCTTGCGGACAGTGCAGCGCCTGCCGCGAGATCGACGAAGGCCGTTTCGTGGATTTGATCGAGGTAGACGCGGCCTCCCGCACCAAGGTGGAGGATACCCGCGAGCTGCTGGAGAACGTCCAATACGCCCCCAGCCGCGGCCGGTACAAGGTATACCTCATCGACGAGGTACACATGCTGTCCACTCATAGTTTCAACGCCTTATTGAAGACCCTGGAAGAACCGCCGCCCCACGTCAAATTCCTGCTGGCAACTACCGATCCTCAGCGCCTGCCAGTGACCATTCTGTCCCGCTGCCTGCAGTTCAATCTCAAACGCCTGCCGCCGGAGATGATCCTCGAGTATTTGGAAAAGGTGCTGGGCCAGGAGAACATCGCCGCCGAGTCCGGTGCCCTGAAGCAAATCGCACGCGCCGCCGATGGCAGTATGCGCGACGCCCTGAGTTTGCTGGACCAAGCCATCGCCTACGGCGCGGGTCGTGTCGACGAGGCTGACGTGCAAACCATGTTGGGCACCGTCGAGCATAACCAGGTGGTGGATATGCTGGAGGCATTGGCGGCGGCCGACGGCGCCGCTCTGTTGCGACATATCGCCGCCTTGAGCGAATTCGCCCCCGATTACGACGATGTGTTAGCTGAATTGTTATCGCTGCTCCACAACATCGCCGTGACGCAATCGGTGCGCGACGCCGCCGTAGCGGAGCATCTTGATCCCGAGACTGTAAAACGTTTGGCGACGGCCTTGAGCCCGGAAGATGTGCAGCTTCTATATCAGATTGGATTAGTCGGGCGGCGCGATTTATCCGTCGCGCCATCGCCGCGTTTGGGGTTTGAAATGACCTTATTGCGGATGCTGGCCTTTCAACCCGAGGCGGCATCTCGACGGAATCAAATTTCACCTGCCGCGCCCGTTAAAAAAATGATGGATGCCGTTCAACCCCAGCAACATAGCGCAGTACCGACGGCGCAGCGCGATGACAAACCATTGCGCCCTTCTGAGGTAATCACTAATCAACCCACGGCGGGAGATGAGTGGCATCGACTAATTGGACGGTTGTCCTTGCAAGGTGTGGTGCGCGCCCTAGCCAATAATTGCGCCTTGATTCGCCGCGATGGCCATGTTTTTCATTTAGCTTTGGCGCCCGTACATGCTTCCTTGCGCAACGTGAAAGTGGAAGAACGCTTGCAGGAGTCATTGAGCAGCCATTTGGGCGAGAAGATAAAGTTGGTATTTACTGTCGCCGAACCGCGGGAGGAGACGCCGGCGGCCATACAGATGCGCGAGTCTCAGGACCGGATGCGCGCCGCACAGGAGGCTATCGCCCAAGACAAACATGTCAAGACCTTGCAAGAGATGTTTGGCGCCCGCGTGGTGCCGGATTCCGTTCGGCCATTGGATTGAATAGCTGGTATTACAGCAGAGGCATGGAGACGAGGAGGAAATTATGAAGGGTGGACTCGGTAATTTAATGAAGCAGGCGCAACGCATGCAGGAAACCATGCAAAAGGCTCAGCAGGAGTTGGCGGTGATGGAAGTCACCGGCCAGGCCGGCGGTGGACTGGTAAGCGTGGTGATGACCGGGCGCCATGATGTCAAACGGGTCAACATCGATGACAGCTTGCTAAAAGAGGACAAGGAAATGCTGGAAGATCTGCTGGCGGCCGCGGTCAACGATGCGGTACGCCAAGTGGAATCCACAACTCAAGAGAAGATGTCCGGTCTGACGGCGGGCATGGGCTTGCCTGGCGGCTTCAAGATGCCGTTCTGATGAATAACCTGGCGCGTGAAAAACCGCTTATAGCGCAGTTGATGGATGCCTTGCGTTGCTTACCCGGCATAGGGCCGAAATCGGCGCAACGCATGACCTTCCATCTTCTGCAACAGGATCGTGGCGGGGGGCGCCGCTTGGCCGAAACCTTGCTGGCGGCGATCGAACGGGTGGGTCACTGTAAGCTGTGCCGGACTTTGACGGAGCAAGAGATCTGCTCCTTGTGCAGCAATGTTCAGCGCGACCATTCCCTGTTATGCGTGGTGGAATCCCCGGCTGATGTTCAGGCCCTGGAGCTTTCCACCGGCTACCGCGGTCTATATTTCGTATTGATGGGACATCTCTCGCCCTTGGACGGCATCGGTCCCGAGGAGTTGGGATTGGCGCAGCTGGCGGCGCGCTTGGATAGCGGCGGAATCGGCGAGGTGATTCTCGCTACCAATACCACGGTAGAAGGGGAAGCTACCGCTCATTATATCAGCGAAATGGTGCATTCGCGCGGGATTAAGGCCAGCCGCATCGCCCATGGCGTACCGCTGGGCGGCGAGTTGGAATATATCGATGGCGGCACCTTGTCTCATGCTTTCGCGGGGCGGACGTCGATATGAAATTTATCCGCATCCGGATAACTCATGCGCCGATCGATGATTAGGAAGAAGGGAGCATAAACGGCTCATGTTCACAGCCGGGACAGTATGGTTTGTTGTAGCTACCTACGTGTTGATGCTCGCCGCCTATGTTTACTCTCGATATCGTTGGTTCCATGTGCCGGTAATGGCGGGCATGGCGATCGTCGATTTGTTATTTCCCTTTTACTTGTATCTTACCCATGATTGGTATCGTCGCCTTATCGTACATGAGGAGATATTCTCCTTTCTGATCTGGATGCATTTAGGTCTGGTTTTAACCCTCTACACTCTTTACTTCCTTCAGATTCAGACCGCGCGTAAGATATTTTCGGGTAACGATGAAATCAGAGGTGAGCACCACAGCCAGGCCAACGCTATCCTGTTGGTACGCGCCTTGGTGATAGCCACGGCCTTGATGTTGGTGGATCCGGAATCCGCCAAAGCCGCGATTTTCTAGGCAAGGATTTCATCCCTATCGCCGCGGAGAGAACACGTTATGCAATTGACCATGTATACCGATTATTCCTTGCGAGTGCTTATTTATCTGGGACTCAATCCGCGGCGGACGGCGACCATCACTGAAATCGCGGAGAGCTATCATATATCCCGCAATCACCTGGTGAAAGTGGTGCATAATCTTGCTACGCGGGGTTTTTTGCTAACTACTCGAGGCAGGGGTGGGGGCTTGACGTTGCCGATGTCCCCGGCGGATATCAATATCGGCAATGTAGTGCGGCAAACCGAGGCCAATTTTCATTTGGTGGAATGTTTCGATCAGGAGCACGGCACTTGTCCAATCGCCACCGCTTGCTTTCTCAAAGACGGTTTATACGAAGCGCAGCGGGCCTTCATGGCAGTGCTGGATCGTTATACCCTGGCGGATGTACTGCATAATCAGGGATGGCTACGATCGATCTTGCGTGTGCCAAAGCCCGACAAAGTTTAGTGTGTCGCCGATTATGGCGTGCTACCCGCTATGTCGGTCAAGCAACGACTCCATGATGCGCCGATAGTTACGCATGTGCGTAGCGTCGATATCCCCCTTTTCTACGGCTTGTTGTAGGGCGCAAACCGGTTCCGTCAGATGCGAAGAATTGGAGAGGCGATAGACAGCGTCGTGCCACGAGCCGGTTGATGCGCGACATTATGGCGTGCCGAGCTTGGCGGCCAAATGGGATATCCGTATCGGTGCGGGCGGATGAGAATCGTGGTAGGCCGAGTAAAGGATGTCCGGCGTCAAGGTCGCGGCGTTATCCTGATAGAGTTTTACCAGCGCATGGATCAGGTTCTGCGCGCCGGTCGTGGTGGCGGCAAAGTCATCGGCTTCGAATTCGTGTTTGCGCATCCAGTAGGAGGACAGCGGGCGAAGCGGGGCGGTGAAATAGGGCGCCGCCATGAGGAACAGCAGAAAGGCGCCGGCATGGGAGGCGTGCCGCAGCCCGAGACCGGCATAAAACCAGTCGGCGTCGATTAACATCCCCAGCAGGGCGAAGGCCGCCAAGCTGGTGGCCGCCATGAATAGTAATCGCTTGCGTACATGGCCGTGTTTGAAGTGGCCGAGTTCATGAGCCAATACCGCTTCGACTTCGTCCGCCTTAAGACCCTTGAGCAGGGTATCGAAAAATACGATACGTTTGTTGGCACCGAAACCGGTGAAATAGGCATTGCCATGCTGGGAGCGTTTGGAACCGTCCATGACGAAAATGCCACCGCTGGTGAAGCCGCTGCGTTGTAGCAAGCTCAAGATGCGGACTCGGAGAGCCGCATCTTGAAGGGGCGTGAAGCGGTTGAACAGCGGCGCGATCACGGTGGGGTACAGCCATAACATGGCGGCTGTGAACACCATCCATGCCAGCCAGCCATTAAGCCACCACCACTTGCCGGCGTGAGCCACCAGCCACAGCAATAAGGCGATGAGCGGGGTGCCCAGCAGCGCCAGCAACACGCCTTGTTTTAGTGTATCGGCCAGGTAGAGCCTCAAAGATGTACGGTTAAAGCCGAACTTAGCCTCAACGATGAAGGTCCGATAGGCATCAAGGGGGATATCGCATAAGGCCATGACGAAGAACGCGCTGACCATAAGTCCGGCGCCGGCGGCGACGTCGCCCCAACCGGAATTTGCCCATAGACCGGCGAGAAAGTTAAGACCGCCGCCCAGCGTCCAGGCTAGCACCAACAGTGCTCCCAGCAGGTTATCGATCTGTTCCAGCCGCATCTTGGCCGCGGTGTAGTCGGCGGCCTTTTGATGGACCGCCAGGCTGATGCTGTCGCGAAATGCCCCTGGAACATGGCGGCGATGGCGCATAGCACTCGCGCGTTGACGTTGCGCCAACCATAGCAGGATAGCGGTGGCGGCAAAGACAAAGAGCACGAAAAGTAAAGTGAAACCGTTCATTTTGTGTTGGGGCTGGTCGCTAGTGGAAGCAGTTTTGTTACAATCGCAAAAATGATCGCTTATGAGAGGGAAACATAATGAGCCAAGATCCGTTGAATTTGATCTGGATCGATTTGGAAATGACCGGTCTCGATACCGCTGCGGATTATATCATCGAGATTGCCACCGTGGTAACCGACAGCGCCTTGAATATTCTTGCTGAAGGACCGGTTATCGCTATTTATCAGAATGATGCAGTATTAAATACCATGGATGAGTGGAACAAAAAGCAACATGGCAAGTCCGGGTTGCTCGACCGCGTTCGCGCGAGTAAATATGACGAGGCGCTCGCCGAGCGGGAAACGCTGGCGTTTCTCGCCCAGTATGTGTCGCCGCGTACCTCGCCGATGTGCGGCAACAGTATTTGTCAGGATCGCCGCTTTCTCGCCCGCTGCATGCCTGAATTGGAGCGCTATTTCCATTATCGCAATCTGGATGTGAGCACCGTGAAGGAATTGGCACGGCGCTGGGCACCGTCGGTATACAGCGGTCTTACCAAAGAGAGCAGCCATCTGGCTTTGAGCGACATCCGTGATTCCATTGAAGAGCTGCGTTATTATGGCCAGAATTTCTTCTGTAATCCCGGCAATAAATAACGGCTGGGCCAATTTTTTATGTTTAAGCCGTATGTTTACTATTGGCGATCACAATCCCTTCGTCTCCGCCGGACGTTGCACATTTCAAACTGGGGCGGGATGAGCCGGAGACCCTTATAATCCAAAAAGCCATTTCTGCTTGGACGGCAACGATAACTGCGATTAATTAGCGCAATCAGGGGCATCTTCGGCGAATTATTTTCCATGCTGTGCCAGGGCCCAAGCGACATGTTCGCGTACCAGCGCGGAGTGGTCGTTGCGGCGTGAATGCAGGGCGTCGATCACGACCTCACTGCTTGGCGCATTGCCCAAGGCCACCGCAATGTTACGCAGCCAGCATTCATAGCCGATGCGGCGGATGGCGGACCCTTCGGTATGCGACAGGAACTGCTCTTCACTCCATGCAAACAGCTCGATCAGTAAGGGACTGTCCAGACCGTGGCGCGGCAGGAAATCCACTTCCGCGCTTAACCGGGCAAAACGGTTCCAGGGGCAAATCAGTTGGCAGTCATCGCAGCCATAGATGCGGTTGCCGATCAAGGGCCGCAATTCCGGCGGTATGCTGCCGCGCAGTTCGATAGTCAGATACGAGATACAAAGTCGGGCGTCGAGTTGATAGGGTGCGACAATGGCCTGAGTTGGACACACGTCGATGCACGCCCGGCAGTCACCGCAGTGATTTGTGACCGGTGTATCTACCGGCAAGGGCAGATCGGTGTAGAGTTCTCCGAGAAAAAACCAGGAGCCGGCCTCGCGGTGCAATAGATTGGTATGCTTGCCTATCCAACCCAGACCCGCCTTTTCGGCGATGGCTTTTTCCAGCACCGGCGCGCTGTCCACGAACGCTCGGTACCCGAACGGTCCCGTAACTTTTTCAATGCGGCGGGCCAGTTGCTTCAAGCGCGTCCGCAATATCTTGTGGTAATCGCGACCCAAGGCGTAGCGTGAAACATAGGCGCAGTCCCGTTTTTGCAATACGTTGTTGGCAGGCGCGGCATTCGGGGGAAGATAATCCATGCGTACAGAGATGATGCGCAGCGTTTCGGGAAGCAATTCATGCGGACGACCGCGTTTGGTGCCGTGGTTTGCCATGTAGCCCATTGCGCCATGGCGCTCGGCGGCCAACCAATTGCGCAGATGGGCTTCATGTTCGCCCAGCCGGGTATCGGCGATACCGATCTGCTGAAACCCCAGGGTACGGCCCCAGGTTTTGATATCCAGCGCCAGTTGCGGCCAGTCGCGGACGGGCTTTTGTGAGGAACTCATAACTATTATGATAACGCCCATGCAGCCATTACCCCAGGCCCTTTATCGTGCGCAGGATGTGCGTGAATTGGACCGCATCGCCATCGCCGAGCTGGGCATTCCCGGTTTTACCCTGATGAGCCGTGCGGGCACGGCGGCGTTTCGAGTCATGCAGGACAGTTGGCCGCGCGCCCGCAGTGTGCTGGTGTTATGCGGCACGGGCAATAATGGCGGCGATGGCTTCGTGGTGGCGCGTCTCGCCCAAGAGGCCGGATTGCAGACTGAAGTTTTCTTATTGGGAGAGGCGGCACAATTGCACGGCGATGCTCGGCGGGCCTGTGAGGCGATGCTCAAGACTGGCGTTCAAGTCTCGCCCTTTTCGTCGGAGCGATGGCCGAACACGGAGGTGGTGGTGGATGCGCTGCTGGGCACCGGCTTGGACAGGGAGATAACGGGCTTGCATCGCGAGGCGATCGAAGTGATCAATAGACAGGCCGCGCCGGTGTTATCCCTCGATATTCCTTCCGGATTGGATGCGGACAGCGGCAATGCCTTGGGTATCGCTGTAAAGGCAAGAAAGACCGTGAGCTTCATCGGTTTGAAGCAGGGCTTGTTCACCGCGGAGGGCCCGGATCATTGCGGCGAGATTTTTTTCGATGACTTGGCGTTGCCCGTTGAGGCGTATCAGCGCGTGCTGAATCCCGCTTTCCGCATCAACGACAATTGGGTGAATCCCTTATTACCTTTGCGGCCGCGCAGCGCCCATAAAGGCCATCACGGCCATGTGCTGATAGTGGGAGGTGGGCAGGGCATGGCGGGCGCTCCGCGTTTGGCGGGTGAAGCGGCGGCGCGCATGGGCGCGGGCTTGGTGAGCGTGGCGACCCATCCCTTCCATGCCGCGGCCTTGAATGCGGCTCGCCCGGAATTGATGTGCCACGCCGTCGCCGACGGAGCGGCATTATCGCCCTTGCTGAGCAGGGCCAACGTTGTCGCAATAGGACCCGGACTTGGCACGGGCGAATGGGGGCGAAAATTATTTGGCGCCGCATTGGACAGCGGACAGCCCCTGGTAGTGGACGCCGATGCGCTCAATTTTCTGGCACAGGAGCCCATATACCGCAACCATTGGATTTTGACCCCTCACCCCGGCGAAGCGGCACGATTACTGGATGTCAGTATCGCGGAAATTCAGGCAGATCGCTGGCGGGCGGTGCGCGAATTGCAGACACGGTACGGCGGCAGCGTGGTATTGAAGGGGGCCGGCAGTCTAGTATGTCACGGCCGGAACCCGCTGGCCTTGTGTGATGCCGGCAATCCCGGAATGGCGACGGGAGGAATGGGCGACGTACTGACAGGCGTCATTGCCGGGCTGCTCGCGCAGGGCTTGAGCCCCTGGCATGCCGCGGCTGCCGGTGTCTACCTTCATGGGCGCGCCGGAGATGCGGCGGCGGCGGCGGAAGGGGAGCGGGGCATGATGGCCGGGGATTTATTGGAGCCGTTACGGCGTTTGGCCAATCCCATTTCGTAATCATGAAGCTCATTGCGCATGATGAAGCGGAAATGCTCACTGTTGGAGGCAAGTTGGCGCATATATGCCGCGATTCGACGGTCATTTATCTGCGCGGGCAATTGGGCGCGGGCAAGACTACCTTGGTGCGCGGATTCATGCGCGGCATGGGTTATACCGGTGCCGTTAAAAGTCCTACCTATACGCTTGTCGAGCCGTATCAAGTTGGGGATTGGCGTCTATATCATCTGGATCTTTATCGTGTCCAAGCCGCCGCGGAGCTGGCGTATCTCGGGCTGCGCGAACTGGCTGAAGGCAAGGCCATCACACTGATAGAGTGGCCGGAGCGGGGGGAAGGCCTCCTGCCCCCCGCCGATCTGCTGCTCAATATTGAATATGCCATGGTGGGGCGTGAAATCATTCTCGCGCCATTAACAGCCCTGGGCAAATCACTGGCCAAAAAGCTGGCTGTCACCGAGTTCAATTCCGCCTGATCCGGACCGATATCTCATTGTGGGAGAGGGATATCGCCCCATCTTCCACGATTTGGGTAATATAAATTTGTAACCGCCAGATTCAATTAAAAATACTTGCGGAATTTATTGAGCTCATGTATATGTTTGCACAGAGCGGGGACAAGGATGCAACGGTGAAAAAAGCGATAGCTCTTTTATTGGTGCTGATATCGGCGCAAGGATGGGCGGCGACCAAGGTCGAGGAGGTGCATTTCTCTCCTGCAGCGGATATGAGTCGCTTGATATTGGATCTTTCCAGCTCCCCTACCTATAAAGTGTTTAGACTCGCCAACCCAGATCGGGTGGTGATCGATCTCAGTGACGCGCGTTTGACCGCGCCGCTTCCCACCGATCTCAGCGGCAGTCCGGTGCGGGCAATGCGCAGTGGTATACGTAACGGCCATGATCTGCGTGTCGTATTGGACCTCGATGCCAAGGCGGCGCTAAACAGTTTTGTATTGCAACCGTCCGCTACACAGGGATACCGCTTGGTTGTCGACCTGAGGCAGGCGAACACTCCCGCTGTTGCCCCCGTCGCCGTCTCACCGGCGTCACCGGTGCCGCAAGTGGCGGCGCCTCTCGTTGCAAAGGCCCCGTCGGTGAGCAAGGCCGCGCCCGAGGTCAAACTCCGCGATATCGTCGTTGCCATTGACGCCGGCCATGGCGGAGTTGATCCCGGTGCCCATGGTCCGGACGGCGTTAAAGAAAAAGATGTAACGCTGGCTATCGCCCGCCAATTGCAAAGGCAACTCAGCGCCGAGCCCGGCATTAAGCCCGTGATGATTCGTGACGGTGATTACTTCGTGCCGCTGCGCGCCCGGGTCGCCAAAGCGCGGGAATTCAAGGCTGACCTACTGATCTCCATTCATGCCGATGCGATTAACGATCCCTCTGCGCGGGGTTCCTCGGTGTACATACTGTCGGATCGCGGTGCCAGCAGCGAGGCGGCGCGTTGGCTTGCGGAAAAGGAGAACGCCGCTGACTTGGTGGGTGGTATCAGTTTGGACGATAAGGATGATGTATTGAAATCGGTGCTTCTCGATCTTTCGCAAACCGCCACTATTGAGGCCAGTGCCAAGGCCGGCGGCAAGGTACTGCAGAAATTAGGCAGCGTGGGTAGACTGCATCGTCACCAGATTGAGGAAGCCGGCTTCGTGGTGCTCAAGGCCCCGGATATTCCCTCAATGCTGGTTGAAACCGCCTTTATTTCCAACCCTAAGGAAGAACGTAAATTGCAATCGGCTTCCTATCAGAAACGTTTGGCCGAGGCCATCGTGGATGGCGTACGGGATTACTTCCGAGAAAACGCCCCGCCGGGCACCAAGGTCGCACTGGCCAATTCTATGCGACGGCATATTATCGTTAAGGGTGAAACGCTTTCCGGTATTGCCGACAAATATGGCGTAAGCATTGATACTTTGCGCGTATCCAACAATCTCACCAGCGACCGTCTTTTCATCGGAAACGTGTTGCGCATCCCGATCAGCGACGGCACATAATTTGTTGTTCTCGAGTGGTAATAAATGTCCCTCTCTTTTTGAAGCCGAGGATGGGCGGCTGCGTTATAGCGATAATCTCCGCCTCCTGAATCCCCCCGTTTGTTTTCCCGTCTCTTAACAGCAGATGAAGGCTTTTGCCATGTTTAACCAACAATTGGCAGTGAGCACGGAGAATACCAAGCAGCTGCATAGCCATTAGCGCATCATTGCTTTATCGCGATTGTATATGGCGTAATACCGGTGAGCCAATTACCATTGGCGCGCAATTTGGAATTCACCCTTGACGCAATAGATGGGCAGTCAACGCCGAGGCGCGCATTAATATCAATATCTTCTTTGGAGATTCGCTGGTTCAAGCCGCTGAGTTGCCGGAGGGCGTACAGCGTTAGCTGCAATATACCCATGCTGTATTAACGATACCTTGGGGCAGGTGTCTCAGGCTGCTAGGCGTGCTGATAATGCTGGTCTACTGGTGGCAGCAGGCCATCATTAGAGTGACGCCGGCTTGGGCGAAATATATAATAATAAGCATTATTAATAATATATATCGTTAATATGATGCTATTTATGGAGGTAGCGGCTTGGCCGCTCATGATCGCCGGCTCCTGCCTATCCTTGACGCGGTCAGCCCATTAACTTTTTCCGCAATCATCTTTTATATAATGTCGCGAAGATTGATTTATCTGGAACCGGAATGTCCAACGCACGTATTATTTTGTTACCCATGCAGCTTGCGAATCAGATCGCCGCGGGAGAGGTTGTGGAACGGCCTTCGTCGGTGGTCAAGGAGTTACTTGAAAACAGCTTGGATGCCGGGGCGCGACGCATCGACCTGGACGTTGAGGAGGGCGGAGTACGCCTAATCCGGATCAGGGATGACGGTCAGGGTATTCATCGCGACGATCTCGCTACCGCCTTGAATCGCCACGCCACCAGCAAGATTCGAAGTTTTGAGGATTTAATTAGCGTCCGGAGTCTGGGCTTTCGCGGCGAGGCCCTGCCCAGCATCAGCTCCGTATCGCGTTTGAGTTTGGCGTCGCGCACACCGGATGCCGAGAGCGCTTGGCAAATAAGTAATGAGGATAACAATGAACCGATACCCGTCGCCCATCCCGTAGGGACTACCGCGGAAGTGCGAGATCTGTTTTTTAATACGCCGGCGCGGCGCAAATTTCTACGTACTGAACGCACCGAATTCAATCATCTTGAAGAAGTGGTGAAACGCCTCGCGCTTAGCCGCTTTGATGTAGGTCTGCATCTGCGCCACGGCGGCCATGTGATCCACAGTTTGCCGACGGCAACGACGGAGCAGGAGCGGGCGCGCAGGGTGACTATTTTGTGCGGCGAGAATTTCACGAATAATGCCGTTATGGTGGATTTTCAGGCCGGCAATCTGCGTATATGGGGTTGGATCAGTTTGCCGGCTTTCTCCCGCGGCCAAGCGGATTTGCAATATTTTTACGTCAACGGCCGCATGGTGCGCGATAAGTCGGTGGCGCACGCCATTCGCCAGGCTTACCAGGACGTGCTCTATCACGGGCGCCATCCCGCTTTCGTCCTCTATCTGGAGTTGCCGCCTGAAGAGGTGGACGTGAACGTCCATCCGACTAAACACGAGGTGCGTTTCCGCGAGGGCCGCAGTGTGCACGACTTCTTATATCGTGGTTTACACGATGCCTTGGGTCAAGTACGTCCTGGAGGAGCGGTAGCGGCAAATGTGAATGAAGACCTTACATCTCGAGAAATGCCTGGTACCTCGAGCTATCGCACCACCGCTTTTGCAGCGCGTCCGGCAACGCAGTCCGTCATCCCCTTACAGGTTCGCGAACAAATCGCCGCCTATGCCGCGTTGCATCCCGCGCCGCCGATGCAAGACAGCGAAATCCGGCAAGACATGGGCGATCATCCCCTCGGTTATGCCGTAGCGCAGCTGCACGGCGTCTATATCCTTGCCGAAAACAACAAGGGGTTAATAGTGGTGGATATGCATGCCGCCCACGAACGCATCGTTTATGAACACCTCAAACAGTCGCATTCCGAAGGCAGAATCGTTTCGCAGCCCTTGTTGATTCCTTTAACTTTCACGGCCACTCCACAGGAGGCGAATCTCGTCGAGGCGCATACCGCGCTGTTTAGTGAACTGGGATTTGAGTTAAGCCGTATCGGTCCCGGGAGCATGGCAATCCGTCAAGTGCCATCCCTTCTGCGCGATGTCGATGCTGCGCAACTGGTGCGCGACGTGTTGGCCGACCTCAATACCTACGGTACCAGTGTCCGCATCCGCGAGCATATCAATGAAATCCTGGCAACCGTGGCCTGTCATGGCGCGGTACGCGCCCAGCGCAGACTTAGCGTGGCGGAGATGAACGCCCTACTGCGTGATATGGAACACACCGAACGCAGCGGGCAGTGCAATCACGGCCGTCCGACATGGGTACAGTTGAGTATGGATGAATTGGATAAACTCTTTATGCGGGGACGCTGATTTTTTGTATCCCCAGCAACGGATACCTTTTTTGGGTTCCCGCGGTCATAGAACTTTACGGCATCGCCGTCACCCGCAGCAGTATCCGCCGATCGTGTTCGCCGCGCTGGGAAGTTGAGTATACAAGCGCGCCGCTATCCCTTTCATCGGCATGTGCCGTGCTGGCGCCGATTTCGAGCCATTCCCCCAATTTTCCGGTGACCGTGGTGTGCAGCGACTGTGTGGTAAAGGTAGGCGGAGTAGCCGAGCTCTCGGCGGTGGTTTGGTAGGGATTGATCTCGATGGTAACCGTATCGCCGTTGACGCGCGGGATTGCGTAAAAGCCGGTGGTCGCGCCGATATAGCGGGTCTGCTGTTCGACGCGCGTCCCGGTGCGGCCTTGCTCCAGCGCAAAATCCGCAATGGGAATGCGCCGGCCCACGTCGATGAAGGCTTGAGCGCCTTCCATCACCTGAACTTGTTGCACGCGATCGGCGTCGTCGCGTTTATCCGTTTGCCAGACGCGTGCGCCGGCTTGCGGGTCCTCGCCTATCCGGTCCGCTAAAGCCGCGCCGCTGTCCCGCGCCGTATCGCCCGATAACTGCTTCACAGTGATCAGCAGGCGTCGCACCGGCCGATCAAGTTGCGCAATCAGGGTGCGCAGTTCGGTCAAGTTGCCGGGGCTGGTGCGTATGATCAACTTGTCAGCGGCTGCCTTGATGATGCCATTCTTGGCGATGAAAGGTTGAAGCAAGGGCAGCATTTCCACCGCGGAACGATGCTGCAGGGGGATGACTTCCACTACCGGCTCGTCCGCCTGGACGGCTGGCGTAAAGACGAAGGCGAAGGCCAATGCCAGCAGCCACGCGGCAAGGTCGGTCCTAGAGATATATCCGCTGCAGATCGAGATCGGGCGCACTGTTTCTCCATACCTCGTTGAAGAATGCCAGCAGCTCACTGGCTGCTTTAGCGGCATTGAAACGGGCGATCCCTTCGAAGCGGTCGTCATGGCGGCGATGCACTAAGCCCGTATTATCCGCAACAAAGAAAGCTTCATTATACTCCTTAAAATCCTCAGCCACTTTGCGGATCTCAATAAAACTGGTCAGACGCTGACTCAGGGAAATCAGGCGATGACCATATTTCACCGCCTTGCCGGAGTCCTTCACCAAAATGCGGATTTTACCGCGATGGGCAACAACCAGGTTTTGCAAGGTGTCGAGGAAAATCAGACTGTCATAAATTTTCTTGTCGAGATCGCGGCTGAAGATGTCCACGCTGCGGCGCGCCTGCGTCATCATGGCGACGACGGCGTCGCGCTGCTCCTCGCTGCCGTTTAGGCTGATAGGCTGAATAGTTTCGCCGAGGACGAAATGATTGAGATCAAGCATTATGGCATCTAGGCGCCGGTGATAATTCCCGATTCGCATTTATAACTTATTCGGCGCTTAAAATGAAGAACCGGGAAGATCGAGAAATGCCAGTTCTTCCGCGCTGGAAGCGCGGCCCAGAATGGCATTGCGGTGGGGATAGCGGCCGAAGCGGTCGATGATAGCCTTGTGCTGAAGCTCGAACGCCAGGTTTTTTTCCAGGCCAGGTTCATTGAAAAGTTCCAGCGCGCGGCGATGAATCAGCGGAGATTCGCTGTGCATGAAGGGCATATAGAGAAATGCCTTTTGCTGCGGAGCCAATTCAAAGTGGGTGGCGGCCCGTATCGCCTCTTGAGCCAGAACCAAGCCCAGCGCATCGAAGGCGAAGGCGCGAGGCGTTTCGCGGTAGATGTTTCGCGAGAATTGATCAAGTACGATGATTTCCGCCAATCTGCCAGCGGGCGCGTCCCGCCAAGCATATAATTCTCCCTTGCCCGCCGCCGCATGGACAGTCTGAAAGCGACTTTCGATCAGCCGATCGAGGCCGGTATCCGGGGTGAACCACTGGCGCGGCGCTATTTCGTGAAACCAGAAGTCAATGATATTTTGATAATGCATGGTATCCATGATGAATTGAATTGCTCGTCTTGTTAAGGAGGGAGACCTCGGGGATTTCAACCCCAGGTCGTTGGCGCAGCTCTGAATTAGTTGTTAATATCAAAATCTTCCCAAACGATTATATCGTGTATGAGCAAGGGACAGCAGGCAAAGTCCATTCCCAGGAAAATCACGCGGCGCACCGCGGTCCTGCGCGAACAGATCAATTATCATAACTATCTTTATTATGTACTCGATAATCCGGAGATTCCGGATGCCGAATACGACAAACTGTTCCGTGAATTGGCGGATCTGGAAGGGAAATATCCCGCATTGATAGCCGCCGATTCGCCGACTCAGCGGGTAGGGGCGTCGCCACGGGCGGAGTTCGGGGAGGTCAAACACGCTGTTCCCATGCTGTCTTTGGATAATGCCTTTTCCGAAGAAGAGGTAAAGGCCTTCGATCGCCGGGTACGCGAAGGACTTGAACTGGATGAGGTGCAGTACGATGCCGAACCCAAGTTGGATGGCTTGGCGGTGAGTCTGCTTTATAAATACGGTATTCTGGCGCGCGCCGCCACCCGCGGCGACGGCTACACCGGTGAAGACATTACGCAGAATGTCCGCACCATTCCCAGCGTACCCTTACGGCTTATGGGCAAGGCCTATCCACCGCATATTGAGGTGCGCGGCGAGGTATATATGCCGAAAAAGGGTTTTCTGGAATTGAATCGGCGCCAGGCGGAGCAGGGTGATAAGGTGTTTGCCAATCCCCGAAATGCCGCTGCCGGAAGCCTGCGGCAGCTCGACTCGCGTATTACCGCCGCCCGGCCCTTGGAGATTTATTGCTATGGTGTGGGCCATGTCGAAGGCGGCAATCTACCGGACCATCACAGTAGTATTCTCGATAAGCTGCAAGAATGGGGTCTTCGGGTGTCGTCAGAGCGGGAAACCGTGAAAGGAGTGGAGGGTTGCCTGCATTATTTCGGCGAGATGAAGGCAAAACGTGCCGATCTTGGCTATGAAATCGACGGTGTCGTATACAAGGTCGATAGTCTCGTCCAGCAACGGAGACTGGGATTCGTCGCCCGCGCGCCGCGGTGGGCGGTGGCCCATAAATTTCCCGCCGAAGAGGTGATGACCAAAGTAGTGGGTATCGACGAACAGGTGGGACGCACTGGGGCTTTAACCCCGGTGGCGCGACTCGAACCCGTAGCGGTAGGCGGCGTTATGGTCTCCAATGCGACTTTGCACAACAGAGCTGAAGTGAGCCGCAAGGATGTAAGGATCGGTGATACCGTGATTATTCGTCGCGCCGGAGATGTCATTCCGGAGGTAGTTAGCGTGGTCTTGGAACATCGGCCGGCGAATGCCAAGACGTATGAATTTCTCAAGAAGTGTCCAGTTTGTCATTCTGAAGTAGTGCATGTTGAGGGCGAAGCCGCGGCGCGGTGCAGCGGCGGCCTCTATTGTCCGGCGCAACGCAAGGAAGTGATCCGCCATTTTGCTTCCCGCCGCGCCATGGATATCGAGGGTCTAGGCGCCAAACTCGTGGATCAATTGGTGGAACGGAATTTGGTGCGTGACGTGGCGGATCTTTATGAATTGCGCCGGGAGCAGGTGGCCGGGTTAGAGCGGATGGGCGACAAGTCGGCGGAGAATCTGCTGGCCGCCTTGAAAAGGAGCAAGGACACTACCTTGGCGCGGTTTCTATTTGCCCTGGGCATACGCGAAGTGGGTGAGGCCACGGCTCATGCCCTAGCCCAGCATTTCGGTAAACTGGATGCCATCGTTGCCGCCGATGATGAGGCGCTGCAGAAAGTACCTGATATCGGTCCGGTGGTGGCGCGGCAGGTCGCCGCATTTTTTCACGAGCAGCACAATCGCGATGTGCTCGCAAAGCTGCGAGCGGCGGGAGTGCGGCCAAAGGCGGAACGCCGCGTCGCGGTTTCGCCTTTGGCGGGCAAGACCTTCGTGCTGACCGGCACGTTGACGTCCATGACTCGCGATGAGGCGAAGGAACGTTTGCAAGGCTTGGGAGCGAAGGTGGCGGGCAGCGTTTCGGCCAAGACCGATTATGTGGTGGCGGGGGCGGCGGCGGGCTCTAAATTGGACAAGGCTCGCGGCTTAAACGTAACGATGATGGACGAGAAGCAGTTTCTGGAAATGATCGAGAGTATGTAAGCGGCGGAAAAAATCCCCCGCTCCATAAGTAGCGGGGGATGGATGAACATGGACTATTTGGTTTCTATCTTGGCTTTCTTGCGCAGGGCGCTGACATATTCGCTCAGGCGTTGATTTTCCACCAAGCCTTCGAGTTGACCTTTTACATCGTCGAATTTGGGAGGAGTAATAGGGCGGGAGTCATCCAACAGAATGACATGCCAGCCGAACTGTGTCTTTATCGGAACCTCGGTATACTTGCCTTTTGCGAGTGCGGCAGCGGCCCGCGAGAACTCCGGCACCATCTGCTTGGGGGAAAACCAACCCAGATCGCCGCCTTTAACCGCGGAGCCGGTGTCGATGGATTTGCTCTTTGCCAAAGCGCTGAAATCCGCTCCCTTATCCAATTGAGAGATGATATCTTTGGCCTCTCCCTCGGTCTTCACCAGAATGTGGCGTGCCTTAAATTCGTTGCCCTTCAGCGAGGGCAGCACGCGCTCTTCAAAGACTTTATGCAATTCTTGCTCCGTGACCGGTTGAGAATGCAACACCTCGTTAACGTCGACATTGGCCAGGAGTGCTTGCCTTTGATTGGCGATCTCGTGAATGACATCGGGGCGTTTATCAAGACCCTTGGCCACGGCGTCTTGAAACAGCAATTCCCGGTCGATCAAGGTATTCAGGGCTTCTTCCCGTGGCAATTGGTGGTTGCCGCGTGAAGCCGATACCGCGCGGGCAAGGGCATTCAGATCCTGCGAGGTCAGGACCGCGCCGTTAACGACCGCGACGGGTTTGTCTTCATTGGTTTGCTTGGTGTCCGCTGCTTGGACGGTGCAAAGGCTGAAAAATAACGAGGCAACGCCGGCAAGCGTCGTGAAGAACGGAACTAGGCGATTATCGGTCATGGATCGATCCTTATGTTGTCATGGTTAACGACTTTGAATTCATCGGGGCAATGGGCCTGAATGCTCAAAGCATGTATTTCGCCGCGCATCATATCGTTTAATAAATTATAAATCATGCGGTGGCGTTCGAGGAGCGGTTTATCGACGAATGCCTGCGACACAATTCGTACCGTGAAATGACCGCCGCCGCGGGCTCCGGCATGGCCGATATGCCGGTGGCTATCGTCGCTGACTTCGAGCAGTTGCGGCGCCAGGCTGGCGGCAAGGCGATTCTGTAGTCGGTTCAGAATGTCCGTTTTGCCGGTCACGGCAAGACCTTATTGAAGGGTTTCACACTCACCTTAATGTAAACTCCGGAAAGCAGATAAGGGTCCTCGTTTGCCCAGGTTTCGGCCTCGGTTAAAGAATGGAATTCCGCCACAATCACGCTGCCGGTGAAACCAGCGGGTCCGGGGTCCTCGGCGTCAATGGCCGGAAGCGGGCCCGCCAATACCAGGCGACCCGCGGATTTTAAACTGTATAAGCGTTCCAGGTGAGCTGACCTATTGGCCAGGCGCTTGGGCATACTGTCTTTACCGTCTTCTCCGATGATGACATAGAGCATGATTATCGATCTTGCTGAGGATCATGGCCCTGATCAGGCTTGATGTGGCGACTCAAATAAAGGGCTTGCCCAATGAGGAAAACGATGGTCAGTCCCAACATGCCAAATAACTTAAAGTTCACCCAGGCGGCTTGATCAAAATGTCCTGAAAACGCCACATAGAGATTGGCTGCACCGCCAGCCGCGAAGAAGATGATCCAACTCCAGTTGAGGCGTGTCCATATTTCGTTGGGCAGGCTTATGTTATCGGCCATGAGCCGCTGGAGGATAGGTTTGGGGCCGACATACTGGCTAATGAGGAAGGCCAAGGCAAATGCCCAGTTAACCACGGTAGGTTTCCACTTGATAAAGGTGTCATCGTGCAGCAGTAGCGTGGCGCCGCCCAGGACCATGATAGAGCCCATAACCACCCATTGCATATATTCGACGCGCCGGTGGCGGTACCAGGACCATGCTACGTGAATCACCGCCGCCACCATGGCGGCGGCGGTTGCGACATAGATGTCGTATAGCTTAAAGACAACGAAAAACAGGATAATTGGAAAAAAATCAAATAATAATTTCATTGACGTAATGTTGGCCGAGCGCGGACTGCACAAAAAACGTATCATACACGGAATTGATTTTTGGTGCTCAGCCGATCGGTTGCAGGAATAAGAGATCTTGCGTTACGACCTTCACACCCATTCCACCGCCTCCGACGGTACCTTAGCGCCCGCGGCGCTGGTTCGGCATGCCGCGGAACAGGGCGTGGACGTATTGGCCCTGACCGATCACGACACTACTTTTGGCTTATTGGAAGCGGCACGCACAGCCCAGGAAGCCAATATGCGCTTGGTCCCGGGGGTGGAAATTTCCGTAAGCTGGGGACATCAATTGCTGCATCTTGTCGGTTTGGGCGTTGATCCGGGTAATGAGACCTTACAGCGCGGGTTGGCGGGTTTGCGGGAATTCCGGGCGCGGCGCGCCGAAGAGATGGGTCGGCGTTTAGAGAGGCAGGGCATAGCCGGTGCCTATGAAGGCGCGCGCGTACTGGCCGCGGGACCCAGCATCGGCCGCACCCATTTCGCCCGCTTTTTGGTAACGCAGAACAAGGCGCGAGACGTGCAGCAGGCCTTTGACCGCTACTTGAAGCGCGGCAGACCCGGTTATGCCCCGGGGAAATGGGCGGCGCTGGGTGATGCAATCGATTGGATACGCGCCGCAGGAGGTCAGGCCGTCATTGCCCACCCCGCTCGATATGCCTTGAGCCCGAGCCGCTTTCGCTCACTGCTGTTCGAATTTAAAGAAGCGGGAGGGACGGCGATAGAGGTCATATCAGGCAATTTTCCTCACGGCGCGACAGCCGCGCTGAGCAATTATGCGCAACAATTTGAACTGCTGGTCTCGGTGGGTTCGGATTATCACGGGCCGGGACAGTCCAATAATGAACTGGGGAGTTTGCCGGCGGTGCCGGCGGGGTGTGTCCCGATATGGGAAAGCTGGGAACTGCAGCAAGTTCGATAGTAGTTTTGCAATCGGCGCACTTTGACTCCACAATTGTCCGCATATGCCTGCCTTTATAAGTATTCATCCGGAGAATCCGCAATCGCGCTTGATTGCGCAGGCGGTGGAATGCGTCAATGCAGGCGGCGTAGTGATATATCCAACCGATTCCAGCTATGCATTCGGTTGCCGTATTGGCGAAAAAGATGCGTTGGAAAGGATTCGGCAAATCCGCCGTTTAGACCACAACCATAATTTCACCTTGGTATGCCGCGATCTATCCGAAATTGCCGTCTATGCCAAGGTGGATAACACCGCTTATCGGCTGTTGAAGGCGTACACGCCGGGGCCATACACGTTTATCCTGCTGGCCACGCGGCAGGTGCCGCGGCGGTTACAGCACCCCAAGCGCAAAACCATCGGTTTGCGGGTGCCGGACAATGCAATCGCGCAGGCGATACTCGCGGGTTTGGGAGAGCCGATGATGAGTTCGACCTTATCGCTGCCCGATGTGGATTTGCCTATGACCGACCCCCGCGACATACGGGAAATGCTCGGTGACCGCATCGATCTTATCGTCGATGGCGGGTATTGCGGCTATGAACTCACTACCGTGGTAGATCTTACGGAGGGCGAGCCGCACGTGATGCGTGTGGGTAAGGGAAATGCCGATGTATTTAATCCCCAGGCCGGCAAGATATAGAAGTTAGCCCGGTTCTTGGTAAACGGGTTATACTTCCACGATGCAGGGGCTTAATCTTATTCAGCAGGTGGCGGTGTGGTCGCTGCCGGTACTATTCGCGATTACCGTTCATGAAGTGGCCCATGGTTGGGTGGCGCGGCGATTGGGCGACCCTACCGCCATGATGTTGGGCCGTCTCACGCTCAATCCTCTTAAACATATCGACCCAATCGGAACAGTAATATTACCACTGCTTTTGGTTATTACGCACGCAGGTGTAATTTTCGGTTGGGCGAAGCCGGTGCCCATTACGGCTCAAAATCTTAAACATCCTAAAAGGGATATGGCATTGGTAGCCTTGGCCGGACCATTAGCAAACTTCGTAATGATGTTGTTATGGGCGATTATTATGAAGTCAGCCATTTTATTGCAAGGTAACATTGGGCAACTGGCAATGCCTATGTATCTAATGGGAGAGAAGGGCATAGAGATTAATATTTTATTGCTTGTACTAAATCTCTTGCCTTTACTTCCCTTGGATGGTGGTCGAGTAGTGTCTGGACTTTTGCCCGACAAATTATCGTGGAAGTACAGCCGCACTGAACCTTATGGCTTGGTTATATTGTTAGGACTGATGATAATGAATCCATATATTCATTTTCTAGATATGGTTTTGGGGCCACCTATTACTATGTTTCAGACGGCGGTAGTTAGTACTTTTGGTCTTTGAAATCAAATTAAGTGTCTTAAGATGGGATAATGTTGGCTACTATTCCTAATCAACCACAGCGCGTACTTTCCGGCATGCGCCCCACCGGCCGCTTGCATCTGGGGCATTATCACGGCGTACTGAAGAACTGGTTACAATTGCAGCATAAATACGAATGTTTCTTCTTCGTCGCCGACTGGCATGCGCTTACCACCGATTATGAAAGGCCCCAGGATATTGAGAGCAATACCTGGGATATGCTCGTCGATTGGTTGGCGGTGGGCATCAACCCCAAGACGGCCAAGCTGTTTATCCAATCACAGATCGCGGAACACGCCGAACTGCATTTGCTGTTGTCCATGATTACGCCGCTGGGTTGGTTGGAACGCGTACCTACCTACAAGGATCAACAAGAAAAACTCAAAGAAAAGGACTTGGCAACCTATGGGTTCTTGGGGTATCCACTATTGCAGGCAGCGGATATCCTCATCTATAAGGCGGGCTTGGTGCCGGTGGGTGAGGATCAAGTGGTCCACATAGAATTGTCTCGAGAGGTGGCGCGCCGGTTTAATCATCTCTATGGCAGTGAGCCGGATTTCGCCCAAAAAGCGGAGGCAGCTGTTCAAAAAGTTGGAAAAAAAAATGGAAAGATATACAAAGAATTAAGAAGAAAATATCAGGAAATGGGTGATCAGGAAGCCTTAGAAACGGCACGGGTATTTTTACTTGCCCAGCAAAATATTACTCTCGTCGATCGCGAGCGATTATTCGGTTATCTCGAAGGGGTGAGTAAGTCCATTTTGCTCGAACCCCAACCCTTGCTGACCTCGTTGGCAAAGATGCCGGGGTTGGACGGGCAAAAGATGTCCAAATCCTACGGCAACACTATCGGTCTGCGCGAGGAGCCGGAGTCGGTTATCCACAAATTTAAGACTATGCCCACCGATCCGGCAAGGGTGCGGCGCAACGATCCCGGGGATCCGGAGAAATGCCCCGTCTGGCAATTTCACAAGGTATACTCTGCCGAGGATGTGAAGGTCTGGGTGATAAAAGGATGTACCACCGCCGGCATCGGATGTTTGGAGTGCAAACAACGTGTGATCGATGCGGTGTTGGCGGAACAGGCTCCCATTCGAGAACGGGCGCTGGAGTTTGCCGGTAACCACAATTTGGTGCGCAGCCTGGTAGCGGAAGGTTGCGAGGCGGCGCGGGACGTGGCCCGGAAGACGCTGGATGAGGTTCGAGAAGTAATGGGTCTCCTTAAGAAATATTGAGAATATCGATTCCTATGTCAGATGTAACCGCCGAAATGCCATTCGTTGAAAGCGCGAAACTGCCTATCGCCATGGTGCGAGGTACGCCGTTCACGGAAATACCCAAGGATCTTTATATACCGCCCGATGCTTTGGAGGTTTTTCTCGAGGCCTTTGAGGGTCCGCTGGATCTGCTGTTGTATCTTATCCGGCGCCAGAACCTGGATATCCTTGATATCCCGATTGCCGAGATTACGCGGCAGTATATCGAGTATGTCGAATTGATGAAGGGGTTGCGCCTGGAGCTGGCGGCTGAATACCTGGTAATGGCCGCCATGCTGGCGGAAATTAAGTCGCGATTGCTGTTGCCTCGTCCCCAGGGCGAGGAAGGCGAAGAGGAAGATCCGCGCGCGGAACTGATTCGCCGTTTACAGGAATACGAACGTTTCAAAAAGGCCGCGGAAGATTTGGATGCGTTGCCGCGCATGGAGCGCGATATCTTCGCCGCGGAACTGGATCCGCCGCCGCGCAACGGACTCCGCCCGCAGCCCGCGGTATCGATGAAGGAATTACTGCTGGCGCTGAAAGACGTTTTGGTGCGCGCCGAGATGTTTTCCCATCATCATGTACAGATGGAACCGCTGTCGGTGCGCGAGCGCATGTCCAGTATATTGAGCACAGTGTCGGTGGAAAGGTTCACCGGATTTAACGTCCTGTTCAATCCCGAAGAGGGCAAGCTGGGCGTGGTAGTGACCTTTCTCGCAGTCTTGGAGTTGATAAAAGAATCACTTATAGAAATTGTTCAAACGGAACCGTATGGTCCCATTTATGTTAGGGCGCCACAACATGTCAGAGAACCCACAGCAGTTGAAGAATATTCTTGAAGCGGCCCTGTTGGCGGCCGGTGAACCCCTGAGTGTTGACCGCCTGCTTGACCTGTTTCCCGAGGAGGCTCGACCCGAAACGGCGAGCCTGCATCAGGCGTTGCATGCCCTGAGCGAGGAGTGTACTGAGCGCGGCATCGAACTCAAAGAGGTGAGCAGCGGATTTCGCCTGCAAGTAAAAAAGGAAATGGCGCCCTGGGTATCGCGCCTCTACGAAGAACGGGCGCCGCGTTATTCCCGCGCCCTATTGGAAACGCTGGTGTTGATCGCCTATCGCCAGCCCATTACCCGCGGCGAGATCGAAGACATCCGCGGTGTGGCGGTCAGCACCAATATCATCAAGACCCTGCATGAGCGGGAATGGATACGCGTGGTCGGTCATCGCGAGGTGCCGGGCAAGCCCGCCCTGTATGGCACCACCCGGGAATTTCTCGATTACTTCAATCTCAAGGGTTTGGGCGAATTGCCTTCCCTGGAGGAGATTCGCAGCCTCGATGCCATCGCCGGAAGTTTTGCGGATATCTTGCCGTCGCTTGCCGGGGAAGTTTCGGCGTCAGGCATCACCGATGAAGCCGAACCCTCCGATCTCATTCCTCCGGAATTGGAGGAGACTGACGCGGCCCGTATCGTTCATTGATTCCCATGAAGACCGCGCAGCGCTTACACAAACGCTTGGCGCAGGCGGGCTGCGGTTCACTGCGCGCCATCGAGGAATGGATACGCGCCGGACGCATTACGGTCAACGGTAAACTCGCCGTAATCGGCGCCGCCGTGGTTGCGGGCGACATAGTGTGCGTCGATGGCAAAATAGTGTATTGGGAGCGGTCGGCCGCAACCGTACCGCGGGTATTGATCTATAACAAACCCAGCGGTGAAATGTGTACCCGCGTCGATCCCGAAGGCCGCGCTACGGTATTCGATCGCTTGCCGAGGGTTGATGGGCGCTGGGTTGCGGTGGGCCGGCTCGATTTCACCACGTTGGGTCTGTTGCTCTTCACGAACGATGGTGAACTCGCCCATCGGCTCATGCATCCATCCAGCGGTATGGAACGGGAGTATGCGGTGCGGATATTGGGCCAGGTCGACGATGCCATGCTGCGCCGCCTGCACGGCGGGGTAATTTTGGAAGACGGTTCCGCGCATTTCGATAAAATCATCGATGCCGGCGGGCAAGGAAGTAATCATTGGTATCATGTCATAGTGCGCGAAGGACGCAATCGTGAGGTGCGCCGTCTTTGGGAATCGCAGGGTGTTGTCGTCAGTCGTTTGATGCGCGTGCGTTATGGACCTATCGCTCTACCGAAGGGGCTACCGCCCGGGCGCTATCGCGAGATGGAAGAAGCGGAGGTCAATACGTTGTTAATCGCGGCGGGGATAGCCGGCCCGGAAGCGGCACCCTCGCCGAAACCCAGGCTGGCATCGCGTCGTGTGTCCGCCGCCAAAAAATCCGCCGTATCTCGCCGCAGGCCGACCTTCAAGCGTTCATGAACTTTCTCCAGGTATACGACATACTGTTCAAGACCTACGGTCCGCAACAGTGGTGGCCGGCGCGTACCTCATTCGAAGTCATGCTGGGGGCGGTGCTTACGCAAAACACGGCATGGTGCAATGTGGAAAGGGCCATCGCTAATCTGCATGCCGCCGATTCCCTTGATGCAGACGTTATTTTGCGCTCGCCACCGCGGCGGGTTGCCGCTTGGCTGCGCCCGGCGGGTTATTTCAACGTCAAGGCCAAACGCTTGCGCAATTTGTGCGCCTGGTATGTGAAGCGCGGTGGCGAGAAGAAGCTGCGACGTATGGACAGCGCTGCCTTGCGCAATGAATTGCTGGCCATCAACGGTGTCGGCCCCGAGACCGCGGACGATATCCTTCTCTATGCCTTTCATCGCCCCGTTTTCGTCATCGACGCTTATACACGCCGCATCTTTTCGCGTTTACGGATGGCTGCAGACGATGAGTCCTACGATGACATGCGCGGCCTTGTCGAACAAAGCTTGCGGGATGAGACGCTCGGCAAACGAAAATTGACCCCGCTCTTCAATGAATATCACGCTTTGATTGTTCGGCACGGCAAAGAGGTATGCAGGCCCCGCCCGCGCTGCACACTATGCTGCTTAGCGGCGCATTGTCCCACTGCGTCTCTGTGAGATGCGAATAGCGAGGATCATGATCCTTCGCGATGCGCGGCCGTCCGGGTATTCGCTTAATACCGGGGACTGGCGGCGGAGTTCGTGGGAATCAACCGTCATTTGCCTATCTAGTGGGGAAATAATTGCGTAAAAGCAGCGGGAGTAAGAATATATACTTTTTCAGCCCATTCTTATGGATTGCCCGCCATGAATTTCCGTAATGCCAACGATGAGTATGGTTTGATTTCCAAGTTGTTGCATTGGCTGCTTGCCGTAGCCATGATCGGGCTGATCGCCATCGGCTGGTATATGACGCGCCTGAGCGACGAAGACGTACTGTATTGGCGGTTACTGGATTTTCATGAAGCAATGGGCTTGGGAGTTTTGCTTTTGGTAGGAATGAAAGCGGCATGGCTGACGATCAGCCCCAAACCTCGCCAATTGGCCGGACTGGCGCCTTGGGAAAGGCATGCTGCCCGTACCGTTCATGCTGCCTTCATAATCGCCACGGTGGTCATTCCCTTAACGGGGTTGCTATTCGTGGCGACCAATGGCGAATCCATCAATTTATATGACCTGATAACGATCCCGAATATGGGCCACTTACCCAAAGGCGTCCGCACCGGCCTAATCAATGTCCATTATTATCTGTCATATGGCTGCGCGATGCTGATCATGCTGCACATCGCCGCCGCGTTGAAACATCATTTTATCGATTTAAACAACTCGCTGCGGCGCATCACCTTTTGATCCAGGGACTCGCGGCTCAATTCGTGGTTCATGGCGCTTTTAGCCTAATGATAATTGCGCCGTATCGGCGATGGCAATGCGCGGCGGTAGACTGGGGCGCAGGCGAGCCATGACCGCGGCAGCCGTGGCGCGGTAGACGGTGAGCTTGCCGCCGTAGATGGTCAAGATGCGTGGCTTGTCCGCGTGGTCAGGAGAGAGGACCGTTTCGCGCGACCGGCTGAAAGGCAGACCGGGCCGGGCCGGGAGCACGCGCAGACCGGCGAAGGCATCCAGGATCTCGCGCGCTCCTTCGCGGAAACGGGGAAAATAGTGGGCAAGGGTCTCCCACAGATAATCGATTTCCTCCGGTAAGGTCTGCACCTGCGCCGGATCTCCCCGATAGACGTTCTCGGTAGTGCCCACCAGCGTCTTTCCGTGCCACGGCATAACGAACACGGCCCGGTGATCGCTCGGTGCCTCTACGTAATAGAGGCCCTGGGTTAATGTCCCCGGCACTAGAATGTGGGAGCCTTGCACCAGATCGACGGCGATTTGCGGCGGCGCGGGTGTGATCTTGGTCAATACCTCATTGACCCACGGCCCCGCGGCATTGACCACCGCTAGGCATTCGCACTGATAGCGTCGATTTTCCATCTGGTAATGAACGATCGCGCCCCGGGCATGCCGTTCCACCTGCTGCGCTATGGCCGGCATGCGCAGTTCGGTTCCCAAATTTTGCGCGGAGTGCATGACGGCACGGGTGAGAGCGCCGTCGTCGGTTTGGGCATCCGGATAGCAAAAGACCTCGTCCAGACTATCAGGCGACAAGCCGTCCAGACGATCCCAGTGATGGCGGGGAACGGCGTGGTAGCGTGAAATCTTATTTCCCCCCGCCAACAAGGCGTAGAGACTGAGACCCAAGCGAACCTTCCAGGGACGGCGGCGGGTGTCGCGATATACCGGCAGATAAAAGGGTCGCAATCTCACCAGGTCGGGCGCCAGCTTGAGTAATAGGCCGCGCTCGCGCAGGCATTCGCGAACCAGGGCAAGATGGCCGCCTTCGAGATAACGCAGACCGCCGTGAATGAGTTTGCTGGAGCGGCTGGAAGTGCCCGCGGCCAACGCGGTCCGTTCCAAGACCGTCACTGAATAACCACTGGCCGCGGCGGCTTGGGCTACGCCCGCTCCATGAATACCGCCGCCGATAACTACGACGTCGCAGCGCTCAGTCAAAACATCCCCTGCGGCGGAGCTGCGGGTTCTTTAACATCTCGGCGATGGCCATGGTTTCAATCATGGCGGCACCGCGCGCCGCCAACTGCATGGCGAGTTTAACCTGAGTTACTTCATAAAATACCCATTTCCAGGGGCCCTGCCACAATGGTGCGGGCGCCTTGGGTAGCTTGGTGTAATTGCAAATCAGGAAATCCGGCACCAGTTCGGTGGCGCGCGTGAGTGTGTCTTCGTTCCAGCTCTTCATCACCCAACCGATTCGTTTGGCGCCCATGGCGCGCGCGGTGCGCAGCGAAAGGATATCGTAAGAAATCACCACGCTGCGCACCAGGATTGGATTCAGTATCGAGAGCACGGTCTTAACCGCATACTCGCGACCATGTTTTTCCAGACCCTCTTCCTTCATTTCCACGAAGGGCACCACGCGGGGGTGTTGCGTGAAGAGATCGACCGCCGCGGCCAGGGTGGGAATGGTAAATGTGCGGTGACGCTTACCGAACCTTTCCGGTTCGTTAGCGGGAAGGCCCTGTAGTTTTTCCAAGTTGGTGTTAACGATGCGCCCCCGCGCGCCGGTGGTGCGCATCAGGCTGACGTCGTGCAGTAACACCGGCACACCGTCGGCGGTCAATTGCACATCAAACTCTACGAAACACGCGCCTGCCTTGATTGCGGCGGCGATCCCCTCCAAGGTGTTTTCAGGATAACGCCGGGGATACCCCCGGTGTGCAATAAGCTGCGGTATATCCATTCCGCTTTCCCCTCTCCGATTCAATTCGAAAAAATGTACACGTTACACGGCTCGCTTTGCAATGTGTTTATCTTGATTTGGCCCCATTTTACAAATCCCGGTGCGCCAATGAGGTTTCAAGCTCGTTGCGCCAGCGTCGATAACGCGCCGCCAACTTCGAATTGGGTTTGGGGAGAAAACGGGTTCCGGCCGCCGGGTCGGCGGCAGTCTGATTGGCCGTCAATAATCGAATCAAACCGCGTACGCTGGCCTCATGGTCCGGCGGACGCCGGAGGGGGATGCCGCTCAGATCCGCGAGACGCTGACAGAGGCCATCCAGCCTGGAAAGGCCGCCGCTGAGGATTATTTGTACGTCAGGCGTGGCATTTAGCGTCATTTCTTCTAGATTGACTTGTAGCAGGAAGACAATGCTTTCGATGACAGCGACACATTTTTCAGCGGGGGAATCCTCACCTACGAAGCGAGACGCGAACATCGGGAGCAAATACGGCGTACCCAGCCCGGCAATGCCGTTGAGGAACAGGGGTGGCTCGTCGCTGTGCCTTAACCAGTCCGGCAAATCGCGACGGATATCCGCCATAGTCAAATTTAATTGCTGCGCGGCCCAACTCAAGGCGCTGCCAGCGCCGTTGACGGTCCCTTCCAAGGCGAAGATACGCTGCGCCAAGTCTTGATAGGCCATGCTGATGAGCAAACGGGACGTTGCGGGGCGACGGCTCAGGGGCTGCTGCAGAAACGCTCCGGTACCCAAATTGATCGAGACATTGCCTGTCGCAGTGCTGTTATCAGCAAATAGGGCGGCGGATTGGTCACCGGTTACCAAGGTTAAGGGGATACCGCGTTTCGCGGATCGGATACGTCCAAAGGCATGGCGGGTGGGAACGCAGGGCGGTAAGGCCTCACCGGGTATGCCGAACAGCTTGATCAACCGCGGGTCCCAGTCGCTGCTGTCGATATTCCATAACAAGGTACGCGAGGCATTGGCGGGATCGGCACACAGTGTTCTCTCCGCGGTGAGGCGAAAGACAAGAAAACTGGCCAGCGGTCCCCACGCGAGCCGTCCTTCCCGACAAGCACGCAGTACCGCGGGGAGATGATCCAGACACCAACGCAGTTTGCTGGCGCCATAATGGGGTGAGAGGGGCAAACCGGTGCGAAGGCGAATCTGTCCCGCGTCTTTGTCCAGTCGGTGTAACCATTCGGCGGCACGACGGTCTTGCCAACTCAGGATCGGAGAAAGTGCCGCGCCGGTGGTTTTGTCCCAACAGACTATCGAAGCGCGTTGTGTAGCCAGGCCCGCCGCGACGACGGGATGATTTCCCGCCTCATGCACTACCTCGGCAATGGCGTTTCGCAGCGACGCCACCATCGCTTCAGGATCGTGTTCCACGCGATCGGGAGCGAGATTCCGGGTCTCAATGGGGATATTTGCGGTGGCGACGATACGGCCGTTTCCATCACAGAGCGATGCCCGGCTGGCGTGCCCGCCTTGATCGATGGCGAGATAGCGGATGTCGACTTGGCCCGTCATGGAGTAGCTCCGGTGCATTTTATCCGCGGGATCCGACGCAACTTATAGACGGCGCCTGGCCCGCGTCATGGCGGTATTATCTGTCCTGTTCGGGGCCTTTGACGGTGATGGTGATCTTATCCGATATCACGGGAGGTTCATGTGGAATATGTCGATAATCGCCCATTAAAAGTTGCAGGGTATGTTGTCCAGGCGGCAATTGCAGCGTAGTTTCGGTCTGGCCTTTACCGAAATGCAAATGATGATAGTCTTTGGGTATGGATTGATCCATGGGCGGTAATGTATCGACATCAATCAACAGGTGATAATGTCCGGAATTCGGTTTGTCTTTGCCGGCGGGCGAGACCTCCATACCCCGCACGCCGAAGTGGATGACGACCGGGTTGGTCACGGTGGCGCCGTCCTGGGGGGAACGGATAAAGATCTTGGCTTCCGCCGCCGCGGGAGAACGCGCATAGCCCGGAATAGACAGCGCTAAGCAGACGGCGCCGAGGATAAAAGAGTTTCTACTTTGCATGGCGGTTCTTCCTGCGAGATTATGATGGCCTAACCAAAGATTAAAGCAGTTTAACTTCAATGGCGAGCACTTCGCTGGGAATGAACGGTCAAGCGGGCGGTGAGTGTTGTACAGTACCATGCAGTAATCAGGCAAACCGGAGGACAATTTTTTGATGACGACGGTTCAAGCAGTGGCGCATGTGGGCATCTTGGTCGCGGAGGTGGAGCGCGCCCTGATTTTCTATCGCGATGTATTGGGTTTGACGGTGGACGATACGCGTCCCGATCTGGGTTATCCCGGTGCTTGGTTGTGGGTGGGGCGCCAGCAGATACATCTCATGGAATTATCAAATCCCGGTCCGATGCAGGCTCGTTCCTCCCATGGCGGACGCGATCGTCACCTTGCCTTGGCGGTCACGGAACTTGCTACAATTCGACACGCGCTGGAAAGGGCGAACGTATCCTATACGCTCAGCCGGTCGGGAAGGAGGGCGCTGTTTTGCCGTGATCCCGACGGTAACGCCCTGGAGTTCATTGAGCAGCGTTAATCGGCAGGAGTTAAGCGCACCGCGCCGTCGGCGACCCTCACTCCGATCTCGCCTTGCAGTACCATCAATAGGGTTTCTCCGGCCAGCTTACGTCGCCAACCCTGTAGGACACCCACGCTTAGATCACCTTTTACCAGGCGCTCCAGTTCTTTGCGGTTGGCGATGACCGATGGATGAAGCGCGTGCTTCTCGCCGAGAATGTGTACCGCGGTTACCAACATTTCTACAATGGTATCTTGCCCGGGAGCGAGTCGGGTACTCATGTGCTCAGCCGGCAAGGGCTGGGGCTCGCGGGATTTGCTTTCTTCTATGATCTTTAGCAGGGAGTCGCCGTATTTGCGGAGTACCTGAGTATTGATGCCGCGAATCCGCAGTAGGGCCGCATTATCGTTGGGTTGTATCTTGGCCATATCCAACAAGCATTCATCCCGCAGCAACCAGTTGCGGGGCAGATCGTCGGCGCGGGCGGTGCGTTCGCGCCATGCGGCCAGGGCTTGCAGGGCGGACAGGCGGTGACCACGCAATAAATGTGCACCTCGCACCCGCAGCCAGGCATGTCCCGGCGGGCGCTCATAATTGGCCGGGTCTGTCAATGCGGCAAAGTCATCTTCAAGCCAGGGTATTCGACCTAAGTCATCCAATTTACCGCGCAGGATCGGATAGAGCTCGGCAAGATAGCGGACATCATCGGCAGCATAATGGAGTTGGGCGGCGCTGAGAGGTCGACGCGACCAATCGGTGCGGGTGTGGGACTTGTTGAGGTGGACGCCTAACAAAGCCTCTACCAAGCTGGCATAACTCGCTTGGTCGGGGTAACCCAGCAACGGCGCCGCCACCTGGGTATCAAAGACAGGTTGAGGCAAGGTGCCTCGCAAATGATAAAAAATTTCCATATCTTGGCGGGCGGCATGCATGACCTTGATAATAGCGTTGTCATACAGCAGGTCGAGTAAGGGAGTGATGTCAGATAGGGAGAGAGGATCAATGCACGCCACTTGATCGCGCGTGGCGATCTGCACTAGGCAATGTTTCGGGAAATAGGTCTTTTCCCGCAGAAACTCGGTATCGACGGCGAGCCAAGGAACTCCCTGTAAATCGGAGCACACCGATGACAAAGCCGGTTGGGTATCGATCAAAATGCAATTATTTGAGATATCCATGGCTTGCAGCATAGCAAGCGAGGAAGCCGGCAGCCAGGGATATAAAGAAAGCCCCGGCACAAGGCACGGGGCTAGAGGTGGCCGAGTCAGCGATTTTAGGGGTGGGGGATGGGAATATCGCTGCCTCGAGTGTCAATTATCGACATCAGCAAATTAAATACCGTGCAGCGGATCACACAAGCAGTAACACAAAAAAAGCCCCAATAAAATTGGGGCTCAGTGGGTGGCTCAGGTAGCGACAGGGGGGTTGGGGGGATGAAAATTGCCGCTACCTGTGTCATGTCACCTATCGGATGTTTCCGGCCGAACTTTAGTGAGGGCGAAACTTGAGGGGACGAAAACCGCGACCAAGCGTTAAATGCGGCGCGCCTGCTTGTCGGCGTTGCCAGTATAAGTAGCGGGACTCAGTGCCAGTAGGCGCTTCTTTTCAGCGGCGGGGACATCCAGGCTTTGAATTAAAGCATGAAGCTTATCCCTGGTGAAGGTTTGACCGCGGGTGAGGGCCTTGAGTTTTTCGTAAGGGGATTCGATGCCGTAACGGCGCATGACGGTTTGTACCGCTTCCGCTAGTACTTCCCAACACGCGTCCAAGTCGGCCGCCATGCGCGCCGGATCGGCCTCGAGTTTGGAGATGCCCTTGAGTGCCGAGCGATAGGCGAGGGTGGTGTGACCGACGCCGACGCCCAAATTGCGCAGTACGGTGGAATCGGATAAATCCCTTTGCCAACGGGACACCGGCAGCTTGGCGGCGAGATACTCGAACAGGGCGTTTGCCAGACCCAGATTGCCTTCGGCATTTTCAAAATCGATGGGATTGACCTTGTGCGGCATGGTGGACGATCCCACTTCGTTGGCCACGGTCTTTTGTTTGAAGTAACCGATAGAGATATAACCCCACACGTCACGGCAAAAATCCAGCAATACGGTATTAAACCGGTTTACCGCCGCGAAATACTCCGCGACGTAGTCGTGGGGTTCAATCTGGGTGGTGTACGGATTCCATTCCAAATCCAAGCCGACGATGAAATCCCGGACGATGGTTTCCCAATCCGCATCAGGGTAGGCCGCGAGGTGGGCATTATAGTTGCCGACGGCGCCGTTAAACTTGCCCAGCAATGGCACGATGAGCAATTGCTCCCGCTGCCGTTTGAGGCGGTAGGCACTATTGGCCATCTCTTTGCCGAGGGTCGTCGGGGAGGCGGCTTGGCCGTGGGTGCGGGACAGCATAGGTTGCTCGGCGTATTCGTGGGCCAAGCGGGTGAGGGCGGCAATGATTTCGTCCATAAGCGGCAGAAGAATCTGGGTACGCGCCTCGCGCAGCATCAAGGCATAGGCGATATTATTGATGTCTTCCGAGGTGCAGGCGAAGTGGATAAATTCGCTGATGGCCTCCAATTCTTTATTGCCCGCAATTTTTTCCTTAAGAAAATATTCCACGGCCTTGACGTCGTGATTGGTGGTGCGCTCGATATTCTTGATGCGCTGCGCGTCTTCGAGATTGAAATTCACCGCGATATTTTCCAGGACTTCGGCCGCATGCCTACTAAGGGTGGGAATTTCAGCGATCGCTTCGTTGCGGGAGAGCGTATGCAGCCAGCTTATCTCCACCAAGACACGGTGGCGCATGAGGCCGTATTCGCTGAAGATGGGACGCAGGTCCGAGGTAGCGTTTCCGTAGCGACCGTCCACGGGTGAAACTGCCGTCAATGAAGAAAGGTCCATAAGCGCTCCGCTAAATCTCAGGACACCATTGTACCTCAATGTAAACGCACGGCGCGTCGCCCTGCTTAAATACGCCTCAACAGACGCTGCGCCTCGGCAAGCAGCTTGCGCTGCCCGAATAGCAGCTGGATGCGGTTGCCCCCGCATTGCCGCCATAATACCGCGGAACGGATTGCGGCCAGCAACAGGCTGCGTACCGTGTTGGCCACTTCCGGGTTGGACAGGTGGCCATGTTCCCCGCTAACGATGATACGCGGTGTCAGGGTGCTTATGGTATCGCTGTAGCATCCCGCCAGGCTTGCAAGTACATTGCTGTGGGTAATGGAGAAATGACCGCTCTGCAGCCGCGCCCTGTCCACCTCGCCGCTGATGCGTTCCATCATGCTCGGCCTTTTAGCTAGTTGCCGTTCCAAATAGAGTACACCCACTGCGTATTTCACTAGCTGTGTCCTCATCAAGGATTGCTTTCCCGACAAATGCGCTATCAGCCATTCCAGGCCAGAACGTATACCGGCAATGCCGCCGTATACTGCTTCCGTGGTTACGGGGTTGAACTCGAACAGACTGCGGATGCACACTTCAAGCGCTTGGGGGTCGATGCTGCCGCGATTGGCGATGTTTTGCACCAGACCGGCTGCCTGAAACACGCCGGCCAAGGCAAGGGTGCGATCGGCGAGGGTATGATGAGCCATGATGTACTGCGTTAAAAGGCTTCGCGGCGGATGTGTTCGATGACGCCGCCGCCTAAGCAAACGTCGTCTTGATAGAATACTATGGATTGTCCCGGCGTCAGCGCCCGTTGTGCTTTCTCAAACTCGACACAGTGGTTGCCGGCCATGTCACGGGAAAGAACGCAGACCTGATCGGATTGACGGTAACGGGTCTTGGCCAGACAGCGTAACGGAAAGTCGGGTGCTTCACCGGCGACCCAGTGCAGGTCACCAGTTAGCAGTCCGTGGCTGAAGAGCAAAGGATGATCGTGGCCTTGCGCGATGATCAGGGCGTTGTTGCTTATATCTTTGTCCACGACGTACCATGGCATTTCCGCCGCTTCCTTGCGACCGCCGATACCGATGCCTTTGCGCTGGCCAAGCGTATAGTACATCAGGCCACTATGCTTGCCTAAGCAGACTCCTTCCGCCGTACGTATCTCTCCCGATTGCGCCGGGAGATAGTGCGACAAAAAGCGGCTAAAATTCCGCTCGCCGATGAAGCATATTCCGGTGCTGTCTTTTTTTGCGGCGTTGGCAAAGCCTTGTCGGGCGGCGATGTGTCGAACCCCGGACTTTTTTAAGTCGCCAAGCGGAAACATGCTGTGCGCCAATTGCGCCTGACCAAGAGTGTAGAGGAAATAACTTTGATCCTTGGACAGGTCTCGTGCCTTTAATAATTGATAGCGCCCGTCGCGCTGAGTGATGCGCGCATAGTGTCCGGTGGCGATATAATCCGCGCCGTGGTCGAGGGCGTGGTCAAGGAAGGCCCGGAATTTAATTTCCCTGTTGCATAGGATGTCGGGATTAGGGGTGCGACCGCGGCGATATTCATCAAGAAAATGGGTGAATACCCTATGCCAATATTCCTGAGAGAAGTCGACGGCGTCGAGTTCGATGCCGAGGTTTTCGCACACGCCCATGGCGTCGCGCGCGTCTTCGACGGCGGTGCAGGGAAACGCCGGGTCGGTCTCCTGCCAGTTTTTCATGAATACGCCGCGCACACCGTGGCCTTGATTGTGCAATAGATAGGCGGCCACCGACGAATCTACACCGCCGGACATGCCGACCACGACCTTACGGCGGCGCATCGGAAACGGAGGATTTGAGCGATTTATATGCGAGGAAGGGCTCATAGCGGGCAGTGGCGCAACAAGATGGAATTTCAGGCTGTAGGGATATCCGCGTATAGCGCCAATGGATAACGCTTGCCGGTAAGGTAGTCATCGATACAGCGCAGCACCAGGGGGCTGCGAAGTTGCGGTGTACGCGCGATCACTTCATTTCTGGTGAGCCACCAGGCGCGGATGATTCCGCTATCCAGGGTTTGATGGGGATCGTGCCCGAGGCATTTTCCGGTAAAACAAAAGCGCAGATAGGTCGCCCGGTTCTTCGGACTGGCCCAATGATAAATACCCAAGACAGCGGTGGGTTGGAAGTGCCACGCGGTTTCCTCCCGAGTTTCGCGCACTACGGCCTCAAGCAGACTCTCTCCCGCTTCCAAATGTCCGGAAGGCTGGTTGTAGACGATCTCGTCGTCACTACGCTCTTCCACCAGGAGGAAACGTCCATCCATTTCGATGACTGCGGCGACGGTGATGCGGGGTCTGTCGTTCATTAGGAAATTATACACGGTCAGCGCAGGCGGTGGTCTTCCCTATAGGTGAGAATGCGGTATTCACCGGGCACCGGATCACCCAACTCCCATGCTCCAGCCCGGTGGCGTATCAAGCGCAGGGTTGGGTAACCCACCGCGGCCGTCATGCGCCGTATCTGACGATTCCATCCTTCGCGCAGGATGAGATTTATCCAAGCCGTAGGGATGCGCGCACGGGAGCGAATAGGCGGTGTGCGCGGCCAGATGACAGGCGATGCGAGCAACTCCGCCTCGGCGGGGGCGCTCAAGCCGTCCTTGAGCGGTACCCCTGTTCTCAGGCGGGAAAGCGCGTCTTGATCCGGCTCGCCCTCCACTTGCACCCTATAGTGCTTAGCTAGCTTGTGGCGTGGATCAGCGATGCGGTGCTGCAATCGGCCGTCGTCGCTCAATACCAGCAAACCCTCGCTGTCCTGGTCTAATCTGCCGGCCGGGTAGATATTCTTGATCGGGATGTAATCGGCGAGGGTGGTCCTGCCGGCGCCGCCCGTGAATTGGCAAAGGACCCCGTAGGGTTTGTTGAAAAGAATGATCTGTGTCATATCTGTGTGGCGAATAGCAGCGCATGCGGACCAGCTGTTAGAATATTGCGTTTATTGTTTCAAGCATCTTAGGAGAGAGGGATGGCCTACGACAAGATTATAGTTCCCGGTGATGGCGAAGCGATCCGGGTTGCCTCCAATGGTATTCTCACCGTCCCCGATCGTCCAATCATTCCCTTCATCGAGGGTGACGGCATCGGCATCGATGTGACGCCGGTGATGCGCAGGGTGGTGGATGCGCTGGTGGCCAAGGCCTATGGTGGGCGGCGCTCTATCGCCTGGATGGAGATTTATGCGGGCGAAAAGTCCACACGGGTCTACGGCCGGGATGTATGGTTGCCTGATGAATCGCTCGAGGCATTGAAGCAGTTCTCGGTGGGTATTAAAGGTCCGCTGACTACACCGGTGGGCGGCGGTATTCGCTCTCTCAACGTAGCGCTACGTCAAGATTTGGATCTCTACGTTTGTCTCAGACCGGTACGCTATTTCCCTGGTACGCCCAGCCCGGTTAAGGCGCCGGAAAAGGTGGACATGGTGATCTTTCGTGAGAACTCCGAGGATATCTACGCGGGGATCGAATGGGCGGCAGAGACCCCTGAGGCGAGGAAGCTCATCGAATTCTTGCAGCGCGAGATGGGGGTCAGGAAGATCCGCTTTCCGACAAGTTCGGGCATCGGTATCAAACCGGTATCGCGCGAGGGCACGGAGCGGTTGGTGCGTAAGGCCATCCAATACGCCATCGACAACGATCGCGGGTCCCTGACCTTGGTGCACAAGGGCAATATCATGAAGTTCACCGAAGGCGCCTTCAAGAACTGGGGCTATGCACTGGCCAAAAGGGAGTTCGGCGCCACGGAGATCGACAAAGGACCGTGGTGTCGTTTCAAGAGTCCCAAGAGCGGGCGCGAGATCATCATCAAAGACGTAATCGCCGATGCCTTTCTGCAGGAGATTTTATTTCGCGCCGAGGAGTTCGACATTATTGCCACACTGAATCTTAACGGTGACTATATCTCGGATGCCTTGGCGGCCCAGGTGGGCGGTATCGGCATCGCGCCGGGCGCTAATTTGTCCGACACGGTAGGCCTTTTTGAGGCAACCCATGGCACCGCACCCAAGTATGCGGGAAAGAACATAGTGAATCCCAGCTCGTTGATTTTATCCGCGGAGATGATGCTGCGCCATATGGGTTGGATAGAGGCCGCCGATCTGATCGTGGCGGGGGTAAGTGCGGCTATAGCGGCAGGAACGGTGACTTATGACTTGGCGAGGTTGATGCCCAATGCATCTGAAGTCAGTTGCTCGGGGTTTGGTGAGGCGATCATCGGCTTTTGCAAATAAAAAGCATCTCCCGGATGTTCCCTGCGGATTATCCGGGGATCATGAATAGTAGCGACGAGGGCACTCTAGTTGCTAGTGCTGGTGGCATCAGCGGCGGGACGGATGCTTGCAGCCATCCAACCCTTCGGACCTTGTTGTAATTGAAATTCCACCTTCTGGCCCTGCTTTAGCGTTCGATATCCTTCCATTTCTATCGCTGAGAAATGGGCGAATATCTCTTCCCCACCTTCATCCTGCATAATAAAGCCGTAACCCTTTGCATTGCTGAACCATTTTACGACACCAGTCGCGGTTTTCATTGCCAACTCTCCGCATTGCGACGGCCAAACCTAGGCCGCTACCACACCGCTAGAGATCCCCGTACCGCATTGGACCCCAACCCGCAGCTCGTACGTCATGAGCAATAGAACTTTGCATTGGACACTGTCGTCCAACTTAGTATTATTGTCAAGACAGCTGCGGTTTTTATGGTGTTAGTGGCGTTTTCAGGAAGTGTATCTTTTATTGATATCTATGACTTCAGTAATGCACGGTTTGGTTCGTTATAGTAGGTGGGATCTATGAGCGCGCATCGTTCGGGCACCGCACAAGATGGGTTCGCAGTTGAGGAGGTAAAGCCGAAACTTAAGCAACCCCCCTTGTACAAGGTGATAATCTTAAACGACGACTTTACGCCCATGGATTTTGTTGTGGAGGTGTTACAGAGATTTTTTGGCATGAATCAGGAAAAGGCTACTCAAATCATGTTGCATGTGCATACCCGAGGGATAGGGGTGTGTGGTGTATATACCCGTGATGTGGCGGAAACCAAGGTTCATCAGGTGAATAATTATTCTAGGGAGAATCAACACCCGCTCCTTTGCACTATGGAAAAGGCCTAGGAGTTGCATTAAGAAGTTGGAGTAACTTCATGTTGAGCCATGATTTAGAGCAAACGTTAAATGGTGTATTTCGCGAAGCGCGGGAACATCTGCATGAATTTGTTACCGTGGAACATCTGTTATTGGCCTTGCTCAATAATAGTGCCGCCATCAAGGTATTGAAGGCCTGTGGCTCCAATGTTGATCAACTCAAAAAGGAGCTGGCGGCCTTTATCGAGGAAACCACGCCGCATCTTACCCCCGACGACGGCCGGGAAATTCAACCGACCTTAGGGTTTCAGCGCGTCCTGCAACGGGCGGTGTTTCATGTGCAGTCCTCGGGCAAAAAAGAGGTCACCGGTGCAAACGTCCTAGTGGCCATTTTCAGTGAGCAGGATTCCCAGGCCGTATATTTATTGCACAAACAGAACATCACACGTTTGGATATCGTGAATTACATCTCCCATGGGATTTCCAAGATCCCGGGTGAAGAGGATGAGCCGGAGAGTATTTCTTTCACCGGCGAAGAAGAGGAAAACGGCGAATCGGCGGCCAAGAGTCCCTTGGAAAACTTTGCGGCCAATCTCAATGAGCTGGCGCGTCAGGATAAGATTGATCCCTTAATAGGCCGCGATCACGAGATTGAGCGCACCATCCAGATTCTGTGCCGCCGCCGTAAGAATAACCCCCTGTTCGTGGGCGAAGCCGGTGTGGGCAAGACCGCTTTAGCGGAAGGTTTGGCGAGGATGATAGTGGAGGGCAAAGTGCCCGATGTACTCGCTAAGTCTACTATTTATTCCTTAGATATGGGGGCACTCTTGGCCGGCACCAAATACCGCGGCGATTTTGAGAAGCGCCTAAAGTCGGTGTTGGCGCAACTGGCGCGGGAACCCGGGAGTATTCTATTTATCGATGAGATCCATACCATCATCGGCGCCGGCGCCGCTTCCGGTGGAGTGATGGACGCATCCAATTTGATCAAGCCGGTGTTAACCACGGGTAAGTTGCGCTGTATCGGTTCCACTACCTATCAAGAATATCGCGGTATCTTTGAAAAGGACCGGGCGTTGTCGCGCCGTTTTCAGAAGATCGACGTGGGCGAACCTTCCGTAGAGGATACGGTACATATATTGCGCGGCCTGAAATCCCGTTTCGAGGAACATCACGGCGTCAAATATTCCCGTGCCGCCTTGCGCGCGGCGGTGGAACTGTCGGCACGTTACATTCACGACCGTCATTTGCCAGACAAGGCGATCGATGTTATCGACGAGGCAGGCGCCACCCAGCATCTCTTACCGGCCTCGAAGCGCAAAAAGACCATCGGCGTGGTGGAGATCGAAAATATCGTTGCCAAGATGGCGCGTATTCCACCCAAGAGCGTATCCGCCTCGGATAAGGATTCACTGCGCACCCTGGACCGCGATCTGAAACTGGTGGTATACGGACAGGATGAAGCGATTGATGCCCTGGCATCCGCCATTAAGATGGCCCGTTCAGGTCTCGGCAACGTGCAGAAACCCATCGGATCATTTCTATTCGCCGGCCCGACCGGCGTGGGAAAGACCGAGGTTTCGCGGCAATTGGCCAAGGTGCTCGGTATTGAGTTGATCCGTTTCGACATGTCGGAGTATATGGAACGCCATACCGTGTCACGTCTTATCGGTGCGCCACCGGGTTATGTCGGTTTCGATCAAGGAGGGCTGCTCACCGAGGCGGTCAACAAACATCCCCACGCGGTGCTGCTGCTGGACGAAATCGAAAAGGCTCATCCCGACGTCTACAATCTGTTGCTGCAGGTGATGGATCACGGCACCTTGACTGACAACAACGGCCGTAAGGCGGATTTCCGTAATGTCATCGTCATCATGACCACCAATGCCGGCAGCGATCAGATCAGCCGCCGGTCCATGGGCTTTACACAGCAGGATCACACCAGCGATAGCATGGAGATGATCAAGAAGCTATTTACTCCTGAGTTTCGCAACCGTTTGGACGGGATCATCCAATTCAAGCAGCTGGACGGGATGACCATCGGTCATGTGGTGGATAAATTTATCGTCGAGCTGGAAGCGCAACTGGAAGAGAAAAATGTCACCTTGGAAGTGGATGAGGTAGCGCGCAACTGGTTAGCAGAACACGGATTCGACCCCCAGATGGGGGCGCGGCCCATGGCCCGTGTGATTCAGGAGAAAATCAAAAAACCGCTGGCGGGGGAATTACTGTTCGGCAAACTCGCCAGCGGAGGTCACGTGATCATCACCATCAAGGAAGGTGAGCTGGCATTTGACTATCAAACCAGTGAAGAACCCATTGCTCATGCCTGAGCCGTTACCCGGCATTCTGCGCGCCAAGATCCGCAAAAAGGGCTGAGCAAGTTGCCACTATCGTGGAACCTTAATGACTTGAGAGTTTAGCGGGCCCGGAAGCTGATGCGGCCCTTGGTGAGGTCGTAGGGAGTCAGTTGCACTGTGACCTTGTCACCGGTCAAGATGCGTATGTAATGTTTGCGCATCTTGCCTGAAATATGGGCGGTGACGACATGGCCATTTTCTAATTGCACGCGGAACATTGTATTTGGCAAGGTTTCGATTACCGTGCCTTCCATCTCAATATGGTCTTCTTTGGCCATACCTTCAATTTACTCCAAGGGTTAAATTCGGAACGCGCATATTGCCCCAATTCACCAAAATTTTCAAAGGAAAAGCCGATCCAGGGGGTAATCAGCGGCTTTGCAAGGATTGCCACAGACCATTGCGAAATATTTCCAAGGGTCGATAGCGGGTTTTATAACTCATTTTCGGACATTCCTTGATCCAATAGCCCAGATAAAGCCACGAAAGATCGAGTCTTTGGACTTCGGCGATTTCCCACAGTACGGCGAAGGTGCCTAAGCTACGTTCGGTATAAGCCGGATCATAATAGGTGTAGACGGCGGAAAAACCGGGAATCAGGCGATCTATGACCGCCACGGCGAGTAACCGGGGACCGAGACGAAATTCATAGCACCAAGTATCGCTCCAAGCGCTGAGCAGAAATTCCCGGTACCGCTCCGGCTCTGTGGAATCCATGCCGCCGGCCGAATGACGTGCTGCGATGTAGCGCCGATAGAGCATGAAGTGCTCCTCGCTGAATTGGGCCGGAATAAAGTTTATATGCAGATCTTGGTTTCGTTCCCAAGTGCGGCGTTGACTACGGGACTGCGAAAAGGCCTTGACCGGGATCCGGACGGGGATACAGGCCTGGCAGGCGCTGCAACGGGGCCGATATACGTATCCCCCGCTGCGGCGAAAGCCGGCGTCGACGAGTTGACTATACATACGCGAATTGATCGTCTGTTTGGGGTCGATGAATTGCGTGATTGCATCGCGTTCCTGCAAATAGGCGCAGGGGTGTGCGGGGCTCATATACAAGCGGATAGTTCGGCTGACGTGCGATTTTGGCGCTTGATCGTCGAGGTTATTCATCTTAAGCGTTCCAACTTTCCCAGACGGTTGGTGCATCACAATGGCGATTTAAGATCTTCCTGAAACGGCGGCGCGGAATAAGTATCGCACCCAGGCTGCTTAAATGCGCCGAGGCTAACTGGCAATCGATAAGGACATATCCCCATTTTTGCAAATGCCTCATCAAGTGGACAAGGGCCACTTTTGAGGCGTCGCTGCGCCGCGAAAACATGGACTCACCGAAAAAAATTTTGCCCAATGCCAATCCGTAAAGCCCGCCCACCAAGTCACCTTGGTACCAGCTCTCCACAGAGTGGGCATGACCCATAGCATGCAGCCGGCAGTACGCGGTCTTCATTTCGTCGGTAAGCCAGGTGCCGGGGCCATCGGCACGAGGTTCGGCGCAATGGCTGATAACCCGAAGAAATGCTTTATCGGCAGTTACCTCGTAGAGGCTTTTTCGTAAGGTTTTGTATAGGCTACGCGATATCCGCAAATGCTCCGGATATAGTACCAGGCGCGGATCTGGCGACCACCATAATATGGGTTGATCTTTGTTATACCAGGGAAAGATTCCTTGTCGATAGGCCCTTAATAGGCGTTGAGAAGAAAGATCGCCGCCGAAGGCCAGCAAACCGTTGGGCTCTCGAAGGGCGAGCTCAAGGTCGGGGAATGCCGCCTCGCTATCGTTCGGATCTAACCACTGTAAAGGAATTGAAGTTGCCAAGGATGAAATCTCTCACCGTCGCGGTGTGGATTTAAATGGCCCATGGGTGCCGAGTTCGGCCATATGATAACGCATCTGATGCCGTTCCCGTTCCAGGAAACCTTGAATTACGCGTTGAAAAGCCGCATCCGCCAGCCAATGGCAGGAGTATGTCGGTGTGGGCAGAAACCCTCTGCTTATCTTATGTTCTCCTTGCGCTCCTGGTTCGAAGCGTTGCAATCCATGTTTTATACAATATTCGATTCCCCTGTAATAGCACAGTTCGAAATGCAGACTATGAAAGTCGCGGCTGGCACCCCAATAGCGGCCGTATAAGGTATCTCCGCCACGAAAGCTTAGTGCGGCAGCCACATATTCGCCGTGATATTGCGCCAAAACCATGACCACGCAGTCGGGCATGGTACGGCCGACGCCCTGAAAGAATTCCAAGGTCAGCGGTGCATAGCCGCTCTTGCGCAATACTGTATCGAGATAAAAGCGAAAAAACACCCGCCATAACGTCGGCGTCACCTCGTGGCCATGGTGTTCGCTGATTTCTATTCCGGCTTCGCGAATGCGGCGCCGTTCACGGTTAACCTTTTTGCGTTTTTCTGAAGAGAAACCATTCAGAAAATGATCAAAGTCGCGATAGCCGCGGTTTTGCCAGTGATATTGACATCCGAGCCTATATAGAAAGCCGTGCGATTCCAGGAATTCGGCTTGGTCTTGGGTTGGAAACAGGCAATGCAAAGAAGAAGCGCCCTGCGATCTTACCAATTCCTTTGCCGCTTCGATAAGCGCAATTTTAATTGCATCAGCGGCGGGAATGGGCGGCACGAGCAGGCGCGGCCCCGTAGCTGGCGTATACGGAACGGCAGCGATTGCTTTGGGGTAATATGCCTTGCCGCTGCGTTGGTAGGCATCGGCCCAGGCGAAGTCAAAGACGAATTCCCCCCAGGAGTGGGATTTGAAATACAAGGGCATGGCGCCCACCAGTTGATCATCTTCCATCGCCAGGAGATGGGCAGGTGTCCAGCCGCCCTTGGGGTTGGCACAATGCCCATACTCAAATGCATTTAAAAACTCATGACTTATAAATGGATTAAATTGAATATTTAAAGTATTCCATGAGGCTGAATCGACATTGCTAATATGGGGTAGGGAAATAATACGCATGATAAAATTGTATCTCCAGCAGCTACCGTAACGACAGCCTATGACATGTATACATGCAAGAAAATCGCGGCGGCCTAATCCCGTACCCACTGAGTTCGCGAACTTACCTGCCCAGGTTTGCGGAAATAATGATTATACGGAACTCTAACGAGCCGGGTGGAACGCGGGGGCTTCATTAGTGAAAACGATGCATATGAAGTTACTATCAATTAGCTAATCAACGGAGAGTGGAAAATCAAGATGACAACTAGGGTGGTGTCAATCATATTGCTTATGGCGGCTTGGTGCACGCCGCTTGTCTCTCTTGCCGATCTCTCGGCTGCTGAAATCGTCAACAAATCGAATGAGGTCGATGGCGGAAACGACACTATCTCTCGCCTGACGTTTACTTTTCACAAAGCCAATGGATCTGAAAAGAGACTGGTTTACACGATGGCCTGGAAAAAATATTCGGGCGAAGACGGTGTTAATGACAAGGTGATCTTCTTCAGCGAGTATCCACTCTATGATGTTGGAAAATCGTATATGATCTGGGTTTCAGCGAGTAGCGAAAAACAGGACGATGAATGGATGTATCTGCCGGAGCTGCGGATGGTGCGCAAGGTAACCCACGATGAAAACCATCATCGTAGCGACAAAGAGGATGATTTCGCCCAATCGGTTCTGATGCAAATCAATTTGGTGCCGAGAAAAACCGGTTTGGATAACCACAGCTTGTTCGGCAAGGATACGGTAGACGGGCACGACGATTATGTCGTGGAGAGCGTACCTAAGCAAGCGAGTAAAAATTTCCCCTATCAAAAGACGCGCCGCTGGATCACTATGAGCGATTTTCTGTGCGAACGTATAGATTATTACGACGAGTCCGGCGCCACCGTTATGAGCCAAACCATTCAGTGGAAAAAGATCGGCAACGCTTGGGTATGGGAAAGGGTGGTAGGCACCAACCTAAGGAGCAATGACCGCACCGTCCTGGATATCTCCGCTATCCACCTAAATAACAATTTAACCGATGAGGTGTTTACCGCAAGATCGATGCGATTGGGAAAAGATATCCTCATGAAATGAGGACATCCCATCTTACATAATATCGAAAAAATGGGTGCCGCTGCCGCTTACTTTCGCGCCAGCGCGTCCAGGTAGCGCTCCGCATCCAAGGCCGCCATGCAGCCGGTACCCGCTGAGGTGACGGCTTGACGATAGATATGATCCGCGACGTCGCCGGCAGCGAATACTCCCGGTACATTGGTGGCGGTAGCGTTACCGGTTATGCCGGTCTTGACCTTCAGGTAGCCGTTGGCCATCTCCAATTGACCCTCGAAGAGCCCGGTGTTGGGGGCGTGGCCGATGGCGATGAACACGCCTTGGACCTTGATCTCGCGAGCGGTGCCGTCGCTGTCCCTGAGGCGCAATCCGGTCACGCCGCTCTGATCGCCTAATACTTCGTCCAGATTGTGATTCCAGAGGATCTCGACATTGCCTTTCTTGGTCTTGTCCAATAATTGATTGACGAGTATCTTCTCCGCCTTGAAGTGGTCCCGGCGATGCACCACCGAGACCTTGGAGGCGATGTTGGACATATACAGGGCTTCTTCCACGGCGGTGTTGCCGCCGCCGATTATCGCGACATCTTGGTTCTTGTAGAAAAAGCCGTCACAGGTGGCACAGGCGGATACCCCCCGCCCTTTGAAATTCTCTTCCGAATCCAATCCCAGGTATTTGGCGGTGGCGCCGGTAGCGATAATCAAGGCATCGCAAGTATAGTCGCCGCTGTCGCCGGTCAAATGAAAAGGGCGCTGTTGCAAATCGGCCTTCTTGATGTGGTCGACGATAATCTCGGTTCCGAAGCGCTCGGCATGACGCTGCATGCGCTCCATCAATTCGGGACCCTGCACGCCCTCGGCGTCGCCGGGCCAGTTGTCCACGTCGGTAGTAGTCGTAAGCTGGCCGCCTTGCTCGATACCGGTGATGAGCACCGGATTGAGATTGGCGCGCGCGGCATAGACGGCGGCGGTGTAACCGGCGGGGCCGGAGCCCAGGATCAAGAGACGGCAGTGTTTTGTAGCGCTCATGAACTGTATTCCGTTATTTATGGATGTGACGAAGCCGCCTCAGGCGGCTCAGAAGACCGGTTATGCTACGCAAAGCCCAAGCGAAGGTAAAGTTATCGCCGCTTATGGATGGTTAGGCGCATGATCGGCGGGCTTCCAATCATCGTAGGTTATTCATAAAATGGCAACCAATTTAAGCGCAAATGTATAAATGCAAATGGAAGTTGGGAAGTAGGGTAAAGTATTGGCAACCGCATCGTCAAAAAAGGGAGAACGCGCCATGGCCCTCACCGGTCCCATGAGCCGAGGATTACGGGAAGGCGGTTTGTTGTTGTTTGGTGCGATTGCCTTATATTTGTTCATTTCCTTGGCAAGCTATGATCCCGGTGATCCCGGTTGGTCGCGCAGCGGTTCCGGCGGCAATATCGGCAATATTGGCGGTGTCGCGGGGGCCTGGTTCGCGGACGCCTTTTTGTTTCTCTTCGGCTATCTCGCCTATCTGTTCCCGGTGATGGTTGGATATAGCGCGTGGCTGCTGTACCGCGGCCGCACGGCCGTGGTCCGCGCCAGCGGCCATGAACTGGCGCTGCGCAGTCTGGGATTTGTCTTGACCATTACGGCGGGAGCGGGCTTAGCAACCCTTTACGCCATGGATCCTCTGTCTCTACCCATCAACGGCGGCGGTGTTCTCGGCGAAGTGGTGGCGAAGGGTCTTGTCAAATCCTTCAATGCGCTGGGAGCGGCGTTATTTCTCTTGGCATTATTTCTGACCGGCGTGACTTTGTTCACCGGGTTGTCATGGGTGCGGTTGATGGACGTCACCGGCCGTCTTACCTTGAGTTTTATCGCTTGGACCGCGTTGCGCTGGCAGGCGATCCGCGACAATCTGGCCGAACGCCGCGCGCAACAAGCCGCCGCCTCCGGGGTCACGCCGGTGGTCAAGAAGAAAAAGATAAAAGACCATCCGCCGCCGCGTATCGAACCGAGCATACGACAATTGCAGCCCAGCGTGCGTGCCGAGAGGGAACGGCAGATACCCTTGTTTAAATCCGCCGCGGGGGCCGATTATTTACCGGCGATCTCCTTACTCGACGTGGCAGAGCCTTCCGCCCATCGTATTTCGCCTGATTCCTTGGAGGCCATGTCGCGTTTGCTGGAGTCAAAGCTCAGTGATTTCGGGATCGAGGCCCAAGTGGTGGCGGTGCATCCCGGACCGGTGATCACCCGTTTTGAGCTGCAACCCGCTCCCGGTGTGAAGGTGAGTCAGATCACCAATCTGGCGAAAGATTTAGCGCGGGCCTTGTCCGCCATCAGCGTGCGGGTGGTGGAGGTGATTCCGGGTAAATCGGTGATCGGTCTGGAAGTCCCCAATGAATACCGCGAAACGGTAAGGCTCAGCGAGATATTGGCATCGAAGGATTACGATCAAGCCGCGTCGGCCCTGAGCTTGGCCTTGGGCAAAGATATCAGCGGTCATCCGGTGGTGGTGGATTTGGACCGCATGCCGCACCTGCTGGTGGCGGGCACCACCGGCTCGGGTAAATCCGTGGCAATCAACGCCATGATTCTCAGTATTTTGTACAAGGCCGCGTCCAAGGATGTGCGCATGATCCTCATCGATCCCAAGATGCTGGAGTTGTCGGTATATCAAGGTATCCCCCATTTATTGGCGCCGGTGGTGACGGACATGAAGGAGGCGGCCAATGCCCTGCGCTGGTGCGTGGCGGAGATGGATCGGCGCTATCGCCTGATGTCGGCCTTGGGCGTGCGCAATATAACCGGCTACAACCGCAAGGTGAAAGACGCGGCCGACGCCGGTCAACCTATACCCGATCCCATGTACAAACCCATCGAAGGCCAGACCGCTCCCAGCCTGGATCATCTGCCCTTTATCGTGGTGGTCATCGACGAGCTCGCCGACATGATGATGTTGGTGGGCAAGAAGGTAGAAGAACTCATCGCCCGTCTTGCGCAAAAAGCGCGGGCGGCGGGCATCCATCTGGTGTTGGCGACACAGCGGCCCTCGGTGGATGTGATCACCGGGCTCATCAAGGCCAATATCCCGACGCGCATTGCTTTTCAAGTGTCGTCCAAGATTGATTCCCGCACTATTCTCGATCAAATGGGCGCCGAGCAATTGCTGGGGCACGGCGACATGCTGTATCTGGCGCCGGGTACCGGCGTGCCGGTGCGGGTGCACGGCGCCTTCGTCGCCGATCAGGAAGTACACAAGGTGGTGGCCGATCTCAAACAGAAGGGTCAGCCTCATTACCTCGATGAAATCCTAGCGGGGGAGGGCAGTGACGGCGAGGCGGGCGCCGGTGGCTTCCTCGGCGAGGGAAACGACGATATCGAGAACGATCCGCTCTATGATCAGGCCGTCATGCTCATCACGGAAAGCCGCCGCGCCTCCGTTTCGGCCGTGCAGCGCCGTTTCAAGATCGGCTATAACCGCGCCGCGCGCATGGTGGAGCAGATGGAACGCGCCGGCGTCGTCGGTCCCTTGCAGGCCAACGGCATGCGCGAAGTCCTGGCGCCGCCGCCGCTGGATTGACAATACGTTTTCCACACAACGGCGCGAAGGCAAATCATCATGACGCATTTCGGGCGAATCCTTTGGGGCGTGCCACCGCTATTATGGTGCCTGTCCGCGCCTGTGGCGGATGCCGGCGTCGCCACGGATCGTCTGCAAGACTTTTTTAAGGAGGTGCATTCCCTGCAAGGCGATTTCACCCAAACCGTCTACGATCAGCAGATGAATGTTAAGGACAGTGCCCAAGGAACTTTTGCCCTGCAGCGGCCGGGAAAATTTCACTGGAACTATGAAAAGCCCTATCGCCAGTTGATCGTGGCCAATGGCGAGAAGGTGTGGATATACGACAGTGAGCTGGAACAGGTGACGGTGAAAAAGCTCGATGAAGCGGTGGGCAGCACGCCGGCGCAATTGTTGAGCAGCAGCGAATCGCTGGAGCGCAATTTCACCCTAGACGAAATCGGCGTCAATCAGGGTCTCGAATGGGTGGAATTGACGCCCCGCGACAAAGACACCGGTTTTGAACGGGTAAAGCTCGGTTTCGACCGGCGCGACCTTCGCGTCATGGAGTTGAAGGACAGCTTCGGTCAGACCACCCGCTTGGAATTTTCCCATCTGCGGCGCAATCCGCGACTGGCCGCCTCGCTCTTCGAATTCACGCCGCCGCGCGGGGTGGATGTCGTGGGTGATACAAATTAGAACATTCGCAAGGTATGGATTCTTGCGGATGACTGCTGGGGAGTGCGTAGCGTCGAGGGACTAACGCCATTTTCCCCTTTGGAAACCTCAACGCTGAGATTCCCGCGCTAAAGCGGAGTATTTGGAATTAGCACCTTGCATGATGAGCTCTTTAATTCCCGGGATGTAAGCGGCCAGCCCCTGGCCGATCGCATGCGGCCTCGCGAGTTGGATGAATTCGCCGGCCAGACCCACCTTCTCGGTCCCGACAAGCCCTTGCGCGTCGCCATCGAGAAGGGCCGCCTCCATTCCATGATCCTATGGGGACCGCCCGGCACCGGCAAAACTACCTTGGCCCGGCTTATGGCGCGGCGCGTCGAGGCGCAATTTCTGAGCCTCTCCGCCGTGTTGTCCGGCGTGAAGGAACTACGCGCCGCGGTGGATCAGGCCAAACAGGCGCGCGCCGCGCATACCCTGCAGGACATAAAGGGCCGGGCCACGGTCCTGTTCGTCGACGAGGTGCATCGCTTCAACAAGGCGCAGCAGGATGCCTTTCTTCCCTACGTGGAAGACGGCACGATCACGCTGATCGGCGCCACTACCGAGAACCCGTCCTTCGAATTGAACAATGCTTTGCTGTCCCGGGCCCGCGTCTACGTATTGCGCGCACTGACCGCGGAAGAGCTGCGACAAGTAATTGATCGCGCTTTGGCCGATAGGGAACGCGGCTTGGGCGGGCAAGATTTGGCGATTGAACCGGTCTTGCGCGACCGCATCGCCGTGGCGGCGGACGGCGATGCCCGTCGCGCCCTCAATTACCTGGAGATCGCCGCCGGTTATGCCGCCGCGCGAGGCGAGCATGCGATCAACGAGGCCCTGTTGATGGAGGTGCTGGCCGGAGGCACACCGCGCCGTTTCGACAAAGGCGGCGAGGCCTACTACGATCAAATCTCGGCATTGCACAAATCGGTGCGCGGCACCGCGCCGGATGCCGCGCTCTATTGGCTGGCGCGTATGCTGGACGGCGGCTGCGATCCCCTCTACATCGCGCGGCGCGTGCTGCGCATGGCCAGCGAAGATATCGGCAACGCCGATCCTCGCGCCCTCGAACTGGCCCTCAATGCCTGGGACGTGCAGGAACGGCTCGGCAGTCCGGAAGGGGAATTGGCCATTGCTCAGGCCGTGGTGTATATGGCGTGCGCCGCCAAGAGCAACGCGGTATATGCCGCCTTCAATGCCGCCATGCAGGATGCCCGCGACGGCGCCTCGCTGGAGGTGCCGCTGCATCTGCGCAACTCCCCGACGCGCCTGATGAAGGAACTGGGTTATGGCAAGCAATACCGCTACGCCCACGATGAACCGGATGCCTATGCCGCCGGCGAACGCTATTTTCCGGAAGAAATGGGCGAGCGGGTATACTATTATCCGGTGCAGCGCGGTCTGGAAATCAAGATCGCGGACAAGTTGACCCGCCTGCGGGAACTGGACAAGAAAAAGAGCGAATAAGGCAGTTAGCTAATTGCTGACGGCTGGATTGCACAGATTGAGGTAGCAGCTATGAAACAAATTTTGGCCATTGCCCTGGGCGGGGCCATGGGGGCGTTACTGCGCTACTGGGCATCTACCGGCATACATACCCTGACAGGGCGCGCCTTTCCCTACGGCACTTTGGTGGTCAATGCCGCCGGTTCGCTGTTCATGGGATTTTTATATGTGTTGCTGGTGGAGCGTTTGGCCCTGGGCGTGGAATGGCGCGCCGCCCTGTTGATCGGCGTGCTGGGCGCCTTTACTACCTTTTCGACCTTTTCCATGGAAACCTTCGCCCTCTTTGAAGACGGCGAAAGACTGAAGGCCCTGATGAATATTTTATTGAGCGTCACGTTCTGCCTTGTGGCGGTGTGGCTGGGCGTGGCAGCGGGGAGACGGCTATGAAAACGACGGAAGTCACGATGGTGCGCATTTATCTCAACGAAAAGGAAGGGCAGCTGGACAGCCTGCTGCGCCGCCTGCACGATTGGGAAAAGGTGCGCGGTGTCACGGTGTTTCGCGGGATTTCGGGTTTCGGCGGATCGGGCGAATTGCATACGGCGCGGCTCATGGACCTGTCGTTGAATCTCCCGGTGGTGGTGGAGTTCTTCGACGCGCCGGATAAGATCGCGAGCATCATCGAGCATATCCAAACGTCCATCAAGCCCGGCCATATCATTCAGTGGACCGCGCAGGCAAATGAAATTGATTGATGAAGGACCGCTAGATGCTTGACCCCAAACTCATCCGCGGTCAATTGGACGAGACCGCCGCGCGGCTTGCCCGGCGAGGATATACATTGGATACAACGCGCATAGCCGCATTAGAAGCGGAGCGCAGAACGGTGCAAGTAGTCACTCAAAACTTGCAGAACAAACGTAATACTATCTCCAAGGCCATTGGCAGAGCCAAGACGGCGGGGGAAGATGTGGCACCACTCATGTCGGAGGTTGCCGATCTTGGCGATAAACTCAAGCAATGTGAGATAAAGCTGGAGGAAATCCAGGGTAACCTTAACGATTTTCTACTGAGTGTGCCCAATATCCCGCACAGTTCGGTACCCGTGGGCAAGGATGAAAACGACAATATCGAGCTACGGCGCTGGGGGGAGCCGCGTTCGTTTGATTTCACGCCCAAGGATCACGGCGACCTAGGCGCGGCGCTCGGTCTTTTGGATTTCGAGACCGCCGCTAAGATCGCCGGCGCGCGCTTTTCGGTGATGAGCGGCTCGCTGGCTCGCCTGCATCGCGCCCTGATTCAGTTCATGCTCGACTTGCATACACGAGAGCACGGCTATACCGAGACCTATGTACCTTATCTGGTGAACGCGGACAGTCTGCGCGGCACCGGTCAGTTGCCCAAGTTCGAAGCGGATTTGTTCAAGCTCAGCGGAGTATCAGGTTACTATCTGATCCCCACCGCCGAAGTGCCGGTGACCAACATCGTGCGCGATGTGATCGTCGAGGCTGACGCTATGCCGCGCAAGTTCGTTGCCCATACGCCATGTTTTCGCAGCGAAGCCGGTTCCTACGGCAAAGATACCCGCGGCATGATCCGCCAGCATCAATTCGAAAAGGTGGAGCTGGTGCAGATCGTAAGGCCGGCGGATTCTTATAACGCTTTGGAACAACTCACCGGCCACGCCGAGACCGTATTGCAGCGCTTAGGCTTGCCCTATCGCGTGGTGGCGCTATGTACCGGCGACATCGGTTTCTCCGCCGCCAAGACCTATGATTTGGAAGTGTGGTTACCGGGGCAACAGAAATTCCGCGAGATCTCCTCGTGCAGCAATTTCGAGGATTTCCAGGCGCGGCGTCTGCAGGCGCGCTGGCGCAATCCCGCTACCGGCAAACCGGAATTGGTGCATACCCTCAACGGTTCCGGCCTGGCGGCGGGCCGTACCCTGGTGGCGATCATGGAGAATTACCAGGAAAAGGACGGCCGCATCCGGGTGCCCGAGGTGCTGCATGCCTACATGGGCAGCGTCACGATCATTGGCGGATAGTTTTTATTCGATGATTCATGAAATACCTGCCACTTTTTTTTGATATCCGGCAACGCCCTTGTCTGGTGGTGGGCGGCGGCGAGGTGGCAGCGCGCAAGGTGGATGCCCTGTTGCGCGCCGGCGCGCGGATCACGATAGTATCACCGCGGTTGCATCGACAATTAAGCGAACGCCGCGACGCCGGGCAAATTACCCATCTGCCGGAGGTTTTCAATGCCGCGCATCTCGATGCTTGCGTGCTGGCAGTGGCGGCGACGGCGGACGATGAGATCAATCGCCAAATATCGGAGCTGTCTCGACAGCGTAATATCCCGGTCAATGTGGTGGATCGTCCCGAACTCTGCACTTTTATCTTTCCATCCATTATCGATCGCGCACCCGTTACGATTGCCGTCTCTTCGGGGGGGCGTGCGCCGGTGCTGGCTCGCCTGCTCCGTGCACGGTTGGAGACCTTGATACCCGCGAACTACGGCCGGCTTGCCGAATTAGCGACGCACTTCCGCGATGCGGTGAAGACGCATTTTCCCAAGAGGGTGGAACGCCGCCGCTTTTGGGAAGCGGCTTTGAGCGGACCTATCGCCGAGATGGTGTACGCCGGCCAAGATGAGGCCGCCGCCGCCGCATTGAAAAATGCATTGGCGAAAACCGGTGCGGGGACCTTGCACGGCGGGGAGGTCTATTTGGTGGGCGCCGGGCCGGGCGATCCCGACCTGTTGACCTTTCGCGCCCTGCGGCTCATGCAGCAGGCCGATGTGGTCCTGTATGACCACTTGGTGGCGGATGGGATTCTCGATTTGGTGCGCCGTGAGGCGGAGCGCATCTACGTGGGCAAACGCCGCAGCTATCATGCCTTGCGCCAGGAAGAGATCAATGGATTGCTGGTAAAGCTGGCGAGGGAGGGAAAGCGGGTATTGCGCCTCAAGGGCGGCGATCCGTTTATCTTCGGCCGCGGCGGTGAGGAAATCGCCACCTTGGCGGGGGACGGCATCCCTTTCCAAATCGTGCCGGGTATCACCGCTGCCAACGGATGCGCCGCTTATGCGGGTATCCCGCTCACCCACCGCGATTTCGCCCAATCCGTAGTGTTCGTCACCGGCCACCTCAAGGACGGGACCATGGACCTCAACTGGAATGCGTTGGTGCAGCCTTCGCAGACCCTGGTGGTATACATGGGGCTCGCCGGCCTGGACGTTCTGTGCCGTGAATTGATCGCGCACGGTATGTCAGCCGCGGTGCCCGCCGCCTTGGTGGAGCAGGGCACCACCGATAAACAACGGGTGCTGACCGGAACTTTGGCAACATTGCCGGGCCGGGTGGCCAATCAGGAAGTGCATGCCCCGACCCTACTGATCATCGGCGAAGTAGTGACATTGCACGCTACGTTGGAATGGTTTGGCAAATAAAAACCCCGGCTCGTTTCCGGGCCGGGGTTATAAGCTACTATGTTGAAAATTAATTTCTGCTGTTAAATGCACCCAGCAGTTGCAATAAGCTGAGGAACAGGTTGTAGATGCTCACGTAGAGGCTGATGGTAGCGAGGATATAATTGGTTTCGCCGCCGTGCACCAGTTGGCTGGTTTCAAACAGGATCATGCCCGACATCAGCAGTACGAACATGGCGGACACCGCCAGCGACAGCCCGGGCATATGGAAGAAGATCGCCCCTAGACCCGCCAAGAAGGCCACGAGAATGCCCACCATCAGAAAGCCGCCCATGAAACTGAAGTCCTTGCGGCTGGTGAGCGCATAGGCCGAGAGCCCCAAGAAGATTGCGCCGGTACCACCCATGGCCATCATCACGGTCTGGCCGCCGTTAGGCAGGTGCAGGTACATGCTGACGATGGGACCCAGGGTCAGGCCCATGAACCCGGTCAGTCCGAAGATTGAGAGCAGGCCCCAGGCGCTGTTGCGCAATTTATAGGTGGCGAATAGCAGGCCGAAATATCCCACCATCGTAATGAGTATCCCGGGGTAGGGCAGGTTAAACGCAATGGACGCACCCGCGGTGGCGGCGCTGAACAGAAGCGTGAAGGCCAGCAGGGTGTAGGTATTCCGAATCAGCTTGTTCGCTGCTACGGCCGAAGTGTTTCCGATGGCAACAGGCTGTTGATACGGATTCATGTCAGATAAACCTCCAGTATGGGAATTATATTAAGATCAAGCGAAGCACAGTGTACTTAAGACGTGAACAAAATCCAATAAATACACCTGCTGCATTACCGTTAACGCTTGTTTTGACTTGAATCTGTGGAAATAGTTGCAAGTCTTCGGGTATGCTCTTGCCCCTCTTGGGAGAGGTGGCTGAGCGGTCGAAAGCGGCGGTCTTGAAAACCGTTGACCCGCAAGGGTCCGGGGGTTCGAATCCCTCCCTCTCCGCCAATTTTTCCTATGAAGCTTCGATTTTATACGACTTCGCCGTAGAGTAAGTACCCGGCGACGAGGGAAATTACGGAATGCCAGCCGAGGTGATGTTGTGAACCGCGCCAATCTGATTATTTACACCGCGGTGGCGGCATTGATGATCAGCATTCTGGCGTTGATCAACCGACCCCAGCCCGAACCACCCTGGCCTCAACAGATCAGCGGTTTTGCCTTCTCGCCGTATCGCGCCGGTGAGGATGCCTTGCGCGAGATATATCCCACGGTGGAGGAGATCGAGGGCGATCTCGGACTGTTACAGGGTAAAGCCAGGGCGCTGCGCATTTATTCGGTGGACGGTTCCCTCGCCGAGGTGCCGCGACTCGCCGCCGCACATGGCATAAAGGTGACGGCGGGCGCGTGGATCGACGGCCGCATGGATCACAATGAAGCCGAATTGAGCAAGGCGATCGAGGTCGTCAAGCGGAACGCCAACGTTACCCGGTTCATCGTCGGCAACGAGGTGATGTTGCGGGCGGATATTCCCAAGGCGCAACTGGTAGAGTATCTGGAGCGGGCGCGCCACGCGGTGAAGGTGCCGGTGAGTACGGCCGAGCCTTGGCATGTCTGGATCCGCAATCCAGACATGGCCGAACATGTCGACTTTCTTGCCGTGCACATGCTGCCCTATTGGGAAGGGATACCGTTGGATCAGGCGGTGGATTATGTGGACGATCGCCTGAAATTGCTGAAGGCAACCTTCCCCAATAAACCCATCGTGATCGCCGAGGTAGGTTGGCCGAGCAACGGCAGAACGCGCCTCGACGCCATGGCATCGGTCTCCAATGAAGCGATTTTTCTGCGCAGGTTTCTCGCCTATGCCGAACGGCAGCATCTTAATTATTTTGTGATGGAGGCCTTTGATCAGCCCTGGAAACGCATTAACGAGGGTGCGGTGGGCGCCTATTGGGGTGTATATAACGTTGAGCGCCAACCGAAGTTTGAATTCGACGAGCCGGTAGTTAAGACTCCTGAATGGTGGAAACTGGGTCTGCTTTCCGTACTGCTCGCGGCCATTATCCTCACTTTTTTGTTCGCCGACAGCGCCAAGCTGCGTCACAGGGGCCGCGGCTTCCTGGCCATCGTCGCCTTCGTGGCGTCGACGGCGGCGGTTTGGATCATTCACGACTATACCCAGCAATATATGACTTTTGGTAGTGCCGTTGTCGGAGTTCTGCTCGTCGTGGGGATGATAGGCGTCATTTTGGTCATGCTGGCGGACGCCCACGAGTGGGCTGAGGCGCATTGGAGCCGCGGCCATGGACGGCTCGCGATGGCGGCGCGGTTGCCGGACGGCCAATTTCCCCTGGTCTCAATACACATCCCGGCCTACAACGAGCCGCCGGAGATGATCATCGAAACCCTCGATGCGCTGGCGCGGCTGAATTATCCCCGATTCGAAGTCATTGTCGTCGACAACAATACCAACGATCCCGCCGTGTGGCGGCCTGTGCAAGCCCATTGTGCGAAGCTCGGCGCGAATTTCCGCTTCTTTCATGTCGACACCCTGACGGGGTACAAGGCCGGAGCGCTCAATTACGCGCTGGACCGCGCCGACCCCGCGGCCGAGATCATCGGCGTGATCGATAGCGACTACGTGGTGGATCCCAACTGGTTGCGAGATCTGGTGCCGCAGTTTCAGCATGCCGGCGTGGCGATCGTTCAGGCACCGCAGGATTATCGCGACAGTGCCAACAATGCCTTCAAGGCCATGTGTTACGCGGAATACCGCGGCTTCTTCTACATCGGCATGATTACCCGCAACGAACGCAATGCGATTATACAGCACGGCACCATGACCCTCGTTCGGCACAGCGTCCTCAAAGAGGTTCAGGGCTGGGGCGAGTGGTGTATTACCGAGGATGCGGATCTTGGGCTGCGCATTTTCGAGGAAGGGTACGAGGCCATTTACGTGCCTAACAGTTACGGTCGCGGCCTGATGCCCGACAATTTCGCGGACTATAAGAGGCAGCGTTACCGCTGGGCCTACGGGGCAATGCAGATATTGCGACGCCATGCCGGCGAGCTTTTCGGCCGCAAACCCAGCCGGTTGACACTATGGCAGAGGTATCACTTTGTCGCGGGTTGGTTGCCGTGGATTGCCGACGGCATAAATCTGTTGTTCACTCTGGCCGCGCTGGTATGGTCGGTGGCGATGATAGCGGCGCCTCAGCGCATCGACCCGCCGCTGATTATGTTTTCAATCCTGCCGCTGATCTTTTTTGCCTTCAAGCTGGCCAAGCTGATTTACCTCTATCGATCGCGGGTGAAGGCGGGGGTGGGCCAGACCATCGCCGCGGCGCTGGCGGGGTTGGCCCTGTCGCATACGATATCCCTGGCGATCCTGAGCGGCATGGTGACCAAGGGCAAGCCGTTTTTTCGCACCCCAAAACTTGCGAGTACCCAGCGATTGTTAAGGGCCCTCGCGGATTCCCGCAGTGAGGCGATATTGATGGCGGCACTGTGGACGGCGGCGATCGCCTTGTTTTACCGGCAGGGGACCGAGACTATGGATTTGTTATTGTGGGATATAGTAGTGCTGGTACAGTCAATACCCTATGCGGCGGCGCTGCTGGTATCGCTGATCGGCGCCAGCCCGCGTCTCCCGGCGCGGTGGCTGGGGGATACTCGCTATGAAATAGCTGGAGATTTCGTGCCGCGGCTGGATTGAGTGTGTCAATACATCGGATTTGAAATATTCCTTCCCGAGGTGAACCGATAATCGTGCGAGGGGCGTGGCAAGAAGTAGACACAATCATGGACCTGCAATAATGACGGCGCCATTGCCCGTCATTTTCCTCATGGGTCCCACGGCTTCCGGTAAGACCGGCTTGGCGGTGGAATTGGTGCGGCACTTTCCCTGCGAGATCATCAGCGTCGATTCGGCAATGATCTACCGCGGCATGAATATCGGTACCGCGAAACCCGGCCCGAAACAACTGCGTATCGCGCCGCATCGCTTGATTGATATCCTCGACCCGACCCAAGCCTATTCCGCCGCCCAATTTTCCGCCGATGCCCAGCGCGAAATGAGAGAAATTATAGCGGCGGGGCGTATCCCCTTATTGGTTGGCGGGACCATGCTGTATTTCCGCGCCTTACAGTTCGGCCTGTCGGATCTGCCCCCGGCGGATTCGGTGGTGCGGGCACGCCTGGCGCAAGAGGCCGAAGACCAAGGTTGGGCTCGGCTGCATGCCCGTCTTACCGCCGTAGATCCGGTGGCGGCGGCCCGTATCCACCGTAACGACCCTCAGCGAATCCAGCGGGCCTTGGAGGTCTATGAGGTGGGTGGCGTACCTATGACGGAATACCTCTCACGGCCGACGGCAGAGCCTTGGCAAGGACCCGTAATCAAACTTGCATTGGCATGCAGCGATCGCGAACTGATGCGGGAACGCATTGCAACCCGTTTTTTCACCATGTTGGAACAAGGCTTAATCGAAGAGGTCCAACAAATGCGGCAAAGAGGCGATTTGGATCGGAACTTGCCATCCCTGCGATGCGTAGGGTATAGGCAGGTATGGGATTATTTGTGCGCTGACTCGAGTTATGAGGAAATGACGACAAAGTCGATCATCGCCACCGGCCAACTCGCAAAACGGCAGATGACCTGGTTACGGCGGGAAAAAGAGGCTCAATGGTTTGATTGCCTTGATCAAAAGTTGTATTTCAAGGCAATTGCTTATATAAAGTCTCTGTTGACGGCTACGTAGCTAGTGAATGTGCTAATCTTCTGCTGAAAGAATCCGCGAAAGCTTCTTGAAGAAGCCTTCGTGAGCCCTAATATAAGGACAAAGGAGAAAAATATGACTAAAGGGCAATCACTCCAAGACCCTTTCTTGAACGTGTTGCGGAAAGAGAAAATTCCGGTATCCATCTATCTGGTAAATGGAATTAAGTTGCAGGGGCAAGTGGAATCGTTTGACCAGTTCGCCGTGTTGTTAAAGAACAGCGTCAGCCAAATGGTATACAAACACGCTATTTCCACCGTGGTACCGGCCAGGGCAGTGAAGCTCAGCGCCGCGGATGATTTATCGACGGGTCCCGGGAACGAGGATTAAGGCGTAGATAAGAGCAACGTGCAATTTTTGGAACGCTCTCAAGGCGGTGAACGCGCAATCCTGGTTCATCTGGATATCCTGACGTCGGAGACTCAAGAAGACTTTGATGAGTTTTACGATCTGACTTGTTCCGCGGGGGCGCGGCCCGTTGCCGTCATAAAGGGATCGAGGCGCGCCCCCGATCCCGGTTACTTCGCGGGGGCAGGCAAAGTCGAGGAGATTCGCGCCCAAGCCGAGTTGCATCAGGCAGCAGTCATACTGTTCAACCACAGCCTGTCGCCGGCGCAGGAACGGAATTTGGAAGCTCAGGTGAGGTGTCGGGTGCTGGATCGTACCGGGCTGATCCTCGACATCTTTGCCCAGCGGGCCACTACATTCGAAGGCAAGCTGCAGGTGGAACTGGCCCAGCTAGCCCATCTTTCCACTCGTCTGGTCCGAGGGTGGACCCATTTGGAACGGCAAAAGGGCGGTATCGGGCTGCGCGGTCCCGGCGAGACTCAGCTGGAAACCGACCGCCGACTCATCAAGCATCGGATTCATCAGTTGCATAAGCGCCTGGATAAGGTTCGCCTCCAGCGCCACGAGCGCCGCCGTGCGCGGGATCGCACCGGTGCGGCAACGGTATCTTTAGTAGGCTATACCAATGCTGGTAAATCCACCTTGTTCAATCGTCTGACGGGGGCCAAGGTGTTCGCCGCGGATCAATTATTCGCCACATTGGATCCGACCTTGAGGCGTATCGATTTGCCGGATTGCGGTCCGGTGATTCTGGCCGATACCGTGGGCTTTATCCGCCACCTGCCGCACAGCCTGGTGGCGGCATTCCGCGCCACCTTGGAAGAGAGCCGCGTTGCCAATCTGTTGTTGCATGTCATTGATGCCCGCGAACATGAACGCCGCGAACGCATCGGCCAGGTCAATGCAGTATTAAAGGAAATAGATGCCGAACAGGTGCCGCAGATCGAAGTGTACAACAAAATTGATTTACTAAATGGACATGCCCCTCGCATCGATCGCGACACCGAAGGTCGAATACAGCGGGTATGGGTTTCGGCTGCCAATGGCGAAGGCTTGGATGTGTTGCGCGCGGCCATGGCGGAGCGGATTCATCACCTGGCTGTCGGGGAAGCCGGCCGACCGACTTTATCAAGACGTATTCAGCGCCGTCTCTTTCTCACCGCCGGGGCGGGGAAACTGCGCGCCCAGTTATATGAACGCGGTGTGGTCAAGGGCGACGAACCCAGTGAAACCGGCGGTTGGATTCTCGATGTGGAAGTTTGGGGGGATGAATGGCAAACCCTGGCGCAAGAAGGGATGTGCGCGGTGATCGGTGAAGATTTAACGCCGGATGCGGCAGTCAACGCGTAGTCTCTGTTGCGCACCATGGGCGTAGACCCCTACAATGCGAGCCTTATACCTTTGATTTGAATTTGATTGCGGAGCAGCGAATGGCCTGGAATGAACCGGGAGGTTCAAAAGATAACGACCCTTGGGGCGGCAGACGCAAGCAGCAAGGCGGTCCGCCGGACCTCGACGAAATCGTACGGAAGCTGCGGAAGAGACTGTCAGGCTTATTCGGCGGTAAGGGCGGCGGTAACGGCGGCGGTGGACCCGGAGCCAGGAATAATTTGCCGGGTATCGTCGGCTTGATTGCCGCCGTATTGGTGATTTGGGTGGCCATCGATTCGGTTTATATCATTCAACCCGCCGAGCGCGGGGTTGTGCTGCGCTTTGGCAAATACGTGGATACCTTGCAGCCGGGACCGAGCATCAGGCTGCCGCGCCCCATCGAGCAGGTGTTCCGCGTCGACGTGGACCAGATTCGCACGGTGGAAGTGGGTTATCGTTCCGAAGGACGGACGCAAGCCGCTGTATTAAGCGAGGCGTCGATGCTGACGCAGGACGAGAATATCGTCGACGTCAAGCTGGCCGTTCAGTACAAGGTCAAGTCGCCGGCCGATTATCTATTCCATGATCGCGACCCGGAGATCACCATTCGCGACGCCACGGAGAGCGCCATCCGCGAGGTGGTGGGCAAGAGCAAGATGGATTTTGTGCTCAAGGAAGGGCGCAGCGAAGTGGCGGCGCGCACCAAGGAATTGCTGCAAGGCATCCTGGATCGCTATGACAATGGCTTATTGGTCACCAGCGTCAACCTGCAGGATGCACAGCCTCCCGAGCAAGTGCAGGAGGCCTTCTTCGACGCCATTCGCGCCCGGGAGGATGAAGACCGTTTGATTAATGAGGCCGAGGCCTACGCCAATGAAGTGATTCCCAAGGCCCGCGGCGGCGCGGCGCGCATCACCGAGGACGCCAGCGCCTATAAGGCCCGTATCATTGCCACCGCGGAAGGGGATGCCAGCCGTTTTTCACAGATACAGCATGCGTATCAAAAGGCGCCGGAAGTAACGCGGGAACGTATGTACATCGAAACCCTGGAGACCGTATTGAGTAACACCAGCAAGGTACTGGTGGACGTGGAGAAGGGCAGCAATCTACTGTACCTTCCTTTGGATAAATTGATGCAGCGTCCCATGGCGGCGGGGGAGCAGCCGACGGCGGCTAGCTCACAAGCCCCCGCGGGGGCGACACCGTCGCCGCTCACCGCGCAGGAAGATGTTAGACAACGCGCCACCAGCGGCAGGGCGCCGCGAGATCGGGAGACGCGCTAATGAATCAAGCGAAGACCACCGGGGTGATTCTGGCACTGGCCTTGCTGATCATAGGCGCGTTTTCGCTGTTCACGGTCAGCGAGACCCAAAAGGCAATACTGTTCCGGCTCGGCGAAATCGTGCGCACCGATTTCACGCCGGGCCTGCACTTTAAGGTTCCCTTCGTCAACAATGTTCGCACTTTCGAAGCCCGGCTCATGACCTTGGATATTGAGACGGAACGCTATCTGACCAGCGAAAAGAAAAACCTGCTGGTGGATGCCTTCGTCAAGTGGCGCATCGATGACGTGGCGCGCTTTTATACCTCGGTTCGCGGCGATGAGTCGCAGGGCGCCATCCGTTTATCCCAGATCATCAAGGACAGTCTGCGCAGCGAGTTCGGCAAACGGACCATTCAGGAGGTGATCTCCGGTGAGCGTTCCCAGATCATGGATACGGTGACCGCCTATGCCAATAAACAGGCGCAGGAGTTCGGTATTTCCGTGGCGGACGTACGGCTCAAGCGCATCGATCTGCCGCCAGATGTGAGCGAGTCAGTATATCGCCGCATGGAAGCTGAGCGCTCGCGCGTGGCCAGGGAATTTCGCTCGCAAGGCGCGGAATCGGCGGAGCGGATTCGCGCCGATGCCGATCGCCGCCGGACCGAGATATTGGCGGATGCCTACCGTGAGTCCCAGCAGGTGCGCGGCGCCGGCGATGCCCAGGCCACGGATACCTACGCCAAGGCCTATGACAAGAACAAAGAGTTTTATGCCTTTTACCGCAGCATGGAAGCGTATAGATCTACTTTCAAAGACAATAGCGGTATGTTGGTGCTCGACCCTAATTCGGAGTTCTTCAAATACTTCAAGCATGCGGAGCCGGGCCGTAAGTAAGCGATCGGCGGAATAGCGGGGGGGCGTTGCCTGCCGGTTGCGCGCCGCGTGCGGCGCGGGCAGGTATGTATATGAGCGAAGGTGGATAGGCGTGGGTCAGCAGAATAGAGCGGTTCGTAGAGTCAATTAAGATGTGGCAAGATTTTTTGGCGGCCCTGGCGCTGATGTTGGTGATAGAGGGCATGTTGCCGTTTGTCAGCCCCGCGGTGATGCGCCAAGCCTTCATCACCATGGCGTCGATGAACGATCGTGCGCTGCGCTTGTCGGGATTTTTGAGCATGGCGGCCGGAGTGGGGCTGCTATACATATTACGCGTGTGAGATGAATTAGCGCCGAGGCGCGACAGTGATGGCGGACCCTTTCATAGCCCGCGACGAGCGGTGGTTGCTGCCGGAAGGCATCGAAGAATTATTGCCCGAGCAGGCAGAGCGCCTGGAGCGGCTGCGTTGCGATCTCCTCGCTCTGTTTGGCGGCTGGGGTTATCGTCTGGTGATCCCGCCCATCATCGAGCACCTTGAATCCCTGCTGGTGGGCACCGGCCGTGATCTGGAACTGCAAACCTTCAAACTCACCGACCAATTGACCGGCCGCCTATTGGGCGTGCGCGCCGACATGACGCCGCAAGTGGCGCGCATCGACGCCCATCGCCTCAAAAGCGCGGCGCCGACTCGACTTTGTTATGTAGGCCAGGTATTGCTGACCCGGCCGCAGGGTTTCGCCCGTACCCGCAGTCCTTTTCAAGTCGGCGCCGAATTATACGGCCATGGCGGAATTGACAGCGATGTGGAAATACTCCAGTTGATGGTCGAGACACTGAGGATAGCGGGGCTGAGCCAGCCCCATATCGACCTCGGACATGTCGGGGTGTTTCGCTGCCTGGCGCGGGAGGCGCAATTGGACGCGGAGCAAGAGCAAGTGCTGTTTGATGCCCTGCAGCGCAAGGCGCAGCCCGAAATAAAGGCGTATTTGGAAGGTTTGGCTATTGCCCCGGACTACCGGCGCATGCTCACGGCCTTGATCAAGCTCAACGGCAATGGCTCTGTGCTTGCCGAGGCGCGCGAAACCTTGCGCGCCGCGGGTAACGATGTGCGAGAAGCCTTGGACAATTTAGAGCAGATCGCAAAGCTGGCGCGGCGCAAGATGCCTGATATCGCGCTGCACTTCGATCTGGCGGAACTTAGCGGCTATCACTATCAAACCGGCGTGGTGTTCGCGGCCTTCGTCCCGGGATACGGCCAGGGAATTGCGCGCGGCGGTCGTTATGACGATATCGGTCGCGCCTTCGGCGGCGCGCGTCCCGCCACGGGTTTCAGCACTGATTTAGAGACCTTGATCATGCTGAGTCCGCAGCTGAAGACGCAGCACGGCTCCATTTTTGCGCCCAGCGTAGAGGACAGCGCACTGCACGAGGCGATTGCTAAGCTGCGACGTCAAGGTCAGCGGGTATGCATGCAGCTGCCCGAGCAAAGCGGTACGGCGAAAGAGACGGGCTGCGATCGCGTGCTCGAGCAACGCGATGGCAAGTGGATTATAAAAACTTTATAGCAAAGTCGACACGACATGGCGGAAATAAAGAGCGTAGTGGTAATCGGCACCCAATGGGGTGACGAAGGCAAGGGGAAACTCGTGGATCTGCTGACCGAGCGGGTCGGCGCGGTGGTGCGCTTTCAAGGCGGACATAACGCCGGGCATACCTTGGTTATCGGCGGAGAAAAGACGGTATTACACTTGATACCGTCCGGAATTTTGCGGCCGGGCGTGCAGTGCATGATCGGCAACGGCGTAGTGTTATCGCCCGGCGCCCTGCTCGATGAGATTGAAAAGTTGGAACAGAAAGGCGTGCCCGCCCGCGAGCGGCTCAAGATCAGCGATGCCTGCACGTTGATTTTACCCTACCATGTCGCCTTGGACGGCGCCCGTGAATTGGCCCGCGGTAAAGCCGCCATCGGCACCACCGGACGCGGCATTGGCCCGGCTTACGAAGACAAGGTCGCGCGCCGCGCCCTGCGCCTCGGCGATCTGTTTCACCGTGAACGCTTTGCCGCGAAGCTCGGCGAGGTATTGGACTATCACAACTTCGTGCTGCAAAACTACTATAAATGCGATCCCGTCGATTTCCAGACGACACTGGAGAACGCGCTGGCGTTTGCCGATGTTTTGCTGCCCATGGTGGCCGACATCACTGAATTGTTGAGCGGATATCGGCAACGCGGAGAGCGTATTTTATTTGAAGGCGCGCAGGGCTCATTGCTGGATGTGGACCATGGCACCTATCCCTTCGTGACTTCATCGAATACCACGGCGGGCGGGGCGGCCACCGGTACCGGCGTCGGGCCTTTGGATCTGGACTACGTGCTGGGAATCACCAAGGCCTACACCACGCGGGTGGGCTCCGGACCCTTTCCCACTGAGCTGTTCGACGAAATGGGCGCCCACCTGGCGCGTCGCGGCCATGAATTCGGCTCCACGACCGGCCGGCCGCGCCGCTGCGGCTGGTTCGATGCGGTGGCGCTACGCCGCGCCGTGCAACTCAACAGCGTATCGGGTCTCTGCATCACCAAGCTTGATGTCTTGGACGGCTTGGATACCATCCGCCTCTGCGTCGGTTACAACTGCGACGGCAAGGCATCCCTGACGCCGCCGTCGGGCGCCGAGGCATTGGCGAATTGCGAACCGGTCTACGTTGACATGCCGGGCTGGAAGGAATCCACGGTCGGCGTGAGGCGTTATGAAGATTTGCCGCTTAAGGCCCGCGAGTACCTCGCCCGCATCGAAGAGATCGTGGGAACTCCCGTCGACATCATTTCCACGGGAGCGGATCGGGCCGACACTATTGTGCTGCGCGATCCGTTCGCCTAGGTGATTTGCATGCTCGACGATTTGATGTTAAAAGAAGTCCCGCATTATGCAGGAAATAATGGTGCCGAGGAGAGGACTTGAACCTCCACGAGGTTGCCCCCGCTAGTACCTGAAACTAGTGCGTCTACCAATTCCGCCACCTCGGCGAGGTGTCTTAGGCGGCGCGGCGCGGAAGGCCGGCACGGAATGAAGTGCCGCGCACTTTAACAAGGAGTTCCAGGATTTGTCAATGACGGCGGGCCGGAAAATGCGGTCCCGAATCTCTGCGTAACTGATTTATAAGCAACGATTTTAAGGATTGATTAGCACATGGCGAAACGCCGTTCCCACGATGACCCCTATCGCGACCGCGAAGCACAGAAATACGAACAGCCCATACCCAGCCGCGAGTACATCCTGGAGCGGCTGGCCGCCCGGGGTTCGCCGGCGTCGTTTGCCCAGATCGCCGCGGAATTAAGCCTTAGCGGCGAACAGGATCTGGAGGCGCTGCGCCGGCGCTTGCGCGCCATGGAACGGGATGCGCAACTCATCGTCAATCGCCAAGGCGATTACGGGCTAACGCAAAAAATGGATCTCATCGCCGGACGAGTGGTGGGCCATCCTGACGGCTTCGGATTCCTGGTGGCCGACGAGGGCGGCGACGATTTATTCCTGTCGCCGAAGCAGATGCGCCCTTTACTGCACGGCGATCGCGCCTTGGTCAGCGTGATCGGCATCGACCGTCGCGGACGCCGAGAAGGGGCGCTGGTGGAAATATTGGAGCGGGCCAATCAACGGGTCGTCGGCCGCTATCATATGGAACATGGTTTGAGTTTCGTCATACCGAGCAACTCCCGCATCAATCAGGATATCGCCATACCGCCGGAACACCGCGGCGGCGCCACGCTGAATCAAATTGTAGAAGTGGAGATCATAGAACAACCCAATCCCCGTTCCCAACCTGTCGGCCGCATTACCGCGGTGTTGGGCGACCACATGGCTCCGGGTATGGAGATCGACATAGCTATCCGCAGCCACGATTTGCCCTATGAATGGCCTGACGCGGTGGAGCGGGAGATCGCGACATTATCGGCGGAGGTGCCCGAAACGGCCAAGCACGGCCGTGAAGACATCCGAGACCTCCCGCTGGTGACTATCGACGGCGAAGACGCCCGGGATTTCGACGACGCGGTATTTTGTGAAGCGAACGGTAGAGGTTGGCGCTTGCTCGTCGCCATCGCCGACGTGTCGTCCTATGTGCTGCCCGGCACGGCGCTGGAAGGTGAGGCCCGGCTACGCGGCACCTCGGTGTATTTCCCAGGCAGGGTCATCCCCATGCTGCCCGAGGTGCTGTCCAATGGGCTGTGCTCCATCAATCCCAGCGTGGATCGCCTCTGCCTTGCCTGCGAATTGTTTATAAACGTCGCGGGACAGGTGAAGGAATATCGCTTCTTCGAAGGGGTGATGCGCTCCTGGGCGCGGCTCACCTATACCGAGGTGGCGGCCGCCGTCGTGGCGCGCGAGGTCAAGGTGCGTAATAATCTGAAGAGGGTGGTGCCGCATTTGGAAGATTTGCACGCGCTCTATCAGGTGTTGCGTAAGCAACGCGACAAGCGCGGTGCCATCGATTTCGAAACCACCGAGACCAAGATCGTATTCGGCCGCGACCGAAAGATCGAGCGCATCGTGCCGATGGAACGCAACGATGCCCATCGCATGATCGAGGAATTCATGGTGGCCGCCAATGTCGCTGCTGCGGAATTTCTCCTCGAGCACAAGATCCCGGCGCTGTACCGCATCCATGCCGGACCCACCATGGAAAAGCTGGAGAACCTGCGCTCGTTCCTCTCTGAGCTGGGCCTGAGCCTGGGCGGCGGCGAAAAGCCGCTACCCAAGCACTATGCCAGACTCCTGGATAGCGTTCGCGCCCGTCCCGACGCACATCTGATTCAAACGGTATTATTGCGCAGCCTCAGTCAGGCGGTGTATAGCCCCGACAACACCGGCCACTTCGGCTTGGCCTATGATGCCTACACCCATTTTACCTCGCCGATCCGCCGCTTCCCGGATTTGCTGGTGCATCGCGCCATTCGCCATCTCCTGGCGCACCGGCGTCCCGCGGGCTTCGCCCATACTCATGGCGACATGGTCAACGCCGGCGAGCATTGCTCCATGACCGAGCGCCGCGCTGACGAGGCGACGCGTGACGCGGTGGATTGGTTGAAGTGCGAATATATGCAGGACAAGGTGGGCGAGGTCTTCGAGGGACTCATCACCGGCGTCACCAGCTTTGGCCTGTTCGTGGAATTGCGCGAGGTTTATGTAGAAGGCCTGCTGCATATCTCCGCCCTGGATAAGGACTACTACCACTTTGATCCCATCAAACGACATCTGGCGGGAGAGCGAACCAAGATCGTCTACCGGCTGGCAGATGCCATTACCGTGCGCGTAGTGCGCGTCGATCTGGATGAACGCAAGATCGACTTCGAATTGGCGGAAGAGGCGCCTCGCGCTAAAAAAGGCAGACGGACCCGACGCGCCAAAGGTTAAAGTTGATCTCGGGAAGTTCTTTTTCAGGGAAAGGGTAAGGGTATGCCGAAAATAATATCCTTTAGTGATAATACTGAGATCCCGCTTCATCCTGATGAATTCCAATGGCCGCACCGCGTGAACTGATCTATGGTCTCCACGCCGTGACGGCCGTTCTGCAGCGCGATCCCGCGCGCCTGCTGGAAATCCAGGTAATGGAAGGCGCGCGCAAGCAGGCACGGTTAGCGCAAATCCTCGATGAGGCGCGGGCTGCAGGCATCGCGGTGCATAACGCCACGCGCGATACCCTGGACGAACTGGTGAAGACGGGCGCTCATCAAGGCATCATCGCCTGGCAAAAACCTACACGTCCCTACAACGAACACGATCTCGATGGATTGCTGACCGGTCTGAGCGTTCCGCCTCTATTGCTGGTCTTGGACGGGGTGCAGGATCCGCACAACCTCGGCGCCTGTCTTCGCACCGCCGACGCCGCGGGTGTCCACGCGGTGATCGCGCCGCGCGACCGTGCGGTGGGTTTGACGCCCATCGTGCGCAAAGTGGCCAGCGGCGCGGCGGAGAGTATCCCTCTTATTCAAGTTACCAATCTGGCGCGTACGCTGCGCGAACTTAAGGATAAGGGCGTCTGGTTGGTGGGTGCCGACGGTGAAGCGGAAAAGGATATTTATGGCGCCGAACTGCGCGGTCCCATCGCTATAGCGATGGGCGCCGAGGGCCAAGGCCTGCGCCGCCTTACCCGCGAGCACTGCGACTTCCTGGTGCGCATCCCCATGGCAGGCAGTGTGGCAAGCCTCAATGTCTCGGTCGCCGCCGGAATATTTCTGTTTGAGGCGCTACGCCAGCGTCGCGCGGATAAATGTAGCCTGGAAAGAGGGGATTCTGCAAAATCCGGGTAAGAACATGTCGGTTTTATGTGGATTTAGCCGGATGGATCTACATTATGCTTTGCGACCAAGGCGGTTTCTATATCGACGGCGCCGTCATACATTGCAGTCTGGCCGCATCCCTGGTAATTTGCCCGCCACGGTTATACTGCTTGCTATAAATGATCCTTTGAAGTGAAAAGGTATTCTTGTGATTCGTATTTTCCGCGCCGCTGCATTCTTCATGCCTTTGCTGCTTATCGCCTGTCTAAGCCAGTCTTCGCCGCCGGCCAGTGCACCGGCCAATTTTACCGTTACGCCCGGCGAGAACCGAGTCGTCTTAAGCTGGGACAACGTGCCCGGTTTAACCTACTGGGTTTATTACAAGGCGGGAGCCAGCGTATCGACCGGTGATCATGATTATATTGGTAACGGATTTATTTCTCCGGCCGTTATCAACGGGCTCGTTAACGATACGCAATATGCTTTCATGGTCAATGCCAGCGAGCATGGCAGCAAGACCGGGCCGAGTACGCCAGTGGTGACCGCAACACCCCGGCTGCTTGGGCCATCGGTGCCTTGGACCATCGGGGCGCAACTCTCCAGTAACTCCCTCAATAGCGTGGCGTTTAGCGGCAGCTACTTTGTGGCGGTCGGCGACGCGGCTACGGTCTTCACCGCACCGTATAGCTATACCTCCAGCGGAGGGGTTACCGCATGGACCCAGGTTACCGCGCTGCCGATCGGTTCGGGCACCAATCTCATTTCAATACTCTACGACGGCGCACAATTCATCGCCCTGGGTAGCGATGGTTCGATCGTTATTACCGCCGACCTGGTGAACTGGCTAGCCCGCACCGCCATCTTAAACGCGCCGGCTATGCATGCATTGGCTTACGCCGCGGGACCGGTTTATATCGCCGTCGGCGATGGCGGCGCTATCTACCGGAATACCACCGGCGGGATGACCGGCGCGTGGACGGCGGTGAGCTCGGGCACCGTACAGGACTTGTATGGCGTTTCCTATGTGAACGGCGTGTTCGTGGCGGTGGGTACCGCCGGTACCCTGTTGACCAGTCCGGACGGTCTTACCTGGACGGCGCAGACCTCTAATACCAATAATAGCCTGCGTCATGTCGCTTTCGGCGTGCCCAGTGCAGGCGTAGGGACCTACGTCGCGGTTGGAGATGCTGGAACGATTGTGTCCAGCACCGATGCCAGCAACTGGACAGCGCAAAGCAATCCGACCACGCAAAGCTTCTATTCCGTATGCTTCGGCCCGGATCTGCAATTTATCGCGGCGGGAACGGTGGGTACGCTTGCGTATAGCGCAACCGGTGCGGACGGGTCATGGTCGGTGGGGAATGCCGGTTCCATTGATTTGTACTCTATCGTGCCGGGGGCTGTCTTCATCGCGGTGGGCGCAGCCGGCGCCAACATCAGCGGCAAGTAAGGCAAGTCGCCTCCATCAGACACAGCTTTCGTGAACGAACGCCTTTGAGTATTGGGTGAGTATCAGGGATGGCGCGGGATGGTGCTCCCCGTCTTCTACCCCCTTATTGCCGCCTGATTGAGCCCAGCCGGGAGCGGGAAGGAGGCATCGTTCAGGGCATATAAACCTGGCCGAGGCATTGTCTGGTCGGCGGGTTTCGATTAAACTGCCGTCCGCTGAATACAATCCGTTTCTCCTTGCCTTATCGCTATGACGAAAGGCTTAACCCGTGAGGAGTCTTAATGAGACACTATGAAATCGTGTTTCTGGTCCATCCTGACCAGAGCGAGCAAGTTCCCGCCATGATCGAGCGCTATCGCGCGACTATAACTTCCCAAGACGGCAAGATTCATCGTCTCGAGGATTGGGGTCGGCGCCAACTCGCCTATCCCATCAATAAGGTGCACAAGGCGCACTATGTGTTGATGAACGTCGAGTGCAATCAAATGACGCTGGATGAATTGACCTCCGCCTTCCGGTTCAATGATGCTGTGATTCGTAATTTAGTGATTTATCGTGATGAGGCAGTGACAGGCCCTTCCCCTTTGATCAAGTCGAAGGACGATCGTGAATCGCGAGGCGGCCGTGAAACCGTCGAGAGGCGCGACGAAGAAGAGGCCGAATTGGAAATCGCTGCCGAGGATGCCGCCGCTTCTTGAGCAGGCGCGTCTCATTTTAACCAACGAAATTATTTTTTGGAGGATTACCCATGTCGCGTCAATTCCGCCGTAAGAAATTCTGCCGCTTTACCGCAGAGGGCGTGAAAGAGATCGATTACAAAGATGTGCAGATGTTGAAAAGTTACATCACGGAGACCGGCAAGATCGTGCCGAGCCGCATTACCGGGACCAGCGCCAGATATCAGCGCCAGTTGACAACGGCCATCAAGCGCGCGCGTTTTCTCGGCTTGTTGCCGTATTGCGATTCGCACTGATCAGGAATCTTGCGCAGATATACTCGGACACCTGTTCCCGCAGGCTGTTTGCGCCAAGTTGAATTGGAAAGTAATGCAGGCTGTCGCTCGATACATCATGCGGGGCCGGCTGCAGGCGATATTGGTGGCGGCCGCGGCGGCGATGTTGTCGTTGCTGTTGCCGCCGCTTAACTATATCAGCAGCGCCGTGGTTGCCTTGGTTACTCTGCGCAAGGGTTGGCGGGATGGCTTAATCATTATCGCGGGCGCGGCGGCGGCGATGGCGGCATTCGCCAGCCTGACGCCGCTGGATCCCGTTCATGCCGTGTTGCTGGCGGGCGTGATCTGGCTGCCGGTATGGATGCTTTCACTGGTATTGCGCCAAACCGTTTCGTTATCTGTTACGGTGAGTGTTGCCGCTCTAGTGGGATGCGTGATTGTAGTCGGAGTCTATTTAGGGATTAATGACCCGGCACAGACCTGGCGCGATATTATGGATCGGCTGGTTGAGCAGGCGCAGCAGCAAAGCGAGCAGGCCGCGGCGGATGCCTTTGGCAAAGTGCTGACGAGTCTGGCGCCATATATGACCGGGATGCTGGCGGCGGCCTTGGTGCTCGGTTTGATTTTAAGCGTATTTCTTGCACGGTGGTGGCAGGCCCTGTTGTATAACCCGGGCGGGTTTGGCCGGGAATTTCACGGTCTGCGCATGGGGCGCAACTTTGCCTTGGTGGCACTGGGGACGCTGGCGGTAAATATGGCCGCTTCGGGATGGCTTGAAGAGGTCGCCGGCAATGCCATGATCGTTATTGTGGCGGCATATCTGCTGCATGGCTTGGGTTTGGTCCATGGTATCGTAGCGGCAAAAGGTATCCATGTGGGATGGTTGATTGCGCTCTACGCCGTGACATTGATTTTGCCGCAATCGAGCCTGTTACTGGCCGCGGCGGCTTTTGTGGATAGCTGGATGGATATACGGGCCCGCATAAAGCCAAGCGGGTAGGACGGGCGTGACGCGCGATCACGCGAGGAGCGTTGTTGATGGTAAGTAATTCATTGGCAAATTGAGGTAGCGAAAATGAACGTGATATTGCTTGAAAAGGTGCAAAACTTGGGTAAATTGGGCGATCGCATTAAGGTGAAAAACGGTTATGCCAGGAATTACCTGTTGCCCAAAGGGAAAGCGGTGCTGGCCACTCCGCAAAACGTCGCGGTCTTCGAACAGCGCCGTGTAGAACTTGAAAAGGCCGAGGCTGAAATCCTGTCCAAGGCGCAGGCACGCCGTGATGCGATCAACGGTAAATCGCTGACTATCAGCGCCAAGGCGGGCGATGAAGGTAAACTGTTCGGCTCGGTGGGCACGGCCGATATCGCCGAAGCGGCCAAATCCATAGCTATGGAACTGGCGCGTCACGAAATACGGTTGCCCAGCGGACCGTTTCGTCAAATCGGCGCTTATGAAGTTGAGATTCATTTGCATCCCGATGTCGATGCGAGAATTACGGTGAATGTGGTCGCCGAGGCCTGATTGAAACCGCCGGTGATTGGCAAAGCTGGCCCTATATTCTTGGGGCACAGGACCGCCCAAACGCGAGCATTTACAGCCTAACCGTGATACCCATGCGGAACGGCGGTCCGCCTTCGCGGCGGTTACCACTTACGAGAACGGGTTACCTCGTCCAATTAATATCATTAGTGAACACTTGCCGCGTATCCGTTGCGAAATAACCGGTAAAGACGCGAATTGCCCTCGTAGATTATGTTGCACGAATCTTGCCTCGTTGACTCGTCACGTGTGACATCGTAACGTGTACCGGGAAAATTGGGTGCTTCGCTTATGAAGGCGGTACCGGCATAAAAGGTGAATTCTGAAAATATGCAAGATCCCGTGCTAGCAACCACCCTGTATGATGCGGCTACCGCTCAGCTCAAGGTTCCGCCACATTCAATAGAAGCGGAGCAGGCCTTGCTGGGCGGACTAACGCTGGATAACGCCACCTGGGATCAAGTGGCGGATATGGTCGCCGAGGCGGACTTCTATCGGCTCGATCATCGCTTGATTTTCTCCGCCATCAACGATCTAGCGGCGCTGAATACGCCCTTTGACGTGGTGACTCTCGCCGAGCGGTTGGAAGGGAGTGGCGAGTTGCAACAAGCGGGCGGGCTGGCCTATCTGGGGATGCTCGCCAGAAATACCCCCAGCGCCGCCAATATCAAGGCCTATGCCGCCATCGTGCGGGATTATAGCGTGGCGCGGCAACTGATCCGCGTCGGGACCCAGATCAGTGACAGCGCCTTTAACCGCGAGGGGCGATCGACTGCGGAATTGCTCGACCACGCCGAACGGATGGTGTTTGAAATCGCCGAACAGGGGTCGCACGGTCGTAAAGGTTACATCAGCATGAAGGATCTGCTGGTAAAGGTGGTGGATCGCATCGATACCTTGTTTCAGCAAGATAATCCCATCACCGGCGTCCCCAGCGGATTTAGCGATTTCGATGATCTCACCTCTGGCTTGCAACCCGCCGATCTCATCATCGTGGCCGGTCGTCCCTCCATGGGCAAGACTACCTTCGCCGTCAACCTTGCCGAATATGCGGCGATCAAGCAGGGCCTGCCCGTGGCGGTGTTCAGCATGGAGATGCCCGGGGAACAATTGGCGATGCGCATGATGTCCTCTTTGGGACGAATCGATCAGCACAAGCTGCGCACCGGCAGGCTCGATGATGACGACTGGCCGCGTCTGACCAACGCGGTGGGTCTGTTGGCAGAGACGCCGTTCTTCATCGACGACACCCCGGCGCTCACGCCCACTGAATTGCGCGCCCGCGCTCGACGTCTCAAGCGCGAGCATAATTTGGGCTTGATCGTAATCGATTACCTGCAGCTGATGCAGGTGCCGGGCAACAAGGAAAACCGCGCCACAGAAATTTCTGAAATATCTCGATCTCTTAAAGCATTAGCAAAGGAACTTCATGTTCCGGTAGTGGCCTTGTCGCAGCTCAATCGCAGCCTGGAACAGCGCCCCAACAAGCGCCCGGTAATGTCGGACCTGCGCGAATCCGGCGCCATCGAACAGGATGCGGATGTCATCGTGTTCATCTACCGCGACGAGGTTTATAACGAAGACAGCCCCGATAAGGGCATCGCCGAGATCATTATCGGCAAGCAGCGCAACGGACCCATCGGCACCGTGCGTCTGACCTTCCTCGGTCAGTACACCCGTTTCGAAAACTACACTCAGGATGTTTATACCGGCGAGGCCTATGGATGAACCGATCTATACAAAAGCTTTTCGACTTCTCTCCCTCTCCCGGGATAGGGCCGGGGTGAGGGAGCCAAGGTGTCCCACCCCTCTCCGAGGTAATTAATGAGCCGCCCCGCGCAGGCCATTCTTGATCTGTCAGCAATCGCCCATAATTTAAAGCGTGTTCGCGAGTTGGCACCGGGGCGCAGCGTGATGGCTGTGATCAAGGCGAATGCATATGGCCACGGTATGATCAAGGTGGCCCATGCCCTGAATGAGACCGACGCCTTTGCGGTGGCGTGCCTGGATGAGGCGTTGTCGTTGCGCGCGGCAGGCATCCGTCACACGATCGTCTTGCTCGAGGGGTTTTTTAGCGCCAGAGATATTCCCTTCCTTGTACTGCATGAACTTAGCGCGGTGGTTCATCATGAAGAGCAATTGCGCATGTTGGAGGCCGATCGGCCGCCCGGCTCGCTTCCGGTATGGTTAAAGATTGACACTGGCATGCATCGTTTAGGCCTGTCGCCGGACAAGGTGGCGGAAGCCTATCAGCGGCTCAAGGCGTTGCCCTCAGTAAAAATCACAGGCCTCATGACCCATCTCGCCAGTGCCGACGAACGCGAAGATTCCACGACTGCTCGGCAGTTGGCTTGCTTCATAAAAGCAGTGGCGCCTTTTAGCGAACCCAAGAGCATCGCGAATTCAGCAGGCATTCTTGCCTGGCCGCAAAGCCACGGCGATTGGGTCCGCCCCGGTATAATGTTGTACGGCGCCTCGCCCTTCGCCGACGGCACGGGGCAGGACCATGGTTTGCGTCCCGCCTTGAGCCTGCATTCGCAATTGATGGCTGTGAATCGATTTAAACGCGGTGACCGGGTCGGCTACGGCGGTACATGGCAGTGTCCGGAAGACATGCCGGTGGGCGTGGTTGCTATTGGCTATGGCGACGGCTATCCGCGCCATGCCGCACCCGGTACACCGGTATTGGTCAACGGCCGACGCGTGCCGCTGGTCGGGCGCGTGTCCATGGACATGATCTGCGTCGATCTGCGCAGCCAGCCTCAGGCACGCATCGGCGATGCGGTGTGCCTTTGGGGTCCGAGCCTGCCGGTGGAAGAGATTGCGGCATGTGCCAGCACCATACCCTATGAATTACTATGCCGCGTCACTTCGCGGGTGAGGATGCATGCGGAGTGAACCGCGGGGGGCTCTAAATAACATGGGGATTACCTGTATTAGCGCGCTCCTGTGCAATTTTCAGCTGTACTTTGATCTCTTCATAATCAGGTTTAACTTTTAGGCCTTCATTAAAGGTGTTAATGGCTTCTTGGAACTTCTCAAGATCCATGTATGCCTTGCCAAGATTTAGATAAAAGTTGTAGCCAGTTGGAAATACCTTAATCGCTTGTGAGATTAAGTCCACCGCCTGCTGTGGTTTGCCTGTTTGACGAGCTACCACTCCTAGAAGATGTAAGGCATCTTGTTGACGTGGAAGTATTCTCAAAATCTTTTCATATCCAAGCTTGGCTTCGTCAAGCCGACCTTGTTGATGAATTGAAACCGAATTTTGTAGAATTTGAGCGACATTAGATGCTGCAACTTTATTATCAAAGCCCAGAGTAGGTCTTTCATCAAATTTCAGACCCGCCCATTTATCGTCTTGGTCTACAAAGTGCAAAAAGATCTGCAATTGTTGATTGCCGGTATATGGTTTTCTCCAGTGATTCACTTCCATACCTTTATAGCAAACAAGGTCACCAGGGTTGAGAATCAATTCCGTCTCTTCCATGTAAAAAGGCCATGGTTCTGGATCGACATCAATACACAGTGATGCGCTAAATTGGCAACTGGGCCTGTCTTTGTGTTTTTCAAGAATCGCATCTTTCCAATAAATGCGACAATAACTGTATGTTGGAAATAGTCGTTTTCCACTCACCCTCTCCACGATGGGTTGAAGCGTCAGCAGAAGTGCCTCGCACACTGGATGACCATATGACACCCAACTGGCTGGGCATTGTTCATCCCCAAAGTATTTAGTATCACTCAAAGGTATGCCATTCATCGTATATTGAGCATCTTTGGCAATGATGAGCGAATCCTTTATGAGTTTAAGCGTTTCAGCGCTTACTGTATTGCGCACTACTTCATATTGATCCATTTTGATAACCTATCAGAGAAATGGTGGGCCATAAATCCTGACTACCCAAGGTAACCAAACCGCTGACCTTTAGTGCCGGGTAAACCCATATGAGGCATCCAACCAGGAAAAATTGTTGCATTACCTTGCTGACGATTAGCAAAAATATGACGAGTATGGAGTGAAGACAATCTGCTCGTCGTTGTCCGTTTTTGTAAAACGGCACCAAGTTGATTTTTCATTTGGCAAACATAACAGCCTCCAACGCCAGTTTACTAGCGCCAAGGTGGTCCTGTTACCCACCCCACAAGGGCGTAACGAACACCTTTCGTAACCAGAGTCACCCTGTGAGTCGAAAATGATGGGAACGTAATTATCGTCCCTTTCGTCTTAATGGCTTTGCTCGGAGGAACTGCTATCTCCAGAATCCCTCCCTCATAATCTTCTGGCGCACTTAATTGCACACTGAAGCTGAGCTTACGGTATCGCAACTGACCGGCTCCAATGTCTAGGTGCCAGTCATACTCATCGCCTTCCTTGTATCGGGTTAATTGAAAGGCGGCGTCAATCATCCCATTCAAGTTGAACCCGTAGCATTGCTCATTGACAGTAATACATGCTTGTAAAAGTCGCACCATTATCCAACGATTCTTCGGGTCTGTCGCGGACAGCCACTGGATCTGGCTACTACGGGTGTTCCTTTTCTCGATCGCACCTCGTTCTCCAAGCCCCCCCCTAGTGGATTCATCTTCACACCAAAGGGATACAATCTTGTCACACTCCTCGGGCGTAAATACATTCTCGACATGGTGGGACGCGATAAACTCGCGCAAGTCCCGAATCATCAACTGCTGCGCCGTTATACTGATCTGCATCTTGTCGCTCATTACCCGGCCCCCTTTGACCCCGAATTCGTATTGTCATGCAGGCTGGACTTGCCCGCAACTGGAGCTTCCTTTACCTTGTCTCGCGCTCCCTGGAACCCCCTCAATTCACGCTCAATCTCTTTCTTTCTAGTACGCTATAGCTGAATTGCCCTTAGTTTTCTAGACACCTCCGAGCTGTCCGAAATACCTCTTCTCATACTCAACAGGCGAGAGCATGTCATTGTAGCCATGCAAGCGGAGCGACACATTGAAGGCCATGTGTTCCAGATACATCATGATTACGTTAGGTTCCCGAGTTGCGGATGGTATTCGCCTTTATTTTTGGAGCGCTTTAATTGTACGTACCATACCCGAACTAGAAGCATCCAAGCTTGCATAAACAAGTGGAACTCGAGGCGCAAGCACAAATGATGTCGGAGGCGGCATTGCATTATCTTCTTGTTTAACAGTAAGTAGTAGAGGTGAATTTAACACATTCCACTGACCTTTCAGTGTGTTTGTAGGTCCATCGCCCTGGAAGGCAAGATAGCTATAGCTTCCGTAGTGAGGCAGCTTGCGAGCGAGACCGGGGATGGCGGCGGAATTGTCGCAGCCGAGCCACACCCGAATCGCACCGTTGCGGTGGGCGCTGATGATTACGGCGCGATCTTGGCGGTGCAAGGTTTGTCCGGCGAGGGTCGCGCTGTCATTGGTTAAAGACAATTGCACGCCAACACCCCCACTTACCTGATCGATGAATCGATTTTCCCAACCCAGCAGCCACACGGCGCGATGACTGGGGAGTTGGGGCAGGTCTTTATCCCAGCGTATCTCTATCCTCGATCCGGCGTCGGCCCAAGCCTGCGCCAGGCGCTGATAGGCAGCTCGCGTCTCCGCTGGTGCCGATGACGGTAGCACCATCAGCAAGACATCGGCGCCCAGGGCCTCACTGAGGGTTGGCGGCAGTTCGCCGGGGCCGAGGCGGCGAAATACGTCGAATTCCGGATCTATCTCTAAACGCCAGGGCCGCGCCGGGACGGTAATATGAATGGTCTGACGTTTTTGGCTGAGGTCGATCTGAGTCTGCCAGGCCTGTTGTTGACCTTCTAGTTGCACTGCAATGGGAACATGCAGGCGATAGGGCGCACCGCTTTGGGTTTGTACGATCGCCGCCGTCAATTCATAGCCCTTGCCCTTAGGCGTGGCGCGCACACTACCGACTTGCAACACCGGCGCACCGCGGCGCGTCAGCCATTGCTGGAATTCGGATTGTAGCGATCGGTGACTCACCGCTTCAAAACTGTGGCGCAGATCGTCCCAATTAGCACGATGGAAGCGCTGTTCGTGATAAAACTGGCGCAGCGCGTCGATGAAATTCTTATCGCCCAGTTGCATGCGCAGCATGTGGAACAGCATCAGTGCTTTGTCGTAACCCACGGCCTGGCTGGCCTCGCTGTGTCGGCCTTGAAATTCTTTTAAAGGAAAATCATTATCTTGTGACACGTAATTAGTGTAGCGCTGTAGGGCATTGCGGCGGTAGGCGACTCCGTCGCCGACCTGTTCGCGCAACAAGTGATCGGCGAGATAGGCGGTAAGTCCCTCGGACCAATTGCCTCGGCGATAATCGACGTAGACGCCGTTGCCCCACCAGTTGTGCAATATCTCGTGGGGTAGGGAACTGCTCAGGATGAAGGGCAGGCGCATCACTCTGGGACCTAGCAGCGTGAATGAGGGCATGCCATAGCCCGATTCCCAGCTGTTTTCCACCACGGCGAATTTACTGTAGGGATAGGGTCCTATCAGGTGATCGTACATCTTTATATATCTGGCGATGAGCGGCAGGTATAGCTTCGCCAGCGTGGGATCGTTTTCGCGCAGAAATACTTCGGTATCGATCTTGTCCGCCGCTTGACGGTAAACCCGAAAGGGTGCAGCAAGCAGGTAAATTTCCTCTTGCGGTTGTGTCTCTTCCCAGACTGTGGCGTCTCGTTTCAAGCTAGGCTGGCGACCTTGGCTGATGGCCTGCCAGGGCAGCGGTATTATTACGGTCATGGAAAACGTCACCAATTCATTGTCGAAGCGGGGATACCACAGACTGCTGCCGTCGAGATAGACGCCGTCGCGGGAGACGAATCCCTGGGTAATCGTTTGGTTGCGTATGATACCGGTGGCGGTGTTCTCCAGCGGTTGGGCAATCTTGCCTTGATAGTCCACCGTGAATTTAGACCGGCCGTCGGGCAGCGAAAGAAGAAAGGTTTCGCTATCCGAGGAGGCGGGCGCTTGCGGGTCGGGTTCTATCCGCACGCGAGCATCAGGGCTGGAGGGGGAGAACCCCTTGTGCAAACTGAAGTGCAACGGCGACTGTTGTAGCGGCAAGCTAATAATATCGCGCACTTGGAGTTGGCCGTTGTCCGGGGATAGTGTTACGTGCATTTCATGATGGAGTACCCTTTCCGCTACGGCTATTCCCGGCAGCATCAGTAATGCAAATGCCGGGCCTAAGATTCTGAACAGCAATATTATGGGTCCCACTTTAATCTTCTCTGAGCTTGAGCGAATGGCCCTTGGCTAGGATAATACAAATCCCCGGTATCCCCTAAAAACCAAGCTTGTGAGTTTAGACTGCCTCTATTCAAACTATTTGTTCTTGTACCGAGGCATATCTGCCGGAGATAGCGCAAGCACAGCGCCCATTATAGAAAGGAGGTGGCTGCACATGAAGGCAAATGTCGACCCAGTATTGGGTAACTGGTATAAGCATCTCGACAAGGGCCATGAGTTTCAGGTAGTAGCCTATGATGAAACCGACGGCGTGGTTGAAATTCAGCATTACGACGGCGATGTCGAGGCGCTGGAATTGGACGAGTGGAATAAGATGGCATTAGAACATATCGAACCGCCGGAGGAATGGGCGGGAGCGATTGATGATTTCGAAAGTGATGATATCGGCTATTCAGAGACTGGCATGTTCGACGAGGATTGGGGCGAGCGCTTGAACGAGTGGAATGAGGAAAGCTCGAGCCGTGGTTACGACTAGTATCAAACTATTTCCGGAACCCATTTATATTAGCCTAAGGAGTTTGTAGTGAAGGTAAAAACGCGGTATTGGCCGAGATCGGTAAGCTATTGCCTCTTGGGAGTGTTTCTCGGGGCAATGACGATAGCGTCGGCGGATGAGGCGCAGGACCCATTAGCAAAACTGGAGCAGCAGGCGCGTAACGGCGACGTGGCGGCGCAAGCGGATTTGGGAACAGCCTATGCTCTTGGCAAGGGTGTGGAACGAAACTACGAAGTAGCGCGGGGCTGGCTTTTGAAGGCTGCAGCTAAAGGGCGTGCGGATGCGCAGGCCGTATTAGGGTATATCTATCGCGACGGTTTAGGAATTGAAAGGGATATGGTGGAGTCTGCGAAATGGTTTAACGCAGCGGCGGTGCAGGGGTTGGCCAGCGCTCAGACCAATCTGGCAATGCTTTATAAAAATGGTCAGGGCGTGAAACAAAGCGACGGCGAGGCGCTGAAATGGTTTCGCAAGGCCGCTGAGCAGGGCGATGTTTATGCCCAAACCAATATCGGATTGATCTATGAGGCGGGGCAGGGAGTGCCCCAGAATTACAAGATCGCTGCTGAATGGTACCAAAAAGCCGCCGAGCGTCAACATGAAATCGCTCAACGTAAGCTCGCTTATCTGTATGAAACCGGTCAAGGCGTAGCCAAGGATTATGTTAAGGCTTATACCTGGTATGCCATTGCCAGCGTGTGGCAGGACAGTCAGGATGAAAAGTTGGCAGATGATGATCCGAGATTACGCATCAGCGAACACATGACGCCGGATCAAATCAGTGCAGCCAATCAGGCCGCCGCCATGTGGTGGGAGAACCACTTCAGCAAAGTGAAGATTCAATAATGAAAGGGGGTTCCGGTAGATTCCTTGGTCGTTCGCTGACGTAGCTAATGAGAGTGAAGGGTATTATGCAGCGAGCAATATTTTGCAGACTTGAGGTTGACGGCACACGGATTCGTAGGCCTTATCGTATAAGCGTTCTTTGCCTCGCCGGGTACATTCGGCATAAACCAGATCAAGCATGATATGGGAGAGCGCCGCGGGATCGTTGGCCTCGGCCAGCGATAGACATACATATTTTTGCACGTGGCGGATAAGTTCGCCGTCTTTTAAATTTTCGAGAACCTCGCGCAATTCTTCGATATTCATATCAAACCCTCCTGAGTGATGAAGATCACCTGTGTAATGCATCGGGTTGACATGTCCGTGTCAGGGAAAATCACTTAATGCTTAAGTTGACCTAGTATCTCTTATTTCGGCTTTTGCTGTGAATTTCTTTAATTATACATGGTCGCCAGTGATGAGTGGAAAACAGGGATAGGCATGATCTAAGTCCAACATCTCCCGGGGGGTTAAAAAGGAAGATTTGGATTTCTTTGTCAGCGACAATCTGGTGGCCGTAAGCTAGCGCTTTCAACTGAAACTGAATTTATTACGGTCCCACAAATGGAGTTGCATTATTTATCGTTCTAATCTTTGCTATTTGAGCGACGGTTGATGTCAGCCAGCGGCCAAGTAAACGATGAATTAGTTTTTCCTGATCTATTCAGAGGTAGCCGAATACGGCGGGATTCCTTGCAGGCCTATTGATCATCGGTGGGGGATTGTCATCGTACCCGCCCTGATAGTGGTTTTTCCCTTTCAAGGATTGCCGGCAGCTGCGATTATGCATGGATTACGCATGCGGCCATTGCCACCCCGCTGACAACATTCGTCATTACATTCTTGATCGCTACATATACCCATCACTGTCGCCAAGCCGCGGAGTGGGGTTTTTTTGGAAAACAGTCCCCGGTATGGTATACGGAGCATTGGCAGGCGCCGGGGTGGCAACAGGGATATACTGCGAACCTTATTCGACCTGTTCGCCCTGCTGGTCGCGCTGTAGATGGGGCTTCGCCTCCAAAATGGAGATGCTGTCCCAAGAACGGGTTAGTACATCAGGCGGTATCTAATGGCCAATCGCCCCGTGGATCGGAGAGGAAAGAAGCATCGTGGCAACCCCGGTGACCGCCAGGTTGACACATCGTTCGCCATTGCTGCTATTGCGGGTATTTACCGTGATGCCGGCGATCAGTGGCTTGCGTCTTAGCTGGACTTGAACCTTGGTCCGGCAATGCTTCAGGTTGCTGTAATTGAAAATGCGTGCTGACAATGAAAAGTTCTTGTTAGAATAGCCAAACTCTTAAATAGGGCAAAGGGAGATGAACATGCTAGAACAACAACCGGCTACTGCGGAGCGGCGAACCCGCTCTGCGAATCTGGTCAATAAAATTGTAGAGTCCCGGACCGAGATGTTGGCCCTCTATAGTCAACTGGCCGCCAAGAGACCTTTCATCAAGGACTTCACCGTTCCCACGTTATTACAGCAATTTTGTCAATCTTTGGTCGATTATACCGCCCATGCCCACTTTCAACTGTACCGCCATTTTGCCGAAAATCGGGAACGGCGGGTTTCCGTCTCCACCGTCGCCGATCAAATATATCCGCAGATACTTGCCATTACCCAGTCCATCCTGGATTTCAATGAAAGGTATGATTGCGGAGATCATTGCGAGGGCCTCTTCACATTGGATAAGGACCTATCTACGCTCGGCGAACAGCTGGCAGACCGAATCGAGCTGGAAGATAGATTAATCGCCGTCTTTTCGGGAAAGCGTCAAGAAGATAAACACTAAGCGTTATCGCAATTCAGATTAATTGCCCTTGACACCACGGCAGAACTTAGAGATTTATCGATAATCATCGGATAGGAGCGAGCAGGCGCTTGCTCATGGTCTTCTTTCAACTTGCATGCCGGTCCCCTGGTAGCCATCCACCTTTCGTGAAATCGACTGCAGGCATCCGCACAATGAAGTGCGTGGATTGTTGAGTCGATAACCAAATAAGCCGGAATATCCACAGAGAACTTCTTACCCCGCCACATATCCTAATTACGTATGGTCAGCATCACCGACAAAAAGACCGGCACCACCAGCAAGGAGGACTTGAGCGCCGGGCAGTGGCTGGCCTCTATGGCCACAGAATATCCTTCAGCGGAGCTACAGGTGATTAAACTTGCCTGCGAGTGGGCGCAACGCGCCCATTCCGGACAGCAGCGGGTCTCCGGCGAGCTCTTCTTTCAGCATGCCCTGGCGGTGGCCAATATCCTCGCCAGTTTGCGCTTGGATCATGAGACCATCGCCGCCGCCTTGCTTCACGATGTCATCGAAGATACCCCGGTGACCTTCAGGGAGATCGAGGCTGCCTTCGGTGTGCGTATCGCTAAATTAGTGGACGGCGTCACCAAGATGGACGTCATCCAGAGCTTTCAAGGGATAGCGGGGGGCGGCAAGAAAGAGCAAGGCCATGCCGAGGCGCTGCGCAAAATGCTGCTAGCCATGGCGGAGGATATCCGGGTGGTCTTGATCAAGCTCGCCGACCGCACCCACAATATGCGCACCCTCGGATCCTTGCCCGACGATAAGCAAATGCGCATCGCGGAGGAAACCCTCCATATTTACGCTCCCTTGGCCAACCGCTTGGGTATCTGGCAGATCAAATGGGAACTGGAGGATCTAGCGCTGCGGGTCGTGCATCCCGAGGCCTATAAACAGATCGCGGAGATGGTCAATGAACGGCGCATCGACCGGGAACGCTATATTGCCCAGTTCATGAAGATGCTGGATTCGGCCTTGGCAGGGATGGGCATCAAGGCCGAAATCAGCGGACGGCCCAAACATATCTATAGTATTTGGTTGAAGATGAATCGTAAAAATACTGATTACAATAATATTTATGATATTAGAGCTGTGCGGATCCTGGTGCCGGAGGTGCGGGATTGTTATGCGGCCCTGGGTGTGGTGCATGGTCTGTGGCAGTTCATCCCCGGCGAATTCGACGATTACATCGCCACCCCCAAGGAGAATAACTACCGCTCTATACACACCGCTGTCATCGGTCCCGAGGGCAAGACCGTAGAGGTGCAGATCCGCACCCGTGAGATGCACCATCACTCTGAATTGGGCGTGGCGGCGCACTGGCGCTACAAGGAAGGTGGTGGCTACGATGCGGGCTTGGATCGTAAGGTGGCCTTGCTGCGACAATTGCTGGAATGGAAAGAAGACATCTCTCAGGCCGGTGCGTCGGGCGAGGACTTACAGGATGACCTGTTTCAAGACCGGGTCTATGTGTTTTCCCCCAAGGGCGACATCGTCGACCTGCCCGTAGACGCCACCCCGTTGGATTTTGCCTACCACGTACATACCGAATTGGGAAATCGCTGCCGTGGCGCCAAGGTCAACGGCAGCATGGTGCCCCTGACCTATACTCTCCAAAGCGGGCAGCAGGTGGAAATCCTAACTGTTAAAAAGGGCGATCCCAGTCGCGACTGGCTCAATCCTCACTTGGGATTCCTCAAGACATCCCGGGCCAGGCACAAGGTTCAGCATTGGTTCAAACAGCAAAATATGGAGGCCAACATCGCCGCCGGCCGAAGCCTCTTCGAACGCGAGATTCAGCGTTTGGGGTTTGCGGGGATCAATTATGAAGAGGTGGCGCAACGGCTCAACTTTATCAAGGTGGACGATATGCTGGCTGCCATAGGGCGAGGCGATGTGAAGTCCTCCCGGCTCTTGCATGTCATGCAGGATCTGCAGGATCCGGCTGTCGGCCGCAGCGTGGAAATGCCTATCGCACCGGTAAAGGCGTGGCATCCAGAGGGGGGCAACATTCAAATCCTGGGTGTGGGAAATCTCATGTCCAACTTGGGGCGGTGCTGTAAGCCTGTTCCCGGTGATGATATTGTGGGGTTCATCACCCGAGGTCGTGGTGTGACTATCCACCGCCGCGACTGTAGCAATGTGTTACGTTATCGAAACGACAACCCGCAACGCCTCATCGAGGTGGAGTGGGGAGGCAGTACTCAAACCTATCCGGTTGATATTCACATCACCGCTTTCGATCGTCAGGGCTTATTGCGCGATATATCTTCAGTATTGGCCAATGAGAAAATCAATGTCATTGCGGTACGAACCGTGTCGGACAAGGTAGAACATATCGCCTATATGACTTTGACTTTGGAGATCACCGGCATTGATGAGCTGAGCAGGGCTTTACAAAAACTCGGGCATCTGCCGAATATAATCGAGGCACGGCGGGAGCGGCATTGATCTGATTAAATAGAGGCAAATTACAGCGCTGGAGCGATGTTAGCTGTAGTGACTTACTCTTCAATAACTATATTCGACCACCCACCTTCGATATTATCGAGATCAGAAATTTCGTCGTAATTTTCCCCACCCTCATCGCCTTCATAGGTATCTCCCATGAATTCACGGGGTGGGTCGATTACTTTCGGATCCAGACCTAGCCAGGTGTCGCTGTCCAACTCATCGAGCGAGCCATCGAGGTATTGGATCCCTATGGCGTCGTCTTGCTCGTCGACTGCGATTACTTCAAACATATTCCCTTCGCTGGTTTTATACCAATTTTCGATCGATGGTCCTAGCGGTTGCTTCACAGACATATTCAATCCTCTCCTAATTGAACTTGGGGCAATACAATAATTAGCCGAACTCATAGAGGCGGCACGTGTCCTGCCCACGTCTTATCGGCCAGCCAATTTGTTACTTAACATCCGGAATTGCCTCATCAATAGACGGTGAATTGACAAAAAATCAAAGGAAAACGCAGCGTCGACTCGCCTGCTTTCCCGGTGTTTTTTATGTAAGCTCCCCAAGTATTTTGCAATACAATATTAATCATGAAACCAACCGTCTTTAATCAAAACTGTCGGCGTTGCGAGCGGCTTGCAAATTTCCTAGACACAGTACGCGAGGAGTATCCCGACTATTATGCCCGGCCGGTGGCAGCGGTAGGGGACAGCAAGCCGCGTCTGCTCATCGTCGGCTTAGCGCCGGGGATGCACGGCGCCAACGCTACCGGCCGCCCTTTTACCGGTGATTATGCCGGTATACTGCTCTATAAGACGTTGCATGAATTCGACTTCAGCAATCAACCGCTATCAACCCATCGTGATGATGGATTGATCCTCAAGGACTGCCGTATTACTAATGCTGTGAAATGCCTGCCACCCCAAAATAAACCGCAAGGTGATGAAATTATATTGTGTAACAGTTATTTGAGTGCTGAACTTCAACAATTAGGTGTAGGGGCAATCATCCTCGCTCTGGGCACGATCGCGCACAAAGCCGTGTTGCGTGCCTTGGGCTTGCGCATGGCAAATTATCCCTTCGCGCATGGCCGGGAATATGCTTTGTCACAGAAACAATGGCTGGTCGATTCCTACCATTGCAGTCGATACAACACTCAGACCCGTCGCCTTACCGAAGACATGTTCCGTCGGATATTTATCCAGGTCCGTCGGCGGCTAGCGATCTAAGCGGCTATCGTTACGTGCCGCACCCAATAAACTTTGATGCCAAGGGTTTTCTCAGGACGCTGACCAGCCGTCCGGGCGTTTACCGTATGGTGAACAGTCAAGGCAAGGTGCTCTATGTGGGCAAGGCCCGCAATTTGAAAAAACGTCTGGCCAGTTACTTCCGTCGTAGCGGCATGCCGGTCAAGACCCAAGTGATGATAGCGCAGATACATCACGTCGAGGTGACCGTGACCCGCACAGAGGGTGAGGCCCTGATCCTTGAGAACAACCTTATCAAGGACTTCAAGCCGCGATATAACGTGTTGCTGCGGGACGATAAAAGTTATCCCTATATCCATCTTTCCGCCCACGACGATTTTCCGCGTTTCGGCTTTTATCGCGGGAGCAAGAGGGAAAAGGGCCGCTATTTCGGCCCTTACCCCTCGGCCTCGGCGGTACGCGAAAGTTTGCAGCTGCTCCAAAAATTATTTCCTGTGCGGCAATGCGAGGACAGTTTTTATCGCAACCGCTCCCGGCCCTGCCTCCAGTATCAAATCAAACGCTGCACGGCCCCTTGTGTCGAGTTGGTGGAAAGAGAGACTTACCAGCAGGACGTACGTCACGCCGTGTTGTTTCTTGAGGGCAAAAATGCCCAGGTAGTCGGCGAGCTGATAGCGCGTATGGAAACTGCTGCAAAACAATTACACTTCGAAGAGGCCGCGCGTTACCGCGATCAGATAGCAACTCTGAATCACATTCAGGAAAAGCAATATGTGAGCGGCGAGCGGGGAGACCTGGACGTAATTGCCTGCGATGTCCGGCACGGTATCGCCTGTGTGGAGGTGTTTTATGTCCGGGCCGGCCGCGTGTTGGGCAATAAGACATTATATCCGCAGCATATTCAAGATGCCGATGCAGCCGATGTCTTGGCGGCCTTTCTGCCACAGTATTACATAGGCAGGGAAGTGCCCGCCGAGATTTTGGTGAATCACGCCATTGCGGATAGAGGATTATTGGAGAGCGCCTTAGAGACACAAACCAAGCACCGGGTGGCGATTACCCATAAGGTACGCGGTGAACGGGCGCGATGGCTGAGTTTGGCTGCTGCCAATGCCGAGCACGCCATTACCCGGCAGTTGGCCAATAAGGCCAATACTTTGCAACGCTTTGAGGCTTTGCAAGAGGCTTTAAATCTGGCGGACCGGCCACAACGGGTTGAGTGCTTCGATATCAGTCATACCTTTGGCGAAGCTACGGTAGCTTCCTGTGTGGTATTCGAGACGGAGGGGCCGCTCAAGAGCGATTACCGTCGCTTTAATATCGAGGGCATTACACCGGGGGACGATTACGGTGCACTGCATCAGGCCCTATTACGGAGATACACCCGCCTCCGGCAGGAGGAGGGGAAATTGCCCGACATTATATTTATTGACGGCGGTAAAGGGCAGGTCGCGGAGGCCGCGAAAGTGCTAGAGGAATTGCAGATCGGAGACCCTACAATTATCGGCGTCGCCAAAGGGCCGGGGCGCAAGGCCGGCGCCGAAACCTTGTTCTTGTCCGGGGAGAAGCGGGCCATTATACTGCCTACGGATTCGCCGGCATTGCATCTTATTCAGCAAATTCGCGACGAGGCCCACCGTTTTGCCGTCACCGGGCATCGCCAGCGTCGCGGCAAGGCGCGCAGGACATCACCTCTGGAGCGGATTCCGGGCCTCGGTCCAAAGCGACGCCGTTTGTTATTGACCCGCCTGGGGGGACTGCAGGAAGTCGCACGAGCAGGTATAGAGGAGTTGGCCAAGGTACAGGGCATCAGCCGGGCGCTAGCACAGCGTATATACGATGTATTCCACGACGATCGCCTGTAATCCGCCCCTCATGAATATACCGATAATTTTAACCTTAATACGCATTGGATTGATCCCCATCTTCGTCCTTGCCTATTATTTGCCCGTGACCTGGGCGAATGTCGCAACCACCGCTATCTTTATCTTCGCCGGAGTGACGGATTGGTTTGACGGTTACCTGGCCAGGCGACTCAATCAAACTTCGGCGTTCGGTGCATTTCTGGACCCAGTGGCGGATAAGCTCATGGTGGCGGTGGCCCTAATATTGCTGATGCAGACTCATCCCAATGCAATGATGGCTATTCCAGCAGCGGTGATCATCGGGCGAGAAATCGCGGTTTCAGCCTTGCGGGAGTGGATGGCGGAATTGGGGGAACGCGCCCGCGTAGCGGTTTCCTTTCTTGGGAAATATAAAACTGCCGTACAAATTGTGGCCTTGATTCTATTGCTATACCATGAGCCGTTCTTCGGCTTGGATACCCCGGTAATTGGCTTTGTCTTGCTCTATGTGGCGGCAGGATTGACTTTATGGTCCATGTTCTCTTACCTGCGGGCGGCGTGGATGGTACTGCTGACAAAGGACCGTCACGGCACAGGTTGACAGCCACCGCGCTGTGGATACAATAGACCGCCTACTTGACCAGGGTCACAGCGGGAATAGCTCAGTTGGTAGAGCACAACCTTGCCAAGGTTGGGGTCGCGAGTTCGAGTCTCGTTTCCCGCTCCAAATTATTTACGCGTGTATTTCGCAGGGTTGCGAGCAGAGTCTGAGGTTTTCGCAGGCTGGGTGGCAGAGTGGTTATGCAGCGGCCTGCAAAGCCGTGGACGCCGGTTCGATTCCGACCCCAGCCTCCATACCTATTTTGCTTTTCGCTGCTATATCGTCACGATACAATGCGTAGCTCTTCAGCCCGGGTGGCGGAATAGGTAGACGCAGCGGACTTAAAATCCGCCGGCCTTTAAAATGGCTGTACCGGTTCGATTCCGGTCCCGGGCACCAATTTAGCCCGCGTTTCCTTGTAGAAAATCACGGTTAAATGAGCACTCGCCGGCATATTCTTCTAGCGTCTGAGATGGGCTTTCCAGAGAGTATTGGTATGCCGGCCGTAAACGAAACGGCGGCGCCAAACACTTGGATGCATTTTTTACTGGAAATTTACCGGTTTTTCTACTAATTTAATGCACGGTGCATTCTCGCGCTTAAATCTACTCAAACAAGGGAAGGAAGTATGGCGAAAAAGAAAGCAACCCCCAAAGCAGCTAAAGCAGCAAAGGCGGGCCCAGTGAAAGATCCGTTCACGAAATCCGAGCTGTTAACCAGCATCGCCGGAAGCACTGGGCTGTCTCGTAAAGATGTCGGCAACGTGATCGACGAATTGGCCAACACCATATCGCGGCACGTGAAACCCAAAGGCCCCGGAGAGTTCAAGATGCCCGGTCTTTTCAAGATCAAAACGATCCATAAAAAGGCCACAAAAGCTCGCAAAGGGATCAATCCCTTTACCGGGGAAGAGACCATGTTCAAGGCCAAACCTGCACGCACCGTCGTGAAAGTTGTGGCGCTGAAAAAGTTAAAGGAAATGGTCCAATAAACTGGAAGCTGATTGACGTTATAAAGACGTTATAAAAAGGCCCGATCAATTTGATGATCGGGCCTCTTGTTTAAATAGTAATAGCACCATCCATCGATTTGTTGGATCGGCAGAGTAAGCTAACCCGTTAAAGCCGTTACAACCGACGGTAACAACTTCCAGGCCTAGGTAGAGGATCGAAGCCAAGAAGCTGACGTACCAGTTTTATTAATTTAACATAATATACATTATGCGCACAATTGGGGGCCGGGAAGGAGCGCGCGGAGCGCGCTTTTCCGGGCCCCGGCTGGGTTTAACTATATACTTAGCACAATTCACACAGCATATTGCTTTTATATATACCTTCTTGCTACAGAGGCCCGGAACCAAGGATCAACGGCTTATCGGAGGAAAATCGAGCACCGGGTCGATTGGGGGACGAACGCAGGGAACTCGGGGGGGTGGCGCCATGACGGCTGACGCTTCCCTGGGAACCTCTTTGACCTGCTGCACAAACTGCGGCGGTCTTTTTTCTTTGGATAATCGGGGCGTCAGCCCCCTGCCACGTGGCGAACAGCGGGGGTGTACGAGTCAAGGGTATCGCAATAGTGCCCCTTTACTCGTGAGGGGGCAGCGCCACCTGGCTCGTGGTCAATGCTTCACTTGCAACGTGCCTCTCTCAGAGCTACGCCAAGAGGCCGGGCTCACTGATGCAGAGCTCGCGGCCTTTGTAGGGCGTCACCCGTACACGCTGACGCGGTGGCGGGCAAACGGGGTGCCCCTCTGGGCCCAGACCCTCCTGGAGCTCAAAGCGGGATACTTGGGTCATCTGGGGTGGCCGGAGTGGAGGATCCTCCGCGGCGAGTTGTACGCGCCTGGCTTGGAGAAGGGTTTCCGGCCGGAGGATATCTACCGGGCCCGCTGGGATCGCCAGATTTTACATAACCTGGGGATTACGCCATGACGTGTTATCTTCTTTTCTTTCGTATACATTATGCGAACTATTTGAGGCAGCACGGGGGTCTTGATATATATATACAACTCATAAATCCCGATCTTTTATGTATACCTTCTTCCTACAGAGGCCCAAAACAGAGAATCAATAACTTATCGGAGCGAATTGAACACCGGGGTCGGTCGAAAAACAGGTCTTCTGTAACCTGGAGAGGTGTCGCGGTGACGGCTGACGCCTCCTTGGGAATCTATTCTATCAAGCGTGCAAAATGCGCGGGCTTGTTTGGGGAGGCATGACGACGTTGCGACGGTGGCGGGTCGATGGGGTGCCTCTGTGGCGCGTACCCTGCTCCACCTGAAAGCGGAGAACCTTGATGAAGTGGGATGGATCGGCAGTCCGAATCTTTATCGTGCGCACTGGGACCGGCAGCTTCTTAGAACCCTGGGGGTCGCACCCGATGAGTAATCTCCATGCGAAGTCGTATACATTGTGCACATAATTGCGAGGGTGGCTCACTAAGCACTTGAGTGTAAACCATGCCCTTGTTAGCGTAATTTCTTTCGCTCGGATGGGGCTCGTTTTCCATGTTAATTAGAGATATTTATAATGAATTTTCAAACGAATTTAATCAGATCCCGAGTCTGATCTATCTCAATCATGCCGCCGTTGCTCCTTGGCCGCGACGCACTGCACAAGCCGTCGCAGCCTTCGCCGAGGAAAATGCCACCATGGGGGCGCGTAATTACAATCGATGGTTAGCCACCGAGCGGGCACTGCGGGAACAGCTGCGTACCCTGCTAAACGCCCCTCATAGCGATGATATCGCGTTACTTAAGAATACTTCGGAAGGGTTGTCGGTAATCGCGCATGGCTTGAACTGGCTGGCGGGCGACAACGTTGTCATAAGCAACGAGGAATTTCCCTCCAATTGTATTGTCTGGGAATCGTTGAAAGACCGGGGAGTGGAGTTGCGGGAGGCGGACTTACGCAGCGGGACTAGCCCTGAAGATGCTTTGTTAGGCCTTGTTAATGACCGCACGCGGTTACTGGCGGTAAGTTCCGTCCAGTACGCCAGTGGCATTCGACTGGATTTGCAGCGCCTGGGCGGTTATTGCCGTACCCACGATAAATTATTTTGTGTCGATGCCATCCAGAGCCTTGGTGTGCTGCCGATGGACGCACAGAATATCCATGCCGACTTTGTAGTCGCAGATGGCCACAAGTGGATGCTCGGTCCGGAAGGCGTGGCGGTATTCTTTTGCCGCGCAGCGCTGCGGGAACAAATGCGACTGCATCAATTTGGCTGGCATATGATTGAACAAGCCGGTGATTATGAACACCGCGAGTGGCAACCCGCCCGCTCGGCGCGGCGTTTCGAGTGTGGTAGCCCCAATATGCTGGGCATACACGCCCTGCATGCCAGCCTTTCCTTATTATTGGAGATAGGGATGGATGTAGTGTCGCACCTCGCGCTCGATAACGCTGAATATTTATTGGATCGCCTGGGACGTTTACATCAATTGCAACTGGTGACGCCTACGGCTAGCGATCGGTATGCGGGGATTGTCACCTTTCGCCATCAACATGCCGATCCGGATTTGCTGTGGCAATATCTATCAGAGCGCGGCATAGTATGCGCACAACGCGGGGGAGGCATTCGGTTATCTCCACATTTCTATAGTAAAAAAGATCACTTAAGGAATGTAGTTAAACTAATTAGTAATTATTAGATGGCTTAAGATTATGCTTAAGAAACTGGCTTAGCACTCTGGAATAATTGAAAAAAATTGCTGGTGGTTGCCTGGGCGATAGTTTCTACGGACACGTTACGGACTTCCGCGATTTGCTCCGCAACGATGCGCACAAAGGCGGGCTGATTGCTCTTGCCGCGGTATGGTACCGGGGTCAGATAGGGTGCATCCGTCTCCACCAGCAAGCGATCGAGCGGCACACGTCGCGCTACATCGCGAAGCGACTCAGCGTTGCGGAAGGTGACGATCCCGGAAAAAGAGATGTAAAAATTGAGCGCCATGGCCTGTTCCGCCATCGCCCAGTCCTCTGTAAAGCAATGCATCACCCCGCCGATTTCGGCGGCCCCCTCCTCGCGCATGATCCTTAGTGTATCTTCCTTAGCATCACGGCTGTGGATAATCAGCGGCTTACCGCACTGCTTCGCGGCGCGTATATGGCGGCGGAAACGCTCGCGCTGCCATTTCAGATCGCCTTGGCCGTGAAAGTAATCGAGCCCTGTCTCGCCGATGGCTACGACTTTGGCTGCTTGCGCTAAATCCACCAATTCCTGCACTTCAGGATCGCGGGTATCCTTCTCGTTAGGATGTACCCCCACCGAGGCGAACACATGGGAATAGTGATCGGCTAATGCCCTTACCGCCAGGCAATTGTCCATATCAATGCACACGCACAACACGTGGGAAACGCCTTGTTGACGCGCCATAGCCATGACGGTATCGAGATCGCCGCCCAACTTGGTGAGATCCAGACGATCCAAATGGCAATGGGAATCGACTAAGGATAGAGACATGGACGAAGAGATTGGAACTTAAACAGCGTCACATGGTATGGGTGGGACGTTCGGATTTGAGCGTCCCGGCAAGATATGTTTCTATCTTATTGCAAACCGCTTTGCCGCCCTGGTCATCGTTAAATTGAATGCCGATCCCTGCCTGGCGGTTACCTTGCGCGCCCTCGGGTGTGATCCATACCACGCGCCCGGCGAAGGGTATCCTCTCGTTCTCATCCAGCAAGGTAAGCAATACGAACACTTCGTCGCCCAAGGAGCAAGTCCTTTTAGTTGGGATGAACAAACCGCCGTTTTTGATAAACGGCATGTATGCCTCATAGAGGGCAGCCTTGTCCCTGATCACCGCCGAGAGGATATTTTGCCGCATCTTGGTGTTTGGTTTGGCCTTATTATCACTCATGAATATGCCCTAATCCTTCCAGCCTAGGCGCTTGACTTAATCGCGCGCGAGAAATGTATCCTGCCAAGCCATGAGCACATTTTCCATCAACAATTGCGGATTCATCTGCCCCTCGGTCATACGCACGGCCTCGCTAACCTGTTGAGAGTAACTGTGCAGGCCCTGCAGTTCAACATGTTGCGCAAGCTTCATCAGCCGTTCCGTCAAATCACGATTGACTATAAAACCTTCGCTGCCGCTAGAAAAGCATCGGATCATATCCGCGACCCAATTGTATATCCAATATAGCGTTTGTCGTGCTCCTATCTTTAGAAACTGCTCGGCGACACCAGAGACGTTCGTGTTTCCTTGAGAGAGTCTCTCCAGTTCCTGGATGATTTTTATGCGTTCGGTAAGCACGGCGCTCTCGGCGAGTTCCAGGGCGCGTAAAGGAGCGCCCTCCGCTAAGGCCAATATCAAATCGACATCGAGCCCGGGATCGACTTGTCTTTTCAGCCATTGCGCCGCCTCCTCGGTGCCGGGCACTGTGAAATCAAGGCGCTGACAGCGGCTGAGAATGGTAGCCGGCAGGCGTCCTGGCCTGTCGGTGACCAAGAGGATCAGCGACCATGCCGAGGGTTCCTCGAGGGTTTTCAACAGACTGTTGGCGGCATTGATGTTCATTTTCTCGGCCGGCGAGATTATAACTGCCTTATGACCTCCGTACTGGGAAGTCTGTGAGAGGTAGTGGCTGATTTCCCGTACTTGATCCACACCGATAACTTTGCCGGGTTCCAGAGAACTTACCCTGCGCAAATCGGGGTGGCTGCCCGCGGTGTAGAGCATACAGGACCGACATCGCCCGCAAGCGTGCCCCTGAGCCACGCCTGTCTCGCACAATACGGTCTGCGCCCATTGCGCGGCGAATTGATTTTTACCGACACCGGCGGGTCCGCTGAGCAGCAAGGCGTGAGGCAGTTTGCCGGCGCGCACGCGTTTGATCAGGTTTTGCCAATGGGGGCGATGCCAATGTAATAATGCGTTCATGCCTGTTTGAGTAAGTCATCCAGCGCGTGGCGCAATTGATCTTGAACCGTAGCCAGGGCCTGTCCGGCGTCGATGATGCGATAGCGTTCGGGAAAATACCGGGCTTGATCGAGATACCCTTGGCGAACTCGTTCGAAAAAAATCGATTCTTCCATCTCAAAGCGATCGGCACCCTCTCCGCGCCGTCCCACCCGCGCCATGCCCACCGCTACGGGAGCGTCCAGCAACACTGTCAGGTCGGGGCGTAACGAGCCTTGCACCCAATCTTCCAATACGGCGATGCGCTCCGCGGGGATACCGCGGCCGGCGCCTTGATAGGCATAGGTGGCATCGGTGAAGCGATCGCACAACACCCATTGTCCTTGTGCCAGCGCGGGGCGGATAATCTGCGCCAAATGCTGCGCGCGGGCGGCAAACATCAACAACAACTCGGTATCGGCGTTCATGCCATCATGTCGATGATCCAATAATAAGGCTCGAATCAATTCGCCTAAAGGCGTGCCGCCCGGCTCGCGGGTGACAATCACCGATTTGCCGGCCGTTTCCAGGTGGTCGCGGACGAACTCCAGATTAGAGGACTTTCCTACGCCTTCTCCGCCCTCCAATGTGATAAAGCGCCCTGCCATGATCATTTCTTCGCCGTATCATTGGTTATCGGGCGATGCGGCCCGAGCTGGTAGCGGCGAACCGCCTTATTGTGTGCCCCCAAGGTCGCCGAAAATTCATGGCTGCCGTCGCCACGCGATACGAAGTAGAGCGCATTGCCGGGCGCGGGATGCAACGCGGCATGAAGTGAGGCAAGCCCCGGCAAGGCGATGGGGGTTGGCGGTAGCCCGGTGTGCATGTAGCTATTGTAAGGGGAATCGGAGTTCAAGTCTCGGCGCCTGAGATTGCCGTCAAATCGATCCCCCAAGCCATAGATAACCGTGGGGTCGGTCTGCAGGCGCATCCCTCGCGCCAAGCGCCGCACAAAGACGCCGGCGATCTCGGGGCGCTCCTCTGGGAGCGCGGTCTCTTTTTCTATGATAGAGGCCATGATCAAGGCCTCATAGGGGGTATGAAAAGGCAATCCCTGATCGCGCTGCGCCCACTCCGCGCTTAATCGCGTCTCCATGGCTTGATAGGCGCGCCGCAAGAAGTCGGTATCGCTGGTGCCGCGGGGAAAATGGTAAGTGTCGGGCAAGAAGCGTCCCTCGGGATGCTGGTGGGCATGGCCTAGGCGTTCCATGATTTGATCTTGACTAAGGCCGATCAATGTCTGTTCGATGGCGCCCTGGTGGCGCAGGGACCCCAGCAACTGGGCAAAGGTCCACCCTTCAACGATAGTCATGGTGTGTTGCATTACGGCGCCGGAGACGACCTGATCGAGCAATTGACGCGGGGTCATGCCGGGTTCGAACAGATATTCACCGGCCTTGATGGATTGCGACTTCCCTTCGAAATTCGCCAACCATCTAAGATATAGGGGATGCCGTACTATACCCGCCTGATATAGCTCATTCGCAAAATGCCGGAGGCTGGTGCCCGGAGCAATAATCTGGCGGTAACCTTGCTCTGAGATAGGCAGTGGATTGGCCATGAATTGCTTATAATCCATCACTAACCAGCCACCGCCAAAGCTGACCAACAAAATCGCAATGCCGCAGATTTTGTAGACGATGTTAGATAACTTTGCCATTGCCATTCAACGGGTATCTTAAGCCTTTTTGAGGCTTACCGAGCGTTGTAGGGAAATCTCAGCCGCGCGGCTAGCAGCCGCGTCTCCGGTCCGACGGCATAGACCTGTTGTTCTATGCGCCGCACCGGCCATATCCCAATCAGTGCATTGCATAAAAATATTTCTCCCGCTTGGCGCAATTCATTCAGGGTCAAAGTCGTCTCCTCGACCGGTATTGACAGATCGTGCGCCAGGTCGAGGATGACGCCGCGCATAACACCCTCCACGCCGCATTCATTGATCTGCGGCGTCAGCAATCGGCCAGACTTCACTATGAAGAGATTACTCATGGTACCGGATATAACCCGGCTACTGTCATCGAGCATCAAACCCTCCGCGATGCCCGGGTCATCCCATTCGCGGCGCGCCAATACCTGCTCCAGCCTGTTGAGGTGCTTCAAGCCGGCCAAGGCGGGATTGCGGCTCAGGCGAGTCGTGCATACCCTTACTGCCACACCCTCTTGCCAGTTAGCGATGGGATACTCCGGCCAAGCATAGGTGGCGAGGATACGCGTCGCCGGCTGATTGCGGCTCGGCAGGTAACCACGCCCTCCTCCGCCGCGCGTCACCATTACTTTGAGGATGCCGCGCTCGATACCGTCACATATTTTATGCGCTTCATCATGCAGTATTCCCTCGTCGATGCCTTCGATACCCAACCGTGCACAAGCGCGGGATAGGCGCTGCCAGTGACGATGCCAATGTTGCGGAATCCCAGTGTAAACCGCGATGGTTTCGAACAAGCCGTCGCCATACTGTAAGCCGCGGTCGGTTATGGCGATGGAAGATTGATTATTACCATTGATAATCGTCTTAAACATCGCCATTGACGCCCAAAGCCAGGAGCATGCCGCGCGCCTTGGCACGGGTCTCCGCCAGTTCCGCGGCCGGGTCGGAATCCGCCACGATACCCGCACCGGCTCGCAGCATAAAATTCGCACCTTCCGTCACTACGGTGCGGATCAAGATATTCAAATCCATGTCGCCGTCACGGTTGAGATAGCCGAATGAACCAGTATAAGGGCCCCGCCGCGCTCCTTCTAATTCGGCGATGATTTCCATGCAGCGTACCTTGGGGCAACCGGTGATGGTGCCGCCGGGGAATACCGCACGGATTGCTTGTCCGGGGCTAACATCATTGTGTTTACAGCCCTGAATATTGGAAACAATGTGGTGAACATGAGCATAGGATTCCAAACACATCAATTCGTCGACCTTCACGCTGCCGGGCAAGCATACTCGACCCAGATCGTTGCGCTCGAGATCGATGAGCATAATATGCTCCGCACGTTCCTTGGTGTGAGCCATGAGTTCTCGAGAATAATCCAAGTCCAACTGCCGCTCGGCGCTGCGCGGACGGGTCCCGGCAATGGGGCGGGTCTCGATGAGATTGCCGCGTACCCGCACCAGCCGTTCCGGCGACGAACTCAGAACCGCCGTACCTTTCCAGGTAGCAAGCCCGGCAAACGGCGCGGGATTGTGGCGACGCAGACCGGCATAGAGATCCGCATAGCCGCTCTCCGTGTTTAGCCGGCCGTTCCAAGCCCGGGATAAATTAACCTGAAAGACATCGCCGTCTAAAATATACCGTTTGACCCGTTCCACCGCCGCCAAAAACCGCGCCGGCGGTTCTTCTGCGAGATCGAGCACCCGCGATGACCGCCCTTGTGGCGGGCGCGCCGACTGCAGATCGTGGGCCATCACCTCGATCAATTCTTGTACATTGGATTCGGCCACCAGCCAGGTTTGTCGCAAGAGGTGGTCGCGAATTACCGCCGCCGGGATGCGTACGGCAAATGCCATGGGCAATTCAAGACGGGTGGAAGCCAAGCGCACGCGCGGCTCGATCTGCGCCGCCAATTCATAGGCAAGGTACAGAAACCAGCCGCCGCGGAAGGGCAGAAGTGAATTGTCATGTCTTGCGATTTGCTCTTGTTGCCACCATTTGTCCAAGCCGCGGAGAAAATCCAGCTCATGAAAATTGGTCAATTCCAGCCGCTTGCCGGGAAAGGCAAACAGAATGTCAAAACGGCTGTGCGGCGTGCCGCGGGCGACGCTTTCCAGGAGATGGGGATAACGCCCCGGGTTGAGTCGGTGCAAGTCTAATAGATCGCAATAGCTGTCGACGCGTCTCATGACGGTATCACCGTCACCGCGCGGTTGCGATGAAGGGATGGAAGGGTGTACGGCAGTTAACACGTCAGACGCGGTAAATGCCATCGCCCATGATCAGCGCAGCTTGCGGAACACCAGCGTGCCGTTGGTGCCGCCGAATCCAAAGGAGTTGGACATCGCCGTATTGATCTTCATGGAGCGGGCCTCATTGGGCACATAATCCAAGTCACAATCAGGATCAGGGTTAAACTGGTTAATGGTAGGCGGCGCCGCTTGATCGCGGATCGCCAGTATGCTGAAGATCGCCTCTACCCCACCCGCCGCGCCTAGCAGATGTCCGGTCATGGACTTGGTGGAACTTACCGCAAGTTGCTTGGCGTGTTCGCCAAAGGCCGCTTTGAGTCCATTGGTCTCGGCCTTGTCACCGGCCTGGGTCGATGTGCCGTGCGCATTGATATAATCCACCTCGGTGGTATTGATGCCGCCGTTGCGCAAAGCATTCAACATACAGCGCCTCGCCCCGTCGCCGCCCGCGGCGGGTTGAGTCATATGATAGGCGTCGCCGCTCATGCCGTAGCCCGCCAGTTCCGCATAGATTTTGGCGCCGCGCCGTTTCGCATGTTCGTATTCTTCCAACACGATCACACCGGCACCGTCGCTCATGACGAAGCCATCCCGGTCCAGGTCAAAAGGTCGGCTGGCGGTTTTGGGATCGTCGTTGCGCGTGGACAAGGCCCGTGCCGAAGCGAATCCCGCTAGACCGCTGGGAGTCGTCGCCATTTCCGCGCCGCCGGCTATCATCACGTCGGCGTCGCCGTATTCAACGATGCGTCCGGCCTCTCCGATGCTGTGAGTACCGGTGGTGCAGGCGGTGACGAAAGCCAGATTGGGGCCCTTCATGCCATACATAATAGAAAGGTTCCCCGAGATCATGTTAATGATGTTACTGGGAATGAAGAATGGCGATATCTTGCGCGGACCTCCGTCCAATATGCTTTTGTAACCCTTTTCGATACCGTGCAGACCGCCGATGCCGGCACCGATCGCTACGCCAACACGCTCGGCATTTTGCTCAGTGATTTCCAGGCCCGCATCCCTTATCGCCTCCATACCTGCCGCCAGGCCATAATGAATGAAGATATCCATTCGCCGCGCCTCTTTGGCAGGAAGATAATTATTAACGTCGAATCCCCATACCGATCCGCTGATACGGCATGCATATTCGCTTACGTCGAAGTGTTCGATCGGCCCGACGCCGCTTTTACCGGCCAGGATATTCGCCCAAGCTTCTTTAACGGACAGCCCCACGGGACACACCATCCCCAGGCCTGTTACAACAACGCGTCTCTTACTGCCCACGTTCCTGTCGCTCCACTCGTTGCAACTTAAGTTCTCCGATGAATGTATTGAATAAATCCAACGAAGAAGGCCGCAAACATCGCGCTGCGGCGAGGTCGCGGCCCTCTTTCTGGAACTGGATTACGCTTTAACCTAAACGGGAATTGATATAATTAATCGCCTGCTGAACAGTGGTGATTTTCTCCGCCTCCTCGTCGGGGATTTCGCACTCGAATTCTTCTTCCAGTGCCATCACCAGTTCCACCGTATCGAGTGAGTCGGCGCCAAGATCGTCGACGAAGGAGGATTCGTTGCTGACCTCTTCCTCTTTGACCCCCAATTGTTCCACAACGATTTTTTTGACGCGTTCTTCAACCGTGCTCATGATAAACAGTTCCTCCAAAAGATGAAAAGCAGGTCAGATTGCGGACGGTATTTTATTGGAAACCTTCCGCGGATGCCACATAAAACCTCATAACCACCCGCTAGTTAAAGTTAATAAGGCCTAATACGTTGAATAGAAGTGTTTTTTTATTTTCCACAAAATACGAATGATCAATTCATATACATCCCGCCATTAACATGTAAGGTCTGGCCGGTGAGATACGCCGCACCTGACGAGGCGAGAAATACTACCGTTGCCGCGATCTCCTCCGCCTGACCGAGCCGTTGCAGGGGGATTTGCTGAAGCAGCTGTCGTCTTTGTTCTTCCGACAAGCCGCGGGTCATATCGGTGTCGATAAATCCCGGCGCCACGGCATTGACGGTAATATTCCGCGATGCCACTTCTCGGGCTAAAGATCTGGTAAACCCGATGATTCCCGCTTTGGCCGCCGCATAATTAGCTTGACCAAGATTGCCGGTGGCCCCCACCACCGAGGCAATGCTAATGATACGTCCTTTGCGGGCCTTCATCATGCCGCGAAGACAGGCCTTGCTCAAGCGAAAAACCGAGGTAAGATTGGTAGCGATGATATCCTCCCATTCCTCCTCTTTCATACGCATCAGCAGATTGTCGCGGGTAATACCGGCATTGTTGACCAAAATACTTGGTGCTCCGAAATCTCTATTGATAGCCTCTATCACGCTGTCCACGGCCGCCGGATCGGTGACATTCAGCATCAGGCCCGTCCCTTTAATACCATTCTCCGCCAGGTAGGCGCTAATTTTGCCGGCACCGGTCGTCGAGGTTGCGGTGCCGATTACGGTAGCGCCGGCGCGGCCCAAGGCCAAGGCAATGGCTTGACCGATGCCGCGGCTGGCGCCGCTGATTAATGCAATCTCTTGATCCAATAGCATGCCTTTTCTCCATCACTATTCAGGCGGTGGCAGCCAGGGCCTCATCCAAGGAAGAGGTATCCATCACCGGGAAGACCGCTATGTCGCGGGCGATACGTTTATTGAGGCCGGTAAGCACCTTGCCGGGTCCGCATTCAACAATACAATTTACACCTTTACTCGCCATAACTTGAATAATTTCCACCCAGCGCACCGGACTCTTCAGTTGCCGTATCAAGGCCTCGCGAATTGCCCGGGGGTCGTTTGTCGTTAGGGCATCAACATTGTTAAAAACGGGAAGATCGGGCCGATTGATTTCGATGTCCCGTAAATAATCGGCGAGGCGCTCAGCGGCAGGCTCCATCAAGCTGCAATGCGACGGCACGCTTACGGGCAGCATCACCGCCCGTTTGGCTCCCAATTGTTTGGCGACCTCTACGGCGCGAGACACGGCACTGCTGTGCCCGGCTATTACTACCTGTCCAGGCGAATTGAAGTTCACCGCTGAAACTACTTCGCCTTGCGCCGACCGCTCACAGGCGACGACGACTTGCTCATCGGTCAACCCCAGGATCGCGGCCATGGCGCCATGGCCCGCGGGAACCGCCGCTTGCATGTAACGCCCCCGCTCGGCCACTAGGCGCGCCGCCGCCGCTAAAGCTAAGGCGTTGGCGCATACCAAGGCGGTGTATTCTCCCAGGCTATGGCCCGCTAAAAAGACCGGTTGCGTACCGCCGCGTTTCCGCCACACGCGCCATACCGCCACGCCAGCCGCCAGCATGGCAGGCTGCGTTTTGTCGGTCCGGTTGAGTTCCGTTTCCGGACCCTGTTGTACCAATTGCCACAAGTCGTAGCCTACCGCCTGCGAGACGGTTTCAAAGGTATCTTTAACTTCCGGATAAGCCTCGGCCAGTTCGGCAAGCATTCCCACCGACTGCGAACCTTGGCCTGGAAATACGCAGGCGATCTGCATAGCAACTCCTTAATTATCGGCCAGCTGAACTGCTTGCAGCCTCAATATTTTAACAATACCGAACCCCAGGTGAACCCGGCACCGAAGGCCTCCAACAACAGGACATCACCGTGTTTGATGCGCCCGTCGCGTACCGCCACATCCAAGGCCAAGGGGATGGAGGCGGCGGAAGTATTGCCATGTTCTCCTACGGTGACCACCACTCTCTCCATGGGCAAGTTCAGTTTTTTTGCGGTGGCCTCGATAATGCGGTAGTTGGCCTGATGGGGCACCAGCCAATCGATGCTCGCTTGTTGCATACCATTATTGTGCAAGGTCTCATCTACCAGAGAACCGAGGGTATTGACGGCCACCTTGAATACTTCGCGCCCCAGCATGTGAATATGGGCCTCGCCGGCGCGCAATTGATCATAACCGCGGGAGATACCGGCGCGTATGGTCAGTAACGGCTCATAGCGGCCGTCGGCATGCAGGTGGCTGGAGAGAATGCCCGGTGCATCGCCAGCACGCAGCACAACGGCGCCGGCCCCGTCGCCAAATAACACACAAGTGCCGCGGTCCTTCCAATTGATGATGCGTGACAGGGTTTCCGCGCCCACCACCAAAACGCATTTTGCGGAGTCGGTGCGAATGAATTTATCGGCGATGCTCAGGGCATAAATAAATCCGGTGCATACTGCCTGCACATCGAAGGCGGGACAACCTTCAATACCCAGACGTTGTTGCAACAGACACGCTGTGCTCGGAAAAACCTGATCCGGCGTGGTAGTAGCAACGATAATTAAATCGATCTCTGAAATATGCACGCCTGAGGCAACAATGGCGTGCCGCGCCGCCGCCTCAGCCAAATCGCAGGTAGTTTCGCCAGGCGCCGCAATATGACGCTCACGGATCCCCGTGCGTTCGCGTATCCACGCGTCGTGCGTCTCGACCATCTTTTCCAGATCGGCGTTGGTCAGGACCTTCTCCGGCAGATAGCCGCCCGTCCCTATGACTTGCGCGTATTTCAAACCTCTCGCCTTTTCACTAGTACGTCTTCAAGAAATTTGCTAATGCGTTGCGGCACGTTTTTGCGTACTTCCAATACCGCTTCTTTAATGGCGTTGGTGAATGCGAAGACATCAGCGCCGCCATGGCTCTTGATCACTATCCCCTGCAATCCCAGCAGACTGGCGCCATTGTACTGCCGTGGATCGATTTTGGCCTTAATGGCTTTCAGCACCGGCAATGCCAGGGCTGCCACTGCCTTGGTCCACAAATTGCGCTTGAATCCCTGCTCCATATGGTACCGAATCATGCGCGCCACGCCTTCACTGGCCTTGAGCGCGACATTGCCGACGAAACCGTCGCACACAACGACATCGATGCCGCCGGTATAGATATCATCACCCTCGATAAAACCTATGTAATTGAGCTCGCTGGCGGACAGTAAACGCCCTGCCTCCTTTACCTGGTCGTTACCTTTCATCTCTTCCGCGCCGATGTTCAGCAGGCCTACCGTTGGCCGAATGATATTTTCCACTGCGCTGGTCAGGGCGCTCCCCATTACGGCAAATTGCAAAAGAACATCCGCATCGGAATCGACGTTTGCACCAAGATCCAAGACATGGGTATGCCCCTTTATAGTGGGCAGGGCGGAACAGATGGCGGGACGATCTATGCCGGGCAAAGTCTTTAATACGAAACGTGCCGTTGCCATCAAGGCCCCGGTATTTCCCGCGCTCACGCAAGCATGGGCCGTTCCCTCTTTAACCAGATCGATGGCAATCCGCATCGAAGAGTCCTTTTTCGTGCGCAAAGCGACGGAGGGCAGCTCGTCCATTGCCACCGACTGCGAGGCATGACGGATTTTTAGCCGCTCACCCACTCCGGCACCGTGGGCGCCGAGTTCCCGCATCAACACCTGCTCGTCACCTACCAGGATCAGAGTTAAGTCATTTTGCTCGATGAGGGCCTGCAACGCGGCGGGGACCACGACCGAGGGGCCATGGTCCCCGCCCATGCCGTCCAAGGCAATGGAAAGACTCAATCCCTACTCACCTTGGACGTCTAATACCTTCCGTCCGCGATAATAGCCACCTGGCGTAATATGGTGGCGCATATGGGTTTCACCGCTATGGGTATCCACCGCCAACGCCTTTGCCTTGAGGGCGTCATGGGCGCGACGCATGCCGCGCTTGGAAGATGTCTTACGATTTTGTTGTACGGCCATGCCTGTTTACTCCTGTTTCAATATAAAAGTACTGATAATCCGGCGATACGCGCATAAGCATTTGCTGAATTACTGTTTCGATTTGAGCCGCGCCAATACCGCAAATGGATTGGCGGCGAATTCATCGGACATTGCTTTAACATGCCGCTTTTGCGGGATAGCCGTATTCACCGCTGTGCAAGTTTCGCCTTCGTGGCGAGGTATTGCCGGCAAGGCTAGCAGGATTTCATCCTCAACCAATTCCGCGACTGAAAGCGTTGCTCCTCTTACCTCTAAAGGATCGTACCGTTTCGGCAGACGCTTTGCCGCCTCATCGGATCCGACTATGCCTAAATCCATCTCCACATGAATTGGCACAGCCATTGACTCCAAGCAACACTGACAAATAAGCACGACCTCACCGCTCACTTGCCCGCGCACATGCGGTATTCCTTGCTCATCAACAGCAAAAGCGAGCACTACATCCGCGCTGGCCCCACGGTTTTCCACTACGCCGGCTAAGCGTGTCATTCTGGCAAAAGCCAGCTGACCGGCGATACTCTGCTTCCCCTCCGCCGCACGGATGGGATTGATAAAATCCGGCATCTGCTTTGACATAAGCGCGCAATCATATAGTTTGCCGAGCGCGCTGTCAAAGAGGGAATCTATAAAAATCCAGAGATTCCAGTGAATTGGCTGCATTTTTCTTGACTTCACCGCCTCTTTTCCGTAGAAACAGGTGCTGTTCGTGAGAAAATGGATGCCCAGCGGCGAGCAAGTCCTCGGGAACTGCATAATAAATAGGCTGGAACGAAGGTGATCAATAAGTTACTTATCGCCAACCGCGGCGAAATTGCGGTGCGCATTGTGCGTGCCTGCGCCGAAATGGGCATCACCTCGGTGGCGATTTATACCGACGCCGACCGCCACAGCCTGCATCTCAAAAAAGCGGATGAATCCTACAATATCGGCCCCGAATCCGTAGCCGGTTATCTCAACGCCCACCGTATCGTCAATCTGGCGGTCGCCACCGGCTGCGACGCGCTGCATCCCGGTTACGGCTTTTTATCGGAAAACCCGCTGCTGGCGGAGATCTGCGCCCGCCGCGACATTCGTTTCATCGGACCCTCCGCCGATGTGATTCGCAAGATGGGCGACAAGATCGAGGCGCGCAAGACCATGGTCAATGCCGGTATCCCGGTGGTGCCCGGCAGCGAGGGCAGTCTCTCCGGTGTTGATGAGGCGGCGGCGCTGGCCCGGCAAATCGGCTATCCGGTGATGCTCAAGGCCACGTCCGGCGGCGGCGGGCGCGGTATCCGCCGTTGCGAAAACGAAATCGAACTGCGGCGCAACTACGATCGCGTGGTCTCGGAGGCCACCAAGGCCTTCGGCAGCGCGGATGTCTTTATAGAAAAGTGCGTGGTGAATCCCCGCCATATCGAGGTACAAATACTTGCAGACCATCACGGTCATGTCATTCACCTCTTCGAACGCGATTGTTCCATCCAGCGCCGCCATCAGAAACTCTTGGAGATCGCCCCTTCCCCGCAATTGAGCGATGAACAGCGTAAGATGCTGGGCAAGCTCGCAGTGCGCGCCGCGCGGGCCGCCAAATATACCAACGCCGGCACAGTGGAATTTTTACTGGATCAGGAAGGTAATTTTTATTTCATGGAAATGAATACCCGGTTGCAAGTGGAACATCCCGTCACCGAAGACATCACCGGCGTCGACATCGTGCAGGAGCAGATCCGTATCGCTACCGATCTGCCATTACAATATACCCAGCGCGATATCAAGCGGCGCGGCTTCGCCATGGAATTTCGCGTCAATGCCGAAGATCCGCAAAATGATTTTTTGCCGAGTTTCGGCCGCATCACGCGTTACTTCGCGCCGGGCGGCCCCGGCGTGCGCACCGACGCTGCAATCTATACCGGCTATGAACTGCCGCCCTATTACGATTCGCTGTGCGCCAAACTGACGGTATGGGCTCTAACCTGGGAACAGCTCTTGGAGCGCGCCCGGCGCGCTCTGAAGGATATCGGCGTGTTTGGCGTCAAGACCACCATTCCCTATTATCTGGAGATACTCGATTCACCCCAGTTTCGCGAAGGTAACTTCGACACCAGTTTCGTGGAGAGCCATCCGGAACTGGTAGAGTATTCGGTGCGCCGGTCGCCGCGGGAATTGGCGGCGGCTATCGGCGCGGCTATTGCCGCCCATCGTGGCATGTAAATTATGACAATAAACCAGAGACGAGAGTATCGGATCACTTCCAGGGAAGCATGATGCCGCGCGTTCATATTACCGAAACCGTTTTGCGCGACGCCCACCAGTCGTTGATCGCCACCCGCATGCGCACCGCGGACATGATGCCGATCTGCCCCAAGCTCGATAAGGTGGGATTCTGGTCCTTGGAAATGTGGGGAGGCGCCACCTTCGACACCTGTTTGCGCTATCTCAAAGAGGATCCGTGGGAGCGACTGCGTAAATTGCGTGCCGCCCTGCCCAATACCCGCTTGCAGATGTTGCTGCGCGGACAAAACGTACTTGGCTATCGCCATTATTCTGATGACGTGGTGCGCGCCTTCGTCAAGCGCGCCGCCGCCAACGGTATGGATGTCTTCCGCATCTTCGATGCCCTCAACGATGTGCGCAATCTGCGCGTGGCCATTGAGGCCGTTAAAGCAAGCGGCAAACACGCTCAAGGGGCAATTTGCTACACCACCAGCCCGGTGCACGGTATCCCACAATTTATGGCCATGGCCAGGGAACTGGAAGCCATGGGCTGTGACAGCCTGGCGATCAAGGATATGGCGGGCCTGCTTACGCCTTACATTACCGCCGATCTGGTCAAGGCTTTACGCGACACCGTGAAATTGCCCATTCATCTTCACTCTCATGCCACCTCCGGCCTGGCCAGTATGTGCCAGATCAAGGCCGTGGAGAGCGGCTGCCTGCATATCGACACCGCCCTGTCGCCTTTCTCCGGCGGTACCAGTCATCCGCCAACTGAGAGCATGGTCGCCGCCCTCAAAGGCACTGCCCACGACACCGGCCTCAATCTTGGCTTGTTGCAGGATATCGGCATGTATTTCTATGAAGTACGCAAGAAATACCGCCGCTTCGAAAGCGAATTTACCGGTGTCGACACCCGGGTTCAGGTCAACCAGGTCCCCGGCGGAATGATCTCCAATCTCGCCAATCAACTGCGCGAACAAGGGGCACTGGAGCGCATGAATGATGTCATGCTGGAGGTGCCTCGGGTCCGCGAAGATTTAGGGTTTCCGCCGTTGGTGACCCCCACCTCTCAAATCGTAGGCACGCAAGCCGTGCTTAATGTACTCACCGGCACCCGTTATAAGAGCATCACCAATGAAGTGAAATATTACCTGCAAGGACGGTATGGTCGTCCGCCCGGACAGGTAAACTCCGTAGTACGGCAGCAGGCCATCGGCAACGAAGACGTGATCGACGGCCGGCCGGCCGACTTGCTGAAAGATGAGATGCATGAACTTCGCGACGAGATCGGCGAGCTGGCTGGCGGCGAAGAAGACGTTTTGAGCTTCGCCATGTTTCCCGAGATCGCCCGTGTCTTCTTGGAGCAGCGCAAGGCGGGTGCCCTGACTCCCGAACCTCTGGAAGACATGGCGACACCCGCCGGAGAAAAGGGCGCGGTTCCGGTAGAGTTCAATGTCACTCTCCACGGCGAGACTTATCACATCAAGGTCACCGGCAGCGGGCATAAAAATCAAAATCGCCGCCCCTTCTACGTCTCGGTGGATGGTAGTCCGGAAGAAATCATGGTGGAGACCTTGGAAGAATTAGCAGGCAATGAAAATGGCCGCGATCGCGCAGTAAAAGGCAGCCGACGTCCCAAGGCCCAGGCACCCGGACACGTCACGACTTCCATGCCCGGCACCATCGTGGAAGTACTGATCAAAGTCGGTGTTGAGGTCAAGGAAGGCGATCCGGTGCTGGTTACCGAGGCCATGAAAATGGAAACCGAGGTACATGCTCCTATCGCAGGGAAAGTAACCGCGGTGCATGTGGCTAAGGGCGACAGCGTCAATCCCGACGAGGTATTGATCGAGATTCAATGAACGGGTTCCTGGTTTCAGGTTTCAGGTTTCAGGCTATGATTCTTGTTAGGCTAAAATCTTCAAAACCCGTAGCTCGGAATCAAAAGAATGAAACTCATCCTCGCCTCCACCTCCAGCTATCGCAAGGAACTGCTGAGCCGTTTGGGATTGCCATTCGGCACGGAAGGGCCGCAGGTGGACGAGACGCCGCGCGTTGGTGAAGCTCCAGGACAATTGGTGCGCCGTCTCGCCGAGGCCAAGGCCCGCGCGGTGGCGCCGCGCCATCCCGACGCCCTCATCGTCGGCTCCGATCAGGTCGCGGTGATCGATGGTGAAATCCTCAATAAACCGGGTAACCATGAGCGCGCCGTTGCGCAATTGCACAAGGCCGCCGGGAAGCGGCTGGAGTTTCTCACCGGCTTGTGCCTGTTCAACTCACGCCTTGGCCGCGCGCAGGTAGAGGTCGTACCCTCCGGCGTGGTGTTTCGGCCGCTTACCGCGGAACAAATCGAAAGTTATTTGCGGCGTGAACAACCCTACCATTGCGCGGGCGCATTCAAATTCGAGGCGTTGGGCATCGCCTTGTGCCGACGTTTCGAAGGCGATGATCCCACCGCCCTCATCGGATTGCCGTTAATCCGCCTGACTCGAATGTTGGAATATGAGGGATACGCCGTTATTGGCTGAATGCGCGGGCACTCACCTTGTCTTATTTCTACTCGACGGCAGATAATTAACAAGAATCAGCGCAGTCCTGTCTCGTTGATACCCAGAACATCCGCGAACCCCTTGGCCATTACCACGCCAAGCCGTGCGGTGATCCGTTCCAGCGGTGAGGGGCGGTGGGTATAGTCAACGATTTTCTCCGCGCCGATAAGGTCTCGCGCCACGGAGCTGCTAGTGCCGAAGCCGTCTGCCAATCCCAGGCCGATTGCCTGCTCTCCGGTCCAGTACAGCCCGTTAAACAAGATGTGATCATCGCCTTTGAGCCGGGTTCCACGGCCTTTTTTGACTACTGCAATGAATTGTTGCCGAATGTCTTCGAGCAGCTTGGTCACATGCTTGACCTCATCGTTCTTCAAGGGCGAAAAGGGATCGAGCATGGCCTTGTCGTCGCCCGCCGCCAGCATGCGCCGCTCAATGCCGAGCTTTTTCATTGCGTCGACGAAGCCAAAAGTGGTCAAGCCGCCCATGCGCACGCCGATCGAGCCCACGATGCTGGCCTTATCCACGAAGATCTTGTCGGCGGCCGAGGCGACATAATAACCGCCAGAGGCGCAAATATCCGTTACCACCGCGTAGAGCGGTTTTTGCGGATACTCCTTGCGCAGGCGGTAAATCTCATCGTTGATATAACCCGCCTGCACCGGGCTGCCGCCGGGGCTGTTAATGCGCATAATTACGCCGCGGGTCCCTTTATCCTTAAACGCGTCACGCAAAGCAGTCACGATATCGTCGGCATTGGCCTCGGCCGTGTCGTCAATGACTCCCTTAAGTTCCACCAAGGCGGTATGGTCGCCGCCGACGAGATTAGATTCGCCATGATCGCCCTGTATCATCCAAAAGGCCGCGATCAAATAAATGAAGAAAAGCAATTTGAAAAAGATGCCCCAACGCCGCGCCCGCTTTTGTTCATTGACGGCGGCAAAAGCCAGTCGAGCAAGGACGTCGCGCTCCCAAGACTCCCCCGCGGCATCCCTCGGCGAACCCTCTTTGGCCGAAGCCACGCCTTCCCAGGCTTTGCGCTCATCACCCGGCGGGTGCAAATTATCGCTCATATCGTTTCATTCCTAAATAGTCGCCAAAGAATCGCCATCGCGGATTATAACAGTCACGCTCAATCCGTACTAAACCGGCGTAACCATTTCGTCAGTTCGTCAATATCGGACGCACATGTCAGAGGCCGGTGCAGCAAAAGCCTTTCCCGCTCGTGCGCGCCGTAACTGACAGCTGCCGCCGCCACATCGGCATTGCGTGCCATGAGTAGATCATATTCAGTATCGCCGATCATCAGCGTCTCCGCGGGCAATATTCCCAGTTCGTCCATGATTTCCAGCAGCATTTGCGGATGAGGTTTGGAAAATGTCTCATCGGCGCAACGAGATGCATGAAATAAATTGCCGCAGCTATGCTGCGCCAGCTCCCTGTCTAAGCCACGGCGACCTTTACCGGTAGCAATCCCTAAGAAAAATCCCTGCCGATGTAGATCCTGCACCATCTGCAATGCCCCGTTGAATAAGACGGTTACCGTGCCATCGTTGGCTTGGAAGTGGTAGCGATAACGGTCGACAAAGGCGCGCTGGGTCTCAAGAGCGGCGCCGGGATAAAGCATTTCAATGGACTCTTTCAGGCCCAGTCCAATGACGTTGCGCAGGGCATTTTCATCAAGCTCCTTTAAACCCAGATCGTTACCCGCGGCGCGCAAGCTAGCAACGATCTTGGCCTCCGAATCCATCAAGGTGCCGTCCCAATCGAAGACGATCAAGCGAATGGCTCTATTGCTTATGACGGTATGGCTACCGAGGGTCACTAAATGTACTCAATACTTTCTTCAAGGCTGGATCCAGGGGGGCGGCTACCGAGATCCGTTGATCCGCGGCCGTGGTAAAGCTCACGGAAGCGGAATGGAGAAACAAGCGATGCAGACCCCTCTCCTGCATGGTGCGATTAAAATCGGCATCGCCGTATTTATCATCGCCGGCGATGGGTTGCCCAAGGTAAGCGGCATGGACGCGGATTTGATGCGTACGCCCGGTAATTGGTACCGCCTCCACCAGAGTCGCCATGCTCCAGCGCTGCAGGGGTCGAAACAGCGTCTGGGATTGCTTGCCGTCCTCCTCGACCTTGACCACTCGCTCCCCGGATTGCAAAATATTTTTACGCAAGGGCGCAGTAACCCGACGCTCTCCGCCATGCCATTCTCCGCGGAGCAATGCCTGGTAATGTTTCTCCATTCCTTCTTCGCGTAGATGTTTATGAATATTACGTAATATACTGCGTTTTTTAGCTATTATTAGACAACCTGAAGTGTCGCGATCTAGGCGATGCGCCAATTCCAGAAAAGGCGCTTCGGGTCGGGCAGCCCGCAGTATTTCAATCACGCCAAAACTGATAGCGCTGCCGCCATGAACGGCAATCCCCGCCGGCTTGTTAAGAATTAAATGACCGTCATCTTCGTAAATGACACTCTGATTAATAAGGGCGATCAATTTTTTCCCCGGTACTGATGCCGCAGGAGCTTCGGCGCGTCGCAGTGGCGGGATACGAACCACATCACCGATCTGCAAACGATAGGTGGGCTTGGTCCGGCCTTTATTGACCCGCACTTCGCCGCGGCGCAACACCCGATAGATAAAACTCTTGGGAACCCCCTTGAGATAGACTGTCAAAAAGTTATCGATGCGCTGGCCCTGTTGGTGGGGACCTATCTCAACCAGTTCGGTGGCATGTCGCCTTGATGTGGCAAAATCGTTCATTTCTTGAGTGAGAACAAAAACTAAGGGTTTGCCGCCGCCGCATAAGGCTGATATATTAGCGAGGCATTGCTTTGGACACGACGTTTCCAGAAGTACGGATTGTGCCTCAAAGTGGGGTGCAGTGTGAAATCCACAAAATTTTTCGCGCCCTGGGGTAGATAATCGTCGTACTGAAGTTAGTGGCACGAAATCGCTCGCTGCTGAGTTCATCCGCAGCGGAGATAGGGTTATCTCCTAGGCAAAAGGGAGATAACTAAGGGGATTATATCGCTTGCGATAAGAAACTTGCATAAGAATATGCGCGGCTAATCTGAACACCCCCTCAAAGTGTCATTTGACAATTTGAGGGGAAGGAATGACCGGGTAGTTAATATAAGACGGTTTATTAATGGGTTTTAACATCGCTCAACCCAAGATGAGAGTGATGAACAATGAGGCGCCATGCACCGGCATGGAGCGTGTCGAACTGGCAGGTAGGTCCCAGGCTTGTTGAATCCTTAGAGAATAGTTATCCGCCTACTACACGAGCGAGGCCAATTAGCGTTGTAGCGCTAGTAAGCATGCCCAGCCCTTAAGCGATAATATTCCCCATAGGTTATCCAGCCCTGTAGAGCGATCCTGTCATGAGAACCGTGAATTCCGGTTCTCCTCCGGCATGGCATTGCTAATGCAATGGTGACGGTGCGCCTGAGAGAACAGATAACATGAAAAGGATGCTCGTTAACGCGACGCAGCCGGAGGAATTGCGCGTAGCTCTGGTTGATGGTCAGCATTTATATGATCTTGATTTAGAAACACTCTCGCGTGAACAAAAAAAGGCGAATATTTATAAGGGTAAAATTACCCGTGTTGAGCCCAGCCTGGAAGCGGCGTTTGTAGATTATGGTGCGGACCGCCATGGCTTTCTCCCCTTAAAAGATATTTCCTCAAGCTACTTCAAAACGCCTCAAGGTGAAGGCGGTGGCCGAAGCCCTATAAAGGACCTGCTCAACGAAGGTCAAGAAATCGTCGTTCAGATAGATAAAGAGGAACGGGGTACCAAAGGGGCGGCACTTACGACTTTCATCAGTCTGGCAGGCCGTTATCTGGTGCTAATGCCCAATAATCCCCGAGCGGGTGGCGTATCCCGCCGCATCGAGGGTGAAGACCGCAGTGAACTGCGGGAAGCCATGAACGCCCTGAACGTCCCGGAAGGTATGGGTGTCATTATCCGTACCGCCGGTGTCGGTCGTAGTGTGGAGGAGCTGCAATGGGACCTCGACTACCTGCTACGCTTGTGGCAGGCGATCGAGACCGCCGCTACAGACCGGCTGGCGCCCTTTCTGATCTATCAGGAAAGCAATGTCATCATCCGAGCAATTCGTGATTATTTGCGCCAGGATATCGGTGAGATACTTGTCGATGACGAGGAAGTCTTTCAGCAGGCTCGGGACTTCGTGCAACAGGTGGTGCCCGGGTATCTGAACAAGGTCAAACTGTATCGCGATCCCATTCCACTTTTTTCCCGTTATCAGATCGAAAGCCAGATCGAGGCCGCCTTTAGACACGAGGTACGCCTGCCGTCGGGCGGCGCCATCGTCATCGACCATGCCGAAGCCATGGTAGCCATCGATGTCAACTCCTCCCGCGCCACTCGCGGCGGCGACATCGAGGAAACGGCGCTGAATACTAATTTGGAAGCCGCGGACGAAATCGCCCGCCAGCTGCGTATTCGTGATCTAGGCGGCCTTATCGTCATTGACTTCATCGATATGACGCCTACCCGCAATCAACGCGATGTGGAAAATCGCCTCAAAGAAGCGCTCAAGAAGGATCGGGCCCGGGTTCAAATCGGACGGATTTCCCGGTTCGGCTTGCTAGAAATGTCGCGGCAACGACTGAGGCCCTCTTTGGGCGAATACAGTCAAATCATTTGTCCCCGCTGCCAGGGCGAAGGGCGGATTCGCAGTATAGAGTCCCTAGCCCTATCGGTGCTGCGTCTCATCGAAGAAGAGGCGATGAAAGAAAGCACCGCCCGCATCATCGCCCAATTACCGGTGGATGTCGCCACCTTTCTGCTCAATGAGAAGCGGGAAATGGTCCGTGCCGTTGAACTTCGCCATACCGTCGCGATCGTGCTGGTGCCGAACAGCCATCTCCATACCCCGCAATATGAGGTCAAACGTCTGCGTAAGGATGAAGTCTCGGAAACTAACGGCGGCGCGGCCACTAGTTATCAACTTGCCGAACACCCCAAAGCCGTGGAAACGCCTTGGATAAATGCTGAAATCGTTCGCCCGGAGCTGCCGGCGGTAAAAGGTATGTCTCCTGCCACCCCGGCTCCGCTACCCGTGGCCAAGGCCGCCGCATCTGAAATCGACACTAGAAAAGGATTCATCAAACGCTTATGGACGAGCTTGTTCGGCGCTCCCGCTAAAATCGATGTGCCGCCCGCCGCGTCCAAGGGAACGGAAAAACCGGCACATCGCGCTAGCGGCAGACAGGAATCACGGCCGCAAGGACGTCACAGCGGCACCGGTGCGCAGCAGCGCCGCGGCGATCATCGCCGTCCGGCCCGCAAGGAAGAATCTTCCGCTACTAGCACCCGCAACCGCCAAGACGAAAGTAGGGCCACGGAGCCGCCAACACTACAACAGTCTGCTACACCCAAAAAACCCGCCGCTCCTGGAGTGGAAAAGCCTGTAACCGTTGCCGCCCCGGATGTTGTCATTGGCGAAGGCGCGGCCAAGCAGGAAAGGACGGAACCGGCACAGCGTGATCAATCACAGCGATCGAGTCGCCGCCGGGGTCGCCGGGGCGGTCGGGGTCGCCGTCGCGATGAATCGGAGCGCGTCAGTGGCGGCCCTGCTGCTGCGGACGAAGGCGCCGTCCCCGCGTCCGGACTCCAGCCACACGGTGATTCTCCGACGACCACAGTTACTAATTCCGCGGATAACGTACAACATCTTTTGTTTGACAACGATAGGGGCTCTGCGACAACGCAAAACGATGACGTCGGTCCGGCAAACAACGAGGCTATCCCATTTACATCCGCGCCGTCCAAACCGGCGCAATCGACCTTTCCCTGGGACAACGCCTCGAATCGGCAGGAGCAGTCTCAATCTGCTGAACACGCGGCGACTACCATGAATCGGGAATCGGGGGAGAATTTGGAAAACAAAATCTCAGCCCCTTACCCCGCCGCGCAATCTTCGCGCGAAGGCGTAGCGGCTCCCGCTGAAAATCACTATAAAGGCGCTCATACGGACAAATCCAACGGCTAAAATATTTAATTCCCTGACGTAGCGAGCCGGAGATCCCGGCTTGTTACGCCAATTATTGGCTCGGTAACATTTGTCGACGTATATGACGCAACAAACCTTCCGAGGCAATCTCGACCAGATCCAGCACCTGCTCGAATCCCGATGCTCCGCCGTAGTAAGGATCGGGTACATCCCGAATTGCCAAGTCTGGCGCGTAGTCCAGAAATAGCTTCAACTTATGGACATATTGCGGCGGGCAGTCCGCGCGCAGGAATGCCAGATTATCCTGATCCATAGCCAGGATATAATCAAAATACTTAAAATCTTCGAGATCGACGCGCCGCGCCCGCTGCAAACCCATATCAATTCCCCTGCGCAATGCCGCCGCTTGCGTACGCGGATCCGGCGGGTTGCCAATATGATAGGCGTGGGTCCCGGCGGAATCGATTTTGATATGGACATTTAGGCCACTCTCCTCGACCAGCCGCTGGAAAACGGCATGAGCCGTCGGAGAACGGCAGATATTGCCCATGCATACAAACAAAATCTTAACCATCGAGCGTCTCCGCGATTAAAACGCACAAATAAATGCCGTATCGCTAAATGCTAAATTATTCCAGTTGCCTGATTTCATTTGAGCGATATACTAATTAAATGGAAAAAATTGACAACCAAATTATTCAGGTGGAACATCTCCGCGAGCTGATTGGACTCCAGGTTCGGCATCAAGGGTCACAATGGGAGATTATAGAGATTCTCGAAGATGGCCCTGCCTTAGTCTTGAGGGACTGCGCGATGCACACCGTTATCCAGGCGGATCAGCATGGGGAGGCGCATCGACGTGTCCCCAGCACGATTACTATCCCATTATTCGATAAAGACGGCAATGACTTAAATCCCGCGCTGCTTAATCTTGACCTAAGCAATGCCAGCCAAAATTCTTAAAATCTTAATTTGCGGCTTCGCTGCGCGCATGCCTCAGCAACTTCTCCACTCTCAACAAATCTTCCTCCGTATCCACGCCGCCTTCCATGGGGACCTTTGCCTCGGCGATGTGGATACGATAGCCATACCATAGCGCCCGCAGCTGCTCCAGCGACTCCAATTGTTCGATTTGGCAAGGGGGCAATTGCGCATACTCGCGCAGAAAACCGGCGCGGTAGGCGTACAAGCCGATGTGATGGAAGTAATCCGCCTTTGATTCCGCCCTCATAGGATTCGAAGCAAAGCCGTCTCTGTCCCACGGAATCGGTGCACGGCTGAAATAGAGGGCATAGTCCTGCCGATCCTTGACCACCTTCACGATATTAGGACTGAACAGTTGATCTGACTGGCCAATACGGGTGCACAAGGTGGCGATGCTGGCGGCGGGGTTGGCAATTAAATCCTCGGCTACCTGGCGAATCAATAAAGGCGGCACCATGGGTTCATCGCCTTGCACATTAACCATGACGCTATCCGCCGCATAGCGATTACGTTCCGCGACTTCGGCCAAGCGTTCGGTCCCGGAACGATGTTCCGACGACGTCATGCACACTGCTGCACCGAATCCCTCTGCCGCCTCGCGAATCCTGTGGTCGTCGGTGGCAATCACCACTTCGTCCGCGCCGCTCGCCACAGCGTTTTCGTAGACATATTGCACCAGCGGTTTGCCCAAAAGATGGCGCAGGGGTTTGCCCGGAAGGCGCGTGGCGCCATGGCGGGCCGGGATGACCACCCTAAATATCATTACGCTTCCTCTTCGGCGGACAATTCCCGCGCCTCTTCTTCAAGCATGATGGGAATATCGTCGCGAATGGGATAGGCGAGACGATCTCCCTTACAGATTAATTCATTGGCGCTTTTTTTATAGACCAGCGGGCCTTTGCAAATGGGGCATACCAGAATATCCAGCAATTTCTTATCCATATCATTTCCTACCTTCTCGTCATCCGATAAGCATTAAACCGCAAATCCCATTGTACCGCACCCCTATCAGTTTCAAGCTTCCGTTACTGGCGGCCTTAGGGCATGCGCCAGCAGTTGTTGCAGCTGATATTCGCCCCGCATATTGAGTGACGCCTCGACGGGCACATACCAATGGTTAGACCGGGCAAAGGCGCGACATTTGACCGCGTCCTTTTCAGTCATCATCACCGGTAACTCGTCGCCGAACCGCAGATCATCCGCCTGAAAATCATGATGATCGGGAAAAGCATGCTCCACCACTACGTGGCCGTGGGCGCGCAGCTGGGCAAAGAATCTATCTGGATTCCCGATGCCGGCCACCCCATGTACGGTCTTACCATCCCAATAGCGAAGTTCGCGGTTTACACCAGGGTCCCGTAGTTGATTGGCCCGCTCGCCCACTAACTGCATGTTGCATTCATTGTCCTTGTTCCCGCCGTTGACGATCACCATATCTACGGTCTGTAAGCGCGAAGATCTTTCGCGCAATGGGCCGGCGGGTAGACAGCGCCCATTACCCAGCCGCCGCGCGGCATCGACCACAACGATCTCGATATCCCGATCCAGAGAATAGTGTTGCAGGCCGTCATCACAAACGACGACATCGCAGTTATGTTCCGCCATCAGCATTTTTGCGGCTAAAGCACGCCGCGGTCCCACCACCACCGGACATAGGGTGCGGCGGGCGATCAACACCGGCTCGTCGCCGACCAGATATGGATCGCTGTTACCGTTGACGGCTTGCGGCCATCGGGTCGCGGCGCCGCCATAACCGCGGCTCGCTACCCCGGGGCGATAGCCGGCCTGTTGGAGACGATTTACCAACCAAATTACCAAAGGCGTCTTACCTGTGCCGCCGACGGTGATATTTCCTACCACGATGACCGGCACTGGTAATTTGTCGCGGCGCAGCAAGCCGACGCGATAGGTATAACGGCGTGCCGTCGCAATCAGACCGAACAGCCACCCGACTGGCGCCAAGAGCGTGCTTAGAGGATGAGAGCCGTACCACATCGATGCCGGGGTCACGAACTAATCCTTATTTTATATGACCGCGATTTTAAGCATGATGAACGAGATGGGGCGGCGCCTCGGTACCCGATGTAGCACCTCCGTGAAATTGCATTTTATACAAGCCCGCGTAATGACCGTCTTTCGCCAACAACTCGGCGTGGCGTCCTTGTTCCACGATCCGGCCTTGATCCAATACCACGATCTGATCGGCATTCTCGACGGTGGACAAGCGATGGGCGATCACCAAAGTGGTACGATGCCGCATCACCTCCGCCAAGGCGGCTTGGATATGCCGCTCCGATTCGCTGTCCAATGCGGAGGTAGCCTCATCCAGGATCAATACCGGTGCATTTTTCAACAAGGCGCGGGCAATGGCGAGCCGCTGCCGCTGCCCGCCGGACAGCAGCACGCCGTTTTCGCCCACCAAGGTATTCAATCCGTCGGGCAATCCGGCGATGAATTCCATGGCATGGGCCGCCTCGGCGGCGCGTATAACCTCCGCCTCGTTGACAACTCCCAACCCGCCATAAGCGATGTTGTGGGCGATGGTATCGTTGAACAGCACCACGCTCTGCCCTACCCAGGCGATATGTTGTCGCAGATTGTCCAAATATAATTCACGAATGTCATCGCCGTCCAAGAAAATGCCGCCGCGGCTCACTTCATAAAAACGCGGCAATAAACTTACCAGGCTCGACTTGCCGCTGCCGGACCGACCCACCAAGGCAATACACTGCCCGGGCGCAATATTGAGATTGATATCCTTGAGCACCTCGCCCTTGTCTTCGTCGTAAACGAAAGAGACTTGGCGAAACTCCACTCTCCCTCGTGCGCGGGCGATACGTTTGCTGCCATGATTTTGTTCCGTTTCCCTGTCGAGCAAGAGGAAGATGCTCTCCGCGGCCGCCACGCCCCGCTGTACCATGGGCATCACCGTCGTCAGCCGCTTGATAGATGGCAATAACAGCATCATAGCCACTACAAAAGACATAAAACCGCCGACGCTGATCGTCCCCAGGACACTGGGCAACGTCGCGAGATAGATGATACCCGCCAAGGCGCTGGCGGCGATCAATTCGATGGTGCCAACGCTGGCGGCGCTTATCGCCGCCATCTTCATATTGAGCTTGCGATTGGTCTCGTTGATACTATCGAACCGCTGGGCTTCATAGGATTCGCCGCCGAATATTTTAACGACCCGATGTCCGGAGATCGCCTCCTCGCTCACCGCGGTGACATCGGCCATAGAATGTTGAATGCGGCTGCTGATGCCGCGGAACCGTTGATTAACTTTCGTCATGAGATAGGCGATGGGCGGTCCCGCCACCACAAAAATCAAGGTCAGTGCCCAATTGATATAGGCCATCCATACCAGCAAACCGATTATGGTGAATCCGTCCTTCACCACATTTGTCAAAGCATTGGTGGCCGCTTGATTGACCTGTTCCACGTCATAGATCAATTTGGCCAACAATTCCCCTGAAGGCGTCTTATCGTAAAAGCGCGCGGGCAGACATAGCAGCTTGGCGAACATGGCGCGGCGCAATTCGCGGATCACCTCCCGCCCCACCCAGCTCATGCAATAGGCGGATACAAAATTCGCGAGACCGCGGGCGACGAACAAACCAATAATCATCAAGGGGACGAATTGGATGGCTTTAGGATCTTTTGCCACGAAACTGCCATCGATCATGGGTTTCATCAAGGCGGCGAAGCCGGTGTTGGTGGCGGCGAATATCAGCATCGCGACCATCGATATCGCAAAGGCCTTCCAATGCGGCGTGCTGTAGCGCAGCAGCCGCGCATAGATTTGGCGCGTCGTTTTGGGTTCTTTGCCTACCATAGAATCAGCGCATTTTGTCGGCCGAAGTGCGCGTAGCGATGGACAGATGCACCAATCCAACCTGACGGGCCGCGTCCATGGCCGTCACTACCGCCTGATGGGGCGTCTTGCCGTCGGCGTTGATGATGAGCGGCGGAGGCTCGCGATCGCCGATGGCAAGCCGCAACGCCTTTATCAGGGTGCCAATTTGATTATTGACCACCTGCTTGCCATTGACGAAGAAGTTGCTCTGAACATCTATGGTGAGGTCGATGGCCTTATCATTCTTTTCCTGCTCCTGTTGCTGGGAGGCCTTGGGTAAATCGATACGAATCAGGGATTGATCCTTGAAGGTGGTGGACACCATAAAAAAGATCAGCAGCATAAACACCACATCGATCAGAGGCGTGAGATCGATAGCGGGGCTCTCGCGGCGGAATTTACGTAGATTCACGAGGCGGCATCCTGTGCGCCGTCTTTCTCGCGCTCTCCATGGAGTATCTCCACCATTTTCAACGCCTCCTGCTCCATGGTCGATACCAGTTCGTCGACGCGCCGTTGAAAATGACGATGGGCCATCAGGCTGGGAATGGCGACGGTCAATCCCGCCACCGTGGTGAACAGGGCCTCCGAGATACCGCCCGCCAAAACCGCGGGATTACCGACCCCGGAACCGGATATCGCCGAGAAGATCTTGATCATTCCCAGCACCGTGCCATATAGGCCCAATAAAGGGGTAATCGCGGCAATGGTCCCGAGGGTATTCAGATATTTTTCCAGTTCCAGCACCACATGGCGGCCCGCCTCTTCGACGCTCTCTTTCATCACCTCGCGGCTGTGGTGCACGTTCATCAGACCCGCCGCTAATACCTGGCCCAAGGGCGAACCCGCCCGCAGAGCGGATACACGAGTAACATCGAGATGGCCGTTCTTGGCCCATCGCCAAATCTGATCCACCAAGTGGCGGGGACAAATACGTTGCCTCCGCAAGGCCCAGATGCGTTCAACTATAATAGCCATGGCCGCCACTGAACAGAGAATGATCGGCAGCATGACCCAGCCGCCTTCCCGCACTAATTCAAACACGCGATTTCAACCCTTTCCGACATATTGCGTCGTGACCGACTAAGTGCGTAATCATACTTGATTTATCAGCGCCGCCAAAGGCACTGTTTACCTGCCGTTCCAATAGCGATGCGCCTGCTGACGATAAGTATCAGGGGGCGGTATCCCGGGTAAGGCGTCGAGGCGAAAGGTGATCGCGCCGTTATATGCCGAATCCAGCGGGATAGCGCCTTGCGCCTCATAACGTTCCATTATGGACGGCCTGGGAAAGCCGTAGCGATTCCGATAGCCCACCGCGAACAGCACGTAACGGGGTTGCGTTGCCCGTAAAAAAGCCGCCGTCGAAGAAGTGTCGCTGCCATGATGCGGCGCCACCAAAATGTCGGCGGGAAGTCGCTCCGCCTCCGACTTCACCAAAAGCGTCTCGCTGCGTTTTTCGATATCGCCGGGCAATATCGCGGTATCCATCGCGGTTTGAATCCGCAGTACGCATGATGCGTCGTTTCCGCGATAGATTTGATTGTGAAACGGATAGAGTATCTCAAAACGGACGCCATCCCACTCCCAATGCTGCCCCGTCTCACAGGACTCCACCTTGCCATGCTCCCATGGGATTTTGTCGGGGACGCTGGTGAGAAGTCGTTTCACCTCCGTTTGCGTCAATACCGCCTGCACGCCGCCGCGGTGATCCATGTCTCCATGGCTTACGATCAAAGCGTCGACATGGCGTATGCCGTAATAGCGCAAGAAAGGCACGACCACGGCATTGCCGGCGTCAAAGTGTTCGCTGGTGGCGGGACCGGTGTCGAAAATCAGGGTATGTTCCGCGGTCTGCACTACGGCGCCCAGGCCCTGCCCCACATCCAGCAGTGTGAAGCGGGCCTCGCCGAATGCCGGCCGGGCCGGGTTCACCAAGATCATGGGCGCGAGTAATATGCCGCCCAACCAGCGACCCGGTATGCCCGCGGGCGCTAACAGCCAGAGCGTCCCCATCAAGGCGGGCGGATAGGACCAAAGAGGCGGCGCCGGTTGAACCCATTGGGCTACATCGCTGTGCGCCAGGCCCATCAAGAACGGCCACACCCATCCCAAGGCGCCGTCGGCCATCCCCAAGAGAAAAGTACCCAGGCTAGGCAACGGCAGCACCAGTAAAGTACCGAGCAAGGTCAAAGGTACTACTACCAGCGTCACCCACGGCACGGCGAGAAGATTAGCCAGCGGTGACACTATAGAAACGCGCTGAAACAAGATCAATAGCAACGGCACCAGGCCGATGGCGATCAATACATGCACGCGGCCCCATTTCCACCACAAGCCCCGCGGCGCCGAACGCTGGCCCATCCCGTAGAAAATGATCGCTACCGCCGCGAACGACAGCCAGAATCCCGCCTCCAATACCGCCAGCGGGTCCCATATCAATACCAACAACAATGCTAGCGCCAAAGTATGACTGGAACGAGTATTGCGACCCAGTATTAGATTACCCATCACCACGCCGATCATGATCACGGTACGCTCGGTTGGAATGGAAAAGCCGGCCAAGGCCGCGTAAGTCACCGCTGCTATAAAGCCGGCCACCGCCCCGGCCTTGGCGGCCGGCCAGAGCAACACCAGTCTTGGCAAGCGTGTCCAGAACCTTCGTATAAGAAAGAATGCCATACCCGCCACCATCCCTATATGGAGACCGGAGATGGCTACTAAGTGATTGGTGCCGGTAGCGGTCCAAGTCCGCCATTGCTCCGCGGTAATCTCCGTGCGTTCGCCGATAGCCAATGCCCGGACTATCCCTGCATAGTCATGCTGCGCCAGCGCACTAGCGATGGCCCGCGCCAAGGCCTGGCGAACGCGATCTACGGGTTCATCCCAAATTCGACTGGTTAGCAGACGGTTATCAGTGTTGTCGCGAACATAACCGGTGGCACGGATGCGATGACGAAATAGCCAGGCCTCGTAATCGAAAGAGCCCGGATTGCTCAAGCCGTGGGGACGTTTTAAACGCACCCGCAAACGCCATATATCACCGGCGCGTAAATCGGCGTTAGGATAATACCAATTCAACAATATCCGGCCCGGGCTGGGAAGCGACACGCTATCCTGAAATAAATTCGTCACCTTCAATTCAAATTGCGCGCGCCGCTCCTCGACATTGGGCAGGGAGGCGATCATGCCTTCGACGATAACGTCCCGGCCCTCGCTCTCCACGGGCAACTGCTCGGACAAAATCGCCGCGGCGTATGCCCACGCCCACAAGAATCCCAAGATTGCCGCTGCAACCGGCAGCCACCGTTTATAGCGCCAAGCCAATACCGTCAGCGGCAGGAACACGGCTAGCCACTGCGTACCAGGCAGCTCGCGCAACTGCTGAAATGCAGTTATCCCGAGCAAAGACGCGATAGCAGCTACTGGTAAGCTGCAAGGCTCCCGAAAAATGGGCATAATGGGCAAATCCTTTTACCCATGCAGGTTGCGGTTGTGCCGAGACGCTTCATCAAACGGTATCTTCCTGATCACCACAAAATCCGTAACCACAAACACCTGCGGTTCTTTGGACAACTTTTGCACGACCCTAATCTATGGCACCTGAACCGCCGCTCGGTATCCGGCGCGTTTTCGGTGGGATTGTTTTCCGCATTCGTCCCGATACCTTTTCAAATGGTATTGGGCGCGGCGGGCGCCATTATCTGGCGCGTCAATCTCCCCATCTCGGCGGGATTGGTATGGATCACCAATCCCATCACCATACCAGCGGTCTTTTATTTCACTTATAAACTGGGCGCCTGGATACTGGGTACTTCGTTCCATGAAGGCGTCACCTTCGCCATGTCCTATGAGTGGATCATGGAAGAACTGACGGCAATTTGGCAACCCTTTCTGCTGGGTTGCCTCGTATTGGGCACGGTAAGCGCTGTATTGGGAAATCTGACGATACGTCTAGTGTGGCGATTGCACGTAGCGCGCTATCTCAAACGAAAGCGCCTGAGCCGGCACGGAATATAGAATCCAGAAGAGATATATTATTTAATATTTTGTTTTAATTATTTTATTAGTATTCCTTTCTCAAGATGAAGGGTACGGTCGAGACGCTGCGCCAAACGAATATCGTGGGTGACGACCACGAAGCTGGTACCCATGGCCTGATTCAATTCCAACATCAGATCGTAAACCTGATCCGCGGTTTTATAATCGAGATTACCGGTGGGTTCATCGGCGAGGACGCATTTAGGCTCGGTGACCAAGGCCCGAGCCACCGCCGCCCGTTGCCGCTCGCCCCCGGACAGTTCGCCGGGTTTATGCAGCAAGCGCTGGCCCAAGCCCACTTTTTCGAGCAAAGGTTGCGCCTTGTCTATCGCCGCTTTGGGGTCAAGACCGCGGATCAACAGCGGCATGCACACGTTTTCCAGGGCCGTGAATTCCGGCAGCAGGTGATGAAACTGGTAGACGAAGCCTAAGGCGCGATTGCGCAGGCGACCGCGCTCCACATTGCCCAGCCTCGCCATATCCGCCCCGTCCACCCATATCTCGCCCAGGGTCGGCGTGTCGAGCCCGCCCAGGAGATGAAGCAGCGTGCTCTTTCCGGAACCCGACGCGCCGACGATGGCGAGCCGCTCGCCCGGCGCGACTTCCAAATCGACATCGGTAAGGACTTCTACCGCCGCCGGTCCTTCGGTATAGATTTTGGCGAGATGCCGGCAACGAATCACCGGGCTATTATTCATAACGCAACGCCTCCGCCGGTTGGGTGCGGGCCGCCCGCCAGGCGGGATACAGGGTTGCTATCAGACTCAATACCACGGATACGCCGCAGATCCTGGTTACGTCCGGCCATTGCAGATCGGAAGGCAATTCGCTGATGTAATAGACATCGGCCGACAGAAATTCCACATGGAATAAATGCTCGATAAACGGCACGACGGTCTCCACGTTGAGCGCCAGCAATACTCCGCAGACACCGCCCAATACCGTCCCTACGATACCGATTAATGAACCCTGCACGATAAAGATGGCCATAATACTTCCCGGCGTGGCGCCCAAGGTGCGCAGCACCGCAATATCGGCCTCTTTATCGCGAACCATCATCACCAAGGTCGAAACGATGTTGAAGGCCGCCACCGCCACGATCAACAGTAGAATGACGAACATCACCGATTTCTCCATCTGCACCGCGCGGAAGAAATTCACATGTTGCTGGGTCCAGTCGCTGACCACGAAATCCGGCGGCAATTCCGCCGCCAATTGGCGGGCGATGACAGGGGCGCGCATCAGATCATCGAGCCGCAGTCTCACTCCGCTCACCGCATCCCCCATGCGGAACAGCTTGGCGGCATCCGCCATGGCCATTACCGCCAAGCCGTTGTCGTATTCGTACATACCGACCTCGAAGATGCCCACTACGGTGAAGCGCCTCAAACGCGGCAGTATCCCCGCCGGCGTTACCGTGGTCTGCGGCGTTACCAAGGTAACCTTATCGCCCACCCAAGCCCCCAGGCGCGTCGCCAGATCCTTGCCGAGTACGATCCCAAATTCGCCGGGCTTTAGGCTCTCAAGTTTACCGGCCACCATCTTGACTCCGATGTCGGATACGCTCGATTCCTGATCGGGAAGCACTCCCCGGATCAGGGTACCGCTCACACCGCGGGGACCGCTGAGCATCCCTTCTCCGTCGATATAGGGCGCCACGCCCAGCACATGGGGTCGATCGGCGATGAGCTTTTGCAACGCGGCCCAATCCCGCACTTCCCCGTCGGCCTCGCTCACCGTGGCATGAGCGACCACGCCCAGGATGCGGCTGCGCAACTCCTTCTCAAAGCCGTTCATCACCGAGAGCACCGTGATGAGCGCCATTACCCCCAGCGCGATACCCAACATCGAGGTTAGTGCTATAAAAGAAATGAAATGATTGCGGCGCTTTGCGCGCGTATAGCGAAGACCGATGAACAATTCGAGAGGTTTGAACATGGGCGGAAATTAAACCACAAAAAATCGGCAGGGTCTTTAAATCTTATACGGTATAGTAGTACCGGGTTGACTCCGGGAAATGCCGGTGCTAGTTTCGGTCGGGCGACGGTGCGCGGGCAGGACAATACAAAAAACCGGCAATCGCCGTAATTCAATCTATCGCTGGGTACATCATGAAAAGCTTGTGGAACGATCAAGACGCCGCTCAATTTAAGGGCGATTTGGGGCTGCGTGTGTATACCTCGCGACTGCTGGGGCGCGATCCGTCGTTGGTGCTGCATGGCGGCGGCAATACCTCGGTGAAGATCAGCGAAAGGAACATCCTCGGCGCGGAGCAGGAGATATTGTATGTGAAGGGCAGCGGCTGGGATCTGGAGAGCATCGATGCGCCCGGCTTCGCCCCGGTGAAGATGCAACATCTCACCGCCCTCGCCGAACTGGTAAGCCTTTCCGATCCGCAGATGGTCAACGAATTGAAGACGCACACCATCGATGCCGGCGCACCGACGCCATCGGTGGAGGCCATACTCCACGCGGTATTGCCTTATAAATATGTGGATCACACCCACGCCGATGCCATCGTTACCATCACCAATACCGCCGAGGGTCCGGCACGCATCCGAGAGATCTACGGCGACAGCGTAGTGGTGTTGCCCTATGTGATGCCGGGCTTCGATCTGGCGCGGGAGTGCGCGCGGCGTTTCGCCGCCGAGTCCGGTCCGCAAACCGTCGGCATGGTGCTGCTCAATCACGGCATCTTTTCCTTCGGCGCCACGGCGCGGGAATCCTACGAACGGATGATCGATCTGGTGAACCGCGCCGAGGAATATCTGGACCGAAAAATGGCCTGGACATTGACGGCGTCACCGGAGGAACCGCCTGCCCGCTCAATGCGCACCGACTTGGCCAAAATACGCCGGCAACTTTCCAGGCTGTCCGGGAACCCCATGATAGTGGCTACGCACAGTAACGATAAAAGCCTGGCTTTCGCACGGCATCCTTATGCGGCGCGTCTCTCCCAACAAGGTCCCGCGACGCCGGATCACGTAATCCGCACCAAGCGTTTGCCGCTGCTGGGACGCGACGTCGATGACTATGTCACGCACTACAAGGCCTATTTCGCCGAACATGCCCCCCATGCCCGCGAGCCCAAAACCATGCTCGACCCCACGCCGCGGGTGATCCTGGATGCCGCATGGGGCATGAGTACCGTGGGCCGCACCGCAAAAGATGCCGCCATCGTGCGCGATATCTACGACCATACCATCGATGTAATTTTGCGCGCCGAGGCATTAGGCGGTTATCAGGCGTTATCGGCGCGGGACCTGTTCGATATGGAATATTGGGATCTGGAGCAGGCCAAGCTACGTAAGGGCGGCAAGCCCCCGGTCTTCACTGGGGAAATTGCGCTGGTTACCGGCGCCGCCTCCGGTATCGGTAAAGCCTGCGTCGATGCCCTGCTCGCCCGCGGGGCCGCCGTCATTGGCCTCGATATCAATCCCGCCATCGTCTCGTTGTATGACAAACCCGCCTTCAAGGGCGTCCAATGCGACGTCAGCGACGAATCGCAAATGATTGCCGCACTCGAAGACGGCGTGCGCGGTTTCGGCGGCTTGGATATGTTGATCCTGAATGCCGGTGTTTTTCCGCCGGGCTGCCGCATCGCCGATCTCGACAGCGGCGAATGGCGGCGGGTGATGCGCATCAATCTTGACGCCAATCTCGCCCTGATGCGCGAGGCTTATCCGCTATTAAAATTAGCACCGTGCCGCGGGCGGATGGTGATCATCGGCTCCAAGAACGTTCCCGCCCCCGGTCCCGGCGCCGCCGCCTATTCCGCCTCCAAGGCCGCGCTTAATCAATTGGGGCGGGTCGCCGCGCTGGAATGGGGCGGCGACGGCATCCGCATCAACTCGTTGCATCCCAATGCGGTATTCGATACCGCGCTGTGGACCGAGGAAGTGCTCAAGGCGCGCGCCGCGCACTATGGACTCAGCACCGAGCAATACAAGACCAACAACCTGCTCAAGGTCGAGGTCACCAGCCGCGATGTGGCGGAGCTGGCGGCGGAGATGTGCGGACCGTTATTCGCCAAGACTACCGGCGCACAGGTCCCGGTGGACGGCGGCAACGATCGCGTGATCTGATCTTTTCCCAAATAAGAACCCGGTATGATGAGTAGGCATCCCGTCAATAGGGACAGGGATGATGGACCCATGCCCTCGCCATTGGGACGCGGCGGCCCCGCGGCTACAGCGATCCTCTACTTCGCGAAGCATCATTATTACCAACATAACGGCTTTATACGGCCCGAGGGGATCTCCTGCTTCGCACCTACCCCGCATCCTTCGTCTCGGTGTTCCGCCTTCCATGACTCATCGAAAGTCTTCATAATACGAATGATCGATAATCACCACGGGATTATGCAGTCGCTTCGCTTAGAAAACACAGTTAGGATGCATTAGTCATGGCCCAGTACATCTTCACGATGAACCGGGTGGGAAAAGTCGTCCCGCCCAAGCGCGAAATCCTTCGCGATATCTCATTATCGTTTTTTCCGGGCGCTAAGATCGGGGTGCTGGGTTTGAACGGTTCGGGCAAGTCCACGTTGCTGCGTATCATGGCGGGCGTCGATCAGGATTATCTCGGCGAAGCGCGCCCCCAGCCGGGCATCCGCATCGGCTACCTGCCCCAGGAACCGCAACTTGATCCGAACAAGAACGTGCGCGGCAATGTGGAAGAGGCGGTGCAGCCGATTAAAGAGGCGCTCGACCGATTGACTGCGCTCTATGGCGAATATGCCAATCCCGACGCCGATTTCGACGCCCTCGCCAAAGAACAGGGCGAGTTGGAGGCGTTCATACAAACCGCCGACGGCCACAATCTCGACCGGCAGTTGGAAATAGCCGCCGACGCGTTGCGCCTGCCGCCTTGGGAGGCCGAAGTCGACAAACTCTCCGGCGGTGAAAAACGGCGCGTGGCGCTATGCAAATTGTTGCTGTCCGCACCCGACATGCTGTTGCTAGACGAACCCACCAACCATCTGGACGCCGAATCGGTGGCGTGGTTGGAGCGTTTTCTTCATGAATACCCGGGCACGGTAATCGCCATCACGCATGACCGCTATTTCCTCGACAACGTGTGCGGTTGGATACTGGAACTGGACCGCGGCCACGGTATCCCCTGGGAGGGGAATTATTCCTCCTGGCTGGACCAAAAGGAAAAACGCCTGGCTCAAGAAGAAAAACAGGAAAGCGCGCGCCAGCGCGCCATGAAGGCGGAGCTGGAGTGGGTGCGCTCCAACCCCAAGGGACGCCACGCTAAAAGCAAGTCACGCATCGCGCGCTTCGAAGAGCTGTCTTCACAGGAAACCCAGCAGCGCAACGAGACCAAGGAAATTTTCATTCCACCCGGCCCGCGCCTGGGCGACCTGGTAATCGAGGCCAAGGAGCTGCGCAAAGGCTATGGCGAACGCCTGCTCATCGACGGTCTCAGCTTCAAGCTGCCGCCCGGCGGCATCGTCGGCGTGATCGGCCCCAACGGCGCCGGCAAGACCACCTTGTTCCGTATGCTTACCGGTCAGGAAAAACCCGACAGCGGCGACTTGCGCATCGGCGAGACCGTACAGCTGGCCTATGTGGATCAATCCCGTGACTCGCTCGTCGGCGATAAAACCGCGTGGGAAGAAATCTCCGGCGGTCATGATACTATCACCGTGGGCAAGTTTCAGATGCCCTCACGCGCCTACCTCAGCCGTTTCAATTTCAAAGGCACCGATCAGCAGAAATTGGTAAAAGAGCTGTCCGGCGGAGAACGCAACCGCCTCCATCTCGCCAAGCTGCTAAAGAGCGGCGGCAATTTATTGCTGCTCGACGAGCCTACCAACGACCTGGATGTGGAAACATTACGCGCCTTGGAAGAGGCGCTACTCGACTTCCCCGGATGCGTCGTGGTGATTTCCCACGACCGCTGGTTTCTTGACCGCATCGCCACTCACATGCTGGCCTTCGAAGGCGACAGCCACGTGATATGGTTTGAAGGTAATTATGCCGATTACGAGGCCGATCGTCACCGGCGTCTCGGTACCGACGCCGACCAGCCCCATCGCATCAAATACCGCCGCCTTACCGCCTGATCGCAGAGGAAGGTCGGCTTTCAAGATATATTCTCCCCATCCGATACGCTCCATATCCGGAAGGTGGGTTGAACTGATGTCATGCATGAGATTTATATTGGGCGGCAGCCAATATACAACAATAAATTGGACGTGTGCGCCTATGAGCTGCTCTATCGTTCAAATAAACTGTACAACGAGGCGGGCGAGTTCGATCATAATCAAGCCACCACCCAAGTCGTACTCAATGCCTTTCTAGGTTTCGGCCTGGAGCAATTGGTTGGACAGAAGCAAGCCTTCATCAATCTCCCGCGGGATTTTATCGTAGGTGAGTTGCCATTGCCTTTTGCCAAAGGGCAGGTGGTCCTGGAAATCCTGGAGAACATAACGGTAGACAACGCCCTTATTGGCGCCGTCCGCAAATTGAGCGCGGAGGGTTATGAAATCGCCTTGGACGATTTCATCTATCATCAAGACCTGCGTCCCCTGATTGACGCCAGTAACATCGTAAAGCTCGACATGATGGCTTTGCCGCGCAGCGACATTCGCTCACACGCCAAGGCGTTGCGCAAACACAACGTCAAATTACTGGCCGAAAAAATCGAAACTTACGATGACCTTGAGTTCGCCCGCGAGTTGGGTTTCGATTATTTTCAAGGGTATTTCTTTTGCAAACCCAAGATCGTCACCGGACAAAGTCTTCCGACGAACCGGCTGGCAATCCTGTTGCTCTTGTCGCGGCTGCAGGAACCAAACATAAAAATTAAGGCGTTGGTCGATTTAGTCGGTCAAGATATCGCACTCAGTTATAAATTGATTCGCGGCCTGAACTCCGCGTTCTACGCTCTGCCAAAACCTATAGAATCCATTCATCACGCCATCGTCTATCTGGGCCTGCAACAAGTCAAGCACTGGGTTTCTTTGATTGCCCTTTCAAACATCTCCGACAAACCGCCGGAACTCATGGTGGTGAGCGTTACTCGGGCAAAGATGTGCGAACTCTTAGGACAAGAGCTGGGAGAAAATAAAGAAAGCTACTTCACCGTCGGACTGTTCTCGGTGCTGGATGCCCTCATGGACACCACCATGGAAAAGGCCTTGGTTAATTTACCGCTTGCGGACAGCATCAAGGCGGCGCTGTTAAAGCGCGAAGGAAACATGGGCCGGACCTTGAATTGCGTCCTGGCCTATGAGGAAGGCCGTTGGGACGACATCGAATTATCTGGCATATCTCCCGATACCCTCACCAGGGTCTATTTAGCCGCCGTGGCCAATGCGGATCAAATCGCGCAGACCCTGTAATTACGATATATCACCATTATCGATCTGCCGCCGGTGGTTGCCGGTCAGGGGTACGAAGGCGACGGGTAACATTTCTTTGGTCACTGTATGTCCGCTGTCATCTTTGCTGACTACGCTGAGCACCTGGCGTCCATAAGGCGATCCTACCGGAATCACCATCGTCCCCCCCGGCTTGAGCTGCTCGATTAACGGCGGCGGAATAGCCGGCGCCGCCGCGGTAACGATGATGCCGTCAAAAGGGGCCCGTTCCCGCCAGCCCTGATAGCCATCTCCGCTGCGCACTTCTACGTTGGCGTAACGCAGCCGCTGTAACCGCTCCGCCGCCTCCCGCGCCAACGCGGGGACGATCTCGATGCTGTAGATTATTTTAACCAGATGAGACAACACGGCCGCTTGATAACCGGATCCGGTGCCGACCTCCAGGATCACGTCATCCGCGGTCGGATTTAGCAAGTCGGTCATCAAGGCCACGATATAGGGTTGGGAAACAGTCTGACCATGGCCGATAGCCACCGGCCCGTTGGCATACGCGGAATAGCGGGACTCTTCCGGGATGAATTGGTGGCGCGGCACATTTTTCATGGCCGCCATGACCCGCGCATCCAGCGTATCCCTGCCTATCCATCCCTTGGTAAGCTCCACTTCCTGGCGGATGTCCCGCAGCATTTGCATCATCTCATCGTTCATACGCGTTCACCCCGCTCGCCTTACCGCTGTTTTGGCGTCGAAATAAGGTATCATTACCGTCTGTTAATATGTGCCATCTCGAAATATTTTTATGCCTGATCTTCGCCCAGACCTGAGCAGACACTCCACGGTACCGGTCAAGATTGCCCATGTCATCGTGGGCGGCCGCGCGCCCATTGTGGTGCAATCCATGACCAATACGGACACCGCCGATATCGAGGCCACGGTGGAACAGGTGATGCTGTTGGCCAAGGCGGGTTCCGAATTGGTACGGATCACCGTCAACAGCGAAGAGGCGGCGCGCGCCGTTCCCCGTATTCGCGAAGCGTTGGACAAGCGCGGCTGTAATGCGCCGCTCATCGGCGATTTCCATTTCAATGGCCATAAACTGCTGAATAATCATCCCGCCTGCGCCGAGGCCTTGGCGAAATACCGCATCAATCCCGGCAACGTCGGCCGCGGCAAAAAGAAGGATGAACAATACGCCATGATGATCGAGACCGCGTGCCGTTATGACAAACCGGTGCGCATCGGCGTCAATTGGGGCAGCCTGGACCAGGAACTGGTCGTCAGACTCATGGATGAAAATACCAAACGCACCCAAGCCCGGGAATCGGCGGACATCATCCGCGAGGCCATGGTGGTCTCCGCGCTGGAGAACGCGCTTAAGGCCGAGGAATGGGGACTGCCTCACGACAAGATCATCCTGTCCTGCAAGATGAGCGGGGTACAGGATCTCATCGCGGTCTATCGCGAACTCGCCGCGCGTTGCGGCTACCCGCTGCATGTGGGACTTACCGAAGCGGGCATGGGCAGCAAGGGGATTGTGGCCTCGACGGCGGCGCTATCCGTGCTGTTGCAGGAAGGCATCGGCGACACCATCCGCATCTCTCTGACACCGGAACCCGGCGGCGACCGCACTCGAGAAGTCATCGTTGCCCAGGAAATATTGCAAACCATGGGGTTGCGTTCCTTTACCCCCATGGTGGTCGCCTGCCCCGGTTGCGGACGCACTACCAGTACCTCTTTTCAACGATTGGCCCAGGATATCCAGAGTTATCTGCGCCATCAAATGCCGGAATGGCGCAAGCGTTATCCCGGTGTGGAAAAAATGAGCGTGGCGGTCATGGGCTGTGTGGTCAATGGGCCCGGTGAGAGCAAGCATGCCAATATCGGCATCAGCCTACCCGGTACCGGCGAGGTGCCTGTCGCACCGGTCTATGTAGACGGCGAAAAGACCGTGACCCTAAAAGGCGATCACATTGCTCAAGATTTTCAAAATATTGTAGATGATTATGTACGTCGCACCTACGGCTGATTAGTGTTGTGCAGGACTTGACCAGTATTGAAAAGGCTCATCCTTAAAGAACCGTCATGTGCTATTATTTAATTCAAATAAAACTAACTTGGGACTAAGTTTTGACTACAACCTAATAAGCAAAGGATGCAACAATGGCAGACATTAGATTGACAAGCACCCAGGGCAAGAAGCCCGCTGCCGCTAAAGGGGCCGCCAAGAAGGCCGCCGCCCCGGCGAGCGGAAAAGTTACGGAAATCACCGCCGCAAGCAAGACAATCTCCAAGAAAAACGCCGCCAGTTCCCCGTCAAAGGTGGATACGCACAGCAAAGTGACGGTCGAAGAAAGGCGTAAGATGATTGCCGAAGCGGCTTTCATACGTGCGGAAAGACGCGGTTTTGTCGGCGGCGATCCAAACGATGACTGGCTGGCGGCCGAGAGGGAAATCGACCAAATCCTATCGAGGACCTAGTCTCCCGTTATTGGAGCCTTGGTTAAGCGAGCCGGTTGTACCTGCGTGCAATCGGCGAGCCGCAATAACCGGTTAGCGTTTCCCGCGCGAAGAGTCCTTTTACCCTTCATTGCCGCTTGGCGCGCAATCCGCAATACCCAAACATCTCTTACTCGATCTTGCGGCGATTGCCAGCCGTAAAACCCGCGCTGCATAAATACGTTATACTTTTGCAATATTATCCCCGCGTCGTCGTACTTTAGAATCACAAAATGAAAACAACAATCTATCGAATCATTTTATTCATATTGGTGATAGTCGGGGTAGGCGTATTGATATGGTATACATCGCGCCCGCAGCCGCTCTCCGTCAGTGCCACTAAAGTGGGTAAAGGCACGGTTGAGGCTACCGTCTCCAACACCCGCGCCGGAACCGTGAAGGCCTGCCGCCGCGCCCGCCTTGCCCCTGCCATCGGCGGACAGATCGCCCGCCTCTTCGTTAAAAAAGGCGACCACGTCGCTAGCGGCCAATTATTGCTGTCCTTATGGAACGACGATCTCGAAGCGCAGCAACAGCTCGCGCAGCAAGAGAATATCGCCGCCCGCGCCAGCGCCGACCAGGTATGCCTGCTTGCCGACAATGCCCAACGTGAGGCCAAGCGCCTTGAAGAACTGCGCAAAAACGGACAGGTCTCCGAACAACAGGCGGATACCGCGCGCTCGCAAGCCGAGGCGCAACAGGCCGGTTGTCGGGCCGCCCGCACCAACATCGACGTCAGCGCGGCACGGGTTGCCCTCGCCGGCGCCGCCGTGGAACGCACCTTATTGCGCGCCCCCTTTTCGGGCGTGGTGGGCGAGATCAATGGCGAATTGGGTGAATTCGTTACCCCCTCGCCCATCGGCGTCGCGACACTGCCCGCCGTCGACTTGCTGGATACCAGTTGCCTGTACATCACCGCGCCCATCGACGAAGTCGATGCCCCGGCGATCAGGCACGATATGATGGCGCGTATCAGCCTCGACGCCTTCCCCAATAAGCGCTTCGCCGGCCGCGTCAGCCGCATCGCGCCCTATGTGTTGGAAGTGGAAAAACAGGCGCGCACCGTCGAGGTAGAGGCCTTATTCACCGATCCTGAAGATTATCAGCGGCTGCGTCCCGGTTACAGCGCCGACCTCGAAATCATCATTAATACCCGGGAAAATGTGCTGCGTATTCCCACCGAAGCGGTATTGGAAGGACACCGCGTCCTGGTCTATAACCCCGCCACGCAACAGCTGGAAGATCGCGGCTTCCTGGCCGGCCTCTCCAACTGGAAATACACCGAGGTGCTGTCCGGCCTGTCCGCCGGCGAGATTATCGTGCTGTCCGTCGATCGTGAAGGCGTGAAGGCCGGTACTCGCGTGATACTAGAAAAACCCGCCACGACCCCATGATCCAGCTAAAAAATATTCACCGTCGCTTTCTCGTCGGTGATCAGTCGGTCCATGCCCTGAATAACGTGAGCCTCTCCATCGAGCGTGGCGAATACCTCTCCATCATGGGGCCGTCGGGTTCGGGAAAGTCCACCTTATTGCATGTAATCGGTCTGCTCGACCGCCCGGACAGCGGAACGTACTTTCTCGATGGGCGAAATGTCACCGCCTTGACCGATAAGGAACAGGCACAGATCCGCGGCCACACCATCGGTTTCGTATTTCAATTCTTCCACCTGGTTCCGCGCCTCACCGCCGCCGACAACATCGCCCTGCCCCTGATGTTGGCGGGTGTATCCGCCCGCGAACGGCAACAACGGGTCGAAGGTATCTTAGCCGCCATGAATCTCGGCGACCGCGCCGCGCATCACCCCGAGCAGCTTAGCGGCGGCCAGCGGCAACGGGTCGCCATCGGCCGCGCCACGGTCATGGCGCCGGCGATCCTCCTCGCCGACGAGCCCACCGGCAATTTGGATCGTCACTCCGGCCAAGAAGTCATCGCCCTGTTGGAAAAATTAAACAACGAGGGTCTCACCCTCATCGTCGTCACCCACGACCCCGATCTCGGCAAACGCGCCCGGCGCGGCGTGCGCATGGAGGATGGTCGCATCGCCGGCGATACGGTGCAAACGCCGCCGCCATGAGAGCGTTCGATACCTTGGCATTTGCCTTGGGGACCATGCGCGGTAATCGCCTGCGGGCGGGATTGATGCTGCTGGCCATGTCCATCGGCGTGGCCTCGGTAGTGGTGTTGACCTCGCTGGGGGAAGCCGCGCGCCGCTATGTCACCGGTGAATTCGCTGCCTTGGGTAGCCATATGCTCATCGTACTGCCTGGCCGCTCCGAAACCGCCGGCGTCGGCCCCTCCATGTTTCTGGGCGAGACCCCGCGCGATCTCACGCTGGCCGACGCCATGGCCTTGACGCGAAGCAGCGCGGTGCGACGCGTCGCGCCGATCAACGTCGGATCGGCGCCGGTCTCCTGGGGGGGGAAGGAACGGGACGTAACCCTCTTAGGTACCACCGCCGAGTTTCTCGATATCCGCCGTTTCAAGATGGCGCAGGGCCGATTTATACCGGCGGGCGATCCCGAGGATGCCTCAGCCGTTTGCGTGCTTGGCGTGAAAATCCGCGATGAATTATTCGGCGCGACGCCGGCCCTCGGCGAATGGCTGCGCATCGGCGACCGCCGTTTCCGCGTCGTCGGTATTCTCTCGTCGGAAGGCCAATCCATGGGCATCAATACCGAAGACTTGGTGGTTATCCCCGTGGCCTCGGCGCAAAGCCTGCTCAATACCAATTCCCTGTTCCGTATCCTGGTAGAGGCACGCAGCCGCGAACTGATCCCCGCCGCCAAGGAACATGTCCTCGCCACCATCAAGGCCCGCCACCAGGGCGAGGAGGATGTGACGGTCGTGACCCAGGATGCGGTGCTCGCGACCTTCGATAAAATCTTCACCGCCCTCACCCTGTCGGTGGGCGGCATCGCCTCCATCAGTCTGGCGGTGGCCGGCATCCTCATCATGAACGTGATGCTGGTCGCGGTGTCGCAACGTACCGCGGAGATCGGTTTGCTGAAGGCCTTGGGGTCGACCGCGCGGCAAATAATGCGTTTATTCCTTGCCGAGGCCGCCTTGTTGTCATTGATGGGCGCCGCCTTGGGACTGGCGCTGGGACAGGCGGGGAGCTGGATAATCGGCAAAATCTATCCGGCCTTGCCGGTGGGCGCGCCGTGGTGGGCGGTCACGGCGGCGGTGGGCGTGGCATTGGCCACCGGTCTGATATTCGGCATCCTGCCGGCGCGGCGCGCGGCGCGGCTCGATCCCGTGCAGTCCCTGCAGAGGCGCTGATCATGCTGCCGGGCGACGCCATACGGTTCACCCTCAGTTCCGTTACGGCGCACCGCCTGCGCAGCGGGCTGACCGGCCTAGGCATCGCCATCGGCATCACCGCCGTGGTGCTGCTCACCTCCATCGGCGAAGGGATACATAAATACGTCCTGACCGAGTTTACCCAATTCGGCACGCACCTCATCGCCATCAACCCCGGCAAGACCGTCACCCATGGCACACCCGTCGGCACCATCGCCACTGTGCGCCCCGTGACTGTCGACGACGCCACCGCGCTTGCCTCGCTCTCACAGGTACACGCCGTGGTGCCGGTGGTAGAAGGCAACGCCGAAGTTGAATACAGCGATAAGCGGCGGCGCACCGCCATATACGGTGTGGGACCGGCGATGCCCGAAGTGTTTCGCTTCAAAGTCGGCATCGGCCGTTTCCTGCCGGTGGACGATCCGCAAGCGCCGCGCGCCTTCGCCGTGCTCGGCAGCAAGGTGCGTGACGAGCTATTTGGCACTGCCAATCCCCTGGGCAAACGCATCCGCATCGCCGACAACCGCTACACCGTCATCGGCGCCATGGAATCCAAAGGACAGGTATTGGGCTTCGACATGGACGAGGCGGTGTATATCCCCACCGTCAAGGCCATGGAGATGTTCAACCGCGGCAGCTTGATGGAAATCGACGTTCTTTACAGCGAAGGCGCCGACACCGCCGAGATCATCGCCGGTATCCGCCGCGTGCTGAACGCCCGCCACGGCAGCGAGGATTACACCATCACCACCCAGCAACAAATGCTGGACACCCTGGGCTCGGTCCTCGATGTGCTGACCTTCGCGGTCGGCGCCCTGGGCGGAATTTCGTTACTGGTGGGCGGCGTCGGCATCCTCACCATCATGACCATCACCGTCAACGAACGCACCGCGGAGATCGGGCTGCTGCGCGCCCTCGGCGCGCGGCGCGCCAATATCCTGGGTTTGTTCCTCGGCGAGGCAATCATTTTAGCCGCCTTCGGCGGCGGCGCCGGGCTGCTACTCGGTACCGGCGGCGGACAATTACTGCATTTATTGGTGCCCGCGTTGCCGGTGCATATATCATGGTTTTATGTGGCGCTGGCGGAAAGCCTGGCGGTAGCTATCGGCCTGCTGGCGGGCGTCCTCCCCGCCCGCCACGCCGCGCGTCTCGATCCCGTCGAGGCCTTGCGCGCGGAATAAGACCGCACACGCTAAGCGAGACAAAAGACAAGGCGCGCGGTCTCACCGCGTCATAGGCTTGCCGCGGCGACGGGGGTTCGCGGCCGGCGCATTTTGACATGGTCTTCGATGAATTGAATCATGGCGGCGGCGATATCCTTGCCGCTGCTGGACTCGATTCCTTCGAGGCCCGGCGTAGAATTTACCTCGACCACCAAGGCTCCGCGGTGGGAGCGCAGGATATCCACCCCCGCCACATTGAGGCCGATGGCCTTGGCCGCCCGTACCGCCATGGCGCGCTCCTCCGCGGTGAGTTTCACCGGCGTCGCCGAACCGCCGCGATGGAGATTGGCACGAAAATCGCCATCCCGCGCCTGGCGCCGCATGGCCGCCACCACCTTGCCGCCGATCACCAAGCAACGGATGTCCGAGCCGCCGGCTTCCTTAATATATTCCTGAATCAGGATATTGGCCTGCAAACCCCAGAACGCATCGATTACGCTCTCCGCCGCCTTATTGGTCTCGGCCAGCACCACCCCGATGCCCTGTGTCCCTTCCAATAATTTAATCACCAGGGGCGCACCGCCGACCATTTTTATAACGCCCTTGATGTCGTCCGGGGCGTGGGCAAATCCGGTAGTGGGCAGGCCGATACCTTTACACGACAGTAGCTGCATGGAATGCAACTTGTCGCGGGCGCAGTGTATGGCCTGAGAGCGGTTGAGGGTGAATATACCCATGGTTTCGAATTGACGAACCAATGCCGCGCCGTAAAACAGGATGGAAGCGCCGATGCGCGGGATCACCGCATCAAGGTCGTCGAGAGGCTTGCCCTTATAGTGGATCATCGGCCGGTGGGAAGTGATGTTCATATAGCAGCGCAAAGGATCGATCACCCGTACCTCGTGGCCGCGTTGCTTGGCCGCCTCCAGCAGACGAAGCGTTGAGTAGAGGTTTTTCTTCTGAGACAGGACGGCGATCTTCATTGAGGCTTATTCCTATTACGAGGTGTTATCGAGCTATCCCTCAAAAACCGCGACCACATAGACGGTGTAAATACCGAGAAGCAGCCAACCGCGGCCCCGTCCGATCACGCCGTTCCGCATGGGCAGAATCAGCATCATCGTTATAAGACCGAACAGCAGCACGAGCATAGCCTCGTTCAAGGCAATCTTGATGGGATAGATGATGGCGGCGACGGCGATGATAAAGAGACCGTTAAAGATATTGCTTCCCAGTATGGTACCCAGCCCCACTTCGTCATGCTTGCGTATTTTGGCGACGATGACCGTGGCCAGCTCAGGCACCGAGGTGCCAACGGCGACGATGGTGGCGCCGACGACAAAGGCGGGAATGCCGAAGTCCAGGGCGATACCCTTTGCCCCGATGACAATGTAGTGTCCGGCCGCGATGAGAAACACCAACCCGGCCGCGCACAGGATAAAGGCCAACCAACCGCGCCGTTCGCCCAGCACCTTTTCGGCGGCGCTGCGCTGTTTGCGAACCTCCAACGTCACACTAATGAGCCAGATAAAAAAAACGCATAGCAATATGACGCCGTCGACTCTGGACAAGACGCCGTCCAAGACCAGGATAGCGGTAAATAGTGGCGCCAACAACGCCACGGGATACTCGCGGCGCACGCTGTCCGGGGCGCTCTTGATCCCGGAAATCACCGCGGGTATGGCGAGAATGAGGGCAACGTTAATCACGTTGCTTCCCAAGGCGTCGCCCAAAGAAATTTCCGGCTTCTTCGCCAACGCGGAACTGATAGCCACGGACAGTTCCGGGCTCGAGGTCGCGAAGGCCGCAACCGTAGCACCGATGATCCCGGCGGAGATGCGCGCCCAGTGTGCGATGCCTACTACCCCACGGACGAAAAGCTCGCCGCCGATTCCCGCGCACAGCACCCCTCCCGCCAGAACGGCGTAATCGTTCATCATTCCATAATCTTCATATGGGTTGATGGTGAAGAGTATATGACTTTTCGCTTGGACCTGCCCTCCGCGAGTTGGGATTGTTTGGTATGTGTCCGGGCGGAAATAAAAACGCCCTACAAGACCCAATGGCCTTGTAGGGCGTAACCAAGATTCCTTTGGAGGAATAAAACCTGGGTTACTTGGCAGCGCCGCCTTCAGCGGGGGCGGGCGCGGGTTCAGTGGCCGGAGCGGCAGCGGGTGCAGCTTCTTCCGCCTTCTTCATGACCTTCTTTTTCTTCTTGTGGTGCTTCTTCTTGTGGGCAGGTTTGGCGGCAGCGGGCGCGGCGGCAGGTGCCGCGGCGCTATCGCCGGCCGGAGCTGTCATAGGCGCAGCCTCGTCGGCCGCCATAGCTAGAGTAGAACCGCCAAATACTACCGCTAAACTCAATGCAACCACGGGTACTAATTTCTTCATACTTTCACCTTTCGAGATATCCTTAAATTAATATAGCCACTCACCTTAAGTGACTTGGGACGGATTATATAGAGCCCGCAAGCCAAATTTGGCCGTTGTTGCAAACTTTTACAAACTGATACACCTCGCTATGGATATGGGAAGGCGGATGTAAAGGGGCAAGAAGATGGGTCATGGAGCGAAGAGATCATTCGAGGAAAGAAGATAATCCCTCGGCAAGCGCGAGGTTTCGTTTCTCCCGGCTTCTGGCCGATACTCAAATCCCAGTCGTTGCTCGTTAAGGTTTTTACGGTATGGCGTGTTTTCGCCCCTCGCGCACGCATGGTTACGAACACCGGCATTTTTCTGCCTTTCCACATGTCCGTTACTCTGTGTCAACCCCGTTCGCAAGAACCGGCGATCATCCTCCGCGGAATTTCAGAGTATTATCGGGACACCGTCCCTGAAACAGGCGCTAGTATCGGTGTTGCGGGGCCGCTTAAACCATTCAGATTGCCCAGAGGCGCCCATGAATAGTCTCGTTACTGCGAATACCGTTGTCGGCGCCGTACTGTATGGACTCGTATTTCTCGTTATGGCGCTTATATTGGTCCGCTTCATTCGCCGGATTGAAAGGCGGATAGACGCATACCTTACGGACTCAACCGGGGTCCGCTTTGCATCGGCATTTATACAGGCTCTTATATTCGTTTTCGCATTCATTTTGTATGCCCGCCTCATTCCCGAACTCAGGGCGATGGCAACCGCCGCCCTTGCCGGGGCCGGCGTGGTTTCCGTGATCGTCGGCCTCGCGGCGCAGAGCACCTTAAGCAATCTAATTGCCGGGGTTTCACTGGTGCTATACCGTACAATTTCGATTGGCGACAAAGTGCAAATAGCCACGCCAAAAGGGCTGGCCACCGCTACGGTCGAGCAATTGTCTCTCGGCTATACGCTCTTAAGAGACCTGGACGGAAGCGAGATTGTGGTGCCGAATAACATCATGGTCAGCAGCATAGTGATTCGAATCGGCAAGAATAAGGGTTAAGCGCCGGTATGAATTTCTCGATACTCTGCTTCGCGCGCCGGAAGGCTGGCAAATAGCGGATTATTGTCATTGATTTTTGGCGAGTACGCTTTCAATCCGCGATCGATCGGATAAATCCGTTCATTGGTTCAATTGCCATCCTATCCCAGCACAATGGGATGCTGATTTCAGCATGATAGTGATGACCAATGTTGGGGCGCTTGGATGTTTTCATGGGGTCGATAGGGCCCCGGCCGTATGCCTCCGTCAACTTGCCGATACCTCTCGAACACCGTAATCAATTCACGACCTTGGGTATTACGTGATTAACTTGCCCCGTACTTCAGAATGTCCGCACCATGACGCATGTTATTTCTTCAGTGCGGCGAACGGCGCCTTCGTTAAAACCCGGCAAATGCGCGTTGAATTGATCACAGGCATAGAGTATAAAAGGTGGCGAGGCCATGCTTTGCAGCAGAAGGAATTACGGGTTGGATCGAGCTGCTTCAATAAATAATCAAATTTTATTGCACAATTGAACTTAGTCGTGCGTCTAAAGTCGGATTTGCTACCGGAATTGCATTTAAGGAGAACACCATGTCAATACGTTTGGGTGATACCGCGCCGGATTTTGAACAGGATTCCTCAACCGGAAAGATCAACTTCCATAAATGGGCGGGGGATTCGTGGGTTGTGTTGTTTTCGCATCCGGCCGACTTCACGCCGATATGCACCACTGAACTGGGATTGACCGCCAAGCTGAAATCCGAGTTCGACAAGCGCAATGTCAAAGCGCTTGCGCTGTCGGTCGATTCCGCCGAAAGCCATCTGGGCTGGATCAAGGATATCGAGGATACGCAGAAAACCGTGGTCGGCTTCCCTATCATCGCCGATCAAAATCGCAAGGTGTCCGAACTGTACGATATGATTCATCCGGGACAATCGGATACGGTGACGGTGCGCTCGGTGTTCATCATTGATCCGAAGAAAAAAGTGCGCCTGATTCTCACCTATCCGCTGAATGTTGGCCGCAATTTCGACGAAATCCTGCGCGCCATCGATGCCTTGCAACTGGTCGACAAGTACAGCGTCGCCACCCCGGGCAACTGGCGCAGCGGCGATGACGTGATCATCCCGACCTCGATCCAGGATGAAGCGGTGATCAAACAGAAGTTTCCGAAGGGCTATACCGCGGCTCGGCCGTATCTGCGCCTGACTCCGCAGCCGAACAAGTAAGCGGCGGTGAGGAAAGCGGCTTGCCCTGATAGGCGGTGCCGGCAGAAAGTGAGTGCCCATGAGCAATAAACCCCAGATCGGCGGTATCCGCCGCGTCGCGTCCAACCCCGATCTGCCGGGGCTGGAACAGCCGGAAGAACTGGAGGGCTTGGTCCGTCAGGTGTTGGTGCGCTTGGGCGAAGACCCCGAGCGCCCGGGTTTGCAGCGCACCCCGGTACGCATCGCCAACGCCCTGAGCTTCCTCACCAGCGGTTACCGGCAGACGGTGGCGGACGTGGTGGAAGGCGCCATCTTCCCCGACGACTGCAACGAGATGGTCGTGGTCAAGGACGTGGAGTTCTATTCCCAGTGCGAGCACCACATGCTCGCCCTTTTTCGGCCGGGTGCATGTCGGCTATGTGCCTGACGGCAAGATCATCGTATAGATGAGTGCGCCGCCCTCAAAGGCCATGCGCGAATACAGAATCTCGACCGCGAATATCGCTGAACCGAACGGACTCTTGAAAATTGCCGCGAGGCCCGGCCGCCGAGCGTCGTGAAAACCGACATCCATCAGCGGCTGCGGGGTAACGGCGGCGTAACCATCGTGTGGGCCGCTTTGACTGACATTGTCTGATAGCGGCCGATGGCGCTCAGAACATGCGTATCCGTGAGGTGAACAACAGCAGGAAGAGAAGTGCACCGAGGGTCCCACCACGCCGAGCAGGACGCCTATCAGGATCCGGCGTGGAGTACGGTTGAGTTCGAGCGGCCACATACGCGGCTATTGTTGTTTGAGTATTGTATGAAGCTTCATTATACGGGCGCGGGCGGGAAAATACCGGTCGTCACGGGAATCAGATCAGGAAGTCGGTGCCGCCTGCGTCGGCGCGGTTCTGTACCCGGGCGGGCGCACATCCGGCAGAAACACTGCCAGCAGGCCGAGCAACGGCAGGAACGCGCATACCTGATACACGAACACGATGCCGAAATGATCGGCGATCGCGCCCAGCACCGCGGCGCCTATACCGCCGATGCCGAAACTGAAACCGTAGAAGAGGCCGGATACCATGCCGATCCGGTTGGTCAACATGTCCTGCGCGTACACGATGATTGCCGGAAATGCCGAGGCCAAGACCAGCCCGATGATAACGCTGAGGCCTACGGTCGCGTCCAACCCTACGTGTGGCAGCAGCAGCGTGAACGGCGCGCAACCGAGGATCGAGAACCAGATCACCCGCCGGCGGCCGATACGGTCCCCCAGCGGGCCGCCGATCAGCGTACCCGCGGCCACCGCGAACAGGAACACCCCCAACAGGTTCGCGGAGGCGTGCACCGACAAACCGAACCGGTGGATCAGGTAGAACTCGTAATAGCTACTGATGCCGGCGAGGTAGAAGAACTTCGAGAACATAAGCACCAGCAGCACGCCGACCGTGCGGCGGATCACCGGCGCCGGGAACGGCCGAAGCTCGTCGAGCCGGTGCTCGCGGCCCCGTTCCGCGACATGCCGGCTGTACCAGCGGCTGACCTGCAGTAGGATCACGATGGCCAGCAGCGCGGCCAATCCGAACCAGCCGACATGCGCGCGTCCCAGCTTCAGCACGATGGCCGCCGCCAGCACCGGCCCCAGTGCCTGCCCGACGTTACCGCCGATCTGGAAGACCGACTGTGCCAGACCATAGCGCCCGCCGGACGCCATGCGGGCGACACGCGACGACTCCGGATGAAACACCGACGACCCGCACCCGATCAAGGCCACCGCCAGTAGCAGGACCGGATAGGACGACGCCACCGCTAGCAGCAGCAATCCGCCCAGGGTGAAACACATCCCAATCGGTAGTGAATACGGCAACGGTCGCCGGTCGGTCACCATGCCGACCACCGGCTGCAACAGCGAGGCCGTCAGCTGGAAGGTCAGCGTGATCACACCGATCTGGAAAAACCCAAGATCGAATTCGCGCTTGAGCAGCGGGTAGATGGCGATGATCACCGACTGCATAATGTCGTTGAGGGCGTGCACAAAGCTGATTGCGCCCAGCAGACTGTAGCGGGTCGGCCCGTGCGCGGCGGGTGCCTGAGCGCGCGCCGGCGCAACCGCGTCGATGCTGGCGTTCAAGTCCATGCCGGGAGCGGGAACAGCGGTTTTAATGCGTCGGATTCTATGGTCATCTCGCGGCAGGCGGAAAATCGGCAGCCGGGCGGCCAGGGCCGCTCGGCACAGGCAACGCAGGCACCGACCAACGGACTCGGGTTGGGCGTCAGTCTCCCGCGATGTGTCCCTTCAGGAATGCCCGGACGGCTGCACCCGGCTCGCCCACCCAGACTAGCTACACGTATAAGCACTATAAACCGACTCTTCACTCGGCGGCACCCCTTCCCCGCGCCCGTCGCTGTCTGAGGTCGGCGGTTGACTTGACTCATACTATAGCTAAATTTTAGCTTTTAGAGGTTGTGTGTCGTTCGGGAATAGGCGAAGTATGCTGCTCCCTCAAACGGAATATTTCTTCTTAAGATTCTTGAGCATCGCATGAGGTTCCTCATGCTAACCTTCCCCTATGACCTTTTTACACGGTGGTGGAAGCCGTCTTATAGCGCGTGCAACTGGATTTCCGAGAGCGCCTTCTCCGCGGCAGCTTGTGCGATCAGACGCGGGTTCACCTCAGCGAGAGGGATCCTGCTTATTCTTAATCAGCTTTCTTCCTTCGGCATGCCCGGCCAACTGGACTCCGCCGGGACCGCCCCTTTCCAGGATGCCAGCCCTGGTAAGCCCTGGTAAGAGCAGGCTGAACCTGAACGCCCCTTATTCTTGACAGGCCGCCCCGCCAAATCAGTCACAATGAAAATGTCAAGGGCAAGTCCCTGCGTCCAGTCGCGCCCGGGACCAGCATCCCGGCCGTACCCGTGCAACGGTGTCGGTTATCGAGATTTCAAGACGCCCCTCATACCGCGCGTTCCTAACGCGGTGCAATCGCCTCGATCCACGCCGCGAATGCTTGTATAAACCGCTTCAGGAACTCGCGCGTGTCTTCGTTGTTCAGACCGCCTTGGGCGTCGAACAATCTGTCGGCGCCGCCGATATAGGCCTCGGGTTGTTGCAGCACCGGCACGTTGAGAAACACCAGCGACTGGCGCAGGTGGTGGTTCGCCCCGAACGCGCCGATGGCGCTGGGCGAGGCGCTGACCACCGCCCCGGGCTTGCCGTTCCATACACTATGGCCATAGGGTCTGGAGCCGATATCGAGCGCGTTTTTCAGTGCGGCGGGCACCGAGCGGTTGTACTCAGGCGTCACGAAAAGCACTGCGTCCGCGGCGCGGATGCGCTGCCGAAAGGCTGTCCAGACCGCGGGTGGATTCTCATCGAGATCCTGGTTGTAGAGGGGCAGCGGACCGATGTCGACGATTTCCAGCCGCAAGGATTCAGGCGCCAGTTTCGCGAGTGCATTGGCGATCTTGCGATTGAAGGAATCCCTGCGCAGACTGCCGACAATAACAGCCACGTTGCGTATGGCGCTCATGACGTTCCTCCTTCAACTCTATCTATATTGACGGATCACTTCAAAGTTATCAGCCGTATTCTACCAACGTACCATTTTTCTTGCCACGTACTTCGTCCAAGTCGGCAGTCATATCAACCACCGCACTCATGGTCGCAAAATCCATTGACGGTGATCTTGATTCGCGAGCGTTCGCCGGGCGCGCCCTGCGTGACCGCCACCTGGACCGATCCGCCCTGCCAAACCACTACGCGCCGTTTTGTCCGCCCTTCCCACCCGTCTACAAGATTGTAGCTGGCGGCGCAATGCCCCTGCGGTGAAGTCCAGCCGGTATGGCGCGGTCGGCTCGTGCGGGAAAACCACACTATTGAGAGCGAATCTCCTGCAAAGTGCGGCCCCAATGCAACATTGTTCGCATTTTGCAGTGTTTTCTACCGCGGTAATTCCATGACTTTTGGGGTGCGGCCCGGCAAGCGTATCGCATGAAGTCTATGACGAGAAAGATTCCAGCTCTATCGGGGGAAATAAGACAACGGCTGTAAGGAGCTTTTAACCGGGTTTCACGGTATACCCGTCGCGTCTCCGATCGATGTTGAGCTCATTCCGTCCGTTTGATCCAACGGCTTGGCAATCGCCGCGATAGCGGCCCACACCGTCGCGCGCAGCGTCATCGCGAACACCGTTCACCTCACGCAGGCAGTGACAGCGGCGCTATCGTCTTCAATCAAGGAATTCCTACGAACTGTTGGACTTGCCTGACTGCAAAACGTCTGCGTTCTGTTGACAATACATCCTTATCAGGTTTATCAGCCCCGCGGGCAGGCCGAGGTCATGAAATAGCCTTTCAGGCGACCTGCATGACGAAGCCTGAACGCGTATATTTATCCCGGTACATGGGTGTAAGCTTGGCCAGAGGCGATGCGAGAATATAAATGTCGATTCATCTCAAAAGAGCGTATGACAAACCCGCCAGCGACGACGGCGAGCGTATCCTGGTGGATCGCTTGTGGCCGCGCGGTCTTTCCAAAAGCGAGGCTGGTATTGATCTCTGGCTCAAGGACATCGCTCCGGGCAGCACCTTACGCAAGTGGTTCAACCACGATCCCAAGAAGTGGCATGAGTTCAAGACCCGTTATTTTAGGGAGTTGGCCACCCACGCGGATGTTATCGAATTGCTTGCCGCCAAGGCGCGAACCGGTCGGGTGACGCTTGTGTTTGCCGCCAGGAATGAAGAATTCAACAATGCCGTGGCCATCAAGGAATACCTCGATAAGCACCTGAAACGCTAGCAAAGACGGCCACTAGATAAAATGAATTCAGCGGCATTTGTCGCTCTTGAGGATCGGCAAAGCGCCCGAGGTCCTCGCCGCCTCGCGGAGTTATTCCAAAGAGTTTCGACAACAACGCTTCCGACCCGGGGCTCGGCAAGAACGATAAACATCGGCACACGTCAGCAAGCAAATGGCGGACAACGAAATCCGGGAGTAGACTATCTCGCTGATCAGGATCGGGCAGCGTGGAAAATCTATGAGCGGGTATACGGTGTCGCGCCAGCCTGCGATCGCCGGCAAATTATCCCGCCAAAGTTTGCAGCATGGCCAACGTGGACTCTAGCGTAATTGCTGTTCATCCTGGCGGCTCAGCGGTACGCCAGCTGCGTTATTTGGTGATTGCCGTTCCGCCGAGTGTTGCCGTCCGGTTACTTGACTCGATTACGGCCTTGTGACCGGCGTGTTACCAGTGCGTGTCGACGCTGCTCAGGGCCCAGTTGAGAGGCGATATGCGCGTGACCCGCGATCACAAGCGAATCCAGTTTCTCTTAGGGCGTCATGGTCTGCCGTGAATACTGGACTGGGTTGAACGGGAGCTGGGGCTTTATCGCCGCGCGGTTCTCAACAGGTCCCATCGTGCCAGCTTCACCGAGTATCGGATTAGATTTATCCAGGCATATCGCGATTTTAAATGCTGTCTGGCAACGGCAGGGAAGGAGCATCTATCATGATGAAAAATTATCGCTATCTCATTGTCGGCGGCGGCATGGCCGCGGATGCGGCCGTACGCGGCATCCGTGAGCGCGACAAAGACGGAACTATCGCCGTGCTGTGCAGCGAAAAACACCCGCCGTATGACCGGCCGCCCCTGTCGAAAAAATTGTGGGCCGGCAAACCGCTCGATATTATCTGGCGCAAGACTGGGCAGGCCCGGGCAGATCTCATTCTGGACACCCGTGCGGTGACTGGCGACGCCGCGAGTAAGACCGTCACGGACAACCGCGGGGAGGTATACCGCTATGAGAGGCTGTTGTTGGCGACGGGCGGCGCGCCTCGACACCTGCCTTTTGCCGATGACGGTGTAATCTACTTCCGCACGTACGACGATTATCGGCATCTGCGTGCCCTCGCCGATCGCAAATCCGAATTCATCGTCATAGGTGGCGGATTCATCGGCTCGGAGATCGCGGCCGCGCTGACCAGTAACGGCTGTAAGGTTACCATGGTCTTTCCCGGCAGCGGCATTGGTGCGCGCATCTACCCGCCCAAGCTCTCCAAGTATCTCAATGATTACTTCCGCGAGAAGGGAATCAACGTACAGACCGGGGAAAAGGTCATCGCCTTGGAAAAAAAGGACGGACGTTTTATCGTTAGAACACAGAGCGACAAGGCCTTATCCGCTGACGCAGTCGTTGCCGGCCTCGGCATCGAACCCGAGGTTGGCCTGGCGAAGCCACTGGGCCTTAAGATCGACAATGGCATCGTGGTCGATGAAGAATTGCACGCTGTACCGCCCGATATTTTCGCCGCCGGCGATGTCGCCAACTTTTACAGCCCCGCCCTCGGCGTGCGCCGCCGCGTCGAGCACGAGGACAACGCCAATGCCATGGGTAGGATAGCGGGACGCAACATGGCCGGCGCGAATGAAAAATACGAGTACCTGCCGTATTTTTATTCCGACCTTTTCGACCTGGGCTACGAAGCGGTCGGCGAGTTCGGCGCCGGCATGGATATCGTCGAAGACTGGAAGGAGCCGTTCCGTAAAGGCGTCGTTTATTATCTTAAGGCCGGGAACGTGCGCGGCGTGTTGTTGTGGAATACCTGGGGACAGGTTGACGCGGCTCGCGTACTGATCAACGCTAAGGAGACTTTCAACCCAACCGCCCTTGTGGGCCGGATCCACAATTGAGAAAGAGGCTTTTTGCCAAAATAGCGCATTCTTCACGGCGCACGAACCAATAAGGTGTGACTTGCTTTATACGAGGAGAGATCAACTGAATAGTACTAATATATTATTGTTATCTATATCAATTAAATGAGTTCAAAGCTGATTATTCCCCCATATATGCCTCCAACTTCTTATAATAATCAATCTACTTAGCAAGCATTTTGGTTATCCAGACTTTCGCGATTATGTCTTTCTCTTGCCTCGGTGACGCTACGTATAGGCGCAAATACTGAAGACAGCAATCGGCTAATTCCTGCCATTCGCTCCAATAGAAATTCAGTGTCTGCTTATATGTTCATAGGAAATTTCCTATAGGCACTCTAACCAGCCATTACCGCTAGGATACTTGCTTCCTATTTATTGTCGTAATTCTTTACGTAATTATTAATTTTTCTTGGCTGGTATTTTTATCATACTGTATTGTAGAGATAATTTAGGTGGCATGTATCCTGCGCGATAATACAATTCTTTCAAAAACGGATATCAAGTGGATATCATTTTTTTGGCGGATAAGCGCCATGTCGAGTGGTCGCATGGGCGACCCCGCGATCAGGTAATACTTCCCAATACCGCTGGCACGAAATCGCACAAATATGCTCACTACCGAACTTATTGGAGTGATCGACCTGGCAGCGTGAGACGTTTTTAATATTTTTTTTGTAGTGAAGTACCAATATGCCTTCCACCTCGATCTTCACAACAAAATTAACCGCATTTTTGTTCTGCGCAACCGTACTGTTGTTGTCAGCCTGTGGTGGCGGTGGCGGTGGCGGCAGCAGTGGCGGAGGCGCAGGCCAAAGCAACCTTCAGGGATTGGCCTACAAGGGACCGGTCGCGCAAGGCACCCTCAAGGTTTATATCTTGAACCAGGATGGCACGAGAACGACCACCCCCATCGCCTCGGCGATCACGGATGAAAACGGCCGCTATCAACTCCAAGTACCCATATTGGTCGACACGCCCGTAGATATTGTCTTGACTGGTGGAAGCTACGTGGATGAGGCGACGGGTAATGTCGTATCACTCCGGCCACAGGATCAATTGGAAGCATACACTAACGTTCCCGCCAACGGCATCCTGACGGCTCAGGTGACACCTCTGACGACCCTTGCCGCCGCCCTGTCACGCCGGCTCCGATCGGTGGACGGTCAATCCTTATCGGTTTCGATGACTAACGCGACCAGTGAAATTTCATATCTTTTTGCCGTGGACAATATCCTCACCGTTTCACCGCCGCCTATCTCACAGGTCGCCATTTCCGCGCCGGCACAACGTGATTATGCCTTCTATCTGGCCGGGTTCTCCCAGCTGGCTAAGAATAATTCAATTAGCGTATTCGACATCATCTCGGGTATGGCGGATGATCTTGAATCAAATGGCATACTGAACGACACTGTCCATATCATTTCGCCCGCGGATCTGGCCCACGCCACCGAACAGTTTATCCAAGGCCTCAACAACATTTCGATTACGATCCTGTCTCCGCAGAGCGTGGCCGCCTTGACCGCAAGCAATGTGGATCCAGCGAAAATTTATCTGGCCTCGAAGACGAATTCCCCCCCTATCGCCAATGATGTCGCCATAACCACAGAGGAAAATACTCCCGCTAACGGCGTATTGATTGGCAGTGATCCGGATTCCGCCGATATTCTTACATACTCCATCGTATCAAACGGCGCTAAAGGAACCGCCGTCGTCACGGATGCATTTAACGGCAACTTTACTTACACACCTAATCAGCATGCTAACGGCACTGACGCATTTACCTATCTAGTCAGCGACGGATTAAACGGAATCTATGGAACCGTTTCCATTACAATCAATTCGATCAACGATCCACCGACGGCCGGCAACATTAGTGTCAATACAATCGAAAACACGGCCGTGCAGGGCGTGTTGGCAGGCAACGACGTAGATGGCAATACCTTGGCGTACAGCATAGTGAGTGCGCCTAGCAAAGGGCAGATTACCTTCAACGCATCCAGTGGGATTTTCACCTACACGCCAAACCAAGGCGACATTGGTATCGATTCATTCACTTATGATGCCAATGACGGATCTCTGAATTCCAATATAGCAATCGTTACCATCACCATCATACCTGTGAGCAGCGTGCCGGCGGCCAACAGTTTCGGCACGTCCACCGATGAAGACACCCCTGTGAATGGGACTCTCCAGGCCATTGATAACGACAGCCCTGTGTTGACATATAGTTTAGTAACGAACGCAATCAAGGGCACAGCGGTAATTACCAACGCCACCTCCGGTTCATTCACCTATACCCCTGACTTGAATGCAAATGGCATAGACACCTTCACCTTCAAGGCCAATGACGGGGCCAATGATTCAAATATCGCTACCGTCACGATTTCCATCACGGCGGTTAACGACGCGCCCGTGGCCAATAGTGGAGCCTTCATCACCAATGAAAATACGCCTGGGACCGGCACCCTGTCCGCTACTGACGTAGACAGTCCGCTGTTGGTCTACAGCATCGTGAGCAACGGCGCAAAGGGCACGGCGACGATCACCAACCCCGTCACCGGTGCCTACACGTATACACCCAATGCCAACGCCAACGGTTCGGACAGCTTCACCTTCAAGGCCAATGACGGTTTGCTGGATTCGAACACAGGCACCATCAGCGTTACCATCACCATCCCCCCGATCAACAATCCGCCAGTCATTACGTCAACGGCCGTGACAACCGCGACGCAGAATGTGCTCTACAGCTACCAGGTTACCGCCACCGATCCGGACGATAACACCTTGACCTATTCGCTGACCACGTCTCCGAGTGGTATGATCATCACACCAAGTTCAGGCCTGATAAGTTGGACACCGACTGGCGCACAGGTGGGCAAAGACAAGGTGACCGTGAAGGTCACTGACAACGGTACCAATCCCAGTAATTTGTCGGCTACGCAGAGTTTCACGATCAACGTGGCCAAAAATGGTCGCTGATCCTCCGGCTGGATGGGTAGTCTTAATTCCCCACCGAGAACTTGGCTGCCCGACTCTTCCGTGTCCACTAATAACATAGGATGTAAATCGCGACAAACATTGGCGCCATGCATTGCGGACGGTCATACCTTTATGTCGAATGACTACGAGAGTCCGGAGTTGCCTGTTTGGGGTGACTCAGCATCGCCATTTCTCGGTGCTTCGCCAACTTCCGCCCCCGGCCAACAACGGGCATTGGTCAAATGCCCACTAATGTCCGCTATGTGTGGCGATGGACAGTTTGATGTTTAGGTCATCTATACTTAATAGGTGGGTTAAGTCGTCATGGTGCGAAGACGTATGAATTTCTGCAACAGACGACTGCGCAGATAATTGTGACACCGGCTATCTGCCCCGCAAAAGTGCCGTGCCCCACGACCATGACCAGCAAGTTGAACAACTCGATGTCATGCAATAACTTTCTATCCGCTTGCACCAAAATATCGGGCACATCAACTCATTAACACCGTCACTACGCCATCCGACATCTACGGGGATTGACCATGTTTATGTCGATTTTACCCATTGCCATTCTGTTCACTTGGACCAAATTACCGGGTAGGCCAATCAGCCGGGTTCGTTTCGACGTCTGGGCGATTAAATCCCTGCAATTCCTTGACGCTTGGCGCGATGCATAAAGCCGTATGAAACGTTAAGCAATAATAGAGGGACGAGTTCCCATAGAGTGATCCCACCCCCACCCCCACCAGCTGTGGATTTTGGTTTCGGTGCCGGCAATGGATCTGTAGATATACAGCGACGGAAGGTGCTGTCGTAGATTTTGGGGCCTTCGCTGGTCGCGACTTGTACGTGTATATCATGGATATTACAGTCAGTAATCGCCGAAGTGTAGGTAAGTAAATATTCATATTTGAGGCGTAAGCTGAGATTCGTGTAGATGGCAGTGAATAGGCTTGAATCGTTGGACGAGGAATAATACGCACCACCCGTTCCGTCAGCCAGACCCTGTAACACGTTGGTTTTAATATCGTCACCGTACCCGATCGTAATGACGGGAATTTTTGCGGCGTCAAGTTTAGCTGCAAGGCTGTCAAGTGTTATCGTAGAGAAATTATCGTCACCATCGGACAAAACGACTATCGAACGCGTGCCCGTGGTATTGGTGGACTGACTGATGACATCAATTGCCTTGTCGATGGCGTCGTAAAGATTCGTGTAACTTCCAGCGCCTGGGTCAGTATCAACGGCAGTGTTGAGTAACGTCCTATCGGAGGTGAGGCCCTGCGACACAACTGCGCCGATACCGCCGTTGAATTTGATTATAGCGGCCTCGTCACTGGCCCCCATGTGATTGATGAAGATCTTAACCGCCTGCTCCATCGGAACTAACGATGACGAATTCCGCATGCTGGGGCTGTAGTCCATGACGATTACCGTCGTGACCGGCAAATTGGTGGTAGAGATAACGGTGGTGATGCCCTTTGAAAAACCGTCCTCACTCAGTTGAAATGCACCCGACGAAAGCGCATCGACTGGTGTGCCATCGTTGGCGGTAACAAGTACGTATACTTGCACAGGATTGGTGGTCCCAATGATTCGCAAGTTGCCCTGCGCTGCAGCGATATGCGGTGTTGCGGCGACAAGCGCAATCAACATCACTTGGACTATTCGGGAAAAGTTTGCAGTTTTCAGGACGCAAGGAATTACGTGCAACATATAGTTACGCGCGTGAATATATTTCATGTGAGTGCCTTAGAAAAATGGGGGTTGTGAAGTGAATAAAACTTCAAATCAAATGTACTATGATCAGTCAAACAATAAGCCAAATGAAGCTATCCGCTTCCGGTTTATTGTATTGATTTTTTTAAGATCTTATTACCGCCTTTTCGTGTTTATTCGTAGAATAAATAATCACGGCAATACAATAGCAGACTTATCCATCGCGCATATTAATTTAATTAATATTAAATCAATAAGTTATAAGTATACCATGTCAATACGAGACCTGCTGACCTAAGAGAATTGATCTAACACGCATCCTTTTAATTAGAAGCGATCCCGGAGATGTCAGCATGAGTAGCGATGCGTAAATAAGATTGGTGTCAGTTGTTTAAAGTTACGAATAGCGGACGTTCGAGTTAATCAATCATATAACCGAAATGGGTCAGGAGTTGACCTATTGGACATAGGCAGGTGACGGCCATCGCACTGAGCGTCCGCTAAATGCCGAATATCCTCCTACACCATCTCACGTCCTGGGCCGGTCGGACTACTGGGTCATTCCGACGTGCTCAAAATGTTCTTGGGATTTTTGCCAGAATGTGCGACATACTCCAGATCGTTTGTATTCTTGAGAACCGGGCTTAGGATTGAGTTGCGTGCCGCCCCCTACGTCTATATACGCGAATATTCCCTTCCCACCGACATGAAATCCATCGGCAGCGATATCGAAGTACAGGTATAAATAAGCTAAGCAAGCGATCTATGACTCTGCGGTGAATACGTCTCAGATGGCGTTCTCCGCATAGCGGGCAAGTCGGTTCAGAAATACTGTTAGCAACATATGCAGCGCCATTATTGAGCATTCGGGATGACATGGTAGGGCCTCTTCCTTAAAGGTCGATTCGCTCGGTCGAGAATGAGACACAAGCGTTATCCGCAAGTGATCTTGACTCACTTAGTATGTATATCGATGGTGACTGGATAGGGCGAGCAAGCATTATTCGTTTTCATCTTGCGGTTCGTGCGACATCTAACAGAATCATTGGGAAGTTACGCGAAAATCAATTTGCGCTTCGGTTTGTCAGGCCAAAACATCTTAACCAATGAAAATATATTTTTCCAATTCACAAATATTTTTTGCGTGTCCTAGCTGATGGGGTAAGATGAATTATTTCCTTCTTACCCGCATCTTTTCTTTTATTGTCGATGAATGCTTCTGTCAGAGCGACTTTATCAATTACATTATGGTCATTACCGTGCTTACGATCATAATCTTGCGAGTGGTTTGATACTATTGTCATATAAATCCTTTCTTCAATACGCTGCCGACTTTCAAAATGTTTCCAACTGCGACCTGCCTAGATTGTCTAGGCCCTGCGCACAAGCCACAAAATAAGAGCGATGATAAGAATGGTTCCGAAAATGCCGCCGCCGAGGTACATGAGACTCTCCCTTGAAAAGTGTTCGGTGCTCATTGAAGCATGACTGGTGTGAACTGTCTGGGCGCTACCGTACAAAGATTTGTGCTGAGATTCTAGTCGTATCCAGCAAATCCTCATGGTTTTATTCTCGCTTATGTTGGATAGCGTACAGTCATAGAGACAGTTACTCGGTAGTCTGCTCAGCAAGTCAGCATGTTATCCCACGCTGGTTGTCTTCTATCTGACAATTTTATTCCGCAGCGATTTTGTAGATGGGACGGAATTTCACTCGATTCAAGGAGCAAATAATATGAAAAAAGCATCGATTGCAGTCGCAGTTTCGGCTTTACTTTCTGTCGGTCTTATCACCTCTTTATGGGCCGACTCTATGTCAATCAACAAGGATACCAATGCAAAGACATCTGAATCACAGACTAACTCAGAGAATCAGGTGATTAGCCAATCTACAGGTATGCCCGATACTGCGGCGATCGAACTCAAGAACTATAAGGGCAAGGAAGTCATCACCTCTAAGGGTGATTCGGTTGGCACGATAGACAAGCTGGTGACCTATCACCTCGACAACGCTGCGTATGCAGTGGTGGGTGTAGGTGGTTTCCTGGGTATGCGTGAAAAGAATGCGGCCATTCCAATCAATCAACTTCGATCACAAGGTGATAAGTGGGTCCTTTCTTCACGTGTTACAAAAGATTCGCTTAAGAGAGGAATGAAGTACGACAAATCAGAGTTCACCGCGTTTGAACCGACTGAGTAACTCCCAGATAATAAATGGATGATTCTGATAGCTACATGTCCAGGTAAAGAGTAAAAAGTACTCATGGGTGAAAGGAACAATACCTGCCTGGGTGAGTACGGGAAGTGGCGATTCGGCCTTAGTCGCCTATAACGTCGAATTAAATGCGGCACGGGGTCTAATGGATGTCGCGGATTATAAATAGTCAAAAATATCGAGCACTACATTGTGCAAGTTGTAAAGCCGTTTAACACAAAGTTTTCCAGAGGAATTACGGTGCGCATCGCATCAAGCCATCGTTAGTTGACGGTACTTGAGTCGCCAATACCGGGAACCATTCGGCATTACCTCAAGATACAATCCCGCCCCATCAGCCAGTTTATAGGCTTTCACCTTCGCCTCGGCGTTCCGCACTGCGATTTCGGTTAGTTTGTCCGCACCAGCCATTTGTGCCCCCAACCCAATTTCAAGATGCCCCCAGACATGTTTGGATATATTAAGATGGAGTATAAACAAAAAAACGAGCAATTACGCTCGTTTCGTGAACCTTCTAGGACATTAATGAATGTTGTATTGGTCGGGGCGAGAGGATTTGAACCTCCGACCACCACCACCCCAAGGTGGTGCGCTACCAGGCTGCGCTACGCCCCGTTTGAAATAGGAAATTTGGATGCGAACCTAAGAAGCTTCAGGTCCGCAAATAATCCGGCGTTATCATACGCGAGATAGCCGCTCAACGCCAAAGCATTTAACCGCAAGCTCAGCCCTTGAGTATAGCCAACAGCTTTTCCAGATCGTTTCGCAACTGTTTTACTACATCCCTGCTATTCGCGATTTTTACCGGCGTCTTGGTGGTTTTGGTATTCAGCAAGCGCTGCCGCGCCCCGCCGATGGTAAATCCCTGCTCATATAGCAGGCTGCGAATTTCCCTCACCATCATCACATCGTGATGCTGATAATAACGGCGGTTGCCGCGCCGCTTTACCGGTTTTAGCTGCGGAAACTCCTGTTCCCAGTAGCGCAACACATGAGGCTTGACCAAACACAGATCACTTACTTCACCGATGGTAAAGTAACGCTTTCCCGGTATGGGGGGCAATTCGTTATTGTTCGCTGCTTCCAACATAGGCCTCTACCCGCGCTTTTAATTTTTGACCAGGATGAAAAGTCACCACACGTCGCGCCGTAATGGGGATCTCTTCACCGGTTTTAGGGTTGCGGCCCGGCCGTTGCTTTTTGTTGCGCAAATTGAAGTTGCCGAAGCCGGACAACTTCACTTGTTTCCCTTCCGCAAGCGCCGCGCGGATTTCTTCGAAAAATGCCTCTACGAAATCCTTGGCCTCACGCTTGTTTAGTCCAAGTTCTTCAAACAATTTCTCTGCCATTTCGGCCTTGGTTAGCGCCATAGTCAGTCTCTCAAAGTTGCCCCGAATTTTTCCCTCAAACTCGCCAACACTCGTTCTATCACGAGGTCGACGTCTCCATCCGTAAGAGTGCGTGAAGAATCTTGTAACGTCAAGCCCAAAGCGATACTTTTTTTGTTCGAATCAATACCTTTGCCGGTATAAACGTCAAATAACTGTAATTCACGAAGCAGCTCTCCCGACGTCGCTGCAATATCTTGGCGCAGCGCCGCACCGGTAATCGCGCTATCCACTATCACCGCTATGTCGCGGCGGAGCGCCGGATACTTTGATGCCTCGCGAAACCGCGGTAAGACAGCCTCACTTATCTCCTCCAGAATTAATTCAAAAACTACCGGTAACATATTGTAATTTAATTTTTTTAAAACCTGAGGATGTAAGGCTCCCATCACCCCTGCCGTGCGGCCGTGCAGCGCATCGATCACGGCGGTCTGCCCGGGGTGCAAGGCTTTATGGGTTGCCGCCCGAAATGCATAATCCCGCGGCCGACCCGTCTTGGCCAACAAGGCCTCCACGTCGCCCTTGACATCATAGAAGTCCGCCTCGCGCTTGGCCAAGCCCCACTGTTCCGGCTCATTGCTGCCGACGACAATAGCTGAGACAACCATCTCTTCCCGAATCTGATCACCTTCCGGACGAAAGCGCGTCCCGATCTCGAACAAACGGATACGGCCCTGCTGACGATTTTGATTATAGAGTACGGCCTGCATCAGGCCAGGCCATAAACAGGTGCGCATTACCGCCATATCGGCGCTGATGGGATTGGCCAGGGCGAATGGAACATTATCGGGGTCCAAGGCCGCTTGCAAACGCGGATCTACAAAACTATAGGTGATCGCTTCTTGATACCCGCGCTCGATCAAGCATTGCCGAATCCGCGTCGTCCCAATCTTGGTTTCCGAACGACGCGGCATCATCATACGTACCGAGGGGCGGTTGCTGGGCAGTCGCCCGTATCCGTGGATGCGGACGATCTCTTCGATCAGATCGGCTTCAATGCGAATATCGAAACGGAAAGACGGCGGCGTTACCCGCCAGCCTGCTGTTTCTTCCACAACCTTCATGCCTAAACGCTGCAAGATATCCATAACCTCGGCGTGCGCTATCTCAGCCCCTATCAACCGGCGCAGGCGTTCCGACCGCAATGAAATGGCGGGTAGCGCGGGAACGTGCTCGATGCTGTGCGCTTCGATGATGGGTCCAGGCTTGCCGCCGGCGATTTCAAGCAGCAAGGCCGTGGCGCGTTCCATGGCGCGTCGCTGTAATTCAGGGTCCACGCCCCGCTCGAAGCGCTGGGATGAATCGGTATGCAAACCGTAATGCCGCGCCCGTCCAGCCATCGCCGCCGGCGCGAAAAATGCGCTCTCCAAAAACAGATGCCGGGTGCCCTCGCCCACCGCGGTGGCGGCACCGCCCATGATACCCGCCATGGCCACCGGCGCCGCGTGATCGGCGATGATCAAGGTGGAGTCATCGAGGACGATTTCCTGGCCATCCAACAACACCAGGCTTTCGCCGTTTTTGGCCATACGCACGCGAATGCCGCCACTCAACTTATCAAGATCGAAGGCGTGCATCGGCTGGCCCAATTCCAGCAATACGTAATTGGTGATATCCACCACGGCGTTGATACTGCGCAAACCACTGCGGCGCAGCCGCTCCCGCATCCATAGCGGGGCGCGCGCATCGGGATTGACATCTCTCATTACCCGCCCGAGATAGCGCGGGCAAGCCCGCGGTGAAATAATATCCGCCGCAAACTGATCGGAGACCAGCGCCGCGACTGCTGGCAGCGCGGGACCACGCAAACCGCAACGATTGATCACCGCGGTCTCGCGGGCAACACCCAGCACGCTGAGACAATCACCGCGATTGGGAGTCAATCCCAACTCGATACTCACGTCGCTCAAGGCCAGATACTCGCGCACGTCTTGCCCCGGTCTGGCATCGCCGGGAAGGAGCAACAAGCCCTCCGCGTTTTCCGTCAGGCCCAGTTCCTTGGCGGAACACAGCATCCCTTCCGAGGACACGCCGCGCAGCTTGGATTTCTCGACATGAGTCCCATCGGGCAATTTCGCGCCCACCAGAGCCACCGGCGCCCGCACTCCGACGGCAACATTGGCAGCCCCGCACACGATACCCAGCGATTCGACGCCACCCACATTCACCTGACACACGCGCAGGCGGTCCGCGGCGGGGTGAGGGTCGACACTGACTACTTCGCCCACCACGACGTCGCTGAAAAATGGCGCAACCGGTTCTACGCCGTCCACCTCCAATCCCGCCATGGTGAGCTGGGTCGTCAGATCGGCGGTGGAGATATCGGGATTCACCCACTCCCGCAACCATTGTTCGCTGAATTTCATCCAAACTCCAAATCAAGCTGATAGCTGCTATCTGAACTGCTGCAGAAAGCGCAGGTCGTTCTCGAAGAACAGACGCAAATCGTTCACGCCATAACGCAACATCGTCAACCGCTCTACGCCAAGACCAAAGGCGAAGCCGGTGTATCGTTCATTATCGACGCCCACCTTGGCGAAGACGTTAGGATGAATCATGCCGCAGCCCAATATCTCAATCCATCCGGTATTTTTACATACGCGGCAACCACTGCCGCCGCAAATCACGCAGGTGATATCCACTTCCGCCGAGGGTTCGGTGAAGGGAAAATAGGACGGGCGAAAACGCACCTCCAGGTTGCGCTCGAAAAAGCTTTGCAAAAAATCGTGCAGAATCCCTTTGAGATCGGCAAAGCTGACGTCGGTGTCCACCATGAAACCCTCCACCTGGTGAAACATGGGCGTGTGCGTGATATCGGAATCGCAGCGATACACCCGGCCCGGCGCGAGGATACGCAGCGGCGGTTTCCGCTCAGCCATCACCCTGATCTGCACCGGCGAGGTATGCGTGCGCAGCAAGCGTCCGTCGGGAAAATAAAAGGTATCGTGCATGGCCCGCGCCGGGTGTTCAGCGGGGATATTGAGTGCCTCGAAGTTGTAATACTCGGTCTCGATCTCCGGACCTTCTACCACTTCGAAACCGATCGCCGCGAATAACGCCTCAACGCGCTGCATGGTGCGGGTGACGGGATGCATACCGCCCGGCGCTTGCCCGCGGCCCGGCAAAGTGACGTCGAGATGCAGTGCGGCCATCTTGTCAGCGAGCGATTTGTTTTCCAGCTCGGCAAGTCGCCGTTGGAGTAACTCCTGAATCCGATCCTTAGCGCGATTAACTTCCGCGCCCGCCGCAGGCCGTTCATCGGGCGAGAGCTTGCCCAATTGCTTGAGTTGCTCGGTTATCTCGCCCTTCTTTCCCAGAAACCGCACACGCACCTGATCTAATTGCGCAACGGTTTGCGCGGAGGCAGTCGCTTCCGCGGCATGTTTAACTAGTTCGGCGAGATGTTCTTGCATGGCGAATCGGTGTCGCTTTCATAAATAAAAAAAGGAAAGGTCGCGAGGCCTTTCCTTTTTTATCGAGTCGATTTACCCACCCGCCGCGGCAATCATGCGAAGGGAGGAATTACATCCTCAGGCTGAAAGACCCACTTTTGCCTTTTCCGCCAAGGCGGCAAACGCCAGCTTGTCGAACACGGCCAGATCCGCCAGCACCTTGCGGTCGATCTCGATTGCCGCCTTGTGCAGGCCGTTCATCAAACGGCTGTAGGACAGTCCGCATTCGCGGGCCGCCGCATTGATGCGCACAATCCACAATCCGCGAAACTCGCGCTTGCGCACGCGGCGATCGCGATAGGCGTATTGGCCGGCCTTGGTCACCGCTTGGGTGGCGACGCGGAATACGTTCTTGCGACGTCCATAATAACCCTTGGCCTTATCCATCACCTTCTTGTGGCGGGCGCGGGCTGTTACCCCACGTTTTACTCTTGGCATGACTGCTTCCTCTATAAAATTCTTTATACCATCTTCCCCTCTCCCACCGGGATTTATGCCCTTTAGGGTAGAGGGTTAGGGGTGAGGGCGCTTAAAATAACCACCCATCCCCAACTAACGCCGTAAGGTCTCGCCGCGCTACGCGTACGGCAATAAGCGTCTGATACCGGCGGTATCCGACGGATGAACCAGGATCGCGGAACGCAAATGGCGCTTACGCTTGGCGCTTTTCTTGGTCAAAATATGCCGCTTAAAACTCTGGGCGCGCTTGAACTTTCCCGAGCCTGTACGGGCAAACCGTTTTGCCGCGCCTCTATTGGTCTTCAATTTAGCCATTACTGTTCACTCCAAATATATATCCAATTCTTCGTTCCTACTCTCCCTCTCCCTCCGGGCGAGGGGTAAGGTGAAGGATATCCATCCCTGACGCCACTTGCTCATGTCCCCGTCTGCTTACCGCTGGCGGGCGTCACCGCCTTCTTCGGCGCCAGGACCATAATCATCATTCTGCCTTCCATCTTGGGGAATTGCTCGACCACGCTTAACTCCGCCAAATCCGCTTCAACCCGCTTCAACAATTTCATGCCCAGTTCCTGATGCATCAACTCCCGTCCGCGAAAACGTAAGGTCACCTTGGCCTTGTCGCCTTCCTCCAGGAACTCCATAAGCTTGCGCAGCTTCACTTGATAATCCGCCTCTTCGGTGGTGGGGCGGAACTTCAGTTCCTTGATCTGTATCTGCTTCTGTTTCTTCCTGGCGGCATGGCGTTTCTTGCTCTCCTCGAAAAGGTATTTGCCGTAATCCATAACCCGGCACACCGGTGGAACGGCCTGGGGCGCCACCTCCACTAAATCGAGTTCGCTCTCTTCCGCCATCTGTAACGCTTGTTTGATGGGAACCACTCCCACCATTTCGCCATTGGCACCGATCAATCGTATTTCAGGTACTGCGATCTCGTCGTTGATACGAGTTTCTTTCTTATCAGCGGTGATAATTTAATCCTCCAAAATAGCGCGGCCACGACGCGCGATATCGGCGGCAATGAGTTCCTGGAAGGCGCTGATGGTCATGCTTCCCAGTTCCTTGCCGCTGCGTTTGCGTACGGCCACGGTTTGTTCAACCATCTCCCGGTCTCCCACAACCAGGAGGTAAGGGACACGCTGTAACGTGTGTTCGCGAATTTTAAAGCTAATCTTCTCGTTTCTCAAGTCCGCCTTAACGCGGAAACCCTTTTCTTTCATGACCTTCTCAACCTGGAGGGCATAATCGGCCTGTTTATCGGTAATGTTGAGGACTACGGCCTGGGTCGGCGCCAGCCAGGGCGGGAAGTGCCCGGCATAATTTTCGATGAGTATCCCGATAAACCGCTCCATAGAACCCAGGATGGCTCGGTGCAACATCACCGGAACCCGTTTGCTGCTGTCCTCCGCCACGTATTCGGCCCCCAGGCGCCCCGGCATATTGAAGTCCACCTGGATGGTGCCGCACTGCCACACCCGGCCAAGACAGTCTTTCAGCGAGAATTCGATCTTGGGGCCATAAAACGCCCCTTCCCCGGGCTGAAGATCCCAAACCATTCCTTTGTTATTCAAGGCCTTTTCGAGCGCATGCTCGGCCTTGTCCCATACCGCGTCGTCCCCTACCCGCTTGGGCGGCCGGGTGGAAAGCTTGATGATCACCTCGTCGAAGCCGAAATCGGCATAAACCTGATATAGCAGATCGATAAAGGCGGACACTTCATCCTGGATCTGGTCCTCGGTACAAAAGATATGGGCGTCGTCCTGGGTAAAGCCGCGCACCCGCATCAGGCCGTGTAGGGCCCCACTGGGCTCGTTGCGGTGGCAGGAGCCGAACTCCGCCATGCGCAACGGCAGGTCGCGATAACTCTTCAGACCCTGGTTAAAGATCTGCACATGACAGGGACAGTTCATGGGTTTGATGGCGTAATCGCGGTTCTCCGAGTGGGTGGCAAACATCTCCTCGCCGAATTTCTCCCAGTGTCCGGATTTTTCCCACAGCACCCGTCCCACTACTTGGGGAGTGCGGACCTCCTGATAATCGTGGGCCTTGAGCGCGGCGCGGATGTATTGTTCTATCTGCTGATAAATGGTCCAGCCGCGGTCATGCCAGAACACCATGCCCGGCGCCTCTTCCTGGGTGTGAAACAGATCGAGATGCTTACCGATTTTGCGGTGGTCACGCTTCTCCGCCTCTTCCAGTCGATGCAGATAGGCGTCCAGCGTCTTCTTGTCGGTCCAGGCCGTACCGTAGATGCGCTGCAGCATCTCGTTGCGCGAATCGCCGCGCCAATAGGCGCCGGCCACTTTCATGAGCTTGAAGGCTTTCAGTTTGCCGGTGGAGGGAATATGGGGGCCGCGGCACAGGTCGATGAAATCGCCTTGCTGGTACAGGGAAAGGATCTCGTGCGCCGGGATGTCTTCAATGATGCGCGCCTTGTATTCCTCACCCATGCCGCGGAAAAAAGGTATGGCCTCTTCACGCGGCATCTCGGTGCGCGAGACCTTGAGATCCCGTGCCGCCAGTTCCTGCATGCGCTTTTCGATGGCGGCCAGATCTTCGGGCGTAAAGGGGCGCTTGAAGGCAAAGTCGTAATAGAAGCCGTCTTCAATCACCGGACCGATGGTAACCTGCGCCTCGGGAAACAATTGCTTCACCGCTTGGGCCAGCAAATGGGCGCAAGAATGACGAATCACCTCCAGCCCTTCCGCATCGCGCTCGGTGATAATTGCCAGCGCCGCATCGCGGTCGATGCGATAAGAGGTGTCCACCAGCCTGCCGTCCACCTTGCCCGCCAAGGCGGCCTTGGCCAAGCCGGGGCCGATGGCCGCGGCGACCTCATGCACGGTCACCGCCTGGTCGAATTTACGCTGACTTCCGTCGGGGAGGGTGATGGTCGGCATTGCGATTCAGCTCGTACTGTTCACTGAAGTTATCATGACACTTAATAGCTTTACTCTTGCTCCGGCCTCCTCACCCCATCCCTCTCCCGGGAGGAGAGGGAGAGCAGGAAAAGCGTGAATAGGTATGATACAAAAAAGCACCGTGTGGTGTGCACAGTGCTCGGTCGAATTGGTAGGCGCGATTGGACTCGAACCAACGACCCCCACCATGTCAAGGTGGTGCTCTAACCAACTGAGCTACGCGCCTGTCGAAGAAGGCGCGGAAGATACCATAAAGCCGCGTTGGGAAACAAGATTGTCGGGCTATATTCCTCTAACCCGCGGCGGCCAGCTTGAAGCTGCTCTCCCGGAGATGGTGAATCTCATCGCGCAGGCGCGCCGCCGCTTCGAATTCCAGGTTACGGGCGTGTTCATACATCCGGTGTTCGAGTTTCTTGATCATCTGCGCCAACTTTTCCGGCGGCAGTGCCGCATACTCGGCCACCTCCTCCGCCACCTTGGCGTAATGGCGGGCGGTATCGGGGGCGCCGGGGTGGGCGCCTTCCATGATGTCGGTCACCGCCTTTTGTATACTGCGCGGCGTGATGCCGTGGCCCTGGTTGTAGGCGATCTGTTTATTGCGGCGCCGCTCGGTTTCGGCCATGGCACGCTCCATGGAGCCGGTAATCTTGTCCGCGTAGAGGATGGCAGTACCGTGCAGATTGCGCGCCGTGCGGCCAATGGTCTGAATCAGAGAACGTTCGGAGCGGAGAAACCCTTCCTTGTCCGCGTCGAGAATGGCCACCAGCGACACCTCGGGGATATCCAGCCCTTCCCGCAATAGATTGATCCCCACCAGCACGTCGAATACCCCGAGGCGCAGATCGCGGATGATTTCGACGCGCTCCACGGTCTCGATGTCCGAGTGCAGATAGCGCACCTGTACGCCATGCTCGGCCAGATACTCGGTGAGGTCCTCCGCCATGCGTTTGGTAAGGGTGGTGACCAATACCCGCTCCTTCACCGCAGCGCGCTTACGCACCTCGGAGAGCAGGTCGTCCACCTGGGTGAGCGCGGGACGCACGATGATCACCGGATCCACCAGGCCGGTGGGCCGCACCACTTGTTCCGCGATTTGACCGGAGTGCGTCCGCTCGTATTCGGCGGGGGTGGCGGAGACATAGATAGTCTGCGGCCGGCGCCGCTCGAATTCCTCGAAGCGCAACGGCCGGTTGTCGAGGGCGGACGGCAAACGAAACCCGTATTCCACCAGGTTTTCCTTGCGCGAGCGGTCGCCCTTATACATGGCGCCTACCTGCGGAATACTGACATGGCTCTCATCGACGATCAGCAAGGCGTCGTCGGGAAGGTAATCGAACAAGGTGGCCGGCGGTTCGCCGGCCGCGCGCCCCGCCAAATGCCGTGAATAATTTTCAATGCCCGGACAATAGCCCAGTTCCACCAACATCTCGATATCGAGACGGGTGCGTTCCTCGAGGCGCTGCGCCTCCACCAATTTATTGATGCCGCGCAGCTGCTCCAAGCGTCCCTTCAACTCGACCTTGATGCGTTCCACCGCCTCCAAGATGCGATCGCGGGGGGTCACATAGTGGCTTTTGGGATAGATAGTGAGGCGCGGCAGTTTGCGCCGTATCTCACCGGTGAGCGGGTCGAACAGACTGATGTCTTCGATCTCTTCATCGAACAATTCCACCCGCACCGCCTCGGCCTCCGCCTCGGCGGGAAAGATATCGACGACATCGCCGCGCACCCGGTAGGTGGCGCGGCGCAATTCCACGTCGTTGCGCGTGTACTGCAACTCGGCAAGACGGCGCAGCAGCCGGCGCTGATCGATCATCTCGCCGCGCGACAAATGCAATACCATACTGAGATAGGCCTCGGGGTCGCCCAGGCCGTAGATGCACGACACCGTGGCGACGATCACCACATCGCGGCGTTCCATCAGCGCCTTGGTGGCCGAGAGCCGCATCTGTTCGATGTGCTCGTTGATGGAGGCGTCTTTCTCGATGTAGGTATCGGAAGAAGGCACATAGGCCTCGGGCTGGTAATAGTCATAATAAGAAACAAAATATTCCACGGCGTTGTTGGGGAAGAATTCCCGCATCTCGCCGTAAAGCTGGGCCGCCAGGGTCTTATTCGGGGCCAGGATCAAGGCGGGCCGCTGCACCTGTTGGATCACATTGGCGATGGTGAAGGTCTTGCCGGAACCGGTAACTCCCAGCAGGGTCAGTCCCGCCAGGCCGTCGCGCAGTCCCGCCACCAGGGCGCGGATGGCCGCCGGCTGATCGCCGGCGGGGGCGAATGGGGCGGAAATTTCAAATATTTTGCTCATTGGGGATTCTGCGGAAAACGGCATTCAAGTATAGTACGCATCCGGTTAAAACTTGAAACGGAATGCAAAATTGGACGTGCAATTATCGACCCGGGTGCGGCGCATCAAACCTTCCCCGACCCTCGCGGTCACCGCCCGCGCCGCCGCCCTGCGCGCCGCCGGCAAAGATATCATCAGCCTGGGGGCGGGCGAGCCGGATTTCGACACCCCGGACCACATTAAAGACGCGGCCATCCAGGCTATAAAGGACGGCTTTACCAAATACACCGATGTGAGCGGTACCCCGCAATTGAAGCGGGCCGTCGCCGCGAAATTCGCCCGCGAAAATGATCTCGACTATACGCCGGCGCAGATCCTGGTATCCGTAGGCGGCAAACAAAGTTTCTTCAACCTTGCCCAGGCGCTACTCAACCCGGGCGACGAGGTCGTCATCCCCGCGCCTTATTGGGTGTCGTATCCGGACATGGTACTGCTGGCCGACGGCGCACCGGTGATCGTCGCCGCGGGCATTGATCAGCGCTTTAAAATCACCCCGGCGCAACTGGCGGCGGCCATCACCCCGCGCACGCGGCTGGTGATCATCAACAGCCCCTCCAACCCCAGCGGCACCGCCTACACCGGAGAAGAACTGGCGGCCTTGGGCGAGGTGCTGCGCAACCATCCCAAGGTCCTAATCGCCACCGACGACATGTACGAACACATCCTGTGGACCGAGGAGCCTTTCGTCAATATTCTCAATGTCTGTCCGGATCTCTACCCGCGGACCATCGTCATGAACGGTGTTTCCAAGGCCTATTCCATGACCGGCTGGCGTATCGGCTATGCCGCCGGACCGGTGCCCCTCATCGCGGCCATGACGAATATTCAGTCCCAGAGCACCTCCAACCCCACCTCGATCTCCCAGGTGGCGGCTCAGGCGGCTTTGGAAGGCGATCAATCCTGCATCGCCCGCATGTGCAAGGCCTTCAAGGAACGTCATGATTTCGTGGTCAACGCACTGAATGCCCTCCCCGGCGTGCGCTGCATCGCGGGCCAGGGCACCTTTTATTCCTTCCCCAACGTGGCGGGCGTGATCGACCGCCTCGATGCTGTCCGCACGGACGTGGAATTGGCGGAATTCCTTCTCAATGAGGCGGGAGTCGCCCTGGTACCGGGCTCGGCCTTCGGCGCCCCGGGGCATCTGCGACTGTCCTTCGCCACCGACCTTGATACCTTGCGGAAAGCCTTGCGGCGCCTTAAAGATGTGCTATAAAAGATAAACAGGGGTTGTCTGGAACAACAGGCTGCACGGATAGCGGCGATATGGCCAGTGATGCAATTACTTCATTTCCACGGCGGCGGCACGGCGGCTTAACGCTGGTGGAGACCATGATCACCCTCGCGGTGGCGTCCATCCTGCTTACCGCCGCGGTGCCGCCCATGCAGGATTTTATCACCCGTAACCGTATGTCCACCGAAGTGAATGCCTTCGTGGCAGCGCTCTATCTCGCGCGGAGCGAAGCGGTAAAGCGTGTGCAAAACGTGAAGGTTTGCCCGGCTAACGCCGATTTTTCGGCCTGTACCGGCGCTACCGATTGGGAGGGTGGCTGGATGGTATTCGTGGACGCCGCTGATGACGACACCGTCATCAGCGGAACAGACACGGTCCTGGAACAAAATCCGGCCCTGCCTGCCCGATTTCAAATCAGCGGCGGAATCGGTCGCACTGATGCGGTTTTTCGACCCGACGGTCAAGCCGCCGGTTCAAATAACACCTTCACGTTTTGCGATACCGGCAGCGTGGCAAATACCCGCAAGGTGATATTGTCGAACGAGGGCAGAATTCGCGTCGATCAATTAACGGCAGCCGGCTGTTCCTGAAGCGGCGACGGCGGTTCTTGCGCTTATGCGTCTAAATTAAATTGCGGCTTTGAGGTCACCAAGCGACTTTAAGATGGCTCCCCAGGACGGACTCGAACCGCCGACCCGGTGATTAACAGTCACCTGCTCTACCAACTGAGCTACTGGGGAATGAAAAACGCAAAACGCAGTGGCTGCGTAGTCTACTGAGACCGCCGGGTTGGGTCAATAGAATCCCCTTTGTTATCATGTCTGCCTGGCCAAAGCCGGCGGCATTTCCCTTTGAATAAAAAAGTCCAAAATCCCAAGCTCTCCGCGGAAGATATCGCCCTGTTCCGGCGTGAAGCGGGGCCAGTGAAGCCGTTACGGTCCGTGGGACGCGCTAACATACCGGCAAGACGCAGTAGTCCGCCCGCTTCGGCACCGCCCTTGAATGGGAATCCGTCTCCAGACTCCGGCGACATGTTCAGCGATTTCGAACCCGTTACGGCGGGTATGGGCGATGAATTGTCCTTTGTGCGCCCCGGGGTACAACGCGCGCAGTTACGCAAGATGCGCAAGGGATTCTATCCAATTCGCGGCGAGTTGGACCTGCACGGCATGACGATAGCCGAGGCAAGACGGCAGCTGGCGATTTTTCTTCAGGAATGCCTGCGGCGTCAGGAACGTTGCGTACGCATCATTCACGGCAAGGGGTATCACTCGCGCGATCAGCAACCGATCCTTAAAGGGAAGCTCTGTCTATGGCTGCGGCAATGCCGCCATGTCCTGGCGTTCTGCAGCGCGCCGTCCGCCGGCGGCGGCACAGGCGCGCTCTATCTACTGCTGGCTACCCGCTAGGCAACCTAAATCGCATGCGGGGTGTCTACTCGCCGTTTGATATGGGAAAATAACGGTACGCGCCCCCGCCTTTCGGCGATGGGGAAGAGTGTGCTATGGCAGCGTTGCAGGAATCACGATGAACTTATCAAGGCAAACCGGGAACCCACACAGCCCTTTTCAACCGTTATTGCCCCAAGGCGCCGGTCAATCCATGCACTGGAGCGATCTCCACGGTGGCGCTTGCGGATTAGCGGCGAGCCAGGCCGCGCAACAGCACCCGGGGCCGGTACTGATACTCACCGCGGATACCCCGGAAGCCGGCCGGCTCGAATATGAAGTGCGCTTTTTCGGCGGCGAACCGCCGGCACTGCCGGTCCTGAATTTTCCCGATTGGGAAACCCTGCCCTACGACAGCTTCTCACCCCACCAGGATATCGTGTCGCAACGGCTGGCGACGCTCTATCAATTACCGCATTTGGAGCGCGGCATCCTGGTAGTGCCTGTCTCCACCTTGATGAATCGATTGCCGCCGCGTCGTTATCTGCAGGCCCACAGCTTGATTCTGGACGCGGGCGATCGTCTCGACCTCAACGCCATGCGCGGCCGCCTGGAGAACAATGGTTATCGCTGTGTCTCGCAAGTGATGGAACACGGTGAGTTCGCGGTGCGCGGCGGTTTGCTGGATCTGTTTCCCATGGGAAGCACCCTGCCCTACCGCATCGATTTCTTCGATGAACAAGTGGACAGCATCCGCACCTTCGATCCTGAAACCCAGCGCTCTCTGAAAAACGTGGAGAAGATCCGTCTGCTGCCGGCGCGGGAATTCCCGCTCAGCGAAGAGGCTGTCACCCGTTTCCGCCAAAGCTATCGCCTGCGTTTCGAGGGCAATCCGCAAAACAGCACCATCTACCGCGACGTCAGCGACGGCCTGGCGCCGCCCGGAATCGAATACTATCTGCCGCTATTCTTCGAGCAGACGGAGAGCCTGCTCGACTATTTGGCGCCGAATGCCTTGATCATCGCCACGCCCGGCGTCGCCGCCTCCGCGGAACATTTCTGGCAGGAAATAAATGCCCGCTACGAATCCTTGCGCCACAATCCGGAGCGGCGCCTATTGCCGCCGGGCGAGACCTTCTTCCAACTCGCCGACTTGACCGATGCCCTGGCCGCTTTCAGCCGCATAAGCGTCGACCCATTCAGCGATCCCGCCACGCACGACGGCGCCTGCCGCTATGCCGCGCAAACACCGCCGCCCCTGGCCATCCTCGCCCGCGCCGAGCGGCCCGCGGAGACATTGCTGCGTTTTGTCGAGGGCTTTAGGGGACGGATACTGTTCGCCGCGGAGACCACCGGCCGCCGCGAAGCATTGTTGGATTTATTAAAGGGCCAAGGTTTACAGCCGGTGCTGTTCGAGGATTGGCGACACTTCCTCGCCGGCGACGCGCCCTTGGGCCTTACGGTGGCGGCATTGGAACAGGGTCTGCTGCTCGATGATCCGCCGCTGGCCGTCATCAGCGAGCCGCAGCTGTTCGGTGAACAGGCCTTGCAGCGCCGCCGCCGTAAAACGGCGCGTAGCCGCGACGCCGACGCCGTCATCCGCGACCTCACCGAACTCAACCTCGGCGCGCCGGTGGTCCACGAAGATCACGGCGTGGGTCGCTATCAAGGCATGCAAACCCTTGGCGTGGGCGGCATCGCTACCGAATTCATCACCATCGAATACGCCGGCGGCGATAAGCTCTATGTGCCGGTATCGTCGCTGCACCTTATCAGCCGTTACAGCGGCGCGGCGCCGGAGCAGGCGCCTTTGCACAAGCTTGGTTCGGATGTATGGGTCAAGGCCAAGCGCCGCGCCGCGGAAAAGGTTCGTGACGTGGCGGCGGAACTGTTGGATCTTTACGCCCGCCGTGCCGCGCGCCAGGGTTTCGCCTTCGCCGCGCCGGATGCGCAATATCGTTCATTCGCCGCTACCTTCCCTTTTGAAGAGACCCCCGATCAACAGACTTCCATCGATGCCGTGCTGAGCGATATGACCCATAGTCAGCCCATGGACCGGCTGGTCTGCGGCGACGTGGGTTTCGGCAAGACCGAGGTGGCGATGCGCGCCGCCTTCGTCGCCGTGCAAAACGGCAAACAGGTGGCGGTGCTGGTGCCCACCACCTTGCTCGCCCAGCAGCACTTTCAAAATTTCCAGGACCGCTTCGCCGACTGGCCGGTCAAGGTGGAAAGCCTGTCGCGCTTCCGTTCTGCGAAAGATCAAACCGAGGTGCTGCGGGGTCTCGCGCAAGGCCATGTTGACATCGTTATCGGCACCCACAAGCTGTTGCAGTCCGACATCAAATTCAAACGCCTGGGTCTGGTGATCGTCGATGAAGAGCATCGTTTCGGCGTACGGCAAAAGGAATGGCTGAAGAGCCTGCGCAGCGAAGTGCATGTGCTCACCCTCACCGCCACGCCCATCCCCCGCACCTTGAATATGGCCCTGTCGGGGATGCGCGACCTGTCTATCATCGCCACCCCGCCGTCGCGGCGCCTGGCCATCAAGACCTTCGTGCGCGAACGGGACAACGGTCTGATCCGCGAGGCCTGTTTGCGTGAATTGAAACGCGGCGGCCAAATCTATTTCCTTCACAATGAGGTGAAGACCATCGACAAAACCGCGCGCGAACTCGCGGCACTGGTTCCCGAAGCGCGCATCCACATCGCCCACGGCCAGATGCGCGAACGCGATCTGGAACAGGCGATGCTGGATTTCTACCATCATCGCTTCAATGTGCTGGTGTGCACCACCATCATCGAGACCGGCATCGACATCCCCAATGCCAACACCATCATCATCAACCACGCCGACCACTTCGGCCTGGCGCAACTCCATCAACTGCGCGGCCGGGTCGGCCGCTCCCATCACCAGGCCTATGCCTATCTGGTAGTGCCGCCGCGCAAGGCCATGACCGCCGACGCCGTCAAACGCCTGGAGGCGCTGGAATCCCTGGAAGACCTGGGCGCCGGTTTTACTCTCGCCACCCATGACCTGGAGATTCGCGGCGCCGGCGAATTGCTCGGCGATGAACAAAGCGGCCAGATGCACGAGATCGGTTTCACCCTCTATACACAATTACTGGAGCGCGCGGTACAGGCGCTTAAAGCCGGACGCGAGCCGCAATTGGATGCGCCCTTGAGCCGCGGCGGCGAGATCGACCTGCGCATCCCGGCATTGATCCCCGAAGATTATCTCCCCGACGTCCATGCCCGCCTGGTGATGTACAAGCGCATCGCCAGCGCCGAAAACGACGAGGCGCTCAAGGAACTGCAAGTGGAGATGATCGACCGTTTCGGCCTGTTGCCCGAAGCCGCCAAGAACCTCTTCCGACTCACGGAGCTGAAATTCAAGGTACTGGCGCTGGGGATCCGCAAGCTGGAAGCGGGTCCCAACGGCGGCCGCATCCTGTTCGACAAGGAACCCAGGATCGACCCGACCGCGGTGATCCGCCTCATCCAAACCCAGGCCAAGACCTACAAATTGGACGGCCAGGACAAACTGCGTTTCACCATGGACTTGCCGGAACGGGAACAACGCTTTCAGGCGGTGGAAAATCTCCTGGACTTATTGGCGATCAAGCAGGCGGCTTGATGGGTGGGAGTTAAATGCCGGAAGCCAGATAAAGTTGCAACGATGGCACGAGCGACAATGTGCATTGATAATGGTTGTGCCACATTGAAAGGTCGCAAGGCGTAACTGACATTGAACGGTTTGTAATACATGGACCCACTACGGTGGGTTCATTCCTCCTCTCGATCTTTGGGAAATAACTCTTCCTCGAAACCGAAGTTGATCAGGTCGCGGATGCGGCGTGGGTAGAGGACGCCGTCGAGATGATCGCATTCGTGTTGTACGACCCGGGCATGGAAGCCGCTGACCTCGCGGCTGTAGCGCTCACCGTTCCGATCGAAGCCGCTGTAGCGCAGACTGACATAACGCGGGACCAAGCCGCGCATCCCGGGCACACTTAAACAGCCTTCCCAATCCTCCGCTATCTCCTGACCCAAGAATTCCAAGTGCGGATTGATCAAGATGGTGGTGGGCACCGCCTCCACATCCGGATAGCGGGGATTGGCCTCCACGCCGAAAATCACCACGCGCTTGCCGACGCCGATCTGCGGCGCGGCCAGGCCTGCGCCGTTCAGCGATGCCATGGTGTCGAACATATCTTGAATCAAGGCATCCAGCGTAGATGTGTTAAACTCCGCCACCGGTGTCGCCACCTGCAATAACCTGGGATCGCCCATCCGCAACACGTTATGTACCGCCATTCGCTTGCCTCGCGTACTTTGCCAATTCGCCTACGGTCCGGTATCGTTAGACCCCGGTTTTTCAGAAATATTCACCGCCGAACCGTATGATCAGACCGTTACTTGGGGTTCTCTTATTCGCCGCGACTTGGACGGCCGCCGTCGCCGATACCGCGTTCTATAAAGTAGAACTCATCATTTTCGAGAATCTCGACCCCGCCGCGTTGCAGGCGGAACACTGGCCCGCTGATCCCGGTACGCCGCCCCTGAATAATGCCATGGAACTGAACGCGCTCACAGCGGCGGCGCCATCCGCGGCAAGCCCGACATCCGGCCCCGCCGCCACAACATCCGCCACAGGCGCGTCGCCCGGACCGGCGGCTATAACACCGGCCTTAGACGCTACCTCCCCCGCGCAGATACCGCCGCCGGCCGCGCCCGTCACGCCCAGCTGGCGTTGGCTGGATCCATCGGAGCTGACTCTTAACGGGGTGGAACAAAAGCTGAGCAACTCGGAACGCTACCGCCCGCTCCTCCACATCGGCTGGATACAGCCTTTGGACAGTTCGGACCAGGGTACGCCGGTGCATATCTATGACGGCCTCAAACCGAGGCAAGACATTAATGCGCATGATATTGCCCCGCAACCTGCCGCTACGCAAGCGCTTGCCGCCCCGCTCGACGACGAGCCGCCGGCCGCCGGCGAAGCGAATCCGGCGCAAGCGCAAAATGCAAGCGCACAAGCATCGCCCCATGTCATAGATGGGACCTTCACCTTGAGGCGAGAACGTTTTCTGCACGTGGATGCGGATATAGGCTATCGCAAGACCTATACACCGGAAGTAACGGCTCCCGATAGCGGAGCGCAGCAACCCGTTACGCTCTATGTACGGATGGTTCAGTCGCGGCGCATCCGCGGCGACGAATTGCATTACCTGGATCACCCCTTGTTTGGCGTGTTGTTCGTCGTTTCGCCTTACCCACCCGCCGCGGCGGACGACCCGGCAAAATAAGCAATCGGCGCTGAAAGGTTCAAGGCGCGTTGCCGGCGATGATAGTTCGCTAAGTTCCCAACAAAGGCACGACATGCTCTAACAGGATACGAACCTTCTCCATACCCTGCTTCACGGTCTGTTCGATGTCATGCATGGAAATCGGGCCGTCACCGCGGCCCGCTGCCTTATTCACCACCACCGCGCTGGTGGCGTATTCCAATTCCAGTTCCCGCGCCAGAGCCGCTTCAGGCATGCCGGTCATGCCGACCATGGTGCATCCGTCGCGGGCCATACGCTCGATCTCCGCGGCCGTCTCCAGACGCGGACCCTGGGTGGTACCATACGTCCCCCGCGGCACACATGCCAATTTGGCCGATCGACAGGCGCGGATCAGCAATTGGCGCAACTCTTCGCAATACGGCACGGTAAAATCAACATGGGTGACATGCGTCAGGCCGTCATCGAAGTAGGTGCTCTCCCGCGCCGACGTATAGTCGATAATCTGATCGGGGATCGCCAACATCCCTGATGGCAGGTCATCGCTGATACCGCCTACCGCCGCTACGGCGATCACCTGCTTAACACCGGTACTGTGCAATGCCCACATATTGGCGCGGTAATTGATTCGATGCGGCGGGATAGTATGGCCGTAGCCGTGCCGCGCGAGAAACACGACTTCCCTTCCCGATAACACGCCGTGGGTAAGCGGCCCCGACGGTTCGCCGAACGGCGTGTGCACCACTTCACGCCGGGTGATGTCAAGATTCTTGAGGCTGGTAAGGCCGGTGCCGCCGATAATCGCCAGTTCCGTCATGACTGTCCCTTTTTATGTAAGCTCACTTTTTGTCTTCCGGTATCGCGTAAATGCCCGGGACGTTACGCAAATACTCCTTGTAATCCATTCCGCATCCGAACACATAGCGGTCCTCAACATCGAGGCCGATGAAATTCGCTTCCAGGCCGCTCTTGCGCGAATGCAGTTTATTCAATAACACCGCGGTATAGACCTGGCTAGCCCCTTCCTCGCGACAGGCCGCGCAGATCGCCGCCAAGGTCACGCCCTCGTCGAGGATATCGTCGATGAGCAGCACCGCTCTATCCTGCAAGGAATGAGTGGGCCGCACCAACCAATGTAGATCGCCGCCCCGGGTCGTGCCGTGATAGCGGGTGGCATGGAGATAATCCACTTGCAGGGGGAAGTCGAGACGAGGCAAAAGTTGGCCCGCCGGGATCGAACCGCCCACCATCACCGAGATCACCAAGGGATTGCAGTCCACCAGGCTCTTGGTAATCGCGGCCGCCATGCGGTCATAGGCGGCCTCGACTTCCTCCCGTGAGTAGATGAGCTCGGCACGGGCATAGACGTCGCGAATTTCTTGCAGAGAGACGATGGTCATAACGGCGGCTTCTTTTTGAGTTATCCGTGAACGATTATATGCAGTTAAAAATCGAACGTCACGCCCAAGGAGGAAATGTTCACGCCCCGCTCCTCGGTGCCGGCGAAACGCACCGTGCTGTGTTCCCACTCCAAACGCGCATGCCACCTGCCGCGAAATCGCACCTCGGCGCCGGCCCCGTACAACCAGCTGATGCCGTTGTCATGCTGAATCGACACATCGCTCAAGGCCAGTGTTCCACCCGAAAGTGTAGGAGAGGACACTAAGGTGGTATTCCACATGAATAGCCCGCCTTTGGCGAACAAGCCATAGCGTTCCTTGAAGGGCCACATCCCTACGGCCTGCACTGTCATCCCTTTCACCGCGGCCCTGCCCGACACCGGACCCGTCTTCCATATCGAGGGAACCGTCCCCGGTTCAACGCCGCTGAACTTGGCGTCTCCGAAGTGGTTATAACTTCCTTCCAGGCTGAACATCGGCGCAAAACGATAAGCGGCAATAATCTTGTACGCGACGCCGCGATTGTCGAGCGCCACCCCGCTTAGCGTACCGTCATCCCAATCCGTGCGCTCAACCTTCACGGTCCCCACCCCCAGCGAGGCGCCGCCGTACCATCCTTCCTGTTGGGCCGCAGCGGCGCCTTCGATCATCGTCAAAAATAATACGGCCATGATCGCTCGCGGAGGGATTCTCATTCAAAAATCCTTTAGGGCTGATGCGGGGAAACGTTCTCATACCGGGCCCCGTCCTCAGGCGCTACGGGATATTGCCACGGCCACGCCATATCGTCGGGAGCAGGCGGAAGCCGAGGCATGCTTTGGGGCGGGAAACGGCCGGTGAGGCTGTCGAGAAAAGCGACGATGTCTCGCGTCTCCTGATCGCCGAGGGTCACATCGAGTTCGGTGCGCGCCATGACCCGCACTGCTTCGCTCAACGTGGAAACGCTGCCGTTGTGAAAATAAGGCGCGGTAAGCGCGATATTTCGCAAGGTGGGCAGGCGAAACATGTGCTTTTCGCCGGGATCGTGGCTGAAGGTGTAACGACCGACATCATCGGCCAGCTTGTACAAATCGTCGTAGCGGCTGCCCAAAAAATTGGGAAACAACTCGTAAAAGCCGTCGCCCATCTTGAGATACGGCCCCGGCGCCGGTCCGGCGAAATTGACGCCGAAGTGGCACGACAAGCAACCAATATCGCGGAACTGGTCCAAGCCGCGCCGGGCCTGCGGCGACAAAGCCTGCTTATCGCCGCGGATATAGCGGTCGAAGTCGCTGTCCGGCGTCACCAAGGTGCGGACATATGAGGCGACGGCCTGAATCGCGGTGTCGAAATTCGGCAATGCATCAGTGCCGTAGGCCGCGGCGAACGCCTCGCGGTAACCGGGAATTTGCGCCAGCCTTTTTCGTATTGCGTCGCCATCGGGCATGGCCATCACCGTGTCGTCGAGGAAATGGCTGTGCAACTGCTCCTCCAGACTGCGCGCCCGACCGTCCCAATACAGCACGGTCTGAAAGGCCACATTCCATACCGTCGGCGCGTTTCGCTGCCCGCTCTTCCCCGCGGCGCCCGTGGAAACCGGCTTGTCGTCTTGCCCGCCCGCCATGACATTGTGGCAGCTGTTGCAGGATACCGTATCGGTCAACGACAAGCGGCGGTCAAAGTAAAGTTGTTTGCCCAGGGCGATCTTGGCGGCGTTTTGGGGATTGTTTTCGGGAACCGGAACCCGCGCCGGCAGCGGCTGCAAGACATCGAATGCCAGAATCTCCGTGGAAAAAAGCCCGCACAGCACCGCCATCGTTACTATCGGCCACGTCCGCCTCGCCATCGCGTCACGCCCCCTTCTCTTCGTCCGTTCGCCAATGGGCCGCGATTTTACACCAAATCCGGTTCATCAGGCCGCTCGCATTCGGCCACCGCGCGCAAGGCTTCCTGCCAAGTCGGTTCCAAACGCAAATGAACGCGGTCCATGCGGCCGCGGCCGTGAAGCCGCGCCAGGCGCAATTGCGCGGCGGGATTGCGGTAACCGTGCAAATGATCCAACAATGCCGGCGTCTCCGCCAATTCATTGCACGACAGGAGCATGTCGCACCCCGCGTCCAGCGCCGCTTCCGCGCGCTGCCTGATATCCCCCGACGCGGCGGCGCCTGCCATGCCCAAGTCGTCGCTGAAAATCGCGCCTTGAAATCCCAAACGCCGCCGCAACACCTCCTGCATCCAAAAACGCGAAAAACCGGCGGGCTTGGCGTCGACGCGGGGATAGACCACATGGGCCGCCATCAGCGCGGCAAGACCGAAATGGATCATACGCTCGAAGGGCACCAGGTCCGCGGCGGCGATGTCTTCGAACGAACGATTATCGGTGACCACCACCAGATGAGAATCGGCGGCCGCCGTGCCGTGTCCCGGAAAGTGTTTGCCGACGGCCATCATTCCCGCCGAATCCATGCCCCCCATAAAGGCGTGAGCCAGATCCGCCACGGCCTCGGGATCGCTGTGAAAGGCGCGATCGCCGATCACTTCGCTGGTTCCGCAATCCAGATCCAACACCGGCGCGAAACTTAAATCGACACCCGCCGCGCGCAATTCCGCCGCGATCAGCCAACCGATGAGTTGCGCGAAATATTTTCCCTGCCTTGGGTCTTGGTCATAAATCCGCCCCAGCCGCCGCATGGGAGGCAAGGCGATAAAGCCGTCGCGAAAACGCTGTACGCGACCGCCTTCGTGGTCCACCGCCACCAACAATGGCAGATCTTTTAGGCCGTGAATGGTTTCCACCAGGGCCGCCAATTGATCCGGATCATCGTAGTTGCGGCTAAACAGAATCACACCGCCGATGAGGGGATGCCGCAGCAGTTCACGCTCCTCCGCCGTCAGGCTCAAGCCTGACACGCCTACCATCAGCGGTCCTAAACTCATAGTCAGACTCCTGCGTCCGCTCAGCGCGGCCGGCCCCGCACGTCCAGCCAATCACGAAGCCTATCTCCAATAAGATTCACCCCCAATACGACCAGCATCAAGGCCATGCCCGGCGCCAGCACCAGATGAGGGGCTACCAGCATATAGCGAGTGCCGTCACGGATCATGCTGCCCCAGGAGGCCTCCGGCGGCTGTACGCCCAAGCCCAGGAACGACAGCCCGGCCTCGGCGATCACTGCGCCCGCCACGGCGAAGGTTCCCTCCACAATCAGGGGCGCGACGATCAGGGGCAACAAATGACGCACGATGATGCGCGTGCGCCGCACCCCCAGCGCCAAGGCCGCCTGAACATGCTCGCGATGCTTGAGGGACAAGACCTGGGCGCGGGACAATCGTGCGAATCCCACCCACCCAACGACACTGAGGGCGATCACCACATTGTTGACCCCGGGGCCCAGCACCCCAGCCAGGGCGATGGCCAGTAGAATACCCGGAAAGGCCAAAAAAATATCGACAATCCGCACCACCAGGTGATCGATCCATCCGCCCGAGAAACCGCTGACGGTGCCGATCAAGGCCCCCGTCACGGCGGTGAGCGACACCACCATGCCTGCCACCAGGAAGGAAGTCCGCGCCCCCACCACCAGCCGCTGCCATACCGGCCTGCCCAGATCGTCGAAACCCAGCCAACCCTGGGGTCCGGGCGAGGCGAGTATCCGCTGCAGCTCGATATGATTGGGATCCCCGACCCATAGCGGCCCCAACACGGCGCACGCGGCCCACACCAAGAGAATCCCGGCGGGAATTCCGACGCGCATCATGCGTCTCTCCCCACCCTTACCCGCGGGTCGAGCCAACCGTACACCATATCGGTGAGGGTGTTCACCACAACATAAGACGCGCTGATCAGCAATACGCATGCCTGCACGACCGGGTAATCGCGGCGCTGAATAGACTCAATGGTCAACTCCCCCAAGCCCGGCCATGAAAAAACCATCTCGGTGATCACCGCACCGCCCAGCAACACCCCCAGTTGCAAACCCAGCACCGTGATCACCGGCAACAAGGCGTTGCGCAGGGCATGGTGCAACACCACTGACCGCTCCGACAAACCTTTGGCCCGCGCCGTGCGCACATAATCTTCATGCAATACCTCCAGCAACGCGGAGCGCACCATGCGCGACAGCACCGCCGCCAGCGCCGTACCCAAGGTCAGGGCGGGCAGTACGATGGAGGCGACGCCCTCGCGGCCGCTCACCGGAAACCAGCCCAACCACAATGAAAAGACCAGGATCAGTACCGGTCCCAGCCAGAAATTAGGAATGGAGACACCCAGCATCGACACCGTCATGGCGCCGTAATCCCAAGAACTGTCCTTGCGTATCGCCGCTAAAATGCCCAGGGGAAAGGCGATCACTATCGCCACCGCCAAGGCGGCGGCGGCCAATTCCGCGGTGGCGGGCGCGCGTTCCCACACCAATTCGGCGACGGGACGCTGCGATTGCAAGGAAGTGCCGAGGTCAAGGTGCAGCAAACCCCGGAAATAATGCAGCAGTTGAATGAGTAGGGATTGATCCAGGCCCAAGGCATGACGCAAGGCCTCGCGGTCGGCGGGTTGCGCCGACTCGCCCAGCATCACCTCCACCGGATCGCCGGGCACCAAATGGATCAAAAGAAACACCAGGCAGCTCACGCCCAGCAACACCAGGGCCGCGCTGAGGAGTCGTGACAGGATGAATACCGGCATGAGGTCAACTCATTCCTTAATGTGATCGATACTTCCATGCCCCCTCATCCCAACCCTTCTCCCAGGGAGAGAAGAGCTTTTTCTCCCTCTCCCTCCGGGATTTATGCCCTTTAGGGTAGAGGGAAAGAGGGTGAGGGAGCGTGTTAATAATGCCCATGTATTTATTCTATGATCTCGACGCGCGTACCCGCCGGCACGCGCTCGAACAGGTCAATGACATCCCGATTGCGCATGCGCACGCAGCCGCGGGAACCCGGTATACCCAGCGTCACATGTTCGGGCGTGCCATGAATATAAATGTAACGGCGCATGGTATCCACTTTACCCAAACGATTGCGCCCGGGCTCCACGCCGCTCAGCCACAAGATGCGGGTCAATATCCAATCCCGCCCCGGGTAACGCGCGCCGAGTTCGCTCGAATACAATTCACCGGTGGGACGGCGCCCTACAAACACCGCACCGGACGGACTGCCCATACCGATCTTGGCGCGTACGACGTGGACGCCGCGCGGCGTGCACTCGCTGCCGTACCGTTCACCCGGACCGTTCTTGGCGGTGGAAACCGCCACGTCCATCGCCGTCCGACCGTCTTCGTAGAGGCGCAGACGCTGTAAGGAGAGAGCAATCTCTATTTTTTTATCCGCAGCGGGCATGAATCATCTTTTTCTCAGCGAGCAGCCTTCAACCGCACATTCACCAAACCATCATAGTTGCCATCCTTGGCCAGCGTATAGCCCTGGACATCGCGCCGCGCCACGAAGACGTGATCTTCGTACCAGAGCGGCACATAAGGCAACTGTTCCCACAAATACAGCTGCAGTTTCCGATAGTAATCCGCCTCCTCGGCGGGATCCGTGACCGTTTGCGCGGCATCGATCAGCCTATCCGCCGCCGCACTGGCGAAATGGCCGCGATTGGCCCCTGCCGGCGGCACCGCCTTGCTGTAAAAGGCATAGCGGAAAATGTCCGGCATCTTGATTCCCACCCAGGACAAACTGTACATCTGAAAACGTCCGGTCTTGATGTCGCCGTAAAACGTCCCCCAATCATAACTGCGCAGTTCCACATCGATACCGACCTCCGCCAATTGCTGTTGAATGATGGTGGCGAGACGGATGCGGAAAGGATCGTTGGAAGTCTTGTAGACGATGCGCGGTCCCTTTGCGCCATAACCTGCCGCCGCGAGCAAGGCACGGGCGCGGACCGGATCGTACGGATATTGCGGGATGTCGGGATTACCCGCCCAATGATCGGGGGGCAGCAAGGCGCTGGCGGGCCGGGCGGCATCGCCCAACACATAATGGATAATCGCTTCGCGATCCAGGGCGTAGGCGATGGCCTGGCGCACCGCATGCTGTCCCGTCACCGGGTCCTGCATGTTGAACCCCAGATAAGTGAAATTGGAGCCCCGGCCCTTCATGACCTGCAATTCCGGGCGCGCGGCGGCATAGCGGATCATTTCCGGCGGCAAATCGTTTTGCACCATATCCAACTCGCCGCGCTGCAACTTGAGGATACGCACCGTCGGATCGCGCACCGTCACGAATTCGAATAACTGGCCATCGACTTCGCGGCGCAATCGCAGGAGCCCCGGTTCGGGCCAGGCCACTATGGCGAAGGGTCCGCTGCCCAAAGGGTGAATGTTGAAGGCTCGTCCCGCGGCGATTTGCGCCGCCGGCAGGATACCGATCACCAAGCGTCCGGGGAACAGCGGATCGGGTTCGGTCAGATAGAAATCCACGGTATCGTCATCCACGACTACGATATCGCGTATCGTGGCCAGACCGGCGCGATGAGGCGATGCCTTGGCCGGATCGAGAATGAAATCATAAGTGGCCTTTACGTCCCGCGCCGTGAGGGGCGTGCCGTCGTGAAAGCGGCGTCCGGCCTTGCCCAGGACGAAGCGGTAATGGTTCGGCGTCAGTTGCCGCCAGTCCGCCAGGTCGGGTACCGGCCGCAAACTGTCGTCGAAATCCACCAATTGTCGATAGAGCAGACGATCGATACGCGACGAAGCGGCATCGGTGGCGAAACGGGGATCAAGGGTGACCGGCGCGCTGGCCAAACCGAAACGCAGGGCCGGGTGCGCGTGGGATCCGCACGCGGCGAGCAGCGACGCCAACAGCAACCCGCCGGCCGCGGCGACGGTCTTGAGGAAATGATGCTTGAGTTTCGGGGTATTCAATCCTTCCACTCTTTGTAAGGATGTCTGACCAGACTCACATTGTAATAGCGGGGGTCGTGAGAGACTTCCGCACCTAACCACGGCGGCCGGGCAAAGACCTCATCCTCGCGTTGCAGTTCGATTTCGGCCACCACCAGGCCGGCATTGTCGCCCTCGAAAATGTCCACTTCCCAGGTATGGCCGGCGTGTTCAACATGATAACGGGTCTTCTCAATCAACGGCCGTTCACACAAATGGTTCAGCAGCTCCTCGGCGTCGCTCATTGGAATGGGATAATCATATTCGCGCCGCGACACCCCTAAGGTCGCGCTCTTGATATTCAAATGGGCCATACCGCCGCCGCTGCGGACGCGAATGGAACTATCCTTGCCGCCGGCCAGATAACCCTGGCGCAGGCGCATTCCCTCGCCGGCCTGGCGCCGCCAGCCGGCGTCGTTCACTAAAAACTTGCGTTCGATCTCCGTTGCCATGTACTCACACCTTTACCGTTCTATTGTGTATGCTTTTTACGTCGGATAAACGGCTATCATCCCATGAGCGGAGGACGCAATGAAAGCCATCGTGATGACGGCGGCGGGTAATCCCGACGTCCTGCAAATACGCGATATCCCCCTACCCGATTACCGGGGACGAGAGCTGCTGGTAAGACTCAAGGCCGCCGGGGTCAACCCCCTGGATACCAAACTGCGGGCACGCGGCACCTATTTCCCGGAACGGCTCCCCGCTATCCTGGGCTGCGACGGCGCCGGTATCGTGGCGGCGGCGGGTCCCGATGCGCAAATATTCAAACCCGGCGACGCCGTCTACTTCTGCAACGGCGGTATCGGCGCGCAAGCCGGCTCCTACGCCGAATACACGGTAATCGACGAGCGCTTCGCCGCACGCAAACCCGCCAGTCTGAGTTTTGCCGAGGCCGCAGCCGTCCCCTTGGTGACGATAACCGCCTGGGAGGCGTTGCATGATCGAGGGCGTCTGCGCACGGACCGGAAGGTTTTGATCCATGCCGGCGCCGGCGGCGTCGGCCACGTCGCCATCCAGCTTGCCCGCTTGCACGGCGCCAAGGTATGTACCACCGTGTCCGGCGACGCCAAGGAGCGCTACATGCATGAACTGAGGGTCGATCACATCGTCGATTATCGAAGCAAGGACTTCGTCGCCGCAGTAAACGCCTGGAGCGGCGGCGGCGTGGACCTCGCCGTGGACACCGTGGGCGGTGAAACCTTCAAGCGCAGCGTGTACTGCGTAAGACACTATGGCGATCTGGTTACCCTGCTCCAGCCGGATAACGATATGGATTGGAAGGAGGCGCGTCTGCGCAATCTGCGCGTGGGCTTTGAATTGATGCTGACCCCCATGATCCGCGGCATCGCGGCCGCGCAACAACATCAAGCGGAAATCCTGCGCCGCTGTGCGATCTTGATCGACGACGGCGAGCTGCGCATCCGTTTAAGCAAAACCTTTCCCCTACGTAAAGCAGCCGAAGCCCATCGCCTCCTCGAGGCCGGCGGCATGCTGGGCAAGGTGGCCTTGGTGATAGATGAGTAGGGATATCCGGCTGTTTCTGTACGGCTCGCTCCTTACCGCCGCCGCCGATCGCCGTCTCAACCGGGGCATGCGGCAGCTGCTGCGCCGCGCCCGGCCCGCGGCAATTCTGGCGCGATTATATTGCATTGGCGATTATCCCGGCGCCGTCGTCTCTCGTAACAAGGCGGATCGGGTCTACGGCCGGCTGGTAACGATTAACGATCCTCGCCTGTTGCGACGCCTGGATCGTTATGAGGATCATCGAAGCCATGATCCCGGTCGTGGTGAGTTCCATCGCGCCGTGATACGTGCGCGATGTCTGGGATATGGAAGGAGCGTCCTTTGCTGGGTGTATCTCTATAACGGTGACGTGTCGGACAAGACGCGCATTCCCGGGGGGGATTACACAAAGTATAAAATTTAGGGTTTCGAGTTTCGCGTTGAAAAACCGTGGGAACCTAATCAACATGCTAGTGGCCCCAACCCGAAACTTTAAACTTTAAACTCGATACTAGCTCTTTTCAAACACTGCCATGCATTCCACATGAGTAGTATGGGGGAACATATCCATCACCCCAACCTTGATCAGGCGATAACCACGGCCGTGTACCAGCTCCGCGGCGTCGCGGGCCAAGGTGGCGGGATTGCACGATACGTAGACGATGCGCGATGCGCCCAGGGTCCCGATGCGCCGCACCGTTTCCAGGGCGCCGGTGCGGGGCGGATCCATTAATATCTTATCGAAGCCGCCCGCGCCCCACGGCCAGGTTGCATCTCGGGCATCCAGATCGCCCGCATGGAATGCGGCGTTGCCAATACGATTGCGCTCGGCGTTATCGCGGGCGCGTTGTATCAGTTTGTCATCGCCTTCCACGCCCACTACGCTGCCGGCGCGGCGGGCGATGGGCAGCGTAAAATTCCCCAAGCCGCAAAACAGATCCAGCACCCGCTCCTCCCTCCCCGGATCGAGCAACGCCAAGGCCTGATCCACCATGAGTCGATTCATGGCGCCGTTGACCTGGGTGAAATCCGTGGGGCGAAATTCCAGTTCGACATCATAGGCCGGCAGGCGGTAGTGGAGACGCGCATCCTCGGGCCATAACGCGGTCGCGCTGTCGGGGCCGCCGGCCTGGAGATAAATGTAAAACCCGTGCCGTTCTCCGAAAGCGCGCAACGCGGCGCAGTCCGCCGCGCTCATGGGATCCAGGTGGCGAAACACCAGGGCCACGGCCTCGTCGCCCGCCGCCACTTCGATCTGCGGTATCCGCTTATAGCCCTGCAACTCCCGCACGAGTCGGCGCAGTTCCACCAGATGTTCGCCCACCGCCGGATGCAACACCTCGCAACGGTTGAGCTCGGCGAGCAAGGCGCTGCGCCGCTCGCGAAAACCCACCAGCATGGCCTGTTTCTTATCCACGAACTTGGCGCCGAGCCGCGCCCGCCGCCGATATGCCCAATAGGGGCCCGTCAGGGGCGGCAACACGCTGTCGGGCGCCACCTTGGCGATACGCCGCAGATTCTCCAGCAGCACCTCTTCCTTCATGCGGATCTGCGCCGCGGCGGACATATGCTGCAGACTGCAGCCGCCGCACACGCCGAAATGGCGGCAGCGCGGCTCGACGCGTTCCGGCGACGCCGAGATCACCTCGGTCAACTCGCCTTCATCATAACGCCTGCGCTGGTTGCGATAGATGAACAGCACTTCTTCCCCGGGCAGGGCGCCGTCGATGAATGTAGCCTTGCCGTTAACATGGGCGACGCCGCGGCCGTCATGGGCAAGGGAATTCACGCGGGCGCGAGCGGGCGCGACGGGCGGCGGTTTGTGATTGCGGCGGGGCATAAGCGCTGGTAATGAGTGAAGAGACAAGCCCTACAGTGTAGTGTGTGCTGCGCACACACTACACTGGCGGCCAAGCCTCCAGAAATTCGCGCAGGTGCGGCCGAGGATCGGCGGCCAGCAGCTCCCGCACCTTTTGACACTCCTGCCGATGGGCCTGTGAAGAGAGATTGCCGCGCATCAATTCAAAGCGCAGATACACCAGATAGGTGTTAAGCACGTCGGTCTCGCAATAATTGCGGATACCCGCAATGTCGCCGGCCAGATAACCGTCCCAGACCTTGGCGCCGCTCATGCCCATCTTGCCCGGGAATCCCAGCAAGGCGGCGATCTGATCCAAAGGGGCATTGGCGCGAGGTTGATAAGCGGCCAGCACGTCCATGAGATCGATATGCCGCCAGTGGTAGCGGCTGAGATAATTGTTCCATTTGAATTCGCGGTCCTGTTCGCCTGTATCCCAGTAGCGGGCCGCGGATATCCCATGCAGCAGGGCGCGGTAATGGAGCACCGGGAGATCGAACCCGCCGCCGTTCCATGACACCAGCGTCGGTACATATTTGTCCAGCCCGTCGAAAAAGCGCTGGATGATTTCCTGCTCGGATGAATCCGGCTCCCCCAGGGACCACACCTTCAGCATATCGCCGCTGCGCATCACCGCGGAGATGGCCACTACGCGATGCAAATGCAGGCGCAGAAAATCGCTGTCGCCGGTCTCCTGGCGGCGCATATGGTGCATGACATCGGCCACCTCCTTGTCGGAAAGGCCGCTCAGATCGTAGAGGCGGCGACCGCCGTCCACATCGGGAATGGTTTCGATATCGAAAACCAATACATTCATGGCGAATAAATCCCCGTTGACAGATACCGGTCTCCGCGGTCGCAGATGATGGTCACGATCACCGCATGACGCACTTCATGCGAGATACGCAAGGCGGCATGCGCCGCGCCGCCGGAAGAGATGCCGGCGAAGATGCCTTCTTGCGCCGCCAACAAACGCGCGGTGTCTTCCGCCTGTTGCTGGGTGACTTCCAGAATGCGGTCCACCCGCGCCGGTTGATATATCTTGGGGAGATATTCTTGCGGCCAACGACGAATGCCGGGGATTTGCGCGCCTTCCGCGGGGTGCACGCCGATGATCTGGATGCCGGGGTCGCGTTCCTTGAGAAATTGCGAGACACCCATGATGGTGCCGGTGGTTCCCATGGCGCTGACGAAATGCGTGACCTTCCCGCCGGTATCGCGCCAAATCTCCGGCCCCGTACCTTCGTAATGAGCGCGAGGATTATCGGGGTTGGCGAATTGATCGAGCACCTTGCCGCGACCCTCTTCCTTCAGGCGTCGGGCAAGATCGATAGCCGCCTCCATGCCGCCCTCCTTGGGCGTGAGGATGATCTCGGCGCCGTAGGCCCGCATTCCTGAGCGACGCTCCACACTCATGTGTTCGGGCATGATCAACACCATGCGATAACCGCCCATGGCCGCCACCATGGCCAAGGCGATGCCGGTATTGCCGCTGGTGGGTTCGATCAAGGTGTCGCCGGGCCGGATCTCACCGCGCTCTTCGGCGCGGTGAATCATGCTTAGCGCCGGGCGATCCTTGACCGAACCGGCGGGATTATTGCCCTCGAGTTTCACCAATAGCGTATTGGTGGTGGTGCCCGGCATCCGCTGCAGGCGCGCCAACGGCGTATTACCGATGAAATTTTCGATGGTTGGGAAACTCATGTGCGAATTGTAACCGAAATGGGGAAAAGGCGCGTTCGCTCTCTATTCGCGAACGAACGCTGGTTAAAGGGATAATCTGGAATTAAGCAGAGTTTGCAGATAATCGCTAAACGAATTCTTCAAGGTGGGATGGCGTAAGGCATATTCCACCATGGCCTCGAGATAGCCCAGTTTGTCGCCGCAATCGTAGCGTTTCCCGGCGAAGCGGTAACTCATTACCCGTTCTTCCGTCAATAACGAAGCGATAGCATCGGTCAGCTGTATCTCATCCCCGGTACCGCGCACGGTTTTTTCCAACAAGGCGAATATACGCGGGGTAAGGATGTATCTTCCGACAACACCCAGATTGGAAGGCGCCTTATCCGGCCGGGGCTTTTCGACAATAGCCTCCAAAAGACCTTCCCTCTCGCCCATAGGCTCCACTTTGCAAATGCCGTATTTATCGGTCTCGGCATGGTCGATCTCTTCTACGCCCAGCACGCTGCATTGATGGGCGTTAAATACCTCCAGCATCTGCGACAGGCAGCAGCGATCTCCGCCATGGATGAGGTCATCCGCCAGAATCACCGCAAAGGGCTCATCGCCGACCACCGGTTTGGCGCACAATACCGCATGCCCCAGGCCTAACGCTTCCGATTGGCGGATGTAGGCGCAGGAGACGCCCTCCGGTAAAACATCGCGGACGATGGACAATAATTCCTCCTTGCCGCCGCGCTCCAGTTTATCTTCCAGTTCATAGTTCTTATCGAAGTGGTCTTCAATGGCCCGCTTGCTGCTGCTGGTGACGAAAATAAGCTCGGTGATTCCCGCCGCGATGGCCTCTTCCGCCGCATATTGGATGAGCGGCTTATCGACGACCGGCAACATCTCCTTGGGGGTGGCCTTCGTAACCGGTAAAAAGCGGGTGCCCATTCCCGCCACGGGAAATACGGCTTTGCGTAATTTCATGATCATGCATTGTACCTATTGAAAATTACAACATTATTTACTTCGCCATCCGACGGCTGCTGTTGCTCCTGTCCGGATTCGGTCAATTCCGGGACCAGCTCGCGCAATAACAAGCGTTGGGCGGCTTCATCGTAAACGTTACTGGATTGCTCCAAGGAGTCGACCAGGCGGTTCAATCGCTCCCAATCCACCGGCAGCGAATGCGCGAGCAATATTTTATTATGACCGGTCTTATTGAGACGTTCCTGTTCATAGAACAGCTCTTCGTATAATTTTTCACCGGGCCGCAGCCCGGTAAAGACGATTTGGATATCTCTTCCCGGTACCTTGCCGGACAAGCGGATCATCTGCTCCGCCAAATAGACGATCTTCACCGGTTGTCCCATATCCAGGACAAAGATCTCGCCGCCCTTACCCATCACGCCCGCCTGCATGATCAGCTGGCAGGCTTCGGGAATGGTCATGAAGTAGCGGGTAATCTCCGGGTGGGTCACGGTCAGCGGGCCGCCGGCTTCGATCTGTTTCTGAAACAGCGGGACGACGCTGCCCGCCGAACCCAATACATTACCGAACCGAACCGTGATCAGGCGCATGGACGAGCGGCGGCTGAGCGCCTGGCAGAGCAATTCCGCAACCCGTTTAGTGGCGCCCATCACATTACTGGGCTTCACCGCCTTGTCAGTGGAGATCATGACGAACGTTTCACAGGCGAACTTGTCCGCGGCCAAGGCCAAGGTTCTCGTCCCCTGCACATTATTGCGCACCGCCTCGCGGGGCTGACCCTGCAGCAGCGGCACGTGTTTATAAGCGGCGGCGTGAAAAACGATCTGTGGACGATGCTTGCTTAAGGTATGTTCAACGGCGACGGCATCCGTGATATCGCCCAGTTGCGCTTCAAGAACCAATTCGGGAAAGGCGCGGCGCAACTCCAGCTCGATCCCGTAAAGATTGAATTCGCTGCGTTCAAAGGCGATCAACTTACTGGGTGCCAGCCGCGCGATCTGGCGGCACAGTTCGGAACCGATGGATCCTCCCGCTCCCGTCACCAAGACGGCTTTGCCGGCAACGGAATTGCTGATACTGCGCCAATCCAGAAAGACCTGTTCCCGTCCCAGCAAATCTTCGATGGCCACTTCGCGCACTTCGCGCATGGTGGGCTGCCCGGCAAACATGCTGCCCATACGGGGCAAGGTGCGGAACGGCACGCCCAACTTTTCGCAATGCTCGACTATGCGCTGCATCTGCGCGGCTGTCGCCGACGGGATCGCAATGACCACGACGTCCGCCGCCAAGTCCTCGACGACGGCGGGCAGATCATCAACCACCCCGAGTACCGGCAGACCGTGCACCTTGGCCCCCTGCCAGCGTCGCGAATCGTCCAGAAACCCCACGGGAAAATAATCATCATCGCGCCGCATATCCCGCGCCAGCATCTCGCCCGCGCGCCCCGCGCCGATAATCAAGACGCGCTTGCGTTTCCCCGCTTTGTGAAAACTGAGGCTATGATCCTTCCACATGCGATATAAGGCGCGCGGCGCGCCAAGCAGGAAAGTCGCAAACACGGGATAGAGAATCAAGGTCGAACGCGGAATCTCTTCCAAACGATTGACAAGGAACAGGGCCAAGCCGGCCGCCAGCGCCCCCAAAAATACCGCGCGGATGATGTTCCACAAATCCGGGATGCTGGCGAAGCGCCATACGCCTTGATATAGCCCAAACCGCCATGACGCCATTCCCTGAACCAGGACGACTATCGCCAGGCTTCTCCACAATATTATCCATTGGTCGTTCGGCAGCGCGAAGTTGTAGCGAATCAGATAGGCGAGCAGCCAGGCGAGCGCCACCATGATCAGATCATGGAACACGATGATCATGCGGCGGTTGAGCGGCTTCATAATGCGCTTATCACTTTTCTAATGTGGCGTTCCTAAATCGCGTCTGCACCAAATTCCACAGCAACCAGCCGGCTATCGCCGTTGCGATCAGGCACCACTTCATCGCCTCGGGACGCACCGTCGAAAGTATTGCGGCCGGCAGCAACACCAATAGGTTAAGTCCGGCCACGGCTGCGCTCACCCATGCATGCGGGTAACCCAATTGCACCAAGCGTTGGTAGGCGTGACTGCGATGGGCAGTATACCATCGCTCCCCGCGAATTACCCGGCGAACCAGGGTGAAGGAGGCATCCATCACGAACACTCCCAGCAGCAGCAGCCACACCGCCGCCGGCATGCTATCGGCCCTATCGGCGGCCAGCGCCACGACGGCGAAACAATATCCAAGTAAGCCGCTGCCGATATCGCCCAAAAATATCTTGGCGGGCGACCAATTCCAGCGCAAAAAGCCGCCGCTGGATGCCGCCAGTAAGGCGGAGACCAGGGCGAGGCCCGGTGCCCCGGCCCGCTCCAATAAAATCGCGCCGCCCAAACCCGCAGTCACGGCCTCAATGGCGGCGATGCCGTCGATGCCGTCCATGAAGTTATACAAATTAATCAACCAGACGACAGCCAGGACCGCAATCAAGTCACCCGTCCATCCCAGCTGCCAGGTCACGGTCCCGACGTTTACCGTGGCAATATCGCCAAGCCAATACACGGCCCATACCGCCGCCATCATGTGCACCAGGAATCGCCAATACGGCGCGACGTGGCGGCGATCGTCCAGCCAGCCGATCCCCGCCACCAGCGCGCCTCCGCCGAGCAAGGCCCAGATCACGTTCAGATGCAACACACCGGAGAACCCCAGCACCGCCGTGCCGATGGCCAAGGTTGCGGCGATCGCCAGACCGCCGCCGCGCGGCGTCGGTATCGTGTGAGAGCTGCGGTCATTGGGAATATCCAGGAGGGAACGGCGCAGCGCGTAGGTACGCACCTTGCCCGTCAGCAACATCGACATCAGTGCCGCCAAGATCAGCAGGACCGCCGTTCCGAACCAGGTTACCGCGGTTGTCACAACCGGTTGCCCCGGGCGGAAAGATACCACTTAACGGTAGCGCGCAAACCTTCATCGACGCTAAACGGCGGGGTCCACGCGATCTGCTCGCGAATCTTGTTGGAGTCGACGCGTAATGAACCGGTCAGACGTTCCACCATGGCGCGTTTGCCAAAGAGATAACCCGCGCCCCGCAGCATTACGACCGGCACCGGCCACAAACGCGCCGGATGTCCCATGCACACGCCGATGCGCTTGATCAAATCAGGCGTGGACAGATCTTCGCCGTCGCTGAGCAGATAGATCTGCCCCCGCGCTCCGGGCGCGTCGAGGCAATATCCAATGGCGTGGGCCAGATTCTTCACATATAACATGCTGCGGCGATTCCTGACACAGCGCAACGGCACGGGCAGACCGCGCTCCACCAGGCGCAACAAGGCCAGATAATTGCCCCTTACCTGCGGACCGTACACCAACGGCAATCGCAGGGTAACCGTTTCCAAAGCGCTGTCGGCGCCGATCTCCCGCACTATTTGTTCCGCGCGCCATTTGCTTTGCCCGTAAATGTCCCGCGGCCGCGGCGGCATGGCCGCGGTGAACGCTTCCTCCGCAACCGTAACCTCGCCGTTGACTTTGACGGTACTGACATAGATCAGACGCCGTATCCCCGCCTCCGCCGCCGCGCGCGCCAGACGTTCGCTGCCCTCAACGTTAACGCGTCGATAGGCCGCTTCGACTTCCGCCGCATTGGCCCCCGGCGCGGGGGAATACGATGCCAAATGCACAATACATTCGACACCGGCAAGCGCGATATCCCATGAAGTCTCCGGGCCGATATCCCCGATCTCCACGTGTCGCCACGCTTCAGGCAGATTGCGGCTTGTCCGCACCGCGACACGAACCTGAAAACCGGCCGAATGCAAATACTCGCAGACATGCCGCCCGATAAATCCGGTGGCACCGGTAACCAATACGGTATATTTCCCTTCGTTCGCTCGTTTTAACACGAAGCCTTATCCAGTGTTTGTATTACAGGGTGGCGATTATATCCGCCGTTTATTCAAGAATGCGTGTTGCCGTGCCGAATCGCGGCACCTTCATTCCATCGCAGTCGCAGGATGATATTCAAGACACCGTATCGCCGGACAACAATTGTCTGTATACCGCCAAAGTTTCGTTGATCACCCTGTCCAAGCCGAACTCGGCAACGGCAATTTCCCTGCCGCGCTGCCCCAGGAACTGGCGCAGCGGCCGGGACAAAACCAGGCGCCGTAAGGCCGCCGCCAATGCGCTGGGATCGTGCGCCGGTACCAGCAAACCGTTTTCCTCGTGACGCACCACCTCCCGACAACCCGGAACATCGCTGGCCACGATGGGACGGCCGCATGCGGCAGCCTCGATCAATGCCTTGGGCAACCCCTCGCGATAGGAAGGAAGGCAAACCACATGAGCCTCCGCGAATTCTTGCGGCATATCGGAACACGAGCCCCGCCATTCCACCACACCGCTATCATGCCATTTCTCCAGCTGCCACACCGGTACGGCGGAAGGATTACCCGGATCGCTCTCTCCCACCAGCACAAAGCGCGCGGCTACCTTTTCTTCCCGGAGCCGGCTTGCCGCATCCACGAATTCACCGACGCCTTTGGTCCATAACATACGTGCCGCCAATACGACTACGACCGGTTCGGCTGGGTCTTCAGGTTGAGGCACAAAGGCATTCATGTCGACACCCGATCCGCGAATCAGTACGGAATCGGAGGGTCTCACCAATTGAGCCCGCTCCATTAGATTTTGATCATCGGGATTCTGGAAAATCACCTTTAAATTGGTATGGCCAAACGCGAGGCGATATATTCGCTTTACCACAAGCCGCAGTAACGACGCTGCCAACCCTTTATCGACAAACACATGGCCGAGACCCGGCACCGCGTGCACTACGGCCGGGACCTTGGCCATTCGCGCCGCCACGCCGCCGTAGAGCACGGGCTTGATGGTGACATGATGGACCAAATCCGGCTGCAAGCGGCGATAGAGGTTTAGCAACGATTGAAAGGAGCGGAACTCCCTCCATAACCACCTGCTGGAACGATGCATGGGAATACTGTGAAACTGCAAGCCATTTCTTATCATCGTTGCAGCCGCCGGCGAGTCCGGCGTGGCAACATGCACCTCATAACCCGCCGCCTTCGCCGCCAGGGCCAAGGGCAGGCGATGAGACAGGAAGAAAGGCGCGTCGTTGACGACGAACAAAATTTTCTTCTGTAATACCAACCCCATCCCTTTCTTAACCCACCGCTTAAGGCGGATCAAATCCCTTCATGTAGAATCAAAACTTTATTGTACATCCCAAGTAAGTTGCCACACTTATTACCTCCCAAGCGGAAGGTGGAAATGAGATAAGCGAAGATACTAAGATCGAGCCAGCCACGCTTGAAACATCAAGACGCCCCACAACGGGTACTGCCAATTGCGTACGCCCGATAAATGTTCATGCCATAACTTTCGGATGTGCTCCGGATCAAAGTAGCCTGCCCTTTGCAGCCGCGACTTCTCGAGCAGATCCTCCGCCCACTCCCGCAATGGCCCTCGCAACCAGCTGTCGATAGGGACGCCAAAACCCATCTTGGGCCGCTCCATCAAGGTCCGCGGCACATAACGATATAGCACCTGCCGCAATAACCATTTCCCCTGTCCGTCGCGAATCTTCATATCGAGCGGCAGCCGCCAGGCGAATTCCACTACGCGATGATCGAGCAGCGGTACGCGGGTCTCCAGGCTCACGCCCATAGCGGCACGATCCACCTTCACCAGGATATCGTCCGGCAAATAGGTGACAGTGTCGAGATACATCATGCGTTGCGTAAAATCCGCCAAGTCTATCGGGTTGTTTCTATCGTTGAGTATAGTGACCGGCTCGCGAGCCCCCCTAACGACAGCCTCGGGATCGGGCCAGTGCGAGACCAACCGCAGATACATCTCCTCCGGATTGCGCATGCCGACTATGCCGGCCAGTTTATGCAGCTTATCCCCGGCCTGCGGCTGTATCAACGACGAAGGCAATAACGGTCCCAATCCTGCAAATAGGCGGTCCCATACCCCGGGCGATAGCAGGGTCATGCCCGATGCCGCCGCGCCGCGCAGGCCGCGCGGCATCCAGCCGAATCGCCGCCACAGGTTGCGGCCCCAGAAGTAACGGTTGTAGCCGCCGAATAATTCATCGCCGCCATCGCCGGACAATGCCACTGTGACATGCTGGCGGGCCAACTGCGCCACCAGGAAGGTGGGAATCTGCGATGAATCGGCGAAGGGTTCGTCATAAAGATCGGGCAGTCGCGGTATAACTGCCCTGGCCTGCTCCGGTGTCACATACAATTCCGTGTGGTCCGTCCCAAGGTGCGCGGCCACCGCCTTGGCATGCCGCGCCTCGTTATATCCGGCCTCGTTGAAACCGATGGTAAAGGTCTTGACCGGGCGGCGGCACTGGGCCTGCATCAAGGCGACCACCGCGGTGGAATCGATACCGCCGGAAAGAAAGGCGCCGAGCGGCACATCGGCCACCATTTGGCCCTTTATCGAATCGCGCAACAGTTCATCCAGGTGTTGAACCGCCTCCTGATCGCCAACGGTCAGCAAATTGCGAACGCCGGTTTCAGCAATATCCTTTGCCGACCAATAGTAGACAGGGCATAACGACGAGGCGGTGGTCTCATAGGATGGCCGGGGAGAAAAGTTTCTCGCCCCGGCCAAAGCCACGAGATTAATACTTAGCCATGAAGCGGGCGGTAATTTATAGACATCCTTATAAATTGAATATGGCGCGGGAATGTAGCTATGACGCATATACAAAGCCAAGACATCGCGATCGATCTCGCCCCGCCAGGCGGGATGCATGCGCAGCGCCTTCAACTCCGAGGCGAACACCAGGGTTTCGCCCAACCAACCGTAATACAACGGCTTCTCACCCAAACGGTCACGGGCCAAATGCAGTATCCGCTCCTGACGATCCCACAAGGCGATGGCGAACATGCCGACAAATTTCTTCAGCGCGGCTTCAATACCCCACTGCTCAAAGGCGGCCAGCATCACCTCGGTATCGGAGTGGCCGCGCCACTTCATTCTCTCCCTGTCTTGTCCAATCCCCTCTCCCTCGGGGAGAGGGCTAGGGTGAGGGGAGTAATAATCTCTTTCAATCTCTACCCGCAATTCCTGAAAGTTATAAATCTCTCCATTGAAGGCGACCACATACCGCCCCGACGCCGATGCCATCGGCTGATGTCCTTCCGGGGAAAGATCAAGGATGGATAAGCGCCGATGCCCCAACGCAATACCCGCCGCAGAATCGATCCACGCGCCGTCATCATCCGGTCCGCGATGACGGATAGAATTGCACATCGCGCGCAAAGATGACTGCATCCCGGCGATATCCCGTGACGGCGCGCTGCCGATCCAACCTGCTAAACCACACATGGCGGAAACCTTTAACCCGGCCGTGCCGCAGCGTTCATCGCCACTGCGCACCAATAAGGCGGCTCCGAGGAAAACCGTATATCGGTGAATCCCGCTTCTTCTAACATGGTCACGATTTCATCTCGCGAAAAGCGCTGCTCCAGGCGCGTTCCAAACCGGTCAAGGGCATCCGTACGCATAACATAGAGGGACTTATCGCGGTAATAGGCCAATGGCCAAGCGCTCGGGAGAATTCCGACCTTTTCCAAAATCATGGCCAAGCGCGCCAATGGCCAATAGACCAAAAATGCGATGATTTGGCTCAGCAGATAACGAATATTCATCGGCAGCCGGCTTATACCGTAACGGAGCTTGTCGGAAATGTTCCACAGCAATCTGAACCAGATCGGCCGGTTATCAAATGCATAATATAGATAAACAAGAAACGGTGAACCCGGCTTTAATTTTCCGGCGATCGACCTCAATGCCGCCGCAGTATCAGGAACATGATGAAGCACGCCAAGCGAGTACGCAAAATCCAACGATTGCTCACCCAGCGGCAGATCATCGACACTGGCATGATGAAAACTCACATTGGGTTGCCTGGCCAAGTTCTTTTTGGCGACGCCTAGCGCCTCCACACTGGCATCAACGACGTGCAGATGAGAAACCCTGGGCGCCACTACCAAGGCCCATCTCCCGCTGCCGCATCCGATATCCGCGCCCACCGCTTCTCTTGGCAATTTCTCCCAAGGAAAGATCTTAAAATAGTCATTATAGATGCGTTGGCGCTCTTCATCATCAAGCGCATCCTGTGGAAAGCGCGTCCATTCGTCGCCAAAACCGTTCACCACACGGCTATCCTTATTGGCGCGCATATTCTTCGTAAACCCGCTCATATTGTTCAGTCACGTGATTCAATGAATATCGCAATTCGATTCTTCCACGCCCCGCTCGACCCAATCGGTTTCTTTCTTCATCGGTCATGGCTAACAGCTTATCCCATGCCGCTGCCAGCGCCTGCCAATCTTTTGCCGACACGACAATCCCGCCATCCCCGACGATATCCGCGCAATCCCCGACATCGGTGACCACACAAGGAACAGCGCACGCCATGGCTTCACCCACGGCATTGGGGAAACCCTCTCCCCATAATGACGTCAACGACATGATGTCCAAGGCGGGTAAAATATTCGCTACATGTTCACGGTATCCCATGAGAAATATTTTTTCGCTCAACCCCAAATCATGGATCTGCGATTTTAAAACCCAATTATTGTCGTCTACCCCGGACCCTACCAGGACAAACTTGACCGACTTATGCATCCCGGCTATTTCTCGGGCTGCCCTGAGGAATATTTCATGCCCCTTCATGGGATGATAGCGCGCCACCAGTCCGATCAACGGGGTTTCTTCAGTCAGGCCCAATTGGGCTCTGACATCTCGCCGTATATCGGGATCAGGACGAAATTTATCCGTATCAAAACCATTTGGAATCATCACCCAGCGACGAGGATGATACCCTATCGTCTTATGGTCCCGGCGACCGGCTTCCGAGTTGATTATTACGAAACTTGGCGTCGCAGAGAGCTTTGCCAGCAAGCGGCGCACCAAGTTGGTGAATAGGGGAATGTTATTCTTCTCCAGCTCAGAGCACCGCACATTCCACCCGATTACCGCTATCCTCGCGATTTTCCCCGCCAGCAATCCCAATAAATCAGCATGATAAAGCCATGTCTGTAAAATATCAGGCTTCCGCGCCTTGAGAATTCCTACCAATTTCGCGAGCCCTGAGAACAGTCCGAAATAATTTTTCATATTTAAACAAATGACGGGAACACCCGCCGACTTTATGGCATCCCCGACCACACCCATATCTCCCAAGGAGACGACAATCGATTCAAAACGAGATGCGTCCATGCGCGATAAAAGCTTGCACAGCATCATCTCCGCGCCGCCCGAACCGAGTCCGGTAATGAGGTGAATTACCCGAATCGGTCGCGTCACACCGCTTGCCTCTTAGGCATTAATCTTCCGTAGAGCAGATAGATACCGGCGACATTGGCGACTATCAATCCGACCAGGGGGGCTAGATAACCGAAATAGGGGTACGACCAATAAAGGACAGCGAGTTTTATGGCTATTTCGAGCCCCGCAACGGGCAGCAGGGCGCGGAAACGGCAAGTGGCATAGGCATAAATCGCCGCGGGATGTGTAGAACTCAAAATAAATAATGCAATGCCCGCCAACTGAAATGCGTGCGGACTATCCGGAACCGCCTCCTTGCCCAACCACAGACCCACCACTGCCTTCCCGAGAAAGGCATAGGCAATGCCGCCCAAGGCGGATAACCCCAAAGTCCAGCGCCACGTTGTCTGAATCGAAACCGACAGCCGTCTTTCATCGCCCGTAACATCGGCCCGTATCAAATCGGGAATGAGCGCTTCCGGCAGCCTCCAGAGCATTAACACCGCGACCTCGGCCGCCTTCCACATTACGACGTAATCCGCCGCCACTTCCGCGCCGCCCAACCATCCCAAAAACAGCACGTCGGATTGCATCGTCAATACAATAGCGCCGTATACCAGATACCCGGCGCCTTGCCGACCAAATAATTGCTTCAATAGCTGAATGCGATGAGCGGCATCCGGCCTTATGGCCCGCAGCGGCGCGAAAGACAGCCCTGCCCAAATGCGCCGCGCCCAAACTAGGACTATAAATACACCCAGCGCCATGACGGCCATAAGTTCGGCCACATCACCGCCCATCATGAGGAGCAAGATCGCACCTGACACGTAGATCAGCAAAGCACCCATCTGTAGGATATAGGCCCAATGTTGTTTGCCGACGGCGATCAAAGCGACCCGGTCAATACTCAAGTCATAGAACAACACCAAATAGACAACGGCGGCGCATTCGGCCCACCATGATAGAATCTTCCCCTCGCCGCTTGTCTGGCCGAACAGTAATCCCGGATGCACCCATGTCACAGCCAGCATCACCGCGCCAAATAGGACGGCGTACCCAACGTAAATATAACGGCCCAAATGAAATGCTTGGGAAAATGCCGTCACATTTCCCGATGAGTGATGAATCCCGAACACTCGAAGCAAGCCCCCCGTCAACCAATTAACCCCTACCGCCGCGTAATTGACATAGGCCAGCAACATCATCAAAACACCAAATTGAACCTTTCCCAGGTATCTTAAATAAAGTGGAACCAGCACGATTTGTGAAACGATATTTAACCCGGTATAGCCGTAGCCGCTTATCAGTGCTTTTAAATATCCGGGTTGCACAGTTAGTCAACCGGGCTCAGGGCGCGTCGATGATGAATATAAAGTTACTGCTGAAGCGGTGGAATACACGACCGACTTGACGCGCCAGAAAGGAGCGGAATCTCATGTTCGCTGTCCGCCTGTCCACTACATTATAGTAATGAATTCCCGAGACTCTCAGGCCGAGGCGCCGGCAGACAACCACCAAGTTCTCCGGAAAGAACGCAGCAACATGATCGTAATAGATACTCTGTGAACGGAAAAGCAGCGCGCGCAGTACCGTTCCGTAGTGGGTTGGGTTTGGTGTCGTGATAAATATTTTACCCCCGGGTTTCAGATGGCGCGCGAGATTATCTATAGCCATGACCGGGGCGTTTACATGCTCAATGACTTCACTCAGCACGACCAAATCGAACTTTTGCCCTAACTGGATAGATTCGCAGTTCCCCAATGTGATGTTTTCGCCATGAGCATTGGCATATCTCACGCTTTCCTCATCGATATCCAGCCCTACCACACCACTCGCGAGAGTCTTCAGCTGGTCATGCATCCATAATTCACGACGCCCATCCAGGTAATATTCCACATTCCCGGCGGCTCCCACATTTAGTACTGATTTATCCTTGGCCAAAGCACCTAGCAGGGCCCATAGATCGTTTATATAGTTCGGTGTAACCGGTAAAACCACAACCTCATTTTTTTGCATGAATCTTTCCTGAATATCGCGGGTTGTGCAAGTAAGCAACAATGGATCGGTATCCACCTCTATATAAACTCACGTCGTAACCCCTCTGCTAATCAGATAACCTGCCCCTTACCAACAGAACCATAATAGCAAAATCAGGCTATAATATATTGATATAAATATAAATTTCTCTCAGAGAAACCATACCAAGGGTAAATTCTTAAACATTACCCCACCTCATATAGAAACCCTGCATAATGCATTTAGTCAGCGGTTGATCATCCAGATTAGTTTTACCGAAGCGTGGGGACGAATAGGTTGCCACGGCTTCATATTACCTGTAAAATTTTACGACAAATCAGAGAGTAGTACCTGCATAAGGAAGTTAAAGTGATTCATATTAGCAGGGAAAAATCGGCCAAGCCGGTCTCCATTATCATTGTCAATTTCAATGGTGGCCCGCTACTACTCGAAGCGGCGGCTGCAGCCCTTGCCTCTACGATACCGGTTGAGTTGTTAATCTCCGACAATGGCTCCACTGACGGCAGCCTCAATGCGATCTATAAGGCATTCGGTAAGGATCGTCGGGTCCACATTATTTCCAATGGCTCCAACCTTGGTTTTAGCCGGGCGAACAACATCGCGCTTAAGCAAGCCGAAGGCCATTACATACTACTCTTAAACCCCGACTGCATTATCCAACCGGACACCCTCTCTCGAATGCTGGATGTCATGGATAACAGCCCCGACGCCGGCATGGCCGGCTGCCTGATTCATAACCCTAATGGCAGTGAACAAGCCGGCTGCCGGCGCGCCGTCCCCACGCCATGGCGCAGCCTTGTTCGAGTACTTCACCTAAATAAAATATTTCCAAAAAACCCTCGCTTTCGCACCTTTCTTCTTCATCAGGAACCGCTTCCTTCGAAACCCGAGCCGGTTGAGGCCATCTCGGGAGCCTTCATGCTGGTGCGCCGCAAAGCTGTAGAGCAAGTAGGACTGTTGGATGACGAGTACTTTATGCATTGCGAAGACATCGACTGGTGCATGCGATTTCGCCAGAACAATTGGAAGGTTTTGTTCGTGCCGGATATTGACATTATTCACTATAAAGGCGCCTGCAGCAAAGATCGTCCTATACGAGTTCTCTATCACATGCACCGCGGAATGGTCAGGTTTTACCGCAAATTCTTTAAGCATCAGTACCCCGTTCCATTAATGGCTATCGTAACCGGAGCGGCCTGGTTGCGATTCTTCATGCTCGCCGCAAGAGAATTAGTAAGACGGCCATTTCGGAAACACCTTATTGGAGAATCCTTACCTCGCCCATCGATTATTTCCGAAAGAAGAAACCCCGTACCAGTTATCGCTTATATAGGTTTAGAGCGACGCGCACATGTTCAAAGCAAGCAGCAGGAACGGCTTCTTGTCCATCGGAAAAATATTCATAAATCTTCAAGGCACGAACAGGCTACACCATGAAAACAATATTTTATGGACTTAGCACGGATGTGTCTGTGTTATTATTGGCGCTTGAATACTGAGCATTTATTATCGGACACATTGCATTCACTGCGTAATTTTTTGATATATTTTTATATGCTCGTCGGCAATGCCCCCCCAGTCGAAGCCTTGAGCATAATTCGACGCAGACCTTTCGAGCCGTAAACGGTAACCTTCATCTGCATTAAGACGCTCGATGCAACATAGTGCATCTTGCGGAGATGGCGCGAACTCTACGATGCCCGACATCCCGCTGGGTGTGTGAGCACCCCTTGTTGTTATTGTCGCCACACCATTCGCGAGGAGCGCTATCAATGAACCGCGGCGCTCTGAGGCTCCGTCCGGAAAAGGAAGGTAGCCAATCCTGGCGCGGCTCAGCAAGACCGCGATTTCCATGGGTGTCAGACCTTCCTCCCAGATGACCGGAAGTGAGTTGGCGCTGGCCCGTAATTGCTTATAATATTCAGCATGCTCTGGCATTGGTGCCCCGATAATCCGGACCTTTAGGTCCCCGCGTCGCTCTTTAATCAAGGCAGCCAATGCAAGGACATCTTCCAAACCCTTCTTCGGTCGAATCAGGCCAAAATACACTATGTCGCGAAGATTTCGGTCAGATGCAGCTACACGTACGTTGCTACCTATAGGTATGACGCTTGAACGCCTGCGCACCCATGGCGCAAGTCTCGAGACATAATCCAGATCATGGGAATTGGTAAAAATGATATGCCGCGCCAGCAGAAAAAAATAGAGCGATAGTCTTCTGAAAAAATGACTTTGACTGGCCTCGTGAAGCGTTACCACACTGCGCTGAATTAAAGCAGCCAAATGGGGACCAAGCTTGCGACCGTAACCCACTGTTGGATACTGAATATGAACCACATCAAACCGACCCGCATTAATACGCCGCAACAAAGTAATTAAGTCAGCCGCACCCCAGTCGCATCCGGTCACCACCTCCACCGCTACATCACGAGCACTCAAAGCTTCAACAAGTCGAGCCGTATAATCCCCGGCACCACATATATCCGGCGGATAAGAGCCGGTAACCATTGCTACTCTCATTGGTCTTTCCGTTGACCTTCACTGATATCTACGCTTCTGGAAGTATCACGAGTCCAGAGCTTGTCCTTGCCTACCAGCAATCTGTAACCATCGGCCACGAATGAACTTATACGACGACCGGCTAACCTGTATAACATCGCATGCACTCCAGCGCGTAGTCGCGCCAAGAATAAGGCCGACTCGCCATCTGTAAGACCGTGCATACGCCTGGCCCTTATTATCTCATTTATACACCTTGATCTTTCCATGGGGCTGGAGCTTCGGCCGCCATACTGCATCACAGTCACAGTCTGCGGAACGTATAGCGGATCATTATTTATCAGTTCTCGCAGCAAGAATTCATAATCGCTAGCAATCTGAAAAGATTCATCAAACTCACCATATCTATCAAACAGACTGCGATGGTGAAACATCGCTTGATGAATATATAAATCCTTACCTCCGACAAATGAGCCCCTCATCCGCTCCCACGGCTCGCCAAAGATGCCTAATAACAAACCCTTCTTGTTAACCAACGATACTTTTCCATAGACAATACTATAATGTGGACATGCATTCACAAGATGCGGACTCATTCTCTCAAATACGTTGTTATCATAGATATGATCGTCTGCACCTAAGAAACAAATCCATTCTCCAGTTGCATGTGATAACCCCTTGTTCCATGCAGATGAAATCCCAGAGTCCTGTTGTGATTCCCAAAACGATATATTAGCTTCATACTTCTTTAGAATCTCAATCGTTCCATCTGTCGAGCCACCATCAATGATTATCAATTCCTTGGCAACAAAGGTCTGTTTGGCAAAACTCACAATACATCTTTCAATATGCTCCGCGCCATTTAACACAGCAACAACCACTGATAATTTCGGAGAGACAGCCAAGAAATTGTTTCCTGCCCTTACTGATAATTACTGAGAGAGAACAAAGTTAAAATGTGTGCCACGTACAACTGAAACACACAACCGTCTCTCTATGTCGATACAATAAATATCATCTCACAACCGTCAATGCTTTTGAGTAGCAGAATATTTTATCTGTTGATTTATTGACTTTCATGAAGCGATGGGCTTATTCATCATGTATAAAGTCATCTAAATGCATCATAGGGAATACATCAAGTTTGGTCTTAGTACTAGCATTGACAATCATTCGTCCATCGAATTCATAACTACGCCTGGCCAAGTCGTAATAATATTCGCTTGCCTTCAAATCCGGATATTGCCAAGGTTGCTTCGGAGAGAAATAATCATCACAAAAATGGCCTATATCTTTGGTTTCATTATAGCCTATGACGTTTGGCGTACCAACTGAGTAGTAGTCATGATCACAACCAACAAGTGCAACCTTGCTAAAACCCATGTGATATGCAATCTGGAGGGCCACATAGGTGACAGTATAGCCTTGAAAGATACTTAGGGAGCAGTCGCGCGCAAAGTATGGAATATTGCAAGAATGCAGCAATATGATATTGTCGCGAGGAGGAATAACGAAATGGTTAGCTTCTTGATCCAGGAATAGAGGAAGGTCAGTTTCTGAAAAGAATTTCGCGTTTTGTTCGATTATAAATGGATTAACAGCAACAATGGCGGAGGGTCTGAACTTTATTTCATCGAAAAGAAGATTGATCTTGTTCAGCCCAAAGGTAAAGATATCGCCAATACTAGAAAAGTCGACATCAACCAAACTCGGGCCGTTGCACAGAATAATGGACTTTTCACCTATATGAGCGTTCCGCAGCGCCATCAGCTTCTTACGCTGCTTTCTAGCTTGAAAAGAAATATCCCAAACGAGTCTGTCCAATATAAGGCGAGCACCAATCCTGTAAATATTGAAACGATCCAGCCGACCACCAGGCCGTAACGCTCCATCAAGCCGGATCATGCAAACGTCCTCCTATTCCCCCATCGATAGGAATCTCCGAGCCGTTGATAAAACGCGCACTTTCTGAACAGAGAAACAGTGCCAGGCGCGCAATTTCTCTCGGCTCAGCAATTCGGCCTACCGGGTGATAGGATTCCAGTTCCGCATATTTTTCCTGATGCTCGCTAAACCCTGCGAGTAACATCTCCGTTCTAGTTGCGGCCGGCAGGATGGTATTAACTGTAATTTCCCCGGAAAATTCTAGCGCCAATGCTCTGGTTAACCCTGAAAGGGCTGCTTTAGAGGTGGAGTATGAACAAAACCCGGGCTTAGTCAACCGGGCATGGATACTACCGATATTTACAATGCTGCCTTCCGCTTCCCTAAGAGAAGACTCGAAAAGCTGCGTCAGCACAAACGGAGCAACTAGATTGATTTGCTGGGATGATTGGAATTCGGTAATTGACAAATCTCGTATAGGCTTGACAACCTGATAGGCTGCATTGTTAATGACTGCTTGTAAAGGGGCGGCCTGTTTGCCAGCAAAACTGCTTACAGCATCCTGGAACCATTTCCGTGTTTTAGTATTAGACACAAGCTCCATCAAATCACAGCGAAGATAAAGATCGCAGTTTGTCTCCTCTTTCGCTTGTATATCTGAGCCAATTACCGAGTAGCCTGCGGATCTGAATTCCTGGCATAGCACCTTACCAATACCACCGTTACACCCTGTTATCAACGCAGATCTTCTATTACTTGTATTCATTTTTTCCAGACTCGGCCAATAGACACTATAGAATATCCAATGAAACTATACCTACGGGCTGCAGCATGATCAATGTTCCCATTTACACCGTGTAAGTTCCGCATTCTAGCTATCTTGCTCTTAACCATCCGACAGGATCGAATTTTTAGATATGGCTTAATTATGGAAAATATTTATAGAGTTTATGTCAAACAACTTTGAAAACCGCGGAACGGAAACTAGCGCCCACAAGAATCAATCCATCCTTGCCGATAACTGCTTCATCTACATATTTCTTTATATCTGGCCATTCAGATGAATCATAGTCGTCAAAAATTATGTATCCTCCAAAGTTAACAGCTTTCCAGTAATACTCGAAATCTGTCTTCACTCCTTCATATGTGTGATCTCCATCAATAATTAAAACATCACATTGATTCAAATTTGCCGCTTCAATCGCACAGGACTCAGAGCTCATAGCTGTAATAAGAGAATATTCATCTTCCGGTATGCCTGCCATCTTAAAATTCGTTTTGAATGTCATTTCGCTAATCGGTTCATCTGTAATAATATCTCGAGCACCTTTTCCATAATATCCATCGAGTGGATCAATTGCGGCGAGCCGTACCTCTTCAAAACGTGGGCTGCAATATTCATATATTGCGGCTAATCCAATTCCGAATAAGGTTCCTATCTCCAGAACCCGTAATTTATTCTTTCTTACTGCGGAAGAAACTAATACTCGCAAAACCATATTTTCAATGCTCGTGGCAATACGCCCCTTGCATATCTGTTCCAATGTACAAATACGATGAGCTAAATATGCAAGAGATCTTGGTGTTAATTTGAGGCCTAATTTATCCGCCCACTCATTCAGAAAAAGATCAACATGTTCCTTCCTCAAGCGCCGATTGAAAGATTGAAAATCGGAAGAATTAAAAGCAAAATTGGATGATATCTGATCTTGTTTGCTGGAGAGCTGGTCCTGCTTGCTGGAGAGCTGGTCCTGCTTGCTGGAGAGCTGGTCCTGCTTGCTGGAGAGCTGGTCCTGCTTGCTGGAGAGCTGGTCCTGTTTGCTGGAGAGTTGGTCCTGTTTGTGGAGAGCTGGTCCGTTTGCTGGAGAGCTGGTCCTGCTTGCTGGAGAGTTGGTCCTGCTTGCTGGAGAGCTGGTCCTGCTTGTTGGAGAACTGGTCTTGCTTGCTGGAGAGCTGACTGCTTCGTAACCTTAACGTTACGAGCGTTCTCGCTCCTAAGACGGCAAATACCATCATAATAATAAACAGACCTGAAAAATACCAAAAGATTAGCTCATTAGGCTCTAATTGTATAAACATAGGAAATATTATTAACGCGAATGCAATAACAAGCAATGTTGATATAAGAATGGCATTTCGTTTAATGAACCGTAGCAATCTCGTAATAAATTGCCCAGCACGAAACACCAAAGGGTGATTATCTCTAGCCCATACAGCAAAACAATTATACAAATATTTTAATCTTTTATAATTTCTCACAGATATTTCTTGATTTTTACTCATTGTCTTATCAAGCTGAGATGCGGTATTAATTCGTTCATCCATTATATGTTCCGGGTTGCTTCTATCAATCTTAAGTACCTTGCGAACTGCTGTAATGATATGTTTCTCATCAATGGGATCGCGGAATGCGAGTAGATTTCCCCAACCATTTTGGTCGGACAATTCGCAAGGGTAATGCATCAGTCGGTTCCAATCATGACGAATACCGTAGCGGATAATGGGATGCCATTCGCTAACATAAACTGTATAACCCTTGCCCACCAGAAATCGTGCAAGGTCATGGTAGGTATAACCAAGAGGAACAGATTTGGCGTTCTCAAATTCGCACTCAATCACCGCCGGTTTGTCGTGATCCCATGGGTAACCCTGTAGCACGAATAAGTCATGCCCCTCGGTATCGATCTTGAGGAAATCGACCGCAGGCATAGGCTTGTCTTGGAAATAATCAGCTAGTGAAACGGTATCCACCCGCTGTGCCTCGATATGGCTTTCGTGAAAGGACGATAGACCGCTAATACCCGTACTCTGTTCGGAACGATAGAATGAGACTCCCTTCTTGGTTTCATTGCTCACGCAATGTGCGTCAAGTGTAACCAATTCCTTGTTTTCATGTTTCGAAAGGTGTACTAGCAACTCGTGACGGTTCTTGTCATCTGGCTCGAATGCGAAAATTTTCCAACTCTTGTTTAGGAATGGAAAGAGTGCTGAACCATAATGGGCACCTACATCAATCATTGTGCCAGACAGTTTTTCCGAAAATAACTCGGCGATCCCATTAGATTCATCCCAGTGAGCATGCACGCTTCGCAAGAATGGCCCGATTTTAGGAATAGCTATCGCAGGGGTTGAATGAAGCAAAGGAATATTTTTACGAACTTGACCGAGCTTCAATGCTTGCTCCAGAGGCATCCTAGGAAAGAGTTCTAATTTGCCACCAGCCGTGGCATTGATGATTGTGCGACCATCTTCCTCAAATCCAATTTTAGCGAGAAGGTACATTTCTTCCATTTTCCCAACATCGGCTGCTTGCCATTTTTTGCCACGGAAATAGCCTGGATGAAAATGATTTTCGTCGTCCTCGTAGCTTTGAATAACATCCTGTTCCACAATGCTATTCGGCTGTTTATAGCCATGATCAAACCCAATCATCACCACCCTGCGATATCCAAGCCCATATGCAAGGTGCAAGTTAAAAAAAGTAACAGTATGTCGCCATGACATATTATTAAAAATGTCTTTGCTGAATTCTGCGCGACCAACCGCATCTACAAAGTAGGTATCCTGGTCAGGATTCAAGCAATATGCCAGCCAATAGGGTAAAACTTTATGTACACCCTCCAATCTGTTAATGTGTTGAGAGCTCTGCTCTGCTACAAGATAATTAACTACAGTATAGTAAGTCGCATACATAAGAAGTTCAGGACTCAAGAATGCATTGTTGGAAACGATGACATCTTGATCCTTCAGCAGAGACAAATTCGTTTTATTTAAGCTCGGGCCATTGCCAACGATGACACAGGTATCGCGACAGCGATGAGCTATGCGATCTCGAAAGAATTCATGTGTCCTGGCGATTTGCACCGCTTTCCATTTTGCATCGTATGCCCACCTCCTAGTACCTACAGTATAAGGAATACAGCCTGGCGCTTGAACTTGCTCAGTGGGGATTTCTTTACAAGGTACCAGAGGCTTGATCCCTAATGTCGTCATTTCTCGTAGAGTATCTCCTAGCCCTTTCTTGGAAGCCCCATGCTCCAGCAGGTGGTAGGTATCATGAGAACCATTGTAAGCTAAAAGCAATTTTCGATAGGCTATATCAAAATTATCAACATCTCTAACAATGGCATTTCCGGCGTGCATAAGTACGCCATCGTATCCCTCTACCAGGAATTCAGCATAGCGCTTTATCCAAGTATGATTAACATATCCGAAATGTTCCCTCATCATGTCACAAACTTCGGAATAGCTTTTTCCTCGCATTCCGTAGGTTTTGTTGCTGATGTGATAGCGAGCATTTGCCAGAACCTTGTCTAAATACACAAACTTAATTCCAGCCTTCACGCATCTAATCCAATACTCGTAATCCATGCAGTAATGAAGATCGTTACGCAGAAGACCGACGCGTTCAATTACGCTTCTTCGCATAAAAAGTGCGGGCTGCAAAATTCCATCTTCTTGTTGAAAACGCCAACTCAGAGATGCAGGGTCCTTATTTATGTAGACATCCCGCAGCTTCTCACCAGTCTCATTGATGTAAATTCCTCTTCCATACACAATATCTGGCGCATCCGCCTGTAAAAAGCGTTGGACAATTAGCTCGAAAACTTTCGAGTGAGCAAAGCAATCATCTGAGTTAAGCCAAGCAATGATATCACCGCGAGCGCGCAATAAGCCCTTATTTATAGCATCAGACTGGCCAGAGTCTGGTTCGGTGATGAGTGTTACATGAGGATAGCTCGCAGCAATATTGCGACTTCTATCATGTGAACCTGGATCAAATACGAGATGTTCTAGGGGCTTGTAGGTCTGATCACGAACAGATGACAGGCATTCCGCTAGAAACTCAGCCTGGTTAAAGCTCGGAGAGATTACTGAAATAGTTAATTCATGACCATCGACTCTATGAGTCGAAATCTCTGCAACTGAATACGTTCGGGGAACATCGAACTGTTTTGCAAATAGTACTTCAATCTGCTTGCGTCTTGCCGAATCGAGCGGTAAAGCATCAAAGAATTTTCTAGTATTCCTCCAAGCCTCAGAATCAACGCCTACATGTAATTCCTGACTAAGTGCAACAGTTTGAATAAGAAAATCAATGAGCAGCCCATTGATTACCGTATTCTCCGGAATTCGTATAATATCCTCAGGTAGAAAAGCCCCTCTGCTTATAAGCTCAGAAAGCATCTTTATATAGGGATGGCTAAAGTAAATTGCATTTCTTAGTTTAACATCCGCCATAAAATCCGATTCAGCGCGCTTATTACCCAATGCTGCCTTTTTTTCATCAATGGTTTGTGTTCTGTGACAGACAAGAGGGCGGCCCACCAGAAGTGTTTTCTTATCATAGAAAGCTTCAACCATGGCGCCGAGTTGCGGGTACATGGTTCCAAAATACTTGGATGCATCAATCTCTTGAAATGGACATCGTCGAAAAATGTTGACAGATATAAAACCAATAATGCTGATAAAGCCATGCCTCACACAGAATTCACGTAATCCGGAAAAGGCATAAGTTTTCGCGGCATCAAGTCGCATCCAGTTATTTGAGATCAGCTTAGAGAGATTAGAATTCCTTCGTACTCTATTAAGCACATAGAATTCGTATTTACCCTCGCGCAATAAACTCATTACATAATCAAGCCCATCATCTTGCTCAAGAAAATCGTCATCACCAAATATCCACAAATACTCTCCAATACACTCATCAGCACACTTGATTAAATTTTTTTCTAGGCCGATATTATCGGCATATTTTCTGTATCTAATAAATGAGTATCGCTCGGCAATTTTTCGAATATCTTTCAGGCTATCGTTTGGAGAACTGTCATCGCTAATTATTATCTCAATTTCATTTTCATATTTACCTATAATCTGGGCAACAAAACGATCGAGGCAGTATTTCAATTCAAATGGTCTATTATATGCGGGAATTGCAATGCTTAATATTGGAGAAGGTTTCATAATAATAAAATCGAATTTACCTAATCGCGGAAATAATGAAATTACTTAAATACCTGTTGTTTACAGCGATGATATCTGACCATAAATGGTAAAAATATCTCGACTTGAAATTTTCAAGAAATTCACGATAGCTATGCAAATCCCTTGGGAGTCCGCGGATAATTCCTGACACTGCCTTGTATCCATTAGATAAATTTATTACATTCGCGTTTTCAAATACTCCATCCAGACTTTCAATGGGAATCTTTGGTATGCCAGTATATTGAGTATCAAATATAATAAATTCATTCGATGTAAGGAGTTCGAGAGATCTCCAGTCTAGAGAAAACTCAATATAACAGTATCTAACTTTTTCAAGTTTAGTTCCTGCGCCGCAAAGAGCGTCATATTCGCCGCCTTGCAAATCTAGCTTGAGCAAGGTTATGTTATCGGTAATGTAGTCATCTAATCGCACAACATCGACAACCAAATGCGTGCCCTTCTTTGATTCCTGGTCGTCTGCAACTAAATAACCTTCAGACGAATACCCTTGCAAATGATTCCAGCCAGGTTGGTTGCCGTCGACTGTACGGCTCACGTAGAAATTGGAATTACCTGTAAATCGTCCTAATGCTTTTTGATAAAGTGTGTAATTTTTGCTGTCTCCGACAGTTTTAAGGAAATGTGGAATATTCCCTGGAAAAGGTTCGAAAGCTAGAACATAGCAAGAGCTGGATTGGAGCAGTATTTTTGTTACATAGCCGGCAGCGGCGCCGCCATCAATACACAATCCGCCGTCATGCTTGGCTATATTATAAATACCGTCTCCGCCATTTTTTAAGAAAAGGCTTGCATCGTGAATACTTAAAAATTTATTCATGGATTGGATTCCAATCATTAGATTCAATTTTTTTGGCCCCAACAATTAATGAGACATTTTGGGATATTGCTCGAACTTCACTCAGCAAAGGAACCATTTTATTCCAACCATATAGGATGTTGTCCGGATTGGATGCCATATCAGGCATAAAATCGAGATGGCCATTATAAATTTTACCTATTGGAGCCACCATATGATTGGCTGTCACCCAATTCCTGTAGATTTTATATCTTTCTATGTTGTAATTGGTTGGGGTGTCTTGAATATATATATCTATGGCGTGAAGAAATTTTCCGCCAGGTTTCAGGATGCGGAGTGAGTCTCGATAGAAATCAGCAAGACGTTCAGTTTCAACATGCTCCACTACAGAGATTGAAAATATCAGATCAAATGAGCAATCTGATATTCTAGGATCAAAATCTCCAATGTATGCATCTATATTTGTAATATCTTTTAGTTTTATTTCTCCAACTGGCCCCAAATCTCTCCCTTCAAACTTTTCGATATTAGTGCATCTATTATTCTTTGTTACACATTCCAATATCCTTGAATTACCTCCACCTATTTCAGCAATTTCAAGTCCCTGCAAGTCTCTAATAAGGCGGTAAATCGCCAAATCTTGTGCATTCTTTAGTTGGTAGGAAATGTTTTTGCTCTTTAATTCGTCTAGGTAGCCCTTATCACAGGCATCCCAAACATCTTTTTTACGAATAAAGTCAAACATAATCGACCTCATATATGCAAACACAAGAATTCCATAAAGAGGCGTCAAGAACACTCGGGGCACATTGCCGCCTCGAGACAGGGCGCGATGGATGTCCCTACGCTTATACTGTGGGACGCCTCAGCTGCCTTGTATCCACGCAACCATTATCTACTTCTAGATAATCACAGATTCAACATTGCCAGTACGGCACGATGGGCCGCCCATTTCACCTACTATTTCTAGCCAGAAGTATGTATGAAGCATAAACAGTCAGCTTCATTAAAGTAACTCCGCATCTAAAGTTTGTCGTTGCCAATAATGCTCCATCGTTACCAATCCCCAGAAACGACCACGTGTTGATGTAACTGTCAAAGAAGAATTTTTATTGCGGTAAAGAAATTCGTGACCATCCAAAATGCTAACATTAGAAAAATACACACCCGGATTCAAGCCAATATTGGGTACCGTGAGGAGGAAGATAACCTTATTTTCGGCTTCCACATCCATTCTCACATTCTGGAGTTCGGTAGAAAGCCCGGTCAAAAATGTACCTTCCTCTGTCCAAACAGGTACTCCGATAATTAGGTTGTTAGCTTTATGGTTTATTTTGAAGATTACCTTGCAATATAGACTATCTCCTAGGCATATCTCGCTGATGGGTTTTCCATTCGCATCACACCAATAATGCTCCACTTCTTCTATGGCTCGAGTATTGTGGAACTGTGGCCCAAGGAACGTTACCTGATTAGGCGCCTTTTCTTTATGTAATGCGTTTGGACTATTCAGTTGCTCATAAACACGAATCGCGTCTTCTGGCTTACCTTCGAAGGTAATAAGGCCATCATGTAAAACAATAACTCGATCGCAAAATGATCTAATGCTATACATAGAGTGCGAAACCAGCATTATAGCGACCCGTTTCCGTATGGCCCTGAAATGTTCCAGACATTTCTGCTGAAAGCGAAAATCACCAACAGCAAGAATTTCATCGATAAAAAATATATCTGCCTTCAAGAACACCATAATGGAAAAGGCAAGACGCATGAGCATGCCGGAGCTGTAGGTCGCAACCGGTGCGCCGATCGCATCACCCAGTTCTGCGAAATCGAGAATTTCTTCAAAAGTTGCGGCAATTTCTTCTTTACTTCGGGCAAGCATTGCGCCGCGAAGAAATATATTCTGTCTTCCACTCGCCGTCATCTGAAAGCCAGCAGTGAGATCTATCATCGCCGCCGTCTTACCAAGTACACGTATTTCACCTTCGTCCGGCAAAAGTTGCCCCGCAAGAAGTCGAAGCAGTGTTGTCTTCCCCGCACCGTTGAAGCCAATAACACCCAGCGACTCTCCCCGCCGTAGTGAAAAACTTACGTCTTTGAGCGACCAGAATTCACCTTTTTGCAGGTCAGTAAAAGGCGTTGGCAAACGTCCTAGGATTGTCGATCCAAAGGTGCGAGTCAATCTTTGACGGGTTGCGCTTCGAGCCCGTGAATAAAGTTTGGAGATATGTTCCACTTCCAGTACGGTGTCGGATTGCGTCAACATCAGCTAATTCCTCTCACACGATATTCCATGATGTAGAACAGGCGGACTGAAAACAAGAATACCAATACTGCAGCGGCTGACATTGCCAAGTACGCATATGAGTTATCGAGTATTCCCCGAAAGACGATTGAGCGACTAACATTAATAAAAACTGCAAAAGGGTTAAGCTGATTCAATGTAGATAATAGGCCAAAATCTGATAGGGGAAATATTACGCCGCTGATGAAAATACCATATTGAAACGCAATATTCACAACACGAGAGATATCATTGTAGATTACGTTAAGTATGCCAAGCACAAGTCCTATGCCAAGAAAAAATATAAAAGCTGGCAACAAAACCAATGGTAGCAATAGCCCTTGCCAAGTTGGCCAGCTCTTTGTCGATATGACAACAATGGTTACAAGGGCTAGTCTTACTAGTGTATCGAATAGCAATTTAGCAAACCCCGATACGATGGACGCGCTCAACGGAAAAGCGGTTTTCATAGCCTCCTTATTACGCGATTGCACAATTTGGATCGGCACTTGGACGAGGCCAACAAAGAAGAACCACAAGCTTATGCCAAAGGTCAGAAAGGTTGCGCTATCAACACCGTCGAAATTTGGAAAAACACGTAGCCTAGATAAGAACCAATAGATAGTCAACGGAACAAGAGGTAGCGCATAGTTCCAAAATATGCCTAACCCTGTTCCGGAGTAGGTGGCGCGAAACTCCTCCTCGAATACAATTCGTATATGGCTACGAAAGCCCCAGATTTCAGCTGATAAATGGCGAAGAGCGGCGAATGCGCCCTCTCTGACTCTGCTGTCGGGACGATAGACTCGAATCCGCTGATCCTCTTTAACAGACATAATAATCAAACTATGCCCAATAATCTGAAAAGCTTGTCTATTGCAATCCGACTGGTACATTCTACGGCATCGGCTGTATTGGAAGCGTTATGTGACCCAAATACACAGCGAGGGTGAGTGCGCAGATAAGAATTAATCGGAAGCGGCTCTATTTCAAAAACATCAAGCGCAGCTGAATAGACCTTGCCACTTTTGAGAGCAGCCTCAAGCGCATTCTCATCAACCACTTGCCCTCTCCCAACGTTTATCACGCGCACGCCAGCCTTTGCTCTGGCAAAGGCCTCGTCATTGAGCATGTGACGGCTTGAAGGTGTTAAGGAGCAAGTGACAACGATAAAATCGGCCTCTTCAATTCGCATAGGCCAAGTCGCCATTTCAACTGCGGTCAGTTCCGCTGATGACTTTGCGGCAGGGTCATAGGCAATCACCTTCATGTCCACGGCCAACAGGCGCTTGGCGGTATTTTTTCCAATATCACCGAATCCGATCAGCGCCACTGTTTTCGCGGCGAGGGATATCCCCCGGGGCTTGGGCCATTCCCCTGCCCGTACCCCACGATCTATCTCAAAGGTCTCCCTCGACAGTGCAATGACATAACCCAGCGCGATATCAGCAACCTCCCTGCCAAACATGTTAGGGGTATTCACAATGGGAATACCCAGTTCATTGCAGGCTGCAAAATCAACGTTGTCTACGCCGATACCCCATTTCACGGCTGCTTTTAGCTTTCCGGCTTTACCAGCAGTAAAAACTTCGCGTGTTGCCGGATCGTCGCCAATGATCCATCCATCGTGATGGGGCACAAACTCTATAAGTTTGTCTACTGATAATGTTTGCACGACGCGAGGTGCGGTAACTTCGACGCCGTGCTGTGTAAAAATTGGTATGAAGCTGTCGATCATGCCCAGCATAGGTGGACAGGTTACCAATACCTTCATTGCTTTTGGACCTGTCGATCCGTTAAATATCGGGCGGCAACGACAGCCAAGTCCCAATCTTCCGGCGTATCGATATCAATCGACTCAAATTTAGGGCTCTCGAACATCATCGGCTTCTTACCAATACGTGCATTTGTTTTAGCAAAGCTTTCCCGTGTAAAAACATAGAGATTGGAATTTTCTGCGAACCAGGGTTCGAGATCCTGCGTGCGGATCAGATTATTCGGTTCATGGTTAACTGCAGTGCCGTCTTTCCTGTAAAACCGGGTTTGTACCTTATCCACAGTAAACAGTGAATCCGCTATACCGGCAGAGACCGCGTTCTCGAAAGCATTTATCGCACTCTTTATAGTATTCGCGCTCATCAATGGATTTGTAGTGTGCGTCATCAGATAGATATCAGCATCTACATTCTCGACATCGTCGGAAATAATCAGATTCATGGAAACCAAATCGCCACAAATCTCAGGCCTACGATCGCGAATTACCACCTTACCACCGTCAACCAAGCCATTGTCTGCCAAAATGTGGCGCGCGTCAGTATTGATGACAATCCGGTCTATTTCTTCTATTTGTAACAAGGAATCGAGTATCCAGCGAAACAGCGGTTTTCCGTTAAAATTTCTAAAGTTCTTTCCCTTTACCCGCTCACTGTTAGCTTTCATAGGTAGCAGCGCTATGATTTTCCTCTTCATGCTTATTCCTCAATCCGTCAGGATAAAAATATTGCTCTTTTTGTGAATGCGAAAGTTTGCGATGTTCATGATTGCCCACATAACTACCCCAATACTGGTAAAATCTATAGAAGACAATCTCAATCGCCTTATTGAAGAATACACCATCTTTCTTTGCGCTTCTCCAATCCAACCAAATACTTGAAATGATATACCTGGCCAAATCTGGCTTATGAATATGAATCTGCGGCATGATCTTTTGTAGCGCGATCGCCTCCCGCTCAAAACGGCGCTTAACAGATCGCCACGCCTCATCGTGAAAATGATGCACGCATGCCTCAGCTATATAGGCCACCTTCCCGCCATCATTAATCAAGCGCCTTGCGAGATCCATATCCTCCAATCCTGTCAGATCTTCATCAAAGCGGAATCGCTTCCAAGCGGAACGCATGATAGCGGAATTGGCGTTATTACAGAAAAAGCCATTCTGCGGGATTTGAGTTCGCCATGGATAATGCTTGGCAAAAATTCTGTACTCGCTATAACGGCTATTCGGACCGGCGATTTGCCGGCCATAGGCATAGCTGGCCATGCCATTTCGTAATGGTTCGCATAACACTTTCAACCATTTATTGTCCATCGGAATGCAATGGCCGCTAATTATGACTATTAGCTCGCCCAATGCGGCTTCACACCCCATGTTGAGTGATCTCCCAAAAGAAAATTCTTGGCGTGTGATATGGAGAATCTTACACCCATGAGATCCGGCTATATGCAATGTTTGATCTTCTGAGCCCGAATCTATGATTATAATCTCATAATCAAGATCATCTGCCTCCTGACTTTTGATGCACCTCAGCAAAGCATCCAAGTGCTTTCCTTCATTTAAGGTACGAATAACAATAGATACATGCATAATTAGAAAGCCATGGTAGTCGGGCTGATTTTCAGTTCAAAATCTGGATTCATTCGATTGTAAACGGCCCGCATTTCATCCGGGTCTACGGAATTCGCAGCAAACATATCCCAGTGAACCGGTATTACAGCTTTTATTCCAACTTCTTCCGCCAGCTGAAAGGCTTCTCTCACAGACATATTTCCTATAATCCCGCGGCGGTCTCTAAAGAAATTGTGCTCATTCACAGGTAAAAGAGCTATTGATATTGGACGCAACGAAAGCAATACATCGATTAATTCCTTCGTAATTCTGGTATCGCCCGCGAGATATAGTCGCGCCCCGTCAATCTCAGCAACATATCCGACGGTCAATAAATTTCCGCCATCATCTCGCCTGATATCTGGATGCGCGGCAGGCACGGCTCTGAGTTTTATCGTCTTGCTGATTTGCATCCAGCTTTCTTTGGCTACATACAAACGCCGGTTAGCGATACCCCATTCTTGAAGTTTATTGAGTACCGGTGGGGGTCCGATAAAACTGCTGCTTGGAGATGCCTGAGCAATTATTGGTAAAGTATAGGGATCACAATGATCAATATGATCATGGGTTATCAATATCCAGTCGGCGTCCACAACTTTTTCCGGACGTAATGGGACCGGTATAAGCCGACTCAAATCCGCACAATCCAGCTCTTGAACCGAGTTGGAAAGATAAGGATCCATATAGATTACGCTGCCGTTGTGCTCAAATCGGCACCCGGACTGACCGAGCAACTGCAATGGCACATTCGTAGGGTTGCTTGCATTCATCATGCGGTTCTCCCCGCAATTGGGCTTGATGAGAGCTCATCTCGATAAGCAAACTCTAAGAGCGCTTCAAGCCCAATATCGAGATGCCAACAGAGTTTTTTGCTGCACATCAGTTTTCCATTCCCGCTTCTGACACAGCCTCGACCGCCCCCGTTTCCTGTTTAAGTCGGTGGATCTCTTTGGTTAACTTCTCGTATTCCTCTATCTTGTGCTTGAGGAACCGGGCAGTAACTTTGGCCTTTTCCTCAACGCCCTTGCGCGTCAGGTAGTAGACGTATGGGCGCTTGTTCTGGCTTTTGGTAAAATTTCTGGCCTTGATCCAGCCGCGTTCGATCACGGCACGCAAGCAATAATTGATCTTCCCTAGACTAACACCCATGGCATCCGCCAATTCACGCTGGCTCATCTGCGGATTTGCCTCAACGAGCTTCAATAACCGGTAATGCGTTTCGTCATTCACGTTGCATGGTCCTGATGTTCAACATTTGAACAGCGCTAATTGAACAATGCCACGCGAGAAATGTCAACCCGGCAGAACATAAAATAGAATTTAATATAAAAGCGCCGCTAAGTTGGGCTGGGTGTCAAAAGACGAAAGATATACCGTTTCATTGTTGGTAATTGGAACCCACTTTATTACCGCTTTATCCGCTCACCCGCCCTCTCATTTAGAGGAAAGAGAAGGGTTAAAGGCTGAAGAACTATCTTTTGGGTTCTCGGCTGATTGTATCGATCAAATATTGTCCGTAGCTGTTCTGTGTCAGCGACTCAGCTAGACGTCGTAATTGCTCGGTATCGATATATCCCATCCGCCAGGCGATTTCTTCCGGGCAGGCGATCTTCAGGCCTTGGCGAGATTCGACGGTTTCGATGAATTGCGCGGCTTGCAATAGGGACTCATGAGTTCCGGTATCAAGCCACGCCGTTCCCCGTCCGAGCAGCTCCACGCTGATATCCCCGCGCGTCAAATAGGATTTATTGATATCGGTAATTTCCAGCTCTCCACGCGGGGAAGGTTTCAGGCCTTTAGCAACTTTTATAACGTCATTGTCATAGAAATAAAGTCCGGTTACGGCATAGTTTGATTTTGGCTTCTTAGGCTTTTCTTCAAAATCGATAACCTTGCCCGCCTTGTCAAAGCTCACCACACCGTAACGTTCCGGGTCCCGCACGTAATAGCCAAAAATGGTCGCGCCCTTCACTCGCTGCGCGGCTTGCTGCAATACTCTCGCTAAACCGTGACCGTAAAAAAGATTGTCGCCGAGAACCAAGCTGACTGTGTCAGTTCCTATAAAATTTTCGCCAATAAGAAAAGCCTGCGCTAATCCTTCCGGCCGGGGTTGTTCCGCGTAACTGAAATTGAGTCCCCACTGCGCGCCATTGTCCAGGAGGCGCTGATATTGGGGAAGATCATGGGGCGTGGAAATGATCAGGATATCCCGAATGCCCGCCAGCATCAGCGTACATAAGGGATAATAGATCATTGGCTTGTCATATACCGGCAACAGTTGCTTGCTCATCGCCCGGGTCAATGGATAAAGCCGCGTGCCCGAACCACCGGCGAGGATAATGCCTTTCATTGAGCGCTTTCTCTAACGATCATCTAATGATCCTGATTTTTATAGCGCATAGATGGGCAACCTTTCTAGCGCAATTTCGTTTAATAATGGGGCCAAGCTATCTTTCTCCGACAGCAATGGATTGCGAAGTGGCCAATCGATGCCGATCTCCAAATCATCCCAACGCACACACCCTTCCGCGGCGGAATTATAAAATTCCGTGCACTTATAGGCGAACAGGGCTGTGTCACTGGTCACGCAAAAGCCGTGGGCAAACCCTGGGGGAATATATAATTGGCGCTTGTTGTCCCCTGAGAGCGTCGCGGCCACCCAACGTCTGAAGTTTGGCGAGCCAATGCGGATATCCACCGCCACATCGTACACCTCACCTTGCAAGACATAAACAAGCTTACCCTGGCCTTGGGGATGTTGATAGTGCAAGCCGCGCAAAATTCCATGGCGCGAAAGCGAGATATTGTCCTGGACGAATCGCTCGGGCAAGCCCGCTTCCGCGTAGCGTCGTTGTTGCCAGGTTTCCATGAAAAAGCCCCGCGCGTCGCCGAAGACGCGCGGCTCAACGATCAATACTCCTGGCAAGTCTGTTTGAATAATATTCATAGCATCGCTGTTTATATATTGCATCTCGACATTCAAGTAAATGGATCATCCGGCCATGACCTAGAAAACGCAATCCACCCTCGTCGGCTTTATCGCCGCCACTCCTTGCGAAAGGAGCGGAGATTTAAGTCATTTACTAACTTCGTGCGCCGCTAATAATTCCGCCACAACCTCTTCCAAGGACTCTTGCCAGGGACGCGGATGAATACCCAGCCTCTCGCCGATGCGGCCGCAGTCCAGCACCGAATTGGCCGGTCGCCGGGCCGGCGTGGGATAGTCGGCGGTAGTGATCGGTATGACCGGCACACTGCGCCCCCAGGCCGGCGCCGCCGATTGCACGATAGCTTTGGCTAACTCGCACCAGGTGGTACTCCCCACGCCGCAGTAGTGGTAAGTTCCCCACGGAATATCTACACCGCCAGCAATGCGCTGTACGAGGCTCAGGACGATATCCGCAATGTCGCCCGCGGCGGTGGGACAACCGCGCTGATCCGCCACCACCCTCAAGTTTTCGCGTTCCCGCGCCAAGCGCAGGATGGTCTTGACGAAATTATGGCCAAACGGGCTGTACACCCATGCGGTCCGCAGAATAATGTGATGCGGCAAAATCCCGCGCAGCGCTCGCTCTCCCGCCTCTTTGCTCGCGCCGTATGCGCTGACTGGATGTACGGGGTCATCTTCGCCATACGGCGAGGTCTTGGTGCCGTCGAAGACGTAATCCGTCGAGACATGGATCAAGGGAATATTCGCCTCAGCACAGGCCGCGGCGAGATGGGCAACGCCATCGCGGTTGACCGCGTAGGCCGCCGCCTGCTCAGATTCGGCCTTATCGACCGCCGTGTAAGCCGCCGCATTGACGACGACTGCCGCTCCGCTTTCCAACACGTATCTCCGCACGGCCTCAGCATCAGTGATATCGAGTTGCTCGCGATCCAATCCGGTTGCCGTGACACTGTACCGCGCGGCGCGGCGCATTAGCTCCAAGCCCAATTGACCATACGCGCCGGTCACCAGGATATGGATTTGAGTTTGCGCGCTAACGCTCATCGCAATTCCAACCTCTTACCAACATCGTTCCCCTCACCCCAACCCTCTCCCGGAGGGAGAGGGAATTGCAGCATCGCTTCGCGATATGAATTAGCCATGTGCCTACGATATCCCCAGGCGTTCACCTCGATAGACGCCGCTCAAAACCCGTCCCCACCATCCGCGATTATCCAAATACCACTTCACCGTCTTGCGCAGTCCCGACTCGAAGGTTTCACGGGGCCGCCAGCCCAGCTCCCTTTCTATCTTACCGGCATCGATGGCGTATCGTTGGTCATGTCCCGGCCGGTCAGCCACAAAATTGATCAGCGCGGCATGAGGCGCATAACGTCCGTCCGGCGCCAGTTCATCCAATAGCGCACAGATTGTTTCTACCACTTCGAGATTGGTCCGCTCATTACGACCGCCGATATTGTAGGTCTCCCCCACTCGCCCCTTCTCCAATACCAGCCGCAGGGCGCGGGCATGGTCCTCCACATAGAGCCAATCACGAATATTATCGCCCTTGCCATATATCGGCAGCGGTTCGCCGCGCAGTGCCTTGATGATCACCAGCGGGATCAGCTTTTCCGGAAAGTGATAAGGGCCGTAATTATTGGAACAATTAGTGGTCACCACCGGTAAACCATACGTATGGTGCCAGGCTCGCGCCAAGTGGTCCGCCGCCGCCTTGCTCGCCGCATAAGGCGAATTGGGCTGATAGGGTGTCTCTTCCGCGAAATAACCGTCCGCCCCCAACGACCCGTAGACTTCGTCGGTCGAGATATGATGAAAGCGGAAGCTTGCCCTCTCCTCGCCCCGCAAATCCTGCCAATAAGTTCGAGCGGCTTCGAGCAAAGTATAGGTTCCGACGATATTGGCTTGGATAAACTGCGCCGGACCGTCGATGGAACGGTCCACGTGGGATTCCGCGGCGAGATGCATCACCGCATTGGGCCGATACTGCGCGAACAGCCTCTGTATCGCGGCCGCATCGCAGATATCGACCTTTTCGAAGTGATGACGCGCACTGTTTGCCACCGCTTCCACCGACTCCAGGTTGCCGGCATAGGTCAACTTGTCGACGTTGATCACCGTAGCGTCGGTTTCGCCAATGAACTGCCTTACCACTGCTGAACCGATGAAACCGGCGCCGCCCGTAATTAATATTTTCACGCGCTCATCTCGTTTGCATTACGTCCAGCCAGCTCAATCGCATGAGGCAAATCATTCCGTCCTCTGCGCGCCCATCCCTCCTTGGAATAATGGGGTTATACAATTCACGTTACCCTCCTGTAGTTAAAGAGGGGTATCCCTGAAGGGGGGCGGGGTGGTGCGCCGTTAACTATTGACTCTCCTTCCGCCCATACACGTCCTCGAAGCGCACGATATCATCTTCGCCGAGATAACTACCCGACTGCACCTCAATGATCTCCAGCGGAAGGGTCCCCGGATTTTCCAAACGATGGGTCACGCCGATAGGGATATAGGTCGATTGATTCTCGGACAATAAGAATACCTCCTCGCCGCGCGTCACCCGTGCCGTCCCGCGCACCACCACCCAATGCTCGGCGCGATGATGATGCATCTGCAAGGACAACGCCGCGCCCTGCTTCACCACAATACGCTTGACTTGAAAGCGATCGCCGGCATCTATGCCCTCATAGGTTCCCCACGGCCGATATACCCGGCGGTGGGTCAGCCGCTCGCTGCGATTACCGGCCTTGAGTTGGTCGACGATTTTCTTAACTTCCTGCGCCTGACTCTTGTGGGCCACCATCACCGCATCGGCGGTCTCCACCACCACCATGTCTTCCAGACCCACTCCCGCCACCAGACGGTGCTCGGCGAACAGCAGGCTGTCGCGGGTACCGTGGGTCAGCACGTCGCCGCGGGTGACGTTGCCGTCGGCATCCGGTACTCCCACTTCCCAAATCGCCGGCCACGCCCCCACATCCGACCATCCCGCATCCAGCGGCACCACCGCTGCCTGCAAATCACCTTTGTCCGCGGTTACCTTCTCCATCACCGCATAGTCGATGGAATCGCCGGGACAGGCGGCAAAGGCCTGCTTATCGACCCGGTAAAAATCCCGATCCGCTCGCCCGCCTTCCATTGCGCGCCGGCACGCCGCCAGTATATCGGGCCGGAACCGGCCGATGGCCCGCAGCCAAATAGAGGTGCGCATGACGAACATCCCGCTGTTCCACAGATAGTCACCGGAATCCACATATGACTGCGCCGTCGCCAAATCCGGCTTTTCCACGAAGGCTGCCACTGCATAGGCCGCCACCTTGGCCGCCGGATCGACGGTCTGCAGGGCCTCGCCTAATCGGATATAGCCATACCCCGTCTCCGGTCCAGCCGGCACGATCCCAAAGGTCACCAAATTCCCCGCCTCCGCCAGCGACACGGCGGCAACAACGGCTCCGTTGAACAACTGCTGATCACGTATCATATGATCGGCGGGCATCACTAGCAGCACTGGATCACCGCCCCGCTTCTCTATGGCCAGCGCCGCCAGCGTCAAGGCCGGCGCCGTATTACGCCCTACCGGTTCCAGGATAATTTCAGCCGGCGTTTCGCCCAGCTCGCGCACCTGCTCCGCCACCAAAAAGCGGTGTTCTTCATTGCACACGATAAGAGGAGCGGCCGCACCCTCGACATTTCGCGCGCCGCGCAGCACCGTCTCCTGCAACAAGGAATGCTCCCCTGCAAAGGCCAACAATTGTTTCGGGTAATGTTCCCGGGACAAAGGCCAAAGACGGGTACCCGAACCGCCGGAAAGGACTACGGGTTGTAACGAATTTCTATGGTTCAATTTTCAATACCTTGGGGCGTGTTTATTATATTGATAATATGATATCAAACTTGGTATCGAAACCGATAAATCAACCGGATATCTGGATTCATACCGACCCCGAATTTTGGGATAGTTTCGTTATGCTCATTAAATCCGCCCCATCCCCTGTGGAGATACCCTGGATTTTGAGAATAGAGAGATAATTTATCCGACAAACGCGGACGAAGGATCTATCTCTATTAAACAGCCAAAAAAAGGACGCCATAAAGGCGTCCTCAAGATCAGCGACTCACAGGCAACTCCCGGTTACTACCGCTGCGGCATCGCCTTGCTCACGGTGATCATGTCGCGGTTCATATCAATCAACTTCTTGCCGATGCCTTTGACCTGTGCCAGGCCATCGGCGTCTTTGAATGGGCCATGCTGTTGACGATAGTCGATGATGGCGGCTGCTTTTTCCGGACCGACCCCTTTTAAGCCCTTCATCAAGGTGTCGGTGTCGGCGGTATTGATGTCGACCGCGTCAGCGGCGGCGGCAATACCGGTGAAACACAGCAACAAGACAAGCAGAATCTTTTTGATGACATCCATTTCATGTCTCCTTCCCTATCCGTTGGAAGTCTACCTGGAGAAAACTGCGCGTTTTCTCCTCCCTGGCGGCATCCTGCCACCGAGTAATAGCCTATCATCTTGGCGGCGTAAATCAACCCATCATGCCAATCTCGGCCCGGATGGTCTCCAAGGTCTGGCGGGGATCGGCGGCCTGCGTGACGGGGCGGCCGATAACCAAGTAATCCGCGCCGGCTTGCATGGCCTGTAACGGAGTCATGACGCGCCGTTGATCTTGAATGTCTGCACCCGCAGGACGTATCCCCGGTGTCACCAAGCAAAATTCCGGTCCGTAGCGCACGCGCAGCGAGCGCGCCTCCTGCGCGGAACACACCACCCCGTCCAGGCCGGTCTGATGCGCCAACCCCGCCAGGCGCACCGTCTGATCCTCTACAGTGGCGGCGATGCCGATCTCCTGGAGGTCTTTGTCCTCCATGCTGGTCAGCAGCGTAACGCCGATCAACAGCGGCCGCTGCGCACTATTCTCTAGAGCCTCGCGGGCCGCCTCCAGCATTTTGCGGCCGCCCAAGGTATGGACGTTGATCATCCATACGCCAAGCGCCGCCGCCGCCTTGCACGCCTGGGCGACGGTAGTGGGAATGTCGTGAAATTTCAGGTCAAGAAATACTTGAAAGCCTTGGGCCTGCAATTTCTCTACCAGCGCGGGTCCGCCACGGGTAAATAATTCCTTACCTATCTTGAGTCGGCATGCATCCGGGCGCAGATGCGCTGCCAAGGCCAGGGCTCGGGATGTCTCGGCAAAATCCAATGCCACGATGATGCGCGGTCCCTTGTCCCGCCTGCGTGCCATGTCTATTCCCCCTCCAGACCCTGGATCGGTTTCACCGTATTCCAGCGTTTGCAACCGGGACAACGCCAATGCAGGGATTTCCCGGCGAAACCGCATTGGGTGCACTGATAGACCGGTTTCTCCTCGAGCGTCTTCACCACGGTCTCATTGAGCAGGATGAGAGTATCGCGCGCCTCTTCATCGCCGGAATTCAATCCCATCGCCATCAAGCGCGCCGCGCCGCGTAGGGAAGGATGGCTGTGCAGGTGTTGACGGAGAAAGCATACGGCCTCCGTCTTTCCTCTTTCTTGCTCGATGAGTTCCACCAAGGCCAACAGTACCGTGACACCGCCGCGCTCGGCGAATAATTTCTGCAGATAGTCGAGCAGTTCATCCGCGGCCTCGCACTGCCGGTAACTGCCTACCAAGTTCGGGATCACTTCCGGCAGATAGTCCGGGTCCTGTCCTTCCACCTGCTGATAGGCGCGTATCGCCTGCCGGCAATCGCCGGCCGCCGCCGCCATCTCACCGAGGATAATACTAGCCCGTACGCAACCGGGATCGACAGTCAAGGCTTCCTTGATTTTGCCTCGCGCCTCGCCGACGTTGCCTGCCTCCCGCGCCTGCTCGGCCAGCTCGCAATAGAACTGGGCAATGGCCTGCTCCATCGGTTGGCCGGTCTTCTCTTGCAGTCGACGGGTAACGGTTATCGCCTGCTCCCATTCTTTTTCCTGCTGATAGATGTCGCTCAATAAGGCCAGGGCCCGCCCGGTACGCGCCTCCATGCCGATCAGCTCCTTGCACAGACTTTCGGCGCGGTCGAACAGGCCGGCGCGCATATAATCCAGCGCCAATTCCAGCAAGGACTGGGCGCGCTGTGATTTGCTCAGCGTCGCTCGAGTGATGAGATTTTGGTGAATACGGATGGCGCGGTCCACCTCGCCGCGTTGCCGGAACAGATTGCCCACCGCCAGGTGAATTTCCACCGTATCGCTGTCTACCTCCAACATGCGAACGAAGCATTCGATGGCCTTGTCCGGTTGTTCATTGACGAGGTAATTGAGTCCCTTGAAATAATCGGGCGACAGGGCGGGCGCCGCGCCGATCATCTTGAGCCTGGCGTCGCGCTTGGCGAGCAACCAACTTGAAACAGCCGCTAGCGGAAGCAACAGCCACAGTAAATCGTACATATCATTGCTTGTCGTTGAGCGGCAGGGCGCGCAGTTTGGCCAATTCCTTTTCGGCGAAATCGGCATTCTTGCGTTGCAGCGACGCCTGCCGCTTTGCCTTTATCAGCATCCCCATACTGACCAATACGCCCAGCACGGCGCCCATGACTATGGCGATGGCCACCATCAGCGACAAGGGGAGCTGCAACTGACCGAAATAATAATTGAACTGGATCGTCTGGGCGTTCAACAAGGCGAAGACCAAGGCCAGGACACCGATGATCAAATAAAGAATGAATCTGAACAAGCGCGCCATTCCGTCTCCTATTCCGTCGCGCCACAGGCGGAAACCTAATTTATTGTGAGTTGGAATCGATCGCGCGAGCTACCAGCCCACCCGCCGCCTTCAGGCGCCGTGCCCTTTCGTAATTGCCCGGGCGCCACCGTCAATCAGCGGCGTTGACGCGCTCTCTCAGCTCTTTACCGGGCTTGAAATGCGGCACATATTTGCCGGTCAAGGATACCGCTTCTCCGGTCTTGGGATTGCGGCCGATCCGCGGCGGGCGATAATGGAGGGAGAAACTGCCAAACCCCCGGATTTCTATTCGTCCTCCGCCCGACAGATTCTGCGCCATCTGCTCCGTCAGCGTCTTGACCGCGAACTCCACATCTTTATAGGTCAGCTGACTCTGTTTTTGTGAAAGTTTTTCTATCAGTTCTGATTTCGTCATGATTGCCACTCATTGCTAGCCGAAGTTAAAGAAACCCCCGAATCAACCCTTACCCCATAGCGCATCGTTATTGAGAAAATAACCCCGGCCCTCATTACGGGACCGGGGGCACAGCCACGCTTACATCAATTGCTATTTTCCATTTGTTCCTTTAGCAGATCTCCCAGGGTGGTCCCGCCGCTTGATCCCGACCGATAGCCTTCCATCACTTCCGCTTCTTCATCACTGTCCTTGGCCTTGACGGAGAGGATGATGCTGCGGCTCTTGCGGTCGACGCCCATGAATTTGGCTTCGATCTTATCGCCTACGTTTAGCACGGTGCGGGCGTCTTCCACGCGATCACGCGACAGCTCGGAGGCGCGCAGCTGCCCTTCCACGCCTTCCGCCAGCTCAACAATGGCTCCCTTGGCGTCCACTTCCTTCACAGTACCGGTGACGATACTACCCTTGGTATGCTCGCCTACGTAGATCGCCCAGGGATCCTGCTCGATCTGCTTCACGCCCAAGGATATGCGTTCGCGCTCAGCATCGATGGCCAGGACCACCGCTTCCACCTCGTCGCCCTTCTTGTAGTTGCGCACGGCTTCTTCGCCGGGCACGGTCCACGACAGGTCGGAGAGATGCAGCAAGCCGTCTATCCCGCCGTCTAAGCCGACAAAGATGCCGAAATCGGTGATGGACTTGATGGTACCCCTGACTTTGTCGCCCTTTTTGTGTGTGACGGCAAATTCATCCCAGGGATTGGCCTTGCATTGCTTCATGCCCAGCGAAATGCGGCGCCGCTCTTCGTCGATATCCAACACCACCACTTCCACCTCGTCGCCGAGGTGAACCACCTTGGAGGGATGGATATTCTTGTTGGTCCAGTCCATCTCGGATACGTGCACCAGCCCTTCCACACCGTCTTCGATTTCCACAAAACAACCGTAGTCGGCGATATTGGTGACCTTACCGAACATCCGCGTGGTCACCGGATAGCGGCGCGCGATATCGACCCACGGATCCTCGCCCAGTTGCTTGAGGCCCAGCGAGACGCGCTGGCGTTCGCGATCGAACTTGAGGATCTTGACGTCGATTTCGTCGCCGACGTTCACCACTTCGGAAGGTTGCTTGACGCGTTTCCATGACATATCAGTGATATGCAGCAGTCCGTCCACGCCGCCCAAATCAACGAAAGCGCCGTAATCGGTGAGGTTCTTGACCACGCCCTTGACCACTTGGCCTTCCTGGAGATTTTCCAGCAGGTTCTCGCGTTCGGCGCCGCTCTCCTGTTCCACCACGGCCCGGCGCGACACCACCACGTTATTGCGGCGGCGATCCAACTTCACTACCTTGAATTCGAGTTCTTTGCCTTCCAGATAACTGGAATCGCGCACCGGGCGCACATCCACCAGGGATCCCGGGAGGAAGGCGCGCACATCGTCGATTTCCACGGTAAAGCCGCCCTTGACCTTGCCGGTCAGGATGCCTTTTACGGTCTCACCGGCGTTCATCGCCCTCTCCAGCAGAGTCCAGGTCCGGGCGCGAATGGCCTTTTCCCGGGACAGACGCGTCTCGCCGAAGCCGTCTTCCATCATTTCCAACGCCACTTCGATCTGATCGCCGACCGACACCTGGGAATTGCCGCCTTCAATGCGGAATTGTTCGATGGGAATCGTGCTCTCCGACTTCAAACCGGCATTGACGACCACCACATCCGGTCTGACCTCGACCACGATGGCGCTGACGATGGTGCCCGGCCGCATACGCTTCCCGGCAAGACTTTGTTCAAACAGTTGTGCAAAGCTTTCGCTCATTGATAACTAGCCCTTGGCCCGGCGCATTGCGCCAAACCCGTTATACCGCGGCATGCCGCGGTGTGATACACCTTGTCCGTCGACAGCGCACGCCGCCGCGAACCCCGATTAATAATACCTTTATAGCTTTTCAGATTAACACGTTACCGATACATATTCCGCCACGCGGTCAGCACATTCATCACCACTTCCTCGATAGTTAAGCGCGTGGTATCGATGATGGCTGCATCCGCCGCGGCCCGCAAAGGAGAAACAATCCGCCCGCTATCGCGAGCATCCCGTTCGGTAAGCTCATCCAAAATGTGCTGTAGGGTAACATTTACCCCTTTTTCGTTCAACTGCTTATGGCGCCTGCGCGCTCTTTCCTCGCGGCTGGCGGTAAGAAACACTTTAACTCCCGCATCGGGAAAAACCACGGTACCCATGTCCCGCCCGTCGGCTACCAGCCCGGGGAACTCGCGAAAGGCCCGCTGCCTTTGCAATAAGGCCTTGCGCACCGCCGGCAGGGCTGCCACAACCGATGCCGCTTTACCGATTTCTTCGGTGCGGATAGCGTCGGTTACGTCGTCGCCCTCCAGGATCATGCGGCTTTCAATCCCGTCTTTATCCGCCAAAAACTGCACATCCAGATGTGCGGCCAAGGTCTCCAAGCTGACTTCGTCATCCAGCGGCACGGTATGCTCCTTCGCCGCCAACGCCACCAAGCGATACAAGGCGCCGCTATCGAGAAAATGCCAACCTAATTTCGCCGCCGTCAGACGGCTGATGGTGCCTTTGCCCGACCCGCTGGGGCCATCGATGGCAATGACCGGTGCGTTGCCTATGTGGGTTCCACGTTCCATCGCTGCTTTATCCTGATTATCGAAAATACATTTATCCAATTGATTTATATTGATTGTTATTATCGATAGACAACCGCTCCTTCCTGAATAACACTCAATCCCGCACCCTGCGCCAGCGCCAAAAAGTTCGGAAAGGATGTGCGCACATTGGCACAGTCCTCAATTATGATCTCGCTGTCGGCGCGTAAGGCCGCTAGCGCGAAAGCCATGGCGATGCGATGGTCGCCGTGACTGTCGATCCGTCCACCGCCGAGACGCCCTCCGTGGATGACGATGCCGTCAAGCGTCGGCTTGGCGTCGATGCCCAACCTGGTCAAACCGTCGGCCATCACCTGGATACGGTCGCTTTCCTTGACTCTGAGTTCTTCGGCTCCCCTTAGTATAGTCTCTCCTTCGGCGCAGGCAGCGGCGATAAACAGGGCTGGAAACTCATCGATGGCCAGCGGTACCTGGTCTTGAGGAATTCGGATGCCGCGTAATGGCGCCGATCGCACTCGAATGTCCGCCACCGGCTCGCCGCCCACCTCGCGCGGATTGAGCAATTCGATACCGGCGCCCATCTCGCGCAGGATATTGATCACCCCGGTGCGGGTCGGATTCACACCTACATGCTCCAGCATCAGATCGGAGCCGGGGGCGATGGCCGCGCCCGCCATGAAGAAGGCCGCCGAGGAGATATCCGCCGGCACGTCGATGGTGGCGGCCCGCAAACGACCGCCGCCCTGTAAACAGACGGTATGGCCCTTGCGTTCCACTCGATAACCGAAACCGGCCAGCATCCGTTCGGTATGATCGCGGGTCGGCGCCGGCTCGGAGACACAGGTCCGGCCTTGGGCATACAAACCCGCCAGCAACAGGGCTGATTTTACCTGGGCGCTGGCGACCGGCATGGCATAGTCAATCCCATGCAGGCCTTGACTGCCGGTGATCTTGAGGGGCGGCGTGCCGGCGGTGCTGGCCTCGATCTGCGCGCCCATCCGGGCGAGCGGCGCCGTCACCCGTTTCATGGGACGTCTGGTGAGCGAGGCGTCACCGTTCATCTCAACATTAAAACTCTGCCCAGACATCAATCCCGCCAGCAAGCGCATCGAGGTACCGGAGTTTCCCAGATAGAGCGGCGCGCCCGGCGCCCTCAGGCCATGCAAACCGACACCATGTATCGTCACCTGGCCGTGCTCCGGACCCTCGATGCGTACGCCCATGGCGCGAAATGCGTGCAGGGTCGCCAGACAATCCTCGCCTTCCAAAAAACCGCTGGCCCGCGTAACCCCTTCCGCAAGGGCGCCCAACATTATGGCGCGATGTGAAATGGATTTATCGCCGGGCACCCGCAAACGACCGCTTAAACGGCCGCCTGGTGATGCTTTGTAAATTTCGTTTTGTGCTTTACCCATACCACTGTCCATTGCGCGAAGTCACAACCACCCCATCCGCTACGCGGTCATCACTTCCTCGAGAAGGAGGTGAAATTATTCACCCCTCCTCACTAAGGAAGGGAAGCCCCACATGGGCGGTGGTTGAGCCGCGTACCTTTACTTTCTAATCCGACGGCAATTCTAGGTCGATTCGCAATACTTATCCCGTGCCGACTTGGCCCGGGTAAAAATTGCCTCGATATGCCGATCGTCGCCCGCCAGGATGGCCGCCCGCAATACCATGAGATCGCCTTGAAAACGATCGATCATGGTCACGATGGCGTCGCGGTTGGCAAGACAAATATCCCGCCACATCACCGGATCGCTGGAGGCGATACGGGTGAAATCGCGGAATCCGCCGGCGGCGAAGCGGAATATCTCGGCATGTTCATGCAAGCGCGCCAATGTATCGACCAAGGTAAAGGCCAGTATATGGGGTAGATGGCTGGTGGCCCCCAGCACTTCGTCGTGATGCTCGACGCTCATCTCTACCACCTCCGCGCCGGTCTGCCGCCACAGGTTCCGCACGGTATCGACGGCGGCCGCGTCGGTACGCGTTAAAGGCGTGAGAATCACGCGCCGTCCTTGAAACAAATCCGCCCGGGAGGCGTCCACGCCGCTCTTTTCCGTGCCGGCGATGGGATGTCCGGGAACGAAATGGGCTGGCACGGAGCCGAAAACGGCTTGCGCCGCCGCCACCACGCTGCCCTTCGCGCTGCCGACGTCGGTTATAACCGCACCCTGTTTAATGTGCGGGGCAATGCCGCGCAACACACTTTCCATGGCGCCCAACGGCACGGCGAGGACGATGACATCGGCGTCCGCCACCGCGCGCGCCGGGTCCCGATCGTAGCGATCGATGACGCCAAGTTGCACCGCGTGCTGCAGTTGTGCGGCGTCGCGGCCGGCGCCCACCACCTCCGCGCAATAACCGGCCCGCTTCGCCGCCCGCGCCAGCGAACCGCCGATGAGCCCTACGCCGACGATACAGAGACGGTTGATCATGATTTCATTTTTTCATTCGTCATTTCAGGTTTGACCGCACACCACTCAGCCCAACTGTTCAAATCAAAACCACGTCACCTTCATTAGGCGATTTCCCGCCCTATCGCTTTGGCGATATCCCGCATCTCGCCCATCAGCGTCGTGATCTCTTGGGGATTGAGCGCCTGATCGGCATCGCACCAGGCCTCGGGAGGACAGGGGTGAACTTCGATGAGCAGGCCGTCGGCCCCCGCCGCGATTGCCGCCCGCGCCAGCGACGGCACCATCCACGCTTTGCCGCCGGCATGGCTCGGGTCCACGATGACCGGGAGGTGGGTTTCGCGTTTCAGCACCGGAATGGCGGTGACGTCCAGCATATTTCGATAATAGGTCTCGAAACTGCGCACGCCGCGCTCGCAAAAGATGATGTTGTGATTGCCTCCGGCCGCGATGTATTCCGCCGCCATCAACCATTCGGAGATGGTGGCCGACATACCGCGCTTCAGGATCACCGGTTTGTGCACGCGCCCCACTTCCTTGAGCAGATCGAAATTCTGCATGTTGCGCGTGCCGATCTGTATCACATCCACATCGTACTTCAGAAAGGTATCCAGCATGCGGACGTCCATCAGTTCGGTGACGATGGGCAAATGGTGCTTGTCCGCGGCGTTGCGGAACATCTCCAGACCCTGCACTCCGACACCCTGAAAACTATAAGGACTGGTGCGGGGTTTGAAGGCGCCGCCGCGCATCAAACGGCAACCCGCCGCGGCCACCGCCGCCGCCGCCGCATCCATTTGCGGTTGCGTCTCCACCGAGCAGGGACCGGCAACGATCTGAATCTGCTTACCGCCCAATTTGACGCCCTTGATGTCGATAACGCTGTCCGCGGGGTGAGATAGGCGGGATACGATCTTGTAGGGCTTCATCACCCGCACGACATTTTCGACGCCCGGCAATATCTCCAGGGCTTCCACGTCGATCTTCAATTCGTCGCCGATGGCGCCGATTACGGTGCGTTCAATACCTCGGGACACATGGGCGCCCATGCCCATACCCTTGAGTTTTTCCTCCACCCCGGCGATCTGCCGGTCGGTGGAACCCGCCTTCATGATGATGATCATTGTTACCTCTAAAAATCAGATAAAAGCGCAAAGAGAAAAGTGTAAAGAGAAAGAATGCATCTGCGGCGCACGTATAAACAATTTTAGCGGGCCACGGTCGGCCCAATCACTTTCCTCTTTTCTCTTTCCTCTTCTGTTACAAAATCGCCTTGGGGTAAGAACCCAATACCTTGAGCATGGCCGCCTCGTCGCCCAGCGCTTCCAGTGCCTGCGCCACTTTGTTATCCGCGGCGTGTCCCTCGATGTCCACGAAGAACACATATTCCCACACACCGCGCCGTGAGGGGCGCGACTCGATGCGGGTCATGGAGATGCCATGCCGTGCGAACGGCGCCAATAATCGATGCAAGGCCCCAGGCTTGTTGGCGGCCGACAACAATAAGGAGGTCTTGTCCTTACCGCTGGGCGGCACCGCTTCGCGGCCGACCACCAAAAAGCGGGTGGTATTGTCCGGCTCGTCCTCAATGTTGGCCTCGACCACCAGCAGACCGTAGATATCCGCCGCATCGCGGCTGGCAATGGCCGCGGCCTGTTCATCCTGCGCCGCCAACCGCGCCGCCTCGGCATTGCTGCTGACGGCGATGCGCTCCACGGCGGCCAGATTCTCGTCCAACCAGCCCCGGCACTGCGCCAGGGATTGCTGATGGGAATAGATCCGCTTTACGGCGTCGATGGCATCCGTCGTGCTCAATAGATTGTGATGAACGCGCAACTGAACTTCGCCGGTGATCTTTAGCGGCGAATTGAGGAACATGTCGAGCGTATGGGTGATCACCCCTTCCGTGGAATTCTCCACCGGCACCACGCCGTAATGACAGGCGCCCGCCTCCACATCGCGGAACACCTCGCCGATATCGAGCAGGGAAGTTGTATGTACCGAATGGCCGAAATGCTTGAGAGCGGCGGCCTGGGTAAAAGTGCCCTCCGGCCCGAGATAGGCGATGCGCAGCGGTTGCTCCAAGGCGAGGCAGGCGGACATGATCTCGCGAAACAAGCGCGCCATCTCTTCCCCGCTCAAGGGTCCCTGATTGCGCGCCAGTATCTTGCGCAAGATTGCCGCTTCACGTTCGGGACGGTAAAACGTCGCGGTATCGACGCCGTTCTTCAAGGCGGCGACTTCCTGGGCGCACTTGGCCCGTTCGTTGATCAAGGCCTGGATCTGTTGATCAAGGCCATCGATACGATCACGAACCGCCTGTAGCTTATCTTCGTTCATCTTGTCAAACTTGAAAAACCGCGGCCTGAAACCTCATTACAATACCCTCAGCGCGAGCACGCCGTCGATGCCGCGAATCTTGTCCAGCGCCTTTTCCGGCACCGATTGATTGACATCGATCAGCGTATACGCCAAATCGCCGCGGGATTTGTTGAGCATGTCGATAATGTTCAATTTGGCATCCGCCATGGCGGTGGAAATCTGTCCGACCATATTGGGGACGTTGGCGTTGGCGATGGCGACGCGATGCCCTTCGGTACGCGGCATCATCACCTCGGGAAAATTCACCGAATTGGCGATATTGCCGTCATCGAGGAAATCCCGCACCTGATCCGCCACCATCACCGCGCAATTTTCCTCCGCTTCGTTGGTGGAGGCGCCCAGATGCGGCAGGGTAATCACCCGCGGCTGGTTCTTCAGTAGATTGCTTGGGAAGTCGCATACGTAGGCGTGAATCTTGCCGCTCTTGATCCCTTCCACCACCGCCTGATCGTCCACGATCCCTTCGCGGGCAAAATTCAGGATGGTTACGCCCTTCTTCATAAAACCCAAGCGGTCGCGATTGATCATGTGCCGCGTCGCGTCCACCAGCGGCACGTGGAAACTCACCATCTCGGACTGCGCCAACAAATCATCGAGACTGCGCGCCTGCTGCACCTTGGAGGATAACCGCCAGGCGCTCTGCACCGTGATCTGCGGGTCATAACCCATCACCCGCATGCCCAACTTGACGGCCGTGTTGGCGACCAGCACGCCGATGGCGCCGAGACCGATCACGCCCAGGGTCCGCCCCGGCAATTCGAAACCCACGAAATCTTTCTTGCCCGCCTCGACCTGTTTACTGAGAGCGGCATCGTCGCCCTCCAGCCGGCGCGCGTAATCCCAGGCTTGGCAGATATTGCGCGCCGCCAGCAGCATTCCCGCCACCACCAATTCTGTCACGGCGTTGGCATTGGCGCCGGGGGCGTTGAATACCGGAATACCGCGCTTGCTCATCTCCGCCACCGGGATGTTGTTGACGCCGGCGCCGGCGCGACCCACCGCCTTCAAGCTGGCGGGGATCTCCATGCCGTGCATCTTGAAGGAACGCAGCAGGATCGCATCCGGATGCCGGATCTCCGAGGCGATCTCATAACGTTCCCGCGGCAGGCGATCCAGACCTTTTACACTGATATTGTTGAGAGTGAGTATCTTGAACATAGTTACCTCGTTGAAGCCGCCGGCCTTAAGACGTTTGCCGAAAGCTTAAGAGCATAAAGGAAACGGCTGTTCCTTAACCGTTCCTTCTTGCAAAGTCCTGCATAAAGCCCACCAGCGCATCAACGCCTGCCTCGGGCATGGCGTTGTATATGCTGGCGCGCATACCGCCCACCGAGCGGTGACCTTCCAGGGTTTTAAGGCCGGCCTTGGCGGCCTCGGCAAGAAATGCCTTCTCCAATTTTTCATCGGCGAGGGTGAAAGGTATGTTCATCCAGGAACGGCTGGTCTTCTCCACCGGGTTGCGGTAGAAGGCGGAATCGTCGATGGCGGCATATAACTTTTCCGCCTTGCGTTTATTGATCTCCGCCATGGCCTTTAAACCGCCTCGGCGCTTTAACAACTGAAATACCAAACCCGCCAGATACCAGGCATAGGTGGGCGGGGTGTTGTACATAGAGCCGTTGTCGGCGTGGATCTTGTAATCGAACATGGCGGGCGTGCCGTCCCGGGCCTGGCCGATCAAATCCTCGCGCACGATGACCACCGCCAAGCCGGCGGGGCCGATATTCTTCTGCGCGCCGGCATAGATCACGGCGAATTTGCCGACATCGATGGGCCGCGACAGCAATGTCGACGACATGTCGGCCACCAGCGGTACGCCGCCCGTATCGGGCACCCAATGAAACTCCACGCCGCCAATGGTCTCGTTGGGCGTGTAATGGACATAGGCGGCATCGGCCTTGAGTTTCCACTCCGCTTGCGCCGGAATGGTGGTGAACTTGCTGGCCTCGCTGCTGGCCGCCACGTTCACGGTGCAAAAGCGCCTGGCCTCGTCGATGGCCTTTTTGGACCACATGCCGGTGTTGATGTAATCGGCGCCGGATTTGCCGCGCAGCAGATTGAGCGGCACCATGGCGAACTGGCTACTGGCGCCGCCCTGCAGGAACAGCACTTTGTATTTGGCCGGCACGGCAAGTAGTTCGCGCAGATCCGCTTCGGCCTGGGCGGCGATGCCCATGAATTCCTTGCCGCGGTGGCTCATCTCCGTTACCGACATGCCGGAATCCCGCCAGTCCAGCATCTCTTCACGGGCTTGGTTTAACACCTCTTCCGGCAGCATCGCCGGTCCGGCACTGAAGTTATATATGCGCGACATGGATCTACCCTTTCTCAAAAATCAAAAACAACATTCAGCCTCATCCCAATATTTATTCATTCTCCTCGGCGACTTCTTCCTCATCACCGCCATCACCGCCGTCGCCCTCGATTTCCGGCTCCTCGATACGCTCGATGCCGGCCAGCTTTTCGCCTTCGCCCAAACTGATGAGACGTACGCCCTGGGTATTGCGACCCATGACCGATATATCCTCGGCCGCGGTGCGGATCAAGGTACCACCATCGGTAATCAACATTATCTCGTCCTCATCGTTGATCAACGCCGCGCCCAATACTTCGCCGTTGCGCTCCGTGGTCTGAATGGAGATCACCCCTTGGCCGCCGCGACCGTGTACAGGGTATTCGCTCACCAAGGTACGTTTGCCATACCCGTTTTCCGTAGCGGTGATCACCGTGCCTTCTGCCGCGATGATCAAGGCGATCACCCGCTGTCCTTCACCCAGGGTGATGCCCCGAACCCCGCGCGCGGTACGGCCCATGGCGCGCACATGATCTTCGTTAAAGCGCACCGCCTTGCCGGCGCTGGAAAACAGCATGATGTCGCGCGTAGCATCGGTAATGGCCACGCCAACCAGATGATCGTTCTCCAGCAATTCCACGGCGATGATGCCGTTGGCGCGCGGCCGCGAGAAATCGGCCAGAGAAGTCTTCTTCACCGTACCGCTGGCGGTGGCCATGAACACATATTTGTCCGCCTCGTACTCGCGAATGGGCAGCACGGCGGTGATGCGCTCTCCTTCTTCCAGGGGCAACAGATTCACCAGCGGTTTGCCGCGAGCGTTGCGGCCCGCCTGCGGTAATTCGTAGACCTTCTTCCAATACACCTTGCCGCGATTGGAGAAACACAAGATGGTATCGTGGGTACTGGCGATGAGCAGCTTATCGATGAAATCCTCTTCCTTTACCGCCGTCGCCGCCTTGCCCCGGCCGCCGCGCCGCTGGGTGCGATATTCGCTGAGTGGCTGGGCCTTGGCGTAACCGGCATGGGATAGGGTCACTACTACGTCTTCCTCGGTGATGAGGTCTTCCAGGCTCAGGTCCTGATGGGTGGTGACGATTTCGGTACGGCGCTTGTCGCCATATTGTTCCTTAATCGCCAAGAGCTCCTCGCGGATCACCCGCATCAGTCGGTCGGGGTCGCTCAATATTTCCAGTAAATTCTGAATATTAATCAATATTTCTTTGTATTCATTTACTATCTTTTCTTGTTCTAAGCCGGTTAAGGTATGCAGGCGCAGATCTAGAATCGCCTTGGCTTGAACATCGGACAAACGATAACCCCGATCACTCAAGCCAAACTCCGCGGCCAAACCTTCCGGACGAGAAGCGGCCGCGCCGGCTCGCCCCAGCAAGTCTGTGACTACACCCGGCGGCCAGGCTCGGGACATCAAGCCCTCTTTAGCCTCCGCCGGATTGGCCGCCGCCTTGATCAAGGCAATCACCGGATCGATGTTGGCCAAGGCCACGGCCAATCCTTCCAGAATATGGGCGCGCTCTCGAGCCTTGCGCAGTTCGAATACCGTGCGCCGCGTCACCACCTCGCGGCGATGGCGGATAAAGGCCTCAAGAATCTGTTTGAGATTGAGCAGGCGCGGCCGGCCGTCTTCCAGCGCCACCATATTGATACCGAACACGCTCTGCATCTGGGTGTGCTGATAGAGGTTATTGATCACCACCTCCGGCACTTCGCCGCGGCGCAGCTCGATAACCATGCGCATGCCATCCTTGTCGGACTCATCGCGAAGTTCGGTGATGCCTTCCACGCGTTTTTCCTTGACAAGTTCGGCGATCTTTTCCAGCAGATTGGCCTTATTCACCTGATAAGGCAGTTCGGTGACAATGATGGATTGCTTGCCCTTGCTGTCCTCTTCGATGTCGATGCGGGCGCGCACATAGATGCGACCGCGGCCGGTGTGATAGGCCTCATGGATGCCGCGCGCGCCGTTGATGATACCGGCGGTGGGAAAATCCGGGCCCGGTATCAGTTTCATCAAGGCCGGAATATCGACGGAAGGATTATCGATGAGCGCGAGGCAGCCGGCGATCACCTCATTGAGGTTGTGGGGCGGCACATTGGTGGCCAGGCCTACGGCGATGCCCGCCGAACCGTTGATGAGCAAGTTGGGTATCTTGGCGGGAAAGACACTGGGCTCTTTTTCCGATTCGTCATAGTTGGGGGCGAAGTCGACGGTCTCCTTGTCCAGGTCCGCCAGCAACTCGTGGGCGATGCGCGACATGCGCACTTCGGTATAGCGCATCGCCGCCGGGGCGTCGCCGTCCACCGAACCGAAGTTGCCCTGGCCGTCCACCAGCATGTAGCGCAACGAGAAGGGTTGCGCCATGCGCACGATGGTGTCGTATACCGCCGTATCGCCGTGCGGATGGTATTTACCGATGACGTCGCCGACCACGCGCGCCGATTTCTTATAAGGCTTGTTCCAGTCGTTGCCAAGTTCGCTCATGGCGAACAGCACGCGGCGGTGAACCGGTTTGAGGCCGTCGCGCACATCGGGCAGCGCGCGGCCCACGATGACGCTCATGGCGTAATCCATATAGGAGGTACGCATTTCGTCTTCGATGTTGACGGGCAGGACTTCTTTGGCGAAATCGATCATGGTGAAGCGGTTCCTTTCCCCCCGCCCCGACGCCGGCTGGCATCAGAGACTAAGCACCGATAGCTATTTGTAGAAACGGGGAATTCTAGCACAGGTGCAGGGTCCGTTGGCACTGAGCCTACGGTTATCGCAGCGCCGAATCGAAGGACGTAGTCTAATGGTTGCGCCCCATCATGGCCGCCATTTTTTCCACCGCGGGGGAGGTCACGACGCCTTTCTCGGTAACGATGGCGTCCACCAGTTCCGCAGGAGTCACATCGAAGGATGGATTCCAGGCTTCCACGCCCTCGGGCGCCACACGCTGTCCCTGTATCGACAGCACCTCATTGGGAGAACGCATCTCGATATGAATGGCCGCGCCGTTCTGGATGGACATGTCCACCGTTGAGGTCGGCGCCACTACCATGAATTTCACGCCGTGATAACGCGCCGCCACCGCCAAGTGATAGGTCCCGATTTTGTTGGCCACATCGCCGTTGGCGGCGATACGATCCGCCCCTACGATCACCCACCGCACCCCGACCTGCTTCATCAAATGCGAGGCGGCGCCTTCCACCAACAAGGTTACGGGAATCCGATCTTGTACCAATTCCCAGGCGGTCAAACGCGCGCCTTGCAACCACGGCCGCGTCTCATCAGCATACACGCGGCTGATCTTGCCCGCGCCGAAGGCGGCGCGGATCACGCCCAAGGCGGTGCCGTAGCCGCCGGTGGCGAGCGAACCCGTATTGCAATGGGTCAACACCGCGCATTGACGGGTGATGAGGGCGGCGCCCAGTTCGCCCATACGCCGGTTGGCGGCAATATCTTCTTCGTGAACACGCAGCGCCTCGGCGAGCAGGGTGGAGACGGGATCGCCCTGAATAGCGGCGATGTGTTCGCGCATGCGTTCGATGGCCCAATACAGATTCACCGCCGTGGGACGCGCGGCGACGAGCATTTGCAAATCCGTTTCGATGTCCTGCTTCCAGGTTGCGGCTGAGCGGGCGTAACGATCACGGGCCGCCAATACCACACCGTAGGCCGCCGCCACGCCGATGGCCGGCGCGCCGCGCACCACCATGTCGCGAATCGCGCCCGCCACACCGTCGGCATCCTGCAACTTCACATATTCATGGCGCTGCGGCAACACCCGCTGATCCAGCAGTTGCAAACCCTGCCCGATCCACTCCACCGCGCGGATACTATCGTGACTCTCGACAAACATCATTCTCACTCCGTGTACGGATGGCGCATGATAGCGGTGATCCGCCTATTCGCCAAGAAAATCGGGTTCAATGCCGGCGGCCGGCGGCCGATATAGAGGCAACGGCCTATAATAGCTGTAGTCCAATGAATATTCTTAAGAAAAGTTCCCGGCGCCCGCTCATTGTCATGCTGTTAGCCTCAGCGTGCTCCGTATCCGCGACGGGACTCGCCGCTGATCTAGCGCCGGATTTACCGCCGCCGCTGGGCCTCACTATGCCGAGCATCCCTCTTTCCGCCGCGCTCACCCTGTCAACATCGACTAACACTGAGGCTGCAGCCCCGGCAACTATGCGATTCATTACCTTGGGGCGGGTGAACTTCGTCAGCAATAAGTGGGAGTTGAGCGACTCGGCGAAACAGACCCTGGATGCCGTATCCGGCTATCTGGCAACCAATCCCGGCGCATCACGTCTATTACTGGACGGCCATACCGATAGGGAAGGCGGATTTAAATTCAATGACAACCTGTCCGACAAGCGGGCCATGGCGGTGCAGGCTTACTTATCCGACAAGGGCATCGATCCCGCGCTCATTCACTGGAAGGGCCACGGCAAACACGACCCCGTAGATGAAAATTGGACGCGCCTCGGCCGCGGCCGTAATCGCCAAGTCGAGTTATACGCCGTCTATCCCTCCTCGCCTTGATTCCTCTATCCGTCGTCATCGTCGTTTCGGGTATACTCGCCAATTGTCCGCCTTTCGATTTCGACCATGGAACACGTCGACACGCTGATACACGCGCGCTGGATCATCCCGGTAGAACCGTATAATACGGTGATCGAGAACCACAGCCTGGCCATTAAAGACGGCCGCATCCATACCGTACTGCCGACGCAAGACGCCCGCCGCTGCCATCGTGCCGATGTCGAATTGGAAATGGCGGAGCATGTCCTGATTCCCGGTCTGATCAATGCACACACCCACGCCTCCATGTCATTGTTCCGCGGTCTGGCAGACGATCTGCCGCTCATGGAATGGCTCAATGATCATATCTGGCCGGCGGAAGGCACCTGGGTCAGCGCGGAGTTCGTTCGCGACGGTACGCAACTGGCCATGGCCGAGATGCTCAAGGGCGGCATCACCTGCTTCAATGATATGTATTTCTTCCCCGACGAAACCGCCCAGGCCGCCGCCGATGCCGGAATGCGCGCTATGGTGGGGATGATCCTCATCGACTTCCCCACCGCTTGGGCCGAGAACGCGGAAGATTATCTGCGCAAAGGCTTGGAGTTGCACGATCGCTTCCGCCATCATCCGCTCATCGCCACCGCCTTCGCCCCCCATGCGCCGTACACGGTGTCCAACGGTCCGTTGGAGCGGGTACGGGTGTTGGCGGAGGAATTGGACGTCCCTATCCACATGCATATCCACGAGACCGCGGCGGAGGTGCAACAAGGGATGGAACAACACGGCAGCCGGCCGCTGCAGCGCCTGGAGAAGCTCGGCCTGGTCACGCCGCACTTGCTGGGCGTACACATGACGCAACTCAGCGACGCCGAAATCGCCGCTTACGGTCGCAGCGGTGCTCATGTGGTGCACTGCCCCGAATCCAATTTGAAACTGGCCAGCGGATTTTGCCCCGTGCAAAAATTGCTTCAGGCCGGTATCAACGTCGCTATCGGCACTGACGGCGCCGCCAGCAATAACGATCTCGACATGTTCGCCGAAATGCGCACAGCGGCCCTGCTGGCCAAGGCCGTGGCGCAAGATGCCAGCGCCCTTCCCGCCGCGCGGGCTTTACACATGGCCACCTTAAGCGGCGCCCGCGCCTTGGGCTTGGATGAAGAAACCGGTTCTCTACTGCCGGGCAAGGCGGCGGATATCGCGGCGGTGAATCTGGGCGGCATCGGGACCCAACCCTTGTACCATGTGATATCGCAACTGGTATACGCCGGCAGCCGTCATCAGGTCAGCGACGTGTGGGTGGCCGGGCGACACTTAGTGAAAGAAGGCGCGCTCACCACCCTGGATGAACATGACATCCTCGGCAAGGCCCGGGCCTGGCGGCAGAAGATCAGAAAATTCGAATGATGGAACGGCCATGACGCAAAATTCAGCCAATGTCGACCTTGATGAAGTCGCCAAATTCAATCAATCCGCCAGTCGGTGGTGGGACCCAAACAGCGAATACAAACCGCTGCACGACATCAATCCGCTGCGCCTGGACTACATCGACCAGCGCGCCGCACTCGCCGGCAAACGCGTCGTCGACGTGGGTTGCGGCGGGGGCATACTCGCCGAAAGCATGGAGGCGCGCGGCGCCCGGGTGGTGGGAGTCGATATGGCAGGCGGCGCACTGGCAATCGCCAAACTGCATGCCCTGGAATCCGGCGCCAGCGTCGATTATCGGCAGATGACCGCGGAACAACTGGCGACAAGCGAGTCCGCGGCGTTTGATGTGGTGACCTGCATGGAATTGCTGGAGCATGTACCCGAACCCGCCTCGCTGGTCGGTGCTTGCGCCCGGCTGGTTAAACCGGGCGGCCGGGTGTTCTTCTCCACGCTCAACCGCAATCTCAAATCCTATTTCCTGGCCATCGCCGCCGCGGAGTATGTACTCAAGATGTTGCCGAAAGGCACCCATGATTACGCCAAGTTCATCCGCCCCGCGGAGCTGGCGCGCTGGGCTCGACAGGCGGGACTCGAAATCGTCAATTTCACGGGCATGAGTTACAACCCGCTCACTCGCCGCTACTCCTTAAATAGGGATGTCTCCGTTAATTACTTGGTCCATGCCGTCAAAGACAATGACGATTGATGCCGCTGGCGTTTGATGCGCCATAGGTAACCCGGTTCAGCAGGTTAGCCCGATGACATCACCCTTTATCTCCGGTTATCGCACCATACTTTTCGATCTCGACGGCACTCTGGCGGACACCGCCCCCGATCTTGCCTATGCCCTCAACAGCCTGCTGCGAGAACAACAGCGCGAGCCTCTACCCTATGACGTCATCCGCCCGGCGGTGTCTCACGGCGCCACGGCCCTGGTAAGACTCGGCTTCGGCCTTGATCCCGGCGAGCCGGAATTCTCCGCGTTGCGCGATCGCCTGCTGTCGCTTTATCAACAGCACCTGGCACGGGAAACCCGTCTCTTCGAGGGTATGGCGGAACTGCTGGACGACATCGAAGCCCTCGCCATGAATTGGGGCGTAGTTACCAATAAGCCCGCCTTCCTCACTCAACCGCTGATGGCGGCGCTGGGTCTGGCCGACCGCGCCGTCTGTATCATCAGCGGCGATACCACCGCTCATAGGAAACCCCATCCCGAGCCGTTGCTCCATGGCTGCCGCCAGGCCGGCAGTGAGGCGGCGCAATGCATCTACGTCGGTGATGCGGAGCGCGATATCCGCGCCGGCAGGGAAGCCGGTATGGCCACTTTAGTGGCCTTGTTCGGCTACCTCGACAATCGGGACAAACCGGAGACCTGGGGCGCCGACGGCTTGGTAGACACGCCCGCCGCCGTCATCCCTTGGCTCAAGGCTCGGATTCACGCTCGTTGATGTAAATCCCACAAGAGTGACTGTGATCTAACTAGCAGAAATAAAGCTTATTATTGGTAGACTAGGCCGAGTTCAACTAAGAAATCCCGTCAGAGAAGCGCTTCATGACTGAAACTGTCGTCTATATCATGCTGGCCCTGTTTACCGCCTTGGCGGCGCTGGCCAGCGCCCTCATCACTCATCTCCGCGCCCAGCGCCGTATCGGCGACCTTAAGGAGGAAAATGCCAGCCTCAAGGCCACAGTGGACGTAGAACGCCGCACCGCGGGAGAAAAGATGGCCATGATCGAGAATGCCCGTCATCAATTGGCGGAGACCTTCACGGCGCTGTCCAGTCAGGCCTTGCGCAACAGCACCGAGGAATTTCTCAAGCTTGCTCAGGAAAACTTCAAGCAACTTCATATTCAGGCTCAAGGCGATCTCGATCAAAAAGAAAAGTCCATCGACAACCTGCTGAAGCCGGTGCAAGAGGCCCTAACCCGCACCGATCAGCAACTGCGCAATCTGGAAAAAGAACGCAAGGAGGCCTACGGCTCGTTGAGCAAGCACCTCGAAACCATGGCGCAGACCCAGCAACTGTTGCAGGGCGAGACCCGCAATCTGGTGCAGGCGTTGCGCCGTCCCGAGGTACGCGGACAATGGGGAGAGATCACCCTCAAGCGTCTTGCGGAGTTGGCGGGCATGGTGGAGTACTGCGACTTCTACCAACAGGAAACCACCCAGGGCGAAACCGGAAATCTGATGCGCCCCGACATGGTGGTGCGCATGCCCGACGGCCGCGAGATCGTAGTGGACGTCAAGACGCCGCTGGACGCCTACCTCAGCGCCGTGGAGGCGCCGGACGACGGCGTGCGTACCTGGCATCTGGAACGCCACGCCCGCAAGGTGCGCGAACGGGTGCGGGAATTGGCCAGCCGCAACTATTGGGCGCAATTCAAACACAGCCCCGACTTTGTGGTGATGTTCATTCCCGGCGATCAATTTCTGAGCGCGGCCATGGATATCGACCGCGATTTGCTGGAGTACGCCCTGGGACAAAAGGTGATCCTGGCCACGCCCACCAGCTTCGTGGCCCTATTGCGCGCCGTGGCCTACGGCTGGCGCCAGCAAAGCCTGGCGGAAAACGCCGAGAAGATCCGCGATGTGGGCGAAGATCTTTACCAGCGCCTCAGCACCTTCACCGAACACCTGGCCAAGCTCGGCAAGAATCTCGGCAGCAGTCTTGACCACTATAATAAGGCGGTGGGTTCCTTCGAACGTCAGGTTATCCCCGGCGCCCGCAAATTCGCCGAAATGGGGATCACCGCCCGCAAGCCGCTCCACGAATTGGATCAGATCGAAAAGGGTGTACGTCAGTTGGGAGGCGGTGCTTCGGCAGCCGACGCCGACGAGGATGAGAACAAGCCGGCGACACCGCATTAAGATAGTTTCGGGTTACGGGTTTAGAGTTTCGGGTTGCGGGGATCCTATTAGGTGAGCGCATGACGACGACAGTGGATGGTCAGGGACGCTTGTCCGCCCGGGTCTTGGAAGACGCCTATCGCCACTGTCTGCGCCTCGCTCGCAGCCACTATGAAAATTTTCCAGTGGCCTCGTGGCTGCTGCCCCGCCGCATACAACGGCCCGTCGCCGTCATCTACGCCTTCGCCCGCAGCGCCGATGATTTTGCCGATGAAGGCGATCTTTCCGCAGCGGCACGGGACGCTCAGCTCCGCGATTACGCCGCCAAACTGGATGCGCTGCGCGCCGATCATCCGATTAACGACCCAATCTTCATCGCTCTAAGCGATGTCGCTGCCAAATACGCTTTGCCGCTTGACCTGTTACACGATCTGCTCATCGCCTTTCGCCAAGACGTCACCAAGCACCGTTACGCAGATTTCGCCGAAGTGCTCGACTATTGCCGTCACTCGGCCAATCCGGTAGGACGTTTGGTATTGCATTTATATCGGGCGGCTACGGCGGAAAACCTCCGTGATTCCGATAGCATTTGTACCGCGCTGCAATTGATCAATTTCTGGCAGGACCTGGCTCAGGATTGCGATGAAAACGATCGCATCTATCTGCCTCGGGATGAGATGGCGCTATACGGCGTCACCGAGGCGCAGCTTATCGAGCACCGTTGCGACGCCGCGCTGCTGAGGCTCATCGATATGCAAGTCTCTCGGGCGCGCCGCTTGTTGTTGTTGGGCGCCCCGCTCGGAATCCGCCTTAAAGGACGCCTCGGAATGGAGGTGCGCGCCATCATTCAAGGCGGGCTGTGCCTACTCGATGCCTTGGCTCGACGCGATAATCCGTTCGTCCGACCACGCTTGCGGCGCAGAGATCGGTTACGCATTGTGTGGCGGGCGTTCTTCCCTTGACCGGTCTGCTATCATTACCGCATATCCATGCCATGCAGCCATCATGACGCCAGAGCAATATTGCGAACAAAAGACCGCATCCAGCAGCTCCAGCTTCTACTACAGCTTTTTGTTTCTGGAACCGAAGGCGCGCCAAGCCATGACCATCCTCTACGCCTTCTGCCGCGAGGCTGATGATATAGTGGATGAATGCCAAGATCCCGGGGTGGCACGCACTAAATTGGCGTGGTGGCGCGACGAAGTCGCACGCACCTTCAGCGGCGCACCGCAACATCCGGTAAGCAAGGCGTTACAATCCGTCATCGCAAGCTATAGCTTACCGCAGGAGCATTTCCTTGAGATTATAGACGGCATGGAGATGGACTTGGACTACAATGCCTATTACACCTTCAAAGAATTATCCTTATACTGTTATCGTGCCGCCTCTGTGATAGGTTTGATGGCGGCGGAAATCTTCGGCTACCGGGACCGGCGTACTCTCAAGTACGCCCACGATCTCGGCATGGCCTTCCAACTCACGAACATCCTGCGCGATGTCTGCGAGGATGCACGGCGCGGCCGTGTCTATATTCCAGAAGAGGACATGCGGCGATTCAATGTGACCCGCGAGGATATCCTTCACGGCCGCCAAACCGACGATATGCGCACCCTGCTGGCATTCCAGGCCGAGCGGGCGAATCACTATTATCAGCAGGCCTACAGCCATCTTCCCGATAGTGATCGCTACAGCCAGCGTAGCGGTCTCATCATGGCGGCCGTCTACCAGGCGCTGCTCAAGGCCATAGCGGACGGCGATTATCATGTGTTCAAGCAGCGAGTAACGCTCAGCCCGACGCGCAAGATGTGGGTTGCCTGGCAAACCGCCCGGCGCGAAAAGCGCCGATATCTGGAGCGCGAAACCTGATATGCACGCCACAAGAATCATGTCCAAATCGGCCTAAGCGACCATGGCCATGCATGTCGTTATCATCGGGGCCGGCTGGGCGGGACTGGCCGCCGGCGTAGAACTCAGCCGCGCCGATATTCGAGTTACGCTCATCGAAGCGGCCAAGCAGGCGGGCGGGCGGGCGCGGCGGGTTGAGACGCAGGGCATGTCTATCGACAACGGCCAGCACCTTATGCTGGGCGCTTATCGTGAGATGCTGCGCCTGCTTAAAGTGATAGATATGCGTGATGAACAGGCCTTTCTGCGCCGCCCTTTGCGCTTGATGATGCTTTCCATCCAGTATAACGATACCCGGATTGAGTTCCCAAACCTTCCTGCGCCGTGGCATGTGCTAGCAGGTTTCGCTCGGGGTAAGGGGTTAAATTGGTCTGAGCGCTGTCGCGCCTTGGCACTATGCATGCAATTATCCGTTTCCGATTTTAAGCTCGAGCACGACCTCAGCGTCGCGGAGTGGCTTCGTCGAGTTCGGCAGCCGGACCGGCTGATCAAAGTGTTGTGGGAACCTCTGTGCCTGGCGGCCTTAAACACACCTTTGAGTCAGGCATCGGCGCAGGTATTCCTCCACGTTTTGCATGAGGTCTTCACCGGCGAGCACAGCGACACCGACATGCTGTTTCCACGCACGGATTTAGGCAGTATTTTTCCTGAACCCGCGATCCGCTTTATCCGCGAGCATGGCGGAACGGTACGGTTCAATGAACGTGTTGCCTCGCTTACTATTCAAGACGGACGCATTGACGGCGTGATCACGCGCCGGGGAATTATCCGTTCCGATCATGTCATCATCGCCGCGTCGCCCTGCGCATGTCGGCGCCTGAGCGCGCCGCACCCTTTATTGACGGACATCGACCGGCAATTGGCTATGCTCCGTTACGAACCTATCTGCACGATCTATCTCCAGTACCCAGCCGCGGTAAGCCTAGGCAGTGAGATGGTGGGCTTGCTGGACGGTATGGGCCAATGGGTTCATGATCTCGGCGACACTGGACATCCCGGGAGAATGGCGGTGGTCATCAGCGGACCGGGATCACACATGGCGTTGGATAATGGCGTTCTGATCGCGCGCATTCAGGCCGAGCTGTCCCATCACTTTCCGCGATGGCCGACACCGTCGCATGCCCTGGTGATCCGGGAAAAGCGCGCTACCTTCTCTTGTCACTCGAACATTAAAGCGTTGCGCCCCGCGGCCCGCACCCCGGTACAGGGCTTATGGTTGGCGGGGGATTACACGGATACCGGCCTCCCGGCCACTTTGGAAGGTGCGGTGCGCAGCGGGGTTAATAGCGCTCAACTAATTCGCGGCATACCGGCGCAATGATTTAGCGTTTTATGCGCTTTCCAACTGCGCCGCCAATATTTCCTGGATGGAAGTCTTGCCTTCTCGCGCCAAGGCGATGGCATTGTCGCTCAAACGGGTCATACCTTGGGCCAAGGCGGCTGCTTGAATTTTTTGCATGTGGGCGCCTTCATTGATCAGTTGGGCTATCTCCGGCGTAACCGCCAGCAATTCGCATACCGTCACACGCCCATGGTACCCCGTCTGGTTACAAGACTCGCAGCCATTACCGCGATAGAACTTCTCCTCGGGCAACAGATTTAGGCTCCTGCGTATCTGGTCGTCTACCTCCTCTTCTACCAGGCAATAAGGGCAAATCACGCGTACCAAGCGTTGCGCCATTACGCCCAGCAAGGTGGTGCTCAATAAATAGGGTTCGATTCCCATGTCGGTGAGCCGGGTGATGGTGCTGACGGCGTCATTGGTGTGCAAGGTACTCAACACCAGGTGACCGGTGAGGGCCGCTTTGTTTGCGATGTGGGCGGTCTCGCCGTCGCGGATTTCGCCCACCATGATCACGTCCGGATCATGGCGGAGGAATTGCCGCAAGGCCTGTGCAAATGTATAACCCTTGATCAGGGATATTTGCACTTGCTCGACGCCGTCTATATCGTATTCCACAGGATCCTCCACCGTGAGAAGGTGGACATTGCGCTTCTTTACTTCATTAAGAATGGCGTAGAGGGTTGTGGATTTCCCTGATCCGGTCGGCCCCGTTATCAGAAACAATCCGAAGGACCGCGTTACTAATCGCCTGATCAGCTGATATTCCTTTTCCCGCAAGCCCAATCCTTCCAAAGGTCGCATGCCGGAGTCTTTATCCAGAATACGAATGACTACGCTCTCGCCCTTGACGGTGGGCACCACCGAGATACGTAAATCGATGTTCCTGGCGCCCCATGCCAGGCGGGCATGGCCGTCCTGAGGCAAGCGCCGTTCGGAGATATCCATCTGTCCCGTGATCTTAATGCGGCTGACGATAGCCGGCAGTAGGTTGCGATTTATGGTTCTGGCATATTGCAAGACCCCGTCGATGCGATAATAGACGTTGACCCTGTCCTTCTCTGGACGAAGATTAATATCGGAGGCGCCTTTGGTCACGGCTTGAACAAGGATCGCATTCACCAAACGTACGATGGGTTTGCGGTGGGCTTCTTGCTCCATCACATACAGGGACTCGGCATTTTCAGCCGACGATTTGACTACCGCATCCGTTTGCAGGTCTTCCAGAGCCTCACTTTCTTCCTGTTTGCTGTAGAATTTTTGCAGCAGGACCTGGATTTCATAGCCGCTGGCCATCACGGCTTCTATATGGGAATTGGTGTTAAAGCGCAAAGCGTTCACGACGGTATTATCTAGGGGATTCTCCATGGCCACGACCAATTTGCCGTCGTGTTCGCCCAAGGGCACTAGGTTATATTGAATGGCTACATCGGCGGGAATACGGGACAACATCCGAACCGGCAAGTCGAATCCCTTGAGTTGGACAAAGGGAATTCCCAATTTCTTGACCAAAGCGACATTGACGTCCTCATGGGTCAGCAGATTCATTTCAATTAAAATCTGGCCAAGGTGTTTACTCTTCCCCTTCAGTTGCCTGATTAAAGCCTCCTGCAGCTGTTCCTGGCTTATGAGTTGATCCTCCACCAGGACCTCACCCAATGGCCTATCGGACCCGCAGAACCTGCCACTCAACAGTTCTCGCAAATCGATCTCTGATTTGACTACGTGGTGTTTTATTGAACTGGCCATAGAATCCTCTCATCATCCTGAATGCCCATTGCTGGGAGAGTTGCTCCTTTACCCTAGAAAGATTTAAGTCAGATACTCTTCCTCTTTCTAAAATAGAAAATACTTCAAGCTGTTGGTATCGTCCATAAGATGGCGACTAAGTGGGATATTTTGAAACCATTAAAGATAATAAAGTCCCGGCTATGCAAACTACGGCCGCCTACCGTCATCACCTTGCCGATTATTGTTAGTCAAATCTTTGACTTTCAGTCATGCATCCACTTTAATTTATATATTATTAATTTATATATATATTTTATACATCATCTTTGATTTTTCATCCCTTACTAGTTGGCATGGCAATCGCATATCTATAAGTAGCATTCTTATGGAGATAAACATGTCCACGCCACAGGTGCTGGAAACAAATCATCGTATCAAGACCAATACGCACAATTTAGTGTTGAGGCCGGTAGCCGAGCTGGCCAACAAAGGTAAAGGCCATCTAAACGCCGCGCTGCGTCTCAATACGGTGCTGCAGGCTACGCTGGACATTAATAGCCTGCTGAAGTTGTTCTCCGACGAACTCAGCATACAACTGCCCTTTGACGGTTTGATTTATCGCAATGCCTCGCGCGAAATTAAGATCGGTATCGGAAAAACAGCGCGCCACAGCTGCACGTACCGTCTATTGGTGGGTGATGAAAATTTCGGCGAATTGACGCTGAGCCGGCAGCGTAAATTCCTGGAGATAGAAACCGCATTGATCGAACATCTCCTGTGTGGCCTGGTGTACCCGCTGCGTAACGCCCTCACCTATCTGGATGCCGTGCGGGCGGCGCACAAGGATCCGCTGACGGGCGCCAACAACCGCGCGGCGTTGGACGATACGCTGACAAGAGAGATTGAGTTGGCGCGGCGTCATCGCACACCCTTATCGTTGATCGTTATGGATATCGACAAATTCAAATCCATCAACGACAATTATGGCCATTTATCCGGCGACGACATCCTCAAATCCATCAGCAAGGTGGTTGATCGGGTGATTCGCAAGACCGATATGTTGTTTCGCTACGGCGGTGAAGAGTTCTTAGTGCTGATGAGCAACACCGGTTGCGAGGGCGCCATGTTGCTGGCGGAACGCATTCGTCACGAAATCGAACGTATGGAAATTGACCTGCCCGAAAAGGCCGTAACTGTCACGGTAAGCCTGGGAGTTGCAAGCCTGGCCAGCAATGAAAACGGCCAATCCCTATTTCAACGGGCAGATGACGCCCTCTACCAAGCTAAAGCCGCCGGACGCAACTGTACACGCCTGGCCGACATTGCCGACACCGTTCGCGGCTAGAATCCGCGCGTCCTTTTGCTGCGGAATTGCGTCGCGGGCGCGATTTGACCGATAATTTCCCTCTTTGCAAAGCGAATATCCCTTCACGGCGCAGAGCGAGGAATACCGAGTGTCCCGTACCGTGCTCCCCCCCGAATGGTCGCCGCAAAGCGGCGTCATGATCGCCTGGCCACACGCCCACAGCGACTGGCAAAACATTTTGCCGGAGGTCGAGCCTGTCTATACGCAATTGACCTATGAAATCGCATGCCGGGAGAAAGTGCTCGTCGCCTGCTGGGACGACGCCCATGCCATCCATATAAAGAATCTTCTCATAGATGCACAAGTCGAAATACAGCGTGTCGTCCTGCATAAGGTTCGCAGCAATGATACCTGGACCCGTGATTACGGACCGCTTACCGTCCTGGAACAAGGCAAGCTCCGCTTGCTGGATTTTATCTTCAACGGTTGGGGCAATAAATTCAGCGCCCCGCTCGATAATCAGGTCACCCGGCATATCCACGCGGCCGGCGCATTCGGCGCGACCCCTCTCAGCACCATTGACCTGGTAATGGAAGGCGGCAGCATCGAGGTAGACGGCCACGGTAGCCTGCTCACCACCGAGAATTGCCTGCTTGCTCCCACGCGCAACTCCAGTCTCAACCGCGCCCAGATCGAGACGCAACTGCGCGCCTGGTTCGGCGTGGATCGCATCTTATGGTTGCGCCATGGCCATCTGGAAGGTGACGATACCGACAGCCACATTGATACTCTCGCTCGCTTTTGCGACCCCCACACCATCGCCTATGTGGCCTGCGACGATCCCGATGACGGCCACTACATCGAACTGCAGCTGATGGAAGATGAACTGCGCGCCATGCGCGATCACCGCGGCCAAGCCTATCGCCTCGCACCGCTTCCCTGGCCCGCCGCCAAATACGACGCGGAAGACGGCCGGCGCCTGGCCGCCAGCTATGCCAACTTCCTTATCATTAATGGCGCGGTGCTGGTACCAACCTACGACGATGCGGCTGATCAAGAAGCCTTGCGCCGTCTTCAGCAGTGTTTCCCGAAGCGGGAGATCATCGGCGTTCCCTGTCTGCCTTTGATCCGGCAAAACGGCAGCCTCCACTGTATAACCATGCAATTGCCGGCGGGAGTGTTGTAAGCTACCAACTGCCGATTATCGGGGCAAAGAGAGTGAAACGATGAGCCAATCTATCCTGCGCGCTGGACTGATTCAGCATGCCTGTACAGAGGATCGCGAGGCCAACCTGCAGACTGCCATCGACGGAATTCGCGCTGCGGCGCGCCAAGGCGCGCAACTGGCGCTGCTGCAGGAGCTGCACGCATCGCGTTATTTTTGCCAGCATGAAGACATCCGCCATTTCGATCTGGCCGAGACCCTTCCCGGCCCCAGCAGCGAACGGCTTGCCGCCGTAGCCAAAGAATGCGCCATAGTGATCGTCGCCTCGCTGTTCGAGCGCCGCGCCGCCGGACTCTATCACAATACCGCCGTAGTGCTAGACAAGGACGGCAGCTTCGCCGGACGCTACCGCAAGATGCATATACCGGACGACCCGGGCTATTACGAAAAGTTTTATTTTACGCCCGGCGATCTGGGTTTCGAGCCCATCATCACCTCAGTGGGTTGTTTAGGCGTCTTGGTGTGTTGGGATCAATGGTTTCCCGAGGCGGCGCGACTCATGGCCCTGGCGGGCGCAGATTTGTTGGTGTATCCCACCGCCATCGGCTGGAACCCGGACGATGGCCAGGCGGAAAAAACCCGCCAACGCGACGCCTGGATCACCGTGCAGCGCGCCCACGCCGTGGCCAACGGTTTACCGGTGCTAGCCTGCAATCGTGTCGGCCTCGAAGCGGACCCCTCCTCCCGGACACCCGGCATACATTTCTGGGGAAGCAGTTTCGCGGCCGGCCCTCAGGGCGAGATATTGGCAACGGCGCAGGAGGGAGCCGCCGTGCTGCTGGTCGATATCGATATGGCGCACAGTGAAAAGGTGCGCCGTATCTGGCCCTATCTCCGCGACCGGCGCATTGACGCTTATCAGCCTCTGATGTGCCGTTATCGCGACCGGGAGTAGAATCATCCCCGGCCGATCGCGCTATAATTACGCCTTCTTGTCGTCCCAATTCGTGACCTAGGAAAAACAATGATTGTCATACTGGAACCCAACATCGACAAGAGCGGTGATACTTATCTTTCGCTGCTCCATTACATCTCCAATCTCCCCAACATTCAGATTCGCGTCCACGAAGAAGTGGGCATGCAACAGACTCTCACCGAGCTGTACCTGATAGGCAACACCGCGGCCTTGCCGGCGGAAGATATCCAGACTATCCCCGGCGTGGAAAGGGTGGTGCGCATTTCCGAACCCTACAAGATACTCGGCCGCCACAAGGGCGATACCCGCTCCAGCCACTTCGAATACAACGGCGTGCAGTTCAGCCAGGATAATCTGAACATTTTTGCCGGCCTGTGCGCGGTGGACAATCCGCAACACGTGGAGTTGATGATGCGCGCCTTGCGCGACCATGGCCTAAATTGCACGCGCATGGGCGCCTACAAGCCGCGTACCAATCCCTATTCCTTCCAAGGCCACGGGAAAAAATGTCTGCCTTATGTGTTGGAGCTGGCCGGTAAATACGACATTAAGGTCATCGCCATGGAAATCATGTCCGGCGCGCATCTGGAAGAGATACAACAGGCGCTGGCGGCCGCCGGCCACCCCACCGGGGTGATGTTGCAGATCGGCACGCGCAATGCCCAGAACTTCGAATTGTTGAAGATCGTCGGTCGTCAGACGGAGATGCCGGTGCTACTCAAGCGCGGCTTCGGCATCACCCTGGAGGAATCCCTCAACGCCGCCGAGTATCTTGCCAGCGAAGGCAACCGCAAGGTGGTCTTCGGCCTGCGCGGCATGAAGACCAACATGGGCGACCCGCACCGCAACTTCGTCGATTTCTCCCATGTCACCGCGGTAAAACGCATGACCCGTATGCCGGTATGCATCGACCCTTCGCACTCGGTGGGCACACGCGACGCCTCCTCCGACGGCATCCTCGACAGCTGCCACGTTACCGCCCAGGGCGTCATCGCCGGCGCCAATATGATTCTCGTGGACTTCCACCCCGTGCCGGAAAAGGCCCTGGTGGACGGCCCGCAGGCCTTGCGGCTGGATGAGTTGCCCTACTTTATCGAGGACGTGCACATCGCACGTAAAGCCTACGAAGCACGGGTAGAACTTCATAATCGTTCACCAAAAGGCGCATAACAATCTGCCGGTATACCCATGAGATTGTTCGTTCCGCTTATATGCGGGTAGTTTCCACTCTATAGTCCACGATCTCCCGTAACACCGCTGTCGCATAGGCTCCGGCGGTAAGGCTGAATGCCAGTGTCAGTGCACCGCCGCCGGGCCATGCCCAAGTAAGGTGCCGCGCAATAAGCCGCAACGGTCGCCGTTCCTGCTCCATACCCGCAGCGATACAACTTTGTAACCATATCTCGGGACACTTGTCGACAATGGAGCGTTCAAGCATCAACGCTGCCCCGTGGCTGGGCAATTCGCCCAAACCCCACAGCGGGCCGGTGGGATGAGCATCGCCTTGGGCGAGACGGTTCACAATGCTCGCATCAATATGCTCTACGACGAAAAAACTGCGGCTACCGTCGAGGTTGATGGCCTCACCGGGAAGCGCCTGATTCCAGGAATGATCGTCAACCCGGCGCGCAAGCACCACATTAAACAAAGCCGAGCGCAGACTGGAAAGAAATATCCCACGCAGATGGCGATCCGTCACCTGCAATTCTCCTCGCGCCATGGCTTCGGCCTGCGCAATATTGTTGTGACCAAAGCGCTGCTCGCCAAAGTAATTGGGCACGCCGTTTTGAGCAATCTGTTTCAGACGCATCTCGATGGCTTGTTTATCACCCCGCGCTTCGCGCAAGGTAATGATAAAATGATTGCCGCGCAGACTGCCGCGCCGAATCTTGCGCCGCGCCTTGACGGCCTTCACAACTCGCCAATGCGCATCGCGCCATTCCCGGATCGGATCGCCGGCGAATTTTGGCAAGTGGATGCTGAACCACTGCCGGGTGACGGCGTGGCGATCTTTGAGTCCGGCATAACTGACGCCGGACAGCTTTACTCCGGCGAGTCTGGCCAACTGCCGCGCGACCTGATCGGTGTTCATTCCACGCTTTTCCAGCCACACCCACAGGTGTTCGCCCTCACCCTCCGGCGCGAAGCCCAGGTCTTCATCGACTTGAAAGTCTTCCGGTGTTTGGCGAAGCAAACCATCCGCCGGGGGAGAACCGAAGGCGTACGGAAGGTCGATAACCCGGTCAGCAGCGGGCATAGTTATATAACTCATTGCCATCAATATTTGGCATCGCGATATGGCAGATAGCCTATAGTAATCTTATCGTTTCACCGGCCTTTTTTGCAGCTTGCGCTGCAAGGTGCGGCGATGCATGCCCAAACTGCGCGCAGTGGCAGAGATATTGCCGCCGCAATCGTACAACACTTGCTGTATATATTCCCATTCCAAACGATCCACCGACGGCCGCTGTTCACCGATAGTCACGTCGGCATTGCCGCTATCCAGCCAAAACGCCTGGATAATTTCATCGGCATCCGCGGGTTTCGTCAAATAATGGATTGCTCCCAACTTGATGGCTTCCACCGCCGTGGTAACGCTGGCATAGCCGGTCAGCACCACGATACGGGTATGAGCGTCCAAAGACATGAGCTTCTGCACCAAGCTCAGACCGGATTCTCCGGGCATCTTGAGATCGAGGACCACAAATTCCGGAAGCTCCCGTTCGGCGATGACGAATGCGCTTTGCACATCATGCGCGATTCGCACGATATAACCGCGCCTTTCCAAAGCGGCGGCAAGGACGCCGCAAAATACTACGTCGTCATCCACCACCAATAGACTGGGCAGCGTATCCCTCTCGGAACCTGATGGTACGTTCATGGATTAACTGACAATCCCGCCAATGGCAATTCGATGCGGGTACAGGCGCCGCCTTCTTCGCGATTGAACAGTTGTACGCTGCCTCCCAGTCGCTTGATGGTGGATTGCGCCAGAAACAAACCTAAACCCTGCCCCAGCGGCTTGGTGGTGAAGAAAGGTTCGCCAGCGTGGGATGCGGCCGCGTCGCTTACGCCATCGCCTTGATCGCAGATATCCATGCAGAGCTCAACTTCATCCCAGCGCCCGTTAATTTCGACGGACTGTTCGGAGGCATCGGCGGCATTATTCAATATATTGGTAATGGCATGGGTCAAGGTCTGATCGGCGATAATGTGCGGCGCGGGCTGCGTTCCCTGCCAGCGCTGGCGCAGACCCACGGCGGGACGCGTGCTGTGCCATTGCTCCGTAAGTTGCGCGAGATAGCGATCCAGGGCACGGCTGCGTCCGGCCTCGGCGCGAGTCTGCCCGGCCGATACAGCGAGCTTGGACAAAATATCCTTGCAACGGGCGATCTGCCCGCGCAACACCCGCAACGGTTCGGCTACCGCGGGCATGGCGCCGCATTCGCTTTCCAAATCCTTGGCCAATACCGCCATGGTGGCCAGCGGCGTGCCCAGTTCATGAGCGGCGCCCGCCGCCAGAGTACCGAGGGCGACCAGGCGTTCATCGCGCAGGGCGTTCTCTCGGGCCTGCGCCAATGCTCGATCTCGTTCGCGAAGGGTTGCGCTCATCTTCACGGCAAAATAGGAAATTAATATGGCGCTGAGCACAAAGCCGAACCACATGCCTAATACATGAAGACTGAAATTTACCCCGTACTGGCGATGCAGCGGCACGTACCACGCCATCAACAACGTGTAACCGCACAGCGCCGCTCCGGCTATCGCCCAGGTATAGCGTCCCGGTAGAGATGCCGCGGCCAAGGTGAGCGGAACCAGAAAAAGCGAGATAAAAGGATTGGTGGATCCCCCCGTCATGTAAAGCAGCGCCGCCAAAATGACCACGTCGGTGAAAAAATGGAGAAATAGCTCAAGATCGCTGACGGGGCGGTCGATCCAGCGCAGGCGCCACCACGTTATGACGTTCAGCAGGGCGAAGATGACAATGACCGCGATGATAGGCGGCAGCGGCAACATAAAATTCATGTAAATCGCCGCCGCTACGGCAGCAAGCTGAACCGTCAGCACCAGATAACGAAATGCCACCAGGCGTTGCAGGTTTATGGCGGCGGAAGATGGCTCGGGAAAATAGGAACCCACGTGCGTAGCGGCTGTCAAATGATTTCCCGATAAATTTACCACATTACGCCGCGCATCCCCAGCCGGGCCGCGACAAATGGTCGCATCCCTCTCTCTAAACGGGGCGATCCGTGATAACTTCCGGTCATGAAGGATATGTTCGATTCTCGTCAAACCGACGTAATTTCCCGCCCGCTTCGTTCCTACTATCTAATTTGGGCGATGCTCGGCGCGGCCGCGGTTGCGGCTGTGTTGCTTGGATTTTTGTCGTACCAGCACAGCCAGGTACCGCCGCCTGATATGCCCGGTGTGCAGATACAGACACCACCCGAAGCGGCGCCGACCTTTACCCTGGCGGATCAACATCGCGAGCGTTTCACGCAGACCCAATTGTTAGGCAAATGGACCCTCATGTTCTTCGGTTATACTCATTGCCCCGACTTCTGCCCCACTACACTTACCGCGCTCAATAGCGCCTACCGCCACCTGGAACGCGAAGACGCTCAACTTGCCGCCAGCACCCAGATCGTATTCGTGTCGGTGGATCCTTTCCGCGATACGCCGCCGGTGCTGGCGAATTTTATCGATCATTTCAATCCGAAATTTATCGGCGCCACGGGTCCGCCGGCACAATTGCATCGACTCGCCGATCCATTGGGTGCGAGTTATGACTATGCGGATCCCATAAGCGGCGATCTCTTGGGCGACACCATGCAACAGCCGCGGCGGGACTACACGGTAGATCACGGGTCGGGCATTTATATATTCGATGATCGCGCGCGGCTTGTGGCCTGGGTTCTGCCGCCGCATACTGCGGATCGTATTCGTTCGGTTTACAAAGCCATAAGGAAGGGTTATGAGTAAAATTAACTGGCAAATAGTATTGGGAGCGGCGTTCTCAATTCTGCTGTGGAGCGGAATCGGCCGCGCGGCCGAGGCATTAAATGTCGAAGACGCCTGGGTACGGGAGGCACCTCCTCATGCCGAGGTCAGCGCCGCCTATCTGACGATTGACAATCAAACGTCCCGGATACAAACTTTGATCGGCGTCAGCAGCCCGCAATTCCGGAAGGTCGAGATTCACACTACTCGCATGGCGAACGGCCAGGTTCACATGCAAATGCTGCATGAAGCGAGTATCGCCGCTCATGACCGCCTGGAATTCAAACCCGGCGCCTATCACCTCATGCTATTGCAGCCACTGCATCCGCTCAAGTCCGGCGATATGGTCGAACTGATTCTGAAATTCGACCATGCTCCGCAAATCACTATCCAAGCCCCGATCCGTAATGCGGAAAATGACGGTGAATCTCCTCATCACCACGATATGGGCGATATGAAAATGTAAGCGCCTTGACGCTATTTCGCGGCGATGTACTTTGACGCCACCGGCTTCGCTAGCAAGGAAGGTTCTAAGCCATCTGATTCCGGCGGCTATATCATCGACACCGGATTAAAGGATACTCAAAAGTGTTACCGCATGGACCGCGATGCCTTCTCCGCGGCCAGTGAACCCCATGCCTTCGGTGGTCGTGGCCTTTATGTTTATCTGCTCTTCATTGGCTTGCATATCCGCGGCCAGATGCTTGCGCATCTCGGGTATATAGCCGGCAAGTTTCGGCTTCTGCGCAATTACCGTGATATCCACATTGCCCACCTTTAGATTCAGATCCTGTAATAGAACAATTACCCTGCGCAATAAGATACGGCTGTCGATATTTTCATAATCCTTACTGCCGTCGGGAAAGTGGTGCCCGATGTCGCCCAGTGCGGCCGCCCCCAGCAGGGCGTCGCACAGCGCATGAACCAGCACATCGCCGTCGGAATGGGCCAGCAGGCCGCTGTCGTACGGAATTGTCACCCCACCCAATATCAAGGGCCGGCCCGGGCCAAAACGATGTGCGTCATAACCGTGGCCGATACGCATCATGCGCCCTCCTGTTGTTGCAGATAGAGTTCCGCCAAGACCAGGTCCTGGGGACGGGTAATCTTGATGTTGTCGGCATGGCCTTCCACCATGCGCGGCGTAAACCCGGCGGTCTCCATGGCGGCCGCCTCGTCGGTGACAGTCTCGCCTTTGCTCAACGCCGCCCGCAAGGCTTGCGTTAACATCCCATAGCGAAACATCTGCGGCGTCAAGGCGCGCCATAGACCTTCCCGTTGCACGGTCGCGATGATATTGCCCGCGTGATCGGTGCGCTTCATGGTGTCCGCCACCGGTATGCCCAACAATCCGCCAACCGGATGATCAAGCAATCGGTCAAGCAGGGTATCAATATCCTGACGGCGCACGCAGGGGCGTGCGGCATCGTGCACTAATACCCAATCCTGTAGCGAGGCGTGTTCCGCTAAGGCAAGCAAACCGTTGAGAACCGAATGGCTGCGTTCCGCGCCCCCGTGCGCGATGAGTAATGCTTGATCGGAAAAATTACCGGCCAAGCGCGGCCAATGCACGTCGGCTGCGGCGATCACCAGCACGGTCGCGGCGATACGCGGATGCCCTATGATGCGCGCCAAGCTATATTCCAGAACGGTTTTTCCGCGCAGCTTGAGATATTGTTTAGGATTTGTTGTGCCCATCCGCGAACCTACGCCGGCCGCGGGAATCACCGCCCAACAACGCGGCATGGATATTCGCTCAGCCATGCTCACACATCACTTGCGTCAAGGCGCAAAATGGATGGGGGGTGATTATTTTCTTTTCCCTAGCGATCAATGACGCGGAAAAAGGTCTCATTGCTTTTGATCATGCCCAGTTCGAAACGGGCGCGCTCTTCAATGGCATCCATGCCATGGTTGAGGTCGTTTACTTCCGCCTCCAAAGCCAAGTTGCGTTCTTTGAACGTGGAATTTTCCTTTTCCTGCGCGGCGATAGCCTGGTTCAGGCGATAGACCTCCGCAAAACTGCCGTTGCCGATCCAAAGCTTGTATTGCAGCAAGGCCAATATGACAGCAAGGCCCGCGATGATCCCCTTTATGCCCACCTGGGTATTCATAGCAACGGCAGTCCGATAAATACGCCCGCCACTTTACCCTTGCGGCTCCGCAACTTCAAGACTGTTTTTAGCCTAAATTGTAAAATACCTTGCGGCCGGGAAAGCGCGCCTGCGCACCCAACTCTTCCTCAATACGCAGCAGCTGATTGTATTTGGCGATGCGATCGGAGCGCGACATGGAGCCGGTCTTTATCTGTCCGGCGCCGGTAGCTACCGCCAAATCGGCGATGAAGGCGTCCTCGGTCTCCCCGGATCGGTGAGAAATCACGGCGGTGTACTTGGCCTTCTTCGCCATGGCAATGGCGGCCAAGGATTCGCTCAACGTGCCGATCTGGTTGACCTTCACCAGGATGGAATTGGCGATGCCCCTATCGATACCCTCTTGCAGGATGGCGGTATTGGTAACGAACAAATCGTCGCCCACCAATTGCACCTTTTTGCCCAGTCGCTCGGTGAGCAGTTTCCAACCCGCCCAGTCGTCCTCCGCCATGCCGTCTTCGATGGAGACAATAGGATAATCCTCTACCCATTTGATCCAGTAATCCACCATCTGCTCAGAGCTAAGCTGTTTGCCTTCGGCCTTAAGGTGATAACGACCCTCGCGGTAATACTCCGAGCTGGCGGGATCAACGGCGATCATAATATCAGCGCCTGCCTTGAACCCGGCCTTTTCAATGGCGGCAAGTATTGCCTCTAAGGCCGAGGCATTGGACGGCAAATCGGGGGCGAAACCGCCTTCGTCGCCCACAGTGGTATGCATGCCCCGGGCCTTCAACACCGCGCGCAAGGCATGAAAGACTTCGGCACCGTAACGCACCGCTTCGGCCAGGCTGGGCGCGCCCACCGGCATGATCATGAATTCCTGCATGTCCACGTTGTTGTCGGCGTGCACCCCGCCGTTAATCACGTTCATCATCGGCACCGGCAAATCGAACGGACCGTCGCCGCCGAGATAGCGGTAGAGAGGCTTTCCCGCTTCCTGAGCCATAGCCCGCGCCGCGGCCAGGGACACAGCCAAAATAGCGTTGGCGCCCAAACGATCTTTGTTGGGCGTCCCGTCCAGGTCGATCATGGTCCGATCAATGCGAGTTTGATCGACTGCGTCCTGTTTGAGTAATGCGCCGCGTATTTCGCCGTTCACGTGAGATACGGCCTTGCGCACGCCCTTACCGCCGAAACGGGCATTATCTCCGTCACGAAGTTCCACGGCCTCGCGGGAACCCGTCGACGCGCCGGAAGGAACGGCGGCACGGCCGCGCGCGCCCGACGCCAGAGTTACGTCCGCCTCGACGGTGGGATTTCCGCGCGAATCCAAAATCTCTCGTCCATGTATCTCTACAATTTGCGACATCTGCTGCTCCGTCTTTTATATGCACAAGTTTATAGGACGCGGCCGCACACCCTACAATTCGATAAAACCCTGCGCCTTGACGGTTTGATCCAGTTCCTTCAACACCGCCAACAGCTCTTCCATCCGGCTTAGCGGCCAGGCATTGGGGCCGTCGCTGAGCGCCTTATCGGGATCAGGGTGAGTTTCCATGAAAATACCGGCAATACCCACCGCCACCGCCGCTCGCGCCAAGACCGGCACGAATTCGCGTTGCCCGCCGGACTTGCCGCCGGCACCGCCGGGTAATTGCACCGAATGGGTGGCGTCGAACACTACCGGGCAACCGGTCTCGCGCATCACGGCCAGGGAACGCATATCAGATACAAGATTATTGTAGCCGAAAGACACGCCGCGCTCGCAGACCATGATCCGGCGATTTCCCGCGGCCAAGGCCTTTTCCGCGACATTTTTCATGTCCCAAGGCGCGAGGAATTGACCCTTTTTGATATTCACCGGTTTTCCCTGGCGGGCGACGCGCTGAATAAAGTTAGTCTGGCGACACAAAAAGGCCGGTGTCTGCAAAACATCCACCACCGCCGCCACTTCATCCAGGGGGGTATCCTCATGGACATCGGTGAGCACAGGAACGATCACCTGCTCTTTCACTTTCTCGAGAATCTTCAATCCCGCTTCCAAGCCCAGGCCGCGGAAACTTGACATTGAAGTACGGTTGGCCTTGTCGAAGGATGACTTGTAGATAAAGGGAATACCCAAACGGACGGTAATTTCCTTGAGCCGTCCGGCGGTTTCCAGCGCCAGGGTCTCGCTCTCTATAACGCACGGACCTGCAATCAAAAACAGGGGACGATCGAGTCCCGCCTCAAAGCCGCATAGTTCCATAGTCTATCTCCGAGACGCCGCGTGCTGCTCGCGGGCAGCGCGGATAAAACTGGTGAACAAAGGATGGCCGTCGCGAGGCGTGGATTTAAATTCCGGATGAAACTGACATGCCACGAACCAGGGGTGGGATGGAATTTCGATCATCTCCACCAACTTACCGTCCGCGGAGCGGCCAGAGATCAGCAAGCCGGCGCCTTCCAGGGTTTCGAGGAAGTTATTGTTGAACTCGTAACGGTGGCGATGCCGTTCCATGATCATGTCTTTGCCGTAAGCGGCATAGGCTTTGGATCCCGGCGTCAAACGGCACGCTTGCGCGCCTAACCGCATGGTGCCGCCCAAGTCCGACTCCCTGCTGCGCCGCTCTACCCCGCCTTCGGTTGTCGTCCATTCGGTAATGAGGGCGATTACAGGATAAGGGGTGGCGGGGTTGAATTCAGTGCTATGAGCATCCGCCAATCCCGCGACATGGCGGGCGAATTCGATCACGGCCACCTGCATGCCCAAACAAATGCCCAAATAAGGCATGTTGTTGCGCCGGGCGTATTCTACCGCTTGAATCTTGCCTTTGATGCCGCGCTCGCCAAAACCGCCCGGCACCAGAATGGCGTCCATCCCCGCCAGTTGTTCCGTCCCTTGCTTCACAATATCTTCCGAATCAACATACCTGATATGGACTCGCGAACGCGTTTGAATTCCTGCGTGGGTAAGGGCTTCCGAAAGAGACTTATAGGATTCCGTGAGGTCTACATATTTGCCTACCATGGCGATGGTAACGTCCCCCTCCGGATGATCCATGGCGTCGATAACCTGGCGCCATTCGCCGAGGTCCGCCTCGGGCACCTGCAATTGCAGGCGCTCGGCTACAATCCGATCCACGCCCTGATCGTGGAGCAGCAGGGGTATTTTGTAAATGTTGTCCACATCTGTTGCGGAGATCACCGCCTCCTCGCGCACATTGGTGAACAGGGCGATCTTGCGCCTTTCATCCGCCGGCAACGGTCGGTCGGCGCGGCACATCAGCACATCCGGTTGAATACCAATGGATCGCAATTGCGCCACTGAATGCTGGGTGGGTTTGGTCTTCAATTCACCGGCCGCGCCGATGAAGGGCACCAAGGTGAGGTGAATGAACAAGGTATGCTCCCGACCCAATTCCACTCCCATCTGGCGGATGGCCTCCAAAAAAGGCAGCGATTCGATATCGCCCACCGTACCGCCGATTTCCACCAAGGCAATATCCGCGGCATCGGCTCCCGCCCGGATGCAACGCTTGATCTCGTCGGTGATGTGGGGAATTACCTGCACGGTGCCGCCCAGGTAGTCGCCGCGCCGTTCCTTGCGGATGACATTTTCGTAAATCTTCCCAGTCGTGAAGTTATTGGATTTACCCATGCGTGTGCGTACGAAACGCTCATAATGACCCAGATCCAAATCGGTCTCGGCGCCGTCCTCGGTGACGTACACCTCACCGTGCTGAAACGGGCTCATCGTACCGGGATCGACGTTAATATAAGGATCGAGCTTGAGCAGGGTGACTTTGAGGCCGCGAGCCTCGAGGATCGCGCCCAGAGACGCCGAGGCAATGCCTTTCCCCAAGGATGACACCACCCCGCCGGTGACAAAAATGAACTTGGTCATGAACCTCTAAAGATGTGCGGGTAAGCGATACAAGATGGGAGTACAAAGTAACAGAAGAGGCGATTTTTCTCAATGGACATGATCTATATTTGGGGGAATTACAACATTACGGGACGACGACTGGGAGAAATTAGCGTTGGTCCTGCGACTTTCACTTCCGGTATTGAGAACTGCGGGGCATGCTTTCTTTACCAGCCAATTATTATTACAGTCGTCAGTCTCCGTGGCGATCGCATAACGAACCTGCTTGGCATTCGCTAGCCGGGTTAAGAAGGTCACTCACTGCTCCGAGATACGCCGCCCTCCAACTAAGGAAAAATTGTCGCGATTTCCCCGGTGTTCGGTCCGCCCAGCCCCTATGTTTAGCCTGCTGATGTTTGGCTAATGAATACAAGATACCGCACTCATTTTCGATAATTCTGGTTACAGGCCCGTTTATCATTTAGATACCATTGATTTGTAAGATATTATATTTAATTTCCTCGTTGACTATCAATATTGCCAAAGAGTAGACTTATCAATGCGTGGGTAAAGACCGTGTGTAATCTTTAGGTCTGCCGTAAAAAGACGTTAAAAGTTTTAAGATTTTCTAACGGCGGGGGGATAAAACGGAGCATAGGCCTTTATGGATCACCCAACAAAGACTTTGAGTTGCCGCACTTCCTTTGCTGATTATATGTCACGTCTGAGATCAGTATTCACCCTCGCTGTCGCCAAAAAAATTGCCCGGCTTATTAGGGGCGGTAACCTTAGCTTTTGCCTCTATCGCCCATGGCGAATTTGCCATGAATTTTTCAGGCCAGACGAGCACTGCGGTTGTCCATGGCACTAGCACTATATTGGGTCAAACGCCCTATACCTATCCCTGCACGGTTACCAACGGTGTTTGTACAAATGCCGACGTGAACTATGCTGCCCGAGGCTCCGGCGAGTTAGTGTCCGAGACGGGGGCCAATAATGTCACCAATTACTATTGGCATTATATCATTGGCGACCCCGCTGCGGGTTTCGCTGAAGAGGTCTATATCCAGGCAAACGGTCAAGGCTCCACCTTCGACACCGCGACTGGTTTGTGCAGTCCGACGTCCATGTGTTCGGCAAGTTTTGGCGTTGCCGGACCTGCTGCCGTAAATGTGTTGGCGCCTAATAGTACCACTAACACCGGAGATGGCACCGCTAATCCAAATCGTGTCCTTGTGCGCATGGTTTTAGGTGGTACCTGGGATGCCGGTACCAGCACGTGGACCTGCGATACGTCCTTTTGCAGTGAGTTTATTAAAGGCGCCTATGCCGACAAGCCAAAAATAACCCAAGGAATTAACGATCCGGATTTCTCGTCCTCCTTTATCTTGGATTTGAGCGGAATCGCGCTCAGCAATAATTCAACCGATCTCACGCTCACAGACAAGAACACGGCGCCCACCGGGGCATCCTTGACCAATGTGCAGTCCGTCATCGATACCACCACCGGCAGTATCATTTCATCATTCGATATGGCTCACGATAGTCAAACCACCTTTGTCACGGGCGGGAAGTACACCTATACGCCACGCACGGGAGGATTTAATAGTCCCCTTGGGTCCAACAGCAGTTACGTCTATGTTGACGGAGGTTATGACCCGCGCACCATCGATTACGCGCCGTACTTGGACGAAACCGTTGACAACCCTTGGTCCTATCCCACCGCTAAGCCATAGCGGCAACCATAACTAATTTCGTTTAAGTGCAGACTGACAAAAGTCGTATTGAGTTATCAATAACGACCGCGTTGCTTGGTAATGTAGTTGGTCATCTGAACGTATTGGTTGTTCATTCTCCGCACGATGGTATGGATACCGCGGATAATGGAGCGCATTACTCTATATACCAGCAGGGGGTCGGTCTTGAGCAGGGATTCAAATCTATCCCGGCTCAGACTGAATACCTCGGTATCACCGACGGACGTTAGGGTGGCGCTGTGTTCCAAGCCGTCGATAAAACCCATGGCCCCGGCCATTTCACCGGCCTTGAGAACATGCAGGGTTTCATGACCGCCGCCGTCGCTATCCTTGACCACCGCCAGTTGACCGCCGATGACCACGTGGACACTGTTGTCCATATGGCCTTCACTGAGCAATACCTCGCCATCCTTAAGCTGGCGAATCTCAGCGATCTTAGCCAGAGTAATACATTGCTGTTCAGTTAATTCGACGGCAAACGGGGAAGTCCGTACCGCATCGTAAAGTCGCTGTTCATTCATAAGTCCACCTTGATCAAATTCGGAGCTTGCCCTAGACCTAATGCATCATATTACTCAAAATCGCCTTCTTCACGGCATCCAGCGTCGCCTCCACCGTCAGCACACGCCCATGGCTCTGCTTGATTGCGATATCCGGATCCTTAAGTCCGTGGCCGGTCAAGGTACAAACGATCTTGCTGCCGGATGCGATCTTGCCGGATTTGATATCGCGCATGGCGCCGGCCAGCGATATGGCGGAAGCGGGTTCGCAAAATACACCCTCCTTCACCGCCAGCAGGCGTTGTGCGGCGAGTATCTCCTCGTCGGTGCATTCATCGAACCAGCCGCTGGATTCCTTTTGCTGCTTCCACGCCAAATCCCAGCTCTGGGGATGGCCGATGCGTATCGCAGTGGCGATAGTATCGGGATTGTCGACCATCTTGCCGCGCATGAAGGGCGCCGCGCCGCTCGCCTGATAGCCGATCATGCGCGGTAAATTATTCACAATGCCGTGGTCGTGGTATTCCTTATAACCCATCCAATGCGCCGAGATATTGCCCGCGTTACCGACGGGCAAACAGTGAAAATCCGGCGCAGTACCCAGCTCCTCGACGATTTCGAAGGCGGCGGTCTTCTGACCCTGCAAACGAAATGGATTAATAGAATTGACGATGGTCACCGGCGCCTGCTTCGCTACATCCTTCACCAACTGCATACCCGCATCGAAATTACCCTTGATCTGAATCACCGCCGCGCCGTGGATCATGGCCTGCGACAACTTGCCCATAGCAATCTTACCTTCCGGGATGAGCACGAAGGCGCTAATCCCGGCGCGCGCGGCATAGGCGGCGGCGGCGGCGGAGGTGTTGCCGGTGGAGGCGCAGATGATGGCCTTGCTATCCTCTTCCACCGCTTTGGTCACCGCCATAGTCATGCCGCGGTCCTTGAATGAACCGGTAGGATTCAGCCCTTCGTACTTGACGTAGATATCCACGTCCTTACCTAATTCGCGCGGAATGTTGTGCAGGCGAATCAGCGGCGTGTTGCCTTCGCCGAGGCTGATGATGCGTGTATCGTCATGCACCGGCAGACGGTCGCGGTATTTATCGATGAGCCCGGTATAACGGGGGTGAAACGGCATATATTCCTCCAATGGGCCGTGCTCTAAGCACTAAACTATAGACTGACGGCGGATATGTTACTGTCTGTTCAGATACTCCACCCGGATGCGCGTCACCGCTCCGTTGATCGAGTCCAAATTTTCGATGCGTAGTATGGCCTCATTCATTTTGCCTTCGCGCACTCCATGGGTAAGTATGATCACTGGCACATGCGCGGCTTCGGGAGCCTGCTCTTTTTGAATAATAGCTTCGATACTAATACCCGCCTCGCCGAGAATGCGGGTGATTTCCGCCAGTACACCGGGGCTGTCTTCCGCCTGCATACGCAAATAATAGGAAGTCTCCACTTCCGTCATGGGGAGAATAGGGATGTCCGCCATGGCGTCCGCCTGAAAAGCGAGATGCGGGACGCGATTCTCGGGATCGGCGGTCAACGCGCGGACTACATCCACCAAATCCGCCACCACCGCCGAGGCGGTCGGCTCGGCGCCCGCGCCCGCGCCATAGTAGAGAGTCGGCCCAACGGCATCGCCCTTGACGAGTACCGCATTCATCACGCCATCGACATTGGCGATCAGGCGGCGATGGGGAATCAAGGTCGGATGCACCCGCAGCTCCACACCATTGTCGGTGCGGCGCGCGATGCCCAGATGCTTGATGCGATAACCGAGTTCCTCGGCATATCGCACATCGTCGGTGGTGATGCGGGTAATGCCTTCGGTATATACCTTCTCGAATTGCAAAGGTATACCGAAGGCAATCGAGGCCAGGATGGTGAGCTTGTGCGCGGCGTCGATACCCTCAACATCAAAGGTCGGATCGGCCTCGGCATAACCCAGCCGCTGCGCTTCCGCCAACACCTCGGCGAAATCGCGGCCCTTGTCGCGCATCTCGGTAAGGATAAAATTGCCGGTGCCGTTGATGATGCCGGCCAGTGATTCGATGCGATTGCCCGCCAAACCTTCGCGGATCGCCTTTATGATGGGGATGCCGCCCGCTACCGCCGCCTCGAAAGCGACCATCACGCCATTTTCACGGGCCAGAGCGAAGATCTCGTTACCGTGTTTGGCGATCAGCGCCTTGTTGGCGGTTACCACATGCTTGCCATTGGCAATAGCCCTGGCCACCAACTCCCGCGCCGTAGTCGTACCGCCGATCAATTCGACGATGACCGCCAAGTCGGGATTGTTCACCACCGCAAAAGGATCGTCGGTCAACTGAATCCCTGCCACATCGCAGTTGCGTTGCCGCTTTACATCACGCGCGCAAGCCTGAGCGATAACAATGCCGCGCCCCGCGCGGCGTTGAATCTCTTGGGCGTTGCGCTTGAGAACCTTGACCGTTCCGCCGCCCACGGTCCCCAAGCCCAACAATCCTATCTTTACCGGCTTCAATTTCATTCTCCGAGTTTTGCGCGAACGCGCTACTTGCCGCCTCCGGCGGCGCTTAATTTGCCATAGTCGCGCCGGAACATATCGCGGATGCCGCGGATGGCCTGGCGGCTGCGATGTTCGTTTTCGATGAGGGCAAATCGCACGTGGCTGTCGCCGTTTTCGCCGAAGCCGATGCCCGGCGATACCGCCACCTTAGCCTCCTGCAGCAACTTTTTGGAAAATTCCAACGAGCCCAAATGCCGATAGGGTTCAGGGATGGGCGCCCAGACGAACATCGCACCCTGGGGCGGCGTTACTTCCCAACCGATGGAGTTCAAGCCCTTGCACAATGCATCGCGGCGGCCGCGATACACTTCGCAAATTTGAGATACGCAGTCCTGCGGCCCTTCCAGGGCGGTAATGGCCGCGATCTGTATGGGCGTAAACATGCCGTAATCCATGTAGGATTTCATGCGCCCCAATGCGGCGACCAATTTGGGATTGCCGCACATAAAACCGATACGCCATCCCGGCATGTTATAGCTTTTAGAAAGAGTGAAAAATTCAACCGCTACGTCTTTGGCGCCCGGCACCTGCAAAATGGACGGCGCCGAGTAGCCGTCAAACACAATGTCGGCATAGGCCAGGTCGTGGATAACCCAAATACCATGCTCGTGAGCGATGGCCACCACCTTTTCGAAGAAATCCAGTTCCACGCATTGTGTGGTGGGGTTGCCGGGAAAATTCAGTACCAGCATCTTGGGCTGCGGCCAGCAGGCCTTGATGGCCTTTTGCAATTCCTCAAAGAAATCCACTCCGGGTATCAGCGGCACGTGGCGGATATCCGCACCGGCGATCACGAATCCATAAGGATGGATGGGATACGACGGATTAGGTACCAATGCGACATCACCCGGTCCCATGGTCGCCAGCGCCAAGTGGGCCAAACCTTCTTTGGAGCCGATGGTGACAATGGCCTCGCTCTCCTGATCCAAGTCCACATTGAAACGGCGCTTGTACCACATGCAGATGGCGCGGCGCAGACGCGGAATGCCTTTGGACACGGAATAGCGATGGGTGTCTCCACGCTGTGCGGACTCCACCAGCTTGTCCACGATATGCCGCGGTGTGGGCTGATCGGGATTGCCCATACCGAAATCGATAATATCCTCTCCCTTGGCGCGCGCCTTGGCCTTTAGCTCACCGACAATGTTAAACACATAAGGAGGGAGTCGTTTGATTCTTGGAAATTCGTCTATCAAGGCAGTCAATCCGGGAAATGCACAAAACGGGAAAATCATCTCTCAAAACATAAACAAAGCGCCAGCTTGGGCGCGCCGAAGCTGACACATTACCCGGCGCTAAAAACCCTGTCAATCGAGTGACACTCCCCAGGCTTGCGCCGCGGCGGCATCCAAGGTAAAAAGAGACCGAATCCGCTCTTTCACAATTTCACCCAAATCATGCAATTCAACCTGGAAATCAACCGCGACCAATACGCCATCCGCGCCTATGGTCCCGGCACGATTACCGTCACTATTCCCCAAGGCGCGGCAGATCCCGCTCCTGAGGCCTTAGATGCTATTGGTCCGGAAGCCTCCCGCGTGCGCCAGGAAATACTCCGCCACAGCGCCATCATTACCCCAACCCGCCTGCTGCGAAACTGGACACCTCAATCCTTTGAAAAACTGGACCCGTCGCACATGGCAATATTGGTGGAGCTGGCGCCGGAGATCGTATTGCTGGGAGCGGGCGCAAGCTTGCAGTGGCCCGCCTCATCCATAGTCGCACCCTTGGCGGCGGCCGGCATCGGCTTTGAGGTAATGAACACTGCCGCCGCCTGCCGCACCTACAACATCCTTATGGGAGATGGCCGGCGCGTGGCGGCGGCTCTCTTGATGATCTAGGCGCTGGTATTATGTCTCGTCCAAATGGGCGCTATTGCAACTCAATAAAGCCAAAGATCATATACGCCACACCAATCATCGCGGCTAGTCCGCCTACAAACAATAACCAGCGTTTGCGGGTCAAGGCCGTTATCGATGCCAATGCAATGGCAATCTGGATGAAGGTCAACGCCTGCGACAATTTATGATGCGGCTTAGCATAGTGTTTGCTTGTCGCATTGGCCTCCTGGGCCTGCTTTTCCAACTTTTCCGCATTTGATTTAATTTCTTCTTTTTGCGCTTGGTACTTGGCAAGCGCCTCGGCATAATGGGGCCTTTTATCCGCAGGACCAATGTCGAGCATCATTTCCATTTGATGCTCTTTATTGCTCGCGGATTGGTAGAATGCCCACTGATCCGCGGCTGCGGTTTTATTGAGTATGGCTTCATTCTTATACAGCAGCGCCTCGGTTTGGGTATTGCCGCCTTCGTAGCTGACCGCGGCGCCGAAGGTCGACAGGATCGCGGTGAACAATGCGATGGACTGCGCGAGGCCCGTCCTTTGATGATAACCTTGCTCTTCGACAGCGTGCTCATGCAGCCCGTGAACATGAAATTCTTCCTCAGCCATAGGGACTCCCATGTATTGGTAATTTTGCGTGCATAAATTTATTTCTACTCAGGGCTTGTGGGCATGCCAACACAAACACTATCCCGCCAGTATCTTGTCGAGACTTTTCTTCAGCCTCTCCTTGGCCGACGCTGCCTGACGATAGATGTCATTCGCTTTGAGAAAATCCAGGGCCTTGATATCCAGGATATCAGGTTTGATGTAGATATCGGGACGCCGCAATTGCAACTTATCGGCGAGAATTGACTGTCCCATAACATGGAAAGTTTGAAAAATAGTATCAAAAAAGGCGGGCGATTCACCCACCCGGTCCGTTACGCTGCCGCTGACATCGATAGCGACGGTGGTCCCGCTCTCTCTCAGCAGCAAATCATATGGCAGCGGGTTAACGGTGCCGCCATCGATGAAGATACGGCCGCCGATATCGACTGGATCGAAGACCCCGGGCAAGGCCATGCTTGCCTTGACGGCCGGCAGTAATTCCCCCTTATCGAGAATGACCTGCTCGCCTTTCCAAAAATCCGTTGCAACGACCTTGAGGGGTATCTTGAGTTCCGCAAAGGTGGTCTGCTTTATCGCCTGATGCAGAAATCCCAGGAATTTTTCCGTATTGATCAATCCGCCCTTGCCCAGACCCGGGTCGATGAGATCAATCCATTTAAAGATACTCATGCTCACTACCGCGCGCGACCATTTCGTGCTTTCAGTCTTCATCCACACGGTAATGAGTTCCCGGATCTCTTTAGCGGAAAGTCCCGATGCGTAAAGCGCGCCCATGATCGCCCCAATGCTGGTGCCAGCGATCCTGCGCGGCCTGACACCCAGTTCATCAAACACCTCGAACATCAGCACATGCGCCAGGCCCCTGGCGCCACCGCCACCCAATGCCAATCCAATATCGCTCTTGTTGTGCTCTACTCGCGCCTCGCTGCGCGCTGAAGCGGCAACGGCCGCCGCGGCCATGGAGACGAGGAAGGTTCGTCTGGAAATTTTATCGCCGTTCATGCGTTTCCGGGAAAGTATTATTGATATGTTGCCTTGTCTCTGCGCGAGACGGATACTATTTTATCTGCCTTATGCGAGAAACGGCACCAGCAACAGCGCAATCAGATTGATCACCTTGATCATCGGGTTGATGGCGGGGCCCGCCGTATCCTTATAAGGATCGCCCACGGTGTCGCCGGTAATCGCGGCATTGTGGGCCGGCGAGCCCTTGCCCCCTTCATGGCCGGCCTCGATATATTTCTTGGCATTGTCCCAGGCAGCGCCACCGGTGCTCATGGATACCGCCAGCAGATAACCGCTGATAATGACGCCGATGAGCAGTCCGCCCATGAGTAGCACCGCACTCCCATGAGGGCCGAACGGTACCCAGATCAGGGCGATAAGCAGCGGCGCCGCCACCGGGATCAACCCGGGGATCAACATGCCGCGCAAGGACTCCCGGGTGAGTATGCTCACGGTGCGCGCATAATCCGGCAGGCGCGTTCCCGCCATGATGTCTGGATGGGCCTTGAACTGTTCCCTGACTTCCGTCACTACGTGCCCCGCTGCCACACCGACAGCATCCAGGATATAGCCGCTGAACAGGAACGGCAGCAAGGCGCCGAGGAATAAGCCCGCCAGGGTATAGGGATTGCCGATGGAAAAATCAAAAACATGGCCATGGATGCCGAAGTCGATGGTGAACGCGCCAAACAAGGCCAGGGCCGCCAAGCCGGCCGAACCGATGGCGAAGGACTTCGTAACCGCCTTGGTGGTATTGCCCGCGGCGTCCAGGGTGTCGGTGACCTTGCGCACGCTTTCTTCCAGGTGCGCCATCTCTGCGATCCCGCCGGCATTGTCGGTCACCGGACCGTAGGCGTCTATGGTTACGATTACCGGCGTCAGGGACAGCATGGCACAGGTTGCTATGGCTATACCGTATATGCCGGCGAGTGCGTAGACGACGATAATGCCCGCGGCAACGATAATTACCGGCAGAGCCGTTGACTTCATCCCCACCGCCAGGCCGGTGATGATATTGGTAGCGTGTCCGGAGCGGGAGGCATGAGCGATACGCCGCACTGGCGAAAATCTGCTGGAAGTGAAGTAAATGGTGGAACCCACCAACGTCAAAGCGATGACCAGGCCCACTAGCGTCGCCGCGAACAATTTCCCCGCCGTGATTACTCCTAATCCCGTCATCAGCCAGTGGCTGACGCCATAGAAACCCATGGCGGCGAGTAAGGTGCTCGCCACCACACCCCGTAACAGCGCGTAAAGAATATGGGTATCGTTCCCCAAGCGTACCGCTTGCATGCCGACGATGCCGGCCACCAGCCCCACCGCTCCTAAGGCAAGGGGAAAGTGCTGCGCGACTAGCTGCGCCGGCATCAGCCACTCGGCCACCAGCATGGTGGCGATCAAGGTAACGGCATAACTCTCGAACAAATCCGCGGCCATGCCGGCGCAATCACCGACGTTGTCCCCGACGTTGTCGGCGATGACTGCCGGATTTCGCGGATCGTCCTCGGGAATCCCCTGTTCGATCTTGCCCACCAGGTCCGCGCCGACATCGGCGGCCTTGGTAAAGATGCCGCCGCCGAGGCGGGCAAAGATACTGACCAGTGAGGCGCCGAATCCGAGCCCGGCCATGGGTTGCAGCTCCGCTATATCTGAACTGCCCAACGCCCCCAACAGCAGGTAGAAACCGCTGACACTGGCCAAGGCCAGCGCACCCACCAAAAATCCCGTAACAGAACCGGAGCGCACCGCCACCCGCAAGGCGCTGGGCAGACCTTGTTCGGCCGCCGCCGCGGTACGGACGTTTGCGCGTACCGCTACCCACATTCCCGCCGCGCCGGCGAGCGCGGAGCACAGTCCGCCTACGACGAACCCCAAGGCGGTCAACACCCCCAAATGGGGTCCGACCGCGAGGAGAACCGCAAACGCCGCGCCGACCATGAATATGGCTGTATACTGGGTGCGCAGGAACGCCTGGGCCGCGTCGCGAATCGCCAGATACGGCGCCTGCAAGGCATCCATCCCTGTTCCCTGGCGCAAAACCCAGGCAGCACACCAAGCCGCGTAAGCGATGGCCAAGGCCGCCGCCGCCAGACTCAATCCCACAGCTACAGTCATAAATTCGCGTCTCCCAGGTTTGTCCGATGAAGCAAATTCATTTCCCTCGATTTACAAGAGGAAGGAATGACGCTTGCGTAGTTTTCAGGATAAGGTAGCGGCATTCGCCGAAATGCGTTTTGGCCATGGTGCGAAGCATTTATCAACGCGGATCTGAATATAAAATCGGACTCATTGATGATCTTGCGGACGCCGCGGCGCATGTCGCCTATAACAGTTCAATCTTCTTCGCGGGATCCCTTCACGGCGCTCAAAATCTTGTTCAAAACGTTTCTCTTTGCCTTCAACTCTTCGCGAAATTCAAAGCGGTCGGTATCCGCAATCTCAACGCTTAGATCGGATAGATAACTCTCCAATGTCTCTATCAGCGTTTTTTGCTCCAGGGTATCAAGGTCCAGATTGATCATAATGCCTCCCGCTCGCCTCACGAATTTAGATCAGCCTGGTATGATCAGGCTCCTTCGCCGTCTCTGGACGGCGGCTGCCCTGCCGTGCAAGCCGAACACTAAAAGCAGACGCTGTCAATCATACCTTAGTCAAGTTACCTACTGGAGAGGTTTTAGGCCGTATTTCTGGATGCGATAGCGCAGCGTCTCGCGCGTGCTGCCAAGGGCCTTGGCGGCGACGGTGACATTATAGTGATATTTTTCCAACGCAGTCTTGATGATGTAACGATCCATCTCGTCCAAGGCCATACTGCCGTCCAGCGGCAGACAAAGAAGGTTGTTATCTATCCCCGCCTTGCCGACCGCGCCCGAAGCGGGGCTCGCTTCCAGTTGCAACCACTGCGCGGGAAACACCTCGCCGGTCGAGAACAATACGCAGCGCTCTACCACATTGCGCAGCTCGCGCACGTTGCCCGGCCAATCATGGGCGATCAGCCGTTCCCATACCTCATCGGGAATGACTCGCACGCGCTTGCCCGCCTTGACGTTGTATTCGGCAACGAAGGCCGGCACCAATTCCCGAAGATCCTCTCTCCGCGTGCGCAGTGCGGGCATTTCCAGGCGAAACACGCTCAAGCGGTGATACAGGTCGGCGCGGAAACCGCCTTGGGCCACTCGTTGCTGCAGATCGTGGTTGGTGGCGGTGATCAGCTGTACATCCACCGCGATTTCGCGGTCACCTCCCAGACGACGAATGGCGCGGTCCTCGATGGCCTTAAGCAATTTGGCCTGTAGATCCAGATCCATGTCCCCTATCTCATCCAGGAATAGCGTGCCCCCGCCGGCCTGCTCCATCAGGCCCCTGCGCCGTCCCTTGGCCCCGGTGAAGGCGCCGGCCTCATGACCGAACAGTTCCGACTCCAATAATTCGCGGGGCAGCGCCGCGCAATTGAGTTCCACCAGCGGACCCGTTGCGCGCTGCCCCGCATGATGGAGGATGCGCGCGGCCAGACCCTTGCCGGTCCCCGTCTCTCCGGTGATGATGAGGACGCTGAAGGGAACCGCGGCGAGCTTGGCCAGCATCTCGCGCACGATACCGGCCTCCGCACTGAGCCCGACAAAACTGTGCGGCGCATAGCGTTGCGCTTGTGCATTGATTTCGTCGCTCAGCCGGCGTTGCGCCCGGGCACTGCGCGCCGCACCGCCGACAATCAATTCCAGACGATCCGGTTTATAGGGTTTTTCCAAAAAGTCAAAGGCGCCGAGGCGCAACGCCCGAACCGAATCGGGCACACTGCCATAGCCGGTAAGGATGATCCACTCGCCGCCAAGGCCGCGCGTCCGTACCTTCTCCAGCAGATCCAGACCGTTGCCATCCGGGAGATTCATGTCGGACAACACCACAAGAGGATCAAGCCTATCTTTAAGCAGCAAGCGCTCACCATCCTTGAGGCATTTCGCCCATGCCACATCCCATCCATTGCGGGCGTAATAGCGTTGCAGTTCCGCTCCAAGCAGGTTCTCGTCTTCGATGATCAGCAGGGAATCAGCCATGGTCGGCCTCGCAAGGTAGAATCATTATCACACAGGCCCCGCCCGAGGTTTGATTTTCGAGGCGCATTACGCCGCCTAAATCACGAATGAAACGTTGCACGATGGCCAGACCCAGGCCGGTGCCGCCCACGCGGCCGCTCGCGAACGGACGAATACCGCCCTGCAACAAGGTTTGTGGAAATCCGGGACCGTCATCGCCTACCGAAAGCAGCACTTCGCTGCCCTGCGCGGCGGCGCGTATGACAATCCGCCCGGCTTTGTCGCCGATGGCCTGCACCGCGTTCAACACCAAGTTAATCAATGCCTGATGCAGGCCGGCCGCAGGGAGTCGACACTTCAGCTCGGCGGGAATCTCCTGAATCAGCCGTATATTTGCATTTATCTGATAGGACACCAAGGTAAGCAGTTCCGCGACGGCCGAGGCCAGATGAATGTCACTTAGGGCTTCGGGCTCCTGCCGGGTCTGGCTGAGCATGCCGCTCAGCAGCCCGGTCATGCGATTGAGTTCATTGCTCACCAGAGCGAGCCGTTTGCCATGATCGGGATCGCTGATTTCCCGGTTGAGGTTGTTCAAGGCCATCTGCACGCCGGCCAAGGGATTGCGCAACTCATGCGCAAGGCCCGCCGCCACCTCGCCTACCGCCGCTAACCGTTCCGCGGCGGCCAACTCGCGCTGCTGTTCGAGCAGGGCGTGGGTTGCGGCCCGCACCTGGTTCTCCAGGGATTGCCGGCGTGCGCGGTTTTGTTCTTCCAGTTCGGCGAGTCTCGTCACCAGGCGATTGTAATTTTCATATAAGGGCATGAGGATGGGATCAATGGCGTGCATAGGCGCCGGACTGTAGTCCTGACGCGCCAGCAGATCCAGCAAGGTTCCCAATCGGGTGATCGGATCGAAAATGCGGCGACGCAACAAAAACAAGGTAATTAACGCGGCCAGCGGCAGCACGACCAAAGTCCCCGCCGCGATCCTGAATTCAAGCTCCGTATCGCGGCGAGCCTCAGCCACCAATTTTTCATGGGCCTGAGTCTCAACGGCCAGCACATGGCTGATTGAGGTGAGGCCGGCGATCAACGCGTCCCGCGGATTCTGATCAACGGCGCCGAGCGCCAGCTGGGCCGCCTGCAGAAGCTGTGTGGTTTCCGGTTCCACTTCATATTTCAATGATTGAATCTTGTTCAGCTCCTGGCGCACTTGTCGGACTGAATTCGGATCAACGCCATCCGGCGTAGTGAGATCGGCTATCAGCAGTTCTTCGATATGCAAGGCCGTGCGCTGCAAGTAGGCGAGGCTCGTCAATTGTGTCTGAACGGGGTCAAGGCGTTGCAGGCTTTGCCACGACATGCCCACCAGCAAGCCGAGCGCCACCAACAGCAGGATGCCCGTCACCACCGTCGGCAACCATACAGGGCGAAGATACGGCGTATTGAGCATCGAGGCAGTGTGTTTGGGGCTGGTCACGGTTATTACAACCGGATTTCACGACATTGGCAACGGTTTTGCCTCGCCCATATTGTCTCTCCCTGATCGCCGCCGCTTATCGTCATTGCGATCATTTACGCACCCTCTCGTAAAAATGGCATCGCACCGGGAATGCAGGAAATCCATGCGGGCGGGGACTCGCATCCACACCGGATACCTCACCCGCCCGCGAACCGCGATATTCCCGCCTATTTGGGAATGATCGCCGCAAGAAATAATGGCGAACCCTGGCGCTGAATCAGTACCGAGAACGGTTTACCCCGAGGCAGTTTAGTTTCGATCACGGTAAATTCAGCGACGCTGGCAATATCCTTGTGATCCATTTGCAGGATTACATCGCCTTGGTGAATGCCGGCATCCTCCGCCGGACCGTCCTCCACTTCCTTAACCAAGATGCCGCGTTTGCCCACAGCGAAGTCTTGACGCTGCTGATCGGTGAGATCGGCAACCCGCAGGCGCAGTACATCGGCCTTATGGGCGCGAGCCCTGACGGCCGTGGTATTTTTTTCATTCATCGCGGCGATTGTGGCCTGCAAGTTGAGCGACTTGCCGTCACGCCACACCGTAAGCGGCACGGTCTTTCCCACCTTGGTATCGGTGACCAGCGCCGGCAGCGAGGAGGATGTGGCGATATCCTGGCCGTTATAGCTCAGGATAATATCGCCGGGCCGTATCCCGGCCTTGGCCGCGGGGCTATTGGCCATCACTTCGGCGACCAGCGCGCCATGGGCATGATCCAGGCCGAAGGATTTGGCCAGATCGTCGTCCACCGTCTGAATCGACACGCCCAGCCAGGCATGAGTGACATGGCCGTGGGCCTTGAGCTCATCCGCCACTTTCATGGCGACATCGATGGGCACGGCGAAGGAAAGCCCCATGTAGCCGCCGGTGTTGCTGTAGATCTGCGAGTTAATTCCGACGACCTCGCCTTGGGTGTTGAACAACGGCCCGCCGGAATTGCCCGGATTGACCGCGACATCGGTTTGAATGAAGGGCACATAGACGTCGTCGGGCAGGGTGCGCCCCACGGCGCTGACGATACCGTGCGTGGCGGTATAATTCAAACCGAAAGGCGAGCCGATGGCCAATACCCACTCGCCCACCTGCACCTTGTCAGAATCGCCGATCTTGACCGTGGGCAGATCATGGCCGTCGATCTTGAGCAGGGCCACGTCGCTGCGCTCATCCATGCCGATGACTTTCGCCGAAGCCTGACTGTGGTCAAACAGACCGACGTCGATCTTATCGGCATCCTTTACCACATGGGCGTTGGTCAGGATGTACCCGTCCGGCGAAATGATGAAGCCGGAACCCAGGGATTGCCGCTCTTCATCGTGAGGCACGCCGGGCGGCATTTGCTGAAAGAAACGCTTGAAGAATTCATTGAAGGGGCTGTCATCGGGCATATCGGGAAACGGCATATTGGGTTGTCCGGAGACCTTGACCTTTTCCGTGGTATTGATATTAACCACCGCGGCGCTGTTATTCTTGACCAGTTTGACGAAATCGGGGATGACGGCCTCCGCATGCGCGGCGGGCAGGGTTGTTACCTGAAATACCAATGCCGCGAGCATCAGGACGTTAAAAATCATGGGCCGATAATTTCGTATCATATTCATCTCCTATGTGACTGCATCAAATTGGCTGAGGTGGCGCACGGGGCGCAGGTCAAGAGGAATGCAATACCTTCTCAACATCATTGTCGATATTGTCAAAGGCATCTGACAGCCGCTCGCTCCAGCATCCTCCGCCGTGGCTGACGAATTTTAGGACGTGATCGACTTTGCCTTTGATAGTGGCGAATTTTGGCTTGTCCATCGCATCGGCATGCTTCAAGGCATGGGCGAGAAAGGACTGGGCCTGTTGTAATTCGGTGATGGCCTGCCTGTCGAAGTTCGGTACGATCAACTTCCCCTCGGCAATGGCGAGATGATATTTAGCCTCGACCAGATCACGCAACGGGCTATAATCCTCCGGTAGCCGGTGCTTATCGATGGCGGCAAAATCCAGGTCACGCTCATATTCCGTGCGGGCGTTTTCCCAGCGCTTGGTAAGCTTGATATCTTGTTTCGACTCCTTGGGAGACGACGCGGCGGCGCCGACATCCAGAATGGAATCGTCGCATGGCGACCCATCGGCGGCCAGCTGGCTATCAGCCCAGCTTGAGGCCGGGACTAGCGGACCAAGCGCGCCTAACAAGCTCGCACTCAGCAACAAAGCTCTTATTTGATTTGACATGACGGCATCCTCCTCTCCGGTGGTTGCGATATGCCAGCGTTAAGAACACGCACCGTAATGGACGGTCGCGCGGCTAACCGCAAAGAAACACTCCTTGACGAATTCAAATCAAGGACCGTGCCATCTTCCAATCGTTAGCAAATCAAATTGTTACAGATTCGTCGACGGGGATAACCGGTTTAAATGCACCTCACGCGGGTGATTTCAACCACGCCGCACCGCCCGTCAATCAAAAACGGCGGGCCGGCAATAGGCGATAAAACACCGAGCGAGGGAAATTGCAAACATTCGAAAGCGGAACCTGCCCTATCACGGCTGGATTAGGCCCTTTTCTCCGTCAGCAATCCCGCCAGCACCACGGCGAGGATGCTAGTGAGGAAGATGCCATCAAAGGTACCCGCTCCGCCAATCGACGCGACCGGCGCCCCCAGGCCGCGGATGCGATCGAGATTAAGCAGATCCGCCCCGATCAGGGTCCCCATGCTGCCTGAGATATAAGCGATGGGCGCGGCGTATTTGCGCGATATCAATAGCGCGGTAAACGCGGTTACCAGTGTCGGCACGAATACCGGTTCCGCGATCCCCACGCCACGCACGGGGTGCGCCACCAGGTGGCTGACAAATGCAACCACCGCGATGCCCAGCAGCGCGGGACCATAGATGCGAAACTTCACCGCCAGATACAGGGAGACCAGCAAGGGTATGACCGCACCGCCGATGTTGACGGCGATTACCGTGCCCGGCCAGTTGACCACTTCGGGAATCACGTATTGCATGCCGAAGTACGTCACTATTTGCCCGGACATCGTCTGTTCGCCGGGCAAGGACGCGATCGGTATATTGAGATAACTGCCGAACAGCGAGGCGATGAGCAAGGCGGAAAAATACTTCAAGGGAATGCCGATCTTTGCATAGGCATAACGCAGCACGCGAATCTGTACCAGGACGACCACGACGGCCAAAAGCGCCGCCAGTATGAAAAGGAAAGGCAGAGCCAGCGGGAAATAATGAAGATTAAAGTTGTGCATCAAGGCAGCGCGCGATGATGAGATGAGAAAGAAACCGTTTGGCTACAATCGTGAACATAGCGCATTTATGGCGTATTGCAAACTCTATTCCTCGTGAAGGGCATAAAGGCAAAGCGTATTGATTTGCACCTTTCATCGCTTAAATTTCGTATCGCGACCGCAAGAGGCGATATGCCACCATTTTTGCCGCATTGTCAACGAAAAACCAAGCCAGCGCATAGGCCCACATCAATAAAGCGTACCTCCAACCGATGGGTGTTATCAGAATGCCGTAGACGGCGATCAAGGTGCCGAGGATCTCCGTGCCGAAGGTAGCCCAGAACAGCAGCGGCGCAGGCCAAGGCCGCCGCCAGAACCAGCCTTCAGTGCGAGTGATATACAGGGTGCTGTGGCCCGCCACGATCAGCTTGAGGAACATCATGCTCTGGATCATGCTCTCGGAAAAGCCGCTTTCTTTCAAGATGAAAAATAATAGAAAGGAACCGATTACCCCGGTGACGCCCAGCGCGGTCGACACCGTCAACATTTCGGACATGTTCCAACGCACCGGCCGGTCATTGACCTTGGTATTATCATAGGCGATGGCCAGGATAGGCAGATCGTTGAGCAGCGCCAGCAGGATGATCATCAGCGCGGTGATGGGATAAAAGCTGAACACCACAATGCTCAAGGTCATGAACAGGATGATGCGGATGGTCTCGGCGATGCGGAAGGTGGCGTAGCTCTTCATCCGCTCGAAGGTGATGCGTGCCTGCTTCACCGCCTCGTTGATAACGCTCAGACCCGGCGCGGTGAGGATGATGTCCGCCGCGCCGCGCGCCGCGTCGGTGGCGTTGGAGACGGCAATGCCGCAGTCGGCCTTCTTCAGTGCCGGGGCATCGTTGACGCCGTCACCGGTCATAGCCACGATATGGCCGCCCTTCTGCAAGGTATCGACGATGCGATACTTATCCTCCGGCACCACCTCGGCGAAGATAGTCACGGACTCGATCATCTCGATGATCGCCGATTCGTGGGAGTGGATGAATTCCCGCTCCAGGAGACGGGTATCGTACGTTTCTCCCACGGCCTCCATCACCTCATCGGCGAAGCGCTTCGCTTCCTTGCGCGACACCTCCGGCTTGAGACGCTGGTAGATTGCCGCCGATAGTGCCGCGGCCAGTATCAGCAACTCATTGCCGGCGGCGCCGGTCAATTGATCGGCACGCAGAGTATGCTGTTCCAAACCCAGCAGACCGCCGATCTCGCGGGCGATGGCCAGGTTGTCGCCGGTAACCATCTTCACGTCGACGCCGTTATTCCGCATGTCGGCGATGATCTGTCTGGAATCGTCGCGGGGCGGATCGTACAGCGGAATCAGACCCAGCAGCTCCAGCGGGGCATCGCCGCGCTTACGGCCAACAGCCAGGGTGCGGTAACCCTTGGCGGCCAGTTGTTCGACGGTTTGCTGGACGCTGCGGATCTCATCGTCGGTGAGCTGGGTCATGCCCAATAACACCTGCGCCGCGCCCTTAAGGGCCGCGAAGCGCTCATCGCCCTTTTCTATCGCCGCCTCAGTGCGTTTACGGATGGGATCGAAGGGTGTGAAATTGAGTTGTTTGTAAGTTTTCCAGTCCACATCGGGAAATTTTTCGTCTATGTATTGAAAAATAGGCAACTCAATTGGATCACGATTCTCCACCTTGGAGGCCAGCGCCGCCATCAGGAACAGTTCGCGCTCGTCATGGCCCGCCATCACCACCGGCTCGGCCACCTGCATTTCGTTTTTGGTCAGGGTGCCGGTCTTGTCGGAACAAAACACGTCCATCCCGGCCAGTTCCTCGATGGCGGTTAGCCGCGACACGATCGCCTGCCGCCGGGCCAGATTGACCGCCCCCACCGCCATGGTCACCGACAGCACCGCCGGCAGCGCCACCGGGATCGCCGCCACTGTCAACACCAGGGCGAAACGGGCGATTTCCAGATAGTTCTCATGCCGGAACAGGGAGACCATCACGATCAGCACCACCAGCGCAATGGTGATCAAAATCAAAAAATCGCCGATACGAATCACCATTTTCTGGAAATGGCTGCGCTCCTCCAGCGACGCCTTGGCCACCAGCGAAACCACGGTATGGAAGTTGGTATTAGCGGCGGTATTGATCACCACTGCAAGCATCTCGCCCTGTTTGACAATGGTGCTGGCGTAGGCGACTTCGTCCGTCTTCTTGCTCACCGGCAGGGATTCGCCGGTCAATGCCGATTGGTCGATCGAGAGATAATCGCCATCGAGCAATTGCACGTCGGCTGGCACGATGTTCCCGATGCGCAGCCTGATGATATCGCCGGGCACCAAGTCTCGCGCTGAGATAGTCTTGAATTTACCATCGCGGCGCACGATGATTTCCGCCGTCAAGCGCTGCTTCAAGGCCCTCAGCGCGTTCAGGGCGCGGTGCTCCTGGAAAAAATCGAGGCCGGCATTGATCAGCAGCATGACGGTAATGATCGCGAAGTCGTCCCACTTGCCGACAATGGCCGAGAGGAGCGCCGCCACCTCGATCATCCAGGGAATGGGTCCCCAGAACCGGCGAAAGATGCGGTGCCACAGCGCCTCTTCCTTTTCCTCTATTTCATTGTAGCCATAGCGCTGCAAGCGAGCCTGTACTTCGCTATCCGCCAGTCCAACCGTGATATTAACCTGCAACTGCCGCGCGGTGTCTCGAGCAGCCTGCCCGCGGTAGTCATCAGTTCTTTTTGGCTTTCCATTCATAGCGCCGCTACTCCGCTCTTTAATATCCTGATCATTCTTATCAGACTAGACATGGATAAACGTTGTCTGGCACTGCCGCCAACCCGGGTATGCTCTGCAACTACTCTGCATTTGGCAGTCCATAAATTCGGAGTATCGAATCGCGGCGACATCTCTCGCCGTTATTCTCACAAATAAGGCATAAATAACCAACATGCCGCGTCCCTGACTCGCACCGCCAGCGGTCGACCGTCAATTTGCGGCAAGGTAATCCGTGTCGCTTCGCGCCGTATGTCCCGCGAGTAATTGACCAGCGGCGCGACAGAGTCCGCGCCAACGATCTCGACATTAAGTTCAAAGTTGAGACGCAGGCTCCGCGGGTCCAGATTGGCCGAACCTATCTGCGCATATAGACCGTCGATGACGAACAGTTTTGTGTGCGCGAATGGCGGCGGCTGATAATAAATCTTCACCTCATGCTGCAGCAATTCCCACAGCAGGTTACGCGTCGCCCAATCGATAAAACGCAGATTGCTTTTTTTTGGCAGAATAATGGTTACGTCGACGCCGCGCAACGCCGCGGATTGCAGACTGGCGATCATCTCCCGTGAAGGCAGAAAGTAAGGCGTTAAAATAATGACCTCGCGCCGTGCCGCCGAGATCGCGCCCATCATAACCAGGGAAATCCTGTCCAAGTCGTCATTCGGACCGTCGCTGATGCAGCGGCAATAGGTCGCGCCCATTTGGCGATTCGGCGAGATCGAGACCGGCAATTTATCCCCGGTCATGAATTGCCAGTCCTCGGCAAAGATTTCTTCCAAATCGGCCACCACGGGGCCCTGCAAATGGAAATGAAGATCTACGGTGCGGCGGGGCGAATCTGCATCCGCCATGTGCCGGGCCCCGATGTTCATCCCGCCGGTAAATCCCTGCCGGCCATCCACTACGAGGATCTTGCGGTGATTGCGCAGATTCAGGGAGAATGTCGGAGGCAGCAATCTGGGCGGCAGGAAGCGGACGACAGCAATGCCTTCCCTGCGCAATAGGCGGCTGATCCTTGGCCAGGAATAGAGTTCCCCTATTCCATCCGTGATCACCCGCACCTCGACGCCGCGACGGCGCGCGGCAGCCAGCGCGGCGACAAAGGCATTGCCGATGAAATCCGCTTCGAACAGATAGCTCGCCAGTAACACCCGCTCGGTCGCTCCATTGATCGCCTTGAGCATGGCCGGGTAGGCCTGTTCCCCATTGTGCAGCAGTTCTACCGCATTGCCCGCCGTCAGAGGCCGCGAAGTGACGCGATCCGATACGCGCGCAAAACGTTCCCAGAGCGGGTTCGTCTCCTGCGCGTCAGGGTGGGATTTCGTCACCGGCGAACCCATCTCATGGCCTATGCGTAAACGGAAAGGACGGTGGCGGGCCAGCTTACGTGCCTGAGTCTGAATTCGATTGATACCGAATATGAAGTAGAGCCAAGGGCCGATTATTGGAATTGATAAACTAACGGCAACCCACCCTAAGGCCGCCCGGGGGTCACGTTTGAACAACAGCGCATGCAGCGTTGCTATAATCGCCAACACAATATGTGCACCGGCGATTATCCAATGCCAGGGTAGTAACCCAGCGCTTGTCCACACTTTAACGAGGAAGTGGCTGGAATTCAGATCCATGTCGTGCCTGTTCGTAACTGTTCGATGCAGTTGGCCTCATCGGCAGCGAAAAAGGGGAAATGTGCCAACGCGCTTACCGGTATCACACGACGAAATCAGCCGCAACATACCGACGGCCCTCCCTGATTTTTTATACCGCATACCCGGTCCGTGTATTAGACTTGCCGGATGGCGGCGAAGCCGGCCTCAGTATAGTGCAACCTGCATGATCATGGTCAGCGATCGGTAAGGACCGGTAATGAGAAAGATCCCAAATATTTCCCGCAAGACATCGCGAGTTCCACCACCTGCGCATCCGCACCAGCGCCAAGAGCCGCTGCCCTGGCACCGGCCCAAGTCCGACGAGGAGGACCCGGATGCGCCGCGTCGTATCCAGGCGATTTTGGACAGTCCCAGCTATCGCCAGGCCGACCGGGATGTCGGCTTTCTTAATCTGGACGAAACACGCGGCGTCCGCCTGCAAATCGACTATCTCAAGGCGGAGACGCTGCTAGAACAGCATGGCATCCAACATACCGTTGTGGTCTTCGGCAGCACGCGCATCCCCGAGCCCGCCGCCGCACAGCGGCGAGTGACGGCTCTGCGTGCGCAATTGGATGCCGACCCGGACAACGACGACCTGCAAAACCGCCTGTCTGTCGCCCAGCGCATCGTTGCCAAAAGCCACTACTATGAGGTGGCGCGTGATTTCTGCCGGCTGGTGGACAAGGCCGGCGCAATGCCCGACAATTCGCGGCTGGTGGTCATGACTGGCGGTGGTCCCGGAATAATGGAGGCCGCCAACCGCGGCGCCCATGACGTGGGCGCCAAGTCCATCGGCTTGAACATCAACCTGCCTCACGAGCAATACCCCAATCCCTATATAACGCCGGAGCTGTGTTTTCGTTTCCATTACTTTGCCTTGCGCAAACTGCACTTTCTACTGCGCACCCGGGCCTTGGTGGCATTTCCCGGGGGCTACGGCACCTTTGATGAATTATTTGAAACCCTGACCCTGGTACAAACCCGCAAGATAAAACCGGTTCCCATCGTTCTGGTGGGCGAGGACTACTGGCGGCACGCCTTCAATGTGGACTTTCTGGTCGCCGAAGGGGTCATCGATGCGGAAGATCGCGAACTCTTCTGGTTCGCCGAGACCGCGCAGGAGATCTGGGACGGCATCTTGAGCTGGCACGAGGCCAACGGTACGCCCCTATTTCCAGCGAATTGAGGGCGAACGACACAGAGTGTGACACATCTATTTATTTATACAGACAAACCCGGTCAGGAGCGAATTATGAAGATTTCATTTCACGGTGCGGACCGCGGCGTCACCGGCTCTTGTCATCTGGTCGAATGCGCCGGGCGCCGCATGCTCATCGACTGCGGCATGTATCAGGGCGGACGCGAGCTCAACGAGGAAAATGCCGAATCGTTCGGCTTTGAACCCGCCGCTATCGATTATGTGCTGCTAACCCACGCCCATCTCGATCATTGCGGGCGTCTGCCGCTGTTGGTGAAGCGCGGTTTTCGCGGCGAAATTATTACCACCGCCGCCTCGCGCGAACTGGCGCAGCTGGTGATGCTGGATTCGGCGCACCTACAGGAGGAAGAGGCGCGCTACCAAGCCCGCAAGGCAGCGCGGCGCGGCGCCAACCATGAAGCGGCCGCACCGTTATATACGGTGCAGGACGCCATGCATACCCTGGAATATTTCGGACGCACGGCACTGTATGGCAAGACCCTGGAACTGGCTTCCGGGATCGACGCCACCTTTCACGATGCGGGTCACATCCTCGGCTCCGCCTGCATCTATCTGGAACTGAGCGAGCGCGGCGAGCGCCGCGCCGTGCTGTTCTCCGGCGACCTCGGCAACGCGGGCCGGCCGTTACTGCGCAGCCCGGCGACGCCGCCCAAGGCGGACGTGGTGATTATGGAAACCACCTACGGCGACCGCCTCCATAAACAGATGCAACCTTCCATCGAGGAAATGTACACGGCCATCACGGACACCTTCCAACGCGGCGGCAACGTGATCATCCCCACCTTCGCCCTGGAACGCGCCCAGGATATTCTCTTCTACTTGCGCATGGGCATGGAGGCGGGCCGTTTGCCCCGTTCTATCCAGGTATTTCTGGATTCGCCCATGGCGATCTCGGCAACCGAAATATTCGGGCGCCACCCCGAATGTTATGAGCCGCACATCGCGGCACTGTTTGGCGAGGGCCGCGACCCCTTTCAATTACCGGGCCTGCATTTCACGCGCGAGACCGCCGATTCCATCGCCATCAATCGCATCAGCGGCGGCGCGATCATCATGGCAGGCTCGGGGATGTGCACCGGCGGCCGAGTCCGGCATCATCTCAAGCAGCACCTATGGCGCAAAGATTCGAGCGTCGTGTTCGTCGGCTATGCGGCACGGGGTACCCTGGCGCGCCTTATCATCGACGGCGCGCAACAGGTCCGCATCTATGGCGATGAGATTCGCGTCCGCGCCCATATCCACACCATCAACGGCTTCTCCGCCCACGCCGACCAGGCTGAACTGTTGACCTGGCATCGCAAGATCGGCACCCCTGCTCGCACTTTCCTGGTCCACGGCGATGAAGACGCCATGCAGCATTTCTCCGCGTTGCTAAAGAATACCCTGGTTGAGATGCCCACCTTGCATCAGCAATTTGATCTCTGAGATTTGCTGTTCGCCGAATCTCCGATCATGAGTCGCAGTTAAGCTATACCGCTAAATGGACATTACGCTCGAACATTTAATTGAAAGTTACGGCTACCTAGCCTTGATCATAGGTACCTTCCTGGAAGGCGAGACCATTTTGGTGTTAGGCGGCGTGGCGGCCAAGTTGGATTATCTCAAGTTGCCATGGGTTATCGCATCCGCGTTCGTTGGGAGTTTGTTTGGAGATCAGCTTCTTTTTTTTCTGGGGCGCTACCGCGGCCGATGGGTGCTGCGGAAATTTCCCCAGTGGCAAACGCGCGCCGACAAGGTGCATCGCATCATCGAACGCCACCGCATTCCAATTATCATCGGCTTTCGCTTCGTTTACGGAATTCGCACCATCACCCCTTTTGCGCTGGGCATGAGCCGCGTTCCGGCCATCGAGTTCGTGGCGCTAAATATCGTAAGCGCCGCGCTGTGGGCGACGACCTTCGGCTCCCTCGGCTATCTCTTCGGCAAGGGCATGGAACTGATGCTCGGCGATATAAGGCATTACGAAAAGGAGATACTGGGGTACCTGCTGCTTATGGGTACAGCCGTCGGACTGCTGCGGTTCCTAATTGGCAAAAAACAAAGCAAGCATAGCCCTCCTCGGGATTGAAACGTAACCAACGACGCCGCACGGAGACGGCGGCGACCGGGAAGCGCCCCCAGCTACGGCGCACTGATTAAGACACCGGGTCAATACAGCGCGAATATCAGGGCCTGGGCAGGCCTCCTGGAGTTGTTACAAAGATTTACATTTCCTTACCGCATGATGATAATTCACCTTCACAAGGGATAGCATTCTGGCATAATTATTCCTTTGACGGCTGGATCCACTGAACAACATGCCGACTGATGAGGCCGCCGCTTCCCGGCGGGTGAACTTCCAACAAAATTCGCCATCAAACCATGTACAAAATGACAACCATTGTTTGATGGTAAAGGGTAAAACCTTGAAATGGATTCTGCCAGCTATGGCGGCCCTTATTTTGTCCAGCATGATCGCTGTTATCAGCAGCGGCACGGCCACGGCGGGCGAGGGGCATTTCGTCCCGGTGCGGGGCGGCGGGCACGTCGGGATATATCTCGGCATCCCGTTTCCGGGGTACTGGAGTTATCCGGCGCCCTACCCCTATTATCCATACTACCCGTACTATCCTCCGGTGGTAAGCGCACCGTCCTCTCCGCCGGTCTACATCGAGCAGGGACAACAGGAGTCCGCTTCTTCGCCGCAACACTACTGGTATTACTGTAAAAACCCGGAGGGATACTATCCCTACGTTAGGGCATGCCCCGCAGGGTGGCAAGCGGTCGCGCCCCAGCCATCTGATCAACCCGCCAAATGAACTCTAAATCAACCCAAGTCGGATACCGAATTCCATGAAAACCCTGGTAGCGCTTTCGTCAATCGGTTTGCTTTTGCTCGGCGGCTGCACCACCATGCCCACCGGCCCCAGCGCGCTGGTCTTGCCCGGTACGGGCAAGACCTTTGAGCAGTTTCGCGCCGATGATTATGTGTGTCGCCAATATGCGCAAGAGCAAGTGGGCGGCGTCTCGGCCAATCAAGCCGCGGCCAATAGCGGCGTAGAGAGCGCCGCGGTAGGCACAGTCGTAGGCGCTGCCGCCGGCGCCCTGATAGGCGGGCATCGCGGAGCAGGGGCGGGGGCGGGCGTGGGTTTATTGATGGGCAGCGCCTCGGGGGCCGGAGCCGCTCAAGATACAGGGTACAACCTGCAACGGCGCTATGATTTCAGTTATCAGCAATGCATGTACTTAAAAGGCAATCGCATCCCGGTATCGGGGCGGTTCGCAACGCCCTATTATGAGCAGCAAGAGTCGACCTTGCCGCCACCCCCGCCGCCTGGTACGCCGCCACCTCCGCCACCCGGTACACCACCTCCGCCACCGCCGGGGGTCTCACCACCCTGAGCTTAGATTGTCAATCGAATACCGATAATAGTGTTGCCATCGATAGTCGCTTATGAATAAAAATTTGATCGCGACATTGCAATAAAAATGAGATGGGGGGATCCTAGCAAAAATTGTTAGCCTCGGCTCTGCTGGCTGTGGTGATTGTGCCGATTATGATCGCCGCAGGTACAGAGGACAATGACCGTGGCGGATTCAAAGATCGCGGCAATGATCGCGAGTCCTCCCGTAATTCCGATATTACTGCCCCAATCCTGCTGGCTATTATCCTTATGTATCGCAGCGTTCAACAGCCTGGCGGAAGGTGCCAAGTAATCCGCAGCCGCCGCCTCCGCCGGTTTGAGGCTAACACCGGCAAAACCCGGACTTCGCATTATGATGCTTAGGTGCCTACTTAACTTTGCGAGTAATTCCGACGGCTAGCCGGAGGCATTGCGCCCCTGAAGTTTATGGTCATGAACAAGGGGCGCCGTACCAGCCGGTTAAATCGAGGTGAACATCGACGAGCGCGCCTCCGGCAGGCGGGCGTTTCGAGACCGAGAGCAAAAATATGGCGGCGTACTTCAGTTTTCCCCAATCGGCTGATTGGGAAACTCGACTTGATCCGCGGATTCACCGAGCTTCGCATGTTTAGCAGCGATCAGCATGTAAACGGCGGGGACCACAAATAAGGTGAACAGGGTCCCGATAGCGATACCGCTGGCGATCACCAGACCCATGTTGAAGCGCGATTCGGCCCCGGCGCCGCTGGCGGTTATCAGCGGGACTACGCCCAGCACCATCGCGAAAGTCGTCATCAGTATCGGGCGCAGCCGGATAGTCGCCGCCTGTTCTATCGCTTCTCGTTTACTTATGCCCTCTTTCTGGAGGTTGTTGGCGAACTGCACGATCAAGATACCGTGCTTGCTGATCAGTCCCATGAGCGTCACCAGCCCTACCTGGGTATATATATTAAGGCTGGCACCGCCAACACCGAGGCTGATGAAGATCATCGCGCCGGCAATCGACATCGGCACCGACACCAGAATGATAAAGGGGTCGCGGAAACTTTCGAACTGCGCCGCCAGGGCCAGGAAGATGATGATCAGCGCAAAAGCGAACATCACGACGAAACCGCCGGATTCCTGCATGAACTGACGGGACATTCCGCCGTAATCCACAGAATAACCCTGTGGCAGCACGCGATCCGCCAGACCTTTCAAATAGTTCAGCGCGTCGCCGGTGGTCACCCCGGGAAAGGCCACGCCCTGAATGGTCGCGGCGTTGAGCTGCTGGAAGTGATTCAGCGACTCCGGTGTCGCTTGGGTGGTGATGTGCGTAAAGGTGGACAACGGCACCGATGCGCCGCCGGCGGTGCGGATGTAATAATTCTTCAATTGATCGGTATTGAGGCGATCCCGCTGCTGCACCTGCGGAATTACCTTGTAGGAGCGGCTCGCCAGACTGAAGTAGTTGACGTAACCGCCGCCAAGCATGGAGGACAGCGCGTTACCGATATCCTGCATGGACAACCCCAGGAGGGCGGCTTTGTCGCGATCGATCTGCACCGTGGATTGCGGCAGATCGATCCGCAGGTCGGTATTTAGAAACATGAACATGCCGCTCTTCGTAGCCTGTTGCAGGAAATCCTGAGCCACTTCGTTAAGACGATCGAACGGGTCCGTGGTGCCGATGATGAACTGGATGGGCAGGCCGCGGCTGCCCGGCAGCGAGGGAGGCTGGAATGCCACCGCCTGCACGCCGGCGATATCGTTCAACTCATGCTGAACGACCGGCTGCAGATCGTTGGTCGTCTTGCGGCGTTCGTCCCAGGGTTTCAATACCATACCGGAGATCAGCCGACCCGGCACATCCAGCTGGAAGACGTGCTCCGTCTCCGGATGATCGGCATAGACCCGATAGTTCGCAACGGCGTAGGGTTCGCGTTGCTGCAAGGTCGAATCCGGCGCCGCCGTCAACAGAGAGATAATCACACCCTGGTCTTCCTGCGGAGCCAGCTCATGCTTGGCGTTGTCATAAAGAAAATAGATACTGGCCAGTACGCACACAGCGAAGATAGCGGTGATCGGGAGATAGTTGAGCGAGCCGTGCAGCCGGCGCGCATAAAAATGCCGTACCGCCTCGAAACCCGCGTCGATCACGTGGACGACTCTCGCCTCCCATCCCTTATCGCCGGCCGGATGGGGTTTGAGCAGACGCGAACACATCATCGGGGACAGCGTCAGCGCGATGATGGCTGACATGGTGACGGTACCGACCAGGGTGAAGGCGAATTCGGTAAACAGAGCGCCGGTGAGCCCCCCTTGAAACCCGATCGGCACGTACACCGAGATGAGCACCGCGGTCATGGCGATGATAGGCCCGGCCAGTTCGCGCGCGGCGAGAATCGCGGCCTGCAGCGGCTTGATGCCCTCCTCGATGTGGCGACTGACGTTTTCCACCACGATGATGGCATCATCCACTACCAAACCAATGGCGAGCACGAAGGCCAGCAGGGTAAGCAGATTGATCGAAAAACCGAGGGCGAGCATCACGGTAAACGTGCCGACCAGCGCCAACGGTATGGCGATCACGGGAATCAGCGCCGAACGCGGCGAACCGAGAAAGGCAAGGATCACCAGAATGATCACCACCGTGGCCTCGAGCAGGGTCTTGATCACCTCATGGATCGAGCTGTTCACGAACTTGGTGGAGTCGTAGATGATTTTACCTTCGATACCCTGCGGAAACTGCGCCTGGATAGCGGGGAAAACGTCGCGCACGCCTTTGACCACATCGAGCAGGTTGGCGGACGGCGCCACCTGGATACCGATGTAGACCGCCGTATTGCCGTCGAATCCGACCTGAGTATCGTAATTTTCAGCCCCGAGCGTGACGTTGGCGACGTCTTTCAACCTTATCATGGCGCCATTGACCTGCTTCAGAATCAGGTTCCGAAATTCCTCCACCGAATGCAGATTGGTTGAGGCATCCAGATTGACCTGCACCATGAGGCCCTTGGTATTGCCCAGGCTTGACAGAAAATCGTTTTGCGCTAACGCCGTGCTGACATCGACCGCGGTCAGATTGTAGGCGGCCAGCTTCTTCGGATCCAGCCAGGCGCGCAGGGCGAAGTTCTTGCTCCCGATCAGTTCGGCGGTCTGTACGCCGTCCACCGCCTGCAGTTTGGGCTGCACCACGCGCAGCAAATAATCGGTGATGTAATTGGACGCCAGCACCTTGCTGGAAAAACCGATGTACATCGCGTCGATGGTCTGGCCGACGCTGATGGTCATCACCGGTTTCTGTGTCTGCGGCGGCAATTGGTTAAGCACCGAGGTGATCTGGGCATTCATCTCGGTGAGGGCCTTGTCCGAGTCGTAGTTCAACTTCAGATTCACCGTGATGGTACTGTTGCTGTTGGTGCTGGTCGAGGTCATATAATCGATGCCGTTGACCTGGGCAATGGCATTTTCCAGCGGTGTAGTGATGAATCCGGCGACCAGATCGGGATCGGCGCCAAAGTAAGTGGTGCTCACCGTGATTACCGCATTTTGCGTACGCGGAAACTGCAATACCGGCAATATGCCGAACGAGCGCAATCCCAGCACCAGCAGGAACAGACTGATGACCACTGCCAGTACCGGCCGGCGGATGAAGATGTCGGTGAATTTCATGGCAGTCGTTTCGCTTTAGTGATCCTGAGGTTGAGGATTGGACTCAAAGCTGGGCTCAATGGCGTTGTTGATTATCAAAGGCACGCCGTTGCGCAACTTGATCTGGCCCGCGGTAACTACGGTATCGCCTTCCTTTATCCCCTTGATCACGGCAATCTGATCGCCGCGCTTTTCCCCGGTGGTGACGATCACCTGCTTGGCGATTAATTTCGGTTTGCCTTTTTCGTCCGTGCCCTGGGTCTCCGCGACATAGGCAATATTTCCGTAGGGATTATAGGAAATGGCGGTTTGCGGCAGCGTGATATAGCGCTGGGGGCTGCCGGTGACGATATCTACGGCGGCATACATCCCCGGCAACAATTTGTGATTATGGTTTTCCAATTTCGCGCGCACTTGCACATTCAGCGTCGCGGTATCGACCTCGGGATTGATCACCGCGATTTTTCCGGAAAAGTCTTCGCCGGGAAAGGTATCGGTTTTAGCCGTCACCTTCTGGCCGATCTTAATCTCCCCCAGATGTTTTTGCGGTATGGAGAAATCCACAAAGATCGGATCCAGCGCTTGCAGGGACACGATCGACGTACCGGCATTCAGGTATTGTCCGAGGTCCACGCCGCGGATGCCCAATCGGCCGCTGAAGGGCGCGCGTAGGGTTTTCTTATCCACCAGGGCCTGTTGTTCGGCGACGTTGGCGATCGCCTGCTTCAGATTGGCCGCGTCCGTGTCCAGGGTTTGCTGGCTGACGGCCTTGACCTCGAGTTGCCGCTTATCGCGCTCATAGGTGGTCTTTGCCAAATCGGCCGCGACCTTGAGCGCATTCAGCTTGGCGATGTCGTCGTCGGCGTACAGTTGCAGCAATACCGCTCCTTTCTTTACGTCATCGCCTTCTTGGAAATGAATGGCGGTGACGGTGCCCGCGACTTGCGGACTGACATCGACGCCGTTCACCGCCCGCAGGCTGCCTACCGCCTCCAATTGCGGCTGCCAGTCCTGGTAGGCGGCCTTCATAGTCGACACCGTCTGCGCAGGGGCTCCCTGAGACGACATATATTTTTTCATCATGCGGCCCTTGAAGGCCTGGAAGCCGAATATCCCGCCAAAGATAATCCCGACCAAAACGAGCATGATGATCATTCGTTTTGTCATGATGTCCGTCTCCCTTGCGATGGGTGCCAATTGGTAGCGAATCTCATTGCTTGTCACCTATGGATTTTTCTTGCAGCGCCGTGTTTCCCGAGGCATCGTCCCGATGCCACCAACCGCCGCCCAGCGCCTGAAACAGCGCGGCGGTATCGGCATAGCGATTGGCCTGAGCCTGCACGAGACTGACCTGAGTTTGCTGATACGCCTGCTGGGCATTGAGCAGCGACAAATAACTGATGGCTCCGTTCGCGTATTGGTCGCGCGCAATCTCTAGGCTGTCGGAGGCGGCCTGCGCCGCCACCGATTGCGCGCGCAAGGCGTCGGCATCGGACTGCAACGCCCTCAAGGCATCGGCTACGTTTTGAAAGGCCGACAGCACGGTGCCGCGGTAGGCAGCCGCCGCCTCATCGTAAGCCGCAAGGGCGGCGCGGCGCTGGTGGGTGAGCGTGCCGCCGCGGAACAGCGGTTGTGCCAGGTTCGCGCCCAGGCTCCATATCCCCGTCCCGGAGGAAAACAGATCGCCCGCCTTGGTGGCGACGGAGCCGATGCTGCCGTTGAGCGTAAACTGCGGGAACATATTGGCGGTTGCGACACCGATCTGGGCGCTGGCCTGATGGAGTTGCGCTTCAGCTGCGCGAATATCCGGACGCTGTTCCACCAGCTGGGAGGGCAGACTGACCGGCAATTCCCGCGGCAGCTGCAGCGAAGCGAGATCGAAGGTCATCCCGATGTCCTGGCTGGGGAAATTTCCCGCGAGCGCGGTCAACTGATTGCGAATCAGCGCCAGCTGCTTCTCCAGCGGCGGCAGATTTGCCTGCGTTTGCGCCAATGTCACTTGTTGCGCCAGGACATTGGTCTTGGCGATAGCGCCCGCATCGAATTGCCGTTGCAGTACGTCAAACTGCTCGGTTTCGATTTTGATGACCTCTTGCAGGCTGGCGATTTGCCCCCGCAATGAGGCCTCTTGCACCGCGGTCGTCACCACATTCGCGGTCAAAGTCAGATAGGCCGCTTCCAACTGATAGCGCTGAAATTCCGCTTGAGCCTCTATCGATTCCAGGGCGCGCCGCGCCAGACCGAAGACATCCAGTCCATAGGATACATTCACTGAGGCGTTATAGAGGGTAAAAAGCGAACCCGGATTATTCGGATTGCCAAATTGGGCGCCGGAGTTTTTTTGCCGCGCCACTGAACCGTCGGCGTCGACGCTGGGGAAGAGCGTTCCTCGCGCCGCGTAAACGTTCTCTTGCGCCTGACGCAGCGCGGCCTGCGCCGCCTCGAGACTGGGATTGGCCTGCAGCGCCCGCCCCACCAAGCCGTTCAGCGATTCCGAATGGAACAGCGTCCACCATTGCGCCGGGATGTCCAGGCCTTCTACAAATTGCTGCGCCTGCCCGCCGGCGGCGTCGGCGGCGACGGTTTGCTTCGCCAGCGGTTGCGGCGTATAGCCTTTGACATCGGGTGCCGGCGGACGGTGAAAATCCGGTCCCACCGCGCAACCTGCCGTCGTCAGCAGCGACGCCGCCAGTAAAATGAAAAATGTTGCCCTAGGTACATGGCAACAGATATTCATGTCTGCGTATTGCATGGGGGCCTTCTACCATGGACCATATATGTACCTAACTAAAAATTAGCTCAGGGGTAAATTTGGCCATACAGTAACTGGAGTATTTCTCGAAAAATATTGATTCCGGATATGAGCCGCCGGACAGTTGATGACATAAATTTCAATTTTGAGGCGGGTTCGCATATTTGTTATTAGTTCTGGTTTCGAAGTTTATCTCAACGGGGAAGCGCAACGACCAGCATGCAGTCCCGGCAGCAGCATTCGGTGTTGGAGTATATCACATCACTCGCTCTCAAGACGGCGATGAAAACCCCCTTAACGGGCACCGCGGTATTCGGCACGAACTGCTCCTTTGCCATCAAAATTGTAGTGTTTTTATGGTAAATACCCTTCCTGATAAGGGCGAAATTAACAACGATGCGACGCGGACGAACGCGGCGACGCCGGCTATCTTCCTCATTTCACCATTGGCGGCCCTTCGGTAACCTGAACCAGATCCGCCGGGCGCAGCCACTTCTTATAAGCGGATTGCACCTGTTCGGCTGTCATGGTGAGATAGCGTTGCGCCGCCAGTGTCGACTCGTCCAGCGGTAAACCGATCAGGGCATACCCTAACAATTGGTCCGCGATCCGTCCGACGCTGGCTTCCGCCAAGGAAATCTGACGTAAGGCAAGAGCCTTGGCCTGGTGCAGTTCTTCTTCGCTCACGGGTTTGTCCCGCATGGCCTGCAGATCTTTCAGTACCAGGGTCCGCGCCTGGGATACCTTGGGCGGATCGCTGCCATACTCCACCGAGAAGACGCCGCGGGTCTCGCCGACATTGAAGGAAGAGTCGACGAAATACACCAAGCCGGCTTCTTCCCGCAGATCCCGGTAGAGGCGGCTGGCGTAGAACCCGCCGCTCAAGACATGATTGCCCAGCTCCAGGGCATAATAATCGGGATCGAACCGATTTAAACCCAAGGTCTGCGCCAAGATCACTTTATCCTGGACTTGACTGGCATTGGGAACAAAAACAGCGGAAGGCTTATTCGACGGCGCCTGAGGCAGTACCGTATCGGGCTTGGACCCCGCGGCCTTCCAGTTACCGAAGTATTTTTCCACCGCCTCGCGGGCATGCTCCGGTGTCACCTTGCCGATGACGACGATGGTCGTGAGGTCCGGCCGAAACACTTTTTCGTAATAGCCGCGCACGTCATCCAGGCTCAAGGCATTGACGGTTTCCGGGGTAGCCTGCCGCTGGGTCGGATCTTTTTGCGGAAATAGGCCCTTGTGCAGAGCGCGTTGCGTGAGATAGTCGGGGCTTTGCAGCCTGCCCTTCGCTGTCGCCGCCACTTGTCCCTTTACCACCGCGAAGGCCTCCTTGGGCAGCGCCGGATTGAGCTCGTTATCGGCGAGCAGTTCAACGGCGCGATCGAACTTGTCACTTAAGGTCTGTACATAAAAGCTGGTACCCGCCCCTTGCTCCGCGGCGATATCATCCAACGCCTTCTGAAAGCCGATACGACCGAGATGCTTGGTGCCGAAGGAGAACAGACGATCTAATACATCGTCCACCCCATCCTGTCCCTCCGGCGTTTCCACATCGGCATTGTGCTTGACGGCGCCTAAAACGGTCACGGTATCGCTAACGGTTTCCGGCTGCACGATGAGTTTCAGGCCGTTGGGTAAGGTCGATGTGATCGGCTTCACCGTCGACTCCGGCAGGGAAAGCCTGGCCAAGGGCCCCGCCGCCCATTTTGGCAGTTCCACGGTCTTGACATGAGACGCTGCAAACGATTCGGTACCGCCGAAACTCTTGGAGGAAACGGGTTTGCCCGACGGTGACGGGGTCAGTATGCCCACTACGGCGTGATCCTGATCCAGATTGGCATGCGCGACGCGGTTGACATCGGCCGCCGACACCCGCCTGATGGCTTCGATATCGTCTTGCGGCGAATCGCGACCTTCGACAGCCAAGGCTTGGGACCAGGCCATGGCGAGACCCGCCACGGAATTCTTGCGAAATTCCGCCGCGGCAATTTCATGGCGCTTTGCCGCCTCTACCAGTTCGGCGGGAACGCCGTTCTTGGCGTAACCAGCGAGAATTTTTTTCACCTTTTTCAGTAATGGCTGGGGATCGCTCCCTTGGGAAAAGACGGCTGTCACGGAGCCAATACCCGCCTTGGGCAGGGTGTCCTGGTCAAAGCCGACATCCAGGGCATCACCGTGCACCACCAGATCGTACAACTCCGCGCGCTGACTGTTGAGCACATCGCCCAGCACCTGCGCCGCCGCGTAATCCGGGCTGTCAAAACCGGGCATGCGCATCGTCATGGTAACCATCCCATACGGCAGATCGGTGGTTTGGCGCAGGGTGGTCGCTTTGACTGGCTTCAGTTTGATCGACGGCCGCTCCGGCAATTTCTTCGCCGGAATTTTTTCGAACAGGTCTTTGACCTGTGCCAGAACCTGCCGAGGTTCCACCGCGCCGGTAATGACCAGGATCGCATTATTGGGCGCATACCAGCTAGCGTAAAACTTGTGCAACATCTCGCCGGTGGTGCGATTGAAGGACGGCCGCGTGCCAAGGGCATCATGGGCATAGGGGCTGCCGTCGTACATTTTCGCCAGTAATCGCGAATAAAATACGTATTGCGGATTTGATAGATCCTGCGCGACCTCCTGCTCGATGGCGCCGCGCTCTTTATTCCACAGGGCATCGGAATCCAGCACGCCGGCCATGCGAGTCGCTTCCAGATGCAATGCTACATCCAGGTCCTGGGCGGGGACGGTAAAGAAATACTGTGTGGCCGTCTGTTGCGTTTGCGCATCGAAGTTGCCGCCCATTCCCGCCGCTATCGCCGACAACTGATCGCCGGAAAGGCCGGGACTGCCGCGGAACATCATGTGCTCCTGAGCATGAGCCATACCGGGAAAGCCCGGCGGCGACTCGTTGGATCCCGCCAGATAACTGACTATCGTAGTCACGACCGGCGCCAAGGGGTCGCGCACGATAATCACGCGCAGCCCATTGCTCAGCGTGGCCCGCGTAACATCTTCATCTCCTCCGGCATCTCCTCCGGCGGCGACGTTGGCAAACCCCGCCATCGGCGCAATTACCAAGATCAAGACCACTACCGACAGCATCTGTCGAGACCAGGCCCCTACGAGATGGATTTTGCGAGCGTGCCCTGAGCGGCGACAGCTATCGGCTCCGATAGTTGTTGGCGTTTTCTCTTTCATGGTTACTTAAATCCTGTAAGGTTGTGGGACATTTTTGGCTCATCCTATAAACACATCGCCTCCGGCAAGGCTCATTTCGCCATTTATGCAAAATGAAAGTAGCTTACGATATGACCCGGACTTTCGCTAATGGCAGTTCGCGTAGTGCGTCATTGGCATTGCTGATCGGCGTATCATAAGCGGGCTTGGCGAGGTAGCCAGACGGACCGACCTGCACGGCGGAGTTTTTACTTCCCAGTGGCCGGCCTCGATCCGCTTGAATGTAAACAGATGACGCTACCGGCGGCCAACTCGTTTGTAGAAAGGTCAGCGGCGCGCAATCCCAACTCGGTATATTGGTGAAGGTGTCATGGGTTGTATGCCACTCATCGGCAGACCAACGCACCGCCGCCGCCCGCGGCCGCTTACCCGCGGGCAGGGTACGCAGCCGATGATTGAAACGCCACGCCGCCATTGTCGAGGCGGTTTTCCTCTCGATATAGCGCGCAACACATTGCGTCAACAAGTCGAAGATGCTCCCGTCTCGCAACGAGCGGCGCAGCTTGAGGTATTCCGCACGGGCATGGGCCAGCGCCGACTTCACCGCTTCCGCTCTGAACTCCACCGTATATCGCCGCTGCTGTCTCATACCTTCCTCCTAGCTCGATCGTCTACCGATTAGGAGTTTCCGTTTTTCTCAGGCTGCCTCAGCAGTCGTGCCAACGGCTATCAAGCTTGGGGTCATTTCAAAGGATGGCGGGGTAAGCGCCAACGGCCACCGGCACTGGAATTTCACTTCTACCACAGTTGTTTGCTTATACCCTTTCACCTTCCATCGCGAACCACTGTGTCCACGGGTAAGACTCAACCGAATGGCACTCGTTCCCTAGTGAAGAAAATTTACAAACATTTACAAATTTCGCTCACCGATTTTCCAATACGTGAACTATGTAATTGTAGAGCTCACCTGCCTCCCGATCTGATATTTTTGTGACTGAAAAAGAGGGCATGGCGCCCGGAAATCCGTTCGGCTGCTTGGGATTACGAATAAACTCAATGAAGGCGGCGGCGTTCCGAGTATATGTTGAATTCAATATAGGCAGCCTTGGATCAACGATATTGCCGCCCTTGGGATGGCAAGCAACGCAATTGGCATTGAAGGCGTTCATTCCCGCCGCATAAGGCGTGGCGGCCTTGGGCCGATCATTACCATAGACCAGGTTTCCGCCAAAATAACCGAGAACCACGACCATGACGAAGGAAATAGCGTAATTCATCAAAACGAACCTCGATTCCACTCCCCTCTTATACGCATACCACAGGCCGGCAAGAATCCAAACGACGAGTAAGGTCGCCAATATCAGTTTGACCTTGACGGCAAAAAGCCAGGCGCCGCCATAGAAGTGCTGCCAGTCCATAAAGCCGAACAAGAGTGTTGGGAATAAAAATATGAAGGCAAGGATGGTGCAATAATGCGCCGCCCGCATTAGAGCGGGCTGCCGGAACAGCGTAGCCGTGATGCGAAAGATCAAAGCCCCCACGATCAATCCTATCGGCATATGCACTTCCGTGGGGTGTATCGGATGCGGGTACCCGATCTGATTTAGCAAATGGTAGACGGAGCTGAACATAAGACCTTTTTCTTGTGCAATTGAGGTTGCGAAATCGCTGACGGCGCTACGTCGCGCCGTGAGCTGGCAGCTTGCAGGGAATGCGGCGGATTAACGCTGCTGTTCCATTTCGGGAAGGTACCCGCCGCGGCGCGCCATGCCGTTCAGCTTGGCCCGCTTTAAGAACGCCTGCTGCGCGGCCGCGACATTTTCCGCCTTACCCGCCCAGATACGCAACGGCGGCTCCTGCAGCGCGCGGGCAAATGAGAATGACAACTCCCAGGGCGCCTTACTTGAGAACACGGCGTTCATGGCGTTAAGATTGGCCGTCGCCTCCTCCGCGCCCTGCCCGCCGGAGAGAAAATTGATGCTGGGCACCGCCGCCGGGACTGTCCGGCGCAATATCTTAACAGTGGCGGCCGCCACCACCTCCGGATCCGCCTTGGGCGAGTGCCCCTTGCCGGGCAGCACCATGCTGGGCTTGAGCAGCATGTATTCAAGGATGACCCGGTGGCGATGCAAGGCATGAAACACCGCGTGCAGCACCGCTTCGGTGACCGCCGCGCAACGCTCCAGGGTATGGTCGCCGTCGATGAGCACCTCCGGTTCGACGATGGGAACGAATCCTTCCTCCTGGCAAACGGCGGCGTAGCGCGCCAGCATCTCGGCGTTGGCCTTAATGCCGAGCATAGTGGGATTATGCTCGCTGATGGGATAGACCTCGCGCCACTTGGCAAAGCGCGCCCCCTGCGTTTTATAGGCACGGAGACGCTCCGCCAGGCCGTCCAGTCCCTGGGTGATCAGGTCGCCGGGAACACGGGCCAAAGGAATCTTGCCTTTGTCCACCTTAATGCCGGGCACGATGCCCTGCCGCGCCAGCACCTGCGGCAGCGGCGTGCCATCCGCGGCATTTTGCGTGAGCGTCTCCTCAAATAAGATGACGCCGCTGATGAATTCGCTGATGCCGGGCGTCGTGAACAACAAACTGCGGTAGGCGCGGCGGCTTTGAACGGTACACTCGGCGTTAACGGCGGCAAAACGCTTGGCGATGGTGGGTTCGCTCTCGTCGGCGGCGAGAATACCCTTGCCCGGTTGTATCATCTGCCTGATTGTCTCTTGGAGTTCGATGTCCGTATTCATGGTGGTTCCTCTCTGAAAATTAGGTTTTTCTATTCCCTGTGCGGCCCTATCCGATCATGGCGTATCACAACCATAGAGTGTGGCAAGGCGGCAGCCGCCATCTAAAGCGGCGCTGCCGGTGCAAACCCGGGCAATATGCGCCACTCTCAACTTGCAACCGCCGGCTTATCCGGCGCTTGCAGCAGTTGATTGAGTTCGTCTCCCGTGATGACCTCTTTCTCCTGCAATAGCTCCGCTATCGTATCCAGATCGGGGCGCTTCCCGGATAGGATTTGCTGCGCCCGATGGTGGCCCTCCTCCACCAGGGCGCGCACCTCGCCATCTATCAGGCGCGCGGTCTCTTCGCTGTAATTCCGCTCTTCGCTGCCTTCTACGCCCAGATACGTGAGGCGCTGTTGCTTGCCATAGGTGAGCGGACCCAGACTCTCGCTCATGCCAAGGCGGGTTACCATTGCGCGGGCGATTTCCGCGGCGCGTTCGAGATCATTCTGGGCGCCGCTTGAGATATCGCCGAACACAATCTCTTCCGCCACGCGGCCGCCGAGCAGGATAGCAAGCTGATCCTTGAGCTCGCTTTTCGTCGACAGGAATTTTTCCGTAACCGGCAACTGCAGTGTATAGCCCAAGGCGGCAACGCCGCGCGGAATGATCGATATCTTGTGTACAGGCTCGCCGGTGGGGACGGTCCGCGCCACCAGGGCATGCCCCGATTCATGGAACGCCACCCGGCGCCTTTCATCGGCGTTCAGCACCCGGTGCTTTTTCTCCGGTCCGGCAATCACGCGGTCGATGGCGGCCTCGAAATCCTTCATGGTCACGGCATCATGATTTTCGCGCACCGCGAGGATCGCCGCCTCATTGGCGATATTGGCCAGATCCGCGCCGACAAAGCCCGGCGTTCGCTGGGCCACCACGCGCAGATCGATATCTCCCGCGACTTTCATGCCGCGGGTATGCAGTTTCAGGATGGCGATACGCGCCTCGAGGTCGGGCTTGTCCACTACGATCTGGCGATCGAAGCGTCCGGCGCGCAGCAGGGCCTTGTCGAGAATTTCCGGCCGGTTGGTCGCCGCCAAGACCACGACGCCCACCGAGGGATCGAAGCCGTCCATCTCGGTCAGCAATTGATTCAAGGTCTGCTCGCGTTCATCGTGCCCGCCCATCACCGGCCCGATGCCCCGCGCCCCGCCGATGGCGTCGAGTTCGTCGATGAACACAATGCACGGCGCCTTCTGTCGCGCCTGTTCGAATAGATCGCGCACCCGCGCCGCGCCCATGCCGACGAACATCTCGATGAATTCCGCGCCGCTGATATTGAAAAACGGCACGCCGGCCTCGCCGGCGACGGCGCGCGCCAGCAGGGTCTTACCGGTGCCCGGCTGACCGACCAGCAACATGCCTTTGGGCATGCGTCCGCCGAGCCGTTGAATGCGGGCGGGATCCTTGAGAAACTCTATGGACTCCTTGAGTTCCTGCTTGGCCTCCTCGGCGCCGGCCACATCCTCGAACGTCACCTTGATCCCGCCCTCGGGATGGAGGCGCACTTTGTTGCCGAGATTGAGAAACCCCTTTCCCGCACCCATGCGCTTCGCCATCCATCCCCAGAGCAGGAACATCACGCCAAAGGGCAGCACCCAGGAGAATAAAAAATCGCTGAGCCAGTTGTTGCTCTCTTGTACGCTGTACTTGACGCCGTGCCGCTCCAGCAGCTGCGCCAAATCGGTGTGCAACAGCGGCACGGTGACAAAGCGCCGCGGCTGCTTGGTCTTAGGATCTTTCTCGGACAAGGTGCCGGTAATGAGTTTATCGGTGACGATGGCCTGGGCGATCTTGCCGCTGTTCACATCTTGGAGAAATTCACTGTAAGGGATCTCTTCCTGGCGCGCCGTGTTGGATAATTGCCAGAAATACAGGGATGCGATCAGGAACAGGCCATACAGCCACAGGGTAAAACTGGGTTTATGCCAAAATTTGACATCCCCTGGCTTCTTGATCTCGATCGGCGATTTATCGCTTGCCATCGATGCACTAATCCGATTGATTTCGTCCGTGATCGCACACGGCTGCGAACCCGCGGCGGGCGATTAAATATAATACCGCCCGTTTTATAACAATCACCTTATGCCCGACATTATAATCAGACGTCACCTGGCCGAGCCGGCCTCAGCCAAGTATCGCGTCACGGCCGAACAAGCGCAAGAAAGACGACCGGGCCGGCCGGTGGTGGGCATCGCCATTTATCCACCATTATCCCCGCCCTCAGAGCGAACGCAGCGGCGCTAGCCAATATCTCGCTAGGAGGATGATGTGCCTTACATCGAATAGGCAAAGTCATCTACTTCCGATGCGCCGGTGCCGTCCAACATACCACGCCAATGATCCACTTCATTTTCTCCACAACGCAACATCAATAAATATTTGCCGTTGCGAACGGCACTGTGCAGGCTCTGCAGCTTCTCATTCGGCACGCCATGGCGATGCATGGCGGCCGACAGCTGTGACACCGCAGCGGCACCGGTCAAGACGCCGCCGCCCACAATCGCCCCCGCCGCCGTACCGGCAACAACGTCGATGATCGCCCCCACAATTGAGCCCGCCGCCGCGACGGGACCGATACCGGGAATCAAGAACATTCCCGAGGTCGTCGCGAGCAGGCCCCAGATACCGCCCCAAAAGGCGCCGTGTTCTCCCCACACCTTCAGCTTCTCGCCTGTCCCGCGGTAAGAGATGCCCAACAGATCATCGCCCGCCCCCGTCCCGGCGCGTCCCAGCAGAGAGATCTCGTCCATGACGAAATCCTTCTTGATAAGTTTTTCAATGATGCGCTGCGCCCTTTCTTTATCCGGATAAAGCGCAACAATGATACGGCGCTTCTTTCCCGGATTCTTTGGCAATGTCATGATGATCTCCTTGTGGCTTATATTTCAGGAAGACGGCGGGCAATCCCAAACATTGCCGCCGCGCCGATGCGATCCACGCAGGTTTGATCGGTTGCGGCTCGGGTAAGTTCCAAGCGTTGCCGCAACTCAAATGGTCTTCTGTTTATTTTGTCGCTCTAAACATCGTTGTTGAATTGCCCCACTTCACCGGTTGCTATCCACCAACCGGACGAAGCGGTAGCCGGGCGAATAAATTAGCCTTTTGATTATCATGCCGTAAATATTTGGCATGATTACTGCCCAATGAAATCTATGAATTGTAAAAATTTTCAAGCGATAGCTAATCCGACCCGTAGTTAACGCGTGAATCCCAAATGATTACCGAGCCTAGCCGGGCATCCAAACCGCGGAGCGGTCCCCACCGCGCGATCCGGGGCGGATCACATCCAGGCGGATCGCAAATAAATCGAGGTTATATATATGATGAGAATATTCCTGTTTCTGGCTACTAATATCGCCGTGTTGGTATTGGTGAGCATAGTCTTCCACCTTTTCGGCATCGGCGGCATCCTGCAAAAGAACGGCGTCGATCTCAATCTCCATGCGCTATTAGTGATGTCCGCCGTCATCGGCTTCGGCGGCTCGTTCATTTCGCTGGCCATCTCCAAATGGATGGCGAAATTTTCCATGGGGGTGCGGGTGATCGAGCGGCCCACGGATAGCATCGAGCAACGGCTGGTGGACACGGTCGGCCGCCTGGCCCGGCAAGCGGGGATCGGCATGCCTGAAGTAGGTGTATTCGAATCCCCTCAACCCAATGCGTTTGCGACGGGCATGAACCGCAACCATGCCCTGGTCGCGGTGAGCAGCGGATTATTGAGGCAAATGGGCGGTGACGAACTTGAAGCGGTTCTGGGGCACGAGATAAGCCACGTGCGCAACGGCGACATGGTGACCATGGGATTGCTCCAAGGCGTGATCAACACCTTCGTGGTATTTTTGTCACGCCTCGTGGGATTCGTGGTGGACCGCTTCCTCTTTAAGACGGAACGCGGTCTCGGTCCCGGCTATTTCATTACATCGATTATCGCCCAGATCTGCCTGTCGATTCTGGCGACCATGATTGTGATGTGGTTTTCCCGCAGGCGCGAATTTCGCGCCGATGCCGGCGGCGCCGAGCTCGCGGGGCGCGGCAAGATGATCGCGGCGCTGCGCCGTCTGCAAGCGACGAATGAACCGCATGAGCTGCCTGGTCAAATGGCGGCATTTGGCATAGCCGGAGGCCTGGGACAAGGCCTGGCCAAATGGTTTGCCAGTCATCCGCCGTTGGAAGAACGGATTGCGGCGCTGGAGTCACGCCACTGAGAAGGACCGGATAACGGTGAGGCCGCCACGGTATCCGCCACTCATGAAAATGCTAATCTCAATTTATTCCGGAGGAACGCGCCATGCCAACCATCAGCTGTCACCCCGAGTCCCCGCACCGCAAACTGCGCCTGCCCGATTGGTTTGTCTCGAGCCTGATGCTCGACCGCGCCCTGGATGCCATCCTGCGCCGCGTCCATCTGGACCGTGGCCACGACATCCCCTATCTTGCTGGCTACAGTAATGACGGCAAGACAATATATATCGATCGACACCTTCCGGAGAATTTTACCTATCGCGGGATAGAGATTGCGGTCGACCGCTATCTAATTTTGCACGAAGCGGTGGAGAAGACGTTGATCGATGAACTGCATCTTCATTATCAACATGCGCACCAAATCGCCACGCGCGCGGAGGAAGCGGCGGTGCGCGCCGACCGCATTTCCTGGCGTGATTACGACCGCTTTATGCAAAGATATATCAAGCAGGTCGGCGACGAGCGACTTACCCGTGTCCCGAAGGATCTGGACCTCAAGCCCTACCGGGATGAGCATGATCGGGATTTGGCAAGGCGTCTGCAGGAGGCAGAAAAGGCCGGCAGGCACCCGCGCAGAACCGCTAAGCGCCGCGAAGAGGCGCACCATAACTGATGTGATAGATGCCAGGCGGCCGGCGGCAGCTTAACATTAATCCCTCAGAAGAAACTCGAGGCAGCTTGCAGCGGTTTTCCTCAAAGCAACCCGTGCTTCGACTCAGGTTTTACAACTCTATCTGCAAGCCCAGCTCCAGTACGCGATCGGCCGGCAGATTATAGTAGACCGTGGCGCGGCCGGCGTTGCGCGTCAGCCACGAGAAAAACACCTCTTGCCAATAAAACGCTAAGCTGCGAATCTCGCGGCGCGGTATCACAGTCTCACGAGCAAGGATGTAGATTGCGGCATCAGGATCCACTGGAAGACCAAAATGCTCGCTCAGCTTGAGCGCTACCGGCACATTGGGCGTCTGTGAAAACCCGTAGTGAAGCTGCATGCTAATCACACCGGCACCGAGCGTCTCGTAATCGAGCCGTTCAGCGGCCGGTACCTGTGGTACCAGTTCGGTTTCGACGTTCAATAGAATTATCCGCTCGTGGAGTACATGCACGCATTGCAGGTGGTGTATCAGGGACGCCGGTATAGTCTTTTCGAAATTGCTACCCACCATGACCACCGCGGTCCCGGGTATGCGGTGGGGCGGATCGCTCTCAAGCCCGGCGATAAACTCCTTGATGCTCGTGCCGCGTTCCTCCAGCTTTTCCACCAGCAGTTTGCGCCCATTGCGCCAGGTTGTCATGATAATGAAAATCAAGCCGGCCACCATTAAGGCATACCAGCCGCCGTCTGGAATTTTGTACAGATTAGCGCCGAGAAACGCGCCGTCGATTATCAGGAAAACCGCGCCTCCGAACACGGCCATTGCGGGAAACCAGCCGAAGCGCAGGGCAACGGTAACGGTAAGTATTGTCGTGATGAGCATGTCCATGGATACCGCCACGCCGTACGCGGATGCGAGTGCGTTCGAACTACGGAAACCCAGCACCAGCAGTATGCAGGCCGCCATCAGCAACCAGTTGACCACGGGCACGTAGATTTGCCCCGCCTCACCGGGCTCCGTGTGAATCACACGCATGCGCGGCAGCTGTCGAAATTGGATGGCCTGGCGGGTCAACGAGAAGGTGCCGGTAATGACCGCCTGCGAGGCGATAATGGTAGCGATAGTCGCCAGAACTACCAAAGGAATGGTCGCCCATGCCGGTGCCAGGCGAAAGAACGGCGAGTCAATCGCACTGGGATCCGCGATAAGCAATGCCCCTTGGCCAAGATAGTTGACCAGAAGCGCCGGCAACACGATCAGAAACCAACCGTGACGGATGGGGCGGGCACCGAAATGGCCTAGATCGGCGTAGAGCGCTTCTCCGCCGGTAACTACAAGAAACACGGCGCCGAGGGTCAGGAATCCGACCAGGCCATGGCCGGCGAGGAACTCCATGCCGCACATGGGGTTTAAGGCCATGAGTACCTTTGGCTCCAGCAACACGCCTCGCAGCCCCAGCAATGCCAGCACTATAAACCAAAGCAGCATGATAGGACCGAACCAACGGCCAATGCGCCCGCTGCCGTGACGCTGGATCGTGAACAGGCCTACAAGCACCACGACTGTAATGGGCAGAATCAGATGGGTAATAGCGGGTGCCGCTACGGTCAAGCCTTCGACGGCACTCAGCACGGAGATGGCCGGCGTAATGGTGCCATCGCCATAGAGCAGGCAGGCGCCGAACAGGCCGAGCAACATCATGAAGTGACGGGTCGAGCGTTTCTTTGCCCGCCATGGATTGAGCAATGCAACGAGCGCGATAATCCCGCCCTCTCCCTTGTTGTTGGCGCGCAGCACGAACGCCAGATATTTAACGGAAATGACCAGCAACAAGGCCCAGACGATCAATGACAGTATACCCAACACGTCGGCCATATTGAGTGCGGGCGCCTCGGCCCCATGAAAGCTGACGCGCAATGCGTACAGCGGACTGGTACCGATATCTCCAAACACCACGCCGAGCGCAGTCAATATCAGACCGCGTCGGTCTTGAGGCAAAGCCATGTGTGATTCAGCCATCGTGCGCACCAGTGAGAAATTGAAATGAAAATCGGCGGGAACAGCCGGCCCGCAGGGATGTCTTTTTATTCGCGAGACAAAAAATCGTTTGCACGACGGGGCGTTAATCTAACGCGCCCACGGTTGTGCGTCAACGTGACGACGTGACTCGCGCCTAAGGTGCGGAAGGCCGGCAAAGGCCCGCTGTTGAATCATTTATTCCTGCCGCCGCGCAATAGGTTGGCCTTTACAAAATGACTTCGCGGGCCCTCCGGTCCCATTGCCGCGTCGTCCTGATTTACCAGCCGGCGGCGAAATCGTCGGCCGACACGACATGCCAGGGGCGCGCTGTGTGTTCTCGTTCCTCTCAAATAATCCCCCATGGACCTTCTGTATGGTTTCCGGTATTCGCGCCCTCAATATCCCCGAGGCTGCATCTTCCCTATTTTACGGGTTCGCCGATGCGATGAATCAAGCGCCTGCACTGCTCCGCTTGCGAAAGATGAAGAAAAACCTTGATTATCCACGCACCGTTATAGCGGCGACGGCTTTCCCTATCCGCGAGCACAAGCGAAGATACGCAATGAAACCGTTCGCACCGCCGTCATTTTGCCGCCTGCGCCGGTGTCGGATTGTGCCAGCCTCCGCCTCCCGCAATGAGCGCATCTGCCTGTTTCGGCCCCCAACCGCCGCGCTGGTAGCGATGTGGCGCGTAGTGCGTCTTTAGGACCGGATCGACCACCACCCAAGCGGCCTCAACCGCGTCTTCGCGGGTGAAGAGCGAGCCGTTGCCGGCCATGGCGTCACTCAGAAGCCGCTCGTAAGGCTTTTCTTCGCCCGCGTGTTCATCCAGCAGGTAGAGCTCGCGCTGCTCACCGACAAACTCCTTGCCGGCGCGTTTGACGCGCGCGGCAAGGGCGACGGCGGAATTGGGGGACAGGTGGAAGCGTACGTAGTTGGTCCGCCCGCCCGGCGGCGCTGAATCGTCGAATAGCCGCTGCGGCGGCGGCTTTAATTCCACGACCACCTCGGCCGCCGTCGCGGCCAGATATTTGCCGGAACGCAGGTACCACGGCACCCCTTCCCAACGCCACGAATCGATAAACAGCCGTAGGGCGCAGAAGGTTTCAACATCCGAGTCCTGTGCCACGCCTTTCTCTTTGCGATAGCCCGCATACTGGCCGCGCACCACGTCAGCCGGGCGCAGGGGGCGCATGGCCTCAAAGACTTTGGCCTTCTCGCTATGCACCGCGCCGTAGCCCTGATAGGCCGGCGGCTCCATGGCCAGTAGCGCGACGATCTGAAACAGGTGATTCTGGATGACGTCGCGCAGGCAGCCGGCGCTTTCATAAAATGCGCCGCGCCCCTTCACACCGAAATCCTCCGCAAGCGTGATCTGGACGCTGGCGACGTAGTTGCGGTTCCAGATCGGCTCGAGGAAAGAATTGGCGAAACGGAAATAGAGGATATTCATGATCGCCTCTTTCCCGAGATAGTGGTCGATGCGGAAGATCGCGTCCTCCTGAAACACCGCCAGCGCGATACGGTTGAGCGCCCGCGCCGACGCCAGGTCGCGCCCGAACGGCTTCTCAACGATGACCCGCGCCTGATCGGCGAGCCCCGCGGCACCGAGTCCTTTGATCACCGTCGCGAACAACGCGGGCGGAATGGCGAGATAGTGGGTCGGACGCCGCGCATCGCCCAGCGCCTGCTTAAGGGCTTTGAAGGTGCTTGGCTCATTGTAATCCCCGTGCACATAGCGGAGCAGGGAAAGAAGATGGTCGAGTGCGGCCCGGTCATCGACCCGGCCGGCCTGTTTGATACTGTCGGTCGCCCACTTGTGCAGCTGCGCCGGGCTCCACTTACGGCCGGCGACCCCCACCACCGGGACGTCGAGGATGCCGCGCTTGACCATAGCGTACAGCGCCGGAAAGATCATCTTGTGGGCGAGATCGCCGGTCACGCCGAAGATCACCAGCGCATCGGACGGCGTTGTGCGATTATCGCGCTTGCCCATCTTAGCTTCGCTCCTTTTTCTCGTCATGCCCGCCAAACTGTTTGCGCATCGCGGACAATAGCCTATTGGCATAGTCGCCGTCGCCGCGGGAGGTAAACCGTTCGAATGCACCGCGCTGATCGCCGGTGTCGGCATTGCGTAGGATATTCAAGCCCTCCGCATCAGTCGCCGCACCAGGTTACTGCCCATCCTACCCGGACCAATCATGTCGATCCGCATCTCGAATCTTCTTCTTTGCATTGCATGTCACTTTTGATCACGTCGTCCTCCGCTTACCGCACCTCGTCTGTATCAACGGAACCTTGCGCCGCAATAGACCCGGCGGTAGTGGGTTTCCCCTTTAATATCCACTCGAAGGCAACACCTAGCAGCGCACCGAGAACCGGCCCCACCACATAGATCCACGTCGTAGCCAGGTCGCCGCGCACCAAATCCGGCGCCAATGAACGCACTGGATTCATCGAAGCCCCGCTGATCGGTGCCGCCCAAAGGCCCGCCAGCGCAATATATCCACCCACGGCGATGGCACCGTTAGCACCAATATTGCGCGCCCCTGAAGCGGTACCGAGGATGGTGTTAACCAGTCCGGCTGTCAGCACCACCTCCATCGCCAACGCTGTGCCGCTGTCTGCTCCGCTACTCGGCACGGTCGCGCCTAGCGCGCCGACGGTGCCAAACAAGGTTCGCAGGAAGAGCGCTGCAGCGATTCCACCGATCACCTGTGCCAATAGGTAACCAGGCACGCGACGCCATGGGAAATTACGCCGTAAGGCGAATGCCAGGGTAACCGCCGGGTTCAAATGCGCCCCGCTCACGGTGCCCATAAAGTAAATGATGGCCATCACCATCAGCCCGGGGGCAACCACGATCATACCCAGGGTGACAACGCCGCCGCTCCTGGCGGCAACTACACCACCACCTGCGGCGACAAGCACCAGCAGAAACGTGCCCCATAATTCCGCAAAGAGACGGCGCCACTCATGTACTGGATTCAGAAAGTCCGGGGCCTCCTGTTTCAGCACCATCCTGCCACGCTGCTGAACCTCCTGTCGGTCTTTACTAAGCGATGTCATATCTTCTCCCGGTGCAAATGAATTATCCCTGTTTTGCAAGCCGGGTACGGATCGCCTGTAATTCCTTGCGCCGTTTTGCATCGGTTTCGGGATAACTCATGTTGAGCGTCTTGAACGTGTCAAGGATAATGCGTGAAATAATCAGACGGGCATTTTCCTTGTCATCGGCGGGCACCACGTACCATGGCGCGATTTTTGTGCTGGTGGCGCTCAGGCATGTCTCATAGGCATGCATATACTGCTTCCAATATTTTCTTTCTTCAATATCCGCGAGGCTGAATTTCCAGTTTTTCTCAGGCTCATCGATGCGCTGCAGAAAACGCTTGCGCTGCTCCTCCTTTGAAAGATGGAGAAAGAACTTGATGATCCGCGTGCCGTTGTTGTAGAGATGGCTTTCCAGGTCCACGATGGATCGATAGCGGTTTTTCCAGATGGTTTTTTCGTCGAGTAATGCCTCCGGCAATCCCTGACCGCGGAGAATCTCCGGATGCACGCGAACGATCAGCACCTCCTCATAATAGGATCGGTTAAAGATACCGATGCGACCGCGCTCGGGAAGACATTGCGAAGTGCGCCATAGAAAATCATGCTCCAGTTCCGTCATGCTGGGATGTTTGAAACTGAACACCTGGCAACCCTGGGGATTGATACCCGACATCACATGCCGGATAGCGCCATCCTTGCCGGCGGCATCCATGGCCTGAAAAATAAGCAACAGCGCGTAGCGATTGGACGCATAGTGCAGGTATTGGAGCGCACTCAACTCGCTCACCTGTGCTTCGAGCATTTCCTGATAATGCTCCTTGGATCGATAAACGGGATTAACAAAGGTCGGCCAATTCTTGAGTTTGACCTTTTCACCTTCCGCTATTAGGAAATCCTTTAATTTGATCTTCATAGGCACCTCTTTGCTCTTACAAACTGTATCGGCTGTGCTGAATTATGGCGAATTCAATTAGGACGTTGAGGACATCTACGCCGGTCCCGCCTCACCTGCGAATCTCGCGCTCCGCCTGGAGCCAGTCCTCTACCTCGTGACCCCCCTGGTGGCCGTGCCGCTCATAGAGCTCATAGGCCCGCCTGGCGATCTGCGCTTTCACATCGTTGGGTTCCTTCGCAGTGACGGATTTCCCGGCCTCAACGGGTTTCCTGCCCAACAGGGGCGCTTCAGTGGGATCGAACACCCGGTACGCCAACAGTTTCATGCGGTCATTCACGAAAAACCACGCCAGCGCGTATCCCCAAACGAACAGCGCCCAGCCCCAACCGAGCGGCGTCATAAATACCCCATAAACCGCGATCAGGGTCGCCATCACTTGCGTGCCTACCACCGCCAGCAGCAAAATCCATGCGGGGCGTATGGACCAGAACGGGCCGCGCGTGCGCGTCAGGAATATGGTCAAATGCCCCGCCACGGACAACATCAGGTACATCAATGTTTGGATGTGCGCGCGGTCGAGATGATAGACTCGATCGCCGAGGTAAAACAGGCCAAACGCCGCCACAGGTCCGACGACGCCCAGTACCGTGGCGACCCCCAGCACCATGCGCATGTTCCAGGCCTCGGGCTTGTCCTTGTAATGCACGTTGTCATAGGCGATGGACAGGATCGCCCCGTCGTTGAGCAAGGCCAGCATCACTATCATCACCGCCGTCAAGGGATAGAAGTTGAAGATCAGGATCGCCAGTGTCATGAACACCAGCACGCGCAGCGTCTCGGCGATACGGTAGATCGCGTAGCTGTTCATCCGCTGGAATATCTTGCGGCTCTCCTTGATCGCGTCGATGATCACCGACAGGCCGGGGGTCATTAGCACGATGTCCGCCGCCGCGCGCGCCGCGTCCGTCGCGCCTGAGACGGCGATGCCGCAGTCGGCCTTCTTTAGCGCCGGGGCGTCGTTCACCCCGTCGCCCGTCATGCCGACGATGTGACCGCGTTGCTGCAGGACCTCGATAATGTGGAATTTGTGCTCGGGGAACACCTGGGCGAAGCCGTCCGCTTTTTCGATGGACTCCGCCAATTGCGCCGTCTCGAGATGCTTGGTATCGCCGAAACCGCTGGCATCGAGAATATTGGTACCCAACCCCAACTTCACGGCGGTTTCATGTGCAATGGCAATTGCATCACCCGTTATCATCTTGACGTTCACGCCCATCTGGCGGGCAGTCGCGATGGTTGCCTTGGCCTGCTCGCGGGGCGGATCGAACAACGGCAACACGCCGAGAAACTGCCATTGCCCATCCTGATCCGCCCGCGCCACACCCAGGGAACGGAACCCGCGCGCCGCGAATGCGTTGACCGCTTTATCAACAGCGGAGATCACATCGTCCGCATTAGCGGATAATTCCAGAATCACCTGCGGCGCGCCCTTGGTCACCTTGAACTCCTTGCCGTCCGCGCCCTTGACGGTAGCCTCGGTGCGCTTGTGCACCGGGTCGAACGGCTGAAAATGGAGTACTTGGTAATCATTCAAGGCTTGATCGCTTTTCAGGCCACCCAGCACGGCCAGGTCGATGGTATCCTTATTGTCCGCGCGCGACGCTAGCGCGGCGTTGAGAATGACTTGATCGGCGGGGATGCCGTTGACGCCGAACGGATCGCCCAGCGTCAACTTGTTCTGGGTCAGGGTACCGGTCTTGTCCGAGCACAGCACATCCACGCCCGCCAGCTCCTCGATGGCCGCCAGGCGGGTGACGATCGCCTCTTTCCTGGCCAGCAGGCGCGCGCCGACCGCCATGGTCACCGACAGCACGGTGGGCATCGCCACGGGGATCGCGGCCACGGTCAACACCAGGGCGAACTGCAAGGTGGTGAGCATCGGGTCGCCGCGGAACAGCGCGACCGCTAGAATCAACACCACCAGAGTCACTGCGAGGATGATCAGGTAATTGCCGATCTTCAGCACCGCGCGCTGAAAGTGACTGACGGTGAGCGCCTCCTGCACCAGCTGCGCCGTTTTGCCGAAGTAGGTGTTGGCTCCCGTGGCATAGACTATCGCGTCGATTTCACCCTGGCGGATTATCGACCCCGAAAATACCGCCTCACCGGCCTTTCTCGTGGTGGGTAACGACTCGCCCGTCAGCGCCGACTGATCCAGTTCGATCGGGTCACCGTCCAGCAAACGCGCATCCGCCGGCACGATGTCGCCCAGGCGCAGGCGGATAACGTCGCCGGGCACCAGCTCGCGCGCCGGCGGATCGACCCACTTCCCATCGCGTTTCACTCGGGCCTGGATCGCCAGCTTGGCCTTAAGCGCCGCGATGGCGTTGCCCGCCTGGTGTTCTTCCCAGAATCCGACCACGGCATTGGCCAGAAGCAGCAGGAGGATGATGGCAAAGTCCGGCCAATGTTGGGCTACCGCAGAAAGAATCACGGCCGCTTCGATCATCCACGGGATGGGTCCCCAAAAATAGCCGAGAAATTTCAGGAAGGCATTGGTCTTCTTCTCTTCAAGCTCGTTAGGCCCGTAGTGAGTCAGCCGCGTTGCCGCCTCGGCTTGGGTGAGGCCGTCTGACGACGACCCCAGTTGTTTCTCCACTTCCGATAGAGGCAGGGACTTCAGATCCCCCTTAGTGCCCAACGCCAATTTAGGCACCTTGGACTGGTCGGCATCGGGTTTCATAGTGGCTCTACTCCTGTCCTTGAGCTAGGCTGTATACGGCGCAAGCGGCGCGATACTTGTTGCATGGTCCTGTCCGCGTACGGCGGCGCTGAAATAGGCCGCCGCCCTACGCCGCGCCCACCCACTTCTGCGCCTCAGTGGCGGCCGCGCGATCGAAGTAGCGGACCGTCGCTGTCGTGAATGGCTTGCAGAAGGCCGCCACGCCGTGTTGCCACCTCTTTTCCCCCACCATCGCGATTCTCTCGATGTCGGCATAATGATGCACGGCGAACTAGGTGTCCTCCCACAGCGCCCCCGCTTCCCAGCCATGGAAGCCTGACATGTCAAACAGCACGCGTACCTTTCCATGCTGCCGGACGAGTCGCTCGAACTCGGGCACAAATTGTTCGTAATCCGCCTTTGCCAGCTTGCCACTGACATGCACGACGAGCAACTTGCCGCCGTTTTCCTTACTGAGTTTAACGGTCATTAAGAACTCCTTTGATCAGCTGTTTGATCGCCACTTCCAGTTGCGGATCTCCGGTAGGTCCTGGCCGTGCTTGTTGATATATTGCTTGTGCTCGATGAGCTTATCCTTGAGCTGCTGTTTCAGGTAAATGCCTTTGTCGCCGGTCTGCGGCAGGCGGTCGATGGTGTCCATCACCAGGTGGAAGCGGTCCAGGTCATTCAGTACCGTCATGTCAAAGGGCGTGGTGATAGTGCCCTCCTCCTTGTAGCCGCGGACGTGGAAGTTGTCGTGGTTGGTGCGGCGGTAGGTCAGGCGGTGGATCAGCCACGGGTAGCCATGGAAGGCGAAGATCACCGGCTTGTCTTTGGTGAACAGCTCGTCGAAATCCATGTCGCTCAAGCCGTGCGGGTGCTCGATCTGCGGCTGCAGCTTCATCAGGTCGACGACGTTGACCACGCGGATTTTCAACTCGGGCAGGTGCTCGCGCAGGATGGAGACGGCAGCCAGCGTCTCCAGGGTGGGCACGTCGCCACAGCAGGCCATGACCACGTCGGGCGCGACCGCCTGGTCGTTGCTGGCCCACTGCCAGATACCGATGCCCTCGCTGCAGTGCTTGACGGCGGCGTCCATGGTCAGCCATTGCGGCGCTTGATACTTGCCGGCGATCACGACGTTGACGTAGTGGCGGCTGCGCAGACAATGGTCCCAGACCGAGAGCAGGCAGTTGGCATCCGGCGGCAGATAAACGCGCACGACATCGGCCTTCTTGTTCACCACATGGTCGATGAAACCGGGGTCCTGGTGGGTAAAGCCGTTATGCATCTGCTGCCAGACATGCGAGGCCAGCAGGTAGTTCAGCGATGCAATCTTGCGCCGCCACGGCAGGTCCGCCGTGACCTTCAACCACTTCGCGTGCTGGTTGAACATCGAGTCGATGATGTGGATGAACGATTCGTAGCTGTTGAACAGTCCGTGACGCCCAGTGAGCAGGTAGCCTTCGAGCCAGCCTTCGCACTGATGCTCGCTTAACATCTCCATCACCCGGCCATCGAGGGCGAGGAATTCATCGTTGTTCTGCGTGCGTGCGTCCCACTGCCGGTTGGTGACCTCGAACACGGCGCTTAGGCGGTTGGAAAGCGTTTCGTCGGGGCCGAAGATGCGGAAATTGCGATGCTCGCGATTGAGTTTGGCCACGTCGCGCAGAAACACGCCGAGTTCGTGCGTGTCGGCCGCCGTCACGGCCCCGGGCGACGGCACATTTACCGCGTAGTCGCGAAAGTCCGGCATCACCAGGTCGCGCAGCAGTATGCCGCCGTTGGCGTGGGGATTGGCACCCATGCGGCGTTCGCCCTTGGGCGCCAGTTCGGCCAGCTCCGATTTGAGGCGGCCCTGCTCATCGAACAGTTCCTGCGGCCGGTAGCTCTTCATCCACTCTTCCAGCATGGGCAGATGTTCGGGATGTTCGGCATCCACGGCGAGCGGTATCTGATGTGCGCGGAACGTGCCTTCGATCTGCAAGCCATCGACCAGCTTCGGCCCGGTCCAGCCTTTGGGCGACTTGAGTACGATCATCGGCCAGCGCGGGCGCGTGAGGTTACCATGGTCTCGGGCATCGTGCTGGATGTTTCTGATTTCTTCCACCGCCTTGTCGAGTGTCGCCGCCATGGCCTCGTGCATCAGCCCCGGATCATCCCCTTCGACGTAATAAGGCATCCAGCCGCAGCCGCGGAAGAACTGATCCAGTTCCTCCGGTTCGATGCGCGCGAAAACGGTCGGGTTGGCAATCTTGTAGCCGTTCAGGTGCAGGATCGGCAGCACCGCGCCATCGGTGGCCGGATCGAGGAACTTGTTGGAATGCCAGGCGGTGGCCAGCGGTCCGGTTTCCGCCTCGCCGTCGCCGACGACGCAGGCGACGATCAGATCGGGATTGTCGAACACCGCGCCGAATGAATGGCTGAGGGAATAGCCCAGCTCGCCGCCCTCGTGGATCGAGCCCGGGCACTCCGGCGAGGCGTGGCTGGGAATGCCGCCGGGAAAGGAGAACTGCTTGAACAACTTCTGCAGTCCGGCCTCGTCCTGGCTGATGTTGGGATAGATCTCACTGTAGGTGCCTTCAAGATAGGTGTTACCCACGACGGCCGGGCCGCCGTGCCCGGGTCCGGAAACATAGATCATGTCGAGGTCGTATTTCTTGATGACCCGGTTCAAGTGCACATAGATGAAGTTCTGCCCGGGGGTCGTGCCCCAGTGGCCCAACAGCATGCGCTTCACGTCCGCCAGCGTCAGCGGCCGCTTCAGCAGCGGATTGGCGTAGAGATAAAGCTGGCCTACCGATAGATAGTTGGCGGCACGCCAGTAGGCGTCCATCTTGTGTAGAAGTTCCGGGGAAAGCGTGTTGGTCTTCATTTTTCAATGCTCCATTTTTCGTCAAGTTTGAGCACGCGGCAGACCGTCCTGGCTATCATCTGCCCTTCGTCCGTATGAATAACGCGAACAGCGACTCCACTCGCCGTTGTGGAAATTACACCCTCATTCGCCGAGTTTTGTTTTTCTTCGAGTACGATTCCAAGAAACTCCAGGCCTTCGCAGATCCGAGCGCGGACAGTTGGGGCGTTCTCTCCGATGCCACCCGCGAACACCAGCGTGTCCAGCCCGCCCAAGGACGCCGCGAAGGCGCCGATCCATTTCTTGACCTGGTAGCAAAACAGCGCAACCGCTTCCGCCGCGCGCACATCTTGCGTTTCACAGTCAAGCAAGTCACGCATGTCGGAACTGATTTCGGAAATCCCGAGCAGTCCGGACTGGGTATTGACCATCTCATTAAACTGCTGCGCGCTCATGTTTTCAGTGCGCGCCAGATACCAAAACAGTCCGGGATCGAGATCGCCCGAGCGGGTGCTCATGGGCACACCGGCCGTCGGGGTGAAACTCATACTGGTGTCCACGGGTTTGCCGTCACACACCGCCGCCAGGCTCGCGCCATTGCCGAGGTGGGCGAGGATGACCCGGCCATGCGCCGCTTCCGCTCCGGCGACACGGGCCAGTTCTCCCATTAGAAACGCATACGACAAGCCGTGAAACCCGTAGCGCCGCACCCCCAGTGCCTCGTAGCGGCGCGGGATCGGCAACAGCCGGGCCACCCGCGGCAGGTCATGGTGAAAGGCCGTATCGAAACACGCCACTTGGGGCAGTCCGGGAAATCGCTGCTGAAACGCCTCGGTCAACAGGATCTCCTCGGGCAGGTGCTCGGGATCAAACGCGCTGAGCCGGTGCAGCTCCTCGATCATTTCCGCGGTGATTAGCTGTGGCGCGCTGTACTTCGGTCCGCCGTGCACCACGCGATGCCCCACCGCGGTCAATGCACCACGCCCGATGCGTTCCTCGATGCCATCCATCAGAACACCTACCGCCATAGTGTGATCGGGCGCTTTCGCCAACCTCGAAAAATTATCCGCGCGGTCCGGCCCTTTCATGCGTATGGCGGCCTCTGGCCGTCCAATTCGCTCAATCCCTCCCTCCAGAATCGGAAGGAGCAGATCACCCGCCTCGAACAGTTTGAACTTGATGCTCGACGAGCCGCCATTGATGGTCAGGATGCGGGGCTTAGCGGGATGCACGGTCGACTCCTTCGTCATGCCGCAATCCGAATGCGGCCAATTGCGCGCACGTGGACCTGTAATCCGTATGAAGAATGCTGCGAATCCCCAACCCCTCCGCGATCTGGGCGAACATCGGGGTGTTTTCGATATAGACCACCTGGCGGGCCGGGGCCTGGGCAACGTCCAGGGCCAGCCGAAAGATCTCCGCGTCGGGCTTGCGGACATGGACGAAGCAGGAAGAAATAAAGGCATCCACAAACCTGTCCAGCTTGAATTTGCGAATTCGATACGCGTTCAATTCGCGCCCCTCGTTGCTCACCACGACGATCTTCAATCCGTACTTCGACTTGAGTTTCCGAATCGACTCGATCATCCCGGGATAAACCTGCGATTGCGCGAACATAAATCGCCGAAACTCAGCCCGGCTGAACGGCCGCTTTTGATGGAAGACCACCCGATATAAATATTCCTCCAGCGTGAGATGACCCTCTTCATAAGTGTCGAATGTCTGGTGATGACGAAGCTCCATCTCGGGCCACGCCAACTTGAAGTGCCGCGCCGCCCGTTTGCGGGCATGATGGTCCCAGCCGTTGGTGAGCAGCACGCCGCCTATATCCAGAAACAGGCAAGTGATTTTTGGCGTCATCTTAATCGTCCGCTCTTCCGTATATCACATCATCGTTGCCACAGGATATGAGCGGCTTCGAGGGGAACGGCGGCATAATCGCAGTGAGGTATGAGTCGCGCCGTATAGTCTGCCGCGGGACGGGATGCATTCACTTCGGCACGGTAAGCATAGCCATTTGTTGCGCCTATGAGTTGCCGCACGCGTTTCATCTCCACTCGCTGCGCCGCGGCCCCATTAACGCCATCGGCATAAAGCTCCACCCGGACTGCCTCAAGGTCGAGATCATCGATATATAGCTGCACTTCAAATACGTGCAGCGACCCGTCAGTCTCCACCTTCACTTCGCCGAAACGCAGCGCACCCCAATGGTGATCCAGTGCATGTCGCCACTTAACTATATTCACGCCGATCGCACCTTTGTCGGCCGCCCGCTGACGGCAGGCTGCGGCCGCGGGAAGGTAGTGTTGCTCGGTGTATTCGCGCACGGCGCGATTGGTCGAAAAGTGCGGTGTTAATTGCGCCATACTTTCCCGCATCCGCGCTACCCAGGCAGTGGGGATGCCGTCCTTGTCGCGGGCATAGAATTCGGGGATCACCTCCCGCTCGAGCAAATCGTAGAGTGCCGCGGCTTCGGCCGCGTCCCAGGCAGGATCGCTATCATGTTCCCGGCCGTCCCCTAATGCCCATCCCACCGCCGGCGTATAGGCCTCCGCCCACCAGCCGTCCAATTCCGACAGATTGATACCGCCATTGACCAGTACCTTCATGCCGCTGGTGCCGCTCGCTTCCCAGGGTCGGCGCGGCGTGTTGAGCCAGATATCCACGCCTTGCACTAAGTGCTCGGTCAGCAGCATGTCGTAGTCACTGAGGAAGATCGCATGGGGGCGCACCTCGGGCCGCCGGATGAAACGCGTCCATTGCTGGATTAGGGTTTGGCCCGCCTGGTCCGCCGGATGCGCCTTGCCGGCCATGATCAGCTGCACGGGACGTTGGGGATTCGCCAGCAGGCGCAGCAGGCGCTCCGGATCATGTAGCAGCAGATTCGGTCTCTTGTAGCTTGCAAACCGGCGGGCAAAGCCTATTGTTAAGGTGTTGGGGTCAAACAGATGCTTCGCGGCTTCAACCGCATCGGATGATGCGCCAGACGCAGCAAGTTGTTTGGACAAGCGTTGGCGAGCATATTCAACAAGCGCCGTAGCGCTGGCAGTACGAAATTGCCAGAGACTAGCGTCGGGAACGCGACGGATGTCCTGTTCCAGGGTTTCCGTCGTCCTCAGCCAGCGGTCCTTGCCACAGGCCTGCGTCCAAAGGTCGTCGGCCGCGGCCGAGTCCCAGGTCGGCACATGAACGCCGTTGGTCACGTGACCGACCGGCACTTCATCCACCGGCCAATGCGGAAAGAGTGGCTCGAACAGGTGCCGGCTTACCCCGCCGTGCAGGCTGCTCACGCCATTGACCGCCCCGCTGCCGCGGATAGCCACATAGGCCATGTTGAATGGCTCCGATGTATCATTTGGGTTACGGCGGCCCAGGGCTAGCAATTCGCGGCGGGTGATACCGAGCCTTTGCTCGGCGTATCCCCCGAGGTATTGTTCGACGAGGGCCGGGGCGAAACGGTCGAAGCCGGCGGCCACCGCCGTGTGGGTGGTGAATAGATTGCCGGCTCGTGTCGCGGCCAGCGCGACCTCAAAGGACTGCCCTGTTTCCTCCATGAAACTTCGCGCGCGTTCCAACACGGCGAAGGCCGCGTGTCCCTCATTCAAGTGGCAAACTTCCGGCTTGATGCCGAGCTCGGCGAGCAGTCGCCATCCGCCGATCCCGAGCAGCATTTCCTGCTTGAGGCGCAACTCCGGCCCGCCGCCGTAAAGCTCGCTGGTAATACCGCGATGCGCGGGGTAATTCGCGGCGTCATTGCTGTCCAAGAGATACAGCTTCACGCGACCAACCTGAGCCTGCCAGGTACGCAGCCACACCGAGTAACCGGGTAAGGCGACCTCCATTCGCAACCACTCGCCGTTCGCTTTGCGCAAAGGCGTGATCGGCAACTGTCCGGGGTCGTTATAGGGGAAGAGGGCCTGTTGCGCGCCGTCCTTATCGATCTCCTGACGAAAATAGCCTTGTTGGTAGAGTAGTCCAACGCCGGCGACCGGAACGCCCAAGTCACTGGCGGCTTTGAGTTGATCGCCCGCCACATTACCCAGCCCACCCGAATAAATAGGCAAGGCTTCGCTCAACATGAATTCCATACTGAAGTACGCAACACAGCTCAGCGACGACCGCGGGTAGGCTTGCTGAAACCAGGCCGGCGCCTGCGCCGCCTCTCGTCTCGCCCGCACCAAATCGTCAATGTTTTTGCGGAAGGCGGGATCGGTTAATACCCCTTGGAGTTTCTCACGCGAGACCGTCTGCAGGACGACCCAAGGGTTATGGGTGAGTTCCCACAGCACGGGATCCAACTGCCGCCACACCTGGTCGGTGGCATGATTCCACGCCGAGCGCATGTCCAGAGCAAGCTCCGCCAGATCATCGAATCCCTCGATGTCCGTGGCTAGCAGACTTTTCGTTATGGGGCTGGGCCGTTGTTGTTCGCTCATACATTTCCCTTCGCATTTATAGTGGCTGGATGCCGGCCGCTATGGGGAAGTCCCAAGAGCGGTGTTGACGATGGTCTGTGCCTCCCCCAGGATACGACGCAGATGGTCCTCACCGCGGAAACTTTCCGCATAGATCTTGTAGATGTCTTCGGTGCCGGAGGGACGCGCCGCGAACCAACCGCTCCGGGTAATCACCTTCAATCCGCCGATCGGCGCGCCGTTACCGGGAGCCCGGGTGAGGATGCTCTGAATCTTCTCGCCGGCCAACTCCGAGGACACGATCTGCCGCGGCGACAGTCTTGCCAGGCTTTGCTTTTGCTCCGGGGTCGCGGGCGCCTCGACACGATCGTAAACCGATTCGCCGAACTCGCGCGCCAGCTCACGGTAGATTTCGCCGGGGTCGCGGCCCATGCGCGCCGTTATCTCCGCCGCCAACAGTGCCGGGACTATGCCGTCCTTATCCGTGGTCCAGACGCTGCCGTCCAAACGGGCAAATGAGGCGCCCGCGCTCTCTTCTCCGCCGAAGCCGAGCGAGCCGTCAAGCAAGCCGTCGACGAACCACTTGAAACCGACCGGCACCTCGTAGAGCCGACGGCCGAGCTTCGCCGCGACGGAATCGATCATCCGGCTGCTGACCAGCGTCTTACCGACCATCGCGTCCCTGCGCCACTGCGGCCGGTGCTGAAAGAGATAGAAGACGGCGACGGAAAGATAATGATTGGGCGGCAGCAAGCCCGCGTTCCGAGTGACGATGCCGTGCCGGTCATGATCGGTGTCGCACGCGAAAGCGATATCAAAGCGTTCCTTGAGTGCGATCAGACGCTGCATGGCGTAGGGCGAAGACGGATCCATGCGAATCCTGCCATCCCAATCGACCGTCATGAAGCGGAAGGTCGGATCGACCGCTTCGTTCACGACCTTGAGATTCAAATTATAGCGCTCGGCAATCGGGACCCAGTAATGGACGCCGGCGCCCCCGAGCGGATCCACACCAATAGTGATGGCCGCGCCGCGGATCGCGCGCATATCCAACACGTTCTCAAGATCGCTTACGTAAGCATTGAGATAATCATAGCGGTGCGTGGTGGCGGCGCGCCGGGCCTGATCGAAAGAGATTCGTTTTACACCATGCAGATCGCTTTCCAGTAAGGTATTGGCCCGGGTTTCGATCCAATCCGTGACTTCGCTGACAGCCGGCCCGCCGTTGGGCGGATTATATTTGAAGCCGCCGTTGTCGGGCGGATTGTGTGAAGGCGTAATGACGATGCCGTCCGCCAGCGCCGTAGCGCGGCCGCGGTTGTAAGTGAGGATCGCATGGGAGATCACGGGCGTGGGTGTGTATTCGTCTTGTTCCGCCAGCATGACCTCTACCCCGTTGGCAGCCAGCACTTCCAGCGCGCTGGTGAACGCCGGCTCGGATAGCGCATGGGTGTCGATACCCAGAAACAGCGGCCCATTGATCCCTTGCCCCATGCGGTATTGGCAAATGGCCTGAGTGATGGCGAGGATATGCCGTTCGTTAAAGCTGCGTGCAAAAGCGGAACCGCGATGGCCGGAAGTGCCAAACGCAACGCGCTCCCCTGCCACGGTGGGGTCCGGCGCTTCGCTGTAATAGGCCGTGATGAGGCGAGGCACATTAACCAGCAGCGACGGCTCGGCCGGCCTTCCCGCGAATTGACTGATTTTCATCATGCGCTGCCTTCAAGTAATTAAGTAGCGCGTTCCCACGCTTAAGAATTCTTTAGATGGTCGCAATTCTGTATAGCTTACGCAGTGCAAGCGACGCTCCCGCGATGACGGGGCGCCATATACGCCCCGCTCCCGCGATTGATTACAATGCATGATAAGAAAAATTGCAGAAACCATGCCGATATATTTAAGTCCATTTAATCAAGCTACTATTCTATTCTGCTCGGTCGCGCGTCATCGACTTGGTGGATAACAACCACTGCGCTGGGGCAATGCAACCACCGTCGGGCGAATTGCGTAACCGACGTCTGCACGGCCCGGTACAACAGATTGGGCAAGGGCGATGCGAATCGCATCCGAACAGCTCATAAAATGATTGCTGCTCGCTACGGGAGCGATTTGGCGATTACTACGAGCGCACGGCGTTGTGATAGCCGTCCGAGCAAAGCCTGGTGTTCGAACTTCGCTTGCCCAATGCTTCCCGGCTGGACAAAAGGATCGGAAACACGAAAATATCCGCGGCATCATGTTGACACACCATTTGTTCTTGAGATCGCCTCCTTGGCGGCATGGTTTCGCCATCTCCAACCGCCCTGCTGAACCGGCACTCACTCCTCGCTGCTTTGCAGCGCGTAAGTTAAGGCGCTGCGTAGTGAGTCTAATAAGGTATCGTAGTCCGCCCCCTTAGTGCTCTGGGCAGACTGTGTCATCAAATTGTCCTGCGCCTGCATTGCCGCCTGAAGCGGAATGTCCAGACCGTCACAGGCAAGCATATGGCGCGCGTCCCTGAGAAGTTTCATCGGGTCACCATTTTTGTCGCCTTGCATAATGTCCTCCGCGCCGCTAATCAGATTACTGACAGCGCTAACCGTCGCATCATTAGGTAGCGTTAGCAGATTTGTCTGTAACAGGGGAAACCATGCCAGCATCTGCAGATTATTCTCACCCGCCCTTGCCTGGGTGATGGCATCGATCAACAGGATGGTGCGTGCCGCGGCCCCGCGACTGGCGGCCAGATGCAAAGTGGTTCGGGCGGAGGTCAGTTCACTGAACGCCGTCGTCATATCCTTATTTATCAGCGCCGCCCTGGAGCGCATGGTCAGGTCCAGGCTGGCGGAGAGTTCTTCCGCCGCGACCAGCAGGATATCCGTACCCGGGCAGTAAATGCCGGGTTTTGGTCCGGGAGCGCTGGTAGTGGCAGCGGCGGTTGGCATGCAGAATGACAGTGACAACAAAGGTATACATGCCCATAACACGTGTTTGCCGGTATGTACGGGTTGTCGTTTCATTGGTTTTTCCCCCTTATGAACTGGCTGTTGTAAATTGATTGGTGCCCAAGATATTCAAGACATGGAACATACCGGATACGCGTCCGTCCGGCTCGGGTGTTGGCGCCGGGCCTGTGGATCGTCATTGCCGCGCCGGCGATGGCATCGATCAATCGCCCGGCGACCGGCCGGAATGTTCCCGGTGATCCCCATAGTGCGCCCTCTGCGCACTAGACCTTGAAACGCTCCTTTTCATCAGTATAGGCACCACCGGGAAAATCGTCACCCATTCTACCCGCCCGGCGCAGGTTGGAGACTTGATCCGTCGGGAAATCGTGTTTGATCAGCTGCTCGACCGCTACGAGGGAGTTATCATGATTGTCGAATACGGCGCCAATAAAATAATTGCTAGGCCTATTCATCATCATCGCTCCTTGCCGGAATTAGAAAAAATCCGCTTGTCCATGAGGCGTAAATCATCAGCGAATGTATACATATGGAAGGCGCCGGTGGCCAGTTCGTAGTCGATAATCTGCTGCGGCGTCATCCGCTCGATGTGCATGATGATGGAACGCAGGGAATTGCCGTGGGCGGAAATCAGCACGCTCTCGCCGCGCTGGAGATGCGGAACGATGCACTGCCGGTAATATGGAAGGGTTCTTGCCGCGGTCATTTCCAGACTCTCGCCGTTGGGCGGGGGAATATCATAACTGCGCCGCCAGAGGTGTACCTGTTCCGCGCCGTATTGCCGGCCGGCCCACTCTTTATTCAGGCCCTGCAGGTCGCCGTAGTAACGTTCGTTGAGTTTTTCCGAGACGTATATTTTCAGCTCATGCGTATCGCTTTCGTCCTGGGTGCGGTGTTCGTACCATTCGCTGCCCTGTTCATGCACGCCTACATACTGCGTGCAACGGCGGTTCTGTCCGAGTATCTCATACAGGGTGTGCTGCGCCCGCAGCAGCGTGGAGGTGAAGGCCACATCAAAAAACTCATCGGCCAGCGCCGCCGCCGCCTGCCGCGCCTCGATTACCCCCTGCGGGCTCAGGGACACATCCACCCAGCCGGTAAAGCGGTTTTGCAGATTCCAAACCGACTGGCCGTGCCTGACCAGGAACAGCCGGCTCATGATGCTTGCTCCCGCACGTGGCGCACGTCTGCAAACGGTCCAACATGATGCGCAGCCGTACCCGGCATCCCCGGCGGCGGTTCCGTAATAATGCCGAATAGCCGGTATTTTTGTAGGCCGATTTCATTACTGGTCGAAACGTTCATTTTTTTCTCCTGGTTTGCGTCGTTGCAGGCGCCTCAATTGTGCCCCATCGACATGACATTTCAAGTTCTTGTGGCGATATTGACCTGGTGCCTCACGATGCGCTCTCCTTCGCAAGGTGATTTAGGATTTGAGGCTGTTCGACAGGCGCTTCTCCACCTCCAGCACATGCCGGATCGTAGTGAGTACCGTATCCGGGTTGAGGCTCATGGAGTCGATGCCGATTTGCACCAGGTACTCGGCCATCTCGGGATAATCCGACGGCGCCTGGCCGCAGATGCCCGAGTGGCGCCGGTTGCGGCGCGCGCCCTCGACCGCGAGGCGGATCATCTCCTTCACGCCCGGGTCGCGCTCATCGAAGTCGAAGGCGACAATCTCGGAATCGCGATCCACGCCCAGGGTCAACTGGGTCAGATCGTTGGAACCGATGGAGAAGCCGTCGAACAGTCTGGCGAAGGCGTCGATCAGAATGACGTTGTTGGGGATCTCGCACATGACATAGACCTCCAGCCCGTTGTCCCCGCGCTTCAGGCCATAACCGGCCATCGCCGCCAGCACCTTCTCGCCCTCCTCCACCCGGCGGCAAAAGGGAATCATTAATATCACATTCGTCAGGCCCATCTCGTCGCGTACCCGTTTCATCGCCGCGCACTCCAGGGCAAAGCCTTCGGCGTAGGCGGGATGAGCATAGCGGGAGGCGCCGCGAAAACCGATCATCGGATTGTCCTCTTCGGGCTCGAAAAAGGTACCGCCCAGCAGCGTGGCGTATTCATTGCTCTTGAAGTCGCTCATGCGCACTACACAGGGCTTCGGATATACCGCGGCGGCAATCGCGGCGACGCCCTCGGCAAGGGCCTTGATGAAGAAATCCTCGGGTCCGGCGTAGGCGGCGCTCATGGCGGCGATCTTCTTGCGGGTGGCATCGTCGACCTTTTCCGGGTGTTTGAGCGCCATCGGGTGCACCTTGATGTACTCGTTGATAATGAACTCCATGCGCGCCAGCCCGATGCCATCCACGGGCAGTGAGGCGAGGCTGAAGGCCTGATCCGGGTTGCCCAGGTTCATCATAATCTTGGTTCTGGGCCGTCCCAACTGGCTGAGGTCGGTTTGCTGAATGTCGAAAGCGAGGATGCCCTTATAGACATTTCCGGTTTCGCCTTCGGCGCAACTGATGGTGAGTTCCTGCCCGGTTTTGATTTTATCCGTCGCGTTTTCACTCCCCACAATCGCCGGAACGCCGAGTTCACGCGACACGATGGCGGCATGGCAGGTACGGCCGCCCCGGTTCGTCACGATCGCGGCGGCGATTTTCATGACGGGTTCCCAGTCAGGTGTCGTGGTATCGGCCACCAGGACTTCGCCTGCCTTAAAATCGCCTAAATTCTTGACGTCATTGATCACGCGCGCCTTGCCGGCGCCGATCTTGGTGCCGACAGCCCTGCCCTGGAGCAGGACAGTCGATCTATTCTGGAGATGGTAAATCTCCAGGACCGCGCCTTTCTTTTGCGAGGCCACAGTCTCTGGCCGCGCCTGCACCATATACAGCTGGCCGTCGATACCGTCTTTTGCCCACTCCATATCCATAGGTTTGTAAAAACCGGCCTGCTTGGAATAGTGGTTTTCAACCTTGATGGCATAACCGGCCAGCACCAAGACTTCCGCATCGGAGATGCAATAGCGAGTTCTTTCTTCGCTGTCCGTATCGATATTTTCAGTGTATTCGACCGCGATATTACCGGTATTGAGCGTCTCGGTAAAAATCATCTTTTTTTCCTTCTTACCCAGCCGGCGTTTCAGAACGGCGCGATACGCTTTGACGAAGGTGGGTTTGTGCACATAGAAACTATCCGGGTCGATGGTGCCTTGAACGACATTTTCCCCCAGCCCCAGGGCGGCGTTGATGAAGACTACATCCTTGAACCCCGTTTCCGTGTCCAACGAAAACATCACGCCGCTGGCCCCGATATCACTGCGCACCATTTTCATTACGACAACGGAGAGATAGACCTTGTAGTAATCAAATTGATTGTCGTATTTGTAATGGATGGAACGGTCGGTAAAATTGGAGGCCAGGCAGCGTTTATAGGCATCCAGCAGGGCGTCCTCGCTGGCGATGTTGAGATAGGTGTCGTTCTGCCCGGCAAAAGACGCCTCCGGGGAGTCTTCGGCGGTGGCTGAGGAACGCACGGCCAATGAAATATTCCCACCGTATTCCTGTTGGAGTTGGGCGTATGCCTGCAAGATTTCCGCCTTCAGAGCCTCCGGCAGTTCACAGCCATAAACAATCGCCCTGGCCTTTTCGCCGCGCGCCTGCAGATCCTTGATGTTGTCGGGGTCGAGTCCGTCAAGCGCCCGATGCAGCGACTGCCAGGCGTCATTGTGTTCCAGCACATACCGGTATGCCTCCGCGGTAACGGCAAAGCCGTTGGGAACCCGTACACCCCCGGCCGTCAGGTTCCGGTACATTTCACCCAGCGAGGCATTCTTGCCGCCGACCAGCGGTACGTCATCGATACCAATCTCCTTGAACCAGCGGATATAACCGCGTGAAGCCGTCATGATGTTTCTCCTTGCAATGAGGGTTGAGCATTGTCGGTCGGTTCCGCGCTTATGGATTCCGGACTGGAAAGATTACCGGACAGCGTTTGCAGAAAGCGCGCCGCATTTTTTTCCTGTTTCTCTTTCTCTTGCCCCTTCGGCGCTATATTCGTTTCTTTGACGGGCTTCTTTTCACCGACACTGACCTGCCCCTCCGGTGCTGGTTGCGGCGAGTCGCCGACATGGGCAATCACGGAGCCTACTGGAATACCCGCGTCCGGCGGCGCCAAAGGACAAACCAGATATCCATCATGGAAAGCTTCTACATCCATGATGGCCTTATCTGTTTCCACTCCGGCCGGCACGTCGCCATTTTTGACCGGATCGCCAGATTGCTTCAGCCGCTGAACCAGGCGACCGGTTTCCAAGGTGTCCGACTGGGCGGGCGGGATAACGGGCTCACACATCATACTCGGTTCCTTTGAGCTCAGTTGGCGCACAACTTTTCCGCGGCGGCGACGATATCCGCGACGCGCGGAATGCTGGCTGCCTCCAGTGCAGCATTAAAGGGTGTAGGCATTTCCAACGCAGCCACCCGCTGTGGCGCGGCATCGAGCATGTAAAAACAGCGCTCGGTCAGGCCGGCGGCAATCTCGGCGCCGGCGCCGGCAAAACGCGAATCCTCTTCCACCACCAGCAGGCGGTGGGTTTTTTCCAGCGATGCGGCGCAGGTGTCCCAGTCGATGGGCCGCAGGCTGCGCAGATCGACCACTTCCACCCCGATTCCTTTTTCAGCAAGCTGTTCGGCCGCACGCACTGCCAGATCGAACATGCGCGAGTAAGTCACTATGGTGAGGTCATCTCCTTGATGGCGGATTTGAGCGCGGTGCATGGGCGGCGCCTCGAGGCTTACATCCAACTCCCCTTTGCTGAAGTAGAGCAATTCGTGCTCCAGCACAATGATGGGTTCGTCGCTACGGATCGCCTGCCGCAACTGCCAATACGCATCCTGCGGTGTGGCGGGCACGACGAGGCGCAGGCCGGGCACGTTCATCAAGGTCTGCTCCAGCCGCTGCGAGTGCTGGGCAGCCAGTTGCTTGGCCACCCCGCCGGGCATGCGTACCACCAGCGGCATGGGAAATTGCCCGCCGGACATGAAGGGGATCTTGGCCGCCATGTTGACGATGGAGTCCAGCGCCAGTAACGCGAAGTTGATGGTCATGAGTTCCACCACCGGGCGTAGCCCCACCAGTGCCGCGCCGACGCCCAGTCCGGTAAAACTGCCCTCCGAGATAGGCGTGTCGCGCAGCCGCCACTCGCCGTATTTTGCGTAAAGACCCTCGGTGACCCGGTAACTGCCGCCGTAGAGCCCGACATCCTCGCCCAGCACAACGACGGATTCATCGGCGGCCAGTTCGGCGTCCAAGGCACGATTCAGCGCCTGCCAGTAATAAACGTTCTCGCTCATCAGACCAACACCTCCCCATGACGGTTGCAATTTAGCGCCGCCTCGGCGTCGGCCAGGGTAGGTTCGGGGCTCTCAACGGCGAAACGAGCGGCCGCTTCGACCACCTCGGCGACTTCATGCTTGATGGCGTCGAGCTGCGCGAGACTGAAGTGGCCGCGGCTATCGAGATGGCCCTTCAGACGCTCAATGTTGTCGGGTCCCGCGGCGGCGATCCGAGCGGCGCTGGGATAGGCGGCTGCGGTTTCGGCTATGGCGACTTTGACCGGATCCTGGTTTTCGAAGGCCTGTACCTCCACCTTGGGACGATAGCTGCCGGGGTCGGCCATGGAATGGCCGCGGAAACGGTAGGTCTCAAATTCGAGAAACTGCGGGCCATTGCCGGCGCGGATCTGCGCCAGCGCATCCAGCGTGGCGCGATACACCGCCAGGACATCCATGCCGTCGATTTTTTTCGCGGGGATGTGATAGCCGCCGGCGCGTTTGTAAACCTCGGTCACCGCCGAGTGGCGATGGATCTCGGTGCCGATCTGATAGTGGTTGTTCTCGCACACGAACAGTACCGGCAGTTTCCACAATGCGGCCATGTTCAGGCTTTCATGAAAAGTGCCCTGATTCACGGCGCCGTCGCCGAAGAAGCAGATCGCTGCCTCCGGCAGTTCACGCATGGCGATCGCGTAGGCGATCCCCGTGGCAATAGGAAAGGTCTCACCAACGATGGCGTAGCCGCCCATGAAGCGGCGCTCACGGTCAAACAAATGCATGGAACCGCCCATCCCGCCGCTGCATCCGGTTTTCTTGCCGAACAATTCCGCCATTACCGCGCTCGCCGGGATACCCCTTACCAAGGCGTGCACATGCTCGCGATAAGCGGTGACAATGTAGTCCGCCGGCTCCGCGGCGTGCAACACCCCTACCGCCACCGCCTCCTCGCCGGGGTAGAGATGGAGAAAACCGGCGATGTTACCCCGGGTGTATTCCTGCGCGGCGCGTTCCTCGAAAGCGCGCGCCAGCAGCATGTCGCGCAGCATTTTCTTCAACAAGTCCGATTCCATTTACCTCTCCTATAAGTGTCGAACCTAGCGGAAACCGGGGGGATGGCGACGCCAGTAGCGCAGCAACGCGAAACCAAACAGCATACCGCCCAGATGCGCGAAATGGGCCACGCCTGTTTCGGCGCCGGTGACCCCGGCCCACAACTCAATGGCACCGTAGATCAGAACGAACCATTTCGCCGGCAGCACCACCGGTGGAAATATCAGTACCAGCCTTTCATTGGGAAAGGTCAGACCGAATGCCAGCAACAGACCGAACACCCCGCCCGATGCGCCGATGGTCGGATACGCACCACCCTCCCCCGCGAACTGGGCGGCGACGAATAACTGCACCAACCCCGCGCCGATGACGCAGATAAAATAGTAGAGTACGAAGGCCTTCGCGCCCCACATATTCTCCATCCGCGCGCCAAACAGCCACAGCGCATACATATTCAGCAGCAGGTGCATGACGCCGCCGTGCAGGAATGAATAGGTGACCAGCTGCCAAGGTTCGAACTGAGCTTGAGCCGCGCCAAACATCGGCGTTGCCGATGATCCCAAGGGCCACAGCGCCAGGAAGTTAATTAACTGGCCACCGCTATAGAGCTCCAGTAAAAACATACCGCCGTTGAGGATCAGCAGCGCCCGGACTACCGGCGGAATAAGCGAATATCGTCTAACCATGCGCCACCCTGTCTACCTGACTTCCCGCCCCTCCCGCCATACCGGGAATGTTTCCGACACGATCCGGCAGGCTGCTGCTCATAATACCAGTGGTAAAAGCCCCACCAGCCCGAACAGGATCAGATAAAAGGCGACGATATAGCTCAATAAATTAGGCCAGATCAGGATCGAGATACCCGCCGCCAGCGAGATCAGCGGCGGGCCTGCCATAAAGATATTTGTACCCATTTCAACGTCTCCGGGGAAGAAAATCATTCACCAATTCTAACAGCGCCGCCACATATATCGAGGCAGCACTACCGCGTGCACCGCCATAAAGACACCTTAATTTAACTCGTCGTGACCGGCATTGGGCCATATAGCATGCCGTGAGCAAAACGCCATGCACCAGTTGCGCTCTGATTACATCGTCAAGTCAAGGCTAATGAAAGCTTGTTTGCGCACCACAACATCAACTCAGTCCAGACTGGGAATCAAACACGGTTTTCGTACAATTCTTAAGCCATCAGCAACCTGATTCGTGCAGTAAAACCTCTAGATTGCAAAACTGTTGATCGGTCAGCTCAATTTCAGGTATGCCGGGCGCTGCAATCCACTAGTTAAACGATGTCTGGCTGGACACTATGCAAATTTCGTTCGCAGCCGTTTCCGTGTGCGAGTTGCTCCATTAGGTAAATGACCTTGCAACTCTTTGCATACATCGCAGGGCATACATCGCAGACATCCCGCAATTAGGCCACTTCGCTTCCAAAATGTTCAACTGCTGTTTTACACGTTCGCCAATAATCTTGTCGTAATTCGCCCTACGCCTTCTATTTAAATCGTCTGGATATCACTGCAGCTCTTTCCTTATTACCCTTACGTCGCCGCGATTGATGCAACCTCAAGCCAGCATCGGGAACAGTCCCTTGATACCGCTGGCGATAAACTCGACCGCGATCGCCGTCAGTATCAGTCCCATGATACGTGTGAATATGTTGATTCCCGTGGCGCTGATGCGCTCCGCTATCCATGGCGACAGACGCAACACCCCCCAGACCAGCAGGCCCAACAACGCGATGCCCAGCGCGATAATCATATAATGAACGACGCCGCTGGCCTTGTGCGCCGCCAGGATTACGTCGCTAATCGCGCCCGGTCCGGCCAGCAACGGCATGGCCAGCGGTACGATGGCCACGGATTGTTTCGCGATCGACTCGTCAGCCTCTTCATCAGTCTGCTTAATCTGACTGGTTTTCGCATGCAGCATGGCGATGGCCATCAACAATATCAGGATACCGCCGCCGACTCGGAACGAGTCGATGGTAATGCCAAAGAACTGCAATAGCAGTTCCCCGAAAAACAATGCGGCCAGCAGAATGATGACTACGCCAACAGCGACCAGATGGATGGTCTCGCGCCGCTCTTTGCTGTCCTCATCGGCCGTCATACTGATGAACAACGGTATCACCCCTAGCGGATTGACGATTGCCAGAAGGCCAATAAACATTTTTACGTATTCCGCGGAGGGAAGCATATTGATCATTGTCCAAGTTTCAGATTGCCGCCGATGATTGAAATTTTACCCGGCGATGCGGCGGTATCCCCTCTGACGCCCCGCCACAACGGTAAATACAACACATTGTCGCGCTCATGACGGCGATGCCGTCAATAGGTTAATTGCGCCAAGCACCGGCGTTGATGGTTAATTGGGTTTGGCAATCCTCTTGCATCCATCCGCGATCAATGCGCCGCTTCATAAGGCGAAGTGTTCGGCCAGATCGTCCAACTTTCCATAGATGACCAGATAATCATCCGCCATCAGCCTGCTAGTCAAGTCCGGCGTCGGCAGCCAGTTCCGGTCGCGCTCGATACCCAGGACAAATGAATGTTTAAGGCCGGCGTTGATCTCGGCTAGCGTCTGGCCGATTAATGCCGAACCTTCAGGCAGCCGAACGCGCACCACGCCATAACCCTCGGTAATATGCAATAACTCATCGACGGTGGTGTCGTCGTCAAACATCTTGAGCCGCGCCAGCCGGCTCTGCGCAAATGCCTCCCAGCGCTTGACCAAAGGGGTATGTCGAACGACGACGAAAATTAAGGCAAGACCGGCGAGCAGCACGAGTACGTTCAGGCCCATCTCCAGACCTTTCGCCCTGGTGAAGGACGATGTCGCGGTGACAATGACGGTGACGATCCCCGCATTGCCCAGAATCATCAGCCAGGAGATGATCTTGCGCCGCCGGGCATTGTTTACCACCCGCTCCGCCTCGCGAGTGGTAAAGCCCGTACCGCTGAAGGCGGAGAGCGCCTGAAACTTGGCCTTGTTAAAGCTCATGCCGGTCATCATCAGCGCAATCGCCCCCGCACGGACAACCAACATGGAAATGGCTATGGCAATCAGTGTCGGAACCAGAAAGTAAACACCGCTCATCAAGAGCCCTCCATATCAATGGTTTCTCATAGCCATTCAGGCCCGAACCTATCCGCACGCAGCGTCGCGTAACGGCGTCAAGTTCGGATCAAAGCCGTCTTGGAGCTGGCGCCAATCGCCATAGGCCCCGCATCTTGCTACCTTATCCCCGCCGACGGTACCTGCCGCCGCGGTCCAGGCGGCGCGTCCAAACAATCGCAGAGTTTCAAGCGCCACAGCAGAAATCCGCGAACGTAGAGATGGACCGCTAGAAGATGCGCTAGCATGCTACCGCATCGATGTAAGGCTGCGCCAGCGTGGTCGCGGCCGTTAACACCATTCACATCGTCATCCATGAAGATACAAATATTATTGCAGGAAATTTACCGGGAATATTCTAACTGGCCGAAACAAACGGTGCAGAGAATGTGCTTTTTCCGGTCGGAGATTTCTCAATTGCCTCGATAAGGGCGGTATTAAGGCGGTTGCGCACGCTGCGGCGCCCGCCCAGTTTAGCGCAAGACTATGTCGAGACAATTCTCCGATATTTTTATACAGATATCCGGAGCCATCGCCGATCCAACGGGTTATTTCAATCCTTTGGTGCCGGGAGCCCGGTGTCAACGCTCGCGTCGCTGTCGTACTCCAGCAGGCGGGAGTCGATTTCCGCCAGCAGGCGATTGTAGGCCTCATCGCCGACCATGCCGCGTTGCCGCGCCTCCATCAATTGGTTGCGCTCGAACAGCAACAGCCGACGCCGGACCTCGGCCGTCTCTTCATGCAAGAGACGATCCCTATCGAGCTTGACCGCTTCCAGAGCGAGCTCCGACTGACCGGCGCGCTTTTGGTACTCCGCTTCCACGACGTCCAGTGCCCGCGGCTCGACGAAACGTCCCTGCCTCAAGCTTTCGATCTCCGCCAGCGCCTCCGTCACCAGTTGACGGCGTGCGCGTGCCAGTTCGTACAGCGTCATGGCCACTTGCCCGCCGATGACGCCCAGCCGCCGCGCCAGCGGCGTCATGCTCAGGCCCTGAATCAGAATGGAGAGCAACACGACGCCGAAGACCATGTTGACAATCAGGTCCCGCAAGGGCAATTCCGGCGGCAGGCTCAAAACCAGGACCATGGAGATCGCGCCGCGCAAGCCGCCCCAGGTGAGTATCAGACTCCAGGCTCGGGGAATACGCGCATGGCTGAACGCCAGCAGTCCGGAAATGCCGAATATGACCAGGCCGCGGGCCAGGGTCACGGCCGCATAGGCAACGACAATAATCGGCCAGGCGCTCAGCAAGGTGTCGAGGTGGATCTCAAAACCCATGAGCAGGAAAACGAGCGAGTTCAAGGCAAAACCGAAGTAATCCCAGAAGGTGCGGACGGCGATACGGGTGGTGGGAGACATGCCGGTGCGCAGCCCGTAGTTGCCGCAGATCAAACCGGCCGTAACCGTGCTGATCACTCCTGAAAATCCCAACTGGTCGGCCACCAGGAAGGAACTGTAGGCGGCAACGGTCATGAGCATGACCTCCACCATGGCCTCGTCGATATGCCTGACGACCTGGGAGATCGCGAATCCAATAGCGGCGCCGACGATGGCACCGCCGCCCACCTCCCGCCCGAAGTCCACCAGCAACCCTCCCGTCGATGTAGTCTCGCCCATGATCACCGCCAGGATCAGGGAAAAGAATACGATGGACGTCCCGTCGTTGAGCAGACTCTCCCCTTCGATGAGTAAGGTGAGTCGGCGGGGGGCGCCCAGATTGCCGAACAAGGCGACTACGGAGATCGGATCGGTGGAAGCAATTGCGGCACCAAAGACCAGGGCCAGCGCCCAGCCTATCGCGGGCAAGAAATCCGTCATGGCGCTGGCAAAGACCAGTAACGAGGCCGTCAATCCGATAGACAGTATGACTCCGGGTATCGCCAGGGCCAGGACCGCGATGCGATCCCGCCACAGACTCTCAAAGTTAATATGAAAAGCAGCCTCGAACACCAGGCCGGGCAGAAATATCAGGAATAGAATATCGCGGGTGAGCAGCGGCGGGTTCAAGAGGTGCAAGGCGCTCAATACCAGTCCGACGGGAACCAGCGCAACCGTATAAGGAATATTAAAGCGTCGCGCCGCAATCGCGACGGCGGAAGCGATGACAAACATCAGGAGAATGACGGCTTCGGTTCCCACACTGCCTCCCTGGACGTTGCGGATATAATCGATGTGCCTACCGTTCAGTCATGAGCACCTCGGCGGTGCGCTCGCATTATATGCTGAAGTTAATTCGGTCTGACATTGCCTGGCAGATTTGGTTGAAACTGGAATATTACTGCAAACGGCCAGAAGCTGACTCTTTAGATCCAGTTCAGAGCCGCTGCGATTATCCCGGCCGCCCCGCTATGCACACACTCTCCATGTGCGATGAGCAACCGCTCGGCATTCCATCCGAGCACTTTCATTCGTGCGGCACGCGCCGGGCCTCGCCGGAGAAAGCTAGCACGCCACTCGCGTGGTGTGCTCCCATGCTCACCCACTAAGCCGTCAAGCCGCATGATAATTCCCTTCCAACCTGACACCTTTGCATTGGAAAACCGCTGGATAAGGTCGCCAATGATCGCAGTACGCGATGTCCGGTGGAAGAATACAACCTCTTCCATCGCAAACGAACCACGGAAGACAACCTGATCGATGTCCGCCGCCCACGACGGACTTGGCTCGTCGCCAAGTTCGGCATAGAAGCGGAGCTCGGGTTTCTTCCGAGCGAGGCCAGGCGGTGCATAGATTTGCGCATCGGGCCAACGATCAGCCCACTCGCGTATGAACAGATGATGAATCTTGTTCGGAGAGACGATATACCGTACCGGTCCGATAGCCTGCACTTCGTCGGCCAGTTTATCCGTCAGCGCAACTGGGGACCACACCCAGACGCCGCCATCGGTTAGTCGCGCCACCGCCATGCGGGTGGGATATGGAAAGCCAAAGAACATGACATTCGGCCCATCAACCGAATAAAGCGAGGGTCCAAACTCTTCAAGCATATGGACAGCATACGCCAAATCTTGCCTTTCAATGAATGTCTGCATATGGGTCGCGTCGGTTCGCCGTGTGCTCGCCTACTTCCGCAGACGGCCAGTACCTGACCTACGCCCGATAGGAATGAATGGCTGCTTTTATCGATGAACACCGATGTAGGTACGTCAGTAGCTTGGGAAGCTATAGTTCTACCATTGAACTACACCCGCAAACTCTCAAAGTCCCAATACTTTACAACTGGTAGAAGCGAACAGTCGAGCCAAACTGGTAACGATTCCGGTACCTGGGAGAATTGCAATGGTCTTGGAGGTGAGGTGGAGTTGCTGATTGGTATATTTTCAGCAGCAGAACGCCATCTATAGTAGCTGACATCCGCTATCCCGGTTTCCTTGGAGGCTCGGGGTACTCCCTTACCCTCGCTGATCAACACATCAATCTGCCGCGGCTTCGCGACGAGCAGATCGATAATGTTATCCTTAAAGGAATTTCCTCCAAGGAGAAACTCATGACCGCCTCCCGACTACTGGCCGTGGCTGCGCTTGCCACCGCCATCGCAGTTCAAGCTTCTGCCGCCGAGATATCCAAAGAGGAAATCCAGAAGACTCTCCAGGCGAATCCCGACCTTGTGCTCGACGTGCTGAGACACAACCACAAAGATCTTTTGGACATCCTCAACCAGGCAGTTCAAGAGGAGCGCAGCCAGCAAGCAAAGAATGAGCAAGCGGACCAGGAAAAGGAGATCGCCGACGCCCTGAAGCATCCTATCGTCGCCTCCATCGATTCCAAGACCCACATCCTCGGCAAGAAAAGCGCCAAATACACACTTCTCGAATACGCCGATTTTCAATGTCCCTATTGTGGTCGCGCCTTCCTGACCGTTGAAGAGCTGCGCAAGAAATATGGCGACAACCTGCGCTTCGTCTTCAAAAATAATCCGCTGCCGATGCACCCCGAAGCCATGCCGGCTGCAAAGTGGTTCGAGGCCGTGGCTATGCAGTCGCCCGAGAAGGGCTGGCTTTTCTACGACAAGATGTTCGAGAACCAGGATAAGCTGGGTGACGAATTCTTCAAGCAGACGACCAAGGAACTAGGTCTCGACGTCGCCAAGACCCAGAAGGACGCCAAGAGCACGGCAGTCGCCGACAAGATCGCCGGCGACATCGCCGAGGCCATGAAGTTCGGCTTTAACGGCACTCCCGGATTCCTGCTCAACGGCGTGCCGGTCCGCGGCGCCTACCCCATAGATACTTTCGAATCCATCATCAAGCGTCTCGATGCCGAGCAAGCCAAGAATTAGCGCCGAAGCTCCGCATGTTAGGCGGTTCCATCCAGGCGACGGCTCAGCCATGCGCGCCGTGATCGGGCGTGTGCTTCGCTAATAAGTTTTCGTGACGCAGACGAATTACTTGCTGTAAAGGTACGTTTGGTAATCAATGATCGTTCGAGCTCAGCCAGCACACCGATCATTTTCCACATGGCGCGCCTGTCGGAGTTTCGGTGTCGATGGCCTCAGTCAACGACTGGAACTTGATGCCACGATGTTTAAATTCGTCCAGCATGTGTATCAGGTCGCGGAGACTCCGCCCCAGCCGGTCGAGCTTCCAGACGATGAGGGTGTCGCCAGCCTCAAGTGTCATAAGGCAGCGGAGTAAGACAGGGCGCTTTGTAGTTGCGCCCGATATACTGTCGTCCCTAAAGACGGTTTTGCATCCCGCCTTCTTCAAGGCGGAAAGCTGCAAGGCTGTGTTCTGGTCGTCGGTTGATACTCGCGCGTAGCCGTATTTCATTCGCTTGGCGGTTGGTCGTCAAAGTTTGCGAGGTCGGCGCGTTCGCACCCGCATTGGCAACAGCGCAGGTAATACCGGCTCCCGTGTTCGCCAACCGAGGCGTAGGCGGTGAATACACGTGACACCCGTAATCCTGACAGGGCAACTGATACCTCATTTCCGATGGCTCAATGTAGTCCTTTTTCATGGGCGCGGATTCTTCCAACAAATCGGCATACGCACAACTTTCTGGCCGCTCGTGGCCTTGCCTGTCAGGTACATGCAAGTATCGACCAAAAGTGGTTATAAAATACAAATAAAGGGTAGCGATCCCTGTTCCGGTTTTGGTTATTGAGCGCCTGATCGCAGGCCGAAAGAGTCATGGCTTCGCGGCAGCTGGCGCCACAATAGCTTCATGTCTAGAATCAGGTGCGCGTCGCCGCCGAGGACGCCGACGGCCGCAAGAAGCTCGCCCGCTCACCGCGCCTGGCCTGCGAAGTCTGCGAAACGGTTTAGCGGGATTGAATTTCCTCTCCGTTTACGATAACAATCATGCATGTCTCTATCGAGCTCGACCTCCCGTGATTGAGAACCGCAGAGCCATCCCGTTGCTTATCTACGACGGCGACTGCGGCATCTGCGGCGAATGGGTCGCGCACTGGCGCAAATTGACCGGCGAGCGGATCGACTATCGTCCCTACCAGAACGCCGCCTCCGAATTTCCGGACATCGGCATCGCCGAATTCCGCGCTGCCATCCAGTTCATCGATACTGACGGCTCGCGCTGCAGCGGCGCGGCAGCCACCTATATGGTTTATCGCGGCATCGGTGCCTGGTCGGCGCTGGACAAGATATACCGCCAGGTACCGGGCTTCGCGCTGGTCAGTGAATTCTTCTATCACTTCTTCGCGCGGCGGCGCGGACTGCTCGCCCGCCTTACACACCTGGTTCGCGGACGGAATTTTCAGCCGCCGGCGTTCCGGCTGACCAGCTGGGTGTTCCTGCGCATCCTGGGATGCCTCTACTTCTCCGCCATGGCTTCCTACGCGGTGCAGGCCCGGATATTGATCGGCAGCGACGGCATTCTGCCCCTCACGCCCTATCTGCAACGGCTGCGGGACAACCTCGGTGCCGGCTATTGGCATCGGGTGCCGATGCTGTTCTGGCTGGACCACAGCGATACCTTCATCCAATGGCTACCCATCGCGGGCTGCCTTCTGGCGCTGGCGGTCATCTTCAACCTGGCCACGCGCGCCGCGCTGATCGGCCTGTTCGTCATCTACCTGTCGCTGCTCTACGCGGGCCAGACCTTCATGACCTTTCAGTGGGATCTCGAGTTGCTGGAAGCCGGCATGCTCGCCATCCTGCTCACCAGTGGCTCCCGCATTGTCATCTGGCTGTACCGCTGGCTCGCGTTCCGTTTCATATTTCTGGGTGGGGTGGTCAAGATCCTGAGCGGTGACTCGACCTGGAGGAATCTGACCGCGCTCAATTACTACTTCGAGACGGAGCCGTTGCCGACGCCGCTTGCCTGGTACGCGCACCACCTACCCGAGTGGATGCTGAAGGCGGGGGTGGCCGGCACCCTGACAGTGGAACTGGTGCTGCCGTTCCTCATTTTCGCGCCACGGCGGCTGCGCATGTTCGCGGCCTGCTGTTTCATCTTGCTCCAAAGCACCATCGTCCTCACCGGCAATTATAACTGGTTCAACCTGCTCACCATTACACTGTGCCTGTTTCTGTTCGACGACGCCGCGCTGCGCCGCTGGATCCCAGGATGGATGCACGCGCGCATCGAACGGCAGGCATCGCCGCGTCCATGGCGTGCAACCACCGCTGGGGTGTGGATCCTTTCAACGGTGATCCTATTTAGCAGCTCCGAATTGCTATTGAGCGTGTTCAGCCCCACCCGCCTAGGTAGCTATTCTCTATTGACACGCGCCATCGGCCCCTGCCAGTGCGTCAATAACTACGGACCGTTCGCGGTGATAACCCATCCACGCTACGAGATCGTCATCGAGGGATCGGCGGATGGACAAACCTGGAAGGAATACGACTTCAAGTACAAGCCGGGCGATCTCGCGCGACGGCCGGAGTGGATTATTCCGCACCAACCGCGCGTGGACTGGCAGATGTGGTTCGCCGCGCTCGGCGAGCCATCCCAGAATCCCTGGTTTACCAACCTGCTGGTACGGATACTGCGGGGCAACAAGACCGAGGCCGCCCTGTTCCGCGTCGATCCGTTTCCGGATGCGCCGCCACAGTGGGTGCGGGCCCAGTATTACCTGTATCATTTCACCACGCCCGGGCAACGGGCGGAGACCGGCAACTGGTGGACCCGCGAGCTGGTGGGCCAATACTTTCCGCCGGTCCGCCTAAACGTGCCGGCCGCAGGTGTTCCGCGTGGCGGTGTTGAGGATTCTCACCGTTGAGCACGCCATCCTGGCAAGACTCGATCAGGGAATGCGCGGTTGGCGAAAAGGGCACTACCTCCACCAGCCACTTACTTCGTCAGCTAGCGCGGCCTGGACCCCAAGGCTCTGTCACTCATATTCCACTCATATTCTCAGGCCCGCGAATAACTACACCCTTAACGCCGTCCCCACACCTCGACCAATTCGCGGATTGCCCGCGGTTGCTCGGTCGGTATCCAGTGTTTAGCCTCCAGGGAGTGTACCTCTCCCTGCAGCAAGCGCCGGCCATAAAGAGACATATGAGGAATCATAACGGACGGCCGCTCATCGGCCGGAGCAGTCATTGAAGGTTCGTAATTTATACGACCGCTTATCTTCATATTCCAGCCGTTCGAAAATTTCCAAGGAAAATTCAGTAGCCTTCGACCGAAACGGCCGCCTGTTGAAAATGCTTCCTCACCCTTTCGACCCACAGCGGCCGGTCAATCTGTCAGAGGTTCAATGGCATGAACAGAATCAAGCATTCGCTCGTTGCGGTAGCAAGGAAATCGGTGCGGTCTGACTACATTCTGTAAAACAATCGGTGATCTATTTTTCCCCGTAGACGTAAAAGGTGGTCATATCATTCCAAATGCCTAGGGAGGAATTCAACGTTTCCAGCTTGCGGTCGAATTCAGTGCTTGCTTCAGCCACCTGCTTCTTGGTCATGAGAGTAAGGGGATGAGGGAATTGCCCAGGAGCGGGGTGCGAAGCATTAACCCATAAGCCTTTCGCCTCTTCCAGGCTGATATACCTTCCTTCTTCGACAGCGATCACCTCAATGTTCTTGTAGCCTGCGCCTTGCAATAATGCTCGGCACTTTTCAGGAGTGCCGGTCGGCTGATTCATCAAATAAGAAATACCGTAATTTGATAACACCGATTGTGCGACGGTCCCCGCCACAAACGCGTTTTCCGAAAAGGCGTGAAATCCTACCATACCGGTAGGATGTAGTCTTGTATACCAGTGCCTCAGTACAGCATTCAGGTCAGTCATCCAGATCAGCGCTGAACCGCAAAAAATTAAATCGAAGGTATTCGTGGGAAACGCAAGGTCTTCGCCGTCACCAACCTCAAATCGCACGTTCGAATTGGGTTTTGCAATTAGTTTGGCCTTGGCTCGTTCAATCATTCCTTCGGAAATATCTATCCCAATTACCGAACCTTGCGAACCTAATTTGGTAGCCGCATAGAAAGCAACCATTCCGGTCCCGGTTGCAACATCGAGGACTTGAGAATCAACAGCTATATTGGAGTGGTCAACCAGCTTGCGGGCGATCTCGTTGTGCCAAACACTATCATCATAGGATTGGCTACGATGCGAATAGAGTCGCGCAATCGCGTTTTTATACTCCTTCGCCTGATCTTTATTCACCATGGGCAGAGCCTCTTACGAGCCACAATTATGAAAAGTGACCTGCGTGCATCCTGTCATTTCCCGCTGTCGCCAGCAATCGCAAACAACCAATTAGCAAAGAGAGTACTCATTGGAACAGACCGCCGAGTCCGTAACCAGGCCAATGACTGGTTTCAATAACCAGATAGCGTCCGGCTTTCAGAAACGCATACCCGGCAATTCCGTGGTCTAGGCCATGTCTGTTGCAAGGCTCACGTCCCGCCACTGCGCTCCCTCGGCTGCCCTCGTTTTCTCGGCTTCGGCGGCAAAGCGAACCGCATCGCTACCGATCAAGAGGTGCGCCGGAAGACGATCACTGGACGCCAGACGAAGTACAACCTGGCCATGGCGTCGTGCAGCCGCTGCAGAAGCTCCATCCGGTATTCCTTGTTACTTTGCGAAAAGGTGGTGAAGGCCTCTTTCGCAGCACTGATAGCTTTTCGGGTGTCGATTTCGTCTGCCATGGTGACCTTGCCGATAACCTTGTTGTCAGTCGGGTTCACCAGATCGACGACCTCGGTTCCATGGAGAGTAACGAACTGGCCATTGATATAGGCGCGGTCAAAGGCTCTTACGGCATTCGCGGGTTCACGCGTGTTCATTTGTGTCTTCCTTCATAAGGTTTCGGTTTTACCAAGGTCGCGCTATCACAGGACCCCAGCTCACAATCAGTATGGCTCAGAGGCAGGGCGGCGTAACTAGCAAAAGACGCCAATGCTCTTGCAGAATGTGCCAAACGGCTTATTGCTGAGCTACCGCTGGCACAGACACCAGATACCGGAGCATCATCTGATTCCCAGTCGCCTGGCAAAATGCCTCATATTTCAACCCGGCAGTACGCCCGGATCGTGCATCAGTGGGTTGATGCCATCGGACTGGATTCAATGGTCTATGGCACGCATACCTTGCGACGGACCAAGACAACACTGATCTACAAGCGAACCAAGAACCTAAGTGCCGTCTAGCTCTTGCTCGGACATACCAAGCTAGCGGGCACCGTTCGTTATCTTGGGATCAAGGTCGATGACGCACTGGAGATCTCGGAGCAGACCGAGATATAGCACTGGTAACATTAGCCGCATGCTAGTCTACATGTGGATTTCGTGTGGCCGTTTTTTGGCATGATGCCAAATGCGTACTACCGCATTTGCGGCGTACATGTTGAACGCCTGGTTTCAGGGGATAAATTAGAAGTGCGTAATGACTGAAACGGGTCGAATGGGTGAGTAGGCACCTTCGACAACCGGTCGTTCCGGATGAAGATTATGTTCTTTATTCCTTTCAATTATCCGAACGACTGGAATACGAAGATGAGCGGTCACACAAGTTGCTGGCCTTCAATGACCGTTTTGGCCGAGGAACGGCCGTAAGTTCCTCGGCCAATCTGGTCAGACAGACAGCGTCGAGTGTGTGGCAGGTAACCGGCCAATAGCTGCCGTTGGATTTATCATCAACGGCAATTGAAGATTTCGCGTAGCTGGCGTGCACCGGACCGCTGCCGCGGGCGGAGTCAACTGCTTCTAGACGTCAATTTACAACAAATGCTGGGCGGTACCTCACGGGAATCATCGGAAGGCGGCCTATTGACCGCCGGGCTTTTCGGTGTCGTCCCCGTACTCGCGTTTGCGGGCTTCAAGATCCTCCTCGCTACGACGCTGCTCGGCAGCGATCATCCGATCCAGCATGCGGTCGTGGGCCTCGGCATACGCCTTTACGCGCGGCCGTGAATCGGTGAGCCAGGGTTGGAACTCGTCCTTCTTCCGCTGATAAGCCTCGACCATTCCGAACTTGCCGCTGACGACACCCGTCGAGATGAGCGCAACTTCAACTGACCCAAGAACCTGATCCTCGTTTGACACGGCGTCCACGATCAGCTTGTAGAGCTCGTGCGTCGCGGGCGAACCACGGTAGCCGGCGAGCACGTCCGCGACAAACCGCGCTGCGCCGGCGCCGTCGGTGGCCAGCATCATTTTGAGGTGACTTTCGAGCTCCGGCGTGAACTCCGGGAAAACGACGGAGAGGAGGCGCCCGCTACGGAACTCGAAGAGGTCCGGCCTCTCACGGTGCCACGCGCGGCACCGCGCCAGGAGATACTCCCCAGTTGCTGCCAAGTGCGGGCGCAGTGTCGTGAAGCTGAATGGCACGGCCTCGTAGTGGTCAACTATGTTGTCGTCATCGCGCTGCTTGAGCCGCTCCCCGAAGAAGTCGATGATTTTCTTGGGATGGTGCTTCGCAATCGGCGCAAGTACCCATTCCGCAGAGGTGTCGATGCTCCGCCGCGGAACGATGGCGGACAGGACGAGGTCAATCTGCTCTTCGGTCAAGCTTGCCGGCAGTGAGCCGCTTCCAAAATTGGCCCAGATGGCATTTGCCCATTTCGTGTTGTTCTTCACCTTGAAGTAGCCGATGGCCGACGCAAAGATCGAGCCGATTTCCTCGCGCGGGATGACATCCGAACGGGCAGCGCAAATCTCCGCTGCGTACATGACCGCCCGATCATTCCCGTCCTCAATTGCGAGGCCGAGTGCCCGCTTGAAGATCGCCACGTCTATCTTGTCTGTGAATCGCTGATGCCAGAGGATCTGAGACAGGTAGCGGCGCTGCGTTAACCATTGGTCAACCCTCTGCTTGGCAGCAGACCGGCGGGGAGTGCCTTCCATGCCGCAAAGCATCGCCGGTAAAAACGCTGCTAGGTCCTCGCCGAGCTGATCGAGGTAATACTCAACAATCTCCGGCTTGGTCCGAGCGAGCTCCTCGATGAACCGGCCAAAAGAAGGGAAGGTGGCGAGGTCGTTCGACTTTGTGCTCGCGCACCGCTGCATCGTCTTTAGCCAGGCGTCCGCGTTTGCCGCATTCACGTCGGCGACTAGCTCGCTGATACGCACGTTGCGGTAGGCCTCCTTTGCCTGAAAGTCCATCGAATCGCCTTCCCATTCCAGAGGGAAGACCGACTCGAAGCCGACTAGCGTCTTGTAGACCACGAAGTCACGATTGGCATTGATCCTGTCGCGGAACGCGAGGATGGCGTCAATGAGGGCGCTTCGCGCGGCGGCGATGGGCGGGTCCTCCGCCGGCGCGTCGGCAGGCCGGCGAGTGTGACGATAGAGCCAGAGAAAACTCTCTTCTAACGTCTGGAGGAGCTCGTGGCTGAGCGTGGTGGCGACGGACGTGAAGAAGCGAGCGACGCGTGACGAGTTTTCAAGGATGGTCAGCCGCAGCGCGGACTCGGCACCACCGCGCTGCGGGAACTGAGTCGCGTCGAGGAGGGCCTGCTTGACCTTGCGCCTTTCGACATCGTCGAGAGCCGTTCGGAATAGTTGTTCGAGGAGGTCAATGCTCGCGGCACGAATACGCGTGAGCGCGTCGCTCGGAACGACGTTTGCTGTAATCAGGGTGACGGTTTTGTAGGTGGCCGATGTGCCGGTGGACTCCGGGCGCAAGACTTGGTGGAGTACCGTCAGCGCCACTGGGCGCAACGCTTCGAGCGTGGCGCTGTCCCATCCTTTAATCCTCCAGACGAGCATATCCTGAATGACCGGGCCGCCGGCCTTCCACACCTCGAAGTTGTGGCTTGCAAGGGATTTCACGCTCTTCAAGATTTGCTCCGTCTCCTTGTCGGTCGCCGCGCCCAGATAGAGCTCGCTGAGCGTGTCGAAAGTGGCTTCTGCTGCATCGAGGCTTACATACCTGAGGTGGTCCAGAATGTTCGTCGCCAACTCGACTACGTCCTCGGCCGACTTGCCAGGCAGGTCGCCCCATGGAGTGCTGATGGGGCTCGTTTTCGTTCTGCGCGCGGACTGGACGGCCGCAACGAGCGCGCCCCGTATCTCGGCATGCGCGCCGGCCGGGTCGTCCAAGTGGGGGAGCACGTAGGTTTTGAAACGCTCCAACAATTCGTGGCGTTCGTTGTTGTCCTTGCAGTCGGCGAGCACCTTTAGGGCGCCCTTGTCGAAAAGCTCCCGGCCGCTCGCGAGTCGGTTGTAGTCGTCCACGATCTTCTGGAACTCGTAGCCGGCCGGGATCAGCATCTCGCACATGACTTTGTTGAACCTCGTTTGAATTCCTTCGAGGAGGTCCTTACCGAATCCGGCTACCGGCTTGATCTTGTAGACATCGTGCTCCATCTCGGACCAGGCGTGGTTCAGCGTGGTCTGGACCTGAATCTCGCACCGCATGGAACGAAACTTTGCGTATTCCGGCGCGGCGGCGCGCTGCTCGTTCAACTGGACGACGATGTTGTCGGAGACGAAGAAGCGCCGCTCGCTTTCGGTCCCTGGTACTGGGTGGTGAACCTTGGTGCGATCCCAGTCGATGGTGAAGTTACTGCGCAGAATGTCGGACGACAGGAACCGCTTCACGTCTGCGTTGGTATAGAAGATGACGCGGCAGGCGGCGAGGTCCTTCACTTCGTCCTCGATCTTGTCGCTCTCCGAGACACCGAACTTCGCGAGCTTTGCTTTCAAAGAAATCGGGTTCTTCTCCCGGCGCTGGATCTGCTGAAGCCGGTAGGCTGAATCTGCCTTGATAGCGGCGTCGAGGATCGTGGCGATCGCCTCCGCGAACGCCTTGTAATCTGGGCGTTTGTTGCGTTCGTATTCGTCGAAGTTCATGTGCGTGTCTCATCGGATGGGCGGTCCAAGAATACGCGCCCTTACAACTAAACATCCTCCGATTCGCCCCGTTGACGGGTGCGCAGGCGGAGCCCAGTCAACATAAGACTGATTACGCCGTTCACGAGAGCTTCAAGCACTGGATTGCGGCGCGCCGCCGGGCCACCACTGGTGTCAGCGGCGAATTGATTCCAGTATCCGTTGATCGTACGCGAATAACCGTTTAGGGTCTATTCTGTTGAAAAACTTCAAATCCTCATGGTGTCTAATTTTTGCAAAATGAGAATTTATTCGAAAACATCATAGAAAGATCGCATACGGCGCAATTAGAGTCATTGCATTGCGATATCAGAATTTTTTGTAGGCCCCCCCTGCCCCTCCTGCACTTGTCGCCCCACACGAGCTACGATTTATTCACCTACCTCAGAAAATGAGCTTTTCTACGGAATAGGTCGAGATTACGCGTTCGTCGTTATGGGAGCTGCCGTTCTGTCAGAATTTGTCCCCTATGGCCGATGATGATCCTACACCGGCCTCCTATGTCACTCGAAGCCAACGACGGCAATGGCCGAGGACCGGACCCTCGTTGTAATCCCCGTCACCGTCTCAAATGGGTCGATTTTACCCATTCACATATATCTATCGTGATGTTGCCTGTAAGGCCAGGGTGGAACGACGACACATTTCCTGCGCATTTGCATTTGAAGCTACTGCCGACCCGCCCATTTCCAGCCGCGAATCTCCGGCATCTCCCGGTTGACGCGGGCGATATATTGTTTGTGCTCGATGAGTTTGTCGCGCATGCGCCGTTTGCGATGGGCGGCGCGCTCAATTCCCTCGATAACCGGACAATACCAGCAGGCTGCGCGACACCATGCGCCAGGAACTGACATTGACCGGCTGAATTTTCAGCGATTCTCCAGCGCTATCGCACTCACGGCGCCACTCAATCGCACCGTGCCGCGGCGGCGGCAAGGAAAATATCCTCTCCTGTAGTTCCGCATTAAATAACAGACAAAGTTCATCTTGATAACCCTCGGGATGCAGATGGCAACCCAAGGTCCGGCCGAACGAAGCCCATTCCGGCGGCGCGCCGTCAAGCCCGAACCAGGTCACATCCGCCGCCGTATAAAATCGTTCTTCCGCAAGAAAGGGAAAACGCCGCCGCAGCCGGACCATCGACCGTGTGAATTCATATATTTCACGATCCGACTCGAGCAGACCCCAGTCATACCAAGAGACGGCGTTATCCTGGCAATAGGCGTTGTTGTTGCCAAATTGGCTGCGGCGAAATTCGTCGCCGCCGAGCAGCATGGGGACCCCGCGCGACAACATCAGTGTGGCGAGCATGTTCCTGATCTGACGTTTGCGTATTTCTTCAATTGCGGGATCGTCGCTGGGGCCTTCCGCGCCGTAGTTGGCGCTGTAGTTGTCATTGGCGCCGTCGCGGTTATCCTCGCCGTTGGCCTCGTTGTGCTTGTGGGCATAGCTCACCAGATCGTTCAAGGTGAATCCGTCGTGGCAGGTAAGGTAGTTAATGCTATTGAGCGGCTCCTTGCCGGATTGCTGGTAGAGATCGGCGCTGCCGCACAGGCGGCTGGCGAACAGGCCGGTCATGCCCGCATCGCCGCGCCAGAATCGGCGCACCTCGTCGCGGTAGCGGCCATTCCATTCCGACCAGCGCCGCCCCGGGAAACGGCCCACTTGATAGACGCCGGCGGCATCCCACGCCTCGGCGATAAGTTTGACCTCGCGCAGGATGGAATCCTCGGCGATGCGCTCCAGCAAGGGCGGATTGGCCAGGATGTTGCCTTCTTCATCCCGCTCCATGACCGCGGCCAGGTCAAAGCGAAAACCATCCACATGCATTGCCACGACCCAGTGACGCAGGCAGTCGAGAATGTAGTCGCGCACCACCGGATGATTGCAGTTCATGGTATTGCCGGTGCCGGAATAGTTTTTGTAATAACGTTCATCGCTTTCCAGCAGATAATAGATGCGATTGTCCAGACCGCGGAAATTGAGCGTCGGCCCGGTGTGATCGCCCTCGGCGGTGTGGTTGAAAACGACGTCAAGGATCAACTCGATACCCGCTCGATGCAGTTCCCGCACCATGGTCTTAAACTCGGCGATCTGGCAGCCCACCGCACCGCGCGTGGAATAGCCCTCCTTGGGTGCGAAGAAGGCCACGGTGCTATACCCCCAATAATTGCGCAGCCGCTCGCCGCTCAGGGGATTGCGGCGCACCAATTCGTTTTCATTGAACTCCTGCACCGGCAGAAGCTCCACGGCGGTGATCCCCAGCGCCTGAAGATAGGGGATCTTTTCCACCACCCCCAGATAGGTACCGGGAAACCGCGCTGCGGAGGATGTATGCGCGCTCAAACCGCGCACATGGGTCTCGTAGATCACGGTCTGGGACCAGGGATGGCGCGGCGGCTGGTCCCCTTGCCAGTCAAAGCCGCCATCGGGCATCAAACACTTGGCCATGGCCCCCGCGTCGCTTGCCGTGGCGAGGGTCGAGTCCCCGGTGTTATCGGTGTGACGCTCGCCGCTCGCGCGGGCGAAATCCCACAGATCGCTGCCCGCCACGGCCGTCGCATACGGATCGAGCAGAATCTTTTGCGGATTGAATCGATGGCCCTGCTCCGGCGCATACGGCCCGTCCACCCGCCAGGCATATAAACAGCGGCTGTCGCAAGCTTCCACCCACAGGTGCCAGATATCGCCGGTGCGATTGCACGAGGGATCCAAGCTTAGGATTGTGGAGGGCGCCGCATCTTGCGGGCGATCGAACAACAACAGGCTAACCGCGGTGGCATGGCGGCTGAATACGGCGAAATTGATGCCATTGCCCCGCGAATGGGCGCCGAGCGGTAATGGAAATCCGGTTTCCGTCTTCTGCGCCACGGTAAATAAACCTTCGTCAAAAAACCTTTGGTGTGCGAGCCCCACTCACTACATGTGTACGCCAACCCCCAAGCCAATGCCGAAGTGCACTCTTGAATCACCGTCCACCGGCCACAGAACTATCCTGTCCGCCTTAACCACCGGGAAGCGATAGGGGGCGTCGCCGACTTTACCGTCTTCAACCCCTTGCAAGCCGCCCAGCACGGTTATCTCCCGCCCCGGCGCATACACCATGGTTTCTAAGTAGCCTGTATTACGCACGATATAACGATTTTGCGGCGGCTTGGTCAAATCCGGACGCTGCGATCTATCCAGCGGATAAAAGAGCACATTGAAATCGGTGTGATCGGGCATATTAATGGACCCGATAATCACTCCGCCCCATAAAACCTGTATGCCGTGCGCGGCATTCCGTGCCGCCAGTTCGGGCGTCAATGTCCGATCAACCTTCAGCAACGCCTGTTGCGGAAAGGGAGGGACGGCAGCGCAGGCGCCGAGCAAGGCCGCTATTATGACCACCATGCCGATATGTAAGGGCTTAGTCATCGCCGGTGATAATTGGGCCGGTGATAATAGGGTTGGTAGTAATACGGCCAGAATGGATCCCAGAAGGGATCATAATACGGCACATAGACCGTCTCACTGCGTTGCGGCCATAAATGCACCGCATCAAAGGTCAAGCGCGGAAAATCATAGAGATACTCGCCGACTTTCTGTTTTTCGGTACCATCGATATGACCGGTAAACGTCACCTCGCGCCCCGCGGTAAAGATGGCAGGCTCATAAAACCCCTTGCCGCAAGCTATAAACCGACCGATGGACCGGTCCACGGCCTGTGGCGCCGCGTCATTGCCGAGCGGTAACCCCATCACTTCAAAGCACGTCTGACCGACCTGCGGGGTGGTCCTGATGATGGTGCCGCCCCACCGCACGCGTTCTCCGTCATGGTCGCCTTGCTGGGCCTGCAGCGGGATAGTGGCGGTAAAGGGTCCTCCTCCGGCCAGCTCTCTGGGGATCGAGACGCAGGCGCTTAATACCAGCGCTGCACATAACAATAAGATGCGAGACACGAAACGCCCCTCTTGAAAAATTGCGCCGCGAATCAAGATATGAGCCCTCACCCGCCGACTTACTTACACATTCCTCAAATACTGAGATCACAGCCGAACATCGAAAGTTCAACGAGATTCCAATGGTCATTCAACCAAATAATGTATCCGCCGATGTGCCGGAACGCTCCATAATCATGCGCAAGCGCTGTAACGCCTCCACTTGTATTTGCCGAACCCGCTCGCGGGTGACGCCGATATGGGCCCCGACCTCCTCCAGAGTGGCCACTTCGCGGCCGTGCAAGCCGTAGCGAAACTCCACCACTTCGCGCTGCTTCTCGTTCAACTCCATCAACCAATCGTCAATGCGGGTTGATACCTCGGCATCCTGCAATATTTCGCTGGGGTCCGACCATGATTCATCGGGCAGCGTATCCACCAAAGCGCGGTCTTGCATCATCGTGGAATCGATGGAAACCTCCCGTTCGTAAAGACTCATCATCCGTTCCACTTCCAGCGCCGACTTTTGCAGAACGCGGGCCACCTCGTCCAGGCTGGGTTCATGATCGAGCTTCTGGGCTAAGGTGCGGGAAGCACGGACATAGGCATTGATCTGTTTAACGATATGTATGGGCAGCCGCACCGTGCGGGTTTGATTCATCAAGGCGCGTTCGATGGTCTGCCGTATCCACCATGTCGCATACGTGGAGAAGCGAAAGCCCTTTTCGGGATCAAATTTCTCAACGGCGTGGATCAATCCCAGATTGCCTTCCTCAATGAGGTCCAACAAGGCCAAACCCCGATTAACGTAACGTCGCGCGATATTAACCACCAAACGCAAGTTGCTTTCAATCATGCGCCGGCGGGCCTGGCGATCGCCGCGTTGCGCAAGGCGGGCGAAGCAGACTTCTTCTTCGGGACTGAGCAAGGGGCTGTAACCTATCTCGCTGAGATAGAGGCGCGTGGGATCCGGCGCGGTTTGCGTGAGCTTTCCTAAACGGGGCGGATCTTCATCGGCGTCGACGGCGGCATCGACAACCCACCCATTTTCCAGGATGCCTGAAAATGGCCCTTCCTCTATCGGCAACAGCTCCTCGAACTCGTCCATAACGGATATCCTTCCAGGGCTCGACAACGCTGGATACCAGACTGCCGTGAATCAAGAAAAGTAGCAAGAGGGAAAATATAAAAAATAAACACTGGGTCGGCGCTGCCGGCTTAGCGGCGCGCCGGCGGCAAATATTTAAGCGGATCGATAGGCCGCCCATCATAGCGAATTTCAAAATGGAGCTCCGCTTCGCCTCCGGTTCTACTGCCCATATTTGCAATATGCTGGCCAGCGCTTACCACATCACCGTCATTGACGAGCAAGGTCTGATTATAGGCATAGGCACTCAAGTAGTTATCGTCATGTTTCAGGATGATCAACTTACCGTAATTCAGCAGCCCGCTTCCCGCGTAGACGACATGACCGGCGGCGGCGGCGCGTACCGCTTGCCCCGGCTTGCCGCCGATATCGATACCTTTACGATTATTTTCAACCTCGGAATAGGTCTGGATTAGCCTTCCCTGAACGGGCCATTGCCATTGAATCGGCCTGCCCGGGCCGACGGCAAGGCGCGAAATGCGCGCAGGGGGCATTGTGACAGGCTCGCTTGCCACCCCCGCGGGCTGACGAGAAGAATCCGGGTTTGCGCGCGATTCCCGCGCACGGCCGACGGGAGGCGCGACGCGCAACTGTTGGCCGGTATAGATGGTATAAGGATCCTTAAGGCGATTCCAACCCGCCACCTCGCGGTAATCCAAGCCGTAACGCCAACTGATGGAGTAAAGTGTCTCGCCCGATTGAACGCGATGGTAGCCGAACCCGCCGCATCCCGGCAGGACCAGGATCAGCAACAGCGGCAACCCTATAAAATATTTTCGTGACCACACCCTACCCGTATCCCGGACGCATCACCATTTGCATGACAATGGTTGAATATAAACTCGGCGAACATAGTTTCCCAAGCCGCACGGGGGGCGCCAGACGAGAATTATGCCCGCCGCCCACTCGTATTCTTTCCTGGCACAAGGCGAAAAACACCCTCATTGCGTACCGGCGCGCATGGGTACGAACTGCACTCGATCCAAAACCTCATCCTGATAACCTTCCGGTGTGCGCGTGATCAACACTAAATTCTGAGCATTGGCATCACCGACCGGTATGATCAAACGGCCCCCAACGGACAATTGCGCCAACAGCTCCGGCGGCACGCCTTCCGGCGCGGCGGAGGCCAGAATACCGTCAAACGGCGCTTGCTCAGGCCAACCGATCATCCCGTCGGCATGTTTCACCCGTATGTTGCGCAGCCGCAAATCCTGAAAACGTTGACGGGCTGCCGTAATGAACACCGCCATGCGCTCCACGGTATAGACCTCCTTCGCCACCGGGGCGAGTACCGCCGCCTGATAACCGGATCCGGTACCGATCTCCAAGACCCTTTTCAAGGGACCGTCGCGCAACAACACCTCGGTCATGCGCGCCACCACATAGGGCTGGGAGATGGTCTGACCATGGCCGATGGGCAAAGACGTATCGTCATAGGCGCGGCTCGCCAGCGCCTCGTCCACGAACAGATGGCGCGGGGTATTGCGGATCACTTCCAGCACCGCCGGATTGCTTATGCCCTCTTCCTTAAGACGTTGGATAAGACGATCCCGCGTCCGCTGCGAGGTCATGCCGATGCCGCGGTACTTTGCGCCGCTCACGCGCTTAAACCCTCAATCCAGCCCGCCACCGAATCCAGGGCCGCATAGCGCGTCAGATCCACCTGCAAGGGAGTTATGGACACGCGGCCGCAGCGCACCGCATGAAAATCAGTGCCGGGTCCGGCATCTTCCTCCGGCCCCGCGCTGCCGACCCAATAGATAATCCGGCCGCGAGGATCCTGGGATTTGATCACCGGCTCCGCCTTGTGGCGATGGCCAAGGCGGGTGGCTTCGAACCCGGCCAAGCCCTGCCACGGCACGTCCGGGACATTGACGCTCAAAATGGTGTCGGCCGGAAGTGGCTGGGAACGCAGGCGCGTTACCAGGCGTTTGGCCACCTCGGCGGCGGTGGCGAAATGTTGCGGTTCCTGCCCAACCAGCGACACGGCGATGGCGGGCAAACCGAGAAAACGCCCCTCCATGGCCGCCGCAACCGTCCCCGAATACAATACGTCATCGCCCAAATTGGCACCGGCGTTAATTCCGGATACCACCAGATCCGGCTCCTGCTCCAGCAGACCGGTAATCGCCAGATGTACGCAATCGGTGGGGGTACCGTCCACGTAGTAATAACCGTTATCGCCGACTTGCACCCGCAACGGACGCTCGAGGGTCAGGGAATTACTGGCGCCGCTGCGATTGCGCTCGGGGGCCACCACCGTCACCTCCCCCAATTGCATCATGGCCCGGGCCAGCGCCGCCAAGCCTGGCGCGCGATAACCGTCGTCGTTGCTCACCAAAATTTTCATGCCGGAAAAACCCCAACTCCTGGCGGGACCCCACTGCTAAGGCTGCCATAATACTTGAAATCGAGATGCGAAAGGGCGGTAAACCGCCGCCGATCAGCAATAATTCGCCGACCAAAAATACGCCGGTTTCGGTTAATATTGACCAAGGCCGATCGTAATGTCCAAACCCCGTAGTCGAGGATCAATAGGTAGAAGGCGGGAATCGGGATCGGCGGCACGGCATACACATCCAGTGAGCAAGCCCATGAATATCGATTGGATCACCACCCGCGCCGCCGTATGGCGGCCGCGGAATGCCTATCTGCGTCCGATACAGCGCATCGATCCGATACGCCTTGAGGACTTGATCGGCATAAACCAGCAGAAAGCAGAACTGCAGCGCAATACCGAACGCTTCCTCCATCGCCTCCCCGCCAATAACGCCTTGCTGTGGGGCGCACGCGGTACCGGCAAGTCCTCGCTCATCAAGGCGCTGCTCAATGCCTATCAAGATAGCGGACTGCGTCTGATCCAGGTGGACAAATCCGATCTGATCAATCTGCCCGAGATCGTGGATGACATACGCGACCTCTCTCAACGCTTCATCGTGTTCTGCGACGACCTGTCGTTCGAAGCCGGCGAAGCGGGATACAAGGCCTTGAAGAGCGTGCTGGAAGGCTCGGTGGAACTGCCGCCCGATAACGTGCTGATCTACGCCACCTCCAACCGCCGCCATTTGCTGCCGGAATACATGGAGGAAAACCAGCAAGCCAAACGGATCGGCGATGAAATCCATATGCCGGAGGCGATCGAAGAAAAAATATCGCTCTCCGACCGTTTCGGCCTGTGGCTGTCATTTTATCCGATCAGTCAGGACGAATACCTGGCGATCGTTGACAGCTTTTTCCCCGGCGACCATGGCGATCGCGCGGCGCTGCACACCGCCGCCAAGCAATTTGCGTTATTACGCGGGGGGCGCAGCGGACGCGCGGCTAAACAATTTTTCAATCATTATGCGCGGGCGCGGGACTGATCAACGATAAACGGCGCAACGGCCGAGAGGTACGGTAAGACCGCGATGCGACGCCATAGTATTGCCGGGAATTACAGGTTCGAACCCGCCAGCGCCCCCGCGCACAGGGTCATCAAGGCGGTGGGATAGATACCCAAGCCCAGCACGATGAGGCCGTTGGCGCTCATGACGATCTTCATATCCAGGGACGGCGTCAGCGGCGCGGCGTCGCCGGCCCGGTCAAAGTACATAAGTTTGATGACGCGCAGGTAGTAAAACGCGCCAATGATGGCGAAGAGCACCGCCACCACCGCCAGCCATACCAGGCCGGAACGTACCACTGCTTCCAGCACGGCGAACTTGGCCCAGAATCCCAGAAACGGCGGAATGCCGGCCATGGACAGCATGAGTATCGCCATCATGAAGGCGAACCACGGGCTGCGTTCGTTGAGCCCCTTGAAGTCTTCGATCTTGTCCGCCTCGAAACCGGCGCGGCTCAGCAGGATAATCATGCCGAAACCGCCCAGACTCATGATGGTGTAGACGATCACGTAGAACATGGAGGCGGAGTAACCGCCGCCGGAAGCGGTCAGCACGCCCAGGAGCAAATAGCCGACATGGGCGATGGTGGAATAGGCGAGCATGCGTTTGAGATTGACCTGGGCGATGGCGATGACGTTACCCACCGCCATGGACAATATCGACAAAACTATCAACATCCCCTGCCATTGACCGTGCAGATCGCCCAGGCCGTCCACCAGCAGGCGCATCAGCAAGGCGAAGGCGGCGATCTTGGGCGCGGTGCCGATATAGAGCGTCACCGCGGTGGGCGCGCCGTGATAGACATCGGGTATCCACATATGAAATGGCGCGGCGCCCAGTTTAAAGGCGAGACCCACGACGATGAAGGCCAAGGCGAATATCAGCACCAGATCGTCTTTGGCGGCCTGCGATAAATAGGTTCCTATCTCGGCGATATCCAGGCTGCGCGTTGCGCCGTAAAGCATCGACATGCCGTAGAGCAGCATGCCGGACGCCAGGGCCCCCAACACGAAGTACTTCATTGCCGCCTCGGAGGCTACTCCGGAATCCCGCTGCAAGGCCACCATGGCATACTGGCACAAGGCCAGTAATTCCAACCCCAGATAAATGGTAAGCAGATTGTGGGCGGAGATCATGACCATCATGCCCAGTACGCCGAATAAGCCCAGAACATAATATTCGCCTTTGAACAAGTCGCGTTCGAGCAGATAGCGCCGCGCGTAGAGAAATACGCCGGCGGTGATCAGATAAACGAATAATTTAAGCACATCCGCCATGTTGTCGCTGATGAACATGCCCGCGAAGGTCAGAACGGGATGGTCGCTGTGGGCCGCGTGATAAAAGTTGGTGAGGATCGCCGCGCCCGCCAGGGTGCCGATGGCCATCAAATAGGCGATGACGCGATTGCGATCGCTTAGGAATAGATCGTAAATCAGGATCACGCAGGCCATGATCAGCACAAATATCTCCGGCAAGGCCGGGGTCATATCCGGCATTTCAAAGGCCGCGCTCGCCATCTGTTCCGTCATCGCTTTACGCCCGCCGTGCGGTTTATCAAAATATTCATCATAGTTTCGTCACTACCACATGCTGCAATAAATTATTCACCGAGGTATGCAGTACCTGCACCGCGGGCGCCGGCCACACTCCCAGCAACAGCACCGCCACAGCCAGCGATCCCAGCACTACGCCTTCGCGGGCATTGATGTCCCGCAAGGCGGCGACGCCGTCGTTGGCCACCGGTCCGAAGATCACCCGCTTCACCAGCCACAGGGTATAGGAGGCGCCCAATACCAGGGTGGTCGCCGCCAGGAACGCCAGCCAGAAATTAGCCTTGAAGGCGCTCAGGATCACCATGAATTCCCCGACGAACCCGGAGGTGCCGGGCAAGCCGACGTTGGCCATGGCAAATAAGGTCATCAAGGCGGCGAAGGCAGGCATGGTGTTGGCCACGCCGCCGTAATCGCTGATCTGGCGGCTGTGCAAACGGTCGTACATCACGCCCACGCACAAGAACAAGGCGCCGGAGATAAAGCCGTGGGAGATGAGCTGTATCACCGCGCCCTCGAAACCCATGGCGGCGCCCTGCACGCTGTTGGTGTGCCTGAAGATGGCGAACACCAGGAAGAAGCCCATGGTGGCGAAACCCATGTGGGCGATGGACGAATAGGCGATCAATTTTTTCATGTCTTCCTGCACCAGCGCCACCAAGGAAATATAAACGATGGCCACCAGGGACAGGCCGATCACCAGCCAATCGAGATGGTTGGCGGCATCGGGGACGATGGGCAACATGAAACGCACGAAACCGTAGGCGCCCAGTTTGAGCATTATGGCCGCCAGGATCACCGAACCGCCGGTGGGCGCCTCCACGTGGGCGTCGGGCAACCAAGTGTGTACCGGCCACATGGGCACCTTGACGGCAAATGCCAGCAGGAATGCCAGGAAGATCCATATCTGCTCATGCAGGCTGAGCGGCAACTTGTAGTAATCCATGATCGCGAAGCTGTCGCTCTGGAAGAACAGATAGAGAATGGCGACCAGCAGCAACACCGAACCGAGAAACGTATAGAGAAAGAACTTGATGGCCGCATACACCCGGCGCGGACCGCCCCAGATGCCGATGATCAGGAACATGGGCACCAGCATCGCCTCCCAGAACACATAGAACAAGGCGGCATCCATGGCGGCGAATACCCCGATCATCAAACCCTCCATGATCAGGAAGGCCGCCATGTATTGGCCCACTTTGTATTGAATCACTTCCCAGGCGGAGATCACTACCAGTACCGTGCTAAAAGTGGTCAGGAGGATAAGCAGCAGGGAAATGCCGTCGATACCGAGATGGTAGTTGATGTTGAAGACATCGATCCACGGGATATTTTCCTGAAATTGCATATCGACCGCGCCGACATCGAATTGCATATATAAAGGAATGGACAGCGCGAACGCCGCCGCCGCGAACAACAGCGACAACCATCTGACAATGGAATCGTTACCGAGCTTGGCCGCGACCAATACCGCCACCCCGCCGATAATGGGAACCCAAATCACCAAACTCAATAAAGGCAAATCAGCTAGCATTCGTATACGGCCTTGATTCTCTTCTTCTCGTTTATCCCGTAACCCCGGGCTGACCGCGGGGCCATGCACCTCGTAAACTATCCAACCCGACTCCCTACGCCAGCATGAACCAACTCATCAAGATCAGGAGACCGATGATCATGGCGAAGGCGTAATCGTAAAGAAATCCGGTTTGCAATAACCGGATCGCCCCAGAAATCAGGCCCACTCCGCCCGCGGTACCGTTTACCATCACGCCGTCGATCAAGGTTTCATCGCCGACCTTCCACAGCATCCTGCCCGTGGAGCGGCCGCCGCCGGCAAACACCTTGTCGTTGAAATCATCGAAGCCGTATTTACGATCGAGAATATTATTGATGCCGCTGAATTTCGCCTTGATCATGGCCGGCACCGCCGGATTGACCATATAGCAGTAATAAGCAACCGCCAACCCCGCGATACCGAGCCACACCGGCAAGCTCGTCAAGCCATGGACTATCATTTCCCATGGGTTCGTGTACCCGTCGCCTCCCACGCTTGCCAGCTCGTGAACGGGAAGCACGAAGATGCTGTCGCCGAAATAGCCTTGATGCAACAACGGCCCCACCGCCAAATAGCCGGCCGCTACCGCAGGGATCGCCAGCAGGATCAGGGGAACGATCACCACCGCCGGAGATTCGTGCAAGTGCGTCCTGGCATGGGGATCGATGCGCTCCTCGCCGTGGAACACCAGGAAGAACATGCGGAAGGAATAGAGCGCCGTGACAAAGACCCCCGCCAGCACGCACAGATACGCAAACCCGGCGCCGGCGATATGCGATGCCTCAACTGCCTCAATGATGGCATCCTTGGAAAAGAATCCGGAGAACCCGGGGAATCCCATCAACGCCAGGGAGCCGATCAGCATACAAATATAGGTGACGGGCATGTACTTGCGCAGGCCGCCCATCTTGCGGATATCCTGCTCATGGTGCAGCGCGATGATCACCGAACCGGCCGCCAGGAACAGCAGCGCCTTGAAAAAGGCGTGGGTCATGAGGTGGAATATTCCAGCCCCATAGGCCGAGGCGCCCAGGGCCACGGTCATGTAACCCAGCTGGGAAAGGGTCGAATAGGCTATCACCCGCTTGATATCGTTCTGCACGATGCCGAGAAAGCCCATGAATAACGCGGTGACGGCGCCAATAATCAAGACAACGCTCAGCGCGGTCTCGGACAATTCAAAGAGCGGCGACATGCGCGCCACCATGAAGATACCGGCGGTCACCATGGTGGCGGCGTGAATCAACGCGGAGATCGGCGTCGGGCCTTCCATGGAGTCGGGCAACCACACGTGCAGAGGCACCTGCGCGGACTTGCCCATGGCGCCGATGAACAGCAGGATACATATCACCGACATCAGATGCCATTCGTCCGCGGCGAAGACGTGGACGGTAATATCCTTCATGCTGGGCGCGGCGGCGAACACATCGGCGTAATCCAGGCTGTTGAAGTACATCAACACCGCGGCGATCCCGAGCAGAAAGCCGAAGTCGCCGACCCGGTTCACCAGAAAGGCCTTGAGACCGGCGTAGATGGCCGATTCTCTCTGATACCAGAAACCGATCAGCAGATAGGACACCAACCCCACCGCCTCCCAGCCGAAGAACAGCTGCAGGAAATTATTGGCCATCACCAACATCAGCATGGAAAAGGTAAACAGGGAGATATAACAGAAGAACCGTTGATAACCGGGGTCGTCGCGCATATAACCGATGGTATAGATATGCACCATCAGCGACACGAAACTCACGACGAGAATCATCAGGGTGGTGAGCCTGTCGATGAGAAAACCGATCTCGAAGCGCACGCCGTCGCTCACCATCCAGGTGTAGACCGAGCCGTTGAACGCCGCATGACCGTCGATGACCTGATCCTTGAATACGAGCAAGGACAGCCCGAAGGAAATCGCCACGCCGATAATGGTCACCCAATGGGCGCCGGCGCGTCCGATACGCCGCCCGAATAAACCGGCGATGATGGATGCCGCCAACGGCGCCAGCACGATGCCCAGATAGACGTTTTCCATTCCTATCCTTTCAGGGAATCCAGATTGCTGACATTGATAGTGTGGCGGTTACGGAACAGCACTACCAGGATAGCCAATCCGATGGCCGCCTCCGCCGCCGCGACGGTGAGTATAAAGAATACAAACACCTGTCCGCCCGAGTCGCCCAGATAATGGGAGAAGGCGATGAAATTCATATTCACCGCCAGCAGCATCAGCTCGATGGCCATGAGCAGTATGATCACATTCTTGCGATTGATGAAAATCCCCGCGACGCTGAGACAAAACAATAGCGCCCCGAGGATGAGAAAATCCGACAACGTGATCATTACCCCCCCTTGCCTTCTTTCATCCCGTTTATTATCCCGGCGCCCTTGAATCCGGGCGTCAGTTCTTCCCGGTCTTGTCTAGTCCGACGCACTAGCCGTCGTACCCGGCTTTTTCTCCGCCGCCATCTTCACCAGGCGCACCCGCTCGCCGCGCCTGATCGACACCTGCTGCGCGGGATCCTGATACTTGGCCTGCGGCCGGCGGCGCATGGTCAAGGCGATGGCCGCGACGATCGCCACCAGCAGAATCGCGGCGGCAATTTCGAACGGATAGACGTAAACGGTATACAGCACCCCGCCCAGCTCCTTGGTGTTGCTGTAATCGGCGGCATGCCGTATGCCTTCGCCGTATTGCTCAAGGCCGAAATGCTTGGCGCCCACCGCCACGGCCATCTCCACGAACATTACCGCCGCCACCGCGATCCCCACCGGCAGAAATTTGATGAACCCTTCGCGCATGGGCGCCAGATTGATGTCCAGCATCATCACCACGAACAGGAACAACACCATCACCGCGCCGACATAGACCAGCACCAAGGCGATGGCGAGGAACTCGGCCTCCAGCAACAGCCAGAGCGCCGCGCTGGTGAAGAATGCCAGCACCAGAAATAGGACGGCATGCACGGGATTACGCACGGTGATCACCGCGGCGCCCGCCAATACCAATATCGCGGCGAAGAAATAAAAGAGGATCGCTTCAATGCCCATATTTATATTTATTCCGGTTACGAATGATGGTGTTCTATTCAACATCCCTCATCCCCACCCTTCTCCCGGAGGGAGAAGGGCTTTTTTGTTCCCTCTCCCTCCGGGAGAGGGATTGAGGGTGAGGGATGGTAGGTTCAATCATTACCAGAAAATTATTTGCACTCCCTTCGCTAATTATTCAATTCGGCATTTCTTATGCTCAGTACACGTTGCGTTACCTATATGCCGCGTCTTGGGCCCGGTCCGCCGCAATCTGTTTCTCGTATTGGTCGCCGACGGCGAGCAACTGTTGTTTATCCATGATATTTTCGCCGCGTTTCTCGAAATGGTATTCGTAGATGCGGGTCTCGACGATGGAATCCACGGGACAGGACTCCTCGCAGAATCCGCAATAGATACATTTAAACAAATCGATATCGTAACGGGTAGTGCGGCGCGTGCCGTCGGCGCGCTGCTCGGATTCGATGGTGATGGCCAGGGCCGGGCACACCGCCTCGCACAGTTTACAGGCGATACAGCGCTCCTCGCCGTTGGGATAACGGCGCAAGGCATGCAATCCGCGGAAACGCGGCGACTGCGGCGTCTTCTCCTCGGGATACTGCACCGTGATCTTCTTGGCGAACAGATACCGCCCCGTCAGCTTCAGGCCAATCAGCAGCTCCCACAACATCAGACTGCGCACATAATTGACGACGGTCTTCATATTTCGCTCCTGCTCCGGACCTTATCTAGTCGAACCAAGGACTGAGACGGGCCAGCACGGCGGCGCCCACCACGAGCAGCCACACGATGGTGATCGGTATAAACACCTTCCAACCCAGGCGCATGATCTGATCATAACGGTAACGGGGAAAGGTGGCGCGGAACCACAAAAACAAAAACAGGAAAAATGACATCTTGGCCAGCAGCCATACCAGCCCCGGCACCCAGGCAAACCAGTCTTCCAGTAGGGGAATGCCTTGGAAGGGCGACAGCCAGCCGCCGCAGAACATCAAAGACACCAGTGCCGCCACCAGAATCATATTGGCGTATTCCGCCAGGAAGAACAGCGCAAAGGTCATCCCGGAATACTCGACGTGAAACCCGGCCACGATCTCCGATTCGCCTTCCGCCACATCGAAGGGCGCGCGGTTGGTCTCCGCCACGCCGGCGATGAAGTAGATCAGGAACAGCGGCAACAGCGGGAGCCAGAACCAATGCAGCACGCCGCCTCCCTGCGCCGTCACCACCGTGGTGAGATTCAAGCTGCCCGCGGCAAGCAATACCCCCACCAAGGCGAAGCCCATGGCGATCTCATAGGACACCATCTGCGCGGCGGAGCGCAGCGCGCCGAGGAAGGCATATTTGGAATTGGAGGCCCAACCGGCGATGATGATGCCATATACCCCCATGGACGCGAGCGCCAACACATAGAGCAGTCCGGCGTCGATGTTCGCCAATATCATCCCGTCGCTGAAGGGTATCACCGCCCACGCCGCCAGCGCCGGCGTCAAGGCCAGGATCGGCGCGGCAATGAACAGGAACCGGTTGGCATTGGTGGGGACGATGATCTCCTTCATGAATAGCTTCAAACCGTCGGCGATCGGCTGCAATAAACCGCGCGGCCCGACGCGATTGGGCCCGATGCGTACCTGGATGTAACCGATGACCTTACGTTCGGCCAACGTGAGGTAGGCGACGGCAAGCATGATCGGCAGCACGATCAGCAAGATCTTGGCGATGATAAGGATCACCTCCGGTATTGCGCCCAAACCTGTTTCCAAGGTTTCAATCATGGCCCGGTATCAACCCGCGTTATTTCTATGGAGAGACCATTGCCGCCCGGCCCCGCGCCGCTGACCGTGCCCGCGGGTATCCACACACAACCCGGCGCGACGCGCTCATCGATCACCAATTGCAAAGTCAGGGGCTGACCGTCTTGGCGAACGGTTATTTGAGCGCCATTGCGCAAGTCATGAACCGCGGCCACCGCCGCTGACATATAGGCCGCGGCCGGCATGGCATCCGCGGTTTTTTGCAAGGACTCGGCGCGGCGCACGATTCCGTCGACGGCATAGAGCGGCGTATCGGCCAGGTGCACCAATCCCGGCGGCTCAGCGCTTAAGTGGTGGGGTTGCGGCCATGCCACTCGATTGTCCGGTTTAATGGCGGCGGCGGCGTTGATCACTTCGTCGCGCACCTCGGTGGACGCCATATACTCAAATCCCGACACGCCGAATAGATTGCCGAGTACGCGCAACACCTTCCACGCCGGGCGCGCCTCGCCCAACGGCGGCACCGCACCGTTGAAGCTCTGCCAACGTCCTTCCACATTCACATACGTACCCGAGGTCTCCGAAAAAGGCGCGATGGGCAGCATCACCTGCGCATAATCCTTCATGGCCTCGCTGATGAAAGGCGTCAAGGCCACCACGCATTCCGCCTCGCGCAAGGCGGTCAACGCCGCGGCGGAATCCGCGCAATCCAATTCCGGCTCGATTCCCACCAATACATAAGCCTTGAGTTTGGCCGCAAACATGGCCCGCGCATGCAACCCTTGGCGCGACGCGGCGCGGCCGCCGGCCTCGCGATGGGGAACGGCCCCCGCCAGCCAGGCGCCGGCGCCGTTGGCGCCGTCGCTCACAAAACCCAGGCTCGCTTCGCTGAGTTCCGCTATCATCCCCGCCAAGGCGCGCAAGCTGGCCGCGGCGGGATGCGCCGCCGCCTGACTGCCCAGCAACACCGCGCTCCTATCCCCTTGCCGCAACAAATTGGCGATCAGGCGTTGCTGATTATCGGGCTTTACGTCCGCCAACAACTTGCTCATGGCGGGAGACGGGCCGCCGCTCCCTTCCAATAAAACCTTGACGATGCCGGCGAGGGCCCGTTCCATCCCCGCGGGAGATACAATCTCCTTAGCCGCCACCGGGAAACGGAATTCATAATCGATGCTGTTGATCAAACCGACCTTGGCCCCGGCCATGGCCGCCTTGCGGATGCGGTGACCGATGAGGGGTTGATCCTTTCTGACATTGGCACCGATCAGCAACACGCCGTCGAGTTGTTCCAATTTCTCCAGCGCCTGGCCCAGCCAGGGGAAAACCGGCGCCGCCTCTTGATCGCTGAAATCAAGTTGGCGCAAACGATGGTCGATGTTGGCGCTGCCCAGGCCGCGCATTAATTTTTGCGCAAGAAACATCTCTTCCACGGTGGCGCTGGGCGAAATCAACGTCCCTACCTGACCGGCGCCGCGGCTGGTCAACACCTTTCTAACGCCCGCCACCGCGGCGTTCAGGGCCGTTTCCCAATCGGTCTCCCGCCAGCGGTCGCCGTCTTTGATCATCGGCTCCCGCAAACGCGCATCGCTGTTCACGCCTTCATAAGCAAAGCGGTCGCGATCGGATATCCAGGTCTCGTTGATGGACTCGTTCTCCTTAGGCAATACCCGCATGACTCTATTGTCGCAGGTATGCAGATATATATTGGAACCGACGCAATCATGGGGAGCGATGCCGGCCATAGCCTGCAACTCCCAGGCGCGGGCGGTGTAACGGAAGGGTTTGGAGGTCAGCGCCCCCACCGGACACAGATCAATGACATTACCCGACAGTTCGGAGCTGACGGAGCGCTGCACATAAGTACCGATCTCCATGTGCTCGCCGCGCCCGGTGGCGCCCAGCTCCTTGAAGCCGGCGATCTCCTCGCCGAAGCGCACGCAGCGGGTACAATGAATGCAGCGGGTCATATCCGTGGAGATCAGCGGACCGAGATCCTTGTCCTTCACCACCCGCTTGTCTTCGTCGTAGCGCGATTCATCGCCGCCATAGCCCAGCGCCACGTCCTGCAGCTCGCACTCGCCGCCTTGATCGCAGATAGGGCAATCCAGGGGATGGTTGATCAGCAGAAATTCCATGGTACCGTGCTGCGCATCCAGGGCGCGGGGCGATTTGGTAAAGACCTTCATGCCCTCGGTGACGGGGGTGGCGCAGGCCGGCAAGGGTTTGGCCGCCTTATCCACTTCCACCAGGCACATGCGGCAGTTGGCCGCCACCGACAATTTCTTGTGATAACAAAAACGGGCGATGGGAATCCCGACCACGTCGGCCGCCTCGATGATCATGGCGCCTTGTTTGGCCTTGATCGGTATTCCGTCTATCTGGATATTAACCATCGAGCATTCCGCTTCCGTTGTCATTGCCCATCCGCCAAAAGCAAACGCTTTATTATTGTCCCATGCGCTTCAAGCATGCCCGGAGCCCACCATACACCGGCCGTGATCGATGTGATATTGGAATTCGTCGCGGTAGATCTTGATGAAACTGGCTACGGGCATGGCCGCCGCATCGCCCAAGGCGCAAATGGTGCGGCCCAGGATGCGGCGCGACACGTCTTCCAGCAGGGCGATGTCCCGTTGTTCCCCCCCACCGTGTTCGATGCGGTGAATGATACGCGACAACCAGCCGGTGCCTTCGCGGCACGGCGTACATTGTCCGCAGGATTCTTCGTAATAGAAATGCGCGATGCGTCCCAACGCGCTCACCATGCAGGTATCTTCATCCATGATGATCACCGAGCCCGCCCCCAGCATGGAACCGGCCTTGGCGATGGAGTCATAATCCATATTGACCTTCATCATGGCCTCGCCCGACATCACCGGCACCGAGGAGCCGCCGGGAATCACCGCCTTGATCTTTTTACCGCCGCGCATGCCGCCCGCCATTTCCAACAAGGCGGCGAACGGCGTCCCCAAGGCGATTTCATAATTGCCGGGCTTGTTGACGTGGCCGGATACGGAAAAAATCTTGGTGCCGCCGTTGTTCGGCTTGCCCAACTCCAGAAACCACTTGCCGCCGTTGCGCATGATGGACGGTACCGAGGCCAGGGTCTCGGTGTTATTGATGGTGGTGGGCCGTCCGTACAGACCATAGCTGGCGGGAAAAGGCGGCTTGAAGCGCGGCTGCCCCTTCTTTCCCTCCAGGGATTCGAGTAAGGCGGTCTCTTCGCCGCAGATGTAGGCGCCGGCGCCGAGATGGGTCTGAATATCGAAATTCACAATGGAACCCAGGATATTTTTACCCAGAAAGCCGGCGGCGCGCGCCTCTTGCAGCGCGCCCTCGAAGCGCTCGTAGGGTTCCCAGAATTCGCCGCGGATGTAGTTGTAGCCCATGGTGGCGCCGATGGCATAACCGGCAATCGCCATGCCCTCGATCACCGCATGAGGGTTGTAACGTAAAATATCCCGGTCCTTGAATGTGCCCGGTTCGCCCTCGTCGGAATTACACACGATATATTTTTGCCCCGGCGCATTGCGCGGCATGAAGCTCCACTTCAAACCGGTGGGAAAGCCCGCGCCGCCGCGGCCGCGCAAGGCCGAAATCTTCAACTCGCTGATGATCTCCTCCGCCGGCGTCTTCCGCTCCAGAATCTTGCGCCATGCCTGATAACCGCCCACCTTGAGATAGGTCTCCAGGCTATGGGGCGGGTCGTAGTGCAAAGTTTGAAAACAGATTTCGTTGGCCATGACGAATTACTCTATGCTAGCGAGAATCGCATCGATTTTTTCGGGGGTGAGGTTTTCGTAGAACCGTTTGCCGATCATAAACATCGGCGCCCCCGCGCAGGCCGCCAAGCACTCGACCTCCTTCAAGGTAAACTTGCCGTCGGCGGTGGTCTCCCCCCGCTTAACAGCGAGTTTATTCTCGAGGTACTGCATAATCTCGGCGGAGCCGCATAGCATGCATGAAATATTGGTGCACACGCTGATCCTGTGCCGTCCCACCGGTTTCAAATCGTACATGGTGTAAAACGTCGCTACCTCATAGACGGAAATGGGTTCCATATCAAGATATTCCGCCACGGCGTCCATCAGTTCGGTATTCAACCAGCCGTGTTCTTCCTGCACCAGACGCAACGCCGCCATCACCGCCGATTGCTTTTTCTCGGGCGGGTATTTCGCCACCCATTGATCGATACCGGCCCGCAGCGTCGCCGAGAGTAAATCCGACTTGCGCTTTGCCGCCATCATCGATCCACCTCGCCAAATACTATGTCCTGGGTACCGATAATCGCCACCACGTCCGCGATCATATGTCCGCGGGACATTTCATTCAGCGACGCGATGTGGGCGAATCCCGGCGCGCGGATCTTCATGCGATAGGGCTTGTTGGCGCCGTCGGAAACGAGGTAGACCCCGAACTCGCCCTTGGGATGCTCCACCGCCGCATACGCCTCGCCCGAGGGGACGCAATAGCCTTCGGTAAATAATTTAAAGTGATGGATCAGCGCCTCCATATCCCTTTTCATAACCTCGCGCTTGGGCGGCACCACCTTGTAATTTTCGATCATCACCGGTCCGGGATTCTTGCGCAACCAGTCCACACATTGCCTGATGATACGATTGGATTGGCGCAACTCTTCCACCCGCACCAGATAACGGTCATAGCAGTCGCCGTTGACGCCCACGGGAATATCGAAATCCAGCCGGTCATAAACCGCATAGGGTTGCTTCTTGCGCAAATCCCATTCGATACCCGAACCGCGGATCATGGGGCCGGAAAACCCCAATTGCAGAGCCCGCTCCGGCGACACCACGCCGATGCCTACAGTGCGCTGTTTCCAGATACGATTATTGGTCAATAAAATCTCGTACTCGTCGACGTAGCGGGGGAAGCGCTCGGTAAAATCTTCGATGAAATCCAACAAGGATCCCTGGCGATTGTGATTCAGACGATCCACATCCTTCCGGTTATGCCACTTGGAGGGATGATAGTGGGGCATGGCGTCGGGCAGATCGCGATATACGCCCCCGGGCCGGTAGTACGTCGCGTGCAGGCGAGCGCCGGATACCGCCTCGTAGCAGTCCAGCAGATCCTCGCGCTCGCGGAAGGCGTAGAGGAACACCGTCATGGCGCCGATGTCCAGGGAGTGCGCTCCCAGCCACAACAAATGATTAAGGATGCGGGTGATTTCATCGAACATCACCCGGATATATTGAGCGCGCACGGGCGGTTCGACGCCGAGCAGCTTTTCAATAGCCAATACGTAGCCGTGCTCGTTGCACATCATCGATACGTAATCGAGGCGGTCCATATAGCCGATGCTTTGATTGAAGGGTTTGCTCTCCGCCAATTTCTCGGTGGCGCGATGCAACAGACCGATATGGGGGTCGGCGCGCTCGATCACTTCGCCGTCCAACTCCAATACCAGGCGCAACACTCCGTGGGCGGACGGGTGCTGCGGCCCGAAATTCATGGTGTAGTTGCGGATCTCAGCCATCGCTGTCACCCGTCAGGTTGGGCACCTCGCCTTCGTAGCGGCTGTCGTGGCGGATCACCCGCGGCACCAGAATACGCGGTTCGATACTCACCGGCTCATAAACTACGCGCCGCTTCTCCGGATCGTATCGCATCTCCACATTGCCGATCAGCGGGAAGTCCTTGCGAAAGGGATGGCCGATGAACCCGTAGTCGGTGAGTATGCGGCGCAGATCGGGATGGCCGTCGAACAGGATACCGAACAGGTCGAAGGCCTCGCGCTCGTACCAGTCGGCGGAATTCCAGATAGTCACTACGGAATCAACTCGCGGCGGCTCATCATCGAGAAACACCTTGAGGCGTAAACGCTGGTTGCGGCTGATCGAAAGGAGGTGGTAGATCACCGCGAAGCGCGGCCCTTGGCGCTCTTCCGCGCCGGCGGCATCAAAACCGACACCGCGGTTGTAGGTGGTGTGTTCCGTCTGTTGCCACTCCTCCATTCCGAAATAGGCGTAATCGACGCCGCATAAATCGATCAGCTGCTCGAAAACGAAGCCGCTCTCATCGCGCAGACTCTTGCAAATCTCCAGGAGTTTAGACCGCGGGACCACCAAGGTAGTTTCGCCGAGCGCAACGGTACAACTAACGATATCCGAAGTAAAACGTGCCTCCAGGCGCGCCGCCAAGTCCTGATTGCTGTCAGACATGAATACTCTTCCCTTTTCCTTAGCGGGCGATGGTATTGGTGCGGCAAATCTTATTCTGCAGCTGTATTACGCCGTAGAGCAGCGCCTCCGCGGTCGGCGGACATCCTGGTACATAGATATCCACCGGGACGATTCGGTCACACCCCCGCACCACCGAATAGGAATAATGATAATAGCCGCCGCCGTTGGCGCATGAACCCATGGAGATCACCCAGCGCGGTTCGGACATCTGGTCATAGACGCGGCGCAGCGCGGGGGCCATCTTGTTGACCAGGGTCCCCGCGACGATCATCACATCGGATTGGCGCGGGCTGGGGCGAAACACCACCCCGAAACGATCCAGATCATAGCGGGCCGCACCGGCGTGCATCATCTCCACGGCGCAGCAGGCCAGCCCAAAGGTCATGGGCCATAAGGAACCGGTGCGGGCCCAATTGATAAGCTTATCCGCGGTAGTCGTAACCACGCCGCGTTCCAGGACTCCCTCTATTCCCATTCGAGGGCCCCCTTCTTCCACTCATAGATGAATCCCACTACCAGGATGGTCAGGAACACCACCATGGACAGGAAACCGAACATCCCGACCTCCTTGAGCACTACCGCCCAGGGAAACAGAAAGGCAATCTCCAAATCGAAAATAATGAATAAGATGGCCACCAGGTAATAACGCACATCGAACTTGATGCGGGAATCTTCGAAGGCCTCAAAACCGCACTCATAAGGGGAAAGCTTGTTGCTGTCGGGACGATGCGGCGCCACTAAGCGGCCAAGGACCACGGGCGCAATGCCAAAAATGGCGCCCATAACGAGGAAAATCAAAATTGGCAGGTAATTTTCCAACATTGGCAGCGGTCAACATCCCATAAATAAGGCCCGACTTTATCTGTAAAGTACCCTCTTTACAGAACCCCCATAGTGCTCGGCAACCGTGACTCTACAAATCATAAAGAGCTATCGAGTCTAGGCCACAAGCAAACTTCGTGTCAAGCAAGGATTGAGCTGCTAAATTATTCTAATTCATGCGTTTATAACGATAACGTCAGGCATTACCGTCTTCCAAAAATGGTGCCGACGGTGAGACTCGAACTCACACGGCTTGCGCCGCCACCCCCTCAAGATGGTGTGTCTACCAATTCCACCACGTCGGCTATTTTCTCGGTTTCAAGTCGCGAGTTTAGAGTTTCGAGTTAACAGGCATTTAAATGCTTGTTCTTATAACTCGATGCTCGCAACCCTTAACTCAAAACTATTTTTCCGGCACCACGGGGACGTCCGCCGGCGGCTTCAGCGGCGAACCATCGACCGGCGGCATTTTCGGTTGCACGGCGGGAGGCGGCAGTTCCGTGACGCTATTAAATTCTTTCTTTTGGCTCGCGGTGAACGCCAGTAAAAGACTGATAATAAAAAACAGGGCCGCCAAAACCCCCGTGGCGCGTGTCAAGAACGAGGCGGACCCGCGGCTGCCGAACACCGTGTTGGACGCTCCGCTGCCGAACGCGGCACCCACTTCAGCACCCTTGCCGCGCTGAATCAATACCAGACCGATCAACGAAGCCGCCACCAACATGTCCGCTACCAGCAATATCGTATGCATCACTCCACCCTAAAATTCCACCGCACTATTGCCCCGCCCGGCAAATCGCCAGGAATTGCCCAGCGTCGAGCGAAGCGCCGCCTATCAAACCGCCGTCGATGTCCGCCATGGCGAACAGCTCGGCGGCATTACCGGCCTTGACGCTGCCGCCGTATAAAATCCGCACCTCGTCCGCGACTGCTTTATCTCGTGCGGCGATACGGCCGCGGATAAAGGCGTGCACCTCTTGCGCCTGACGCGGGGTCGCGGTTCGCCCGGTCCCGATGGCCCATACCGGTTCATAGGCAATCACCGCTTCGGCCAAGGCCCTAGTTCCATCCTCTTGCATCAGGATTGCGTCGAGCTGGCGGGCGACTACCGCTTCCGTATCGCCGCGCTCTCGTTCCTGCAGCTGCTCGCCTACGCACAAGATAGGAGTGAGCCCAACCGTTCGGGCGGCAAAAAACTTCTTCGCCACCATTGCATCCGTATCGGCGAACAAGGCGCGCCGTTCGGAATGCCCGACGATTACATAACGACATCCCGACTCTTTCAACATGGCGCCGGAAATCTCGCCCGTGTAGGCCCCTTCCCCGCTTTCCGGACAGAGGTCTTGCGCACCGAGGCCGATGGGGGTGTCTTGAACCAGTCGGGCAACTTCATGCAGGTAGACAAAAGGTGGACATACCACTACTTGAGTACCCTTTACCGTCGCCATTCCCTGCCTGATGGCCCCGATAAGGTCGGTCACGCCGGCGCGAGTCCCATGCATCTTCCAGTTTCCCGCGACTAAGGTCTGTCGCATCACACCCCCGCAAGCACAAAAATGGCGCTAAAGAATACCCATAGCTTTGTGAGAAATCAATTTTCCCTGGGCCTTGAACGCCTCAATTTTCGAGGAACGCACGGAATGCAGCCGTCTAGCGCGCGGCCTGGGCCACCACTTCCGCCAGTTTGTTGGCCAAGTTTTGCACCTGTCCCGAATCCGGGCCTTCCACCATGACCCGAATCACGGGTTCGGTACCGGAAGCACGCAGCAATACCCGGCCTACTTCATGAAGTTCCTTCATAACATCGTTATAAGCCATTTGAATAACCGATGATTTCGCCATATCAAATCCCGGCGACACCGGGACATTGACCATGATTTGGGGATATTTGGTCATCCCTTTTTTCAGTTCATGGAGGGAACGCCCGGACTTGATGATTTCAGCCAGCACTTGCAAGGCCGACACGATGCCGTCGCCGGTGGAGGTGCGATCCAGACAAATGATGTGGCCTGAGGATTCCCCGCCCAATTTCCAACCGCCGTCCCGCATCATCTCCATCACGTAGCGGTCGCCCACCGCGGCCCGTTTGAAATCGATCCCATGAGCGTGCAATGCCTGCTCGAGTCCGAAATTACTCATAAGGGTACCCACTACCGCGCCATGAAGGGCGTTGGCCTGCATGCGCGACTGAGCGATGATGAACAACAGCTCATCACCGTCCACCACTTCCCCTTTGTGATCCACCATGATCACCCGATCGCCGTCGCCGTCCAAAGCGATGCCCAAATCGGCGCCATGTTCGAGTACCGCCACCTGGGTCGACCGCGGGTGGGTGGAACCGCAGTCATCGTTGATATTGAATCCGTCCGGGGTGACGCCGATGGGGATCACCTTCGCTCCCAATTCGTCGAACACGCTCGGTGCCACGTGATAGGTGGCGCCATTGGCGCAGTCGACCACGATTTTCATACCGCGGAAATCCATGCTCGCCGGAACGGTGCTCTTGCAGAATTCGATATAACGCCCCGCGGCGTCGCCCACGCGCTCCGCTTTACCCAATTCCGCGGAATCCACCGTATGCATGGCCAGGGTCACTTCCGCCTCGATGGCCGATTCAATTTCATCGGCGAGCTTGACGCCCTGCGCGGAAAAAAACTTGATGCCGTTATCGTAATAAGGGTTGTGCGAGGCACTTATGACGATGCCCGCTTGGCAATGCAGGGTACGGGTGAGATAGGCGATAGCCGGCGTGGGCATCGGGCCCAGCAGGCGGATATCAACCCCCGCCGCGGACAGGCCGGCTTGCAAGGCCGACTCGAACATGTAACCGGAAATACGGGTATCTTTGCCGATCAGGACCTTGCCCGGTCCGCCCTGGGTCTTGGCCAAAACCCGGCCGGCGGCCCAACCCAGCTTGAGAACGAATTCGGCATCGATGGGTGATTTCCCCACCTTGCCGCGAATACCGTCCGTTCCGAAATAATGTCTGCGCGAAGATTCCACCATCGCCATCCTTTCCTCCCCAAAGTAAACACACAACAATTCCATCTAAACAAAATCAGCGCGCCGCTCTGACCGCGGCGATCATCTTAACGGCTTCTACGGTTGCGGCGACATCGTGGGCGCGTATAAGCGCCGCGCCCTGCCATGCCGCCAGTGCAGCGAGGGCAATACTACCATAGAGGCGCCGCGCCGCCGGCACATCCAAAACCGCGCCGATGAGGGACTTACGCGACAACCCCACCACGACGGGCAGGCCCAAATCCGTAAAGGCATCGAGATGCTTCAACAGTCGCAGGTTATGTTCAACATTCTTGCCGAAACCAAAACCGGGGTCGACCAACAGCCGCTCTCGCGGAATACCCGCCCGTTCGCAGGCCGCCACTCGCTCCGTCAGAAACAGCCGGATCTCCGCCACCACATCTGCATAATACGGCGCTGCCTGCATGGTATGCGGTTCACCCTGCATATGCATAAGGCACACCGGCACCTCCAGTTGCGCGGCAGCCGGCAACGCATCTTCCCCGCGCAGCGCGGAAATATCGTTAATCAGCCCAGCGCCCGCCGTTACCGCCGCTCGCATCACCTCCGGCTTTCGCGTATCGACGGAGATTACCACCGGCAATTCCGCGGCGATGGCCTCTATCACCGGAATGACCCGTTGCAATTCTTGATTGACCGACACAGACGCTGCGCCCGGACGGGTGGATTCGCCGCCGACATCGATGATCGCCGCCCCTTCATCCGCCATGCGCCTGGCATGGACCAATGCATCATGCAGCGTCATATAACGCCCGCCGTCGGAGAAGGAATCCGGCGTGATATTGAGGACTCCCATGACCTGGGGACGAGACAAATCCAGAATCTTGCCGGCGCAGTCGAGAAGATGGGCCATCTGTTACCCGCTTATCCGCTATCTAAAGATATCTTTGCCGCCGCCAAAAATAAAACGCCCCGCACTGCGGGGCGTCGCTGCTCGCATAGAGCCAACCGCTATATCATCAATGCTGCTCCGCCGGACCGGCGATTTTACCGTCCACGTCACTGCCGCTCTTCCCGGCGGCGCTGGCGGCGGATGCGCTCTGACCCGATGTAGGTCCGGAATCCGGCCCCCAATCCTTGGGCGGCCGCGGCTCACGGCCGGACATGATGTCATCGATCTGCGTGCTATCGATAGTTTCGTATTTGATCAATGCCTGGGCCATGGCGTGCAGCTTGTCCACATTCTCGGTCAATATCCGCTTGGACCGTTCATAGTTACGGCTCACGAATGAACGGATTTCCTCATCGATGGCCTTGGCCGTTTCGTCGGCCATCATCTTGTGCTGGGTTACCGAACGACCGAGGAACACTTCACCCTCCTCATCGCTGTAGGTCAAGGGGCCGAGACGTTCCGACAAGCCCCACTTGGTCACCATGTTGCGCGCAATATCCGTAGCGCGCTGGATATCGTTTGAAGCGCCGGTGGTCACCGCATCCGGTCCGAAAATCAATTCCTCGGCGATGCGGCCGCCCATCATGCTGGAGATCTGACTTTCCAGACGCTGCTTGCTGTAGCTATGACGATCTTCTTCCGGCAGGAACATGGTCACACCCAAGGCGCGGCCGCGGGGAATGATACTCACCTTGTGTATGGGATCATGCGCAGGCACCAAGCGGCCGACGATGGCATGGCCGGCTTCGTGATAGGCGGTGAGTTTCTTTTCCTCATCGTTCATCACCATGGAGCGCCGCTCCGCACCCATCATGATCTTGTCCTTGGCCTTCTCGAAATCGAGCATGTCCACCACCCGCTTATTGGCGCGCGCCGCGAACAAGGCCGCTTCGTTCACCAAATTGGCGAGATCGGCGCCTGAAAAACCGGGCGTGCCGCGGGCAATAATGCTGGGCTGCACGTCATCCGAGAGCGGCACCTTGCGCATATGCACCTTGAGGATCTGCTCGCGGCCGCGCACGTCGGGCAAGGGCACCACCACCTGGCGATCGAAACGCCCGGGGCGCATCAATGCCGGATCGAGCACATCGGGACGGTTGGTCGCGGCAATCACGATCACCCCTTCGCTGCCTTCGAAACCGTCCATCTCCACCAGCAACTGATTGAGGGTCTGTTCGCGCTCGTCATGCCCGCCGCCCAAACCGGCGCCGCGATGACGGCCCACCGCATCGATTTCATCGATGAAGATAATGCAAGGCGCATGTTTCTTGGCCTGCTCGAACATGTCGCGCACGCGGGCCGCGCCCACGCCGACGAACATCTCCACGAAGTCCGAACCGGAAATGGAGAAGAAGGGCACCTTGGCCTCGCCGGCGATGGCCTTGGCGAGCAAGGTCTTGCCGGTACCCGGCGAACCCACCATCAACACGCCGCGGGGGATCTTGCCGCCGAGCTTTTGAAACTTGCTGGGATCGCGGAGAAATTCCACCAATTCGCCGACTTCCTCCTTGGCCTCTTCCACGCCCGCCACATCGGCGAAGGTCACCTTGACCTGATCCTCACCCATCATGCGCGCCTTACTCCGGCCGAAAGACATGGCGCCGCGGCCGCCGCCGCCGCCCTGCATCTGGCGCATGAAGAAAATCCATACGGCGATCAACAACAGCATGGGGAACCAGGAAATGAACATCTGCATCAGCAGGCTTTGCTGCTGTTGTGGCTGGGCCTTGATCACCACGCCCTTGTTCAGCAAATCGTCAACCATGCCGGCGTCGCCGGGGCTATAAGTAATGAAGTCCTCGCCGCCCACGCGCTTGCCGCGGATGGTGGGGCCTTCGATGGTGACTTCGGTGATTTGCCCCTGCCGTACTTCCTGGATGAAATCGGAGTATGCGATTTGCTTGGCCGCGATTTGCGGCGGGCCGAAGCTATTAAAGACGGACATCAGCACGATCGCGATGACCACCCACAGAATAAGATTTTTCGCCATATCGCTCAAGGTCGCTGCCCCTTATGTAATCAACCTAATCAACCGTCTTAGCCCTACACCCTTTGACCTGGATCGGTGACGTCATGAAAATCAGACCATATTATAAAACGCGGTTCTTGGCTAGCATATACACTTCTCGGCTATCGGGGCGCGATGCTTTAGGTTTACGGGTTAGCACCGTCCGAAAAGAACGCTGTAAGTCCCGCCTAAACTCCACGATGCCTTCCCCTTCAAAGACCTTAACCAGTAAGGCCCCGCCGGGAGAGAGTACCTTTATTGCCAAATCGAAAGCCAACTCCGCCAAATACATCGCCCGCGGCTGATCCACGGACTTCATACCGGAGATATTGGGCGACATGTCGGAGATTACAAGGTCTACAAGTTGCTGCTCGCCCAGCAGCATTAACAACTCCGCCATCACCGGCTCTTCACGAAAATCTCCTTGAAGCACCCTGACGCCGGGCACGGGCGCCATGGGCAAAATATCCATGGCGACGACCCGTCCTTGTTCGCCCGCAATCTTGGCCGCCACTTGCGACCAGCCGCCGGGCGCCGCCCCGAGATCGACGATCGTCATTCCGCGTTGAAGAATATGATCTCGTTCATTGATTTCCAACAATTTATAGGCCGCACGCGAACGATACCCCGCTTGCTGCGCCTTACGCATATACACGTCGTCGAAGTGGCGTTGCAACCAGCGGCCGCTACTCTTACTTCGCGCCATGCCGTTCACTCCGCACCCTGCGCCGGGTACGCATAATCGCCAACGTCTTCCCCGCCACCCATAGGCGCCCACTACCACAAGCCGCGCCGCAGTCGAGCGCATCAAAATGGCGTCCGCCGCCCAACAGGGGCACGGTCAGTCCGATCCTGACCCCGTTAAAAGGGCCGCCCGCCGCACTCAAGTGCGGACGCGGTGATGGTATACTCCCCGGCCTTTGCATTTCGGACTCAACACTCTCGAGTAATGTCATCGCTCACGGAAAAACAGAAACACTACCTGCGCGGCCTTGGCCATAAACTCAAACCGGTGGTGATAATCGGCGCCCAGGGCTACACGGCCGCGGTCCGCAACGAACTTGATCTCTCCCTCGCCCGTCATGAATTGCTCAAAGTGCGCGTCAGTGCCGGCGACCGCGCGGCGCGGGACGCCCTCATCGAACAAATGTGCGAGGAAAGCACCGCGAATTTGATACAGCGCATTGGCAACATCGCCCTGCTCTACCGCCGCCATCCCGACAAGCCGCGCGTAGCGCTCCCCCGACCCGCCCCGCGCCGCATCGTCAAACAATGACCACCCGCGGCATACCTGATAATGCAGGGTGGGTCGGTCCTAAGGGCGTAACCCGCCAAGCTCGCCGCAGCCGATACGATTTGAATTCCAGCATGCTGGCGAAATCACACGCGGAATAAATTCCATCCTAATCTTCAATCCACTCTCTCTCGCCGCGCCGGTCTCCGCCCGCCGCCAGCAGCAAACCCAATACACTGGCGATTAGATAGAGCGCGAAGGAAATCCCGTGCAGTCGGCCGAACCGCGCACCCAACTCCCCGCCGGCCGCCGCGACCTGGGCCTTGAGCGCGGCCATCTGCGGCTGAATAACGAACAGGATGATCGCGGCCACTGCCATCATGGCGGCGATCACAACCGTGCGCCATGAGCGAAACCCGCCGCGTTCCCGGGATAGGGCGGAGAACAGCAGCAACAGGCCGCCACATACCAAACCAAAACCGTTGATGATGGTGAACATGGGCGCGGCCAGTGCCCCCGCCAGGGCTCGATTATCCAGTGAATGGAATAACACCGGAGCCGCGAGAAACCCGATGGCCCACAAGCCGCCGACCCACAAACTCACAATGATGCGTTCACCTATAGCCAAATAGCGCATGAATTTATCTTTGGGCTGGGAGTTTGAACTTTAGATATACCGCACTGCCATGATCTCGTAGTGGCGATCGCCGACGGGCGCCTTGACTATCGCCACCTCGCCCTCTTCCTTGCCGATTAGGGCGCGGGCAATCGGGGAACTCACGGATATTTTGCCCTGCTTGATATCAGCCTCCAGATCGCCGACGATCTGATAGGTCACCTCATCGCCGCTTTCCGCATCGACCAGATCCACCGTGGTGCCGAAAACCACCCTGCCGCTGGCATTGAGAGTGGTGACATCGATGATCTGGGCATTGGAAAGTTTAGACTCGATGTCGGCGATACGCCCCTCGATGAAGGATTGCTGTTCCTTGGCGGCGTGATACTCGGCATTTTCCTTCAAATCGCCGTGGGCGCGCGCCTCGGCGATGGCGTTGATGACGCGCGGCCGTTCCACTGATTTGAGGCGCTGCAATTCCTCACGCAATTTAACGGCGCCCGCCGCCGTGAGTGGTACCTTGCTCATTACGCTATTTCCCCATGCAACTGTTGCAATGACCGGACTTCCTCTCCATCCAGATACTGTAAGGCCATGCTCGTGGCTTCCGCGCCCGACATGGTAGTAGTGTAGCTCACCTTGCGCTGCAGTGCCTCGCGGCGAATGGCATAAGAATCCTTGATCGCCTGCTTGCCCTCCACGGTGTTGATGATCAAGCTGACCTCGCCGTTCTTGATCATATCCACCACATGCGGCCGGCCTTCCGTCACCTTGTTGATACGCCGGCACGGCACGTTCGCCGCCTCCAGTACCGCGGCGGTACCGCCGGTGGCGTAGATTTCGAAACCCCGTTCCGCCAAACGCCGCGCCATGGCGGCCACCCGCGGCTTATCGGCGTCGCGCACGCTGACGAAGGCCTTGCCGCCGCGGGGCAACACCACCCCCGCCGCCAATTGCGCCTTGGCGAAGGCCTCGGCGAAGGTCGCTCCCACCCCCATCACCTCGCCGGTGGATTTCATCTCCGGTCCGAGCAAGGGGTCCACCCCGGGAAACTTGATGAAGGGAAACACCGCCTCCTTCACCGCATAATACGGCGGTACGATTTCACGGGTGATGCCCTGCCGCGCCAGGCTTTTCCCCACCATGCAGCGCGCCGCGATCTTGGCCAAGGGCATACCGCAGGCCTTGGAGACAAAGGGCACCGTGCGCGAGGCGCGCGGGTTGACCTCGATCACATAGATCACATTGTCCTGAATGGCGAACTGGGTGTTCATCAGCCCCACCACTTTCAATTCATGGGCCATCTTGCGCACCTGTTCGCGCAGCGCCGTCTGCACCGCGGGCGTCAAGGTATAAGGGGGCAGCGAACAGGCGGAGTCCCCGGAGTGCACGCCGGCCTGTTCGATATGCTCCATGACGCCGCCGATCACTACTTCTTTGCCGTCGCAAATCGCGTCCACGTCCAACTCCACGGCATGGTCGAGAAACCGGTCCAGCAACACCGGCGATTCATTCGACACCTGCACCGCATCGCGCATATAACGCCGCAAATCCTCCTCGGCGTACACCACTTCCATGGCGCGCCCGCCCAATACATAAGAAGGCCGCACGACCAGGGGATAACCGATCTCGGCAGCCTGTTTGACCGCCTCTTCGGTATCGCGCGCGGTGGCGTTGGCCGGCTGGGTCAGCTTGAGCTTATGGATCATCTTTTGGAAACGCTCGCGATCCTCGGCCAGATCGATGGAATCCGGCGTGGTGCCGATGATGGGCGCGCCCGCCGCTTCCAGGGCGCGGGCCAGCTTCAAAGGCGTCTGGCCGCCGTACTGCACGATCACTCCCCGGGGGTTTTCCAGCTGCACGATCTCCAACACGTCTTCCAGGGTCAGCGGTTCGAAATAGAGCCGATCCGAGGTATCGTAATCAGTGGACACCGTCTCGGGATTGCAGTTGACCATGATGGTCTCGTAACCGTCTTCCCGCAGCGCCAGCGCCGCATGCACGCAGCAATAATCGAACTCGATACCCTGCCCGATACGATTGGGACCGCCGCCCAACACAATGATCTTCTCGCGCCGGCTGGGCTGGGCCTCGCACTCTTCTTCATAAGTGGAATACATATACGCGGTGCCGGAGGCGAACTCCGCGGCGCAGGTGTCCACCCGCTTATATACCGGACGCACGCCCAGCTTGTGCCGCAGCTCGCGCACCGCCTGTTCGCTCTTACCCAGCAGCGCCGCAAGCCGCCGATCGGAGAACCCCTTCTGCTTTAAAAAATATAAACCATATTTATCAATTTGAAATTGATTATTCTTAATCTTATTTTCGAGGCTTATTAACTCCTCGATTTGGCCCAGAAACCAGGGGTCGATGTTGGACAGTTCATAGATCTCCGCCACCGACAGCCCGGCGCGGAAGGCGTCGCCCACATACCACACGCGCTCCGGACCCGGCACCCGCAGGTGATGGCGCAGCGTGTCCATGGCGCCCTCGGCGGCGAAATCCAACTTCTCGTTAAAACCGTCCGCTCCCGTTTCCAGACTGCGCAATGCCTTGTGCAAGGATTCCTGAAAGGTACGGCCGATGGCCATGGCCTCGCCCACCGACTTCATCTGGGTGGTGAGTACCGCATTGGCGGCGGGGAATTTCTCGAAGGTGAAACGCGGCACCTTGGTCACCACATAATCGATGCTCGGCTCGAAGGAAGCGGGCGTGGCACCGCCGGTGATGTCGTTCTTCAATTCATCGAGAGTGTAACCCACCGCCAGCTTGGCCGCGACCTTGGCAATGGGAAAGCCGGTGGCCTTGGAGGCCAACGCCGAGGAGCGCGACACGCGGGGGTTCATCTCGATCACCACCATGCGGCCGTCGCGCGGATTGATGCCGAATTGCACGTTAGAACCGCCGGTATCGACGCCGATCTTGCGCAACACCGCGATGGAGGCGTCGCGCATGATCTGATATTCCTTGTCGGTCAGGGTCTGCGCCGGCGCGACGGTGATGGAATCGCCGGTGTGCACGCCCATGGGATCGAAGTTCTCGATGGAACAGACGATGATGCAGTTGTCGTTGCGGTCGCGCACGACCTCCATCTCGAACTCTTTCCAGCCCAGCACCGATTCTTCGATGAGCAATTCATTGGTGGGCGACAGGTCCAGACCGCGCCCGCAGATCTCGATGAATTCTTCGCGGTTGTAAGCGATGCCGCCGCCGCTGCCGCCCAGGGTAAACGACGGGCGGATGATGGTGGGAAACCCGATCTGGGCCTGCACCTGCAAGGCCTCTTCCAGGCTGTGGGCGATGGCGGCGCGCGGCGTCTCCAGATTGATATCGCCCATGGCGATGCGGAAACGCTCGCGGTCCTCCGCCATATCGATGGCATCGCGCGAGGCGCCGATCAATTCCACATTGTATTGTTCCAGCACGCCGTGCCGGGCCAGATCCAGCGAGCAATTCAAGGCGGTCTGACCGCCCATGGTGGGCAGCAGCGCATCGGGCCGTTCTTTGGCGATGATCCGCGCCACGGTCTGCCATTGCACCGGCTCGATATACACCGCGTCCGCCATGTCGGGATCGGTCATGATGGTGGCGGGATTGGAATTGACCAGAATGACCCGGTAGCCCTCTTCGCGCAGCGCCTTGCAGGCCTGCGCCCCCGAATAGTCGAACTCGCAGGCCTGGCCGATCACAATCGGTCCGGCACCGATAATAAGAACGCTTTTTATATCAGAGCGTTTAGGCATATTCTTCAACTTCTCCCGCATCTCGCCTGGCGCCCTTGATAAGTCCAATGAAATGATCGAACAAGTCCGCCGCATCATGCGGTCCCGGACTGGCCTCGGGGTGGCCCTGAAAACTGAACACCGGTTTGTCTTTATAGTGCAAGCCCTGCAAGCTCCCGTCGAACAGCGAACGGTGCGTAGCGCGGACATTTGCCGGCAGACTGGCCTCGTCTACCGCGAAACCGTGATTCTGGCTGGTGATCATCACCCGTCCGCTGGCCAGATCCTGCACCGGGTGGTTGGCGCCGTGATGGCCGAACTTCATCTTCACCGTGCGCCCGCCGCGTACCAGTCCCAGCAATTGATGGCCCAGACAAATTCCAAACACCGGCATGCCCGTGGCGACGATCTCGCGGATGGCCGTGATGGCATAGTCGCACGGCTCCGGATCGCCGGGACCGTTGGACAGAAACACCCCGTCGGGTTTCATGGCCAGCACCTGAGCGGCCGGGGTTTGCGCCGGCACTACCGTCAAACGACAGCCGCGATCGACCAGCATGCGCAGAATGTTGCGTTTGATACCGTAATCGTAGGCCACCACATGATAAATCGGGTGCCCTGCCGCCGGGCGCGGCGCCTCGGACAGGCCGCGCAAAGACCAACTGCCCTGCAACCATTCATAAGGCCGCTCGACGCTGACCACCTTGGCCAGGTCCATACCCTTCAAGCCGGGAAACACACGCGCGGCGGCGATCGCCGCCGCCTCATCCAAGCCCTCACCCGCCATGACGCAACCGTTCTGTGCGCCCTTCTCCCGCAGAAGACGGGTGAGCTTGCGGGTGTCGATGCCGGCGATCGCCACCACCTCATGGCGGCGCAGATAGTCACGAAGCGATTCTTGCGAACGCCAACTGCTGGTCAAGGCCGGCACATCGCGCACCACCAGGCCGGCGGCGAACACGCCTCGCGCCTCTTCGTCATCGTTGTTGGTGCCGACGTTGCCGATGTGGGGATAGGTCAGGGTGACGATCTGACGGCAATAGGAGGGATCGGTGAGGATTTCCTGATAGCCGGTGATAGCGGTATTGAACACCACCTCGCCCACGCTCCGTCCCGCGCTACCGATGGCCTCCCCGCGAAAGACCGTTCCGTCTTCTAGGGCCAACAGGGCTGAGTGGCGCACGTAACCTCCGAATTCAGATGTACAAAGCGGGAGGAAGCTATACAAAGCCGCCTCCCGCTCAAAAAAACAGACAGATCATGCAAATTGCAGGCGCAAATTCTACCGCACCGCGCGGGGCGGTGTCACGCAAGATCATTGCAGCGCTAACGCAGCCCCAGCACGTCCTGCATGTCGAATAGCCCCTGCTGCTTGCCCGCCACCCACTGCGCGGCGCGCATGGCGCCATTGGCGAAGTTCATGCGGCTGGAGGCCTTGTGTGTAATTTCGACGCGTTCGCCGATCCCGGCGAACATCACCGTGTGATCGCCGACGATGTCCCCGGCCCGTACCGTAGCGAAGCCGATGGTCTTGCGGTCGCGCTCGCCGGTGTTGCCCTCGCGGCCGTATACGGCGCAGTCCTTCAAGTCGCGGCCCAAGGCCGCGGCCACCACTTCGCCCATGCGCAAGGCGGTGCCGGATGGCGCATCCACCTTGTGACGGTGATGGGCCTCGACGATCTCGATGTCCACCTCATCGCCCAGCACCCTGGCGGCGGTCTCCAATAACTTGAAACATAGATTCACTCCCACGCTCATATTGGGCGCCACCACCAGGGCGATATCCTTGCCGGCCTTAATCAGGACGTCGCGTTGCCCGGACGTAAAACCGGTGGTGCCGATCACCATACGCTTGCCGGTTTTGCCGCATATCGCCAGATTCTGCAGGCTCACCTCGGGACGGGTAAAGTCGATCAGCACATCGAAGCGATCGGCCTGTGCCGCCAGGTCGCTGTCGATTATTATCTGATTGGCGCCGACTCCGGCCACCTCTCCGGCATCTTTACCTAAAAATGGGCTGCCAGGGCGCTCGGTCGCTACGGTCAAACCGAGACCGGGTGTATTGTGACAAGCCGCGACGAGGCTGCGGCCCATGCGCCCCGCGGCGCCGGTAATTGCGAGTCTAACCAATGCACCCCCCTAATCGACACGGTCAATTCAGAGGTGGAAGCATAACAGCGGGAGAACTTAGGTGCCATTCCCCGCTCCTATCTGAATGAGCCGGGATTCATCGTGCATCCGTAAAAATATAGAATACCGGCGCGCCGCTTGCCGGTTCCCAATCGCAGGGTCGCGGCAGCGCACCTTTAGCGGTGCACGCTCATTTTTGATAGAACCCTGATAGGCTACAAGTCTGCAAAAATAGACACGGGGAATACACCATGACCGCACAACAGCAATGGAAGGTCTTTAATCCCAGACGCATGATCAGCCATACTTTTACCTCGACTGCGCCCGGCGTCGACCGCGCGGCATGGGGTTTATTTATCGTTATAAAGGCGATCTCGCGGCGCCTGCGCACTCTTAATAAAGTAGTACACGCCGCCCAACCGCCATTGGCGAACTACCCAATACTCGACCGGAGGCCATCGTGAAGACTTTCATTTCCGAGGAAATTGCAGACTACGCACAAGACCACACCCGGGCGGAACCCAAGCTGCTGATCGATCTCATCGCTCAAACCCAGGCGTCGATGGACAGCCCACAAATGTTAACGGGGCGCGTGGAGGGCCGGTTTCTCAAACTGCTGGTGCAAATACTGCAACCGCACCTGATCGTGGAAGTGGGCATGTTTACCGGCTATTCCGCCCTGTCCATGGCGGAGGGCCTCCCCGCCGACGGCAAGATCATCACCTGTGATATCGATCCCAAGGCGCGCGATATGGCGCAGGCCGCCTTTGATGCCAGCCCGGTAGGCCACAAAATCGAGATTCGCATGGGACCCGCCATCAACACCCTGCGCCAGCTCAAGCAAAGCATTGATTTCTCCTTCATCGACGCCGATAAAAAGGCCTACCCGGTATATTACGAGGAGATCCTCGCCCGCACCCGGCCAGGCGGCTTGATCCTGATGGACAATATGTTCCTGTCCGGCCGGGTATTGGATCCCCAGGACGACGCCGCCAGGGCGGTGGCCAAACTCAATGATGACATCGCCCGCGATGCGCGCGTCGAAAACGTCCTGTTGACCCTTCGCGACGGCGTGCAGATGATCCGCAAAAAATAGGTATGGCGCCGGTATCCGCGCCAACGGTTCGACGGGGATGATACAAAATATAACTGAGCAGTTAAACAACGATACGATCAAGCAAGCGGCGAAGGAATTCTCCGGCCAACTGCCATAAACCGGGGTACAGCTTATCGGTCAGCGCAATACCGCCTTCTCGGACGCGGTTCGTTGGAGTTTTAGAATCTCCAACAGTGTTTTTTGCAACACCAACGCGTCGTTGCTGGCGCGATGGCGTGCATTTTTCAAATCATCCAAGGTGGCGGCCTTCTCGCCTTGCCAGGCGCCGAGATGCGCCTCCTCCAGCAGATAACGCGAGGATTCCACCCGGAAGTGGCGCCGCAACCCCGCCGCTTCGAACAACAAGGCCAGCCAGGATTGATCGTGCCCCCAAGCGTCGCTGTATACCGTCTTATACCCGAGCAGCCCGTTGAGCCGCGCGGCGACCTCCGACGCAGGCCGGCCATGAGCCATCAGCGCGTCACGGGAAATACCGTGAACCGCTTCGGCATCCGCATCCCAATGCGTCCAGTCGGGCGCGGGGCATATTAGGAAACAGCATGTGCGTCCGTCCGCCAAGGCAACGCCCACCTCGATGGGATAGCTGCCCGGACCGAAACCGGAGGCCTCCACATCAATGGTGACGGGCGCATTTATGAAATTTAGACCGGCCATGCCCTTACCATACCTAGCCAAAAACGAAAATGCCATACACACTTTTGTGTGAGTATAAGCTCTCTAGCGATGCCGCTAATGCATTGACCAATCATTTACTATGATTTCGGCCCCTGCCAATTGCGCGGGAAGGGCTGGAGCATACTCACGCGATTGTCCTCGGTGTCGACGAGTGAGACATACTGACCTCCACCGGAGATTTCCATCGGCTCGCCGAGCCTTTTACCGGTTTCTTGTCCGCAACGCCTCAACAGCCCTACTTCCCGATTTTGACTACCGTGCCGACCAATGCCACGCCCGCCACAAACGCTCCGGAACCGCACTGGTAAGTGGTGTTGCTCGACGTCATGTTGTTTTTATAATTGGACTTGATGTTTATCACGGCATTGCCGCCTTCCCTGATAGCCCTCGCCTTAAGCGATTCCATTGCACCCAGAAACGCCCACTGACAAGCGGCTTTAGCCGTTTTGTTAAAGGCATTGGTCTTTTTGTTCGATCTAAATTCACCGATGGTCTTCTCGATTTTGCCGGGTTTCTGATCGCCAAAATAGAACTTCACGTCATCACCCAATCCGCTTTTGGTCTGTTCCAGCGCCATGGCCTCCTCAATAGAATAGTCGCCGATATCGTCGCGGGCGACTGCCGGTGAAATTAAAATAATATACGCAAGCATGCCGACGATAACTTTATTCATTTCATCCTCCTTAATAAATTTTCAATTTAGCCACCGAATAACCGCGCTGAAGGACAGATGGATGAACGCCTAGACAAAGCGAAACGCTGTTTGCACTCCATCCTTCAACTCTCATTGCCGATCTGATCTGACGACGATGAACAATTATAATAGCAAAAAATTATGATTTTACAGCGCTGGATGCTCCGCTTGGGTTCGCTGCCGGAATGCAACTTATGCGTCACGGCATAGACTAACTATCGTGAAATCGGTTGATTTCTGCAAATCGAAGAACAAGGTATGTTCCCCGTACAGCTAAAAGGAGGTCCGTCATGAAAACACGCTGGCAGGATTGGTTGTGCCTGATACTCGGTTCGTGGTTATTTTTATCACCATGGTTGCTGCAATATATCACCGCGCGGCCTTACACGGATCAAACCGCCGCATCGTGGAACTCCATCATCTTTGGAGCCGCCATCGTCACTTTCGCCCTCATTGCGCTCGCCGACATGAAGAATAAAAATTGGGAGGAGTGGGTCAATCTGATCCTGGGATTGTGGTTGCTTGTCTCCCCCTGGATATTGGGGTTTTATACGCGCACGCTCGCAACTGGAAATATGGTGGTCATCGGTCTGATCATAGCGATCCTCGCCGCAACTGCCCTGGGAAGACGGCATTATCACCCCGTCGCCTACCGCTAAGCGGAAATCCCTGCTCTCATCCAACTCGGATAGGACGATGGCACCCAGGGGTCACCCGGCGGCGCTGGCGGACTATTTGTCTTTCTCGCGCCCGAACAAACCGAGCAACCGTCCTTCGGCCAGCATATGAAAGTGGATGTTAAAGCCGACGTAAGCAGGCGACGCATTTTGATCGGCATCGATCTTGTCGATGTCCAAGGCGTAGACGGTGAAATGATAGTGATGAGGCTTGTCGCCTTCCGGCGGGCAAGGGCCGCCATAGCCCGGCGTGCCGAAATCGGTGCGGCTCTGGACGCTGCCGGCGGGAGCTAGTTTGGCGGCGGGATCGCCGGCGTTTTTGGGCAGCGACGTGATGCCGGCGGGGATATTGAACATCACCCAATGCCACCACCCGCTGCCGGTGGGCGCATCCGGATCGTAGACCGTGAGCGCGAAGCTCTTGGTCCCCTTCGGCGCGCCGCGCCACGACAGCGCCGGCGAAATGTTCTCACCGGTGCAGCCGAACCCCTTGAACACCTGCGCCATGGCGATAGTGCCGTTGTTCTTGATTTCGGGGCTTCTGAGCGTCATATGGCCGGCGGCATGGACGGCCCCCGCGCCAAGCAGATTCAGCGTCAGAAAAGAGGCAATCATGGCTTTACGCATGGAACGAATCTCCTTTTCTGGGGCGGTATGAGCGCGCTTATCTCGCGCCGCGATGGGATGAGTATATGCTGGGCTAACCGCCTGTCAAGGAGGGGCCAGCAGGTGATTCAGCCGCCCCGCTGGCGCATCTCAGCCATGAAAATAGGTGTCACAAACACCACGGGATGTGAGCAATAATCGCCGCCATTAATCAGCGAATTCCAACCATGGTCCATGACCCGCGTGTGTAAAATAAATACTTCGCCATACCCTGACTTGAAAATCATAGTTATTCTTCCTATAGTTTAGCCGCAAACCCGAACATTTCCACTTCCCAATAACTATATCGTATTCGCGATCAAGGGTCATTTCGATGCTATGCAGAAAGAGAGATTTCGATGCCTAAACTAAGTACTCTTTTGGTAATGGTCGGTATCAACGCTTGCTGGATGATTTCCACCTTTGCCGGTGAAGTTCCGCTCGACGTGAAGACCGGGCTATGGGAGGTGAAAGTGTCCGGCCAGTCCAAGGGGACGCTGCCCATACCCGCCGACGAGCTTGCCAAGTTGCCGCCTGAACAGCGTGCTCGCTTTGAACAGGCCATGAAAAATTCAATGGCCAGTATGAATCATGACCGCACGTTTAAGGAATGTATTACCGAGGAGCAGCTCAAACGCGGATTCAAAACCGCTAACGATGATGAATCGTGCAAGCAGATTATCCGCTCAAGCACGTCAACGATGATGGAGGTTGGCGAGGAATGCACCGGAAAACAGAAGGCCAGCGCTACGATCCGGTTTAGAGCGATTAGCTCCAAGGAAGTCAAAGGCAACATTCACGTCGTGGCGGGTCACGGCGCCGATACCATGACCATCGATAATATAATACAGGCCAAATGGCTGGGGTCGGATTGCGGCGGTCTCAAGCCCGGCGACACTGAAGACGAGTGACCGCCCTGTTCGAACATTGAGATCAAGACCAGGCATCCAACAATGTTGGGTTGCACTCAAGACTGAGCCAGGGTATTCAAGAAGGCTAGCAAGAATTGTTGAAACCTTAAACTGCCCCCGGGTCCCTGCTGAACTGACACGACCCTTTAGGATATCCGTGCCTGGCCACTCATACCGCTTCATCTGCGGCGTTATCTTGGGGCACTATGAGGTAGCCTGGGTTAAGCGGAGGCGACACCTGGGTTTCATAAAATGCATTCAACCCAGGCAACTCTTGCTATGTAAGAGTTGGAGACTGAAGAATAGCAAATGGACCATTTCGTTGCGTTTTTTCACGAAGGCGGGCAACAACGGTTTCGAGTCGCCCCTGAAGGGGACTTCCAAAAACAATCAGACCAAATGAATTGCCAAATTTAGCCTGAAGCACCATGATGTCTTTTTCTTGTGATAATGACAATTTGTATTCAAATTGATCATTTAAATATTTACCTGATCTTTGAAGAGGCGGAGCAATACCACCCAATTCCTTTAGAATGTCAAACATTATATATTTGCCACCACGAATCAAATCCACATTAGTAAACCAATTTAGAAGGAGGCAGCCATTATTTGGAAATGGCGATCCAATCTCTCTATAAAAAATTCCCTTGGCTAGTTTCCGAGCAAAAACACAAATTGCGTTATGAAATTCCGCAGGTACATTAACAAGACCAGCTTCCTGATGCGTTTGTCCAGGCATTGGCTTCAGGCCAATCTCGCGATTGTAACGACGAGCCTCAGTTGCGGACGGCATCATTTTTTCGAAAAGGCCTGGGAAGCGTTTATTTGCCGTTTCCATTAACGAGACTTGTTTTCCATCCTTATCACCCTTCTCCTAAAAAGGGTCCATGCGGGCCAGCATAGCGACGAGAAGATCTTGATAACGAGAATCCCGATTGCATCCTTCACATGATGGAAACTCGAAGCCTACAGGCCATTGACGAAATTGAAACATCGCCCTAGGAGGGCAGTGTTCAACGGTAGTTGCTTTCGCTTTACCTCCGCAGAATGCACAGAATGAATGTACCTTTAAAAAATCACGTCGATGTCGTGCGGCTGCTCCCATTGAGCACACCTCAAATTTTAAAACTTTATATCCTCAAAAAACTTCTTCACCCCGTCGAACCATGACTTGGCCTTGGGGCTGTGTTTGTGGTCGGTTTCGATGATGGATTCGTCGAACTGGCGCAGCAGGTCTTTTTGTTTTTGATTGAGTTTGACCGGGGTTTCCACCACCACGCGGCACATCAGATCGCCGGTGTCGCCGCCGTGTACCGAGCGCACCCCCTTGCCGCGCAGGCGGAACACCTGGCCGGACTGGGTCTCGGGGACGACCTTGAGTTTGACGCGGCCGTCCAGGGTCGGCACGTCCAGTTCGCCGCCCAGCACCGCGGTGGCGAAGCTGATGGGGACTTCGCAATAGAGGTTGTTCTCTTCGCGGGTGAAGATGGGATGTTCCTTGACCTTGACGAACACATAGAGATCGCCGGGCGGACCGCCGTGTTCGCCAACCTCGCCTTCGCCGGCGAGCCGGATGCGGTCGCCGCTGTCCACCCCCGCGGGTATCTTCACCGACAGGGTCTTGTGCTCCTGCACGCGGCCCTGGCCGTGGCAGGTCTTGCAGGGGTCTTTGATGATGGAGCCGGTGCCGTGACACCGGGGACAGGTCTGTTGTAAGGAGAAGAAGCCCTGTTGCATGCGGATCTGCCCGGCGCCGTTACATTGCGTGCACTGCACCGGTCCGCTGCCCTTGGCGGCGCCGGTGCCGTCGCAGGTCTTGCACACGGTCAGGGTGGGGACGCGGATCTTTACCGAGGCGCCGTGTACCGCCTCCTCCAGTCCCAGTTCCATGTTGTAGCGCAGATCGGCGCCGCGGCGCACCCGCGACTGTTGCCCGCCGCGCGCACCGGCGCCCGCGGCGCCGCCGAAAATATCGCCGAAAATATCGCCGAAAATATCGCTGAAGCTGGCGCCGCCGGCGGCGCCGGCACCGGGATCGACACCGGCATGACCGAATTGATCGTAAGCGGCGCGCTTGCGCTCGTCGGTCAGCACTTCATAGGCCTCCTTGGCCTCTTTGAAACTCTCCTCGGCCTTCTTGTCGTCGGGATTGCGATCGGGATGGTGCTTCATTGCCAGACGCCGATAGGCCTTTTTAAGTTCGGCCTCGCTGGCGTTGCGGGCCACGCCCAGGATTTCGTAGTAATCGCGTTTTGCCATTTTTAATTATCAGCCCCTCTTGGTATCGCACTGTCCACAATGCCGCAGGGGCGCCTCTTGCGAGCCGCCCCTGTTCTACACACCGATGTCCTAGGTGTATCTGTAGCTTGAGTCACTATAGCGGCTACGAATTACATCCCTTACCCTCTGTCCCTCTACCCTGAAGGGCATAAATCCCGGAGGGAGAGGGATGAAAGGCACTTTACCGCTTATTGTCATCCACCTCTTCGAATTCGGCGTCCACGACTTCTTCCTTTCCGCCGCCTTCCGCCTTTTCAGAGGCAGCTTTCTCGCCGCCGGCGCCGGCGCCTTGTTGGCCTTGTTGCGCATAGGCGCGTTCGGCGATCTTGCCCGAGGCCTCGGTGAGGGCCTGGGTCTTGGCCTCGATAGCCGCCTTGTCGTCGCCCTTCATGGCTTCACGCAGGGCGGCGATAGCCGCTTCGGCTTTTGTCTTCTCGCCGGCGTCCAGCTTGTCGCCCAATTCCTTGATGGATTTTTCCACGGCGTGGATCATGTTATCGGCCTGATTGCGCGCACCGACCAGTTCGTGGAACTGGCGATCGTCGGCGGCGTGGGCCTCGGCGTCCTTGACCATGCGCTGAATCTCATCCTCGTTGAGCCCGCTGGAGGCGCGGATCACGATGGACTGCTGCTTGCCGGTGGCCTTGTCCTTGGCCGAGACGTTGAGGATGCCGTTGGCATCGATGTCGAAAGACACTTCCACCTGCGGCATGCCGCGCGGCGCCGGCGGGATATCGGCGAGGTCGAAACGGCCCAGGGACTTATTGGCCGAGGCGACTTCGCGTTCACCCTGCAACACATGGATGGTCACCGCGGTCTGGTTGTCTTCCGCGGTGGAGAACACCTGCGAGGCCTTGGTGGGGATAGTGGTGTTCTTTTCGACGAGCTTGGTCATCACCCCGCCCAGGGTCTCGATACCCAGGGACAGCGGCGTCACGTCGAGCAACAACACGTCCTTCACTTCGCCGCCCAGCACGCCGGCCTGGATGGCGGCGCCCACCGCCACCGCCTCGTCGGGGTTGACGTCCTTGCGCGGCTCCTTGCCGAAGAATTCACGCACCGTGTCCTGCACCTTGGGCATACGGGTCTGGCCGCCCACCAGGATCACTTCGCTGATGTCCTTGGCGCTGACACCGGCGTCCTTCAAGGCCATCTTGCAGGGATCGACGGTGCGCTTGATCAAATCCTCCACCAGCGACTCCAGCTTGGCGCGGGTGATCCTCATGTTGAGATGCTTGGGGCCGCTGGCGTCCGCCGTGACATAGGGCAGATTGATGTCGGTCTGCTGGCTGGAGGACAGTTCGATCTTGGCCTTCTCCGCCGCTTCCTTGAGACGCTGCAAGGCCAGCGGATCGTTTTCGAGATTGACGCCCGACTCCTTTTTGAACTCCGTCACCAGATAATCGATGATGCGCTTGTCGAAGTCTTCACCGCCGAGGAAGGTATCGCCGTTGGTGGACAACACCTCGAACTGGTGCTCGCCGTCCACTTCCGCGATCTCGATGATGGAGATGTCGAAGGTACCGCCGCCCAGGTCATAGACAGCGATCTTGCCTTCGCCGCGTTTCTTGTCCATGCCGTAGGCCAGGGCCGCGGCGGTGGGCTCATTGATGATGCGCTTGACGTCCAGGCCGGCGATGCGCCCGGCGTCCTTGGTGGCCTGGCGCTGCGAATCGTTGAAATAGGCGGGAACGGTGATCACCGCTTCGGTGACCGGTTCGCCCAGATAATCCTCGGCGGTCTTTTTCATCTTCATCAAAATACGCGCGGAGATTTCCTGCGGGGCCATCTTTTTTTTCTGTACGTCCACCCAGGCGTCGCCGTTGTCGGCGGCCACGATCTTATAGGGCACCATACCGATGTCGCGCTTCACCACGTCGTCGCTGAACTTGCGGCCGATGAGGCGCTTGATGGCGTACAAGGTATTCTTGGGATTGGTGACGGACTGGCGCTTGGCGGCCTGCCCCACCAGGACCTCGCCATCGTCGCCGATGGCCACAATGGATGGCGTGGTACGCGCCCCCTCGGCGTTTTCGATGACGCGGGGTTTACCGCCTTCCAATACCGCTACGCAGGAATTAGTGGTTCCAAGGTCTATGCCGATGATCTTTCCCATTGTGCTGATTCTCCTCAGTTGAATTCGGTCTGTTCAGCCCCTTTATCCGCTTCGGGCCGCAGTTACTTGTCAAATTGGGGTATTTCGTAGGATTTCAAGCCCTTTCGTCCACAGGAGGGCCTTTCTTTTCCGCTCTGGCGCCGGCGACCACCACCATGGCGGGCCGGATCAACCGATCATTGAGCAGATAGCCTTTCTGATAGACGGTTAACACGGTATTGGGCTCGGCGGCGGCGCTGTCCTGCATGGCCATGGCCTGGTGGCGTTCCGGATTGAATTTTTCGCCTTGGGGGTTGACTTCCTCGACCCCGAATTTTGCTAACGCCGTACCCAACATCTTGAGCGTCAGTTCCATGCCCTCGCGCAGCTTCTCGAACTCGGCGCCCTCACCCGCCGCCGCCAGACCCAGTTCCAGGCTGTCCTTCACCGGCAACAGCTCGCGCACCAGCTTCTCCAGGCCGTATTTGTGGGCGTTCTCCACGTCGCGCTCGCTGCGGCGGCGGCTGTTCTCGACTTCGGCGCGGGCCAGCAGCAATTGGTTCCAATATTGATCCGCCTTGGCCTGAGCATCCTCCAGAGTCAACAATAACTGCTCATGGCTCAACGCTTCCGCCGGCGTTTCTCCCGTTTGAACTTGAGCATCGGTCCATTCCGCGGAATCCTCCGATTGTTGTCCTTGTCTCGATTGTCCGGCCTTTTGCCACTCTTCCTGGTTCATGCCGCCCTCTCCACTGTTGATCCTTTAAAATAAAAAAATACCCCGCCTCCCGGCGGAAACACACCCTTTCAGATTGGGCTTATTGACGGGAATTCAAGGCCGCTCCCAGCAATTTGGCGGTGATATCGACGATGGGAATCACCCGCTCATAGGCCATGCGGGTGGGGCCAATAACGCCCAACACCCCCAGTACCTTACCCTCGGCGCGATAGGGGGCGGTAATGAGACTGCAGTCGCCGAATAATTCATACCCGGATTCATCGCCGATGAAGATCTGCACCCCGTCGCTGCCCAGGCATTGGTCAAGGAGATGGAGGATGTCGCGCTTTTCGGCGAAGGCCTCAAACAACTGGCGCAGGCGTTCCAGGTTGGCGAACTCGGCGAAGCCCATGAGATTAGTCTGTCCCGCCAGGACATAATCCGGCTGCCTCTGCTCGTCGTCGATGACCCGCTCCGCCGCCTCCATGGCCGCCTGCATCAGGGCATTGGCGGTCTCCTTGACGTCATGCATGGCCTCCACCAGGCCGCGGCGCACCGCCTGCAATTCCTTGCCGGCGAAATGGGCGTTCAGATAATTGCCGGCCTGTTGCAATTCGGCAGCGGTAAAGCGACGCTGGGTATAGATGACGTGATTCTGCACCTCGCTGTCGTTGATGACGAAGATCGCGAGTACGCGATCGTCGGAGAGGCCGAGAAACTCCACATGGCGCAGGAGAGCTTGATCCCAGCGCGGTACCGTCACCAGTCCGGCCAGTCGCGTGACTCCGGACAACAGCTTGGAGGCCCGCCCCAGCAAGTCGGACAACGAACCTTGCGGATCCAACTGCCGTTGCAGTTGCATCACCTCGCCGCTGTCCAGCGACTTTACCCTTAGCAGAGAATTTACGAACACCCGGTACCCTTGGGCCGTCGGTTTGCGCCCGGCCGAGGTGTGAGGGGCGCTGACCAGGCCCATTTCCTCCAGGTCGGCCATGACGTTGCGAATGGTGGCCGGGCTGAGATCCAGCTCTGAATGGCGCGACAACGTCCGGGAACCGACCGGCTGGCCGTCCCGGATGTAACACTCGATCAATGCCTTGAGGAGATGTTGCGCGCGCTCGCTGAGTTCGCTGGTTGCCACAATACTTGCACCGCCGCCCCTTGCTTGTAAAGTATCTATAAACTAGCACTCTAAATGGTAGAGTGCTAACAAAACCTATCAATCGCCCGTCGGGCCGTCAAGAATAACTATCCTGCACGCGCCCCGCGGTTGGCGAATAAAGAAACGCCGTGATAAGTTTAGCGCCCATAAGGAGAACGGCATGCCCGCAGAGTTTAAGACCATCGGCTTAATCGGCAAATACGGTGATCCCGGGATTTCTCAAACCCTGACCACCATGGCCGCCTTCCTGAAAAGTCGCCGGATCGAGGTGTGGCTGGATGAAGAAACCGCCCAAACCTTCCCCGGCCATAGCTTGAACACCGCCACTCGCCGGCAGCTGGGAGAACGCTGTGATTTAGCGATCGTGGTCGGCGGCGACGGTACGCTGCTCACTGTAGCACGCGACCTCGCCGATCACGCCATCCCGGTGGTGGGGGTTAACCTGGGACGCTTGGGTTTTCTGACCGACATCTCGCCGGATACCATGCTCGACGTTTTGTCTGACATCCTCGCCGGTCACTATTGTCCCGAGGATCGCTTCTTATTGCACGGCAACATCATTCGCGACGGCCGCACCATACAGGAAAGCGACGCCTTCAACGAGGTGGTGGTGCATAAATGGAACATGGCGCGCATGATCGAGTTCGAGACCTACGTCAACGGCCAGTTTGTGGACGTGCAGCGCTCCGACGGCATTATCGTCAGCACGCCCACCGGCTCCACCGCCTATGCCTTGTCCGGCGGCGGACCGATCTTGATGCCCACGCTGAATGCCATTGCCCTGGTGCCGATCTGTCCCCACACCCTGAGCAATCGCCCCGTGGTGGTGGACGGCGACAGCCAAATCGGGATCGTCGTGCGCGATTGCAAGAAAGATCACGCGCAGATGACGTGCGACGGCCAGAGCAACTTTGACTTGCGCGATGGCGACCAGATCCTGATCGCGAAAAAGCCCGGGCCTATACGCCTGATTCATCCCGCCAAGCACGATTATTTTCAGATCCTCCGCGCCAAGCTGCGCTGGGGCTCGAAACGGGAGTAACGAGCGTAAGTAACTTTATCGCGTTTTAACGCCCTCACCCTCTGTCCCTCTACCCTGAAGGGCATAAATCCCGGAGGGAGAGGGATGAAAAGCCCTTCCCCCTCCGGGAGAAGGGTTGGGATGAGGGATAAATAAACAGGGTTTGATCGTCTGGACCAGGGAATATTTACGATAATCGCCGCCCCCATGCTCACGCACCTCTATATTCGCGACTTCGCCATCATCGACCGGGTGGAGCTGGAACTTGCCGGCGGCATGACCGCCTTGACCGGCGAGACCGGCGCCGGCAAATCCATTCTGGTGGATGCCCTGGGTCTGGTGCTGGGCGATCGCGCCGACAGTAACGTGATCCGCCACGGTTGCGAGCGCGCCGAGGTCGGCGCCACCTTCGATGTGACGGGCATTCCCTCCTTCAAGACCTGGTTGCGCGAACAAGGCATCGATGCCGAAGAAGATTGCATCCTGCGCCGCCACGTCACCCGCGAGGGGCGGTCCCGCGGCTTCATCAACAATCACCCCGTCCCCATGCAGACCCTGCAACAGGCGGGCGGCTGGTTAGTGGACATCCATGGACAGCACGAGCACCAATCGTTGCTGCGCCGCGAGGTGCAGCGGGAATTGCTCGACGATTTCGCCGGGCATGAGGCCTTGCGCGGCGATGTGGCCGATGGCTATTACCAATGGAAGGTCCTCAACGAGCAATGGCAGGCGCTGCATCATGCCGCCGGCGAACGGGAGGCACGCCTCGACCTGTTGCGCTATCAGGCGCAGGAACTGGACGCGCTGCAGCCCGGCGCCGGCGAGGCCGCGATCTTGGAGGAAGAACATACCCGCCTCCACCATGCCAATCGTCTGCTCGACACCTGTCAACGGGCCCTGCAAACGCTCTACGAAGAAGAAGGCGCGCTGGTCGCGCAACTCGGCCGCACGACGCAAGAGCTGGAACAGTTACATCGCTATGATTCGCGCCTCGCGAACCCGCTGCAACTGCTGAACGAGGCCGCCATTCAATTGGACGAGGCAGCCGGAGAATTGCGTAACTACGTCAACGATATCGATCTCGACCCCCGACGCCTCGCTGAAGTCGAAAACCGTATGAACGCCCTGCACGACGCGGCGCGCAAACATCGCGTCGCCGTGGAAGAACTGCCCGCCCTGCATGCGCGCCTGAAAGAAGAATTGGCAAACCTGGAAAACAGCGACGTGCAGCTGGAATCTCTGCGGCAGCAAATCACGGCGGCGGCAAACCGCTATCAGGATCTCGCTCGGCAACTCGGTGCGAGCCGTAAACGGGCCGCGAAAAAGCTCGCGACCCAGGTATCGCGCCACGTCCATGACCTGGGCATGCCGGGCGGGCGTTTTAGCATTGAGTTGCAGGCGCGCTCTATCGAGGACTATTCACCTTACGGCATGGAACAGGCGGAATTTCAGGTCAGCGCCAATCCCGGCCAACCGCTGCGTTCCCTCACCAAGGTTGCCTCCGGCGGCGAGCTGTCCCGTATCAGCCTGGCCATTCAAGTGATCACCGCGCATAGCGTGCGCGTTCCCACCCTGGTCTTCGACGAAGTGGACGTGGGTATCGGCGGCGGCATCGCGGAGATAGTGGGCAAACAGCTGCGCACCCTGGGCGGCTCCCATCAAGTATTGTGCGTCACCCATCTGCCGCAGGTGGCGGCCCTCGCCCATCATCATCTGCAGGTCAGCAAGCAGACCAAGGGCGGCCAAACCTTCACCGCCATCACCCCGCTGTCGGAGACGGCGCGTTGTGAAGAGATCGCGCGCATGCTGGGCGGCGTGGAGATTACCAAACAAACCCGCGCCCATGCGGAAGAAATGGTATCCCGCGCCCGGACCGAAGTGAGTTAACTTGAGCTGAATACAGTTACCGGGCGATTATTTGCCCGCGGCTTCCTTGGCTCGGCAGTCCGCGCATTTACCGTAGATATTCAGGCTGTGGTCGCTGATGGCGTAGCCGTATTTTTTGGCGATGGCGCGCTGCCGCTCTTCGATCACCTCATCCACAAACTCGTCGACGCGGCCGCAGGCGACGCACAGGATGTGGTCATGGTGTACGCCTTGATTCAGCTCGAAAACCGCGTGGCCACCCTCGAAATGATGGCGGGTCACCAAGCCGGCGGTCTCGAACTGGGTCAGCACACGGTAGACCGTGGCCAGGCCTACGTCGTCGCCGCCTTCCAGCAGGGCTTTGTACACATCCTCGGCGCGCATATGCTGGTGGACATTCTGTTCCAAAATCTCCAATATCTTGAGGCGCGGCAGGGTCGCCTTGAGACCGGCCTTTTTAAGATCGTGGCTTTCCACTCATTTGCTCCTTCATCATCGACGCCGGACGCAACATAAAATCATGACAGCGGCTTGCGGACTCGGTTAACATGCACAGCCTTGCATTGGCCATTATCGATTAAATACCCTCTCAGATGCAAAATATACTCATTTATCTCATTGCGGGTGTGGTGTTGCTCCTCAACGGCTGTGCCATTCACAAACCTGACGTACAGCAGGGCAACGTCCTCGTCCCCGATATGCTGGCGCAACTGCACAAAGGCCTCAGCAAGAAGCAAGTCAGATTTCTGATGGGTACGCCGATGATAAGCGACCCGTTTCATCCCGATCGCTGGGATTATGTCTATCTCTTAAAAGCCCAAGATAAGGCGCCGGTGGAACAGCGGGTTACGGTGTTTTTTGACAACGACGCGGTAACTCGTCTGGAAACCCGGGGTATCTCTCTGCCCTCCCCCCCGGCTTCGGCGTCAAACAAGGCGGGGAAAACCCCATAATTACGCCGTCTCGGTGGATTCGGGTTTATCCTCGCCGCCACCGCCGCCTTTCTTCATAGGCTTGCCCTGAGCGGCGCGTTGCTTGCGCACCTCCTTGGGGTCAGCGATGAGATGGCGATAAATCTCTATCCGGTCGCCGGCCTTCACCGGCGCATTCAATTTACTCAGCTTGCCGAATACCCCCACTTTATTCGCCGTCAAATCGATCTCTGGAAAATTATGGAGAATTCCCGACAGTTTGATGGCATCTTCCACCGTGGCGCCGCGCTCCACCTTTACGGCGAGAATTACCTGCGTCTCCGGTTTGGCATAGGCCACTTCCACCTCGAAGAGTTCAACGTTTTCCGTAGACATCGATTGCTCGCTGACAAAAGGAATCCACCAAGGTATTGGCGATTTGATTGAATACGGGCCCCATAGCTATACCCACCAACTTATTGACGAATTCAAAATTGAGATGCAGCGAGACCTTGCAGGCATTTTCTCCGATGGGCTCAAAACGCCAAAAACCATAAAGTTGCCGGAATGGCCCTTTCACCAGACGTATTTCAATCATTTTGTTTTTCTGCAGACGATTGCAGGTCGTAAAAGATTTCTCGAAACCGCCCCGTACCAGCTCCATCGAGGCGCGCACCTCGTCGTCGTCGCGGCTGAGAACCGTAGCACTTTTACACCACGGCATGAATTGCGGATAGGCCTCCACATCGTCCACCAGGGAGAACATTTCCGCCGCGTTGTACGGAACCAGGGCGCTGCGATTGATTATGGGCATAGAAACCAGCCGGGCGCACCCATCTCAAGCCCCAAGCGCTAAAACGCTGTGTCGGCGGCCATATAAGAAATAGATAAACAGGCCCAAAACCATCCATACGAAAAACCGTATCCACGTGACCGCGGGCAGGCTGAACATCAAATAGGCGCAAAAAAATATTCCCAACGCCGGAATTATCGGGCTCAATGGCGTCGCGAATGGACGCGGCAGTTCCGGACGGGTTTTTCGCAGGTAAATAACGCCGCCGCATACTAATACGAAGGCAGCGAGAGTCCCGATGTTCACCAGTTCCGCCACGATATTGATTGGCACAAATCCGGCGATGATCGACATGAATATCCCGCTTACCAAGATGATGCGCATGGGGGTTTTGGTCGAGGGATTCACCTTCGCAAAGATCGGCGGCAACAAGCCATCGCGCGACATGGCAAGAAAGATGCGCGTTAAACCGAAGTAGAGCACCAGCATGACCGTGGTCAAGCCCGCGATGGCCCCCGCCGCAATCAAGGCCGAGGCGCCGCGGTGTCCGAGATTCAACAGGGACTCCGCCACCGGTGAGGCGACGTTCAATGTGCTATAGGGTACGATTCCGGTCAACAAGCCAGCCACAACCACATAGAGAATGGTGCATACCGCCAAGGATGCCAGGATACCAATCGGCAAGTCGCGCCGAGGATTGATCGCCTCCTCGGCCGCCGTGGATACAGCGTCGAACCCGATGTAGGCAAAAAAAATCAGCGCCGCTCCCGACATTACACCATTCCAACCGAAGGGCATGAACGGATGCCAGTTCGCGGGATCGACATTGAACACCGCCACCCCGATAAATACGGTAATTGCAATCAACTTCACCACCACCATGGTCGCATTGAAATGTGCGCTCAAATGCACGCCGGCAGTCAATAATATTCCCAAAACCGCGATTATCAGCATAGCGGGCAGGTTGACCATTCCCCCTGCGCCCGGCGCGCTCAGCAAGTCGGGGGTCAAATGCATGCCCATGGACGTCAAGGCATTATTTACATAACCCGACCACCCGATCGCCACCGCCGGTATGGCGACGCCATACTCCAGAATCAAGTCCCAACCGATGAGCCAGGCGATGATTTCGCCGAAACCGGCATAAGAATAGCCATAGGCACTGCCACAACCGCCGATGGTGGATGCCAATTCGGCATAGGCCAAGGCGGCGAAGGCACAGGCAAATCCCGCCACTATGTAAGAAATCACAATAGCCGGGCCGGCCTTGGTGGCCGCTGCCACTCCGGTCAGGACAAAAATCCCGGCACCGATAATGGCGCCGATCCCGAGCAAGGTGAGATCCGTGGCACCGAGACACCGCTTCAGACCTGTATCGCCAAAAGAGTTTTGATCAACAGGCTTGGTGCGAAACAGGTTCACAATCTCTTCCTTCGCTTACAGTACGCATGGCCGGCGGTATATTAACACGCCTATCCTGGCATCCCTGCGGATATCTGTCATTATCTAGATGCCTTGTGACAACCTTTGCAATAAAATGCCGCCATGACTACTAAGAAAAAGAGTGACACCTCTAACTCGATTGCCCTCAACAAACGCGCCCGCCACGACTACACCATCGAGGATCAGTTCGAGGCCGGGCTGGTACTGGAGGGTTGGGAGGTAAAAAGTCTGCGCGCGGGACATGTGCAACTTGCCGAGGGTTATGTGCTCATCAAGAACGGCGAGGCCTGGCTGTTCGGTACCCATATCTCGGCATTGCCCACCGCTTCCACGCATGTCCATCCCGACGCCACCCGCACTCGCAAGCTGCTGCTCAATCGCGCCGAACTCAACAAGCTGATCGGGGCCGTGGAACGCAAAGGGTATACCCTGGTACCCCTCAACCTCCATTGGAAACGCGGCCGCGCCAAGCTCGACATCGGACTGGCCAAAGGCAAAAAATCACACGACAAACGCGCCACGGAAAAAGATCGTGATTGGCTGAGGGAAAAAGAACGCCTGATGAAACACCGTTAAAATCCGCCCTGCACCTCCCGGCTGGCATTGAACCTTGCCCCCCCGTATACTGTCCTAGTTACAGACCAATGGGGGCGACCTGGCTTCGACGTGGGTTGCAAAACCTGAGGTGCATGCCGAGGGGCAGATGACCTCGTAAATCCAGCTGCAAACTTATAGTTGCCAACGACGACAACTACGCACTCGCTGCTTAAAACCCAGTAGGGTGCCCTCTGACCGAGGCCGTGCTTGTGCGCTCGGAGTTCATTTCGGTGGACATTCAGGGGTCATTGCTCACAAGATCGCGGGGACGCACGTCCGGGGCCGAACCGCTAAAGCCAAACGGAATCGCCGAGTGTCTTCCCTGCCCATCGGGTAGCAAGCGGTTAAATTAATAGATGCGGATAAGCATGTAGAGCCAAGGGCGGAGGACTTGCGGACGCGGGTTCGATTCCCGCCGCCTCCACCATTTTTTCTTTAGCGACATTCAACAACTTCCTACTTACCCGCCTGATAGCGGGTTTTTATTAATTTTGTTTTCCATTCGTGGAAAGCATTGTCCTGAACATCCGAAGAAAAATGTGATTAATAACGCGGATAGGCGAGTCTTTTCGGGCGGTCCGATTCGCATCGCTATCCTCAATGCATCAAAGCATGCGAGATCGGGATGGATGCGACGCGGGGTCTCAACATATTGCATATTGCTCGAGGGGTGACCAACCTAGATTAGCGGCTGCCAATCCAATCACTCCATCAAGCGGCTAGATCGCGTTGGCGCTGCAGTCGTCACAAATGTCGATGTCATTATCTTTGGGGCCGTGTCCGTTGGTTATCGATAGCCTGGCTCTATACAGCTCCATGACACCATCAACCACATCCACTAGGAGTTTTTTGCGCGGATCGCCGGTATAAAGCAGCTCCGACCGCAGATCGTCCCAAACTATATCCAGTTCGGCTTTGCCCATGTTCTTGTCCTCCTCAATCAAGCAGCGGCTTTACACTGATTATTCCGTCGAATTCTCGGAATCTGTATCGGCGGGCTTATTCAGATTCTTTACCTTTGCTTTAATGAGACGGACCGTCGTTATTGACGGTTGCATGGATGCGGGGGGATTAGCTTTCCTGATTAGACGGCGTGGTCCGCGTCGGCGGATGGATCACGTGAAATGCTGATTCACCGCAATGAGATAAACGATAACAACGGATTCACCCAGTCCGTTAAGGGTATGCGGGTGCTATTCGGCTACCTGCTTTCGGTGCGGGTCACCATCGGCCTACCTGCGAGAATCCCGATAGACCTTTTGGAAGACCTTTTGGGTTCTATGCCCGAAGTACTCGCGTTCAATCCACAAGCGCCCGCATCTGATCGGAGGCCAACTGCCGGATCTTGTCGTCCACCAGATTCCCGTCTCCGTCGAAACTGTCGCTGTTGGCATGGGCGCGCGCCTCGGGCTTGTTCAAGGGATGCAGATTGACAAAGACACAGACCCGGCAAATGATATTGGGCGACGGATTTGCCGTGGAGGGCCTTGTTTTCCAGTTCACGCGGGCCCAATCCCGCACATTCTTGAGCGTCGGAGCGATGTAATAATTGCACTCGGGGCGCGCCATTATAAGGGCATCGGCGACGGCGATCCTGGAACTTTCGCAGTTCCAGCATCCTAATCACCCGCGCTTCATTTAGCCGCGGGATTATAGGAATTGTCGGCAGGCAACGGTTGCGGCGGGCGAAACTGCGCTGGCCGTCTTGGTTTCGCCGGCGGCTTAAGTCATCAAAATAAATCGCAACGAACGTAATAAGTCTCCGGGCTCAGCGCGGGGCGTATCCTTGCTGGCCGGGCCCTGAATTACCCCGGCGGCCAACCCATCCGCCGCCCGCCGAGCACATGGAGATGGAGGTGAAAGACGGTTTGCCCCGCGTCCTCGTTACAATTCATTACCGTGCGATAGCCGGCCGCGGCGATCCCCGTTTTCTCCGCTACCTTCTTGGCGGTCAGATACATTTCACCTACCAGCACGTCGTGCCCGGGCTCCAGGTCATTTAATGTAGCGATATGTTTCTTAGGCACCACCAGGACGTGCACCGGCGCCTGGGGTTTGATGTCGTTGAATGCCAACACCGCCTCGTTTTCGTAGACGACGTCAGACTCGATACCGCCGTTGATCATTTTGCAAAATAGGCACTCCGCCATTTTGTTCTCCCCCATGTTGAGTAACGAGTCCTTCCCGCCGTCATGTTAACGCAAGGATTACGCTACGCTGCCTCTTCGAAGATCATCAAGAGAAACCAATTCTCGGACTGAGTTGCAATAGCTGTCTCCACATAAGAATATAAGCGCCATGAGACCGGGATACAACCGGGTAGCGCCAATCTAAGAGCAGTCCTGCAATATCAAAAAGGCGTGCCTATGCACATCATCTTAGTGAAATATCTTGTCAACAGGAACATATTGTGGTCTTCATTTTACCGAGATTGCGAGGCTACGGCGTGAAAAAAAGATTTTTCCAAGATCGCCGCAATTGCCGCGGTAACAGCATGACGACCAATCCTATCGCCCTCGCTGACGGGGAACAGCATATGCTATTGAGACAAAGGTTATAGGGCGCGCCAATGCTGTTTCCCAAATTCGCGCGTCTTGGACACCTGGCGATCAGTTCGATGGTAATGGTGTCCAGCCTCTGGAATGGCACCGCATTTGCTCAATCATTACCGCGATGGGAAATCGGCATCGGTTTGGGTGTGCTGTCACTGCCCTATTACCGCGGCGCCGCCGGCGACCGTAGCTACTTCACCCCAATACCCTATTTGCAGTACCGCGGCGACCGCCTGCGGGTGGATGAAGAGGGTATTCGCAATTATCTGTTCCACAGTGACCGCGTCAAATTGAACTTCAGTCTGGCGGCTGGCGTACCGGTGCCCAGCGACGGCAACAGCGCCCGCCACAATATGCCCCGCCTCGAACCCACCGTGGAGATCGGACCGTCATTGGAAATTTTGTTGTGGAATTCCGTCGTGGATAAACGCTCCCTTTGGTTGAAAATGCCGTTGCGTACCGCCGTGTCGGTTGGCTGGGGAAATATCGAACAGCAAGGCTGGGTGCTAGCGCCCTATATTGAGTATGGGATGCGCCAAGGCGATCCCGCTCAACCGTGGGTGATCAATATCTCCGTCGGTCCGCAATTCGCCGATCGCGCCTATCACGATTATTTTTATGAGGTCGCATCACCTTATGCCACTCCGACCCGTCCCGAATATCATCCCGACGCGGGTTATTCGGGCTGCCGCCTGACCCTAAGTTTGCAAAAGCGCTGGGGAAGCTATTGGCTGGGCGCCTTCGCCCGGTACGACACCCTGCAAGGCGCGGCCTTCAGCGACAGCCCGCTGGTGGAACAGCGGCACTATTTTGCGCTGGGCGCGGCAATCATCAAGTTGCTGGCGATCTCGCAGAAGCCTGAGAAAAATCCGTGACCCCGTAGCGCATTTCGCCGCAATAGGGAAAAAGCACTTTCTCCGATCAGGATTCCTAAGCTTCTCTTTGTATCTTTACTATTTTAAAGAATACCTCAAGGTTGCGGCGCCGCATCGCAGGCGCGTACGCGCTCGCCGCGCATGACATACCGCATTTTCAAATGTCGGTCGCCGCCTATTTCCTGCACCGCTATGTCCATTCCCCCGTCGAACGTCCGGCCGGCATAGGTGATCTTGCCCTGGCCTTCCATCCTGCCTTTAGCATCGGCGCATTCGAGACGCCACGAAACGTCATTTCCCGCGATAATCTTATCGAAAACCCGGCAGCTCATCCCCGCCTTATTGGACGAATTGGGCAGGGGATCCTGCATGGTAATGCATTTACTGGATTTGATGGCAGGTAACGGCAAAACGCCGCCCGGAACGCGGATGGTGACGTAGGTATCCCAATAACCCTCCACCAAATTAATCCCATCCGCGGCAGGTATCTGGCCTGGATACAAGGCAATCGCCAATAACGACCAGCTAATTTTAATACTTCTAATTTTACTCACAGCACATCCTCAATTTCGACCGGGACAAGGCCGCTAGCGCAGCACAAAAACTCAATGGCAATCACCTTTAAGTTGGTTTAAACGCTACCTCATCGCGCAAGTAGACAGGCAATGCCTGCTCGGCGTCGACCGCTACACCTCGACGATAGCCCGCGGCCGCCAAAACCGCGACGTCGCGCGCTGCCGGATAGCGTTGCCCTTCCCAGGCGCTCAGCGCCACTCCCAGCCGCTGACGCAATGGCGCAAGATACGCCCCCCATCCGGAGCCGGCGCCGAACCAGTCATCCTCGGAGGGAAGCGGCACCTGCAGAGGAGAACAAACCAATTCCTTCCCGCATAAGCGCACCAGCCCGTGCTCATCGCGCTGATATGCTCCCCAATATACCTCTTGAATGCGGGCATCGATGGCGGCCAGGACGCGGGCATATCCCATTTCCCTGCATACGCCTTGCGCCAAGGCGGCGAGCGACGACACCGGCACCACCGGCAGATCCGCCGCGAAGGCAATGCCTTGCGCCACGCTGGCGGCGATGCGCAAGCCGGTAAAGGCGCCGGGACCACGGCCAAAGGCTACGACATTCAAATCGCCGGGCGTCAACCCCGCCTCGCTCATTAATTCATCGATCATGGGCAGGATAAATTGCGTGTGTTCCCGCGGCGCCAGGCGGTACCGTTCACTGATCTCATCCGCGATCAACAAGGCGGCGGAGCAGGCCTCCGTAGAGGTATCGATGGCCAAAAGTTTCATGGCAATGAAATCTCTATTGAGTTCTCCGGGTCCGCCGCCGCACAACTCACCGTTGTCTCCTCGGAAAAAAACCGTTGGATATCGGCCAGGTCGCGCGTGCGGGTCATGGCCGGCAGGCTTGTAAGAAACACTTTGCCATAGGGTTTGCTCAACAGGCGCGGATCGCACAACATCAATACCCCGCGATCGGTGCTGTCGCGGATCAAACGGCCGATGCCTTGCTTGAGGGTGATTGCCGCCTGAGGCAATTGATAATCCCGAAACGGTTCGGCGCCGCGGCGGCGCAGGGATTCCAAACGGGCCTGCAACACCGGGTCTCCCGGCGAGGCAAAGGGTAGCTTATCGATGATCACCAGGGACAACGCGGGGCCGCGCACATCCACGCCTTCCCAGAAACTGCTGGTTCCCAACAACACCGCGTTACCCAGTGAACTGAAGCGATGCAGAAGTTCGCGGCGCGGCGCGCTGCCCTGAATCAGCAGCGGAAAGGGAAGCTGGTCTTGCAGTAATGCCCCCGCCTCCTGCAAGGCGCGATGGCTGGTGAACAATATAAAAGCACGGCCGCCGCTGGCCTTGAGCACCGGCAGTGCCGCCTTTACTACCGCCGCCGTGTAGTGAGCCGCCGCCGGAAGGGGCAGACCTTCCGGAATATACAACAAAGCATTACGCTTGAAATCAAAAGGACTTTCCCATCTTTCGGTCACGGCATCCGCTACCCCGAGGCTGGAGGTGAAATGACTGAAATCCTTCCCTACCGCCAAGGTGGCGGAGGTAAATACCCAAGCCGCCCGAAACCCTCGCAGATGATGTTGAAAAACCTCGCCTATCTGCAGCGGGGTCAGGTGCAGTGCGAAACTGCGGGCATAGGTCTCAAACCATTGCACCCATTCCTCCGCGGGGGCCTGCTGAAACAGCGCCAGACGCTCGGCAAGCAGTTGGCTGCGTTGCCAGCACTGTTGCAAACCCTTGCCGCGTTCCGCGGCAAGTTCCAAGGCATTGTGCAATTCGAGCAGCGAGGTTTGCATCCGTTCCAACTCCGCGCTGACTGCGAGGTCCGCGGCGAACTCCCGCCAGGCGCCGCGCCGTCCCGCTGCCCCCATGCCTAAGCGCGCGTCGATCACCGTCTTCTCAAATGCCTGCGCAAGCGCGGTAAGGTCGTCCATGTCACCCGCTTCGCGGTGCTGTTCCGCCACGGCATCGCGGGCCAATTCCAGCAATTGGCGGCTACCGACGCTGACGCTAAAATATTGCGAGGCCGTTTCCGACAATTGATGGGCCTCGTCGATGATAAAGGCGTCGGCGCTGGGCAATAACTCGCCGAAGCCCTCACCCTTGAGGGCCATGTCCGCCAGCAACAGGTGGTGATTGACCACGACAACATCCGCTTCCTGGGCGGCACGGCGCGCTTTCAAGACGAAACAGTCATTGAAGCTTCCACACTCCTGCCCCAAGCAATTGTCCGGGGTGGAGGTTACCAAAGGCCACAGCGCGGCATCTTCCGCCACGTCATCCACCTCGGCGATATCGCCATTGCGAGTACGACGCGCCCAACTGAGAATGCGCCGCAGGTCGCTCGCCTCGGCGCGGGACGCCAAGCGTCCTTCCTGCTCCGTTAAACTCATGCGATGCAAACAGAGATAATTGGCGCGGCCCTTGAGCAAGGCGACGGTTACCGCTACGTTCAGCGCCTTGCGTACCACCGGCAGATCGCGATGGAATAATTGATCTTGCAGATTTTTAGTGCCGGTGGAGATAATAACTTTTTTGCCGCTCAACAAGGCCGGCACCAGGTAGGCGAAGGTCTTACCGGTGCCGGTCCCCGCCTCGCAGATTAATGTGGCGCGCTCCGACAAAGCGGTAGCCACCGCCCCGGCCATGGCCTGCTGCGCGGCGCGCGGCGCGAATCCCGCCACATGGCGCGACAAGGCTCCGCCGGGACCGAGCAACTCTATAGGATTCAACATAGATGCTGACCGCTACGAGCGGTCCACCGCGAATTAATCACGACAACGGCACTCACCGACCCGCCTGATTATCCCAAACTTCATCCTTCTCAGCACCTTCCCCGCGCGTCCACGCTCGACGACCGATGATCTTGAACTTTGCCACCGACACCGCCCCGCGTTTACCGCGGTTGCTGCTGGCCTTGTCCATGGCCTCCAGCACTTCGTCGCGCCGGGCCTCGTAGATCTCGACAGCATCATAATTCCGATCCATCAATACCAACATTACGCTGTCCCACGGCTGGTCTGCCTTGAGTTGGCCTATGCGCTGACCGCCCTTGGATTCATCGAAAATGGTGCGGCCTTTGATTTGAATGCGTTGACCTTCACGCTGGCCGCGCCCCACGGCGTCATAACCCGCCGTTCCCACCGGCACCGCGTCAAGCCCCATCAAACGTATCGCGTCATGCACCGCAAGCTCAGCGCTGATCCCCGCCAAGGGTTTGCCCATGGCCTGGCGGTATTCGCGCGCCAGACGGCGTGCCTCACTCATTAATTTATCGACTTGATACAAACCCACCGGGCTTCCCCTCCGCAGCAATGCGGCGTCAATGTTATTTGCCCTACTCATACCGACTATCTAGGGTAATGCATCATCGCCGCTGACACGAGCACGCGCCGCCGCAGCGCCTTTACTATCCCCCTGTTTCTCCTTGGCCTCGGCGATTACCGCCCAGTTCCACGCCTGCAAGTCGGCATTTTCCCCCGCCAAAGAGTTGGACTTGGCGGCCATATCAACAGCGGCCTGCAACTGCCCTTGTTTCAAGCGCACCCGTGCCAGTCGATGCCATAACATGGCATTGCGGGGCTCAAGACGCAAGGCCCGTTCCAGAGCGACCCCCGCTTGTTCGAGATTTCCTGCCTGTTCTTTGGCATCGGCGCTATCAAGCAGGGCGACAACGGCGGGATTGGCCGGTAGTGCGGGATTCTTCCGCCCCGAGGAGGTATCTTGAGACGGGCCTACAGCTTGTTCTCCCGATCGCGGCGCTACAGCGCAGCCCGCCAGACTCGTGCCCACGAGCAGGATAATTCCTAGTCGGCGAAGCGTGTGTTTGGTCATGGCGACATACCCTTTAACCAATCGAGTGAACGGCGTACGGCCCCACCCAGCCCCTGTGCACATGGGGCGGATTCCGTCGGCGCCGATCCGCGGCTGAATGGCATTTCCACCGCACCCTGACAACTGGGCAAGGTGCGTAAGCCGCTGACAGGATCGATCCATACCGATTCGACCCCGGCGGGCGGATCGATATGCAGGGGCTGCGCGCCTATCGCCGCGAATAACTCACCCCATACCTGCATGGCACCGGTGGCGCCGGTGAAGCCCGCAGCCTGGTTGTCGTCGCGCCCCACCCACACCACGCCCAGCCGATCACCGCTGAAACCCGCGTACCAACTGTCGCGGAAATCATCGGTCGTACCGGTCTTTCCGGCGAGATGCAATTCCGGCGACAGGAATCGAGACAACCCCTGCGCCGTACCGTCGGCCACGACGTCCTGCAGCGCGGTGGTCAGCAAGTATACCGCCACGGGATCGATCGCCTGCCATACCTGTAGAGGATATCGGGTCAAAGGCTCGCCTTGCGCGCTCATGACCTCGCGAATGGTACGCAATGGTGTGCGGAAACCGCCGCCGGCGAGAGTCTGATACATCTGCGCAATTTCCACCGGCGTGAGGCTCATGGAGCCCAGCAGCATGGCGGGGTAGGGTTCGATATTGCGTTCAATACCCAACGCCCGCAAGGTATCCAGCACCTGATCCACGCCGAGGGCCATTCCTAAACGCACGGTCGCCAGATTATAGGATTGCGCCAAAGCGGTACGCAGCAGTACGTCGCCATGGCTTTTTTTATCGTAATTGGCGGGTTGCCAGTTCTGCCCGCCGGCGCCGGCAACATCAAGAGGTTCGTCGTTCAACATCGTGGCCAAGGTATATTGGTGAGGCCGATTCAACGCGGTGAGATACACGGCGGGTTTGATGAGCGAACCCACCTGACGCTCCGCATCCAAGGCGCGGTCGAAGCCTGCGTAACGCGGATCACGGCCGCCGACCACCGCCAGGACTTCGCCGCCGCTCACCGTGGTCACCAACAATGCGCCCTCCAAGGTCCCGTCATGAATACCGTGCTCTCGCTCCAGCAACGCCAAGCGGTGGGCGAGCGCCTCCTCCGCCGATGCCTGCACCGTGGGATCCAAGGTGGTGAATATTCGCAGTCCTTCCGTACGCAAATCTTCCTCGCGGTAGTCGCGACTCAGTTGGCGGCGCACCATATCGAGGAAAGCGGGATGAAACGCCACGCTGTGCGGCCGCGGCGTCACTCCCAAGGGTTGGCGTTGCGCTTGTCGGGACTGTTCCCGGGTGATCAATTTATCCTGAGCCATTAATTCCAGAACCAAATTACGCCGCTCCATGGCGCGTTGGGGATATTGGCGTGGATCATAATATGAAGGTCCCTTGACCAGGGCGATCAACAAGGCCACCTGCTGCGGTGCCAAGCCTTGCAAAGGTTCCCCGAAATAAAACTGGCTTGCCAGACCGAAGCCGTGTATCGCCCGCTCCCGGTCTTGGCCCAGGTAGATTTCATTCATGTAGGTTTCGAGGATGTCGTCTTTCTGATAGTGCCATTCCAATAATAAGGACATCACCGCCTCGGTGACTTTACGGCTCAGGGTGCGCTCGCTATTGAGAAATAGATTCTTGACCAATTGCTGGGTTAGGGTGCTGCCGCCTTGCACCATACCGCCCTCCCGCACATCGGCCCACAAGGCCCGGGCGATGGCGCGTGGATCGATCCCCCAGTGGCTGTAAAAATGCCGGTCCTCCACGGCGATCAAACCGTTGCGTAACAAGGAAGGCACCTCCGACAGCTTCACCAAGATGCGGTCTTCGCGATGGGCAGGATAAATACGGCCTATTATTAAAGGATCAACCCGGAGCAAGGGGACGGCGCTGCCGTTTAAATTCTGAAGTCCGCTGAGCCTGCCCTTGTCGAATCGGGCCTCAACCGTCACTGCATCTTCGCGGGCGTCCCAATATTGAAAAGGCCGCGTGGTCAAACGCAGCATCTCGCCGCGCCGATCATAGCTGCCGGGACGAGCCGCTCCGCTCAAGACATGGTAATTTTCCATACGTAACTCGTGTTCTAACTGGCCGGCGGTGAGCGCCATACCGGGGAACAGCTCCAAGGGTCGGGCGTACACATAGGCCGGCAGCGCCCAGCGCTTACCCTCGAACTTTACCCGGATCTCATGATCGAGATAGACCACGTAGATTGCCGCCACCACCGCCAGAAACAACATGGGCCACATCAACAGGCGCCACGTCAGGGAACGGCGTGAACGTTTCGCAGCGCGGGATCGGCGAGATGGCATAGGCGAAGATACAAGAACCGAAGATGATTAACCGCAACGGGATCATACCGTGGCATGCGGCGGAAATTATACATGGAAGACCGTCCCATGGCGCATTTTAGCGAAAAATATCCACCGTCGGTTTTCAGCCGTTGCGCTATTTGCAATAATGGTTATTGACCCCGCCGCCGAAGACTGTGCATCATGAAAAAAGTTCCCGTCTCTTTCCTAATTGGCGCCCTGCAGAGTCCCGCCATACGCTGGCGTAGGCGAATAAACACAGATCTGGCTGACGACGACGTGGGCAGCGGCAGGGGGTTTTGCCGACCATTCGGCATAATCCACTTGATAAAGACACTTGCGGGGCTACACTTACCTATGTGCGGGTACGCCGCTATTGATAAAGAGTCGGGGAGATGGCTTATGGACGACAAACAACTCCGCGCCAAATCGCGAAAGGCATTCTTGGCGGGAAGCGCGCAACTTCAATATGACAGATGGGTGTCATGTCCCTATTGCGGGGAATCCTTTATTTCGCTAGTGGACGCCTCGGCGGGCAATCAGTCCTATTATGAGGACTGTGAGGTTTGTTGCCGTCCCATCCTGCTTCAGATCGAGATAGACGCTGACGGCAGTTTACTCGGTATAAGAACACGGCGCGAAGACGATTAAGACTTGTTACTTCCCGTACCTGCTACTTCCAGTATAAGAATCTCTTGCGGCTTGCTTATGCGGTCCCGGCCAGGTGGGTAGCCAAGCTATCGAGATCGCTGCGGGCATCAAGTAGATTTTGCAAGGCCCCTAGTACGTCAGCTTCCTGCAAACCGAGTGTGTTGAGCAAAACGATGGGCAAGTCTCCGCTACCCCCGTCTCCCATGTCGAGCCGTTGCAAAACGCGATCGGCTATCAAGGCAAGATTGGCATAGGCCGCATATTGACCGCGATAATTCGCATCATGATGCATGTGTACAGCAGTCGCCACTTCCGCCGGCATATTCCATTTCTTCATCAGCCACATCCCCATCTCGGCATGATTCGACATATACAAACTCTGCTCCAAATCGATGATTGGAGTCCGGGGATTGTCGAGGACAGCCTTATTCAATGCATGGAGTTCGGCTGGGAAAAGATGCCCCAATAATAGGAAACCGATATTGTGCATCAAGCCGCAGAGATAACAGATACCCGGCGCTATGCCCGCGGCCTTGGGCAGACAACCCGCCAATGATTCCATCAATGCAGCGCTGTAGGCAGAATGTACCCATACCGTCTTGCGTCCCACCGGGCCATCGGCGGGGCTGCGCAGGGCTTTACCCGTGGCGACGCCATAAGCAAGATACATAGCTCTGTCGACGCCCAATACCCGAGTAATGGCATCGCGCAGGGAGTCGACCTTGCCACGATATCCAAAGAATGGGGAAGTGGCTTGACGGACTATCTGCGACGCGAGCCCGGGGTCGATCTCGACGATAGCTACCAGATCATTCACATCAGGATGAGAACCTAATGCCACTATCTTATGGGCCAATTCAGGCATGGCCGGAAATATTTCCAGCCTTTCAAGCTCTGCTCGGATATTTATTGAATTTTCCATCATGATCCCTCTGGATCTTAAGACAGTGTAATTTAGGCTATGCGCCTCGCCTATTTGTCAGGCAAATTGAGCGTCTGCTAAACACAAGCTCGGACAGCGGGTTTTCATAGCATGCCGGAAAGACACCGAAATAGCCGAGAATTATTCGGCTATGTCGCTTCGAATTTAGCAGGCATCCGCGGACACAAAGTCTTTAAGTCGCACAGGTTGCCGTTGCGCCCCCCAATTCCCCGCCGGCCCGTCGAATACGCCGGGGATGGCGCTGCCGCAAAACCGACAATTGCCGCTGTCCGTCAGTTGCCAATCAGTCATTACATACCAATCGCGGCCAATGACCTTGTTGCGGCAATGTGGACAGTAGGTGCTGTCACCGTTGCCGTAATGTACATTGCCGGTATAGGCATAACGCACCCCGTGCTTGATGGCGATCTCCCGCGCCTTGATCAAGGTCGGCAAGGGCGTCGGCGCCTTATCCAGCATCTTCCAGTCGGGGTGGAAGGCGCTGAAGTGCCAGGGAACCTCCGGGCCCAGATTGTCCACCACCCACTGCGCCATTTCTTCCAGTTCCGTTTCACCGTCGTTCTCACCGGGTATCAGCAGGGTAGTAATTTCCAGCCATACGTCGGTGTGATGCTTGAGATACAGCAGGGTCTCCAACACCGGCTGGAGATGACCTCCGCAGACCTTGTGATAGAAGCGCTCGCTGAAGGCCTTGAGATCCACATTGGCGGCGTCCATGTAACCGAAAAATTCCGCCCGAGGCAGCTCGGTGATGTACCCGGCGGTGACCGCCACCGATTTGATGCCAAGCGCGCGGCAAGCCTTGGCCACGTCGATGGCATACTCGAGAAATATGATAGGGTCGTTGTAGGTATAGGCAACGCTGCGGCAGCCCAATTCTTGAGCGGCGCGGGCGATCAAGGCCGGCGGCGCCGCGTCGCTGAGGACATCCCTCTCCCGCGCCTTGCTCATGTCCCAATTCTGGCAGAACTTGCATGCCAGGTTGCAACCTGCGGTGCCAAACGATAACACGGGTGTCCCGGGCAGAAAATGATAGAGCGGTTTTTTTTCAATGGGGTCGATGCAATAACCGCTAGAGCGGCCGTAGCTGGTGAGAACGATCTGGTTCTGCTGCCTCGCCCGCACGTAGCACAGCCCCTGCTGCCCTTCATGCAATTTGCAGAATCGGGGGCAAACATCGCATTGGATACGATCGTCATCCAGGCGATGCCAATATTGGGTTGGGACCGTCGTTATCGCCGTTGCCATATTTTTTATACTCCACAAGTTCCACATACTGCGACGTCTTATTGGCCATTATAGTCCAATCGAAAATCAAAAGGCCGTGTGGGTTGATGTCTGGAACTTTCGCCCTTATCTTATAGCTAGATGCCATTGAAGAAGGGTTACGAGTATGCCTGCGATCCGTTCACCGGCAGTAGCAGGGACCTTCTACCCGAGGGATCGCCTTGAATTGTTAACGATGCTGAACGATTATTTTGCCGCCAGCCGTACCGATCAGCCTGCACCCAAGGCTATAATAGCCCCGCATGCCGGATATATATACTCCGGTCCCATCGCGGCCAGCGCCTATGCCCGTGTGGCTAACGGCAGGGATTACATTACTCGCGTCGTTTTACTTGGTCCTTCACACCGCGTTGCCTTAAGCGGTCTCGCCATCAGCAGCGCAGAGTCCTTTACCACGCCGTTGGGCCAGATCCCTATCGATAGTGCGGCGCAAGATCGCATCACACATCTTCCTCAAGTTCGCCTGTCGGACGAGGCCCACCGTTGGGAACATTCTCTGGAAGTGCACCTCCCATTTCTGCAGACGGCCTTGGACGATTTTAAGCTAGTACCCTTGGTGGTCGGCGATGCTACGGCGGAAGAAGTTTATGAAGTATTGGAAATACTCTGGGGCGGCCGGGAAACGCTGATTATCGTGAGTTCGGACCTCAGCCATTATCACGACTATGCCGCGGCGCAAAATTTGGATCGCACCACTTCGGCCGCAATCATTGGGCTTCGGCCCCAAGATATTCATTACGAACAGGCCTGCGGCCGTAATCCCATCCTCGGTCTACTGACCGCGGCCCGCCTCCGCGGTATGCATGCCGAACTTATCGACTTGCGCAATTCTGGCGACACCGCGGGGTCCCGCGATAAGGTAGTGGGTTATGGCGCGTATATCTTTAATTAAGGACACATCTTGTGACGGAATCGGTCTCCCCTTTTAATGCGCATGAACGCCGCGATCTGTTGGATATCGCTTTCAAATCCATCAGTGATGGCTTGCGCTCTGACGCTTTGACGCCATTGCATAGGACTTATCTCTCCGGCACTCTTCAGGCAATTCGTGCCTCCTTCGTTACCCTCAAGATCTCCGATGTGTTGCGCGGTTGCATCGGTACCTTGGAAGCTATCCGTCCGTTGGTCGAGGATGTGCGCGAAAATGCCTTTGCGGCGGCCTTCCGCGATCCTCGCTTTCCCCCAGTGACGGCGGCGGAGCTGCATGCGCTGCAAATACACATCTCGGTACTCTCCGCACCGCAACCTATGCGCTTCGCATCCGAAGCAGACCTCGTCGACCAACTTCGTCCGGGTTTCGATGGCCTTATCTTGGAAGATGGCCATCGTCGAGGCACTTTTTTACCCGCGGTATGGGAGAGTCTGCCCGAACCGCAGGCATTTCTTCGCCAGCTGAAGCTGAAAGCCGGTCTACACCCCGATCATTGGTCTCAGGAATTGAAGGTTTGCCGCTACTACACCGAAATTATCAGCACCGCTCGATAATCGTCGCAAAAACCGCGTACGTTGCTATTATTGCGCGGTCTGGCAAGACCCAACGGATTGAGGTAGACAACGTCTGCCGTCAGTCCATATGACATTGCCCAACTTGGCATTGTGCAAACTGGCGCCGGTCAAATCCGCGCCGGTCAAATCCGCATAGGAAAGATTAGCGTCATCCAACAAGGCATGGGCTAACTTTGCCCGGCGCAGGTTGGCCCCGATCAGGGTCGCCTGTCTCAGGTCTGCCCCTTCCAGGTTGCTGATACTGAGTCCGGCATAGGAAAGGTTGCTACCCTTAAGTGTGCTGTGGCGCAGACTTGCCCCGGTGAGGCTGACGCTATAGAGCGACGCACCCGATAAGTCGCTCTCATCCAAGCGCACCCCATCCATGACGCAGTTGTTCCAGTTGACGCGAGGGGCGGCGCTACTCTGACAATCAGTTGCCAAGGATAGCGGCGGCGGCGTATAAAATAAGATAAAAATACCTGCCGCCACCGCCACTGCTCCAGCAATGGCCATCATGGTCCAGCGATTCCGTGATTCGGCAAAAATTTCCTTTTCGCGACCGAGGCGACTCAAACGATGCTCCACCGTCTCCGGTTCCTCCGCTTCCCGTCGATCCCCGCTTCGGCGGTACTCCTGCCGCTGCTCAGAGTCACCTACTTCGCCGCGCCGCTTGCGATCTCTTTCATCGGCCCAGCGACGTGCCGCCTGCAGCCGTTCCTGGGTAAGGGGGTCGCCGATGTCCTCTTGCATAACTTTCGGAATCAACTCGGGTGCATCCTTGACAATCAGCCAATCCTGGCCGTTATCACTCACCTCGTCCGCCATTTGCAATCGCCCCAACAAGATGTAACGACTGACCAAGCCGGCGGGGAAAGGTCCTTTAACCTCCCCGCGGCGACGGATATACCAAGTGTTCGACCCAGTCATGAGATTAATCTAACCAACCCCCAGCGCAGCGTCAAATAATCATCGGCTATATAATATTCATTATTATATTGAGTTATACTTCGTTCCTGCGCCATAAAAGAACCGATCGGCATTTTATGGATACTGTTCGACCCGCTCAGCTTTCATCGACGTTCACGTTTGCTAGTTCTCCCGCCATCATGCCCCAGTGGCAATTGGGACAACGCATGGATGCCATAGTGGTGTCTCAGATAGCCCAGGATAGATTGGCATTGAAGATTGGCACAGCCGTACTCGAAGCTCACAGCTCACTGGAAGTCTCCGTAGGTCAACAACTGTCCTTGGAAGTTGTACAAACCGGCAAACAGATCGTATTGCGCATCATACCGAATCCGCCCCAGGCGGACCCGGTGATGGCATCACTGCGCACAATGTTGCCGCAACAGATTCCCCTCCAGCTGGCCTTTGCACGATTTTCCGAAATCCTTGATTCGAACCTCGGTCTGCCTCCCGCGGTAACCGCCTTACTGAAACAACTTTTTCAACAATTGCCCAGCGACCAAACCATCATAGGTGACGACAAATTTAAACAGTCTTTAATAGAATCGGGGCAGTTTCTTGAGAGCCAACTCGGCTCCAACGCCCAAACCGCCTCGCTAAATAGAGACATTAAGGCCAATTTACTGCGCTTGCTTGATGAGTTAGTACACAACGAAACCGACAATACCGCGGATCTCACCCGCCATGTCGGCGCGGCGTTGGCTCGCATTCAATTGCATCAGCTTTCCGCCTTGATCCAGGAAAATGCGCCTGTGGCGTGGGCGGGGGAACTTCCTATCCGGCATGGCGACCAAGTCGACGTCTTGCAACTCCGCATCGAGAAAGACACCACTCAGGCCGCGGACATCGCTGATAAGAACTGGTACACATGGCTAAGTCTCAATCTCCGAACTTTAGGGCCACTCCATGCTAAGATCGCCCTCAGCAATCAAGGCATCTCCGCGACGTTCTGGGCCGAATCGAAACCAACCGCCGATCTGGTCAATGAACACTTGTCATACTTGCATCAAGCCCTGCAACGGGTGGGGTTGGAGGTGAAGGATATCCAATGCCATCATGGCCATCCACCTTTTTCCACAACGGATCGCATGCCCAAAGGTTTATTGGATATCACTGTATGAAAACGAAATCGCATTTATCGCCGCGCGCGGTCGCTCTCCACTATGACGGGAAGCGTGCGCCTACCGTGCTTGCTACGGGCGCCGGAGAATTGGCCCGCCAGATTATGGCAATCGCCTTGGAGCACAAGATACCTCTCCACGAAGACTCGGAGCTTATCGCCCTGCTGTCCGAATTGGAACTAGGAGATGAAATCCCGGAAATACTTTATCGCGCTGTGGCTCAAGTTATTGCTTTTACATACTCTTTAAGTGGTAAATTACCTCCCGAGTATCGCTAGCGGCGCAATCTCTGCTCGAAATTTCACTGCTATCTAAAGTAGTCCACCGCTGGGCCGATACGTTTCTGTACCGCCGATCCTTGAGTAAAGAATAATCAACTGGTAGGTGTGCATTAAGAGCGGAAACCCGAAGGGACACACGGATCTTAAAAGGTAGCGGTCGCGTATGGCCCCAATTCCCGAAAAAGAAAGCTCTCGACATCATTTAGCATATAGCGGACCTTTGCCTAACTCAGGGGCTTTACACTTCGATGAGTTACGCAAAATGTCCATTCTTATCGTCGACGACGTCGTTGATAACGTCGATTTGATAAAGACTATGTTGACGCGCAGCGGCTTTACCAATCTCCATACAGCAAATTCGGGTAAATCAGCCCTGGAGTGTCTTCGTCAGCAGGTCAGCGATAATGCCAGCACTATCGATGCCGTGCTCCTGGATATCATGATGCCGGGCATGGATGGTTACGAACTCTGCCGCATATTACATAATCATGATGAATGGTCAAATATTCCTGTCATCATGATTACGGCCAATGCTACGTGGCAGGAAAAGATATCACGCGAAAGTTTCGATGCCGGTGCGGTTGACATCCTGTTCAAACCAATACGCCGTGTCGATCTCATGCCGAGAATCATCTCTGCGCTTTCTCTAAAGAAAGAGCGCGATTTGCGTAAAACCCGCGAAAAAGAACTGGAAACAGAGCTTTCGGAACGTCGCATCATCGAGGCACGCCTGCAACATCTAGTTAACCACGACGACCTCACCGGCTTGTGCAATCGTCGGCGCTTGGAACAACAGCTCGAAGTGGTGGTACTACGCGCTCGGACAAAAGGTCGTTTGAGCGCTCTGCTCTATATCGACCTCGATCATTTCAAGGTAATCAATGATGCCGAAGGACATTCGGCCGGAGATCGATTATTGGTCGAGGTAGCCAATGTACTTCGTCACGAGATTGGTACGGCGGGATTATTGGCCAGAATCAGCTCCGATGAATACACCGTGCTGCTTGAAGACATTGCCGAAGCAAAGGCCTTGGAAATCGCAGAGAAACTGCGCCATATCATGGACCAATTCCAGTTTTCCACCAACAACAATTCATACCATATCGGCGCCAGCATCGGCGTGGCTACGATCAAACCCGGAGAGCCTGCCAGCTCCAGTGAGGTGTTGGCGCAAGCCGATCAAGCCTGCTATGTCGCCAAAACCCACGGGCGAAATTTAGTGCACCTCTTCAGCAAAGAAGATACCGAAATGTTAACCTTGCGCAGCGCCGTCCACTGGGTTCCTCTCATTCGCGATGCGTTGATCAATAATAAATTCAAACTGGTATTTCAACCCGTCCTGGGCCTCAAAAGCAAGCTAGTCACCCACTACGAAGCTTTGATTCGCATGGTAGGCGACGACGGTCAATTGATACCGCCAAACAACTTCATTCCCGTCGCGGAAAAAATGGGATTGATCCATGATATCGACTTATGGGTAGTCAATCATGCCATTGATATCCTGCATGGACTACCGGATAAGCATAAAGGCACTTCATTCGGTATAAATCTTTCTAGCCATGCCTTCCAGGACACCGCGCTGCTGCCGTTACTGAAGGAAAAACTGGAAAAGACCGGAGTTAGACCGGAAAAAATCGTTTTCGAAATTACAGAAACCGCGGCAATAGCAAACTACTCGCAAACCCGCGAAATGATCATGAACATCCGGCAACTGGGATGCCGCTTTGCTCTTGATGACTTTGGCACAGGTTTCAGCTCTTTTAATTACATCAAGGAATTTCCTGTAGACTACCTGAAGATAGATGGTGCATTTATTACTAATTTGATCAACGATCCCGTAGACCAAACTTTGGTAAAATCCATGATTGAAATCGCAAAAACTCTGAGCAAGGAGATCATAGCAGAGTTTGTCGAAAATAAAGCGGTGTTAGATTTACTGGTACTATATGGCGCCGATTATGCTCAAGGATATTTTATAGGGAAACCAATGCCCGAACTGGTGGTACCGCATATAAGCTGGTCGTGATCAACTTGATACAGCTTGGCGCCCATGTGCGCGATGCAGCCTTAAGAGCAATTCCGCCTCTCCTTGGGCCAAACCGCAACTCTCCGTTAGAACGCTCACTTCGACCCCTTGCTGCGCCAGACGAATGGCATGTGCATACGTCTGCTGCTCGGGATCACGCATATACGATTGTTCCAGCCGCTCCGCCAGCCGGCGCATCTTTTGTTCTAATACCGATAAATGGTTACCCATGTTTACCGCACCGGCACACAGAGCATGGATATCGCTTTGCAGGCGACGTATTACATCATCTTGCTGTCGCATTTTATTGTTATGACGAATACCGCGACGTATCTCAACCGAAACAAGAAGGACAAAAAGAAAAAAAACTGCTGATAATAACGAAATCTCAATCATAGATATGTTCTCTATGCATATTCATCTATGCCGTCATCGTCGCCTTTATCTGTACCTTTATCTTTATCTTATCTTTATGTATCTTTATCTGCATCTTTATCTGATGAAGGACCATGCTGCTGCTGTGAATGGCCCTCTTTATGGTTAACCTTCTCTATATTAGGTTGTGGCCATACTGGTCCAGGGGGTTTGATGTTGCCTATATCAGCCATGACTGAGCTCTGATTCGAAGTCTACTAAGACATTGCCCGATTTTTATTTATCGACCTATTCTCTCCAGCCAGCGAAATTGTTACCTAAATATTAGGAGTCCAGAAATGCGCGTCAATCATTTGTTCTTTGTAAGTTTAATGCATGTTGCATGCCATATCGTTCATCTACAGCTAATCATGCTTAAATTTTCGGCGGTATGGCAACACCGACTGAGTGAGCATCATCGCCTGTTTTCGGCTTTTTGTTAGATTCATCGCCGCCAGCCTTTTTTATATCCCCAGACGGCTCCCCTCTATCGCCAAATATCCTGTCGGCATTTTCACTCTCTGAGACAACAATGACGACACGGCGATTTTTGTTTCTTCCCTCTGAGGTAGCATTATCCGCAATTGGACGATATTCACCAAAACCAATGGATGCCATGCGGTGAGGATCCACCCCTTCTTTGGTAAACAAATGCACAACACTCGCGGAACGACCAGCCGATAGCTCCCAGTTCGATGGAAATACCACGGTGTTAATTGGGACGCTGTCCGTAAACCCCTCCACTCTTATAGGATTCGGGAAGTCTTTAAGGATTCTGGCTATCTCCCGCAGAACCGGCAGTGCATCCGGTTGTAAATCTGAGCTGCCGCTTGGAAATAATATACTGGTTTTTATCTCCACTTCGACCCAAAGGTCGTTACGCCTGACCGCAATCAAATCCTCATTAATTAACTTGGACAGTGCCTTTTCAAGTCTATCTGCCATTTTCCTTATTACTTCCACACCCTGTCTATTGCCGGTCCGCAAGTCGGACGACGTTTTTTCTTTTTCATCCGTATTAGATATATTGCCCTCTCTAATCGGCGAAATAATTTTTGGTTTATCAGTTAGCGGTTCTCCGCCTTGATCAACCAATCCTTTAATAAGACCCGGCTCCTTTTGAGACTTACTAATATCACCAATCTGAATAGGTTTTAGACTGCGGTCCGAAGATCGAAACGCAGCTACCAATGAATCCGACAATACTCTGTACTTACCTTCATTAACGGAAGAAACCGAGTACATTACAACAAAAAAAGCAAACAACAATGTTATGAAATCCGCGTAAGAAATTAGCCATCTCTCATGGTTTTCATGCTCTTCATGTTTTGGCTTTCTGGCCATAATGACCTTCTTTTATACACCCGACCGATACTGGCTATTTGTGTGCTCTAAAGCATATACCCTTTTAATTTTGTCTCTATATTCCGGGGATTTTCTCCCTCTGCTATTGAGATGATCCCTTCGATGATCATCTCTCTAAATTTCGATTGTTTATGAATATAACTTTTTAATTTATTGGCTATCGGTAAAAAAAAGATATTCGCTGAACCGACGCCATATATAGTCGCCACGAATGCTACGGCGATACCCGAGCCTAACTTACTGGGGTCCGCCAGATTATTCATTACATGAATAAGGCCCATCACCGCACCTATAATACCAATTGTCGGAGCATAGCCACCCATACCTTCATAAACCTTTGCCGCTTGTGTATCCGTATATTCCTGGGCATCGAGTTCGACTTCCAGAATAGACCTGATCGTTTCAGGCTCGCTACCATCCACCAATAATTGCAGGCCCTTCTTTGAAAACGGTTCCGGCTCTGCTTCGGTCAGCGGTTCCAATCCTAGTAATCCCTCTTTTCGGGCAATATTGCTCCAATTAACAATTTTTTCTATCGCCTCGCTTTGGGCGAGTTTGGGAGGAATAACGGTCCACACCACCATTTTTAAAGATTTGAGAAATATTGGAAGTGGAGTCTGTACCATAACGGCACCGATGGTCCCACCCAGTACGATAACGCCGGCGGTAAGCTGAAGAAGCGACCCTATATGTCCACCCTCAAGCAGATTTCCACCAAGGATGGCTCCCAAGGCCAAAACAGCGCCGACGACAGTAAGAAAATCCATTTCTTAGACCCTAGGTACGACTTGCCGCGATATCTCAGTGATAAGCGATATTCGATCGGGCAGCCTCGCTTCGATTATCACATCGGGCATTCCACATACCGCACAGCCGGGATATGCTTGCGACCACACGGATAAACCGTACCTCTTTAATTGCAATACTACATCTCGTACAGCCATACCAATGGCCGTTAGAGCAATGGCAAGGTATTTCATGATATTTTCGCTGCAATCTGATTGAAATCTGGTGTCAATCGTCTGCGTATTAGACATTCCGCCCTCTGCGGAACTGAGAGCAATTCTTAGCAAGATTTCAAGCAGTCTATCCCTATACTCACTACACTTTGCCATTATCATCAGCTAGACATCCGCCTTCTATTCCATTAGTTTTGTGTTCTACGGTAATTCTCTCGAACATTTTCTCCATCTTCTCTTTTAAAATAGCAGCAGTAAAAGGTTTAACGATATATTCGTTGACGCCGGCCTGCGCGGCCTCGATAATCTGCTTGCGTTTAGATTCAGCCGTTACCATAATTACCGGTAATCCTTCCATTTTCGGATCGGCGCGTACTGCCTTCAACAGATCTATACCCTGCATACCTGGCATATTCCAATCGGAAATTAACAAATCATAAGAATCGTTTTGCAGCATGGGAAGCGCGGTCGTCCCGTCATCCGCCTCACTGGTATTATTAAATCCCAAATCTCGAAGAAGATTCTTAATAATCCTGCGCATGGTAGAGAAATCGTCGACTATCAATATTTTCATATTCTTGTCCAATATCTCTCCTCCGCTAACGATAATAATATTTTCAGCTGAACAATAATCACTAAATCATTTAATCTCTAATCACCATAAGAATCGATCCAGCGCCCCAATCTTGCCTGTAAACGAATAAGAGCCTGACTATGTATTTGACTGACGCGCGACTCACTTACGCCGATTACCGCGCCGATTTCTCTCAAATTTAGTTCCTCATCATAGTAAAGCGTCATAACCAGACGCTCTCTATCCGGTAGGCTCGAGATCGCATCACCCAAGCTCCTTTTAAAAGCCTCATTCTGCACCTTATCAACCAGTCCCGGCGTACGATCGGCCAACTCCGAAGCGATCGCTTCGTTATCGATCCCCATATCATCAAAACTCATTACCAAGTATCCACTGGCGTCCTGCAGAATTTGATGATACTCATCCAATGTAAGCTTTAATTCTTCAGCCACCTCATGATCTCTTGCGTCTCTACGCTCCCTGCTTTCTATTTGCCTCACTGCGTCCGCCAATTTTCTCGCCTTTCTATGCACTGAACGTGGGGCCCAATCGTTCCGGCGTATTTCGTCAAGCATCGCACCACGAATACGAATCCCGGCATACGTTTCAAAACTTGCGCCCTGCCCTGCGTCATAGTTGTTGGATGCCTCCAACAATCCAATCATTCCCGCCTGGATTAGATCGTCAGCTTGGACGCTTGGAGGTAGGCGGCTCATCAAATGATAGGCAATACGTTTTACGAGAGGCGCATGCTTATTGACAATTTCCTCCTGATTTCGCATTTTCATGGCGGCTCTACGTTCCTTTGAGACAGAAGATAATGCGGCACTTCTCATAGCGGCGTCTCCATTTCCTGGCTAGCCTGAATCAATCTTTCTATAAAAAATTCAACGTGTCCCCCGGCATTTCCTTGTACTGGCCATTTATCGACCTTTTGAGACAAACTCTTAAATGCCAGAGCTGCCTTGCTTCTGGGATAAGCATCAATTACCGCTTTCTGCTTCTTTACCGCTTTACGCAGGAAGTCGTCATAAGGCACCAGGCCCATGAAATCTAACTGTACATCCAGATATTTATCCGTAACGGTCATAATCTTTGCAAACAGATCCCTGCCCTCCTGAATTCCATGCACCATATTGCTAATAATCCTGAATCGGTAAACACCATGATCCTTGTGCAGAACCTTGATTAATGCATAAGCATCTGTGATGGAAGTAGGTTCGTCGCATACAACGACAATGACTTCTTGTGCAGCCCTGGAAAATGTAACCACACTGTCAGAGATCCCTGCGGCGGTATCAATGATGAGCACGTCTATGCTTTGGCTGAGTTCACTGAAAGCCCTGATCAGACCCGCGTGTTCCATGGCACTGAGTTCTGACATAGCCTGAACACCGGAAGAGGCGGGTATGATCTTCAAACCGTCCGGCCCGCCGACAATAACCTCCTCCAGGGCCCGCGAACCGTCAATAACGTCAGCCAAGGTATATTTGGTACGAAGGCCCAACAATACATCAACATTAGCCAATCCTAAATCCGCGTCCAATAGCAAAACGTCCTTTCCGCTTTGCGTCAATGCCAGTGACAAATTTACTGAGACATTGGTCTTGCCAACGCCTCCTTTACCGCTCGCCACCGCGATAACCTTTACAGGGCGGGGATTTGCCATTCTGCGAAGTCCGGCGGCCTGGTCCAATTTATTATTAGTGAGCATTCTTCGCCGTCCTTCCCGCCATAAAACGCATTACTTCTTCAACAGTACTTTCTTCATTTTTACTCACGTCGAATTTGTCTTTATTAATAAGTTTGTCTGCTCTGGCAAGATGAAGATCCTCAGGAACCCGCTGACCATCACTGATATAAGCGATTGGAATTTTCTGCTCCACTATTGCGCTTACCGCTGGCCCAATGCTAATTGCTTCGTCGATCTTAGTGATGATACAGCCGTCAAGATCTATACAGCGGAAAATATTGATGACTTCCTCTATACCGGCTAATTGGCCGGTCGCGGCTATGACCAAATAAACTTTGATGTTTATTTTTGTGTCTCTCAAAACGGAAAGCTGTTCCGATATCCTCATATCTCTCTGGCTCATGCCCGCCGTGTCGATGAGTATCAAATCCTTATCAATTAGATCGTCTAACTGCGCCTGCAAATCTTCTTTACTAGAAGCACTTCGCATGGGGATATCCAGAAGACGTCCATATGTCCTCAATTGCTCATGCGCTCCTACACGATAATTATCAGTTGTTATCAGAGCGGCATGGCGCACTCCGCGCCGCAGCGCATAGCGTGCGGCCAATTTGGCAATAGTTGTGGTCTTTCCCACTCCCGTCGGTCCTACCAAGGCCACGATACCGCCTTTATCTACGATATCATCATCAGCAATCCGTATCCGATCTGACAGTTTTTCCAGCACGGCTCCCCAAGCAGTCTCTACCGTGTTTTGATTAGGCAACGCCTTGACCAGATCTCGGGCTAACTTCGGCGTTATGCCGCAATTCATCAGTTTTTTTATTACTTCTGCGCTAACTGGATTACTATGAGCATAGTTGGACCATTCCAAATCAAAGAAGCGCGTCTCAACTATCTTGCGCAGATACTTCAACTCCTCGCGCATCCCAGCCACCAGCTCTCCCTGTATCGGGTTTGACTCATTCTGGATATTTTGTTTGGCAATATCGGCTTGTGAGTGGACACGCGCTTCACTTAAGACCCTTGCATCCAGCGTGGCGACGCCTATATGCTGATTCTGTACCGCATCCCTATCATCAGATTTGGAAAGGTTTGCATTGAACTCCGCTGCGTCATAGTCTAGGGCCGATACAATCTCCACCCCTCCCTCTACCCGCCGGTTGGACAGAATGACCGCCTCGGGACCCTGCTCATCACGAACCATTCTGATAGCTCTACGAATATCCGGCGCAATAAATTTTTTTATCTTCATCACTTGCCCCACTCTAATGAATTATTTGTATTTACCCACTTATAAGCCCGACCATTCAGCATCTCTAACTTACCTTCCCCCGATACTCGCCACCACCTTGATGCGCTTATTATCCGGGAGCTCGTTGTAGGAAAGGACATAGAGATTCGGAATAGTCCTTCGCACAAATTTAGCTAGTACCGGCCTCAATGCCGCGGAAACAAGTAATACACACGGCTGACCGCTCACCTCCTGCTTTTGTACCGCGTCGGCTAAAGAGCGGTGGACACGCTCAGCCAGCCTTGGTTCGAACACTGGCTCGCTCTCGCTACTGGTCTGTAGGGTGTTTAGCAATATCTGTTCCAGTGTTGAATCCAAAGTGATAACCGTCAGATCATTTGATATCCCATTGATTTGTTGATATATCAATCGGGAAAGAGACGTGCGGACTGCAGTAGTTAATGTGGCGGAGTCTTGACTCTGCCTGCCATGGGCCGCCAGGGTTTCAGCTATGGTCCTCATATCGCGAATGGGCACACGCTCTTCCAATAAGTTGCGTAATACCTGCATTACCACTCCCACAGGTAACGTATTGGGCACCAAATCCTCTACCAATTTTGGCGAGACCTTGCCCAAACTGTCTAATAGCTGTTGCACCTCTTCTCGACCCAATATCTCGTGGGCGTGATCCTGCAATATCTGGCTAAGATGGGTAGCAACTACCGTGCTTGCATCCACAACCGTATACCCCATTGTCTGAGCCTGATCTCGCAGCGCAGGCTCTATCCATATCGCATCCAATCCGAATGCAGGATCTCTACCTGGAATCCCTTGCAGTTTTCCGAATACTTGCCCTGAATTAATCGCAAGGTCTCTATCTGGATAGATCTCCGATTCTCCCACCGTCACCCCCATCAACGAGATGCTATAGCCGTTGGGTGGCAAATCCAAATTATCCCTGATGTGAACTGATGGTATTAAGAATCCAAGTTCATTTGTGAGTTTCTTTCTTACTCCCTTGATTCTCGACATCAGCTGCCCGCCCTGATTCTTATCAACCAATGGAATCAATCTATATCCAACTTCCAAACCTACGGTATCCACCGGCGTAACATCATCCCAGCTCAACTCCTTAATCTCTTGAGGAGCATTTGACTTTTCAATAACTGGAACAATCTCGCCCTGAACCTTTCTTTTTTTAAATAAAAAATAAGCCGCCCCACCCGCGCAAGTCGCCAAGCTCATGAAGATAAAATTAGGCATGCCGGGAATAAGTCCGATGACACCCAAAATACTTGCTGTTACAATCAACGGACGCGGGTTATCGAACATCTGCTTCATGATTTGTTGACCCATATCTTCGGCTCGAGAGACGCGCGTTACCAAAAGGGCGGCGGCTGTCGACAATACCAATGAAGGAATCTGGGCGACGAGGCCATCGCCCACGGTTAGCAAGGTGTAATTATGAAGCGCATCGGTGATATTCATGCCGTGTTGTAATAACCCTACAGCCAATCCTCCGAAAATATTGATGAATAGGATCAAAATACCCGCGATAGCGTCGCCCCTTACAAATTTACTGGCGCCATCCATGGCGCCATAAAAATCGGCTTCTCTTGCCACTTCTTCACGTCTATTCCGAGCCTCAGTTTGGTTTATAAGTCCTGCGTTCAAATCAGCATCGATGGCCATTTGCTTGCCAGGCATAGCGTCCAATGTAAAGCGCGCGGATACTTCTGATATTCTTCCGGCACCCTTTGTCACCACCACGAAATTAATAATGACGAGAATCGAAAATACGACCAATCCGACGGTGTAGTTTCCGCCGATAACGAATTCGCCAAATGCTTGGATTACACGACCGGCCGCGGCGGTTCCGGTATGGCCGTCCAAGAGGACTACCCGAGTCGAAGCTACATTCAAAGCCAACCTTAATAAGGTGGTAATCAAAAGCACCGTGGGAAATGCCGCAAACTCCAATGGCTTTTTTGCATAGATACCGGACAGCAAGACAACCAGAGATAAAGAGATATTAAATGTGAATAATACATCCAACAAGAACGGCGGCAGCGGTACTACCATCATGGCCAGCATGATCAGTAATAATAAAGGCGCTCCCAGACCAGTCTTTATAACCTGGCGTACATCCATTACCGCACTTGCTTGACTCATAGCCATATTCCTATATTGCTTCGGTTACTCTCGTGTGCAATTTTATATCCAGCCCTAAATCTCTCTTTTCAATTCATCTGGTATAGGCACTTCATCGAATTTAACATCTTCCTTATGAACAGCTCCGCCTTTCACCTTCAACTGATAGACATAGGCTAATATCTGTGCAACCGCCATATATAACCCGGCGGGTATTTCCTTATTCAAGGGTGTATTGTGATAAATAGAACGCGACAAGGCAGGAGAAGAAACTATAGGAATATTATAAATTCCACCGACACCGCGAATCTGAAGCGCAATAAGATCCATGCCCTTCGCCACTACGACCGGCGCCCTCATCCTAGATTGATCGTATTTAAGCGCTACTGCATAATGAGTTGGGTTGGTAATGATAACGTCGGCACGAGGAACCTCCGCCATCATTCTCTTTCTGGCCATCTCCTTCTGTAAAAAGCGCACTCTTCCCTTAATCTCCGGATTTCCATCTGTTTCCTTATTTTCATCTCTCACTTCCTGTCGCGACATACGCAATTGTTTGGCGTGATCCCACAACTGAAATGGTACATCGATAGCGACTACCAACAGGATAGGACTGCTCAGCACAATAAACGCCCATACCAAGATACTCCCGGACTTTTTTATCGACACCAATATATCTTCATCGCCAAGGACAATTAATTCACTGCGCAGCTTCCATAGGAAAAAACAAGCTACTAATGCAATCAATCCAAATTTTGACAGTGCCTTAACAACCTCGATAATACTCTTCCATGAAAAAATCCTCTTTATCCCTTTAATTGGGCTAATTCGATCAATTTTGAATAAGATTGCCTCAGGGCTGAAGGCCCATCCACCCAGAGCTATGGGCGCCACTATTGCTACAGTTACCAGCAAAAGCAGCAATGGCGATAATATCCAAAGTAAATTGATCGATTCTTTTAGAAAATATCCCGGGATCTTAGATGGGTCGAGGATATCCTCCCTCGTCAATTGCAGATTATCGTGAAGAGCGATAAGTAAACCATCCACAACGCGATTTCCTAATAGCAATATGCCAATACCGGAGCTCAGCAGCATAGCGAAAGTCGTTAGCTCTCTGGAGCGTACTATTTGACCCTTTTCGCGTGCCTCGCGAATTCGTTTAGGCGACGCTTGCTCTGTTCGTTCCTGGTCGCTTTCCTGGGCCATTACTACGCCTTCGCAATCAGAGTGGTATTGATGAAATGAAACGATTGTTCTAACAGCTGTTGCAACTTTGGAACAAAATAAGGAAGGGAAATTAGCATGACTACAAATCCGAGCAAGATAGTAATTGGGAATCCAACCGCAAATATATTTAACTGCGGTGCTGCTCTGGTCATGACTCCGAATGCGATATTCACAAGAAGCAAAGCGGTCACGGACGGCAAGGCGATTATCACCGCCGCCGAAAATATCCACTTACTCCATATAACCAATTGCCATACCCTGTCAGGGCTTAATCCGAAGTCACCTATTGGCAATGTTTGATAACTGGTAACCAGAAGATTTAACAACACCAAATGCCCATTTAATATGAGAAAGGTCAAGGTAGCTATTACAGTATAGAACTGCCCGACAACGGGAACCGACACGCCGTTCTGCGGATCATTCATGGAGGCAAAGCCCAAGCCCATGAGCTGGGCTACGATTTGCCCGCCTATCACCAGTGCGTCGAATACCAATGTCACCATAAAACCAATTGCTATTCCAATTAGTATCTGATGAAAGGTAACAACCATGCCCTGAAATGACAGCGGATCAATATATTTCATCTTCGGCAGAATTGGCGCGATCATTATAGTTAATGACGCGGCAATCATCAGCTTAACGCGGGCAGGGACAGTATGTGTTCCGAATATCGGCGCCACGCTGACAAGCGCCGCAATCCTGAAGAACGGCCACAAGTACATAGTTATCCAATAGGTAATATCCGAGTCCGTTATATTCACACATGCCTTCCCGGATCATTGCCCAATAAGATTGGGTATATCTTCAAAAAGACGTTGTGTATATATCACCAGGGTCCTGAGCATCCACGGCCCGCCGATTACTATGACAAGCATGGTTACTATCAGCTTTGGGATAAAACTCAATGTCACTTCGTTAATTTGAGTGGCGGCCTGAAATACGCTCACCAACAAACCAACTATTAAAGCGGGTAATAGCAGCACTGACACCAGCATTATCGTAACGTACAAAGCATCTTGACCAATTGCCAGAACGCTCTCTGGAGTCATATATCACCTATAATAACTTGATGCTAATGTACCAATCACCAGAGTCCAGCCATCGACTAGAACAAAAAGCATTATCTTAAACGGAAGCGAAATTATCAGAGGTGAGAGCATCATCATTCCCATCGCCATAAGTACACTGGCCACCACTAGATCTATTATCAGAAATGGGATAAAGATCATGAATCCGATTTGAAATGCGGTCTTCAACTCACTGGTGATAAATGCGGGAACTAACACCGCAAATGGCACGCTGTCCGCCGTTACATCCCCCGTTTTTCCAGACAGGTCCATAAACAACGAGAGATCGTTTTCCCTAGTTTGCGCAAACATAAACTTTCTAAATGGCCCTTGCGCGATTTTTATCCCTTCCTGAAACGTAATCTGGTCCTTAATGTAAGGTGTTACTGCATCAGAATTGACTTTATCGATGACCGGGGACATTACAAAATAAGTTAGAAACAACGCCAAGCCTATTAATGTTTGATTCGTCGGGGTTTGCTGAGTACCAAGCGCCTGCCGCAGCAGAGCCAGGACGATAATGATTCGTGTAAATGAAGTCATCATCAATAACGCTGCCGGAAGCAGCGTCAGCACTGTCATCAAAATCAATATCTGCATATTTATCGAGAAAGTCTGACCACCCCCGGGGGATGTGGTAACAGTGACCGCAGCCAGATCTGAGGCCGCCTCGGCACTGCCTGCGAAAAGAACGCCGCTCAAGATAATGAATAACATAATAGTTCTTTTAGACATGATGAGACGCTATTTCAGAAATTTACCGATAAGGCGCCCGAAACCATCGGGGCCATCGCTGATCGCGTCTTCCGGTAATGTCCCGGCCAATACATGAAGTGTCCTAATCTGTCCAGGTGCGACTCCCACCACGATGTTTACATCATTAACATTTACAAGCACAATCTTTTCCCTCATACCCAACGATAATGAGGAGATAACCTTAATGTCCCTATTGTTTGCTGTTCCAAATCGCCCCGATTTTTTCATAAGCCATGCAAGAAAAATAATGAAGGCGACGACCGCCAAAAAACTAATGCCGATTTGTAAAATATAAGGGAAGCTAATTGGGTTATCAGTAGCGGCGATATGGCGGTTCCCAGGTGGCAAATCTGCCTCTGCCGCCAATGGCATTAAATATGCCGTCATACAAAAAAGGTAATTTTTTATCAATGTGGCCATTGTTATTTTACTTCAATTTCTTCACGCGTTCTGCCGCACTTATCACATCCGTCAGTCTGATTCCAAATTTTTCATTTACGACTACAATCTCGCCATGAGCTATTAAAGTTCCATTAACCAAAACGTCCATGGGCTCGCCCGCCAATCTGTCCAGTTCTACAATCGAGCCTTGATTTAACTGTAATAGATTTCTGATCGTTTGCCTGGTTCTGCCTATTTCAACTGATAGCGTCACAGGTATATCTAGTATTACGTCCAAATTGACATCCTCGCCGTTGGGTCGGCCTTCATTTTTCAATTGATCGAAGTGTGCCTTCTCATACTGTTTGTGACTTCCTTGCGGCAAGTTTCCCGTCGTAGAGCCGGCTGTCTGGTCGGCTGAAACATCTACCAGTTCATTGTCAATATTTTGGTTACCTCGATCATCACGCTCATCCGTCATGGCAATCTCCAAGTCTTTTATCTAGATTATCTTTTTAACGATATCCGCAATTTTCATTGCATTCATACCTTCGTGAATGCCGTAATAACCTCTAAACAAGGGGATATCCTCTACCAGCATCAGCGCTTTCTCGGGTAAATCGACATGTATAATGTCCCCCGATTTCATATTAATTACGTCTTTTAGCGCTAGTCTCGTCTCCAATAATGTGCCGCTGACCTCTACCTCTGTTTCCTTCATATCCTCACGAAGTGAATGCACCCACCTTTGATCTATATCGCTGCGGTCGCTTTGAACTCCCGCATCCAGCACCTCCCTTATAGGTTCGATCATCGAATAAGGCATGGTAACGTGAAAATCACCACCGCCACCCTCCAATTCGACATGAAAAGTAGTCACTACAACCACCTCAGAAGGGCTGACAATATTTGCGAATTGGGGATTGACTTCCGAAGTTAGATATTCGAACTCTATAGGCATCACAGGAGACCATGCCTCACTAAGATCTTTGAACGCTAACACCAATATCATTTCAATAACTCGCATTTCAGTGGGAGTGAATTCGCGGCCTTCTATTTTTGTATGATACTTTCCATCTCCACCAAAATAGTTATCCACAAGGATGAACACTAATTTCGGATCAATAACAAACAACGCGGTGCCTCTAAGCGGTTTTACCTTAACTAAATTCAAACTTGTTGGAACGAATAAGCTGTGTACGTACTCCGAAAATTTGAGTAACTGTACTCCGCCTATCGAAATTTCCGCGGTACGGCGTAGTAAATTGAACAAATTAATTCTGAAATGACGAACAAATCTCTCGTTTATCATTTCGAGGGTCGGCATACGACCCCTAACAATCCTATCTTGAGTAGCGAAATCGAAGCTTTTTATCTGGTTATCTTCCAATCCAGCTTCGCCTTGTGTTTCTACATCGCCGCTATTGACGCCATGAAGAAGCGCATCGATCTCATCTTGAGTAAGAATATCGTTAATGCCCATGTTTATTGCATCACTATGCTGGTAAAATACACTTCTTCGATACCCGGCTTACCGATCTTGTCCTTCATAATCTTTTGGATTTCAGACAACGTATCCGCCCTAAGTTTTTGTTTGCCTTCCAAGGTACTGATCTGCTCATAATTCACGCTACTAAGCAGAAAAACGATGTTATTTCTTATGACTGGCATGTGCTGTTCTATGGCAGGCACTACCTCAGGATCGTAGGTCATCAGTTCTATCGTTACCTGCAAGAATCGATTACCGGTAGCCCCTTGGAAATTGACCACAAAGGGAGGATCTAACTTATAATAAATTGCAGTCTGTTTTTGCTTCGGCTTGCCTTTCTCCTCCTTGGCTTTGGATTCGCTTTTTCCGGCGCCATCCTGAGCGACCGGCTCTCCACGAAGCATGGATTTCATGAAATAAATAGATGAGCCCACACTGACTCCGACCAACATTACGATGCCAAACCCGATTAACACCCATTTGATAATGCCTTTCTTTTTGTTGCTGGGCGCCTTAACGGTTTCTTCCTTTTCTTCAACCATCTCTTTGTCCTTGCTTGCCATGTACTTGTCCCTATCGCATTCATTCCCAAATGGGGATTGCAATTGATATGCCACTGTCGAAATACTTTTAATATATTCATTATCATATAGTTATATTTTTTTATTTAATGATTGCCGGGCTAATGACAGTTGCCACTCAGGACTATGACGAAAAAATGGCGGATCTCTCCGGCAAAATGCTGACTGTAGTACTTCTGCGTAACGATTTGCTCCCATCGCGACTCATACTGAAATGGTTTTCAACAGGTCGACGATTTTGAATTCGAAATGATGGGACTGGGAGACCATATATTTTCCGCCAGGAGTTGCGCAGTGATCGCCGGCAGCTTGCGCGCAAGTGTATGGCCAAAGATGGCTTATTCGAATATCTATGGAATCACAAACAAGCTATGAATTTGAGCAACGATTGCCTAATGGACAACACTCCACGCTCAATTATTATTTGATCGCTGGGATGATGAAGCGGCTATGCGTAAATATCTATCGCGGCGCTCGTAAAAAAGGATATTGTTGTACTCTTAACAGAGTTTTCTGTATTTTCCCCAGACGAATTTACGTCAAGTAGCGCATCTGGGCTATTCGAATGTGAAAATGTATGTTGATTGGTCTGATTTTGATCGGAAAATGATTGATGAGTAACGTTGGCATCGCCTAGTTGCAAGCCATTGTCTCCCAGCATTTCCCTCAATCTTGGAATAGAAGCGTCTAAAGCCTCCCGTACCGGCGCATGATGAGAAGAAAAGGATATATTAACTTGATCATTTATTACGGATACCTTCATGTCGAGCGGACCGAGATGCGAAGGATTGATCTTGACACTGGCAGACTGCATATCCTGACGGATCATCCAAGTTACGCGATTGCTGAGTTCCTCACTCCATTCGGGATGGTGCAATGGGACAGCTATTGAAGTCGTCGTTGTATTTTGAGGGATTTTGTCACCGCCCTGTAATGCCGAGTTCATTGTAACGCCCGCACCGACCGTATCCAATCCAGTATGAGGGGTCGTGACTACCCCGTTGTGTTGATCTGAAATCACGCCCATATCATTCATTAAAATTTGGACGGCGCCATGAGTTCCATGTAAACCAAAATCGGCTGTATTCATTAACGATGTATAAGGCGACGATAAGTTAGTTGCCGTCGTGGAGGAATTCAAATCTTCAGCATCTTCTACCGTCGATGCCTGCTGCAGAGTAGGCAGAAGTTTCTCCCCTGCCTGCTTTACGGACCCACGGCTCGCCGGTGTAGCCACCATATTGATACCATTATCCCTCGTCGAATCAATCGACGGTCTGATATTTGGAGTTCCCCCCTTTAAGGGGGTGCACTCCGACACCAGGCTTTGAGATAACATATACGGCAAGATCATGCCGGATGGAGGCAACGAAGCGTCGGCTTCCTTCGGCGGAATCATCTTGCCATCCGCCGTCAAGCCCATGGATAGGAGATCATCCGTGATTTTATCCTTTTCAACAGGTGCAATCCGCTTCATTATAAGAGGAAATGAATTGCTATCCGATTGATTATCTGTAGAAACATCTGGCGCGCCCGTATTGATGGACCCAGTTCCTTCCCCATTGGATACAGGCGCAACAACGGATTTGCTCAGTACCAGCGATGCGGGTGGCATCTTTTGCCTCGTTAGTAGATATACAACGCACCAGTTAATAGGCAATTCACATGCCAGAAAATGCGCCTAGGCCGCCATCATGAAGATTGATTAAATTTATGCCGCGAGGACTCGTCAGCGATTGATTGTTCCATATTTCGCTCCTTCTGCATTTCCGTCGTAGCCATCTTATCGATGGTCTTATGAAGTATATCTACGCGTTGCTTTGCTTCTAACCAACGGTGACGAGACTCATCCATACTATGCTTGCTTTCCGAAACCATCAACCGCTGCTGAGAGATACCACTGTTCAAATGGCATATAAACGCATAACAAGACCGGAGTTTCTCAACCTGAGTACCCGCCTTCGATAAATCCGAGAGTTGTTGGTTATATTCATCAAGATACCCTACCAGTTCCGCCAGCTTCGCTGTTTTATTATCGAATATCCGTCTATGCGCGGCAAATTCTTTTGCCATCCCGCGTTCCTTACCTTCTTCTATTTTCAGAAGAGTGAGCAATCGAGACGAACGATTCATATCTCTATTAAGCCCCGTGCAATAATGTCTTCAATTGTTGAAAACTTTCGGCAATGGATACCGGCTGGTGAATGCCCTGACGAAGAAATTCATTCATTCTTTGATTAAATTCGATGGCCTTATCTATTAATCCATCGCTACCGCGAGTATATGCACCGACGCTGATCAAATCTCTGTTTTGTTGGTATGTTGAATTTAATTCTCGGAATTTACGGGCAAGAATCAAGTGCTCGTTATTGACGATGTTGTTCATGGAACGGCTTATAGAAGCCTCCACGTCGATTGCCGGATAATGGCCGGCTTCACTTATTCGCCTTGACAAGACAATGTGTCCATCCAGAATCGCTCTCGATGCGTCAGCGACGGGGTCGGTGTGATCGTCACCTTCCGTCAGCACGGTATAAAATCCTGTAATTGACCCCCCATTCTTACCGCCGTTACCCGCGCGTTCAACCAGCTGCGGTAATTTCGCAAAAACTGACGGAGGATATCCCTTAGTGGTTGGCGGCTCGCCGATGGCAAGCCCAATTTCACGTTGCGCCTGTGCGACCCTTGTCAGAGAGTCCATTAACAACAGCACATGCTTGCCTTGATCCCGGAAATATTCGGCAATACTGGTAGCCATCAGAGCGCCATGTAATCGTAACAATGGTGGATTATCGGCTGGCGTGGCCACGACGACGGCTCGCTTGATGCCTTCCTTGCCCAAAATTCCCTCAACAAATTCCTTGACTTCGCGCCCTCGCTCACCGATTAAACCCACCACAATCACATCGGCGGTGGTAAATCGCGTCATCATTCCCAACAAGATACTTTTTCCTACACCACTCCCAGCAAATAAGCCCAGGCGTTGCCCTCTGCCCACCGTCAACAAACTGTTAATCGCGCGGATTCCCACGTCTAAAGGCGTGTCTATGAGTTGCCGTGATAGCGGATTTATCATTTTGCCGTTAAGCGAGACACGCGCAGAAGAGGGTAAAGGTCCGGCATTATCGATAGGGCAACCTGCTCCGTCGATTACCCTACCCAATAATGAATTACTAACCGAAACCTCATAGGCACGTTCACCGGGGAGTACCGGAGCATTGGGCAAAAGCCCATGGATAGAGCCGGTCGGCATCAAGAATGTCCTCTCACCCGCGAAGCCGACCACTTCAGCTTCGAGGTAGGAATTCGGAGACCTTTTCACCAAGCAACGCGATCCTATGGCAACTTGGCACCCCACCGCCTCTAAGGTCAGCCCGACGATGCGTGTTATGCGCCCCTCGACAAGTAATGGAATGTCATTCACGATCAAAGCGCGGCGATTGCGCAGGCGTTCCGTCCAATCGCCGGCATCGAACTGTCTAGATTTCGCCTTTGTCATCCCCCGCTCTTTCGCCCCCCATTATTTTTGCGGCGATCGCCGCTAATCGCCTATCTAGGGTCGCATCGACTTGCGAATATTCCGTAACTATTCTGCAGTCCCCCTTACTCAACATCGGGTCTTCGACAATTTTCCATGATAATTCATCATTCGAGTCTGACAGAACGGAACGTACCGTACCCGCATCTTCGGGATGGAGGTGAATTTGCATTTTTTGGGAAGACACCGGCAGTGCCGAGATCGCTTCCCGTATCACGGCCACTATGTGCCCTGAATCCACGGATATCTCTCGTCTGATAATTTGTCTGGCGATGGCTAGGCATAATGAAAGTAGCTCATTTTCGACAGCATCGCCGGTATCTTTTAGCGGCTTCTCCAGCATATTGGCCAACCCGGTAAAATGCTTGACCCGCTCCCGTATCTGAGCCTGCCCATTTTCGATCCCTTCTCTCAAACCACGGGCATATGCTTCCTCATAGGCCTGCTTTTGAATTTTTTCTTGCTGTACTGCGGGTATATGCTTGCTTTGTCGTTGATTGAAATCCCCACTGCCGCTTGGAGAAACATCGGGTACCTGCCAACGCTTATACTTCACTAAATCTTCATTGGATATAAGCTTAGACATATTCTTCGCCGCCCTGCCCACCTAAGGCAATTTCTCCTGCTTCTGCCATACGTCTGGCAATCGCCAGGATTTCCTTCTGCGCCACCTCAACTTCACTAAGTTTGACAGGGCCCTTGGCTTCCAAATCTTCCCGCAGCATTTCCGACGCACGCTTAGACATATTCTTGAAGATCTTTTCCTTGATAGGTTCGTCAGCCCCCTTCATGGCAAGGATCAAGGAATCTGAAGACACTTCTCTCAACAAAGCCTGTATGCCGCGATCATCAACATCTATTAAATTATCAAATACAAACATGAGATCTTCAATTTTCTGGCCAAGATCCATATCAGATTCTTTAATAAAATCCATGATCTTATTGCCCTTTGATGCGTCAATAAGATTCAATATGTCCGCCGCCGCGCGTTTCCCGCCGACGGCGGTTGATTTTACGTTATTATTACCGCTGAATTGCTTCTCCAAAATCTCATCCAATTCCTTCAATGCACCGGGATGAATTCCATCGAGCGATGCAATTCGCATCAATATATCGGGTTGGGTTCGTTCTGGAAGCATGCTCAGCACTTGGGCGGATTGATCACTCTCCAAATACGAGAGGACAATAGCAATTATCTGCGGGTGTTCTGAGCGAATTATTTCGGCGACCGCCTTAGGATCCATCCACTTCAATGCCTCCAAGCCTTTAGTGGTGGCGCCTGTAAGGATTCTATCCATCAAGCTTCCCGCCTTATCTTCACCTAGTGCGGATATCATTACATTGCGAATATACTCCTCGGATCCCACGCCTAAAGCGGTTTGGCCTTCTACTGTTCGTATGAAATCAGTCACCACTGTTTCAACTTGCGAAGTAGAAACATTACTCAAGGAAGCCATCGCCACCCCTACCTTCTGTACTTCCTTGGGATTCATATGCTTTAATATGTTCGAAGCAGCTTGCTCTCCTAAGGCCAGGAGTAATACGGCGGCTCGATCGGCCCCTTTGCCGATGCGTTCAGTCTCAGCCATCTGTCGCTACCCAATTTTTGACTACCTGCGCGACTCTCTTAGGATCCTGCGTTGCCATACCCTTAATAGCTCCTAACTGCTGGTCGTAGTTATTCGGGGAGGGTAGTTGCACTTGCATCTGTGATAAGCCGCTATTGGCGCCACCCAGCGCAGTTATGTCATTTCTTCCTTGGCCTCCAACTGCAATCGCTGGTATCGCTGGCGCCTTTTCCACCAAACTGCGCATCAACGGCCTGAATACCCCGAATACCAGCAATATTACGCCTATCCCGGCTCCAACCTGCTTCGCCACGTCCCACACCCATGGCTTCTCAAAAAACTTCGGCTCCGGAGATGCTTCAGCCACGGGTGTCGGTGCAAATGAAGCATTAATGACATTCACGCTGTCGCCGCGCTCCGCGCTAAATCCTATCGCATCCTTAACCAAAGTTGTAATGCGCTTTAATTCCTCCTCCGTACGCGGTGTACGTTCCACCGTGCCATCGTCATTGGTCTTCTTATGATCGTCCACCACTACCGCTATTGATATCTTACGGACCGTTCCGGTTTGATATTTTGTATGACTGACGGTCTTATCCAGTTCGTAGTTTCTGGTAATACGACTTACACTGTTCTCCGGTTTCGTGGTATTTCTCTGGTATTTCTGTCCTTTCGCATCACCGGTTGCGACAGGAGGTTGATTGCTCAGGGCTCCCGGCACGCCGGCCGCAATTGATGCGCCATCGGAGTGATCTTCAAATGTCTGCTCACTACGCACTGCCGGCAAATCGGGATTAAAATTCTCCTGAGTTTGTTCCGTCTGAGTAAAATCAATATCCGCGGAAACCTGCGCCCGTACACCGTTGTCACCCAGAATAGGCGTCAGAATGTCCTCAATACGCTTGGTATAGTAATCTTCGACGTTCTTGCGATACTCGAACTGTGTGGTGGACAAACGCAGTTGGTCGGAGGATTGCTGCGATGTCAGCAGTTTTCCGGTTTGGTCGACTACGGTGACCTGATCCGGCGACAGATTGGGAACGCTTGAGGCCACCAAGTGCACAACCGCTGCTACCTGTTCGGCCTGTATGGGTCGTCCTCCGTACACCGTCAACATAACCGATGCGGAAGGATCCTTTCGTTCACGCACAAAGGCGGATTGCTTCGGTATCGCCAAATGAACACGTGCACTTTGCACATTGTTCATACTGGCGATTGTTTTAGATAATTCGCCCTCCAATGCCCGTTGATATCGAGCATTTTCCATGAACTGACTTACCCCGAATCCCTGCTCTTTGTCCAGCAATTCAAACCCGGTTGCGGTACCTTTGGGTAATCCTTGGCCGGCAAGATTCATCCTTGCCTCATGAACGCGGTCACTCGGCACAAGGATAGTACCCGAACCCGAGGTCATCTTATAGGGAATGCCTGCCTTATCAAGCGCGTTGTCTATGTCTAACGCGTCTTGATCGGACAAGCCGCTATACATCATGCTGTAATTAGGCTGCTGCGACCACATTACAATAACGACCCCCAACGCAATACTGGCCGCCAGACCGCCCATTAGCGCCAACTGCCGGAATACCGGAAGATTGCCAAAACCCAGCAGAGCAGATCCAATCTTGATTCCAGAAGTATTTTCTGCCATATGCGTCCAATTACTACTCGTTTACTTCGATAATCATTAGCCGCCCAATATCGGCGGCCCGGTCACCGTACTCTTCTCAAATTTGCATATTCATAATATCTTGATACGCCACCACCAACTTGTTCCTTACCTCAACCATGGCCTGAAAGGAAATCTTGGCCTTCTGCAGCGCAACCATCACCTCGGTTAAATCAACCTGTGAATCACCCTTCTCGAAGGATGCCGCCATCTTTTCAGATTGCTGCTGCGCATCATTGACCTTATCGACGGCTGTCTGCAGCAATTTCCCAAAATCGCTAACGCCGCCAGTCTCCGCTGTGGGAGCAGGTTGCCCCTGAGCCGCAGCGGCCATCGCTTGTAATTTAGATATACCCTGGTTGATATCGATGTCATTCATAACTTATGCCCCGTGTACTATTCTTGTCTTTACATTACTCTGGCACTATATCCCCTTGGTATTTTCACACCCTCGTCCCGCATTCTGGCTAGTTTGTAACGCAGGGTACGCTGGCTGATACCAAGTTTCATTGCCGCATATTTGCGGTTTCCATTGCCGGCTTGCAGTGCCTCGATGATTAAGCGCTGTTCACTCCTGCGCAACTCATCGGATAAATCATTAATCTGTCCTGGCAATTCGATGACTTTCGCATTTTGTATATCCTTCGTCGCATTGGTTAACTCGAAGATCAGATCATGCTCTTCGATTTTGCTGCCGCGTTTCATAATTAGGGCGCGCTGCATAACATTATCCAGTTCCCTGATATTGCCAGGCCAGGAATGGGCTAGGAGTCTTTCCTCGGCCTGTTTCGTCAACTCGGCACAAACTTGCCCACCGGCATGACGCCGCAACAAAAAGCGTGCTAAGGGTAAAATATCCTGCTTACGTTCGCGCAGTGGATGAATATTTATGGGAAAAACATGCAGCCGGTAAAACAAATCCTCGCGGAAACGCCCCCTCTCTACCTCCTCTCGCATCACGCGGTTAGATGTTGCAAGAACTCTGACGTCCAATGGGATAACCTTTCTCCCACCCAAGCGCTCCACTTCTCGTTCCTGCAAGACTCGTAGTAATTTAGCCTGCAGCCCCAGATTCATCTCGGAAATTTCATCCAGTAACAAGGTACCGCCGTTGGCCTGCTCAAACTTCCCGGGCGTTGCTTGATATGCACCAGTAAACGCACCCTTTTCATAGCCGAACAACAACGCCTCTAACATGTTCTCAGGAATTGCTGCGCAATTTATCGCGATAAATGGACCTTCTGCTCGTTTAGAGTTCTTATGGATGTACCTGGCGAATACTTCCTTACCAGTCCCGCTTTCTCCGCCAATCATGACGGTTGCATCGGTGTCGGCCACGCGCCTTGCCAACTCCACCAAATGAAGTGTCCGCGAATCTTCAGCGACCAGGCCCACATCATTATCCAGCGTCGACCCTATATAGCGCTCAATGAGATTGATAAGTGCATCGATGTCAAATGGCTTCACGAGATAATCCGCCGCGCCGTCATGCATTGCCTCCACGGCCTTTTGAATAGTCCCATAGGCCGTGATAAGGATCACCGGCAAAGTAACGTAATTTTTCTTAACTTCCTTAAGAAGTGCATGACCGTCCATCGGTGTCATCTGGACATCACTCACTATGATATCTATTTTTTCATGATCAAGGATATTTAACGCCGCACTTCCGCTGGCGGCGCTAAAGACGGAATATCCCGCACCTTGCAACGTATCCGACAAGGCTTCTCGCAATGAAATATCATCTTCAACGATAAGCACTTTCGGTATACTCATATATATTCCTAACTTTCTTTTCAGATTCTCTACCATTCTTTGACCGCGACTTTCGAATTTGACGACTGTTGACTTCTTGCTTCATGACTTTGCCACACACCGCTGGCTAAGGCGTGTTCGCCTTGTAGACGCGGCAAGGTCAATATGAAGGTGGTGCCTCGCCCAATTTCCGATATTACCTGTATGTCACCATGATGACCCTGCATAACCGCCCGTACTACCGCCAAGCCGAGTCCAGTACCGCCGCTGCGCGTAGTGAAAAAGGGATCGAAAATTTTTTCTTGAATATCCAAATCAATCCCCGGCCCATTATCTTTTACGCGAATTTCTATGGCATCCGATTTGGTTGCGTTTGCCTCTATGATAAGCTCCGCGCTATCGTCGCAGGCCTGCATGGCGTTTGTCACGAGATTCAAAAGCGCGCCCAACAGCATATCATGACAACCATCAATGACGGCCTCAGGACAGGCGTTGATCATTCGTAGTTGGCCGCCGTTCTGCTGTAGCTGAGGTTCGAAAATTTGTCTGAGATCGTTAAATAAGGCTCTAATAGAAACGTTCTCGGGAGTAAATTCACCGCCGCGTGCGAATACCAGCATATCGTTGACCATTCGCTCCAATTGACGCAATCCGGCCAATACCTTCTCAGCATATCGGACACGACCGGTAACATCACATTGTGGTTTACGCAGATGCGACACATACAGCATTGCGGAGGTCAGAGGCGTTCGTATTTGATGTGCCAACCTCGCGACCATCTCACCCATTGCCGACAGCCTTTGATGGCGATTCAACATGTCTTGCAGACGCCGGTTTTCAGTATCATCCTTTAACAGTAATATCCGGCCAGGCTCAGAACCCAAGCCACGGCTGGAGATACCTACCTGACGGCCGTTACTCAGCGTCGCATAATATCCATCGCTGCTCATTGCGGTAATAGAGTTCTTCACGACATCGCCCCAAGTCTTGCCGTGTAATGACCCGCCCAGTAATTCCATCGCGACGGGATTACATTCTTGAATAACTTCTTTACTGTCGAGCACGACCACCGCCCCCGGTAAGGCTTCGAGCAATTGTTGAAGACGATTGGCCAAGCGTTCCTTCTCCGTCAACTGCTGTAAGCGCTCGCTACGAGCGGCTGCCAATTCCTCAGTCAATACCGATACCCGCTCCTGCAACAGTCGATATGATTCCGCAAGTCGTTCCGACAGTTCACCAAAAGCATGAAAGGCCTCATGCAGATCATGAGTTCGATTAGCTGGGTTTTGCATCATCCACGCCGTCTCGCTTTGATTTCTTGCTGTTGCGAGCCAAATGCTTCGCCCCATCATCAAGGCAAGATGCGTGCCTAAGAGTACAAATTAGTTAAAACAATGAGTTATAAAAATTGATTAAAAAGGGAGGGGGGTGAGGCGGCAGCTTTACGTCACTTCATCGCTGCGTTGTAATCCATATTTACGCATTTTCTCTACCAGAGTGGTACGCCGCAATTTGAGGCGATTGGCGGCATGCGCCACAATACCGCCGGCGTCTTCCAAGGCCTGCTTGATCAAATTGAACTCCAACTTATTGATATGTTCCTTTAAATCCAACCCTTCCCGTGGCAGGCGTGGCACGGCCCATGGATCGTAATCCACTTCCATCTCCATTGGCAGAGCGTTAAGTATGTCAATTTTTCCCGCCCGAAACTTATCTGGAAGATCATGGACATCCACTACCCCAAAGGGGTGCATAATTATCAAGCGCTCGATAAGATTAGCGAGTTCCCGCACATTCCCCGGCCACTGATAGCTGCATAATGCCATTATCGCCTGTGGAGTCATGCGCACAGAGCCACGTTTCTCATGCTCAAGACGCGTGATCAATTCGTTGACTAATAAAGGAATATCTTCTTTGCGATCCCGCAGCGGCGGCATATCGATGGGAAATACATTCAAGCGGTAATAGAGGTCCTCGCGAAATTGTCCCGCCTTTATCTGTTCTTCGAGATTACGGTGAGTCGCGGCAATGATGCGGACGTTAACCGTAATCGGCTTATTGCTCCCCACCCGTTCAAACACTCGCTCCTGCAGTACCCGCAATAATTTCACCTGCATATGCAGGCTCATGTCGCCGATTTCATCCAAAAACAGACTTCCGCCCTCCGCTAACTCAAAGCGACCTTGGCGTGCGGTGATAGCGCCGGTGAAGGCGCCCTTTTCATGGCCAAACAACTCACTTTCCAGTAACTCGGCTGGTATCGCGCCACAGTTGATGGGAACGAACGGCTCATTACGTCGTGTCGAATGGTAATGCAGATTGCGTGCAACCACTTCTTTACCGGTCCCCGACTCACCAAGTATCAAGACAGTGGAGTCGGAATTGGCAACTTGCTCAACCAATTTACGTATATGACGGATACTGCGGCTATTACCCACTAAGCTGCGGAATAGCTCAGGAGATCGACGCGAACTGGTTTGCTCGTGGCTTTCGGAGAAAATCTTGGCTTGTTGTAAGGCATTGGTCAACTGGCGATATTTAATCGGAAAATCAATGGCGGTTAACACCCCACCATCGTACTCACTGGGAAGATAATGCCCCTCCTCTCCACGCAACACGATAATAGGAACCGTAGAGAGATGCTTTTTCAGCCCTTGAAACACTTCAAGAACGCCATTTTGGGAGGCGCATCCGCCTAATATCACAGCAAAGAGACTACGAGGATCTTCAATCCCTTGCCGCCAATTGCTACAAGCTGAAACCTGCACCATCTCATAGTCGAGGAAGCGAAGAATTGCCTTAAGCTCTTGGCATTGCAGTTCATCCGTCTCGACAACAAGTATAGTCGATGAAGACATGGTTAACTCCCCCACTCCAGTTGCAACTCCTAATCGGTTGCATGTCCTACACTATATATATGTGCATTTTCGGCTGGGCCTCTCGCTAGCCCATACGTTTAGATGGTTAGTATAAAACACCTTTTACAGGAAATGTCAAAATTCTGTCGTATAGCCGCGCCGATGCGGCAAGGTAAAGAACACTAAGTAAAGAGTACTGGTTTAAGGCAATTTGTAGGTTTCTGGAAAGGGACGACGACGTGCCATGGCTACTCTTCGCCGATGATGCCTGAAGATAATTTTTTCCAGCCGCTCCTGGATCGATGCGCTCAATGTTAAGAATTGAACACAGATTCGATAACCATTACCAGTGACCTCTACACGCTCGACTTTGCCAGGGAAAGTCAGTGCACGTGGGCAGGATGAGTTAAGATAAATTTCGACGATACCAAAGTCTCCGGGGCGTGGTCCCTGATCTGTGATCCACTCGATGCCGACAGGGTTCAATTTTACCGCTTTCAACGGTGGTAACGGGAAATGCACTGTGAGCAATTGCCCCACTAAACTCAACAACAAATTAAGCTTAGTTTCAACCCGCGTCAATTCCTGTGCAATGGGTTCATACTCATCGCCTATTTCATTGGGAAATTCGTCCAATACCCCAATAAAACGCAATACTTCATCATTGTTATCATTGAAGCTTGGGATTTTCAAAAACGCGGATTCTTCCTGTGTCTCTCGCCATTTCAGGGGCAGGAGATCTTCATATAGCAATCCATGGCCGATTTCGCTATCGGACTCAGTCATAAACGACCGCATGGCCACGCAATATTCTGCGGGAACCTCTATCCAACATTGACAAAATCAACATCACTTCCATCCTTAGAGAAAGAGTGTATCTATCCCAGTTTGCCATAGGCTAGGCTGGCCTTACGGCCTCGTTGTATCGATCCTATCGTCTTTTCCAAAACCGTCTTTGCGTGCACACTCAATTCGACGAGTATTACATTAAGGCTAAGAATCTCCTGAATATCGGCGGCGACACTGTTCCCATAATGCCCAGACAGGCCTCTGCTCAGGTCTAAATCTTTTAATAGCAATTGGCGCGACCGTTGATGATATTGAACCTTTCCCCATTCTGATGCCCGCGCAGATTCCAGCATCGTTCGTGTCACATCCAAGATTTTCTCCGAAATCACCGGGTAATCGTGCATGGCCAGTCCTCTATCATCATGGATAATCAGGGGGTTGTAATAGGACTACCATGCTCGGCTACGTGGCTTTGAGACTCCTTTTTTAGTATTTCAGGCACTGCGTCCCACGCCGTTTTAATCTCATTCAGCAAACCTGCAACTTCATTCATGATTCTAGGGTCATTTTCCATATTGGCAACGACGAGTCGGCGTTGCATATAATCATAAAGGGCATCCAGATTCTGAGCAATTTCTCCACCCTTCTCCATGTCTAGACTTTGCCGTAAGCCATCGATGATGGATAACGTCCAATTGATATGTCGCACTTTTTCAGGGATATCACGTCGTTCTATCATGCCCTTGGCACTGCGGATCTTTTCCAGCGCCCCATCGATCAAAATTTGAATCAAACGATGAGGCGAGGCGCCTTCTGTATGTGTGTGTGCTCGTACGTTACTGTAATGTTTTAATGCGGTTTGGCGGTTCATATTCCTCGATTCCTTATACCCGTTATTTTTACTTCCATCCACGAAAGCAGAATAATGTTAATTAAATTTCTTACTCCTTTACTTTCCGGTGTTTGATGAACTTAATACTGCGAGTTGTTGTGTTAAAAAATCGCTTGTCGCCTTCATCTGGCCGACTAGGGCATCCATCGCATTAAATTCGGCGAGATAGCGCTGCTGCAGATCCGCCAAGCGCTGATTCATCACATCAACCTGATTACCAATATCCGCTATGCTTTTATTGATGCCGTCAGTACGAATGCTAATCGGGCCGGTTGCACCAAGCGCATACGTGGCGAAATTATCCAATTGCTGAGCATATCCTTGAGAATAATTAACAGTTCCGCGCGCGCCAGTGCCGCCACCGGTAATCTGTAATTTAAGGCCCTCCGCCGGGTTTCCCGTCGCACCGGTCAAGAACTGGCCCGATCCCATCGCTGGCACGCCATTAATTGCGCCTGCCACATCGACACCCGCTGCGGTACCGGAGCCAACGCTCAATCCGAGTGTGGCTGCAGCGTTAGCTCCTGCAGAAGCAATCTCAACTGTTGACGCAGAGCCATACCTGTCAGATGAGATTCGCAACGCGCCGGCTGCATTATCGAAACTTACGGTCACACTGCTACCTACACCGGCTAATGCACTGTCACCATTAATTTTAGATTGAATTTCTGCCGTCAGTGCGGCTGCCGTGGTATAGCTTCCTTGCGCTAAGGTTATTGTTCCGGTCTGTACACCGTCGATATTCAGCGTCAGCGTATTGTTATTAGCATCAATAATAACGGGATTGGTAAAAGTACCTCCGGTATTTGCCAGAGTTGAAGCCGCTGTGCCGTCACGGTAACCCTGTGTTGCCAACTGCGTAACCGATACCGAATAGCTCCCTGGCTTGGTATTATCTGTGGCAGATGTATAGTTAATCAGACTATCACTCGCCTTACCTACCGTGGCAAACAGGCCTGCAACCGCATTAGGATCATTATTTAACGCAGCCTGCAATTTATCGGGATCCAAAGCTAGGGTCCCATCCAACTGAAAGCTAACCCCGATGTTGGAAAGAAGTTTGTAGTTTCCAGTGATGCCGACGATATTGGATGTCAACAAAGACCGCAGTTGCGACTGAATAGTATTCACAGAAGTATCACCCTGCAGAAGACCTCCTTGCTGGGTAGTAGGGTCATAGGCGGTTAGGCTACTTAGGGTCTCATTTAGCGTGTTGTAGGCATCCACGAAACTCTGCACTGCTGTTTGCATGGATGAACTGTCATTCGACACGCTCAATACCGCCGGTACGCCTGTAGCGCTTCGACTTAATAAATTTATCGTTACACCCTGTATCACATCGGTTATAGTATTGCTGGATTTGCTGATGTCCGTAATGCCGTCCACATTAAGCAGCGCATCCTGAGCAGAGACTGTTTGACTTAAGTTCTTGCCGTTGCCTAGAGTGCCCGTTGGATCATAGCTCAATTGCGATAGGCCACTGTTATCAATAGCGTTGCCATCCGCGTCATTGCTCGCCGTAATTTTAAGGCTGTTGGCTGCGCCGGTATCGTTAGATGTTATTAACAGTCTATAACCCGTGCCATCATTAATGATAGTCGCGGAAACACCGATGTTTGCTGCGTTGATGGCATCGCGTACACCGGATAAACTGCTATGTGCGGCGTCAATTGTTATACTCTGAGCGGCCTTGGCATTGTTAACGGTAAATCCTCCTGTCCCGTTGTCCGTGCCGAATTGAAAGTTCAGGGTGCCTGACCCCACCGCGTCGTTAACGGTCGCAAACGCGCTGGAAGCAAGCTTTTGTGACTGCGCTAATTGCGTGACCTCAATGGAGTAATTTCCGGGTATCGCGATGGAACTTGCCGTGGCGGTATACACCGATGAATCACCAGATGTTGCGGTAATCGGATGGAAAGCGCTCGCCGAATCCAGGCTGCTCATTGCCGTTTGGTATGTCGAAAGAGCAGACTTTACTTGTCCATAGCCGGACAGAGTGGCCTGATACGATGCCTCCTTCGCATTCAGCTGGGTAAGGGGCTGACTCTCAGCGGTCATCAATTGACTGACTAAGCCGTTGATGTCTAAACCTGAACCTAAACCCGTGGAAGTAATCGTACCCGTGGAAGTAACCGTCGACATTGCCCGCTCCTGGAATACCTTAACATTTATTTAAACCGAATATTAGCGTACGGAATTTAATAAGCAAATGTTGTGCCCTTTTTAGACACAACACCGCCTGAATGATAAGTCCGCCTTACGCCTCTGCCTGCATCAAACCCACATGATGATCTAACTCGTACTGCTTTATATGGCGCGCCAACGCCAGCACGTCCTCATTGGGGATTTGGCGGATAACTTCATGCGTTTCGGAATCGACAACTTTGACCACGACATCTCCACTATCCTTATCGAGCGAAAACACTAAATTTCGGTCCAGCCTTTGAATGTTGGTATTCAAGTGATCGATAGCCGCGGCCAATGTATTTTCCGCCTCAACTCCCTGCACGTCGTTGGCAGCACTCCTTAGTGTAGAGTCCTGGGCAGGATCAGCAGTAATCGGTGTCGTCGAATAAGACATAGAAGAAGAAACTGAGACGCGTGATGTAGGAAGTGACATCGCAACAATATGGGCGATATTAGTAATCATGATTACACCTCAACGATTACGATAAGACCGCCCGGGCGTCCCAGCCCGGGCGACTTCGTTTCAGTTTTACCGCAACAGGGTCAACACGTTGTTGGGTAATGCGTTGGCTTGTGCCACCATGGCCGTGCCCGCTTGCGACAATATCTGAGCGCGGGTCAGGTTTGCAGTCTCGGACGCAAAGTCGGCATCCTGAATGCGGCTGCGAGCGGCCTGTAGGTTTTGCGACGCCGACTGGGTACTGGCGATAACCGACTCAAAGCGGTTCTGAATGGCTCCAAAAGTACCGCGCAGGGTACCCACCACATTCAGAGCAGCGTCGACCCGGGTGATGGTCGTATTGGCGTTGGCCACGCTCGTTACTGAGGTACTGTTCAGGGCCGAGTTACCAAGCGCTAAAGAAGTGGCCGAATAACCGACGGGTGCCGGAGTACCACCGATCGTGATGGTATCCGCCGCAGTGACTCGAACGGTTCCACCATAGGTTTTTGTAACAGCAGTGCCAGATGCAGTAGTTAACAAGGTTCCTACCGTGGCGCTATTGTAAGTGTTATTATTGCCCGCTGTTGCACCTAAACCATCACCTGTAGTTGTCGTCGTTGTCTGGCTGACTGAAATATTGCGCCCATCAACCGCTGACATAGTCATACGATTATTAACGCTGTCAAACGTGGCGGTAACACCAGTTGCAGAAGAGTTGGCATTGATCGCAGCAGCCACTGTTGACCCATCGAGCGCACCGTTTGCTACACCACTGTAATTCGTATAGATGGCGGTCCCATTGATCGATAAGCTATAGCCCGTATCTGTCGCAGCAACATTAGTGAAGGCGTTAGTAACATCAGTTTCCGCAGTGGCTGTCAGCCCACTAATGCCAGCACCATTGATTGCTGCGACTTTTGCGTAGGCGCTCGTTGCGTCCTGACTGGCAGCAGTCCCGGCATATGTGGCAGAGCCGCCGACTGCGACAGCCTGGCCGGTGCCAACGGCAATAGTCATCGCCCCCGCTCCCAAGGCCGCGTTACTTACGCCAGCGCCCTGTGCACCTAAGGTTTTAGAACTGTCGTACTGCGTTGCACCGTCGACATAGTCTGCGGTTTTCCCGATCGCTGTGGTACGCATGCTGGTAGAAAGACCAAGCGTAATGGTATCTCCCACATTGGCGCCTACCTGAAAGGTAGCGTTACCGAAAGTCCCATCCAGGACTTTCTGCCCGTTAAACGTAGTCTGCGTCGCAAGACGATCGATTTCAGCAAGTCGCTGTTGCACTTCCTGGTCCAACGCAGCCCGGTCCGATGCCGAATTGGTGGAATTGGCGGACTGTACGGCCAACTCGCGAATGCGCTGCAAGTTGTTGGTCAATTCGCTAAGCGCGCTGTCCGCGGTCTGCGCCAAGGAAATCGCATCATTGGCGTTGCGGGCCGCTTGATCAAGCCCATTAACCTGGGTCGTCATTCTATTGGCAATCGCCAATCCGGCTGCATCATCCTTGGCGCTGTTAATGCGCAGGCCCGATGAGAGTCGTTCTATCGCAGTCTGCAGAGAATTCTGCGTTGAGTTCAAGTTACGTTGTGCGATTAGCGATGAGATATTGGTATTAATAACAGGCATGTTAATTTCTCCAAAGAAGCCTCCGCAGCATGCTTAGTCCGGAGGCTGATTTATGCATAGCGGACATATTTCAAATAAAATATTTTCCGCTTCCGCCATGGTTAGCGGCATGACGGGTTAGAGCTTTAGGACTAAATCAGGAAGCTGAATGGAGATTTAAAGTGCTGTAGCGAAGTAACGCCTGATCATTAAGTTAGTGAACTAAATGGTACCGTACAAATGCCTAAGACCCCCCCAACTGGCCGAGTTTATTGAATATAGTTGAACAGCGATAAATTTTGTATCTTCACAAATGATTGTTGGGCTGCCTGGAGGATCAGCATTTGCTGGCTTAAACGCGTGGCTGCCGAGGTATAGTCTAGATCTTGCAGCGAAGATTGTGCTGTTTGCGAAGCTGTAATTAGATCCGCATTCGCCGTCTGCTGATTATCGATGGTATTCAGGCGTGCTCCAATCCCGGCGCGTACGTTATCCATACTGTTCATAGCTTGATCAATGGAAACAAGAATCTGATTTATATCAATGCTGAATTTCGCCCGCGATGCTGGATCGGTGGCGCCGGTACTCAATGTAGTAGCAAGTTTCTGCAACGTGGTAAACACATCCTGATTAGTACTTGGCGCGATAGTGAATACATCCCCGGCGGCCGGCGTGCCGCTTACTGCTACCTGGGCACCGTTGAAGCCAATTGTCGCATCACTCTGATATGTACCGCTCGTGATCAACGCTGAACTGCTGTCACGCACTTCATAGGTGGTGGGGGTGACAAAGGTAAGTGTATAGGTGTCTGGCACCCACGACCCTGGATTTGTAATCTGTCCAGCGCTGATAACGCTGGACCCAGTATTTGCACCATTATACGATGTGACAAAGCTGCCATTTCCATTTTTTATCTTTTGGAATACGTCATAACCGGAATCCGTAATGGCAATTTGTCTATTCTCTCCAATTTGAATAGCTCGTTGTCCTTGATCTCCGGCATAACTGAAACTCCCAGTACTCTGACTGAATGGCTGCGTGGAAGTGCGGTTACCGGCAAACAGATAATTGCCACTGCCATCTTGAGTATTGGCAAGTGCTAGAAGACCGTTAAGATCTTGTGTCACTTCCTGCGCAATGCTTTGCAAGTCCGCATTACTCATGGTGCCGCTATTCGCTTGGACGGCCAATTCGCGGACTCGCTGCATGAGGTCGTTGCTATTGCTCAAGGCGCTCTCTTCGGCGGTTAGCGACGCCTGAGCATAGCCAATATTTGTTTGGTAAGTATTTGTCAGATCTATGCTATGCTGAAGCTGCAATATCTGAACAGCCGCAGTCGGATTATCGCTGGGGGTCGCGACGTTTTTACCACTGCTCATTTGCAACTGCGTTTTACTCACTTGCGCCTGCTGATCAATGATACCGGTGGTGCCCCTTTGAAATATCATATTAGTAGATATACGCATGACTTATCCGTTTATGGCTAATAACAAAGATTGAAACATCGTATCCGACGTTGCTATTATCTTGGCCGCTGCTTGGTATGCTTGCTGAAATTTCAACATATTGGCCGCTTCCTCATCAAGATTAACACCCGATACCGCGCTGACAGCATCATTAGACTGCTGGAGTAAGGCGCTCAGCGCATCGTGGCTTGTGTTCGCTTGCTGCGTCTTCGTCCCCACATCGGCGACAATCTGTCCGTAAATATCCTGAAACGTCGCGGTACCGCCGGCGAGTGTCATTTTGGATTGCAAAGCGGCAATCTGCCGTATGTTGCCGCTATCGCCCACACCGTTAGTATTAGGACCGACGGCGAAGCTGTCACCCGTTGCAGGAGTGCCGGTAACACTAAAATTCCATCCATTGTAGCTTATAACTCCGCCACTGCTGTAAGGTACATTGACGGTAGGCGACCCCGTCGTGGCGCCTGTAACATTGAACGTAGTGGGACTCGTAAATGTAATTGTGACTGCCCCAGTCAAACCGGGATCAGGCGAACCCACGATAGCCTGATTGATAGTGCCGCCGCCGCTATTCGCATTATCAGCGCTGGTCACACCGTGATCGACGTAAAATTCATCACCGCTTGCCGGCGCTGATCCACCGTCGCTGATCTTTGCCGTCCAACCGTTGAAGTTGATATTGGCGCCAGACGTATAGGTAACGCTTTGAGCCAGCGTCGCGCCGGTGGTTATATCAACTACGTCATAACTAGTCGGACTGGTGAACTGAATGGCAACACGATCATTTGGATTATTGACGCTGATCGCACCCGCACTGGCAGTTCCCAAATTACTTAAAGGCGCGGTGACGGCGACAGGAACGGCCGCGGCAATTTTTGCTGGATCGCTTATCAAGGTGCTTAATTTATCTACCCCCGCTCTAGCCGGTTGTATCAGAAAGCTATCTCCAACGGTAGCGCCTGAATTTATCGTCAATGAAATTCCATCAATTGTCGCATTTGTATAGGGAGATGATCCACCGGTATTAATCGAAAATATTTGACCATCGTTCAGCCGAGTCAGGCTGTAATTATTACTGCCTTGATAGACCAATTTATAATCGCTGGTTGTAAGATCACCTGCATTGATCAATGTGCCGGATACACTGCCGCTTCCAGAATTGGAACTACTTGGCAAGACCACCGGTGCTGCGACGGCGAACATATCCGTGCCCAAAGCGCCGTTGAGATCCATTCCCAGGTGCTGCTGAGTATTGATGGCGCTTGCCATCCCTATAGCTAATCGCCCCAAAGCGTTCTTAGTGGGATCCAATACTTGATTTCGATAATTTAAAAGCCCGCCTAGTGAACCGCCGGTAATCTGCCCCGATATATTTACATTGCTGCCACCCGATGAATAACCGATTTCATTACGCGTGGGATCATAGATGTTTGATATTACGCTCAAAGACTGAGTAGTCGAACCGACCACCAAGGACTGTCCGTTACCTATAAAAACATCCACAGCACCGTTGCTTTCTTTGACCGTTGATACTGCAACAAGATTGGCTAATTGAGTCAGCTCGGCATCACGCTGATCCAGCAAATCATTGGGTGAGCCACCTCCCGCCGCATTGGTGGCAATAACAATCTTGTTATTAAGGTCAGCAATATTCGTCGCCAGAGAGTTTATTTGTGAAATCGAATTAGTCAGTTCTGTATTTACTTGAGAGTACTGTTGGTTTACCGCACTATTTACATATTGAAAATTATCGACTAAAGAACCGGATTGACTTAATAGCGATTGCCTAGCCGCTTGCGAAGAAGGATTATTAGCCACCTGTTGAACGGCATTAAAAAAGCTTTCGATGCCTGAATTCAATCCTGTGGTGGAGTCGCCCAGCATATTGTCAATCGAACCGGCGAGTTGCTGAAATGTATCGATGCTGCTGAATGAGGCGGTATTTACTCTCGCCTGATTTACTAAGAATTCGTTGTACACCCGCTCAATGCTGGCCACATTGACGCCATTGCCGAGATAGCTGTTACCGAATATTTGTGCCGGATTGGTGGCCAGATTTACTGTTTGACGACTATAGCCTGCGGTATTGGCGTTACTGATATTGTTGCCGGTAGTAGCCAGTGCCTGCTGGGCAGCCGCCAAGCCCGATATTCCTACGCCTAAGATGTCGGCCATGATCGATCCTTACAATACCGTCGCTGTAGATCCAGACCCAAAATCGCCCTTCCAACCGCACTTTTGATACATTATCCCTAATTATCCTATCGGGTATGCATCGCCGATCTTTAGTTCAGAGAGGGCCGAAGTAAAGGCGCCTCCGGCGATAATATTTTGAATTTTATCTGCATAATTCGGATCGGTGGCGTAGCCGGCCTGCTGAAGAGCAGCGGTGAATCGGCCCGGATCATCTGCTTGCATCAGCGCATCTTTATAGCGGGGATTGTTCTGGAGAAATTGCACATAATCCTGGAAACTCGAGGCCAGAGAGTCATAGGCACGAAACGCCGCCGCTTCCTGAAATGCGATTCCATCGTGGTACTCCACGGTCGGCACTGTCACGCTCTCGTTTTGCCAAGTGCCGCCGGCCTTAATACCGAATAGATTGTTGCTGCTACGTCCATCCGCATGGCGTACGATGTTGCGGCCCCACCCCGTTTCTAAAGCCGCCTGCGCCGCCAATGCCTGAGGATCGACGCCCAATTGTTTGGCCGCCCGCTGGGCATGGGGCCAGATATCCTTAATAAAGGCCGAAGGTGATGAATAAACCATGTCTTTGTTTGTATCGATCTGCGCAGATGCGCTTTGATCTGGCGATGGTGTGGGCTGCGCGGCTTGTTGGGTCACGGCTGACGACTTGGCCTCCTGCAATTGGGCATTGTGTTGTAGTTGTTTAACAATAATGTCCGCCAATCCCAGTGACCCCTGGGATGCCATGCTTTCGGAGATCTGCTTGTCAAACAAATCCCGGTACAAATCCCCTTCCTTGTTGCCGAACAAGGGATCTCCCGGCGTAGCATCCCGCATGCTTTTCAACATCATTTGGATAAACATGGCTTCAAAATGCTTTCCAACCTCCTTCAAAGCAGCAGGCGCATCGGCAGCGGCCTTATTGCGCAATTGCGCCAAGCCTTGAAAGTCGGTATAGACATTGTTGTTGGCATTCACGCCCGTCATCGAATTTCACCTGTCACCACAAAATAGATTGCCGTCCCTGGCGAACCCCGCGTCCTTCCTTGATGAAACAATAAATATCTCCTTCTATCCGTTTCCCTTTACTTATATCTCGCGTAATCCATTATGATCCCTATATAACGATTAACTCGGCATGCAGGGCTCCCGCCTCGCGCAGGGCCTCGAGAATCGCCACCAGATCGCCGGGAGCGGCCCCAACTTGGTTGACGGCGCGCACGATCTTATCCAGCGATATCCCCGGCTCGAAGAGAAACATGTGATTTGCCTCCTGCGTAATCTTGATATTGCTGGCGGGAACAACCACCGTATTACCACCGGAGAATGGCGCCGGTTGACTGGCCGTCGGCTTTTCGGTGATGGTTACCGTAAGGTTACCATGAGATACTGCCGCGGCCGTCACCCGCACATGCTCGCCGATCACCACCGTGCCAGTCCGCGAATTGATGATTACCTTAGCGGGAGCTTCTCCCGGCTCCAGCGTCAGATTCTCCAGAACGGAGATATAGGAAACACGTTGCGCTCTATCGCGCGGCGCCTGAACTACGACCGAGGTAGCGTCCAAGGGCTGCGCCGATCCCATACCGATAGCATCGTTGATGGCATCGGCCATACGTTTGGCACTGGTGAAATCCGGGTCATGAAGATTGAACACCAGTGCATCTTCGCCCCCCAGACTACTGGGCGCAACCCGTTCTACGGTACCGCCGCCGGGAATGCGTCCAACACTGGGTATATTGACGGTGATCTTTGAACCGTCGCTGCCTGCAGCGCCGAACCCACCCACTAGCAGGCTGCCTTGCGCCACCGCATAAGTTTCACCGTTGGCACCCTTCAACGGCGTCATCAATAATGTGCCGCCGCGCAGGCTCGTGGCGTTGGCCAATGATGATACCGTGACATCCAACGTCTGGCCCGGTTTGGCAAACGCCGGCAACTCCGCGTTCACCGCCACCGCCGCTACGTTCTTCAACTGCGGAGTAACGTTAGCCGGCACTACAATACCGAATTGCGCCAGCATGCTCTTCAAGCTTTGTATGGTAAAGGGCGCCTGACTGGTTTGATCCCCGGTACCGTCCAGACCTACCACCAATCCATAACCGACTAATTGATTGGTTCTCACCCCTGCCACGGTCGCAATATCCTTGATCCGTTCGGCATGCACATCCACCGCGCAAGCCAACAAACTGGCCAGGAGAATGATCCCGCTGCGCATTGTATTTATCGTCATAGTTTTCACTCGCACCTAATGATTTCGCCAGATTTCGCTTAGAACGGCCACCATGCGCTATTGAACAATCTCGCCAGCCATCCCGTGGAATTGGCGCTGTCAATTTCACCGGTTCCGGTATAACTGATCTTGGCATCCGCCACCAATGTCGATAACACGGTATTGTCCGGACCGATATCCACGGGGCGAACGATGCCCGAGAATTGAATAAATTCATCGCCTTTATTAATAGTCACGCGCTTCTCACCGCGCACGATAAGATTGCCGTTGGACAAGACCTCGGCGACGGTCACCGTGACGTTACCGTCCAATTTATTGCTCTGATTGCTGTCTCCCGCGCCGGTGAAATCGCGCGTACCTGTGACGCCAGTCTCCAAGGTCAGATCCCTCTTTGAATTGCCGGGCATGTTGAAGCTCAACGGCGCCCCAAAGAGAGTGGGATTAGCCAACGCGACATCTTGCTTTTTAGATGTGCTGGTATCGGCCGATTTGCTCGCGCTGGTCTGCTCGACCAGGACCACGGTGAGAATGTCTCCCACTCGTCTCGCTTTGGCGTCTTGAAATAGGGAAATCTCCTGGCCCGCCTGATAGATCGCGCCCTGTGTCGCCGGCGGCAGCATCTCCGGCTGGGGACGGGTTGACGCATAGCTCATTTTTTCCGTCGGCGCCATTGCGCAGGCCTGTAGCAGTGCTAACGCACCTGTCAAAATTGTCAGTCTGATCGGCACGCACGGCGCTCTATGCATCATCCATCTCATCGGATCCATCCTGCGAAATATTTTCATGGCTGCTCTATTCGATTCACAATTAAATGTTATTCACGATGAAGCTCAACATTTGGTCTGTAGATTGCACCGCCTTGGAATTCATTTCATAGGCGCGCTGGGTCTCGATCATATCCACCAACTCCTCGACCACATTGACATTGGAAGTTTCTAACGAGCCCTGCAAGGTTGTGCCTAAACCGTTTACGCCAGGCGTTCCGGTTTGGGGAGAACCGCTGGCGGCAGTTTCAACCGCCATGTTTTCGCCGATGGGCTGCAGGCCGGCGGGATTCACGAAATCCGCCAGTTGCATAGTCCCCACCTGTGTGGGCGCGGCTTGCCCCGCGACACTTACCGATACCGTGCCGTCATTACCTATAGTGACGCTCTGTGCGTTATTGGGGATGGTGATGGCCGGTTGGACCTGATACCCGGTGGAGGTCACCAATTGACCTTGAGAATTCAATTGAAATGTTCCATCCCGGGTATAGGCCAAGGTACCGTCCGGTAACAGTACCTGAAAAAATCCTTTACCTTGAACCGCGACATTCAGGGGATTGTCGCTCTGAACAATGTTTCCCTGTGAATATATTTTTTCCGTGGATACAACACGCGTGCCGGTCCCCAACATCAGACCGGAAGGCAATTGCGTATCCTGGGAGGTTTGGCCTCCAGCCTGCCGCACATTCTGATATAGAAGATCCTGAAACACCGCATTACTGCGCTTGAAACCGGTAGTATTGACGTTGGCTAAATTATTGGACACGACAGACATTCTGGTTTGTTGCGCCTCCAAACCGGTCTTTGCGATCCACAGCGATTGATTCATTATTGCGGCTCCTTACTCTAAGTTAACTCAAACGCAGCAGCTGCGCGCCGGCGGCGTCATTGTCTTCCGCCGTCTTCAACAATTTAACCTGCGCATCATAATGTCTGGACAATTCGATCATATTGGTCAGGACTTCAATGCCGTTGACATTGCTGGACTCGATAACACCCGATTGCAATGTTATCGAGCCGTCCGCGGCAAGCGTGTCGCCACCGACGGTTTGCAAAAGGCCCTCATTGGTCTTAATCAGTTGGTCGGAAGGAATTTTTACCAATTTGATACGATCCACCACAGCCAGAGTGTTCGGCGTCTGGCCCGCGGGCTGAATCGAAATGGTGCCGTCGGCGCCAATCTCCAATTTTTCATTGGGAGGTATGGCGATGGGACCGCTGTTGCCCATAACGGGATAACCCGCGGCGGTGCTCAGTATGCCGGCGCTGTTGATTTGCAGATCACCCGCCCGTGTGTAGGCCTCGCTACCGTCCGGCGCCTGCACGGCAATCAAGCCATCACCCTTTACCGCTACATCCAGATCGCGGCCCGTCGAAATAAGCGGACCCGCCGCGAGATCGACATTGGTCCCCGACACTATCGAGTTGATACGGCTTGGATAACCGCTCCCCATCACGGGAACTGATTGAAACGACGCAAGGTCGGCGCGAAATCCCGTCGTATTGATATTAGCGAGGTTATTATTATTGATATCCTGCGCCAACATGGTATTTTTCGCGCCTGTCATGGCGACATACAGCATTCTGTCCATTTGATACTTCCTAATTTAAATCTTGTTACCGGATGTTGATAATGGTTTGGGTGATCGCATCTTCCGTCTTGATAACCTGCGAGTTGGCCTGGAAGTTTCGTTGCGCCGTGATCATATTAACCAATTGAGCCGTCAAATCGACGTTGGATGCCTCAAGCGCGCCAGACTGAATTGACCCAAGACTAGATGTCCCGGGTTGCCCCACCAAAGGAATACCGGATTCAGAACTTTCCGCCCATGCGGTATCACCAAGTTGACGAAGGCCCTGAGCATTTGAAAAATTCGCCAAGACGACTTGGCCCAATGTTTTCGACTGTCCATTGGTGTAACGCGCCAAGACATTCCCCGTACTGGCGATATCTATCCCGCTTAATTGACCCGTTGTAAAACCGTCCTGACTCAAGGAATTTACGCCGAAATTACCGCCAAATTGAGTGCTCGGCGAGCTTGAGCCATAATTCAGGTTCAACGCCAAACTGTTTGCGCCGGCGATGGGAAATGCGTTATAGGCAACTTGTCCACCCGCAGGAGTCGCCAATGTTCCGTCAGGATTAAACGTGACGGCCCCGGATACCGTCGGAGTTACTTCCGCACCATCTACCAACATGTGGGTATCCCAGGTATTTGCCGCTGTCTTAACGAAATAAAGAGTTCCCAAATGACTAGTGCCTTGAGAATCGTATAATGTCAGGGACGTCGAATTGTTATAAGTACTTGGGTCGGACGAATTAAACGCAACAGCGGGTGGCGTGGCGGTAGAGTCAAGATTTACACCGACGTTAACGTTGCTCGTCGCTTGGGGTACGATATTTGCGGTATTCAATTGCAGATCGCCCAGAGCGCCGCTAATATTGCCGCTGGCATCCGCCAAATAGGCCGTCAACCTTTGATTCTGGGCATTGGTTATATATCCGCTGTTGTCTACGCCGAATGCGCCTGCCCGAGAATATACGATTGATCCATTATCGCTTAGCCTGAAAAAGCCCTGGCCACTGATCGCAAGATCGAGGCCATTGGAAGTAATATTAATATTTCCTTGATCAAACTGCTGCGAGACTTTAGCCACGTTAACGCCGCTGCCTATGGCGGTACTGGCGGCGCCTATATTGGCTGAGGTCAATATGTCGGCAAACTCTGCGCGCGATCCTTTGAAACCGTCCGTACTTACATTAGCTATATTATTGCTAATGACGTCCAGATCGGCGGCAGATGCGTTCAAACCACTCAATGCTATATTAAATGACATTACTTACTCTCCTTACAAAGTATCAACATCACATTAGTTGTTTTATATCGCTAATATTTATGGCGTCTCCGCCGGACGTATTCAACATTATATTTTGCGTTGCCGAATCCACAGTCACGCTATCCACGGTCGACGCTACGTAGGTGCTCATCGCCTGAGCTGTACCATTGATGTTGGCTGAGGCCCTGATTTGATAGAGTCCGTCAGGGGCGGCAGCGCCGTTATCCGCAATGCCGTTCCACGAAAACGGAACGGTTCCTTGACTCTGCGTACCCATGTTGACTTGCTTAACCAATTGCCCCGCACTGTCATAAATACCCACGGTTAATTGATTGGTGTCCTGGGTAAGATCAATGGCGCCAGCCAGTCCATTGGATGTTAAGGTGGCGCCGGATCCTGCCGCGATCACTTGATGCCCGACCAAACCGGCTGCTTGAGTAGTCTGACTAGCCATCATGGTTTTGACCAGCTGTTGCAGCGAACTCTGCATGGACTGGATTCCGGATACAGTGGACAATTGAGCCATCTGCGCCAGCATTTGACTGCTATCACTCGGTTGCGTGGGATCCTGATTGTTGAGCTGGGTGGTCATAAGCTTCAGGAAATCGCTCTGATTAAGTTGATCGCTGGCCGTAGCGACAGTAGAGCTGTTGGAGTTGCTCGCCGCCGTGGTCAACCCAAGCTGGTTCATTAAATTGACGTTAAAATTGCTCATGGATTATTCCCTTTCCAGACTAGTCGCCCAGACTCAGTGTATGAAGCAGCATCTGTTTTGTAGTGTTCATGACCTCGACATTATTCTGATAAGAGCGCGACGCCGATATCATATTGACCATCTCCTCAATGGTGTTGACGTTCGATCCATAGACAAATCCATTCTTGTCCGCAAGTGGATTACCCGGCATATATCGTGACTGCACGGGCGTGTCATTCTCGCTTATGGAGGCCACTCTCACTCCGTTGACACCCGTATCACTGTCGCGAGCCGCGGCATATATCGCCTCGAATACCGGTTGTTTTGCATGATAAGCCTCGGCTTCGCTTCCGCTGACGTTATCCGCGTTAGCCAAGTTGCTCGCCACTACATTCAGCCTCACCGACTGGGCGCTCATGCCCGATCCGGCCACATCTAAAATATTAAACAACGACATTTGTTACTGTCCTTTTATTGCGTACAAGATGTCCTTGACTCGGTTGCTTAGGAACATCAACGATGCCTGATGCTGAACAGCATTGCGGGTAAATTCGGCTTGTTCTATCTGTGTATCCACAGTGTTACCGTCCAGGGCCGGTTGCATAGGAACGCGATACATAAGCTGATATCGGGAATCTTGCGTTTCGCCGGTTTGAATTTGATCGGCATTGGTTATCGTCAGAGGCAACTGACCCGATTGGGCCTGTGACAATGCGGTCTTGAAATCGATATCTACCGATTTATAATTCGGCGTGTCCGCGTTCGCGATATTGGTCGCCAGCAACTGCGCACGATAAGCTCGCATTTCAAGTGCTCTCGCATGTACTCCCAGCGTCTCGTCCAGATTAATAGCCATTGCCATCTCCACTATTCTGCAACTACAGCCAGGATAGGCAATATGCATGCCAGCATATAAATGCATAGATATTGGGCGCTACGGCGCCTTTAAGTTGAATAAGCGGCAAAATCATGCCGCTTATTGCCGCACACTATGCAAAAGGGGGATGCGACAAGCCGTTAATACGCCGACCGCTAATATCAGCGTGGTTCACGTTTAATTTAAGTAGGGCGAAACACCATGTTGCCATAGCAACCGCGCCACTTTGAAGTTATTGCCGTAAGACCTGATTGATTCGGCCACTATGAATTATGGCCGCCTGGTTCAAGGGCAGCTGTCACACGATCACGAATACCGCAGTTGCTTTTTATCCGAGAAATAGATCAGCACTTTACGGCAAGATCAATATGAAATTTAACTAACGCCGCGAATGAAGATATGAGCTTGAACTCACGAAAAGTAATTTTCTCGCACAAAGCACAAAGGATGGAAGAGCACTTCGGCATGATGTTTGCTACATCACATAAGACATTTTGCCTAAAAAGAGATAGAGATGCGATTAAACGGTCACAGCAAGGAAGGTTTAGGCCACCACTCTCGTTGCCATACTCGACAACCATGGCGCTGGTTTCTCGTCTCGATCCTGTTCCCAGTCACCGTTGCGGCGATGGCGGACGCCGAGGATATACAAATGGAATCGCCGATTGCCATCAAGGCAGCCGCTCGAGCATTCGTCGTCCAACAGATCGAACAGGCCTTTCCGGTCCATACCATCGAGGTTAAAAAACTCGACTCGCGATTAAAATTGGCCGCCTGCGACGTGCCGTTGGAGGGTTTTCTTCCCCCGGGCGGACGCCTTCCCGGCACTACAACTGTCGGCGTTCGTTGTTCGGGCGCCAAACCCTGGACCATCTATATACCCGCCATAGTAAAGGTGATACGGCAGGTGGTGGTGACAAAGCACCCAGTATTGCGCGGAACTCCCATCGGGAAAACCGATGTCACTCTGGAAGAGCGTGAGATAAGCGGCAATATCGATGCCTACATCTTCGATACCTCGAATGTTCTTGGAAAGATAGCAAAGCGTCCCATGTCAGCCGCTACTGCACTGACAACGGACATGCTCGATGCACCGTTGTTGGTGCGCCGCGGACAACAAATCATCATCCTCGCCGAAGATTCCGGCATAGAGGTCAGGATGCCGGGCACCGCTTTGATGGATGGAACGGAGGGACAATGGGTGCGAGTACAAAGCGCTCATTCGAAGCGTACCGTCGAAGGCCTGGTCATCGAGCCTGGTATTATCAAAGTCAATATGTGATGCGGCTGAATTAAATCTATGTGTCGTAAAGCCGATACATCAATTAGCAGAAAGAGGTGTCAATATGGCAATCGAGATTCCGGGGCACAAACCAACCCAGTTATCGAACGCCAAGGCGGAAGCAAAAGGACAAGTCGGCAGCGCCGACCCCGCATCGCTAAAGCAACGAACAGGACAACCTTCCAGTACCGATACGGTAACCTTGACGGATACTGCGGCGCAACTTAAAAAATTGGAAACGGCGATAGCCAATTTGCCAATAGTGGATACTGTGCGGGTCGCAGATGTTAAGCAGGCCATTAACGACGGCCGTTTTCAGATCCATCCCCAACGCGTGGCTGAAAAACTGATAAGTTTTGAAAGTGCCCGCGGCGGAGCCATTTCTTAAAACGGAGTATGCTTAATATGACTAGCTTCACGCATAAATTTCGCGGTTTACTTCAACAACAGTTCGATACTGTGTGCCAGCTATCACAGACCTTAGCCCAGGAACATGCGGCCATCTCCGGCAACAAGCTAGAGGACATGGAGGCAATCCTTGCCGACAAGCAGCGGCATGTATGGCAGCTCGATACCCTGTCCCAGGAATTTTTGGATCTAATGCGTAGCCAAACATCTGATAATAAGATCGACATAACCGCCGTGCTGCGCCATTATGATCCGCAAGGTTCAATGGGCTTGGTCTCCTTGTGGCAGCAAGTGGAAAAAATACTTTCTCAATGCCGGCACAGTAATAGCGTCAACGGGAAGATCATCAACCTCAACCAGCGCCAAGTTCAACAAGCATTGTCCATCCTGAGAAATGGCGAATTTGGCGCCGGGCACTGCTACAGCCCCACTGGCGCTCGCCAAGATATCAGTGCTTCTCGCACCCTCGGCAAGGTCTGAGTCCGGGTAATGCCCGTCCCCGTGGCGGTTCTTCCTGACAAGTGATAGAATCCTGGTCCGGCTTGGACGACCAAGTCAGAAATACCCTGATGCATCCATTACAATAAGGGGCGGTAGCTCAGCTGGGAGAGCGTCGCGTTCGCAATGCGAAGGTCGGGAGTTCGATCCTCCTCCGCTCCACCATGTCACTATCCAAAGAAGTCCAGTATCGTCCATGAACCCGCGTAACTGCGGGTTTTTTTACGTTTTTAGCGTCCAACAAGTGGTCAGGCCGTCCGTTAACATCCAGGAACAGGTGGGGGCAACATTGTGTATAACCGACCGCCCTCTCCGGGGAGTTGTATGCATGTTGACCGATAAAGCTTTTCGCAAAGCCTGTGACAGTACTCCCATAATCCGTCCAGACATGATATGGGATTTTCTTATGATTTCGGCAAGGGAGGAACAAATGCGCCATCATGACTTAATGATCCGCGAAATCGACTTGATAAAATGCGGTCGCATTTGAAATGCACTCTTTGAGAGGGTGCACGACGGGCGTAGTCATTGAATATTCAACCTACCATCTACATATCTGCCAACCCTTTTTCCTGTTTGCCAATCCAAGAGATCAAAGCTCATGTGCTTATCACTTTTTCCCGACACTAAAAAACAATTGACTATATCAACAAATCCTTTCTTTGCATCGAATGGCATGATGTAAAAAGTTGCTCCAACAACTACTTGTGGTTCCCTAGGCGGTCTCCAATCCAAATTATTGAGTACGTCGATCTGTTGAGCTTTAAGAAGGCTTGCTTTGCAGGCTTCAAATCGCTTATCAGTTAGAGCATTCACATTTCCTGCGAATCCAATTGAAACTATTAGTACGACTATATGGCTGCATTTCATAAATCTCCACCCCGTAGATCCGCCATTATTCGATGATTACTTGAACCTCTTTCCGACTGAAGCAGTTTCCCCATTTATAATTCAGCGCCACTCCTAGCGAACATTGGCGGCTACGCCGCGAATGGCTGGTGTTTCCCGATAGGGAAGAAACGCACGAATCCATTTTTTCCATACACACCTTCCGTAACCTCCCACAAGAAGCAGAAACGGCATCAATCCGCGAATATGCGCTCATACTTTTTTCCCCGTCGAGGACAAATGGGCCCGTTCGGAAGCCGCGGGCTCAGGGATTCGCATCGGTCCGCGCGGCCGTCATGTTCACAAACTGTTTGCGATTGTTCGTGACCTTGACGATGTACTGACGGGTTTCCTCATAGGGCAGCGAGGTCCGCAGCCGATCGTACAGTGCCGAAGGCTCGAGGCCATTGATATTGCTCAAAGCCTCGTTCCTGCCCTTGGCGAAAACGCGCGTCACGTTCCCCGGACCGGTATTGTATGCCGCGATCACGCAGTAATCCCGTGAACTCTGGTTGTCGACGGCGTTGAACTCGTTGTTGCCGAGCACGCTCAGATAGGCCGTACCGAGTTCGATGTTATGCTCGGGATCGAACAGGTAATCGGGCGTCGGCGTTTGGCTGACGCCGTTCACGCGTTGGTAGGCGGCGCGTCCGCCGCTCGCCGGTACCAGCTGCATCAGGCCATAAGCCGGCGCGCCGCTGACGGCAAACGGGTTGAAGTTACTCTCCGTGCGCATGATCGCCAACACCAGGCTCGGACTCACATGGTATTGCGCCGAGTACTTCGCGACACTTTCGCGGTAGCGCTCCGCGCCCTTCTCTTCGAAGTTCTTCACCATCGCGAGCCTTACGAACCGTGCCGTCTTGCCGCCTTCATCCGCCCGTACCGCGCGCGTCTGAACCTTCCGCGGCACGAGAAAGTCCGCAAATTGCTCGGCTTGCCGCCGCGTGCGGATCGGCATACCCCGATTATCGAGCACGAGCCCATACAAATATGGCGCGCGATTTGGATCCAGCTCGACGTCCTTATCAGAGAATAGATCCACGGATGCAGGGTCGCTTGAGGTCAGTAGCGCGGCGACGATGGCTTTCTTGAGGCTCTCCCGCGGGTCTTTGTCGTCCAGTGTTTCGACGATCAGAATTCCATGGTCGAAATCGGTCACGACGCGGCTCTTGTATCCCTGGGTATATTTTACGTACACGGTGCGGTTGGCGACCTTGGTTTCCCTCTCGCCCCAGCGCCGCCGCACGTTCGACTTCAATTTCGCGAGGGCTTGTTCGAATTTGCGGCGCAACTGCCGCACGCCCGCCTCGATATCCTTCGTATCTGCCGCCACCGCGCGCTTCATGCCCTTCTTGTCGATGGCCTGGCCGTTGGCGACGCGTTGCGCATTCTTGCCGATGGTCTTCATGGTGGCACAACTCCCGGTGAGAGTCGCGATCATAATGACCATGGCGAACGCGGTTGCGCGGCGTATCCACATATCGCCTCACCCCGTTTCGTGCCGCGGGTGGGTTGATTGAGCCGTCGATTGACCGCCCATGGACGAGTCGGCAAACGAACAATCCGCAAGCATTCTCCGCGCGGCCTTGGCCGCCTGCAGGTGCAGATGCTCCTCGATCCGATCAATGAATGCCCGAAGGGCCTTCTGCTGCAATCCGAGCGCTTTGCGCAGCGGATCCATCGAAAGACTGACCGCAAGATAAATGCAGACGACCAACAAGGTGGCTGCACCGATGCCGATCGCCATGTCCATTCGGGTCGGGTCGGGCGGAACAACCGCGTACCAGACCCGGCCTAATCCTTTTCCGAGAAAGAAGTGCGAGGCGGATCGGTCTTGGGCGTGCTCGTGCGCCAGCCGGCTTCCGACCTCGGCGACGCTCATGTTCTGATCGTGGAATATAAGCCATCCGACCAGCATTGTTCCCGCCGTGCCTGACAGATTTGACACTGCCGCCCGGCCCGCCGAGTGTTCCTTGAGCAGCGCCTTGACGGATGCGGCTGGAAAGACGTCACTCGCGGAAAGCGCGCCCGCTTTCATGAGTGATACGAGCCGGGTATCGGAGCGCAGTTGATCGAACAAAGCCCGCGGCCATTCGAGCAGTTCCGACTCAATTCGAGACTCGACCTCGCGCTCGTAGCGGGTCTTCATCCCGGATGGCACGCGTGCGAAGAATTGTTGCAGGCCGCTGAATCCCAGTTTGTCAAGCGTTTCGACAATTTTCCTGAGGAAGAGATAGGGCAGTGCCCAGAGCACGTTAATGGGATAGCACAGGAAATCGCGCAGCAGCCAGCGCCGGTGAAACTGCATCAACTCCCGCGCGGAAAAATTCCGAGCGACGAATCCATCCACACGGTCGCGACAGGATGAAACGTACCGGTTGACACATTCCTCACAGGCGAGAAACACCTCCGATGCGTCGGCTGTCTTCATAGTCACGGGCCCCCAGCCAAATTATAGCGCCGGGCTCATGTTCCTTCACGTTTCCTGAGTAGATAAAGAATAAAAGCGCCTTTCCCAATTAGGATTTGATCCATTTTGCGGCAGCGCTGTCAATTAAAGCCGTCGCGCCGCCCGTCAGAAATAAGTCCCTATACCGACTCCAAATATCCAGGGACTGATTTTCAAGTCGGTCTTGTCGGTAACACCGCTGTTAGGGTTGGACAGATTCATGGTTGAACTCATATCGATATACTTCAAATCGACATTGAGAAACCACCTTTCGTGAATACCGATATCCACACCGGTCTGCGCCGCGAGCCCCACTGTATTGTCGACGTTGAGAGTGACGCCGTTCAACCCCGACTCCTCCTTATTGAAGAGCGTATAGTTCAAACCCAGCCCCACATACGGATGAACCCTCATTTTGGGCATGAAATGGTACTGGGCGATTACGGTTAGGGGCAACATGCTGGTAGTGCCTAGCAAGTCCGAGCCGTTACCCGTCGTGCTGGCCACCTGACCGCTATTATCCTTGAGTGCATGGGTAGAACTCTCCAGGGAAACCTCGACGCCGAGCATCGGCGTCACCATGTAGCTCACATCGCCTTCGAAGCCGGTAGCGCCGCTAACTGAAAGTTTCGATCCCGCCACTGGGAGGTAAGGAGAAATAAACACCTCGCCACTGCCACCTTTGGGGATGATGTCAATGAACCTCATACGGAGCAGAATATCCCCTCTTTCGAGAGTAAAAAGACGCCGTTGATTCTGGACGGGCAACCCCAATACACCACCAATCTCATCACTGCCTGAGTCTTCCGCGTCGGCTAATAACAAGGGACGTAAATCGCCGCGCAACTGAGTGCCTCCTTGATCGGCAGTGGTATCCGCTATCGGACCGTGTATCTGAACCTGAGCAAGTTCCACGGCTGATGCGCCCCCGGCTGACAGGAACCCGACTACAACGGCGGCGGTTAGCAAACTTTTTTTCTTGATCCCCATGTCGTCCCCTTTTGGTTATTTCAACTGCTATCAATTAATGATGGGTGCTGCTGACTCCCCGCACACCCACTGGCATCATAGCGAACCTCGGCAAAAACTCGTATATATACAGTGAAAGGTCAGATCCGCAAGCCGCCGTCATGGCCATGACGGTCCGGGCGTGCGTTTTTTGCATCGCCAGCGTTCAATATTCCATCCTTAGCTATTGCAAACTCAAAGAATTAGTTAACCACACATTCCAGGCTTAATCGACACCGGGTGGTCCGTAATGTTGATTCCCTGATAATACGATCATCGCCACATACCGCCTTCGAGGTCCTTGGAAATGTCATCGGCACCCGTCCCTCTAATCTGTCGATATCCCTTACAAAATTGCTAATTTTTCTTGACCGGCAATTTTAACATACTGTATTTTTATCATAATTCAAATGGCATGCATCCTGCTCATAATAATTCAAATACAAAAGCCACACGGATATCATCCGGAAAGTGGCAGTCAATGTCATTATCGGGTTTACTCGCCATGCCTGCCACGGCGGAAAAATAGATAATGATGTTGTTGGTGGCATCAGTGGTTGCATAATGGCGGCATTGCAACGGGAATCACATCACTGCCAAACTGAGCGGAGTGAGCGATCCGGTGGTGTGATACCTTGCATTTATAGTATTAATGTTGTATCGAAGTATCAATATGCCGTCCATCTCAATTTTCACTACAAAATCAGCCGCATTGTTGTTCGGCGCGATCGTCCTGTTGTTGTCCGCCTGCAGTGGCGGCGGGGGTGGCGGCGGCAGTGGCGGGGGCGCCGGCCAATTCAACCTGCAGGGATTGGCCTATAAAGGACCGGTCGCGCAAGGCGCCATCAAGGTTTATCTCTTAAATCAGGACGGCACGAGAGGGTCAGCACCCATCGCCTCGACGACCACGGATGCAAACGGCCGCTATCAACTCCAGGTACCCGTACTGGTCGACACGCCTGTCGCGATCGTCTTGACCGGCGGAAGCTACGTGGATGAGGCGACGGGCAGTGTCGTATCGCTCAGGCAACAAGATCAATTGGAGGCATACGCTGACCTTCCCGCCAGCGGCATCCTCACGGCTCAGGTAACGCCGCTAACAACCCTTGCGGCCGCCCTGTCCCGCAATCACCAAGCGGCGGGCCAATCCTTAGCAGCTTCGATTACTAACGCGACCAACGAAATTTCATACCTTTTTGATGTAGGCAATATCCTCGCCATTTCACCGCCGGCTATCTCTCAAGTCGCCATCTCCACGCTGGAACAACGTGATTATGCCTTGTACCTGGCCGGATTCTCGCAGCTGGCGCAGAACAAAACAATCGAATCCAATTAGTGTATTCGACATCATTTCGGGCATGGCGAATAACCTTGAATCGAATGGTGTACTGAACAACACCGACCCATAACCTATCGCCCGCAGATCTGGCGCGCGCCACCGAACAGTTTATCCAAAGCCACAACAATCTATCGATTACATATCTGTCTCCACAAAGTGTCGCCGCCTTATCCACGAACGAAGTGTGATCCGCAAAAATTTATTTACGACTCGAAAACGAATCTCCCCCCTGTCGCCAACGATGTTGCCATAACCACGATGAAAATGTCGCCATTAACGGCATATTGAAATGGCAGTGTCGTTCTCAGATACTCTTACCTACTCCATCGTTTCAAACGGCGCGAAGGGAACCGCCGTCGTCACGGATACGCTACAACGGCAACTTTACTTACTCACCAAATCCGTTCGCTAATGGAACGGACGCCTTTACGTATCTCGTCAGCGACGGATCAAACGGGGCCTACGGGACCGTCACCATTACAATCAATCCGGTTAACAACCCGCCCACGGCCGAGTCTCTATCTGTCGGGGCCACCCAGAACGTATCGAAAACTATCACGCTCACAGGCAACGATGTAGACAGCATCTCCCTATCATTCGGCATCGGGACCGGGCCGTTACACGGAACATTGAGCGCAATTACAAACATTAATTGCGGTTCCACGTTACCCAGTACATGCACAGCGAGTGTTATCTATACACCAGAGACCAATTTCAGTAGCAATGACAGTTTCACATTTACCACCAACGATGGTTCACTGACATCAGCACAGGCAACCGTTTCCATAAATGTCGCCCAAGTTAATCAACCACCCACGGCTACACCTCTGAACATTTCTACCGACTTAAATAAGGCAAAAGATATTATTCTTTCCGGCAGTGATGTGGATAGCACTGCTTTGACCTTCGCCATCGACACAGGACCGACCAATGGTGCCTTAAGCGCCATCACCGGACCCAACTGCACCGGCTCAACGCCGATCAATTGCACCGCTTCGGTCACCTACACGCCCAATAATAATTTCGCTGGCCCGGACAACTTCACCTATACCGTCTCAGACAATCAGGGTGCCGTCTCCAGTGGCCAAGTCAGCATCTTTGTCAGTGTACCCATTCAGCCACCCGTAGCCCGTAACGACACTTATATAGTGACACAAGACAGCAGCAACAACGTGCTAACTGTGCTCACCAACGACTCCGACCCCGACGGTGCGCTCGATAATACAAGCATCGCAATAACCAGCCTACCGACTCATGGTACTGCCAGCCCCCAATCAAACGGTACGATCCTCTATACACCTAACCCCGGTTCCACGGGATCCGACAGTTTCACCTATACCGTCAAGGATAATCAGGGCGCTATCTCCAACGTGGCCACGGTCAACATCACTATTAACACGCCCCCCACTGCGACCATCACCGCCCCTACTGGCAACGTGACGATTGTGACAGGCGGCTCCGTCAACTTTACCGGCAGCGGTAGCGACCCCAATAGCGGCCAGACGCTCACCTATGCCTGGACCTTTGCCGGCGGCACACCCAGTAGCTCCACTGCAGAGCCCGGGCGCGGTCACCTTCACCGCCGTCGGCGATCACGCCGTCACCTTGACCGTCAACGATGGCCTTGGTGAATTCGACCCCGGTGTCACGCACGGTAACGACAGCGCCAAGCCATCGCCCGCCCACCGCCACCAGTGGCGCGGCCTCACCTGCCCCCACGACCGACGGCGGCCTGGCAGCATCGATTCGCCGGCGGGTGGCGCCGGCAGCTTTACCGGCGGTCACCGGTACACCGACCCCGATAGCGGCCAGACGCTTCACCTTTGCCGTCGACGACTTTGCCGGTACGGCCACAGCGGCCACCGTCAGCATCACCTCAATGCGCTGCCCGCGGCCAATAATGACACCTTCACCGTGGCGCAAAACAGTTCCGGCAATTCACTGCCGTGCTTGGCAACGACACCGATGTCGGCGGCACGCTCGATGTCGCAGCGTCGCATCACCATGCGGCGGGCCACGGCAGTGCCACGGCAAACTCCGACGGCACCATCACCTATACGCCCACCGCTGCCTACAACGGGCCGGACAGTTTCACTTACACCGTCAAGGATAATCTGGGCGCCGTCTCCAACGCCGCCACCGTTACCATTACCGTCACGGCCCTGCCGGTGGCCACCGGACAAAGCGTCACCACCAATAAAAACATCGCCAAGGCCATCACCCTCGCCGGCACCTACACCAGTGGCAGCGGCCTGACCTTTGCCCTGGGCACACCGAGCCACGGCGGCCTGGGCAGCATCGGTTCGCCCGCGTGCGGCGGCGGCAGCTGTACCGAGTCGGTCACCTATACACCGACCACCGGCTACACCGGCGCCGACAGTTTCACCTTTACCGTCAACGACGGTACCGGTACGTCCACAGCGGCGACCGTCAACATCACCGTTAATGCGCCGCCGGTGGCCAATATGACACCTTCACCGTGGCGCAAAACAGTTCCGGCAATTCATTGGCCGTGCTCGGCAACGACACCGATGTCGGCGGCACGCTCGATGTCACCAGCGTCGCAGTCACCGGTGCGGCGTCCCACGGCAGTGCCACGGCAAACTCCGACGGCACCATCACCTATACGCCCACCGCCGCCTACGACGGGCCGGACAGTTTCACTTACACCGTCAAGGATAGTCTGGGCGCCGTCTCCAACGCCGCCACCGTTACCATTACCGTCACGGCCCTGCCGGTGGCCACCGGACAAAGCGTCACCACCAATAAAAACATCGCCAAGGCCATCACCCTCGCCGGCACCTACACCAGTGGCAGCGGCCTGACCTTTGCCCTGGGCACACCGAGCCACGGCGGCCTGGGCAGCATCGGTTCGCCCGCGTGCGGCGGCGGCAGCTGTACCGAGTCGGTCACCTATACACCGACCACCGGCTACACCGGCGCCGACAGTTTCACCTTTACCGTCAACGACGGTACCGGTACGTCCACAGCGGCGACCGTCAACATCACCGTTAATGCGCCGCCGGTGGCCAATAATGACACCTTCACCGTGGCGCAAAACAGTTCCGGCAATTCATTGGCCGTGCTCGGCAACGACACCGATGTCGGCGGCACGCTCGATGTCACCAGCGTCGCAGTCACCGGTGCGGCGTCCCACGGCAGTGCCACGGCAAACCCCGACGGCACCATCACCTATACGCCCACCGCTGCCTACAACGGGCCGGACAGTTTCACTTACACCGTCAAGGATAATCTGGGCGCCGTCTCCAACGCCGCCACCGTTACCATTACCGTCACGGCCCTGCCGGTGGCCACCGGACAAAGCGTCACCACCAATAAAAACATCGCCAAGGCCATCACCCTCGCCGGCACCTACACCAGTGGCAGCGGCCTGACCTTTGCCCTGGGCACACCGAGCCACGGCGGCCTGGGCAGCATCGGTTCGCCCGCGTGCGGCGGCGGCAGCTGTACCGAGTCGGTCACCTATACACCGACCACCGGCTACACCGGCGCCGACAGTTTCACCTTTACCGTCAACGACGGTACCGGTACGTCCACAGCGGCGACCGTCAACATCAACGTTAATACGCCGCCGGTGGCCAATAATGACACCTTCACCGTGGCGCAAAACAGTTCCGGCAATTCATTGGCCGTGCTCGGCAACGACAACGATGTCGGCGGCACGCTCGATGTCACCACGTCGCAGTCACCGGTGCGGCGTCCCACGGCAGTGCCACGGCAAACTCCGACGGCACCATCACCTATACGCCCACCGCTGCCTACAACGGGCCGGACAGTTTCACTTACACCGTCAAGGATAATCTGGGCGCCGTCTCCAACGCCGCCACCGTTACCATTACCGTTATCAATCAGGCGCCCACCGCCAATACCGATACCCCCACCGTTCTCCAGAACAGCTCAGACAATGTTATAGACGTACTGGCTAACGATACCGATCCGGAGGGCGATACCTTGACCGTCATGTCGGTAACCCAACCGACTAACGGTACCGCCGCGTTGGGTACCGCCGGGGCCAACGTCACCTATACGCCGAATGCCGACTACAAGGGCGATGACAGCTTTACCTACACCGTCAACGACGGCACAGTGGTTCAAACCCCACCGCCACTGTCACACTCACCATCGATCCGCCCGGCATGGTCATCGTGGCCCACCCGGGTGAGGAATCCCTGATAGCCGCGGGAGTGATGAAGGAGGCCGATGGACGACGGCAATTCGGTGAAGGTGGTGATCGTCACCAACGGCGACAGCTCCGCTGATGGATTGGCCCGCGAGGCCGAATCCATGGCCGCTCTGGTGAATAAACTGGGGCTGGATCAGAACGACGTTATATTCCTCGGCTACCCCGACGCGGGACTGCTGAACATGTACAACAATTACCCCACGGCAGCGGATGGCAGCTATGTCTCCTCCGCCGGAAAGTCGGCGACCTATGGCGGCCAGGGCCTGGGGGGCCGGGATTTTCACAGCTATGAGCAAGGGACGGCGGCGGCGTACAACCGCGCCAATCTCGTGGCCGATCTGAAGACGCTGATGGCCCGTTACCAGCCCGCGCAGATCTATACCAATTCGCCGGTGGATCAGGACGCCGATGACAGGGCGGTGTTTTATGCCGTACGCGACGCAGTCCAGTCCATGATGCACGCGCAGCCGCGGTTCCGGCCGGACGTGAACATTGCCACGGTCCATGATTCCAAGGATTACCCTTATACGGACAAGTGGCTGAAGGGAACCGCGGCCACGCCCGCCGCCGACTTCTCGGCGGATGCCAACTGGCCCAATCCCGCGTTTACCGGAAGTGTCGGGAATCTCACGGACATGCGGGCACGCTTTACGCCGACCGATGCCTTCACTATTCCGCCGTATCAGTACAAGACGCCGTTCCTATGGAGCAACCGGGTCAGGATGGCTGTACCCGCGGCGATGCAGGACGCCAACCTGGCCGCCAATCTCAAATACCAGATGATCGACAGCTACGTTTCCCAGCAGACCGGCGACGGTTTGATCTATGCCTTCGGCAAGAACGAAGAGATTTTCTGGCAGGAGCCCTGGTCGCGCAATATCGCCCTGATTGCGGCGATCACGGCATCGTCGCAAAACGCGTCCAACTTTCAGCAGGCCGCCAACGTGACGGACGGTATTCCCGACGGCGCCCCCGGAAACAGCCAGGCGGAGTGGGTAACCCAGGGTGAAGGGGCGGGCGCGTGGATACACATGAATTGGACTGAACCGCACACCATCGATCAGGTGGTCCTATTCGACCGGCCTAATGCCGACGATCACATCCTGACGGGGACGCTGACGTTCAGCGACGGCACCAGCCTGCCGGTCACTCCCGCAAACGGACTGCCCAATGATGGCAAGCCTTATACCGTTACCTTGTCCCAGCCGAAGACGATTACCTGGGTGCGCTTTACCGTGAATACCGTCAGCGCTACCACCGCCAGTGTGGGGTTGTCCGAAATTCAGGTATTGGAAGTGCCGCCCACGGCGTTCGATCATCCGCCCTTCTTTACCCGGGGACCGTGGGCGGACACCTATACGTTGGCACCGGGTGCGACCACCACGCTTTCCGCACAGGCTTATGACGGTGACGGCGATCTCCTGAGCTACACCTGGAAATCCCAGTTGGGCGGCATCATCACGGGTTCGGGGGCGACGGTAACCTATCAGGCTCCGGCCGCTATCTCGTCAGGGCCCGATATTATCACCGTGACGGTAACGGACGGCGCGAATGCGCCGATCACGGCGCAGTTCGCCATACATTAATGCATCAAGGACAAGCGCCTAGAATAAAAAGTGTGCTGTCTCTACAACGGAACCGAAAGGTGCTTCATATTGATAATAAAGTCCACCAACAGTGATTAGTCTTTTTTCCCCTTATATTCATAATCAAACTGCTTAATCAATAAATGAGTGCTGCGGTTTTCCACTTGGAAGATCATGGTCCCACGATACTGTAATGGATCTCTTTTCCCCTCTTGATTGAGCGTCAATAGAAACGGTGCTCTGCCAACCATCGTACCATCGGCGGCATGTACCCACTTAATCCCGCTGAGTTTCAGGCGGCGGTTCCGGGTGGCCAGAAAAAGTTGGTCATAGGCGGTACGAATCGAATCCCGGTCTTTCTGCGACTTGGTATGGGCATCATCGGATAACAAGGACATAAAAATATCCATGTCGCCGGCCTCGTAGCTGGAAATAAAGGTCTTGACCAGGCTTTCCAACTGGTGCTCAGTGACGGCCTGGAGCGGCGATGCCGGATTGGACTGGCCCGTAGATGAACTGCTACCCGGCAAGGGGGGCGGCAACATCTGAGCGGCCGCTATGGCCAGTTTGTCGCCACTGAGCGGCGGCTGAACCGAAACCACTTCTTTATCAGGTACAGCTGCCGAGTCCGGATGAACCGATAAATCCATCGGTCGGGACGGCGGCTGTTCACCCGCACTTTCCACGGGCGTTGGCGGCGGTGCGGGTGGGGCGGCAGGTGTAGGCACCTGTTCAATGCGCGCGATCTTGGTCTGCGCCTGCTCGGTGACGGCATGAAGCGGCGATGCCGGTTTGGACTGTGCCGTTAATGGACGGTGGACCGGCAAAGGAGGCGGCGGTCGTTTAACCGCACTTATCACGGGCGGCGGCGTGGATGAAGCGGCAGGTTTAATCGCTTGTTTAGGGTGTATCGTCTTGGCATGCACCTGCTCAGTGGCATGATGAAGCGGTGATGCCGGGTTGGTTTGACCCGCCCCCATTGATGAACCGTCGCCCGGCACGGAGGATGTCGGTATCTGACCGGCGGGTTTGCCGCTGCTCAGCGGCTGAACCGGGACGATCTGTTTATCTGTAACCGCGGCCGAGCTCGGTTTTTCGTCGTTGAAAGTAATGGTCACGGGCTCATTGGTCCTGGCATTCAAGTCCGAAGCGGCATCATGTGACGGTTCGTCTTCCGTTTTCTGGCCGCCGGTCGAAACCTGTATGGGCGGCTCTGAACGTGCAATAAGCTGTCCGTCTCCCACCGCCGCGGCGGGTGAATTAATCGTCACGGGCTCCGGCCGGTGCCTGTCCCGATGATCGATAAAGGGCAGTGGAATGTCACTCAGATAAACGAAAACACCCAATCCCACGATGATCGGAAGACCGATTTTCGCGGCCAGAGAACCCCACGAGCCGCGGGCAGCCTGGCCGGTCTCTGTCGGAGGAGGAAATGCGCCGCCGTTGTTTACCGGGATGGCCGTGGGTGCCGGACCGGCGCTGACGGCGGCGGCCGACATTAAATCCACGGGAAACCGGTCAGGTTTAGCCTTGGCGAAGGGTGTCGGATTGAGGCGGTGAATGTTGGTCTCGATAAAAGAGGGTTCTTCACTGTTTCTGCCGGGATGGACCGATGCTTGTTCCGGGGAGGAGTTCTCCTCCGCGGGAAATTGCGCCTGCCCGGGAACTGACGCGACCGCTTCGGCAGCGGCCCCCTGCCCCTGCCCGCCGCCCGTACGTACGGCAGCCTCGCGTTTCACGCCCAATGTTTTATCAATGCTGCTCTTGCTAAGAAATTCCTCGGTATAGGCTTTGCGAAATTTGGGATCCCGCAACACGCTGTAAGCGCGGTTAAGTAATACGCCGTTGGACTCGTTCCAGTGCACCATATCCGCAACGGGAAACAACAGGCGGCTTAACCATTTATAATGATCCTTAATCAGAACCGTATCGGCATCGCGGTTCAGACCGAGAATGCGGTAGTAATTGGCGTGATCGACGAAAAGGATTTTCTCCGCGAACTGGGTCACTGCTAGACGCAATGCTTCGCCCCGGTCGGGATCATCCTCCGGAGGCTGTTTGTCAACGAGTTCCGCGGCCTCTTTAAGCACCCGGCTTAACAGGGGCAAGGGGGAGGCCGCGTCCAACAACTGCGCATCCCGAATCGAAGAGCGGTAAAAATCCAAGACACCTTGATAAGTTTGATCATTCACAGCATTTTTAACGTCGCAGTTTGACGATCGCTGAGGGAGTAAGGTAAATGCAAAAGATGACCGGTTTCACGCCTTCACAAGATAAAAAATGCCTCAGAAGACCCTGGCAACCGGCGCCACCGGAGTGGAAGTTGAGCGGGAACCGGGTTACTTGCGATGATTCCGGACTCCCAATACTTTTCGCCCTGCCAACACTAAACATAAATCCGTACACTGCGGCCATCTACAGTCTAAGCGGGGACCACGCCACGCCTGGATATGCTTCAAGTCCTACCCAAATATCCGCTCCATAGGCTGATTCTACCATGAATTAAGTCAATGGCCGGGTATGGCGGCCACGGCTATAAATGCACGCAGGTTACAGACAAAGGCGCCCGCCGCTTACAGCGGGGTATGCTCCGGTTGTCAGTGAGATTGTGTTATTCCGGTACAATTCCTGCCCAATACGGCACAGCCCCTGACCGTTCCTCGTTTACGGCAAATGCAGGGATTTTAACCGTGTAATGTTCCGGCCGAGTAGCTGGTGCTGCGACAACATATATCCCACCGCCGATACCGAGCGCACCGTTATCACTAACCATCTTGTTTTCGTGCAACCACAGCTATCAAGCAACACGTATCCGTAAAATAGGGGCTATCGCTTTTAGGCAGGCAATGACCCTATTCGTAAAAAAACCGATTATTAAATCGCTTGCAGCCAATTACTTTTTGTTATCATTTAACATTGTTATTGTAAGGCATCGACTTGCTTTTCCGCCCCGGTAGCTCAGCTGGATAGAGCATCCCCCTCCTAAGGGGAAGGTCGGCCGTTCAAATCGGCTCCGGGGCACCATTTAATCAATGATTTATATGGAAGGCATGAAACAGGGCCTGGATCTTCAGCGACCCGGTGTCCTCCCTGCGATACCTGAGCATTATACTTCTCAAACGCCAGTCGTTACGTAATCGTCAACGCGCTCGGGTGAGTTGCTGGCGGCTTTCATGGCATCACTCCTTCGGTATCATCTTAAAGCGCGTTGGATAAAATTCAATTGTCAATGCCTCTGCGGCCTCGGCAAAACTCTGCGATGAATTCTGCGCGCAGTACTTAGCAAGCCAAATTTCCAGGGTCTTATCTGTAGTGTCCCGTCCTTTGCCGCCCGCGATGTCGTAGGTATCCGGCTCCATCAAATTGTATGAAGTCAAATAACCCTGTAACCAGGCCCTGAAAACAGCAAATCTCATGCAAACGCCATCGTTGCACTCGTTGTTTGCCGCCACGAAGTCACTACAGGATTCGTATCCTGTTGGGGAAATGTTTCTATACATATTGTGCATGTCTTTCGCCGGACATCCAATTGGAAGCAGGAGCGCCGCTGCGAATATCATCGATGTTGTTCGATTCATTTTGTGCCCTCCTTAGACTTATTATTTGGAAACGCGCGTATTATCGCCTTCATTACCAGCATCGCCGCACCCTCGCCAGACATCTCGGGATGTTCTTTGAAGTATTTAGATACCGCCGCGTAGATTTGATTACGGGTGGTCCCTGGGGGTAATAAGAAATCCGACCAAGTGTTATAAGGGGATTCAATTACTCCCGTTACATACATCATAAATGCCAATGCTCTTGCTGAATCTCCGGGATTGCAGCCTTTGTCTTCACATTGATCATAGCTTTTGACAAATTCCATGATTTCATTGCCGGTCATCCTCGCTTGGCTGTTAACCGGCGCGAAGACCAGCGCCGAGAGAACGAGGACGATTGATGCTAATCGAGGCGTTTTCATCTCTTGCTCCCACACTTGAATATCTTAGAAAACTTTTTCAATAGCGTACCGCCGGTCTTCCGCACCGGCACGCTGCGCCATACGCGCATAACCCCAGCCTATTGAAGATAGATTATATAGCAGGATATATACCGATTAATATCAGCCATTCATAGCGTTTTTATGGGAAATGCCATGAATTGATTCTGAGTGGCAACACTCTCTATTTTTGCTCACCCAAGAGGAAGGCCAGGCGTTCGGACCGACGCCAAGACAGCATTTTTCATCCTACCAATGAATTCAATGTTCAGCGGGGCGCTGAATGCTCAATTTCTCCGGCGATCGATAACGTACGCGCTCTCGGATGATTGCTTGGCAAGTTTCTTCAAATCTGATGCGATCTCAGACACCATGCCAGGGTGCTTGATATGGTCACCGGCAGTGGGAACCACGGCGATAGCGATGCCGAGTAAAGGGATCTTCTCGAACGCACCTTTGCGGTTTTTCGCAAAGTAATATCCGACGTCCTTCTCTCGCTCGCCGAATACGTCTTGAACGATATGATTAAAGTTACCGATGATAGTTTGGCACACGGCATCGACGGCCTCAATCGGGACGATCAGGACGAAATCGTCGCCTCCGATGTGTCCGGAGAAGCCGTTGCCGCATACTTCCCTTACCGCATTATTACTGATACGCGCCACCATGCGTATGACTTCATCGCCACGCGAAAAGCCATAGGCATCATTGAACGGCTTGAAATTGTTGATATCCAAATAGCATACGGCCAAGGGTTTTCCGATCGCGTGCTCAATGGCGATTTGGATCGAGGTATTGCCGGGCAAACGGGTCAATGGATTATTGTCAAGAACGCGGCTTATGCGTTGCAGCGCCAACGCAACGCGGCTGAAAAGCACGGGATAATTGATAGGATGGGTAATAAAATCATCCAATGGATATCCGGACAACTGTTCGGGTGAAATAAGCCCTTCCGGCAACAGCCCGATAATCGGCATCATACTGAAATAGCTGTCGTGCTTTATATCATCGAGGATTTTATTGCGAGTAATGGCATCCTCTTCAACAAAGTCAATAATTAAAACATCCGGGGGATCGGCATATAGCATGCCAAGCGCCGCAGTGAAATTGCCCAATACCACGGCCTGGTAATCCTTGCCGCGCAGGTGGAGTTCCAGCCTAGCCGCGAGATCTTTATCCTTAACCAGCAGCGCGATTTTAAACATGGTCCGTTTGCTGCTCCTGGATATCCACGCTGAAATTCTTGACCTCCACCAACAGCTCATCCAACTCGGCAATTAGAGAATCGATGCCTATCGTATCGAGTCGTAAAATACCGGCGGCGAGAGGGTGTACCTGGGGAACGAGTTCGTTACCTTCTCTACTATTGCCAAAACCCCGAGCCTTTACCAAGATGTCGGCGAAATGCACGACCGCGGTACTGGCACGATATGTGACGGATTTTTCGACATCGTGATGAAAAGCGATGGGCTCGATCAATTTTTTCGGTAAAAACCAGCTTTCCGCCAGCCACTTCCCTACTTCGGCATGATCGGTACCGATTTCTATCCGCTCCGCCTCGAAACTCAGCAATTGCTTTTCCTCGCAGATGGCCAGCAGCCGCTCATAATCATCCTTGAGGTGAATCTTGATCACCACCTTGCCGATGTCATGCAGTAACGCCGCGGTAGAAATCTCTTCTTTGTCGCCGAGCTCTAAGCGGCCGGCGATGAGGTTGGCAGCCGCGGCGGTGGCAAGCGAGTGTTCCCAGAGTCCGATAATGGTCTTCTCCATCATTTCGAAGATAGAGGAGCTTATAATTAAGCTCTTAATGACGGAAATGCCCAACAGGATAAGCGCATTCGATACGGTAGAGACCCGGCGCGGGAAGCCATAAAAGGGTGAGTTTACCAACCGCAGAACTTTGGCGGAAAGGATCTGGTCGGACGAAATCAGCCGCGCAATTTCTTGGCTGGTCGATTTTGGGTTCGCCTCCAAGGCGCTCAGTTTAGTGATGATCCCGGGAATAGTAGGTAAGGAGCTCGACTCCCTGATTAGGGTGCGTAATTCCGCACTGATATCCGCCACATTATTCTCCCAGCATCCGTGTAATATGCCGCTGCAAAGCAGCTTTGAGTTGCTGCATAAAGGGATCTTGTCCGCAACGCACAAATCGATCCTCCAGACTTTTTAATTGATCGTCGAGGCTGGCATCGCCCTCCATGACAACCGGCCTGCCTTCCACAACAACGGCCTGAATACCAATATTGGCCAAACGCTCGATATGCGCAGCCGACAGTCTCAAACCCTTACCGAACAGCGGGGGACCATTGGATTTATCGGGATGAACGATTTCCTTGGCCAGGATCATCCCATCTCGCGCCAGGATAAGGGGAATTTTTTGCATGCTTCCTCCGTGTCGGCATCGTGCCTTAATGCTAATATCGGCAGTAGCGCGGAAAGGATTGAAACGGCGCGGTCCGGCCATTGTACTATTAATATAGAATCGGCGACTTTACGCCGTAGTGAGCGCCCTTTATCCTGTCCCTATGGACAGCGCACTACTCGCCACCTCTCCGCAACACAGTGCCACCGTCATGGCATCGGCGGGCACGGGCAAGACATGGCTGCTGGTAACTCGGCTGGTACGTTTGCTGCTCGAAGGCGCCGCCCCCGATGCAATCCTCGCCATCACCTTCACCCGCAAGGCGGCGGCGGAGATGGCGGCGCGCCTCACGGACAGACTCCATGATCTGGCGAGTATGGACGATGCCGCACGCGGGGATGCATTGCGAGAGATGGGCATCACCCCCACGGCTAACCTCCTACTAAAGGCGCCTGGCCTTTATGAAAGGCATCTGTTCGCGCCACGCCAGGCACGAGTTACCACATTTCATGCCTTCTGTCAGGAATTGCTGCGCCGCTTCCCCTTGGAAGCCGCTGTCCCGGCGGGATTTGAGATATTGGAGAGCCCCAGCCAATTCCAAGAGGCGGCCTGGGACGCCTTGACCGATGAAGCGACCCTCGCCCCCGATGGTCGGGTGGCGCAAGAATTGGAAGTGTTGTTCCGCAACTTCAACGGACACCAAGAGACGAAGGCCGCCCTGATGAGTTTTCTCCATCGCCGCGGTGATTGGTGGGCCTTTACTCTCGGCCAAGCCGACCCGGTGGAATACGCCTACCAAACCCTTGCTGCCCAGTTGGCCGTCGTCATCGATGACGACCCCCTCGACGTGGGCTTAACGGCATCGCGGCGCACGGAGTTACAAATATATGCGGAAATGCTGTTGCGACACGGCACCGCAACTCTGGCCAAGGCCGCCGCCCATATCGGCGAGGCACTCACCGCCGAGCATGGCAACGAAAAACGTTTGATCTCGCTAAACCAGGCCCTATTAAAGAAGTCAGCCGCGCCCAAGCCAAGCAAGGCGCTGGTGAAATCTTTGGGCGAGGATGGGCAGCAACGAATACTTGCCCTCCACGAACGCCTGGCTGCATGGCTACTGGATATCCAGGACCAATACCGCCGACGCGACACCTTGACGCTGTCACATGCCTGGTACATCACGGGGACGCGCCTGCTCGCCCATTATCAGCGTCTCAAGAATGAACAGCGAATGCTGGATTTCAGTGATCTGGAATGGAAGGCCTTTTTGCTCCTGAATCACGCCGATCATGCGCTATGGGTGCAATATAAATTGGATCAACGCATCGATCATTTGCTTATCGATGAATTTCAGGATACCAATCCTACCCAATGGCACTTGATCTTTCCGCTGCTGCAGGAACTGGCGGCGGGGGAAAGTGAGCGCCGCCGCACGGTGTTCCTGGTGGGCGATGCCAAGCAATCCATCTATCGCTTTCGCCGCGCCGAACCGGATTTGTTTCCTGCGGCTCAACAATGGCTACGCACGCAACTCCACGCCGTTGATCACTCCCTGTCCGCGTCATGGCGTTCCGCGCCGGCGATCATCGATGTCGTCAACCGGCTCTTTGAAAACGGCCCGCTGCGAACGCGGCTACCGGACTTTCAAACTCATACCACTCACCGTACGATGTTATGGGGACACGTGGAAATCCTGCCGCTGATCGCCGCCGCAAAGATTGAGCCGCCTTCTTCTCCCGCCGCGCTGCGCAATCCGCTGCACCGCCCCCGGGTTCTGCTTAAAGATCAGCGCCACCGACAGGAAGGCGGGATGATCGCGATGCAAATTCAATCCCTGCTGGAACGGCAAACCGTGGTGGGACAGAATAAAGAAGCGCGGTCTCTTCGTTATGACGACATCATGATTCTGGTGCGCCGCCGCAAGCACGTCCATGCCTATGAGGAGGCGTTGCGGGCAGCAGGTATCCCCTATGTCACCGCCAGCCGCGGTACGCTGTTGGATTGCATCGAGATCCGCGACCTGGTGGCCCTCTTAGATATTCTCATCATTCCCTACAATAACCTGAACCTGGCCTCGGTGTTGCGCTCACCCCTGTTCGAGTGCAGCGACGAGGACCTGATGCAACTCGCGGCGGAGCCCGGCGGCAACTGGCTGGATCGATTGTTTGCCCTGGCGCCGCGGCTCGAGCCGGGAACTCCCTTGGCCCGCGCCGCTCATTGGCTACCGCGCTGGCAAGATTTGGCGGGCCAAAGACCCGTACATGACCTCTTGGACCGCATCTATAGCGAAGGCAATGTGGCGGCCAGATATGAGGCCGCTTTCCCCGAACATCTTCGCTCGCGCGTGCGGGCCAATCTCACGCGGTTCATCGAATTGGCATTGGAGATGGACAGCGGCCGTTATCCCAGCCTCGCTGCCTTTCTCGAACGCCTCAACACGCTCAAGATACTGGAAGAGGACGCCCCCGACGAAGTAGCGGAAGGCACCGCCGCGGGCAATGTGCGTCTGCTCACCATCCATGCCGCCAAAGGTCTGGAAGCACCGGTGGTCTTTCTTGCCGATGCCGCGGCGGCGGCGCCCGTCGCCCGCGGTTATCAGGTGATGGTGCGCTGGCCGGCGCAAGCCGCTCGGCCCAGTCATTTTTACCTGTGCGGAAAAACCAGCGAGGCGGATTCGGTCACCGCGGCCCTGCTTGAGAATGAAGCGCGAGAGGAACAACGCGAACAGGCCAATCTCCTGTACGTGGCCCTTACCCGCGCCAAACAAGCTTTATTTATCTCCGGCTGCAGAGCCAAGCGCGGCGAGAATCTGGGCTGGTACGGCGCCATCGCCGCCCAACTGGGAGATGTGGAGACGATCTGCCGGTCGGGATGGGCCGCTTTCTCCGGAACACAAGCCGCTCCCGCCGTGCTTGCCTCGTCCGCCGAGGCGACGGTAAGCGTCGCCGCCGGACTCGCCGCGCCATTAGCGATCATACCGTCCGATGTCGAGATCGCACCCAGCCGCAGCGCGGTTGCTATGGATAAAAGTGTTGATGGCAATGAGGAAGGCCGCGAACGCGGCTTGGGAATCCATCGGTTTTTACAGTTACTCACTGACGGCACGAAATACGAACCCGCGTTTATCCGGCAGCGGGTATGCATCGAATTAAATCTCGATGAAAAAAATCAAGCGACGGCGGAGTGGCAAGCGGAGGCGGAACGTCTGGTGAAACACCCCGCCTTCCGCGCCTGGTTCGACCCAATCTGTTACGAAAGCGCCTTCAATGAGACTCCCGTCTACTATTACAGCGGCGATCGGTTGGTGCACGGCGTCGTGGACAGACTGGTGGTAACCGCCGACAGCTGCTTCCTCATCGACTACAAAACCCATCGCAACGCCGCTGTCGAAAAGCTGGAAACTCTGGCTGCGCCGTACCATGAGCAACTGCGGTTGTATAGGGAAGGGATAAAACGTCTCTGGCCGGATAAAACCGTTCGCGCTTTTCTATTATTTACCGCATGCGCCGGCGCGTATGAATGGCGGGACAAGGGGCAAGACAGAGTCTAAGGTTTTATCGCGGCCACCTGATCGAGCATTTGGCTCATCTGTTTCGGTGGAATATATCCCGAGATCAAACTGCCGTCTTCCAAAATCAGGGTCGGCGTCGCGGAGACGCCCAACTTATCGGCCAGGGCCATGTGCTCACGCACCGGATTGTCGCAGGTCATGCGCTTGAGCTTTTCGCCGAGCTTGGCCTCGGTCAATGCTTCGCGGCGATTCGGCGAACACCATACCGTGACCGCCTTGTAATACGACTCGGTATTCACGCCGGTTCGGGGAAACGCCAGATAACGGATGGCAATACCGTATTTATTGTAATCCGCAATCTGCGAATGCAGCTTGCGGCAATAGCCGCAATCCATATCGGTAAACACCGTGACGGTGTGCTTCACCTGTTGGGGGGCGAATATGATCATGCTCTTCGGATCCACGGCATTGATCAGTTTGAGGCGGGCGCTGGAACGAATCGATTCGGTGAGATTCTTGCGGGTATCGGTTGCAAGCAGATCGCCCTGCAAAATGTAGCGGCCGTCCTTCGTGATATAAATGACTTCGGGGCCGTAAGTCACCTGATACAACCCGGGGATCACGCTCTCCCCGATGGAATCGGGCGCCGATCTCGGGATTAACTTCGCCAAAACCTGATTGATGACCGCCACGTCATCGGCGGCGGCCACGCCGTTCAAACCTAACGCCAACAAGGCGCCCCAAAGTATATTCTTGATCATGGCGACTGTTCTCAACTGGATATTTTCATTAGAACGCCCAAGCGGCGAAAGGTGCCCAAAATATAACGGCCGCTGCATCCTTAACTCCATCCGCATCATCCACGGGGATGATGTTCGGCGTGTACGCCCTTCAAGCGTTCCCGGGCAACATGCGTGTAAATCTGGGTCGTGGATAAATTACTATGCCCCAGGAGCATTTGTAATACCCGTAAGTCCGCGCCATGGTTGAGCAAATGCGTGGCAAAGGCATGCCGCAAACTATGCGGGGACAAAACCGACACGATGCCTGCTCGCCGCGCATAACGCTTTATTAAATACCAAAACGCCTGCCGCGTCATGGCCGCACCCCGCTGCGTCACGAAAAAATCATCGCTCATCCGTCCTCGCAACAACGTAGGACGGGCCTCTACCACGTAGAGCTGTACCCAGTCCGCCGCTTCCTCCCCCAGCGGTACCAGGCGTTCTTTATTCCCTTTGCCCAGCACACGCAACACTCCCTGGCGCAGATTGAGCTGCGAAACCTGGAGATTCACCAATTCCGTGACCCGCAGGCCGCAAGCGTACAGCAACTCTAGCATTGCCCTATCCCGCAAGCCCAGGAATTGCTTCACATCCGGCGCCTGCAGCAAGGCCTCCACTTCGATCTCGGTCAGTGCCTTGGGTAAAGGCCGCCCCAGCTTCGGCGCATCGATCCTGGCGGTGGGATCCACCTGTAAACGGCCCTCGCGTACCATATACTGGTAAAAGCGCCGGAGACTGGACAATAAACGCGAGGTAGTGCGGGGCCGTGCGCCCGTCTTCACCCGCTGGGTGAGATAATGGAGCAAATCCTGGCGCTGTGCGTTTGCCAGCGTAGCTGCATGTTTTTTTAAAAACAATGATGCGCCCTTTAAGTCGGCGCGGTACGCGGACAGAGTGTGGTCGCTCAACCCCTGCTCCATCCACAGGGTATCCAGAAAACGCTCCAACAGCGCCTCTTCTTCGACACTATTCTCCGCAGAAGCGGTTAGGGTTCTCATGAAGAGGATTCATGAACCAATAGATTTCGTTTAATACGCAACCCGCGACCGGCCGTCACACCCATGAAACCGCCCATTCCCTGAGCCGCCAGCACTCGGTGACAAGGGATGATGAGCGGAATAGGATTGGCGCGACAAGCCCCGCCCACCGCGCGCGCGCTGCTGCGCAGCCGGCGCGCCACGGTACCGTAGCTGCGGGTAGTGCCCGCCGGAATTTGCCGCAGAGCATCCCACGCCCGCAATTGAAAAGGGGTGCCGCGCGGCGCAATAGGCAAGGTGAACCGCCAATGCGGGTCGAGAAAATAATGGCGCAGTTGTCGCAACGCTTCTTCCGCTAAACGTGAAGTCGCGGCCATATCTCTTGCGCCTCCGGAAAGGAAATCGATAGAGCTGATCGCCGCATCATCCGCACAAATTCCCAGCTTCACTCCGTGCCACGGCGTCGCCATGACCGCTACATACCTGCGGGACTTATGTGCCTGCGATCCGCGAGCGGATCCAGCTTCATCCACCCGGTGCGCTGTTTCGCTCATAGGCCAGTTCGCGATTGAATGCCGACGGAAGCGTCGAGTATACGCAAATGGCATAAAATCCCGCAAGAAAGGCGGGATGATGGAAAAGATCATCCGGGGAACGTGCGGTTGCCCCGGACGGTTTGCTGAGAAACGGTTAAAGCTTTTCTTTGATGCGCGCGGATTTACCCTGACGGTCGCGCAGATAATACAACTTGGCACGACGCACATCGCCGCGACGTACCACCTTGATCTTGTGGACAACCGGACTATGCGTCTGGAATGCGCGCTCAACCCCTTCGCCGTGGGAAATCTTGCGCACGGTAAAAGAAGAATTCAGCCCGCGATTGCGTATGGCGATGACAACACCCTCAAAGGCCTGCAGACGCTCGCGGTTACCTTCCTTAACCTTGACTTGGACTTCCACGGTATCGCCGGGGGCGAAGTCCGGGATGTTATCCTTCATCTGCTCCGCTTCAAGTTGTTGGATGATTTTGCTCATGACTGTTCCCCATTAAAGTCTAAAATACGATCTACCGCCGCGACCAAGCCGTTCATTCTTCACACTCAAGTATAAACTCGTTCAATAGTATCTGCTGCTCCGCGCTGAGATTCAGCCGTTCCACCAAATCTGGCCGCTGCAACCATGTCCTTCCCAATGCCTGCTTAAAGCGCCAGCGGGCTATGGCGGCGTGATCTCCGCTCAACAACACCTCCGGTACGCTCATGCCGTCCATTTCTTCCGGACGGGTATAGTGGGGGTGATCCAACAAACCTGTCGCAAAAGAGTCCTGCGCCGCCGATTGATCGTGTCCCAGCACGCCGGGCAACAATCGGGTCACCGCATCGATCACCACCATGGCGGCCAATTCGCCGCCGCTCAGCACATAGTCCCCGATGGACCATTCTTCATCGATCTCGCTGTCGATGAGCCGTTGATCGATCCCTTCATAGCGCCCTGCCACCAGAATCATCCCGGGGCGGACAGTCAACTCTGCTACTGCCGACTGATCCAGGCGCCGACCCTGCGGGCTGAGGTAGATCACCTTGCTGCGCGGGGCCACGGTCCGCGCCGCGCGGATGGCATCCCGCAACGGCTGCACCATCATAACCATCCCCGGACCGCCGCCGTAGGGACGATCATCCACGCTACGATGCCGGTCGCTGGTGTAATCGCGGGGATTCCACAATCCCAACTCCACCATCCCCCGCTGTACCGCCTTGCCCGTTACCCCGTTACGAATTACGATCTCGAACAGGTCGGGAAACAAGGTGACCACATCGATGCGCACCGCTAAAACTCCGGGTCCCAGTCCACCTGGATCACACCCTGCGCGAGGTCGACTGCTGTGATTACCGACCCCCACACATAAGGGATCAAGCGCTCCCGATCACCCTTGACCACCAACACGTCGTTGGCGCCGGTTTCCAGCAAGTGATCCACAATTCCCAGTTCGATACCATCGCCGGTGCGCACCGTGAGCCCTTCCAGATCGGCCCAATAGAATTGATTGGGTCCCGGATCGGGCATTTCATCGCGCTTCACCGCGATCTCGGCGCCAATCAGCGCCCGGGCCACGTCGCGATCATCGCACGCCGCCAAATGAGCCAATACTCCTTTGCCGTGGCGGCGCCCTTCAATAAGCGCCATCGGCCGCCATTCGGACGCGCTGTGTAACTGCCAAGCGGGATAATCGAGTATCCCCTCGGGCGGGTCCATGGCGGAGACCACCTTGACCCAACCGCGCACCCCATAAACACCGGCAACACGGCCGATGACGATTAAGCGTGAGGCGCGTTCACTCATTGATGTATCCACAATGCCCCACCCCGCGTTCGGCAGTGTGAGTGCGACCGTCTACTGCTTAGCCTGCTCCTTGATAAGCTGGCCGACCCGATCGGAGGCTTGCGCGCCTTGCTTCAACCAATAGTTCACCCGCTCTGCATTGACTTGCAAACGGGATTCACCCCCGGTCGCCACGGGGTTGAAATAGCCGACCCGCTCGATAAAACGACCGTCTCGCGAGCTGCGGCTATCAGTCACCACGATATGATAAAAAGGTCGCTTTTTTGCGCCGGTTCGAGACAAACGAATGGTTACCATCTGATGTTATATCCCCTTAAATCTATCGCGCTTTCCTCGGCCCATGCGCGAAGAAGAGTAAAAGCCCGATATTTTACGCAATTTTTGCCAAATGGGAAGGGGCTATCCCCACTACGACCCTTTTGCTCCAGCAGCTCAGAAAGGTAGACGGCCGGGAAACTTTCCTCCCAAGCCCTTCATCAATCGGCCCAATCCGCCCTTGGACATCTTTTTCATCATGCGCTGCATCTGGTCGAATTGCTTGAGCAGCTTATTGACATCCTGGACTTGGGTCCCCGAACCGGCGGCAATGCGGCGCTTGCGCGACCCTTTAATGATGTCCGGGAAACGACGTTCCTTGGCGGTCATGGAACTGATGATGGCCTCCATGCGGATAATTTCCCGGTCGCCGAGCTGCCCTTTAACCTCCTCCGGCACATTGCCTATACCCGGCAGCTTGTCCAGCAGGCTGGACACCCCCCCCATCTTACGCATTTGCTGCATCTGTTCCCGGAAGTCTTCCAGGTCAAATCCCTTACCTTTCTTGAGTTTGCTGGCTAATTTCTCCGCCTGATCACGATCGATGTGGCGTTCGGCCTGCTCCACCAAAGATAGAATGTCACCCATCCCCAAAATACGGGAGGCTAAGCGATCGGGGTAAAAGGGCTCCAGGGCCTCGGTTTTCTCCCCGATACCGAGAAACTTGATAGGCTTTCCGGTGATATGGCGAACAGACAAGGCAGCGCCACCGCGGGCGTCGCCATCGGATTTAGTCAATATCACTCCAGTGAGGGGGAGCGCATCATCGAACGCCTTCGCGGTGTTGACGGCGTCCTGGCCGGTCATGCTGTCCACCACGAAAAGGGTCTCCACGGGTTGCAAGGCAGTGTGGAGGCGTTGAATCTCGTCCATCATTGCCGTGTCGATATGGAGACGACCGGCGGTGTCGATAATGACAACTTCTATAGAATGCCTTCTGGCCGACTCCACTGCTGCTCGGCCAATGGCCACCGGGTCCTGGCTGGGGTCGCTGGGGTAAAACTGGGCTCCAACCTCACCGGCCAGGGTCTTCAATTGTTCGATAGCGGCCGGCCGGTAGATATCGCAACTAGCCACCAGTACCGACTTCTTGCGGCGTTCTTTAAGAAATCGCGCCAACTTGGCCACGGTAGTCGTCTTACCGGCGCCTTGTAAGCCAGCCATCAATACCACTGCCGGCGGCGGAACGTTGAGCTGCAAATCCTCGTTGGCGCGACCCATCAGCGCAATCAATTCATCGCGCACCACACCGATCAATGCTTGGCCGGGGGTGAGGCTCTCCAATACGTCCTTGCCGACGGCCCGCTCCCGCACCTGATTGATGAAATCGCGCACCACGGGCAAAGCCACATCGGCCTCGAGCAGGGCCATACGCACGTCGCGCAGGGCATCTTTAATATTGTCTTCGCTGAGACGGCCTTGGCCGCGCAGTGCCTTGAGGGTGCGGCCCAGCCGTTCCGTTAAACTCTCGAACATGGAATAACACCTTAGCGCCGCTGCGGCGATGCAAGTCGAATATTATAAAATATGATAATAAGCAGGGAGATTATAGCGTCAGTACGGCACCATTGAGCAAGCGGTGCAGTTTATGCCCAGCCAGGGCCACCGTACATTCGGCGAATATGATGTCTTCCTCTCCGGGTTTATTATGCGTGATATAGACATCGGGTCGGTGCTCCAGCTTTTTCAGATCCTCCGCCAGTAGACTCGGGCAATAATGCTTGGCCAATCGGCTTATATCGATATCCGCGTTACAGAACGCCGCCTCGACAATTAATATATCTAAGCGACGATGAGTATTCAGACCCGCCCAAAAACTATCATTAGTAGAGGTATCGCCGCTGAAAGCGAATACGCCGGTCGGACAGGCGACGCGATATCCCGCGCCGGGAACGGCGTGCTCGACGGGGAGCATTTCAAAACTGCGTTGACCTAGGGTCAATATTTGCCCAGGCATCATGATTTCGTACCGCAGCACCGGACGCTCGCTGGACGGCAGACGCGCAAAATCCGGCCAGATCACCCAGTTAAAAATATGCCGTTGCAGTGCTTCGATCGTCGCCGGCTGCCCGTGGACTACTAAGGGCTCGCTTCGCCGCTCAAAGATGCTGTCGAGCATCAGCGGGATAAAGGCAATATGATCGAGATGAGAATGCGTCAGAAAAATATGGCGAACATCGGTCATCTCATCGAGAGTGAGATCACCGACCCCGCTGCCGGCATCTATGAGGATATCCTCATCCACCAATAGCGAAGTGGTCCGCAGTCCCTGGCCGACACCGCCGCTACATCCCAATATCCGTATCTTCATAAATTAACCCGTCAAATTTCCTTCCGCGCCTGACGATAGCATGGTCGCATTCGGCGAATGTGCTTCATGACCACGGTCTCTCTCCCCTTTCTATCGCCCCCCCAGGTATGCCATCATTCCCTCTGTTGAATTGTAATGACATCGATGATTACACCCTATATCGCCATTCTGGCCATCGTCCTTTACCTGGCGGTCGGCATCAAAATTGCGCTGCGCCTCTCCCAAGGGGCACAAGCAGTCCGGCACAAAGGGCTGTTTTTTGCCTTGGGATTTACTGCAATCGCCCTTCATGGCTGGGTCCTGTACCAGAACCTATTTGTAGTTAACGGATTGAACATGGGGATTTTTAATGCCCTGTCCCTGCTGTCATGGATCATCGCCGCGCTGATCCTTGTCACCTCCTATACCCAACCCGTCGAGAATATCGGCATTGTCGCCCTTCCTCTGGCGGCGGTGGCCTTGACGGTGGAGCTGATTTTCCCGTCCGCTCACCTGGTCAGTAAGGATGCCGCCACCGGGCTCAAATTGCATATTCTGATTTCGATCCTTTCTTATAGCCTGTTCTTCATCGCCGCCTGTCAAGCAGCTCTGCTCTCTATTCAGATCAAACATCTGCACAGTAAACGGCCGGGGGGGTTCGTGCGGGCATTGCCTCCCCTGGAAACCATGGAGACTCTTTTATTTCGCATCATCGCCGTAGCTTTCATCCTGCAAAGCCTGTCCTTGTTGAGCGGGGCCTTGTACTTGCACGACATACTCGCCCAACATCTGGTACATAAGACCGTACTGTCCATAGCCGCTTGGCTGGTCTTCGCCATCCTGCTCATCGGCCGTTGGCGCTTCGGTTGGCGCGGACGCACGGCGATCCGCTGGACCATGAGCGGTTTCGTGACTTTACTATTGGCCTACTTGGGCAGTAAATGGGTGCTAGAGGTGTTGCTGGGCAGGTAAGTACCGGCCAAACAACCGGGATCACGCTGCGTCCTCTAATGCCAGTGAAGGGCGACAAAATTGGATTGCCGCCGTAACACCATAAATTTAAGCCCCATGAATGAAATATCATTAAATATACTGTTCGCCGCGCTGGTCCTTATGATAGTAATGTCGGCGTTCTTTTCCGCTTCGGAAACCGCCATGATGAGCCTCAACCGCTACCGGTTGCGCCATCTAGTCAAGAACAAGCATCGCGGCGCTATCCTTACCCATGGTCTGCTTAAGCGTCCTGATCGCTTGATAGGTTTGATCCTGCTGTGTAACAACTTCGTCAATATCGCCGCTTCGGTGCTCTCCACCATCATCGCGTTCCGGCTCATGGGCGAGACCGGCATCGCCATCGCCACCGGCATATTGACCCTCGTACTACTGATTTTCGGCGAAGTTACCCCCAAGACACTGGCGATCATGCATCCGGAAAGGATCGCCTTCCCGGCAGCCTACATATTGACGCCGCTGATGCGTCTTACCTACCCCATCGTATGGCTCACCAATGGCATCGCCAATTTCCTGCTCAAACTGTTCGGCGTCACTCCTCGGGAAACCGCCATGCAACAGCTCAACCGCGACGAACTGCGGACTGTGGTCAACGAGGCCGGGGCCCTCATCCCCCGCCGCCACCAGCGCATGTTGCTCAACATATTGGACCTGGAAAACGTCACGGTCGAAGATATCATGATCCCGCGTAACGAAATCATGGGGATCGATCTCGACAGCGATACGGACGAAATCCTGCGGCTTCTTACCACCAGCCAGCACAGCCGTCTGCCTATTTATCGCGAGAACATCGACCACGTGCTGGGCATTATCCATCTGCGCAATGTCCTGCATCTGATTGCCCAACAGAAACTCACCAAGCAATCACTGCAAGACATCGCCCGTGAGGCCTATTTTGTCCCTAAAGGCACATCGCTCCACATGCAGTTGCTCAACTTTCAGCGGCAAAAAAGGCGAATCGCCTTGGTGGTAAACGAATACGGCGACATCCTTGGCATGGTGACCCTTGAAGACATTCTGGAGGAAATTGTCGGCGAATTTACCACCGATGCCTCGTCCACAATTCGCGATGTCCACCCCCAAGCCGACGGCAGTTTTCTCGTCGACGGAGGAGCCAACGTGCGCGAACTTAACCGACTAATGGAATGGGAACTCCCTATCGACGGGCCTAAGACTCTCAATGGCCTCATCATCGAGTACTTGGAATCCATCCCCGAACCCGGTACCAGTCTGCTAATTGCCGGCTATCCCGTTGAAATCGTACAAACCAGTTCCAACGCCGTCAAAACTGCCAAGATCTCCCCCGCCCTGCGCCGCCGCCAAGCTACCGCCTAGTTCTGGAAAGTATTATGACCGCTCAATCCTCCGCCTCGACGTTTTCTGCCTTTTTTGCGATCTTCTTATAACCCCTGCCTTGGCCGCTTGCTTCTTGGCATCTTCATTGACAACTGCTTATTCAGTTCATCAGCACCGACGCACGCCTTGTTGGTCACACACAAACCTTCATCCGCTCTTTCGTTCGGAGTATTGTCTGACCGATGGCATTCCTTCAAGGAAGCTCCGTCAAGGCTAACTCATGTCGCTAATGCACGTTTTATCTCGGCAAAGCTACTGGCGACTTTTGTAGACTCGATCTTGGTCCCGAGTGCTCTCTCCAGCGTGGCCAACGAGAGCAGGCCTCGCACCACCTGAACGTCGCGGCCGCTAATAGCGTCAACAACAATAAGATGCCGCAGTCCCGACGCCTTGAACGCCTCCACGACATCAGCGACCGTCGCATCGCGTAACTGATCAAAGTCGATCACCTTCCACTTTTGCACCGGGGTCATAATGTCCTGCACGAGGATATCTTCCCGTGAGCAAATGCCGATGCGGCAGTCCCTCGATTGTAGGTAACGTAGCGGCTTCTCACCTTGAATATCATATGACGTGATAGCGCCCAGGAGGCTAAATTCCGCGTCAACGACAAAAAGAAGGCGCACGCGGTCGCGGATCATTTGGGTCAGCGCATCGTCGATTTGCGCGGTGGCCCGCACCGAGATGGCGGGCGTCAGGTGAAAATCCGTCAACAGATCAAGCGCCGGATCGTCAAGGCCGAGCGTGCCAATTCGGACATCCGTCCCCGAGTAAAAATCAATAGTTGCGGATGGCTTGCTTAATCTCAGGGCAGTTGCAGTATTCATCTCATATCTCCCGAATCAAACATCTTGCTTCAATAATCGACCATCTAGACGGCTTCGATCCGCCCATAGCACTGAGCCTGGGTACAGATGGTGGCCGGCATGCCTTGATGTCGGATCAGCTCCATCGCGCCACGAAGCAGGCGATAGAACCACCACACCACGGCAAGTCCTCCAATAAGATAGCCCACTATGTAATACGCCAGACCCACCGCCGCCATCGTCATGACGCCCATGAAAATAAAGGTGCGGACCAGCCATTCATGATGCGTTGCGGCCAGTATCTCCTCGTGGTCCAATGGCCCCTCACCCTTCTCGGCCCGCCTCTTGAATCGATATACTTTAATGGCGCTGATGGCAAAGCCTATGGGCGCGGTAACGACGAAAAAATACAGCGCATAGACAAAGGTCAGAAAAATAATCTCAGACCACCTTACGGTATTGTCGGTTGACTTGGACATGCTTTTGTCCTCCAGGCTCATTGATTTTCGCTGATTAACACGTTAATCACGATTAATTGCTGCTTATTTCCTTTCACACTTCATCACTCGCTTCACGATATGATATGCGCCAATTCAGCAATGGAAATTCGAAAATTAACGACCTTCATTCCATGCCGCCTCCGGCGTCGCTACTACGATCGTGGGGATCAGAATCACAAAAATACCCTATGCATCTTGACCCCCACGATCGCGCCCTCAGGCTCGGGACGCCCGCTTCTCCTTCCGCCACTGCGGCTGCCTGATCTGCGCCGCGTGCTGCGCTGCCGTCAGGCTATGATCATACTCATGGCCTTCCACCGGCTTGGGATCGTGACCGAGCGCGGCGTCCACTTCGTAGGGCAATGTGCCGCACTGGTTGCGCCCGCCTTCCAGAGTGCAAGTCTTTGCCCCGAAGAGTTCGTAAATGGGATCCCATCCCATCATCGTGGTCATTAACGGGTAGACCGCCAATAGAACAGCGGCGGCGGAAATCACACTCCATCCCGCCACTACGGCATAAATAACACCAAAAGCCATTAACGCGCCGCCTCCAAAGAAACGTACCATACGGTCCCCTAGTCCGATATTGTGAACCGGACCCATTTTTTCACTGATCCTGTCCATAACATTCACCTCCTTATAGATAGAGATCAATTCACAGCAAACCACTTCTACACGTGTAGTTGACTCTTACCAGCAGATAAGTTCAGTGACTTTGTCACATAAGAAATAACAGGATGAATAGAGGAAGGAATTCAGATTTTTGGCTTTCTACTTTTTTCCGATGTCACAAGAAATAACTTGAAGAATCGCGCGATATAAGGACAGGGGGTCGCGCGGCGAAATCGTCTTGTCGTTATGTCTGTTGCGCTAAGCTGCGAAGATGGTGCAAATCGATGATTTCGACCCGGCCGCGATGCAATCTCACCCAACCCTGATGTTCAAAATCTTTGAGGAGGCGACTGATGACCTCGCGGGCCGTGCCAAGCTCTTCGGCAAGGAACTGATGCGTGACATCAATATGCTTGGGAGATTCGGCGAATTGCAGTAGACGTCGCGCGAGCCGACAGTCCATACGACCAAAGGATAAATCTTCCACCAAACCAATCAATTCATTCATACTCTTATCTACGGAAGAAAATACGACTTTACGAAAATCCGGCATTTGAGCCAGGGCTTCCTGAAAATTGGTTTTGGGGATCAAGATAGCCTGCACTTCCGTTTCCGCAATGGCTTCCGCTGGATAATTCTTGCCGCCTAACAAACAGGTCGTGCTCAAATCGCAGGCGTGACCCGCCTCGACGTGATAAAGCGTAATAATTCGCCCTGTTTCCGACAATTTTTGAACTCTCACCAGGCCCGTCAATATCAATAGGTAATTTTCACATGGCTGTCCTTGCTGATATAGCGACATGCCGGGCTGGACTTTAGTCAGTTGTATGGCATCGACAAGTTTCGGCCCCGCCAGCATAGAAAGTTCCCGCACGACGGGATATGACCTCATGAGGTCGCGCCTATTCATAGACATAATAAAAACTACCGCTCAATTTCATCACTCCATGCAAGTGGCACCCATCCCTACTCAACATCATCACCACGGGTGACAAACACACTTTATCCTGCACTCCCCCTTCTTAGGCAGCCTTTTTTCTTCAAGGTTCGTGAGGCCTGCGCATCGGTCTCGAATCATATTCCTAATGTTTGTGTGGCGGAGATTATTCTCATGGCGACATCCATTTCATCGTTGAAGTGCGGGACTAGCTCACATCCAATAGCATCTCTTCCTTGCAGGTCGGCAGGATGTCTTTTCCTTGGCAAATAATTACATCGCCCCACCGCCGCTATGATACAAACTATTTGATTGGGTCATTATTCTTCACACCTATTTCCCTTCCAAAATTGATAAATCTTCTTCTATTCTTTTTTATCCGCTAGGACTGGCGCGTCCATTAATGCACCCTCCCCGCTTTGATGGCTTCTCTCCGCCGCGACGCAACAATGTTAAAAATGTGCAGCAGCGACAAAGCTATAAATTCTATGTATTACATTGACATCACAAAAAAATATTGATAGAAGTCTTAGGTTAAATACATAGAGACTTGTTTGTGAAGCATTCGAAAACATAAATAACAAGCTTAAGCGATGCTTCGAGTCGAGGAAGGCTCCAATTGCCCATCACCGGGCCTACGCATTTGGAAGGGCATTGAAGGGCGTCTATTTGTGACGTTATAGAGACTGATGGGAACATTCTTCAATAAATAGGATCCGAGCAATGAGCCTCCCCAATAAGGACATCATCCAATTTCCCGCTCGAAACCAACAAGACGGCGAAAATCGGCGCATACCCCGCATCTTATTGGTGAATGACCATGTGGACCTTCGCGAACTGCTGGCGAGGATATTAAAGAAATCCGGCTACACCCATATCATCGAGGCTGCCGACGGCAATGAAGCCGTCAAGCAACTGCGCCTCAATCCTGTCGATTTATTAATTACCGACGTCCATATGCCTCATATCGATGGCTGGCGTCTGGCGCGCATGGTGCGATCGGGATTGTTTTCGTGCTTGGACACCACTCCTATCATCGCCGTGTCCGCCACCTTCGGCGATCGTATCGCCGAGATTACCGCACGAGAATGCGGGATTAATCGCTTCCTGTCGCTGCCACTGCAAAACCGCGGTGAACTGTCCGCGGCGGTGCGCGATCTCTTGACCGACCTGCCGACCCCCCTCAAGAAGCCGCGCCTGCTCATAATCGAAGACGACCCCGACACCGTCATCATCGTGATGAAAATGCTGCGCCACCGTTTCGATATCGAGGTCGTCACCGACGGCCACTCCGGGCTTAATGCCTGGCGGGAACAGCGACATGATCTGGTCCTGCTGGATGTGATGTTGCCGAAGATGGCGGGCCCGGAAGTATTGAGCCACATTTTAAATGAAGATAGCCGGCAGGCGGTGGTCATCATGACTGCTGACGGCAGCATGGAGCGCTGCAAAGATCTAATGCTGGGCGGCGCCGTGGACTTTATCCCAAAACCCTTCAATGCCAACCAGCTGCGTCAAATTTGCGAAATAGCGGTGCGTCGCAACGACTGGCTGGTCAGCAATCAGCAACTCTCGGAGCGTACCCGGAACCTTAAGACTGCCCAGGAAAACTATTCCGAAATCGCCGCTGCCCATCAGCGTCTCCTGGATAATTTAAGTTCTGTGATCCTCGAACTCGACAGCCAAGGCAACCTGCGCTTCCTCAACCGCGCCTGGGAAGAATTAAGCGGCTATAAGGTAAGCGAGAGTATCGGCAGTCTTCTGTACAATTTCCTGCATCCCGACGACCGCGGCCAATATCACTCCGTCATCCATTCCCTCGCTCAGGGACGCAAGGTCCATCATCAGCAGGAAGTGCGTCTGATCAACAAACGGGGAGAAACCCTGTGGACCGAGATCAGCCTCGACGTCAAGCAACAACTGGACGGGTTGAACGGCGATTCCATCTTTGGCCACCTCTCCGACATCACCGAACGCAAACTGGCCACACAACAGCTGGAACACCTGGCGATTCATGATTCCCTGACGGGCTTGTACAACCGCCGTTACTTCGAAACCAGCTTGGAGCACATGGTGGCCGGGAGTGCGCGCTCCGTGGCCCCCCATGCCCTGCTCTACATCGATCTCGATCATTTTCAGATGGTGAACGACACCTTGAGCCACCGTGAAGGCGATATCGTCTTAAAGGAAGTGGCGGAGTTGCTGGCCTCGCGAACCCGGAACGCGGATCTGCTGTGCCGAATCGGCGGCGACGAATTCGCCATGCTTTTGACTCACACCAATCCTCAACAAGCCGCGTCGGTCGCCAATAGCCTTATTGAAGTACTGAATAATTACCACTACGAGCGCGACGGCCATCATATCGCCATCGGTTGCAGCATCGGCATCAGCATCATCGACGGCAGCCTGTCGTCGGGGTCCGAGCACTTGATCCAGGCGGATAAGGCCAGTTTCGTGGCAAAAAACCGCGGACGCAATCTGGTACACCGCTACGATCCCGCGGACAGGGACAGCGACGAACTCAGGCAATGCATCGATTGGGCGCATCGCGTAAGACAGGCCATCGGCGAAAACCGCCTGGAGCTGTATATACAACCTATCCTGGAAATCGCCACCGGAACCATCAATCACTTTGAAGCCCTATTGCGCTTGCACCCGGCGGACTCGGTAGGCCCCATCGCGCCGGGCGTCTTTATCCCGGCACTGGAAAAGGCGGGACAGATTCATGTACTGGACCGATGGGTCATCAAACAATCCATCGAATTACTTTGCCAGCATGCATGGCTGGCGCAACTTGCCGTCAATCTGTCGGGGCGCGCCTTCGCCGACCCGGAGTTGTTGCCCTTCATCAAGGAGCAGCTGCGAAGCTATGGAGTGGAGCCCAACCGGATCATCTTTGAAATCACCGAAACCGCCAGCGTCGCCAATATCAATCAAACGCAGCGTATGATCCATCAATTGCGCAAACTGGGTTGCCATTTTGCGCTGGACGATTTCGGCACCGGGTTTTGCTCGTTTCACTACCTGCGCCACCTGCCCGCGGACTACCTCAAGATCGACGGCTCCTATATCAAAAATATCGCGGAAAACGAACTGGACCGCACCATGGTGCGCTCCATGAACGAGATCGCCCATCAACTCGGCAAGAAAACCATCGCGGAATGCGTTGAAACCGAGGAGATCCTGACATTTATGAAAGGCATTGGCGTGGATTACGTGCAAGGACACAGCATCGGCCTGGCCGCGCCCTTGGAAACCTATCTTTGTAACGTCTTACCTGGACACCGCCCGTTTGCCAAGTGAAATTGAAATGCGCTAGCGAAAAGAACCGATTGCAGCCGACCACCGATACCGTTCGCCCAGCGGACTGCTCGATATGACGCAAATTCGCACATCAAGCTTGGGTCTGAATATGGGGTACGGTCGACTCCGTCATCATTCAATATCTTGTTGTCTCGACTTCCATTAGAATAGTCAGCCGCAATACGCTTTGTACTAACGTTATGACTGTTCCCTCTTTCGCCAGCCCCCGCAGCCTCTTTTCCTACCGAAAATATTGGGCGCATCGTTTTGGCACGGCGCCGTTCCTGCCTATGTCCCGCGAGGAGATGGATGTATTAAGCTGGGACAGCTGCGACATCATCATCGTCAGCGGCGATGCCTATGTGGACCATCCCAGCTTCGGCATGGCGGTAATCGGCCGGGCCCTGGAGGCGCAGGGTTTTCGCGTAGGCATCATCGCCCAGCCGGATTGGACCAGTACGGCGGATTTCATGAAACTGGGCCGGCCCAATCTCTTCTTCGGCATCACCGGCGGCAACATGGATTCCATGGTGAACCGTTACACTGCCGACCGGAAGATTCGCTCCAACGACGCCTACACGCCCCACGGCGCGGCGGGCAAACGCCCCGACCGCGCGGTGACGGTGTACGCGCAGCGCGCCCGCGAGGCGTATAAAGACGTGCCGGTCATCGTCGGCGGCATCGAGGCCAGCCTGCGGCGCATCGCCCATTTCGATTACTGGTCGGACACGGTGCGCCGTTCCGTGCTGCTGGACGCCAAGGCGGATTTGCTGGTGTACGGCAACGCCGAGCGGCAGATCGTCGAGATCGCGCACCGTTTGGCGAAAGGCGAAGATGTTTCAACGATTACCGATATCCGTGGTACGGGCTTTGTGCGGCGCGGCCTGCCGCAAGGTTGGCTGGAGATCGATTCCGGCAGCGTCGATACGCCGGGCCGGGTGGAAACCCACGCCGATCCCTATGCCATGACGGAAAGGGGCTGCGCCGATAAACCCGCCTCCAAAGACGGCGCGACCGTGGTGCGCTTCCAGCGGCGTGTGCCGCCGCACGATCGCGCGCTCACCGTGATCCGCATGCCGAGTTACGACGCGGTGAAGGAGGATCCGGTGCTCTATGCCCACGCCTCGCGGGTCATGCATCTCGAGACCAATCCCGGCAACGCGCGGGCCCTGGTGCAGCGCCACGGCGACCGCGAGGTGTGGATCAATCCGCCGCCCATCCCGCTCACCACGCCGGAACTGGACGGCGTCTTCGATCTGCCCTATGCGCGGCGGCCGCATCCGGCCTACGGCGAGGCCGCCATCCCCGCCTACGAGATGATCCGCTTTTCGGTGAACATCATGCGCGGCTGCTTCGGCGGCTGCACCTTCTGCTCCATCACCGAACACGAGGGCCGCATTATCCAGAGCCGTTCCGAGGATTCGGTGATTCGCGAGATCGAATCGATCCGCGACACCGTGCCCGGCTTCACCGGGGTGATCTCCGACGTGGGCGGCCCCACCGCCAACATGTACCGCATCGCCTGCAAGACCACCGAGATCGAGGCGGCGTGCCGCCGGCCGTCCTGCGTCTACCCCGACATTTGCGGCAACCTCAACACCGATCATACGCCGCTGATCAAACTGTACCGGCGCGCGCGCTCATTGCCGGGCATCAAGAAGGTATTGGTGGCCTCGGGCCTGCGTTACGACCTGGCGATCCGCTCCAAGGAATACGTGAAGGAACTGGTGACGCACCACGTGGGAGGCTATCTCAAGATTGCCCCCGAACACACCGAGGGCGGACCCTTGAGCAAGATGATGAAGCCGGGTATGGGCGCCTATGACCGTTTCAAGCAACTGTTCGATCAGTATTCGAAAGAGGCCGGCAAGGAACAATACCTCATTCCCTACTTCATCGCCGCCCATCCCGGTACTACGGATGAAGACATGCTGAACCTGGCCCTGTGGTTGAAGCGCAACGGTTTTCGCGCCGATCAGGTGCAGACCTTTCTACCCTCGCCCATGGCGGTCGCCACCGCCATGTATCACTCGGGCAAGAATCCGCTGCGCAAAATTACTCGCGGCAGCGAGACGGTAACCATTCCCAAGGGACTCAAGGTGCGGCGTCTGCACAAGGCCTTCCTGCGCTATCACGATGCCAAGAACTGGCCTCTGCTGCGCGACGCCTTGAAACGTATGGGCCGCGCCGACCTCATCGGCAACGGCAGGCACCAGCTTATCCCCGTCTGGCAACCCAAAGACATCGCTCATGAAACCGCGGATAGATGGCGCGCCTCATCACCCTCCGCGAAGACGCAACGTTTTATGACGCAACACACCGGCCTGCCTCGTACCACCAAACGCCGCCGCGGTATCAAGTAGCCCTAGGAAACCGTTTGTTTCACGGTTCCCTTGCCGAACTGTAGTTTATTTCCGGCCAAATCCACCTCGATGAGGTCGCCGGGGTTGAAACGGCCGGCGAGGATATCCTGGGCCAGCGGGTTTTCCACCAGTTGCTGGATGGCCCGTTTCAACGGCCGCGCGCCGTACACCGGGTCGAAACCCGCCTCGCCCAGTTTGTCCTTGGCCGCGTCGGTCAGCACGATATCCATGTCGCGTTCCTTCAAACGCCGGCGCAGATAGGCGAGCTGGATATCGGTGATGGCGCGGATATGCTCGCGTCCCAGGGGATGGAATACCACCGCCTCGTCGATGCGGTTGATGAACTCGGGACGAAAATGCTTGGTCACGATCTCCATCACCGCCGCCTTCATCTCCCGATAGTTTTCTTCGCCCGACAATTCCTGAATCAATTGCGAGCCCAGATTGGAGGTCATGACGATCACCGTGTTTCGGAAGTCCACAGTGCGGCCGTGACCGTCGGTGAGGCGGCCGTCATCAAGGACTTGCAGCAAGACGTTGAATACTTCCGGGTGAGCCTTCTCTACCTCGTCGAGCAGGATCACGGAATAGGGCCGGCGCCGCACCGCCTCGGTGAGATAACCGCCTTCCTCATAGCCGACGTAGCCGGGCGGCGCGCCGATCAGCCGCGCCACCGAGTGCTTCTCCATGAACTCCGACATGTCGATGCGAATCATGGCCTCTTCCGTGTCGAATAGGAAAGCGGCCAGGGCCTTGGTCAATTCGGTCTTGCCCACGCCGGTGGGGCCGAGAAACAGGAAAGAACCGCTGGGCCGGTTGGGATCGGCCAGCCCGGAACGGGCGCGGCGGATGGCATCGGACACGGCGCGAACCGCCTCGCCCTGACCCACCACGCGCTTCTGCAGGGCCTCTTCCATGTGCAGCAGTTTCTCGCGCTCGCCTTCCAGCATCTTGGACACCGGTACACCGGTCCACTTGGAGACCACCTCGGCGATCTCTTCTTCAGTGACTTTATTGCGCAGCAGGGTCATCTCCCGGGTTTCCGCCTCGCTGGCCTGGGCCAGGCGTTTTTCCAGCTCCGGGATGCGGCCGTACTGCAACTCCGACATGCGGCTGAGATCGCCGGCGCGCCGCGCCGTTTCCAGTTCAAGACGGACACGGTCCAGCTCTTCCTTGATGTGTTGCGTGCCTTGCAGGGCAGCCTTCTCCGCCTTCCACACCTCTTCCAGGTCGGAATATTCGCGCTCCAGCTTGGCGATCTCGGTCTGCAGGGTCTCCAGGCGTTTCTTGGAGGCCTCGTCACCCTCCTTTTTCAGGGCCTCGCGCTCAATCTTCAATTGAATGAGGCGGCGGTCGAGGCGGTCCATGGTCTCGGGCTTGGAGTCGATCTCAATGCGGATGCGGCTGGCCGCCTCGTCGATCAGATCAATGGCCTTGTCGGGAAGATTGCGGTCCGTGATATAGCGATGAGATAAGGTCGCCGCGGCGATAATGGCGGGATCGGTGATTTCCACGCCGTGGTGCACCTCGTATTTTTCCTTCAAGCCGCGCAGGATGGCGATGGTGTCTTCCACGCTCGGCTCGTCCACCAATACCTTCTGGAAGCGCCGCTCCAGGGCCGCATCCTTCTCGATATACTGGCGGTATTCGTCCAAGGTGGTGGCGCCTACGCAGTGCAATTCACCGCGCGCCAGCGCCGGCTTCAACATATTGCCGGCGTCCATGGCGCCCTCCGCCTTGCCGGCGCCCACCACAGTATGCAACTCGTCGATGAACAGGATGATCTGGCCTTCCTGTTTCTTGAGATCATTGAGCACCGCCTTGAGACGCTCCTCGAATTCGCCGCGAAACTTGGCGCCGGCGATCAAGGCGCCCATGTCCAGGGAGAGGATACGTTTGCCGCGCAGTCCCTCCGGCACCTCGCCGTTGACGATGCGCTGCGCCAGACCTTCCACGATGGCGGTCTTGCCCACCCCCGGTTCGCCGATCAAAACCGGATTGTTCTTGGTGCGGCGCTGCAGAACCTGGATGGTGCGGCGGATCTCTTCATCGCGGCCGATCACCGGGTCCAGCTTGCCTTGCTCGACGCGCTCGGTAAGATCGATGGTGAATTTTTCCAGGGCCTGGCGTTGCTCTTCGGCATTGGGATCGTCCACCTTCTGCCCGCCGCGCAGTTTGTCGATGGCCTGCTCGATGGAACCCTTGGCCGCCCCGGCCTTGCGCAGCATATCGCCTAGGGCCCCGCGATCCTCCAAGGCCGCCAGCACGAACAGCTCGCTGGAGATATACTGATCTTTGCGGGTCTGCGCCAATTTATCGGTAACGTTTAGCAATCGCCCCAAGTCATTGGAAATGTGCACTTCACCCGCCGCGCCTTCCACCCGAGGCAGACGTTCCAGGGCCTCTCCCAGATGCGAACGCAGCTGATTGACATTGACGTCGGCCTGACTCAACAAATGGCGAACCGTGCCGCCGGCCTGATCGAGCAGCGCAATCATCAAATGAACGGGCTCGATAAATTGATGATCGCGTCCCACGGCCAGACTCTGGGCATCGGCCAGGGCCATTTGAAATTTGCTGGTGAGTTTGTCCATGCGCATGTAATGAATACCCCTTCTCAAGTATCTCGCTGTATTTGTTACCGTATAAATGGGGAGTAACTTTAGGGCTTTCAAGTACCTTAGGGTGATTGCGTATCTCTATATTTATATTTAAGCTGAAATCTATTCTGTCTCAGAAACCCCGGGCAAGGCCGAAGAACGGATGATCCTCGATTTCAGCGCCTCTGGGGAAGCGGACGACGATTTTGTAAACTCTAGGCGCAAGCAACGGTACCCTGCCGCTAAACTTGGATAATCGTCGTCCTTCACAAAGTCCAATGGAACATTCGGAAACCAAATAGTCTCAGTATTCTTGCCATCTCAATGGGACGGCGATGCCTTTGAGCAAACAGCCCAATTACGCTACCATCCCGCCATGACAAAGCGCATGAGCAGTTCCTATGAACAGGCTACGCCCTTCGTAACCAAGGACGGATCCATTATCCGCGAATTGATGCACCCTAACATCCACGGCAATCGCGGGCAAAGCCTGGCGGAGGCCATCGTACCGGCCGAGAGCGACACCGCGGCTCACCGCCATCATCACAGCGAGGAGATCTATCACATCACCGCCGGAAGCGGATTGATGCGTCTGGGGGACGTCGAATTTGCCGTGGCGATCGGCGACACCATTTGCATCCCTGCCGGTGTACCCCATTCCCTCAGTAATCCGGGTCAAGGGGAATTGCGCCTGTTATGTTGCTCGTCTCCCCCGTACGCTGACGATGATACCGAACTCATCGACTCTGGCGTAGAAAATGGGCGATTGAGGTGATCGCCATATACCCTATATAGCCAAACAGCCGACGGGAACCCACCTGAATCAACCCTGCGACAATCCCGCTGCCAAATAGGGAGTTAGTGAATAAATTCAGAGGCATTGTAAAGATGCATAGCAATGATTATCGTTATTCATTAATGAACTTAAGCCATTATCTTGATGACATTGCTACAGGTTTCAATAAAGCGCGTGATAAGATACAGGATATATTTGATACCCCGGCAGAAACTGCTCTATCTAATTGAATATAGAAATTAAAATAGCTAAGCGCCCCAGCATATATCTTATGATATATGAATCCGGCTGCCTGGCAACAGGGTTAACGACCCCGACCCGATCGGAAAGGTTAATAATTTAAGACACTACAATGACACACCTTTAATGAGTAATGAGAGTTCATGATAAAGATTCCTATATGAACGTCGGTTTTTTCCCGCATGAAACTCTCCAGGGAGTGAGGACCAAATTGTCCTCCTTCATCCAAGCCCTTATTTGGATGTTCATAGCGACTGCCGGCCAGGCAGCTACCTTCACGGTGAACAGCACCGTCGATTTGCCTCTAAGCGCCGGCATGTGCAACGGTACCGGGACCTGTACCCTGCGCGCGGCCGTCCAACAGGCCAACGGTACAGCCGGTAGCGATACGATCATTTTGCCCGCTGGGAACTATGTCTTAACTCTCGTCGGCAGCGGAGAGAACTTGGCCGCCACGGGCGACCTGGATATCACCGCCGATCTCACCATTACAGGCGCCGGAAGCGACAATACCTTCATCGATGGCAATGCCACTGACCGGGTATTCCAGATTATGAGCGGGGCCAACGCCACCCTTTCCAACATCACCATCCGCAACGGCCATGTCACGAACGAAAACGGCGGGGGCATATTGATCAATGACGGCATATTGGCCCCCGGGGGCATCGCCTACTTGACCCCGCCCGGTAACTTGAGCCTAAACGCCATCACAGTCAGCGGCAACAAAGTGGAAACCACTATCTCCGGCGGCGGCGGCGGCGGCATCTACAACAATGGGATTTTGACTATTACCAATTGCATCATCGATAACAACGAAGTCTTTAACCAGACCGGCTCCGAGGGCGGCGGCGCCATACAAAACGAAGGAGTTTCCGGCATCGGCCCTAACCTCATCACTACCACTATCATCGGTTCTACGTTGAGCAACAACAAGGCGCCGATCGGCGCGGCAATCCGCAACCTCTTCGGCAGGGTCTCCGTCGATACCAGCATCGTCGAAACCAATACCGCTGGCACTACGGGCGGCGGCATAGAGAATGGCAGCAGCGGCAGCATGTCGATAAACCGCTCGGCGATACACGACAATATCGCCCCGCAGAATGGCGGGGGCATCGACAACGTCGGCACCATGGACATCGGCAGCACAACGATTTACGGCAACCAGGCCCTGGGCTGCGACGGGACGAGCTGCACCGTCGGGACAGGCGGCGCCGGGGCCGGCGTCTTCAACAGCGGCGGCGGCATCCTCAATATCTTCAATACCACCATCAGCGCCAATAGTGCGCTTATAGGGGGGGGCCTTTACAACCACAACGAAGTACTGTCCACCAATTCCACCCTATTCGACAACAGCGCTACTACGGGCGGCAGCGAGGTCTACGCCTGCGGCAATAAAGACGAGAGCACAACCCCGCCCCTCACCTGCGCCAATGGGGCCACCGGCAAAGACACTACTGGCAAGACCGTCGCAACGATCCACACTAAGTTCGTCAACACCATCATCGGCGACAGCAACGGCAATAGCGCTGGCGACAATTGTTTCGGCGTGAACTTGACACCGTCCGCGGGTGACACAGTGGACCTGACCGCTTTCCCCGGCGGAATAGTGAATTTGATTAATTCCAACGGCCACAATATCGAAACCGCCAATACCTGCGGCTTTACTCAATCCACGGATATCAGAAACGCCTCTCCCTCCAGCTTGTTCAGCAGCGGACTGGTCTATAACGGCGGCGACGTAACGGCCTTATTGACATACGCCATCAAGGATACCGGACCCGCCCACAATGCCGGCGACTTGGCGAGCTGTCCGATAATCGACGAGCGCGGCTTTAAGCGCGACGAGGGCGACGGACTCTGCGACATCGGCGCCTACGAAATCAGCTTGACCAATACCAACTTCAATGTTTTGGACTTGACCCTGGATATCCAATTTCAAAACGCTCCGCCGCAAAACGACGCCGTTCAAACCACTTTCACCCTGTCGGTGGACAACAAAGGACCTGTTGCGGCCACCAATGTAGTTCTGACCGGCAAACTTCCCGCACTGCCGTGGCTCAGCATCACCAGCCTCAATGCCGGCAGTAGCGGCGGAACCTGCACTCAGACCGCCGCTGGCTTCACCTGTACCGTTGCCTCGATCGACGCCTATAAATCCGTTGATTTTTTTGCAGCTACACTTGCCACGGCGGCCGGGTCATTTTCGCTGGGCGGCGAGGTCAAATCCGATGAAGCCGACAACTTCCGCCCGGACAATCTTAAGTCGGTCACCGTGACCATACCTACCCTCAGCGGCAGCGGCGCGGGCGGTAACAATTTCGGCGGCACCAGCGGCGGCGGTTCGATAGACTGGCTGTCGCTGGTAGCGCTGTTACCCGCCGCCCGCCGCCGGCGTCGTAACGCGTCTCCGGTTTGATATCCGCTTTTCCGCGATTACCTTACGACGGGATACTACTTTTCATTGTCCGCAGGCCCTTCTAAACTGACGCCTCCCTTTCGCTCGTCATAACTCATTGGAGATCGCCTTGAGCACTGTCGCCATTCCTGATCCGGCTGTTGTCCGCGGCGATGTCGCCCGCGCCCTGGCGGAAGACATCGGCAGCGGCGACATTACGGCGCCCCTGATCCCGGCAACACTTCCGGCACGGGCCGCGGTCATCAGCCGGGAAGAGGCCGTCATCTGCGGCACGGCCTGGTTTGATCAGGTATTCCATACGCTTGACCCGCGCGTCGCCATCGACTGGCGTATCGGCGACGGCGAAGCCGCCGCGCCCGCGCAAACGCTCTGCACTCTGTCCGGGCCGGCGCGGGCGCTGCTCAGCGGCGAACGCACCGCCCTCAACTTTCTGCAACTCCTGTCGGGGACCGCGAGCCGCGCGCGGCGTTATGCCGCGGCGGTGGCGGGTACGTCCGCGAAGATATTGGATACCCGCAAGACTTTACCGGGACTGCGCGCCGCCCAGAAATATGCCGTGCGTTGCGGCGGCTGTTATAACCATCGCATGGGACTGTACGACGCTATCCTCATCAAGGAAAACCATATCCTCGCCGCAGGCTCCATCGCGCGGGCCGTGGCGGCGGCGCGCAGCGGCGCCGCTGGGATAACGGTGGAGGTCGAAGTTGAAAGCCTAGATGAATTGCGGGAGGCTCTGGCGGCGGCGGCGGATATCATCCTGCTCGATAATTTTTCCATAACGCAGCTGGCGGAGGCGGTCGACATCACCCAACGGCGCGCCAAACTCGAAGCCTCGGGCGGCGTCACCCTCGCCAACATCCGCCGCATCGCGGAGACCGGCGTCGACTTCATCTCCGTGGGCGCCATCACCAAGGACGTGCGGGCTGTGGATCTTTCCATGCGCCTCGAAGCGCGCGCGTAACATCAAAAACCCCGAAGGCTATACGCCACCGTCACCTCGGGCTAGAATTCAACACTTTCCGGCATTTCAAGCAGAGACCCGCATGCGCACTACCCAGCTACTATTGGCCACTGTCAAAGAGACCCCCGCCGACGCAGAGGTCATCAGTCATAAATTGATGTTGCGCGCGGGAATGATCCGCAAACTCGCCGCGGGGCTCTACACCTGGCTGCCGCTGGGTCTGCGCACGCTGCGCAAGGTGGAGAAGATCGTGCGCGATGAGATGAACGCCGCCGGCGCTCAAGAGATATTGATGCCCGCCATACAACCCGCCGAACTGTGGCGGGAATCGGGGCGCTGGGAACTATACGGGCCGGAATTGCTGCGTCTGCGCGACCGCCATGACCGGGAATTTTGTTTCGGCCCCACCCACGAGGAAATCATCACCGACCTGATACGCCGCGAGATTCGTTCCTACAAACAACTGCCCGTCAACTTTTATCAGATCCAAACCAAGTTTCGCGATGAGATCCGTCCCCGTTTTGGCGTGATGCGCGCCCGGGAATTTCTCATGAAAGACGCCTACTCCTTTCATCTCGACCAGGCTTCGTTGCAGGAAACCTATGATGTGATGCATCAAACCTACACCCGCATTTTCACCCGCCTCGGTCTGCAATTCCGCGCGGTTCGCGCCGACACCGGCAACATCGGCGGCAGCGGCTCCCATGAATTTCATGTATTGGCGGAATCCGGCGAAGATGCCATCGCCTTTTCCTCGGAAAGCGATTACGCCGCCAACGTGGAGCTGGCCGAAGCCCTCGCCCCCGCGGGCGCGCGGCCCGCGGCGACGCAACCCATGACGACGGTGGCCACGCCCGGCCAACACAGCATCGCCGCGGTTAGCGCCTTCTTAAAAATCCCCGCCGAACGCTGCTTGAAGACGCTGCTGGTCCAGGGTAAGGAAGGCATCGTGGCCCTGGTGCTGCGCGGCGACCACGAACTCAACGCCGTCAAGGCGGAAAAATTACCCGAGGTGGCTTCGCCATTTGCGCTTGCCTCCCCCGAACAAATCCGACAAGCCGCCGGCTGCGATGCCGGTTCGCTGGGACCGGTCGGCCTGAAAATTCCGCTAATCGCCGATCGCAGCGCCGCGCATCTCGCCGATGCCGTTTGCGGCGCCAATCGAGACGGATACCATCTCAGCGGCGTCAACTGGGGGCGCGATCTGTCGGAACCCCGGGTCGCCGATCTGCGCAACGTGGTGGAAGGCGATCCCAGCCCCGACGGCCAAGGGTTGCTCGCCATCAAACGCGGCATCGAAGTCGGCCATATCTTTCAACTCGGGAAAAAATACAGCCAAGCCATGAATGCCAGCTGCCTGGATGAATCCGGCCAGGCGGTGATCATGACCATGGGTTGTTACGGCATCGGCGTATCGCGGGTGGTGGCCGCGGCCGTCGAACAGAACCATGACGAAAACGGCATCGTCTGGCCCGCCGCCATCGCGCCCTTTCAAGTGGCGCTCATCCCCATGAATATGCACAAATCCGAGCGCCTGAGCGCCGCGGCCGACCAGCTTTATCAAAGCCTGTTCAAGGCCGGCATCGATGTATTGTTCGACGATCGCAAAGAACGCGCCGGCGTGATGTTCGCCGACATGGATCTTATCGGCATCCCCCATCGTCTGGTTTTGGGCGAACGGGGCCTGGACAGGGGCGAAGTGGAATACAAGGGACGGCGCGACAAAGAACCGCGGGCTATCGCGCTCGACGATGTAGTACCCTTTCTTCGCGCTATCTTTGCGGCTTGACCTTAGACGCGGCTATTTAACGGTAAATTCACCGGGGGCCGCGATTTCCACCTTCTCCCACTCCACCGCGGCAACCCTGGCCCGTGGAGGCCCTTGCCCTAACCATGCGCACAATGCGGCAACGAGCAGCGGTTCGCCGCACATCAAGACCTCAACCCGCCCGTCCGGCAAATTACGTGCATAACCCGTCAACCCCAGCTCCCGCGCCTTGCGCTGCGCAGAGGCGCGGTAAAACACCCCCTGTACCTGTCCGGATACCGTACAGCGCCTGCATTCCATTCCGTTGCGGCTCACAACGCGACCTCGTTCCAGTCACTACCGATACGCTACAATAACGCACTATTCAATTAAAGCAGTTACACCATAGCAATAACATCCCGAAAGGCGAAGACATCATGGCAGCGACCACCCGAATTGAAAAAGACAGCCTGGGTGAATACCCGGTCCCCGCCGAGGCCTGGTATGGCATTCAAACGGCGCGGGCGGTGGCCAATTTTCCCATCAGCGGCCGTCGTCCCGATCGGGATTTCGTCATGACCCATGTGCGCATCAAACGCGCGGCGGCCGTCGCCAACCGCCAGGCAGGGGCGTTGGAAGATAAGATAAGTAATGCCATCGTCACGGCCTGCGACCGCATCCTTGCCGGGGAATTTCTCGATCAATTCGTAGTAGACCGCTTCCAGGCCGGGGCCGGCACCAGCCACAACATGAACAGCAACGAAGTGCTCGCCAATCTCGCCAACGTGGCGCTTGGCGGTGAACGCGGCGTCTATAAGCCGGTGAACCCCAACGATCACGTCAACATGGGGCAAAGCACCAACGACACCATCCCCACCGCCATCCGTCTCAGTGCATTAGCCAAATTGCCGCGCCTGATCGCGGCGGTGGATTCCATGGCTACGGAATATGCCCGCCTCGGTAAACAGGAAGAAAACACCGTCAAGAGCAGCCGCACCCATTTGCAGGACGCGGTCCCCACGACGCTGGGGCGCGAGTTCAACGCCTATGCCTGGACGCTGCGACGGTGTGCAAAACGCTTACTTGCCGCACGCGATCCGCTCTGTGAAATCGGCTTGGGCGGCAGCGCCGCCGGCACCGGCCTCAACACCGCTCCCAATTATGCCGCCCTGGCGGCGCAGGAGCTGGCGCGACTCACCGGCGACCCCATCCGACCCGCCGCCGATCTCGCGGCGCAGATGCAATCCATGGCCGATATCCAGCAGATTTCTTCGGCGATCCGCGACCTCGCCTTGGAGCTGACCCGCATCGGCAACGACATGCGCCTGCTGGCCTCGGGCCCGCGCACCGGTCTCGGCGAAATAATGTTGCCGCCGGTGCAACCGGGCTCCAGCATCATGCCGGGCAAAGTCAATCCCGTGATGTTCGAGATGCTTAATCAGGTCTGCTATCAAGTCCTGGGGCAGGACGCCGCCGTCGCCGCCATGACTCAGGCGGGACAATTGGAGTTGAACGTCATGATGCCGGCCCTGGGTTCCGCCTTGTTCGACGCCATGGAGTGGTTGAGCAATGCCGTCACCGCCGCCACCGAGCGCAACCTCAAAGGCCTCAAAGTGGACCGCGCGCGCTGCGAGGAATTCCTGCACGCCAGCGTGGGGCTCGCCACCTTGCTCAATACCCGTATCGGTTACGCGGCGGCGGCGGCTATAGCCAAGGAATCGGAAAACACCCGCAGGCCGGTCCGCGACATCGTAGCGGCGCGCGGTTTGATGACTGGGGAAGAATTCGATAATTTGGTGCTGAAGGCGGCGCGCGACGGCGTTATTTAGCATCGCGCGTCGAATTTCCCGGAACGTCGCGGATTGTCTAATCCCGCCCGCTACCCCGGCGGCGGAAGCGAATCTAAAATCATTGAAACATGCTATTTGGCATCGCGAAGGAATTGCCTGTCCAGTTCCTTCATCTGATCTTCTGTCCCTTCGCGGCGTTGCGCGTGTCGAACCGCCATATCCACTAAAGCCTTATCGGGATCCAGTTCGATATTGAGCAGTTGGCCGGGATCGATTGTATCCGCATCGGGTATTTGAGCTCGATTGCTGCGAAGAATGAGCGGCCACCACAAGGGATTGCCGTATACCGAGCGCTTCGCGGCGATACTCCACAGATTGTCACCTTGCTCAACTTGATACTGGAGGATACGCGGCAAGGGCGGCAAGGCGAGCACCGCCGTTAACACCGCGCGGACGAGATCATAGGCTTGACGACCTTCATGTTGCCGATATGCCTCTTCTCCGCGGCGCAAAACCTCCTGCTGTTCACTGGTGAGGCGTACCGCCGCTTCCCGTACTTGGTCCAATATTGGCGTTACCTTGCGCAGCCACTCCTGGTTTTCCAGCTCGGCACGCTGTTTATCCTCCAGCTCGGCGCGTTGTTTCTCGTCCCGGTAGCGCCTGATATCGTCTTGCGCCTCCTGCTTCGCCCGCTGTGTCGCGCGCGTGACCTCCTCCTCGTCGCCTGCGGAGGATGCCGCCTTGGCCTTCGTCATCCAATCGCGCGTCACTTGCGTCAAAGCCCCCAATTCCTGGGCCTCGCTGATCGCCGCTTCCGCCTGCGCGATGGCTAAGGCCATATTGCGCGCCTTTACCGCCTCTTGTCTGGCGGCCATTGCATTATTACGGGCATCCTTATAGTCACGAACAGATAATTTGTGCTCGGCTTGGGATAGATCCTGCTCGGCGTTATCCATGACAACCGGGGTATGGGCCGGCGCCCCCGCCTCGCGCGCCGCCTGTACCGCCTGACGGGCATCGCTCATCTCCTGCGTGGGCGCCGTCGCGCACCCGGCCATGGTCCCCGCAATCGATGTGATAACCAGGCCCCTAAGCAAGCTATACTTTGTCATCGTCATGCGCTCTGGGAACTCCAATTCACTGGAATGAATGTTCATTGTACTCTAGCTAAAATTTATTGTTGAACACGCCAGTAAACAGGCTATAAGCTACCAAGAAATCAGTCCTAAGCATACCAATTAATAATCCCCAGAAGGATATACATGGCGGAAATCCTCATCCTCTATTACAGCCGCAACGGCAGCGTTGCCGCCATGGCGCAACTGCTGGCGCGGGGCGTGGAGCAAATCCCCGGAATGCAGGCGCGACTGCGCACGGTGCCGGCGGTGTCCACGGTGTGCGAGACAACGGCGGACAGCATTCCCGGCGAAGGCCCGCCCTACGCCGATGTGGACGATCTGCGGCAATGTGCCGGGTTGGCCTTGGGCAGTCCCACCCGCTTCGGCAATATGGCCGCACCCCTCAAATATTTTCTCGATGGCACCAGCAGCCTGTGGCTTTCGGGAGGATTGGCCGGAAAACCGGCGGCGGTGTTCACTTCCACGTCCTCCATACACGGCGGCCAGGAAAGCACTTTGCTGTCCATGATGCTGCCGCTATTGCATCACGGTATGTTGATCACGGGCCTGCCCTACACCGAAATCGATCTGCTCACCACCGCCAGCGGCGGCTCGCCCTATGGCGCCAGCCATTGGGCCGGTGCCGACAACGATTCACCCTTGAGCGAAGAAGAAAAACGGTTGTGCCGCGCCCTGGGCAAACGGCTGGCGGAGACCGCGCGAGCGCTGTCATTCGGACGGGAACCCCGCTAAGACTCCTTTACCCGGCTCCCGCCCATGCGCTGCAATACTTCTTTCACGAAGGGTATTGTCAATTTGCGTTGCGCGGCCAGCGACGCCAGATCCAAGACCTCCAGCAGGGCAAATAATGCCGTGAAGTCGCGAGGGCAGCGGCGTAATAGATAGGCGGCCACTTCCTCCGGCATTTCCATGCCGCGCTGACGGGCTTGCAGCCGCATGACTTCCGCCTTCTCTTTATCATCCAGCGAGCGCAACTGTAATACCAAGCTACCGGCCAGGCGCGAACGCAGGTCCGGCAAGGATACGTCCAAGGCAGCGGGACTGTGCAATCCCGCCATCATCAAGCGGCCGGATTTCTCGCGAACCCGGTTGTAGAGATGAAACAGCGCCGCCTCCCACGCCGCATCGCGGGCCACCGCATCCATGTCATCCACGACCACCAAGGCCAGATGCTCCAACCCCTCCAAAATCTCGGGCGAAAAGTGCGCGGCCTCCCGCAAGGGCAAATAGGCAGTCGGATATCCCCGGGTAGCGATGAGATGGCAAAGCGCCTGCAGCAAATGGGTCTTTCCCGTGCCGCGGCTACCCCATAAATAAATGACACATTCGCGTTCCGCTGAGATCTCGTCTTGCAATAGGCGAACCGTATCGCGATTAACGCCGGGATAAAAATTGGCGAAGGTCGCCCCCTCGCGCAGGCGCATACCCAACGGCAGTTGCGTAAAAAGCGGCGCGGTACCCACCTTCGGCAAGACCATCATGAATCCTGTTCGCCGGCATAGAGCCGGCTCTTCATGTAACGCTCGTGGGCATGGCGCAGCAATACACCGCTCACCGCCGCCGCCGGCAAGGCCAGCAAAACCCCGACAAAACCAAACAGCTGACCGCCCGACATGATAGCGAAAATCACCCCCAGGGGATGCAAGCCGATGCGGTTTCCCAATAAATAGGGCGTAAATACGAAGCTCTCCAGCAATTGCCCGACCCCGAATACCAGAAACACCTGCACTACATGGGAGGCGTCTTGGTATTGCATCAGTGCCGCGATGCCGGCCACCAAGACGCCGAGGATAAATCCCAGATAGGGCACGAAGCTCACCATGCCGGCGAACAAGCCGATCAATAGCGCCACTTCAATACCCGCCCACCACAACCCCAAGGTATACACCGCGGCTAAGGCCGCCATCACGCTTAACTGCCCGCGCAGAAAATGTCCCAGCACCCTATCGCAATCCTTGGCAATATCCACCACCGCCGGCGCAACGCGGCGCGGCAACAATTCACCGATACGCCGCATAAGCTTGTCCCAATCGCGCAGCAGATAGAACGTCACCAAGGGAACCAGCACCAGATTGGCCAACCAACTCAGCATCGTTACCCACGAATGGGTGATTGCCGCCGCGAACTGCGCGCTGAATCCCCCCAGCTGCCGCCAATGGGCAATCACGGCCTGCCTGACATTTTCCATGTCCAGCGCCGTCTCGCCCACGCCTAGCCGCGCTTGAACCCAAGGCAGGGCGCGATGCTGCAGCCAATCAAGATAGGCGGGAAGTTTCGCGGCATATACCGCCAGCTGGTGCTGCAGCATGGGCAATAGCACCGCCGCGGCGGTCACCGCTATCAGCAGCATAATGCAGAACACCACCGCCACCGCCAGAGTCCGGGACAAACGGCGCGACTCTAACCAGTCCGCCAGGGGATCGCCCAGATAGGCCAAACCGGCCCCGATCAAAAACGGCGTCAAAACCGGCGCAAGCAGATAGAGCAGTAACACCGCCGCGACCGCGCCGGCCAGCCACAACCCCCTTTGGGCATCACTCATGGATTATCCCGCCGTCCCCGTTTAGTTGTCAGTGGCTGCGGGAGCGGGCGCGAAGCGCCTGTGATCCCCATGTCCATACATAATCCGCACCGCTCCACAGTGTGGTAACCAATACCCCGTAGACCAGCCCGTTCACTAGCCATGCCGGCAAAACGCTAGTCTTTAAAGATGCCACCACCGCCACTATCAGTGTCAATTGCAGCGCGGTATTGACCTTGCTGGCGAGACTGGGCGCCATGTCGTAACGCCCGATCAATACATGATAGGCCAGTGCGCCGCTGACCACGATCGCGTCGCGGCCGATCACCGCCGCCACCAACCACAAGGGTATGGCTCCCATCGCACCCAGCACCACATAGTTGGTCACCAACAACACCTTGTCCGCCAAAGGATCCAATATGGAGCCCAGCCGGCTGCGCCAGGAAAAGCGTTTGGCCAAATAGCCGTCTAGCCCGTCGGATAGTCCCGCCGCCATAAAGATCAACAGCGCGGTACCGTACCATTCTCGCAGCAACAATAGGGCGATGGGGATGGCCAAGGCCATCCTTATCAGGCTCAACAGATTGGGAATATCGCGTAATCTCATGGCGCAATCCGATATCGATACTCCCTGTTGGCAGGTTGTTCTGTTTCGCCGCCGTCCGTATTCGGCAAATCCGCTGATGACGTACCCTCCTCCTCCACCGGTATTAAAGTCTTGCCCCAACCGATGCTGCGAATCACCCCTTGCGGTTCGCCGCGCACCTTGAGCCGATAACTGACCTGCGTACCTTCCACCCGCGCGATCTGTACCGCTGCCACCGGGTCCAATGATTGTAAATAACGCAGCGCCCGCGCGTAGTCGGTCAGCGAAGCCACGTTTTCGACGGTAAGCTCCATGGTGTTCGCCGCATCGGGAGTCAACATCAAGGCATAGCGCTTGGCAAACTGCTCGGCGGCGCCGTCGACTCCCGCCGCGATGGCGTCATTTTGCGAACCCACCGCCGACTCCCAGGACATGACGGTGTCGCGATGGTACAAGGTCCAGTGGCTCTGCCACTTATCCGCCGCCACCGCATAGGCCCGTCCGACCAGCACGGCGTCGGCTTGATAACGCTCCGAGGCCTTGAAAATGACATCAGGGAAATCCCCCCACACATCTGCCACCGCCAAAGCCCCCTGATCCTGCAAATCCAGCAGCGGCACGGTGAGCGGCAGTCCGCGACGCCGGGCCTCCTCGCCAATCATCTGCTGCAAGTCGGGGCGATTGTCGCCCCCCACCATATACCGCTTGCTGCCGTCTTCAACCGCCAACCACAATAAAGTACGAGGGCGATTCAGGCCCCACACCGGCACCCCCGTCTCGGACAAAAGCTGGTTTATGGTTTGCCGATCGAATGCCGCCCAAAAGATTTGGCCCGTGGCCGCGGACGCGGCCGTCGATCCGGGCACGGCGGCCGCGGCTCGATATTGATAGCGCTGCACCCATTGCTCCGCCTGGTCCAACAGCGGTTTGAGTTCCGGGCGTTGCAGGATGTCGCTGCTGCCGCTAACCTTGACCAGGATTTCTTCCAGGGCGGCACGGCTGGCGGCTGCCCGCTCGGTCGCTTCCTGGCTGGTGACCGGTATCTCCGCATCATAAAGGCCCGCAAGTTCCTCCGCAGCCGCGGCAAAGCTCGCGATCAGACCCATGAACAGCACGGACACGGTATAAAGCCTTCTCATATCCCCCACCTTAGGGCACAGTAAGCACACGGATTTGACGCCGGGAAATGATACACGTTTATAGCGCGGAAGGTGATGCAACCGGGGACAAGCCCGGGCATTATCGTTACAATACGCCCATTAATAAATCACTATCATTCATCCCCTTACCATGAACAACAACCAACAACCCCCTGCCGCTGATTCCTCCTCCGGTCTGAGCTATCGCGACGCCGGCGTCGACATCGATGCCGGCGACCGGTTGGTGGATCGCATCAAACCCATTGCAGCGCGTACATATCGTCCCGGCATCCTGGGCGGCATTGGCGGTTTCGGCGCCTTGTTCGAAGTCCCTCTCGACCGTTACCGCCAGCCGGTACTGGTATCCGGCACCGACGGCGTCGGCACCAAACTGAAGCTGGCGATGGAGTTGGGCAAGCACGACACCATCGGTATCGATCTGGTAGCCATGTGCGCCAACGATATCGTGGTACAGGGGGCGGAGCCCCTGTTCTTCCTCGACTACTACGCCACCGGCAAGCTGGACGTGGAGACGGCGGCGGCGGTGGTGAGCGGCATCGGCCGCGGCTGCGAATTGGCGGGCGCGGCCCTGGTGGGCGGCGAGACCGCCGAGATGCCCGGCATGTATCAGGGCGGCGATTACGACTTGGCCGGGTTCTGCGTTGGGGTAGTGGAGAAATCGCGGATCATCGACGGCAGCCAGGTGCGCGCCGGCGATGTGTTGCTCGGTCTCGCCTCCTCGGGCCCGCACTCCAACGGCTATTCCCTGATCCGCAAGGTCATAGCGATGAGCAAGGCCGATCTCCATCAGGCATTCCACGGACGCAGCCTGGGCGACACCCTGCTGGAGCCGACCCGCATCTATGTGAAATCGCTGTTGGCCCTGATCGCCGAGGTGCCGGTGCTGGCCTTGGCCCACATCACCGGCGGAGGTATCACGGAAAATCTGCCGCGGGTGTTGCCCGAAAATTGCCGGGCCGTCATCAACACCCACGGCTGGCAACGTCCGCCGATTTTCGATTGGCTGCAGAACAGCGGCGGTATCGCGAGGACGGAGATGTATCGCACCTTCAACTGCGGCATCGGGATGATTGCGTGCGTGCGCGCCGAACAAGCAGATGCGGCGCTGCGGGTGCTGCGACACCAGGGTGAAACCGTGTGGCGCATCGGCGAGGTAGAGTCGCGCCGCGGCGAAGAAGACCCGGTCATCCTCCGCGACTCATGAAGGTCGCCCGCCCCGCCGCTCCGCTGCCGATCGTGGTGCTCATCTCCGGCAACGGCACCAATTTGCAGGCCATCATCGACGCCATCGCCCGCGGACACTTGCCGGCGGAAATTCGCGCCGTCATCAGCAACCGCGCCCAGGCCCCGGGTTTGGACAAGGCGCGCCGCGCCGGGATCCCCGCTGAAATAATCGATCATACGCGCCACCCCGATCGCGACAGCTTCGACGCCGCCCTGCAAGCGGCCATCGACCGCTATCACCCGGAACTGGTGGTATTGGCGGGTTTCATGCGCATCCTCACGCCGGCGCTCGTCAAGCATTATCATGGCAGGATGCTGAACATCCATCCCTCGTTGTTACCGGCCTTCCCCGGCCTCGACACCCATCGCCGCGCCTTGGCGGCGAAGGTGAAAGAGCATGGCGTGAGTATTCATTTCGTCACCGACCAAGTGGACGGCGGCCCGGTGATTATCCAAAAGGCGGTGCCGGTCCTTCCCGGCGACGATGCAGCCGCCCTCGCCGCGCGCGTCCAACGGGAAGAGCATCGCCTTTATCCCCGCGCCATTCGCTGGTTCGCCGAGGGCCGCGTCAAACTGCACGACCAGCAAATCATGTTCGAAGGAGCGCCGCTCGCCGTTCCGCTCGCGGGGGAGAGCGCGTGACAAGGACCGGCCTGGTAAAAACATCGCCGCGCTGGATCGTCCGCCTGTCGGGGCTCGTGCTCCTGGGGTCATCAGCCATGATCAGCGGCGCGGAGCAGGTTCCCTTACCGCTGTTTAACGCCGAATACAGTTTAATCCGCAATGGGATTACCCTGGGAGTTTCCACCCGTACCCTCAGCGCCGCGCCGAACAATACCTACATCTACGCCTCGACCACGCAGGCCACCGGACTCATCGCCTGGTTTGTCAAGGACCACATCGACGAACACAGCATATGGCGTTTTGACGGCAGCCACCTGCTCCCGCTGGAATATGTCTATGACCGCCATGGCGGCAGAAAGACGCGTCAAGCCAAGCTCATCTTCAACTGGCAGCATCAAACCGTCACCAACACCATTGACGGCGAATCCTGGCACATGGAGATACCGGCCAATGCCCAGGACAAGCTGGTTTATCAACTGTCCATCATGTACGACCTGCTGAATGGAAAAAAGGATCTTGATTACAAGATCGCGGACGGAGGCACATTGAAGGATTACGCCTTCGCTATCCAAGGAGAAGAGATGCTCAACACCGATTTGGGCAGGATGAAAACCATACGTATCCAACGCATCGGCGATAAACGCGATACCACGGTATGGTGCGCGCCGCAACTATCCTATTTGCCGGTACGCCTCGAACAGCAGGACGTCGACGGCAGCGAATTGGTCATGCAGATTATTTCGGAAAAGGGCATGGATCACCGTAAAGAGTGAAAACATCACCTCATAAAACTGAAGGCCGCGGATACGGAATTGAGACGGTCGTGCGTCCTTCGCGGCGACCGAGCCTAGACAAGGATTTAATCAGGTCCTGGGCAGGGTAACACCGCGCTGCCCCTGATATTTGCCGCCTCTATCACCATAGGACGTCTCGCACACCTCATCGGACTCCAGGAAGATGACCTGGGCGACGCCTTCGTTGGCGTAGATCTTGGCGGGCAAGGTGGTAGTGTTAGAAAATTCCAGGGTCACATGCCCTTCCCATTCCGGCTCCAGCGGCGTGACATTGACGATGATGCCGCAGCGGGCATAGGTGGATTTCCCCAGACATATGGTAAGCACGTTGCGCGGGATGCGGAAATATTCCACGGTGCGCGCCAAGGCGAAGGAATTGGGCGGGATGATGCACACGTCGGACTTGAGATCGACGAAGCTGTTGGCGTCGAAATTCTTGGGATCGACGATGGCCGAATTGATATTAGTGAATATCTTGAATTCATCGGCGCAACGGATATCGTAGCCGTAGCTGGATGTGCCGTAGGATATCACCCGCTCCCCACCAACCTCCCGCACTTGGCGCGACTCGAACGGTTCGATCATGCCGTGCTCTTTGACCATGCGCCGTATCCAATGATCTGACTTGATGCTCATACCTTTCCTCTTTATATCTTTATATCTTTATCTTTCCCCTGCCTTTATATTTTTCCTCTGCCTTTAGGTATTTTGAATCACGATATTGGGAAATTTGTGTGTGTAGTCGCGCGCCCGCAATGCCAGGGCCGCCGCCACGCGGCGCGCGATATCGCGATAGATCCGCGCCGCCGCGCCGTCCGGGTCCGCCGCCACGCTGGGATGGCCGCCGTCGGCGTCTTCGCGAATCCGGATATCCAAAGGCAAGGCCCCCAGGAATTCGACGTTATATTGCTTAGCCATCCGCTCGCCGCCGCCGGCGCCGAAGATATGTTCCGCGTGGCCGCACTGGCTGCAGATGTGGATGCTCATGTTTTCCACGATACCCAGCACCGGTACCTGCACCTTCTCGAACATCTTGAGTCCCTTGCGGGCATCCAATAGCGCGATGTCCTGGGGCGTGGTTACTATCACTGCACCGCTTACCGGAATCTTCTGCGCCAGGGTCAACTGGATGTCGCCGGTGCCCGGCGGCAGATCCACCACCAGATAATCGACGTCGCGCCAATTGGTCTCGCCGAGCAGCTGCTGCAGCGCCTGAGTCACCATGGGACCGCGCCAGATCATGGGAGCCTCTTCGTCGATCAAGTAGCCGATGGACATGGATTGCAGACCATGGGCCATGATCGGTTCCATGGATTTACCGTCCTTGCTCTCCGGCCGCCCGCTGACGCCGAGCATGCGCGGCTGACTGGGACCGTAGATGTCCGCGTCCAGGATGGCCGCCCTGGCGCCCTCGGCGGCCAGGGCCAGGGCCAGATTCACCGCCGTGGTGGACTTGCCGACGCCGCCCTTGCCGGAGGCCACGGCGATGACGTTCTTCACCTGCTTGAGGGGAGTCACACCCTGCTGCACGGCATGGGTGGTGATTTCCCAGGAGACATTGACGGTTGCCTTGTTCACCCCGTCGATGGCCTTCACCCGCTTTCCCAGCTCCGCGGCCACTTGGTCGACGAAGCCCTTGGCGGGATAACCCAACACCACATCCACCGTCACCGCACCCGCCGCAATGGCAATGTTCTTCACCGCCTTGGCCGCGATCAGGTCCTGCTTCATATAAGGATCGACGAAGCCCTTGAGGGCCACTTCCACCTGTAATCGCGAAATCTCGGTCATGATCTATTCAGCCTGTTTGCGCGGGGTTAGCCTCCGCGGGAAAAGCGGCTATTCTACACAATTCTCGCCGCGCCTAGCGGCGCGTGCGGCAAGCCGGGGATATTCCCCCCGCAAAAAACCGCCAAGTCGCGGCGCGACATACTATAATCCCAGGCGCTCGATGTCTTACACTTATGAAGCCGGTTGAATCACAAATGAAAAAAATACTCGTCACCAGCGCCCTGCCCTACGCCAACGGCCCCATTCACCTCGGCCACCTGGTGGAATACATCCAGACTGACATCTGGGTGCGCTTTCAGAAGATGCAAAAAGATACTACGTGTCATTACGTGTGCGCCGACGACACCCACGGCACGCCCATCATGCTGCGCGCCGAGAAGGACGGCGTCACGCCGGAACAGCTGATCGCGCGCATACACGGCGAGCACCTGCGCGACTTCACCGGTTTCCACATCGCATTCGACAATTACTACTCGACACACTCCGCCGAGACCCGCCATTACGCCGAGGACATCTACACCAAACTCAAACAGGCCGGCCTCATCGCGGCGCGCACCATCGAGCAGTTCTACGACCCGGTCAAAGAGATGTTCCTGCCGGACCGCTTCATCAAGGGCGAGTGTCCCAAGTGCCACGCTAAGGATCAATACGGCGATTCCTGCGAGGTGTGCGGCACCACCTATGCGCCCACCGATTTGATCAATCCCTATTCCGCGGTCTCCGGCGCGGTGCCGGTGCGCAAACAATCCGAGCATTACTTTTTCAAACTGGGCGCGCAGGCCGACTTTTTGAAAGAATGGACACGCTCCGGCACCTTGCAGCCGGAGGCCGCCAACAAGATGGGCGAATGGTTCGAGGCCGGGCTCAGTGATTGGGACATCTCCCGCGATGCGCCTTACTTCGGTTTCGAGATCCCCGGCGCGCCGGGCAAATATTTCTACGTGTGGCTGGACGCCCCCATCGGTTACATGGGCAGCTTTCAAAATCTCTGCGACAAACTGGCATCCCTCACCCCTAACCCCTCTCCCGGAGGGAGAGGGGAAATTAAACCCCCTCTCCCTCCGGGAGAGGGCTGGGATGAGGGCACTCCAAATTTCAATGAATATTGGGATAAAGATTCCAAGGCCGAGCTACATCACTTCATCGGCAAGGACATCCTCTACTTCCATGCCCTGTTCTGGCCGGCGATGCTGGAGGCGGCGGGCTACCGCACGCCGACACGGATTTCCGCACACGGCTTCCTCACCGTGGACGGCCAGAAGATGTCCAAGTCCCGCGGCACCTTCATCACCGCTCAGAGCTATTTGCAGCAGGGACTGAATCCGGAATGGCTGCGCTATTACTTCGCCGCCAAGCTCAACGGCACCATGGAGGATATCGATCTCAGCTTCGACGATTTCGTGGCGCGGGTGAACAGCGATTTGATTGGCAAATACATCAACATTGCAAGCCGCTGCGCGGGATTTATCACTAAATGTTTCGTTGGGAAAGTCTTATTACCTGAAAGACTATTCGCGTATGGAGGCCAAATATTCGGTCTCGAACCTGATTCATTACTGGCTACCATTATTGCGAAGGCATCAACTATTGGGTCGCTGTATGATAATCGAGAATATGGCAAGGCCCTCCGGGAAATCATGGCGCTAGCTGATCAAGCAAATCAATATATCGACGAAATGAAGCCATGGGAGCTAGCGAAACAAAACGGTAAAGAGGAACAACTACAGATAGTATGTAGTGTTGGCATCAATCTTTTCCGGCTACTCACTTTATATCTCAAGCCCATTCTCCCCGAACTTGCAAAGCAAGCGGAAACGTTTCTTGCCATCCCTCCTCTCTCATGGAAGGATGCTGATGATAAAAATTCATTGCTGATAAATCATGTCATCAATTCCTACCAACACCTCATGACCCGCATCGATCCCAAACAAGTCGAGGCGCTGGTCGCCGCCAACCGCGAGAGCCTGGAACCAACGCCTGCCACCTCGCGGCAGCGTCACGGCGAGCATCAAGCCCATACGGAGAAGAAAATGGAAATCGCCCCCACAATCACCATCGACGACTTCACCAAGATCGATTTGCGCATCGCCCGGATCGTCAACGCCGAGCAGGTGGAAGGCGCGGAAAAATTGTTGAAACTCACCCTGGACATCGGGGAAGAGACACCGCGCACCGTATTCGCCGGCATCAAGTCCGCCTATGAACCCGAACAACTGATCGGCCGGCACACGGTGATGGTAGCCAATCTGGCGCCGCGCAAGATGAAGTTCGGCCTGTCGGAAGGCATGGTGCTGGCCGCCGGTCCCGGCGGCAAGGAGTTGTGGATACTCAGCCCCGACGACGGCGCAGTGGCCGGGATGCGGGTAAAGTAAGCTCTATAAGAGTTTTCTAAATAAGCTACCTGTCTTAACTTATATGAAATCAATATTCGCCTACCCTGCGCGAAACGTTTTATCATGTTGTCCGGCTAAAGGTTTTTGCGGCATCCGCCGCCTATAGGAGCAGGTTGCATTATTCCATTTCTTAGCCGTGATAGCTTGTTGTCGATCATCCCGGTTCGCATACTGATCCGCATGAAACAGAGAGAATGCTATGTCTGAGTATGCCTTGCTACTGATCAGCACCGTGCTGGTGAACAACTTCGTATTGGTGAAATTCCTGGGACTGTGTCCCTTCATGGGTGTGTCGCGCAAGCTGGAAACTGCCACCGGCATGGCGCTGGCCACCACCTTTGTACTGACCTTGTCCTCGGTGTCGAGCTATCTCGCCGACGCCTATCTGCTGGCGCCCCTGCACCTGGAATATCTGCGCACCATCACCTTCATCCTGGTGATCGCGGTGGTGGTGCAGTTCACCGAGATGGTGATCCGCAAGTCCAGCCCCCTGCTCTATCAAGTGCTTGGAATCTATCTGCCGCTCATCACCACCAATTGCGCGGTGTTGGGCGTGGCCTTGTTGAACGTGCAGGAGCAACACAGCTTTCTGCAATCCGCGGTATACGGCTTCGGCGCCGCGATGGGATTTTCCCTGGTGCTGATCCTGTTCGCCGCCATGCGCGAGCGCATCGCCGTCGCCGACGTCCCCATTCCCTTCCGCGGTCCCGCCATCGGCCTCATCACCGCCGGTCTCATGTCCCTGGCCTTCATGGGCTTTTCGGGATTGGTGAAGGGATAGACCGCTATGTTCGTGGCGATCTTCGCCCTCGCCGTGCTGGCGCTGGTCTTCGGGCTGGTGCTGGGTTTCGCCGCGGTGCGCTTCAAGGTCGAAGGCGATCCCATGGTGGACAAGATCGACGCGGTCCTGCCTCAGACCCAGTGCGGCCAATGCAGTTATCCGGGTTGCCGGCCGTATGCCGAAGCCATCGCCAAGGGCGAGGCGGACATCAATCAATGTCCGCCCGGCGGCGAGTCGGGGATACGCGCCCTGGCGGAGTTGCTGGGCGTGGAACCCAAACCGCTCAGCGCCGAACATGGCGTGGAGAAGTCTGAAAAGACCGTGGCGGTCATCGATGAAAACACGTGCATCGGCTGCACCCTGTGTATCCAGGCCTGTCCGGTGGACGCCATCCTCGGCGCCGCCAAGCAGATGCATACCGTCATCGCGAAGGAGTGCACCGGCTGCGATCTGTGCGTGGCACCCTGCCCGGTAGACTGCATCACCATGGTCCCGATCAAGAAGAGCCTCGATGCCTGGAAGTGGCCGTCCCCCACCGAACAAGTCGCCGCCGGACACCCCGAAAAAGTGAGACAACAGGCGTGAGCGCGCCGCTATCGACCTTCAACGGCGGCGTGCATCCGCCGCAGCATAAGGGCAAGTCCAATCTACAGGCCACCCGGCCCGCACGCCTGCCGAAACGGCTCATCCTGCCTGTCCACCAGCATATCGGCGAACCGGCGAAACCGGCGGTAGCGGTCGGCGATCTTGTGTTGAAGGGCCAGTTAATCGCCCACGCCAGCGGCTATGTCAGCGCGGCCTTGCACGCGCCCAGTTCCGGCAGAATCAGCGATATCGGCGACTATCCCGTGCCGCATCCCTCGGGGTTGAGCGCGCCGTGTATCGTCATCGAAACCGACGGCGAAGACCGCTGGATGGAGCGGCCGCCCAAACGGGACTATACGCACCTCGATCCCAGCCACTTGCGCAACATAATCCGCGAAGCGGGTATCGTGGGTCTGGGCGGCGCGGGATTTCCCTCCTTCATCAAACTTAATCCCGGCACGAATAAACAGATCGATACCTTGATCCTCAACGGTGTGGAGTGCGAGCCCTATATCACCTGCGACGATCGTCTGATGCGCGAACGGCCGCGCGAGATCATCGCCGGTCTGCATATCATGCGCCATGCCCTGCAAGCCCGCGAGTGCCTCATCGCCATCGAAGACAACAAGCTGGAATGCTTTAACAACATGCGCGTTGCCGCGACCGGCGAGGAAGGCATCCGCGTCGTCTTGCTGCCCACACTCTACCCGCAAGGCAGCGAGAAACAGCTGATCAAGGTAGTGACGGGCAAAGAGGTGCCCAGCAACGGTTTGCCCGTCCATATCGGTATCGTCATGCACAACGTCGGCACCGCCTATGCGGTACATCGCGCCATCGAACACGGCGAGCCGCTCATCTCCCGCTATGTCACCGTTACCGGCGATGCCGTAAAGCAACCCCGCAATCTGGAAGTCCTGTTCGGCACCTCGGTGCTGGACCTCCTGAACGAGTGCGAGGCGGACTTGGCCGCGATCGATCGGATCATTATGGGCGGCCCGATGATGGGTTTCGCCCTGCATACCATCAACGCCCCGGTGATCAAGACCGCCAATTGCATCCTCGCCGCCACGGCGGCGGAAATACCCCGCGCCCAGCCTGCCATGCCGTGTATTCGCTGCGGCGCCTGCATGGATGTCTGTCCGGCCAATCTGTTGCCGCAACAACTTTACTGGTTCGCCCGCGCCAAGGACTTCCACCGCGTCCAGGAATATAATCTCTTCGATTGTATTGAATGCGGCTGCTGTTCCTATGTATGCCCCAGCCACATCCCCTTGGTGCAATATTACCGCTTTGCCAAGGGCGAGATCTGGGTCCAGGAACATGAAAAGGAAAAGGCGGAACTGGCGCGTAAACGCCATGAATCCCGTCAACAACGCCTGGAACGGGAAAAGGCCGAGCGCGCCTCTCGCCTCCATAAAAAGCGGGGCGATCTACAAGCCGCGGAACAGCCGGAAGACGGGGACGCCACCGAAAAGGGCGAGAAAAAATCCGCCATTCTCGCCGCGTTGGAGCGGACGCGCGCCAGACGCGCGGGGGAATCATCGACCGCCGCCGACAACGGCGACGCTACGCCTGTTCGCAATCCGCCGCTCGATGACCAATGACCCTATCGTGGCCTTTATCGCTGTAATACGCCTTTTCGTATCATTCCTAATCCGCTCGGAAAAGGAAGTCGACAATTTTCATCGCGCGATGTTGTATCCTGTGCGGCATTAACGATTAAAAAAGCGTCCATGCCGCTACACGCCACCAGTTCGCCACACGGCCACGCACCCATCACGGTTACCCGCATCATGGTGACGGTGGCATTGGCATTGCTCCCGGGCATCGCGGCCTGCGCCTGGTTCTTTGGGCCGGGCGTCATTATCAATATTACGTTTGCCGTCGCCGTCGCCCTCGCCGGCGAGGCCTTGATACTCAAACTGCGTGACCGGCCGCTCGCCCCGTTTCTCGGCGACGGCAGCGCGGTGATCACCGCCATGCTGCTGGCTATAGCGCTGCCGCCTTTGTCGCCGTGGTGGCTGACCCTCATCGGCGTGTTATTCGCCATCGTCGTGGGCAAGCAATTGTTCGGCGGTCTGGGCTACAACCCCTTCAACCCCGCCATGCTCGGCTACGTGATGCTGCTCATCTCCTTCCCTCGCGAAATGACCGTTTGGCTGCCGCCGGCGTCGCTCAGCCAGCACCCCCTGGGTTGGGTGGAGACCCTTAACATGATCTTTACCGGTACCTTGCCCGGCGGCCTGGACGTCGACGCGGTGAGCATGGCGACGCCGCTCGATACCGTAAAGACCCAATTGAAGTTGCATCACAGCGTCGATCAGATCCTCCATGGCGGCTCTGTATTCGGCAGTTTCGGGGGCATAGGATGGGAATGGGTTAATTTCGCCTTTCTCGCCGGCGGCGCCTGGATGATCTACAAGCGGATCATCAGTTGGCATATTCCCGCGGCAATGCTCGCCGCACTGACGGCGATGCCGTTGGTCTTTTACGGGATCAACTCCGCCGCGTACGCTTCACCCTTATTTCATTTATTCAGCGGGGCCACGATGCTGGGGGCCTTTTTTATAGCCACCGATCCGGTAACCGCATCCACCACCCCCCGCGGTCGCCTGATCTATGGCGCGGGTATTGGTCTATTGACGTATATCATTCGGACCTGGGGCGGTTATCCCGACGGCGTCGCCTTCGCCGTACTGCTCATGAACATCGCGGCACCTACCATCGACTATTACACCCAACCGCGGGTGTTCGGCCATAAGAAGGATTGAACACCGTGTTGGCCAAACACATGTTCAAGACGGGGATCTTACTGGGCTTGTTCGCCGTGATCGGCACCGCCTTGATCGCATACACCTACGATCACACCGCTGAGCGCATCGCCGACAATGAGCGAGAATTTTTGTTGCGCAGTATCCACGCCTTGATTCCGCCGGCCCAGTTCGACAACGATATCTATACCGATACCATCAGCGTGACCTCCCCCGAATTTCTCGGCAGCCGTGATCCGGTCCCCGTTTACCGCGCGCGGAAAAACGGTATGCCGGTAGCTTTGGCCTTGGAGCCGGTGGCCCCAGACGGTTACAGCGGCGCCATCAAGTTACTGGTGGCCATCGCCTATGACGGCAGCCTCCTCGGCGTGCGGGTGGTCACCCACAACGAGACCCCGGGCTTGGGAGATGCCATTGAAATCGCCCGTTCCCGATGGATAACGGGCTTTAACGGCAAAACGCTGGCCGACCCCGGCGACAAAGGTTGGCATGTCAAGAAAGACGGCGGGGTATTCGATCAATTCACCGGCGCCACCATTACCCCGCGGGCGGTAGTCAAAGCGGTGCACAAAAGTTTAGAATATTACGCTGAACATCGTAATACATTGTTCGCACAGTTACCGACAGAGGCGGCCCCCCATGGCTGAAAGCAACTACGGTACCATCGTCAGCGACGGTCTATGGCATAACAACCCGGCCCTGGTGCAAATTCTGGGTCTGTGTCCGCTGCTGGCCATCAGTTCCACCGTGGTCAACGCCTTGGGGCTCGGCCTGGCCACCACCCTCACTTTGGTGCTGACCAATCTCACCGTGTCGTTGATCCGTAAACAGGTCACCTCGGAAATCCGCATCCCGGTATTCGTCTTGCTCATTGCCGCCATTGTCACCGCCATCCAGCTGGCGATGAACGCCTATTTCCACGAGCTGTATCTGATCCTGGGCATATTTATCCCGCTCATCGTCACCAACTGCAACGTATTGGCTCGTGCCGAGGCCTTTGCCTCGCGCAACGCGCCGCTGCCGTCCATCCTGGATGGCCTGTTCATGGGGCTCGGTTTCACGGCGGTGCTGGTCGCCTTGGGCGGTATGCGCGAGGTGCTGGGCAAGGGCACCTTATTTGCGCAGGCGCAATTGATGTTCGGCGAAGGCGCCAAGTGGATGACGGTCACGGTCATCCATGACTATCACGGCTTTCTATTGGCGATTCTGCCGCCCGGCGCTTTCATCGGCCTCGGTCTGCTCATTGCCCTGAAAAACATCATCGACGCCAGGCGCAAGGCGCTGCCTGCCCCGACCTCGGCCCGTTACGCCGCCCATACCCACGGCTAGCCGTTCGGCATGAACGGCAAGAAATGCCGCTTGATATTTCAGCGCCTGCAAGCGGCCAATCCCAAACCCACCACGGAATTGCGCTACCGCACGCCCTTCGAATTAATGGTCGCGGTAATCCTCTCCGCACAAGCTACGGACAAAAGTGTCAACAAGGCCACGGAACAACTGTTCAAGGCCGCCAACACGCCGCGGGCCATCTTGAAACTGGGCGAGAAGGGCCTGAAGGAGTACATCAAGACCATCGGCCTGTTCAACGGCAAGGCCAAGAACATTCTGGAGACCTGCCGCCTGTTGATGGAAAGGCATAAAGGCAAGGTCCCCGACAATCGCGCGGCCCTGGAGGCCTTGCCGGGGGTAGGGCGCAAGACAGCCAATGTCATCCTCAACACCGCCTTCGGCCAACCCACCATCGCGGTGGATACCCACATCTTCCGCGTCGCCAATCGCATCGGCCTCGCCGCCGGCAAAACGCCGCTGCAGGTGGAAAGGCAACTCATGGAAACTATTCCGGATGAATATCGACACGACGCCCACCACTGGCTGATCCTGCACGGACGCTACGTGTGCACCGCGCGCAAACCGCAATGCCCGACATGCCTTATCGGCGATCTTTGCGAATACCCGGACAAGACCGAGGGGACCGGTCGATGATGTACGGCAACGACCCCGTGCAGTATCGTCGCTTTTTCCATGAGACATGGCGCAAACACGGCGCGTGCATGCCGCTGCAACCCTTGGAAGAGATCGTGGCGCGGATCATCGCCGATCATCCCGAGTATCATGCCCTGCTGGAAGACCCCGATCGGTTGGATCACGACTATTCACCGGAGGCGGGCCGGAGCAACCCCTTCCTGCACATGGGGCTGCACATCGCCATCCGGGAGCAACTTGCCGTCGACCGCCCGGCCGGTATCCGCGCGCTTTACCAACGGCTCGTGCAAGGCCATGCCGATCCCCATCATATGGAACATCGCATGGCGGAATGCCTGGCGGAAAGTCTCTGGGAGGCGCAGCGCGCCGGCGGCGTCCCCGACGAAGCGGCATACCTGGAACGCCTGCGCGGCTTATAGCGCCCGGCGCCATTGGTATTGGCCGCACTTCCCGGTACCATGGAATTCAGCCATTCTTTATTAACTACCGGGCACCACCATGCGCGACAAATTCCTGGTTATTTCCGCCCTGGGCAAGGATAGGCCCGGCATCGTCAATACCCTGTCCAAGGCGGCCCTGGATTGCGGATGCAACATCGCCAATAGCCGCATGGCGGTGCTGGGCGGCGAATTTGCGCTGATCCTGCTGATCAACGGCGATGAAGATGCCGTGACCGCCATGCAACAACGCCTGCCGGCCCTGGAAGATCAACTGCAGCTCACCATCATCGCCAAACTCACCGCGCCGCGCGCCGCCGAACAACGCTGGCTGCCGTATCGCGTCCAGGTGGTGGCCATGGACCATCCCGGCATCGTCCATCCCATTACCGAATTCTTCTCCTCACGGAAAATCAACATCGAGGATTTGGAGACCGAGACCTATGCCGCGCCCCACACCGGGACAACGATGTTCTCGCTGCACATGACGGTGGCGGTACCGGCCGCCGTTCCCATCAGCCAACTGCGCGAGACCTTCATCGACTTCTGCGACGGTCTTAATCTCGACGCGAGCTTCGAGATGGCGCGCGATTAAAGTCGCTTCACCTCGGGCGTTCCGCTAAGTGCGCTTGCCGAGCAGGCGCCGCAGCGCCTCGCCCAATGCTGACCGATCCACGGCGCGATCGACACCCGGTCGGCGGGGCGGAGCCCAGACAGCATCGGGAAAATGAGGGTCGTCGCTAAACCGCGGTATGACATGCCAATGAAGATGGGGAACTTGATTGCCGAGGGACGCAAGATTGATCTTGGCGGGATTGAGTACCTGGCGCAACGCCTCTTCCACCGACCATACCACCGCCAGCAAATGACGGCGTTGTTCGGCACCAAGATCCGTCATCTCGCGCACATGGTCATGCCAGATCACCCGGCAAAACCCGGGATACCCGGGTTGCGGCGCGGCGATGATGCGGCATTGCCCGTCCTGCCACAACAGCGCTTCGCCGGTGGGTTGACAGAGCGGACAGGCATTAGCCATTACCGCGGGATCCTTTATGACGAAACCCCATCGGGCGCCGCGGCGAGAATGCAGCGGCATGACAGGCGGCTTTCCCTTTCACATCCACACCAGCTGATAAGGGAATACCGCCTTCTTCGTACCGTCACCGCAATTGAATTCAAATTCCATTTCCCAATCGCCGCCCATGCTGAATTCGGTGCCGCGGCCGCGATATAGGCCCTTTTCCAGGGATTCCATGCTATGCCAGGTATGATCGGCGGTCATCGGGTGGGCGGGCATATATTGGCGAAAGCGGAGACGGCAGGCCTCCATGCCCTCATCATCTTTTTCGACATTCACCGTAATTTCAGCATCGCTCCCCACCGCCAATTTCTCCGGGTCTGTAGTCACGGTTAGGAAGTAGCCGTCTACTTGACGGGTTTGCGCATTCTCATTCGTTGAACAACCGCCGGCAACCGCCAGTACCGCAATCATGAACACGAATCCTGCCCGCATGCGGTAAGTCCCCGCCCTCTTCACCGTGTATAACTATTATCGCCCCTCGATCAACTCTAGCTTATACCCATCCGGATCTTCCACAAAGGCGATAACCGTGCCGCCGTGTTTCATGGGACCCGGCTCGCGCACGACTTTTCCGCCGCGCCGTTTTATTTCCTCGCAGCTTTTATGGATATCGGGGACGCCGATGGCAATATGGCCGAAGGCACCGCCCAATTCGTATTTGTCCACGCCCCAGTTGTAAGTCAGCTCGATCACCGCCTGCTCGGATTCGTCGCCGTAGCCGACAAAGGCCAGCGTGAACTTGCCGTCGGGATAATCCCTGCGCCGCAGCACTTTCATGCCCAGCACGTCGACATAGAAGCGGAGCGAGCGCTCCAAATCGCCGACGCGGATCATGGTGTGTAAAATGCGCATGGTCTATTTCCGCCCCTTCTTGGCGGCGATGCGCATGCGCAGCGCGTTGAGCTTGATGAAGCCGGAGGCATCCGCCTGATTATAGGCGCCGGCATCCTCCTCGAAGGTGGCGATGGCGGCGTCGAACAAGCTGTCGTCGGACTTGCGTCCCGCCACGCCGACGTTGCCTTTGTACAGTTTCACCCTTACCACGCCATTCACGGCGGCCTGCGACGCGTCGATCATCGTCTGCATCATCTTGCGCTCCGGGCTCCACCAATAGCCGTTATAGATCAGGCTGGCGTAGCGCGGCATCAATTCGTCCTTGAGATGCGCCACTTCGCGGTCCAGGGTCAGGGACTCGATGGCGCGGTGGGCCTTCAGCATGATGGTGCCGCCGGGCGTCTCGTAACAACCGCGGGACTTCATGCCCACGTAGCGGTTTTCCACGATGTCGGCGCGGCCGACGCCGTGTTTGCCGCCCAGCTTGTTAAGCGCGGCCAACATAGCGGCAGGGCTCATTTTCTCGCCGTTGACGGCGACGATATCGCCGTGCGCATACGTCAATTCGACATATTCCGCCTTATCGGGCGCACGCTCCGGCGACACCGACCATCGCCACATATCCTCTTCCGCCTCCGCCCACGGATCTTCCAGAACCTTGCCCTCATACGAGATGTGCAGCAGGTTGGCATCCATGGAATACGGGGAACGTTCCCCCTTTTTCTTTTCGATGGGAATGCCGTGCTGCTCGGCATAGGCCAATAATTTTTCGCGCGAGCCGAGATCCCATTCGCGCCACGGCGCGATGACCCGCACGTCGGGCTTCAAGGCGTAATAACCCAGTTCGAAACGCACCTGGTCATTGCCCTTGCCGGTGGCGCCGTGGGACACCGCATCCGCTCCCGCTGCGTTGGCGATCTCGATCTGACGCTTGGCGATCAAGGGCCGCGCGATAGAGGTGCCGAGCAGATACTCGCCCTCGTACAGCGCATTGGCGCGAAACATGGGAAACACAAAATCCCGCACGAATTCTTCGCGCAGGTCCTCGATATAGATTTCCTTGACGCCCATCTTTTTTGCCTTGGCGCGGGCGGGTTCCACCTCCTCCCCCTGGCCGATGTCGGCGGTGAAGGTCACCACATCACAGCCGTAGTTCTCCTGCAGCCATTTCAAGATCACCGAGGTGTCCAGCCCCCCCGAATAGGCCAAGACCACTTTTTTAACCGTTGTTTGCGACATGCTCTCAGTCCCGCGCGGCTCGATCCGCAAGGAGGGCATTATAGCGGAAAGGCGCTGTCGGCGGGCTGGAGATCACTGGCCGGTGCACGAAGTGCGCTGCATCCGGGTCGCAGGCCGGCCCTTATACGAAGCCATCGTTCAATACGGCCTTGTCGTCATGAACACCCGCGCTGAGGTCGAACGGGCCATGGCCGACTATCGAAGCGCACGTCCGGTGCAAAAGAAGGCCGGCTTCGTCGGCGCTTGATCGCCGCGTCCAACGTCCCTTGACCATAATGGATGTACGGTTTTGACCGCGTCGCCAAGCCAATGCGGTATTATCACGCTGCAAATGCCGTTACCCTATTGTCATCGAGATTGTCTAAAATAGCGGTGACTTGTCGAACCGCGGCGAAAGGGGCCTGATCACCATGAACGATAAAGTAAACCCTCACCGGGTCCGCACTTCCACCCTGGGCGCGGAACTCCATGAGGAAGAAGCCAAGACCCTGGCGGGTATCATGGGCGTCCGCCATTTGCGGGATGACGAACTGTTGATCGCCGAAGGCGGCGCAGAACATACCCTGTTCATTCTCGTTGAAGGGAAACTTGCCGTGATCGGTAACAATGAGGGCAAGGAAACCGTGCTGTATACCATGGCAATCGGCGAATGCGCCGGCACCCGCGCCTTCGTCGACCGCACGCCGCGCAAGGCCACGTTGCGCGCCGTCGGCGACGCCATAGTCTATACCCTCGCCCCCGACGCCTTCGAAACCCTGCTGGACAAGCATCCGCGCATCGTCTACAAGGTCATGCGCGCCCTGTTCCGCGTCACTCACACCAACTTGATGCGCATGAACCAGGAAAGCCGGGAGCTGGCCAACTACGTCACCAAGACCCACGGCCGCTACTGAATTTACGGCGGCGGCTTCGGCGTTAAATTGCGTCAAGCGGGCCTTTTTCCACTCCGCCGGCTTCTACGTTACACTGGCGCTGAGCAAATACTCTTCATCCGGCGCGGCAGGGTCAACCTATGTCATCGTTCTTGGTCCTCCTGTATTTGGTGGCGGGTAGTGCCTGCCTCACCCGGCCGGCGCTCATCGTAAAATGGATCGCCACGCTGTTGAAAAGCGCCGGCTCGTCGGGCAAGCCGGCGTGGCTGCAAGGCCGCGGCGTGGTGCTCATCATCCGCCTCATAGGTTTCCTGGCCCTGATCAATGCCGTCACGTATCTCTACCTGGGGCAAAATACCCCGCAAACCATCACTCACTAAGTGAGCGGATAGCGGCAAGGCCTTGCCATAACGCGCGCCGCCTAACTCCAAGCCTTGCCGCCCTTCAATACATTCTCCCCGCAGTCATCCGCCACGGCGGCGTTTAAACCCAGGCGATGACCTGAAAACCCCTGCTATTTCCCCCTCCCCTCAGGGTAGAGCGCCTAGCGGCAGCCTATCGGGCATAAATATTGCTGCTGCATCCCTAAAACGGCATAACGAGTTATGAAACGAATTACCGACACCCGCAAATCGACGCTCATCGGCCTGTTGGGCGGCATCGCCGTCCTGGTGGCCTCGGCACTGATCGCGCATCAGGACATGCTGGCCCTGCTCAACCTGCCGGGTTTGATCATGGTGCTGGGCGGAACCTTGATGGCCACCTTCGTCAGCCGTCCGGTACGAGACGTGATCGGCGCCTTCAAAGCGCTGCGCAGAATGATGCACGACGACAACATCCAAGTGGAGACGGAGATCGCTCATCTACTCAACATCGCCTACTGGTACCGTGTCGGCAACATCACCGCCGTGGAGCAAGAAATCGCGCAGGTCAGCAACCCGCTGCTGCGCACCGGCGCGCAGCTGGTCATCGATCAAGAACCGATTCAAGACATCATCAAGACCCTGCAGTGGCGCGTCGCCGGCGTGCGCGCCAAGGAGCAAGGCGACGCCAACATTCTGCGCACCATGTCCAGTTTCGCTCCGGCGTTCGGCATGCTCGGTACCCTCTTCGGCCTGATGCAGATGTTGAATACCCTGGGAAACGCCGGTCTCGCCGCGATCGGAGCGAGCATGTCGTTTGCCTTGCTCACTACCCTGTACGGCCTGGTGCTGGCCAACATTATCTTCAAACCCCTGGCGATGAAGATGGAACGGCGCGCGCATCAGGAGACCATGAGCATGAACTTCATCCTGGAAGGCATCGTACTTCTACATCAGCGCCGCCATCCCATGATCATCAAGGAAGCGTTGAACATGTATATGATGCAACTCCAGACGCCGCAGAAAACGCCCATCTCCCTGGCCAAGGCCGCCTGAGGCTGCGCGCTAATGGATATCCCGCGCATTACGCCCTCCGGGGACCGGCATTACGCCGCTATATTTCTATCCGAACACGCCGAACCCGATACGGCGGAGGAAAAAGAAAGCGGCTGGCTCATCAGTTTTGTCGACATCCTGACCCTGTTGCTAACCCTGTTCGTGTTATTGCTGGCCTTCAACCACATATCCCAGCGGAAAACGTCTCATCACACCCCTACGCCGGCAGCGGCGCCGCGTGCCGCCGCCGTGCCCAACACCGCCGCGCCGCAGCCGCCATCCCGACAACTCATCCACGCGCCGGCCAAACCCTTGCCTATCTTCGCCATCCCGAAAGATATCAAAGACAAGGTGGACATTGTCGCCACCTCGACCGAGGTGGATCTGGTCATCAAGGACGACGTATTGTTCGACGAGGGAAGTCCCAATCTCAAAACACTGGGTGAGTCCGTGCTGGCGCGCGTCGCCCAACTCCTCGCTCAAAACCCCTACCCGATCTCCGTGGAAGGCCATACCGATAACATTCCCATCCACACCGCTCAATTTCCTTCCAACTGGGAACTGTCGACCTTGCGCGCCACCACCGTCACCCGTTACTTTATCGACCACGGCATCGCCGTCGCGCGTCTCCGCGCAATTGGCTACGCGGACACCCGACCCATCGCCGACAACGGCAATGAAGCCGGGCGCGCCCGAAATCGCCGTGTATCGCTGGTTGTGCATCTGAATGAGCCCGCCGCGAATGCGCAAAACGACACCGCCGGGAAACCTGACGAAGCACGCCATTGACCGTACAAGTAAAATATAGATGGCTAATTCTTAAAATATAGTATATGGTGCGCACCGGTAGCAGATTTCACCCAGCGGTTCCGGTAGTTCCTCGCAATGCGTGCAGCAGAAGACCCTTCCGTGACATCTCAGCGGCAATCTGCGTGCTAATACATTGTTAATTTTTATTTTGAGGTAACTAGAATGGCTACAGGTACGGTTAAGTGGTTTAACGACAGCAAGGGCTTTGGATTTATTACCCCCTCCGATGGCAGCGCCGATGTATTCGTACATCACAATTCGATTCAGGCTAGCGGCTTCAAGTCGCTGGCTGAGGGACAGAAGGTGACTTTTGACACCGAGCGCGGCCCCAAGGGTCTGAACGCGACCAACGTTGTCCCGCAATAAGTACATCCAGGCAGGTATTACCTGGACGAAAACCCCGCTACCCAGCGGGGTTTTTTTATGCCCAAAGCAAAAGACGTTTCGATTTCATTACCACACAAAGCGCCATTACCAAGCGCGCACGGCCTGCGCCGCGACTGTGCCTAATGCGGCCTGCCGTAAACGCATTCATTAAATTCTTGCCGAAACGTATAACGGCGATTCGCTTGAGGGGAACGAAGCGTGCGTAAAAGCGCGCAGTAAATGAAATGCCTTTTAATTGCTCAAGCTTTATGGGCCTGTTCAACGGTAGTGATGATCGCCTTGAGGATATCGTGCCAGGTCAGGATACCCGCCACGCTTCCGTCCTTATTTAGCACCGGCAGGCAGGAGACCTTTTCGTCCATGAATGACCGCATCGCCTCGAGAACGGTACCGTCCACGGATATGGTGACGGGTTTCCTGGTCATGATCTGATGCGCCCTTTTTCTCAAGGTCGCGGCATCCCGAGGACGTTCGGACTGGGTGTTTGCATAAGGGCTGACCGCCTTGAGCAGGTCCCGGTCGGAAATGATGCCCACCAACCTGCCGTTCTCTAACACCAATATATGATGAAACCGGACATGCTCAAAGATCTCGCGAATGTCTTTAAGCATGTCATCCATGTCCACGCTCACCACTTTCTTGGACATGATTTTATCGACGGTAGTCATAGGCGCTCTTTGCGTTACTCCGGCTCGATCAGCAGCCCTCGGTTCTTCCGTTCGTTCTCGCCCTGATGCTCGTATCTGCTCTTTAACTGAATCAGGTATGCGGCTATCTTGGCCGCTTCCGCTCTGGGCATGGTCGCGAACACCGGCATTTTTCTGCCCTGCCCTGTGTCGCTTATGATGTAGTCCATTATCCCTTGCATGTTTTTCGCGGTAAGGATATTGGCGGGTGTCCCATCCACCAATCGGCCCGTACCGTCATCCGCGTGACATACGACGCAATGGTAATTGAACAGCTGCTCTCCTGTCGTCAGACCGGGATGATCGTGATTGTCGATGCCTTTCGAACAAGCCGCCACAACGACCCCGAGCATCACGTATGCCGGTAACCAACGCCACAGAATCCGGGTCTTTGCCATGCGCATCCCGTCCTTCGGTCCTCTTAAAGAGATCGGTTAAGATCGGGCGATGCGCCGGAAAGAAAATCTTTCAAGCAATTACGCGGACACGTTCAGAAGGTTGCCTTTGCCGGGATCCATCAACGTTGCGGACGCGCCGGCGGACGTATATCCGTTTTCCCCGGCGGCCGCTTTGCCGGCCTCAATCTGCTCGATCCTCGCCTGATCCGCGCTGATCTTATTCGAGATCTCTTGAATATTGGCCTTGCCTTCCGGCGTGCTGGAAGTAGGGCAATTCACGCAATTCGCCAGTTCTTTCCGGTAACGGGCGACCTCCGCATCGAGGCACACCCTCGATGTATAACCAGCCACGCTACCGGATACCGCTCCAGTTCCCATTGCAACCGACATTACAAACCTTTCCGCAGAGAACGCTGATGCACTGATAATAACGACTGAATCGCCGCAAATTTAAGCGGCGGGCCGCGACGGTCATTGCGGCTTTCCGTCCATATCAACCGGTTTACCCTGAGACAGCGAGGTTATATAGCTCACCAGTTCGGTCATCTCGGCACTGTCATAAGCGGGCGCTTTTCCCTTCAGGGCGGCGCCGACGCAATGCCGCACCTGATCCTGCAGGGTCTTCACCCGATGATTCTCGTCGTCGTAGCGGGGAAAAATGGCCGCCGCGTTGCCGAGACTGGCGAACTTTCGGCCGTCGGGAAGCTCGCTCATGGCCGTGCCGCCGCCCTTGTGGCAGGTGTTGCAGTGGCGGCCGTTGCCTTCGAAGGTCGCAGTCATGAACAGCTCTTTGCCGCGCTCCACCGCTTGCTGCAGTGAGTCGGCGTCCGCCGCGGCGCCGGCGGACAGACTGGCGACGGCCAAAGCCAGTCCCACGATCAACGCCATGACGTTCAATTTAGTATTCGACATAATCGGCTCCTTCACAGTTCTTAAACCACATTGTCGGTCGAGGAGGCTACACCCGCTTTCCCGAACGAACGGGCAACCTTGTAAAAATTATCAGACGATGCGCATACGGTATGCGGCGATGCGGAATTTTACCCTTTCCGCGACCGTTCGTGGGGTTCGGCGCCGCTGCCCCGCGCTGTTGCGGTAAAAGACGATGAACTTTCCCACGCCATCATCGCGCGCTTGCGCACCTGCCCCCAGCGGTAATCGCCAATCGCGCCAGTCTCGCGGATCACGCGATGGCACGGAATCAGATAGGCCAGGGGATTCTTCCCCACTGCACTTCCCGCGGCGCGGGCGGCGCCGGGCTTGCCCAGCGCCGCGGCCAGGCGTCCGTAACTAATCACGCGACCCGGCCGGACTTGCAACAAGGCCCGCCATACCCGCACCTGAAATGCCGTGCCCTGTACAAACGCCCGCAAGGCCGGCCCCGAATGAGAACGACCCGGCAGAGCGAATATCTTTTTCGCCAACTGCAAAGCAACGGCGTCATCTCTATGCAACTTTGCCCGGGGCCAGTGCTCCTGAAGCGCGCCCCACTCCGCCTCACCATTTTCCGATTCGACGAATGACAATTCGCAAACACCGCGCGGGCTCTCGGCCACCAGACAGCGGCCGAACGGACTGGCGGCGAAACCGGCGGAGATCGTCCACCCCTCACCGCCGGATTTCACTTCGCCGGGCGATGCCGCCTCCAGGCTGACGCACAGGTCGTGCAAACGACCCGGCCCGGACAGCCCCATCTGCAGCGCGGCGTCCATCACGCTATCACCTCTGCGCAGCAATTTCCTGGCATGGGCAAGCGTCAGGCACTGCAAAAAATCTTTTGGAGTGATCGCCGCCCAGGTGGAGAACAGGCGGTGGAAGTGAAACGGGCTCAAGCCAACGTAGTCCGCCAGACTCGCAAGATCGGGTTGCTGGGCGTGACATTCGTCCAGATAGCGGATGACGTCAGCGATGCGCTGATAATCGTTCATGTGGCCATTCTGCCACGGCGGGCTGGCGGATCCCACCCGATTCTTGCGCCATGTTTGGCATACGCCGGAACAAACTGTTTTGGCAGTCCGTGTGGATGCATTCGTTAGTTCTTCATCATTTCTTTTGACTTTGGCGCAGATAGTTCCGAAAGAAAATCTTCGGATTACTCGTACGGGAAGCGCCGGTCATACATTCGCACCACCAGCTCCAATCGTGCTCGATCAGGCGCCTCCGTCATCGCTGTTCGCGACTCCTCTGTGAGGCTTGGGAGGACCATCGTGAAGTCAAAGAATGAGAATGTGTGTTCCCGGCCGTTGATCGTGAGTGTAGCGACCGCCTCATTCATCCCTCTGGTAGCAATTTCACCTCCCTCCAGTAATTCATGAAAAAGATCCTCTTCAAGACTGAAGCAAGTTCCTTTGGGTAACTCGAGCGTTGTTCGTGGGGTAAGTGGTTTTGGGGAGACCTCTCTTGGGTCGCCTTGAGATGCAAATTCGGAGATGTCGCGGAACGCCCCAGCAGCTCTGAGTTGCTTGCGATTCCCACTTTCTCTAAAATGTGATACGAGGAGCACCTCGTGCTCGTCGTTGGCGGCTGGATGATCAACGATGGGATATGTATCTGAAGCCAATAGCTAAGAAGGTCTCGGCAATCTTTGAAGAGTGGCAACTTCTGAGAATCGCCCGCAATTCCAATGAGCTTCTCTTGGATTACATCACGAGAGTGTTCATTGGTCGCGGCGAAAGTCAGTCCATTGTGAGAGAATGCCACTTTCGTAACATCGGCAGCAATGCACCCATAGATGACGCGCTTGCCATGCCTTTTTGGAATCCTTCGACGTAGTTGCTCCCTAGCCTCCTAGAGTCTCTTGGCAAGCTGGTTATCGTTACCAACTCTTTTACACTCCAGATAGAATGCTTGATCATCCGACAATGCAATGATATCCGTATCGGTTGAAAGGTCTACGTCGCATCCGGACTGACAGAAATAGCTTGATATCCTCAACTCGAACAGTGTGTTTCTAGAATTTGAATCAGAATCCAAAGCCGCGAAATCTCTGCCCCCTACGATGACCCTCAGCTTTTCATCTATGCCTGAAGGAACGTGCACCTTGAGTCCTCTTAGTATCCTCATCAACTCGTGAGCTTCACGCAGGACATACAGCATCCAGCAGTGGGATTTTCAAAGGGGCCATCAGCAGAATTCTTGAAGATCTTTTCCGCCTCAACCGAGTCCTCTACCGTGACGTGCCTGAGGTAATCGATGTACCGCTCTATACTCGAGTTCTTGGTCCAGATTCCGCCCACCTCGAGGAATTCTTGGACCTCGACCAGATCTTCGACATGGTGTGACAAGTCCAGACCCGGCATGGTCTCAAGCGGTAACGCGTACGACTTGCGTTGGTCTTGTTCCATAGGATCTAACTAAAATTCGACACCCTAATGGGGCAGAAAAATACGCCTCCAAGAAGCCCTATTCGGTTCATCGCATCATTCTGTAAGCAATATTGATAATAATAAAAGGAAATTATGCGCCCTAATGACATTATCTAACCACACCTTCTGTTATTCCATAATTATTGCGATTAGCTCCTTATATTCATCACCGCGCCGCCACCCGCACCCCATCTTTTACCTGATCGTCGGGATGAACGATCACCCTGTCGCCTTCTTTGATGCCTGATAATATCTGCGCGCTCAGACCATTGCGCTGTCCAACTTGCACAGTACGCTTCACGGCTTTGTCGCCTTGTATCATAAACAATGCCCAACCCTCCCCCTCGCGGAACAAGGCGCTGGCCGGGACTTGCAGAACTTCGTCGCCCTGCCAAAGGATGAAGCTGGCCTCGACGCGGTAGCCGTCGCCAAGGGATTGCCACTGCTTTTCCGGCGAGGTGAAGTCGACGATGACCCATACCCGCTGTTCCTCCACGCCCAGCGCGGACACTTTAGTGAAACCCACCGGTTCCACCACCCTCACCTTACCCAGCAGTTTGCCGTCGCCGCCCCAGCGTTCGAACTCAACTTTGGTGCCGGGGTGGAGGCGTACCGCATCGGCGGACAGCACGTCGACCTCCACTTCCAGGGCGCGCGGATCGCCGATCTCCATCAGCGCTTGGCCCGCCGCCACCACGCCCTCACTCTTACGCGGGATTTTGAGCACCGCACCCGCCACCGGCGCGCGCACCGTGATCGGTTCCTTAGCGGCGGCGGGTTCGGCGGCGTAATGCAGGGCGGTACGTGCGGCCTCCATGTCGTAGCGCGCGGTGTCCACCGCGAATTGCGCGGAGCGCAGTTGTGCCGCGCTGCGTTCCGCCTCGGTGGTGGCGCGGTCTTCGGCGTCCTGATTGACGAACCCGCCGGCGTGCAGCTTGCGAATGCGCTCTAGATCCTTTTGCGCAAAATCCGCGCTGGCGCGGGCCGCTTGCGCGTTTTGCTCCGCCGCCTTGACGGCCGCTTGCGCGGCGGCGACGCGGGCTTCGGCGGCGGCGCGTTGGCGCGGGTCCAGGACCTCGGCGCGTTGTGGCTCCAGACGTACTAGGGCCTCGCCGCGCTCTACCGTGTCGCCCACGTCGAAATCGATGCGCCGGGCGTAGGCGGCCACCGGCGCGGATATCACGTAACGGTCGATTACGCGGGTCCTGCCCTCTTGTTCGACGGTAACGCGCAGCGGTCCGCGGGTCGCCGCGCCCAGATCCACCGCCACCGGCTGGGGACGAAAGCCGTAGAAGAGTCCCACGGCAATCAGCACAGCAATCGCCGCGAGAAAGATACGTCTACGCCACAGCACATGATTCTTCATAACGTCACTCCGCGGTTTTCAGAACGGCAATCAGGTCGAGTTGATCCAGGCGGCGGCGTACGATCAGACCCGACAAGACGGTGGAGATCAACACCACCGTCACAGCAAAGGCGTAGGTTGAGGGCACCAGCACCACCGGCACGCGATAGAGGTCGTTTTGCATCTTGTGCGCGATGAAATAGCACATCTCGATTCCCAGCCATAACCCCAGCGGAATGGCGATGAGGGTCAGGATACCCAACTCGCCGAGGAGAATGTAGGAGATCTCGGCGCGGGTGAAACCCAGCACCCGCAGGCTGGCCAGTTCATGTCCGCGCTCGGTAAGGGCAATGCGGGCGCTGTTGTACACCACGCCGAAGGCGATGATCACGGCGAACACCGTGGCGACGTAGGTGAAGAACAGCATGGTTTCCTGCATGACGCGGTTGAAGTTGCGGATCTCCTGCACCCGCTCCGCGACACCGGCGACACGCGGCATGCCCTTGAGCCGGATAAAGACCTCCTGGAGGCGCGCGCTGTCCACGCTGAGAAAGGCCCCCGATATGCTCGGGCCTTCGCGCATGAAGCGGTTGAGAGCGGCGAGATTCATATACCCGGACACGCCCATATATTCCTTCACCACGCCCACCACGGTGGTCTCGCGCACCGGGCGGTCGCCCTCCAGGACTTCCACCGTCAGGCGGTCCCCGGGATGTACATCTAAAAGTGTAGCGAGATAGTCGGTGAGCAAGATGCCGTCTTGCGGCAACGCGACAGTATGCAAGTCCACATCCAACAGTCGCTGGATGTCGCCGCCCGGTTCCAGGCCGCGGATACCGGTGCGATAGCTGCGCTGGCCGTGGCGCAGGCGCACCGGCACTTCGCGGAACACCTCCACATGCTGCACGCCGGGCAAGCTCCGCAAATCGAAGCGCGCCTGATAGGATGTTGGATCCGTGAACGTGACGGCGAGGTCCTGGCGCTGCGCCATGCCGTATTGGACATGCACCATGTAGCCCACGGTATCGCGCTGAAACAGGCCGGTGAGAATGATGCCGCAGGCCAGGGCGATGCCCAGCAGGGTGAACAGCGATTTTACCGCGCGGCGCTGGATGTGACGCAGGATCATGCGCGCGGGCTGCGACAACCAGCGTTTGACGCCGATCTTCTCCACCCAGGTCTCATGATAACGGGCGGGCGGCTCGGGGCGCATGGCCTGCGCCGGTTTGAGTTTGGCGGCGCGCCACACGGCGAACAGCGTCCCCGCCCCCGCCGCCAGCAGGCTCGCCGCGGCCGCCTCCACCACCGTCATGGGTTGCAGGCCGAACTTCAAATAGGGGAAACGATAGAACTCCGTATAGATGGCGGAGAGCTTCTGCGCCAGCCACACGCCCAGCGCGGTGCCGGTGATAATGCCGGCGCCGATGATGACCGAAACAAATTTGAGATAATGCGCCAGCACCGCGCTGTTGCCGTAGCCGAAGGCCTTGAGGGTGGCGATCTGTTCGCGCTGCATAGCGACCATGCGGCCGATCACCACGTTGAGCAGAAAGGCGGCGATGCCCAGGAACAGGGCGGGAAACAGTTGGGCCAGGGTACCGAGCTGCTGAAATTCCTCGGAGAGAAAGCGATGGGAACGCTGATCCTTGCGCGCATAAGCGCCGAGACCGCCGTAGGGTTTGAGCAGTTCGTCGAGGCGGTCGATGACATCCTGGGTATCGGCGCCGGGCCGCAGGCTCAGCGCCGCGTCGTTGAAGGCGCCTTCAAGATCGTAGGCCTGTCCCAGGGCGCGACGGCCCATCCACATCACGCCGTAGCGCCGGTAATCGGGAAACACCGATCCGGGTCGCAGTTGCTGCACGAACTCCGGCGACAGGGCGGTGCCCACCAGGGTGAGCAGTTGGCGGCGGCCGTTGAGAATGGCGGCAAAGCGGTCGCCGAGTTTCAGTTTGTTGGCCTGGGCGAAGGGCACACTCACCACTACTTCATCCTCGCTGTAGGGCGCGGGTAAGCGGCCCTCGCGCAGATATAGGGCATTCAAGTTCTGCTGGCCGTTGTCGGGCAGGGACACCATCAGCGCCGTCACCGGCTCGTTGAAATCCGGCATATCGATGCGTACCAGCGACACCACGCGGGTCTCCACCTGGTCCACGCCGGGTATATCGAAGATGCGCTGATGCAACGCCTCCGGCGCCCGCTTCAAGGAAACGAATACATCGGCGAAGCGGTATTCCCGGTAGTAACTATCCTGCGAGGTGACCAGCGCGTTGAGGGTGGTGAGAAACATGATGTAGGTGCCGACGCCGCACATCACCACCAGGCCGATGGCCAGGGCCTGGCCCTTCATCTGCCACAGGTCGCGCCACATCTTGCGATCGATGGCGCGCATCACCAATGCAAGTCCGCCGCGGGTTTCTTTTCGGCATTGCGCTCGATGCGCGCCACCTGGCCGTCGCTGATGTACACCACGCGGTCGGCCATGGCGGCGATCACCGCGTTGTGGGTGATGACTGCCGTGGTGGTGCGCAACTCGCGATTGACCCGCGCGATCACGTCCAGCACCAGCACGCCGGTCTGTGCATCCAGAGCGCCGGTGGGCTCGTCGCACAGCAACACCTGCGGGCGCTTCGCCACGGCGCGGGCGATGGCGACGCGCTGCTGTTCGCCGCCCGACATCTGAGTGGGGAAATGATCCAGGCGCTGTCCCAAACCGACCAGCGTCAGTGCCTCTTCCGGCGTCATGGGGTTTGTGGCGATTTCCGTCACCAGCGCGACGTTCTCGCGGGCGGTGAGACTGGGAATGAGGTTGTAGAACTGGAAGACGAAGCCGACATGTTCGCGGCGATAACGGGTCAGTGCCGTATCGTCATAGACGCTGAGATCATAGGCGCCGTAATGGACGGTGCCGTTGGTCGGCGAGTCCAATCCGCCGAGAATATTCAGCAGCGTGGACTTGCCGCTGCCGGAGGGGCCCAGCAGGACGACAAATTCGCCGGCGTAAAGATCGAGATCCACGCCGCGCAGGGCCTGCACCTGGACTTCGCCCATTTCATAGACCTTGGTCAACCCCCGCGCCGCGAACACAGCGCGCGCTTCCGAGGCGAATTGATGTTCTTGGTTCATCGTCCTGGCTGTTCGATTCCGATGCCCTCTGTATGCAGAGTGTACTGCATAGGGCAGGACCGGATCATCGCCGCCGCCATTCAAGCCGGACTCGATACAGCTTGATCCGTGAGCCGCCTGAGGCCTGCGGGAGACGCCCGACGTGATGGTGCGGCGGCGTTGTCCGTGAATCCTGCTGGCGCGCGGCGCTATACATGCGCGGCGCCTACACCATGCCGCCCGCAATTTAGGGAAAATAGCGAGCACCGCGGTGACAGAGAAGAGACCGATAAATGCGCAAGCGATACACCGCTCACGTCCCGGTCCGTCGATGCGCTGAAATTACAGGTCGGTGTGTTCCATTGGACTTCCCCCGGCAGCGGAGACTCACCGCCGCGTGTTTAATATTTAATTTAACTTCACTTCAGTTTGGTTTAACCCGCCTTTGCTTAAATGTGCCCAATCCTGGAGAACAGGAGCGGTTCAACCAAAGGAGCAAATAACCATGCAATACGCAGAAACCCTTTCAGCTACGATAGAAAATGTCGGGGCCCTCGATCGCTTCCACCGCGTCCTCGTGGGAACCACCCTTATTATAGTAGCGGCGCTGTTCTCGGCGATTCCCGCCGGCGCCGCCTTCAGCCTCGTCGCGTTCGGTATCTACGCGGGCATCACCGGTGCCATCGGTTGGGATCCCATGTACGCCTTCGTGAAGGCCCTTCACCAGCGGACCACGGTACCGACCCCCGAGACACTTACCGCTTATCAGCGTCACGAGGAACCCGCCGCCGCGGACAACTATAAAAAGGCGGCCTAAACCGGTTAGAAGAAAGGCAGGTGCTGCGCGAACATCCCCCTCCCCCGTAGTAGCGCACCCTGTCTTTCTTTTTTATCACCACGTGCGCCCAACGGCCAAAACCCCCTCACGCGGCGGCTCAGCCGAGCGCCAAGATCCAGCATCGTTGCCCAAAAACGTTACGCGCGGTCCATATAATGGAATAAATACCGAAACGCCTTCCGCCGTCACATCTTGTTCTTGATATAACGTATCTCCACTAAGCACTGGTCGTCATGTTTGTTGTAATTTTGCAACAAAATGAGACTTTATTAAAAAAATGTTGCATTTTTGTCACGCGCGTTGTATTTTTCGTCCCGATTTGAGCCTCATCGGCCAAGACGGATAGTGGGGTGCATGAAATATCCGCCCGCGTCGAGACAGATCGAAGGATTAGTTCAACATTAAGTAAGGAGATATGGAAATGAATAAAAAACTACTTTCACTTGCCGTTGCTAGTGCTGTCGCGATGCCTTTGGCCGCCTCGGCCGGTTCATTGACGGTGGCGAATCAGGATATCACGCTGTCCGGCGGCATCGCCGGCGGTTACGTCTACAATAGTGATACGAAGAGAGATGCCTTTACGGCTGACGATGCGTTGGTCGACCTCGCCAGCAATGCGAAGGTTGGCGGCGTAGGCTTTGATATGGGCGTCGGAGTATTGGCAATGCCCAATCTAGCTTCGTCAGGAGCTATGCTGAGCACCGCGGGCACCGGCACAGGTACTGCGTTCCAGTATGGCTGGCTTAGCATCATGCCTGTGGACGGCCTCAAGATCGATGCGGGTACACTGGCCACCAACGTCGGCAGCGAAGTCGCCCCGAGCTATGCCAACGCCAATATTTTGCGCGGACTAGTCTGGAATCATCAGCCGGTCTATTACAATGGTGCCCGCGCCACGTATTCCATGAACGGTATGAGTGTTTACGGTGAAGTGAACAAGGCTGGCGGTCCCGGCAGTGCGTTGGGCGTGAGCGGCACCTTTGGCGATTACAGTGGCGCCGTAAACTTTTTCGACGTAGCGAATCAGGGGTACATAGTCGATCTCATCTTCAATGGCAAGGCAGGCCCGGCCACCTTTGGTGCCAATGTCGATTACACCAACAAGGCCAAGGCAGTGAAAACTCCAGGCACCGATGACAACGCATATGGCGTGGCCTTGTATGGCTCCATGGCATGGGGCGCAGTTAGCCTGCCTCTGAGAATCGAGTATGTCAGTGACGGTACCAGCGGGATCTATGGGTTGACATCAGTCACGGGGGGCACCAACACTGCGTATACCTTAACGATTACGCCGACCTACAATTTCAGCGACAGCACCTTCGTGCGCGCGGAACTGGCCTACGTGTCCACCGACAAGAAGTCATTTGCGTACATAGATGACAAGGGTGTCGCCACGGACAGCAATCTGGCCGTAGCTCTGCAGGCCGGCCTGCGGTTCTAAGCCGGTTGTGATCTAAAATGTCAATTTAGCCTGCGGCTCTTCATGAAGCGGGGTCGCAAGCTTCTAAAAGACAATGTTGTAACTATAACGGGCGCCTGCGGGCGCCCGTTTTTTTCGTGGATTATAACGGAAGGCCGGAGCCACTTTGGTCCAGCTTGTAGGCCAACTTCATTGCGGCCAATTGTCTTCGGCCGCCCTCTTCCGTTACCTTTGCGCATTGCCGGTAGGCTGTCCAGGCGGCATGGTCCTACTTGATGGCGACCACCATCGAGTCCGGCCCGGCAAGAGGCTCCACGCGCACCGCGGAGAAACCGGCCGCCTTCATCCAGGCGCAACAGTCGCGCCCGGTATAGCCGAAGCCGTCCGGCGTTTCCATGAGCATATTCAAGCTCATCATCAAGCCAAAGGCGTTCTTCGACCGATCGTCGTCGATGATGGCATCGTAGACGATCAGCGCGCCGCCGACCGGCACGGCGTCAAACGCCTTTTTGATAAGCATCGTTTTCGTCGGGAGGTCCCAGTCCTGCAGGATATGCCCCAGCAGCACGACGTCGGCCTGCGGCAGGTCTTGTTTGAAGAAATCGCCGGAGTGAAACCTCAGCCTGGCCTCGACGCCGGCCGTCGCGGCGTATTCCGCGAAGATCGGCGCCACGTCCGGCAAGTCAAAACCGGTGCCGCGCAGGTGCGGGTTGGCCAGCGCGATCTGCACGGCGAGATCGCCTTGTCCCGTGCCCGCATCAAGGAACGTGCGATAATTCGTCCAGGGAAAGGTGCGGGCAATGGCCAGGTTGGCGCCGTGGCTGAGTCCGGTCATGGCGCGAAGGAATTCCCTTAAGCGCGCGTGATCGGCATAGAGCGTTGCGAATAGACCGGCGTCACCCGTTTTGAGTTCGTTTTGCGGCTTTCCGCTACGAAGCGCCTCCGTGAGGTGGCCCCACAACGGAAAGAGGCGATTGTTGGCCATTTCCAGAATGCCGCCGATGTATGTGGGCTTATTTCGGTCGAGGAAAAGATCGGACTCGGGCGTGTTGGCGTAAATATCCCCGTTGCGCAGCAAATACCCCAGGGCCACGAGCGTATCGAGAAAGTCGCGCGCCGAGCGGGGATGCAGACCAAGGCGTCCGCTCAAGATATCGCGGTACTCGGGTCCGTGCGCCAACTCCGTGAACACGCCGATTTCAACGGCGCTCAACAGTACCTTTGAAGCCCAGAACGCCATCCCCGTCTGGCGGATTCTTTCCGGATTAAGTCGGTCGTTCATGCGATTTTCCTCGTCTGGAATTTGTTTTCAGCCGTCATCAGCAAGTGGAAAAGACAAGTTTTTTGAGTTCGCCAATGGCGGGCGCATGTTCAAAGACTTCAAACGCGGTAATCATGGTGGTTCCGCGATATCGTCAAATGCGACCATGGGCCTATATTCGAAGCCTCGCTTCTACATTATTCTTTAGCCATGGACTACAAACGATAATTTTACAGTAAAATCCAACGATGGAGACTAAAGATACCGATCCTGGCGGGCAGGCACAGCGCGATAGCGCCAAGATCAAGGCCCTGATCGACCTAGCCAACAATGCAAAGGCGAAAGGCGATATCCCGACTGCTATTTTTAGTTTCGAGCAACTTGTAAAACACGATCCAGAGAATGCCGGGTATTTAAACGACCTCGGTGTTCTTTATTTGCAATCCGGCAATAAGGAACGCGCGGCCAAAATGCTGGGTGACGCATCCGCCATTGCGCCGCGAAATGAGATTATTAAAGAGAATTATCTAAACACGCTCGCCAGCATCTCGTTTGATCAGTGCACTGCAGGTCGTTTCACGCAAGCGATCGAATGGATAAGGAAGGGATTGGCTCTCGAACCCAATCATCCGGGTATGCGGATTGATTTGGCAAATGCGCTCGAGGCTACCGGCCAACGGGCGGAGCTGGCCGACTTCATGCCAGGTGTCCCGGCGACGCAGTTGGGCAAACACCTGCTGATCGCGTGCATGCCGAAGAGCGGCTCGACATTTCTCCTTGCCACATTGCGTGCGCTTACCGGCTGGGCGGAAGCACACTTCGCCTATGCCTATTTGCAAAACGAGCAGGAGCTGTATCTCCCCAATGTGCTGCAGGCCGCTCGCGATAATACGGTGACGAAATTACATTGCCGCGCGACCGGGCCCAATATGCAGATTCTGCAGGCCTTTGCTATCCGGCCGATCGTGCTGGTGAGAAGTTTTCCCGATATCGTGCTGAGTTTGTGCGATTTTTATGATCAAGGCGCGATTGTGAATACCTTCTACGGCGATGTCTGGCCGACCCTCGATGAGCAGGGGAAGTACGACTTGATCATCGATCACGTCATGCCGTGGTATGCCGGGTTTTATGCCTCCTGGGAACGGGCGCAACGACTTGGGCGGCTGAATTGTCTCTTTGTAATCTACAGGGAAATGGTGGCGGACAAGCCGGCGATGGTCGCGCGTATTGCGGATTTCCTCGGTCTGCGGAAGACCGCGGAGGAATGTGCGGCAGCCGTGCGCGCCGTTGACGGCAATGCCGCCGGCACCCGCTTTAACAGGGGCATTATCGGACGCGGCGCGCGAACGCTGAGCGCCGAGCAGATGGCTCGCCTGCGCCGACTTGTTACCGTTTACGGGAATGTCGACCTAAAACGCATAGGCGTCGCGGATAGTAGCCTGTAAGCGGTCGTTGATCTACATTGAAATGAGAGACGGGAGCTGACCGGATTTACCCCCACCCCCCCACCGGATAAACAAGCGAAACTTACTCAGATACTACCCGGATTCGTCATCATGGGCGCTCCATCAACATAACCCCTTGATTATTTGTCTTTGCCAGCAACCGGTGGTGAGGATGACCCCTTGTTTTTGTCACCCATTATTTCAATATAATCACAATTGCAATCATTCCGTGGATTGTCGAGATAGCACAATGTATACTCGCGACATTCACAAATTGACGATCTTCCCACCGAAGTAGTTAATTGACTCCCGGCGCAGTCGGGGGATTGCCTCAGTGAATTAATTTTGAACGAATGATGATCGTTTACTTGCAGTAGACGACCTTGACGTTGTCTCTGTATTATTAGTCGTCGTCGAAGATAGAATTCGCGGGCGTCTGGATTCGACCCTATACTGATTCACAGGTTGGCATGGTCAGTCACTGCATACTGGCGAAAGTATTCAAACGGAAAAGGCACGCTAGCTTGCTTGCCTATAATTCTTAGCTGCCTTAAACCATACCGGTATAATTTACAGCTTGGTATATGTGTCTGTTTGCCCGAAATCCTGTACCCATGAATAGTGCGGCAATAATCTAATTGGCGGTGAATTACATATCGCTATGATTCCCCGTTTAGGAGCGCCATGAACGATATCGATTCAACGCTGGCCGTTCGTATGCCTTACGTGAAGACATACGCGGATTACATTATCCATATAATTATTTTCGGTGGCATCACCGCCGGCTGTGTGTTTGGTATCTTGATGCCGAGCTTTCATCCCATGATGGCGTTTCTCTCAAAGCATGGTTGGACTAGCTTCCTCGTCCGGCCGAGCCTGATGTGGCTCGCCATGGGTATGATGCTGCTGGTCCTGCGCACCCTTCTATGGTTACGCTACCGCCCCTATCCGGAGGTTGCGCAGGCGAATGCTCCCTATCTGACAGTCGTGATTCCCGCCTACAATGAAGGAATTCTGGTCAAGCGGTCCATAGTATCCGCCGCAACCGCCAGTTACCCGCGCGACCGGCTCGAGATTATTGTTATCGATGACGGCAGCCGCGATGACACTTGGATCCACATCGCGGCGGCGGCGAGCGAATACCCCGGTCTTATCCGCACCATCCGTTTCCCGCAAAACCGCGGCAAGCGAGCCGCCCTGGCCACCGGCTTTGAGCAAGCGCGCGGCGAAATCGTCGTGACCATGGATTCGGACAGCCTCATCGAAGCGGGTACTCTATTGGCCTTAGCCGGTCCATTTCGCGATCCCCATATCGGCGCTGTCGGCGGCAAGGTCAGCGTATTGAACCGCTTTGAATCCCTCCTCCCCCGTATGCTACATGTCCGCTATGTGCTGTCCTTCGATTTCCTGCGCAGCGCCCAGTCCACTTACGGCACCGTTTATTGCTGTCCCGGCGCGCTTTCCGCCTATCGCCTATCGCTGGTCCGCCAGGTCTTGCCGTCATGGCTGGAACAGCGATTCCTCGGCGCGCCTTGCACCACCGGCGAGGATCGTGCGCTTACCAACAACATCCTCGCCCTCGGTTACCAGGCGGTGTATCAGCGTACCGCAGTGGTGCACACTTTGGTTCCGGACAATTATGCGAAATTGTGCCGTATGTACCTGCGTTGGGACCGCAGCTATATCCGCGAGGAAACACGGCTGCTTTCCTCCGTCTGTTGGAAGTTGCGTCCCAAAGCCCTGCTGATAACTGTCATTGACAAATCAATTACCAATCTGCGATTTCCAGTATCTTATTTGGTTCTCGGCCTGATGTTCGCGCTGAGCGTCAACGATCCTTGGATTATCGCACGTGTCCTGTTGATGATAGGGCTGACCTCGTTCTTTTACATGCTGTACTACCTTAAGAGCGAGCGTAACTGGGAATTTGTCTATGGCATTCTCTACGCCTACTTTTCGTCATTCACACTATTCTGGATATTTCCCTACGCGTTGTTGACGCTGCGCAATCGTTCTTGGATGACCAGATAAAACCTACCGCGCTTTAATGGTCGGACGCAAGAACCTCGGTTTCAGCCTCCGCACCCAATTAAGCTGGCATCATCAGATGCCCCGACTATTGTCCATCAGCCGCTGCAACTTCACATCGTTCCGTGTAGAGAGAGATGCGAGTGCTATTGTTTTTGCGGCAACTTCGCTGGCATCGGGGGCATGGACTCTTCTTCCCGCTTCAGCCTCTCTTTCATCTTTTCATCCTTCTTCTCGGCGGATTTTTTGACGTCAGACTTCATCATGCCCTTCTTCATCATGCCGCCCTGCATAGGTTCATTCACATCCATAGGCACCTCAACTTCCGCCGGCGTTTTCACGACTGAATCCTGCTGTTGGGATATCGTATTGCTCTCCGCCGCGGGCATCGGCGCCTGATCGGCAAACGCGCACCACGCCAGACTGCAGCATGCCGCGAAGATACTTACGCAAATTCCCTTAGTCGATATAGCCACGCTGCTTGGCCCTCGTCTCCTAGAGACCCGCAAACCAATTGTAACCCTTGTCCTCCCAGTAACCCCCTGGATACATGTTGGTCACATAGATGGCCATGATGTGCTTGGGATTCTTAAAGCCCAATTTGGTTGGGATACGCAATTTCATGGGAAAACCATACGATCTCGGCAAGCTGCGGTCTTCGAATCGCAGGGTAAGCTGGGTCTGGGGATGCAGTGCCGACGCCATATCAATACTTGTGTAGTAATCATCCGCGCATTTGAAACCGACGTATTTCGCGTTCAAATCGGCGCCGATACGTTCGAGAAAAGTCCGGAAAGGCACGCCGCTCCATTTGCCGATGGCGCTCCAGCCCTCGACGCAAACATGACGCGTTATCTGGGTGGCCTGGGGCAAGGCGCTCAAAGCCGCCAAGGACCACGGCCGGCGGTCCCGGATCAAGCCGCTCAGCTCCAGACGATAGCGGTCCCCATCTACAATCGGGGCCTCATCTTCTCGATAGTAGGCGTTAAATGGGAAGGGACGGGTAATGTCGCTTTCCGGGTAGGTCGGGGCGAGGCGCTTCGGATTGAACAGGGCCATCTGCATCCGATCGTTCCAGCGCGACATGTTCCACAGCACCTTATGTACCGTTTCTTGCTCGGTGATATTGCAACCGGAGAGCAGACTGAGCGCGCCGACGCTGAGAGCGCCCTTTAGCATCAGACGGCGTTCGAGAAACCGCATCGCCTGTTTAGAGCATTCAAGCGGGTCAGCTTCGATACCGTGTCTGCGTTTCATGCGCGAGTCCTAGAGAGGTTTGCGGGCACGCCCCGTCCACATGGGGATAAAGGTCCGCGGCACCAGCATTACCATCACCACATGAATCACCGCGAACAATACCAGCGCCGCCATGCACAAGAAATGCAACAGCCGCGCACCGGGATAATCACCCATCAGCGCACCCAACGCCTGAAACTGCGTCGGTTTCCAAATGACCAGTCCCGATAAGACCGTGAGGATGAGCAGCACGATGACTCCCAGGTAAGCCATGCGCTGTACTGGGTTGTATTCTCCTACGCCATGGGACAAACGGCCTTGCATGGCATCGGCAAATGACCTTAACAGGGAGTTCAGCGAAAGCGGCAGTAAGTTATGCCGGTAATGTCCGGCGAAAATGCCGTAGCCCACATAGATCAAACCATTGATTACCAACAGCCACATAGCGGCGAAATGCCATTGCAAGGCACCGGCCAACCAGCCGCCCAATGTGATATCCGGTGGAAATCTGAATGCAAATATTGGCGAGGCGTCATAAATGCGCCAACCGCTGGTCACCATCACCAAGATCGCCGCAACATTGATCCAGTGCGTAATTCTCACCGGCAGCGGATGCACCGTCACAATAGTGCCGTCTAACGGACTCTTAACGTTATCATGGGTCATCACGCGCTCCTTCGCAGGACAAGGCTATTCGGCGTATCCAGCATCAACCCCTGCGCGATAACTGTCAAGCCTGCGTTAATTAAAACTATTTGTCTACAGATCGTCATCATTGGGAGCAACGAGCCCCTTGTTTAAGTCTTGAGAAAACCGCTAGGTTTCGAAATAGCGCATCTTCAGACGAGTGCCGCCTTTGAAGACCCAACTCGGCCCGACGTCCGGATGCTCCGCGATACCGGCGAGCATCCAACCCAGCACATAATCTTTTTCGATCACCTGAGGCCCAAGCCCAAACTCTCGCGCAAACTCCATGACCTGTTGGCGCCGATTAGGGATTGATCAAATCTTGGGCTATATGCCGATCGACGACAGACCACGACCTGAACGATAGAAGATTAATAGCAGCAGAATGTTATGGCACTGGTGGTCAATTTTCATCCGGTGCTAACAGATTTCGTGAAATTTGCTTGAGCCAAACCTACTCACCCCTGCCAAACGCCATACCCAGCTTCCCTCAGCCCAATCGCTAACTCGACTTCCATGTCTCGAGCGCCGTCATAGGGCATCGGGTTATAAGCTTCGTAGAGTTCCGGAATTAACCGCAGTCCAAATCGTTTTACGTATCGATTAGACTGGATTCCCGCTTTGTGCTTGTCGAAGCGCACATCGGGGTCCAATCCGGTCATGCCGACGTATACACATGGCTTCCCCGCAATATAATCAGGATTGGCGCGCTTGAAGCGGCCTTCATAGAGCACGTCTTTCGAGAGTTCGATCACATAGACATGATAGTGATTGCGGTCAACCATGCCCGTTTATGTGTTGTCCCTACGCCATTGGGCATACGTGACACGTGCAACGTCGAACCTGTCGGTCGTGCGACAGTATACAGAGGGCGATCCAAGCCGCCCGATTGGTGAAAAATGATTGATACGCAGGCGGTCACCCACCAACTGATCGGCCACATGAAACATTACCACCTCACCGATAAACAGCGTGTTTGTCCCAAGCGGTTGCTCGCTGAACAGCGTGCACTCGAGACTGACTTGCGCCTCCGCCACCCGGGGTACTTTGACGTGGACCGAGGGCGCGGCGCGCAAATGGCCCGCGACCAGTTCGCTCTGCTCGGGCGGAAAGTCCGCGGCTGATATGTTCATGGCATTGAATAGGTCTTCAGTCACCATATTCACAACGAATTGACCGCTATCCAGGATGTTTCTCGCGGTGTCCTTGGGCTCGCCGGCGTCATTTAGGCCAACACTGATGATTACATAAGGTGGGTTTCCACTAACCGCATTGAAGAAGCTGAACGGTGCAAGGTTAACGACGCCATCTTGATTTTGACTCGTGACCCAGGCAATAGGACGCGGAACTACCAAGTTGGTCATTAACTTATAATTATCCGCCGATGACTGCAGGGACGGATCGATTTGCATGAGGATTGCTCCAATCTGGGACGATTTAGCGACAATTCATTGTAACGTAAGTAACTGCAATCGATCATGGGTTTTCTATGGCTGACGCCTCCGTATATTGCCTCGTCATGTTTCCACCCCCGGATGAATTAAAATTGTGCCATATGTCATTATGTATGATTGGCCTATACACGTAGCTTTGAAAGGGTGAAGATCGCGAGGAGCCTGTTATATAACAGAACTTTATCGGATGTTAGTGAATATTGTTGTAGCTGTTAACTTTGGTTCGATGTCTGTAATCAATAGTGCCTAAGGCTATTACGGAGATCGCCTTACGTAATAACATTCTTGATGCGAGAAGGGAAAGTGGAATGTACCACATTACATTGTTGATGCCGGTATTTGCCCTGGTGGTTTTCTGGATTTTTCCGCTTTCGACGGCCGGCCTCATCTACGCTGCAATCGCTGCACTTTCGATATGGATGTACGTCTTAATCTGGCGGGCGATGCGGCGACCGATTCGGGCAGGGGCCGAGGAACTATTAAACAGTGTTGGAGAAGTCATGGAGGTTCAAGGTAATTCGCTGCGGGTCCGCGTGCATAGCGAGATGTGGAATGCCGAGTCGAAGGATACGCTGCAGCTTGGTGATCGGGTGAAGGTGGTAAGTATAACCGGGCTGATCTTGAGAGTCAGGCGATTCGATGATTCCGAAGGCAACAACACGAAACACATGACATAGCAGTTTAAATGTAGTAGTCGCGACCTGACCTGACAAAAACGCTTCCTCGGGGCAGGTAACTGTCAGATCAGGTCGAGACTACTACACATAAATGGGATATACACTATGAAACTTGTTCGAATATTTCTATCTGCTGCTCTCGGTTATCAACTGTGTCCTCGTACCCGCCATCCATATTTATTAATCAGGCAACGCTTAATTTCGTCTCTCATATAAAATGGATTACTCGACTCACCCATTTTCGCCGCAGATTGTTGTGCAATTTGCCGGCACTTATATTTGTCGCGTTCTAAATCCTGCGCATTCTTAGTGTCATGAACATACGTAGCCTGCGTACATCCCCCAACAAATAACATTAGCCCAATCACAGTCCCCATAACTAATTTGTTCATTTTAACATCCCCCAACCATCTTGGGATGGAACCCACATATTCACAACGTCGTGTTATCAGATTATAGATGGTGTACTGGCAATTCTCTATTTCCATACTATAGTTATTGAGGTTGTAGTGCATCCATAAGTGTCATTATAGGGAGGATATAACTATGGAATCTGACCCCGTACCCGAAAATACCACCAGCGTTTTAGCGATTATCGCCGTCATCGTTTTGCTGGTATACACTTTGTATTCTATGCATAAAGTGTGGGGCTAAGTACCGCTTAAGATTGCATAACGCCCCAAGGAGAATAAAAAAGCCGCGTCAGCTATTTTGGCGCGGCTTTTGGATTTAATACCCAAACATCTGCCTTCCCCCCCACCGGGGGCGATGTAATGTACCAGGGGACACTCTTATTGTTTGGAAACTTGAACGGCTATGCCGTTGCTTATGTGACTTGATTGCCATGTTGGACGACTTCAAACAAGGTGGCATCAAATTTCGGTCATTGACTGAGGCCATAGATACAGAAACGCCCATAGGTCGTGCGATGTAGAAAATGATTGGCTTCCCAACTGAATTTAAGCGGAGTCCTATCAGCGAGCGTACCCGTGCTGGTTTGAAGGCTGCGCAAGGAAGGGGCGTTAAATTTGGGCGTAAAGCCTAATTGACACCCCAACAAATTAACCACGAACAGATTATTGTTGAACAGGGCGAGCGTCCTGTTATCGTTGCAAATACGCTAGGGGTTGGCCGCTCGACACACTACCATGCGTTAAATCTGTAAGTCTCTTGCATCCGACTAATATTCTCAAATTAGCCTCTTTATCATTTTCAGAAAGAAATTCCCTTCCGTTTCAATTTGCCCAGTTGTTAGATGCAGTTGTTCAAGCATGCTCCGAGGGGTATTGCTTAGATCAGCTACTCGAACTGCGATGCATTCATGAGTATCCTTTAGAAAGATATATAATCTCCACTTGACAACATGCCAATGGGTTATTCCCCCTTTATACTCCAACGTATTTGGAGTCAGTTCTGAACGAATTAAGACAACATATTTAGCCAACTCAAAGTCGTTTAGATCCGACTTAGGCATAGTTAACCGGCCACCCCCTATAATAGGCTTAAACCCTTTTCCAAAATTTAAGTCATAATCTTGGTGATCAAATACATTTGCATTTACACCTTCCCATTTTCTTTTTACTAAATCGGAATTTACATCGGAGAACACTACAGCTGGCGAGTTTAACGGTGGAAGAACCGCATTGGCGGACAATGCATGGCTTAAATCAACGGCAGCCTCGTGCGCGAATTCCTTAGATTTATCTACAAATCCATATGCAAATTTCGTTTTATAATACCAATCCGCAACAGCCCCTTTGAGTGGCTCAATTTCCCCTGGATATTCATATCGCGTAAAGATAAACCCGCACGTAAACATAATAATAGCAGCGCCGAGAACATTCCTTGTGTTTACTATTCTAGATTTCGTGAAGATCTGCTTTTTATCAGAGGGTATGTTTCCAGAAACTATAAGTCCATTTGAACTTAAAATTGCCAGTGCGGCCCTTTCTGTTTCCGGTTTAATGGTCAGCACCAAAACCTGATTGCTGCTTGTGATTAACTGAATTTGTAACAATCTCTCCAATTTTCGGACGCTAGGTAAATATGAGAAAATTATTCCAATAGCGATGAAACCTGCCAAGCCGATCGCCAGGCCAATAGGATTATTGAAAAATCCATATATCCCGTGCCGGATTGAGCCAATGATTACAAGACAAAGAAATAAACTCCCACCCCAAATGAGAGACCGAATAAACGCTCCCATGGATTGCTTCGCAATGGATAATGGAGAAATGCGAACTGAGATGATGGCTTTAATCTGCATCTTGCAGACGACAACCTCAGTTCCTCCAACTGACGGATCTGTTGATGAACTAACAATAACCTCGCCGTTGTTGAATGAAGCATTTGCGCTGCGAAAAAGCTTATGTGAGATACCTGCTTTGGCAATGCCAGCGACAAATTTTTCATATCCGGTAACCGGCCTATCCGGAATCAAGCAGTAGAAGTTCCCATTCTTGTTCCCTGTTTTGTTGGATGATATATCGGCTGATTTGACATAAATGAAGTCTTCAACATTACCAGTAACGAAATTAAACCCACAATCACAATGTTGGGCCGCAGGCGGGTTACTAAGGTTGCATTTAGGGCATTTTTTGGGATCGGTCATCGCATCTACTAGCCAGATATCTCGCTAAGACATCAATCGGTCTACTCTTCAAAATAAGGGTCGCCAGAGGACCAGTAAAAATCATATTTCTTGCTAAGTCTCTCCAGAACGGCCTCAATATTAGATGCCATGTTTACAGCTTGCAACGAGTCCATCCCACACACGTCAAAGTTATACTCATCTAAACCATTAAACTCTAAATGACATACCGCCATATCATCATCCACGGGAAACTGACGGTCTCCTGATCGATGGGACTCGGAGCTGGAACTCTGAGCCACAGATCTCTTTTGGCAGAGCCGCCCTTCTCAGAGTAGAGGAGATGCCTTTCCGCAATATAATTGGCCATCTTGAACTCAACAGATCTATCTTTAAAATCCTAAAAATCGGATCGAGTTGCTCACGGGTATGCCCAAGGAGTTTTTTGGCTAATTTTTTTTCCACCGGCCCCCTTACGGCATGAACCGTGTCGGCTGAGTACGATGTATAGGGGGAAGCGTGCGGTGCAGAGATTTTTGAATGTAAAGTGCAGCTGTGCTGACTATAGGAATCGGCGTTGATCGCGTTATATGAATTATCTATCAGTTACCCACGGCCCTTCTTTCCCTGTTTATTATTATGTAACTTATTGATTTAATTGGCGTCCCCAAGGGGATTCGAACCCCTGTTACCGCCGTGAAAGGGCAGTGTCCTAGGCCGGCTAGACGATGGGGACGTTCTGTTGAACAATCGTCATCAAAAAGGGCTGGTTTTGCCAGCCCTTTTTGATTTATCTGGTGGAGCTAGTCGGGATCGAACCGACGACCTCTTGCATGCCATGCAAGCGCTCTCCCAGCTGAGCTATAGCCCCAAGCAAGACGCGCATTTTGCGGTAAGCCTTACCCGGTGTCAAGGTTGCGAGCCCGCACCGGCCGGGATACCAACAGTCAGATATTCCAAGGCCCGATCAATGCGTTGCAAAACCCGTTCGCGACCCAACAGGCGCAGGGTAACGTCAATGGGCGGGGATACCGTGCCTCCGGTCACAGCCACCCTGAGCGGCTGGGCCAGTTTGCCCAGTTTCAGTTCGAATGATTCGGCGGTGTCCACTACCGCCTGATGTATGGCCGCATCGCTCCATTCCGCCAAGTCGGCCAGACGCCCGCGCAATATTTCCAGCGGGGCCGCTACGGCATCACTAAGATGCTTGGCCGCCGCCGGATCGTAGGCGCCGATGTCGCGATAAAAATAGCCGCACTGCTCCGCCATCTCTTTGAGGGTTTTCGATCGCTCCCGTAAGGCCAGCACCACCTCGGCCAGAGGCGGCCCGGCAGCGGGGTCGAGGCCGAGCTCGCCGATATGCCAGCTTAAGTGACGGGCCACATGGGAGGGATCGCCACCCTTTATATAGTATTGATTCAGCCACAGCAGCTTGCCGGGGTTGACGCTGGAGGCGGAGTTGTTGATGTCGGGGATATCGAATAGGGCGATCATTTCATCCATGCTGAAAATTTCCTGGTCACCGTGCGACCAGCCGAGCCGGGCCAGATAATTCAGAACCGCCTCGGGGAGAAATCCCTCTTCGCGGAATTGCATGACGCTTACCGCGCCGTGGCGCTTGGACAAGCGTTTGCCGTCCTCGCCCAGAATCATGGGGACATGGGCGTACACCGGCGGCGGCGCGCCCAGGGCCTTGAGAATGTTGATCTGGCGCGGGCTGTTGTTTAGATGATCGTCGCCGCGGATCACATGGGTGATGCGCATATCGAGATCATCCACCACCACGGTGAAGTTATATGTGGGCGTACCGTCGGAGCGGGCAATGATGAGATCGTCGAGTTCGCTGTTCTGGAACACCACGCGGCCGCGCACCTGATCTTCGACCACGACGGCGCCCGCTTCGGGATTCTTGAAGCGCACCACATAATCACCGGCACCCGGAGGCGGCGCCTTTAGGTGGCGGCAATGGCCATCGTAGCGCGGCTTCTCCTTGCGCGCCATCTGTCCTTCGCGCAACTCTTCGAGGCGCGCCTTGGAACAGTAACAGCGATACGCCTCGCCTTCCGCCAGGAGTTGCTGCTTCACCTGCTCATAGCGATCAAAACGCTCCGTCTGACGAAACGGCCCTTCGTCATATTCCAAGCCCAACCAGGTCATGCCTTCCAGGATGGCGTTGACCGATTCCGCAGTGGAGCGCTCCAGATCAGTATCCTCGATGCGCAATATAAAGGTGCCGCCGTGCTTGCGGGCATAGAGCCAGGAAAATAATGCAGTGCGGGCACCGCCGATGTGCAGATAGCCGGTAGGACTGGGGGCAAAACGGGTGCGAACGGTCATGGGTATCGGTAGCGACTCCGCCTGAGCGAGAAAAGTGGCGTATTTTATCAGGCCCCGACCCGGGCCGACAGGGTGGATTTGACCGCTTGATTTGACGCCCGGCGGGGCCAGACCTTACAATCTGCGGCCTCGGGCGGTTAGCTCAGCGGTAGAGCACTGCTTTCACACGGCAGGGGTCGCAGGTTCAATCCCTGCACCGCCCACCATAAAAATAAAATCAATGTGTTAGATTTTTAAGTTATCCTATTTTAGAATTCTGTGTATTTTTTGCGGATTAGCCCGATTATTTAGCATCATTTTGGGGTCATTTTCGCTACACGGGAGGATGCCGGAAACCAACCATGTCCACATCCTTCACCTAACTCCTTCCTCCCCCAGTATGACACACCCATGACCATGAACCCCCTGCCACGCGCTAGACCACGCGTCACATAGCGTCACAGGTCTTACATCGCCTACACCCCCCGCCGGGAGGGGATTTTAGGGTAAAAGCCTTGGGATATAGCGACGAGCAACACACGCCCATTTTTAGAAACGCAATGCGTGTATAGGCATTTTAGGGGTTTTACAAGGCGCTTTTGTTCTCTATGTCCAGGTACTCACCTGATCAATGCAGTTCTAACAGCTTCCGATAAACTGACTTTTTTGCTAGTAGCACTTGTTTGTAATCAGCAGGCCACGGGTTCGATTCCTGTCGCCAGCACCAGCTAATCAATAGGTAGTGTCCAGAATCTTTCGAACATTTATTTGGCGGTGATCCCAATCTGATCTCATGCTGCGTGGGTCTCGGGGGCGTCGAGGTCTCGTAGTAATTCCATACTCAAGTGGCGTTTGGTTCCCCACTGAGTGCCGGCGACATGTCGCAGCCTGGCCGCCGCAAGCATCAGCGCTGATTTCCCGTCCGGAAACGCACCGACTACACGGGTCCGTCGGCGAATCTCTCGCATGATGCGTTCCAGCAGATTGTTGGTACGGATCCGTCGCCAGTGCAGGGCTGGGAAACTGTAGAAGGTCAGCGTCTCTGCAATAGAGTCATTGACCTTGGCGGCGGCTTCCTTCAAACGCATCGCCGTGAGTTTCTCAACCACTGTCTGGGCTCTGGCCTGGGCGGCCTGCCGATCTTCACAGGCATGGATCGCTTTGAGCATGTCGGCTGCGGTACGCATATGCTTGCTGGGCACCACGCTGAATACGTTGCGGTAGAAATGCACCGTGCAGCGCTGCCATTGCGCCTGCGGATAGTATTCCGATACGGATTCCACCAGCCCCATACAGGCATCCGAGATGATCAGCCGTACACTCGCAAGACCTCGGTCCTTCAGGTACTTGAGAAAACCGCTCCAGCCCACCCTATCTTCCTTGTGCCCCACGGCAATGCCCAGCACTTTTCGGAATCCGTCCTCACCGACACCGCTGGCCACCAGTACCGAAACATCGTGGATTTCTCCCGCCCAACTGCGCTTGAGTACGATGCCATCCAGGTACACATACGGATACTCACCCTCGATCGGCCGGTTCCGCCAGGCCTCGATGTGCTGGCACACCTTCTTATTCAGATCGCTGATCGTCGAGGGGCTGACCTTCGTACCCCACAGCGCCTCGGTGATGTCCTCCACTCGGCGTACCGATACCCCGGCCAGGTACATCTCGATCAAGGCTTCTTCCACCGAGGCCTCGCGACGGCGATAGCGCTCGATGATCGCCGTCTCAAAGGTCCTCTGGCGCAGCTTCGGCACCTTTAACTGTACCTCCCCGGCCTTGGTCTGCAGCTTGCGTTCGTAGGTGCCCGCCCGCGTATCCCGCCGCGCTTCCGTGCGCTCGTACCGCCCCGCATTGCACAGCTGGTCCGCCTCGGCATCCAATAAGGCATTCAGCGTCTCCTCAACCGAGCCGCGCACCAGCTCCCCGAGATGGTCCCGGATCCGTGCCTCGTCTATCTCGATCACGTTATTCAGCTTTGATGTATCCTTCTTCATGGTGGTGGTCTCCTTCTTCTGGGTCTTTGGTTTCTCGTAAACTCCAATTTAACCAGATCGAGACCACCGCCTCCTAAAATGTGCGAAACTTATCGTACGTTATCAATTGACCGCTTTGAGAACTATATTACGTGGTCAAAATTCGAGCTGAAACGGACACAGCCGACGGCGAGGGCGATCGCCCGACGCATAATGGTCAGTAATATATTTTGAATAAATGATCACCTAGAGTTAGAGATTTTCAGCGACTTGTTTTGATTAAGGACCATCTGGCAAATAGCTGGAATTTCTATCCTCCGAATATGCAAAACCAACTTCCATAACTTCAGCGTTGTCGCTGCGGCTAACCTCTATATTATCATCTAACCAATTTGACGCATCATGTCTAGTACTGAATGCTAGGCAAGTAGCTACAATTCTTGGGCCGTATTCCATATGTGCTAGTAAATAGTTTTTGAATTCGATTTCAATAGTGGGAATTGTGTTTTCAAAATTTTTAGACGACTCTGGTACATTAAACACCCTCGAATATATTCCGACATTTGTACTATCATTAGTTAACCCCCTAGCTGAACAAACTGCGAATTGTTCACCCGCAATACTAACGGCGCTTAGCCCACATAGCAGCCATGTCAATATTATCGATTTCATTCCTTCCCCCCAATTATGATCGAAAATACACGGCTCTTTACAATCAAAAAACTTTTCTTCTCACAATGAACGATATTTAGTCTTTATATAATTCCGCAATATAAATATATCCTCGAAAATCTAGTGAAGCAATAAGACAGACTCATTTTGATTTTTTAAATATTCATTCCATATATCACGATAGTTAACACTTTATTTAAATAGCCCAAATATATAAGGCTCCTTTTAAGGGTCTGAATTATAGGCGACACAGACAGGCAAAGTTAGATGCGCTCCTGGACCTTAAATGCCTTGGAAAGCTCAAATACAGTCGATAGCCTTTGTACAACCACATCCGCATCGCTTCTATAAAACTGTTTTTCGTGATAGAAGGCAATTTCACGAGTTTCTCGTAGACACTTTACAAGTTCCTATAACTGCTTACTCCGATCAGGGTCTGGTGCCCGCAATATCTTTTCTTCGTATTTGATACCACCGCCAAAACGCGAATAATCGCCAATAGACGAATCCGTAACACTTATTATCTCTGCCGGACATTGGAAGACCGATATGCTAGGTCATCTACGGACGAGCTTTGGCGGAATGTAGATATTTTGAAAAGGGCTAATTCCGAGTGCTGAGAATGAATAAATGGCCAGCTCGAAGATCAGGAGCTACAATCTAAATACCCAAAGGCGGACCTCGCAGTCATAAGGGTTTTTGAGGTTCGGGAACCAAGCCGGGTACCGTCAAGTTGACAGTACACTAGAAAAGGTGTGCGTCGCCTTTTCCCTGATTATGGATTTTTTTTGCGACGCTTTGTCAGGGCCGCTTCATAGCGCTCATCGAGCCAGTTTTGGACTTGTGACGGATAGAAGGCCAGTGTGGTCAAGTCGTAGAGCAATTTGCCGACATCGCTCAACGCAATTGAATCGCCGTTATCTTCCACCAGCCCGGCTTCTGTGAGGCGATGCAGGGACGGGCCGAATTCATCCTCGAACGGAACTCCAAAGCGATCCAGATAGGCTTGTCTAGAAAGCGGTCGATTCACGCCCAGAGTAAGCGCAATAAATCGCGTGCGCTGACGCGCCGGATCGAAGGGAAAAACTTCCTGAACCGGACTCTTGCCCTCTTCCACCTCATCGATGTACTTCAGCGTATTGGATTGATTGCGATAGACGGCGTAATCGATGCGTGAGCGTGCGCTGGGCCCGACGCCAAACTGATCGCCGTGGGCCGTGATGTCGGCGAAACGACGCGATTCAGCCGTTGGACGTTCGAATGTGTGGCCGGTCTTGTGGATAAATCCGTTTTCCGTCGCCGTTTCAATCACGATTTTCCGCCAGCGGAGCAGTCGATCCAAATCAAGACGTTCCTCATTCGTTAATTCGCGAACCACTGGCGTTTGCTCGTTGATCCGCAGGTTGTAACAGGTGACGGAATGTATTCCACGTTCGGTGACACGCTTGAAATCCTCGCGGAATTGATCCTCATTTTGTCCGGGCAGGCCATAAATCAGATCGATGTTGATAATTTTGCCCGTCGCAACCAACTTGTCTATCGCATCGAGTGCAGTTTGTGCGCTATGAAGCCGATTCACCGTTTTGAGGACTTTCTCATTCAGTGTTTGAATACCCATAGACATGCGACCGACACCATGCTTGTTGAGTGCGGTGATATGTTCATCAGTAAATGATTCCGGCGAACACTCTACGGTATGCACCGCATCACCCGGATCGGTGACACGAGAGAAAACTGTCGTTAGCAGATCATCCAATTGTTCGGCAGAAAGAGCTGTCGGAGTACCACCACCGAAGTAAAGTTGCGAGAGCTTCGTGCCCGGCTCGATCCACATAAGTTCATTTTTCGCAGCTTCGACGTACCGTGCAATTTGATCTTTCGTGTCATCAATGCGCTTTGCATAGAAACAGAAATTACATGCATAGTTACAAAACGGCACGTGCACATAAACACCGAGCGAGCCGGGTTTGGCCAATCCGGAATCGACTCCGTTGGGTTGCGGCCGTTTTGCTGCCGGCTGAGGAACGAAAGTCGGCGCCGACATGGGATAAACATGCGGCGGCGCATAGGGAGTACGTGCAGCATCTGCCAGCGCTTCAGCAATGGCATTTACATTTAAGCCGGAGAGAGTTGACGGGTCATTGATATTCACCCGATGGCTCCTGAAGTTTGATGGCTCGAACCAATATCGCACAAATCGAACCATAATTCTTCCGCGATGGAATCGGTCCCAGGCGATCCGAGCGATGCAAAAAAGTCTCGCTGTCGTCGTACCAAATTGTTGTCGTGATCCTGCATCACCATTTCGATTTCCTTGCGAAGTTGATGCTTGGCGATGGACGATGCGCTGATTCTCTCAATCGCACCATAAACCAATTGAGTGCGTTCGTCCACGGCCATGCGAGGTTGTATGCCATGATCATGCAATAAATCGGACCAGTGGAATGAACGGGAGGCGAGATTGTGTTCGCGCAAGTGATTCAAGATCCACCATTGGCTGTAATTCTGAGGTGGGAGAAAATAAGTTGGCACACCTGCTTGAAAACATTCATATGTAGCCGTAAGCCCCGGCGATGTCAGTACTTGCGATGCGCAGGAAATTAATTGCAAGGCCTGATCATGCGCCACACTCATCACTTCGATTTTGGATGTACGCAGTCGGGAACGTATGTGATCAACACACTTTTCGCCGGCCAGCAAAATTGATTCTTTTGAAAGGGCTTCAAGTCCACTGATTACAAAATCCACGTATGCTAGGTTTTGAGTGGTACTGCTTAAAGGAGAGTCACATCCTCCGAGATTCACAAGTATGGGCCCATTGCGTGATGCTGAATCTGAAATGCAATCTCCAACGATCGGGCCCACCAGTCTTGCATGGTCGCCGATCATTGATCGAGTACTTTCATCATCTACGAACCGCTGCACCCAATATCGATGTACGGACTTCTCCAGATCCGTGAAGCGATCTCGCATCCAAGCAAGTGAATCGACGGCATAGACCCGTTTACCCATCGCCAAAGCAACCGCTGTATTTTCACGATCCATCAGACTCAGTACGGCGCTGGCTTTGGCAAGGATGGATTGTCCAATTGGAGATTGGGGCGACATTTGGATCACTTCATCGAAGATTTCACTACGCAGCGCGAGTTCCCGCGAAATTCCATATCCTAGAAAGACCAGCCTCAAATCATATCGAGTCAATTTTCGCGCGATGTGTAACAACTTCGCCGCGGGTCCATAGCCAAAGTGATAGGCACAACACACGAGTGTGGGTCGAGGCATGGATGGATTTTACCTTGCTGGTGTTATCGCTGCAGGTGAGATTCGATCCAGAAATGTCGTTTCCAGAAATCGATCGGGAACCTGATCGACATATCCTAAATCTTTCATGAGATTCAATATACTATGAACCGACTCGCGATTGCTGAAGGAGTGCACATTCGGTCTGCAATGATGTAGGGATGTGCGGATAAATTCAGGATTAATCCCAATGTATTCCGATGCAATATGTGCAGACTCGACAGGATTGTCGGCAATAAACTTCGCACCTGCGACGTAAGCACGTACCATTTTCTCCACAACATCGGGTCGATCTTGCGTCATCTTTTCAGTCGTTGCAAGTGAACAACCCGGTGCCCCGGGCCAAAGATCACCGGTACGTTTCAATACCGTTCCCATGCCTAGCCCAACTAGCATGGAGGCGTAGGGCTCCACCATCGATGCGGCGTCGGCACCTTGTCCCACAAATGCTATGATCGCACCGTCACCGGAAGGTTGGCGCACCCATTCAATTTCAGTCCATCCAAGGCTCTCAACCAAAGCACGCGCCGTAAGATCCTTGATTCCACCGCGCAAAGGAACCGCGATCTTACGTACCTCACTGGGATCAAGTCCCTTGCGAATAACAATGGCTGCTTCTTCGCATCCGCTTCCGCACACCACGACAAGACCTTCACCCTTCGCGCTGGATGCAGCAACGCGTGTCCAAGGCATCACTGCAAATTGCACATCACCGGCAACAAGGCGTTGAGGAACTACCCAGGCCGTGGGAGCTACGGTGATGCGCACATTGAGACCTTCGCGCTGAAAATACTCCTTCGCGTGTGCAACATAACCGGGCATTTGGCAGACGCCGCGTAATAAGGAAAGTTGAATAATGTCCAATGGATTACCTACTAAATCGAATCATGATCATGAGTATAGGAAGAATAAACACCTTTTTTCCTCGGTTCAGTTTTAAACCACCATCGATTCGCACCGCTTCACCGTCTTCGAGCGGCAAAGGTGTAACCGTTAATGCTATCATTATAATGATGTTCTAAGACTATAACCGAAGTCATTTTCCTGTTTTTGCGTGATCAGGGTAAATTATTCCCTGAGGCCGAGATTTAATCTCCTGATGAGACTTCTAGTGAATCGTGAAACAAACAGTCTATAAAACAGCCAATAACAAATTTATCTTATACCGGAAATGGCTAAAAATAAATCAAAAATTCCCTGTAAATTTCCCTATTAGTAGGGAATGGGTAGGTGAGAGGGGTTCGCTGTAATCTGATAACAAGACGTTGTGAATATGGGGGTTCCATCCCAAGAAGTTGGGAGGGTATAAAATGAATAAATTAGTTATGGGGACGGTGATTGGGCTAATGTTATTTGTTGGAGTCTGTGCACAGACTACGTATGTTCATGACACTAAGAATGCGCGGGATTTAGAACGCGATAAATATAAGTGCAGGCAAATTGCACACCAATCTGCGGCGAATATGGGTGAGTCGGGCGATCCATTTTATATTAGAGACGAAATTAAGCGTTGCCTGATTAATAAATATAGATGGCGAGTACTAGGACACAGTTAATAACCGATCCGTATTTAACTCCCACATATAATCGAGTTAGTAAATAATGAAGAAGGCAATAGCGTGTGGCATAAATTTTTGCTTCTGCCGTGGAAAGAAAAGTGGTATTGCCCATCGCCCCCCCGAAGACTCAGAACATATTTACCAAGAGGACATCCGATCTGCTTGGAATTTAAAGTCGGCTCTAATAGATATAAAAGACACCCATCCATAGCCGGCTTTTCCTCACATAGGCGCGGATAAAACCTAGCAGAGAAATGCAATGACGGCAACCCGGCCGCTAAATATGCGGCGGCGGCGGATTGCCGGTGCACACCTTATTGCGCAGTCCGCTAGGGATATGCCCTACAGAGAGACGATATCGTTATCGATATTTATTGTAGCGCCAATTGCTCTTCAGGTATTTCTTGGTTACATCGTGTCTCCAATAAAAATGATACTAGGCCGGTAGGATTTAGACATCATGGCGGCTTGTGAGGTCAATAAAGATCATTTCGGCCATTGATGAGTTTTCATGCGGAGCGAATTGCAATTGGATATACAAGGAACCGAGCGACAAGGAAACTACCTGAAAGAGCTCGCCGAGATATCGGCACTCCGGCAGAATGATTTGGTACAAACCGAACTCACCTTCCGGCGAATTATGTGATTGCTATTTGAACCTCACAATTACTGGCGTGACCCAATGAAAAGGCTGGATATCCTATCCAATACCCGGATTCATTAGCTCGGAAGAGACGAAGACGGAGGATAAGTTGTATGTTTAGCGGAAATGCGGTGGTATCTTTACAATGGCGCTATTTATATAGCGAGGGAAGATTAAATACTTCGCCAACTTTTTGAGGCTAAATGTTTAGATAGCGTTTTCGGAACTATTCTCACTGGAGTATTTATTCTCATCGGGGGAGGTATTCTACTAACGGCCGGCTGTCCTTTGGATAACGCCATGGTATCGTCCACCAAATCCACCAGCGCCTTTTTGCGTGGATCGCCTGTGTTCAACAATTCAACCCGCAAGGTATCCCAATAGATATCGAGTGTCTTTACGTCCATGAGCGTATCCAATATGGCAGCGTGTCTATAGTGCCTATCGGTTGGCATTTTAAGATTCTTTAGTAATTTTTAATTTGCGAGATAAAATCCGCCGCGCGTTTCCGACCGGCCGGAGCGGGTCTTGCGGTCGCGCAGCCTAAACTTTGAGGTGTTGTAGAACGCCCGCCCTGCTGCCTGCCGCCGCGCCTGGTCCTGGTGAACGATCTTGCCCTCGTCGCATGTGCCTTCACGTCGCAATCGCTCGTTCCCGCCTACGCCGCCGCGCTTCGTGCGGCATGCACACCATTTACCCTCTGCACGCACCGCCTACCCGCAAGCACAATAAATTTATATAAGCGCCGAAAACCGCGCATCAACGGTGCGATATTGCTATGATAATGCGAGCTTGGGGTATACGTTAAATCTAAGGAAGGCCGCGTTTGTCAGTCGCACCGCTACCGGCGGAAGATCATCCCGTCATCGGCACCATCGTCGAGGTGCATGGACCGGTGGTGGACATTGCCTGCGACGCGCTGCCCGCTTTGCATCGCGCCCTTTATACCTTCCTCAACGATGAACGCTATACCTTCGAAGTACATGCCCATTTGGATGAACGACGGGTGCGCGCCATCACCCTGCATAGCACCAGCGGTCTGCGGCGCGGCATGCCAGTCCATGACAGCGGTGCACCGCTGCACGTACCGGTAAGCGAGACCTGCCTGGGCCGCCTGCTCAATGTCTTCGGCGACCCGCTGGACGGCGGCGCACCGCTGCAGACGCAAGAGTACCGCAACATCCTCGCCAAGCCGGCGCCGCTGCACGAGACCGTCGCCTCCCGCGAAATCCTCGAAACCGGCATCAAGGTCATCGACCTGCTCTGTCCCTTCGTGCGCGGCGGCAAGACCGGGCTGTTCGGCGGCGCCGGGGTGGGCAAGACGGTATTGATCATGGAATTCATGCACGCCATCGCCACCCTGCATAAAGGCGTATCGGTCTTCGCCGGCGTCGGCGAACGCAATCGCGAAGGCCACGAATTATGGCGCGAGATGCAGAACGCCGGGGTAATGCCGCAAACCCTGATGGTGTTCGGACAGATGGACGCCTCGCCCGGGGTGCGTTTCCGCGTGGGATTGAGCGCGCTGACCTACGCGGAATACCTGCGCGATACCTTACGCAAGGAAGTGCTGTTCCTCATGGACAATGTGTTCCGCTTCGTCCAGGCCGGCAGTGAGATCTCCGGTCTGCTGGGACGCATCCCCGCCACGGTGGGATATCAACCTACCCTGATGAGCGAAGTGGCGGAACTGCAGGACCGGATCATTTCCACCCAGCAAGGGGCGATCACCGCGGTACAGGCGGTATATGTCCCCGCCGACGACATGAGCGACCCGGCAGTGAGCGCGCTGTTGAGCCACCTCGACACCAGCGTGATCCTGTCGCGTACCCAGGCGGGACGCGGTATCTATCCGGCGGTGGACCCGCTGCTTTCCGGCAGCAAGATGATGGACAGACATATCGTGGGCGACCGCCACTATGCCGTCGCCGAAGGAGTACGGGAACACCTCGCCCGCTATCACGAGTTGGAAGACATCATCACGATGCTGGGCTTGTCCGAACTCTCCGCGCAGGACAGGCTCATCGTGTTGCGTGCACGAAAATTACAGCGCTATCTCACTCAACCCTTCCATGTCACCGCAACCCACACCGGTTTAACCGGCGTCTCGGTGTCTTTGCCAGACACGCTGGCCGATTGCGAGGCCTTCCTCCGCGGCGATTACGACGAATTGGCGGAAGACCGCTGTTACATGCGCGGCACCCTGCGGGAGAACGCGGCATGACGGTATTCAGCTTGCACTTGCAGAGCGCCACTCAATACGAATTGATCGAAGGCGCCACCAGTTTCGTCGGCGAAGATGACTCGGGGAGTTTCGGCATTCAGGCCCATCATGCCCGCTTCATGGCCGCGTTGCGCTTCGGCCTGGCGCGTTACCGCTGCGGCGACCAGGCCTGGCAGTATCTTGCGCTGCCCGGCGCCTTACTCTACTTTGTGGACAATCAGCTCTTTCTCAATACCCGGCATTATGTACGCGATAACGACTACGGGCGCATCAATGCCGTGCTGCACGAACAACTGCACCGGGAAGAGGCCGGCCTGCAGCGCATCAAGGAAAGCCTGCGCCGCATGGAAGAGGAGATGTTGAAGCGTTTGCGGGACTTGCAACATGGCTGATCCCCAGGACGACAAGCAACGCTTGCAGCAGCGCATCGACGAGCAGGTGGAGCGCCTGAAGAAGGCGGAACGAGAGCGCCCCACGCTGCTTGCCCAGACCACATATATAGGTACCCTGGGTCTGCTGCTGGTGTTGCCGGTGGTCGCCGGAGCCTATCTGGGCCGCTGGCTGGACGGTATGCTGCCGGGTTACTCGATGCGCTGGACGCTGAGCATGATCTTTTTGGGTTTGGTGGTGGGCGGCGTGAACGTCTATCTGTACGTGAGGGAGTAGCGGGTATGGAAAACCCAATCCTATTTCACTTTGGTCCCCTGGCAATTAACCAAGTGGTGGGTACCACCTGGGTAATCATGGCAATCCTCGCCCTGTTTTCCCTGCTGGTCACTCGGCGCCTACAACTGCAGCCGGGACCGTTGCAGACCGCACTGGAAGGCAGTCTCGGTGCCATCGACGACGCAGTGCGCGCGGTGCTGCCCGAACAAGCCGACAAGGTACTGCCGTTTCTCACCACCTTGTGGCTGTTTCTGGTGGTTGCTAATCTCAGCGGCGTCATCCCGGGCGTGCACGCCCCTACCGGCCAACTTTCCACCACCGCGGCCCTGGCGATCCTGGTGTTTCTCTCGGTACACTGGTTCGGCATCCGAAGCGAAGGTCTGAAAACGTATCTCGGTCATTACCTGCGCCCCACGCCATTTTTGCTGCCGTTTCACATCATCAGCGAAATTACCCGCACCGTGGCGCTGGCGGTACGTCTGTTCGGCAACATTATGAGCCTGGAGATGGCTGCCTTGCTGATCCTACTGGTGGCGGGCTTTCTCGCGCCGGTGCCCATCCTGATGCTGCACATCATCGAGGCCCTGGTGCAGGCCTATATCTTCGGCATGCTGGCGCTGATCTATATCGCCGGGGCGATGCAATCGCATCAATTACGAAGACAACGTGAAAAGGAGTAAGGCATGTCAAACATGAGTTGGTTCGTCCTCGCCTCTACGGTGGCCGCCGCCTTGGCCATCGCCATCGGGGTCATGGGCCCGGCCCTGGCCATGGGCCGCGCCATCGCCCAGGCTCTCGACTCCATGGCACGCCAGCCGGAATCGGAAAAGTCCATCACCCGCACCTTGTTCATTGGGCTCGCTATGATCGAGTCCTTGGCGATTTACGTGTTGGTGATCGTGCTGATCATCCTGTTCCGCAATCCCTTGCTGGAATACCTGCTGAAATAAGCAGCCGCTACCTAAGGAATCGCATTCGTGGAATTGGACTGGACTACCTTCATACTCGAGATCATCAACTTTTTGGTGCTGATGTGGATCCTGCAGCGTTTCCTCTACCGCCCTGTGATGAACGTCGTCGCGCAGCGCCGCGCCGCCATTTCCAAGGGTCTGGAAGAAGCCCAGTCCACGCAAGACGCGGCAACTTCCCTCAAGGAACAATATGAAAACCGCCTGAGCGATTGGCAAAAGGAACGAGAGGAAGCGCGTAAGGAACTCCGGGAAGAAATCGAGACGGAGCGTCAAAAACTCTTGGAGCAACTTCAAGTAGAGTTGGCCGACCTACGCCAGAAAGAGCAAGTACTAGCCGCACGCCGCCGCGAGGACCTGTTACGCGAGGCGCGTCAGCAAGCGCTGTCGCTCAGCGGAGAATTCGCGACCAAGCTGTTGCAACGCCTCGCCGACCCAACCGTGGAAGCAAAATTGCTGGATATGTTACTGGAAGACCTCGCCGCCCTGCCCGAGGACCAGCGCAAAACCCTTGCCGACGCCCAGCGCAAGATGCAAACGCCCGCGCAAATAGTGAGCGCCTTCCCCTTGAACGATACCCAGAGGCAACGTTTGGCGGCCGTCTTGCAGAAGACCTTGGCCATGCCGGTCGCCGGCGAATTCCGCGTAGACCCCGCGCTGTTGGCCGGCATCAGCGTTCAAATCGGGCCACAACGCCTGCAAGCCAGCCTTCAGGAAGAATTGCGTTTCTTCGGCGAAGCCATGCGCCATGAGCAGCAATGATCTCACCCGCCAAGCCGTGCCGCCCAATCTAAGGGAAAGCCTCGCGGCATATCGACCGGGATTGCGCATCAACGAGGTGGGCCGCGTTATTTCGGTGGGTGACGGCGTAGCCTGGATCAGCGGACTGCCTTCGGCCGCTATGGACGAGTTGTTGCATTTGGATGACGGCAGCACCGGTCTGGTATTTCGCCTCGGTCAGGAGCGCATCGGCGTCATCCTTCTCTATCAAACCGACAACCTCGCGGCAGGGACTGCCGCCCACCGCAGCGGTCGTAGCCTGATCTTGGCGGTGGGCGACGCCTTAATGGGACGAGTCATCGATCCCCTGGGCGCAGCCCTCGACGGCCAAGCCGCGCCGGAGTGCCGCAACGAATTACCCCTCGACATCCTGTCACCGCCCATCGTACAACGGGATTTCGTTCACGACCCCCTGTATACCGGCAACAAGATCGTCGACACCTTGATCCCCATCGGCAAAGGACAAAGGCAATTGCTCATCGGCGACGACGGCGTGGGCAAGAGCGCCCTGGCGCTGGACGCCGTCATCAATCAACGCGACAAGGACGTACATTGCGTCTATGTGCTGATTGGACAAAAGCGCTCCTCCGTCGTGGATATCATCGAGACCTTGCGCTACAGCGGCGCCCTGGCCCACACCACCGTGGTGGTTGCCGAGGCCACGGCCCTGCCCGGCCTCAAATACCTGGCGCCCTTCGCCGGTTGCGCGGTAGCCGAGGCCTGGATGCAACAGGGCAAACATACCCTGGTGGTATTCGATGATCTCAGCGCTCATGCCCAAACCTATCGCGAGCTATCATTATTGCTCCATCGCCCGCCCGGCCGCGAGGCCTATCCCGGCGACATCTTTTATCTGCACGCCCGCCTGCTGGAACGGGCCACCTGTCTCTGCGCCGAGGCGGGCGGCGGCACCCTTACCGCACTGCCCATCGTTGAGACCAAGGAAGGCGACATCGCCAGCTATATTCCCACCAATCTGATTTCCATCACTGACGGCCAGATCTATTTCGACAAGGAATTGTTCGCCGCCGGCTTCCTGCCGGCCGTCGACGTCACTAAATCGGTATCGCGCATCGGCGGCGCCGCACAACACCCGCGTATCAAGGAAGAGGCGGGCCACATGAAACTGGACTATCTGCAGTTCCTGGAACTGGAGGTCTTCACCCGCTTCGGCACCCGCCTCGAACCCGAGGTGGAACGCAAGATCCGGCGCGGGCGCCTGTTGCGCGAGATCCTCAAGCAGGACCGCCTGGCGCCGCTGCCGATTACGCTGCAAATGGCGTGGCTGGTGGCCTTCAATGAAGGTCTTTTGGACGGCATCGATCTCCACCATGTTGTGCACACCCTGGATCAACTCGCCGTCCGCCTCAAGGAAAGCGGGCTACGCCTGGAAGATAATCGCGAACAATGGCTCGCCCGATTACGCGAGTGGCTGGCCGGGGCCGCCGTAACCTCTCCCCCATGAGCACGCTGGCCCAACATAAGCGCCACCTCGGCGCGCTGCACGACATTCGCGACATCATGGCGGCGCTGAAAAATATCTCGCTCACCGAGAGCCAGCGCCTGCGCCGCTTCCTCGAAACACAACAACGGGTGGTGGCCGGCATCGAACGAGCCATGGGCGATTTTCTCGCCCATTATCCGCGAAGTTTACCGGACGGCGTCCCCGATTATGGGATTATCCTGCTCATCGGCTCGGAACGGGGGTTTTGCGGCGATTTCAACGAACGAGTGCTGGATTCCATCAAGTCCGTCCCGGCAACAAATCGGACCTTGATCGCCGTCGGCGAAAAACTTGGCGGAAAATTAGCGGAAGAAGGGATGCCCGCACAGACCATGGCGGGGCTCACCACCGTGGAAGATGTGCCCGGCGTATTGTTGGCCGCGGCTGACATGTGGCGCGAACTCAGCGGCCGGCTCGGCGCGACTCAGCTTACCATCGTGCATCACTGTTATGATGGTCATGCCATGGAAGTGCGCGCCACCCAGCCGTTCCGCGATCTTGTCCCCGACGCGGCGCACCATGGCTATGCACCTACGCTCAATGTCGCGCCGGCTGCATTTTTTCCAGAACTCATGAATCACTACCTGTTTGCCGTGCTGCACGACGCCCTTTATAGCTCCCTGGCCGCGGAACATCAACAGCGCCTGCAGCACCTGCAAGGCGCCATTGAACATCTCGACAGGCAAAGCGCCGCCTTGATGCAACGCTATAACAACCTGCGCCAGGAGCTCATCACTGAAGAAATCGAACTGATCGTGTTGAGCGCCGGCGCCTATCTACAACAGTAATAAACGCGTGCGGATCAAGCTCTGGACCGTGGCGGCGCGACATGGGACAATTCGCCCCCAGGAAATCCAAGCAACCGCCGGATCATCACCGCCTTATTTCTCGCCCAAAGCAATCATCTTCATTCATGGCTATTAAATTGATGTTATTCATTGCCGCGCTGTTCTGCCCGGCCGCCTGGGCCGAAACTGCGGAAGGCGCCGGGCAGGCGGTCGATTTCACCGCCGACAATCTCGGCATCGCCGCCCTGGCCATCTTCTTGATCGCTTACGGCCTAGTGATCGCCGAGGAATTTCTGCACCTGCGCAAATCCAAGCCGGTGGTGGTGGCCGCGGGAATTATCTGGGCCCTGGTGGGCGTGACCTATGCCAAGCACGGCGGCACCGAATTCGCGGTGGAAAGCCTCCGCCACAATTTCTTGGAATATGGCGAGCTGCTGCTGTTCCTGCTGGCGGCCATGACGTATATCAACACCCTGCAGGAGCGCGAGGTATTCGCCGCACTGCGCGCATGGCTGCTTGCGGCGGGGTTCTCGCTGCGCGCCTTGTTCTGGATCACGGGGCTGTTGGCGTTCTTCATCTCCCCCTTTGCCGACAATCTTACTACCGCCCTGATCATGGGCGCGGTGGTGACAGCGGTGGGCGCCGGCAAGCCCACCTTCATCACCGTCGCCTGCATCAACATCGTGGTAGCGGCCAATGCCGGCGGCGCCTTCAGTCCCTTCGGCGATATCACCACCCTCATGGTCTGGCAAAAGGGCGTCGTGTATTTCTGGGATTTCTTCCATCTGTTCATTCCTTCAGCAGTCAACTGGCTGGTACCGGCCTTGCTGATGTCCTTTGCCGTACCCAAGGGGAAACCGGCGGCGATGAAGGAAGCGGTGCGCATCAAGCACGGCGGATTGGTAGTGGTCGCCCTGTTCCTGTTGACCATCGTCATGGCGGTGTCCTTTCACAGTTTCCTGAACTTCCCGCCGGTACTGGGTATGATGACCGGCCTGGGCCTGCTCAAGCTCTATGGCTACCGCTTGCGGCAATATGAAATCAACCATGACTATACCAACGAAGGCCCGGAGAGGCTTGAGATCGGCGAAGACGCCTTGCAACATTACAAACCGCGCCACCGTCCATTCGATATATTCATCAGCATGAAACGTGCGGAGTGGGACACCTTGATGTTTTTTTACGGTGTGATCCTGTGCGTCGGCGGCTTGGGCACACTTGGTTATCTCGCGCTGGTATCGCAGCACCTTTACGAAGGCATGGGGCCAACCGCCGCCAATATCCTCGTCGGTCTGCTATCCGCCCTCGTCGACAATATCCCGGTGATGTTCGCGGTATTGACCATGAATCCCGATATGTCGCTGGGCCAATGGTTATTGATCACCTTGACCACCGGCGTGGGCGGTTCGCTGCTGTCCATCGGGTCGGCGGCCGGGGTAGCGCTTATGGGCCAGGCCCGCGGCATCTACACCTTCTTCGCCCATCTCAAATGGAGTTGGGCGGTCGCCCTGGGCTACGCCGCCAGCATCTGGGTACATTTATGGTTGAATAGTCACCTGCACCATGTCGCTGTAGGCGGGTGACCCGCTGCAGATCAATGAATATGACGCAATAACGCGTCGGTGCGCTCGGGGAATAAATACAGTTGCTTCGCCACATAAGGGTGGGGAAAGCGGCTGAAGTGATACCTGAGCAAGGTCAGTGGCACCCTCAAAGTAACACCCTCTAAACGGTAGGCATCGATTAACTTCAATAATTCCATCTTGTCCGGTTGAGCGAGCTGCTTCTTGAGATATCCCAGCAGATGCTGCAATACATTGGCATGGCGCTTACGGGTGGCGGGGCGTCTTAAAGCGGTCATAAATCCCGAGCCATAGTCATCGCACAATTGGTCCGGCCGTTGTCCTTTCCCCTCTGCCGCTAATCGCCCCAGTGCGCGGTAATAGACGGGCCCGTGCGCCATTAAGCACAGCTTATGAACGCTGTGAAATTCAATCAGCTTTACCGCACTAAAGTCGGAGGCCAAAAATCGCTGCCAGCGTCGAAAGGCAAATACACGTTCGATGAAATTGTCCTGTGCCGCGCCGTCAACAAGCTGCTCCTCGTCTATGACGGGTAACAACGGTTGACGCGTCATTATTTCGCGGGCATAGAGGCCTATGCCTTTCGCCCGGGGCAATCCGGACGCGCCGTATACCTGCACTTGCGCGGTGCCGCAACTCGGCGACCGGCTCTTGAAGATATAACCGCTGATATCATCCAGTTCCAGCGCCATTTTCCGCCCAAAAGCGGTCAATGATGCCGACAGATCCACACATGGATCCTCGCTGCTCAGCGCTCGTGGCGAGTTGGGGTCCCCCGCCAAATAAATCGGTGGGCGCGGAATCCCCATGCCAACCGCCACTTCCGGACATATCGCTATAAATTCAAATAGGGTCCCCAACGTGGCGGCGATAAAGGAATTACGCCGCTGATCGCCGTCATAACGCACCCGCTCGCCGAGAAGGCAACTGCTGACACCGATGCGTATCTTATCAAGTTGGGGAATCACGCCGCTCATCACTGGAATCGTCGGCCAAGCCTTGGCAAAGTATGCTGACAACCTCGAACCATCGCGGCCGGCACTGGGGGTCGATGCTTCCGCCATGCTTCGTCGCGTATTAAGTCACTATTTTATAGTTTTTACTGCAAAGTCTTTGTGCCTGGCCGATCTTACAAATCAGCCAGCGCCTTGATATGGGCCGTAACGCTGCGGCCCAAGGCCTCAAGGGCATAACCGCCTTCCAAGAGCGAGACAATACGGCCCTTGCTCCACTTCTTCGCCACGGATTTAAGCGCCTGCGTCACCCAGACATAATCCGCCTCGACCAAGGCCAAGCCCGCCATCTCGTCGTCGCGATGGGCGTCGAAACCGGCGGAGATAAACAACATTTGCGGGCGGAATGCCTCCAGGGGGGGCAACCACTGTTCCTGCACCGCCGATCGAAAGCCCGCGCCGCCGGTGCCGTACGCCAAAGGAACGTTGATGATGTGATCGTTACCGCTGTGCGCGCCGCAATTGGGATAGAAAGGGTGTTGAAATGTGGAGCACAACATCACCTTGGGATTATCGGCGAAGATGTCCTCCGTACCGTTGCCGTGGTGCACGTCGAAATCGGCGATAGCCACCCGTTCTAAATCGTGCGCCGCCAGTGCATGGGCCGCACCTACCGCCACGTTATTAAAAAAGCAAAACCCCATGGCCCGATCGCGGCAGGCATGGTGTCCCGGCGGACGGACGCTGCAAAAGGCGTTTTCAACCTTGCCGCCGATCACTAAATCGGCGGCCAGTACCGCTGCCCCGGCGGCACGTAACGCCGCTTCCAGGGTAAATGGATTCATGGCGGTGTCGGGATCGAGATGGACAATGCCCTGACGAGGTGCGGCGGCCTCGATCGCATCGATATAACGCGGACTATGGACCCTTTCAAGTTGCCCGCGGCTGGCGCGCGGTGCGTCATGATATTGCAACAAAGGGAGCAGACCGGCGGTTAGCAGATGATCTTCTATCGCCGCCAGCCGCGCCGGACTTTCCGGATGATAACCGCCCATGTCATGTTTAAGGCATGCGCGATGGCTGATAAAAGCGGTCTGCACGATATTATTTCCCCGTTCCGTACCCGTTATATCTTAATATATAGCAAAGCAGGCGTCCTTGGTTTTCTAGGCCCGGAAATAATGGAATGTAACGATTAGCGCCGGATAATTGCCCATGGCACAACACTACCTTAGTCCGCTGTTTTCTCCGCAATCGCTGGCGGTAATAGGCGCCAGCAATCGCCCGCAGTCCGTCGGTGGGATCGTTTTTGCCAATCTGCTCAGTGGCGGCTACCGGGGAAACCTCTTCGCGGTCAATCCCAATCACCGTGAAATCCAAGGTTGTCCCGCATACGCCGCGATCGATAAGATCGGCGAGCGCGTCGACCTCGCCGTCATCGCCACGCCGGCGGCGACGGTTCCCGATATCATCGAGTCCTGCGGTAAACGCGGCGTGCGCGGCGCGGTAATCCTGTCCGCGGGCTTCGGCGAGACCGGGCCGCACGGCGCAACGCTGCAACATGAATTGCTGGAGAACGCCCGCCGCTACGGCATACGCCTGATCGGTCCCAATTGCCTGGGCCTGATGCGTCCCGCTATCGGCCTCAACGCCACCTTTAGCAAGGACGGCGCCAAGCCGGGCAAGCTCGCCCTGGTTTCGCAGTCCGGCGCGCTGTGTACCGCGATCCTTGACTGGGCGCAACCCAACGACATCGGTTTTTCCAGCGTGGTGTCGCTGGGGGACTCCGCGGACGTGGACTTCGGCGAGGTCCTCGATTTTCTGGTATCGGACCCGTCGACCGAGGCCATTCTGCTGTACATCGAGGGTATCCGCAATGCGCGCATCTTCATGAGCGCCCTGCGCGCCGCGGCGCGCATCAAGCCGGTGATCGTGGTCAAGGTCGGGCGCCACGAGACCGGCAAGCAGGCCGCCCTCTCCCATACTGACGCCATGGTGGTGGCGGACGATGTCTTCGACGCCGGCTTGCGCCGCGCCGGCGCAGTGCGGGTGATGACCGTGGCGCAATTATTCACCGCCGCCCAAGCGTTATCCGCCAACTTCCGTCCCCGCGGCAACCGGCTGGCCATCGTTACCAACGGCGGCGGACCGGGAGTGATGGCGGCCGACCGTGCCGCTGACCTCGGCATCGAACTCAGTACCCTGGCACGCACAACGGTGGAAACACTCGATACCGTACTGCCTCCCAGCTGGTCTAAACGCAATCCCTTGGACATCATCGGCGACGCCGACGCCGCCCGCTACCGTCAGGCGCTGTCGGCCTGCATGGCGGACGCCGCGGTGGACGGCGTGCTGGTCATCCTCACCCCACAAGCCATGACGCAACCGCTTGCCATTGCGGAAGCGGTCATTGAGGTCGCCGGACATTTCAACAAGCCCCTGCTCGCCTGCTGGATGGGCGATGCGCAAGTGGCCGAGGCGCGCGCCGCCTTCAGCCGCGCCCGCATCCCCAACTTCCGTACGCCGGAACCGGCGGTGGAGGTGTTTTCTTATATCTCCGCCTACGTTCGCAACCAGCAGCTATTGCTGCAAACCCCCGGTCCGCAGTCCCATCAAATCAAGCCGGACGGCGACGGAGCGCGCATAGTGATTGAAAACATACTGGCCGGCGGACGCAAGATCTTAAGCGAAATGGAATCCAAGGCGCTGCTGGCGGCGTTCCACATCCCGGTGACAAAAACAGTGGTGGTCCATTCTCCCAATGAGGCGCTGCTGCTCGCGGAGGAGTTTGGGTTCCCGGTGGCCATGAAGGTAAGTTCGCCGGACATCACCCACAAATCCGACGCCGGCGGGGTAAAACTGAACTTGGACAACGCCCAGGCTGTGCGCAGCGCCTACCAGGAGATCATGAACGAGGTGCAGCGCAATCGTCCCAATGCACGCATCGAGGGAATTGCCGTCGAGCCCATGATCGTCAAGCCGAACGGCCGGGAGTTGATGATAGGTGTCACCACCGATCCGGTATTCGGTCCGGTAATTACCTTAGGCCTGGGTGGTGTGATGGTGGAAGTAACCGGTGACCGCGCCGTGGAACTGCCGCCCCTCAACCTATATCTGGCAAACAAAATGATAGATCGGACTCGCGCGGCAAAGATGCTGGGTACTTTCCGTCATATGCCGGCGGTGAATAGAGAGTCTTTACTGGAGGTATTGCTGCGCGTCTCTGAGATGGTGTGCGAATTACCGTGGATCAAGGAAATGGACATCAATCCGCTGTTGGTCGACGAGCATGGCGCCTTGGCCGTGGACGCGCGCGTGGCGGTGGATTTTCATTCCCCGGCCGCGAAACGCTATGCCCACATGGCGATACACCCTTACCCGCCCCACTTGGAAACCAAGTGGCAGTTGTCCGATGGCACCGACATCACCATCCGCCCCATCCGTCCCGAAGACGCTGAACTCGAAAAAGACTTCGTGCACGGCTTATCCGACGATACAAAATACTTTCGCTTCATGGAGACTTTGCAGGAGTTGACCCCGACCATGCTGGTGCGCTTCACCCAGATCGATTACGACCGGGAAATGGCAATGATGGCGGTCACGGTAATAGCCGATAAAGAGGTGGAACTGGGTATCGCCCGTTACATTACCAATCCGGACGCCGAATCCTGCGAATTCGCCTTAGTCGTCTCCGACGCATGGCAGCACAAGGGTCTGGGCCACAAGCTCATGACCGCCTTGATGGATGTGGCGCGCGACAAAGGATTAAAGCGTATGGAAGGTGAAGTGCTCGCCAGAAATCAGGCCATGCTGCGCTTGGTGACCAGCCTTGGATTTAACGTCGAAACTGATCCCGACGATCCCAAGATCAATAAGGTAATAAGATTGCTCTAGGATTTTCGATCATTCACGACGTAAGATACCCCATTAATGGATCCCATCAATTGAAAGGCCTGCGTCATTGGGGTTATGGGCGCGTAGCTATGTGCGTTAACTCGGTCGCAGGTAACCGGACCCTCTACAAATGCAGGCCGCATTCTTTTTTAGCCGTATCCACCCAGCGACCTGCGCGGTCGTCGCCCGGCACCGTACAATGTGAGCAGCCGATGGAAGAATAGCCTTTGGCCACCAAGGGATGAAACGGCAGCTGATGTTCGCGAATATAGGCGTCGCGCTCGTGCTTGTCGACATCGATCATCGGATAAAATTTGATGATGCCTCCCCTGTCCTCGAAAATATCCAGACCGGCGCGGTGAGCGGTCTGCCAGTGCATGAGGCTGGATACCCATACCTGATAATTCTTCTTGATCTCTTCCAGGGGCTCCACCTTATTTATGGAACAACAAAAATCCGGATCTGAAATGTAAGTTTCCTCCCGCGCGGTAAAGTCATGTTTCCATTCCTCCGGCCGCACATCCTTAACCAGCAAACCATATAACTTGATCAGATAGTCCTTATAAATCAAAGTTTCCGGAAAGTGGTAACCGGTATCGATAAAGAATACGGTTTGCTGGGGTCGGATGCGGGAGATAATGTGCAGAAAATAGGCGGATGTGGCCGCGAATGATGACGTCACCATAACCTTGCCGGGGTCGAAATCCCGATATAAACGTTCGATGCGCTCCGCAAAATTCAGCAAGCGATATTTTTCGTTCAGCGCCGCAATGGTCGCCGCCGAGGATCCGGGTTTGGCATAGCCTTCGCTGAAATCAGTCATTTTAGATATCCCGATTACTCAACTATCAAGCTTATCGACACACGCTGACGGAGAATATACCCCATGTCCGCCGCGGCATCCGCAACCCCACAACTTCTCTGCGCGAACCCATTAGCGAAACTTCGTGGGATATGTACAGGATGAAAGGATGCATAAGGTTTCCAACTCACCGTAAATTCAGCCACCATCGCTGTTTTGCGCGATATTGCGACGCGCACTGGCATCCTAGCTGCTACTGCAATCGGGTACCCGGCCTCGGGACTTTATGGATGATACCTCTTCGGGAAACCTATTAAAGACTTTCGCCGGCATGATACAAGACATACCTGAACCGGTTGGCACATGCTGAGCAGGACACCGCTCAGTGCATGCAGGAACTGGGCGGTTGGGAGCCGCCGGAGATCATGAGGCGCTGTGTACATCTCTCGGCGGAGCCTCTTGCCAAATTTCCCAAGTCCTTGGTCCGGCCCCGCGCGATCCAGGGGCACTAATTTTGCGCAAGTACTCGATCGTAAGGAGTCGCGGACCAGCTAAGTCTTTGATAGCTGGCATGCCCGGAGAGATTCGAACGCCCGATAGCCTAGTGCGTAGTGGCAACTAATTATTTTTGCAATTTTATATTCACTTAGAAGGAAGAAGGCCCGCCCTCACCCTTCTTTTCGCTAAGCTTCGCTGAGTATATCGCTCAAACACCGATGGCCTACGATTGCTTCGAGTCATTGCAGAACAATAAAACCCCGGCCACGGCCGGGGTCAGTTGAGGATCATTTCTTCATTCTGCAGGGCAGCAATCAGGCGGTCACTTGATTAAGAAGTGATATGTCAGAGCAAATGCGACAAACAGGATTACAACCAGAGTTGCCAATTTGCTTTCTAAATGTTCATGGCTTACATCGTACATGGCGTTCTCCTCATTATTGTTGACAATTAAACTTAGGTATTACATGTATCTCACATATATTTTTACTCTTTAAAGATGCATTGTCTACGTATCATATTAGTCAACAATTGATACCTGTGAAATTGCCATACTTGGGCATCTGGACTTCTATCCGCTGGTTTGAAGATTGTTACGCTACGTATCCCGAATTCAGCGAAATGTACTTCATAAACCATTCGTTTAAACCAAACTGTCAGTGGCATCTGGGTTTCGTATTCGCACATGAAGATATCCCCGCTGGCGCGGAGTTGACACTGATCTACCGGCTCCTCATGAACAATGATCCGGAGTTCGGATTCATAGATGAAATCACCGGCGAAAGGGTTTGTGGATTTCCCTGGAAAGAACAAATGATCTTCAACTCAAATCAACTCCTTCTGCCGTTCAAGGACCTTGCCAATGGTTTTGAACAATTCAGGAGAACTCAACAATTGATTCAAATCTATCCTATAAAATGTCTCAAAATTGAGACAATAATTTAGGTTTTCGATTTCGATCACAGACTATCTTTTATAAAGCGTCCGGGTGGCGACTGAAGAATTATGGCTAACAATTTAATTGATATGTCTTATTGTAATATTTCTTATTGAATTCATGGCGAGACCGGAGAGATTTGAACTCCCGACTGCCTGATTTGTAACCTTCGTGGTGAACGCCGTCTCCATTGTGCCACCCGCATTAGCCTTTTCCCCACGGCGATCGCTTAAAGAATATTGAACCCCAACTCATTCTCCATGTCCAATCTCTGTCTATTCTTCCGCACTAGCGAATTATCATGTTCCCTGTTCCATCGCAAGAGACAAAGGAGACACACTATGAAAGCTATCTGGATAAACTCGTTATGCATGCTAGCCGGTCTATGGTTGTGGATATCACCCTTCGTATTGCATTTCAAATTAGGGTCTAGCGCCTCCGGCGATGCCTCAATTGTTGGAATATTCATCGGCTCCCTTGCTTTGATGGCGGTTGCCGTGCCGCGGGCGTGGGAGGAATGGTCAAAGGTGACATTAAGCGCTTGGCTGCTGGCATCGCCGTGGTTGCTAGGCTTCAGCCATCAGGCAGTGGCGAGGGACAACATCATGATCGTCGGTGTGTTGGTGGCGCTGCTATCGCTGTGGTCACTTGCAAAACGCAGCACGCTGCAGCGGCCCTTAACGACATAATCTTCTGCTTATATTGTCTATTAAGCTATGTCTTATTAGCGCCGGTTGAATATCCTTCTAACTATAGGTGATTGGCGGCGAACCGCCGCTTAGCGGGTAGTGGCAACATATCCGCGTCAATCCCGCATTATCGATATTCAACCGGTGCCCTTGCAGTAGAATAATAAAGGGACCTACCCTGAAAGAGTAACGCAGTAATCCACATTTAATGGCACCCCGCTTTAGATTCCAAAAAGAATTTGTTACCTAATGCCGTCGCCGTCAGTCCTATAACCACATGTGACCTGCTCGGCATTAACGCCGCCGACGCGGATTATCTCGATGCCGGCAAGCATGTTGCCCAGATGTACATGTCGCCATCGGTCTTCCATAGTTGTACACCATTCGATGATGTTCGGATGTCGACAGACAAATTTTTTTCCCAACCGACAATATGATGACAGAGTCATTCCTGCCCCGGATGATTTTGGGGCAGGCCCGGCGGAAGTCCATCTTTATTTTTGGTATTATCGACGGCATCAAACTGATGGCTTAGTATGCGAATCTAACTTACTACGAAACGAAGCGAATGTGAGAAGCTTGCGTCCAATTGTGTACAAAGCGGATTTTCTGAGAGTATATTAATATGACGAGAGCATTTTATTCTGAACCAAGATACCAGGCTTTTGCGTGAGAGCACACATTCGCCCCTTGTGTTCAAATATCCGCCGCCGGCACGGTGCGTAAATTAAATTCTATCAAGTTGGATCTGAAAATGCCGGGCACTTCATGGCTTCCTACTATAAGGCTGTAGACTGAATGCGCTCAGGGTGCCCAGATTCATCGTCTCGGCTGGGGGCTGGAAAATTTCGACATTAACGTCATGCTCGGTACGCGCCGCGAATTCGGCAAAACCTTCAATCGGCATTGGCTTGGCAATAAGGTATCCCTGGGCTTCGTCACACTCGTTTTCTGAAAGAAATTGCCACTGCAGCTGAGTTTCTACACCTTCGGCGATCACCAGGAGATTCAGGTTCTTTGCCAGGCCGATGATGGCGCGTACGATGGCTACTTTAGTTGAGTCTTCGGTTAGGTCCCTAATGAACGACCGATCTATCTTTAACGCATCGAGCGGAAATCGCATAAGATACCCAAGCGAAGAATAGCCGGTGCCAAAATCGTCAACTGAGAACCGTACGCCGTTAGACCTTAGTTCTTTGATATTATTAATAATTTCCTCATTACTGTCCATCAGCATCGATTCGGTGATTTCGAACTCAATCCTATTCGGTCCGATGCTAAACTCATTTAAGATTGCTGCAACGCGACTACCAAATGACGCTCGTTTGAACTGCTTCGCCGAAAGGTTCACGGCGATTCGTAAATCCAGGAGGCCATTTTTCTGCCAGGATTTCAATTGGGCACAGGCGGTTCGAATCACCCATTCACCGATAGGCATAATTAGATCCGATGCCTCGGCGATAGTAATAAATTCAGCCGGAAGGAGAAGGCCACGCTTCGGATGTTGCCAGCGCAATAACGCCTCGGCACCAACTAACTTGCCGCTAACCATATCCAGTTGCGGCTGATAATGTAAGACAAATTGGTCCAGTTCAATTGCCTTATGAAGCTCTTCCTCTAAATGTAAGTGCTCTGCCGCTAGGTGAGTGCGATGCACATCCAAATAACACTCAAAGCAGTTTTTACCGCGCCTCTTGGCGTTGTACATGGCTTCGTCGGCGCTCTTGATCAATGTTTGGCTGTCGGTGCCATGGTCGGGATAAAAGGCGATGCCTATGCTCGCCGTAACATGGACTTGATCGCTTCCGATTGAAACGGGTAGACGCAGCGCATCAAGGATGCGCTGCGCAACTTTCTCTGCGTCTGCTTGTGTAATCCCCGCTAACAATGCGCAGAACTCATCTCCCCCAAGACGCGCTACGCATTCAGGCGGCGACGACTCTCTACCTGCGATTCCAACCACATCAGATTGGCGAAGATGATGATGTATACGCTTACTAACCTCGCGCAACAGTTCATCGCCGGCGCTGTGACCCATTGAATCATTTATGCGCTTGAATCGGTCAAGATCGATGTAAAACACCGCCATCTTTTGGTGCGCATGCCTCAATAGTCCTAACGCAGCTGTAAGTTGTTCATGGAGTGCACTGCGATTGGAAAGTCCGGTAAGGCTGTCCCGATAAGCAAGATGATGCAGTTCCGCCCCACGGCGCAACAATTCCTTGTGCATAGATTCCAAGTCTTGTGCGAGACTTGCCGCCTCGGCGATCCGCGTACTCACTTCGAATTTGGTGTCGGGCTCACCCTGAGTAATTTTTCGTGCCAAGTCGCGAAGGCTGCGCATGGGTGCGCTCAGAAGATGACTGGAAATCCATGTAAAAAACAAACCAACGATAAAATAAGTCACCGCCAGCAGGCGAGTATTTTGAGAGATCTCAAGGATACGTGCGCGAATCGAGGCCTTATCATAGGCCAGGTGCAGCGTACCGCTGAGCCCATCCCATGCGGAATTGATCGGCACGGAAATGCGATAGGCATTGCCGTCGTGCTCGTCGAAGGTGAGGTCTTCTTCAAAGACTAATCCGTTGCTTTGCCTTGTCGAGGAATTTGAGTTGATCACCGATCCGTCATTCAAGGCGATCTCTGCCTCCAAGATCTGACCGCCCAATGTGGCATCCTGAAGTGCTTCCCGAATGGCGTCGGGAGTTTCCTTCCCTTCCACCAATAGACCTAACTGATATGAATCAGAGCGTACATGATTGACGAAATCGTCCTTGATCTCCTTAGTGACAATGTGGTTAACGCCGAAGGCGAGAGCAATTGCAAGGAATGTATGAACGATTAAGGCTAATGTAACCATTCGCCCAGTGAAACTTTTGAAGAAGTTCTGTAACGCCGTCACCATAACTTTGTGATTACCTTGATACTGGGCATCCCGAGTACGCTGTCCTCTGTCATATAGCTTACCGCCCAGGGATTGGCCGCCAGCGCTGCAACCAAATCGGTTAGATTGGAGTATTCCTGCACGGTATTACCGCCGGCTCGATAGCGGCGTCCCGCGATTTGCCTGTCATACGCATCCGAGGACATGAACAGCACATGTTGTAGAAACAATTCTTTTGTAGTCGAGTCTACAATGTTACGTAAAGGAGTAATTGTATGAGCGCTTTGACTAATCGGTACGCCGAGATACAGCCGACGCACGCTGGCCGTGGATAAAGACGCGATGGGCGATGAGGCGCTCGCTACCAGCACCAAATGATTATCACCGGCCCAAACTCGCGAAAAACAAATCTGCGAACATACCAGCAGCGCGAATATGAGGTGTCGAATCATTGGAATAAAGCGCTCCATTGGAGCTCGAATCCGTTGAAAACAGTGTTGCTGAAGGCAGTGTCACGTATCGCTTCCAGTTTCAGTGCTTGGAATTCGTAGAAGTCCCAGCGTACGCCCGCAATCTCACGATTCTTTGGTAGCTGTGAAAAAGTATCCAGATAGTCCGCGGTTAGGTGGTTGGAAATTGCTTCATAGCGAGCAAACGCAGTCCATACCTCGGGAACGACCTGGTACTCCGCCTGTGCGTAGCCCGCCCAGTAGGAAGGCCAAGTGACCCCGGCGCCTTCGATCAGACGATGTTTGATGTCAAACACTTCGGAAAATATCCGGAAGCGATCGAAATCGCGGCTGAAATAAAGTCCAGCCATATCTTGCTCTATTTCCTTGGTTTCCAGCGTGTAAATAGGAATGTCGGTGCGCGCCACGAACGCGCCGTACTGATTATCTATTGCCGCGTCTGGCCGGTACGTTACCCGTGCTACCAGCGCAAGCTTGTTCCAGCGCGGATCACGAATAACATCCACGGGCTCTAGTTTGTCATTGATGATTCGCGGTCCTGAAGCTATTCCGATGTCATATTCCAGGCTCGCCTCGTCCATAAGTTTTGTCCCTTGCAACAGAAACCCAGTGAGATGAATCGGCAGCGGACCACCTTCGTCTTCAAATTCCACTATCCGCGGCCGTTCGGCGCTGGTTTCCATGTAATGTCCATGATGATGTTCCATGGTCCAGTAACCGATGGGGTTGTGGTAGCGCCCAAACCAGAGTGTCGTCTCAGGCCAGATTTGCCATCCAACCTGGAGTCGCTCCATGTCATAGTCTATTGAATCAAGATTCCAGGCAGGGTCGACTTCAAGCTCGCTCAGCAGTCTAAACCGTCCCTTGTCATGGGAATAAAACAAGTCGCCGATCAACTCGTGCTTTTCGACGCTCGGGTCGTCGCGAGAGCCCTCTGCGTTTACGACAGCTACGGTCGGCATAAAGAGAAAATCGCTGGCAGGTACATATCCCGGCGCGAGAATGCAGGCTATGGCTAACAGCCTAACGCGACTTGAAAAAGCCCGCCGATAGTCAATGTATTGATTCACTCCATCTCCCTTCGTTGTGTCACAATCAATAGCGACATTTCACGGTGGCTGCAATGTGTTTTATATCAGCACTGTAGGCCAATCTAAATTTTCTATTAGGTATCGGCTAAAACCGCACTAGTTTTAATAAGGTGTGTGATCCGCCCCGGGAATTCCGGAGACTTCATTTCTTGAGAGGATGGAATCACAAACTGGTGAGATCTACCGGGAACTGGAGCTGAATCTGCGTATCAAGCCGAAGAAGCGGCTGGTGCGGGAGAGACCTGAACCGTTAACGGTGCTGGATGCGATCAATCGGTCTGGTCGGTGGATTTCATGCATGACCGCATGGAGGATGGTCGCGCGTTTCGACTATTGAATGTGATTGACGACTTCAATTGTGAGGGCCTAGGCATCGGGGCGGGCCTCTCGCTGCCTGCCGAGCGGGTCATTCGAGCCTTCAAGCAGATCATCGAGTGACGGGGCCGGCCACAGGCCTTGCGCTGCGATAATGGGCCGGAGTAATCTGCGCCGCGTTCGGTACGTGGACCAAGGAGCATGGCATACGCCTGTAGCATATCCAGCGGCAAGCCACAGCAGAACGCCTACGTCGAACGCTATAACCGAACGGTCCGCTATGAATAGCTGGGGCAATATCTAGTTGAAACTATCGCCGAGGTGCAGGAATTCGCCACGCGCCGGCTTTGGACATACCATGACGAACGCCCCAATATGGGTTTGGGAGGCATCACCCCAAAACAGAAGTTGGCCATTGTGGCCTAGGCTCGACTTCAAACACCGGCTACTAATGGGGGGGATTACCGCGCTGGACCCCCACGGGGGTCTTCCAATGTTTGCGGCCGATCTTAAATTGCTAAATTTAGGATTTCGGAAGGTAGTACGCTATCTCTGAGCAACGATTCCAAATCATTCGCAGTAGTAGGCTTTGCGAAGAAATATCCTTGGAAATGTGTGCAGCCGCTCTCTAACAGTAGGTTACGTTGAATTTCTGTCTCAACACCTTCGGCAATAACACTGAGATTTAGACTTTTTGCCATCACAACAATGGTACGAACTATCACATTATCACTGCTATTCACGGCGATATCACGAACAAATGATTGGTCTATTTTCAGCTGATCGAGTGGCAAGCGCTTAAGATATTGTAGAGACGAATAGCCTGTTCCAAAATCGTCCAATGAAAAATTTACTCCAATCTCTTTTAGAGTTTTCATAATTACAATGGTGTCTTCGATATCCTCCAACAACATGCTTTCCGTGAGCTCGAGCTTTAAAAGTTTTGGGTTTATGTCGTGACGCGTTATTGCAGTTTTAATCTGTTCTACGAAGCCCGCCATTCGGAATTGCTTTGAGCTTACGTTTATTGCAAGTATGAGATCGCGGGTGAGAGGGTCCTGATCCCATTGCCTAATTTGCGCACATGCAGTCTCCAAAACCCATTGACCAATAGGTATGATTAACCCAGTTTCTTCCGCTAGCGGAATAAATTCTGCGGGAGAAACTAAACCGCGTTTAGGGTGCATCCAGCGAATTAAAGCTTCTACTCCAACTGGGCGATGTGCGTTGTCAACTTGCAATTGATAATTTAAAGCGAATTGCTGTCCTCCAAGCGCTTTACGTAAGTCATTTTCAAGAGAGGCACGGGCACTGATCTCGGCCTGCATCATTTGATTAAAGAAACTCAGGTTATTACGGCCTCTATTCTTCGCCTGATACATTGCAATATCGGCTTGTTTGATCAACTCTTCCGTTGTGAGCTGATTACCCTGATACATAGTTATGCCAATGCTGGCAGTGGAATGATATTCTCTATTATCGAGCTGGTAGTGCATACTAAGAACGTGGAGAATTTTCTCTCCAACTGTTCTTGCTTTAATCGCAGCATTCTTACTATTTTCACTTATTTCGCTCAGCAATACCACAAACTCATCTCCCCCTAGACGGGCCACCGTATCGCTCTTACGAACCAGGCTGGATAAACGGTCCGCGATCTGCTTGAGTATTAGGTCTCCTGAGAGATGTCCGACAGAATCGTTGATGGTTTTAAAGTTATCTAAATCAATTAGCAGGAGCGCCCCATACCGACCGTTGCGCGCACTTGAGAACAAAACTTGATTTATTCTCTCATTGAGTAGCCGTCGATTTGGTAAATCGGTAAGCTGGTCGTAGAATGCAAGTTGTCGGGTCATTTGCTGGATTTCGCCACTTAGGGCCCCACCCATCACGGCAACCATTATCAGAAATCCATAAGGTCCCAGCTCGATGAAGTGGATGACGGAAAGTCGTACAAGGATGCCCTCAACAGCGCATATCATGAATATAGTGGATGCAAACAACATCCATGCTGCTGTACGGCGGCCGGAGCGACGATAGAAGTCGATCAGGGTATAAATTGCAAATCCCAATATCGCAAGATATGTTGTAGCGGCAACGTATGCCAAGGGACCGCTGTGGCCATATCCACGCGTTATTACTTCCCCCCAAGGCAGCTTCAGCTTATATAACCCGCCGAACTGCTCATATTGCAAAGTATTAGGCTGAACAAAATTGACCAAAAGCAAAATGGCAATGAAAAGCGTCACTGCAATTGTGGCACGTAAATTCCGTTTACCTGTGTACTCGGTAATGAACCAGAGAAATAAACCGGTTACAGCCAGGCCAGCTGCAATATTTAGTCTAAGAGAATTAATAAACTCAGCATGATTTTCCGAATGCAGAATTCTCACGCCAAAAATTACGAGCAGCGTTATTGCCAGACACATGCTGGAAAATAACTTATGGGCGATATGGTTGACCGAGTTGTTAGCAAAGATCAAATGTTGGATCATTCCATAGACAACAACCCCCGCCAACATATACAAACTTGGGATTATGATTTCGATTATCGCCACCTTAAATCTATTGAAGAAGGTCCTAATATATTGTTCTTTTTTAAAAATAAAACGAAATTTCCCTGAATGTTATTCCGATTTTATTTAAATCGACCAGAATTAAATAAACTTGATCAAAACCAGGATGTGCTGACTTGGCTATGAGTTCCGATAAACTATTCACTTTTACTCATCGACAGACGATCACAAGCAGGGCGAAGCGATTACCTTCAGATTAACGTGTTCAGGCCGGAGGCAACGGGGTGCAGCCTTGGTTCAATATTTGAATAGCGGTCATTCACAATTTTCAGCCGGATGACCGAGACGGGTCCGTTGCAGACCCTTCACGGTTGATTAACAAGGGAAAGACACTCAATCCAGTGCCCAGATTCATCAGCTCGGGCGCGCAACATCACTAAGTCTTTGACTTACCTAATTAGAGACAACCGTCCGAGGAGATGAATCCGGGCACTGCTTTATTTGCCCATGTCCGTTTACGGCCACAACCCGCCATAGCTCCTTACAAGATAATCGTCCGCTTCAGTAACGGTTAACGCTATCTACTTGGATCCGAAGGTGCCGGGCAGGTCACGACTTTATCTCTATAGTCACCACTTTATTGGTTCTAGCCTGACCGGATGGATCTGAACTTGTGAACTAGAAACCGCTCGCATACTCCATTGGAGGTCTTGACCAGCAATAGATACATAAATCTTTGGTCGAAAGTTGACCACAAACGGTTACCGGGCAATCTTCCTGACCATCACTTTCCGTCATGTAGGGCATCACATCTGAATGCGCCCGGCGATCTCCCTGCAGTGAAATTAAAATTCACCATTTCTTAATAGAAATGTAACTAATTCATCGTAGCTTGTGGGCTGTTCAATGACGGCCTGTGGATGAATGACCTAGAACCTTGGAGATCTGTCCTTTACTCCACAAAACCATTTACCGCCTATCGACGTTCCCAAGCAATGCAAGGAGTTTTGTTTATGAAGAAATCAATATTAGCTCTAAGCGTTTCAGCCGCCCTGCTGGCTGGCACGGCGTATGCCAATCAACCCCAAAAGAACAGTATTCCCGAACTCAACCATGTTTTCGTGATCATGATGGAAAATCACGGCTACAGCCAGATCCTCGATAACCCAAACGCCCCGTTTATTAATCGGTACGCAAAGGACGCAAATCTAGCGACGAACTACTACGCCATCGCCCATCCGAGCCTTACCAACTATCTGGAAGTGGTTGGTGGTTCCAATTTCGGCGTACTGAGCGACAATAATCCAGATTGGCATAATTCCAATTGCATGACCAACCTCGCCACCGGGATTGCCGCCACCGACACGCCGCCGACAGGTAACATCTGCCCGATTACAGGTACAGGCACCGACGCCGCCACCCCGGCTATCGACTTCACCAATGAAACGCAGGGACCGCCCGGCGACATCAACCTCGACGGCACGGCGTCGATTCCGGCCTCGAATAAAATCGTCGGTATGACCATTGCCGACCAGCTCGTCGCCAACCATCTTAGCTGGAAGGCCTATGAAGAAGGCCTGCCGCCGCAGGGCGCCGACGGCGTCAATACTTCGGACGGCTTCTATAGTAACTTGACCGACTTTTCGACTATCACTCCGGTACTCAACCCTCCGCTGACGTCGGGCGACATCGTCTCATTGTTTGCCGCCAAGCATGACCCGTTTTCTTATTTCAAGAGCGTTCAGGAAGGTAAAAATAAGAAGAACAGCTTAAGCAACGTCGTCGACTTCGTAGGCTCCAACGGACTGTACGCTGACTTGAGTTCGGGCAATGTGCCGTCGTACTCTTTTATTGCGCCAAATCAGTGCAACGACCAACACGGCCGCGGAAATGCCGGTCCGTTCTGTAACTTTGACCCCAGCGACGAGGGAACGCAGGGCGGCCTGAATCCGGCGCTGATCTATCGCGGCGACGTAAGTGTCCAGAATATCGTCAATGCAATACATGCATCGCCCGTCTGGAAGCAAGGTAAGAACGCTATTGTCGTCCTATGGGACGAGAACGACTACAGTCAGGCGCCGAACACCAACCAAGTTATGACAATCGTCGATACCAACTATGGCGCACATGGTGTGAAAAGCAACACTTTCTACACCCACTTCTCGTTACTGAAGACCATCGAAGCAGGCTTTGATCTACCCTGCCTTAATCACGCTTGCGATGCCAATGTCAATGTGATGAGCGATATGTTTCAAGGTGACCATGATGCGTTCCAAAACGATCATCATCATTGATAATTTAATACCGATAAAATAGAGCAATCCATCTCAGCCCCGCCTCCATGGCGGGGCCTATTTTCCTGTAAATCAAATCTCAAGATCTGGAACAACGACCTAGACAACGGCAGCGGGTGCTTTAGGTTATAAATTTAAGCTGAGTGATTTTTGAGTGTTTCGGAAGGTTGATTAGCCAAAGCTACACAAACCAGCCTTGTGTATTTCCTCGGCGAACGACTGCAACGGGGCGGGAGTCGCCAGTTGCCCGCAGGCACATGTCAGCCAAAACTGGGTAGTATGTCTGCGGAAATGAAGTAAGTCCATCATGGATGGTCAACATCAAGGCCTGGAGGGCGGCCTCATTCGAGCGGGAATTTAAAAATTCCGCTGACACGATCTGCGCGCCGCATTGTCGGTGTGATCAATAACCAGAAGACCGCTTTCCAATTCCGAGATTCAAACTGAGACGTCATCCGCTCCAATTATTACGTTATGTAGAATGAGTCGGCGGAAGAACTATTCTGTCCCCGCTTTTGCCTTTCAACGATATGGGATTACTGCGGGAAGTCAAACGTCGGATGTCTATTACGACTGGCTGGAAGCTGGCGAGCACATCCAACACATGGTGACGCAGTTGTCGCAACGAGTGCGCCGCTACCTCGATGATCAAGCCGACGTCGAAGCGTGGCTGGAAAACCGGCGCAACAGGCGGTTATTGCACGAGATCGAGACCGATGCCTTGAATGTGCGCAAGATGCCGTCCGAGTGCATCCCCGTCATCTTAAGTAGATTCCGCCGACCCACATCCAGGACTTCGGTTTGCCCTGCTATATTTTCAGGTCCATTCGGCGTGTTAATATCTGCATCTCCCTCGTCTCTTGTTGAATTTATGAGCGTAGCAACACCCTGATCGCGTGCCGTTCATCCATCGCCTTGTAGGCCTCCGCTACCTGATCGAGCGGCAGCGTCAGATCGAACACCTTCCCCGTTCGATCTTTCGGGCACTGCGGCAGCATGTGCCGCTGCGCGCCCGTATTGAGAATCCACAGAACGGCTTCGAGAACCCGCCGGGAAGGAATCGGCTTGCGGCCCACTCGACCGGCGGGAATATCCTCTTCCGGAAAGTGTTCCCGGATTCGTTCCCAGTGGGCGTCGCTCAGTCGTAACATGAGCCTTATTATATGAGATTTTCTCCATCACGTAATTTTGAGATAGGTTCTAGGAATTTCGCAAATTTCAGAGGAGCCGTATCGTTGAATTCGAAGAAATTGGTCTCTGGCCCGAGTTTTCCATGGACCATGCTGAATGCGTTGATGAGCCGGTGTGAGTGAGTCGGACGGTGGGACTCAGTCGCCGTCTTCATTCTCCCCCGCCAGTTGCGATTTGAGATGATAGGCATCGATGTCGAAGTCGGTACTGTCCACGACCGCGGCCAGGACCCGAGGCGGAACGCGCTCCCGCTCCTCCTCGGTCTCGAACTTTGAGAAGCCGGCCGCGGCCGCCTCGGCGAACAGGTTCTCCGTCAGCCGCTCTGCCCGCGCCTCGTGGCTCTCGATGTCGGGATTGGCGCCGGGAGGGATGTTTTCCTCGATCCAGGTCTCGACCCACCTTAGGAAGCGCTTGCTCATGACTGCCCACCCATCTCCTGCGTCGTATTCGGGGCCGGTTTCCCGGCCCACTGTAACCCACCCGATATTTCGCTCCAAGTGAATAGAAGCTTACTGCACAGCATTGACTGCTTCAATTATCTGTTGATGTAGCTTGGATGGCCTCCGGTGCTGGCGGCCGGTAACCCAGGGCGCTGTGCGGCCGTTTGGTGTTGTAACAATTGGGGTCAGAAAGGATTTTCGGGTGAGGAAACGAAATCCCTTCGCCCCAGCGTCCGCCATTTTACGATTACTTTGTACTTCCGCTCCTGGCCGTAAACGGACATGGGCAAATAACTGCAGTGCCCGGATTCATCTCCTCGGCCGGTTGTCTCTAATTAGGTAAGTCAAAGACTTAGTGATGTTGCGCGCCCGAGCTGATGAATCTGGGCACTGGTTTGAGTGTCTTTCCCTGGTTTAACAGCGGTGAAGGGTCTGCAACCGACCCGGTGCGGTCACTCAAATGATATTCAGAAAGGTCTGCTATGAGTTTCATTAAAATCACGCCGATTAACCGATGAAGCCATTTAGTGAAAAGTGCAGGAATTGGCCTGCGGGCACCAACAAGGACATCCCCCGCCTACTAGCCATGGTCAGTAGGCCCGAATCGAACTGAGTATGCTCAGGTTGACTTAATGCGCTTGAATATATATTAACCGGGGACGTTTACGATGTAATGGATATTTATTTGATTGTAACCAGAGATATTTTTCTATTCGAGAATAGCTTATCTCAACAGTATTATTAAACGCCTCTCCATCATCGATGAAGTATGTTGATCGAGGCTCGCATTATCAAGTTTGAAATACTACGACTTAGAAACGGGTATTAAGATGAATGAAATCTTCTTTGCTTTTATTGTTACCGTAATTGCCGGATGCAGGTCGGGCAACCCAGGTATTTCAGGCAAATTTGTTGGGTAAAATTGTATTTTTCAGAAACTGAATTTCGAGGATAACGAAAAAGTCGAAATATTCACGGCGCAAGGGGCGGAAATCAGGTAGAGTTATCAGATTGATGGAGATAAGGGAACGATGCAATTATCCGAGTGTGGCTCCCAATCGTTTACGAAAAATGGGGACACATTGGGATTCTACGTTGACAATACGACGAAAGTATGTAAGAAATTCTGACGATTAATATGTTTCGATGACTTAACTTGCCCGCACCTGTAGTGCGGAGTGCATGGGTGGGGCGCAGTTGGTCCCGCCAGCATTTCCGGAAGAATGATTATGCGCACATGGATTGTTTTCGGCCTCTCTCTTTCGCTGGTTTCGGAGGTATGGGCTGAGGAAGGGTATCCGAAGGTGGAGCCCAGCGGTTATTTGCAGGTGAACGGTTTTTACAGAGACCAGGGCAGTGATAGCGACTTCGGAACGGTCTTGAATAGTATCCACGTTGGGTTTTCCGGCCAGGTCAGTGAAAAGGTTGAATTTGGGATCGAGCTAGACGCTACGACCAAAGTCGTTCTGGACGAGGCCAAAATCGAGTTGTCTTACCTGAAAAACCATGTGATTACACTAGGTCAGTTTAATGTGCCGTTTGGCGCCGAACTCCCGTACTCCTCCACCGAATTGTTAACGATCAACCGCGCGGCCTTTTTGGACCTTTTCGACGAGTACCGTACCGGCCTGGCGATAACGGGGCACCAAGGCAAAATCGAGTATGAACTGGCCGCCTTTTTACAGCCCAAGGACAATCCCGATGGCAAAAATCAGGAACAGGATTATGTCGGTCGGGTTCAAATGAACACGTCGGCGGGCTTCGTCTTGGGCAGCTCGGTCTATCACGATCGCACCTCAGACCCCACGAATAGCTTGGACTTTTACAAAAACCGTTTTGGCGTCGATGCACGGCTGGACCGCTCGCCCGTGGCACTTTGGTTTGAGTTTATGGCCGGTTCGGACGATATTCGGCCGACTGATGGACGTGCAAATTCGCAACAAAATTATATCGGCTACTACGGCATGGCCGCTTACACGCTTAGGCCTGCCTGGCAAGTGGTGGCCAAATATGATGTGTACGACCCAAACACTAATCAGAACAATGATGCATTTCGACGTTATACCGCTGGGGTTAACTGGCAAATCGAGGAACGTATCCGCCTGATGGCGGACCTCGAATATATTGATCAGGAATTTGCTGTCGATCCGGAAGTTATGGGCATTGTCCAATTTCAATTGGTGTACTAATTCGGATACAGAAATATTAGACGCGCCTTTCGGCGGTCATAGGTGCTTATTTAGTGGTAGGTGAAAGTTAGTCGCAACATCGCCGAACGCGGACATTGACCGATCTGACACATTTCACCGCAGTGTCCAGATTCATCTAGTCGGTTGCTTATCCGAATTTATGTAAGTCAAAGAGTTATTGTTGGTGGCGCGCCCGAGCTGATGAATCTGGGCACTGGGAGACACAAATCGAAGTTTGCTAGCAAGCTTGTCGGCGCCATCGACTCTTCCCGACTCGCACCATCAATACGCCGAGTAACAGCAGAAGGAAAATCCAGTCTGCGGAGCCATCGCCGTTATCCGACAAACTATAGATTTCCGCAGAATCAAGTAGAACATGACTCGAAGATGTAGGACTAAGAGGTCTATCAATAAATCCACCCGCTACTAGCACTTCGCCATTGGACAGCAGTGTTGCAGTATGCTGTTCACGCGCCGCGGCTAAAGAATCGGTGGGAGTGAAGTTTCCAGTCACTGGATCATAGAGCTCTGCGGAAGTTAGAGTATTCCCGTTTGCAGAATCACCTCCCGTCACCAGTACCTTCCCATTGAGCAGCAGGGTCGCTGTGTGCCACACCCGCGCGGACCCTAAAGAACCCGTTGGACTGAAGGTTCCAGTTGCCGGGTCGTATAGCTCTGCAGACGCTAGATATGTGGCACCAGGGCCCAATCCTCCCACCACCAGCACCTTGCCATTGGGCAAGAGTGTTGCGGTGTGAGAACCGCGTGCCATGCTTAACGAGCCGGTGGGCCTAAACGTACCGGTAGCCGGATCATACAGTTCAGCGGAGGTAGTAGCATCGCCGCTATTTAAATTAAAACCACCGACTATCAATATCTCTCCATTCGGCAACAGTGTCGCCGTGTGATCCTGGCGTGTTCTAACTAATGATCCCGTAAAGTTGAAGGTCCCATTAGCTGGATCGTACAACTCCGCAGCAGCAGGTTGTGGAGTGTTAAAGCCTCCGACCACCAGCACCTTTCCATTGGGCAACAGGGTTGCCGTGTGACCGTTACGCCCTATTCCCAGGGAACCCGTGGTAGTGACGGTTTCGGTCGCGGAATCGTAGAGTTTCGCTGAGGTAATAGCACTCACAGTGGAAAGCGCAGAAGACATATTTCCTCCTACCACCAGCACCTTTCCATCAGGCAGCAGAGTAGCTGTATGCTCATAACGGTTATCCAGAGATCCCGTAACGGTGAAGGTTCCAGTTGCCGGGTCGTAAAGCTCTGCGGAAGCCGCAAATCCACCCATCACCACCACTTTTCCGCTAGATAATAGGGTTGCCGTGTGTGATCCTCTTGCCGTCAATAGCGAACCAGTAGCGCTAAATGTGTCAGCTCTACAGATCGCTGATTTACTGAGTGCAAGTACAAGGACAACGGCTCCCCAAAAAAAGAGTGACTCAAAGCGAGTAAATGTTCTGATTATCACTTTCGCATCCCTCCCCCCAAGCTAATACTGAAAGTGCCCAGATTCATACTCTAAGATTGAGGCAAGCCTTGAGAATAATCAAATAGTTACATATGTAGCGCGCCCGAGCTGATGAATCTGGGCACTGGTTTGAGTATCTCATCCTGGATTAATGTCCCGCCGGCAGTTTAGTTCCTAGTGGAACCCATTGTTTTTAATATACTTAACTTCAATAACTTAGAAGGCCCACCCTCTCCTTTCTTTCCGCCAAGCCTCGCTGATCGTTGCCGGGAGCCGTCGAAACTCTACGATTTCATCGATCTTCCAAGCTTGTAGCTACACAATCCAAAATATATTTAGGGTGACTGTTTGGCACAAATATCAGTGATATTTTAGCGCATATGATATTTTAAAAACTTGCTCAAGGATTGAGCAATGGAGGTAATTGAAGTCAAAGTTTGACGCGCATAAACTCGTTGTCACAGTAAATTTTACGTGGAATCAATAGCCTTATATCTGCAAATCGGGTAATGGGCATGATTCAATTAATCTGGACAATCAGTTCGGTGGAAGATTAGCCGCGCTGCTGACCATTATCACAGGGATCTATAAATAAAATGGAATACTTAACCCCGGAAATAGAAACCGCTGGAACACCTTCGGATACGCTTGTTGATTCATCCTTTGAGAGAGGGTTTTTTCTGCGCGCCTGCTTGATCTTGACAATCCTCCCAATTGTCTTCTTTCCCGCCTACCACCTACTGACTGGATCAGGGCGACCACAAACATTATCACAGTTAATGAGCTTCCTTTTAATTCTCAGCACAATGCACGTTGCTTTGACATTTTATTTCTATGCTGACAAGGAATACCAAGGATTCATGAGTGAGCATCGCTCATACTATTTCTATTTGCCGATCAGCATAATTCTAACGTGTGGTTTCTTCACGTTGGCATTGGGTGATGTCGGCTTGGTCTATCTGACAATTTTCTATCATGCATGGCTTCTTTTCCACTACGGACGTCAGAACTTTGGGCTGATGTCATTCGTATGTATCAGTCAGAAAGCACTTCCACTAGGGAAAATCGAAAGGGTTGCCTTTCAACTCGCGCCAATTGGGGCGATCCTTGGCGCGCATAACGTACTCCCGGAATTCAAGAAAGCAGTGGGGTTTCTGGCTCCAGTGTCTTGGAGCATCGGGTTGGCAATCTACATGATAGCTATAGTCGCATTTACGTACACCTTCATATTTAAGCGAAAAGGCGACAGCTGGTTATTGCGCGCGTACACAGCGGTGTTAGCTCTGTTCTGGGCTCCAACGTTTCTTTTTACAACCTACGAAACTGCCATTATGGGCTATGCTGTGGCGCATGCTTTGCAATATTTCGTGTTCATGTATTTCTGCGCATCAGGTCACAAGGATGGCTCCAAAAAAGGACTCATTCTGCTAGGCATGGGTGCGGTGTTCGGGTCGGTTGCAATTTGGCTAATGCGAGACAAGTCTTTATGGGGGGGGCCGCTACTCCATTTCATACTAGGCGCTGGGCTGGGTCTCGTGATGTGGCATTTCATTGTAGACGCTGGTCTTTGGAAGCTGCGCCATAAGTGGCAGAGAGAGCGCGTGAAAGAGCGCTTCGCTTTCATAATGCCTCCGAAACGGTGAGGTAGGGGTGTCATCGTTTCAACCAGATTTTTTCAATTTTAGCGGACTTCCACTGTCATCGTAGACACTTTCCAGCCTCATTTTAATGCACGTTCAAATACTCGGACACGTCATTCCGATGTATGGTGAGCGAGGGAAGAGATACCGCAAAAAGAGCGAACACTACGCGTGCGGCAGGACAGTATGAGCTACCACACCAACGCCGCTAGACGTCCGCACTGTGACTTAATGGTGACTCGAGAATATGGCGAACGAATAAATTTATATAATTTACTGATTTTGTGGTGCGCCCGGAGAGATTCGAACTCCCGACCGCCTGGTTCGTAATGGCAACCTATTGTTTATATTATATTAATTTCATTTACTTAGAAGGCCCGCCCTCACCCTTTTTTTCGCCAAGCTTTGCTTAGCATCGTCATGAATCGTGGAGACTCTACGTTTTCGCGGTTAATTACGCCATCTTCCGCCCTCGGCTAGGGTAGGTCGGCATAGAGATAAAGGTTATAGGGCAAACGGAAACTATTGCATTCTAATAATGCGGATCCGCATGAATTTGGACAAAATCTGGCGGTTAAACGTCTCTAAAATATATGCAATACTAAATCAAATAGATAGCATCCTGAAGTATTTATTTATTGCGCATTAGCTAACTATATAAAGAAGAAATTGCTTTGGAATCGACAGAAATAGTTTGGATATCCACGGCCCCTCGCACCGGGTCTATGTGGCTTTTCAATGTAACAAGAGAAATTTATCGAAGTATGGGGCGGAAAGTAGAACCAAGCGTTGTCCCACAAACGAATGAGGAAATTTTTCAAGTAGCAAAAACCGCGCTTACTTCTCAAGATCCTAGCAAGGTATGGGTGCTAAAAATCCATAATTACTTGAAACAACACTTGCCTAAAACGAAAATTATAACTGTACATCGAGATCCACGTGACGTACTAATTTCGTACAAAGAATTTATGAACTGCAGTTTCGATGATGCACTTCATTGCGCCAGAGATGTGGTCAGATATACAAAAGCCTATGAAAATTATGATTCAAATTATCTCTTGTCAACAGCTTATGATGAAATAATAAACCAACCCGAAGAATTGATATTAAAAATAGCAAGCTTTCTTAAAGTTACGATTAACCAGGATAACGCGAAAGAAATAGCATTAAAGTTTTCACGTGAAAATGTGAAGATTATTATTAAAAATTCTGAAGCAAGATTAGCTAATAATATTTCCTCTAATAAATCTATCGACTGGCGAGAGGTAATTTTAACCGATACAAATTACCGTGTTTTTGATCCAAATACTGGGTTTCACTCAAGACATATTTCTCAATACCAAACCGGAGACTGGAAAAATATACTATCTAAATCTGAACAGCAGCGATTAGATAGTGAATTTGGTAACTGGTTAAAAATGTATGGTTACGAAAAATAATATTTTATAGATATGGCCAGCATTATTAATTCAAGAGCTAGCAAGATAAATTAACTCGGATAAGTTGCGGCGTTGAGTGTCCGCTTGGAAGGAAATTGACTTGCAGGTTTAGGTCGATTGCGCCAGCTCACCGCGCCTGGGGTCACAGTGAGGCGCCCCCACAAATCCGGACACGCGGTTAAGCGACATTCGCTATCATCTCAAAATCAGTGGGACATCTAAAGCCCAATGTCTGATGAACGCGTTTGCGATTATAGAATACCTCCATGTAATCGAATATCGCTGCTCTGGCTTCATCGCGATTTTCAAACACGACGTGATGCACTAGCTCATTCTTCAGAGTACTGAAAAAGCTCTCGGCTACGGCATTATCCAAACAGTTGCCTTTCCGACTCATGCTCTGGACGAGGTCATGACAGAAAAGGACGGCACGATAGGTTGAGCTCGCATACTGCTGCCCCTGGTCGCTATGAACAATCAGCCCAGGCGATGGACGACGGCGCTTAATCGCCATGTGCAGGGCATCGACTACCAACTGCTGGTCAATTCGGCCACTCATGGCCCAGCCCACGACCCGCCGGGAGAATAGATCCACCATCGTTGCCACGTAAAGCCATCCCCGCCGCGTCGGGACAAAGGTAATATCCGTCACCCATACCCGGTTCGGCCGCGTCGCCGTAAAGTTGCGGCCTAGCAGGTTGAGGGCCGGCGGTTCGCTGTTGCGTGCCGCATAGGCCTGACGAAATCGGCGTACCCGCTTGGCAATGAGGCCCTCGCGCCTACGCAGCCGCGCCACCCGGTGGCGCCCACAGGATTTACCCTGAGCACGCAGCACTTCCCATGTCTTGCGCTCACCATAGTTTTCCCGCGAATCCGTATGGATGCGTCGAATAAGGCCCAGTAAGCGCTCATTCTCTAAGGCCCGCGCGCACGGTGGCCGATCGCGCCACTCGTAATAGCCGCTACGGCTCACGCCCAGCACCCTACACAGGGTAGTCAAGCGAAAGGCCTCCCGGTGCTGCTCAATGAACTGGTACTTCACCTGGATTCCTTGGCAAAGTACTGCGCGGCTTTTTTTAAAATGTCACGCTCCTCCGTCACGCTATCGAGTTCGCGCTTCAACCGGGCAATCTCGGCATCTTTATCGCTGATGGGTCGCCCACTGCCCGGAAATGCCTGCTCTCCGAGCTCCGTGATTTCTTCCTTCCATTTATATAGCTTATTGCGGGCTACTCCCAGCTCGCGCGCCAGCTCGGTGGCCGGTTTCTTGCCTTGCTCTAGCAGACGTACCGCTTCGAGTTTAAATTCCTTGGTATACGTTTTACGTTTTTGCATTGGACACCTCTCTGGGGCATTATCCCCTTTTAGGAGTGTCCGGAAAATCAGGGGCACCTCACAGCGTGTTTCCATTTTGCGCATCAATTATTGACTCTTCTACGATTTCTCTACGATCGCACTCGGCGTACGGCGCGATATTCTTATAAGGCGTTGACTTAAATAAGTAATTCAAGATACGGAATTATCCGTTAATGAGCTTCGTATTACATTGAGCATCGTCATGGATCGTGGAGACTCTACGTTTCTGATGTGCTTTTATTGTTCGCGATGGGACGTAGTTTATTGGCCCGCCTCCGGCCACAACCAGCCGCTCAAATAATTTCCCTCCCAAAGTCAGATTCTCACTCGAAAGCAGACAGCTTTCGCGGCTAACAACCGCTAAAATAAATCCCAAGTTATCGCTACAGTCGGTTCGCTCATATAGTTGCAGTGAGCCGCCTTTCAAATAAAAGAAAACTCGGCGGCCCACTACTAGCCGCGAGCATCCTAAGTAACAGAAATTTGCTTGGCAGACCCGCCAGGTTTCTTCGGTAAGGTCAATTCCAAGACCCCATCCTTGTAGCGAGCCGTTACGTCCTTTTGGTCGACATCTTGATTAAGCGTGAAGCTGCGATAAACCTCTCCATAGTAGCGTTCACTCCTTAATATACGCTCTCCTTTCTTTTCCTCTTTTTCTTTCTTAACTTCGGCGCGAATGCTGACCCGATTGCCATCTATAGACACCTTAATGTCTTCTTTCTTTACGCCAGGAATGTCAGCGCGAACCACATAGGAAGTATCATTTTCGGATACGTCCATTTTAATGCTTAACTGTTGCTCACTCTCAAAACGCATGGGCTTTAGCCAAAAACCTTTGAATAAATCCTCCATATCATTGAACGGATCGTAGCGTGTAATGTCTTTCATATACTGTCTCCTTTGTATGTTTACCCTAATCGCGGGGCAGAGTTCACCTATTTCTTAATGCAGCTGTTTATCGATTTGTGCCTCTGCAGCTAACCAATCATCCAACTCAGATCCGGGCTGGAATCCACGGGCCTCTGCGAGATAATATGCCGCCACCGCAATTGCTTGATGTAGATCTTCCGGAGGTTGCGTTGCTGCTGCGCGTGACTCCGCAACGGTGAGCTTGGCTCTTTTTGATGTTGTTGATAATTCTGCATCTAGAATAGACTTGGATTTGATATCGGATTTTACATGTTGAATGCTTTTCATGGCGCATGCTCCTTATATCTAAGAAAATGGCTCATGTGAGTAGGGTTCTACTTTTACTTCGCTCGCAATCGAGAGAATTTATTTTACGCCTTTTTATTTATGCCAGATACTGCGGATGATTAAGCCACATCTTGTTCTGAATACCTGATAAAAATGCATATATATCCGCTCGTCTGTCATTGACCTGTCACTTATTTAATTCGCGGTAAGACATCATTCCGCCAATCAGATATTCATGCCAGGCTTTTTATATGATCATGCGTATTCAGTGGATTAACCCTGGTAATTCATTACGGATACCAGTCATGATAAACTTAATACCTATCGCGGCCACCACCAGCGCCATTACGCGGGTAGCGACGTTTATACCGGTTCTTCCCATGATACGGTTGATAGGAACGGCCATCCACAATGTAATTCCAACTAATAATGCAGTTACTAAAGAACAAGCGATCAACAAACCTTTTCCCCACCAGCCTGGCGAATCGCTCGCCAAGGTAATCAAGATGCTCATTTCAGCCGGTCCTACCAAGAGAGGGAAGGCAAGTGGCGTTATGGCAATATGATGAACATCTATTGCGGCTTCTGCTTTTTCGTCCAGGGTTTGCATAATCCCGCTATAACGCGCTTGAAACATTTCGAAGGAGATGAAAAGTACCAGCAGACCGCCAGCGATACGAAAGTCATCCAACCCTACGTTGAAGAAAGTTAAGATTTTCCTTCCCAGCACGATAGAGACTATAAGAAAGCCAGCGACCGCAATTGATGCAATAAGAATGACGCGAGGCGCCTTTATATCCTTGTGGCTATGAATAAGTCCTAGAAATATCGGGATTACGCCAACTGGGTTTGCCAATGCATAAAGAAGCATCGTAATTCCAATAAACTCGTTCAATCGCACTGAAGTCTCCTTTCATATTGCTATCTACATAGTTAGATTGAAATTATGAATTGGTTAGATACAACTAATTATTGGCTCGTTCCTCAAACTACGAAATAAATACATACACTCAACATGTCAGTAGTAAATGAAAGACTGAAAAGCACACCTATTCGCCTAAATGTCCAATAAGGCAGGTAATTGTAGTCGCCAAGGGTAGAAATGAATGACCGATTTACTTATGAGCGGGCCCGTATATCTTTGGACGTGGCAGGCTTTTCTGGGTCGATACCGCCAGTTAACCGCAGTATTAATTTGCACAACAGGTTGACCCAGTTTGTTTGAGATTTTGCATTTAAGATAGACCCATAACAAATAAAAGCAGGCCTTGTGCTCTGCGGGATTAAGCCCAACTGATCGGGTCAAATCAAAATGCAATTAGGGGGTCAATCTGGCCTACAAATTAACAGTATCTGGTTTGAGAGACAAAGATTGATTTGGCGTAGCGGCCAAGGGGGAACCATAGCGAGTCACCATTTTATCTCCAGCCAATCTCGCTGTGGTGACTTAATGGTCACTCGAGGATTTTTTCTTGCGGATAAATTAATGTAACTTATTGTTTAAATGGCGCGCCCGAACTGATGAATCTGGGCACTGGATGGAGTGCGTATCCCTCCCAGAATGATCATTAACTGCCTGCTTCCGACCCAAACCGGACTGTTAACGCTAGGCCAGCGAGTGTCCGCAATCAGCATATCGCTCATGCAGCAAATGCTACCGAGTCAAGCGATAGAATATCTATTAGTCTGACAATAGGGACCGGTCGGTAATTCGAGGTGGAGAGGACGCATTTCGGCAATGGTGTGGGAATCCTGCGCTATTTCGTGGCAACACCGACAGGAGCATGGCTGCCCGCTGGTTGTGAACTGCCGTGGACTTGTGGGGGAGCCGCCTGTCCTATTCTTCCTATACTCCCACCTGCGCTAATCCATGATCCAAAGCCGCATAGACATGTTCACGTGTGAATCTTTCAGCAAACAGCTTCGCTGGTATTACATAATCATGGTAATTCTGCCTCAGAATTTCAACTTCCTGTAAGAAATCATCATACGATCCCTCATCAAAAGTTCGGCCAAATCCGTGCTGCATCACCCAGTAAGCCATCAGCCCTCCGCGCGGGACGAGCACCGGTTTTCCATAGCTCGAGGCGTGCAACATTATGCCGCTAGAACCATATTGTTTTTGGTAAGGCAAAAGAACAGTTTTGCAGACGCCGTACGCGCAATCCGTAATACGCCGATCAGTGACAAAACAACGAGTTTCAAATAACCGTCCTTCAGCCATTAACTGAATCCGCTGCTTGCTGGTTGTCTCGGTCATATCATGGTGCTCATTGAGTCGCCCGCAGTGTATCAAAACCGCGTCGGAACTTTCGGAAACGAGTCTAAGCAACCACGCATATCCGCGCCTCAGTTGGTTTGTACCATAATAGAGAATTCGCTCTTGCGCTACCGTGCCATCCAGAAACATCTGGAGATTATCGTACAAATCATTCTGCTCAATATTAGAATCATCAGCAAAGGTACTGTAAATGTCGGGGAGCCAATGTAGATAAGGTCGATTCAAGATATTGGGGAAACGCGGGTCAAGAACGAAAGCCTGAAATGAATTTTTATCCACTTTTAGCATCTGCCCAAAAAATATTCGATCGTAAACCCTATTGCGCATGTAGCGAGCAATATCCAGAATTCCCCGAATGCTGGTATTTATTTTTGGCATGGGTGCGAGACGTGTCAACTTAAGAAAAACGCCAATAGATGGACCTAGTGACTCGGCAATAACTCTTCCAGAAATCATCGAACGACGCAGATCTTCTCCGTCAACGAATACGCTCAACTCAATGCCGTTGTCCGCCTGTACTTGCTTGAGAAATGCAAAAGGAATCATATTTGTGTCTGATGATCCGTACTGAATTTTGACAACCCGGACATGTGGGTTTAATCGAAATAAATTGAGCAGCGGCGAGTGCTGGCCTTCATCCACAACGATCACAACATCGAATCCATTCTCGAGCAAATACTCAGTGAAAACATGCAGGTAGATTTGACGATGTCCCGCCAACGAACGGCTAATAACGAGGGCATGGCGTGGTTGTCGGCGATTGTGATTCAATTTGCTGGCCTCACAAATCTATTGCCTACGCCATTATTGATAATATCGTACTAACGTAAGTTAAGTACCATGTCGAAATCAACCGCAACAACTAAAACCGGTCATTTTCATTAGACTTTTGGAGGTCGGGTTTTGGCTGCGATCTCAACTGATCGACGCAACACATTTGCCGGTCGGATATATCTCAATGAACTGCCCAGATTCATCTCCTCGGCTGGTTATTGGAATTATGGAAAGTCAAAGACGTATGTTGATGGCGCGCCCGAACGGAGTCCAACCGCCGACCGCTTGGTTCGTAGTGGCAAGCTATTGTTTTTACTATATTAAATATCAATAACTTAGAAGGCCCGCCCTCATCCTTCTTTTCGTCATGCTATGCTGAATAGTGCCCGGGATCATAGACACTCTACGATTCTATTGAGCTTAATCAAACCTGGAGTGCGATTGGTCTTATGATCTGCCTCATCGAAGTAGGCGGTTGGCGGCCAATACCCGGCATTTGGATCTAGAACGCCACCGTCCGCTTAGAAGTTCTAGGCGTAACGGTCAATTTTGCAAAATCTACATCATTAGTTTACAGCATGCTCTTCTAAGATAGAATTGCGCGCGACTGACCTCGTCGCCTTCCTTGACATGGATCAACGGACCCGGCACCTGGTCGTCGAAGCCGAAGACTTTATAGTCCAGGTTCGGCGCCACGTGAATTTTTACTTCATCGATAGTCATATTGAATTCCCGGCTTTCAGCCCAGCTCGCTATTGGTAGCTGTAACATCACAGCAAGAATTAGGGCAGCGAAACCATTACTAGCAATGACGTCGTTTGAGAAGAGACGGTTACGGTTGGACATGGTCATGTTCTCCCCAATGGTGCAATTAATATGAGGCTCTTGTTACAGCCAGGCCTTTTGGCATTAAGCCGGCGTGAGTGGCGCGGAGTTTTGCAGTGACCCTTGGCATAACATGATTTAAGATATATTTATTCTGCATGTTTATACCAATAAAGATTTATTTTCAACATACCTTTTCGGTCAACAAATTGGAGTGATGGTTTAGCTTTAAGAGGCGATCAGGCCGACAATGAGCAGGCTATTGTCTTGAGAATGAATTTTAATAAAACCTATCTCAAAATTGAATCTTCGGTGATTTTGTTCATGTCAATGAAACTACAGTTATCCTTCCTATACCGAGGCGGCCAAGAAGGATAAATATCTGAAAGGAGTTTCTGCCCCCGATCGTTGTAACATAAAACAAGAACTAACTAAGGTCTGCACTATGTGGGCGATCACCTCCTACTATAATCCAGCGCGATACAAACGTCGTTTGATAAATTATAGACTTTTTCACAAGAGTTTAGCGACACCACTTGTAACTGTAGAGCTTTCCTTCGATGGACACTTTGAACTTACGGAGAGTGATGCGGATATATTGATTCAGATTTCTGGCGGCGCTGTACTCTGGCAAAAGGAAAGACTCCTCAATCTTGCAATTAAGTCGGTCCCGCCTAGCGCGAGTAACATTGCATGGCTTGACTGTGATGTAATGTTTCAAAGATCTGATTGGGTAGACATGGCGAATAAGCAACTCAACGATTGCGCTGTCATCCAGCTCTTTTCTCAAATAGTCGATCTAAATCCACAAGACCAACGCATCACTAACGATCATCGCGATATTACTCCAGCCGGACAGGGTGTCGTAAGCTTAGTTACCGAGAATAAATTCAAACACTCGGACGTCGCGCTTCTATTAGAGAAGAAAAAGTCTAGGTCAATCTGTATGGGCATGGCTTGGGCGGCAAGGAAGGAGATTCTTGAAGACCACGGGTTATATGACGCAATGATTGTGGGGAGCGGAGACAGGGCTTTAGTCGGCGCCTTGTACGCTCAATTCGAAAAAGTAATAGAAGTCTTGCAACTCAACAAAGCGCGCCAGGAACACTACCTCAAGTGGGCTCACCCATATTATCAATCGGTAGGTGATCGTGTTGGCCACGTCACTGGGCGCCTATATCATCTTTGGCATGGTGACATTGATAATCGCAGACGCGATCGACATCAAAGATTGGCACAATTTAACTTTGAACCTGGAATAGATCTTTTGATCGGTCCCAATGGTAGTTGGCAATGGGCAAGATCTCGACCCGAACTCGAAGAATTCTTAGCAAACTATTTTATTAATAGAGCCGAAGACGGCTGAGCCCGCCGAACTGGGAATGCCCTACAAGAAGGTGTATCGCAATACCTTTCCCGGCCCCGGTTTGGGAGTGTGCATCCTCGGCGAAGTGAAATAAGAGTATCCCGAGTTGTCGCGCCGAACCTATACGACCTTTATCGAAGTGCTGCGCAAAACAAGAATGGTAAGACAAGCTTAGCCAGGCCTTTACGGTGTTTCTGAGTGCGTGGCAACTGCTTTTCTTGCGCAACGGGACTTTGGCTTGCAATCGGCGTATGGCCGGTGTTGGTCGAACTGAGACGATCCCGCCTTGCTTGAAATTCAAGCTAAAGCAGACGCTGCCCGTCAGATGAAGTCTGAACTACTACAGATAAATTAATGTAACTTATTGTTTTTATGGCGCGCCCGAGCTGATGAATCTGGGCACTGGACGGAGCGCCTTTGCCTATGAGAGCCGCGACAATGACTATTTTAAATATGACCGCAGGACCCGGATAAGTTGTTCAAGATCGTTGCTGCGACTTTCCGCGTCATATTCGCTTGGCCCCAGATGCTCCCTCACGTGACCTTCCAGCACCTCAACCGTTAAACCGCTTACCGCCCCACGAATCGCAGCGAGCTGCTGAAGGACATGAGCGCAATCGGCTTCCTGATTCAGCGCCCGTTCCAGCGCTTCCACCTGGCCCTTGATGCGCCTTATACGCGTCAGGAGGCCCTTCTTGTCCTTAGTTGTATGCGCCACGTTATCACCGAAAGTGGATCGGTATTATATACTGGGGTATAGTATATACGGTCATCGTCATTATTTGCCACATACAAATATAAATTGGACATGATTCCGTGTGCTAACAAAGGATATCCATGCATACACACGACCTATCCCCCTGGACCCATGATCATCTGTTTGACGAGGGGAATCCTACTGCGGAACGCGGAACCCGAGCCGTGATGTGGATTACCGCCTCAATGATGGTCGTCGAGATCATCGCGGGCTGGTGGTTCAATTCAATGGCTTTGCTGGCCGATGGCTGGCACATGAGTTCCCATGCCGTGGCTATAGGGCTCAGCGCCTTCGCATATGCCGCGGCTCGCCGTTATGCCCGCGATTCGCGCTTCGCCTTCGGGACGTGGAAGATCGAGGTATTGGGCGGATTCGCCAGCGCCATTTTCCTACTGGGGGTTGCGGCATTGATGGCGTTCAGTTCGGTCGAGCGCATTTTTTCACCGCAACCCATCCAGTATCAGGCGGCGATAATCGTGGCCGCGATTGGCCTTGCGGTAAATGTAATTTGCGCCCTTATCCTTGGTACGGCACATGATCACCATCATCATGCGGGTCACGAGCACGATCATGATTCCGGCCACGATCATCACCATGACCTGAATCTAAAATCGGCATACCTCCACGTCATCGCTGACGCCGCCACGTCTGTCTTTGCCATTATTGCCTTGGCCGGCGGTTGGTTTTATGGCTGGTCCTGGCTCGATCCGGTCATGGGGATCATCGGGGCGGTGCTGGTGGCGCTGTGGGCAAAGAACCTTCTCATCGAAACCGGTAAGGTTTTACTCGATCGGGAAATGGACCATGGGGTGGTTGGAGAGGTCCGTGAGGTGGTCGAATCAGGGCCGCAGGCAGGTAACACGCGCATTGTTGATCTCCATGTGTGGCGCGTCGGGAAGCGGGCCTACTCCTGCGCCTTGAGCGTGGTGACCCACGATGCAGAGCTCACTCCGCAACGCCTGCGCGAGCAACTTGCCCAGCATGAGGAAATTGTTCATACAACGATAGAGGTCCAGCAATGTCGCCCCAACTCCACCCAGGCGGAAATCGTATAGCTGGGTGCCCAGATCCATCCGTTCGGCATCTTTGAGTGCCCTAGCTAGATCAAGGCCTTGTGCCCTTCCTGAGAGAAGGGTGACACTTCATTCCGGAGACATGGGTTACACAATGGGGCTTTTTGCGAGGAGAGCAAAATGCCTTGGCAGGAGTGTAATCCGATGGACGAACGACTGAAGTTCATAGCCCGGCTGTTGGACGGCGAGAAGATGGCGGTGCTGTGCCGTGAGTTCGGCGTCTCGCGCAAAACCGGCTACAAGATTCTTGACCGTTACCACAATTGCGGTGTGGAAGGGCTAACCGACCGCTCGCGCCGCCCCTACCGGCACGCCAACCAGCTGCCCTTTCAGATTGAGACACTGATTGTGCGTCTCAAGCGGGATAGACCGAGCTGGGGTGCGCCAAAGATCCGGGAGCGATTGGCCAGACTCTATCCCGACGTGCACACCCCCGCGATCAGCACCGTGCACGCTGTACTCGATCGTCATGGACTGGTCAGCCACAGAAGGCGACGGCGCCACCGGGCGCAGGGAACCGCGCGCTCTCAGCCACTGCAGCCTAATAGTCTGTGGTGCGCCGATTACAAGGGTGAGTTCATGCTCGCCAACCGGCGCTATTGCTATCCGCTTACCATTAGTGACTTCGCCAGTCGTTATCTCATCGCCTGCGAAGCCCTCTCTACCACCAAAGAAGACTATGCTTTTTCAGTATTTGAGAACACCTTCAAGGAGTTTGGCCTGCCACGTGCCATCCGTACCGACAACGGTGTGCCCTTCGCCAGTCCCAACGCACTGTTCGGATTAAGCAAACTCTCAGTGTGGTGGCTCAGACTGGGTATCGAGATCGAGCGGATAAAACCCGGAAATCCGCAGCAGAATGGCCGCCATGAGCGTATCCATCTGACCTTAAAGCTCGAGACCACTAAACCCGCTGCCCAAAACTTTTTACAACAACAGCAGCGCTTCGATGACTTCATTGCCTGCTACAACCAGGAACGCCCACATCAAGCGCTTAACATGCAGTGCCCCGCGGAATGCTACGTCCGCTCAACGCGCCCCTACCGGGGCCTACCCGATTTCGATTATCCGTTCCATGACCAAACAGTCACCGTCACCACCTGTGGCCGTATCTGCTTCAAACGCCGAAAGATTAATCTCAGCACCGTCTTCGCCGGTCAAAATGTCGGCATCAAGCAGGTCAGCGACCACATTTGGCTCGTCACCTTCATGGACTATGATTTGGGCTACTTCGATGACCAGGCGTGCAGACTCGAACCGATCGACAATCCGTTCGGTCCAAAACTGTTACCCATGTGCCCGGTATGAAACGTAACCCATGTGACCAGAATGGACCTTTATAGATTGGCGCGCCCGGAGAGATTCGAACTCCCGACCGCCTGGTTCGTAGTTAGCTTACTAGTTCTTAACTTATTGTTTTATATTAAATTACAACGGGCGCCCGTTGCCCATATTGCAGGACAATGCACAACAAGACAGGACTGATCCCCGCAAAATTTCCGCAATTGGTATTTGGTGGTATCCATCCACTCAAATGACAAGCTGATATTAAACGCATAGTCACCTCATTGCCTGATCTATCTGTACCAAAATAACTTACGTCACCTTGCACTCATTCCGGGAGACAACATCAGGCCAAAAGCTGTCCTTCAAGTATTGAATGTCAATGCCCGGAAAATAACTACAGGTTGCAAAGCAGCTGCGCACAACTAAGGGCAATAAGGTTCAATCTTATAATATTTTAATGATCTATAACGGGAAGTGACAAGCGACTCTATGTCCTGGCGTCAGTTCCCACAATCTCGGAATCTCTTCGCGACAACGGGCTTGGACCTGCAAACACCGATGTTGAAAAACACAACCCTTAGTGAACACTTTGGCCGCTGCTGGCGGTAATTCAGGGAAATCGTGACCACCTACAAAATAGGCCGCTGCCGCTGTCAGACTGCGGGTATAAGGGTGGGCACTGTGTTGCAACACCTGCAATCGTTCACCGTCCTCAACGATGTGGCCAGAGAGCATCACTGCAATATGAGTACATAAATAATTCACCACTGCCAGATCATGTGAAATGAACAAATACGCTAAACCGTTGCGCTTTTGCAGGTCACCGAGCAAATTGAGGATCTGAGCTTGGATAGACTTATCTAGAGCCGAAACGGGCTCGTCACAGACTAAGAGTTTTGGTCGTAAAGCAAGCGCGCGTGCAATACACACGCGCTGCCGCTCGCCCCCACTCAATTGGTGAGGATATGCGTCGATAAGCCTCGCAGGTAAGCCTACATCGCGCAACAACTCAATGACTTGATTTGAACGTTCGGAATCACTACCGACGCCGTAATTAATCAGTGGTTCGGCCACGATGTCACCAACCGTCATAAGTGGATTCAATGCACCATAAGGATCTTGGAATATGATTTGGACTTTGCGCCGCAATGCACGTAATGCGCGCGTGTTCAGGTGGCTCACATCAGCATCATTGATGAAAATGCACCCGCTATCGGCCTGCTCCAATGCCAAAACTAGCCGTGCAAGTGTACTCTTGCCTGAGCCGCTCTCGCCCACTAGCCCATAACTCTCACCGGAATGCACACGCAGACTTACTTCATACAATGCATGTACCTCATGGCGATCATCTCCCCACAACCCACCCAAGCTACGATAGCGTTTACTTACGTTTTGTAATTCAAGAAGCAACTTATTCATTCCTACTTTCCCGCTATGCAAGATGTAGTGATGAGTTGGGTTCCATCGCCGTCGGCCACCAACACGCTGCATAATGTCGTGCACCTATCTGCTCAAGTGGTGGCAAATCGCGCCGGCACCGATCATTCGCCATGCTACACCGTGGTGCAAAGGAACAACCGACCGGCAACATAGTCATATCCGGTGCCTGCCCTGCCAATACTGAGATACGATGGGGTACTGATTCGAGACGTGGCAATGACGCCAGCAATCCGAAAGTATAGTGATGACGAGGTTTGCTCAAAACCTGGTGAGTGGGGCCACTTTCCACGACACGGCCCGCGTACATAATTACGACGCGATCAGCGAGCTTGCTAATCAATCCCAAATCGTGACTGATAATAAGCATAGTAAATTGCTGACGCTGACGCAATTCGCCGAACAGTTTGGCCATTTCAGCCTGCGCGAGTATATCCAGCGAAGACGTGGGTTCATCCGCCAACAACAACGCAGGTTCCAACGATAAGACTAACGCCAGAGCGGCGCGCTGACACATGCCGCCGCTAAGCTCGAAGGGATAATTGTCAAAAATCTCTTCTGGACGCTGCAAACCCACCATGGCTAATGCGCGCTGGGCCTCAATACGTGCAGCATTAGCTTCTATCCTGTGATGGATACGCAGCGCTTCTACCATTTGACGTCCAATGGTCGCAGTAGGACTGAAAGAGGCCTCGGGTGATTGAAACATCATACCAATGCGCCGGCCGCGCACGCTTCGCCACTGCTCCTCGTCCAATGCCCGCAGATCGCGCCCTTCGAATTCGACGGCACCCTCAGTGATATGTCCTGGCGGATCCAATAATCCGATCAAAGACAGGGCTAAAGTGCTTTTTCCCGAGCCGCTCTCTCCCACCACGCCTACCACTTCACCTCCGCACACTTCGATATCCACTCCGTCCACTGCGCGCACTACGCCACGCGCACTTTGGTAATGGCTTTTAAGTCCGCGCACTGTTAGCAATGCTGTGCCCATAATCAATAGCTATCCCGTTGTTTGGGATTAACAATATCTCGCAGACCATCACCAATCAGATTGATGCACAGCACGGTTATTACAATCATCAAACCGGGAAACACTACCGGCCACCAAGCGCCACTTAATACCGCGCTCATGCCATTGCCCAGCAGATTGCCCCAACTGGGCAGGGTTGTGGGCACGCCTAGATTGAGAAAACTGAGCGTTGATTCCAACAAGATAGCCTGCCCCACACCGACCGTGACGACGACTACCAACGGTCCGAAGGCATTCGGTAGCAAATGCCTGAATATCAAGCCCAGTGGCGAGGTGCCGGCGGTAATGGCAGCTTGCACGAACCCGACTTCTAATAACCTTCGGCACTCCGTGCGCACCATGCGCGCCGTACCCATCCAACTTGCGAGACCGATAACCAGTATCACTTTGACCAGGCTGGACTCACCGAAGGCCTGCGAAACGATGACGAGCAATAAAATTGGAATAGCTAAGGCAGCATCGAGTATTTGCATCATAATGCGATCCGCCCATCCGCGCGTCATTGCGCTTATAACACCGTAGCTGCAACCGATGATCGTCGCTAATATTGTCGCGAGCAAACCAACCCATAAGGAGACGCGGCCTCCCTCCAATATACGCAAAGCTAAATCACGCCCGAGCTGATCCGTACCCATTGGATTGAAAAGAGAAGGTGCCGCATAAATTTGCGTCAAATCCACGTGTTCGCGTTCTGCGCTTAATAACATCGGACCCAAGAGCACGCCAAAGGTGATCAGTACAAGACCAACTATTCCTGCACGTGCCATTCGGTGTTTGACAAATGCCCTTATCAAGCCCGCGCTCTGGAATGCAGGAGTGGTAGTGGCTGGTATGGCCAGGTCAGGCACCGACATATATTCTCCGCAATTTAGGATTCAGCCATGCAACAATCAAATCAGCAAGAAGATTACCGATGATCACCAATATCCCCGTCACCAATACCGCTGCCATGAGAAAATTGTAGTCGCGCGAGATCGCAGCCTGCAGAAATAAACGCCCGATACCGGGCCATCCAAAGACCCATTCGACAATAAACGTACCACCAACCAATATCGGAAACGTCAGCCCCATCCAGGTAACGAACGGAGTAATCGCATTCGGTAATACATAGCGCCAGACTAACAAGTCTTGAGGCAAACCGCGGGCACGTGCCGCCTTATAGAAATCCGCTCCCAGCACATCACGCACACTGCCACGTATCAGACGCATGTAGGGCCCTACGTGAGTAAGGACGATGCAGACTACTGGCAATACAAGATGACGGAGATAGTCCACAATGTCGTTTTCACGACCTAGGGACGACAACCCAGCGGATGGAAAAATGTCAAGCTCGACAGAAAATACCAATATCAACATCAGACCAAGCCAGAATGCAGGTGTTGCAAAGCTTACTAGCGCCAGGCCACTCACAGCATAATCCACTGTAGTGTGCGCGCGCGAACCCGCCCAATATCCCACCCCAATCGAAAGCAGCAAAAGTATCACCCAAGATGTTCCCACTAGCGCCAGCGTCGCCAGTACTCCGTCCCAAAGCACGACACTAATTTCGCGTCCGTCCCGTAATGAATGACCCCAGTCACCATGCAGCAGATTTCCCAACCACGCCCCGTATTGAACCACGATCGAACGATCCAGCCCTAAGTTGTGGGCGACGCGTTGGTAATCGGCGCTGGTCATGAATTCCATACCGCCGACAAGACTGGCCACCGGCGATCCCGGCGCAGCCTTCATGATAATAAAGGCGAGGATACTAATAAGTACCAGTTGTGGCAGCATCCCGAATGTACGCCGCAACATATAACGCCACATATTATCCCCCCCGCGTCACTGCCCAGTCTTCGATATTCCACAGCGGTGAAGTACCATGGCCGAAGATGCGGTGCACAAAACCACTTACTCCTTTGCGCACGCCAAAGATATGCTTGAGATAGACAAGATAATCATAGGGCGGATCCTCAATCAGCGCATCCTGCAACTGTTGATAGATGGCCACGCGAGCAATCGGGTCGAGCGTGTCGCGGCCGCGATCTAGAAGATCATCCACATGGGAATTAGCGTATCCACTGTAATTGCTGCCGTCCTCACCGAGATGGCTGGAAAAAAAGGCATAAAGATCGTCATCCGGGTCTCCAGGTAGACCACCACCAAGTAGAAATGTCTGTGTTTTAGATATGGTTATTACCGAAAAGTCCTTAACTTGAACTTCGACTTTTATGCCCACATGATGCAACTGCTCCGCCAATACGATTGCCAAATCCTGGCGTACGGGATCGTTAGCAGGCACAGTGAGTGTAAACGCCAAACGCTTTCCAGCCTTCACCATGATGCCGTCAGCCCCGCGGCGCCAACCTGCCTCGGTTAGCAAGGCCTCGGCCTTCCGTGGATTATTGTCGTGTCGCACGATATTCGGCGCAGAAACCGCATTGAATTGCAGAGGCCCATACGCGGGATTGCCATAACCTACCAGCGCTCCCTGAACCAGAGCCTGACGATCGGTGGCGTATTGAATAGCCTGTCTTAGACGCACATCCTGAAGTAATGGGTCGCGCATATTGAACATCATCACGCGGTAATCTGCGGTGTCAACCACTTCCAAATCGATATCGTCGGATGGCTTAATTGCAGATACTTGCTTGGGTGTCAATTCAGCAACGTCTACCTCGCCCTTCTTGAGCTGTACCAACCTGACATTCGGATCCGGTAGGAATTTATAGATCACGCGGTCTAATTTTGGTCGACCACCGTAGTAATCGGGATTCGCATCCAAAACCAAATATTCACCCCGCTTCCATTCTTTAAATTTGAATGGGCCGGTACCCACAGGACGGGTGCTGTTGAATTCGTCGGTATTGAAGTCTTTTCCTTCCAGAATATGCTTGGGAATGATCCCAATCTTGAGTTTGCTTAATAAGGAGGCCAACGGTTTATTCAATATTATTTGAACCGTCAGGGGGTCGGCTACATCAACTTTGGCAATGCTTTCCAAATCCTTGCGTAGACCACTATGATTCTTCGGGTTCTGAATGGCCTCGATGGTGAACTTGACGTCTTCCGCCGTGAATGGCGCGCCATCATGCCATTTAATTCCGGATCGCAACAAAATAGTGTATTTCATGCCATCTGGCGCAATATGCCAATCGCGCGCCATATCGGCCACCAAATCATTATTAGCATTCACCTTAAACAAACCTCGGAACATGGCTATGTCCGAATCCGCATGCTGATGACCCGCAACGGGATTTAGCCATTCGGGTTCACTTGCTCTTGCAACAACAAGTGTTTTGAGATTTGTATCGGCTGTATTGGATGCTTGCGGGGGAGATTGTTTGCTGCAGCCAGTCAATGCGGCAAGTATTATGAACAAAGCCAACGAACCAATCTGGCCAGTAAGTATGGGTGTATCCTGTACATTTGATATTGGGGCTGCACTACTTTGCGTCAAGATATTTTTGAGCATATTGATGTAGCTTTTAATCCATAAAAATGAGAATGATTTCATACTAATGCCTCATAAAATATGAGAATCTGCATGGATAAATGTTGTTAATACAGTAGGATTCTCTCAAGCCATTACCAGACTTAAGGCCTACTAAAATGATTCTCCATTCGAGTAATTGTCCTTCAAGTGGGTAAAAAATACGGGGGTGATAATATGTACCACCCCCGCCCAAATCAGAATTTTAACGCAACGCCCGCCGTCAAATTCGCTGGCGGTGCGGGGGCAAAGTTGTTTGTACCGAACCCATTGAACGCAGCCTCAGCATAGGTTTCATTCAGCACATTGTTAATATCAATATACCAACGCGCACTTCGGTTTTTTTCAAACTGTTGGCTATAGCTCACTCCGATGTTGAGAACGTTAAATCCGCTGTAAGACACCGTATTGTCGCCCGTCAACGGATATGAACCCACCATGCGCCACTCAGCATTTGCGCCCCAACCCACAGGAGGTGCGTAATTAATATTGACCGTCGCCAAGTTTTTTGGCACGTTTGTGACTTCCTTGCCCACCAGTGTGGGATCGGGATTGTCCTTAATTTCACTGTCTGTCCAAGAATAATTACCCGATAACTCCAGATACTGTATGGGGGTAGCGTAACGAAGTTCGACTTCTACGCCGTCACGCCGCGTCTTGCCGACATTGCGGAATATGCCCGACCCGATTGGGTCCTCAAGGATCTCATTCTTTGTGTCTGCAATGAATACCGCGACGTCCGTGTAAATTGAAGGCATTGGTGTGCCAGTTAATCCGACTTCGTACTGCCATATTTCCGTCGGATTAGCATTGAGTGTCGGATCGTACTTGGCTTCAGCCTCTGGAAGCTGAAAGCCGTTCGCTATACTTCCACGTAGTTCCCAGTTTGGCACTAGAGTTGAGCGCAAGCCTAGCTTGGGACTGAAATGGTTATAGCTGTTCATATCATTCTTGAACGGTGTTTGTCCCGGGTCGTTGTTTTCGTACGTTCCGGAGAAATCGTCATAGCGAAAACCCAATGTGGGTCGAAAATGCGGATTGATCGACCAATCCAACTGACCAAACAACGAAGCTGAATTCATGACGAAATCTCGGTCGATAGTCAGGGATTGATGCACTCGGTTAGACGTTGCCCAGCGCTGCCACGCCGTATCTTCGTGATAATAATCTAGCCCAACAACCCAATTAGCAGGGAAACCTGCCAATGCCATTTTACTGTTGAGGCTGGTTCCGAAGCCGAGCACCGGACGATCGTAATCGTCTTCACGCTGACCGCCGGGGTCGTAGCCAAACTTTGCCCAGCGTGTCCAATCCATTTGCGTGGAGTAGCTGTAGACGAGCAGCTTAGTGTCCTCGCTCAATAGCAGATTGTAGTCAAGTCGACCGGTAGTAAATCGCTTGTCGCCACCGTCGTTTTCAGCATTGACGGCTTGTAATTTCCGCGTGGCATCATCATTAAACTGACTTTCCGGCTCGTACCCCGGCGCATCCCACCGTCCCCCATGTTCACGCAGGGAAAATGAAATCTCCGAGTTTTCGGTCAAACCATATGAAAAGCGCGCTGTCGCATTGTCCTTGTCGTAACCCGAATTCTGACGCCATCCCCTGGTGTGGTAGCTTTCCAATGCTATATTGGTCTTAAGCCCGCCAAAGGCACCGCCTAATGCGGCTTGACTATCATAAGTCGCCCAAGGCCCCAAATCGAAATCAACGTCTGCATATTCACCACCTTTTCGCGTCGTAAAGGCAATGGCACCACCGCGCGCGAAATTACCATAAAGTGGCGAGACAGGGCCTTTGAATACATCGATTCTTTGTATCTCAAGAGGAATTAGAACATTGGGGTCTGCATAACCGTCAGCATGCGACATGGATTCGTTAAGCGGAATACCATCTACGAACATGGCCCCGTCACCGCCGTGACCGGCAGCGTTGAAACCACGGATTGTAATGTAATCCGCAATCCCACCTTGGCGATAATCACCTAAAGATATGCCAGGTACTTGGTCCACAAATCGTAACGGCGCATCTAGGTGGATATTCTGCAAAGTGTTTGCATCGATCGTATTAACTGTGAATGCACCATTGGCTACGTCTAGGCCCCCTCCTTTAACCTCTATATCCTTCAATACCAAAGTATCAGCCCAGCTGGACTGGTTGTAGAACGCAAATAAAAATAGTACTGAAAATACCGTTTTATTCATGTAACTCATTGTTTATACTCCATATAAATATTTGAAGTATTGTTGAACTTTGGCTCATTACAACTGTCATCCTGAGCCAATACCGAGAATATATAACACGTATTTATATTTCGTGCTACTTTTTTTCGTGTCCGGATGACCTCACAAGCACGTACGGACTTAAGTCGATATGAATAGATTTATCGACTTGGAATGGAGAGGATGATGCCCAAAACGCGATTTACGCGAAGTAGATCGAGGTCCTGATTTGTCTGACACAAGGGTGTGTCTCAATCTTGCCGGGAAGCGAGGGAGTCAGATTTAGATAACATTTTTGCGAAAGGATACGGAGATCTTCAGGTTGACCATACCTAGCTTTTGAAGGATTCATATAAGAGAACGCCCGCCTCAAATAGTTTATAGCAGACATCTCCCTCTAGACAGCGATGCCAAGGAACTGGATTCGGAAATCCTCTGCACCCTGAGCAGCGCCGCAAAGCTCTGTCAAGATTGCAAAGTCTTTTCAACGTCTCGGAACGGCTAACCTGAATCGCAGGGCCTTAACGTCACTCTTCCATGCCTCGAATAATCCGGTGACCTTCCAAGATTCCATCAATGCAGATCGTTCAGAAAGAATGCGGTCCACGACACGCACGGCCATTTCGACCGACGCCGGTGAAACCTCGATATTTTTTTTGACTATCCAATTATCGACGAGTGTCGTGCAAGTATTCCTTTGACCACAATTACCTTGTAATCTGGCAATCACTTCAGCTGCCGCAAGGCCAGACACACAATCTGCTTCATCAAGGCTTCCATTATCAGCTGCGAGTATTCTGTCAAAGATTTCCTCAATCAGTGCTAGGTCCTTATAATTTTCAAGCGCAATTGCCAATTGGCAGGCAATTTCATTATCAAAGATACCGATTCCCCAGACCCCCATTGGACCTCCTTCACTTTGTCTGGCGCGGTAGTTTCGGAGACAATAAAACGAACTTCGAAACTGAAACAGCGAAATATTGGTAGAACCTCACCATGTTACGTGTTCCTGATTGGAAAAATCGTTCATGATTTTACAGCTGTCAAATTCTATCAGCGGATCAAAACTCACGCTCCACACTTAAAAATAAATGAGTCTGTAATAATATAATCCGGCTCAGTACGCGGACTTCCGCTGCTCTGATTTATGGTGTGCGGCCGTCAGACTATGATCATACTCCCGACCTTCTTTCGATTTAGGATCATGGCCGAGTGCAGCGTCCACTTCATACGGAAAGGTTCCGCACTGATTACGCCCGCCTTCGAGGGTGCAACTTCTCGCCCCGAAGAGTTGATAAAACGGGTCCCATCCCATCATTGTGGTCATTAACGGATAAACCGCCAAAAGAATTGCTACCGCTGATACTATGCTCTGGCCGGTAATGAGGGCACTAATAACACCATAGGCCATTAAAGCGCCGCCTCCGAAGAAACGCACCATGCGGTCGACTAAACCAATATTCTGCGTGGGGCCAATTTTTACATTGATGATCTGATCCATTTCACGATCCTCCTGTAGAGGACTCACCAAAAATGCGTTCTTCACATACAGAGCAGGCCATTCACTCCAGCAAATAAGCGGCATCTGGGAGACTTAATCGCTCTTCCCCATCAGCCATTCACATTGGTCGACGAAGTCAGCATAGTGTTGCTCGGGCACTTCGCAAATTCGCGTCGCGCTATATCCTTTGATGAGGTGTACCACCGCGGCTAAACCCCGCAGCGCGGTTAGGTCACTTACACACTTGCGCACATCGTTAAGTGTTCTGGTGTTGCACTCGTTGACAGCACGATTTTCCGGTTGTACCTGTGGGCTGTTCATTGTTGACTCCGGTTCTGTGGGTGTTCACCGCCCTTGCGCGTGGCGGAGGACAACGATATTGGACGGCAGGGCTTCATCAGTCGCTGAGTCGTTTGCACAATGCGTAGGCAAAGCGGTTGGCGACTTCCCTTCGATACGTTTCTCCCCATTCATCGAGATCCTCTGACGGCGGCGTTGCTCGTCGCGCATCATGCGGAAGAAGGCCAGTGGAACCGCGCCTGAGCGGAAATAGGTTGTTTCGCATGCCATAAGTAGTCCTTCCCTATACTGTTATCCCGATCTTGAAATAAAGGTAGCATATATTTTATATTCGTGCTACCTTTTTCAAAAGGATGTTACGGCATGGCTAATGCTTACCTTTAGGGCTGCGAAACCTTTGTATAGTATAGATAGAGTGAAATCGGGAAACAGGGTGCGGGTGTTAAGTCACCCAGATGGAATTAAACACTCTTTAAATCATAAGGATATGTTCATGGTTAATCAAAATTATGTTGAAAGGGTCATCCTGACAATAGTGATCCAATATATTTTTTAGTGATGTCGCTAGACACGGAAGAATAAGAAAAAGCGCGCAAAGTTATGGAGCGCGGCAACGGCGGAAACCCAAAGATTTGCCTCCTAGGGACAGGTTTGTTGCCGCGCTTCACCCTATGACTGAATACCTACCCGTTATTCGTCAATCGCCCTTTTCTAAATCTGTCACAATGAAATTAAGTAGTGGCATGTTTGTATAAATCGTGTTACTATTTCATCGGCTCCTAACCTATGCATAAATCTGAAACCGTCATGCACTTCTCCATACCCCCAAAGTTGAGGGTTTATGCATAGTTTGTGACGGGGTAAGGCCAAACTGGGCCTTACCCCGTCATCCTTTTAGCAGCAGTGATAGAAAACGCGACGACGTACTGACCACAGTGCGCTATACGTATGCATATATAGCTATACCTATGCATATATAGTTGGAGCTCCCAGCACAATTTCGATCGAAGTCCGAATCTACCATCTTATTCATAGCTATCCATGGCGATGTTGTGCTAATTACCGATGTCGGCAGGGTGGGATTTCGTGTTTACGAAACAGGATATTCGGTGGGGTCGCATTCAGCGCCCCGATCAAAAAGTCTAGACCCAAGAATATTCGAAAATCGCGGGGCTATACGATGATCATATAACCCCCGCGAGGCATTAATATCCACTATCCATTCCAAGAACGAAATTGTTGTTACGTTAAGACTTGATTACTTGTGCTCATGCTCATGGGGTTCCTTCTCATGACCGGGGTGCGAATGAGTATGGTCACCGAGTTCCTCATTGGTTGGGTGCTTATGGTCGTGACCGGCATCCTTGCCCGCGTGGGTATGATCGTGGCTGTGTTCATGAGCGTGTTCATGTGAATGATTATGTGCATGCTCATGCGAATGCTCTTCCTTTCCATGCTTATGTTTATGGGAGTGCGGCGCATGCGAGTGCTGATGTTCATGATCATGTTCATGCTTGTGTTTACCGGTAGTCATAATGTTCGCTTCCTTTATCTCGTATAAAGAATATTACTTTTAGAAAATATAATGGTGGCATTAGAGAGGTAATTTCCGCACTGAAGGTAGCTCCCTTTATATTTCACCACACCTTTGTCGCTAATATAATCGGCAGAATAGGCCTCCAACCTTAGCCTTGCACAGAGGACAGTCGGCCAAAGGCCGCCGATCCATCGCACTACTGGAAATCGTTATGAAACTAGATGGTGTAAACTTCTCAGATAGTTGCTGAGGAAAAAATGACACCAACGTAAGACTAGCAATCTAAGGTTTAAAGGCATCAACTATCGTTGAAGTCGCAACGGTGACTGATTGGTGACTCAAGGATTTCGCATTAGAGATGTTTTCTCGCATGTATCTGATTAATTGGCGCGCGCCAGGAGAGATTCGAACTCCAGACCGCGTTGTTCGTTGCGATATGGCTATCATTCAAAATGAAGGTCACGGTCAACGTTGGCTATTGGAAAACTTCAGTACAATCTCAACTCACGGAATTACAAGTTAGCGTTAAACCCAATCGGCCGCGAACTACCACTTTTTATTCGCGATTCATCTTGCAAAGCACCAAAAAGCCGTTCTGGGTTTGCCGCGTCGCGGTCGAATCGTGCACGACGTTCGACTTGAGCAAAATCTCCGGGTGTTAAATTGCCCATTATCGAGATCCCTTTTCTCAGGCTGTCTGCCATTTTGCCACGCGGGACTTTGCCTCCAAGTTTTCGTAGCACTGAAATGAAAAGTGTCCATGCGGCCTCAGACCCGAGCGGCGAGAATTGAATTTTGAGATCAAAACGCCGCAGACTCGCGTCGTCAAGCATGTCAAAGTGATTTGTTGCGCAGAGGAAAATTCCGTCGAACTTCTCCATGTCGGACAACAACTGATTGACCAGCGTCACTTCCCATTGCGCATTCGCCGCCTCACGGCTGCGAAGGAGCCCTTCAGCCTCATCCAGCAAAAGGACGGCCCTCTCCCGCTCCGCTTCCTCAAACATTTGACTGATGTTCCGCTCCGTCATACCGACAAACGGACCCAGCAGATCACCCGCCGTTTTGCGCAGCAAGGGGCGATCGATAGTCTGTGCTAGCCAGTACCCAAACGCCGTCTTACCTGTGCCCGAAGGTCCGGAAAGACAGGCGCGTAACTGCGGGTCCTTTTGGAGCGTCTTCGCAATGAACTGCGGGTCGTGATCGCAGGCCAGGAGCCCCGGATCGTAATAGTCCGGCAGGCAAAGCTCACCGGCACGCCAGGCATGGCCCATCGCCTTGAGGCTCTGGCCAAGCATGTGCTCCAGCGTGGTCTCCGCCTCCCGCGCCTCTGTAACACCGGCACGCACCATGCCTCGCGTGGTCAAGGCGACAAGACCGGGACTGAGCTGGTTTAGGCTGGCCATCCGATCAAGCCAGCGGTCCTGGACAGGAATCGCCGCCAGGGCCGTTTTCAGCATCTTTCGGCGGACGGAGCGCGGCGGATGGGCGACTTCCAGGACGCATTCGAAACGACGAAGCTGGGCGGGATCGATATCCTCAAGGTCATTCGCGATCCAGATCGCCGGGACGGGGTTCGACTCCAAGGTCCGGTTGAGCCAGCCCTTGTACTGCGCCCGATCGTCGTAACTTTTCGTAAAGGCATCTTCAATCTCATCGAAAATGATCAGTGACCGCGGCGAGTGACGTAGTAGAAGCTGACCCAGTTTGTAAGCCGATAGCCGTGAACGGCGCTCGCCAGGCATTTCTTCCTCAGTTTCTAATGCAATTTCATACCCATCAGCGGCAAGCGTTTTTGTAAACGTTCGCGCCAGTTCGGTCTTACCGCTACCGGGAGGTCCGTACAGCAAGACATTGACCCCCGATACTCGGTCGCGCAGCGCGCTGTCCAACACACGCTGCACAAGCAGGAAGCTCTCGCGCAGGTGCAGGTAATCCTTGGGATTGAGGGTTGCCACAGAAATCGGCGTCAAGTGCTTACGAAACAGCTCTAGCGGCGAGTCAACCTCCTTAAAGAGAGATTCCAGCAGCCCGTCCATGGGTTCCAGACGAAAGGCATCGCAGCTATCCGATTGAGCGTTCCAGGTCAGCAGTCCACTTGAGCGCAGTACACCTTCTGAGGAAATCGCACGCTTGATTCGTTGAACGGGCTGGCCGAGCACGAGGGATAGCGAAGCGGCAATCTGGGGCACACTGGGCTTGCCGAGTAGATCAACCACACTTTGTAGGAGTCTGTCGCCCGTGAGTAGCGTGAGAAACAGCAGTAGCTCGGCTTCGCTGTCATCAAAGCCGAGGATTGATCCCAGTTTTTTGAGATTACGCCACGGCGTGGTATTTCGTGAAAGGGATAGTTTTTTCTGATTTGCTAAGCGGGCTTTAACGGTCTTCTGCAGTGCGCGTATCCCGATGGGCCTATTCTGCGGTTCTTTCAGTGCGAGCACCTGGGCAAGCTCCGCATCGGCCTCGCCTTCCCACTGATAATCATGGCATAGCCGACCGGCAATACGGGGCTGAGCCAGGACGCGGAGTACCCAACGATGACGAAAGACGTTTAACGCCGCAACATCATTGGGTTCCATACCCAGCAGTGCGCCTGAGAAACGTTCGCAAGGGCCATTGCTGTCGATGAAAAACTCAACTCCCATGGGATTCATCCTCCGAGTTACCACAGTAATAATCGACCAGCACACAACAACGTAAGCGCGCGAGTAGGAGTTAGACGTGATCCAAGTCTCAATAATGGGTAATTGGAATAAGAGAAGTGGGTTGATTCGAACTTGTGGCCAAGGGTGGACCTAAGCGCGTCACCATTTCATCCCCAACAATTTTCGCCGTGGTGACTTAGTGGTGACTTAAGAATTACAGCTAGCGAATAAATTGATATAACTTATTGTTTTTATGGCGCGCCCGGAGAGATTCGAACTCCCGACCGCCTGGTTCGTAGTCGTAGCTTAGTTAATTTATATATTTATAAAACAGCTACTTACGACGCTTGCCTTTTCGCTGTGCCCGCTATAACTCACTGATTTCCACTGCCAGCAGATTGGGCGCTGGCACAAATTTGGCACAGCTGCCAATTGATGTATCCGTCTCCTCTTTCCAAGTCGATAAATTTACTGCTATCCGCTTGGATCACACTGCCTGACAGGTCAATCAATATAGGAACAACTCAGCCAACCAACTACGAATTTCAACTATTCTTCATCTATTCCGCATCTATATCGGGATAGTTGCCATCCCTACAGCATCCTTTCCCAAACGCCAGTAAATCCATCGCTGCCACACCTAGCCTCACATCTACTCTGTTTCAACTGTATTTGAACTCTATTTGAACTATGGTTAACTGTAATTGAACTGTGTGTTGATTTGCACGCCAGATTGACCCTCTAATTGCATTTTGATTTGACCCGACAAATTGGACTAAATCCCACAGAGCACAAGGCGTGCATTTATCTGTAATGGGTCTATCTTAAATGCAAAATCTCAAACAAACTGGGTCAACCTATTGTGCAAATTTACACTAATATGACTTCGAATGTTATATCTACTGAGTCTCTACTATATTTACAACAAGCTCTCTCACAATGGCCTATCGATAACGGATGAAACAGCTATTTATTAATTCTGCTTCAGATTGTCACACAATTCAAATTGCCTTACATTGAGACCATCACACAGTTCTGCTAATTCTTCGATAAGTGAATACCTTTCTCCGAGCATCGCTTCATACCCATAGGGAAAAGTTAATAGATTAAAATCAATCGTCGTATAATGAGGCAATATATAGCACATGCTACTATTTTGGTTTCTATAGAAATTGCTATTATTGTCAATGTTCGGAACTTTTCCCAATGTCCAACAATCTGATGCACTTTCCTTAGTTTCATATAATGTAGTATTAACTCTTGGTAATTCAATTGCCCAAGTATTAAACTCCATTTCTTTGCTAGATGGAGCCGCATTGATAAGTAAAATATCTGGACCCATGATCTTAGATACATCAGGTGAAAATGGCAAACTTGCAGTACGCCTCCAATCATCATAAGACAAACCACTTCTCTCAATTCGACGCATCAACAGGGTTGCTATGACATTTGATGCAAACCACCTGTTTGTTTGCATTAAACAAAGCGTATCATACGGGGCATTTCCAGTAGAACAGTCAACTCTTGTTTTACCATTTGGTAGTTTTACTGCTAATATCTTATTAATTTCTACGCTGTCATTTAATAGTCGTGCTCTTGCATAGCTTGGCAATATCTGATCTTCTAATATTTTTACAGCATTTATTATTACTGGAATTCCCGCTAATAATTGTGCTTGAGCAATACTCAGATCTAGTGCATTTATCGCATTTCGCAACATGTAGAGGTGGCGAGTCCGCTGCGATCCTTTTTGAATAGTCAGTTGGAAAGCCTCATCACGCGTAATTACACGCGGGTAAATTCCATTGCTTGTTTCAGTTAATGCTGTGTTCCATGGCGCAAGTATTCTTGCAAAACGTGCAAGTTCCAGTGTCGCATCAGGCGAGATTAATGCACCACCACCAGGATTGAATTCACTTACAACAAGTTTTGTTGGCGCCCAAGCAACAGATTTATATCTGTTACACAATCTACTTGGTTGCTCGCCTGAATACTTATATACATCACAAATTGAGCTTTGCGGTGTGTATAGTAAATTAAGTCTTTCATGTGAATCTTTAGCGGTGCTATATTTACTTGTATAGTCAACGGTTGGCCATATAACCTGTTCTTCTAGTTTTCGTACTTCCTCGCGCCTCTGTTTAATAGAATCCCCACTCTGACCCTCTGTAGCCATTTCTGCACGAAGAAGACCTGAGAAGTTCGTTTCTGACTTAACCTCGAGACGCGATGTAAGACCATCTAAACATGATAAATAATCTATATTTCTTCCATCCGACTGAAACCAAGATGCAAATGATTTAAAGCCATCCCCCATGGTATGTAGTTTTTCTGATGTAGCATATTCCTCCACAAGTCTTCCACATTTATACACAGAATCACTAAGAAGCTCTCTAACATCTCTCTGTAGCAAAGCTATATCAAAAAATAGTGACCCAAATTCTCGCTGAAGACGATTATCGATATCATCAAGCTTTGAATAGATTGATTGTAGTATTTGCATTTCTTCAGCATGATATTTATCTATTTTTATACTTAATGCATGAATTTCTTCAAGTGCACGGCTCAGCATTTGCATTTCAGCACTTGGACGTGGTCGATACCCAAATGCCTTTACACTAGCAAATAAACCAGCACCTGATTGCGCGATTGCTAAAGGATTATTCGATGCCCATGCTACAGCAAACGCACCACCGTTGCTCACTAATGAAGATGTTAATGATGTCGCCACCGCTACGTCTTTGAGACCAAGATTTGATAATGTATCGGACAGTGCAGAAAACTTTTTGGATACCCCATCTAAATCGACCTTCATGTTCTCTAATAGGACATCTTTATCATATTTCTGTTTTTCTTCACTACTTACTGAAAGAGCACCGCTATTAATTAATGCTAGCACTTGAGCTTTTGGCATATTACTTTTTAAATATGCTTCGAATAATTCTTGTTGCCGTCCCAGTTGAGTATTTAATACATCAAGCGTCTGTTTAGACGCTTCTGTATGACTTAAAAGTATTTTTTGCGTATTTTTCGCGGCAATTACTGTAGCATTTAACGCTTTAATCCTAGCATTAAGCTGACTCGCGTTTAATTTAATTTGGTTTGTATCTTTTAATACTTCACTTAATTGATCTGCTGTGACTTTACCCTGTAACTGAGCAATTAGTTCTGGTGCACCGACTTCATTTTGGAATCCCGGACTGAATAAGAAATTTAATGATCCTGAAGTCACATGACTTAATTCATCACGGTTGAGCTTACCATTATCATCTATAATATTCGTATATTGTTTATCAAGCTCTACCACGATACGTTGTGCGATTTGTTTATTTGCTTCATCAATAATTTGACTCCCTACGTCATCCATAACATGACTAGTAATACCTACTATTACACCTCCCGCCCCTGGATAAGATTCATCTGCAATCTTATCCATACCACCAACACCATATCCAATTACTTTGACCCCATAACCAATAGCTTTAGTTGCTAGCGCAGATCTGCGCTCTTCTTCGATTGAGCCTAGCACTATTGACGAATGTATCCATGATGCGACAGTGGCACGTTGTTCCGCAGATAATTCAGAACATAGACCAACACAACCTCCTTTATTTGTATTCCAAATATTCTCACTGGAATTGGTTAGTCTAGGCAGGAGTAATAACGTGGCCAACAGAAATAAATGTCGAATCACTAAAAGTAATTTGCATCTCCTTTTCAATTTGTTGTTTATATACATCGAGATATTTCTCATAAATGCAAAGGAAGTTATAACCGTCCATTATTTAATTGTTAAGTTTTGTCATAAGATTAAATACTTGGCCAAAATCTGGCAGTGGGTAAATAACTATATTTCCATTTCCTCCTTTTCCACCAACTTTAGCCCCGCCTCCCTTAAACTCTCCGGCACCACCACCACCAGCACAATCTTCAGTAGCGTTTGATCCATTCTTGAACATACCGCCGCTTTCCCCACCGCTATGTATTTTTATCATACTATCCTCACCTGATGTGGAAGTGACAAGCGAGGATCGGCCAGAGTCTCCACTACTGAAAATTATGTTGGCATCAGGACCTGAAAACACTGTTTCATCACCTTTTCTTGCATAAGTCAAATGCTGCGCATCTTTGAATGTCCCTCCGGCCCCTCTTTTCCAATCAACACACTATAAACATCCGCGTTAAGTGGTCCTAAAAATATTGTAGTCCATAACCCAGATTTTCCACCTTGACCAAATGCTCCATTTAGATTTTGATTGCCCAGCTTTGCAACTCCCCCACCAGTGCCACCACCGCCACCGCCTCCACAACCAGCAATAATTATATAGTGTACTTCTGGCGGTCTACGCCAAATATATTGTGGTTTTTTTTGCTTTTTATTCTTATCTATATACTCGTAATCTACAAATTCGAAATTCGCGGGGGAATATGATGTGGAAGGAATATCTACCGGCTTCGATATTTGTGGAGGTTGCGACGCAGGCGATTGTGCTGCTGCTTGCTCGATGTATAAATTAAGTAAAATTAGTAATATTAGTTTTAGAAATATTGATATTTTATTCATTTTACAATCGCTCCATATTATTGTTTAACAATAATGGTTTTTTATCCCACTTCCACGGAAGTAACCAAATCTACATAATGACCTGAATACCTTCTGGAAATAAATGGCAACTATCAGGTCAAGTCGCGACTACAATTGATTAAGAAAAATCGTTCACTTTCGCAATATTCGTCTAATTTCTCCAATTTCCTTAGTATGTATCATCAATATCTACTGTAAAATTCAATTGATATCTGCATATTTTGGCACATGCCACCTTACCTTGTTCCCAGGTAGATCCATTAGGTGTGTAAGCAAAGTTTCGATATCTTTTAAATAATCCATTATTTTGATGCGAGCAATAACAAAATAATCCCATTTTTATTTATGACGATCTTTCAAATGTTGACTCGCCCTAGCAAATAGATTGGTTGTTATACCGACATAGTAGACTCTGTTTTTTCGGTATAAAGCGTATATGCCTGCGTAACCCTTCATTAACTCCTTCAGTTTCTCTCGAAATATCGGACTCGCCAGAATTTCACTCGGAAGTTTCTTTTGACATTTCTTTAATTAGAGCACCTTTAGTAGTTCTACGGGTTTGTAGCTTCTTTCTTAGTTACCATTACTGACTCCCCCCTTTAATTTTTATCTTGCTCAGCTATTAGTTCGACATCACCAAACATCGTCAAGAGTGCTCGCACCATCTAACTTCGCTCTAGTTGTGTATCTGGCATTTTGCAGCTGTTTCACACGACCTTTCTTAACTAATTGTATCGGTCCTATTTCTCTAGCTGGCTCTGAAAAGTTAACGACATATTTACCACTATCCTGCCACGATTCGATAGACTTCACAGGAGCAATGTGAGTAATTGCGGAAACAGGCGCCACCTGATATCCAGCAATGTATTTAATCTGCGGCCTAGTGCTCCCATGTATGCGGATCGCATACCATCGATTTTGGCCCAGAAAAACCCGCTCAAATCCCTCTGGCCTGGCTGGCACGACGATGGTGTCGATATCGCTTACTTCCAATCTCTTTCCGGTCGGTACTTTCGTCGCTAACGTAGAGGCGATATCGAGCCCAACGTCCGCTAGAAATGGCTCAAAAACATAATATTTCTCATTATTCGAATTCTCGAACCGTGCCAACTGAATAACTTCAACACCAAATGCAAACTTCTCTACAAGTATGTTTTCCAGGTTATCAGGTGATGCATCAATGATTACAGAGTGCGGCGAATTTTGATTCAAAAACCAAGTATTCCAACAAATGGTCTAAGTTACGATATCCTCTATCGTGCGCGTACTTCTCACATTGCTCACTTATCATGGCATCTTTAGTTACAGCGTCAAAAAGTATCTGTTTGACCAAACGGGGTTCGGATTCAAAAGATAAAGAAAACTGGAGAATCTGGACTGCGATGTGGCGCAGCGGGTCATGTACCGCCAGCTCATTTTCGACAACATAGAGTTTCGGCTTCTCATCTCTGAGATCAAGCAAGTAACCATCCGGTATATTCCGTTGACCACCCTTGGTACCAATTTTCTTTTTTACATCGAGGTATATTCTATTTTCACCGAAGAGGTCGTTCTGAACATCAAGGATCGCCGACTCCAGGTCTGCCTCACTTTGGTAGTCTGCCTGATAGAAAATACCGCTCTTAGTCCAAATGACCTGCATTAACACCCTCCCCTTAATTCGATTTATTCAGTAACGGGACTGCCGAGATCCCCCGCAATCTCCCTAAACTGCTCCAACGCCGCCTCTAGATCCTCAACAATTTCCGCGGCGATCACATCCGGCGCGGGAGATTATCGGAATCGGACAGTGTTTCATCCCTGAGCCAGAAGATATCCAGGCTGACCTTGTCGCGGGCGGCGATTTCGTCGTAGGTGTAGGCGCGCCAGCGGCCGTCGGGTTTCTTTCGGACCATGTGGCTTCGCGCTTGTGGCGATTCTCGGGGTTGTAGCACTTTACGAATTCGTCGAGGTCTTCGCGCTTCAAGGGGTCGGTCTTGAGCGTGAAGTGCATGTTGGTGCGCAGGTCGTAGATCCAGAGCTTCTTGGTCCACGGGGTTTCGCTGGCGGGTTTCTTGTCGAAGAACAGCACGTTCGCCTTTACGCCCTGGGCGTAGAACAGGCCGGTGGGCAGGCGCAGCAGGGTGTGGACGTCGCACTCGTGCAGGAGCTTGCGGCGGATGGTTTCGCCGGCGCCGCCTTCGAACAGCACGTTGTCGGGCACGACCACGGCGGCGCGGCCGTTTTGCTTGAGCAGGGTTTTGACGTGCTGGACGAAGTTGAGCTGTTTGTTCGAGGTGGTGGTCCAGAAGTCGCCGCGCTCGACGATGTCGCGCTCTTTGCTGACCTTGCCCTCCTCGCCCACAATCGTGGTGCTGCTCTTCTTGCCGAAGGGCGGATTGGTGAGCACCAGGTCGAAACGGTCGCCGGGATCGGCGGCCAGCGAGTCGGACACCACGATGGGCTCGAAGTCCTGGCTACCGATGCCGTGCAGCAGCATGTTCATGGCGCACAGCCGCGCCGTGGCCTGCACCAGCTCCCAGCCCTTGAAGGTTTCCTCCTTGAGCTTGGTCTTTTGCGGCTTGGTCAGGTTGGGATTGTGCTTCACCACATAGTCGTGCGCCGCGAGCAGAAAGCCGCCGGTGCCGCAGGCCGGGTCGCTCACGGTCTCGCCGGGCTTCGGGGCCATGACATCCACAATGGCCTGGATCAGCGGGCGCGGGGTGAAGTACTGGCCGGCGCCGGACTTGGTGTCCTGGGCGTTCTTTTCCAGCAGGCCTTCGTAGGCATCGCCCTTCACGTCGGCGCTCATCGACACCCAGGTTTCCTTGTCGATGAGGTCCACGATCAGCCGCCGCAGCTTGGCCGGGTCCTGGAACTTGTTCTGCGACTTGTTGAAGATCAGCCCGAGCAAGCCCTTCTGGTTGCCCAGCGCCTCAAGGGTATGGCGGTAGTGATCGAACAGCTCGTCGCCGTCTCTTCTTGATGAGGCTGGCCAACTGTACTTCTTCGGCACTGGGCTCTTCTGGTTGTACGGCGCCTTGGTGCGCTCGTCGGCCATCTTGAGGAATAGCAGATAGGTGAGCTGCTCGACGTAATCGCCATACGACATGCCGTCGTCGCGCAGGACGTTGCAGTAGTTCCAGAGTTTTTGGACGATACTGATGTATTCATAACTCGCTGTTTCTTCTAGTTAGATTCAAAATTTTCATCTATTTGGCCATATTTCCGCTAATAAATTTTGTTGATTTATAGGGCTCCAAGCCCTATATTTCTCAACCTGACGGGTAATTCCTGCTGCGTGCCTCGGACGTTCCCTTCCATCGGTTGGCAAGAGTCCCAGGATCATCGGCGTAACAGGGTCCGTCTTTTTTTTGCCCCTATCTCAGGTATTCCGTTTTATACCTAATCCGGGACCCATACTCCCTATACCAGGCAATGTCTCCGTGTTCGTATTTCCTGAACACGCCCCAACAAAACAAATCCACGGCCCGCAATCCGGGATTCGCGCTAGAGTTCTCGTGATAGATATTTGCGGGGATATTGAATGGTAGTAATGCCTCGAACTGATTCGCCAGGTACCGGTTAAAATCTCGAATCTCATCCTTATTTTTACATCTATCAACCACCAAGGTTACGGCATTCCCAGGCTCCGTCAAATCCACCTTCTCTAGTAGAAATCCGCGAAAAATTGTAAAGTTTCTTTTTCCCGTGCTTGGTCTGAAGACCTTCGTATACACGTTCCTTGTTTACCACCACGGTATATATGCTCCAGCCACTCTTGGGTGCATGCCGGTAAAAATAGCGTTTGATCGCCAGATTTGTATTGGTACCTTTCAGCTCGTGCACGATGCGGCTACCCTTCTTGCCCTTATTCAACTTGTTCTTGAGCGTCCGCCTAACCGCGGTGCGAAATTCCCGCGTAACGCCGCTCGAATCGCAGACCAGCAAGGTGATCACAAACTTTCGAGACGGGCGCTTATGCTCGAAGTCAAAACCAAGATCTCCTGACTCATCAAGATATATGACCAACTCACGCTTCCATGCTGTCGAATACGGCAACCAATCCAGCCACACCAATAACGCTCAAATGATCAAATGGCTAGAATAAATATATCCAATGCTCTGTTCGTACACTTATTCCCATTTTAATGGAATTACTGCGCCCTGAGTATACTGACCACAAAGAGCTTGAGGTGCATTTAATTTTCTAGCAGCTAACGCGCAACGAACCTTCAGACTGAGCAAGACCCTCTGGTTGCCCAGCGCCTCAAGGGTGTGGCGGTAATGATCGAACAACTCATCGCCATCTTTCTTGATGAGGTTCGGCCAACTATACTTTTCCGGGACCTGGCTCTTCTGGTAGTCCCCATTCGGGGATAAATACGGCGCCTTGGTGCGCTCGTCGGCCATCTTTCCTTTTATTCCCCTCTCCCTTTGGTAGAGGGTTAGGGTGAGGGCGAACTGCTCGTTGTTAGCCTGCCCCGGACTTGATCCGGGGTAGTCGCCGTATGACATGTCGTCGTCGCGTAGGACGTTGCAGTAGTTCCAGAGTTTTTGGACTATCGTGGAAGTGTTCATTAAACAGCACTCACCATTCCTAGACTGAACTCACCAAGGTCCCTCACGAGGCTGTTACAAAATTCCGCATTCTCGGAACAGAACTCTGCAATAGATCGCAACTTCGATTTCACTATTGGTGTTCTGGTCAACCTTCCACGATATATGCCAAGAACTGTCGCCTCTTCAGCGCTGGTACCCGGTCTTCGCACTTCGAACACTATGTAGGACAACCCAAGATGCGAACACGCCAGATCCTCTTTTGTGAACTGCTCCCCGAAATGTTGGTTGTTCGTGAAGTCATTCACTGAGCCGTATACTTTATCGACCCATTCTCCACCTGAGATTGAGACTGGTTGTCCGTTCCATGCCACAGTACCGATGTACAATACGACCTCATCCGCGCAGGTCGATACTAGTTGGAAAACAGGCATGTAGTGATAATCTTTGCTCCCGCACAACCTCGCTAAACTGAAGACTATATTCATAAGGTTGTAGAGATGAACAGATACTATCGCATCTGTTTTTGTACTTTCGTGTGACTTAATGACTTCAAAGAAGATTCTCGACCAAGCCTTGCTGCCTAGAAGAACAAGCTTTGCATCCGCCTTGAATTTCTCCCAGCTCGGCTGGTACTTAGGGCTCACAGTGCAGTACATATAATAATTTGCACCACCCTCCTTCTTCTTGGCTTCCTCTACTAATTGCTCGTCACTTAACAGAAGCTCGTTTGCCGCATATCGTCCTGCTCTATGCGCAACGGTAACGTGCCACCCATCGTTGGCTACTGATGCAAGCTTTTCGGGATAGCCTACTTCACTTTCATCATGTCCAATATCTATCTCATCCATAAGTGCGACGAGAAAGTTCTCATCCTCATCATCAAGTTCATTGCTCCACTGAATTGAAGATTTGACAACTTTAGCCTCGTTTTCAGGCAAGCCATTTAAGGGTGAGGAAAAGATGAAATATGCGCCATAAGGATAGATTACTCGCTCACTCGGCCCCAATATATTCCACTGCCAGAACTGCGAAATCTCGAAGAGCAGCTCGCTTTGCCGCAGCCACAATACCTTCTATTGAATCATTACGTCGCGCAATATCAGAAAAAAGGAAAATATGTTTGTTGTATGGCTAATGTCTAACGGGCCCCCAATATCCGGAGGAGTAAAGATATACCACCTTTGTTACGGTACCATCGGGCAACGCGGTCAACACTAACCCATCCGTTGGCACTTCACATATCTTCCGATATTCAGAAAACGGTACAGCCAGTTCATTCCACTCGGTTGAAAGCAAGAACGCTCGAATTTGCTCTGTTCGTATACCGAGAGAAGACTTGAGCAGCGCCACATACTTTGTTAGCTCATGTAATGCTGCTCGCGCCGCTTGATCGCTTCTTTTAATCTCGATTACAACAAAGTGACCTAGCCCGTCTTTAGCCAGAATATCAATAGAACCCCCTGCTCCAATCACGTTGGGAAGCGGGAATTCCTTCTTAATCAATTCGAGGGTTGTATCGATCAGATCAAGATGAACTGCTAAATAATCTCTTATGCGAGCTTCGAGCCGGTTCATTTTATGTAACTGTTATTGATGTACTACAAATAGCCAGCCGATTGCTTTTCGTTGACTCTGGGCGTTTCTGGTAATAAGGCGTATTGGTGCGCTCGTCGGTCATCTTGAAAAACAGCAGATAGGTGAGTTGCTTGTTGTTAGCCTGCCCCGGACTTGATCCGGGGTAGTAGCCGTACGACATACCGTCGTCGTGCAGGACGTTGCAGTAGTTCCAAAGTTTTTGTACGATTGACGGCGAATTCATGTCAGGCTTCTTCCTTTGCTGTTATTGTATTTTTTTGCTTTCTCTTCTCACGTTGCGCATCGGACCAGTCCCGCCAAGATGGAAGGTGGAGGTAAAGTTGTTGCGTCGCATCAGCAAGTAAGGGCAATTCCTTATAGTCAAATTTATGTTCATGAAATTGTTCATAAAGTCCGCCCCTTCCTTCCCAGCACTCTCGAATTCCTCGTGCCGAAAAAAGCTCAACGCCAGTTAATATCACCACCGAACTGTATAACATCCCACGCAACGCTTGCTTTTTCGCTCTGCTCGGGCCATTACCCCAATCATCTTTATTTCCGACTCATTTAGCGATTCGTTGAGAGTAGCAAACACAACAACGGCACCAGGAAATTCCTGCGCTAAATCCTTCATCCGACCCACATCTCGCTGCTCGAAGTGGTTGAAGCTCTTGCACCCTGCGTGCACAACGTACGTGCCAGTTTCTCGCCATGTTGAACGCTTGCATAGACACGTCAGATCTGCCTCCAACTCTTTCCCATCCTTCTCAGCCTTATAACTGAATAGTGGCGTAATACCACGACCTAAATCATCGCCCAAAAACCTCAGCGTAAGCAGCACTGTAAAAGAACCTTGTGCAATCGAACTCGCGAATGGCCCATGAGCCCTATAAGTCCACTCTATATTCTTTGGGTGACTTCACAGGCGGCTCAAATTCTGACAAGCAGAATCGACAAGCAAGTTAGTATACTAGGGTATTCAATTCGTACCAGTTGTGCCGGGTACAAACGGGGCACTGAATCCGTGCTCCAAGCCGCAACGCGTTTGACTCTAGCAACCCTTCAAGAAAACGCTCACTATCAAAAAACAATCCATCATCCGCAATCACCTTTTTCAACCTTCCGATTACAGCTTGCCGAGGCACGCCAGCTTCCTTCTCTAATTCGCCAAGAAGATCAATCACTCCTCTGTGCGCAAGCCAAGATGTACCGAATGACCCTCCAAGTTGCTTGATCGATTGCGTCGCGATACGCCCCGGTCCTGACAATGAGACCTTCCAACCGCGTTCTCGAAACCACTCTGACATTACTGTCTCTGCACGTGGCAAATCAACGAAAATCAGGTCATCTTCGTTATCCGCGAGGAATACCGGCCCAAATCTCGAGAAGCGCCAATTGTGATATCCGGGGCGGCCGATCGCAGACGAGAACTCACGCGAGCCTTCAGGGATCACTTCTGCCATCGGCTCTTTTGATCCGTAGAAACTGAAACTAAACTCATTGGCAAATCTTGGCTTTCCGGAATACTCACGAAACAGATCGACTTTCGGGTTTAGTGAGCGGAGCTCTAGTCGCTTCTCCTTCTGATATGCGCCGCTCATCTTCGTGTGAATAGGGAAATGCGATTCCTTCTGATGCGTTTTCTCGTGCCCATGTATCCCACAATCTTGGGTAGAACATTTGCATCGCGTATTTGAACTGTTTCTTTTCTTCCGCCTCTTTGATATTCAAAGACTCACAAAACTTTTTAACCGTCTCCTCCGTGACGTCCCTCGACCCGGAGAATAGTCGTATGGTGGAACATGTCTGTATTGTGACGGTAGGGTTGATAATTCTCCTCAATAAAGTCTATCGCCAGTTTTTTTACGTTTTCATTTGCTGAAACCTGGATCGGTATCGGGACCACATAGTATCCAGCAGCACGTAAGTTCCAGTAATCAATAATGTCTTGATGAAGATTTGGCATCACACACAAATATCACCGCATCCCGAAACGGCTTGACGTCAATGGACCACATAGACAGGTGGCGGGGGAAAAAACGCGTTGGTTTCCATAACTCTACGAAATTGGCGAGAGTGGGTTTTACGCGAGTTATACCCGGTGTACCTCTGCGAAGTCAGTATCAACAATGCGTTGTGCGTCTTCCGGCAAAACTCCAAACACACTCGCGAGAAACATCCGGTAGGCACGCGCGGCATTTCAGGAATAGCGATGTGGAGATCATCATTCCGTTTGTATTTCAGTTCCTTTTCCAGAAAAATCCCTCAGCAGTTCAAATAGTCCGATTCCATGACGTGGCGTGCCCGTCTTACTAATGTCGCCTAGCAACTCACCTTCCTGAACGAGGTCCCTGTTGCCGATCTCAAAAGTACGCCTTGCGCACCTACCCACCGGCACGACAAAGTCTGGATCGAATCCATTCAGATACCCGGTAATGATCTCCGCTGGCTGTGGCAACCGCCTAACCCTGTGCGACTCCCACTTGGCTGGGGTGCGGCGGTAAGCGGGGATGATGGGGTTATAGCTACCACCCCATAGGAAAGTGCTTAGTTCAACAGCTCGATATAGCCCTTTGTGGTCAGCCGGATCAACGAGGAATGCGACCCTGATAGGTCTGACCCGAATCGTGACTGATCCCCATGCCATTATTGTTTCCCTTGGGTAAGCCTTGTTGCGATTATTGGTCACTTATATCTCCGAAGCCTTCTGAAAATCCCCTAGAAAGAATCGACTGCCGTAAACGCTCGGCGCGCTGTAGGTTAGCGTCCACCTGGGCCTCAATTCCGCGCACGAGGGAGAGACGGCGGCCCGCTTCGGCCACGATGCGGTGTTGTTCTGTCGACGGAGGAAGCGGCACAGGTGCCGTTGCCAGAACACTCATACTGATATTGTGCTGCCCCGCCGAGGTTGCTGCCTTCGATTCAATCCATGAACGAGTTGAATGCGACTGCCAGTACGATGATATCCACGCAGAAAGCGTTGCATCCCCCAAGAGGCGGAATCGAATAAGGTACGAGGCATAGGTCGTAGGCTGCTGGAAATGTGTTGTTACGACAGCCGCACGTCCAATTAGGGACTTACTACCGTTCGTTCGAATTACCAACATATCACCAGGGGAGAGCGCTTCTTCCTTGGCGAAAGTGAGATCGGATGGCGCGTACTTAACGTCTGCAAAATCAATTTCGCCCCGTCCACGTTTGGTATTGGAGCACTGGCGGCCCCTTGTTTTCGTACGCGCACTTCGCGGATGTTCCATAGCTCGAATCCCAGGACAGCTGATCGAGCGTCGCCCACACCCACCCCTCCGGCAATTCGGGCAGGTCGGTGGTGTCGGGCGCGGCGGGTTCTTTGTATTTGCCCTTGCCTTTCCACTGGCTGCGGCGGGTTTCGAGGATGCGTTGCAGGAGTTGTTCGCCGGTTTCGTAGCTGCGGCCTTCGCGGCGGGCGAGTTCGGCTTCGGTTTCGACGAGGCGGCCTTCGACGGCGGCTTTGAGGACGGCGGCTTTGTAGCGCTTGAGGTTGGCCTTGACGCGCTTGAGGTTGGCGACGGCTTCGTCGAGGCGGGAGAATTGTTTTTCGATTTCGGCGACGATGCGTTGTTGTTGGTCGAGGGGTGCGAGCGGTATCGTAAATAGCGCGGAATTTCTTATGGTTGACTTGCTGGGTTGCGCAGCGCCTTGTAACGAACCGCATTTCGACGTAATGTCTGCATGTATTGAAGAGCGTAGTAGAGATATTGCGGTTCGATATCCTTCTGCGTCACGCGAATCATCGAACGCCAACGGATTCGTGTCCGTTAATCAGAAACCTGCCTATGGTGACCAGTTGATCTTACCGGTATAGGTCGCCTCGTCAGGAGATCAGCGACTTGCTCATGTCTTCGTAGACGCATGCCTGGCACGACTGCCCAGACTGAAACTGTTAGCACCAGTAATACGGCGGTAACTCGAATCTGTTTAGCGTTCTGCTTGTTGCGATGTCAGCTGTGCCGTATTCTGAAAGTCAGCAAGCTCGCCGAGTCGTTCAGCGACTGCGACCAGCCGATTGGCGAGTTCGTTACTCATGCCGCCAACGTCTCGTTCAATTCTTCAATCATCGCATTCAGCTTGTCGCCGAACAGTTGATGCACCTTGCCGAGTCCGCCGTGTTGCGAGAACGGCGCGTACTCGAAGTCATCCGGCTCGATGCCGAGATTCGCGGCGATGTGGTCGCGGATCATTTCCAGCCATTTGCATTTGTTCGGCGGTGAATCGACTCCCCTCACCCCGGCCCTCTCCCTGAGGGAGAGGGGGTTGGGAGGCCAGCCACGCCTTGAAGTTGGCGTTGACGCGTTCGGGGAACGGGATGAGTTCGTTGTCCTGGTGGATGGCGAAGCGCACCAGCGACACGAGGTCGGTGAGGATGCGTTTGCCGCTGGCGCCTTTGACCTTGGATTTTTCCAGCGCGGCGTAGGCGTTCCAGAGCTGGGATTCGTTCCACAGGTAGGGCGGCTTTTCGATGGCGTCGGCGAGTTCTTTCACGGCCTCGAAGGTGAGGCGCTGTTTGTAGGGCTTGCTGTAGAGCACCTGCAAGGCGGTGATTTCGTCTTTGTGGTCCTTGATGAATTGCTCGAAGGATTGGACCATGCCTTTGGCGCGGTCGAGGGCGTCCTGGGAGAAGCCGGCTTCGAGGACTTCGTCGGCGCTGACTGTGTCGATGGTGATTTCGTTTTTCTTTTTGGTTTCGATGAGCAGTTGGCGCAGGGCTGGGTCGTGCAGGGGTTTGACGGCTTCTTGGATGATTTTGTGGCGTTGGGCTTCGCGTTCGTGGGCCTGCGGCGTCGAGTTCCTGGCCTTCGCTGCGCTCACCCCAGCCCGCCACTTTGCGGACTCTGGGCGGGCGAGAGGCGTCGGGGTCTAGGGATTGCGACGATGCGGTGGGCGAGGTCTTTGAGGCCGTAGCCGCCGCTGGCGGCGCGGATCTTCTTGTCGTCGTCGGCGCTGATGCGGTGTTCCATTCTGGCCAGGCGGCCGGCGAGCGAGGTGAGCACGTCGTCTTCGGTGTTGCCGAAGGCGACGGCCTGCATGAGCTTTTCGAAGCTGACGGTGGGCTTTTGCTCCATGGGGCGGGAGTCGGTTTTGTCCTGCTCGCAGACGCCGACGGCGTCGACGATGACGAAGTGGTCCTTGGCCTTGGCGTCGGGGGTGACGCTTTGCAGGTCGTCGGCCTTCATGATGCGCACGCCGCGGCCTTTCATCTGCTCGAAGAAGGCGCGGGATTTGACGGCGCGCATGAACATGACGACTTCCACCGCCTTGATGTCGGTGCCGGTGGCGATCATGTCCACGGTGACGGCGATGCGCGGCATGGGGCTGGTGCGGAATTCGTTGATGAGGTCTTTGGGTTTCGCGCCGGTGGTGCGGTAGGTGATCTTCTGGGCGAAGTCGTTGCCCTTGCCGAACTCCTCGCGCACGATCTCGACGATGTTCTCGGCGTGGGCGTCGTCCTTGGCGAAGATGAGGGTCTTGGGCACCCACTCGCGGCCGGGGAAGATCTCGGTGAACAGCTTGTCGCGGAAGGTCCGGATGATGGTGCGGATCTGGTCCGGGGCGACCACGTCGCGGTCGAGCTGGTTGGGGTCGTAGTCGAAGTCGTCGTCGAGCTGTTCCCAGCGCTTCTTGCGGGTGTCGCGCTCCTGATCTGCACGGAGTAGCCGGACTCCACCTTGGAGCCGGCCTCGGTGATCTGGGTGCGGATGCGGTAGACGTCGTAGTTGACGTTGACGCCGTCGGCCACGGCCATTTCGTGGTTGTATTCCATCACCAGGTTCTGGTTGAAGAAGCCGAAGGTCTGCTTGCTGGGCGTGGCGGTGAGGCCGATGAGATAGGCGTCGAAGTATTCCAGCACCTGCGCCCAGAGGTTGTAGATGGAGCGGTGGCATTCGTCGGTGACGATGATGTCGAAGGTCTCGATGGGGATTGCTGGGGTTGTATTCGATGGGTTCGGGCTGTTTGAACAGGCTGCCGAGCTTGTCGATGGACTCTTCTTCGAGGTCCTCGGGCAGGTCCCTGCCCTTGAGCATGGAGTACATGCGCTGGATGGTGCAGATGCAGACCCGCGCGGTGGTGTCGAGGGTGTTGCCTTGCAGGCGCTGGACGATGTATTCCTCGGTGAACTTGAAGTTGTTGTAGGGCGAGACGTATTGCTGGAATTCCTTGAGGGTCTGGTCGCCGAGGTTGCCGCGGTCGACCAGGAACAGCACTCGTCTTGCGCCGGCGAACTTGATCAGCCGGTAGATGAAGCTGATGGCGGTGAAGGTCTTGCCCCAGCCGGTGGCCATCTGGATCAGGGCGCGGGGGCGGTTTTCCTTGAGCGATTGTTCGAGGTTGTGGATGGCCGTGATCTTGGGCGGGCCAGAGGCCTTCTTCGTGCAGGGGCGGCATGTGTTGGAGGCGGGAGAGGAATGTTTGCGCGCCGCTGTATAGGTCGGCGACGCTTCCGCGGCTGCTGTCCGCGGGTTCGTCGCTGCGCTCAACCCAGGCTGCATCGAGCCATTGCGGCGAGGGTTTCGGGGCGGTGAAAAGCGAACACCGGGCGCGAGCGCGGCGCGGGGTCGAGGCCGTTGGTGAAGCGGGTTTCGATACCGGTGGACTGGTAGGCGAACGGCAGCGGATTGTTCCAGCAGGCAGGCCAGCGGGCAGGCCTTTGGTGTATTTGTCAGATTGGGTCTCGACACCGGTGAGGGTCGTGCCCTCCTTCTTGGCCTCGATGACACCGGCGGCCTTGCCGTCTATGTAGAGGAGATAATCGGCGAAGCCGTGGCCCGGCAGGGGAAACTCGCGGATGGCCACGCCGCGCGCGGCGTGGATGTTCGCCTGGTCGGCATCGCACACCTGCCACCCTGCTTCCACCAGCAATTGGTCAATGGTCTCTCGGGCTTGAAGTTCTGGATTTGCCACGAAATAGAACAATCCTAAGTAATCAATGCTACGCCATTTTGGCATTATTCTTCAGTGGTTATCCACATTTAAGTCACGGGAAATCGCTAGTTATCGTCTCCCTGCGTCCCCAAAGCACGCCTAATTTTCTGTGCTTTCACTGCTCATGTGAAAAGTATTGAAGCCATATAACGGATTAAAACTAACAGAATCTCATGGGGCTCAATATTCAAGCGGTTCCGAGTAGCCAAACCAGTAGCCAAAACAGTAGAAATAGAGTAGACGGATAGTAGCCCCCACAGTAGACGGACAGTTGAATCTACAGTAGGTCTCAAGTCAGAAGTGATAGTGGCCCCAGAAACTCAGGTGAAAGTTGGGCAACCTTTATGAAATAGTTGCCTACCCTATCCAAATAGATGCCCAACTATTGGCAAATAGATGGGTAAAAGTTGGACAATAGATGAGTTTCAGGGTTGAATTGAAGGGTTGGCCATGTTTTATAGCCTCCTTCGGTCAACACGAAGCAGGCACACTTCAATGGGCGGTCCCCAGATAAATCCCTTCCCAGAATATCGCGCTCACTGTCGCTATCACTCCAAAGTCCGTTTTCAGCATTTCTGTCACAGGAAAAATTAAAATTATATCCGGCGAAAAAATGAATTAAGTGTAATTATTAAAAATAATTTTGATAAACTTTTTCTTCACGACATTTTTGCATTTTTAGTTTCGCCAATTATTTTGCAAATTTGTGATTTTTAATTATGCTGATAAAAATAATTTTTCACGAGCTCGTCAATTAATATGAAAAAAATACTTTCAAAACTTTTATTTTCTACAAAACATTCAATCTGCTTTTTCAGTAATTAATTTTCTAAATTTTTCTGAGAAAAATATTAGAAATAATTTTTTCATTTTCCGCGAATATAACGATTTTTATAAATTGCATTTACGTCTATTTTCATCGATGATTATCGCTGTATTTTCACGGTATGCGCCGGTTTATCATCATTGATTTTAATTACGCCATACCCTCCTTATCTTCATGATAAGAATTTCTTGACAGTCATCAGCGGTCTATGGAAATCTAGTCACCGAGATATTGGATGGCGGTTATATTATCGCCAGAGTTGCAGAGAGCGATATTCTCCACCGCGAGGCAATAGCCGATAAATTGGCTTCCCACGTCTCCGTGCAACAGCGCCATCGTCTTTCTTATCTCTGAGGGTTTACTGAGGGTTGCCCAATCATTCATACCAGTGGGTATGAATTGAGGTTGAGTTGTGTAATTCGTGCTGCGCATTGTCGTTTGCTTGTTGCACGGGGTACACGTGGATTTACCTTGGTACATTCTCGGAGGTTAATGTGTTAATTGTTCACATAGCACTTGATTGCTTGCTTGTTTTGCTCGGCGGTTTTCGCCTCTCTCATTTCGGTTTCCATGATTCTCTGTTCATTGGAATGCAACTAGCCCTTTGGTCGTATTTAGGTCTAGGCGCGTTTGGTTTCCCGAGAGCGGTACTACCGTGAATACCCTATCCCTCGCGGAAGCCGCTTTATTGCTAAAGCTGTCGGCGGAGGCCTTGCGCCGCAAGGTCAAGGCGGGGGTGATACCCGGCGCAAAAATCGGCAAAAAGTGGTGTTTCCTGGAAGCCGATCTTGTGAGTTATTTGCGTTCCCGCTACGCTTCTCCTCGGCAAGCGTCGTTGAGTGGCGGGAAGGAGGGTAGTTTATGTCACTCTATCGACGGCAACGTCTCTGGTGGGTGCGATTTACCACCCCCAGTGGACAACGAGTACGCCGCTCTACTGGGACTTCCGACCGACAGCAAGCTCAGGAATTCCACGATCGCCTTAAAGCGAATGTCTGGAAAGTCCAAAAGCTAGGCGATAAGCCGGAGCGATTATGGGAAGAAGCGGTGGTGCGCTGGATCAAGGAGAAGGCGCACAAAACCACGTTGGAAAGCGATCGGATGCACTTTCGCTGGTTGGATGAGCATCTGCGGAGCAAACGCCTCGCGGAGATCGATCGGGATGCAATAGATCGATTGACGGCAGTGAGACTAGCGGACGGTGTGAGTGCCGCGACGGTGAATCGCTTACTGCAAGTTATACGAGCGGTGTTGCGTATGGCCGAGCGGGAATGGGGCTGGCTGGAGAAGGCTCCACCGATTCGGCTGATGCAAGAGCCCAAGCGACGCATCCGTTGGTTGACGCGGGATGACGTCGACCGGTTGCTGAAGGAGTTACCCCCGCACTTGGCTGAAATGGTGCGCTTCAGTTTGGCGACGGGACTGCGGGAAGCCAATGTCACGGGATTAGCATGGAGTCAGGTGGATTTGGCGCGACGCATCGCCTGGATTCATCCCGATCAGGCTAAGGGCCGCAAGGCCATTGCCGTGCCGCTCAATGCCGAGGCGGTGGTGGTGGTACGCCGCCAGCTGGGACAGCATCCAACGTGGGTGTTTACGTTTAAAGGGAAGCGGGTTACCAAGGCCAATAATCATGCCTGGCGGAAGGCACTGCGACGCGCAGGGATAGACGACTTTCGCTGGCATGATCTCAGGCATACCTGGGCCAGTTGGCACATCCAGAGCGGGACACCGCTCAGCGTGTTGCAGGAACTGGGTGGCTGGGAATCGCCGGAGATGGTGAGGCGGTATGCGCACCTTTCGGCGGATCACTTGGCCGATTACGCCGAGCGCTTAGCGAGGCCCCGGTTGGTCCAGGGCACAAATTTGGCACAGGGACCGCTTAGCAAGGACGCAAAGGAGAGCTAAGTCTTTGAATTATGGCGCGCCCGGAGAGATTCGAACTCCCGACCGCCTGGTTCGTAGCCAGGTACTCTATCCAGCTGAGCTACGGGCGCTTTGAAATCGATTGAGGTCGCGCATTATCCTTTTCATGCCTGCCGGGTGTCAAGGAAATGGGCGTTTTTCGATGAAAAAGGTGGTGTCCTGACTTTGTGCCAAAAAAGGGGGCTGGAAGCGTCCCATTACAGATGGCGATAGATGGCGGAGAGAGAGGGATTCGAACCCTCGATGGAGTTTTTGACCCCATACTCCCTTAGCAGGGGAGCGCCTTCGACCAGCTCGGCCATCTCTCCATAGACCAAAGGTTCAGCGTAATGTTAGCAATGAACCCTAATTAATCTGGAGCCTGGATATTCTAAATGCACGAACCCAAGAAATTTCCCATTACGGGGAATAATATCTTGGGTTCGCGTTAAGGGTTATTAGCTCTAAATATTCTGCCAAGCCCGAGACTTGGAGAAGGATACCTAATCAGCGCGCCAATAGTAAAGTTATTATTATTATTCTCCTATCCCCTTTCCCATCAGCCTACCTGTGACTTGCCGCTTATATCATCACCATAATCGCCGCCATCCGCGCCGCCACTGCCAGCTTGTTGCTTTTCCTTCTGAATGCGCTCATAGATCTCTTCGCGATGCACAGAGATATTTTTTGGCGCGTTAACACCGATACGGACTTGGTTACCCTTTACGCCCAAAACAGTTATAGTTATGTCATCCCCGATGATCAGCGTCTCACCCACACGCCGGGTTAAAATCAGCATGATCTCGTCTCCTTGTTCATTCAATCACCATATATATAGGCCCACAGGCAGGAACCACAACTTCAATTGCAGCTCACTTCTGATGCTATCGACCATCAATGGCAAAACTATAATCCTTTTTTTCAACCAACTGTTTTACAAAATCAATAACCTCAATATCCGTGTAAAAAAGACCAGTTCTTCATCTCTACCTTACTGTTAGTTGGACAGCAGGATAGCGCAAAGATTACTGGTTCGACGGCTGGTCGAGTTGAAATGCATCGTGGAGGGCCCGCACGCCAGATTCCAGGTACTTTTCGTCCACTACCACCGAAATTTTAATCTCCGAGGTGGATATCATGCGGATATTTATGCCTTCTTTGGATAGCGCCTGAAACATCTTGCTGGCGATGCCGGCGTGAGAACGCATTCCCACCCCCACCAGTGAGATTTTGATGATTTTGTCATCGCCGGTCACTTCCCGTGCCTCCAGGCCTTTGGCGGCACGCCGCAGTATCTCAATGGCCTTGACATAATCACGGCGGTGTACGGTGAAGGTAAAATCGGTGGTGGAGTCTTCCGCCATGTTTTGCACGATCATGTCCACTTCGATATTGGCCTCGGCGATAGGACCGAGAATGCGGAAGGCGATACCGGGCTGATCCGGCACTCCAACTACGGTCAATTTAGCCTCATCACGGTTGAACGCGATGCCGGAGATGATTGCTTGCTCCATCTGAGTATCCTCGAATGTAATCAGCGTGCCCTCGCCTTCCTGAAACGACGAGAGCACACGCAAGGGGACATTGTACTTGCCGGCGAATTCCACCGAACGAATTTGCAGTACCTTTGATCCAAGGCTGGCCATCTCCAGCATCTCCTCAAAGGTGATGCGGTCGAGGCGGCGGGCATTGGGCACCACGCGCGGGTCGGTGGTATACACACCGTCCACGTCGGTATATATCTGGCACTCGTCGGCCTTAAGCGCGGCGGCCAGCGCTACCGCCGTGGTATCGGACCCGCCGCGGCCCAGGGTGGTGATGTTGCCGTTTTCATCCACGCCCTGAAAACCCGCCACCACCACCACGCGCCCGGCGGCAAGATCATTGCGCACCGCCGCTTCGTCGATCTCGCGGATGCGCGCCTTGTTGTGAGCGCTGTCGGTCAAGATCCGCACTTGCGCCCCCGTGTAGGAACGGGCCGCGCAACCGCGCTTCTGCAAGGCCATGGCCAGCAGGGCAATGGTAACCTGCTCGCCGGTGGACAGCAGCACATCCAATTCGCGCGGTTCGGGCAGCTCGGTAATTTTCTGCGCCAATCCGACCAGGCGATCGGTCTCGCCGCTCATGGCGGAAACCACCACCACGATATCGTTGCCGCGCTTACGCGCCGCCATCACCTTCTCGGCAACATTCTCGATGCGTTCCGGAGAACCCACCGAGGTACCGCCATATTTCTGAACGATCAGCGCCATGATTTTTCCAAATACTCCACCGTTTGCCGCGGCAGCTTTGGCGTTTGGATTTCCCAAAAAAACGTAATGCCGTTAATCCCTTTGGTCATCCGTGAGGATACCTGCCTCGGAAACGATATTTTTTATCGGCCCTAAAGCCGCTCATTAAACACCAAACCTATTCCAGGAAAAAGAAGAGGCGATCATCCAAGTTGCCGGCGCACCCAATCAGGGACCGAACGCAGCGCCGCTTCTAGACCCGACGGATTGGTGCCCCCGGCTTGAGCCATGTCGGGACGCCCGCCGCCTTTGCCGCCCACCTGTTGGGCTACCATATTGACCAGATCGCCGGCCTTGACCCTCTGGGTATGATCCGCCGTCACGCCCGCCACCAAACTCACCTTATCATCGCTGACCGCCGCCAAGATGACCGCCGCCGAACCCAGCTTATTCTTCAATTGATCTACGGTATCGCGCAGCGACTTGGCATCGGCCCCATCGAGACGGGCCGCCAATACCTTCAGCCCGGCCACATCCACGGCTTGGGTGGAAAGATCGCTGCCCGCCGCGCTGGCCATCTTCCCCTTGAGTTGCTCCAACTCTTTTTCCAGCTTGCGGCTGCGATCAATGAGCTGTAGCACCTTGTCTTCCAGGTCATCGCGCCCGGCCTTGACCAGGCCCGCCACGCGGGCCAAGGTGTCGTCGGCGGCTTCCATGGCCGCCACCGCGGCTTGCCCGGTTATCGCCTCAATGCGGCGCACGCCGGAGGCGACGCCCGTTTCCGAAATGATTTTAAACAGGCCGATGTCTCCCGCCCGCTTAGCGTGGGTGCCGCCGCACAATTCCATGGAGAAATCGCCGATGCGCAGTACCCGCACGCTGTCGCCGTATTTTTCACCGAACAAGGCCATGGCGCCGCTGCTGCGCGCGTCTTCGAAGGCCATAATACGGGTCTCCACCATTGCATTGGCGCGGATCTGTTCGTTGACCAAGCGCTCGATCTCCAACAACTCTTCACGAGTGACCGGCGCGAAATGCGAAAAATCGAAACGTAAACGCGCCGGATCCACCAGTGAACCCTTTTGCGTGACATGCTCGCCCAGCACCCGGCGCAGCGCGGCGTGCATCAAATGGGTCGCCGAATGGTTGATGACCGTAGCTTGCCGCGCCGCTTCATCGACGCGGGCTGTGACCATATCGCCGACATGCAAACTGCCCTTCACCGCTTTACCGATGTGGCCGAACACATCGCCGCCCAATTTCTGGGTGTCACGTACCTCGAACCGCGTCTGACCGGATTCGAGCACACCGCGGTCGCCCACCTGTCCGCCGGATTCGGCGTAAAAGGGCGTGCGGTCCAATACCACAGTCCCTTCCTCGCCGGCATTGAGTGCGGACACCGCCGCTTCGCCGCGATACAGGGCCAGCACTTTGCTTTGTTCCCGCAACTGTTCATAACCGATGAATTCGGTGCAACCCTCCACCCCGGTGGGCGTGGCGTAGGCGACACCGAATTGGCTGGCGGCACGGGCCCGTTCGCGCTGCGCATCCATGGCCTGCTCGAAGCCCGCCATGTCCACTTCCAAGCCATGGGACTTGGCGTAATCGGCGGTGAGGTCCACGGGGAAACCGAAGGTATCGTAGAGACGAAACGCGGTTTCGCCGGGGATCAACCTTCCCTTCAGCGTGGCGATCTCCTGCTGCAATATCTTGATGCCCTCATCCAGGGTCTCGCGGAAGCGCTCTTCCTCGCGCTGCAAGGCGCGCTCCACCTGGGACTGGGCCTTGGCCAGTTCAGGATAGGCCGCGCCCATTTCCTTCACCAACGGGTCCACCAACTTGTAGAAGAACGGTTCCTTCAATCCCAGTCCGTGGCCGTGGCGCACCGCGCGGCGAATGATGCGCCGCAACACATAACCGCGCCCTTCATTCGAGGGCGTCACGCCGTCGGCGATTAAAAATGAACATGAACGGATATGATCGGCGATCACCTTCAGCGAATTGTTGGCGGTATCCTTAATGTCAGCCAGCGTGGCGGCAGCCTGGATGAGATTGCGAAACAGGTCGATCTCATAGTTACTGTGTACGCCCTGCAATACCGCGGCGAGACGTTCCAAACCCATGCCGGTATCCACGGAAGGTCTGGGCAACGGCGTCAGGGCGCCGTCGGCGGCGCGATTGTACTGCATGAACACCAAGTTCCAGATCTCGATATAGCGATCGCCGTCTGCCCCGGGCGTGCCGGGCGGTCCGCCGGCTACGTCCGGTCCATGATCATAGAAGATTTCGGTGCAGGGGCCGCACGGACCGGTATCGCCCATGGACCAGAAATTGTCACTGGCGCCGATGCGCGTGAACCGTCGGGTGTCGACCTCGATTTCTTTCAACCAGATGTCGGCGGCCTCGTCGTCATTTTCGAAGATCGTGACCCATAATTTTTCCGGCGGCAGTTTTAATTCGACCGTGAGAAATTCCCAGGCATAGCGAATCGCCTCGCGCTTGAAGTAATCACCGAAACTGAAATTGCCCAGCATCTCAAAAAAGGTGTGATGACGGGCGGTGTAGCCGACGTTCTCCAGGTCATTGTGCTTGCCCCCGGCGCGTACGCAGCGTTGCGAACTGGCGGCGCGCGCATAGGGACGGCTTTCCAGACCCAAGAACACATCCTTGAACTGCACCATGCCGGCGTTGGTGAAAAGCAAGGTAGGGTCGTTGCCCGGTACCAGGGAGCTGCTGGGTACGACCTCATGGCCTTGACCACGGAAATATTCGAGGAAACGGGTGCGTAATTCTGCGCTGCTGATCATGAGCCTGATAGCTTCTTTACTAAGTTGACTAATCTCTGCCGGCGATGGTTATTTGCGGTCCAGGACCGCGTGAATCTGCTCCGCGGTAAATCCCCGCGCCCTTAAGAAGCGCATCTGCCGCGCCCGTTCCGCGAAATCCCGCGCCCGGCTCGATCCGAAGCGTTTGCTATTCGCGCGCTCCAGGCGCTGCACCCATTCCGGGTCGCCCATATCGACACAGGCGGCGATCATCGCATCGCCGATGCCGCGCTCTCTAAGTTCGGCGCGTATCCGCACCGGCCCGTAACCGCGCTCTTTGCGCGCGCGGATGAACATCTCCGTGAAGCGCTGGTCGCTGAGCCAGCCCTCCCGGTCCAAACCGGACAAGGCGTCATCGATGATCTCCGTGGGAAAGCCCTTGGCCGCCAACTTGCTGCGCAGCTCCGCCCGGCTATGTTCACGTCTCGCCAACATCGCCAGCGCCTTCTTGCGCGCTGTTCCGGCGTTGCACTCCGCTTCAGTCAACCTCTACCTCTTCGGCTTCTTCCTTGGCGCCGCCCGCGGATCGCAGCGACAAGGCCTTGGTCCGAATCTGGGTTTCGATATCTTTGGCGATATCCGGATGTTCCTTCAAATAGAGGCGGACATTGTCCTTACCCTGGCCGATGCGGTTTCCGCCATAGGCGTACCACGCGCCGGATTTTTCCACCAAGCCCGCCTGCACGCCCAGTTCGATCAGCTCGCCTTCCCGGGATATACCTTCGCCGTAGAGGATCTCGAATTCCGCCTGCTTGAAGGGCGGCGCCAATTTATTTTTCACCACCTTGACGCGGGTCTCATTACCGATAACCTCGTCGCCCTTCTTGATGGCGCCGGTACGACGGATATCGAGACGCACCGAGGCGTAAAATTTGAGGGCGTTACCGCCGGTAGTGGTTTCGGGATTGCCGAACATCACCCCGATCTTCATACGGATCTGGTTGATGAAGATCACCATGGTATTGGAGCGCTTGATGTTGGCGGTCAATTTGCGCAGGGCCTGGGACATGAGTCGCGCCTGTAAGCCCATGTGCGAATCGCCCATCTCGCCGTCGATCTCCGCCTTGGGGGTCAAGGCCGCCACCGAGTCGACCACCACCACGTCCACGGCACCGGAGCGCACCAGCATGTCGGCGATCTCCAGGGCCTGTTCGCCGGTGTCCGGCTGGGAGAGCAACAAATCGTCCACATTGACGCCCAGTTTCTGCGCATATCCCGGATCCAAGGCGTGTTCCGCATCGATGAACGCCGCCGTGCCGCCCTTCTTCTGGGCTTCCGCGATCACTTGCAAGGTCAAGGTGGTCTTGCCGGAGGACTCCGGCCCGTAGATTTCAATGACGCGGCCCCGCGGCAAGCCCCCCACACCCAGCGCGATATCCAACGCCAGCGAACCGGTGGAGATCACCTCCACATCCTTGACAATGCCCCCATCGCCCATGCGCATCACCGAACCCTTACCGAACTGGCGTTCGATCTGGCTCAAGGCGGCGTTCAATGCCTTTGACTTGTTCGCGTCCATCCGCTTATCCCCCTATTGACGTATAATGCCCCGACCTGCGTCCCCGCTCCCAGCCGGGGATTATCCCACAGATCCTTATTCCGATGTACTGTCGCGCTTGTCGGCGGACAACGCCCAGTGGCGCAAAACGCGATAGCGTACGCCACTGGCGGCAGTGTTGGATTCCACCAAGGCGAACCCGCTCACCGGCCAGGAAATTGGCGCCATGGCGGGCAAATTGCGCGGCGCTTTACGAACCTTGCGCCAGAGGGTGAGGTGGGTATGAAACGGCCGCGTATCGATTTTACATCCGCAATGGACGGCAACTTCCCGCAAGTGATGAACTAATGCCGACAACGGCGGCGGGGTCAGCATGCCGCCCGCCCACAGCACCTGCGGCGTACGCCAATAACCCAATTGATCCAGCCGCATGATAAAGGCCGGGACAGCGGTCGCCGCCAGCCCGTCTTCGATGCAATACAGGCGATCCATGGGGGTAGCGCCCAAGAATAATAATGTGATATGCAGATTCTCTCTGTCGACGCCGCGCCCTGCCCCTGGCGCTATGCGCTGCTGTAAATCCGCCAGCCGGTCGCGCAGCGCCGGATCCGGCCACAACGCAAAGAACAAGCGCCGCACCTCAGATTGGGTCACGCAAAATATCCAAGATGCCCTGTAAGGCGGCCTCTACCGCCTGATGACGTATGGCCTCGCGATTACCGTGCAGCTGTAGACGTTGGCTGCGGGTCGCCGTATCGCTGGCCGCCCAGGCCAGACACACCGTACCCACCGGCTTCTCCAGACTGCCGCCGCCGGGACCGGCGACACCGCTCACCGCCACCGCTACCTGACTATGGCTGCGTACCAAGGCCCCTTCCGTCATTTCCCTGACCGTAGCCTCGCTTACCGCACCGTGGCATTCGAGGGTGGTTGCTTGTACCCCCAGCAATTCCATTTTGGCGGTGTTGCTATAGGTGATAAAACCGCGCTCGAACCAGCGGGAACACCCAGCCGTGGCGGTGATCGCCTGGGCCACCCAACCGCCGGTACACGACTCGGCGGTTACCACCATCAGACCCTTCGCCAGCAAACATTCTCCTACCCGACTCGATAGGGTTTCCAATTCCATCACCCATTCACCCTTGCCGATAATCGATAGCTCCATATTAGCAAAGACCCATGATGATTGGGATCGGAGCTGCCCAGCCGCGGTAATCTGGGTTAAGATTGGCGGCTTTTCGGAAATGGCCCGCCCAGACATGCATCATTTACACGGCGACCTCCGGTGCGTAATGCCGCCCGGCGGCATAACGGCACCTTCCAATCATATACAGTTCATATACAGTGCGAGCAGCCACCGGCATGAATAACCTCCATCGCACCAACTTCTCCCATGGCAAAGGGTCTTGGCTTTCGAAGGTCGGCCTATTGGATCAATATCTCGCTCCCCATCATCTTCTCACCCGCGGCATGAGACGACTCACTCGAGTACAGACTCCTTGGTTCAAGGACTGGCAGATCCGATGGTTTATCCGCCGTTATCAAGTGGACATGAGCATAGCCGCCCAGCCGGATCCCCTAGCCTATCCCGATTTCAACAGCTTTTTCACCCGGTCGTTGCGGCAGGAAGCCCGCCCTATCGTCAGTGAGGCGAATGCCATCGTCTGTCCGGCGGACGGTGTGGTTAGTCAACTTGGGGATGTGGAAAACGGGCGCTTATTGCAAGCCAAGGGACACTCTTTCGACTTGTTCACCCTACTGGGAGGTTCAGAAACCCGAGCACGGCCTTTCGAGAACAGCCGGTTTGTAACAACTTATCTTTCGCCGCAGGATTATCATCGGGTACACATGCCCCTTGCCGGCAAGCTGCGGGAGATGGTTTATATTCCGGGGCGTTTATACAGTGTCAGTCCCCGCACGACCCAAGCGATACCGGGACTTTTTGCCCGCAACGAACGGCTGGTCATGCTCTTCGATACCGCCATCGGTCACATCGCCGTAATTCTTGTTGGCGCCATGTTCGTGGCGGGGATCGAAACTCCGTGGTCGGGCTTGATAGCCCACAGTAAGCACCCCGTTGAATGGCTTTATAGCGAGACCACCAAGCAGCAAAAAATTATTGTGGAACGCGGGGCCGAAATAGGCCGCTTCAATATGGGGTCCACGGTAATTGTATTATTCCCGCAGAATCGAATCGAACTGGCTCCGTCTTTGGCCCAAGATGCGCCGGTAAAAATGGGCGAGTTATTGGCAACAACTTATCCGCTTTGACAGGCGACTCTCAGAATAATATTTGAGATTACGCTGAATCGAAAAGGGAGCCACGCGGAGAAAAATCGCATATTTCCCGCGTAACTCCACGTCGCGGAGTGACAGCATGGAGCCGCCACCATCTGCTTTTATTAAAACGTATCGCTTTGCTTGAAACGCAGCACTTCTTGCAGAGAACGAAAGGCGCTTGCGTCGAAATCGCGGAACATCATACCGACGCCGTCTGCGCCTGCCCGAACAACCCGTGCATTGATGCTATGTTTGGTCAGGTGTGCGCCCGACCCCAGCTTAAAGGTCAGTTCCACTGAAGTTTCCTGATCGATACTGACTTCGGCGGGCAACACAACATACACGCCGCCCAAGCCGATATCCCGAGTACGATACTCTCCGGATTGGATGCCCGAAAAAATCAGATCGACAGGCACATTGATCGGCGTACGCTCAGTCCAACGACGTTCCATACCAACACCCATAAGCCATCCCTTCCCAGCTGCTGCTGAATTTATTTTAATCGTTATAAATCCCTTTCAACCGCGATAACACATAACCCCAACCAGCGAATATGCAATCATCATACCCAATAACTTAAAATATATTAAATATCAATGTACAATATAAGATATCCCTTTACTTCGCGCACGTAAATTGACATCGGTACTTTTACACCGTAAACCCGGCCGACAAGCGAACCACCCGACTCACTCCACGATCCTCAAAAAAGTACATCAGGCGTGCTCCACGGGAAAGGCAAGCAACCCCGCCACGTCAGCGGATGCCGTTTTCAATAATAATAATCGATCGACTCCCAAAGCTACTCCACTGCAGAATGGGAGACCTGCGGCAAGCGCCATCAGTAAACGTTCGTCCGGCGCCATTGCCTCCAGCCCAAGATCATAACGCTGTCGGCAGTTTTCCTCGAAACGCCGGCGCTGTTCGTCGCTATCCGTCAATTCTTGGAAACCATTGGCCAGCTCGATACCGTTGACGTACACCTCGAAACGCTCGGCAACAGGCGGCACACCCTGACGCACTTGCGCCAGCATGGCTTGGGAAACCGGGTAGTCGAATACGAAATGAGGCCTGCCGTCACACCCCAGGTGCGGCTCAATCAAATGAGTCCATAACAAGGCGAGCCAGGCATCGCGATCATCCCGTAAACTTTCCGACACCACCAGCCGACGGGAAGCCGCGCAGTCCCGCAAGCTGGCGGTCGTCGCCTCGTGGGCGTCAAGATTTAAGTGTTGGGCAAACACCGCGGCATAGCTGAGATATTGGGCGGGCCGGGTATGCAATACCCGCTGCAGCAAGGCATCGACTTCCGCCATCAAGGCATGATAATCGAAGTCAGGACGATACCATTCCAGCATGGTGAATTCCGGGTTGTGTAAACGTCCCGCCTCGCCGTTGCGGAAGGCCTTGCAGATTTGGTAAATGGCGCCGCTACCCGCCGCCAATAGACGTTTCATGGCGAATTCGGGCGAAGTCTGTAAATAAAGCGGACGGCCGGCGGGGTTGCCGGGACCGATATAGCGGGTACAAAAACTATCGAGGTGGGGATCGCTGGCACCCCGAGCGGACAGCAATGGCGTCTCGACTTCCATCACCCCCCGTTCCGCAAAAAACCGCCTGAGGGTCTCCAGCATCTCCGCCCGTTGCCGCAGCGCCGTCAAAGTTGCGGTGGGTCGCCAGTCGGCCATGAATCGCTTAGGCCTCTAGCATCGATGGCAGATCGCCGGACACAGCGCAGTCTCTCACTAGGTCTTGGCGCGTGAGACATACTCGCCGATGCGCGTATCGACCTTGAGCACATCGCCGATATTGATGAATAACGGCACCCGCACCACCGCACCGCTCTCCAGGGTGGCCGGCTTACCGCCGCCCCCCGAAGTGTCGCCGCGCACTCCCGGGTCGGTGTCGGCCACCGCCAGCTCCACAAAATTCGGCGGCGATACCGCCAAGGGCTGACCGTTATACAGAGTGACGACACACATTTCCTGCCCTTTGAGCCATTTTGCGGTATCGCCCATGGCGTCCGGGCCGGTGGCGAACTGTTCGAAAGTGTCGGGCACCATGAAGTGATAGAACTCGCCGTCGAAGTAGAGATACTGCATATCCGTATCCACCACGTCGGCCCCCTCCAAGGTATCGCCCGACTTGAACGTGCGCTCGATGACACGACCGGTCTTCAGATTGCGGATCTTTACCCGGTTGAATGCCTGACCCTTACCGGGCTTGACGAATTCGTTTTCGATGATCGAGCAAGGATCGCCATCCAACATAACCTTGAGCCCGCCCTTGAATTCATTGGTGCTGAACGTTGCCATACCTTCCTCGTTTATAATGTCCCATCATGTTACCGACTCCTACCGGTAACAGCCTGCGCTGTCGCCGGATGTGGCGGCCTAAAAAGTAAAGGTGCCTATGTTACAGCGAAATCTCGCATCTGGGCAGCGTCCCCGTTGGCAACAAGCATTGGCGGAGGCGATCAACGACCCCGCTGAATTATTGGCCCTGTTGGGGTTGCCCGATGATATGTTGGCTGCGCATTATGGTTTCTCGGCGCAATTTCCCTTGCGGATACCGCGCGCGTATGCGGCGCGCATGCGCAAGGGTGATCCTACCGATCCCTTGCTGCTTCAGGTTCTGCCCGCCGCGGCGGAAATCGCCGCGACCGCGGGTTTTAGCGCCGACCCCGTCGGTGATCTGCAGGCTATGCCGTTTCCCGGCGTACTGCATAAATACCGGGGGCGGGTTTTGTTGATCGCCACCGGTGCCTGCGGCATCCATTGCCGCTATTGTTTTCGACGCCATTTTCCCTACGCTGACGCCAATCCGGCATCGGGGGCATGGCACCAGGCGCTGGACTATATCGCGAAAGATACCAGCATCACGGAGGTCATCCTCAGCGGCGGCGATCCCCTGGTCTTGGCGGATCACCGCCTCGCGGATCTCGCGGCACATCTCGCCGCCATTCCCCATCTCAAGCGTCTGCGTCTTCACACGCGGCTACCCGTCGTATTGCCGGAACGGATCGATGCCGCGTTGTTGGCCTGGCTGGGAGATTCGCCCTTGCAAAAGGTGATGGTGATCCATGCCAATCACCCCAATGAAATCGGTCCGGATACCCAACAAGCCATGCGCGCGCTTCGGGAATGCGGCATCACCGTGCTAAACCAGTCTGTATTGCTACGCGGTATCAACGACGACGCCGCGGTACTGACCGCCTTGAGCGAGTCCCTGTTTATGGCGGGAGTTCTTCCTTACTATTTACATTTACTCGACAAAGTCCAAGGCGCTGCCCACTTCGAAGTCTCGGAAACGACTGCGGTGACCTTGATGGCGGCCTTACAAAGTCATCTGCCCGGGTACTTAGTCCCGCGCTTAGTGAGGGAAATACCGGGCGCCCCCGCCAAAACACCGATCTTTTTGCAACGAGAACTAACCTTCATCCCCGATTAAAGCGACAATTTGCTACAATCGCCTCGCCAGATCGCATGCTGTTCGCGCCCAGTGCATGGATGCACTAAGGTAAAACGAGGGAGGATGCGCGATGTCAATTACCGTTAACCCGTTGGGATCCCAATGGGAAGCCAAGCCATGTGCCTTCGATGTCAGTATCCCGGCTGTCAAAAGATGGATCGCCGACCTGCCTCTGGCGAATGTAGGTGAAACCTGCCGTCTGATATTCAACGCGTTGACGGAAATCAACGTCATGGAATTTCCATATCAACAGCGCTTCAAGGTGCTGGAGTTATTTCGCAGCCCTATCTCATATCTGAGTGAGACGTTAACGCGGCATTTTATAGGCGCAACCTTGCCGCTCTCGCCCAAAGCAAACAACATGGCCACCTTGCTCCATGCTATCCAGGCGGAAATGGCTAGGGGCTATCAACGAATCAGCGATGAACTGCTTAACCGGCATCGATTACGCCAGAATCTTTCGCTTCTTGCCGTTAGTCTTCACCGCAGACTGCATTTACTCGGGCAAATCCTGTTGGCCGGCTATCAATCTTATCGGCCCGCTGCACACGGTCTGTGGCACGCTGCCCATAGGCTCTATGAATCAGCCGAACGCATGGGCGTACAAAAAAACGCCGTCATGGATCCTTGCCGGCATCACGGTCAAGAAACCACAATAGAAGCGCAATATAAACAAATATTGTTATTCGCCCTGGCCGACCCCAATCGCTTGTCGCAACAGGATATTTTCCAAGTCTATGCTTCCCTGGAGCAATGGGCCCCGCAATGCCGGCTCAACTCAGCCGATCATATCGATAAACCATCGAATGTCTGCGTCGTTGACCTGGAAGGAGATACACCACCGGTTTATTTCGTTAACGGTGCCGTTTCCCGCCCTAGAGACTGTCGACTCTTAGATACCACCGCCTTGCTCCAAACCTTGCGAGGATTATTATCGCAAAGTCCTCCCGCGTGTCCCGAGCCCGAAACGACGCCGCGCGGGCAACAAACCGCCTTATTGTGGAAAGATTTGCTGGGGCACCTACTCACCACCTGGGCCGTGCGGTCCAAACGGGCTTTAACTCGATTCCCGAGAAATAGGGAACCTGCAGAACTGGTCTTCGGACTTAGCGCCAGCTATCAATTACTTGGCGGGAGTACCCGTGTCGCGGCTAACGAAACCGCCAGTTTCAGTCAGCGTCCCGCGGCCAATGAGCAGGGCATAAACGCGCCGACGAATGGTTCCAATGACGCCAATGGGGTAGTTGCTTACCGCTGTATGCTACTCAATGAGAGCGCCGGCGGAGCCGGCATAACCTCGGAGGCATCCGGAGTGGATAAAATGCGTGTCGGGGAACTGCTGGCCTTACGCAACACTCACCAGTCGGGACAAGCCTGGAATATCGCCGTCATCCGATGGTTCAAGACACGAGGCGAACACAGGATAGAATTCGGCATTCAACTGTTAGTTCCAGACGCAGCCCCCGTAGCTATCCGCGTCTATAGCGAAGAAGAAACCGGGCGTGATTATTTGCAAGGCCTGTACTTGCCCGAACTCAAGGCAACCCGCCAACCGGCGAGCTTAATTGTCCCCGCCTTCCTCTATCACGTCAACGATATCGTATCGCTCAAGATGAACCAGCGGGAACAGCGCCTGCGATTGGTCAAGTACCTGGAAACAAACCGGATATACAGTCGCTTTCAGTTCTCTCAGGTCACATGAACCTGCCCGTAATAGCTTTGCCAACGCAGGCGAGGTGAGGCAGCTTGCTGAACCGCCCGTCTATACGGCGAATTGTGGAATTAATTAGGGCCCGGCTGTTTAAACAACCGGCTAAACTCGGGCGGATAGCGCAATAAACCACCCCCGTCCAAGGCGCCGGACACCAATTCCTTTGCCGTAATAGAGTCTTCCGGCACGGGCAACGAGCAGCGAATTCCCCATTTTGCCGCCTTTCCGAAATCGAAGCGTCGATAATAATTGGGGTGACCGATCACGACGATGGCCTTATAACCCAGACTGGCTGCCTTGGCCGTAACCGTCTCCAACAGGGCCGAACCGATTCCGCGATGTGACTGAGACGGCACCACCGACATGGGGGCCAAGGCCAGGATCTCCTCTTGCTTGCCATCCCGATCAAGATAAGCACGGAACAACAGGATGTGTCCCGCCATACGCTCGCCAATTTCCGCAACCAAGGACAGTTCGGGAATAAAACTCTTCGATTTCCTCACGGCAGCCACCAACTGGGCTTCCGCATCGCCGCCAAAAGCACATTGATTCACAACAGCGATTGCATCGGCATCCGCTTGATTTTCCTGCCTCACAACTACTTCTTGCATTCTCGGCCTCCCAATTGCCCACAGGGGCTGCAAACTTATTACCTACAAACTTATTACCTGAATAATAACTATACAAGCAAAGGATGACAGGTTGGTCAATATACTTATGTTTATCGGCACCCGGCCGATATTTTTACCGGGTAAGCGGGCATGGACAGACGAACACTGCCGGCGGCTGAGCAACATCGTATCAGGAGAAACGAGTGGCTGAGGGACAAACCGGGCTGGCCATCAAGCCTCAAACCAATGGCCAAAGCATATTACGCTTGTTGATCTTGGAGGAATCCGCCTCCGAGGCACAATCTATTATTAATCATATGCGCGAGATAGGCTACGCCGTCACCGCCGCGCGGATTAAATCGCCCCTGGAATTTCAGGCCGCTCTCAAGAAACAAGAATGGGATCTGATCATATCCTCGCATTCCCTTGCGAATTTCAATCCCAAGCAGGCGCTGGCATTACTGGCTCATGCCAAAATGGAAATTCCGCTTATCGTAATAAGCGAACAGGTCGAAGAGGATTATCGCACCGAAGTCTTGCGCTGCGGCGCCTGTTCCTTGATAAAGAAGGATAAAATCGATCATTTACAACTGACAGTACAGCGGGAACTACACCATGTCGCACAACGACGCGCCCGACAGTACTACGAGAAAATGTTTCGTGAAAGCGAACGCCGCTGCCAGACCCTGCTCGGGTCATCGATCAACGCCATTGCCTGCATACGCAACGGCAAGGTTCTATATTCCAATCCCGGCTTCGATCGACTAATTAACAATAGCAAAGCGAAAAACAGCCTAAATATTCTCGCCCTTGCCCATCCCGATGACCGGCAACGTTTCGAGGCATTGATAAAGGAAGTGGAAAGCGGGAAAAATCTCTCCGATAGAGCGGACCTGCGCTTGCTGGATGGCGATGATAAACCGTTTGCGGTAAAGGTGGAGGCCATGGTGGCCCATATCAATGATCAACAATGCGCGCAAGTCTCCATCACCATAAGTTCGGAACTCCATGCCCCGGCAAAACACGGCTCATTTGCGGGAATAGCGCAACAACACAACACAGCGGTCAACCCCCCAAGTGAACCTCTTGCCGTTGCGAAATTAATGTCCAGAACGGATAGCGGCAACCTCGAGATGGCACAAAATATTCGCATGGCCTTGTCAGAGGACCGCTTCCGTCTGGTGTATCAACCCATCGTCCCATTACACGCGCAACCTGCGGAGAACTACGAAGTCCTCACCCGCATGATCGGCGCCACCGGGGAGGAAGTACCGCCGGCGAATTTCATGCCCGCCGCGGAAAGCGCCGGGCTCATGCTCGACATCGATCGCTGGATCATCCGCGCGGCGATGCAAACCTTGGTCAAACAGCACGAGAAAAATAAAGAAATTAGCCTATTGGTAAAACTTTCGGAGGACAGCGTCTGCGACCACTCCCTGCTGTCTTGGATCGCGGAACAACTTCAAGAGCTTCACCTACCCGGTGATAAGCTCATCTTTGAAATCAAGGAAGCCTATATTCTTCATCGCATGGATAGCGCCAAGCAATTTATCAGCGGTCTCAAACAGCTCCATTGCCGCACGGCCCTAGGACACTTCGGATCTGACACGCAATCTCTGGATTGCCTCGAGCAGTTACATGTCAATTTCGTAAAACTCGCCGGCGCCTTCGTCGACAATTTATCCGGCGATCCCAAGAGCCAGGCCATGGTAAGAGCCGTCGTGCAAACCGCCCACGACATGGGTACTCAGACTATCGCCACCTTTGTCCAAGACGCCAGTAAGATGTCCATGTTGTGGCAATGCAACGTCGATTATATCCAAGGTTATTTTCTGCAAGCACCCGATCAGGATCTATCGTACAACTTCTCCGACGATGAGTAAGGGGTGTTAGATACGGGGAATTAATGGCGGTGCCGCCCTTTGCGCTGCGCGATTCAACGTTAATTGACCGCCAGAACCATTTCTCGCGCCTGATGCTTTCTTAATAGGCGTTCTTCCCGACAAATCCCCTGAACATGGTCAAAAAGATAATCTTGAGATCCAGCCACAGGGACCAATTGCGGATGTAGTCAAGGTCGTATTCCACGCGCCGCTGCATTTTGTCCAAGGTATCAGTCTCTCCGCGCCAGCCGTTCACCTGCGCCAGACCGGTAATACCGGGCTTGACCTTATGTCGCAGCATGTAACCATTAATCAGCTTACGATACTGCTCGTTGTGAACTACGGCATGGGGGCGGGGCCCGACGATAGACATACTTCCCTGCAGGACATTGATGAACTGCGGCAGCTCATCCAGGGAAGTCTTGCGCAGGAAGGCGCCAAATGCGGTAACCCGGTTATCGCTTCGCCGCGCCTGCTGTACCTCGCCGCCGTCCTCGGAGACATTCATCGTACGAAACTTCCATACCTCAAAATAATTTCCGTGTAGACCATAACGGCGTTGCTTGAAAATGGCCGGTCCCGGCGAGGAAAGTTTGATTCCGAGGGCGATTAGAGCCATGGGAATAGCCACGATGGACAGGATCACGCTGGCGAGCACAAAGTCCTCGGCGCGCTTCAACCAGCCATCCACCCCGTAGAACGGGGTCTCAAAGACCCCCACTGTCGGCAGATCGCCGATGTTGCTCCAATTGGCATTCATCAAATCAGAAACAAAAATATCCGGCACGATATAGACAGAAGCCGTCGTGTCGGACAGTTTGGTGAGCAAATGCCGGATTCGCTCCTCGGCTCGCAACGGCAGGGCTATATAGATTAAATCAACCTTGCCTTCCCGCGTCATCTTGACCAGAGTATCCAGCGTACCTATCACTTGCACCGGCTCCTGAGCAAGCGGCCGTGAGCCTGTGGGCTTACGATCGTCAAAAAAACCAATAGGGCACATTCCCATCCAGGGAGATTCGAGGATAATGCGCGCAACTTCCGCCCCCAGATCCCTGGCGCCGACGATAGCGACATTGCGGGTATTTATACCCCGCTCGCGCATAAAACCGGCCACAATCTGCATCACGCCCCGCCACAGGGTGAGCAACAACGGTGTGAGGACAAACCAGCTCAGGATAACGCGACGTGAGTACTCTTCCGAGGTCTTGGTAATATAGGCGAATGCTAACAGCCCAAGGGTCGTACCAAACCATGCCAACCACAGACGCGTCACCTCTTCTCGCATGGCGGAGCCGCGCCAAGAGCGGTAAAGGTTGTATACCCGGGCGAAGAAATAAAACAGTCCGATGGCGCAGGCGACCACGAAGCTAAATTCGGATGACAACCCCTGGCCGCTAATGGCCATGACCAGCCACAGCGAAAACCCAATGGTCACAGCGTCAACGACCTTGGAGAAAATCGCAATCCTGGAGTTAAATGGTCGCACCAACCCTCCCGCTAGCTTTATTGCACTGTCCGTCTTCTTTGGGGACAGATAATCCGCATTCACTTTATCCAACATTAACCGGAACTCATCTAGGTGTATTTGGAATAGTTCTTCACACCGAATGAATCCCTTCAGTCGAACGCTATCTCTTCCTTATGAACTTTAAACAGGTAAGTTTGATTTTAACTATTATAGCAGCACAATATGTACCAACCAGCGGGCAAACAGTCAGTTATATATGGTAACTTCCTGTAGATACTAGTAAATATATGATAGGTATCAATAAGTATTGGAGATATGATTCTCTGCATGCGGAATCTTTGTAATATTTCTCGACACCCCTCTATTCCATTCCAGAGAAATCGACTGGGCCATTTCAAATTCCGAGACACTCGTTCCGCAGCACTCGACTATACCAATTACTGAAGATCGCATCGGAGAGTCTGCGCTTAGTGGATGATTGATCCCAGTGTTGGTCATTCAGCCTTAGCAGGAAGACAATGATATGAGATTTCGCCCATTACGTGATTTTGAGACAGGTTCTAGCTATCAATTAAAGCAACGCTAGCGTCTTCTCGGAGCATACCGTTCATTTTATAAATTATATACTCTCGGAAAGCCAAAATATTGATATCCATATCCAGATGGTCAGATTCTCGCTGAATTTTGGAGCGTAAGCCTTTAATACCAACCACCAACGTTTCTGGAAAGATATCTTTAATGTGCGATTTTAGCGCTCCCCGTCGTGAACGGCCACCACGCCCTTTACCACCTTGGATATTTTTCATGACGAATTCCACGGCGTAATCAGATAACAGCGTCCGCGCCGCATCCGACCCCAGCACCTGGCGGATACATTCGGTTACTCTGAGATCTCGTAGGATATCGGTTGATGATGCGATGGCTGAATTGTCCGCAAAGGGAATTTTGGGGCTCATGCGATGCACGATGTTTCTGAAAAGCCGCTTTTCAGTCCTCAACGAATCAGGCATCAGCCGAACCTGCTCCAGAATTCTTCTGGAAAGCAATGGATTAATGACTTCAAGATAAGCGCACTTGAGGTCATTCAATGCAGCAAGCACATATTGCGTACGAAAGACTTGATACAGCCGATCCCGCCAGGTCTCCAAGGTTTCATCTCGCGCCAAATTCATACGAGAGGGGAATTCTTGCTGACAAACAGCCATATTTACATCGTTCAAATTAGAATAATCCGATAAAACAAACATACCTAAGCTACGGCGAACTGAAGATATCTTAGAAGCCACCTGCCAACCAAAGGCCTCATCTCCCCGAATGACACCGCGACAATCCGACTCATATAAGTACTTCCAGATGGCAAAGCCATCCATATAGCCGGAAATATGATCCGTCCGTCCCTCTCCGGCCACCAGAAATCTTTGGAATAATGTCTCTATCGGCTCATCGGACAGATCAGTCTCAAAATACTCGTGCGGCACTCCAGAATACCCGGCCAGTTTCCGCGCCACCCAGGCATCACTACGTTGATCCTTTAACGCCGACCGTAACCCCCAGGTGATCGCCCTTAACCCAGTACGATCCTTCAACATCAGCAGAATCGCCCGGCTGTCATAACCACCGGATAACGGCAAAATCCAGTGGCTTAAATCTATGTCGATATGCGCAAATGTCTCTTCAATCGCCTCTTGCAGGCGACGCTCATGCTCTTCCTGCGGCAACTCCAGCGCCTTGAATTCAACTGGTCTCTGGAACAACTTTATTTCCCAAGACCGCCTGTCCAGTACCAGCCGCGTATCGCCCGGCACACTACGAATGCGCCGGTCCCAGGATAGCCCCGGCCCCAGGGTTCCGGAGGACAACATCCAGGGATATGTCGAATCATTAGGCTCATAACTGCCAAGACAGGTCACAATCGCTCGCTGCGAGGTAGAGGCGATAAAGAGATCATCGGTCTTCACGTACCAAATGGTGCGCGAAGCGACCATATCGCTGACCAGTTCCACAGTTGCGCCATTCCCCCGGAATAGCGCATAACTTCCATCCGGCACCTTCGCTCCCGGCTGCCACCAATCCGTCTGATTATCGAAAAATGCTCCCAGGCACACGCTGTAACCATGCACCGGCAAGTCCGGTACCGGATTGAACACCCCCACCAGAATATCGTCGCCTTCAAGAACTAATGAAGAACGCGGATTAATATTGTCCGGGCAAAGCCTCGTCGAGAGGTACTCCAGATCCCTCCTCGACAAAGGCATTCTCATGCCGGGTCGCGCGCACAAATAAATCAGTTTTGACATTTCATCAGTCTACCGGCCACATCTAAATTGTATTAGAATATCAGCGTTTTCATTAGAATGTTGTTCTGTGATCGAGAAGGCCCGTCAAATAGAATCAAGATAATAAGCTATAAAACCGCCGACCTGCCGATAACAACTGAGCCTTAGCAAATGAAATTGCCGCCTCGATATGGGAACAAACTTCCAACCTTTGGTTACTATCGCCATACCCACTTACAACCGGGCCCACCTTTATTTAAGGAATGCAATAGCCGGCGCTCTTGGGCAAGACTACCCAAATCTTGAGATCCTGGTTTCAGACAACTGCTCTACGGACACCACCGAGCAGCTTGTCAAAGAATTCACTGATCCCCGCCTCCGTTATTTCAGGCAGCCCGTCAATATCGGCGCCAACAATAACTTCAATTTCTGCCTGGAACAGGCCCGCGGCGACTATTTCCATTTATTTTTTGACGACGACCATATAGATTCCGACTTCATCTCCACTTGCATGCAAGCCGCGCAGAAAAACCCGGACGCCGGCATTATCCGCACTGGCACGCGAATAATCGATAAGACCGGAAGAATCCTCTTTGAGCGCCGGAATGAGGCAGCAGGGCTTTCAATGACGGATTTTTTACTTTCATGGTTCAATAATAAAATCACCATGTATGTATGCAGTACCTTGTTCAATACCGGGCATCTGCGTGCTATTGGAGGGATGAGCTCGAAGCACAACCTTTTCCAAGATGTCATGGCGGAGGTCAGGCTCGCCGCCCAGTTCGGCAGGGTTGATTTGGAGGATGTCAAGGCGGGATTTCAGGTTCACGATGAAAATATGGGATCGGCGGCCAAAGTGATTTATTGGTGTGAAGACAGCCTTGAATTGCTCGATATCCTCTGCGAGCATGTGCCGGAAAAGGATCGAGAGTTGATCCGGCGGGAGGGAAAACGTTTTCTCTGCAGAATGAATTACCAATACGTTCTAGGGCTCCCCTCTCTGCTTGAGAGAATCAGGATTTATATTGCAGTCGCCAGAATGTTTGATTTCGCCTATCCTCTGCCGCGATTCCTACATGAAAAAGAGATACGGCCCCGCCTGCGGGCGTGGAAATCACGGCTTGTCGCATCATGAGGATCGCCTTTATTGTAGGGGCCTTCCCGGTCATCTCCGAGACATTCATCCTGAACCAGATCACCGGCCTGATCGACAGGGGCCATGATGTGGACATCTATGCGCGATCAATCCGACACCTGGAGACTCCTCACCCGCAAATAAACCGATATCGCCTCCTTGATCGCACGCGTGACCTTGAATTATCACGCCATGTCAAATATCTGGGGACGAGCGGCCAAGGCGGCCGCTCTCATTTCTCAGCAATGGGCGCGGTCCCGACCTACCACCTGGTCCACCCTCGCAAAAATCCGTACAGCGCGTAATATGGGTTGCACGATTACTCGTCTGGGACTCCTGGAGATCGGCCTGGCGCAACAACATAACCGTCCCTATGACATCATTCACTGCCAGTACGGCACGCTCGGCAAATACTTCCTGGGGTTGAAGATGTCAGGGCTTCTCTCCGGGAAATTCGTCACTGCGTTTCGCGGTCATGACATTACCCAGCATGCCAACTCGGCTCCCGGATTTTACGAAGAATTATTCCAGGAAGGCGATCTGTTTCTCCCTGTTAGCCGCTCCCTGGAACAACGGCTAGTCGACAGGGGTTGTGATGCGGCCAAGATCCGGGTGCTCCATTCCGGTATTGATTGTTCGCGATTCCGTTTCCGCCCACGGGCCGTGGAAAAAAATGAAGCTATCAACATCCTCACCATCGGCCGGTTTGTGGAAATGAAAGGCATCGTTTATGGCGTGGAGGCCGTTGCGGATCTTATCCAATCAGGTAGAAAGGTGCGCTATGACATCATCGGCGACGGCGCGTTGCGCGGCGAGATCGGCATGAAGATTAAACAGCTTGGCATCGAATCCCACGTCACGCTTCACGGTTGGAAAGATCAAATTAGCGTAACCGACTATCTGGACCGGGCGCATATATTGCTTGCGCCCAGCGTAACCGCCGGGAACGGCGAGACGGAAGGCATACCCAATGTTGTCAAGGAAGCCATGGCCGTCGGCCTGCCCGTGGTGAGCACGGTACACAGCGGGATCCCCGAATTGGTTGAGGACGGCGTGTCGGGATTTCTGGTGCCGGAAGGCGACGCCCGGGCCTTGACCGACCGCTTGGCTTGTCTGATGGATCATCCGGAACGATGGGAATCCATGGGGAAAGCAGGCAGGAAAAAGGTTGAGGACGATTTTGATAGCGAAAAGCTCAATGATCGCCTGGTGACGCTTTATCAGGAAATTTCTTAAGGTTGGCACATGATGCCGTATTTTCCCCCGCTCCCGCATACCGACAACCCGACCGCTTTATTCTACCGATCCAATGTTTCAAGGGGAGTTTGACATAGGCATAGCCCAGGTATTTAAGCCGGTCGATCGGCCTCAACAATGGCAACCAGATCCCCAAATAGTCCGCGGGTACCGTCTCGGGCAAGGGAATCCCCCTTTTACGATAGCTCGCGATACGCCTTAAAGCCAAAGAGATCCTGCTTCTCAACTGACGTCGCAACGCTTCATGATCCGATCCTGCCATTTCCAGGTGTTTTTTAAACATGAAGAGTGAACCATATTCGCGGCGAATCGACTGGGCGGTGAGTGAATCATGCCCTCTTCGGTAATAAGAAACGACTTCAGGGACATATACCACCGGACCCAGGCGCGCCAGACGCGCGAAGAAATCCTTGTCTTCCGAAGCATAGAGGAAACGCTCATCAAACCAGCCGATGCGTTCCCCGTCCGCCCTGCGAAACAGCGTGGTGTGCGGCGTCGCCGCTACAGTCGGCCATAACACCGCACTGTAGCCGTCTTCAATCAGCAACGCCTTATCCGTGCTTAATTTCCCCTCGGGCAACCAACGCGCGCCCGTCGACCTGCCTTCTCCATCAATAACCAGCCAGTCCCCCACCGCCAACACCGCATTAGGGTAGCTACACAAGGCATTGTGTAAAACGACCACTCTATCCGGCGGCATTAAATCATCATCGTCGAGAAATGCGATAAAGTCACCCTTAGCCAGCCGGCAGGCATTGGTACGAGCGTAGGGGATCCCCTGATTTTCCTGCCAGTGATACCGCACCCTGTCCCCATACCCCGCCATCAACTCAGCGGTACCATCCGTGGACCCATCATCGAGAACCACAATCTCCACCGGCTCGTAGTTTCTGAGCGAAAATGGAGTCCATTGTCTTTTCCAGATAAATGCCGGCGATTGTGGCAGCATAAAACAATAGAAACGAGGGGCTTACCCATTAATCGATCTTTCGATGATCTCTTCGATACTTGTTTTATATGCAGCCGCAAAGGTCTCACGCGTGTGATGGCGGCGCGCAAATTCCCAGGCCAGGCGCGTGCGCCTCCGACATTCATCGCTGCTCATTTCGGTCACTTTCCTAACTTCCGCCTGGATTTCCTCCATGGTGGACCGTTGCAGGATAATCCCGAAATCCGCGACATCCACGCTGGCTTCATAGCTCACAATGGGGATCAACCCCGCATGCATACAAGTGATAGCCGCGCCGCCGCCCCCTTCCGCGCAGCTGGGATAGATGACCCCAATACAGTTCCGGGTAATCTCAAGAAATCTCAACCCTTCAACGTCCACCCAACCCTCGGTATGAATGTTGGGTCTTTCATAGAGCTCGCTATGGTAGGCTTCCTTAAATCGGCGATCCTGATCGATCGGGCCGCACACGGTGAGATGGAACTCCGGCATCTTGGCAAACGCCTCCAATACGAGGTCCAGGCCCTTGTGCACAAAACCGGTACTTCCAAACCATAAGAAATTCCGCCGGCAAGCATCGATATCTCGGTCTTCAGGCCATGGATAGGTTGTCGACGAGATGGGAACGCGGTATATCGGCTTATTGGCGTAGCGGAACGTCTCCATCGTGAACTCATTCCCGAGGACCGTGACAAAATCCGCATGCTCCATGGCCCAATTGGGCTCTATCACGCGAATACTATTCAATACGACGTCCCGCCGCTCTTTGAGCTCCAATAATCGTGCGTACGCCGCCCGGTTGTTGCCGATCCAATGGGCCGTATCCTGATGCACAATTTTAATGCAGTCCTCATTGAGCAACCTTGCGATCCGTTCAAAGTTGGTCCGGGCGGCGACAAAAATATCGTAGGTCTTTTCCGGGATAAAACCCTCATTCCTATAACTGATCACGTCCACGCAATATCCCATATCCAGAAAAGTCTGCGCCATCTGCACGGACTCCCAATCATGCGTATGCGCACTGGAAATCGGCTCGCCAGGCTGTCTCAGGAACGGCTCGATAATAAAGCCCATTAACACATTGCCCACTGCATGTGTCTTGGGTCTTAAGGTAACTACTTTAGAATCGACAACATTAATCTGCCGGAATTTGCTGATCTCGACGCCAAAATGCCCCAACCCTCTATTCAGCAACTTTTTGAGTCGACTTTTCATTATCCCGAATCAAATACCCGATTCCGACGTCGATCATGAGGATGTTAAATTTATTTTTAGCACTCACTGACCCTGTTCATCGACGATCTTCCATTGGCCATTGATGACCCGCAGCACGAAGTCGCTGCTACTGGAATCCGATGTGGGATAATCAAAACGCACCCGGGCGGTGTAATCCTCTCCCGACGGGGTCAGCGTCTCGATGGTCATCCGCACGCCTTTGTAGTGCGCGCGCAGAAAATCCGGGTACGTCGGGTTCTCGGTCAGCAGGCGGTAGCTTCGCGCCTTCATATTGCCATCGACCAACGCCGCGAGCGTCGCGGTATCCCCTTGCGCCAGACTAGCCAGATAGGTCTGGATCGCCTCCTGGGGGGTCGCGTTACTCCCCGCGGCGTCGGCATTGCCCATCAGCAATCCGCAGGCAATCAGCACAACGCCTCCCAGCACTGACCTGACAGTATGTAACATGGCTCGCTTCCTTATAAATTTCCCAGCACGCTGTTCTTCCACAACACCCCCATCGCCGCATAGCCCGCCCCGGTGGGATGGATGCCGTCGGCCCCTATTTTAGATGGATTATTGGTGAAGTACGTATAAAAATCCGGACCGATAAAAACCTTGCCCGACGCCGCGTTTTCACTCACCAGTTGGTCAATCACCTGATTGTACGCCTGTAGCAGGGTATTCTGGGCCGGCGTACCCCCTATATGGGGTGGCACCTTCGCCAGAAACACCTTCTTGCCCGCACCGGTTATTGCGCTGATGATCTGTTGCATCGCGTCCTTGTAGGAGCCGCTGTACCCGGCATCCCCGGTATGCAGTCCCAACCCGCTCGGGGTCGGCAGGGAGCCGCTGGAGTCGTTCGTGCCAAACATCACCAGGAAGTCCTGGGCCCCGGGATTCCGGCTTTTCACCGTAGTAATCTTGCCGACGCCTTCTAATGAGGTATCCGCCGGTCCGCCCTCATCGATGACGGTGACGGGCCGGTTGGCGGCGGCAGTGAGCGCGTCATTCAATGCCGTCTCGTAACCGCCGCTGGTGTTGCGGCCATCCGATGAGACGTCATCAGTCGGCAGATCATCGCCGACGCCATCGGTGATGCTGTCGCCAAACCCCACCAGATTGTAGCCGCCGACGCCGATGCCGGGGTTGCTGTCCACCGCCTCGGCACCCGTCAAACGTTGGAGCTGACTGTCCAGCACATAGGCACGCGCCTCATGGGTGCCCGCTTGGGGGAAATCGAACTGCGCCGTAAAGGGGGCGGCGTAGGACGACTGCGAGACGGCCGCTCCCGTCCCTTCATCAACAACAAACTCCACCCCGCCTACACCGATGGCGGTGGTGACCGCCGCGGCCGTGGTCAGCGTTACCCCGGTGCTCACCGCATATTCTATCGGCGAACTTAAGCCGATCACCGGCAAGCTGGGCGGACTGAGTATCACGATATTATCAAAGACGCTTCTCCCGTTGCGACTGGCCCATAGGGCGATCTTGCCGCCTGAGAAAGTCGTGTCTTTCGCGGCCAGCACCTGATCCCCATCTACGAAGACGATGATCACGCCGTTGACCATCACAATCCGCACGGTCAACCACTGCCCGGTGGTATAGCTCTGCTGGCTGTTTGCCAGTTCGCTGAAACCCCCGGCGACTCTTTTCTCCAGCGTGCGGTGACCGTCGCGCTTGCTCAGGGAGAAGCGGTAGTAGTTGTTGTTGTCCTGGTAGCCGAACATCACCCCCAGCACGCCAATGTCGTCGGATCGCAGCTGGAGCCTTAAATCCATGTCCCCATGGATAAATCCGTCATAGCGGCTATACGTGGCGAGCTCGTAGCCGGCGGGCGTCTCGCCAAAGATACCAACATCGTCGGGGTAGCGCGCACCGCTGTCTTCCTGGTACTGATCGTTGACCACCGACCAGGCCGAGGGCGTGTGTGTCGCCGCCGCGTCGTCCACCGGCGTCCAGCCTGAGGCGGCGCCGCTATCAAAATCTTGCCTCAACAGCACTGTCTGGATGACCGTCGGATCGACGACCGGACCAAATACTTCTATCTCCGCGAGGCCAACATTGACCGTCGTGCCCGAGACCGCGGTGATCTCCAAGGTCACACTGTCCGTGCACCGTGCCGGAAAGGTCAACTCCAGCAAGGAGCCGTCGTTGGGCAGCGCCCCAACCGCAACCGTCGAACCATCACTGAAGCGCAGCGTCGCCCCCAGTATCCGGTCCCCTAGATTCGGCCGATCATAGAGCCGTACCCGGTCTACTTCATAACACTGCGTCCACTCCAGGCGTAGCCACGCCCCCGCCCCTTCCCCATTGGTGGCCCATTCTTTGGTCGGATCGCCGGTTGTCGCATTTATATAACCATCGACAACGCCGTCTATGGCCTGCGCCGCGCCTTGACCTGACATCGCCGACGAAGCCGTTGCCGTCGCCAGCATAGCAATATCGTTGGCCACATGGATTGTAAAGCTCTGGCTGGCCTGTTTGGCGGGAACGCCGTTATCGCTGACCTGCACGACGACGGCATGGTTTCCGCCATTGCTGATCGCATCGCCGTTGGTCGGCGTCCACTGGATCAGACCGGTGGTCGCGCCGATGGTCATGCCCGCCGGACTGGTCGTCAGCGCATACGTCAGGCTGTCACCGACATCCGGGTCGCTGGCGGTAACCTGGTAGCTGTAAGCCGTATCCTGGGTCGCACTGGTGTTCGCCGTCGAGGTGATGACCGGCGCATCGTTGACCGCGGCGATCATCACGGTCTCGGTCGCGGTGTTGGAATCGTTTGTCCCGTCATTGGCCCGGAAGGTGAAGCTGTCTGTCCCGTTGGCATTCAGGTTCGGCGTATAGGTGAAGGCCCCCGTCGCGGCGTCGGTGATCACCGCCGTCCCCTTGATGCCGTTGGCCACGATGCTGTAGGTCAGCGAGGGGCTGTCGCTGTCGTTGGCCTGCAGGGTATGACTGACGGGGGTATCTTCGTCGGTGTTTACCACCCCATCAACGGCGACCGGCGCATCGTTGACCGCGATGATGGTCACCGTCACGGTCCCGTAAGCGCCGCTCGCCCCGTCGCTCACCAGGTAGGTAAAGCTGTCCTGACCATTCGCATTCGGCTGGGGGGTGTAGGTGAAGCTCCCGGTACTCGCGTCGGTGATCGCCGCCGTTCCCTTCTCGCCGTTGCGCACGATCGAGAATGACAGGATATCGCCCGCATCCGGGTCACTGCCGGACAGCACGCCGCTGCCGACCGTGTCTTCGAGGAAGCCGGGCAACACCAAGTTACCCGCGGTGGGCGCATGATTGGTATGGGCGGCGATCTTCCCGGCGATGGTGGCGATATCGATACGCGGCTGCGAGACGGCGCCCGCGCCCTGCGCTGACAAGGTGGCGCTATAGTTAGTGTTATTGAGAAATTGATCCGTCGCCGCCACGAGGTTTTGCGGCGTTAGCGCGTTCGCCGCATTGCCCAGTATCCCGTCGGCCTGAAGGTCCGCGGCCATGGCCTTGATCAGCGCGAACACGGTTTGCGTGCCGTCGTTCTCAGCCAGTTGGGAGAAGCCGGCCAGGAACAGGGCATAGTTCTTCTCGTTTTGCGACGCGGTGTCCAAACCGGATAAGGGGGGCGGGGTCGTTTCGAGAATATCGCCTACATCAAAGAGCGTCGATATTTCAGCCGTGGCATTAGTGATCGCGGCGCTCAGCGACTGGCCATCCTGTTGCACATGCTTGCGCGCCAGGGCCGCCGCGAGCGTGGTCAGCGGGGTCACATTGACGGACAGAATGCCGTTCGCCGGCACCTGCGCATAGGCCTCCAGGGCGTCGTCGGCCCCCAGGCTTAGCGTGGCGCCTGTCGCTTCATCGACATAACTGCCCCCGGTAAAGGCCACGGCAACCGGCGTAGCCACCGGGGCGCGCATGACGAGCGCATAGTCGCCGCTTAGGCCGGTGGTCGCGGTAGCCAGCGGGGGGAGATCGCGCGTGCCGTCCGCGGCGAGGCGGTATACCGTCACGGTGGCATTGGCGATGGGCGCTTTGGACGCGAGGCCGCTCACCGCTACCGATATCGCGCCCGGCGCGGCGGTCGACCCGCCGCCCCCCGACCCGCACGCCGTCAAGAGCAGCGCAGCGACATACGCTACCCAGTACGCAACGCGCCTTCGCCGGGGCCGGCCTTCATCCAACATACACCTTCGAGTCCTTAAGCAAATTGATGGCTGCATTAAATTTCAATGGCGGGTTTAGAGGGGAAACCGTTATATCCCTAATCTTTGAGCAGAAATTATGCCACCGGCGGATGCCGCTCCCGGGTTGATTGCACTTTAGACATTATGATTCAACGTATTAGTAACAGGCGGCTTAGACCCTATCCCGCCTCGGAAAACAAAAACTGCTCCCCGCTGTAAGGAAAAACGACGATAGCTCAAGTTCAGGCCCGCTTGGTTGTATACCGGGGCAGGACTTCTGTCCGCCAGTTCAGCAACGGCCTGACCATGCCCGTCATCGGACCGCTCCACCCACTTCGGGCTGAGTCGCCTTCGTTAGGGTCAAAGACCTGGAACGCGACGGCATCCCGAACGATGAAATGGGGCCGGCACGGGGCGGGGGTCATCATCGCCGGTTCTACATAGAAGGTGCCTTCCGCCAGGAAGTTCCCGGGTATCCAGGCGGTGCTCCTGTACTGGCCGGGCGGTCTCTCCCGGTTGCGCCAGGCCGCATCATGTTCAAGGGTCGTGAACAGACAGGCGCCTTCCTCGTTAAATACATTGAAATTGGGCATCAGCACCTGGCCGCCCTGTAAGACCTCGTACTCCATCTCCAGCCCGACGGGCCGGCGAATGTCCGCAAACTCCAGGGTTGTTCCCGCTTCTGAACACAGCCGCACTGAACGCAGGCGAACGATTTCATCGCCCGGCGCCACGGCATGGTCTTCCCACGCGCGCGTAGCCGTCGCGCCCAGCCCCACACTGAGGTAGGTATTCACGACCTCATTCGTCGGGCCGTTCTTGATAATTTTGCCACCCTCAAGAAGGACCGCCCGTTTACACATCCGGGTAATTGCCGGCATGCTGTGAGAGACAAACAGGATCGTGGTGCCCAACTGCCCTACGTCCTCCATCTTGTTGATGCACTTGCGCTGGAACGCCGCATCCCCCACGGCCAGGACCTCGTCAATAATCAATATCTCCGGCTCAAGATGCGCCGCGACGGCGAAGGCCAAACGAACCCGCATGCCGCTGGAGTAACGCTTTACCGGGGTGTCGATAAACTTCTCTACCCCGGAGAAATCCACGATGGCGTCAAATTTTCTGTCCACTTCCTTCTTTTTCATGCCCAGGATGGTGCTGTTCAGATAGATGTTCTCCCGCCCGGTCAGCTCTTGGTGAAAGCCCGTACCCACTTCCAGAAGGCTGGATACCCGGCCATGGATTTCGATCCGGCCGGTGGTGGGAGGCGTGATTCTTGACAGTATCTTGAGCAGCGTGGATTTTCCCGCACCGTTGATGCCGATAATGCCCAGAATCTCGCCGCGCTCCACGTCGAAGGAGATGTCCTTCAATGCCCACAAAATACTGCCGCTGCTTTGCTTGTGCTCAAAATCAGCATCATCGAAGCGATACAATGACCGATACTTCCGGTAATTATCCAGAGGGCTTTTTATGAAGGCGAACAGAGATTGCGCCAAGGTATCGTGCAATTCGTCCTTCAAGCCCATTCTATAAAGCTTGCTGACATTCTCCACCCTCAGGGCAATATCCTGGCTACTCATCGCATTTCCACCCTTATCATCGCCGTCATCACGCGCCTGCTACTCACACCGGCCAAGCAGGCCCTTCTCCGTTAGTAACGTAGCGGCCCGCAAAATCTCCGGGAAGGCAATCCCGGAACGCTCCGCAATATCCAGGAGCGCATGGCCGCCATCCGACAAATTTAATACCCAAAGCAACGCCATCTGCTTCGCCGCCCTGTCCTTGTCCCCCCCTATAGCATCATACAACCCGCGTCTTCCAAGCTGAGGTTCACATTTTGGTTGCAAATTGGCGAACTTAAGATTGCCTTCGATGATCTTCAGGATATCCCTCACCAAATAAAAAGACCTCTCCAGCTGTTCGGGACGGATAAAATCCAGATTGTCCGCGGACGTGTGATACTGGGGAAAAGTCCCGTATTTGCTGCGTTCAAGAAGGCCTACCGGCATATCAAAGCCCGGCGAGCAAAACTGACGCTCGTCGTAGCCATAGGGCGAAAATTCCTCGATGACGGCCGCGGACATATTCAGGTGCCTGAATACCTGCGCAACCGCCCTGTCGATTTCCGCGTTACCGCGCCGGCTTTTTTTATACGTCGGACCACCGCTGTCGCCCAGACAGGAAAGCACCAGCCCGTGCCTAACCCGGCTCACGATTCCTTCATTGCGGGCAAGCCAGGCTATGGAGCCGATGGTGCCGGGGATATATAAAAATCTATAGCTATAGCGGCGCTGGGATTCGCGAAGATGGCCGGCCAGAAAGGTCAGCAGAGCGATGCCGGACAAATTGTCGTTCGCCAGCGAAGGATGGCAGATATGGGTTGACAGCAATACCTCTTCTGCCGACTCCCCCGGCAAGAGATATTCTCCGTAGCTTAGCGAACCTTCCTGCAGAGAGGAGTCGATGTAAACCTCATAGTCGCCCTCCTTGAGGGTCGCCCACTGGCGGTGGCTCATGCAGAACGCCCAATTATCGTCGTAATAACTGGTTCTATAGGGAATCCAGTCCGGATAGGCCGGCAGTGTAAACAGATGTTCCTTGAGTTCCGCCAAGGAGACCTTTTTATGCACCGGCACGCTGTAACCCACGACATGAAGATTGCACTGCTGAAAGTCAATGATCTTGTTGCCCGCGCTGTCCTTGATATAGGCGTCCCGGATATTCCATTCCAGGGGTACCTGCCAGTCGAAGACTTGGGTCCCGCTGGGCACCTCGTTGATTTCGATGGGGATGTGCCTGCGGATACGCCGCAAGGTCTCGCGTGTTCCCTCGCCCGTGATGCTTCGGCACAGCGGATACAGTTCCTGGGCGAAGGCGTACATGGCCTGGCCCGGGGCGCCACGGTCGCCTGGTCCATGTGGGACTGGGTGTGTCATGGTGGCGATATCTCCATGCAAAAGCGCTTTATATGACATCCACCACCACCCGCTCCATGCGGCGGAAGTACAAGGCACCGCTTATCAGGAGGATCGCGCAGGTCAGCATCCCCGGAAAAATGTCTTGCCACGGCATGACCCCCCCAATCAGGGCCGCGCGGAACCCTTCGATCACTCCCACCAACGGATTCAGCGCATACCAGATCCGGTAGGTTTCCGGTATCGCAGAGGCGGAGTAGACAATCGGCGCGCTGAACATGAGCGTGCGAATAACAAACTGCATCGCATACTTCACATCCCGGAAGCGAACGGACAGCGAGGATAGCCAGAATCCCCCAGCCAGGGGCACCGCCATCATCATCAACACGAATAACGGCAGGTACAGCAGGTTCCAGGTGGGCGTTACCCGATAATAGATGGCCACAACGACAAGTATCAGCATCGCGATCAGAAAGCCAACCAGCTTGGTCAAGATGGGCGTAATGGGAAACAGCAGCCTGGGAAAGTAGATCTTGCCCAGCATACTCTGGTCGCTCACCAGGCTCTGGGCGGACTGCGCCATGGCCGATGACATATAGGTCCATGGGATGATCGCCGCCGAGGAAAATAACAGGTACGGCACCCCGTCCGTGGGTACCTTGGCGACTTTGCCGAATATTACCGTGAATATGACAATCTGGATCAGCGGCTCCAGTAGCGCCCAGCCGAATCCCAGGACGGTCTGGGCATACATGACCTTGATGTCACGCCATACCAGAAAATAAAAGAGGTCTCTGTATTCTCTGAGTTCTTTGAAGTCGATGAGCTGCCAGCCTTTCGGCGGGGTTATCACCGTCACCGCTACGTCTACCCTGCCGGCCTTGCCTTGTCCTAACATATCAACCTTTGTGGAATCCGTTGCCTTTATCGCCGACCGGCGCCACCGAGAAGTTCGCTAGTAGGTCGGCGCACTCTGTCGCAAAATGATTCATGCATGAGTTCTCGATTGCCTTAAACGGTCCTAATAGCCGTAACCGTAACTATACCGCTGCGAGGCCTCTTCTGACTTGTTGAGCACCGTCCCAATGAGATGCGTACCTTTCAACAGCTCGACCGCCTTGCTCACCTCGTTCTTGTGACTCTTGCCCTCCTCGATCACCAAGAGGAAGGCATCTATCTGCGGCGCCAGGACCAGCGCGTCATCTGTCACCAACACGGGCGGCAGATCAAAGATAACCAGCCGCGACGGGAAACGGGTGCGGAGCTCCTGCAACAGGCGCTTAATCCTTGGCGAAGACAAGATCTCGGAAGAGTTCGTAAGCGACCTACCCCCAGGAAGCAGTACAAACCGCTCAACGACACCGGGATCTATCAGAATCCTGTCCAGCGGCACTCCTCCTACCAGGTAATCGCTGATGCCGAGATCCGGATGAATGTTGAAATACTTGTGTACGCTCGGCTTGCGCATATCCAGGTCCACCAGGACGACGGACAGCCCGATATCCATCATGGCAAGACTGATCGCCAGATTAATCGAGGTCAGCGTCTTGCCCTCGCCGGGATTGGCGCTGGTAATCGCGAGGGTCTGCCAGCCGTTGGCCCGCATCTGGTGCCAGACACGGGTCCTGAGCACCTTATAGGCCTGGCTGTATTCATTACTCCCATCGCCGTCTAGAAGACGATGCTCCCGCAGTTCCTCTCGCGATACCTTGATACGGCGAAGCTTCGATTCTTGTCCAGGCAGCGCGCCAGCCACGGGATGCGCCGAAGGCGATTCTCCCCGCCGGTCTCGTTGGACGAGTTCTACCGCCCGGGTAATGCGCTCCATAGCCGTATCCCCCATCGGGTCCTTCTGTTTCTTCAATCCTGAATCCAGCTCCGCGGTCATATTCACTCCATTCACTACTGGTCCCCTAAATTCGCAAGAGCCGTGCTCACGAGCACATCCAAGGGCATCCAGAATAAATGCACCGTCAGCAGTAGCACTGCCAACACCACTAAAATAATAGTCACTGTCAATAATACCCGGAACCGGCTCCGTTTGAGGTCGCCCTGGTTCTTGATATTGGGGATCACGGCAATAGGCGGCGCCTTCAATAGCGCCAAGACTGACTTACTGCCGTATAAGGCTCTATCTAAAGCCTCTGAAATCGAGGCAAATCCAACCCCCCCAACCATGGAAAATACCGTTCCCAGCAGTAATATTCCCAGGCGATTGGGCTTCACCGGACGGCTAGGTATGGTCGGAGGCTCGATCAAAGAAAAACGCTCGCCCTTACTCTCCCGCTCCAGCTGTTCCGCCACTTGGGCCTGCAGCTCTTTCTGTTTGATATCATGATATTTCTGCACCGTATTGTCATAGTCACGGTGCAGCGCGGACCCTTCTTGCTCTACACGCGGCGTCTGGGTTAAGCGATTCTCATATTCCGCAACCTTCTTCTTGAGGCGGTCGTTATTCTTGAGCTCAGCGTCAAGATTAACCTTAAGCGTTTCCAATTGGGTCTGGATGGACACATAGGCCGGATTATCAGGCGCCAGATCAGTGATAGTCCCCCGACTCTGCGCGTTTTTCAGGGCCACATGCAGGGCATCGAGCGTCTTTTCCAGACGGATCACGTCGGGGTGATTTTCCGCGTATTTCTCGCGCGCCGCCGCCAGATCCGCTTCAACCTGCTTGATACGATTCTCCAGACTAAACGTATCGCCGCCCGTATCGCTTCCGGCTCCCACCTGAGCCCGCAATGCCTCGATCTCGCTCTTCATCCTTATGATATCCGGATAGTCGGGGGAATAAATTGCCGAGGCGCGGAGATATTCCGCCTGCAAGGCCCGCAGTCGCCCCTCCGGACTGTCGCCGCTATTGGGTTGCAGTTGCGACAACTGAGATTCGAGATTAATCTGTCGCTCTTTTAGGGAGGTGATCTGGCGGTTGCTATCATCAAGTTGTTGCTCGGTACGCTCCATCAGATTCATGTTCATCTGCATCAGTTCGGGCAGTCGTCCAACATTCTGCTCCTTGAATGTTGCGAGTTTGGCTTCCAGTTCCGCGATGTGCTTGCTCAAGCGTTTGGCCTCCTCCTCCAGGAAATCGGAGGTCACCGCCGCCTTTTCGGTGCGGATCTGCACATTCTCACGGAGAAACAGCGACGCTAACTCGCTCGCCACCTTCTGGGCGGCTACCGGATCACGGCTCTCGTAGGAGAGGTCGAAGGCCATGGCCGCTTTGCCCTCGCGACCGCTGGAATTGATGATATCGGCATTGACCATCTCCAAATCGATGTCTCCGCTCATCTCCGAGAGGATCTCCGAGGGATCCTTATGTAGCTTGCGCTCTTTTGGATAGAGATCGAACTTCTCCACGATCGCCCACAGATTCTCCCGGGTCATAACGCGCTTGCTGATGAGCTGGATGCGCTCCTCGGCATAACTGGTGACGGTGGAGGCTACCATTTCCTGAGGGACTTCCTGCTGCTCAATAAGAATAGACGCCGTTGAACGATACACCGGCGGCAGGCCGAAGGCCGCCCCCAGGGTGATGAACATGATCACCACCAGCGGGATGATCAAATGCATCTTGCGGCGACGCATGACCGCCAGATAATCCGTCATATCCGGGGAATAATTTAATACATGTTCAAGATTCATTGCTGGCACGTCCTCAGCGGGATGCCGCGATCCTTGGCCAGGCATAGCTGACCGCTATAAACGCGGCATTGCTCTGCGCCGCCTGATTGGAGTTCTCGTATTTCTGCCGGCGGTAACGATACGAACCATCAAGCGACCACCAGCGTGTGAGCGACCAGCGCAAACCCGGCTCGAAACTGTAATAGGTCCGGTTCGTCGATGTGGAAAGCTGGTCCAGCGCCTTATTTCTGAAGGCCGTTACTGAAAAGTAGCCGGCCATTCTCGGCGATAAGTTCCTATGCCATTGCGCGCTCAGTTGATCGCTCCGCACAAGACCTCCATAGCTGGGCTCTGCGCTGCGCCCTATAGAGACACTGTAGGTGGTCAACTCAGAATATCGCTTTACCAGGCGGGCGTTGAACAACGCCCCCGTGGAATCTTTATTCTGTCCATTGACCCTCGAGGTTGTAGTGTGAACCCCGGTGGAGGCTTCGCCATGCAGCGTCTGGGAAAATTCATGGCCCCATTTCGCCACCACATCGTAGTCCTGGGAGTCCTCGCTACCCGTGCCCAGGGACTCATAGAATGATGCGCCCGCGATGACGCTCAGCCTGTCCCGCTCCGTGAGATTGTGCCCCACGCCGACATCCACACTTTGCTGCCGATAGTCAGTCAGGCCGTTGTTCCCCGAATCCGCGAAGGTAACCTCCTGGAACCGGTAATTTAAAGTCAACGCGGTCCGTTCCGACAAGACATGCGTCCAGGAAGGACTCACATCGAAACGCTGGCGCCTAACCTTGACTGACACCAGATTGACATTGACATCCACACCCTGATTGGCTCCCTGGTCATTGGGGTCTTTAATGACATCGTTTACCGTGGTCACCGTGGTATCGCGGACGAACAATGCCCCCAGGTTCCACACATCGCGCTGGGTATTATAATGGCTTCCCAGCGTCAGGTACTGAGCGTCGTCATCATTGACTTCACTACTGGAATAGCGGTTGAAGTTCAGCCGTCCCCCGAGACTCAGGGACTTGTTCTCTTCGCGGCGGTTAAGCGTCAGCCACGGTGAAACGGTACCGCCCCACACGGACGTGCGCGAGCCCGGCTGCAAGTAGAGATTGTCATCGTACATCGACTTGATCTGCACCGAAGGCTCGACTGACCACTCAGCGCCGAGGGTAACCTTTGAAACAACCGACAGTATCATTAACAATGATATAATAAATTTTTTCGGGAATTGCCCATCTAACATTTTGCGTTCCTTAGAGTGGTGCCTTAAAAAACTTAGGGCACCACAACGACGTCTCCACTCTTTAGAATAATATTCTGTTCCAGATGGGCGCCCTTTTTAACTTCGGCATAGGCGAACGGGAGCACCGTCTCCATACCATTCTTATCCCGGCGTACGATCTTGATGTTGTTCTCCTCCGCAAAAGGCGTCAATCCGCCCGCCAGCGCCAATGCCTGTATCACATCCAGATATTGACCCACCATAAACTGCCCGGAATTCTTAACCTGACCGATCACATAAATTTTGTAGCCCGCCACCTTCTCCAGCATGATTGTCACTACGGGGGCCGGAATATATTTCATCAGGCGTTGCGTGATCTCCTCCTGTAGTTCAGGCAAGGTCCTACCTTCCGCAAGCACGTCCCCCACCAGGGGAAAAGATATACGGCCATCAGGCTGGACAATCACCTTGCGCTGAAGATCAACCTCTTTCCACACGGAAATCTCCAACACATCCTCCGGACCGATCAGGTAAAGGCCCCGCGACGGTACGTCTGCCATTTGCCCTGCGGCAAGGCAAACGCCTGCAAAGGCCATCGAGAACAGCAGACTGATCATTAATAAACGAGGCATTGTGTTTCTTCCTGACTCAAAGATAGCGGCCATTTAGTGCTGGGCACTCGATACTCTCGGCTCTTTCGGCAATAACTGTACCATATCGGAATTTGGCAATTAGATATAATATATCAAATACTTGTTTTCTCATACCCTCATTCGTCATTTGAACAAGCCCGCGTAGTTGTAAGTAATATCGACATCGACGAAAAAAAATATAAATATCCTGAGGGAAGCTCAAGATTTTTGGCAGAACGGGAGCAATATTGATCTCGTCTCGTTGTGGCAGACAACGAATTACGATAAATAGGCAAAAATCGCGTTTAAGAGCGAGAAATCATGTTAATTAACGTGAACGGTTATGGACGGCCGGGCAATAGATTGCAGTTATTCGCCCATCTAATTGCGTTTGGCATTACAAACAATATAAAAATAATAAATTTAGGGTTCGAGGAATATGCCCATTTATTTGAAAATACAAACCAAGACGCATTTTAGCGCTATCCGGTACAAAGATTTCCTCTCAGCAATAAATCGGTGCGGGAATTTTTTTACAAATCCGGAAATTTTTTAGTCAGAAGAAATTCTCTTGAAAAACTTTCACCCACTTTAGTAAAGATAGTCAATTGTTATCCGTTTTCTGCTAGTAAAAATGAATTTCGCTTAGATGATAAAGAATTCCTGGAATCAATTCGTAATGCGAAATTTATTTTTACAAATGGTTACTATTTTGTTGACTATATAAATTTACTAAAACACGCGGATTCAAGTCGCGGCTATTTTAGACCTCTGGAAAGGCATGAAAATAAATATCCGCCAAGTAGTGGCTACAGCCAGGCAAAAGTGTGATGTGCTAATTAGATTGCACATACGCCGGGGAGATTATAAAAACTTTCGAGGCGGCAGTTTTTTTATGACATCCTAGTATTCGTCGACGTTATGGAAAAAGCCGTTAGATTGTTTCCAAATAACAAAGTGGGATTTTTAGTTTGTTCTGATGAACCGCAAATTCACGATGAATTCACAAAATTTACGACTACATATGGATCAAATCAAATTATAGAGGACATATATTCTATTCGTTGGCGAATTGCGATAATTGCTATTCTATTATAGGCGCACCGAGCACCTATAGTCGGTGGGCTTGTTTTTATGGCGAGACTCCTGTTTGCCACATTGTAGAACCGGATGTCCGAAATTACTTTGTCAAGCTTTAAGTCTTATGATCAGATTGCGCATCATCACATGCTGACAGCGCCTCAATTTCCTAAGGAATGTCTGAATAAGCCATAAAAAATAGGGGTGCAATTTGGTACCACTAATGCTTTGCATGGAAATCTATTTTGTGCGCTGTTGTCAGCGCCTGGGATTTTCCTGACGTGGCCCATCCCACAGATTGCAACCATAAGTAACAAGAAGGAAACGAACATGCGCGCCGACAAACAAAGACGTTATAATCTTACAGCCCGTTCATATACTCTCAAGGGTCTGAACCGCAATTTCCTTCCAATCGTATTTATTCCCAAGTATCTGGACATATGCCATTCTATTTATTCCTGCCGCAGCGCGCGGAGCCAGCAACTTTAACTTGCCAGTCAAGGCATCGATGTTTCCTGTTGGGAAGTAGTGATCCATAGGGAGCCCAATTTCCAAGTTCGCGGGAATGTCACTCGCCACCACAGGGATTCCATAGCTCATGGCTTCTAACAGAGAAATCGGCAGGCCCTCATGAGAAGACGGTAAAACAAAGATTCCGGCGTTTGCATAAAGTTCGCGCAAACCCTCTCCACTCTGAAATCCCGTAAACACAACGTCAGGCAGATGCCCGGCCTCACGTTCAAGTCTTCGGAATACTTACTTGCATGATCGGCGCCGCCTACGAATACAAGTTTCCAGCCATGCAAATCCGCCTGTCTGAATGCAGCCAATAGATCCTTATGTCGCTTCTCGGGCACCAGGCGCCCTACCAAGAGGACATAACGGCCTCCCGTCAATCCATACTTCTCAATTGCCAATTTTGCAGTCGGTATATCCGGCAGCGTTACCCCATTTGGTATCACAACCGAATCTAAACCATATTTTTCCTTAACTAAGTTTCTAATCGTCTCGGAGATAACGATGCGCTGATCCGCATAACGCATGCCCAAAGACTCGCCAAGGCGCAGCAGCCGGCGCGCGGCCGCGCCCCACTTTTCCCGGTCATAATCAGGCCCGTGATGTGTCACCACAACACGTAACCGCAGGAGTTTTGCCAAAGGTGTTACGACAGCAGGCCCTACGGCATGGATATGAAGAACATCAGGTCTTTTGATACAGGCAAAGAAAACACCCAGAATCGAGTGCACCAGCGCCTCCATTCCATTTATTCTTGGCGCCCATAACCGGTATAACCTGACTCCCCGCCACGCCTCCCTATCAGGAGGCAGATAAGGCGACCTGGCAATCACTTCGATTTTACAGCCTTGCTGCGCCAGCAGCGGATACAGGTGCTCGGCATGTGTTTCAACACCACCCTGAACACCGGGAAAACCCCTAAGTCCTAGAACCATTATACGCAAGAGATATTCCCTATGACTAATTGTCTAAGCCGGTACATGGGCTCATTCGGCCATCCTGCCCGACTGATCAATTTCCAGTTAAGCTTCCTTAAATTACTCATTATCGACCGCGATGATCGGTAGAACAAATCCGTTGATCCACCTCCGGCGCTTATGCGTCGATTGGACTAGTTTATACATCATCGCCCTCATCGTCTCATCTGATCTATAGCTCCGAGTCCGTTTTGTTTGTGGCCGGCCCGCCGTAAAGCTCAACTCGATTGGCACCTGAATACCGCCCTTTCCCGCGCTAACGCTTACAACTGACATCGATATTCCGACTGCAGGCCTGGTATACCCCTGCTCCTGGATGAGCAGTGCTACAACGTGCTGTAACTTCGATACTATCTGTTCCTATACAAAACCCTTCCTCGGCATATTTTCCTGCCTTAAAAGCAGTTTAATCTACTTCAAAATACTTGGCTTCAAAAGTACCGGCTGGCCAAATCGGTCGTCAGCATACTGCAAGCCAATTATTCCTAAGGATGTAGTATAATCTTCAATCAAATGATACCCGTTCAGCTTCCCTTCGCAGCCCAGTCAATGACTTCGACGCATCCTGTAGACTTGGACAGATTTACACCCCTTGTATCTGGTTAACACCGCTCGTGAGAAAAAAACGTCTATGCATCGTTATACCCGATCACTGGTCCGCCAACATGGGGGGCGCGGAGTATCAAGTTAAGGTTTTATTGGAAGCGTTAATACAAGAAAATAAATATGAGATATTCTATTTGACCCGCAGCGCACATCCAGAATACAAGCCAGAGGGCTACACGATTATAAAAATTGCGGATGCCGATGGTTGGCGACGATTTGGCACCTTTTTCGACGCAGCCAAATTGCATAACATTCTCAAAGAAATCAAACCAGATGTCATATATCAGCGTGTCGGCTGTGCATATACTGGTATTGCTGCGTATTATGCAAAAAATAATAATTGCAGGCTCATATGGCACATATCGAGTGATAAAAGCATAGAGCCATTTAATTTCTCTCTTACTCGCAATTTACCATTTCGCATGATTGAGCATGGTGTAATGAGCTACGGCATTTCAAAAGCCAGTAATATCATCGCCCAAACCAAGCACCAAGACGATTTATTAAAAAAGTATTATGGAAGGACGGCATCTGCAATCATCCCAAATTTTCATCCAAAACCAACCGAAAGTATCATTAAGCAGAAGCCGATTAAAGTATTATTCGTCGGCAAACTGCATCCACTAAAGCAGCCGCAGATATTTATAGACTTGGCGCAGTCTTTACAAGACTTGCCCCATGTTAGATTTATAATGATAGGCCCTCCTGACCATGATAAAACGCGCCAGGAAAGCATGATGAATAGAATCAGGAAACTGAGCAATTTCGACTATCTTGGTCGACTTACCCAGGAGCAGGTAAACGAATATATCGCGCAATCACATATTTTGGTCAATACAAGCTTATGGGAAGGGTTTCCAAATACATTTATCCAAGCCTGGATGCGGAAAGTGCCCGTTGTCAGTCTGAATGTTAATCCAGATGGGGTATTTGACGATAAGAGTCTAGGCTTCATCTCAGCAGGGTACGACCAATTTAACAAGCAAGTGAGGCTACTATGCGAAAATGATGAAATTCGGGAATCAATGGGGAATCATGCACAGATGTATGCGCTCCACCATTTTTCCGAAGAAAACGCCAAGCATGTAATGGCATTCTTGGATCAATAAACTTGCATAAAATGGCGATAACGTTTCATGACTGAGATAAAACCTAGGCGAAGGATACTCTGGCTGGAAGCGGACCGCTTCGATCTTAAGCCAAACAAAAGTCCTTGGCTGGAGATGGGCGATAAACTAACTGATAACGGATTCGACGTCCAAATAATAACCAGTTTCTCAAAGAATAAGTATCAACCGACGAATTGCAATGTGAAAATAACGTATTTATCGGCACCCGATGTGCCGTGGTTATATCGGTATGGATTGCTAATTAAAATGTTATGGTGGATTGTTATTCAACGGAAAGCGCGATGACATCGTTATTGTAAATTCGAGTAGTCTTCTCATTGCGCCAGTTCTTAGGATGATAGGAATAAGAAATATACATCTGGATGTGAGAACAGTACCGGTCGAGATCAATTCATTTAAGAGTAAAGTTGATCGATTGATGTTCTGGAAACTACCCTTGATCTTATTTCGCCAAATTCGCTGGTCGGGTATTCGTTTATCACCGAGCGTCTTAAACATGTGCTGAACAGGAATTCAAAACGAAGTTTAACGACTATGTTGTTTGGCAGTCTGGCGTAAACACTCATAAATTCAACTTCGATACAGGCACAGTCGCGCATAAGCTCGTATCAGGAACGTTTTGTGCTTATTTATCATGGAAGCCTCAGTATGAGGCGCGGCATCGATCATGTAATCGAAGCCATTGCCATGCTTGATGAGCCCTATCGCAGTAAAATTGTTTTTATGGTTGTTGGAGACGGCCCCTGGCTCGATAATTAAAAGAGCTAGTGACAAAAAAGCGGTTAACAGAAAACGTGCATTTTAAAGGTCTAATGCCATATGAGGAGATGCCGCAAGGAGATAGCTAAGGCGGATTGCGGTATATACCCGCTTCCTGATAGACCGGAATGGAATGTATCCAGCCCGTTGAAGGTGTTCGAATACATGGCGTGCGGTAAACCGATAATCCTGACACCCATTCCAGCACACAAAGATGTGTTAGGCGACGAAGGATTCGTGATTTGGACAAAGAGTGATAAAGCAGTGGATATTGCGGAAGCGATCATGTATGCAATGGATAATCGTGAGCTGTTTACGATTAGCAGCTGAGAAAGGGCCTCAGATCGTTGCCCAACGAGCACGATTGGGCCATTCACGGACAACGCTTTGCGAATTATCTCTCACAGACTTTCACATAATGCGTTCGTTATGGACCGATTGAAATGAATGCATTCATCTACCTAATTTTATTTATCTTAATTGTCTTAGGTTCTATTCAACAAGCCGCGCCCTCTCTTTCCAGATTCTTAACTTTGGTGCCCGGACCTGATCTCGGCATCACTATTTCTTGTCTTTATGATCAGTTTGGCGATTCACAAAAAAGCATTCATAAAACCGCGTTATGCTGTCTTAGCCGGGCTGGCTGTTCTTCAAGTATTGTGCGGAACAATCATCAACTCACTTGATCCCGGAGCGCTAGTTGTCGGACTGCGGCCGTATCTCAAATGGATACCCATGTTTTTATTGCCGGCGGCGATCCGGCTTTCGCCGGGTTCGTTTCGCAACCAAATGACATTTGTCCTTCTGATGGCGATGATACAATTCCCAGTGTCTTTTTATCAGCGGTTTATCAAATTCGTTGGATTTAATTCAGGAGATGTCGTCACGGGTACTTTGGGCGACAGTGCATCGGGCGCACTGTCCATTTTTTTACTGTCGTGCATCGCCGTGATAACGGCGAAGTACGCCAAACAACAACTGCGCTTGAGGACCTACCTTTTATTATTCTTTGTGCTTTTATTACCGACAACGATCAATGAAACGAAAGTAACATTTTTACTACTGCCAATAATGTTAATTGTTCCATATCTAATTGCTGCGTGGCAACGAATAAACATGACGCAACTGATTGGCGTCTTTGCGTTTGGTAGCGCAGTGATCGCATCAGTTGTATTTCTCTATAGTTTCATTCCAGGACAAGAAAATTCATTTAAAGAAATGTCTAATGGCGGAATTGAGTCCTATCTATACTCCGGAAAGGAAAATAATATAAGACAGCCTTGATCAGTTGGCGGGTAAATCAATCGGTGTCATAACCTCATCCCCCGATCCGATTCCGCTATTACCACGTCTCGATGCTTTACTGCTGCCGTTTCGCGTACTCACGGATGATCCCGTGCGATTGTGGACCGGGTTAGGAATTGGAAATGTCACTTCATCACATATTCACGCCCTTTCTGGCGAATATTCAGGTCGTCTCGGTAAAGCGGGTGCTGATCTGCTATTTTCAATGTTGCTATGGGAAACTGGCCTTGGCGGAGTGCTTTTATTTATAATATTTCTTTATTTTGTGTTTCAGGATGCACGTTATGTCTCGAAGGGAAGCTCTGTTTTTGCAGGTTTGGCGTCGGGTTGGGTTGCGGTTACATTGATGGTTGCCATACTTACAGTCTATGCAAACATCTTTTACTATACCACGATTAATTACTTATTTGCGTATTTTTCTGGATATATCGCGTTCGAGCGATATCGACATGGAATGACAGTGCCAAGCCCCATGAACGACTCGCATGTTGTGAATAATCAAGCCAGATTATCATAAGCTCATCCTGAAATACGTTTAGAGCTACTTTTATGCCTACCTTGATGTCAATCAATAACTACTATTACCGACGTGGCGGTGCAGAGAACGTCTTCTTAGAACACAACCGTTTGCTTAGCGAAGGAGGCTGGCAGATAATTCCCTTTGCGATGCAGCATCCCAAGAATCTTCCCTGCGAATGGGATAGCTATTTTGTTGATGAAATCGAATTCGGAGAACAATATTCCTTATGGGATAATATTAAGCGGGCACCAAAAATCATATATTCGATCGAGGCGAGGAACAAATTAGCGCACCTTATCGACAGGACAAAACCCGATATATGTCATATTCACAATATTTATCATCATATTTCACCATCTATTCTTGGCGCAATACATGACAAGGGCATTCCCATAGTACTCACAGTACATGATCTGAAGCTTGCATGCCCGGCATATAAAATGTTCACGCATGATGGTGTCTGTGAACGGTGCAAGAATGGCAAGATATATAACGTTGTGTTGCATCGGTGCATAAAACAATCGAGATTGCTTAGTGGTCTTGTAATGATCGAAACAGCACTACATAGGCTTTTAGGCAGCTACACACACAATGTGCGGTATTTCATTATTCCTAGTCGGTTCGTTCTGGAAAAGCTAGTGGAGTGGGGATGGAATCGTGATCATCTGGTTCATATTCCAAATTTTATAGATCTAAAAGACTTCACCGCAAACTACAACGTAGGTAAATACTTCCTATACATCGGACGTCTGGTATCCGAAAAGGGGGTTGCGACATTGATACGCGCAGCGTCTTTAGCCAGAGTACCTTTGGTGATTGCCGGGACTGGACCAGAGTCTGCGACATTTCATAAGCTGGCAGTCGACTTAGGGGGCGATGTTACCTTTACTGGCCACGTCTTAGGAGACGCTTTACATAATTTGGTTCGTGAGGCACGTGCGGTTGTACTGCCGTCTGAGCTTTATGAAAATTCTCCATTATCTCTTATGGAAGCATATTCATTAGGAAAATCTGTTATCGGCTCCCGTATCGGTGGAATTCCAGAACTGATTCGAGAAGAAAATACGGGTATCACCTTCACGCCCGGATCTGTAGATGGTCTCGCAGAAGCTCTTCGACGATTCGCCAACATGAATGACTTGCGGTTGAAGCGTATGGGGCAGGAGGGCCGTTCTTGGATGGCCGCCGAATACTCAGCGGAACATTATCGTGAACGTATACTCACTTTGTATCGTGAACTGAGACATGAATTAAAATGAGAATACTGCACCTTGTGGATTCTTTGTCCCGCAACGGGCGAACGGTGCTATTGGAGGAACTGGCACGACACTTGAATCCCTCGTATAAACAATTAATTGTAACCCTAATAAGCACAGGGACGCTGACTCATAGGTTTACAGAAATGGGTATCGAAGTGCATGCATTTAATTTGTATTCTCCATTTCGAGACATTGGCCAAAAAATAAATGTAGCGAATCTCATATACCGCCACCACCCCGATGTTTGTCTTTGCTGGTCAGGTGATGCAAATCTTTTCTCTACAGTACTCAGACTCAATGGAATCCCCGTTATTTGGACAATCCATAATTCCACTATTCGATGGAATACCTTTGCTACTCGATATGGAGTGCGTTGCGCAGCCCTCTTGTCGAAGTTCGTTCCAGAAAAAATAATATGTTGCTCAAATAAAACCTATGAAGTATATCGCGACATACACCGGTTTAAACGGGAGAAGCTTTTGGTGATTGCTAACGGTGTTGATACTTCAAAATTTCGACCATTGAAGAATGATAGAGCGAGTGTCAGAAGGCGTTTAGGTATTCCAGATTGTGCCATTGTAGTCGCAACAGCCGCTCGAATAGAATTACCAAAGAGCCGCTACTCTCAAGGCGATTTTAAAGATCTTGAAACTCTTTTCAAAGCTGCCGCAATAATTTGTCAACAAAAGCGAGATACTTACTTTCTCCTGTTTGGCTCAAATCTCGACTACGACAATGAGCAGTTAGTTAGTTGGTTAAACCGTTACGAATTGAAAGAAAATGTAAAATTGTTGGGTTTCCAAGATAATGTCGCCGATTTATACTCTGCTTCTGACATATTTGCAATGTCGTCGACCACTGGAGAAGGGCTTCCCATCTCTTTGATAGAGGCCATGGCTAGTGGCGTTATACCAGTCTGCACAGATTCAGGGGATATGCGAAAGGTAGTAGGTTCTGCGGGATTAATAGTGCCACAAAAGAACGCGAGTAAACTGGCAGCAGCGATATTAAACATCGCCGAACAAAGTGAAAGTCAAAGAGCCGAATACTCAAAGAAGGCAGTGGACATTGTAAAGAGTTCTTATAGTATCGATCAGGTGGTTAAACGGTATATTGAGGTTATAATCCAAACAACAGGGGGGTTCAAGTAGGTCTTGTCTGGGCGAAAAATGTATGGAGCAGTCGATAGTGTGCTGTTATCGAGTTCCTTTGTACCATTATGTCTTCCGCAATTAACGCGCGGACAAAGACAAGCCCTATACTGGCAAAAGAATGCTTTACTAGCTAACGAACCGATGAATTTGCCGGGATTGGGGGGAGAACTAAGGGCCACATTGTCACCAAAACGGATGAATCAACTTACTTATAAAAAATAACGGAAAGTATTCATTTAAAAAGCTGCGGTAGTTTAGACATCTTAACAGAATATTATTTAGTTACTGCATAAGGATGCATGATACTGATGCAGATTCTAGGTTTACATGGAGCGCAGCCGTAATGGTTGAATTTATCTGCTGTAGTCGAATTAAACAACAAGACCCTTTTTGGTAGTATCGAAACTGAAATGTGAATCACAGCAAATTACTAAGGAACCACTGATTAACTTCCAGAAGTTGCGATAATACTGACACCGTTCGAACCCGGTTGATATTGATGAAACAACTAACCTTTGCCCTTTGCGATTTTGAACACTATCGCAAGCCTATTCGAAGAGATAAATTTCTTGCCGAGATGGACAGCATTTTGCCATGGGAGAAACCGTGTGAGGTGATCGAAGCTTTTTACCCTACCATAGATCTGGAGAGTATGCTGCGCATCTATTTTCTGCAGCACTGGTTAATTCTTTCTGATCCTGGCTCGGAAAAAGCGCTTTATGAGTCGCGATCCATATGCCGTTTTTCTGGAATTGATCTGGAGCGAGAGCCGGTTCCCGATGTGACCACGATTCTCAACTTTTGTCACTTGTTGGAAAGGCACAAACAGGGCGATCAGCTGTTTCAGGCTGTCGGCGAATACCTTCAGGCGCAGGGGATGAAGGTTACCAAAGGCACCATTGTTGACGCCAGCATTATCAATGCGCCGAGCTCCACCAAGAACAGAAAGAAACAGCGCGACCCACAGATGCACCAGACGAAGAAAGGAAATCAGTATTATTTTGGCATAAAGTTGCATATTGGCGTCGATAGCAAGACTAAAATTATCCATTCGCTGGCGGCGACGCCGACCAATGTTTATAACTCGCAAGTGCTTGAAGACCAATTGCACGGAGAGGAAACGCGTATCTGGGGTGACTCGGCCTATGCCGGACAGGCTGAAGTGATTCAATCTGATGCACCGAGAGCCAAAGACTTTACCCAGACAAAAGACAGTCGGTATAAACCGGTCTCGGATTCTGACAGATTGCGCAACCGTACCACGTCGAAAGTCCGGGAAAAGGTCGATCATATGTTTGCCATTATGAATCGGATATTTACTTTTACCATTGTTCGATACCGAGGTCTCGCTATAAATTCTCATGCCTTGTTTGTGCTCAGTGCCTAGTCCAATTTGTACCTGGCCCGACGAAGGCTGCAATGTATGGCATAGGGTTAGTGCTCCTAATTGATACGAATGGCGCATGATAAAAGGCGGATCTCTGCCATAGCGCGCACAATATCGCTCAAGAAGTGATTTTATGGCCAAAAACCGAACATCTTGGTATGACCGCTTTGATTTTCGTGACTTATCCAGATGTTCCCTAATCAATTAAATCGAGAATTGGCGAAACCATGTACGAGATTATAATTCACCCAAATTCTTTAACGCCGTGGTCTACTCAGGTATATGCAGGGCTTTACGAGTTGCAGAGAAGCGGGAAAGTAAAAATATCTCTATCCACCCAACTTGAATGCTCTGAATTGCTCGATACTGCAACATTGTCACTTGAGGCGAGAAACTTAGATACTGGCGATATACGTACAATACTTATTGATCTGGGTGATTTCACATGTTTCTCTGTACAACATAGCATAGAGATGCATGATTATGTCGTAAAGCGTAGCTATCTAGCACGGGAGATCGATAAATTACCGACACATCTGAAAACGAGAGTGTTCCCTTATGGTGTAAATTATAATTGCTGCAGTCGTATCGTGCCAATATTCCAATTGTTCTGCGCTCATCACCTTATGCGATCAAAATTATTGCGAAAGCCAAAATCCAAGAATGGTATTTTCTCGTGGCACGATCAAGTGCGATTCATGTTATACATGTACAAGAACAACGTGTCTCTTTATGAGGAAGATTATGAAGGCACACCCGGTTCGCCGAGCAAATTTAGTATATTCTTCGTAACCAGACTTTTTGAGTTTGGAGGAGATCTCACAGAATTTTCCCGAGAAAGAATCGCGTTGGTGAAAGCCCTAAGGAAAGAGTTTGGAACCAGATTTTGTGGGGGGATTGTTAAAACTCCAATTTCTGAGCGCCACTGTCCTAAGGGCCTATTGCAGCCAAAGGTATCACGCAGAGAGTTCACAAAGACACTGAGAGAATCCGATATCGCGATTTGCACACTTGGTTTAGGCAATTCTAATCCCTGGAAACTCGGTGAAGCTATTGCTGGCGCTAGGTGTATCGTGTCTGAGCCTTTGTTCTTTGAGTTGCCAGTTCCACTCGAAGAAGGAATACATCTTAGGACATTTATCTCGATTGATGATTGCCTACAGGTCTGTGAAGAACTAATAAGAAAACCAGATACAATCAGGCAAATGAAAGAACAGGTGTGGAGGTATTATCAACAACATGTTAAAGCAGAGCAGTTGACATGGAAAATAATTACGGACGCATTTAATTATCAGAATTGATTCGTAGAAGTTCGGGCTTGATTTGACACCTAACTTGAAAAAGAGAGGGTTACCGGTTTTGATGAAAGTGCGAACTAACAATTAAAGCCTTAGGAGGTAAGGCTCATGCTTGAACTTTTCTCAACCTCGGAAGCCAAGGGGATTGAGAAATTTCCCATACTATTCACTGCACCGAATACAAAAAACAAAGGCCAAATCACCACATCCCCAACGATATTGTGAGCTCTTTTATAAAATCATTCTGCATGTATTTTTTGACGTTTCACAAGTAGCCGGGTAATCCCCGGTAATCCCCCCATTTATAGCGGCGTTCAGAAGTAGAGCCTAGGCTACGAGAATCAACTTCTGTTTTGGGGTGATGCCTCCCAGGCCCGTGTTGGGGCGTTCGTGATTGTATGTCCAAAGCCAGCGGGTGGCAAAATCCTGCACTTCACTAATTGTAGAAAATAGATATTGCCCAAGCCAGTCATAGCGAACTGTTCGATTGTAGCGTTCAACATAAGCATTCTGCTGCGGCTTACCGGGCTGGATATGCTCCAGTCGTATCGTAAGCTTCCCCGTCAAGTGGACAGCTCAAAAGTAGACACTCTAGCCTTCTCATAAAACTCAATCGGGGTCAGCTTGCCCAGCGAATCATGTCCCCGAACCTCATTGTATTCCTGCATCCATGCCCAAGTGATCTCCCGCACCTCATCCAGACTCTTGAACAAATACACATCCAGCACCTCCGTTCGATAAGATCGGTTGAACCGTTCTATATAGGCATTCTGGTTCGGCTTACCCGGCTCTATGTAATCGATCGTGATGCCATGGTCCATACACCACTCGGTAAACTCGGTGCCGAGAAACTCCGGGCCGTTGTCAGTGCGCAACCGGTCCGGCAGCCCCCGCTCAGTCCGCAGCCGCTCAAACACCCTGACCAGACGCTGACTGGTCAGAGACGTGTCGATTTCGATGGCCAGCGCCTCACGATTAAAATCATCCAGCACATTGAATGTCCGGAACCGGCTGCCGCGATACAACGCATCGCTCATGAAATCCGCTGACCAGACTTGGTCCGGCCGCCTGGGCACGGCCAGCGGCTGAGGATGCCGCGTCGGTACCCGCTTTTTGCTCCGATTGCGCCGATTCAACCGTAACGCACAGTAAATCCGATACATTCGCTTGTGGTTCCAAGAGTGACCGGCGCGCCTCAGCCGGTCGTACAATTTCCAGAATCCCAAGCCCGGCTTGGTCTCCGCCAGCCCGCTGAGTGCCGCAATGGGCGCCGCATCCCGTTCGCGCCAGTCCACTCGTGGCCGGTACCAGGTCGATCGCGATAACCCCACCGCGTCACAGGCCCGTTGTATCGAAAGCCCGTATTCGTTGACCAGAAAATCTATCGCCTCGCGCCTGCGCACCGGCCCTAGAGTTTTTTTTCGATCAGATCCTTCAGCGCGTCCACCTCCATGGACTTGTCCGCATACATCCGCTTAAGCCTAGCGTTTTCTGCTTCAAGCTCCTTGATCCGTTTCAGCTCCGAGGCATCCAGCCCGCCGTACTTCGCCTTCCACTTGTAGTAGGTCGGCGAGCTGATGCCGTGCTTACGACAGACCTCATTGACGGCTATACCGGCATCTGCCTCTTTCAGTATCGAGATAATCTGCGTCTCGGTGAATTTCGAATTCCTCATGTGCGCCTCCTGGTTGTATCTTGCCAGAAAGTGCTAACTCATGAGTCGTCCTATTTTGGGGGAAGCTTACGCCAGGAAGGCAAGATGTGCTTCTGGCGGACTGGTCTGGACGATACATCACATTGACCACTGTTTATGCCAAAGCTCGACACTTCCCCAGCAAATTCGGGAATTACCTCGTTTATTTATGATGTATCAGCAGTAAGAATCGTGCGCATGTTATTTGAGCGTATTGTAGAAATCTCGCGCTGCCGGTAGAGGCCCATAATTGTGAATCGCGGGTATCACATCTTTTGTAAAATAAGGTTCCCGATGTTCCCACATCATGTACCAAGGATTGGTGGTGTTTACTGTCCAGTCTAATATCTCAGCGGATGTAAAGTTGATTCCAGATGCATTACAGCACCTCTCATAATTATCCCATTGGACGTCAGGGCCTGTAGGGATCACATTGTGATATGTTTTCTCTAATGCATAAACCTCTGGATTAGATGGGTTGATCACCACATCCGGCTCTCCAAGGCCAATGCCATTTGCCGCAAGCCACTGACTGAATAGAACAGGGTCGGGTGGCCCCCAGTTTGGATAACTAAATATGACCTTATTGGGAAACGCATTCTTAGTCGCCAAGGCGATACTTTTAAATGCATTTTCTACTCCTCCGGCAGTATATCCCGGACCAACAGGCATACTCGTCTCGCCGAGGGTGATCCCTTCAATGTACGGTTCGTTATTAAAGCGTTTCCCAAGAGCCGTGTAAAATGCAACTAATCTGCTTTGCACGTAGGTATTCCAAATAACTGGCCGCCACGCGCCCGTACCTACGGGATTTTGGTACGCACCATAGTACGGAGCTTGTCCGCCGTATTTTGGATCTTTCCACATGTAGGATGGAACTCTTGGTGGTGAAGAGGAACCCCATTGTGTGTATTCAGGATTGATCCACAAACGTTTACCGATGGATTGCAGATATGCGAGATCTTGCTCAATTTGAGAAAAGTCATACACACCTTCTGCTTTCTCTATATCCGTCCATGCATAGATTTTTTTTACGCCTAAAAAATCAGGATTGTTCTTGATAATGTTAAAAGTTTCCACTCCATCACGAGCCCCAACCAACATATAATATCCCGGATGAAAATTATTTCGAGGATCTGCAATTCTGCTTGGGGCAATAATGCCTGTCGACGTGGCACCATTACCCCCTCCCGTTGCACTCACCGAATTGCCTTGTGGACATGTAACCTGGCCACTGGAATTTGTGATGCATAAGCCACCTGGCGCAGATGGCGGTGCGGCCTGTATGGCCATCGACATCATTAATCCCAATAATGCGCTCAGCGCAAGGCGTGCATTTTTTAAATGCTTCGTACAAGTCCGTCGAATGATTATTTTCAGCATAAATACCTCTAAATAACTAATGCTAACTTTGTCGTGATAGTCGATTCGGTTTCTCTAGATTACGCTACATACAGGCGTTGATGGGGGTGAGATCCCATCGCTGTTGTAGGCGCGAACGGCGAAGCAGACGTTACTCCCTATCGGCAGGCGAAGATCGTTCCATGAATCGATGACTTTACTCGGAGACGCCGCGGCAAAGCCCGCCGTGTTGACGGGGATATCCGCCACTTCCGTGCTCACGGTGTCCGCGGTCAAACCATAATATAGTATATAACCGTTTACGACATCGGCGCTGGGGTTCCACGTCAGCGTCAGGGCGCGCGAGCCGGTATTGCCTAGATTCGAATTCAGGACGGCGGGGTGAAGATTAAGGGTAATGTCCTGTTTATAAAAAGGCGTCGTCGTATTCGTGAGCGAGAGCTCATTGTCGAGCAGCGACGCGATATCCCCAACCGAAATAGTGGTGTTGGGGACCACCAGGGTCATGGGATTTTGCGTCAATACGGCAGTATCAATGCCCCCGATCGCGACGCCGGCGGCGGCATTATCAATGATACCGTCGCTTTGCAGGTCATAGGCCAGGTGCGCCAGGAGGGTGTTGGCGGCTTGCGCTAAATTGCCGGCGTCTGGGCTGGCAACGAGCCTGTCCTGGGGAATGACCTGTTTCGCCTGGCTGGGGCTGGACCACAGCAGCTTGGCGACCGCATTGCCAGCTACTGTCGTAATATTCCATTTTGATCGTATATTTTTGCCCGGCCACCAGCGCCAGCGTGGCGCTGTCTTCCGTGGCGCCATGATCCGTCCAGTTATCGATCAGCAGCTGGCCATTGACCCACAAGCGCACGCCGTCGTCGGAATCCGTGTAGAACGTATAGGTTTCCGTGTAGGCGGGTTCAATCAGGCCCGACCAGCGGACCGAGAAACCGTCCGCGCCCACACCGGGCGCCGGCGCGCCGGTGCCCCAGTCAAAGTTGACGGTGGCATCGGTGCGGGTCAGGGCGGGATTCGTCAAATCCACGCTGTTGAAGTACTCAGCCTTCAGACCGTTGCCCTGGGACACGGCCATCTGATAAATCATCGCGGACAGGGCTTCAATGGCGGCCCGGTACTCCGCGACCGCCTGCTGTTCGCCAAAGGTGGTGGTGTAATTATTAATGACCGGGGGCGTGGTAAACAGGTCGATAGTCGGGGACATGCCAAAACCGAGGGTGGCGTTGATCTGGTTGGCGGCGCTTATCAGGGCATTTTGTACCGTGCCGTTTGCCGCGCCCACACCGGCTTCACGACGCGCCATATAAAAGGCCAGGGTGGTCAGCGGCGTCGCATAGAGGGGACGACCGGTATCGAGCATCGTCTGGGAGATGACGGTGATCAGGGTGGTGATGACCGGCGTCGTGCCCGTGTTCAGATCGGTGGCATTCGTACCGTCAATCACCATGACGAAAGGTGAGGGGAAGTTTTGCGGTATCTGCAGGCCGACGATTTCGGCCTGGGCATTGGTGGAGGCCGTCGCCACCGGGGATTGGGGGTCGTAATAATCAACTTTACTGGTATCCAACGCATAGACACTGACCTTCGCAAAGGCCAGCGGACCTTTTACGCCGGCGCCTGAGATGACAGTATTAGCGATATCAGTGTTAGATGGAGTAGAGATGACCGTATTTAATGGAGAGCCGGAAATATCAGGTCCCACTGACGAGGCATTCGTGCCGGTAGCATTGTTCCCACCCCCACCGCAAGCACAGAGTAAACCAGATGCAAAAATCCATATCATGGGTTTTATATTAGCAATTAGCGTACCAATAAATGAGCTCTTGTGTTCCACGGCAATGACCTCAGCACGATAGATTTCTTGTGCGTGTATGGTCGTGGCTTCGCGGCGTGAAGTATGAGAGCGGGGTCAAGGATCGGAGATTTCCTCTCCGCGAGACAGTGGTCAAAATTGATGTTTGTGAGCAAAATCACAAGATTTCAGGCAGGTAAGGGAGAAGCCCCAATAACCTAAGGGGCGTCAAATCGGATCGGCCCCATGCCTTTCATGGAGGATCTCTTACTGAAATAATCGCGGCGAACGGTTATTTATTAGGTGCAGTCTTTAATAGTGAAGGTTGATGTATTGGGTTGATTTGTTATCGCCTGCTAAGCGAGAGGTTCGCGAGTAACGACAAATCATCGTATGGCGCGACCTTTTGCGGATTTTGGGCAGTGATAAACTATCGGAACGCGACATATCTGCGCTCAGGGCGTGGCCAAAAACACGAATCACCGATTTCTCCTTTTTATCTGTCTCTAAATAGGGACAACAACATTCCCTCTATTACGTTGGCCCGCTTTACAAGGTGAGTCACTTGAAGCGCATTGACATAGCCGCGTTGTTTTCACCTCGCATATCTGCGTCGCACAGGTGATCCGGGTCCACTTTTTTGCGGCATTGATTATAAAAGCAAGATTAGATGTGTCGTCGTTAATGAGATACATCACTAAATATATAGAATCATATACTTATAAGAAATGATGTTTATTGCGTCTCTGATTGAAGACATATATTGGCGATCTATATTTCGCTCAGATATTAAGTTATTGATGTACAGTATATTAATTATATTGGCCTGATAATTGCCTTAAGATCGCGGATGCACTTTGGGTTTTACCTTTTGAAGAGATGCTACTTGGTGGACGTGAAATTGCAAATTCAGATTACCCCTTTCTATTTTCTCTATCGTGTTCTGACAAGTCCCGTTCCATGAGTGTTCGCCCGCTTAATGGCTTTGTCATCGTGGTAATTCACAATGGAGTACTTTTTTCATAATGCGGAAATTAAAGCAATGCGGGTCAATCACGCACGCAATTCAAGATGACATCCCGGTTTTTTTTGATACTGCTCTCATATTTTTCCTGGAAATGACGACTATACATGCGCAAGGCAACTATTGTGCTGTGGTTATTTCCAAATGAAAATATTCGATGGCGGCGCTATTCAACCCGTGGCATTGCTTATCCTGGCGGCTTTCCTCTGCGCTTGCGGGGGCGGTGGGAATAATTCGGCCAACTCAAATCTTGCTTCGCCGTACTCCTTCTATGCAACCCTGTCAGGCTCACATCTCATCTCAGGCGCCGGCGTAAAAGGTCCGCTGGCCTTTGCGAAGGTCAGTGTCTATGCGTTGGATACCAGTAAAGTTGATTATTACGACCCCCAATCCCCGGTGGCGACGGCCTCCACCAATGCCCAGGCCGAAATCGTCGGCCTGCAGATACCGCAAAACTTCCCCTCACCTTTCGTCATGGTGATTGACGGTACGAATGCCACCGATCTGAACACGGGCACGACGCCGGTCATCACCACCCTGATCACCGTCATCTCCCAGACGATGCTCGATACCGGTCGTCCCCTCTATGCGACGCCGCTGACCACCCTGGCCTTTTATATGGCGCGTCGTGAAGCCGGTGTGGGCGCGGCAAACGGCACGGTACAAAATGCCCTGATAAGCGCCGCCAACCAGATCAACGCCACCCTCGGTTTTGGCATGTCCCCGACTATCGACCTGTTTACCACGCCCCCGGTCATTAATAATTACACCACCACCTTTGGCGAACAGCAGGCGGTCGCGGAGTACCGGGCCGCCATTGAAGCCCTGTCCGCGATGATTTATCAGATGGCCGTGTCCCAGGGCAACGGTCTGAAGGCTGAGTACTTCAACAGCGTGAATTTGACGAATCCCGCCCTGACCCGCACCGATGCCACCGTCAACTTTGACTGGGGCACCGGCGCGCCGGCGCCCGGTGTGGGCGCGGACGGTTTCTCGGTCCGCTGGTCGGGCCTGATTGAACCCGCCTACACGGAAACCTATACGTTCTACACGGACTCCGACGACGGCGTGCGGCTGTGGGTCAATGGCCAGCTGCTGATCGATCAACTGGACGGATCATGGCGCCACGGAAGACAGCGCCACGCTGGCGCTGGTGGCCGGTCAAAATTATACGATCAAAATGGAATATTACGAAAAGGGAGGTAACGCGGTCGCCACGCTGCTGTGGTCCAGCCCCAGCCAGGCGAAACAGGTCATTCCTCAGGACAGGCTTTTCTCAGGTAGCAACGGTCTGAAGGCCGACTACTTCAACAGTGTGAATTTGACGAATCCCGCCCTGACCCGCACCGATGCCACCGTCAACTTTGACTGGGGCACCGGCGTGCCGGCGCCCGGTGTGGGCGTTAACGGTTTCTCGGTCCGCTGGTCGGGCCTGATTGAACCCGCCTACACGGAAACCTATACGTTCTACACGGACTCCGATGACGGCGTGCGGCTGTGGGTGAATGGCCAGCTGCTGATCGACAACTGGACGAATCATGGCGTAACGGAAGACAGTGCCACGCTGGCGCTGGTGGCCGGGCAGCAATATTCGATTAAAATGGAATATTACGAAAGCGGAGGCAACGCGGTCGCCAAACTGCTGTGGTCCAGCCCCAGCCAGACGAAACAGGTCATTCCCCAGGACAGGCTCGTTGCCAGCCCAGACGCCGGCAATTTAGCGCAAGCCGCCAACACCCTCCTGGAGCACCTGGCCTATGACCTGCAAAGCGACGGTATCATTGATAATGCCGCCGCCGGCGTGGCGATCGGGGGCATTGATACCGCCGTACTGATGCAAAATCCCATGACCCTGATGGTCCCCAACACCACTATTTCGGTTGGGGATATCGCGTCGCTGCTCGACAATGAGCTCTCGCTCACGAATACGACGACGCCTTTTTATAAACAGGACATTACCCTTAATCTTCACCCCGCCGTCCTGAATTCGAATCTAGGCAATACCGGCTCGCGCGCCCTGACGCTGACGTGGAACCCCAGCGCCGATGTCGTAAACGGTTATATAGTATATTATGGTTTGACCGCGGACAACGTGAGCGCGGAAGTGGCATATATTCCCGTCAACACGGCGGGCTTTACCGCGGCGTCTCAGAGAAAAGTCATCGATTCATGGAACGATCTTCGCCTGCCGATAGGGAGTAACGTCTGCTTCGCCGTTCGTGCCTACAACAATGATGGGATATCGCCTCTATCGGCGCCTGTATGCAGCGTAATCTAGTGTGCAACGGCAGGTTTTCGGTACACTTTATTAATGCGGAGTACAACCAGGTAGTTGAGTACCCGGTAACCTCTCAGGTTAGTCAAGATCATATCCAGTCGGATCGCGTCTGCGGTGCCGATTACTTCCAGACGAAGGGCAGGTTTACATCCCCGGCAAGGGCTTCAAAACTCGCCAAGCTATCCTCGCCAATCTCCTGCCGCCACCTTTCATCCAGGCGTATCCCCATACCAATCTGATCGTAGTAGTTCTTATCAAAATATGCTTCCATTTCCTTGAGGTCTAACCAGCGGCGGTCTTCATTCAGTTTCACCGAAAACATCTCACGGTATTTCCAAATCAGCGAATTCGTGCCGGCATTGCCCGCCACCAGGTGATGGTCGTTGACCCAGTACGTTAACATCGTCTTTTCATATTTTATCCCGAGAAACTCACAAAGCAATCCGGCAATAGCCTCCGGCTGGGAGGCAAGGTCCTCATACTTTACTTTCATCTTCCGCGAAGGTTCGAATTGCTCATAGAACTTATTCATTACGTCGATCTGTTTAATCCAAGTCTCGGTAATAGTCTGAATGCCTCGCTCCGGATACTTCCTCAAATAGGAATTGACGACTGCCCGCCCATCGCGGGTAATAAATATCAGGTATGGTGTAATTCCGCTGATTGCATATTGAGGCCGAAGCTGTGTCCTGAACCAGCTGGGCTGCTTGCTGGAATCGACCAGGATATCCTTCCCGCTCCATTTGAATAACAAATGATAGGGCGATTTAATCAGCCTCGCCCCTTTGCCCGCCGCCCTATGGAGCATACTCTTCCGGGAATAAAATAGTTGCAGCAAGGGCCATGATGCCTTCTCATTCCAGAAACTGCATTTGCCCTGACAGACGCTGCAGATCCTCGGATAGGCGCCGCGGCGATTGTCCATATGCGAAGTTATCGCGTGTAATTCACCCAGTGAAAATGCCTCGGAGTGGCTGCCTATGATCAGGTCCAACAGGGTTGATCCGCAATGTCCAGTGCCTATGATGCAAACAAGCTTCTTCACGACAACATGCTCTCCCTCTTCAGACCCCTGAAATCAATCTTTGCCAGTTCTTCGAAATGTTTTCCCATGAGTAGGCCTCGATGCCCTCCTCCCTGCGATCCATCCGGATGCGATCATTCCGGCAATCCTGGAATATTTCCTCAAGCGTGGATACCCAATCATCCGCCGAGGGGATCACGTATCCTGTTCCCGTCTCTCGAATCGCCTGCGCCACCGCCGAATCCTCCGGGACGATCGCTAAAATCGGTTTACCTATCTTGAAATAATGAGGAAGTTTCTGAGGCAGGACAACTTTGCAGTTCGGAAGGTCCGCGAGCAGTAGCAGTAGAAAATCGCACTCCGTGATTCCCCCGCTGAGGCTGTCTTTATGGGAAACCCTGTCATGAAATATCAGCCATGGCTCTTTATTGCCAAGTCTTGCCTTCCTCCCCTCTGCGGATGTATCGCCAAAAATGTGAAGCTCCAGATTCGATCCGCGCTCCCGGACGGAGCGTAGAACATTTATAAGTTTCATCCCAGGAACCCGCGGCGGCTTGAATACATTTCCCAAGATTCCTATCTTGATCGCTTCTTTCCTTCCAATAGCTGTTTCTTTCTTTTTCGGCATCTCCCTGGAGTCAAATTCCTCTTGCAGGAAATGATGGTTAATCGCAACCGCCCTTTCGGAAGACACGCCGAATTTATCAATTAATATCTTTCTTGCGTGATCATTGGTCGTGACATTGATATCCGCCGTTTCGAGTATCCTCCGCTCCGTTTCCAGCAGCTTCTTTCTGTAGATGGGAGGGATCCGCTCATAATAGTTCTCGTCGTAGCTCCATAGATCCTGCCAATCGATAATCCATTTGAGTTCAGGAAACTTTTTCTTTAAATATAATCCCGCCAGGGCAATTTCATGATGCGGCACGCACGTTATCAGCACCACGTGCTTTCCGGCGCGAATGTCACTATCGATAAACCGCTTCAGGCGATTCACCACCCGGCGCACATAAAGAATATGCGGCGACGGGAAAAACAGATGCCTATCAAGCATCCCTTTAATACCCTGCAGGCCTATGATCCTTAGCATTCCTGTTGGATTTGGATAGGGTTTAACGGAAATATAGCCGGGTTTGCTACTATCCTTCCCTGAACTAACAAGCGTACCCTCCCCACATTGGCGGACCAATGACAGGAGTTCCCTCACACGGCTATTGATCTGATGCGCTTGGTAACTCACCATTATATAGGTGGCCATTTCGCCGCCGCTTTCTCTGCGAAAGTTATCCATGAGTAATCAATCGAGGATCGAGAAAATACGAGTAGCTCGTGATGGGAAAGGGAATGTAATAATTAAAGCTCTTGCCGGGCAATCTCGACACGTTGATCTTATTAAAATGTGGCATACCTAGTATAGCTATGTTAATAATAATTAACACCACTACAATATCTTACACTGTATAAGGAATGATGTGGCGCGTCCAGCTCTACGGTCTATCGTTTTTCGGCGAGCACTGAAGAATTTTAAGCTCGGCTTCCGGACAAAGTCTGTCCATCATAACTACTCCACGGCGAAGAGATAGGCCGCAAGGCTGGGTAAAATACAATGAAGAAAATATCGGCAGGAAAGACCCATCAATGAGCGGCGCCTTAGCACGGCGCTGGGTACGTGGCTGGATGCGCCTTTCCGGCCGATCTCTCGTGGGGCGTATCGCCACTCGATTAGCCGCTATGGCAACTCCCCCCCATTATCTGCGCGAGCGCCTCGCGACAATTTCCAAGAAGGGCTATATCTCGGCCGACGCCACGATCTGTCACAGTGCCCTGGAACTGGGTAACAATGTGTTTATCGACGACCGTTGCCTGATCTATCAAAACCGGGGCGGCGGCGCGGTCCGGATCGGGAACAAAGTGCGCATTTATCGAGACACCATCATCGAAACCGGGGAAGGGGCCCGCTTCAGCATCGGCGAAGACTCCAGTATCCATCCCCGCTGCCAGATCAATGCCTATCTGGCGCCTATCGAGATAGGACGCCATGTGATGATCGCCGCCAACTGCGCCTTATATTCCTATGATCATGGCATGGCGGCCGACCGACCCATACGGCTACAGCCCCTGCAATCCCGCGGCCCGATCATCGTCGAAGACGAGGCCTGGATCGGCACCGGGGCCATCATCCTGAGCGGGGTGCGTATTGGGGCCGGCGCGGTGATCGGCGCCGGTGCCGTGGTCACGAAGGATGTGCCGCCCGGCGGGATTGCGCTCGGGAATCCGGCGCGAGTGGCGAAGATGCGGGCCGATTTACGCCCTGCCGACCGCGCAGATGATGCCGCTCCCACAACGCCAAGCTGAGCAAAGGCCACAATCCCCATCCATAATCGCGGATGCCGTTAAAATGGTCATTGAAAAGGTCATGGAGCGCCTTGCGGTTGATCTCCAGTCCCAAAATGTCGTCCCGCTGCAAGAGATATTCCTCCACGGCCGGCCTGAGGGGGCCCCGCAACCAGTCCCCCACGGGGGCTCCGAAGCCCCGCTTCTTTGTTGTTTGATAGTCCAAATGCCTGGACAGGCTGGCCCGTAAAGGCAGTTTACCTAACGCGTTATCCATATCCAGGCAGGACTTCCAATCGATCTGCGCGGCGACGTCGATTACCTCACGGTCTAACAATGGCACTCGCACTTCGAGAGAATTATACATACTGGCCCGATCCACCTTGAGCAACACCATGGGAAGGTGCGCGGTAAATTCGTTCCAGCGCAGCCACTGCGCGGTCCGGTCGCGCTTCCACCCTGTATATTCATAAGTCAGATCACGCGCCGGCCAATCGGGAAGCAAAGGAAAAATTCGGGACAACCGGCTTTCCGGTAAATGGGTGTGTTTGGCGCGCTGCCATTCACCTATGGAGGCATACCGTCGTACCGCGTGATGCCCTCCGCCTACGTGAAAAACCTTCTTTAATCCCCAGCGCCCCACCCGCCACCAGTGCGGTCCCTTAAACGCTTCCGACCCTTGGATCAACTCGATAGATCGCTTCGCATATCCCCAGAAAAGTTCGTCGCCCCCGTCCCCGGACAATACAACCTTCACATCCCGTGCGGCCAACCGGGACACCAGCATGGTCGGGAATATCGAATAATCTCCCAAGGGTTCCCCACAGGCGGCAACCACATCCTCCAGCATTTCCAGCGCCTGCTCGGCAGTCACTCTGTGAAGAATATGCTTGACTCCCAGGGCGTGCGCATAGCGGGCAGCCGCGTCGGATTCATCCGTCTCCTGTTCCTCCGTCCCTATGGTGTACGCGTTTAGCGGGTCGCGCATTTCACGCTGCATCTTTGCGGTGATCAACGGCGAGTCCACGCCTCCCGAAAGGAAACTGGCTACCTGCACGTCGCTGACCAATTGCCGTTTAACGGCGGCATCGATTGCCGTATTCACCGCCTCCAGCGCCTCTTCGCCGCTGTAGATCAACGGTTGATAGCGCGGAAATTCATAATATCTGCCCGTGTGAACTCGCCCCTCGTCAGCCACCTCCAGCCAGCACCCGGGCTCGAGCATATGCGTCTCCGCCAACATGCCGTACGGCGCAGGCACATAAGCGAGCCGGACATACATGGAAAGCGCTTCCATGGAGACGGGAAGATCGCGTGCCCACGGGTGATTCAATATTTGATCATACTGGGAGGCGAAAAATATTCCGGCGGCGGATCGCAGATAATAAAGCGGCTTGATACCCGCGTGGTCACGGGCGATAAGGAGGCGGCGTTCCACGGTGTCGTAAAATGCCAGCGCAAACATTCCGTTGAATTTATCCAGGGCGTCTTTCCCCCATTCCGCCAGGGCCCACATCACTACCTCAGTATCGCCCGTAGATCGAAAGCGCCGCCCTTTCGCCTCCAGCTGCCCGCGTAATTCCCTGAAGTTATACATTTCACCGTTGAACACCAATACGTAACGGCCATCGGGAGATTGCATCGGCTGGTGGCCCGCCTCGCTGAGATCCAGAATCGCTAAGCGGCGGAAAACGAGGGTGCATGATTCGCCGGGCGATACCCAGATACCCTCGTCATCCGGGCCGCGCCGCGCCATCAAGGCACTGATCCGCGCCCAATCGACACCGCTGCCCCGGCCCCTTTGATAATGCAGCTCGCCCGCGATTCCACACATGATTTATTTCTTACCTTATTCCTAAATATAAAACGCGCAATGTTACAGCGGCCTTTTTGCCCAGCCTGCCATATTAATAACGGGCACAGTTGCACATACAAATTAAATCAGGAAAACATCCTTTGGGGACTCCCGAAATATTCTATTGACGATCGGGTTTCCCTCCCTCTCCCCTTACTATTAATTCGGCGGTTAAATACATCGTCTTTTCCTCCTCTCCCACCGGGGAGAGCGAGCGAAGACCGCGAACGGCTGGATATTTTTCTCCGCCAAGTTACTAATGACGGTGCTAACTCGTCTTGTCCCCCGCAATAAACTCCGCGGCGCGAATCGCCAATGCGGCGATTGTCAGCGACGGTTGCAGCGAGCTGCCGGTGACGAACACGCTGCTCCCAACCACATAGAGGTTGCGAACCTCGTGCGCCTGCAGATTGCGATCGACGACCGACGTGTTGGGATCGTCCCCCATCCTGCATGTACCCATGGGATGACCCGCAAACCCATGATCCTCGTTATCTGAAATTTCACCTCCAACCGCGGTCAATATGTCGCGACAGAGTTTGGCGCCGGCGGCAAGCGTCGCCTTCTCGTAAACGTCGAATGAATAGTTGATCCTGGGAGCGGGGTCACCAAAGTAATCGCGCAGCTTCGGGTCGAGGGTGATCCGATTTTTCGGATTGGGCAGTTGCTCGACTGAGGCTACGGCCTCTATAGTATGACCGAATGATCGACGAATCTCGTCGGCCAAACCCTGGCCCCAATTACCGCTTGATGCGGCAAGGCTGTACGGCGTCGGACCCGTATTGTCGACGCAAGCCATCTTGATCCCGCCCAATTCATGTCTATTCTTGGGGTCGCAGAACTGATGGGTCTCCAGGGTGTGGAATCCGATGCGGTAGGGAAATACGTCATCTTTAATGACGCTGCTGATACCCACGGCCGGCCGTTCCATGAAATTTCTTCCTACCATACCGCTGCCGTTCGCCAGTCCGTCCGGAAAACGGCTCGATTCGGAGAGTAACATCAATCTCGCCGTCTCAACGGCGTGCGCGGCAACCACAAAAATTCGCGCTTTCTGTTGCGATTCCTTTTTCTCGCGGTTCATATAAATAGCACTAGCGATGCGTCCGCGGCTGTCCGTGGTCAACCTAACCACGCTGGCATTGGCGATCACCGTCACTTTACCGGACGCCTCAGCAAGCGCTATGTGAGCTTCCGAGGTGTATTGTGCGGCGATGGGACAAATGCGATGGGTCCCGCAGGTGGCAAAGGCGGCGCATACAGGCCGGCCATTGTAGGGCTTGCTGTTGCGCGCCCAGGCGACATGATGCACTTTAATCCCAAGCTTCCGGCAGGCCTCCTCGAACAACTTGTCGGTTACGCTATAAGGAAACGGCGGCAAGGGAAAGTCGGCGCTGCGAGGCGACGCGAATGGGTTATCGGCTACGCCGGCGACGCCCAACGCCCGTTCAGCTTTCGTGTAGTAGGATTCAATCTCGTCATAGGTAATGGGCCAGTCGTCGGCAATACCGTACAAACTCTTCATTTGAAAATCGCTTGCGATGAAACGCAGCGCTTCGCCTCCCCAGTGCAAGGTACTGCCGCCAACGGCCTTGGCGCGGAGCACGTTAACCGGATAATTAACTTCGCCCACGCTGGTGTAGACATCCCGTTCCGGGAAATTCGATGCAAAGGGCTCGCCTGGAATGCGTCCAAACACGATATCCTGCATGTACGCGATGCGTTCTTCCAGACTGTAGCGCGGCCCCGCTTCCAGAACCACCACCTTCAATCCGCGGCTCGCCAGCTCGTAGGCCATGAGACCGCCGACCAGACCCGCGCCGATAATGCATACGTCGGGAATGTCGCTCTCCATTCCTGCTTTCATCCCGCAGTTTCCTCTTTGTCGAGCGGTCTGGTATACGCCATGGGGTCCGCCGGGGGCACGCCGGGAAAATGCTTATAGCCAACCACGGCCCAGCCATAAGGCGAGCGATAGTAATAGGCGATCAGGGGGCTCATGATGTATTGACGGAGGGCGGAAGCATCGCGCGAAGTCGCGAACTTTTCGAATTTACTTATTATCTTATCGCCCGCGTCATATCGCCACAGCAGTGCCTGTAAAACCTTATCCCGTTCCGGAACAGTCAAGTCTCGAAACAGTTTTACCTTAGAAAATGATGGCGCGGTTGTGTCGAGCAGCCGGACTGCGCGTTGATATTCCTTGAGGTAGCCCGGTTGGGTCTGTGTTGTTCGATCCACAAATTCCCGAAAAAAATTCCCCGGCGGCGTAAATGCCGCCGGAACCAGGACTTCGCCGAATGCGATGACGGTGAGCATTTCATCATCCCGCAGCGTCCCCAGCGGGTAAGCCGTGTCCAGTATCGGATGAGCCCGCTTGGATAAATAAGGCCGGGCAACGTAAGCGCCCGCCGCGACAAACGCCGCCGACCCCGTCAGCAGCAGAAATCTTCTCCTTGTTACATTCATGATTAGATCCGCGCAGGTGCGTGTATTCTGGTTATGGTTCCCCGGTACACAACAGCCATGCCGCGCGCCATCAGTGTTTTAATATATCGTGGACGATATATTCCGCGATGCGGTCGTTATCCGCGGCCGTCGGATGCTGGGAAAACTCACCCATGAAGTATTCGGGTTTGTTATCGTCGGATCCGGGCAGGATATCGTTGATCCGGCGGACCGACAGTCCCTTTTTGATCAATCCATCGATCATCTGATTGCGAAGCGCTCCATCCTTGTCCTTATGCAAGGGATCGTTACCCCAGGCCAGCACTTGGAACTCGCTTTCCGGATAGAGCTTTTTGGAGAGGTTTCTAGCACTGTCCACGATAGCCAGATAGAGTTTGAGGTCGCCGCTATTATAGTGGCGCAGATATATCGCATCGCCACCGACCATTTTTCTATAGAACCAGGACTTTTCCAGTTGGGCTCTGATGTTTTCCGCCCTGGTATGGATCTCGCCAAACTGGCCTTGGAGAACTACACTGCCGTCGGCCTTGAGCACATAGTGCGGCCCATGGGATTGATCGATTGTCCGCAGACCGCCCGCCCGCCGCACTTGATCGGGTGTCGCCGAGTAGATGATATATTTTACGTCTTGCGGAGCGCATGCCACTTCCTTGCTCACCACGCCCTGTTCCAATTCCGCAAGCATCTGCTGGGCGCCGTGGGTCTCGAATGAGAGGTTATAAACACGATACTTCTCGCCCACTCTCGTCGCGACGCGATACGGCAGCGTATCCTCATCGTTCAAACCCCAGCCGAAGGTATAGGAATCACCGAAAAAAAGGATGCAGGGCAGGTTCATCCCGGTATCTTGCGGATGGTCGGATGATATCCGCAGTCCATTGGCGTCCATCGTATACACGACGTCAAACACCTTTTTTCCCCGGTAGATTTTCACATCCCTAAGCGCAACGCCTTTCGGCGCGGAAAACCCGAGCAAATCGTTTTTTACCCATGAAAATGTACTGCCATCCGTCTTGATATCCTTGAAGACCCGCGTTGCGGCGATCCAGGAATAACCCTCCAGTGCCGCAAGCACGCCTATGATTGTTACGCAACTGATCCAGAAGAATTTGGCCCGCGGTATTAATTTGAGGGCGCTTAGAAACACAATGGCCCAAACCAGGAGTAGCCACAAATACGGCGCGGACGGGGCCGTATATCTCAGCGTAAAAATCGAGATGACCGCCGCAAACACCAGCATTGCGCCGCCAATCAGCATATTTCCTAACATGAAGGTCCTCCGCGCAATGCTCCCGCTATAATAAAAGATGAAAAAACATCTCTTTTAAATTGCCATATCAATTTAACATTCAGGCAGTTACGCGTCAATGCAATGAATATAGGCTTCAATTATTTACTCGGTGTCAATTTTCCCAGGGTCTCTCGACCTCGCCATACTCCGGCGGCCGAACATGCTATATTAAGATTTACCGAGATGTTTGAATGTCCAATATGAGTTTAAAAAGTAGTTTGCCAAGAATGTCGGCGCTATCCCGATCAGCTAAGGACACTCGTAATCCCTCGCTAAAGCAATGCAAAACAGGGGGCTTCCCGGGACACCGACCCTGAAAACGACTCGTCACAAGTTGCTTTCAATTTTTAAATTAAACATACAAGCCGGCATTCCCCAGCCCAGAACTCTAATATATCATCATCATTATAAATATTTTTTACGTGCCAATACCTATGGCGTGGTTTAATATCATCATACAAATGTACAAACAAAGAAGTTTGTCCCTTCCTATTCGATGTAACGCATAAGTTTTTTTCGAGAATCATCGTGATTCAATCAATCCTTGGAATCTCCGCTTATTATCACGACAGCGCCGCGGCACTCGTAGTCGACGGCGACATCGTCGCTGCCGCGCAGGAAGAGCGATTTTCACGCAAAAAGCACGATGCGCGCTTTCCAGTTAACGCGGTCAATTACTGCCTTGCGCAAGCCGGCCGCAAGCTTAACGATATCGACTATATCGTTTTTTACGACAAACCGCTGGTTAAATTCGAACGCTTACTTGAAACCTATCTCGCGTATGCGCCTCACGGGGTACGTTCCTTTTTTTCGGCAATGCCCGTCTGGCTTAAGGAAAAGCTTTATCTCAAGAACCTGCTGAAGCAGGAACTTGCCGACATCGGAGGATGCAAGAAGAAGGAGCTTCCAGCGTTGCTGTTCACCGAGCATCACCAATCCCACGCCGCTTCGGCGTTTTACGCCAGCCCGTTCGAGCAGGCCGCGGTGCTGTGCATGGATGGGGTGGGAGAATGGGCGACTACTTCCGTGTGGGCAGGAAACGGCAATGAGTTGACGCCGAAATGGGAGATCGATTTTCCGCATTCCCTAGGATTGCTCTATTCAGCGTTTACTTACTACACCGGATTCAAGGTTAATTCCGGCGAATACAAACTGATGGGTCTCGCCCCCTACGGACAACCCCTTTATGTCGATTTGATACTGGATAACCTTCTGGATCTCAAACCGGATGGCACCTTCCGTCTGGACATGCGCTATTTCAATTACGCCACCGGGCTGACGATGACCAATGAAAATTTCGATGATTTGTTTAAGGGGCCGCCCCGAAAACCGGAGTCGCCGGTCACCCAGCGGGAAATGGATATCGCCGCCTCGATCCAGCATGTGACCGAAGAAGTGGTTCTGCGCCTGGGCAAGACCGTTCATCGCGAGATGGGTAGCGACTACCTATGCCTGGCTGGAGGCGTTGCCTTAAATTGCGTGGCAAATGGTCGCCTTCTGCGCGAAGGCCCGTTCAAAGACATTTGGATACAACCGGCCGCAGGGGACGCCGGCGGCGCCGTGGGGGCGGCCCTAGCCGTCTGGCACCAATATGTGAACGAAGCCAGGACCGTCAACGGTTGGGACAAGATGAAAGGATCGTATCTGGGCCCCCATTTCTCGAATGATGAGATTCGCGCCTCCCTAGACGCGGCGGGTGCGCGTTACACTTACCTCGAAGACGACAAGCTGCTACCCCGGTTGGCCGAAATTATCGCCGCTGAAAATGTGGTCGGCTGGTTCCAGGGCCGCATGGAATTCGGACCCAGGGCGTTGGGAGGCCGCTCTATCATTGGCGATGCCCGTAGCCCGCGCATGCAGTCCAAGATGAATCTCAAAATCAAATATCGGGAATCCTTCCGTCCGTTTGCGCCGGCGGTCACGGCCGAACGGGTCTCCAAGTATTTCCAACTCGACCGTCCCAGCCCCTACATGCTACTGGTCGCACCAGTGACGGAGAATCTGCGCATTCCCATGACTTCCACGCAGGATAAACTGTTTGGCATCGAAAAACTCAATGTGCCGCGCTCCCATATACCCGCTGTGACGCATGTCGATTATTCAGCGCGCGTACAAACGGTTCATAAAGAGACTAATCCGCGTTTTCACGAGCTGCTTCGCCTGTTTGAGGAGCAATCCGGTTGCGCGGTTATGGTAAACACCTCGTTCAATGTGCGCGGCGAGCCTATTGTCTGTACCCCCGAGGATGCATACCGTTGTTTCATGCGTACCGAGATGGACTACTTGGTCCTGGAAAATTTCCTCCTAGCAAAAGCCGATCAACCGGCAATGGAGCAAGACGAATCCTGGAAAAATGAATTTGAGTTGGACTGAATGAACGCGATGAATGTTGAAACGAATAAAGACGAACTCCGCAAATTCGGGTTAACTACGGGAGGGCTCATAATCGGCCTTTTCGGCCTATTATTACCGTTCGTGTTCGGCCGACACTACGCCCTGTGGCCGTGGATTATCGGAGGGGCCTTAGTAATTATGGCCTTGGTTCTCCCCGCTGGCTTGGCTACGTTTCACAAATATTGGATGCGTTTCTCCCATGTTCTTGGCTGGATAAATACCCGAATAATACTGAGCCTGGTATTTTTTCTCCTGGTCACGCCGCTCGGATTCCTGATGCGATTGTTCGCCCGTGACCCCATGGCACGCAAATTTGACAAGCAGGCCACGAGCTATCGCGTGGCAAGCACCACCGCACCGCGGGACAACTTAAAGAGGCCATTCTAATGCTGGATATGCTTGGTGATCTTTGGTCATTCATGCGCGAACGCAAGAAATTTTGGCTTTTGCCAATAGTGCTGCTATTACTGATACTGGGGTTCTTGCTCGTATTCGCGCAAGGTTCAGCAATAGCGCCATTCATCTATACGCTATTCTAGAACGCGATCGGCGGCGGAATTATCTTGGCTGCATGGCGGACGAAATCGGTTAGCGACCTCCACTCGGCACAGTAATTTCCATACACGATGATGCACGGGCGAAGAGCCGGGCGTCGGCATAACAAAAGAACACCGGCGAGGCCGGTGTATTACCAGGCGGATAGTTTTTTGGGCAAGGTATACTTGGAGACATGCACATATGAATCAACGTGTTATGATCGTCACTACCAGTGTATTTTTCTTTTCCCTACTTCTGTTCCTGCTAATCGCTTTCAGCGATAGCCCATTGTCGCCAAGGCTCTGGCTATGTTTCAAGGTCCTCTATATTATCGGTCTGCATTACATAGCGCTTCGGGTGTTGTTCACCCATTTTCTCGGGGTTCGGCGCGCCGACTCCGCTATGGCAAATCTTATGATCGCCGCAACCACCACGCTCATGATACTGATCTGCGCGGAATTTGCGCTACGGTTTGCTTTCCGCGATGTAACGACTACCGGCGACAACTTAAGTTACTTTTCGTCGAAATGGGAAAAAACCGTTCATTACAATCATTGGGGGTTCCGAGAAAGGGATTTTGACCCTATTAAATCGAGCGGCACCTACCGCATTGCGGTCATTGGAGATTCGCTGGCCTTTGGTCAGGGAATAAATGAAAATGATCGCTTCAGCGACCTATTGGAGGAAAAATTAAACGCCAAGAGCAAACACCGATATCAGGTTCTTAATTTTGCTTTGCCTGGCGCCGAAACAACGGATGAGATCAAATATCTTAAGAACGCCGTGCTAAGTAACAAGCCGGATTTTGTTCTCTTGGCATGGTATATCAATGACGTTCAGGGCGACGATAAAAGTGATGAGCCCCATCCGGTCACCATTATACCTCGTGAACTCCGGCGCAATTTCGTGCTGTTCTATCTGGCGCATAGAGAACTGAGCGAAATACAAAACAGGCTCGGCCTGGTAGAAGGTGGTGAGCAATATTTGGCCGATCGCTTCGGCGATCCCAATAGTCCCGCCTCATTGAAAGCGGTTGAGACGATGAACGCTTTTATCGAAAAATGCCGGAACGCGAACATTCCGGTCGGCTTAGTATTATTTTCCGAATCCTACTTCAATCCATCATCCAAACTGGATTTCTTGCTGGAAAGAATGCTGGGATATTGCAAGGAACAAGGACTTCGTTGCGTCGATACCAGGAAAGTACTTCTGCCCATGCAAGGCGACCCCTCACTTTGGGCAAGCAGATTTGATCCACACCCCAGCGCCCTAGCTAATCGCCTGGTCGCCGATCAGATTATGGAAACATTCGGCGACGTCTGGACACGTTAGCAAATGGTCGTTCCTAAAAACTCTCTTTTCCGGCTGGGCCGCGATAAATTCCGGCGCAATGAAAACCGGTCGAGAATACCCTGCTAGATCGAGCGCGGAACCCGCGTCTTTGACAAACTGCTTATTTAGCACTGACCATCCGGGTTGTTCGGCACGCGAGGCATACCGAATTTTCTAAGGCGGCGCGGCTATCAATCGATCCTTCCATAACCCACCCATAGCGGCATAACCCGCGCCGGTGGGATGAATATTATCCGCGCCTATCTGGCCGGGATTGCTGGAGAAGTAGGTATAGAAATCGGGGCCAACGAACACCAGGTTCGCGCCCGAATTCTCCGCCACCAATTCGTCGACTACCTGATTGTAGGTTTGAATGACGGCATTCTTGGTTGAATTTCCAATAAGCGGCGGCACTTTCGCCAGGTAGATCTTCTTTCCCGACCCGGTGACCGCATCGATAATGCCCTTCATGGCTTCCTTGTAGGATCCTACATAGCCGGGACCGGAAGTCAGTCCCAAACCGCTCGGCGGAGGCAGCGAACTGCCGGCATCGTTCGTCCCGAACATCACCAGAAATGCCTGAGAGGCCGGACTGCGGGAAAGCGCCGTCGTTATTTTAGCCCAGCCCTGAGCCGAGGTATCGCCGGGATGACCGTCCGTCACGATCAGAACCGGTTTACCGTAATAAGATGTAAGCTGATCGTCCAACACCGGCTCATAACCCCCCCCCGTAACCCGACCATCCTGCGATATGTCGTCCGCAGACAGATCGTCAAACACGCCGCTGGTGATGCTGTCACCGAAGGTGCCTATATTGTAGCCATTGACCCCTATCGACTGCAGTAGATCCGATGTGCCCGGCGCGGCGAGGCGCTGACCGAGCCCGTCAAGCAGGTAGGCGCGTATCTGATGGGTGCCTGCTGTCAGGATGTTGAACTGGGACGTGTAAGGCGGTACCAGATCCTGCTGCAGCAATGCACCTCCCGTCCCCTCATCCAGGGCAAATTCCACCCCTCCTACGGTTCCCGGATTCGAAACCAAGGCGGCCAGATCCAAGGTACCTGCCGTAGATACAAAATATTCGCTGGGTGAACTGAGCCCGATCTGCGGCTGACTAGGTGGCGTCAGTACTTCAATATCGTCAAACAGGCAAGGTCCGTTGCGGCCATCCCATAAAGCAAGTTTGCCGCCGCTGAAGCTGGTGTCCGCGACTGCCAGGACCTGCTCTCCGTTAACGAACACGATGATCCGACCGTTCTGGAACACGAGCCTCAATCCGATCCACTGGTTCTTGACGTAACTCTGCGTACTGTTGACGAGGGGAGTGAATATCCCGTTTACCTTTTTCTCCAACCGCCTGTAGCCTTCCCGTTTGCTCATGGAAAAGCGATAGTAATTGTTGTCATCCTGATAGCCGAACATAATGCCGATGACGCCAACGTCGTTCGAACGCAGCCAGAGGCGCAAATCCATATCGCCATGAGTATAGCCATCGTAACGGCTGTAAGTGCCGATCTCGAAACCATTCGTTGACTGACCGAAGATCCCCACGCTATCCGAATAGCGCGAACCGCTGCTTTCCTGATATACCCCATTCGTTATCCCCCATTGCGAGGGAGCATGACTGGTCGCATTGTCTATCACGGTCCAACCGGACACGGGGCCGCCGAATGATTCGCGATAGAGTATCGTCTGGGTTGACGCCACCCCGTAGACCTGCATCTCCATAAGTCCAATGTTTTGCGAGCCGGCCTTCACGGAGTTAATCGTAAACTGCACCCACGTTATGGTGCGCGGGGTAAAGGCGACCGTCTTCGGTGCGCCGAGATTGTCCAGGGCGCCGACCGCCACGCTGCTGCCGTCGCTGAACGTCAGCGTCCCGCTTAAAATTTGTTCGGTGGTGTTCTTGCGGTCGTACAGCACGATCTGGTCAACCGTGTAGGCCGTCGGCCAGGTCAGCCGGATCCAGGCCCCCGCCCCCTGCCCATTGGTGGCCCACTCCTTGGTGTAATCCCCGGGATACCCGTCTATTACTCCGTCCACCGCCTTTATCGCCAGCTGGCCGGTGGATGGCGTCTCGGACGACGCCGTCACCGCGGATAATGCGGCAATATTGACTGAACTCTGCACGACATCCCGCACCGTGACGTTCACGAAACCGGTGGCGGTTAGGCCGCCCGGGTCCCTCACCGTCAGATCGATCCGCACTACCGTGTCCGCCGTCACCGCCGGCGGGTTGAAGGTCACCGTCGCGCCGCTCCCCGTGATCGTCCCGCTCTGCGGCACCCACGTGTAGGTCAAGACATCATTCTCCGGGTCCGTCGCCGTCACGCTCAGCTGCGAGGTCTGGTTCTCTCCAATATCCGCCGGGCTGGCGGTGGGCCCGGCCGTGATCTGCGGCGCCGTGTTGGGTACATCCCGCACCGTGACGTTCACGAAACCGGTGGCGGTTAAGCCGCCCGGGTCCCTCACCGTCAGATCGATCCGCACTACCGTGTCCGCCGTTACCGCCGGCGGGTTGAAGGTCACCGTCGCGCCGCTCCCCGTGATCGTCCCGCTCTGCGGCACCCACGTGTAGGTCAAGACATCATTCTCCGGGTCCGTCGCCGTCACGCTCAGCTGCGAGGTCTGGTTCTCTCCAATATCCGCCGGGCTGGCGGTGGGCCCGGCCGTGATCTGCGGCGCCGTGTTGGGTACATCCCGCACCGTGACGTTCACGAAACCGGTGGCGGTTAAGCCGCCCGGGTCCCTCACCGTCAGATCGATCCGCACTACCGTGTCCGCCGTTACCGCCGGCGGGTTGAAGGTCACCGTCGCGCCGCTCCCCGTGATCGTCCCGCTCTGCGGCACCCACGTGTAGGTCAAGACATCATTCTCCGGGTCCGTCGCCGTCACGCTCAGCTGCGAGGTCTGGTTCTCTCCAATATCCGCCGGGCTGGCGGTGGGCCCGGCCGTGATCTGCGGCGCCGTGTTGATCCCCGCCAATACCCCGTCTACTTCCATCTCCATGAGTCCGATGTTGCTGGAGCCGGCCTTCACGGAGTTAATCGTGAACTGCACCCACGTTATGGTGCGCGGGGTAAAGGCGACCGTCTTCGGTGCGCCGAGATTGTCCAGGGCGCCGACCGCCACGCTGCTGCCGTCGCTGAACGTCAGCGTCCCGCTTAAAATTTGTTCGGTGGTGTTCTTGCGGTCGTACAGCACGATCTGGTCAACCGTGTAGGCCGTCGGCCAGGTCAGCCGGATCCAGGCCCCCGCCCCCTGCCCATTGGTGGCCCACTCCTTGGTGTAATCCCCGGGATACCCGTCTATTACCCCGTCCACCGCCTTTATCGCCAACTGGCCGGTGGATGGCGTCTCGGACGACGCCGTCACCGCGGATAACGCGGCAATATTGACTGAACTCTGCACGACATCCCGCACCGTGACGTTCACGAAACCGGTGGCGGTTAAGCCGCCCGGATCCCTCACCGTCAGATCGATCCGCACTACCGTGTCCGCCGTTACCGCCGGCGGGTTGAAGGTCACCGTCGCGCCGCTCCCCGTGATCGTCCCGCTCTGCGGCACCCACGTGTAGGTCAAGACATCATTCTCCGGGTCCGTCGCCGTCACGCTCAGCTGCGAGGTCTGGTTCTCTCCAATATCCGCCGGGCTGGCGGTGGGCCCGGCCGTGATCTGCGGCGCCGTGTTGATCCCCGCCAATACCCCGTCTACTTCCATCTCCATGAGTCCGATGTTGCTGGAGCCGGCCTTCACGGAGTTAATCGTGAACTGCACCCACGTTATGGTGCGCGGGGTAAAGGCGACCGTCTTCGGTGCGCCGAGATTGTCCAGGGTGCCGACCGCCACGCTGCTGCCGTCGCTGAACGTCAGCGTCCCGCTTAAAATTTGTTCGGTGGTGTTCTTGCGGTCGTACAGCACGATCTGGTCAACCGTGTAGGCCGTCGGCCAGGTCAGCCGGATCCAGGCCCCCGCCCCCTGCCCATTGGTGGCCCACTCCTTGGTGTAATCCCCGGGATACCCGTCTATTACTCCGTCCACCGCCTTTATCGCCAGCTGGCCGGTGGATGGCGTCTCGGACGACGCCGTCACCGCGGATAACGCGGCAATATTAGCGGCAGCAACTGCACTAATGCTGGATACACACGAAAACAGGAAGAACAAACCGAGGAAAAGTTTTCCCCCTGGCAAAGACAAGATGCGAAACCTTGTCAATTTAGCGTTCATTTTTACAACCTCATTAAGTCGGCACGCAGTCTCCTTGTTATTGCCCCTTTGGAGACTGAAAAGTAGGGTTGTCTTTGTGTAATCCATTATATATAGCCACTATAGCCACACCTAATATAAATACATAAATACCATTGGTATGAGTCTGCTCGACTGAAATCAGCCTATCTTTATACTTATACGTTCTTATTTCCGCTCATATCATGTGTTTTGTAGTATATCAACATTAGATGACTCGCCCATTTATTCTACAACAAGCTGTTTTATTTGATTTAATTATGCCTTGGATAGAGGTTGTCAATCCGCCATTCTCATTCCATAAAAAATGAACGGATACCTTCTTTTACCCAATTGATCTGGCGCTCCCTGATTATTGGTATAGGAATTATCGACTTAGGTACCATTGATAAGTTGATCTTATGCCCTCTTTTAAACTGATACTGGCTCGCCATCCAAGGTCGCTTATCCTGGACACATCCAATAATTTACGCGGCGTACCATCAGGCATCGATCTATCGAATATCAATTCACACTCATGGCCAACTATGTCCCGGATTAATTTTGCCAGGTCATGGATTGCTATATCGTTCCCTATGCCAACGTTATATAACTCCTCAGTAACATCTCGCTCCATCAAAAAGACACAGGCATCAGCCAGATCATCCACATGAAGAAATTCGCGGTGCGGTTTTCCTGTCCCCCATATTGTCACCGTCCGCTCATTGTTTATTTTAGTCTCATGCATTTTCCGCAACAAGGCCGGCAAGACATGGCTGTTTTTAAGATCGAAGTTGTCATTTGGGCCATAAAGATTTGTCGGCATGACAGAGATATACCGGGTCCCATATTGGCGGTTATAACTCTCACAGAGTTTGATGCCCGCAATTTTGGCTATGGCATAAGGCTCATTAGTTTGTTCCAATGGTCCGGTGAGCAAATAGGATTCTTTCATCGGTTGAGGGCAGTCCCGCGGGTAAATGCAACTCGATCCTAAAAACATCATCCTTTTTACGCCTGCCGCATAGGCGGCATGGATAATATTCATCTCGATTGCGAGGTTCTGGTAAATAAAATCGGCAGGGAAAACGCTATTCGCGTGTATACCGCCCACCTTTGCTGCACGCCAGAAATATATAATCGGGAGCATGAGCATGCATAAACTCATGCACCGCGTGCTGGTCTAGAAGATCAAGCTCCCCGTGTGTACGCGTAATGATGTTGTTATACCCTCCGCGCTGCAGCCTCCGAACGATGGCGGATCCAACCAAGCCCCTATGGCCTGCCACATATATCAGTGAAGCGGGTGTAATTAGTGATGTACTATTCGATGGTGAATTCATTAACAATTCTCAGAATCAACAATATTGAACTGAGTTGATTCGATAGTTAAACGGAATCACTCGTAATAATTAAAAGCTCGATAGCCATGCTTGACAACGAGATTATCGCGTTTCGCTTGCTCATAGTCCTCATGTACCATTTCACTTACAAGTTCCTTAAAGGTAATTTTTGGCGTCCAGCCAAGCTTTTGTTTGGCCTTGGTCGCGTCTCCCAGCAACGACTCTACTTCGGTAGGGCGAAAATATCTTGAATCAACACTAACAATACATTTTCCATCCTGGCCATAACCCTTTTCATCTACGCCATGGCCTTCCCAGCGCAACTCAATTCCCAATTCCCGCCCCGCCGCTTCAACAAATTCTCTAACGCTATATTGCTTACCAGTCGCAATTACAAAATCCTCAGGCTCTGCCTGTTGCAACATCAACCACTGCATCTCGATGTAATCTTTGGCATGCCCCCAATCCCGCTTGGCATCAAGATTGCCGAGATAAAGACATTCCTGTAATCCGAGCTTTATGCGCGATAAGGCGCGAGTTATCTTTCTTGTTACAAACGTTTCACCGCGCCGTGGTGATTCATGGTTAAATAAAATCCCGTTACAAGCGTATATTCCATAGGCTTCGCGATAATTTATCGTTACCCAGTAGGCATAAATTTTCGCGGCGGCATAAGGGCTGCGCGGATAAAAGGGGGTATTTTCATTTTGAGGAACTTCCTGCACCCTGCCGTAAAGTTCGGAAGTGGATGCCTGGTAAAAACGTGTCTTTTTTTCCAGGCCCAGAATCCGAATTGCCTCCAATAATCGCAACGCGCCCAGGGCATCGGCATTGGCGCTGTATTCCGGTTCCTCGAACGAAACCGCAACATGCGATTGTGCCGCTAAATTATAAATTTCGTCCGGCTGCACGGATTGAATGATTCGAATCAGGTTGGTCGAATCCGTCAGGTCGCCATAATGCAATATAAAGCGGCGGCCGCTGGCATGAGGGTCTGCGTAGATATGATCAATGCGTTCCGTATTAAAGCTGGAGGCACGTCGCTTGATACCATGAACCTCATAACCCTTGCCAAGCAAAAATTCGGCTAAATATGAGCCGTCTTGTCCAGTAACGCCGGTGATGAGTGCTTTTTTCATGGATCCTCAATATAAATGCGCCAATATTATCAAAATCAATAACAGCGGAACCTAGCCAAATATAGTATCAATAACTGTTTAAGCAGGTTTCGCGCTGATGATTATAACGGTATTCAATTTCCTTCATATTTATTGATAAACGGTGCTTCGAGACGCCACGTTAGTCGTAGAAAATATATTTGGCACAGATCCAGAAGCCTTCAATGCCGTTAATGTGGATTCTGGTTCGATTATCGACCCACTGTTTATTGTGATTTACGATATGACGTTTCCTGTACCTTTTCAAGGATTAGTCGCCCCGAAACGGCTCGAATGAAAATATGCCGCATCAGAGTTTCGACCGCCTTGGTAGATATTAAGCCCCTCGCGCTCCAGCAGGCTTAATACGATGCTCTCTCCTTAGACCCAACGCCTCGGGCACTTGCGCCGCCTCCCAAAGCCCGGCTCGTTCAGTTCGATCTCTCGGCCGGCTTGCCGCCCTCCATTTCGTCCCGGTGATACTGGGCTTTTCACAAGCGCCGATACATTCGGACAACTTCCTTCACACTCATTCCCGGATCGATCGTTTTGAGATTTCCCGCTCCAATCGCTCTGCCATGGCCGCATGGCCGCTACGGTTCAAGTGGATGATGTCAAAAAAGTCGCCTATCGTTAAGGTGCCGCTCAGGTCCAGACAGTCCACCCCGAGATCTTGGCAAATATCGGTGTAGCGAGCGGCAAGTCTCTGAAATGCGACCTCGTCAAAACCATAATATTTGAATGACCCAATGGCGAATGGCGCCGTATAGGCCACAACGTTTTTGCCGACATGTTTTAGCCTGGTCAAGACATGCTTGAAAGTCTTCTCGAAAACAGGCGACGGTTCTCGCGGAATAGAATCTTTCGGCAACGGCAGATAGTTAAATGTCTCCGGAAGCAAGCGAGGTTGCTGGTTCCTGAATCGGTGTATATTCCGCACATCGGCAAATGTCGCTGCCGCAACGGCGAACCCTATCGGCACATATGTCGAGGAAAGAACGTGCGCATCATCGCCCTGCATATTGCCGGGGTTCCTGAAATGGGCGAAGTTGACGTCAAAGATGATGAATTCTGGGTGAACAGAGTAGCGTTCCAAGCTATCGATAACCTTTTCGATATCGACGAGTTGCGCGCCTTTTATCGAAACATTGAACACCGCGTAATTCGGCAGGCGTTGGGCCAATAAATGTGAAAAGGTCAGATGTTCATCGACGTACGGCCCATACGGCTCGGAATCTCCCATTACAAGTATCACGGGCCTGGTTTCCTTGGCCACGGTGTTCGCGATATACCCATCGACCAAAGCCCCGCGCATAAGCAAGGGAAAACTTGTAACCTCAACGACGCGTTCCTGCCGCCACGTCCAATAGGGGTAGACCAGTTTCCAGTAAACGAGCGCAAGGGACATCTGCAGCAAGCAACCGATGGCAAGAACCAACAGTACATACTTCTTATAGGAAGCTTGCGCCAACATCAGCCAACCAAGCTCACAAAAATGCTCGGACGTCGCTCTATTAACAGCGCAGTGTTTGCATTTAAGTCTAGCGATAACCTATCGTCATGCATATGCACTTTCTAGCACTCAGAATTGGAAATACAGAAACACTTGGGGTTTCGACATGCTCGACAATGAGACAAAGCCGATCGCCCCTATTGCCAGCGCCCACACAATGCCGGGCCGCCACGCAAAGCGAGGGGGAAATTTCGCGCCTTCGCCTTCGGTGCCTTTAAGAACAGGAACATAGCGGGCAAGAAGTTGTTGGGTATTTGGCATGCACCAGGCAATGATCAAAAGCGCGGCGATCCACATGACCTCCCTACTTCCGCCAAAAGTTAGGCTCGAGGCAAACTGCACATGGTGGGCAGCGAGCCATGACCCGATTCCACCGAGCTTTGGCAGCCACGACTCAGGAAGGACGATGCCATTAAGTCCCACCATACCCTTTAGAATGCCGAGGGCCTCGCTAAGATTGCTCGACCGAAAGAATACCCAGGCAATCGTGACTGCCAGAAATGTAATTATTCGAGTTAAGGACCGGTAAGCCGATGTGCTATGGCTTGTGTCGACGCCAAGCGACTTTCGCAGCGCCAGCCAGGCATGGTTGATCATCAGATAAATTCCATGCAGTCCGCCCCAGATCACAAAGGTCCAATTCGCGCCATGCCATAAACCACCTAGTAACATGGTGATCAACAGATTGAGATAACGACGTACAGGTCCTCTACGGTTACCACCCAGCGGAAAATAGAGATAATCACGCAAAAAACGCGACAGGGTCATGTGCCAGCGGCGCCAAAAATCAATGATGTTGACGGCCTTGTAGGGTGAATTAAAGTTCGCCGGCAGCCTGACATTGAACATCAAGGAAAGGCCGATGGCCATGTCAGAATAAGCCGAGAAGTCAAAATACAGTTCCAACCCATAGGCAAGCGCGGCTCCCCAACCATCGAGTACGGTTATTATTCCACCCGCGGGGCCGTCAAATACCGGCCGCACGTAAGCCACCAGGTTGTCCGCGAATAGAACCTTCTTGGAGAGACCGAGAACAAACATGGTCAGACCGATGGCGAGATTTTTATATCTGAATCGGTAAGTCGAGGGCTTCGAGAATTGTGGCATCATTTCCTTGTGATGCAGCACGGGGCCGGCGATCAGATGCGGGAAATAAGTTACGAAGAGCATGTAATGAACGAACTTGTATTCGGCGACTATCCCTCGGTAGGTATCTACTAGAAATGCAATCTGCGTAAACGTAAAGAAGGAGATACCGATAGGAAGCAGGATCGGGGCAAGTTGCCAATTGGCTCCCGTCATCTCGTCCCACGCCGAGACGAAGAAATTAGCGTACTTATACTCCGCGAGCAATGCCAGATTTGCGGTTACCGCAACGGCCAATAACACCCACGCGCGCCTAGATCGGCCCGAAGCGCGAAAGCGCGCGATCTGCGCACCGAAAAAGTAATTGAAGACGACCGAAGCGAGTAAGAGCCCTACATATTTCGGATTCCACCAGCCGTAAAAAAAAAGCGATGCCAGCGCTAACCAACCCGCCGCCAAACGATGGCTTACGGCACCGGCGCCAAAGAAAATAAGCCACGTCAGCGGCAGGAAGAAAAAGATAAATGGATAGGAGTTAAACAACATGGCAAGTAGGCGATAACTGTTCGCTAAACACCCCCGTACAAGCAAAATTATCGGACGCTACTTTATCGGATAGTACGGAGTAAATAATTAGGCGGGCTGCTAATTTTGCATTTCAAGCGATAACGCGAAATCTTACTTCGGCGACATCGTCCAAAACAAGTGGCAGTAGGTCGGTCTGTCGATCTCGGGGGAGAACATGTCACGATATGATTGGTCATATCAAAACAAGACGGGGTTTCATTCTAGACCCTGAAACTCGAAAACGGGCCGGAGATGACCCGCAAGGCGATTTTTTTCTGGTGGCGGGATAACTCGGTGGAATTGCATTCATCCAGCCCGGCAAACCCATTACAACGCGCTTCGTCCTGGGTTATCTGCCGTCGGCTCTGCTCAGGTACAGGCCGCTTGAAGCTAGCAAAAACTCTCAGTTTAACCGGGTACCCTTTGGGCATAAGGTCAGCGCGGTGCTGGGTTCCAGCACCGCGCAAGTCCTTTTGCCTTGCCAGTTGTTTCAGCTAGGTTTGTGCTAACGCACGCAACGGAAACCTATTAATTCGAAGATACTGCTGTTCGGACCATGATCAAGTCCAACAAGACCATTAGAATTATCCAGTACTATCATTTTTTTAATGCTCGGCGTGCCGCCGCCGGAATTGACGTTATCATCTCCGAGCGCCCGGGCAATCAAAGTATCGGTATCCGTGACAGTACCTGCCGTCGCCGCCGTTGACTGCAGGTCCGCGACCCACTCCCATAAATTGCCGACCATATCGAATGCTCCAGCACTGGATTTGCAGCTTGGAGCATTACCGGTTGGCCCCAATAAATTGCCTGTATTGGAATTACAGCCCGTAGTGCCGTCGCCTGTGCCCGATGGCGTTCCGGACGCGGCCATCAGCCATTCTGTCGTGGTGGGGAGTCGCTTGCCAACGTTGGCGCAGGCTTGTGCGGCTTGGTAAAGGGTGATGTCACTCGACGGGACGACGCCAGCCACGCTGCGGGCATAGATCGGAAATGCCGCCGGTGCGCCGACGCCGCAGTCGCTGCCATCGTTGTTACAGGGATAATCATCCACATTCAGACCGTACCGAGTAGTGGGAGAGGTGGGGGCATCCCAAACACTGGCCTCATACTTATCAACGCACAGAGACCCTGCGGCCACCATATCAGAAGGGCATTGGTTGGCGCTCTGAAGTGCGGCGATGGCGGTTGAATTCGTGGCAGTGGCAGTGGAGTTGGCAATGATAGCCGCAGCGTTGTTATTAATCGCGGTTGTATTATTGGCGATGTTCGTGGCATTAGTAGAGATAGCGGCTGCATTGGCGGTGATAGCCGCGGCGTTGTTATTAATCGCGGTCGTGTTGTTGCCAATGTTCGTGGCATTAGTAGAGATAGCGGCCGCATTGGCGGCGGTAGCCGCGGTGTTGTTGCTGATTTCGCCCGTGTTCGTGGTAATTCTTGAATCGTTGTCATTCACACTCGCCGCCACGGCGGCAAAGTTCGCGTTGACATCCGCGGCTATCGCTTTTGTCCCAGCCGTGAAGGTCTTTGGAACAGTTAGACTGTCCGCATATGTCACAGCGCCGTTTGCCGCCAGCAAAACAGCGGCGCTTATGGATATAAGTAAATTTTTCAAATCTAATTCCTCCTTACGTTTTAGTGATGAAGTAATCGGAAAATTAATAACCGGTTAATAACATCACTGCCAGTTGTCCTGATCCCATACCATGGCGTCCCAGTTACCGCTACTACTAGTAGTAGTAGCGCCACCGCTGTCGCCTCCACTGCTGCAGCCAGCCATCAGGGCGGCGAGCGCTACAAGTAGAAGAATCTTGATGCTGATTAGACGACGCATTTTCTTAACCTCGTATTAACATTTATAATTATCACTAAACGGCCGATCATGACGACTGAGCATGCTATTACAATAAATGTGAAATTAACAGTAAAAATTTAGTTCATACACGAGTAAGTTAATCTGTATCGACGTATCATATTCCAACTTTAGCGCAGTCAGACGCCTTGATGATCCCTACATTTGTGACATGCTCAGAAGTAGCGCCTGGTCCTCTGTCGTTGACTCCAATTTGAGACAGTCCGAGACTGGAAATTAGCCACCCGCAAGGTCCGGCTGTCCTGACATTGTGACGCCTATTCACTCAGTATCGAGTGGCCGACACTCACTGACCCTGTTCATCGACGATCTTCCATTGGCCATTGATGACCCGCAGCACGAAGTCGCTGCTACTGGAATCCGATGTGGGATAATCAAAACGCACCCGGGCGGTGTAATCCTCTCCCGACGGGGTCAGCGTCTCGATGGTCATCCGCACGCCTTTGTAGTGCGCGCGCAGAAAATCCGGGTACGTCGGGTTCTCGGTCAGCAGGCGGTAGCTTCGCGCCTTCATATTGCCATCGACCAACGCCGCGAGCGTCGCGGTATCCCCTTGCGCCAGACTAGCCAGATAGGTCTGGATCGCCTCCTGGGGGGTCGCGTTACTCCCCGCGGCGTCGGCATTGCCCATCAGCAATCCACAGGCAATCAGCACAACGCCTCCCAGCACTGACCTGACAGTATGTAACATGGCTCGCTTCCTTATAAATTTCCCAGCACGCTGTTCTTCCACAACACCCCCATCGCCGCATAGCCCGCCCCGGTGGGATGGATGCCGTCGGCCCCTATTTTAGATGGATTATTGGTGAAGTACGTATAAAAATCCGGACCGATAAAAACCTTGCCCGACGCCGCGTTTTCACTCACCAGTTGGTCAATCACCTGATTGTACGCCTGTAGCAGGGTATTCTGGGCCGGCGTACCCCCTATATGGGGTGGCACCTTCGCCAGAAACACCTTCTTGCCCGCACCGGTTATTGCGCTGATGATCTGTTGCATCGCGTCCTTGTAGGAGCCGCTGGCGTCGTTCTGCTAGCCGAACATCACCCCCAGCACGCCAATGTCGTCGGATCGCAGCTGGAGCCTTAAATCCATGTCCCCATGGATAAATCCGTCATAGCGGCTATACGTGGCGAGCTCGTAGCCCGCGGGCGTCTCGCCAAAGATACCAACATCGTCGGGGTAGCGCGCACCGCTGTCTTCCTGGTACTGATCGTTGACCACCGACCAGGCCGAGGGCGTGTGTGTCGCCGCCGCGTCGTCCACCGGCGTCCAGCCTGAGGCGGCGCCGCTATCAAAATCTTGCCTCAACAGCACTGTCTGGATGACCGTCGGATCGACGACCGGACCAAATACTTCTATCTCCGCGAGGCCAACATTGACCGTCGTGCCCGAGACCGCGGTGATCTCCAAGGTCACACTGTCCGTGCACCGTGCCGGAAAGGTCAACTCCAGCAAGGAGCCGTCGTTGGGCAGCGCCCCAACCGCAACCGTCGAACCATCACTGAAGCGCAGCGTCGCCCCCAGTATCCGGTCCCCTAGATTCGGCCGATCATAGAGCCGTACCCGGTCTACTTCATAACACTGCGTCCACTCCAGGCGCAGCCACGCTCCCGCCCCCTGCCCATTGGTGGCCCACTCCTTGGTGTAATCCCCGGGATACCCGTCTATTACTCCGTCCACCGCCTTTATCGCCAGCTGGCCGGTGGATGGCGTCTCGGACGACGCCGTCACCTCCGCTAAATAGGCAATGTTGTTTTCATCCAATGCCAGCGCAAACTTTGCCGTGATAGGCGGGTTGATACCATCGGAAATCGTGACGGTAACGGTATCCGTGCCGCCTACCCCGTAGGGCGGCGTATACGTCACCGTGTCCCCCGAACCGGTAATCGTGGCGCCCAGCTGCGACTGCCAGGTCCAGGTGATCGGGTCACCCTCTCTGTCATAGGCCGGCGCCGCGAGTGTCGAGCTCATGCCGCCCGTCAGGGCCGATGCCGTCGGGCCGCGGGTAAAAAACGGCGGCTGATTGTCAGCCGGCGGCGCCGCCGTCCATACCTCCATCTCCGCCAAGCCGACGTTTGCCGTTGCGGCGGACACACTATCCACGGTAAACCGCGCCCAGCTCACTTCCCGCGCCGCAAAGTCCACTTCATACTTCGAGCCGTCATTGGGCAATGCCCCCACACTGACCGTTGAGCCGTCGCTGAAGCTCAGCGTCCCGGACAGCACCTGGTCACTCGGATTCGGCCGGTCATAGAGCACCACCTTGTTGATCGTGTAGGGCTGCGTCCAGTCGAGTTGTACCCAGGCGCCCTCTCTCTCGCCCGCTGTGACCCATTCCGCCTGACTATTGCCTTCCGAAATCCCATCGTTGTTTTGGTCCCGGTAGCCATCCACAATACTGTCGGCGACGTTTGCCGCCCCCTGGAAGAATTTCGTATTCTGGCTGGAGGCGGTGATCGTCGCCCGCAGGGCAATATTGCGCGACCATGTCTGCTTCCAGAAGACCTCGTCGCTCTTGCCGAAGGCAAAGGGCAGGCCCCAGACGGCCTCCTGCGAGACATAGCTGTCGATCATCTGATATTTGAGGTTGTTCACTACATTGGGATCCTGCATCACCGCCGGCACCGGCAGGCTCAGCCGGTCTGCCCAGTCCAGTAGTGTCAGATCCAGATCCGCCGGCTTGGTCAGGGCCTGGGTCGGGGCAAACCGGGCCTTCATCAGCGTCAGGTCGCCGGATGCGGTCCCCACGCTCCCATAGGCCGGCAGCGGCCAAAATTGATCGTCCCTGTCGTCAAGCACCGATAAGGTGGGGGTGGTCCCCTGCGCCCATTTGTCCTTATAAGGATAAAGATAGGGTTGATGGATAATCGCGGTATACACATCCGGATGGAAGGTGGCCTGCTCCTTCATCAGGGATTGCGCCGCATCGCGCAAGTCGTAATAGGTCGCGCGATGATCGTAATGCAGATCAAACGGCGAATGGGTGTAGATCTGGGTGGGCTGATAGCGGTTCAGCAGCTCCTTGAGATCGGCCACGACGTTGGCCTGATTGTAATCCGCCGCCGCTCCCGTCCAGTATCTGTGAAAATCCTCCCTGCCCAAGCCTTGATTGCCATAGGTAGCGCTTTGGCCTGTTGATCCCTTCACGTAGGGCGGAACCGTTGCATTCGGGTGGTCGTTATAGATCGGCAATAAGCCGGAATCCGGGTATCCCAGAAAAATGATGTCGTCCTCGCTCAACCCCAGCTTGTCCGCCACGGCCGTCTTGGATTCCGCCTCGCGTGTCAGACCCGCATTTTTGCCCTGGGCGTCTCCATTGGTGATAATCACAACCTTCACGGCGTCCCCATTATCATGCGCACGCTTCATCACCCCGGCCGCCATCAGCGCCTCGTCATCCGGGTGCGCTACTACGACCATAATAGAATCGGTCACCGGGGTGATGGTCACCGAGACGGTGGCGATGTTGGTAGAGTCCACCGCTCCATCATTGACCTTGTAAGTAAAGCTGTCGGACCCATTGGTATCCGGGTCCGGCGTGTAGCTGAAGGACCCCGTCTGGGAATCGAGCGTAACTGTTCCCTTCGAACCTTGGCTGACAATACTGTAGGTTAACGGGTCTAAGTCAGGATCCGAGGCGGAGAGCGTTCCACTATATGCAACGTCCTCTTTGGTCGTAAAAGAAGCATTGGCCGCGAAGGGCGGATCATTAATATTGGCCACATGGATTGTAAAGCTCTGGCTGGCCTGTTTGGCGGGAACGCCGTTATCGCTGACCTGCACGACGACGGCATGGTTTCCGCTATTGCTGATCGCATCGCCGTTGGTCGGCGTCCACTGGATCAGACCGGTGGTCGCGCCGATGGTCATGCCCGCCGGACTGGTCGTCAGCGCATACGTCAGACTGTCACCGACATCCGGGTCGCTGGCGGTAACCTGGTAGCTGTAAGCCGTATCCTGGGTCGCACTGGTGTTCGCCGTCGAGGTGATGACCGGCGCATCGTTGACCGCGATGATGGTCACCGTCACGGTCCCGTAAGCGCCGCTCGCCCCGTCGCTCACCAGGTAGGTAAAGCTGTCCTGACCATTCGCATTCGGCTGGGGGGTGTAGGTGAAGCTCCCGGTACTCGCGTCGGTGATCGCCGCCGTTCCCTTCTCGCCGTTGCGCACGATCGAGAATGACAGGATATCGCCCGCATCCGGGTCACTGCCGGACAGCACGCCGCTGCCGACCGTGTCTTCGAGGAAGCCGGGCAACACCAGGTTACCCGCGGTGGGCGCATGATTGGTATGGGCGGCAATCTTCCCGGCGATGGTGGCGATATCGATACGCGGCTGCGAGACGGCGCCCGCGCCCTGCGCTGACAAGGTGGCGCTATAGTTAGTGTTATTGAGAAATTGATCCGTCGCCGCCACGAGGTTTTGCGGCGTTAGCGCGTTCGCCGCATTGCCCAGTATCCCGTCGGCCTGAAGGTCCGCGGCCATGGCCTTGATCAGCGCAAACACGGTTTGCGTGCCGTCGTTCTCAGCCAGTTGGGAGAAGCCGGCCAGGAACAGGGCATAGTTCTTCTCGTTTTGCGACGCGGTGTCCAAACCGGATAAGGGGGGCGGGGTCGTTTCGAGTATATCGCCTACATCAAAGAGCGTCGATATTTCAGCCGTGGCATTAATGATCGCGGCGCTCAGCGACTGGCCATCCTGTTGCACATGCTTGCGCGCCAGGGCCGCCGCGAGCGTGGTCAGCGGGGTCACATTGACGGACAGAATGCCGTTCGCCGGCACCTGCGCATAGGCCTCCAGGGCGTCGTCGGCCCCCAGGCTTAGCGTGGCGCCTGTCGCTTCATCGACATAACTGCCCCCGGTAAAGGCCACGGCAACCGGCGTAGCCACCGGGGCGCGCATGACGAGCGCATAGTCGCCGCTTAGGCCGGTAGTCGCGGTAGCCAGCGGGGGGAGATCGCGCGTGCCGTCCGCGGCGAGGCGGTATACCGTCACGGTGGCATTGGCGATGGGCGCTTTGGACGCGAGGCCGCTCACCGCTACCGATATCGCGCCCGGCGCGGCGGTCGACCCGCCGCCCCCCGACCCGCACGCCGTCAAGAGCAGCGCAGCGACATACGCTACCCAGTATGCAACGCGCCTTCGCCGGGGCCGGCCTTCATCCAACATACACCTTCGAGTCCTTAAGCAAATTGATGGCTGCATTAAATTTCAATGGCGGGTTTAGAGGGGAAACCGTTATATCCCTAATCTTTGAGCAGAAATTATGCCACCGGCGGATGCCGCTCCCGGGTTGATTGCACTTTAGACATTATGATTCAACGTATTAGTAACAGGCGGCTTAGACCCTATCCCGCCTCGGAAAACAAAAACTGCTCCCCGCTGTAAGGAAAAACGACGATAGGTTAGGTTTCCGGTATTGCAGAGGCGGAGTAGACAATCGGCGCGCTGAACATGAGCGTGCGAATAACAAACTGCATCGCATACTTCACATCCCGGAAGCGAACGGACAGCGAGGATAGCCAGAATCCCCCAGCCAGGGGCACCGCCATCATCATCAACACGAATAACGGCAGGTACAGCAGGTTCCAGGTGGGCGTTACCCGATAATAGATGGCCACAACGACAAGTATCAGCATCGCGATCAGAAAGCCAACCAGCTTGGTCAAGATGGGCGTAATGGGAAACAGCAGCCTGGGAAAGTAGATCTTGCCCAGCATACTCTGGTCGCTCACCAGGCTCTGGGCGGACTGCGCCATGGCCGATGACATATAGGTCCATGGGATGATCGCCGCCGAGGAAAATAACAGGTACGGCACCCCGTCCGTGGGTACCTTGGCGACTTTGCCGAATATTACCGTGAATATGACAATCTGGATCAGCGGCTCCAGTAGCGCCCAGCCGAATCCCAGGACGGTCTGGGCATACATGACCTTGATGTCACGCCATACCAGAAAATAAAAGAGGTCTCTGTATTCCCTGAGTTCTTTGAAGTCGATGAGCTGCCAGCCTTTCGGCGGGGTTATCACCGTCACCGCTACGTCTACCCTGCCGGCCTTGCCTTGTCCTAACATATCAACCTTTGTGGAATCCGTTGCCTTTATTTTGTCGATCTAACGAAGGCCAACCTTGGTCCCGTTCGGAGATAAGCCACACTGGATTAACCGGCCAAGGTATTCCTAACGCGGGATCATCCCACCTCAGTCCCCGGGCCGACTCGGGATGGTAGTACTCAGACATCTGATAGAAGACTTCCGTGTCGTCCTGCAGGGTCTGAAAGCCATGCGCAAATCCTTCGGGCACATAGAGCGCCAAGCGGTTTTCAACCGAGAGTTCCACCGAAATATATGATTTATACGTATGAGAATCCGGCCTAAGGTCAACTATGACATCATAGATCGCTCCGCAGGTGCAGCGTACTACCTTAGCCTCTTCATGGGGCGATATCTGGTAATGCAAACCGCGCAGCGTTCCCCGCTTCTTATTAAAAGAAATACTGCACTGAACAACTTCCTGATTGAATCCCTTAGCCTCAAACTCACGCCGGCACCATGTGCGCGCGAAGAATCCCCGCTCATCTTCCAATCTTTCCGGCTCAATAATATATGCGCCCTTAAGGCCAGTCTCTTTGAAGATCATTGGCGGACATGGGCCTTCGCAGCTCGCGCCATGAACTCGTCCCTCCAAACGCGGTTCCGGGACATCCGTTTCATTCTCTATTTCTCATGCTATAGGACATGGCAATAAATTGGGTTGATCGAGTCGTGATTCGTCAATCATTATCTTCTGTAGCGTCAATGACCCTTCTGCATAGGCCTGATATGGATATCGGTCACTTCAGCAGTCCGGGGTAGCGACAGCGCACTAAGCACCATGGCGGCAACATCCTCTGGTTGCAGTAAGGACTCGGGACGGTAGTCCTTTTCTTCAACCTGATGAATCATCGCTTGCATGGGCGTTGCCGTACGCCCGGGATAGACACTTAAAACACGAACTCCTTTCGAATTTATTTCATCGCGCAAACTGTCCGCAATTACCTTGAGCGCATGCTTGGACGCGGCATATTGCCCCATATTTGCGCGCCCATTTTGGACCCCCGCACTCGAATTGATAAAGACAATCTGTCCCCGCGAAGAAACAATCAACGGCAATAATCTACTTGTTAGCTCATAGGGTGATCTGACGTTAGCCGCGAACTGCATGTCAAAATCCCGCAAGGAAGCGGAATCCATTGCTCCAAGCGCGATGGCGCCGATGCTGTGAAGTAGAATATCAACCCTACCGAATTGCTTTTGTACATCATGACACACGCGGTTGATATCATCGGAGTGAGTGAGATCGGCTTGGCAGGCAATGATCCGCGATGATCCTTTAATTCCGTCGATCACAGCAGCCAATTTTTTTTGGTTACGGCCAATAAGGTATAAACTCGCCCCCTCAGCGGCAAGAGAAATCGCGAGGGATTTACCGATACCGCTACTGGCGCCCGCAACAACCGCAACATGGTTGTTAAATTTCATGATGAACAAGCTACACTTCGACCAATTATTAAATAATATAGCATTGGGCGCATCCGCTGATTCAACCCGTATCCTTCGACTTCACGCCAACATCAGTTACGCGCGAAGAATAATCTCCAATCATCCGTCTTTCCGGCTCGCGCAGTAGTATACGCCACCTTAAGGTCGACCTGCCTGATGATCATTAGCAGACATGAACCTCCGGAATTGGCACTATGAACTCGCCTCCCCAACCGCGAATCCTGGCCATCTGTTTCATAATCTCTCCCTTTATATTCCAGGGCAGGATAAGAATATAATCGGGTTGCGTCTCGTCAATCTTATCCGGCGGGTAAATGGGTATCCGGGTCCCCGGAAGGAATAAACCCTGTTTATGCGGACTGATATCCACGGTATAGTCGATAAAATCGCCGCGAATACCACAGTAGTTTAAGAGCGTGTTGCCTTTTGCCGGCGCCCCGTAACTGACGATAGTCTTGCCCGCCCGTTTAACCCGAATCACGAATTCCAGCAATTTGCGCTTCGTTTCCCTGACCTGCTCGCTGAACGCCGTATAAGTTTCCATGCTGGCGAGCCCAAACTCCCTTTCCCGGGCCATCAGTTCCTCTACCGCACCCGTAATCGCCTTGCCGTCATCCTCGCGGTGCCTGGCATAAATACGCAGCGACCCGCCATGCGTGGGCAATTCCTTGACATCGAATATGGTGAGACCATGTCTGGCAAATACCTGAGTCACTGTTATCAGGGAAAAATAGGAGAAATGCTCGTGGTAGATGGTATCAAACTGATTATCCTCTATCAGCCTCATCAGGTGCGGAAATTCCATGGTGATAACGCCGTACGGAGCGAGGACGATTTTCATCCCCTCCACAAAATCATTAAGATCCGGAACGTGGGCCAACACGTTATTACCGATGAGCAGATCTGCGTGGATGCCCTCTCCGGTCAGCGCCGTGGCGGTCTCCACACCGAAAAACCGGACTCGAGTGGGGATGCCCGCCTTTTCCGCCACCGCCGCCACATTGGCCGCGGGCTCGATCCCCAACACCGGCACGCCGGCCTCCCTAAAATTACGCAATAGATAGCCGTCATTGCTGGCAATCTCAATTACCTGGCTGGATTGATTTATATCGAAGCGTTTCATCGTAGCAAACGCGTAGTCTCGCGCATGCTTTAGCCAGCTATCCGAATAAGATGAAAAATAGGCATAGTCACTGAAAATATCCGCCGGGCTTTGAAATTCTTCCAATTGCACCAGAAAGCAATTGCCGCAGACGTAAGCATGGAGGGGATAAAATGGTTCCATCTGGCGCAGATTTTCAGCCCTTACATATGAGTTTGCCACTGGCGACATTCCCAGATCAGCAAAGCTATCCCGTAACGACATGCCGCAGAACCGGCACATACTATTCATCCGCGCAATCTCCTTCATTTAAAGACTACTCCACCTCAGCCGATCATCCAGCATGCCTTTCTGCCGGAAATCAGTCAAAACCTTCAAGCGCATATAGTGAGAATTTCGGAAATTTCCATCATCGAAATTCATGGCGCGCAGCCCGTCCCTCAGCCCGGAAACCGTCGCATACAGATCGACCCGCGGTTGATGATCCGGGGCCAGCTCCTTGAATTTGTCGAAACTCACTTGGTAAGACCGCTTATCAGGCATCGCATTCTTGTTGATGGAAATCTCCACGCCGGGGATGAGTTCAACAACCGCTTCCGCCAATTCCCTGACCTGGTAATTCCAATCATTGCTGCCGGCATTCAAGACCAGGAATGCGCCGCCGATGGCGGGATTTCTCTGAACCGCCCAATCGATAGCAAGCGCCATGTCTTGGACATTGATTAACGGCCTCCAGGGCGTACCGTCGCTCAGGATCGAAACTTTGTTCGCTGTTAACGCGCTTGCCACAAAATCGTTCAATACCAAATCGAGACGCAGCCTGTCACTCATCCCGCAAGCCGTGGCAAAACGCAGGCAGGTCACCGCAAAATCGTCGTCTGCGATCTTCTCCATGGCCTGTTCAGAAAGCACCTTAGACCGCGCATAGGCCGTCAGGGGGTTTAACTGGGAGGTTTCGCTGCGCGGCCCGCCTTCGGCAAAACCGTATACGCTGCAACTCGATGCAAAAATGAAGCTCTTTACCCCAACCGCCTTCGCTTTATGCGCCAGGTCTACGGTCGCGTCCAGATTTATCTTTATAGTAACGTCTTCAAACAAGTTACCCATCGGGTCATTGGAAATCGCCGCCAGATGTACTATGGCGTCAACTCCCTCCAGCATCTCCGCGGTAATATCGCGAACATCCATGAAAAGCTGGGTGTTTAGCCGGCATTCCGGGAGCACCGGCGGCGCTGTCAGACAATGGGCGAAATAGCCGATATCAACGCCCGTCAACTTAGCATCCGGATATGACTGTCTCAACTGCGCCAAGACGGCCGGTCCGACATACCCCATATTTCCGGTGATTAGTATATTCATCTCTTATCCGCTCGATTGATTCAATGTATGGATTTGGCGATCTCGGCGCAGACATGCTCCGAAAAAGGCAAGGCGCAGGTAAAGGCGGGCGATACGGCATTGAGAATGTGCATTGATCTGTCGTCACCTTCCAGAACGAAATCCATTTCAAGCTTTTGGGACTTCAAGTTCAGCAACTGCGCCCTGATACCCGGTCTCGCCCATCTCTTATAATTGGCAATATTCACACCCTCAATGAGATGAGAGGCAAGCTCCACCATTTTAGCCCGGGAATATTTGCGTATTTCTTCGATGGCGAGTTTCTTGAAATCAAAACTGGATGATACGAAAAGTTTCACCTGCCTGGGAACGATCTCAAGAAACTCCGAAGCCCTAAAATTGCCGATACCTTCATATTGTTCTCGCCAAAATACCGGAATGGCCGTAGGACCGATTTTCACTTTGCCGTCGACCGCCAGGGTGTAATGCACTCCGAGAAAGGGGTTCTGCAGATCGGGCACGGGGTATATATTGGTTCTTATCGAACCGGGGGGTTCGTCAGAATAGAGGTAGAGCCCCTTAAAAGGCAAAATACAATGGTCCCCTGAAAACCCGAAATCGCCGGCTATTCTGTCTGCATATAATCCGGCGGCATTGACCACATAGCCCGCCTGATAATTGCCCGACGAAGTTTTAACGGTGTTCTTATCGCCGCCGATGTAGGACACCCCGGTGCGCACCTCTATACCTTCCTTCATTGCATCGTCTTTCATGGCCTGCAGCACCTCAATCGGATTGACGGAAGAAGTGGTGGGAGAGAAAATCGCCCGGCCATGCGTCTTAACTCTGGGTTCAATCAACCTGGCCTCCGCCTCTGAAATCGATTCCAGCGGGACACCATTCACTTTTCCCCTCCTCAGCAATTCATCCAGCTGGGCGTGTTCATTTTCGTTGCGGGCGACAACGAGCTTTCCACAAGTATTAACCCTGAGAGCCCTTGCCAGACAATACTCGGTCAACGCCCTATTGCCCTGTTGGGTATACCTGGCCTTGAGACCATCGGGTGAGTAATAAAAGCCGGCATGGAGGACGCCGCTATTACGGCCGCTGGCATGCAGGCCGCAGTCCGGTTCTTTTTCTATCAGAACCACTTTGGTATCGGCATATCGCTCTTTTAACTTACGCGCGACGCTGATGCCCATTATTCCGCCGCCGATGATAAGAAAGTCCGCTCTGAACACATTGTTACCAGACTTTCCAAGGCGCCTTACCCGCATTCCACAACTCTTCCAAACGGTTTTTATCGCGCAGGGTGTCCATGGAATACCAGAAGCCATCATGCTGATAGGCGGACATATTGTTTTCTTTTGTTAATTTCTGCATGGGAGCGCGCTCCCACATTGTTGCGTCATTCTCTATATAATCGACCGCCTTTGGCGACAAAACGAAAAATCCACCATTGATCCAGCCGCCTTTGTGAGGCTTCTCTTCAAACGCCTTAATCCTGTGATCGCCATTGAAGTCAAGCGCGCCAAAGCGGTGGGGCGGCTGCACAGCGGTAAGCGTGGCTAATGTACTTTGAGCCTTATGGAAGGCGATGAGTTTACCGATATCGACATCGCTTACGCCATCGCCGTAAGTGAAGCAGAAATCCTCGCTATCAAGATAGGCCCGCACCCTTCGCAGACGACCCCCTGTTCCGGAATTCTCTCCGGTATCGACCAGGGTGATCCGCCACGGCTCAGTACCATTCTGCAGCATCTCCAGGCTGTTATTTCGCAAGTCGAATGTCACGTCCGAATTGTGTAGGACGTAATTTGCAAAATACTCCTTAATGACATAGCCCCTGTAGCCACAGCAAATAATGAAATCGTTGATGCCGTGCGAGGAATAAATCTTCATGATATGCCAGAGAATCGGCTTACCTCCGATCTCAACCATGGGCTTGGGTTTTAGTTGGGTCTCCTCGCTGATACGGGTACCCAGGCCGCCGGCGAGTATCACGGCTTGCATAGTCGTCCTCCACCTGACCGACTTGGCTGCATTTCAAGTCCCGCGCTTTTTCGCCGTCTGGATATCCAACACCACGTCTTGCGCGTCATTGTCTCCCCGCCATACGGGAAGAAGGCCACCGACACTCTTGTCACGCATCACATCATGAACCAGGTCGGCATCAATCTTTTTTTTCTGCTCTGCAAAAGCGCAGACCAGCGTGGTGTCACAAATGATGTTGGTCAAACGGGGCGTGCCTCGCGAGTAATAGTGCACCGCGACACCGGCCTCCGGCTCGAAAAGATTAGGGTCTCCGCCTGCCACAGCCAAACGATGACGGATATACTCGCATGTTTCCTGGAGGTCGAGCACGCCGAGATGAAAGTCCACCGCGATGCGTTGCGCAAACTGGGTCAACTCCGGACGGCGCAGCTTTTCCCGCAACTCGGGCTGTCCGACCAGGATAAGCTGCAGGATTTGATCCTTGTCCGCGTTGATATTGGAAAGCAAGCGCAACTCTTCTAAAGTCCCTGGATCGAGGCTCTGCGCCTCATCGATAATCAAAACTGTACGCCGGCCCTGACTGTATTCCTGCCCCATGAATTCGGCCAGGCACTGATACATTTCTACCTTCTCTTTTCCCCGATATTCCAACTTGAAGGCCAATAACACCCACTGCATCAACTCTCCGAAAGACTGTTGCGCATTGGATACCAGGCCCACGCTCAATTCGCGCTCCTCGACAATCTGGCCGAGCAGGCGCCTGATCAGCGTGGTCTTACCCGAACCGATCTCTCCGGTAATTACCGTGAAACCGGCCTGGTTCATCATCCCATACTCCAGCATGGCCAGCGCCATGCGGTGTTTGCGGCCCAGGAACAAAAAGGCCGGGTCGGGAAGCAAGGAAAAGGGCTTCTCTCTAAATCCGTAGAATGACTTGTACATGCATTCGCTCTATCTTGTTAACCGCCATATCCGTAACAGGATCAATTTACTGCTTGTTGTGATTTATTAAGCGCTGCCCACAAAATATGACTATTCTTAACTAATTTCGTTACCTTGTTCGTTTGAGTTCCGCAACTCTTGCACTTAGTTATCGTGAGAAAGACAACCATGTGTGGCGCCAGAATCCAGGCTTTGCCCTTATCCGCATCCGCGTCATCCGCGTATTCAAATGGGATATCCTTGTAGCTCTAAGGCAATAACCGTACCAGTGTAGCGCTTATTATAACTCATTTATAATCAAAAAGTATTTTCTAGGGCCTACATGCTCCGCCCGAACGAGCTGATACGAGTGTAAGCGATATCGACACTAATGGGTTTTTAAGAAGCCATGGGTAGCAAGATACTTTCAAAATGGTTAGGCGCAACTTGGGCGAAGACGACAGTCGAATCAGCAGGGTAAATTCTCTCGGGTTGGGGAATTAGCTTGATTCAGCCCCAGCAAAGATGTCGGGGGCTTTTTCAGTTTCAACCCTTCCGCCTCCTGGGTAAAAGAGTTTCCCGACATCTCGCCAAACCCCGTCATTTGCCGCCTGCCCCCAGTCCTCCATCTTTCAAGCCATGCTTGTTCATCAAGTCATACAAGGTCGGCCGGCTGATGCCGAGAACTTCGGCCGCTTTGGAGATGTTGCCCTGGAAAAGGCTCAATGCCCGTTGCAGCCCCTGCAATTCGGCTTCATCCCGAACCTGGCGAAGGTTGAGATTCATCAACTGACCTTCAGCCTGGGTGTCAGTCAATTCCAGATCCTCTCTATTCACCATCGTGCCCTCTGCCATAATGACCGCGCGCTTAACCTTGTTTTCCATCTCACGAACGTTCCCCGGCCAAGGATAGGCCTCAATCGCCAGCAATGCGTCTTTGGTAAAACCGCGCAGCTTGCGCTTGTTCTGGTCGCTGAATCTGTGCAATAAGGTATGCGCCAATAAGACAGCATCCCCATGGCGAGCACGCACGGGCGGGATATCGATAGTGATCTCGCTGATCCGGTAATACAGATCCTCTCTGAATTTTTCTTCCTTGACCAGGGCAGGCAGGTCTTGATGAGTGGCACATATCACACGTACATCCACGGGGATCTCCTTGCGTCCTCCAACCCGCTCGATGACCCGTTCCTGGAGGAAGCGCAGCAGCTTGGCTTGCAAGGACAGGGAGAGATCACCAATCTCATCAAGGAACAAGGTTCCTCCGTCGGCATATTCGATCTTGCCGAAGGATTGCTTGTTCGCGCCGGTAAATGCCCCTTTCTCATAGCCGAATAATTCACTCTCCAGAAGTGTCTCCGGTATGGCGGCACAATTGATAGCGACGAAACGCCTGGACACCCTGGGGCTGAGGTCATGCAGGGCACGCGCCAGTAATTCCTTTCCCGTACCGCTCTCCCCTAACAATAGGGTTGTCACATCGGCGGGCGCGATCTTCTCCACAGTCCGGCAGACCTTTAGCATCTGGGGACTGACCGCGATAATGCCCTGGAGGTGCGATTGACCCTGTCTGGAAGCGAGCTTGCGGTTTTCAAGCTCCAGGTCAGATAGGCGAAAAGCCCGCTTGACTATCAGGCCGAGCATCTCGGCGTCTACCGGTTTCGCGTAAAAGTCGTAGGCGCCCATCCCGATCGCCCGAACCGCGTTCTCTTGCTCATCCTTGCCGGTTACGACGATAACCTTAGTATTGGGCGACAGGGCAAGAATCTCCTCGAGGGTCGCGAAGCCCTCGCTCACACCGTCGGGATCCGACGCCAAGCCCAGGTCCAGCGTAACGACCTGCGGTTCGTAGCGACGCAACCGCGCTATCGCGCCCGCCCGATCCTCGGCAAAGACTACCTCGAAGCTGTCAAAGCTCCAGCGCAATTGCGTCTGTAACCCCGGGTCATCCTCCACAATCAATAGCGTTCTCTTGGGTTCAGTCACGACTCACCTCGTTTATTGCATCGAAGGATTTCGTCCCTTCCGATATAGGGAGATAAATACGGATCAATGTCCCAACCCCGGGCTCACTCTGAACATTGATCTCACCGCCGAGTTCACGCACATATTCCCTGCTCTCAAAGGCGCCTATGCCCATTCCACCCTGACCTTTTGTCGTATCAAAAGGTCGAAACAATCGGTCACGAATAAATTTGGCGTCCATCCCGCAACCGCTATCTTCAATTTCCAGGCATGCGCGCTGGCCTGTACGGCTGAGCCTCACTTTTACCCATCCATCCACCGGCGTCGCTTCCTGGGCATTTTGCACAAGATGTTCGATAACCGCGGCCAGCTGGTCCCGATACGCCGATATATACAACTCGCTTTCCGGACACTCCAGCTCGGGAAGAGGTTTCGCAGCAGAACGGGCCTTTATTACCTCATCCAGAACCGCGTTGAAATTCACCCGGGCCTTATCCCGAGAGTTGCCCTTGCTTAGCTGTGCCAGTAACCGGTTCATCTTTATAACCGAGTGTTCGATCGTTTTAACGGCATCCGCCATGAATTGGGGATTATTCTGAAACTTTGCGGCATTGGAGACTAGGAGCGAGAGCTGGCCGATCACATTCTTGAGATCATGCATAACGAAAGCCGAGAGGCGGCTGAATGCGAAAAAATCCCGCGCCTCGACCAAAGCTTGCGCAGCCATCATCTGCGCCAGATGGGTAGCCACTTGGCGCCCTGCCGTCTTGAGAAGATCATGATCCTCCCAGTTTAACTTGCGGCGTACCAGCGGCCGCGCCACCACAATGAAACCCAGTAATTGGACATCCTGCATCAGCGGCACCACCAGCCAAGCCTCGGGGATGGAGGATATCCATTCAGGCAGCTCCAGCTCCTTATAGATATCCGGCTCATTAACATATTCATCCACATTGATGACCCATTGCCAACCTTCTAGAAACCGCACCAATGAATCGCCCGTAGGGACACCCTCACTAGGAAGCTCAGGCAGCTCCCATTTTGTGACTAAATGATAGCTTCTCGTCTCAGTGCGCAACCACAACATACCCGCAGTGGCATTGACGATCTGGGCTACCGCCTGGATCACGCGCTCCGGGAGATGCGCGCCGGCGCCGCCCATGGAGAGCACACGAATAAAACGCAACCATTCTTCCCGATAGTCATACCTATAACGGAAAAAATTCTTGCTCACAAAGACTTTCAGATAAGCGCGTAAGTGCTCCGAACCCAGGAGCGCCAGCAAAAACATCACGGCGGCTGTAAGCAGCACCAGTTCCCCGACACTACCCCAGCTACCGCCGTAAACACGCACGTAATATCCTCCTGCACCGATCAGCAAAAGGTAAATTACAATGGCCGCCGCCGCGAGACTATAAAATACCGTGGTATGGGACACATAGATTGCCCTCGACCAATGGGATTTACGTGTAGACAGGGCAATCAACGCCAGCGACAGTGCGTTAATCGGACCGCGCGCTTGCCACAGGTCAAGGCTGATCCGGCTCGTAAGCAGTGCATCGCTATACATAAAGATGTCATACGCCAAAATCCCTCCCAGGGCGAGGCAGAGAAATTTCACAGCGCCGCCACGCTGGTCGAGTGGCGTGTTTCGAAAAAGCCGCTCGACCGCGACAAGGCCCGCAAACGCCAACAAGACGAGCCCCCCCAGCAGCGGCGACATCTCGGCGCCAAAGGGCACACCGAGAACCACCACCGGCGGAAATTTGAATACAACGACCAGCAACAGCGCCGGCGTAACCAAGCCCACGGCGATCGCCAGCCTCAGCAAGTTATCCGTTTTCTTTGGTTTACCCAAGAGCATTCTAATCAGCTGCAGCAGGAAGATCAGCCACAGGGCGTCACGCAGCACCTCCAATGCATAAAGTACCGAAGACAGTGCATCCCCTGTAGAGATATGGTATGCCACCCAGCTGGACCACAAGGTGGTCACTACGGCGGCGACAAATAGCAAGATGTGGTCTAGACGCCTGCGCCACTGTCTCAAGAGGTAGACACAAAGCAACAATCCGGCGCCCGCGCCTGCCGTATAGCTGATCAGACCTATGTTTGTTATGTGCAGATTAACCATAACCCTCCCTCATGCACTCTCGAAAGAGCGGCGGCCGCGCCTTCACGGACGAGAACTGCCTATCAAAACGCCTTATGCGAGACATGGTATGTATGCTAAACAGGGAGAACCGGCCGGCGATTTAATTAAGGAGACCGCGCTATTTCCGCCCCCCGGCCACCTCTTGGGGATTGGGACTATGCTGAGGTTCCTTTCCAGCATTTCCTTGCCCTATTCTTTTCCTATGCGCATTATCCCATATCAGAGGATTTGATAAGCGGCTCCTTTTATGGATTATATATATTCCATTTCTTAACTGTGTTTTGCATCTGAATCTATAGTGGCCGCGGGTGAAAATGACTTAGTAACAATAAAATTGACCTGTTGAACAGCTTAGTGGGGCGCGACCGGTTAAGAAATTAGAATATGGCGGCATCATGACCAGGAGGAGCCCCCGGCCAGGACGCTGGTACAGACCGCCCATGACCGGGGTTCCCATACTCATTGCCACCTTGGCCAGAAATGCCGGCAAGATGGCCCTTATGAAATTGTAACGCTCTGTAAACCGGGACTTTCACAGGTCCACTGCGACGAATATAGGTCCTATAAATTCTCCGGCCACGAGTAGTCAATCCGCGCCATTGTGCGCAAAACAAAGACCCTCTGATATCCCTGTCAGAGATTCTATTGTTTCTCGATGCGCCGTAATTAACCCAGCGCGCGCAATGCAGCGATACGCTCGCTCAAAGGCGGATGGGACATGAACAGGCTGCGCAATCCCTGGCCGAAACTACCGGCGATGCCGAATGCCGCCAATTGATCCGGCAGCGGATGCGGGTGCATGCCGGCTAAGCGTTCCAACGCGGAGACCATCTTTTCCCGTCCCGCCAAACGCGCACCACCCGCATCGGCGCGAAATTCGCGCTGACGACTGAACCACATCACGATAATGCTGGCAAGGATCCCCAGCACCAATTGCGCGACGATGGTGGTGACCCAGAACGCCGGGCCGTGGCCCCGCTCGTTTTTGAACACTACCCGGTCGACCAGATGTCCTATCACCCGCGACAGGAAGATCACGAAAGTATTCACCACCCCCTGAATCAATGCCAGGGTCACCATATCGCCGTTCGCAACATGACTGATCTCGTGACCGAGCACTGCCTCCGCTTCATCGTGGTTCATGGTTTGCAGCAATCCGCTACTCACCGCCACCATGGCGTTATCGCGGCGCATGCCCGTGGCAAAGGCATTGACATCTGGCGAGTCATAAATAGCCACCTCGGGCATTCCAATCCCCGCGGCACGGGCTTGGCGCTGCACCGTCTCCACTAACCAGCGTTCGCCCTCGCTGGCGGGCTGGCTTATTACCCGGGCACCGGTAAAGCGTTTAGCCGTCCACTTGGACATGGCCAAAGAAATGAACGAACCACCCATCCCAAACACCAAGGAGAACACCAGCAGGGCGTTGATATTCAAGTTGCCGCCTTGTGCATCCAGTAACCTGTCGACGCCCAAAATGTGCAAAACGATACTGAGCACCAACACAATGGCCAGGTTGGTTACGATAAACAGCAGAACGCGCTTCATCAAAGACTCCAATTATAAAACAACCACTTATCGACGTAAGGGCGCCTCGAAACGATTTCAAGTCCCCCTAAGGCGCTTGAACACTCACCCTGTCCACTTTCTGGAAACCCCGCGGCAGACTCGAACCCCGTCGGCCTCGTTCACCGACATAATGCGCCAAGTCCGAACGACTCATCTTCATGTGTCGTTGTCCCGCATGGATCACCAGGGCCGCCTCAGCGGGCACGCTGGCAACGGCGCAGACATATTCCTGACGCGCCGCCGACTTAGCTCCGGGAATAGCCATGATCTTATTACCCTTGCCCTTGGCAAGCTGGGGCAGCTCCGCCGCCGGAAACACTAGCAACCTACCCTGATTGCTCACTACCGCCACCCAGTCGGTGGCAGGGTCTTTCATTGCCGCCGGCGGCAATGCCCGTGCGCCGTCAGGCAAGGACAGTATCGCCTTGCCGTTCTTGTTCTTGGCAAACAGCTCCTCCAGACGCACCACAAAACCGTATCCGGCATCGCTCGCCAAGAGATAGAGGTCCTCAGGATTCCCCATCACCACGCCAGTGAATAAAGCGCCGGGCGGCGGGCTCAAACGACCGGTCAAGGGTTCGCCCTGTCCCCGCGCCGAAGGTAAGGTATGGGCCGGAATGGCATAGCTGCGGCCCGTGGAATCGATGAACACCGCCAATTGATTGCTGCGCCCCAGCGCAGCGGCACGGAAGGCATCCCCCGCCTTGTAGCCCAAAGCGGCCGCATCGACATCGTGACCTTTAGCGGCGCGCACCCAACCCATCTCGGACAAGACCACCGTCACCGCCTCGCTGCTCAGCAAAGCCTCGGCGGCAAAGGCCTGAGCCGCGGCTCGTACCACGATGGGCGAGCGTCGGTCATCGCCATAGCGCTCGGCGTCGGCAGCCAGCTCCTTGCGTACCAGGGTGCGTAGGCGTTGTTTGGAGGCAAGGGTCCTTTCCAAGTCGGCACGCTCTTCCGCCAATTCGGCCTGCTCGTCGCGAATCTTGGTTTCTTCCAGCTTCGCCAATTGGCGCAACCTGAGGTCGAGGATGGCGTCGGCCTGAATCTCACTCAAGGTAAAACGCGACATCAGCACCGGCTTGGGCTCGTCTTGAGTGCGGATGATGCGGATAACTTCGTCGAGATTGAGATAGGCGATCAACAGGCCGTCGAGGATGTGCAGGCGCGCCACTACCTTGTCCAAACGATATTGCAGGCGGCGGCGCACCGTATCGATGCGAAACTCCAGCCACTCGGTCAACAACGTCCTCAGATTCTTCACCCGGGGCCGGCCATCCAGACCGATCATATTGAAATTGATCCGGTAGCTGCGTTCCAGATCGGTGGTGGCGAACAAGTGGCCCATGAGCGCCTCGGTATCGACACGATTGGATCGGGTCACGACCACCAAACGGGTAGGATTCTCGTGATCCGACTCATCGCGCAGATCATCCGCCATGGGCAACTTCTTGGCAGCCATCTGTGCGGCGATTTGCTCCAATATCTTGGCGCCCGACACCTGATAGGGTAACGCGGTAATGACGATATCGCCGTCGTCGATCTCGTAGCGGGCGCGCAGCCGCACCGAACCTGCGCCGGTCTCGTACATCTGCAACAGTTCATGACGCGGCGTGACAATCTCCGCTTCGGTGGGAAAGTCCGGACCGAGGACATGCTCGCACAACTGCGCCACGCTGGCCTTCGGTTCCTCCAACAAACGAATGCAGGCGCTCGCGACTTCGCGGGCGTTGTGCGGCGGGATATCGGTGGCCATGCCCACCGCGATGCCGGTGGCGCCGTTCAATAACACATTGGGCAGACGCGCCGGCAACATCGCCGGCTCTTCCAGGGTACCGTCGAAGTTGGGCAGCCACTCCACCGTCCCCTGGCCGAGTTCGCTCAACAGCACCTCGGCATAACGTGCCAGGCGTGATTCGGTATAGCGCATCGCCGCGAAGGACTTGGGATCATCCGGCGAACCCCAGTTGCCTTGACCGTCGACCAGGGGATAACGATAGGAAAAGGGCTGCGCCATGAGCACCATGGCCTCGTAACAGGCGCTGTCGCCGTGAGGATGAAATTTGCCCAGCACATCGCCCACGGTACGCGCGGATTTTTTGTATTTGGCGGCGGCGTTCAGCCCCAGCTCCGACATGGCGTAGACGATGCGCCGTTGCACCGGTTTCAGGCCGTCGCCGATATGGGGCAATGCGCGATCCAAAATGACATACATGGAATAATCCAGGTAGGCCTTCTCGGTGAACACCTTCAGCGGCAGGCGTTCTATCCCTTCGTGAGTAATCTCTCCGGCAATGCTCATTATGCGCCTTCCATCGCTGTCTTCATTTCGCGTGTTTACACCTCGGCAAGATTGCCCTTCTTCTCCAGCCACTCGCGGCGGTCGGTGGCGCGGCGCTTGGCAAGCAGCATGTCTAACAATACATCGGTGTCGTCGCTGGCCTCCACCGTGAGTTGCACCAGGCGGCGCGTATCAGGGTCCATGGTGGTTTCGCGCAGTTGCAGCGGATTCATCTCGCCCAACCCCTTAAACCGTTGGATATTGATCTTGCCCTTGAGATGCTCCGCGGCAATACGGTCGAGCACACCCTGCTTCTCGCCGTCATCAAGCGCGTAGAACACCTCCTTGCCGACGTCGACGCGGAACAAGGGCGGCATGGCCACATAGACATGCCCTGTCAGCACCACAGGTCGAAAGTGCCGCAGAAACAGCGCGCACAACAAGGTGGCGATATGCGCGCCGTCGGAATCGGCATCGGCGAGGATGCAGATCTTGCCGTAACGCAATCCGTCCAGATTCGCGGATCCCGGCTCCACGCCGATGGCCACGGCGATGTCGTTGACTTCCTGCGAACCCAGCACTTCGGCGGAGTCCACCTCCCAGGTGTTGAGGATTTTGCCGCGCAACGGCATTACCGCCTGAAAGTCGCGGTTACGCGCCTGTTTGGCGGAGCCGCCCGCGGAATCACCTTCCACCAAAAACAATTCGGTGCGCGCCAGATCCTGCGCCGTACAATCCGTTAACTTGCCAGGCAAGGCCGGGCCGGCGGCGACCTTCTTGCGTACTACCTGCTTACCGGCGCGCAGCCGCGCCTGGGCGTTGTCGATGGCATGTAGCGCAATGCGTTCCCCGACCTCGATATGCTGGTTGAGCCAGAGAGAAAAGGCGTCCTTCACTACGCCCGAGACAAACGGCGCGCATTCCCGCGACGACAGCCGCTCCTTGGTCTGGCCGCTGAACTGCGGATCGGTCATCTTCACCGACAGGATGTGGCAACAGCGTTCCCACACATCCTCCGGCGCCAGGCGCACGCCGCGCGGCAATAGATTGCGAAACTCACAAAACTCGCGCACCGCCTCGGTAAGCCCGGTGCGCAGCCCGTTGACATGGGTGCCGCCCTGCGGGGTTGGAATCAGATTCACATAGCTCTCGGCCACCAGTTCGCCGCCCTGCGGCAGCCACACCACAGCCCATTCGGCGGTCTCCTGCCGCCCCACCATGGAACCGATAAACGGCTCCTCGGGCAGCAGCTCCACGCCCTGCAGGGTCTCCAGCAGATAATCCTCGAGACCGGCTTGATACCGCCATTCTTCGCGCTCGCCGCTGTTCTCGTCAAAAAACTTGACATGCAATCCCGGGCACAGCACCGCCTTGGCGCGCAGCGTGTGTTTAAGTTTGGGCACGAAGAATTTCGGCGTATCGAAATATTTGGGATCGGGCCAGAAGCGCACCATGGTGCCGGTGTTGGCCTTGCCTACCTGCCCTACTTCTTCCAGCTCGGTGACCTTCTCGCCGCCGGCGAAGGCCATGTTGTATTCCTTACCGCCGCGCCGCACCCACACTTCAAGGTGATTGGACAAGGCATTGACCACCGACACGCCCACACCGTGCAATCCACCGGAGAATCGATAATTCTTGTCGGAAAATTTGCCGCCGGCGTGCAAGCGGGTGAGGATCACCTCGACCCCGGACACCTTCTCGCCGGGATGGACGTCCACCGGCATGCCCCGGCCATCGTCCCGTACCTCCAGCGAACCGTCCTTATACAGATTGACCTCGATGCGCCCGGCGTAACCGGCGATGGCCTCGTCCACGCTGTTGTCGATGACTTCCTGCGCCAGATGATTGGGACGGCTGGTATCGGTATACATCCCGGGCCGCTTGCGCACCGGCTCAAGTCCGGTCAATACTTCTATCGCCGCGGCGTCATAAACACTGCTCATTGCAACCTTTCAACCTATTAAGCATTAACCGGCACATCCCTATCATCCCCGGGAACGGTTTGGATGCGGAAAATTAATGAATCATACCAATCTCTCTCTGATGTCTCATCTCGACTTCACTCCCCGTAAAATCTCCGACCATGACATTTTGCGTTGTTTGCAGCCGGCACGCACATGATCAATCAAACACGCTTGGCGGCGTTATCAGCATCCGCGAACAGGGTGGGAGAAAGATCGGGCATATCATATACACCCTAAGGAATGAGTCCATAGAAGAAGATCTTCTTAATCCAAGCAATTGCCTGGCATCCCGCACCCAGGATTATACACCACGCGGGCTCACGGCAAGATACGGTTTAGGAAAGCAAATAAACTTTGTCACCCGATGGAAGAACGTTTAAAAGACAAGAAATCAACACCCTCGTAGTAGGCGCCCCTTCACGGTACGAGCCGACGGCAAGCCGCTCAAAGTATTTTGAAGTCTGGTGAGATAGAAAGCATTTCACTGGGCGCGAGGATCAGGTATTGCCCATCCGTGAATTCACATCATATCCTTCGCCAATGCGGCACGAATGTTATCCGGCACCGGATCGAGCGTGGCCGTATAAGCGGGGAGATCGATTCCCATACTTATCTTTGCGTTCGCCTTGACGGCGGCAATCATTTGCGGTGAAAGCTCAAAACGAAGGAAATGGACCGCGGAAGTTTTTTCTTCCGTCGCGCGCTCCAGGTCCTCGTCGGCGACGGCATACACCGGTGTCGAGCCCGCGATCTTGATCCATACCCGGTCCTCGACGCCGATGAGTTTCTGCAAGGCGGCGCGGCGCTCGTGTTCATCGGCGTATTCCAGCATGAAGGTGGCCTTCCAATTGGTGCCGTCGGGGATCAACGGATTGTAGGCGTCCAATTCCTCCTGTATCCCCGCCGCCTCGAAGAGGCGCTCGGCGCGCAGCATTTCCTGAATTTGATAGTGAACGGTGAGGCGGTCCTCGAAATAGAGCGTAGCGTGCGGTCCCAGCGCCACGCGGCGGTGCTTCTTGTGGGCCATGACACGGTCGCGCATAGCAGGACGCCGTTCGGCGTATTGCTCGAGTGAATAAAGATCTTTACGGGTCAATTTTTCCATGAAGCCGCCCAATTCAAATGCCGTAGGCCTGCCGCAACAGCGTCAGGGGATGAACAGGTTCGCTGCCGTCGCGCAAACCATTCTCGATCTGATGGCCCGCCATGGGGCAGTCGCTGCTGTAATGATCGACGCCGGCCTTCCGCACGCGCGCCACTACCGGCTTGCCGATCTTCATCGACACATCGTGAAATTCGCTCTTCACCGCATAGGTGCCGTTGTGGCCTGAGCACCGTTCGATGGGTTCCACTTGCGTTTCAGGTATCAGGCTTAGGATGTCGCGGGTCTTAAGCCCGATGTTCTGCACCCGTAGATGGCAGGCAACGTGATAGGCGATCTTGCCCAAATGCATTTTAAATTCCGTATTGAATTTGCCCGCCTTGTGGCGTAATGCCAGATATTCGAAAGGGTCGAAGATTGCGGCGCGAACCTTCGCGACCTGCGGATCGTCGGGAAACATTAAGGGCAGTTCTTGCTTGAACATCAACACACAGGACGGCACCGGCGCGACGATGTCATAGCCCTCATCCACCAATTTAGCGAGCAGTGGAAGGTTATACGCCCTGCTCTCTTCGATCGCCGCGAGATCCCCCAGCTCCAGCTTGGGCATGCCGCAGCAGCGGGTCTGCGCGACCAAAGTGACGGGGATGCCGTTATGCTCGAACACCGCCACCAGGTCTTCGCCGAGGTGCGGCTCGTTGTAATTGCCGTAACACGTGCCGAACAGCGCCACTTTGCCGCGGGTCTCCGCGGTGGGCGTCGGCGTCAAGTCCTCACGCACCTGACCGGCCAGTCGCTTTTGCAGGGTGCGATGATGATAGGGCGGTAACAGCGCTTCGGGATGGACGCCGAGCACCTTATCCAAAACCTTACGCGCCGCCCTATTCTTGTTGGCGGCGTTGACTATGCCCGCCACCACGGGGATGCCCGCCAGTTTGCCCACCGTATCGGTGGCAGTCAGCAACTTGTCGCGGCCTTTGACGTTGCCCTGCTTGAACTTCACCGCCTTGGCCCGCAGCATCAAATGGGGAAAGTCCACGTTCCACGGATGGGGCGGCACGTAAGGGCACTTGGTCATGAAACACATGTCGCACAGGTAACAATGATCGACCACCTCCCAATACACCCGCTGCTTGTCTACACCGTCCAACTCTAGAGTTGCGGAGGCGTCGATGGCGTCGAATAAGGTGGGAAAGGCGTTACATAGACTGAAGCAACGGCGGCAGCCGTGACAAATGTCATAGACGCGATCGAGCTCCTTGAGCAGCGACGCTTCTTCGTAAAAATCCGGATTGCGCCAATCCAAGGCGTGGCGGGTGGGAGCTTCTAAACTGCCTTCGCGTTGACCGGGAGGTGACTCCGACATAGAGATTACTCGCCCATGCAATAGCGATGAAGAAATATCCCAAGCGCTGGCGTGCCGGGATTAACTCGGCGCGCCAGAGCAGAAAGGCAATTAGCTTCCCAGACTATCCAGGGCCTTTTGGAATCGATTGGCGTGGGAACGCTCGGCCTTGGCCAGGGTCTCGAACCAATCGGCGATTTCGTCGAAACCTTCTTGGCGCGCTGCCTTGGCCATGCCCGGGTACATGTCGGTGTACTCGTGGGTCTCGCCGGCGATGGCCGCCTTGAGATTCAGCGAAGTCCCGCCGATGGGCAGTCCGGTAGCGGGATCGCCGACGGCTTCCAGGTATTCCAGATGCCCATGGGCATGGCCGGTCTCGCCTTCCGCCGTGGAGCGAAATACCGCCGCCACATCGTTGTAGCCTTCCACGTCCGCCTTGGAGGCGAAATAAAGATAACGACGATTTGCCTGCGATTCGCCGGCGAACGCGTCCTTCAAGTTTTTCTCGGTTTTACTGCCTTTGAGCGCCATTGCGATTCCTCCATTTGGTCTGTAAGTTAGTCCTGCTCGATATCGAGACGGTCTTTTAGACTAAGTCTAAATTGGGCATCAACTTTAAACCAGGGCTTCCAATACTGTCAACCATGAGTTTTTGCCGGCTGTCAGGCCTGAAATTTTCCGCTTGCCGATTCGTTTATTGACCGACTCTTGACCCTGCGTTAACGTACGCCGCTTCGCAATAGGAGAATTGTAACCTTGGCCAAAAAAAGCCCTCCCGTCGATTTTGAGAGCGCCTTAAAAGAGCTGGAAGCCCTGGTGGAAAAAATGGAACAGGGCGATATCCGCCTGGAGGAATCGCTGCAACATTTCGAGCGCGGCATCCAACTGACCCGCCAATGCCAGCAAGCCTTGCAATCCGCCGAACAAAAGGTACAAATCCTTCTCGAAAAGGGCTCTACTACAGAGATCAAGCCCTTCAGCGATGAAGACCGCTAGCGTTACCCGCTTTACGGCCTCGATGGCCGAGTGGCAGGCGCGAGTGGAACACGCGCTGGATCATTGGCTGCCCGCCGCCGGCCTTCACCCGGCGCGACTCCATGAATCCATGCGTTACGCCGTACTGGGCGGGGGCAAGCGCCTGCGCCCTATCATAGTCTATGCCAGCGGCGCGGCGCTGGGCGTGACTGCAGATGCCTTGGACGGGCCGGCTTGCGCGGTGGAACTGATCCATGCCTATTCCTTGATCCATGACGACCTGCCCGCCATGGACAATGATGATTTACGACGCGGTAAACCCAGTTGTCATCGCGCCTATAACGAAGCCACGGCGATTCTGGCCGGAGACGCCTTACAGGCACTGGCCTTTTACATTTTGAGTCATGACCCCGCTATCGCGGCGGGATTGCAAATGCGCTTGGCCATGATTGAAACCCTGGCGTTGGCGGCCGGTTCACGCGGCATGGTGGGGGGACAGGCTATTGATCTTGCCGCCGTCGGCCAAAAGCTGGATATCGCCGAGTTGGAAGATATGCATATCCACAAGACCGGCGCTTTGATCCATGCCGCCATACGGCTGGCCGCTTTATCCGCCCCCGATCTGGACAACGATACCCAGCATCGATTGGATCATTACGCGAAGTGTGTGGGATTGGCCTTCCAGATTCATGATGACATACTGGACGTGGAGGGAGATACCCCGACGCTGGGTAAGCAACGGGGCGCGGACTTGGCGCGCAACAAGCCCACTTATCCCTTGCTGCTAGGCCTGGCTGAAGCCAAGGCACTGGCACTCAATCTCCATGAGGAGGCCCTCGCCAGCCTGGCCGCACTGGATGAGCGTGCGGACCTGCTCCGCAGCTTATCCCACTACGTCATAGCCCGCGCTCATTAAAAACCAACCCAGCATTCCCTTGCATGCCATGTCCTGCCCCGCCATAATTTAGGGTTTTAGCCTTTCGTTGGACCAAGACTATTAACAGCCAATTTCCACTGTTGAACACCATCGCCTCCCCCCACGAGTTACGGCTGCTTCCCGAGCGGCAGCTCCTGGAACTCGCGGCGGAGGTACGCCAATTTTTATTGGAATCCGTAGGACGCACCGGCGGCCACTTGGCGGCCAACCTCGGTACGGTGGAACTGACTATCGCCTTGCATTATGTCTATCACACGCCCGATGACCGGCTGGTGTGGGACGTGGGCCATCAGAGCTACACGCATAAGATTCTCACCGGCCGCCGCGAACAGATGCCTACCCTGCGACAGAAAGACGGGGTCGCCGGTTTCCCCAAACGCGATGAGAGCCCCTACGATGCCTTCGGAGTGGGCCATTCCAGCACCTCGGTGAGCGCCGCCTTGGGCATGGCCATCGCCGCGGAAAAGGCGGGGAAAGACCGTAAAGTGGCGGCGGTGATCGGCGACGGCGCCATGACCGCAGGCATGGCCTTCGAGGCGCTCAATCATGCCGGCGATCTGCACACCGATCTGCTGGTGATACTCAACGACAACGATATGTCCATCTCGCCCAATGTGGGCGGCCTGTCCAATCACCTGGCTCGGGTGCTATCCGGCAAGCTGTATGTGACTATGCGCGAACAGGGCAAGAAGGTCCTGAAAAACATGCCGCCGATGTGGGAACTGGCGCGCCGCGCCGAGGCTCACGTCAAGGGGATGGTGATACCGGGCACGCTGTTCGAAGAGCTGGGGTTCAATTACATCGGCCCCATCGACGGTCATGACCTGCCGACCTTGGTAAAGACGCTGCGCAATCTGCGTGAGCTGAAGGGTCCGCAATTCCTCCATGTCGTCACCAAGAAAGGTAAGGGTTATAAGCCCGCGGAAGAGGATCCCTGCGTCTATCACGGTGTATCCGCCTTCGACCATCGCATCGGCGCCATGCGTGCGGGCAAGTCCGGCATGCCTAGCTATACCGAGGTATTCGGCCAGTGGCTGTGCGACATGGCGGCGCACGACGAACGCCTCGTCACCATAACGCCGGCCATGCGCGAAGGCTCCGGCCTGGCGGCCTATGCGGAACAATATCCCAATCGCTATTTCGACGTAGGCATCGCCGAACAACATGCCGTCACCTTGGCGGCGGGCATGGCATGCGAGGGTCTGAAGCCGGTGGTGGCGATCTACTCCACCTTTCTACAACGGGGTTACGATCAATTGATCCACGACGTAGCCATTCAAAATCTGCCGGTGGTGTTCGCCATCGACCGCGCGGGATTGGTAGGCCCCGATGGGCCAACCCATGCGGGCAGCTTCGATCTCAGTTATCTGCGCTGCATTCCCAATCTGGTAGTCATGGCGCCGGCCGATGAAAACGAATGCCGCCAGATGTTGTCCACCGCCATGAGTTTGGACCAGCCGGCGGCGGTGCGCTATCCCCGCGGCACCGGGCCCGGGGTACCGGTGCAAACAGGTCTATCCACATTACCCGTCGGCAAGGCCGACGTCCTGCGCGAGGGCCGTGCCGTGGCGCTGTTGGCCTTCGGCAGCATGGTACAGTCCGCGTTGCAGGCAGGCGAGCGTTTGGACGCCACCGTGGTCAATATGCGTTTCGTCAAACCGTTAGACGAAGAGTTGGTGGCCCGCCTTGCCGTTGATCATGAACTGTTGGTGACCATAGAAGAAAACGCGGTCGCAGGGGGCGCTGGCAGCGCCGTCGGTGAATGCCTCGCCGCCCGGGAATTATTCCCCGCGCTGATCCACATCGGCTTGCCGGATCGCTTTGTAGAACAAGGCAGCCGCAACGAATTGCTGGCGGAATGCGGGCTTACCGCGGAGGGTATTCTTAAGCGGATAGGCATTTATTTCAAGCACCATACCCCCTCCAAATCGGCAGCACAGTCAGACTCCTACTAATTTAGTTTATAATTATTCGTTCTCATGGTCTCTAAATACACATTGAAGGTCGTCACCGACTTCGCCGCCGCCCATGCGCTGCGCGGCTACCTCGGAGAGTGCAGCCAATTACACGGCCACAATTGGAAGGTGGAGGTGGAGGTCATTGCCTCCTCCCTGGATGAGGTGGGTATGGGCATCGACTTCAAGGCGATAAAGACGGCGGCTAAGGAAGCGCTGGAGCGATTAGATCATCGCCATCTCAACGAAATAGCGCCCTTCACCGAGGTTAATCCCACGGCGGAGAACATTGCGGCCTATCTGTACCGGCAACTATCGGCGAGTTTAAGCGGTCCACGTACGCGGGTCGGCGCCGTCACCCTGTGGGAAACCGAGCGCGCCTGCGTCCGGTATACGGAGGGATGACCGGCATGACTCAAGCCACGACCCCCATACTCGACGTCCAGGGCGGCCCCGATACGCGCCGCCTTGCCATCGACAAGGTCGGCATCAAGGATATTCGCCATCCCGTGATTATCCGTAACCGCCTCGGAGAACTACAGCACACCGTGGGCGGCTTCGACCTGTTCGTCCATCTCCCCCACGACCGGCGCGGTACCCATATGTCCCGCTTCGTGGAAATTCTCAACAGTTATGAACAACCGCTTTCCGTCGCGTCGATCAGGACATTGCTCCACCGGATCAGCGCCTCCCTGGAGAGTAATGCCGCCCATGTGGAAGTGAAATTTCCCTATTTCGTCACTAAGAGGGCACCGGTATCCGGCGTTGCCAGCCTATTGGATTACGATGTCACATTGACGGGAACGCTGCACGGACAAGACAGCGCGGTAACCATCAAGGTAGTGATTCCCGTCACCAGCCTCTGCCCCTGTTCCAAACAAATATCGGACTACGGCGCCCACAATCAGCGCGCCCACGTAACCCTCTGCGTCCGTATCAATGAGCAGCTGTGGATCGAGGATCTGATCGATATCGTTGAAGAAGAGGCCTCCTGTGAAATCTTCGGCTTGATCAAACGTCCTGACGAAAAATTCATCACTGAACGCGCCTATGACAACCCCAAATTCGTCGAGGACCTGGTTCGCGACATCGCCGCCCGCCTCAATGCCGACCCCAGGGTCCTCGCCTACACGCTCGAATGCGAAAACTTCGAATCTATTCATAATCACTCCGCCTATGCATTCATCCAATCTGACAAGGCGGTTCACCCTAAGGATTAACGCAAGCTTCCCTGATAGGCGTCGACGTTCCGACGACGCCAAGACCTGACGATCGTCCCCCTGCCGTGACTTATGTCTACAATATGGGAAGGCGTGTGGCCGCGTCAGGCTGGAAGCGAAGAGGTATCAACTGCGATATAGCGCAGGACACGCGCAACAGCGGAACGATTGACAACCCATCGATCAGCCCGGCAATAACATTACCCTCCCTAGCAGCAGACATATAGCGGCATATAGCCCCGCCACGACATCGTCCGCCATGATCCCTAAACCTCCGGCAACTTGTTTATCCAAGCGACGAATCGGCCACGGCTTCCAAATATCGAAAAGACGAAACAAAACGAAACCGCTCACCAGCCACCACCCGCCGTCGGGAGCGACGATCATAGTTATCCAGTAGCCCACCATTTCATCCCAGACGATGGCGGGATGATCATGCACCCCCAGCAACCGCGCCGTCTTTCCACACCACCAAACCCCGGCGCCAAACGATATCAAGAGCACAAGCGCATACTCGCCCAGAGAGAGCGGTTGCAAAATGAAATAAACCGGCACGGCCAGCAAGGTTCCCCAGGTCCCCGGCGCCTTGGGGAGGATGCCGGCGCCAAAACCAAGGGCAACGATACACATGGGTTTGCGCCACAACGCAGGCGGAATGGGTGGCGGCGTGGCCGACATCAGGTTGTGCCGCTTTTTAAGTTAGGCGCGAAATGCTCGTAGCCGCCGTGGGCCAATTGCAACAACGTCCCGTCGGCCTGCTGCAGACGCAGCCCCGGTATTTTTTCGATCACGCCGACGGCGCGGCAACCGCAGGCGAATTGGGAAAAAATCTGCTCTATATGATCTTGCAGTGCGGCCGGCGCCGTGAAACACAATTCATAATCATCACCGGCGGTGAGCGCGAGATTCAGCCACTCGCGTTGTGAAAAATGCCCATCCCATGCGCCTGTCGCCGCGATAAACGACTCGGACAGCGGAATTCTCGCCGTATCCAGTCTGGCGCCCACCCCGCTGGAATCAAGGACATGCCCCAAGTCCGCCGCCAATCCGTCGGAGATATCGATCATGGCCGTCGCCAATCCAGGCAGTGCCGCGCCTTCGACACAGCGTGGCGAGGGCCGATGTAAACGAGAGGACAGATAATCGCGATGGGGATCAAGTAAGCGATGTTGTTGACGCCAGGCCCGCAAAGCAAGGCCGGCATCGCCGACCGTCCCGGTGACATAGACAAGATCTCCGGGTTGCGCGCCAGAACGCCGCACTGCCCGGCCCTTCTTGATCATGCCCTGCACCTGCACCGTAATGGTCAACGGTCCGCGGGTGGTATCCCCGCCGACCAGTTCCACATCGAACTGCTCCGCCAGTTCGAAAAATCCCGCGGTGAAGGCCCGCAGCCAAGCCTCATCCGGCCGCGGCATGCTCAATGCCAGGGTTGCCCAGGCCGGCATCCCCCCCATGGCGGCCACATCGCTGAGATTCACCGCCAAGGCCTTGTAGCCTATATCTTCAGCGCGCGTCTCGGCCGGAAAATGCACCTCGGACACCAAGGTGTCCACTACCGTCACTAAGTCACAGTCGGATGGCAATTGCAGCACCGCGCCGTCGTCACCGATGCCGACTGCCACATCCGCACGGCGTACGCCTCGGTCGGAAAAATAACGGCGTATAATTTCAAATTCCGTCACACCGACCTCCGGTGGAACATCACCATAAACACGGTTCCCCACTCAAGGCGCGGAAATTTTCATCTCGTTGCGCCGCAGATCGCGCGCAACTTTATCCATGATGCCGTTGATGTAACGATGGCTTTGCTCGGCGCCGAATACCTTGGCGAGTTCTACCGCTTCATTGATCACTACCCGAAACGGGATCTCGGGATGATGGGTCAGTTCGCTGATGCCGATACGCAGAATCGCCAGCTCTACCGGATCCAGCTCGGCGACAGGGCGATCCAAATACGGCGTCATCCGGGTATCCAGCTCCGCCGCTTGAGCGGATACCGCTTGCACCAGGTCGCAGAAATAGTCCACGTCCGCTTGCCTGAGGTCCTGTTCGCTCAAGAACTGCGACTCGACTTCTCCGATCGCCTGTCCGCCGACTTGCCATTGATAAATGGCTTGCACCGCGCAGCGCCGGGCCTTGCTCCGGGCACGATTGATGGATATTTTCTTCGACAAAAGGGCCTGCCTCTGGAGCGCCGCCATTATTAATGACGAACACAACCTTTGATTCCAATCTCAACCGAGCCGTTTTAGCAGACTCACCATTTCCAAGGCGGACAGGGCCGCCTCGGCGCCTTTATTGCCGGCCTTCGTCCCGGCCCGCTCCACCGCTTGCTCGATGGAATCGACGGTGAGGACGCCGAGTGCGACGGGAATATCGAATTTCAGTGCCACCGCCGCGATGCCCTTGGCGCATTCTCCGGCCACGTATTCGAAATGGGGCGTAGCTCCGCGAATCACGCAGCCCACCGCGATGATCGCGTCGTATTGCTTGCTAATGGCAAGTCGTTGGGCCACTAAAGGTATCTCGAACGCCCCGGGGGCATGAACCACATCGATGCCTTTGTCCTGCACCCCGTGCCGTAGCAGAGTATCCACGGCGCCGTTCACCAAATGATCCACTATGAAGCTGTTAAACCGCCCCGCCACCACGGCGAAACGCGCCGCTTGGGAGTTAAAATCGCCGCTGATCGTATTTATGCTGCTCATTAGATCTCTTTCTCGCCGCCACGGCGGCAATATTTAATATCTTCCCGCCGACTCCCACTCTCCCTCCGGAAGAGGGTTAGGGGTAGGGCTGTTTATCCAACCACTCAAACCCCAACGCCCATTCTAGTCGGCGCCCACATATTCCACCACTTCTAAGCCGAATCCGGATAGACCATGCATACGCTTGGGCGTACCCAATACCCGCATCTTGCCTACGCCGATATCCGCCAAAATCTGCGCCCCAACACCGAAGGTGCGTAACTCCTCGCCCGCAGTCTGCTTGGCAAGTCGCCCCCCTTGGCCCTGCGAGCGGTAATCGCGAATGTGCTCAGCCAAATCCAGCGCCTCATGGGGTTTACGCAATAATACCAGGACACCGCTGGACTCGGCGGCGATACGCTGCAATGCCTCACGCAAAGACCAACTCACATCGCTGCGTACCGCGCCGAATAGATCGCTCAAGGTGTCCAGCATATGCACCCGCACCAGCACCGGGACCTCGGCGTGAACCTCACCCCTGGCCAGCGCCAAATGGACATCGCCGCCGACCTTGTCCTGATATACCGTGAGCCTGAACTCGCCGTACTCGGTGGGCAGGTTGCTCTCCGCCAGCATCTCTATGGTCTTCTCGTTTTGCAGACGATAGTGGATGAGGTCGGCGATGGTGGCGATCTTGAGATCGTGCCGTTCGGCGAATCGCTCCAACTCCGGACGCCGCGCCATGGAGCCGTCCTCATTGAGTATCTCGACGATCACCGCGGCAGGCTCCAAACCAGCCAGGCGCGCCAGATCACAGCCCGCCTCGGTATGACCGGCGCGGGTCAAAACGCCGCCCGTCTGCGCCATGAGGGGAAAGATATGCCCGGGCTGTATCAAGTCCTCCGCTTTGGCGTCGTCGGCCACCGCGGCGCGAATCGTCGCGGCGCGGTCCGCGGCGGAAATCCCGGTGGTCACGCCCCGCGCCGCCTCGATGGAAACGGTAAAATTAGTAGCGTGTTTAGTTTGGGTGCCGGCCACCATCAAGGGCAGGCGCAAGCGCTCGCAACGCTCCTGCGTCAAGGTAAGACAGATCAAACCGCGCCCATATCGCGCCATGAAATTGATATCTTCAGGCCGCGCATGGCCGGCCGCCATCAATAGATCGCCTTCGTTCTCACGGTCTTCGTCGTCGACAATGATCACCATTCGGCCAAGCCGGATGTCTGCGATGATCTCTGATATGGGAGAGAAAACCATTGTCATAGGAGTTAAAAGCCCATGTTCCTTCAATCGTTCAAAAATCCCCGGCGCGCTAAAAACTCGCGGCTCAGTCCTTCACGCTTCTCGGCATGATCGCCCGATAAGAGCCGTTCCGCATAACGCGCCATAAGATCCACTTCCACATTGACCTGCGCCCCCACTTGCAACGCACCCAATGTCGTCTCTTGCAAGGTATGCGGCACGATATTCACCGTGAAGGCCGATCCCTGTGCCTCATTGACCGTAAGGCTCACACCCTCCACGCAAATCGAACCCTTTGCCGCGATGAACTTCGCCAAGGATGCCGGCACCTCAATGACAACACACAGCGAGCGCCCCACTTCGCGGCACATTTTCACCGCCGCCACACCGTCCACATGGCCGCTCACCAAATGACCGCCCAGCGGCGTGCTCAGGGTCAAAGACTTTTCCAAGTTCACCGCCGCGCCCGGCCTCAAGGCCGCGAAGGTCGTGCAGCGCAAGGTCTCGGCGGAAACGTCCGCGCTGAATCCCTGCTCGTGTAGGGCGACTACGGTGAGGCATACGCCGCTCACGGCGATACTGTCGCCCACATGCACCGCGGTAAGATCGAGTTTGTCCGAGGCGATGAGCGCGCGGGCGTCCTCACCGCGACGGGTCAGCTCCCGAAGCTTACCCATGGATTGAATAATGCCGGTAAACATAATCGATGTTGATCGCTTGAATACGCCGATAGGCGTAAATACTACCTTAAACGCCGGGCCGTTACATTGAATCCTGCGCCCTTCGCAGTTGCGCCGTGATGCGCCAATCCTTTCCCACGGCGCGTATATCGGCGATATCGAGCCCGACACATTCCGCTAAACTGGTAAATGGCCGGAGGTTAAACAAGCCGCGGGCGACATCTCCCATGAGTAGCGGCGCCATATAAATGATCAGTTGATCGATCAATCCTTCCTGCAACAAAGCCCCGCACAACGCCGGGCCCGCCTCCACCCACACTTCATTGGTGCCTTCGCCGGCCAGACGCTGCAAAACAGCGCCGAGATTTACTCCAGTACCGCCAGGCGCAAGCGGCACATACTCAACGCTGGCGCCCGCTACGCTCAGCGCGTGCGCCGCGTTCCGGTCATCGCTGGCGGTAAAGATCCAAATTCTGCCGGGTTGCTCGAAAATCCGCGCGTTCGGCGGTGTACGCAAATTGGTGTCCAGCACCACCCGCAGCGGTTGGCGAATTTCTCCGCCGCAACCGTGCTGCTCCCACGCCGCAGGCGGCAGACGAACCGTCAAGGCCGGGTCGTCTGCCAACACCGTGCCCACACCGGTCAATACCGCGGAACTGCGCGCCCGCCAATGTTGCACATCCTCGCGCGCCGCCGCGCCGCTGATCCATTGGCTGACGCCGTTGGCGAGCGCGGTACGTCCGTCGAGGCTCATGGCCATCTTACAACGCACCCAGGGTCTGCCGCCGCGCATGCGGCGAATAAATCCCGGATTCAGGCGCGCCGCCTCATGATGCATCACGCCGGTTTCCACCTGGATGCCGGCCTGTCTTAATTGCGTCACCCCCTTGCCCGCCACCTTGGGATTGGGGTCCTCCATGGCTATCACCGCCCGCTTCACCCCCGCGGCAATCAGGGCATCACTGCACGGCGGGGTGCGGCCATGATGACAACAAGGTTCCAAGGTGACATAGATTTCCGCTCCGGCAGCCCGTTCACCGGCCTGACGCAAGGCGGCTATCTCGGCATGGGCTTCGCCGGCGCGACAATGCCAGCCCTCGCCCACGACTTGGCCCTCGCGCACCGCCACGCAGCCAACGCGGGGATTGGGATGGGTGCTATAAAGACCGCGCTCGGCCAAGCGCAGGGCATGGGCCATAAAGACGTAATCAGCGGTAGTGGCCATAACGGATTTGCTCGTTCATCACGGGCTAAGCGGTAGTTGCCACGAACTCACTCCGTGGAGGACTTACGTTTTGTACGCGTCAGGGGCAATAGGGAAATTTGCTGATTGGCAAATGCCGGCGGCGGTGAGTTTTGCAGGCGCTCGATTTCCTCGCGGAAGGCATTCACGTCCTGAAAGCTGCGATAGACGGAGGCGAAGCGCACATAGGCCACCTCGTCCAAGGCCCGCAACTCCTCCATCACCCATTCCCCCACTACCCGGGAACGCATTTCTCGTTCGCCGCTGGCCCGTAAACGGTGTTTGAGGCGGGTCATGCTTTCTTCGAAACGCTCGGCGGCCACGGGCCGCTTCTCCAGGGCCCGCAACATCCCGGCGCGCAGCTTGGCCTCGTCGAACGGCTCGCGGCGACCGTCGCTCTTGATGATAGACGGCAAGGTCAATTCCGCTGTCTCAAACGTCGTGAAGCGTTCGGTACAGTTCACACACTCGCGGCGCCGCCGCACCGAATGTCCCTCGCTGGCAAGGCGTGAATCGATGACCTTGGTATCTTCTGCCCCGCAAAATGGACAACGCATGATGGTTAGACCTTGTTGCCTCCCCGCCCGCCATTGCCTTGCATCCTTGGCGAATGAGCGCGAATAATGACGCTATTTCTGATATACGGGATGGCGGCGGGTGATCTCCGCTACCTGGCGGCGCACCCGTTCCGCAACGGCGGCATCCTGGGGTTTATCCAAGATGTCGCAAATCCACCCGGCCAATTCCTGCGATTGCGCCGTCTCGAAACCGCGCGTCGTGATGGCCGGGGTACCGATACGGATACCGCTGGTGACGAAAGGCGAACGCGGATCATTGGGGACGGCATTTTTGTTGACGGTGATATGGACCGCGCCGAGGACCGTCTCCGCATCCTTACCGGTAATATCCTTGTCTACGAGATCCACCAGGAACAGGTGGTTATCGGTTCCGCCGGACACCACCTTGTATCCGCGATCCATCATCGCTTGGGCCATAGCCCGGGAATTCTCCAATACCTGGCGCTGGTAGGACCTGAAGTCTTCCTGCAATGCCTCCTTGAAGGCCACCGCTTTGGCCGCGATCACATGCATCAAGGGGCCGCCCTGACTGCCGGGGAAAACCATTGAGCCGAGTTTCTTCTCGACCTCCGGATTGGAGCGCGCCATGATCATTCCACCGCGCGGTCCGCGCAGGGTCTTATGGGTGGTGGTAGTGGTGACATCGGCGAGCCGCACCGGATTGGGGTAGAGATCGGCGACAATCAGACCCGCCACATGGGCGATGTCTACGAATAAATAAGCCCCGATCTCATCGGCGATAGCGCGGAAGCGCGCCCAATCCACCACCCGCGAATAGGCGCTGAATCCGGCCACTATCATCTTGGGTCGGTGATCGCGGGCCAGATGCTCTACCTGCGCATAATCGATTTCACCGCTTGCGGCATTCAGGCCGTATTGCACGGCGTTATATAACTTTCCTGAAAAATTCACCTTGGCCCCGTGCGTCAAGTGTCCGCCGTGAGCCAGGCTCATCCCCAGAATGGTATCGCCGGGATTGAGCAAGGCCATGTACACGGCGGCATTGGCCTGAGATCCGGAGTGGGGCTGAACATTGACGTAAGCGGCGCCAAACAACTCCTTGGCGCGATCGATGGCAAGCTGTTCGGCGATATCCACGTATTCGCAGCCGCCATAATAACGCTTGCCGGGGTAGCCTTCGGCATATTTATTTGTCAAAACAGAACCTTGTGCCTCCAACACCCGTGGACTGGCATAATTTTCCGAGGCAATGAGTTCGATGTGCTCCTCTTGGCGGATTGCCTCCTGGCACATAGCGGTCCACAAGGCCCCATCAAAGTCGGCAATGCGCATGTCTCGTGTATACATTCTGTCACCTGACTAGGTCGTTACTGCTGCTCGAAAGTCGCCAGAGCATACCCGATTTCCGCCCTCGTTGCAGTAGGGAAATCCGTGGCCGTACAAGGACGTCCAAGCTATATCCTTATCATCGGGGCATGCTGCCATTGTAGGGTCGGCTGGGATTCGATTAAATCCGATTCCATGCTATAGTGATTCCATGTTCTGCCGCCTAGCGCAGGGGGATAAAGCGCTGAGTATGTTGAGTTCCATCGGCAGAAGGGATAGGGCTGGGTATTGTTAATAGTCTGGACTCGCGATAACGAAATTTTATTTCTCCGCGCAATTAATGCCATTTCAAATTGGGAAATTTGCGCGATCTGTCCCGAGAGACGATAGCAGCATCCAGCAAATTTTTTTGGCAGACCCGCCGGTAAAAGCCCATAAGATCCATAAGATCAAAGGCCCGGCACCAGCAACATGGACGTAAAACGAGGGGGATAATCCATGTTGACCGAGCCGACAGACACCATTTTAATACCCAGCGTCACCAGCAAGATTTTGCGTCTACTGGACTCCCTCAAGCGCAGCGAGGGCGGCGCGACGATATACAATTACATCGAGCAGGTCATCCGCGATACCGAAGCCACTTGCCAGCAGGTCGAATATGCCTATGCCAACTTGTTGACCTTGATGCTTGATACCTTGGCCCAGCAGTTGCCCCATGGTTCTTCGCTCCAGGTGCAATTGAAGCTGCTGGAGATGCGTTTACTCCCCCCCCTGGCCTCGGCAGATCTCAAGCACCTGCAAGATTTTTTGAGCGCCAACAGCGATGAACTCACTCGCGGCGCCCAGGAAGCCGACGATATCATCGAAAACGCCCTGTCTCCCCTGCTGGCGAGCTTCAACATTCGGGGAACAAAACCCAGCGCGGTTGCCAAAGAAGTACCGCATAGCGTCCCTGAGCTACAACCCGCCCCGGAGACTGAACTCGAACAGTCCCCGCCGTCCAACAACGAACCGGACCGCCGCGTCGATCTTTCTTATCGCAGACATTTGGACGAGAAGCGCCAGGGAATACAGCGCATCCAACATGCGCTGGCGCAACAGGTTACCGCCTCCATCAAACACAGTCAGGAATTCGGCGCCCTGCTGGACAAGCAAAATCAGCTCTTACACCAAGCCAATTCTCAACAGGAATTCACCGCTCTGAAGCAACATCTCATCCAAGAGACCGAAAAATTACTGGACGGACATCGTAAGCTATCCGCCAAGCTCGATGAGACCCATAATTATCTGCGAGTAATCGAGGTGGACAGCCAGCAACTCAGCGATGAGTTGACCCGCATTCATCTACTGAGCTTGACCGACGATCTCACGGGGTTACCCAATCGGCGCGCCTTCATGCGCCGTATGCAAGATGAAGTGGGACGCGTTCAGCGTTACGGCAATCCCTTATCCCTGGCCTTGATCGACCTGGACGGTTTCAAAGCCGTCAACGACAAGTTCGGCCATGCCGCCGGCGATGAGGTACTGCGCGTTTTTGCCGGGGAAATCCTGTCTATCTTCCGTCATCATGACCTGGTGGCGCGTTACGGCGGCGAAGAGTTCGCGGTGCTGCTGCCCAACACCCATGTGGAAGGTGCGATACGGGCGCTGCGCAAAGTACAAAAACGCGCGCAGGAAACCAGCTTCCAGCAAGAGGGGTCGGCCTTACCGTTGCCCTCTTTCTCGGCGGGACTGAGCCTGTACCGGCCGGGAGAGACCCCGGAGAGCTTCATTCAACGCGCGGATCACGCCATGTATCGCGCCAAACGGCTCGGCCGCAACCGTATCGAATCGGATCAGACCGACGGCGTCGCCTCGACCCCTATGGCGTGAGATCGATGCGCCGCATCGAATGCACGTCAAATAGGTCGGATAGACGGGGTAGCTTTTGGGAATTACAACTCGGGAAATGCATAAATACCGTCAGCTTGCGGCTTTTTGCATACTGCATTTAACTCGGATCTTTAATTTCCCATTCAGGGACGCGCGTTCAAATCGGCTCCATCTTTCTTCATAGGCATCAAATCCGCCTTGCTAACGCCCAGCATCAAGGCGATGGCGCTCGCGACATAGATGGAGGAGAAGGTGCCGACGATGATGCCGGCCACTAACGCGATGGAGAAATTGCGGATCAAATCCCCGCCGAAGAACAACAGGGCCAGCACCGCCAGCAAGGTCACGAAAGACGTGATGGTGGTACGGGACAGAGTCTGATTGATGGCGGCGTTCATGGCATCCACCGGCTCGGCCTTGCGCATCTTGCGAAAATTTTCCCGGATACGATCGAACACCACCACCGTGTCGTTCACCGAATAACCGATCACCGCGAGCACCGCCGCCAGCACCGTGAGATCGAACTCCAGCCCCGTCACCGAAAACAGTCCCACCGTGATGATCACGTCATGCAGTGTCGCCACAATCGCCCCCAAGGCGAAGCGCCACTCGAAACGGATCATCACATAGACGAAGATACCGAACAGAGCCACGAGAATAGCCAAACCGCCGTCGCTGGCCAGTTCGCCTCCCACCTGAGGACCGACGAATTCCACCCGGCGTTGCTCCACGCCATTACCGGCACTGCCTTCGCGCAAGGCGCTGAGCATAGCGCTGCTGACCTGAGCGCTGCTGCCTTCCTTACCCGGCGGTACGCGGATCAAAACATCATGGGCCGTGCCGAAGTACTGCACCATGACCTTGGTAAATCCGCCCTTTTCCAAGGCATCGCGCACTGTATCCAGCTCCACCGGCTTTTGGTATTGCGCCTCCACCAGAATACCGCCGGTGAAATCGATACCGAAGTTAAAACCGCGGGCGATGAACGAGATGATGGACACCAGTATCAAGGCCAAGGACACCACTATCGCCGCGCGGCGCTTGCCCATGAAATCCCAATTGACACTGACCAGAGAAAATCCCGCCATCATTCGCTCCTCATACCGCCAGCTTATCGATGCGGCGCCGGCCGCCGTATACGAGATACACCAGAGAACGCGTACCCATCAGCGCGGTAAACATGGATGTCAAAATGCCGATGCACAGCACCACGGCAAAACCCTTCACCGGGCCGCTACCCAACACGAACAACATCAGCCCCGCTATAAGGGTAGTGATGTTGGAGTCGGCGATGGTGCCGAAGGCGCGTTCATACCCCGCTTCGATGCTGGCGAAGGGCGTGTTGCCGTTACGCAATTCCTCGCGGATGCGCTCATTGATCAGCACGTTGGCGTCCACCGCCATACCCACGGTCAGCACAATACCCGCGATGCCGGGCAAGGTCAGCGTGGCTTGCAATAGGGAGAGGATGGCGATAATCAGCACCAGATTCGCCATCTGCGCCGCGCTGGCGAATAGCCCGAACACTTTGTAGCGCGCCACCATGAAGATCACCACCAATACGAAACCGATAAGACACGACATGAAACCCTTGTCGATGTTTTCCTGCCCCAGACTGGGGCCTACGGTGCGTTCCTCGATAATATCCAGCGGTGCGGCCAGTGCGCCGGCGCGCAACAGTAAGGCCAAATTACGCGCTTCCTCGGTGCTGTCCAGACCGGTGATCTGGAAACGCTTGCTCAGGGCATCGCGAATGGTGGCGCGGTTGATCACCTCTTCCACCCGCTTTTTAACCTTCACCGCCTTGCCGCCCTCGTAATGGGTTTCGGTCTTGTTCTCGATGAATACCACCGCCATGAGCTTGCCGATATTGTCCTTGGTGGTGTTGTACATGGCGCGCGCGCCCTTGCCGTCCAAGGTGATAAATACCGCGGGGCTGCCGTCGCGCTGCTCTATGCCCGATGCCGCATCGGTGATGGCGTCACCGGTTATGATGATCCGTTTCAGCAGCAACACCGGTTCGCCCTTGCGGGTCTTGTATAAACGCGAACCAATGGGCACGTGACCCGCCGCCGCTTCCGCGGCATTGTGCTCCTCGTCCACCATGCGAAACTCCAGGGTAGCTGTGGCACCCAGGATCTCCTTGGCGCGGGCGGTATCCTGTACGCCGGGTAATTCCACTACGATGCGGTTCTCGCCCTGTTGCTGGATCACCGGTTCGGCCACGCCCAGCTCGTTAACGCGGTTGCGCAAAGTGGTGATGTTTTGCTGTACCGCGGACTTGCGGATCTCGCGCTGTTGCTTATCGCTCACCGCCGCCAATAAATTGAAACTGCCGTCCTCTTCGACTTCTTTCATATCCAACTCGGGGAATTGCTTGTGAATTTCCGCACGGGCACTATCACGTTCCTGGGCGCTATTGAATTTCAACTCCACATCGTTGCCGCGGCGGGCAATGTCCGCATAGCGGATCTTCTCGGTGCGCAGATCGGTGCGCAGGTCTTCAACGTAACGCTCCAGCCTCTGCTGTATGACCGACTCCATGTCCACCTCCATAAGAAAGTGAACGCCGCCGCGCAGATCGAGGCCAAGGTACATGGGCTTAGCGCCAAGGACGCGCAACCACGCCGGGGTGGTAGGAGCGAGATTGAGAGCAATTACGAAATCATCGCCCAATTCCTTCTGCACCGCATCCTGAGCCTTGAGCTGGCTCTCGGTATCGGCAAATCGCACCAGCAACTGCCCGGTTGGATGGTCGATGCCGATGGTCTTCAATCCCGCCTGGCTCAAGGCCAAATTCACCCGCTTCTCCACGGTGTTATCCACCTGGGCGCCACGCAACGAGGATATCTGTAAGGCCGGGTTCTCTCCATAGAGATTGGGCGCGGCATATACCAAACCCACCAGCAATATCGCGGCGATAAGGAGATATTTCCAGACTGGATAACGGTTGATCATGTAGTGAGAATTCCGAACACAGGACTCAACGACGATCAGCTTTTGGCGGTCCCCTTGGGCATCAGAGAGGTCACGGCGTTCTTTTGCACTTTGACCCGCACGCCGTCGGCGATTTCCATAGTAATGAAACTCTCTTCGACGTTGATGATCTTGCCGAGCAGGCCGCCGCTGGTCACCACTTCGTCGTTCTTCGCCAAAGTCTCAACCATTTTGCGATGATCCTTGGCGCGCTTCATTTGCGGACGGATCAGCAAGAAATAGAACAAAACGAAAATGACGGCAAGCGGGACAAACCCCATTAAACCGGACTGTTGGCTCGCCGCGGGCGCGGCCTCGGCCCAGGCATCGGAAATCAAAAAACTCATGGCTAACCCTTTTTATTCTCTTGACTATCCTATGATCGGTCCCCGCATCCGGAGACCGCGAAAGGTCGTTATTATGACACAGCCGGCTCGCTTTGCACCCGCCCGGCATAAAAATCCCGCACATAGGCCTCAAGCCGCCCCATCGCGATGGCGTCGCGCAATTCCCGCATCAAGATTTGATAATAAAACAGGTTATGGAGCGTATTAAGACGCGCGCCCAAGATCTCATTGCATTGATCCAGATGCCGCAGATAGGCCCGACTGTAATAGCGGCAGGTATAACAGGCGCACGCTTCATCCAATGGCCGCGTGTCGTTGCGGTAGCGGGCGTTGCGGATACGTATTTCTCCGCCCCTTATGAACAAATGGCCGTTACGGGCGTTGCGGGTAGGGATGACGCAGTCGAACATATCGATGCCGCGCCGCACCGCTTCGACAATGTCCTCCGGGGTCCCGACTCCCATCAAATAACGGGGGCAGGCGGCCGGCATCCGCGGCGCGAGATGGTCGAGGATGCGCGCCATATCTTCTTTGGGTTCGCCCACCGAAAGGCCGCCGATGGCATAACCCTCAAAGCCGATCTCCTCTAACCCGGCCAGCGATACCTCGCGCAAGTGTTCGTGCATTCCACCCTGCACGATGCCGAACAGGGCCGCCGGATTATCGCCATGGGCCGCACGGCTGCGGCGCGCCCACCGCAGCGACATTTCCATGGATTCCCGCGCCTGTTGTTCAACCGCCGGATAAGGCGTGCACTCGTCAAAGATCATCACGATATCCGCACCGAAGGCTCGTTGCGCCGCCATCGACTCCTCAGGGCCAAGGAACACTGGATCGCCGTTGATCGGCGACCGAAACGCTACGCCCTGTTCGGTGATCTTGCGCAATTCTCCGAGACTGAAAACCTGAAAACCGCCGGAATCGGTGAGGATGGGGCCTTGCCAATGCATGAAGTCGTGGAGCCCGCCGTGGCTGCGTATTATCTCGGTACCGGGGCGCAACAGCAGATGAAAGGTATTGCCGAGGATGATCTCCGTGCCGAGTTGGCGCAGCTCCTCAGAGGTCATGGCCTTTACCGTGCCATAAGTGCCTACGGGCATAAAGGCCGGCGTCTCCACCGTGCCGCGCGCGAATGTCATGCGGCCGCGGCGCGCGGCGCCGTCATTTTTCAGTAGCTCAAACCGCATTTTCCTTCCTTACTTGCTTATCCGGCGGCGCTTTCTTGCCTCGAAAATGACAACGGCGAAAACACCAAACTACATATCCACGTAATTGGGTCCACCGCCGCCCTCGGGTGTTACCCAGGTAATGTTTTGCAGCGGATCTTTGATATCACAAGTCTTGCAATGAATGCAGTTGGACGCATTGATCTGCAAGCGTGGCGCCTCGTTCGCCGCACGCACGATCTCGAAAACCCCCGCCGGGCAATAGCGCTGCTCGGGGGCATCGTAGATCCTGAGATTATGTTCGATGGCGAGTTGTGGTCGCGCGATTCGCAGATGCACGGGCTGATCCTCTTCGTGATTCACGCCGGACAGATAGACGGAACTGAGTTTATCGAAACTCAGCACGCCATCCGGTTTGGGATAGACGATCGGCCGCTGGCCGCTCGCGGGATCAAGCGCGGCGTAATCGGCTTTGCGATGGGCCAAGGTCCAGGGTAATCTGACCCTAACATGCCGCAGCCACAGCTCAATGCCCGCGTAGAGCATGCCGCCCCACAGCCCCCAGCGCGACAAAGCGGGCTTTACGTTCCGCGCCGCATCGAGGTCTTGATATACCCACGAATCCATGGTCGCCCGCGAATAATTGGTCAACTCGCCGCCATTGCAACCCTCGTCGCAAATCGCCTGAAAAGCCGCCTCGGCGGCCAGCATGCCGCTCTTCATGGCATTGTGGCTGCCCTTGATACGCGGCAAATTCACAAACCCGGCGCTGCACCCTATCAAGGCCCCGCCCGGGAAAGTTAGCTTCGGGAGCGACTGCAGCCCCCCCTCCGTTATGGCACGGGCGCCATAACACAGGCGTTCGCCGTTGGCGAAACCCTCGCGCAGCGCCGGATGAGTCTTGAAGCGCTGAAACTCATCGAAAGGACTGAGATAGGGATTCGCATAATCTAGATGGACCACAAACCCCACGGCGATTCGGTTTCCCTCCAGGTGATACAGAAAGCCGCCGCCGCCAGTATCTGCGTTTAAGGGCCAACCGAGGGTGTGGATTACCAAGCCCGGCCGATGATGCGCCGGATCGACCCGCCACAGCTCTTTGAATCCGATCCCGTACTTCTGAACCTCGCGGCCTTCGCATAACTTAAACCGCGCTTGTACCTGCTTGGCTAATGAACCCCGCGCGCCCTCGGCGATGAAGGTGTATTTTGCGCGCAGTTCCATTCCGGGCGAATAGCCCGGCTTGGGATCGCCATTTCTTGCGACGCCCATATCGCCCGTAATAACGCCCTTAACGCCGCCGTCTTCACCGTAGAGCGGCGCGGCGGCGGAAAATCCCGGAAAGATATCAACACCTAATGCCTCGGCCTGTTCAGCCAACCACATGCAAACCCCGCTCAGGCTGACGATGTAATTCCCATGATTACGCATCAACGGCGGAATCAACCCGGGCGGAATACGCCTACCATGGTTTTCAGTAAGTATCAGGAAGCGGTCCTCGGTCACTTTAGTGAGTAGGGGCGCGTGGCGCTCTTTCCAGTCGGGAATGAGCTCGTTGAGGGCGATGGGATCCATCACCGCACCGGAGAGGATATGCGCGCCGACCTGGGCGCCTTTCTCCAAGACGCAAACACTCACCTCCCTGCCGGCGGCAACGGCAAGCTGTTTGATACGGATCGCTGCGGAAAGGCCGGCCGGGCCGGCACCGACAATCAACACATCGTAGGCCATCACATCACGTTGCATGGCAAGGCTCTTCGTCTATCTAAGGGATGAGTGGCAGCGGAATGTCGTCGCTGCGCTTGCTGCCGGCAGTAATAGAACGGCATAGTGCCAAAAATTCCCGCATACCCGCCGTCTGGTATTTCTGTTTACACCAAAGAAAACGAAATTGACGGCGAAAATCCAGCTCCGGCGTCTCAATCGCCACCAAACTGCCGCGTCGGAAGGCTTCACGCAACGCCAGGCGGGAGATGCAACCGATTCCCAGGCCGAATTCCACGGCGTGTTTGATCGCCTCCGTGTGCTCCAGTTCCAAGCGGATATTGAGCGGTAAATGATGGTGGCGCATGGCATGGTCGAATGTCTCGCGGGTACCGGATCCAGGCTCGCGTAAAATCCAGGGTTGTTCCGCCAGCTCCTCCAAGGAACCGTATCCTTGCTTGGCGAGCGGGTAATTCGGCGCACAAAATACCACGAGTTCATCTTCCAGCCAGGATTGCACCTCAATATCGGGATGCTGGCAATCGCCCTCGATCAAACCCAAGTCAAGTTCGTGGTGCGCCACTTGTTGGACGATGGTCGCCGTATTGTGCACCTGCAGACGGATACGGCTTTCCGGATGGCGCTGCAGAAACGATGCGATGATCAGCGCGGCAAGATAATTTCCAATGGTAAGCGTCGCGCCAATCCGCAAGGCGCCAAATCCGGTCTTGCCTTCCAGCAACTCCTCAATCTCCCGGGCCCGATCCAGCAGTTCCACCGCCTTGGGCAGCAGCTGCTGTCCGAGTTCGTTGAGCCGCAATGTTTTTCCCACCCTGTCGAGAAGCTGGCAGTCAAATTGGCGCTCGATCTCTCCCAAGGCGGTACTGGTCGCCGATTGGGAAAGAGCCAGCGCTTCCGCCGCCCGCGATACGCTTTCTCGGCGCCCGACCGCGACGAAGACTTCCAATTGCCGCAAAGTAAACTTCATATCTGTTTTATAGATAATATTTATCTGATCAATCTAATTAACAAATAGTGTAACCGCGTTCATAATAGCTTGCAATTGATAGGGGGATTTTATGAAAGTGCTGGTCGCCGTAAAGCGTGTGGTGGATTTCAACGTGAAGGTGCGCATCACGCCGGATGGCTCCGATGTCAATATTGCGGGCGTTAAAATGGGCGCCAATCCCTTCGACGAAAATGCGCTCGAAGAGGCGTTGCGCTTGAAGGAACGCGGTCTGGCCACCGAGGTGGTCGCAATATCGTTAGGGACATCCGCCGCGCAGGATGTGCTGCGCCATGCCTTGGCCATGGGTGTCGATCGCGCCATTCTCGTGGAAACCGCTGCGGCGCTGCAACCCTTGGCGGTTGCAAAGCTGCTCAAGGCAGTGGCGGAACACGAACAGCCCGGTTTGATCATAGTCGGCAAACAAGCCATCGACAGTGATGCCGGGCAAGTGGGGCAGATGCTCGCCGCACTCCTCGGCGTTGGCCAGGGCGTCGCCGTCTCGGCCTTGCAAGTCGGCGATAAAGAGATCCAGGTCACCCGAGAAATCGACGGTGGCACCGAAACCCTGGCATTGCGTCTCCCCGCCGTGATTACGGCGGATTTGCGGCTCAACGAACCGCGTTACGTAAAGTTACCCAATCTCATGATGGCAAAAAAGAAGCCGATACAGACTTACACCGCGTCGGAATTGGGCGTCGATGCGAGCCCCCGCCTGAAAATGGTTAAAGTCAGCGATCCCCCCGCGCGAAAATCCGGAATAAAGATAAATAACGTAGATGAACTCGTGGAAAAACTCCGCGATGAGGCCAGGGTGATGTAATGGGCGTCCTGATTCTCGCCGAACATAGTGGGAAAATACTCAAGCCGGCCATCCGTCAAACGGTAACGGCGGCGCTCAACTGGCGATTGCCGGTCCACATTTTAGTGGCAGGACATGACGTAGCCTCGGTTGCACAAGAGGCGGCAACCATCAACGGCGTTGCCCAAATCATTCAGATCGACGCTCCGCACTTGGCGCATCCTCTCGCAGAAGATGTCGCCGAGCTAGTCGTTGGGCTAGTAAAAAAAAATGAATACCGCGTCGTTCTGACGCCGCACACGGCTTTCGGCAAGAACGTGCTGCCGCGCGCGGCGGCGCTGCTTGACGTGGCTATGCTATCCGACGTAACCGCTATTTTAGGGCCGAAAACCTACCTGCGTCCGATCTACGCTGGCAATCTCAATGCCACGGTGGAAAACTCCGACCCCATTCAGGTGCTGACAGTCCGCCCCAGCAGTTTTATCGCCGCCACGAACGGCGGCGCGGCGACGATAATCCGCGCGGACGCGCCTGCCGCGTCGACCTTGGCCCGCTGGTTGGGTGAAAAGCATAATGTCTCCGACCGTCCCGATCTCGCGAGCGCCCGCGTAGTGGTCTCCGGGGGGCGGGCGCTCGGCAGCGCCGAACAATTCGCGGCGGTACTAACCCCCTTGGCGCAACAATTAAATGCCGCGCTGGGGGCGACGCGAGCCGCCGTCGATGCCGGATTTGCCCCCAACGACTTGCAGGTCGGACAATCCGGTACGATTGTCGCCCCGGAACTCTACATCGCTATCGGTATTTCCGGGGCAATTCAGCATATCGCCGGAATGAAAGACAGCAAAACCATCGTCGCCATCAACCAGGATCCCGATGCCCCGATTTTCCAAGTCGCCGATTACGGTCTGGTTGCCAATTTGTTTGAAGCGGTGCCCGCATTGGTGGCGGCGTTGAACTCATCCATGAAATCCTAGACAGGCAGCGACAGTATGAGCAATTTCGCGACGGAAAAGGTTTTAAGCGTCCATCACTGGAACGACACTCTCTTCAGTTTCAAGACCACGCGCGATCCTGGATTGCGCTTTATCAACGGCCAGTTCGTGATGATCGGTCTGGAGGTGGAAAACCGCCCTTTGGTGCGCGCCTACAGTATTGCCAGTCCGAATTATGAAGAGCACTTGGAATTTTTCAGCATCAAGGTTCAGAAAGGCCCCTTGACCTCCCGGCTGCAGCATCTCAAGGAGGGCGACGCCATCCTGGTCGGCCGCAAACCCACCGGCACTCTGGTGTTGAATGATTTGCTCCCTGGAAAAAATCTCTACTTGCTAAGTACGGGCACGGGCCTGGCCCCGTTCCTAAGCATCATCCAGGATCCCGAGACCTACGAAAAATTCGAAAAGGTGGTATTAATCCACGGGGTGCGGTACGTGAACGAGCTGGCATACGCCGACCTCATCACCGAGCACTTACCCAACAACGAATTTTTTGGCGAGCTGGTGCGCGACAAACTCATTTATTATCCGACGGTAACCCGCGAAACGTCCCAGTTTCAAGGCCGGCTCACCGATCTGATCAACAGCGGCAAGCTGTTCGAAGACATCGGTTTGCCGCCGCTGACTCCAGCACATGATCGCGCGATGATTTGCGGCGGCCCGGGAATGCTCAAGGAGACCTGCAGCCTTTTAGATATACGCGGATTTAATATCTCACCTCGCATTGGGGAGCCCGGTCACTACGTGATCGAACGGGCATTCGTCGAAAAGTAGACAGCTGCGGGTATTATCCGACTTGAAAAATGGCTATACCACCGCGGGGCTCGAAAGCAGCATTGCATCACCATAACTGAAAAAACGATAACGCTGCGCCACGGCGTGGCGGTAGGCGCGCATGACGCGATCGTATCCGCCAAAGGCGCACACCAACATTAATAGCGTAGACTCCGGCAAATGAAAGTTGGTCACCATAGCGTCCACAGTCTTGAATTGATAGCCGGGATGGATAAACAAACGCGTCTCACCCTGCAGGGCCCGAATCTCGCCGCCGCCTGAAGCCGCTTCCAAACTGCGTACCACGGTGGTGCCCACCGCCACCACCCGCCCGCCGCGGGTGCGGGTGTCCCGTACCCGTGTGCATAACGCCGCGCTCACCGACACCCACTCGGCATGCATGCGATGTTCTCGCAAATCGTCCACCCGCGGCGGTTGAAACGTCCCCGCCCCGACATGCAGAGTCACGAACCCTATTTCTACTCCCCGCGCTCGGAGCTTATCCAGCAAGAGGTCATCGAAATGCAGACCGGCGGTAGGGGCAGCCACGGCGCCCGGCTCCCGCGCGAACAAGGTTTGATAACGCTCGCGGTCGTCCTCGTTATCGGGTCGATCGATATAGGGCGGCAAGGGGATGTGCCCAATTTGATCCAATAGTGTCAGCACCGGACGCGGGTCGTGAAACCTTACTTCGAACAGCTCGCCATGACGGCCGATAACCTCCGCCGGCACCGTCTGCGCTAGGTACAGTAGTGTACCCGCCTGCGGCGGCTTGCTGGCCCGAATTAGGGCTAAAACACGATGTTCGTCCACCACGCGCTCCACCAGCAGCTCCAGCCGGCCGCCGCTCGCCTTAGCCCCAAATAGGCGTGCCGGAATCACTCGAGTATCGTTGAACACCAGCAAATCGCCAGGCAGCAACTTTTCCGGGAGATGCGTAATCAGATTGTCCTCCAGCTTGGCTCCGACTTCCTCCAAGCACAGCAGACGACTAGCGCTGCGCACCGCTAACGGACGCTGCGCGATTAATTCCTTGGGTAGATCAAAATGAAAGTCGCTACGCCGCATGGCGCCGCGAATAGTAACATTTTCCCTGTATTGAGCGAGTCTACTTGAAGATTTACTTGCCGACGCTTCAGAAATTCATATACTAAGCGACCTGGCGCCGGGATGGCGGAACTGGTAGACGCGCCGGACTCAAAATCCGGTGATGGTGACATCGTGGGAGTTCGATTCTCCCTCCCGGCACCAAATTGACAAGCGCCCCACGCCACTGACATCCGAAACAATGGTCGACGCCAGACGAGTAGAAATAAGAAAATTACGAGAAGACACCGCCGCGAGCTTCCCGTCTTTAGCCAGTCTTATGATAGTGATGGAGTGAGCGCATCACTTAATGGCATATATTTTGCTAAATTATGGTCCATTTATAACTTTAATCCTCAGAGAGGCAAAATAGAACGCCATGAACGGCACACGCTTTAGCATCGAAGTTCAGCCTAAACTGCCGGCGCGCCTGCAACGCTTGGACGAGCTGGCCAACGACTTGATGTATAGCTGGGACCGGAGGATACGCGGCCTATTCGTGCGCCTCGACCAGTCCTTGTGGGACGAATGCGGCCATAATCCCAAGCTCTTTTTACGGCGGGTTGCACAGAGCCGTTTGGACGAAGCGGCTGAAGACCGGGTCTTCATAGAAGATTTCAACCGGGCGCTGTCCGCTTATGATACCTATCATCAGGAAAACTACGGCGCCGACATCACCGACCACCTCGACCCGGCCCGGGATTTAGTCGCTTATTTCTGCGCCGAATTCGGCCTGCACGAAAGTCTGCCCATTTATTCCGGCGGACTCGGCATCCTGGCAGGCGATCACTGCAAGGCCGCCAGCGACCTGGCCTTGCCTTTCGTAGCGGTGGGCTTATTGTATCGCCAGGGATACTTTACACAGACCATCGACAGCCACGGCAAGCAGATTGCCCATTATACGCCGACAAACTTCGACCAACTGCCGGTGCGGTCGGCGCGGGGCGGCGAAGGCCAGCCCCTATACGTGCACGTCATGATTGCCGACCGGCGCGTCACGCTCAAGGTATGGGAAGCCAAGGCCGGCCATATCCGCCTGTTCTTCTTGGACTGCGACGTGGCGGAAAACAGCGATGCGGACCGGTCCATAACCCATCAGCTCTATGGGGGTGATATCCACACCCGTATCCAGCAGGAGATCGTGTTGGGCATAGGCGGCGTGCGCGCCTTGCGCGCCTTAGGATTGAAACCCACAGCATGGCACATCAATGAAGGCCATGCCGCGTTCCTCACCGTCGAACGTATTCGCGAATATGTCGAGCGCGGTATCGACTTCGATACCGCCCTGGAGCTGGTTGCGGCGGGAACGGTATTCACGACTCATACGCCGGTACCGGCAGGACACGATATCTTCGATCACAAGCTGATGGACACCTATTTTTACGGCTTCCATCAACAGCTCGGTATCAGCCGCGAACAATTTCTCGCCTTGGGTAGCAGTCCGGGCAACGTAAACGGCTTCAACCAAACTTCGCTGGCCTTGCGTTGTTCGCGTTTTCACAATGGCGTGAGCCGCATCCACGGCGACGTGGCATCGCGCATGGAGGACTACATCTGGCCGCAGGTGCCTTCCGCGGAAAACCCCATATCCTACGTCACAAACGGCGTACACGTGCCCACCTTTCTGGCGCGGGAGTGGATGAGCCTTTTCGATGCGCGTTTCCGCGGGGAATGGCGCAACACACTCACCAGCGAAGAGCAATGGGCTAGGATAGATGAGATACCCGATTACAGCTTCTGGAGCCTGCGCCAATCGTTAAAGGCGTCGTTGCTGGTCGAAGCGCGCAATCGCGCCTCGCGCCAACATCGGCGCAACGGATTAAGTGTCGGGCAAATCAAACGCATTACCCACGCCCTGACCTCCGAAAACACCGACATCCTCATTTTGGGTTTTGCACGGCGTTTCGCCACCTACAAGCGGGCGACCTTGTTATTCTCCGATCCGGCCCGTCTGGCGCGGATCGTCAATGATCCTGCGCGACCGGTGTTGTTGATCTTTGCCGGCAAGGCTCATCCGCACGATATCCCCGGCCAGCAGTTCATCAAGGTTATCCATGACTTCTCGCTCCGCCCCGAGTTCGAAGGCAAGGTCATCCTGCTGGAGGGTTATGACCTGTCGCTGAGCCGCAAATTGGTCACTGGCGTTGATGTTTGGGTCAACACCCCCCAATACCCTTTCGAGGCAAGCGGCACCTCGGGGCAAAAGGCGGGTATCAACGGCGTCTTGAATCTCAGCGTACTCGACGGCTGGTGGGGCGAGGGCTACAACGGCAGCAACGGCTGGGCCATCACCCCGCACGGCGCCGATTATGACCAATCCGCTCGCGACCGGGAAGAAGGTCAGGAATTACTGGATCTCCTGGAAAAGGAGATTATCCCTATGTATTACGACCGCAACGGTCATGGCTATCCGGAAAGATGGGTCAAGATGTCCAAGGCCTCCATGAAGTCTCTGATACCCCGCTATAACGCGCAGCGTATGTTGATCGATTATATCGCGCGCTTTTACGGACCTGCCAGCCGTCAGCAACATACCCTGAGCGAACGGGAGGCCCAACCCGCGCGCGACTTGGCGGCATGGAAAAGACACATAATCGAAATCTGGCCTCGGGTTACCGCCCGACGTATCGAAACGGGTCCCACCCATATCGTGGCGGGAGAAACCTTGACACTGGAAACAGCCGTCAAGCTGCACGGCTTGGCTGCCCAATACATCACCGTTGAATGCCTGGTAGGTTCGTCTTCGGAAACCAGCGACTTCGTCGTGCATTCCAGTCATCAACTCCAGCCCGGCGATACCCTGCGAGAAGAAACACTGTATCGTTTGGATCTGGCTCCCCCGCTCTCAGGGCTACAATATTATAAAATCCGCTTATTTCCATCGCACCCGCTATTAAGTCACCCCCTTGAAATGGGGCGCATGCTCTGGATATAAGAACATCTCAAGCATGAGATCCGCTCACCGGCGCGATTAGATCCACTACGCCATGGAATCATTTTACTGGCGAGTCGCACGCACTTTGCTGTCCTGGAAAAAAGACTAGACGGAATTTCCTCAATGCAGTGCAGAACTGCCAGCTCAAACTATCTGAGCAACTATCACGATCCGGCCCGCTGGTTAAACACCTTATCCATCTCCGGATCAGGCAACAAACAGCGCTCCAACCGGCGCCCCAAACCTCAGCCCCGTCAAGACCTCGGCGGTAACCTCCCATAGATATCCGTCAGACGCCGCAGATGCGGCGCCATCGCGGCGCTGACCTGATCCCAACCAAAGCGCCATCGCCAATTACCGTTGGGTCTCCCCGGCGTATTCATGCGGTGTTCACCGCCCAAGGCCAAGACATCCTGCATGGGAACCACCGCCAAGATGGTAACTGAGGCCAATGCGGCGCGGATTAATGGCCAAGGCATGGGTTCACCCATGGAGTGCAGGTATTCATCCACCCGTCGGCGCATGTCCGGCGGCAACGCGTTGTACCAGCCCACGGTGGTATCGTTGTCATGAGTACCGGTATAGGCCACGGCCAAGTGGTGATGATTATGAGGCAGATAGGGATTGGCGGGTCCGCCGTCAAAGGCAAATTGCAAAATCTTCATTCCGGGGAAGCCATGACGTAGACGAAGTGCCTCGACCTCCGGAGTGATGAGTCCGAGATCCTCGGCCACCACCGGCAGGGGATCGAAATGGCTGCGCAATACTTTGAACAGGGCATCGCCCGGTGCCTGAACCCAGCGCCCATCCATAGCGGTGTCGTGGCCGGCGGGAATCTCCCAATAAGACTCGAAACCGCGAAAGTGATCGATGCGCACCAGATCGAACAACTGCAACTGCGTCTTGAAGCGAGCCACCCACCACTGAAACTCGTCCTGCTGCATGCGCTCCCAGCGATAATGGGGATTACCCCAACGCTGGCCGGTGGCGGAAAAATAATCCGGCGGAACACCCGCCACCACGGTGGCCCGACCGTTATCATCCAATTGGAAATAATCCTGCTGCGCCCACACATCGGCACTGTCGTGGGCGACGAAGATCGGGAGATCGCCAAACAAAAACACCCCCTGGCGGTTCGCGTAGTCTTTTAGGGCCTGCCATTGCCGATAAAACACGAACTGTTCGAAGCACACCCGCTCCAATACATCCTTGTGCCGGCGTCGAGCCTTCCGCAAAACGGCGGGATTGCGATCGCGCAGGGCCGCGGGCCACTCTACCCAAGAATTGCAGCCGTGCGACTCCCGTAATACCACGTACAGAGCATAATCTTCCAACCAATGGCGATTGGCTGCAACAAAGGCGGACAAATGCAGGCGATCCGCATCACCCGCGCGTTGCAAAAAACCGTGATGCGCGTTGGCCAACATCGCCCCTTGCTCCGCGGGCGTCCTGGGCGGTTCCAGCGCGCCCTGCAACCATCCGGCGCCGATCAACGGCTCCGCACTGATGCACAGCGGATTGCCCGCATGCAAGGAGAGACATTGATATGGGGAGCCGTCGTCATGAGTGGGACCGATCGGCAGAAACTGCCAAACGGTCTGCCCGGCCGCGACCAAAAAATCCACGAAACGATACGCCTCCGCACCCAGGGTGCCGCACACCCCGCCGCCGGGCAGCGAGGTGAGATGCAGCAATATACCGGCTCGGCGCGTCGTTAAGGGATTCATCGCGATTAATCTAAACTTGCCTACCTTAACCGGCGGCCTGTCCAGGACGCATGGTGCCTCCATGCTGGGGTATACCGCCTCCCTGGCTGATGGACTGCGCCAAATAACCGGGAGGTTCTTCACCAATCATGTGATAGAGATTGGCCAAATGCAAACGATAGAGACGTTCGAAATCGAGCACCGTGCCGCTGGGGTTGTAATCGCCGAACCACCAAAACCAATCGGAGCCTTCACAAACCGCCAATTGCCGTTCTGCCGCCTCACGCTGCTCGCCGATCAGATAACCGGAACGCAGCGCATTATCGAAGGCATTCTTAGCGTCGCCGAGGATATCCCAGGCGCGGTTCTTGTCCTTATCGCCGATCCAGGTGGAAAAGCTGCCATATACCCAACTACCCGCCACAAGGCGAGGGGCGTGCATTACCTGCCCGCCCTCGTGCAAATACTCGGAAAACGTGGTCAGCTGAATGCGGGGATGCGCCGCCAGGCGGCTGTACATGGCGCTTAAGAAATAGTAGCCGTTGTTCGGATAATATTCCCAAGCATTCTCGCCATCCAAGATGATCGGCACCAGATAATCGCCGCCGTCGTTACAGGCGTCGGCAATGGTTTCGAGATGATGTACTAAATCGCCGACCGCATCATCGCCATGCCACGTCGCATAAGTGAATCCGATCTTGTCCGACAAGCCGTCGTCACGGAAAAAACAGGCGATATCGCCGCTATCGGCAAACCGGTAGGGCCGGTAGAGGCGTTGCTCCCGTGCGGCTTCGCCGACATCGCCCGCCGCCTTCAAACTATTATGTAAGACGCTGCCGCCCGATGCCGCCCAGCCGAAACCTTCGGCCGCGAGCAGCTTCAAGGCGGCGCTGCTGACGCTGCCCTCCGACGGCCAGCAACCTTTGGGCCTGAAACCGAAGCTGCGCGCAAAGGTTGCCAGGCCGCGCTCAATATGCCAGCGGGCGCGTTCTTCCCCGCCGGGATAGTGGGGCAGAAGCGGCAAAGGCGAGTCGGGCGCAGCCTGGCGGGCACTGCCCAAATCCAACAATAACGGCACGATAGGATGGGCATAGGGATTCAATGACAGCTCAATCTGGCCGCGCTCCGCCAAGACGCGATAGCGCGGTATCAGACCGCCTACCAGATCGGCAATAACCTCCAGCAACTCGCGCCTATCGTGCAAGGTATAGCCGGCCTGTTTGTCCATCAGGCGCTTCACGCGCACATCGCGGCGGCGCACGGTCTCACCCATCCAGGCCAGGTGATACCACACCAACAGATCGCTCAAGAACTGTTCGCCCAGGTACATAATGGCGTCCGGCTTGTCGTCCAACCACTCCGTCATCTGCGCCAGGCGTTTGTACGCAGGGTATGGATTAACCAGACGTTCCTGATTAGCGCGCAGACACGCCTTCATCAAATCCAGACGCTGTTCGCGGCGCACCGGCAGCGCCGGCGCGTCCAACGCCGCCAGCAGGGGATCGCGCAACGCGATGGTGTCTTTGAGATAACCGTGGAGTTGGCTGGCGTAATCGTTGATCTGATCCAGCAGTACCGGCGCGAAATTTATCACCGCCCGGGCCTCCGGCGCCTCCTCGAGATGGGCGGCCATGTCCGCATAATCCTTTATGGCGTGCAGGTAGGTCCAAGGCAGTTGATATTCGCCGCTGATGAGGTCCCGATACTCGGGCTGATGCATATGCCAGCACAGCACGACACGCAGGCGTTTTTTATCGGACATAATGTCTGCGATCACCTAGCATCTCGGGAATTACCAACACCACCCCGTCAGGCGAAACGTAAAAACGCTCGGCATCGTTCTCGGAATTCTCTCCTATTATCGTACCGTCGGGGATACGGCAGGATTTATCCACCACCACTTTGCACAGGCGACAATTTTGTCCGATCTCCACATCAGGCAGCACCACGCAATCTCGCAAGGATGATCCTGCATTGACTACCACGTTGGAAAACAACAGCGAATGCCTTACCTCGGCCCCGGATATGATGCAACCTCCCGAGACCATAGAGTCCACGGCCATGCCGCGCCGATCGACATCATCGAATACGAACTTAGCCGGCGGCAATTGCGCCTGGTAAGTCCAGATCGGCCAGCTTTGGTCATAGAGATTTAATTCCGGCGTCACTCCTACCAACTCCATATTCGCCTGCCAAAAGGCGTCTACCGTCCCCACATCCCGCCAATAGGCCTGTTCTCCCTTTTCATCACGAAAGGCATAGGCCACCGCCAGGTAACGGTCGATGATGCGCGGGATAATATCCTTGCCAAAATCATGGGTGGAAGCCGTGGTATCGGAGTCGCGGATAAGTTGTTCGTAGAGGAATAGGGTATTGAAGATATAGATGCCCATGGACGCCAGGGCCACGTCGTCTCGCCCCGGCACAGGCACGGGATTGTCCGGTTTCTCCGCGAATCCGGTCACCTGCCAATCATCGTTCACCTGCATCACGCCGAAGGCCTTCGCCTGTTCCAACGGCACCTCGATGGCACCGATGGTGAGATCCGCGTTCTTGGCGACATGATAGGCAAGCATCGGACCATAATCCATTTTATAGATATGATCCCCCGCCAGGATCAAAACGTACTCCGGCTCATGGCTGCGAATAATATCCAGATTTTGGAACACCGCATCGGCAGTCCCCGTATACCACGAGGTCTTAATGCGCTGCTGCGCCGGCACCAATTCCACAAACTCGCCCAGCTCGGCGCGCAGGAACCCCCAGCCTTGCTGAATATGACGGATGAGGGAATGGGCCTTGTATTGAGTGAGCACCGCAATACGCCGGATGCCGGAGTTCAGGCAATTGGACAGCGGAAAATCAATAATACGGAATTTGCCGCCGAAGGGCACGGCGGGTTTCGCCCGCCATAATGTCAGGTGTTTCAGCCGGGATCCTCGTCCGCCCGCCAAGATCAAGGCCAACGTATCGTGCGTGAGGCGGCTGACAAAACGTTCAGTTTGCATATGATCCATCGTCCTCCCCGAGTAATGCTGACAAAATCCGGCGCCTCTCTCCGCACCCCCTATCCATCCCGTCTGCTAGCGCAACCGGCCAGATTGATTACGTACTATGTTAACATTAGTTTTAAACCGATTGGGTTAACATGACGGCCGCTTGCCTCCAAATTTCGTTCACGACGGAAAATGGGGAGCGAGCTGCCAAGATTTATTAGGGCAAGGACTCCACCTTGTGAAAGAAAGCGTTATGACGTCATCTGAATTAAGCCTCATCACCGAGGCGCGGCATCATGACCCCTTCGCCGTGCTCGGCAAACATCGCACCGCGCAAGGCGAGGTGATCCGGGCCTATCTGCCCGGCGCGCGCGCCGCCTCCGTCGCAGACGGTAATTTGCCCTTGCAGCGACTGAACGGCAGCGATTTCTTCGAGTGGCACGGTAGCCCCGGCGTCATCCCCGACCACTACCGCCTGCGCTGGCAAACCGATGCGGGCAACGACCATACCGCCTACGATCCTTACTGTTTTCCACCACAGGTCCCCGAATTCGACATTCACCTCTTCAACGAAGGCAAACATTGGAACGCGTATAAATTTCTGGGGGCACATTCTAGGACGGTAGACGGTATCGACGGCGTACTATTCGTAACCTGGGCCCCCAATGCCGCCCGGGTTAGCGTGGTCGGCGATTTCAACCGCTGGGACGGACGCACCCATCCCATGCGGATCCGCGGTGGTAGCGGCATCTGGGAACTGTTCATCCCTGGCCTGTCCCCCGGGACACTATATAAATTCGAGTTGCGCAACCGCGATACCGGCCATATCTATCTTAAATCTGATCCCTACGGTCAACTATTCGAGCTAAGGCCCAGTACAGCTTCCGTTGTCCGCAACGAAGAGGCATACCGATGGCAGGATGCCAATTGGTTGGAGGATCGCCGTAGCGCGGATTGGCAACATCGAGCGGTTTCCATCTATGAAGTCCATCTCGGTTCCTGGCAGTTGGATAATAACGGCGATTTTCTCAATTATCGCGAACTGGCGCGGCGGCTGGTGGACTACGTTAAACCTTTGGGGTTTACCCATATTGAGCTTTTGCCCATCACCGAACATCCCTTGGACGCTTCATGGGGTTATCAAAGCATAGGCAACTTCGCCGCCACTAGCCGCTTCGGCGACGCGGACGATTTTCGTTTCTTCGTCGATTATTGCCACCAACACGGAATTGGCGTTTTCCTCGACTGGGTGCCGGGGCATTTTCCTAAAGACCCCCATGGCCTGGTACGCTTCGACGGCAGCGCCCTCTATGAACACGAAGATCCCCGCCTGGGAGAGCACCGTGACTGGGGTACCCTGATCTACAACTACGGCCGCAATGAAGTTCGCAATTATTTACTGGCCAGTGCCGTATTCTGGTTGGAGGAATGCCATATCGACGGTCTGCGCGTAGACGCCGTGGCCTCCATGCTCTACCTCGACTATTCGCGCCAACCCGGCGATTGGATCCCCAATATCTACGGCGGTAATGAAAACCTTGAGGCTATCACCTTCCTGCGCCAGCTCAACGAGGTCACCCACGGCCAGTTCCCGGGTACGGTAATCATGGCGGAAGAGTCCACCGCCTGGCCCATGGTGTCCCGACCCACTTGGCTGGGCGGCCTGGGGTTCAGCATGAAGTGGAACATGGGCTGGATGCACGACACTCTGTCCTACATGAGTAAGGACCCCATCCATCGTCACTTTCACCACGATATGCTCACCTTCGGCATGCTGTACAGCTTCACTGAGAACTTCGTGCTGCCCTTCTCTCATGACGAAGTGGTTCATGGTAAACGTTCTTTGCTCTATCGCATGCCGGGCGACGAGTGGCAGCGCTTCGCCAATCTGCGCCTGCTCTACACCTACATGTTTACCTATCCGGGGAAGAAACTCCTATTCATGGGCTGCGAGTTCGGCCAAGGCAACGAATGGAATTCCGCGGCGCAACTCGAGTGGTACGTGCTGGACTATCCGCTCCATCAGGGTGTTCAAAGGCTGGTGGGTGATTTGAACAACCTATACCGTGTCTTGCCGGCTTTGCACCACGACGAATTCGAACCGCAGGGCTTCGAGTGGATTGATTGCCATGACGCCCCACAATCGATCTTGAGTTATCTACGACGCTACGGCGAACAATGTGCCGTCATCGCCCTGAACTTCACCCCCATGCCGCGTCATCACTATCGGCTGGGAGTTCCTGGTCCGGGCCTGTATCGAGAAGCCTTCAATTCCGACTCGGATTACTATGCCGGCAGCAATCTCGGCAACGCCGGCTTGGTCCATGCAGAAGAGATTCCGTGGATGGGCAGGCCCTACTCCATCAGCATTACCCTGCCGCCCTTGGCCGGTGTGGTTTTCGTTCCCACCTCAGCTTAAGGGTTTACAGCGTCAATTGCCGTATCGTGGTCATTACCGCGAACAATAACAGCGGCATGCCCCACTGCGGTAAAGCCGGCGAACGCAGCGCTGGCATTTCGATCACCCCACAGGAAGAAACCTCCGCCTCTTGGATTACGATATTCAACGTCATGGCGGCAACCGCGCCTATTCGCGCCACCGGCTTGGTCGTTGCCGGGATAGTGGCCAATACATCTCGCACATGTCCCTGCACCTGCTTCACTGCTTCCAGAGTGAGAGCGGTCCGCACGGCAAAACGTTCATGAGAAACACCCAGCATACCCAAAGGCTTCAGCAGCCAGTGCAGCGCGGCAAGCATCTGATCTCGCGGGGTAACTTGCAGCAATATACACGCCGCCATCACCATCAAGGCCAGAGACGTAATCCGTAAGCCACCTTGCCAAATTCCCTCGGCGGTTGGCAGCCATGGATCAAGCGCTGCCCCGCCGTTGAACAGGGGCGTCCCCGGCGTGAGCCAAAAATAGATCACCGCAATGGATAAAAACAACCAGCGCATCCGGCGCAGCATACGCCCGGCCGTCTGCCAAGCCAGTTTATCGAGCGTAATATACAGCAATGCCATGACAGCAGCGCCGACAAGGATATTTCCCACGGCACCCAATGCCAGAAACACCGTAAGAATCACGAAGCTGACAATACGAATAACGGGGTGGATTTCATCCATTGCGGAATATTAACACCCGCAGATTAGCGGCAACAGCAACTACCTTTGGATCAGGCTATTTTCTCCATCAGAGTCTTGGCCTCTTGTTTTTGCTGTTCATTTCCTTCTTCGGTCACTTCTTTCAGTATGTCGGTAGCGCTGCCGTTGTCACCCATATCGATATAAGCGCGTGCTAAATCGAGTTTAGTGCCGACCACATCGGTACCGGCCAACAAATCAGAGTCGTCCAGACCGAAATCGATATTGTCGAAATCGGGTATGGCGGATTCGATCTCCCATAAATTATGGGGCCTAGCTTGCGGCGGCTCGCTGTCAATGGCTGCGGTAGACGTATCCCGATCACCCGCTGCAGTCTCGGCGTCCTTGACGCCAAAAGAGTCACTGAAGGAGCGCGAGGATTCCGGTGAGTTCTCCGAGGCGGCGGCTTCATCTCCCAGATTCAGATCAAAATCCATCTTCTCTTCTTCGGGCACGGCGTCGGATCTCGCCATCTCAAGATTTAAATCATGGGATTCCTGCGCGTCGCCACGATGCGCGCCATCCGAGGTATCGCCCGCGAAACTCTGCTCAGCTACCAATCCCGGGCGTTCATTGAAGAACGCCTCTCTTGCGGATACCGATTTCTTTTCATCATCTCCATCCGCTGATACGGCGAATAGTTCATAATCAGGGCATAGTTCTCGTCCCATGGGCAATATGCGCTGCCATAGGGGATCATCGGAATTGCTCCCCAAGTTTGTAAAAAGGCTTGTTGCCAGGGTTTGAAAGGCGCCGGCATTCTTGGCGGCATAATAAATCTCCAATAGCTTGCCTTGCAGATCCTGACGGTGAGGTTGTCTTTCAAGGGCGCTTTGTATCAGTGATTCGGCTTGCTGATAACGACGGTAAGCGAGATATACGTCCGCCTCAACGATGGGATCGATATCGCCTTCGGGCGTGTGCATAACATCCAAATCACTGGTTGTTTGCGGGATATCCTGTTCTGCGTGTTGCGCCACTTCCTCAGCAACCCGATTTATTTCATTGTCATTCGACCCTTCCATGGCAGGCTCCTCCTGCTCCTCCCGGGCGAACTGGAAATTATCGGCCGGCACCGCCGTTTCACCGATGTCCGGTTCAAACTGTTCACTATCTTCCGCGCTATCCGAGTTGGCACGGCGGCGGCGCACGATGAGCCACACCACCGACAAGAGCAGCAAGGCTACCCCAGCTGCAGCGCCTATCAAAGCCGGATTGGCGGATAAATCCAGCGGCGGCTTTTCGATCAACTTAGGGGTGGCCTTGGCAGCAGGTTTGGCAATCGATTTAGTTGGCTCTGTTGGCGATTCAGGCGTTTGGGCGGGTGTCTGCGCCTCTGGAGGCACTGCTAATCCGGAGCGTTTTTGCATATCGCTGAGCGCCTGGTCCTTTAGCGCCAGCAAACGCTGTAAAGAATTGATCTGTCCCTCCAATGCCGTCACCCGCGACTGCAGCTCTTCGCTTTCGCTCTTGGCGCTGTCGGAGGCTTCCAAGGCGATAGCCAGTTCGCTACGCAGCTTATCGAGCTCTGCCTGCATTCCTCCCGCAGAAACAGTAGAAGCATCACTCGGCGCTACTAAGCGCAGCCGCGCGGTTTCTTTTTCTTGATTGCTGACATTACCCGCCCCGCGGTCGACTGGCACCTGTTCCGTCACAGAAGGCAATCCCTGATCGTTAGCAAATGAGGCGACGCCGCCGCGTTTGATTCGCTGCCATAGTTCATCTTGACGGGCCGCTTCCCGCACCGCCTCCGCTTCATTCACGGCCGCCACTGCGGATTTCTCGGGCACCCGTAGCACATATCCAGCCTTCAGGCCATTAACGTTGTTGTTATAAAAAGCCTCCGGATTATTTTTCAACAATGCCATCATCATTTGATAGACACTTACTGAATCATCTGGACGAACACTATTCGCGATACTCCACAAGGTATCGGTGCGTCGCGTCGGGCCATAGCCTTGGCCACCGTCCGTTGCGGACTTTGTTAGCCCGCCGGGAAGGGGGGTCGCCGCGCCATGCCGCGTTTCCCGAGGAACTGGAACGGGGCTCATCGGTGGAACAGTCGCCCCAGACACAGGCTCAGTTTCAGGAGCCGGTTGCCGATCGGAGTTTGGTGCCGTCTCCGGCGCAGCGATCTGCCCTGCTTTTTCCTCGCCGAAGACTGGCGGGTCAAGCAATAGGGTGTACTCTCGAAGCAGATGACCAGACTGCCAATCCATTTGCACTACAAAATCGAGAAAGGGTTCACGTATGGGCTGTGTCGAGGTAATTTTTACAATCGAAGCGCCATCTTTCGCGGTGACGATTGTAAAATCTATATCGGATAAAATGGCGGATCGTTCGATCCCCTCTCGCGCGAACTCCTCGCCGGTGGCAAGCTTAATCACCGCATTTTTTAATTCTCCGGGATTCTCAGTCAACAAACGCACCTCGGCGTTGAGTGGTTGGTTGAGGGCCGAATGCAGTTCGATATCGCCCAGTCCTAGCGCATATCCACGGCCCGATGCCATTGCCACGGCCATCGCCAGAGCCAATCTGCGCGTCTTGAAATCTCTTCCCTTTTTCAGTATCACCCGTCTACCCTTTGATAACTTGGCCCCTAGTATCCTATGGCAGTATTATCGCCATACCCGCGAGAACGCATCGAACATAGCTATCGGATTTATGAAGATATTCTTTAACTGTGTATTCGACACGAGAAATGAGCTAGTCCCTGCCTCCCAAATCATTGATGTAACAATTAATACTGCTCACAATCCCTGACAGCTACACCATTAGCCGAGATAATCTTTTACCAGAATCTGGGCGATTTGAATACTGCTTAAGACCGCGCCCTTACGTACATTGTCGGCTACGATGCACAAATCTAAATCGTGGGCAGACGAAACTTCCTCGCGCAAACTCCTTACATACACTGTATCGTTACCCGCCGCTGCGGCCATCCGCTCTGCCGCGCGGAAAAATGCAAAATGGGCCCGATGGAAATCAAAACCGGCGGCATCCTGTAACGCTCATAACCTTCTTTGAACTCCATGCGGCTGCGGCGCCTGCTAAGCCGTCCAGCGCCTACAAGACGTGCAACCGGAAATTACATTCCCCCAACAAGGATAAAACCGCCTCCCCTACGGCGCTGGTAATACAGCAATGGCAACGCTGTATTTGGCGAACAGTGCGAAAGGGCTAGTGTTGCAAGAGGAGGTACAACATGCGGCGCAGCGGTTCGGCGGCTCCCCACAGCAATTGATCGCCGACAGTGAAAGCGGACAGATACTGCGGCCCCATATTGAGCTTACGCATCCGTCCCACCGGCACCGCCAAGGTACCCGTCACAGCGGCAGGGGTCAGTTGGCGCATGCTGATCTCCCGTTCATTGGGCACGACTCTGACCCACTCGTTGTGCTCGGCGACAATGCCGTGAATCTCATCCAATGGAACGTTCTCGGTAAGCTTGATGGTCAGCGCCTGACTGTGACAACGCATGGCGCCGATACGCACGCATAAGCCGTCGATGGGAATCGGATTGTTACTGCGGCCGAGGATCTTGTTGCACTCCACCTGGGCCTTCCACTCTTCCTTGCTCTGACCACTATCCAACTGCACGTCGATCCACGGTATCAGCGACCCGGCCAGCGGTACCGGCCAGGCATCGAGTGGATATCGATCTGAGCGCAGAAAATCGCCAACCTGCTTATCGATCTCCAAAATAGCCGCGGCGGGATTGTCCACCAGCGTCCTGACCTCGCCATTGATTGCCCCCATCTGCTGAATCAGTTCACGCATATTGCGCGCGCCGGCGCCGGAAGCGGCCTGATAGGTCATGGGGGCGATCCACTCGACCAATCCCTTATCGAGCAGGCCACCGATAGCCATCAACATCAGCGACACGGTACAGTTGCCGCCGACATAGGTCTTGATGCCTTTCTTAAGTCCATCCTCAATGACGTGTTTGTTTATGGGATCGAGGATGATAATGGCTTCATCCTCCATGCGCAGCGCGGAAGCGGCGTCGATCCAGTACCCCTTCCATCCAGCGGCGCGCAGCTTGGGATAAAGCGCCTTGGTATAGTCGCCGCCCTGACAGGTTATGATGATTTCCATGGCCCGCAATGCATCGATGCTGTTGGCATCCTGCAACGGCGGCACGTCCCTGCCAATGGCGGGACCCTTGTTCCCCGCCTGCGAGGTGGTAAAGAACACCGGATCAATGAGATCGAAGTCTAGTTCCGACTGCATGCGCTGCATCAACACCGAACCCACCATACCGCGCCAGCCGATAAATCCTACCCGCTTCATCCCAATGCCCTCTTAGTTATCAACTGAGCAACGCTGCTACCAGCGCATCACCCATCTGCGCCGTACCCACTTTGCGTGCGCCTTCGGTGTAGAGATCGCCGGTACGATAGCCCTGCGCCAATACCCTTTGCACCGCCGTCTCTAAGCGGTCCGCCAAGACCGTTTCATCTAAGGTGTAGCGCAACATCATGGCCACCGAGAGGATGGTCGCCAGCGGATTGGCGATTCCCTTGCCGGCGATGTCCGGCGCCGACCCGTGGATCGGCTCGTACATCCCTTTATTGTTATCGTCCAAGGAAGCCGAAGGCAACATGCCGATGGATCCCGTGAGCATGGACGCTTCGTCAGAGAGTATATCGCCGAAGATATTGCCGGTGACTATGACATCGAACTGCCTGGGATTGCGCACCAACTGCATGGCGGCGTTGTCAACGTACATGTGGCTTAAGGCCACCCGGGGATAACCCCTACCCACCTCGATGACCACCTCTTTCCACAACTCGCTGCATTCCAATACGTTGGCCTTTTCTACCGAACACAGTTTCCTGCCGCGTTTCATGGCGATTTCAAAGGCCACCTCGGCGACGCGCCGCACCTCCGATTCGGCGTAAACCATGGTATTAAAGCCTACGCGTTCGCCGTTGCGCATTTCAATGCCGCGCGGTTGTCCGAAGTAGATATCGCCGGTCAACTCGCGCACGATCATGATATCCAAGCCGGCTACAACCTCCGGCTTGAGTGTGGAGGCCTCGGCTAATTCGGGATACAACAGAGCCGGACGCAGGTTGGCGAACAGATTGAGCTCCTTACGGATGCGCAATAGCCCGCGCTCTGGACGTTTGTCGCGCGGCAAGGCATCGTACTTGAAACCGCCCACCGCGCCTAGCAACACGGCGTCCGCCTGTTTGGCCAAACGCAATGTAACATCCGGCAGCGGATCGCCCTCCGCATCGAATCCGGCCCCGCCAATTGGCGCCTGCTCCGTTTCAATTTTGAGCGCGAAGTCCCGGCGGAGACACTCCAGCACCTTCATCGCCTCGGCCATGATCTCCGGCCCGATACCGTCACCGGGCAAGACCGCGATCTTTTTTGTCATGGTACTTCAGTCCCCTCAAAGTACTTGCGATGCGTTCCGTGCGGCGCGCCTTGTGAATTAATCCTGAAACAACCACGGCGCATTCACGCGGCGGCGCGCCTCGTAGGCCTCGATCTCATTCGCATGCTGCAGCGTGAGCCCGATGTTATCCAAACCGTTAAGCAGGCGATGTTTGCGAAAGGCATCAACCTCAAAGGCAATAACTTCGCCGCCGGGCAGGGTCAAGGTCTGCGCTGTTAAATCCAACTTCAAGCGATAACCGGGTGTCGCCGCTACGTAGGCGAACAAACGATCTACGATCGCCGCCGGCAGTACGATGGGCAGAATGCCGTTGTTGAAACAGTTATTGAAAAAGATATCGGCGTAACTCGGGGCGATCACCACGCGAAAACCGTAGTCCAACAAGGCCCAGGGCGCGTGCTCGCGCGAGGAGCCGCAACCGAAATTATCCCGCGCCAACAGGATTTGCGCGCCTTTATACCGCGGCTTATTCAGCACGAAATCGGGATTGGCGCGTCGCTTACCGTGATCCATCCCCGGTTCACCCGGATCGAGGTAACGCCAATCGTCGAACAGATTAGGACCGAAGCCGCTGCGGTGGATCGACTTCAAATACTGTTTGGGAATAATCTGGTCGGTATCCACATTGGCGCGATCAAGCGCCGCGATCAAGCCGTCCAATTTGTCGAGTTTATCCATGATAACTCCTGTTTCTCTTACGCCGAGGCGTCGACCGCGCCGAGTTCTAAATTTGTAAATCTTGGCTATCTTTGCGTTTCGGCGATTAATTCAATTTCCTCACGTCCACAAAGTGGCCGGCGATCGCCGCCGCCGCCGCCATGGCCGGACTGACCAGATGGGTACGGCCGCCCGGGCCTTGGCGTCCTTCGAAATTGCGGTTGGACGTGGACGCGCAACGCTCACCCGATTCCAGGCGATCGGCATTCATGGCCAGGCACATGGAACAACCCGGTTCACGCCACTCGAAACCCGCTCCGATAAAAATACGGTCCAAACCCTCGGCCTCCGCCTGCTGTTTTACCAGGCCGGAGCCGGGTACTACCATGGCCAGTTTCACGCTGCCGGCCTTGCGGCGGCCCTTGACTACTGCCGCCGCGGCACGCAAGTCTTCGATGCGGGAGTTGGTGCAGGAACCGATGAATACCTTGTCGATGTTAATTGTGCTGATGGGTATGCCAGGGCGTAGGCCCATGTACTCCAAAGCGCGTTGCATGCCTTCCCGTTTTACGGCATTGTTTTCCCGCGCCGGATCGGGCACCGCGGCATCCACCGGCACCACCATCTCCGGCGACGTGCCCCACGTTACCTGCGGTCTGATGTCGGCCGCGGCGATATGCACCGCGCGGTCAAAGCGGGCATCCGCATCGCTCCGCAAACCGCGCCACGCCTGTACGGCCCGTTCCCACAGTTCAACCTTGGGCGCGAACGGCCGGCCGCGCACATAGTCGATGGTCTTGTCGTCCACCGCCACCATGCCGGCGCGCGCGCCTGCTTCGATCGCCATGTTGCACACCGTCATGCGTCCCTCCACCGATAGGGCGCGGATCGCATCGCCGCCGAACTCGATGGCATAGCCGGTGCCGCCCGCCGTGCCGATCTCGCCGATGACGGCAAGCACAATGTCCTTGGCGGTAATCCCAGGACCGACTGTCCCGTCCACGCTCACCAACATATTCTTGGATTTTTTCTGCACCAGACATTGAGTAGCGAGGGCATGTTCCACCTCCGATGTGCCGATGCCGAAGGCCAAGGCCCCCAAGGCGCCATGGGTGGACGTGTGTGAATCGCCGCATACCACCGTCATACCGGGCAGGGTCGCACCGGTTTCGGGACCGATGACATGCACGATCCCTTGGCGCACGTCGCTCATCCCATATTCGGTGATGCCGAACTCATCGCAGTTGCGGTCCAGGGTCTCCACCTGCAGGCGCGACACCGGATCGGCGATCCCCTTGCTGCGATCTACGGTTGGGACGTTGTGATCGGCGGTGGCTAAATTGGCGTCGCGCCGCCACAGCGTACGGTGATTGAGGCGCAAACCCTCGAAGGCCTGCGGCGAGGTGACCTCATGCACCAGATGGCGGTCGATATACAGGAGACAGGTCCCGTCCTCGTTTTGCCGCACTACATGGGCATCCCACAACTTATCATATAAGGTCTTCTTAGCCACTGCGAACCGCTCCGCGCCGTCGATCTCTTGATGAACAAAATGGTAATACAGAACTATATATTCTACAAATTCATGTTTTTCATATATTGTATTCCTGATCGGAATATAAATATTTGAATAGATCGTATGGATATCGAGTATCTGCACGCCTTCATCACCGTCGCCCGACACGGCTCATTCTCCTCGGCGGCGGGCGTCCTGCATCTTACCCAGCCCGCGGTCAGCAAGCGCGTCGCCGCGCTGGAGCAAAGCCTGGATATCCGCCTGTTCGACCGGATCGGCCGACACGTCACCCTCACCGAAGCGGGCCTCACTCTGCTGACCCGCGCCGAGAAGATCCTGGCGGAAGTGGAAGACACCCGCCGCGCCATCATCAACCTGGCTGGCGAGGTTCGCGGCCGACTCAGCGTCGCCACCAGTCATCACATCGGACTGCATCGCTTACCACCGGTACTGCGCCAGTTCACCCGCCAATACCCCGAGGTACAGCTCGACCTGTGTTTCGTGGATTCAGAGGCCGCCTGCCGCACCGTTATCCAGGGTGCACTCGAACTGGCGGTCGTCACCCTCCCGGCGGAAGAATCCGCGGACCTGGTGGTAATCCCGGTCTGGAATGATCCCTTGGTGCTGGTGAGCGCGCCCGACCACCCCCTTTGTAAAAAGGCGCGCCCCACACTCGACCGGTTGGGCGACTATCCCGCCATCTTGCCCGCCACGGGAACCTATACGCGTGCGTTGATTGAGCGGGCTTTCGACAAATCCGGAATATCGCTGCGCATCAATCTCGAAACCAATTATCTCGAGACCATCAAGATGATGGTCTCTATCGGGTTGGGATGGAGCCTGCTACCCCGGACCATGGTAGATCGCAGCCTGTGCACTCAGCGCATCAAGACGTTGCAAATCGTCAGGCGCCTGGGCATCGTTCGCCATTCGCAACGTACCCTCTCCAATGCCGCCCGGGCGCTGATATCGGTTTGCCTGGCACATGCGGACCGTGACAGCCGCGCCCAATGACGTATACGATACGGATTCACTTTTCGCCCGAATCGTAACCAAACCCGAGTTCACCAATGACCGCAAAGCTAATCGACGGCAAGACCATCGCCGCGGAAATTCGACAGTCTGTGAAGCAAGCTGTCCAACGGCGTCAGGCCTCGGGATTACGTGCGCCGGGCTTGGCGGTCATCCAGGTCGGCCGCGATCCCGCTTCCGACGTCTATGTCGCCAACAAGCGCAAGTCCTGCCTGGACGTTGGTTTCGTCTCCAAGGCCTATGACCTCCCCGCCGACACTCGCCAAGACCAGTTGCTGGCACTCATCGACCGGCTCAACGCCGATCCCGAGATCGACGGCATCCTGGTGCAACTGCCGCTGCCACCCGCCATCGACCCGGAAACCATCATCGAACGTATCCATCCGGACAAAGATGTGGATGGCTTTCACCCCTACAACATCGGCCGCCTCGCGGTGCGCATGCCGATGCTGCGCCCTTGTACGCCCCACGGAGTAATGAACCTACTCAAGAGCACCGGGGTTGAACTCAGGGGACTGGAAGCCGTGGTGGTGGGCGCCTCCAACATCGTCGGCCGGCCCATGAGTCTCGAATTGTTGCTGGCCGGCTGCACCGTCACCATCTGTCACCGCTTCAGCAAAGACCTTAGCGCCCATGTGGCGCGCGCCGATATCGTGGTGGTAGCGGTCGGCAAACCGGGTTTGGTAAAAGGCGCATGGATCAAGCCCGGTGCCATTGTCGTCGACGTCGGCATCAATCGCAACGCGGAAGGCAAGTTAATCGGCGATGTGGAATTCGAGATCGCAAGCGCCCGAGCGGGGTGGATAACGCCGGTGCCGGGCGGCGTCGGGCCGATGACCGTGGCGACGCTGTTGCAAAATACCCTTTATGCGGCGGAGCAACTCCACGCGAAGAAGTGACCATGTAGCGCTTGTTATTTTTGTCGGCTAATTAAACCCGCCGCCAATCTGTGGTGCCGTCGGGACGGTCTTCCAAAATAATGCCTTGGGCTTTCAATTCGTCTCGGATACGATCTGACTCAGCCCAATTCTTTGCTTTACGCGCCGCGAGACGTTCCCCAATTAGACGCTCAATCGCTTCTTTCCCGTAAATTACCTTTGCATCAAAAATTAAAGAAGACTTAGATGCAATATGCAGTTCTGCTGACACTATTTTTTTAAACCACTCATTTGGATCACTCTGCAATATACCGAGTATTTTACCTAAGTTATGTAACAATGCAGCGAGAATATGTGCCTCATCCTGATCACCCTCAGATTTAGCGCGATTCAGGTCCCGCGCCAAATCAAACAACACTGCCACCGCCTCCGGCGTATTGAAATCATCATCCATCGCCGCCCGAAACCGCTGCACATAATCGCTGCCATCCCTGTCGACATCCGCATCAGCCACCGCGACATCCCGCAATGCCGTATAAAACCGATCCAACGCCGCCTTGGCGCTGTTCAGATTTTCCTCGGAGTAATTGAGCGGACTGCGATAGTGGCTGCTCAATATGAAATAACGCACGACCTCCGGCGGATAGTGTTTCAACACCTCGCGAACCGTAAAGAAATTGCCCAAGGACTTGGACATCTTCTCCTCGTTGATCTGCACGAAGCCGTTGTGCATCCAGTAATTCACGAACTTATGCCCGGTGGACCCCTCCGACTGGGCGATCTCGTTCTCGTGATGGGGGAACATCAGGTCCATGCCGCCGCCGTGGATGTCGAAGTGGTCGCCGAGGCATTGCGTCGCCATGGCGGAACATTCGATATGCCAGCCGGGCCGGCCCGCCCCCCAGGGGGACACCCAACTCGGCTCGCTGGGCTTGACGGCCTTCCACAGCACAAAATCCAAAGGATCGTCTTTGGCCTCGTCCACCGCCACCCGCTCGCCGGCACGCAGATCCTCCACGCGCCTCCCCGACAAGGCGCCGTATTGTTGGAAGCGGCTCACGTCATAATAGACGTCGCCGTTGTCTGCCTGATAGGCATAGCCGCGTTCTATCAAGGCCAGGATCATCTGGATCATGAGGTCGACGGATGCCGTGGCGCGCGGCTCCTGATCGGGCGGCAATACCGCCAGCGCCGCGGCATCTTCATGCATGGCCCGGATGAAGCGTCCGGTCAAAGTGTCGATCGGTTCGCCGTTTTCGCGGGCGCGCTTGATGATTTTGTCGTCGATGTCGGTGATGTTGCGCACATAGGTCACCTCATAACCGCTGGCGCGCAGGTAGCGCACCACGGTATCGAACACCACCATCACCCGTGCGTGACCGACATGGCAGTAATCGTAGACCGTCATGCCGCACACATAGATACCGATCTTGCCGGCCTCGCGCGGCACGAATATCTCTTTTTGTTTGGTGAGGGTATTGTGTATCTTCAACATGGATTATCACCATTCACCGGCTCACAATAATAGCGCGCGCTCGCGATGCATAGCGCTTTGGCGTTATTCCTTGCACAAAGCCGCCGCCGCTGTGAAACGTTCGCGTATCCGCTCTTCCCCCAGCAAACGCCAGATTTTGTCCATCTCGGGGCCGTGGCTATCCGAGGTCAACGCGGCGCGCAAGGGCATAAACAGCGCCTTTCCCTTTTTACCCGTCGCCGCGGACAATGACTGGCAAAACACCCTGAAATCCGCCTGAGCGATATACTCCAACGCCGTCGTAAAAAAGGTCTCACCGGCATCGATCATGATATTACGGATTTCTTGATTCGGCTTGGTTCGCGCGCCGAACAACTCATCCGCCAAACGAAAGGCATCGGCGGGCAGGACAACATTGTCGCGCACGGCGTGGACGAAGGCTTGCAACCGGCCGGGGGGGACGATCCGTTCAATCAGCCGTTCATCTATCTCGAAGGAAGCCAACCAGCGGCACAGCGCCTCGTCGTTCCCGGCGCCCACCGCCAACTTCTGCCAGTGCAGTAATTGCGCGCCGTCGTAGCGCGCTGGCGAACGGCCCAATTTCCCGATCGCAAATTCCCCGGCCAACCCATCTAAACCCAAGTAGGCGTTGTTTTCATAATGGTGGCCCAGGCGCGCCAGGTAGTTCACCACCGCCTGCGGGAGATAGCCCTCTTCCCGCAATTCCTTGACACTGCGGCTGCCGGTACGCTTGGACAGCGGCGCTCCGTCGGCGCCCACGATCATGGCGATATGGCCGTATTCCGGCACCGGCAGGCCCAAGGCGCGCTGCAACAGGATCTGCCGCGGAGTATTGGTGAGATGATCCTCGCCGCGCAACACATGAGTCACGCCCATCAAGGCGTCATCAACGGCGTTGCTGAAGAAAAATGCCGGCGAACGGTCGGCGCGACGGATGATGAAATCGCCAATATCGTCGCTGGCGAAAGACTGCGGCCCGCGTACCAAATCGAGAAATTGTACTGTATCGCCGGTCGAGACTCGGAAGCGCAGCGCCGGCAGGATGCCTTGATCGAAGCGCTTTTGCTGCGCCTCGGCGCTCAGGAGCGCGCAGGTCCCCGCATAGCGGGGTGGCCGGCCCGCCGCTAGCTGCGACTTGCGCGACAACTCCAATTCACGCGGTGAACAAAAACATGGATAGGCCAGATCCTGGCGCTCCAAATTATCAAAATAACCCTGGTAGATGTCGTAACGCTGTGATTGATAATAGGGTCCCGCCGCGCCTTCGGTACCGGGCCCTTCCTGCCAATCCAGACCCAACCAGCGCAAATCTTCCTGCAAAGCCACACTGTGTTCATCCTGACTGCGTTCCTCATCGGTGTCCTCGATACGCAGCAGGAACACCCCACCGGTGTGACGGGCGTAAAGCGCGCTGAATAAGGCGGTACGCACATTGCCGAGATGAAGCAAGCCGGTGGGGCTGGGCGCAAAGCGGGTTTTAACAGCGATGGTCTCCATGGCGCAGCATGGTAGCGGAATCCAGGGCTCTCTACAAAGGCACCCGGACAATTTGGCTTTCTCGGCCGGAGCAAACCCTTTATCATTAGTCACTCGCCGTCATCGTCTCAAAAGAAAAGGACAATCCAATGAAGAGAAATGCGCTGTTCGCCGCCTTGAGTATTTGCACCTTGTTCGCCGTCGCCCCCCAAGCCGGCAGTGCCGCCGAACAACCGCGGGTTCGGCTCCAAACCAATATGGGCGTCATGGTCATCGAACTCAACCATGACAAGGCGCCGAAGACCGTGGATAACTTTCTTCGCTATGTCCGGGAAGGCCACTACGACGGTACGATCTTTCACCGGGTGATCCCAAATTTCATGATCCAGGGCGGCGGTTTCTCCGCGGACTATAAGCAAAAGGCCGTTCATGAACCCATTGCCAACGAGGCCGACAATGGTCTGGCAAACAGCCGCGGCACCGTCGCCATGGCCCGTACTGGCGACCCCAACTCCGCTACCGCGCAATTTTTCATCAACGTAGCGGATAATGACTTTTTGAATCACACGGCTCCCACGCCCCAGGGCTGGGGCTATGCGGTTTTCGGCACGGTCGTGGAAGGTATGGACGTCGCGGATAAAATTGCCAAGACACCGACCGGTGCCGGTGGGCCCTTCGCCAAGGATGTGCCCCGCCAAACTGTGATCATCGAAAAGGCCACGATTATCGGCGAATCCGCCCATAAACCCTGACGCACACCTACCCGCCAGCACCGCTGTGACAACTACCCTGTTCATTTCCGACCTGCATTTGAGCGACGAGCGACCGGCGATCACGGCCCAGTTCCTCGAATTTTTGCGCCGCCGCGCGGCCGGTGCGGCCGCTTTATATATCCTCGGCGACCTATTCGAGGTGTGGTTGGGCGATGACGCGGTGGCGCCGGGCAATCGGCCGGTACTGGAGGGGCTATACCAGCTCACCGACACGGGTGTGCCGGTGTATGTCATGCACGGCAACCGCGACTTTTTAATAGGTGGCGGCTTTGCCCGACAAAGCGGTTGCCGTTTGATCGCCGATCCCACTGTCATTGAACTCAACGGCGAACGGACCCTGCTTATGCACGGCGATACCCTGTGCACCGACGATATGGAATATCAGAATCTTCGGACGCATCTCCGCAATCCACGGACACAAAATACTTTTCTCGCCTTACCCATTGAGCAACGCATCATCGAGGCGAAAAAATATCGCGCTGAAAGCCGCGAACGGAGTCGTTACAAACCCGAAGAGATCATGGACGTCAATCAACAAGCCGTAGCCATATCCATGCGCGAAAATAACGTGCGCCAATTGATCCATGGACATACCCACCGTCCGGCGATTCACAGCTTCTTTTTGGACGGTCAAGCCGCGCGCCGCATAGTTTTGGGCGACTGGTACAAGCAAGGCAGTGCGCTGTCATGCGACATCAACGGTTGCCGTTTGGAAAGCCTGACTTTCCCCAATTAGCTTCTAACTATTACGATAACCCGCACTGGCCGGAATAAGCGACAGCGGCGGAATGAGCGAGATATGGACTTCTGCCGAAGTGCAATAACCATTAGCCCAAGACATTCATGAACCCAATTGAGCTTTAGGCGATCGTTAGCGGCCGGCGGGAATCTCTAAACGCTGGCCGGGCAGGAGCTTCGAGCGTTTTGTCAATTGATTGTTGACGAGCAGATCCTTAAGGGAAACACCGTAACTGGCGGCGATGACGCTGGGAGTATCTCCTTTGCGCACCACATGGATGATCAGGTCGCTCTCGTCGTTACCGCCCACAACTGGCTCCGCCGCATCGCGAACCCGCAACTTCTGGCCAACCCGCACCACATCACGATGCGCGGGCATAGCGTTTAAGGCGCGCAAGGTCTCGATACTGAGCCCATAACGCCGGGCGATGGTGGTCAGGTTTTCGTTGGCGTGAACGATGTGAAAAATGGACGCCGGTGTAGCTGCCGCCGCCACAGTCTCTTGATCGTCCCGATCCTCGGATTGAGACGCCGCGGCGGACTTTGCGGGTTCTCCCTCTTCCGCCCGGCTCAAGGTGCCGGCCGGCAACCACACCTGAATTCCGGCGGGGATGGCCACTTTACCCAGGGCGGCCCGGCGCGTCCATGCCGGATTCAATGCGACCAAGGCATTGTGCTTAACCGCATAAAGTCTGGCAAGTTCGGGTGCGCGCAAGGGCCTCTCCAAGACCACGCTGTCCAGCGCCAGCGGGTGTTGCAGAGCGACACCCTCAGGGAAGTAGTGTTCATGATCCATCACGACCTGGCGCGCCGCGAGAAACTCCGCATAAAAATTCCGCGAGGCAAAACCGAATGTCCTGGAATCGTAGTCGCGCACGATGCGATTAAAGTCGGCGCCATACCGCGCCTTGGCCCGCAGCATGCCCTGTATGCCGTGATTATAAGCGGTAATGGCCAAGGGCCAATCACCCAGCATCTCATAGGCCTGATGCAGATAACGCGCCGCGCCGCGCGCCGCCGCCACCGGATCCATGCGTTGATCTACGGAATGATTCACGGTCAGGAACAACCGCCCCGCCGAACGAGTGAACTGCCACATACCCGCCGCGCCAACGGAAGAACGGGCTTTATTCTGATAGGAAGATTCCACATGGGGCAGATAGGCCAAGTCTTCAGGCACACCCTCTTCCCGGAATACCTGACGGAAAACCCGATCATAGCGGCCGCTTATTTCCAAGCCCTGCCGGAAGCGTTCCCGCAGACCGCGTTGTGCCCTCACCCGTGACTCGGCATTGGCGAGTGCCGCCTCGCCCGCGATATCGATAATATTGTGACGTAAAGAACGATCCTCATCGGACAAAGCGGAGATATCGGCGCCGGACTTTGCCAGATGAGCAAGTCTTTTCTCCAATGCCGCGCGCCGCGATTGGATTTGCTCATATTGACGCGAGGTTAATGATTCGGCGGTCTCGCCGTCTAAATCGATTACTTCATATACCAGGGCGGGATAATCGGCATCGTGCAACACAACTTGATTCAAGCGCCATTCCCCGAACACTCGGCGCCAAAAGGCTACATTGTCCTGCAGGGCCGCTGGGGTAACGAAAACTTCCGGATGCAATTCAAAAGTGTCGAGATGCAGCATTGGCTTGGTATCGATGGATGCCTTGAGCTGCCCCATCCAAAAAATCAGCGGAGCAAACATCAGAGTCGCCGCCAACAGCCGGAAACTTCTATTTTTCATTTTATTCCTTGTCAAGCAGCACCATCGATATTAGTGAACATGGCAAACCACATATTCACCCTAAAATGCACGAAGGCACTGTATCCGTCACATCAAAACACACTGCCTCCCAATGTACAAGATATCGACCCTGTCCGACCATTGCATAAGAGGCGGTGGTGCAGAGTGGAATCATCCATCCAAGAGCGGTGCTGGATCTTGCTCAGATCATTGCTCGGCCCCTAATTCCCGGGCCCGGCGCATCCTGGTCTGCGCCTCATTCTGTATTGCAGTACTATCAAAATCGGTTGCCGCTTCGGGCCAGCCCTGGATATGAGTTCCCAGTATATTCACCAAGGCCGCGATATGGTCGGGCCGCGCATTCAAGGCCGGAATGTAATGCAAGCGAGTTCCGCCTGACGCGAGGAAGCTTTCCTTGTTCTGCATGGCGATCTCTTCCAGGGTTTCCAGGCAATCCGCTGCAAACCCGGGGCATACCACGTCCACGCGCTTTACGCCTTGCCGGGCCCAGTGACGCAGGGTCTTGTCAGTGTAGGGTTGCAGCCACTCGGCGCGGCCGAAACGCGATTGGAAGGTCAGCGCCCAACGCTCTTGCGGCAGGCCCAACCGTTCCGCAATCAAACGCGCGGTCTTTTGACAATGACAATAATAGGGATCGCCGGCCAGCAAGGTACGCTGAGGCATGCCGTGAAAGGAAAACAACAAGCGTCCCGCCTGGCCATGTAGTCGCCAACTTTCGTGTATGCTGTTGGTCAGTGCCGCGAGATAGCCGACGTCGTCATGGTAATGCGTGATGAAGCGCAGTTCCGGCACCCAACGCCAAGTCCTGAGTACATCACTTACCGCATCAAATACCGTCCCGGTGGTGGCGGCGGAATATTGGGGATAGAGCGGCAATATCACGATACGGCGGGTCTTGACAGCGCGCAATTGGGCAAGTCCCGCCTTGATGGAGGGATTGCCGTAGCGCATGGCCAACGCCACGTGCACCCGCTCGCCGTAACGGGCCGCTAACTCGCACTGCAACGCGCGCGCCTGCGCCCGGGAGATGACCAATAGCGGCGAGCCTTGCTCGGTCCACACCCGTTGATAAGCGTGGGCCGAACGACGCGGCCTGAGCCGCAACACCACACCGTGCAATATCAACCACCACAGCGGACGGGGAATCTCTACCACCCGCGGGTCCCACAAAAACTCCGCGAGATAGCGGCGCACCGCCGCGGTAGTTGGTTCGTCGGGAGAACCCAGATTGACCAACAATACGCCCAACGACGCCGTCGAGTCGTGGCGGTGATCCTGTTCGCCGCTGTATCCGCCCATGCTCAGTCCATCACTGTCTCTCTGGCGAGCAAGTATACCGAAGCCGCGCCCAGGGGCCAGCGGCAAAACGCCATCATTAAAAAAATCGCAATGGAGCTGCCCGGCCATCGCAGCGAAACCGCGCATAATCCGCCAAGATCTCCGCGTGGTCGAAGGCCAAAGTGACGGGCAAGGCATCCAGGGCGTATAAGGCCAGTTGCTTGGCGTCATCCCGCGCCTCGGGTTCGCCGCGCGCCTCGGCCACATAGACCGCGCTCACGGTATGACCGCGCGGATCGCGCCGCGGGGCGGAATAACAACCCAGCAAGGTCATGAGGTTCACCTGCAAACTGGTCTCTTCCCAAGCCTCGCGTACCGCCGCCTGTTCCAGGCGCTCGCCCACGTCCACAAAACCGCCGGGCAACGCCCAGCCATAGGGCGGGTTCTTGCGTTCGATGAGCACGATGGGCCGATCCGGGCGATCCACCAATTCAATGATGATGTCCGCAGCCAATAGCGGTGTTACCGGTACTGCCATCTCCCCCTCCGCGTTTGAGACCCCACGGCAAAGCGAGCCAGACGCTCTTGCTATCCGCTCAAGAGAAGGCGGCGACATCCCGTTTAGAATGTCGCCGCCCTGTCCTTACAAACCGAATATCCCTATCCTTCCCGTCCGTACAATTTGCCTGCTTCAATGACTGAGCAGCAACAGCAAATCATTCAGCCGGCGGACAAAGCCGGCCGGATCCTCCAGTTGTCCGCCCTCCGCCAAGAGGGCTTGATCGAAGAGAATGGTCACCCAATCCTCGAACCGCTGTGCGTCCTGTTCGTCGTTCAAGCGCGCGACCAAAGAATGGCGGGGATTGATTTCGATAATGGGAACGACCGTGGGAATATCGTGGCCTGCCGCCTTGAGCAGGTTGCGTAGGCTCGTACCCATGTCGTGTTCTTCCACCACGAGACAGGCCGGCGATTGTGTAAGGCGGTGACTGATGCGTACCTCCTTGACCTTATCGCCAAGCACCTTCTTCATGCGGCCCAGTAAACTCTGGAACTGTTCCTCGGCCTTTTTGATTTCCTCGACACTGTCCTTATCTTCCAGCGTGCCGAGATCCAGGGTGCCTTTGGCCACCGACTGCAGCGCTTTGTCGTCAACCTTCGGCAGATTGCCCACCAGCCATTCGTCGATACGATCCGACAGCAGCAAGACCTCAATGCCCTGCTTGCGGAACACCTCCAGGTGCGGACTGTTTTTGGCGGCGGCGAAGGTCTCGCCGCTGATGTAATAGATCTTATCCTGGCCCTCTTTCATTCTCGCGATGTAATCGTCGAGAGATACGGTCTGCTCCTCGCCGTCGCTATGCGTGGTGGCAAAGCGCAGCAGCTTGGCGATTCGTTCCCGATTTGCGAAATCTTCCGCGGGCCCTTCTTTCAGCACTCGTCCGAATTCCTGCCAAAATTTACGGTACTTGTCCTGGTCATTTTTCGCTAGGTCTTCCAACAACCCCAGGATCTTTTTCACGGAGGCACCGCGGATGGTTTCTACCGTGCGGTTATGCTGCAGAATTTCACGCGACACGTTCAGCGGAAGATCGTCGGAGTCCACCACGCCGCGTACGAAACGCAAATAATTGGGCAACAACTGTTCCGAGGCGTCCATGATAAATACTCGACGCACATAGAGCTTGATGCCATGGCGTTGTTGGCGATCCCACAGATCGAAGGGGGCTCGCTGCGGTACATAAAACAGGGTGGTATAGGACTGCCGCCCTTCTACTTGATTATGGATATAGGCGAGCGGATCTTCGAAGTCATGGCCGACATGCTTGTAAAATTCATGATACTCCTCTTCAGCGATGTCTTTCTTGGGCCGCGCCCACAACGCCGAGGCGCGATTGACGGTCTCGTCCTCGTTCTTGTCATCCAGTTTCATGACGATAGGCAGGGCGATATGGTCGGAATATTTGCGGATAATATTGCGCAGACGGAAACCATCGAGGAATTCATCTTCGTCCTTACGCAGATGCAAGGTCACCTCGGTACCGCGTTCGGTCTTCTCCGCGGTCTCCACAACGTAACTGCCCTCGCCATCCGATTCCCAGCGCACTCCGTGTTCGGCTCCCAAGCCCGCGCGCCGGGTCAACACCGTTATTCTGTCGGCTACCACGAAACCCGAATAGAATCCGACTCCGAATTGACCGACCAGATTGGTATCCTTGACCTGTTCCACACTCAGGGATTCCAGGAACTGGCGTGTCCCCGATTTGGCAATGGTCCCCAGATTTTCCATGACCTCAGTACGGCTCATGCCGATACCATTGTCGCTCACGGTCACGGTGCGTTGGTCTTTGTCGAAAGAAACGCGAATGCGGAGGTCGGTGTCGCCCTCGTAAAGGCCGTCATCGCTCAGAGACTCGAAGCGCAGCTTGTCACAGGCGTCGGAGGCGTTGGAAATCATTTCGCGGAGAAATATTTCCTTGTTGGAATATAAGGAGTGAATCATCAACTTCAGAAGTTGACGGACCTCGGCTTGAAAATCCAAGGTCTCCTTGTGCGCGGCAACCGTCATTGTACGATTCCTCTTAAATACTTCGGGATGATCTTCTCTTGTCGGAAGATAGCCTTTGTTATGGGGCTGGAAAACCCGATTTCAAGGCAACGCAGCCTCTTGGGATAAGCCTACCCCTTCTCCTCAACACCCGCATCGGTTAGATTAGGGCACCATGGCGATTCGCACTATAGCCACCCAACCGTTCGATGACCAACGCCCAGGCACCTCCGGCCTGCGCAAGAAGGTCGGCGTATTTCAACAATCCCATTATCTAGAGAATTTTATCCAGGCGATCTTCGCTTCGTTGGGCGATTATCAGCACCAAACCCTGGTAGTGGGCGGCGATGGCCGCTTTAACAATCGCGAGGCCATCCAGATAATCCTGAAAATGGCGGCGGCCAACGGTTTCGGTCGGGTATTGGTGGGTCAAGACGGCATCCTCTCCACGCCGGCGGCCTCCTGCGTCATCCGCAAACATCGGGCCTTCGGCGGCATCATTCTTTCCGCCAGCCACAATCCCGGGGGTCCCGACGGCGACTTCGGTATCAAATATAATACGGACAACGGCGGCCCCGCGCCGGAGAAACTTACCGAGGCGATCTACCGCCATAGCCGCGAAATACAGTCTTACCAGACCTGCGACGTGCCCGATGTACCGCTGGACGCGCGAGGTTCGTTCCGCGTCGAAGAGATGCAGGTTGAAGTCATCGACCCGATAGCCGACTACGCACGCCTCATGGAGCACCTCTTCGACTTCGATCAGATCCACGGCTTGTTCAACTCCGGACTGTTCACCATGCGCTTCGACGCCATGCACGCCGTAACCGGCCCTTATGCACATGCCATCCTCGAGGAACGTCTGGGCGCGCCGCCCAATACGGTGATGAACGGCACCCCGCTCCCGGACTTTGGCGGCGGCCATCCCGACCCCAATCTCGCTTACGCTACAGAACTGGTCGCCGCCATGAGGGGTTTTCGCTCTCCCGATTTCGGCGCCGCCTCCGATGGCGACGGTGACCGCAATATGATTTTGGGACGGAATTGCTTCGTCACGCCCAGCGACAGCCTGGCGATCCTAACCGCCCACGCCACACGCGTCCCCGGCTATGCCGACGGCCTGGCGGGCGTGGCGCGTTCCATGCCTACCAGCGCCGCGGTGGACAAAGTCGCCGAGGCCTTGGGAATCCCCTGCTTTGAAACGCCCACCGGCTGGAAATTCTTCGGCAACCTCCTGGATGCCGGTAAAGTCACCCTATGCGGCGAGGAAAGCTTCGGCACCGGCTCCAATCACGTGCGGGAAAAGGACGGACTGTGGGCGGTGCTGTTCTGGCTCAATATCCTGGCGATACGCCGTCAACCGGTTGAGGAAATTGTACGCGAACACTGGGCACGCTATGGGCGTAATTTTTACACGCGCCATGACTACGAAGAACTGGACGGAGCCCGCGCCGAGGAACTCATGCGCGCCGTGGCCGGCAAACTCGGCAGTCTGACCGGCAAACACTTCAGTAACTACCACGTAGCCCTGGCCGACGACTACAGTTACGCCGACCCGGTGGACCACAGCGTAAGCGGCGGTCAAGGCCTGCGTGTCTTCTTTGACAACGGTGCCCGCATCGTTTATCGGCTGTCCGGCACCGGCACATCGGGCGCGACGCTGCGTGTTTACATTGAATCTTATGAGCGCGATCAAACGCGACATCACGACGATACCCAGCAGTATCTGGCGCCATTGATAAGGATTGCCGATCAAATTGCCGGGATCCGTGAACGCACCGGGCGCGAGGCGCCAACGGTTATTACCTAGGGATCGTCTGATCAATTGATCCAAAATCGCTCGCGCGTTGAAAACCCTGTAACCGAGCGGGAGATTTTGCCAATTTGATAGGTTTAGTTCCGATGTTCTCCGCCGATTCGGCAGAAGAACCGACGGCAGGCCGATCAAAATAAGCGAATTCCCCTCTGGATGAGCAAGACCCCAATTAGAATCTCGGCACCCTTATAAATGCCGGTCGATACCCCGCATCTTGAGGCCCCAGGCGAATAAGGAAAAGATCCGCCGATTGGCCTGGCGGAGACGGCCTACCAACAGGTGAATCAGTTCCTTGAAGATGGGATAACCCAATTCCGGATGGGCATCCAAAAAAGCCATGAGCTTTTCGCCTTCCAATACCGCCAATTCGCAATCCGTAAGGGCAATCACGGTCGCCGAACGCGGCTCGCCGTCGAACAGAGACAACTCGCCGAACACCTGACCCTCATCCAGATCGCTGAACCCCGGATGGACGGTGCGCTGGTCGTCCAGGTCTACGTTGCCAACCACCCTCACCGAGCCCGTAAGAATCAAATAGATCTCTGAACCACGGTCCCCCTCGACAAACAGGGTTTCATTAGCCGCCGCCTGCCGCCGAATCCACAGCTCCCGTTCCGCAAAATCGGGATGACTTAGCAACTCATACAACGAATTTTTCACGAGATAAGTTCCGCTCTGAATTCCGTGCTCACTATATCGGCCTTTCCCTGCGCAAAGTTATTTTATTTCATAATTCTCAGGATCGATGCGTGGCTCTATATCGCTGTTCCTGCTATGCTTAGCATTGAAAAATAAATTACATGGCATCTACCAACTTGGTTCCAAGGCCCTCATGAAAATCACTATTTTTGGCTCCGGTTATGTCGGACTTGTTACGGGCGCCTGTCTCGCTGAGGTTGGCAATCATGTACTGTGCGTCGATGTCGACGCCGTCAAGATCCAAATGCTCAAGGAAGGAAAAATCCCCATCCACGAACCGGGCCTGGAAAAACTGGTACAAAATAATGCGACTGCCGGCCGTTTGAGCTTCACCACCGACGTCGCGGCGGGGGTCGCCCATGGCCTATTCCAGTTCATCGCGGTGAACACGCCGCCCGACGAAGACGGCTCGGCGGACCTGCAATATGTACTGATGGTGGCAAACAGCATCGGCGAGCACATGACCGATTACCGTATCGTCGTCAATAAATCCACCGTGCCGGTGGGTACTGCCGACAGGGTGCGGAAAGCGGTGAAGGAATCCCTGGCCAAGCGCGGCCAAGCCATCGAGTTCGATGTCGTATCCAATCCCGAATTCCTCAAAGAGGGCGCCGCTATCGACGACTTCATGCGCCCGGATCGCATCATCATCGGCACCGACAACCCGCGCACCACCGAATTGCTGCGCGCCCTTTATGTACCGTTCAATCGTAATCACGACCGCTTGATCGCCATGGATATCCGCTCGGCGGAGTTGACCAAATATGCCGCCAACGCCATGCTCGCCACCAAGATCAGCTTCATGAACGAACTGGCCAATATGGCGGAGCGCCTCGGTGCCGACATTGAACGGGTGCGCATCGGTATCGGCGCCGATCCCCGCATCGGTTACCATTTCATCTATCCCGGCTGCGGCTACGGCGGCTCGTGCTTTCCCAAGGATGTTAAGGCCCTGGAGCGTACTGCGCGCGATATCGGTTATCCCGCCGAATTGTTGCGCGCCGTGGAATCTGTCAACGAACGTCAGAAGCATCTGCTGTTCACCAAGATCACCCGCCGCTTCGGCGCGGATTTAAAGGGCAGGACCATCGCCCTGTGGGGTCTGGCCTTCAAACCCAATACCGATGACATGCGCGAGGCGCCCAGCCGCACTCTCATCGAGGCATTATGGGAGGCCGGCGCGCGGGTACAGGCCCATGATCCGGCGGCCATGGAAGAGACGCGGCGCATCTATGGCAAGCGTGACGACCTGATATTGTGCAGGACACCCCTGGACGCCGTGCGTAGCGCCGACGCCCTGGTCATTGCCACCGAATGGAGCCTGTTTCGCAGCCCCGATTTCGCCACGCTCAAGTCAACGCTCAAACAACCCGTTATCTTTGACGGCCGCAATCTTTATGACCCTATGCAACTGGCGCAGGAAGGTTTTGAATACTACGCCGTAGGCCGCGGCAAATAAGAATGCCTCATCGGTTGTGATTGCAAAGAGTAAAGCTCGGCTCTTTACGGTTTTGCGGCGAGAAAATAGTAAATTTAGAGGGAATCACTTCATGTTCAGCGTCACCCAAGCCAGGATAGGCATTATCGGCCTCGGTTATGTGGGGCTGCCGCTGGCAGTGGAATTCGGTAAACAATTCCCCACGGTAGGATTCGACATCAACAAGGCGCGCATCGCCGAACTTAAGACTGGAAAAGACAGTTCACTGGAAGTGGAACCACACGAACTCGACCAGGCAAAACAACTCAGTTTCACTATCGATCCCGCCGCGCTGGAAACCTGCAATACCTACATCGTCACTGTACCGACGCCCATCGATCAATACAAACGTCCTGACCTGCGTCCCTTGATTAGCGCCAGTCATACCGTGGGCAAGATCCTCAAGAAGGGCGACGTGGTGATCTACGAATCGACGGTCTATCCGGGCTGCACCGAAGAGGATTGCGTACCGGTTCTGGAGCGGGAATCGGGGCTGGCGTTCAATCAGGATTTTTTCGCGGGCTACAGCCCGGAACGCATCAATCCCGGCGACAAGGAGCATCGCGTCACCTCTATCAAAAAAGTCACCTCGGGCTCCACATCAGCAGTGGCGGATTATGTCGATGCCTTGTATCGCCGCATCATCAAGGCCGGCACCCACAAAGCCAGCAGCATCCGCGTGGCCGAAGCGGCCAAGGTCATCGAGAATACTCAACGCGATGTCAACATCGCCTTGATAAATGAATTGGCGTTGCTGTTTCACCGTTTGGGCATAGACACCCTGGAGGTGCTGGAGGCCGCAGGCTCCAAATGGAATTTCCTGCCGTTTCGCCCGGGTCTGGTGGGCGGTCATTGCATCGGTGTCGATCCCTATTATCTCACCCACAAGGCGCAGGAGATCGGTTTCCATCCCGACATCATCCTGGCGGGCCGGCGCATCAACGACAACATGGGCGCCCATGTCGCGGAGCGCGTAGTGAAGCTGATGACCCGCCGCCGTATCCAGGTGGTGGATGCCAAGGTGCTGGTACTGGGACTGACTTTCAAGGAAAACTGCCCCGACATCCGCAATACCCGCGCCATCGACATCGTGCGCGAATTGCAGGGGTTCCACGCCGACGTCGACGTCTATGATCCCTGGGCCAACCCCGATGACACTTATCACGAATACGGCATCACTCCGACCAGTTCCATACAGCCAGGCCGATACGACGCCGTAATTCTCGCCGTCGCCCATCACCAGTTCCGCGAAATGGGTATAGCGCAAATCCGCGCCTTGGGGAAACCGGCTCATGTCTTATTCGATGTGAAAGGCCTGTTGCCGGCGAATCAGGTCGATGATCGATTATAGAATTTACGGTTATCCGCCAAACAGCTTGCGACCCCGATCACTCTATAATGGAAATTTAGTATGCGCATATTAGTCACAGGCACCGCCGGCTTTATCGGCAACGCGCTCACCATAAAATTGCTGGAGCGCGGCGACGAAGTCATCGGTATCGACAACCTCAACGACTATTACGACGTCACATTGAAGCAGGCACGGTTGGCGCGCATTGCCGGCCATCCTAAATTCACTGAATTGCGTATCTGCCTGGAAGACCGCACCGCCATTGAACAGGCCTTCGCCAAGCACGAGCCGCAGCGTGTGGTCAACCTCGCCGCCCAGGCGGGCGTGCGCTATTCCATAGAATGCCCCGCCGTCTATGTGGACAGCAATGTAGTGGGCTTTCTCAACATCCTCGAAGGTTGCCGCCATAACGGCATTGAACATCTGGTCTATGCCTCCACCAGCTCCGTATACGGAGCCAATACCAACATGCCGTTCTCGGTGCACCATAACGTGGATCATCCGGTGAGCCTTTACGCCGCCACCAAGAAGGCCAACGAGCTGATGGCCCATACCTACAGCCATCTGTACGGCTTGCCGACCACGGGCCTGCGTTTCTTTACGGTTTACGGTCCTTGGGGCCGGCCGGACATGGCCCTGTTCAAATTCACCAAGAATATCCTGGAAGGCAAGCCCATCGACGTCTATAACCATGGCAATCACAAGCGCGACTTCACCTACATCGACGATATTGTCCAAGGCGTGATCAGAACACTGGATAAATTACCGGAACCCAATCCACAGTGGAGCGGCGATAACCCCGATTCTGCCACCAGTTACGCGCCCTATCGTCTTTACAACATCGGGAACAATCAGCCGGTGGAATTGATGCACTACATCGAGGTATTGGAAAAGTGTCTGGGAAAAAAGGCGGAAAAAAATATGCTGCCCATGCAAAAAGGCGACGTACCCGCTACCTACGCCGACATTGACGACTTGGCGCGGGATGTGGGTTTCCGTCCCAATACGCCTATCGAAACCGGCATTGCCGACTTCGTCGCCTGGTATCGTGATTATTACGGCGCGTAGCCGCCGATAAGCACGATTTACCGTCAATAAAAAGGCGGGCTAAATGCCCGCCTTTTTATTGCATAAATAGTAAAAACTTAGTTGATCTTGGGTGCCAACTCACCCTTGTCGTACCGCTTGACCATCGTTTCCAAGGACAAGGGTTTGATCTTGGAGGCGTTGCCAGCGGTACCAAAGGCCTCGTAACGGGCCTTGACGATCTCCTTCATCGCCTTGATGGTAGCGGCGAAGAATTTACGCGGGTCGAACTCCTTGGGATTGTCCGCCATGGTCTTGCGCATGGCGCCGGTGGAGGCCATACGCAAGTCGGTGTCGATGTTGACCTTGCGCACACCGTGCTTGATGCCTTCCACGATCTCTTCGACGGGCACGCCATAGGTCTCACCCATGTCGCCGCCGTAGCTGTTGATGATCTTGAGCCATTCCTGGGGTACCGAGGAGGAACCGTGCATCACCAAATGGGTATTGGGGATGCGGGCGTGGATCTCCTTGATGCGGCCGATGGCCAGAATGTCGCCGGTAGGCGGACGGGAGAATTTGTAAGCGCCGTGGCTGGTGCCGATGGCGATGGCCAGGGCGTCGACCTTGGTCTTCTTCACGAAGTCGGCGGCCTCTTCCGGGTCGGTAAGCAGCTGGCTGTGATCAAGATGTCCCTCGGCGCCCACGCCGTCTTCCTCGCCGGCCATCCCGGTCTCCAGGGAGCCCAGACAACCCAATTCACCCTCCACGGACACGCCGCAGGCATGAGACATCTCCACGACCTTGCGGGTCACGTCGACATTGTAATCATAAGAGGCCGGGCTCTTTCCGTCTTCCTTCAACGAGCCGTCCATCATTACCGAGGTGAAACCCAATTGAATGGAACGCTGACACACCGCCGGGCTAACACCGTGATCCTGGTGCATCACCACCGGGATATCGGGCCACTCTTCAACCGCGGCCAGGATCAAATGGCGCAGGAAGGGCGCGCCGGCATATTTGCGGGCGCCGGCCGAGGCCTGCACGATCACCGGGCTGTCGGTCTCGGCGGCCGCCTCCATGATGGCGCGCATCTGTTCAAGATTATTGACATTGAATGCCGGAACCCCGTAGCCGCGTTCCGCCGCGTGGTCCAGTAACTGGCGCAAAGATATCAAGGCCATAACGATCTCCTCATTGTATGTAGTTAACCTATTTTACCTGTTATCACCGATTCCGCTGAAAGCCCCGCCAAAAAGGCAGGTGGGCATTATTCGCTTAAGGCTACCATATTGCCTACCCTCACGATTTTCATGGCATTTGTACCGCCGTGCACACCCATTAAATCACCCTTGGTAATGATCACCAAGTCGTCATTGTGCACCACACCGCGCCGCACCAACTCATCGATGGCCTCCTTGTTCACGACAGGATGGTTGGTGCTATCCGCCTTAAAACTCACGGGATAGACCCCGCGGTACAGAGTCACTTTTCTCCGCGTCGCCACATGGGGCGTCAAGGCGTAAATCGGAATACCGGAGCTGATCCGCGACATCCACAGCGGTGTGGAACCGGACTCCGTCAAGGCCGCAATGGCGCGTACTCCCAAATGATTGGCGATATACATGGCCGCCATGGCAATGGCCTCGTCGGTGCGCCCAAATTGGGTATTCATGCGATGATCGGACGTCTTGGCAATATGCTGCTTCTCCGCTTCGCGGCAGATGCGGTCCATGGCCGCCACCGCCTTAGCGGGATATTTGCCGGATGCCGTCTCCGCCGAGAGCATCACCGCATCGGTGCCGTCCAGCACGGCGTTGGCCACATCAAATACCTCCGCCCGCGTCGGAATGGGGTTTTCGATCATGGACTCCATCATCTGCGTCGCCGTGATCACCACCCGGTTCATAGCGCGCGCCTGGCGTATGACCTGCTTCTGTACCGCCGGCAATTCCGCGTCGCCGATCTCCACGCCGAGATCGCCGCGGGCGATCATCACCGCATCGGTAACGGCGAGTATCTCCTCGATATCCTGCACGGCCTCGGCGCGCTCGATCTTGGCGACAATGTCGCCCAGGCCGCCGGCGGCCCGCAATAATTCACGCGCCAGGTGGATGTCCGCCGCGCAGCGCGGAAATGACACCGCGATGTAATCGGCCTCCAATTCCGCGGCGGTCCTGATGTCGGCGCGGTCTTTATCGGTCAGAGCCGCGGCGGAGAGACCGCCCCCTTGGCGATTGATCCCCTTGTTATTGGAGAGTATGCCAGCCACCACCACCTTACAGATGATTTGGGCATCTTCCACCATCTCCACCCATAACATGATCCGTCCGTCGTCCAACAGCAAGGTGTCGCCGCGATTGACATCATTGGGCAACTCTTTATAGGCAATGCCCACCCGCTCTTGATCGCCTTCGCTAGCGGGCCAGTTGGCGTCGAGAATAAAACGCTGGCCTTCCTCGAGCAGGATCTTGCCCTCCTTAAAGCGGTCGATGCGGATCTTGGGACCTTGCAGATCCGCCAGCACCCCAACCTGCCGGCCATGGGCCTCGGCGCGATTGCGCACCAGTTCCACGCGTCGCCGATGATCATCGGGATGGCCATGGGAAAAGTTGATCCTTACGACATCGACACCGGCCAGAATAATATCGTCCAGCACCTTGGCATCGTCGGTGGCCGGACCAAGCGTCGCTACAATTTTTGTTCTGCGTAACATAATTTCTCGCTAATAAGCTGTGTCTCCGCTAGCTATTGCCCCTAGCATGACACAATGCTGTCGTGTGTTTTGTTATTTTGCTCTTTCCTCAAGTATGGCGACGGCGGGCAGTGTCTTACCCTCCAGAAATTCCAGGAATGCGCCGCCGCCGGTGGAAATATAAGAAACCTTGTCGGCAATACCGTATTTGTCCACCGCCGCCAAGGTATCGCCGCCGCCGGCAATGGAAAATGCCGGACTGTCGGCAATGGCCAAGGCCAGAATCTTGGTACCCGCGGCGAATTGGTCGAACTCAAACACCCCCACGGGGCCGTTCCACACGATGGTACCGGCGTTTTTGAGTTTTCCGGCCAATATGTTGGCGGTCTTGGGCCCGATATCGAAGATCATGTCGTCATCCACTACCTGGTCGGAATCCTTAGTGACCGCCGCCGCGGTCGGCGAGAATTCCTTGCCGCACACGACATCCACGGGGATCGGCACTTCGGCGCCGCGGGCCTTCATCTTGTCCATGATCTTCTTGGCCGCGGCAATCAGATTCGGTTCAGCCAAGGATTTACCAACCTTGAGACCGGCGGCCAGCATGAAGGTGTTGGCGATACCGCCGCCGACGATGAGGTTGTCCACCTTGTCCGCCATGGAATCCAGAATCGTCAGCTTGGTGGATACCTTGGAACCGGCGACGATGGCGGCCAGCGGCCGCTTGGGATTTTGCAAGGCCTTGCCCAAGGCGGACAACTCGCCGGCCAGCAACGGGCCGGCACAGGCCACCGGCGCGAACTTGGCCACGCCGTGAGTGGATGCCTCGGCGCGATGGGCAGTGCCGAAGGCATCCATCACAAATATATCGCACAGTGCCGCGTATTTCTTCGCCAACTCATCGCTGTTCTTTTTTTCGCCCTTGTTAAAGCGCACGTTCTCGAATACCACCACCTCACCGGCCTCGACCCTGACGCCGTCGAGATAGTCTTTTAGCAAACGCACCGGCCGGCTGCGCAGCTTGGCGATATGCTCGGCCACCGGCTTCATGGAGTTTTCTTCGCTGAACACGCCTTCCTCGGGACGGCCAAGGTGCGACATTACCATCACCTTGGCGCCGGCCTTGGCGGCGGCCTCGATGGTGGGCAACGTGGCGCGAATACGTGCATCGCTGGTGACTTTACCGTCTTTGACAGGCACGTTCAGATCGGCGCGTATCAGAACGCGCTTGCCGGAAAGATCAAGGTCAGTCATGTTGATAATGGACACGATGCATCTCCTTAAGAGGTTCAAAAGATATGTGGTGAATCGATGCTCGCCAAAGGTCCTCGTCCATCAACGAGTTACGAGCAGCGAGTGGCGGGGGAACCACGCCACACATCATTCATATTTCCTTGCTGCTGGTTACCCGCCACTTACCACTCGCCACTATTTAGCTACATGCTGAACCATACGCATCATGTTGCAGGTATAGCCGAATTCGTTGTCATACCAGGAGACAACCTTGATAAAGGTGCCGTCCAGGGCGATCCCGGCTTCGGCATCAAAGACCGAAGGGATGCTGACACCGCGGAAATCGGTGGATACCACCTTCTCCTCGGTGTAACCCAGAACGCCTTTCAACTCGCCTTCGGAAGCGGCCTTCATCGCCGCGCAGATATCCTTATAGGTAGCGGCGTTGTTCAATTCCACCGTCAAGTCAACAACGGACACGTCGGATGTCGGCACGCGGAAGGCCATGCCTGTCAGCTTGCCGTTCAACTCCGGCAATACCACGCCTACGGCCTTGGCGGCGCCGGTCGAAGAAGGAATGATGTTTTCCAGGATGCCGCGGCCGCCGCGCCAATCTTTCATGGAAGGACCGTCAACGGTCTTTTGGGTAGCGGTCGCCGCGTGAACGGTGGTCATCAGACCGCGTTTGATCCCGAACTTGTCATTCAGTACTTTTGCAACCGGCGCGAGGCAGTTCGTGGTACATGAGGCGGCGGAAACAATGGCTTGGCCTTTATAGCTCTTGTGATTGACGCCGTAAACGAACATCGGGGTATCATCCTTGGAAGGCGCGCTCTGCACGACCTTCTTGGCGCCCGCATCGATATGCTTCTGGCAAGTCTCCTTGGTCAGAAACAGCCCCGTGGATTCCACCACGATGTCGGCGCCCACTTCGTTCCATTTCAGACTGGCGGGATCGCGCTCCGCAGTGAGGCGGATCTTCTTACCATTCACGATCAGCATTTTATTGTCGATGGAAATGTCGCCTTTGAAACGACCGTGCACCGAGTCATATCTCAGCATGTAGGCGAGGTAATCCGGCTCCAGCAGGTCATTGATAGCGACGATTTCGATATCCTTGAATTCCTGGGCAACAGCGCGGAATACCATCCGCCCGATACGGCCAAACCCGTTAATACCGATTTTGATTGCCATGATTTTCTCCCAAGTTGATTAAAAAAGCTTGGGCCGCGAAGGTCACAGAACATCACGCGAGATTTATCCCCGCATTATCTGCTTCCTTCGCGGCAAAATTTTAAAGCAGCTCCTGCACCGCCTTCACCACGTTCTCCGCGGTAAACCCGAATTCCTTATATAGGGCGCCCGCCGGAGCGGACTCGCCGAAACGGTCGATACCGATGACCTTGCCCTGATCACCTACATAGCGAACCCAGTACTCGCTGACGCCAGCCTCGATGGCGACGCGCGCCCGCACCGATTTGGGCAACACCGCTTCGCGATAAGCGGCGTCTTGCGCATTGAACACGTTGGTGGAAGGCATGGACACGACACGCACCTTCACACCCTTTTCAGTGAGGGTCTTGGCGGCGGCCACGGCGATCTCCACTTCGGAACCCGTGGAAATGATGATGGCCTGCGGCGCACCCTGGCTGTCGACCAGGGAATAACCGCCGCGGCGAATCGCGGCGATTTGCTCGTCGCTGCGCGGCATGTGAGCTAGGGCCTGGCGGGAAAACACCAGGGTAGTGGGGCCGTCCTGGCGTTCGATAGCGGCCTGCCAGGCCACCGCCGATTCGACGCTGTCGCAGGGTCGCCATACCTGCATATTGGGGATGATACGCAGGCTGGCCATATGCTCGATGGGCTGGTGGGTGGGCCCGTCTTCGCCCAAACCGATGGAATCGTGGGTGTAGACAAAGATGCTGCGTATCTTCATCAGCGCCGCCATGCGTACCGCGTTGCGGGCGTAATCGGAAAAGGTGAGGAACGTGGCGCCGAAGGGGATGAAACCGCCGTGCAGGGCAATGCCGTTCATAATGGCGGACATGGCGAATTCGCGCACGCCGTAATAAATATAATTACCGTCGGATACGGTGCTGCTGATGCCCTTGGCGTCCTTCCACAAGGTCAAGTTGGAGCCGGCCAGGTCGGCGGAGCCTCCCACGATTTCCGGCAGGATCGGGGCAAAACCGCCGATGGCGTTTTGCGAGGCCTTGCGGGTGGCGATCTTCTCGGCTTTGGCATTAACCGCGGCGACGTAGTCCTTGGCCTTGGCGGCCCAGTCTTTGGGCAACTCGCCCTTGATGGCACGGCGCTCGAACTCCGCGGCCAGGGCGGGATGCGCCGCTTTATATTTTGCGAACTTCTCAGCCCAGGCGGATTCGGCCTTGGCGCCCTTGTCGCGGGCATTCCAACCGGCATAAATAGCGTCGGGCACCTCGAAGGGGGGATACTTCCAACCCAAATTTTCCCGGGTGGCGGCCACTTCATCCGCACCCAATGCCGAACCGTGGCAATCGTGGCTGCCGCACAAATTGGGGGCGCCCCAACCGATCACGGTTTTAGTGCAGATCATGGACGGCTTGTCGTTGACGGAGCGGGCCTCCTGCACCGCCTTCTTGACGGCGTCGGCATCATGGCCGTCAACATCGCGTACCACGTGCCAACCATAGGCCTCGAAGCGCTTGGGGGTATCGTCGGTGAACCAACCTTCCACATGGCCGTCGATGGAGATGCCGTTGTCGTCCCAAAAGGCGATGAGTTTGCCCAAACCCAGGGTGCCGGCCAGTGAGCAGGCCTCGTGGGAGATGCCTTCCATCATGCAGCCGTCACCCATGAACACATAGGTGTAGTGATCTACGATCTTGTGCCCCTCGCGATTGAATTGCCCCGCCAGTAACTTCTCGGCGATAGCCATGCCTACCGCATTGGTGATGCCCTGCCCCAATGGACCGGTGGTGGTCTCCACTCCGGGGGTATAACCGTATTCGGGGTGTCCGGGGGTACGGGAATGGAGTTGGCGAAATTGCTTGAGATCCTCGATGCCGAGATCGTACCCGGTGAGGTGCAGTAAGGAATAGATCAACATCGAACCGTGGCCATTGGAGAGCACAAAACGGTCACGGTTGGGCCACTTGGGATTGGCGGGATTGTGGCGCATGAAATCGTTCCACAACACCTCGGCAATATCCGCCATACCCATGGGGGCACCCGGATGACCGGAGTTGGCTTTTTGGACTGCGTCCATACTCAGGGCACGGATGGCATTAGCAAGCTCTCTGCGCGACGGCATGTATTTCTCCTAAAAAAGTAAAATATCAAAACCCCTATAAACCTCTTACGTACCTCCCGCGATACCTTCCGCGCCACGGCACACATGTATTCGTTTGGCTGCAAAGGCGGAGGCGTTGCCGCACCCTTTTCCCCGGAACGCCAGTCAGCCCTTCGCGGGTTACGGCGCCCGCCAAGGATCAAAACCTGCCGCCGCCTTAAGACTCCCCCCTGCTAAATCGGGAGGATGAACCCATCCTCCTCAACCGGAACATGTGATTTTCGCCTACCGGCCCCTTTTGAGCAAGGGTATAGCGCCATGAGACCGGTCCGGCTTTCGCCGTTACACCGTCTGGGAAGGGAGGACAATATCACTGGAGTGACTGGAACTATAGGGCCCGACACGCTAATATACCGACCCCAACGAGGCGGCCTCCCAGCTAAACTATAAAGCAGGCGAGTCGCTATTTTTATTTATTGGCATGGGTAAGGACGGATGATACAAGGCCGTCAATTCCCCGCGAGGACGACATTACATGAGCAATTGGCATTTATTTACTTCTGAATCCGTCTCGGAAGGCCATCCCGACAAGATAGCGGACCAGATATCCGACGCCATTCTGGATGCGATTCTGGCCCAGGATAAGAAGGCCCGCGTCGCCTGCGAGACCCTGGTGAAGACCGGCATGGTAATCCTCGCCGGCGAAGTGACCACCGAGGCCTGGGTGGACTCGGAGACCGTAGTACGCCAAACCATCAAAGAGATCGGCTACAACAGTTCGGAAATGGGTTTCGACTGGGAATCCTGCGCTGTGCTGGCTGCCATCGGCAAACAGTCCCCGGATATCGCCATGGGCGTGGATGAATCCGAGAATCACGAACAAGGCGCTGGCGATCAGGGAATGATGTTCGGTTACGCCACGAATGAAACCGATGTGCTCATGCCTGCCCCCATCACCTATGCCCATCGCCTGGTGAGCCGCCAAGCGGAATTGCGTAAGAACGGCGTGATGCCCTGGTTGCGTCCCGACGCCAAGAGCCAGGTTACCATCCGCTACGACGGCGCCAAGCCGGTAGGAGTGGACGCCGTGGTCCTGTCGACGCAGCATAATCCTGATGTGAGCTACAAGAGCCTGACCGAGGCGGTCATCGAAGAGATCATCAAACCGGTGCTGCCGGCGGAGTGGCTGACCAAAAGCACCAAATATTTCGTCAACCCCACGGGACGCTTCGTCATCGGCGGCCCGGTCGGCGACTGCGGCCTCACCGGCCGCAAGATCATCGTCGACACGTATGGCGGTATGGCTCGCCACGGCGGAGGCGCCTTCTCCGGCAAGGACCCCAGCAAGGTGGACCGTTCAGCCGCCTACGCCGGCCGTTACGTGGCCAAAAACATCGTGGCTGCCGGTATCGCCGAACGCTGTGAAATTCAGGTGTCCTACGCCATCGGCGTCGCAGAACCTACCTCCATCAGCGTCGACACCTTCGGCACCGGCAAGATCAGCGAGACGCGCATCATCGAATTGATCCGAGAACACTTCGATCTGCGGCCACGCGGCATCGTCGCCATGCTCAACCTCTTGCAACCTATCTACCGCCAAACCGCCGCTTACGGCCACTTCGGCCGCGAGGACATCAATGTTCCCTGGGAAAGTACCGATAAGGCGGAGTCGTTGCGCGCGGCCGCGGGACTGTAATTTCTCATATCGCTTTGCTCGAGGGGCGCTGCAGCGGAGTCCCCGCCAGGCTCGATCAAAGCGATTCTGTAAAAACGGCGCTCTTAGTTTGTCAGGAGACCCACTATGAACGCTGTCGCCAAATCCAGCGACGATTTTAAAGTCGCCGACCTCAACCTGGCCGACTGGGGCCGCAAGGAAATCAAGATCGCCGAGACCGAGATGCCCGGCCTCATGGCGATCCGCGAGGAGTTCGCCGCGCAACAGCCGCTGAAAGGCGCGCGCATCGCCGGCTCCCTGCACATGACCATCCAGACCGCCGTGTTGATCGAGACCCTGAAGTCGCTGGGCGCCGAGGTGCGTTGGGCTTCGTGCAATATCTTCTCAACCCAGGACCATGCTGCCGCCGCCATCGCCGCCGCCGGCACGCCGGTGTTCGCGGTCAAGGGCGAGACCTTGGAAGAATATTGGGACTACACCCATCGCATCTTTGAATGGCGCGACGGTGGCACGCCCAACATGATCCTCGACGATGGCGGTGACGCCACCGTATTGTTGCACCTGGGCACACGCGCCGAGAAAGACGCCTTGGTGCTGGCCAAACCTACCAGCGAGGAAGAGCGGGTGTTATTCGCCGCCATCAAGAAGCGCATCGCGGCGCAGCCCGGCTGGTACGCCAAGAACCTCGCCGCCATCAAGGGCGTCACCGAAGAAACCACAACCGGCGTGCACCGCCTGTACCAGATGCATCAGCGTGGCGAGTTGAAATTTCCGGCGATCAACGTCAACGACTCGGTGACCAAATCCAAGTTCGACAACCTCTACGGCTGCCGCGAATCCCTGGTGGATGGCATCAAGCGCGCCACCGACGTGATGATCGCCGGCAAGGTCGCTTTGGTATGCGGCTACGGCGACGTTGGCAAGGGGTCGGCCCAGGCGCTGCGCGCGCTGTCCGCGCAGGTGTGGGTCACTGAGGTCGATCCGATCTGCGCCTTGCAGGCGGCGATGGAGGGTTACCGCGTGGTGACCATGGACTACGCCGCGGACAAGGCCGACATCTTCGTCACCGCCACGGGCAATTACCACGTCATCACCCACGATCATATGGCCAAGATGAAAGACCAGGCCATCGTGTGCAACATCGGTCACTTCGATAACGAGATTGAAGTTGCCGCCATTGAAAAATACCGTTGGGAAGAGATCAAACCCCAGGTCGATCACGTCATCTTCCCCGACGGTAAACGCATCATCCTGCTCGCCAAGGGCCGTCTGGTGAACCTTGGCTGTGCCACCGGCCATCCGTCCTACGTGATGAGTTCTTCCTTCGCCAACCAGACCATTGCGCAGATCGAATTATGGACCGAGCGCAATTCGGGCAAATACCCGGTGGGCGTCTACACCCTGCCCAAACACTTGGATGAGAAGGTCGCGCGCCTGCAGCTCAAGAAGCTGAACGCTGCGCTTACCGTACTCACCGACGAGCAGGCGCAATACATCGGCGTACCCAAACAAGGCCCGTACAAGGCGGAACATTATCGCTATTGATAAGTGGCGGGTGGGTTACGCTACGCAAACCCGCCCACCATTGATTGGTTGGTCATCATGGACTCCCAGAAAAAATACCCCAAGGCCTACAGCGTCGAATTCTTTCCGCCAAAAACCGCGGAGAGCGCCGCAAAGCTGCGCGATACATATACCCAGCTGGCGCCGCTCAAACCTTGTTTCGCTTCGGTGACCTTCGGCGCCGGCGGTTCGACCCAGGAACGCACTTTCGACACCGTGAGCGAGATCAAGTACAGCACCGGCATCGACGTGGCGCCACATCTGTCTTGTATCGGTTCTACCCGGGACAGCATCCGCCACATCTTAAGCAATTATAAGTCACAGGGCATCCGCCACATCGTCGCCCTGCGCGGCGATATGCCTTCCGGCACGCGCGAGGCCGGCGAACTCCGTTACGCCAATGAATTGGTGGAATTCATCCGTACCGAGACCGGCGATCATTTCTTCATCGAGGTGGCCGCCTATCCCGAAGTTCACCCCCAGTCCTCCAACGCCCTGGCGGATTTACGCAACTTTAAGCGCAAGGTGGAGGCCGGCGCCGACGGCGCCATGACCCAATACTTCTACAACCCGGACGCTTATTTCCGCTTCGTGGAAAGCTGCGAAAAACTCGGCATGGACTTGCCCATCGTACCGGGCATCATGCCCATCACTAATTATGTACAGTTGGCGCGCTTCTCCGACGCCTGCGGCGCCGAGATTCCCCGCTGGATCCGTAAACGCCTCGAGGCCTACGGCGACGACATGATATCTCTGCGCGCCTTCGGCCTGGAAGTCACCATCAAGCTGTGCGAAGACCTCTTGGCGGGCGGCGCTTCGGGCCTGCACTTCTACACCATGAACCTGGCGGGTCCAACCCTGGCGATCTGGCGGGCACTGGGCCTGAAGAGCGATTGAAAGCCAACCGCCGCCGCGGTGCTATCGCACCCTTGCCGGCCGGAATACACTAGCGGGCATGGCTGAATTCCATTCCATAAACCAAAGCTACGCGGGACGCGACCTGGCGGTGCTGTGGCATCCCTGCACCCAGATGAAGGATCACGAATCGCTGCCGCCGATTCCCATCCGCCGCGGATGGGGCGTGTGGCTGGAAGATTTCGACGGCAAACGCTATCTCGATGCCATCAGCTCCTGGTGGGTCAACCTGTTCGGCCACGCCAACCCCCGCATCAACGCCGCGCTGCGCACGCAACTGGACACACTAGAGCACGTGTTGCTGGCCGGCTTCAGCCATGAACCGGCAATCGAACTAGCGGAACGTTTAACCCGACTGGCGCCGCCGGGTTTGAGCCGCTGTTTCTTTGCCGACAACGGCTCCTCCGCCGTGGAAGTGGCGCTGAAAATGAGCTTCCACTACTGGCGCAACCGCGGCGTTTCCGCCAAGACCAAGTTCATCACCCTGAGCAACAGCTATCATGGCGAAACCCTGGGCGCGCTGGCGGTGGGCGACGTGGCGCTGTACAAGGAAACCTACCGCCCGCTGCTGATGGAAGCCATCACGGTGCCCTCCCCCGACTGCTACCACCGTGAAACCGGCGCCACTTGGGCCGAACATTCCGCTTATATGTTCGAACGCATGCGTCATGCACTGGAGGAGCGCGCCGATGAATGTTGCGCCGTAATCATCGAACCCTTGGTGCAATGCGCCGGCAATATGCGCATGTATGACCCGGTCTATCTCGAGCTGCTGCGTGAGGCCTGCGACCACTACGGCGTACATCTCATCGCCGACGAGGTCGCCGTGGGCTTTGGCCGCACCGGCACATTTTTCGCCTGTGAACAGGCCGCGATCACCCCTGATTTTATGTGCCTCTCCAAAGGGCTCACCGGCGGTTATCTGCCGCTGGCCGCGGTGTTGACCCGCGATGAAATCTATCAAGCCTTTTACGGAGAGTACCAAAACCTCAGCGCCTTTCTCCACTCCCACAGTTACACCGGCAACCCGCTCGGCTGCCGCGCGGCACTGGCCACCCTCGACATCTTCGCCGAAGACAACGTCATCGAACGCAATAAAGATTTAGCCGCCGCCATGGCCGCGGCCACCGCGCAATTCGCCGATCACCCCCATATCGCGGAAGTGCGCCAGCGCGGCATGATCGTGGCGATGGAAATGGTAAAGGATAAAGCCAGGCGAGAGGTCTACCCCTGGCGGGAACGCCGCGGCCTGCGCGTCTACCAGCATGGTTTGGAAAAGGGCGCATTGTTACGCCCGCTGGGCAACGTGGTCTATTTCATGCCGCCCTATGTGATCTCGCCGGAAGAGATTCAATTGATGGCTGATGTGGCGTGGCAGGGGATTCAACTGGCCACCGCAGATTGAAGCTAGTCTGGATTCGACACGGATAACCCCTTTAAATGCGCATTCCCCGCATCTACGATTCCACAGAGTTAACCAGTGGCTGCCGCATCGAATTGAGTAACGAGGCCGCCAATCATGTAGCGCGCGTATTGCGTCTGCCGCCGGGCGCGCCGCTGATTCTGTTCAACGGCGGCGGCGGGGAATTTGAAGCGACCATTACCGCTATCGACAAACGCCGCGTCACGGTCGACGTCGGCGTCTTTCACGATAAAGAGCGCGAACCGCCCTTGCAGTTATGGCTGGCGCAGGGCATCTCGCGCGGCGAGCGTATGGATTTCGCCATTCAAAAATCAGTGGAGCTGGGGGTAAGTCGGATCATTCCGCTGTTCACGAAACACTGCGGCGTGCACATCAACGGCGAGCGTTTGACACAACGGGTCGAACATTGGCGAGGGGTAGTGACCAGCGCCTGCGAGCAATGCGGCCGCAACCGTATCCCGCAAGTCGATATGCCCACCACCCTCGCGCAGTGGCTGGCGACGCCCGGCACGGGATTACGGTTGGCGCTGGATCCCGATGGCGAATATACCCTGGCGAAACTCTCCGTACCCGCCGGCCCCGCCACTCTGTTGATCGGGCCCGAGGGCGGCCTCTCTGATCAGGAGCTGGCGCTCGCCAAAGCCGCGAATTATCTGGGACTGCGGCTGGGTCCGCGTATTCTTCGCACCGAGACCGCGGCCGTTGCCGCCTTGGCGGCCATGCTCGGGGCATGGGGGGATTTTCGGTAATAGCCCGGTCCGCCCATTCCCTCGTTCCAATCAAGGATATCCCCACGACTTATTTGCTATGATTGCACCACTCTAAACCTCCCCGCTCTGGTAGCGTAACGCATTGTTGGTAATTCTATGAGCATCGAACACTTGCACGCCGTTCCCCACCTCACTACCGCCCTTACCGGGCCCTTGCTCACTATCGAGCAACACCTGCTGGCGCGCCAGGCGGCCATCGAGGCATGGTTCCGCGGCCAATGGCTGGAGACGCCGGCACCGTTCTACTGCTCGGTGGATCTGCGCAATGCCGGCTTCAAGCTGGCGCCGGTGGACACCAATCTATTCCCGGCAGGCTTCAACAATCTCAACCCCGCTTTCATGCCCTTGTGTATCCAGGCCGCGCAAGCCGCGGTGGAGCGAGTCTGTCCTACGGCGGCGCGGGTACTGCTGGTTCCCGAAAGTCATACCCGCAATATGTTTTATCTGGAAAGCGTCGCAACGCTACGCGACATCCTGCTCAAAGCCGGCTTTGATGTGCGCATCGGCACCCTGCTGGAGGAAATAAAACAACCGACGGAGATCGGGCTGCCCTCCGGTCGCAGCGTGCAATTGGACCCACTGGTGCGCAAGGGGGCCAAGCTCGGCGTGGAGGGCTTTACGCCTTGCACGATACTGCTCAATAACGACCTCTCCGGCGGTCGGCCCGCGATCCTGGAAGGACTGGACCAACCCGTGATGCCGCCACTGGATCTGGGCTGGTCCAATCGCCTCAAATCCAATCACTTCAGCCAATACCGCGGCGTGGCGCATGAGTTCGCCGAATTGATCGACATTGATCCCTGGCTTATTGATCCCCTGTTCCTGCAATGCGGCGAGATCAACTTCACCAAACGGGAAGGCGAAGAGTGCGTGGCGAAGAACGTCGATACCCTTATCACCAATATCCAGCGTAAATACGATGAATTCGGCATCGATAAACGGCCCTTCGTAGTCGTGAAGGCCGACGCAGGCACCTACGGCATGGGGGTGATGATGGTGCATTCCTCTCAGGAAATTCACGAGCTCAACCGCAAGCAGCGAACCCGCATGGCGGCCAGCAAGGGCGGCCAGGAAATCACCAAGGTGATATTGCAGGAAGGAGTCTACACCTTCGAGACCTGGGGCAATCTCCAAGCCGTGGCGGAACCGGTGGTATATATGATCGACCATTTCGTGGTGGGTGGCTTCTATCGCATTCATACCGGGCGCGGGCCCGATGAAAATCTCAATGCCCCGGGTATGGCCTTCGAACCGCTGGCCTTCGCCGAATGCTGCAACACCCCGGATCGCAATCGCGCGCCGGACTCTCATCCCAACCGCTTCTACGCCTACGGTGTCATCGCCCGCCTGGCCTTGGCGGCGGCGGCGCGGGAAATATCGACAGCAAGCGATGCGTGACCCGTAGCGAGTAAAAACCGTGAGTAATCCTGCAAGCTCTTCCTCGCCGCTTGAAATCGGCGTCATCATGGATCCCATAGGCACTATCAATCCCAAGAAAGACAGCACTCTCGCCATGCTGCTGGCCGCGCAAAAACGCGGCTGGGAGATTTTCTATATGGAAATGGGCGACCTGATGATGCGCGACGGCCAGGCCTATGGCTGGACGCGGGAACTCACCGTGCAAGACGACCTCGCTGATTGGTATCGCATCGGCGCTCAACAACTACGGCCCTTGGCGGATCTGGACGTCATCCTCATGCGCAAGGATCCGCCGGTGGACATGGAATATCTCTACGCCACGCAAATCCTGGAACTGGCCGAAGCGGCGGGAGTATTGGTAGCGAACAAGCCGCAGAGCCTACGCGACGCCAATGAAAAACTCTATACCGCCTGGTTTCCGCAATGCACGCCGCCCACCCTGGTGACGCGCAGCGCCGCGGAGATCCGCGCCTTTCTTCATGAACACGGCGATATCATCCTCAAGCCGCTGCATGGCATGGGCGGCCACGCCATATTTCGCCTGCACAGCAACGATCACAATATCAATGTGATCATCGAGACGCTTACCCAGATGGGTTCGCGTTTCGTCATGACACAGCGTTACCTGCCGGAGATTCGCGACGGCGACAAACGGATTCTGATGATCGACGGCGAACCCGTCCCTCATGCCTTGGCCCGCGTCCCGGCGCCGGGCGAAACCCGCGGCAATCTCGCCGCCGGCGGCAGCGGCGTCGGCGTGCCCTTGAGCGAGCGCGACCGCTGGATCTGTTCCCAGGTTGGCCCGCGCTTGCGAGAAAAAGGTTTGTTGTTCGTAGGACTGGACGTGATCGGCGATTACCTCACCGAGATCAACGTCACCAGCCCCACCTGCATCCGCGAACTTGACGCCCTTTATGGTCTGGACATCGCCGGCCGGTTCATGGCCTGTCTTGAGCAAAAGCGCGGCGTTACGCACATCTCCGCTCGCGGCTGAAACTTACACTCGACGCACCATGTTGTGCTCCGCTTCCAAAAAGATCGCCTGCCTGCTCGTCTTGTTGTGTGGCCTTGCCCTCACCGCATGCAGCCGCGATAAAGATCCGATACACCAGGAACAGATCCTGGTGTTCGGCACCCTGGTGGACATCACCCTGTGGGGTGTCGACGATGACAAGGCGCAACAAGCCACGGCGGCGGTGATCCATACTCTCTACGGTTTGCATCATCGCTGGCATGCCTGGGAACCGGGACCTCTCACCGCTATCAACGCGCATCTGGCGCGCGGCGAGACGGTGACGCTGGCGCCGGACCAAGTGGAGGTGATACGCGACGCGCAGGCACTTTCGAAGCAAAGCGGGTATCTATTCAATCCCGCCATCGGCAAATTGATAGCGCTGTGGGGTTTTCATGCCGATGATCGACCCAGTACCGTTCCGCCGCCATCGTCTGGAGAGATTCAAAAACTGGTGGCGCAACACCCCAACCTCGACGATTTGCGTTTCGACGGCAATAAACTCAGCAGCGGCAATCCGGCGTTGCAAATGGACTTCGGCGCCTATGTAAAGAGTTACGGCGTGGATCGCGCCATCGACGAACTGCGTAAAAACGGGGTGAGCAATGCCATCGTCAATGCCGGCGGCGATCTGCGCGCCATCGGCCGTAAGGGCAACCGGCCGTGGCGCATCGGCATCCGCGACCCGCGCGGACCCGGTATCCTCGCTTCCATCGAAATTCAGGGCGATGAGAGCGTATTCACCTCCGGCGACTATGAACGCTTCTTTATTTACCATGGCAAGCGCTACCACCACATTATCGACCCCCGCAATGGTTACCCGCCAGACGGCGCCATGTCCGCCACGGTGATCTATCCCGGCGGCGGCGTGGGTGGCGGCGCCTCCACCGCACTGATGGTGGCCGGACCCAAGGACTGGCTGGCGGTAGTGCGCGGTATGCACCTCAAACAGGTTATGATGGTAGCCGCCGACCGCACGGTCTACGTGACTCCCGATCTGGCGGCGCGGCTGCACTTCGAGCTGAATCCGCCCCCGACTGTTATAATCGGGCACCCATGATGACCAAAGCCGATTGGATCGCCGTGATAGCGGCTATCGCCCTGCTTCCGGGGCTTTATGCGCGTTACTGGGGCGACGCGGGCCCGGCGGAATCGGTGCGCATCACCGCCAGCGGGCAACGGGAGATCATCGTGCCCTTAAGCAGCAATCGCCGCTTCGCCGTGCACGGCCCCTTGGGTGACAGTCTCATTGAGGTCCATGACGGACGGGTACGATTTATCTCCTCGCCGTGCCGCGGCAAACAATGTGTGCACAGCGGTTGGCTGTCCCACGCCGGGGAGTTGGCCGCTTGCCTGCCCAACGGCATCATGGTCAGCGTACTGGGGCGCGACCGCCAATACGACAGCATAAATTTTTGAGCGCCGGGACCTCAATGAAACCCTACCGGCGCCGTTAGGAGTGAGAGCGGAAAAGTACGCCACCCATGTCATGAGCTTGACTGTACAGACCACGCGCCAAGATCACCGCATCGCCTGGCTCACTGCCCTGGCGATTACCATTCATATCGCTGAAAGCGTCCTGCCCAGCCCCTTGCCCGGTATCAAACCGGGGCTGGCCAATGTGGTGACCATCGTGGCCCTGATACAATACGGCTGGACTACCGCCGCCTGGGTGGCCCTGCTGCGGGTGGTGGTTGGCAGCCTGTTGATCGGCACCTTTCTGTCGCCGACCTTTCTCCTGAGTCTCGCCGGGGCCTTGGCCAGTATCACCCTATTGCGCCTCGCGGCCTGGCTACCGGGCCGGGGCTTCGGCCCGGTGGGGTATAGCCTGTTGGCCGCGGTGGCCCATATGAACGCGCAATTCTTTACGGCCTACTGGGTATTCATCCCCCACGCCGGATTGTTTCACCTCTTGCCGCTATTGATGACCGCCGCCATCATTTTTGGCGTCACCAGCGGCATAGTCACCCAACTGGCCCTGCAACGGCTGCCTAGCGACGAGATCACCTCCCAGTGACCACCAACGCACATCCAGCGACTCTTATCACCGCCAGCGACCGCCTGGGCTTAACCTTGTTTTTCTCGGTGGTGTTGCACGGTATCGTGATCTTGGGGATCGTTTTCATCAGCGATAAGCCGCCTAAGAGCGAGATCAGTCCTACCCTGGAGATCATCCTCACCCAAACTACCCGCCCCAAAAAGACCACCGAGGCCGATTATCTGGCCCAGACCGATCAGGATGGCGACGGCAACGTGAAGGAGCGGGTTCGCCCCGCTATGGCCCGGTCCGCCCCCGAAGCCTATCCCATGCCGGGGCAAAACAATTTACTCAGCCTGCCGCGCCAAGCCACACCCCCGCGAAACGCACAAAATCTGGAGGTGCTGACCGCGGAGCAAGTGAGCGAACAGGCCGTTGACCTGCGTAAGGATAAATCCCAGCCCCAAAACGATATGCCCTCCGCCGCCCAACTGGTAATGCGCAGCAAGGAGATCGCCAGATTGAGTGAAGACCTGCACGACTCCTTCAAGTCCTATTCCCGCCGTCCGCGAGAACATTATATTTCGGCGCGCAGCCAATCCTTCCGCGATGCCTCTTACCTGGAGTCTTGGCGAAACAAGGTTGAACGCATCGGCAACCTCAATTATCCCGAAGAGGCCAAGCGGCAAAACCTGTCCGGCAGCCTGATCCTGGATGTGGCCCTCAACTCCGACGGCACGGTCAACAACATCGAACTACGTCGTTCATCGGGCTACAAATTACTGGACGACGCCGCCATCCGCATCGTGAAATTGGCCGCCCCATTCGCGGCCTTCTCCCCCGAGATGCGCAAAGACACCGATATCCTGCATATCACCCGCACCTGGCAATTCCTGAACGACAACAGTTTCGCCTCGGGTATGTAGCCGGGCTTAAGACGGTCCGCTTGTAAGCTCTGGCGGATTCAAGGAAGATTACGGGCATGACCGAAAACCTTTCCCTCACCAATCAATTCCTGATCGCCATGCCTTCGCTCGCCGACCCTAATTTTCATGGCACGGTTACCTTCATCTGCGAGCACAGTGCCCAAGGCGCCATGGGCATCGTCATCAACCGGCCCTTGGATCTAACCTTGGGCGAGGTCCTCAGCCAAATGAACATCAAACCGCGGGAAAGCGATATCGTCCTGAACCCGGTGTACATGGGCGGCCCGGTGCACGTTGATCGCGGTTTCGTTCTGCACAACCCCGCCGGCGAGTGGGACAGCATGCTGCGCATCAGTGACGCGCTGGGGATTACCACCTCCAAGGACATCCTGGAAAACATCGCCACCGGTTCGGGCCCCAAACAAATGTTAGTGGCCTTGGGCTATGCTGGTTGGGGCGCGGGCCAATTGGAACAGGAATTGGCGGACAACGCCTGGTTGTGCGGTCCGGCCGATAACCGCGTCATCTTCGACACTCCCTGGCAACAACGCTGGGAGGCGGCCGCGGCCTTGATGGGCATCGACCTCAACCAGCTATCCGATCAGATAGGTCACGCATGAGCTACGGTACCGTACTCGGCTTCGACTTCGGCACCCGGCGTATCGGCGTGGCGGTGGGACAAACCCTGACCGGCAGCGCCCGGCCGCTCGCCACCCTGCGGGCGAACAACGCGCAGGCGGATTGGACGGCCATCGGCCTCCTGATAAAGGAATGGCGCCCGGCGCAACTGGTAGTGGGTCTGCCCATCGGTATGGATGGCGGCGAACATGAGTTGGCGGCATTAGTGCAAGTGTTTGCCGAGCAGTTGCGCCAGCGCTATGCCCTGCCCGTGCATCTCATAGACGAGCGCCTGTCGTCCCATGAGGCGCAACGCATCGCGGTCGGCATGGGCGGACGCGCCGCCCCCAACAGCCGAGCCGCCAAGGAAGCACTGGACCGCATCGCCGCGCAGGTCATCCTGGAAACCTGGCTCTCTCAACAAAGCGCCAACCGCTGACCATGGATTACGACGTCGAGAACATGCTGAAGAAGATGGCGGCGGCGGTCCGCCAAAAGCTTGAGGCGCGCGCCGCCGCCGATCCGCTCATGATCGGCATTCACAGCGGTGGGGTATGGGTGGCGGAGCAGTTGCACCGGCTGCTGCAACTGGACGAACCGCTGGGTAAATTGGATATCTCCTTTTATCGCGACGATTTCACCCGCATCGGCCTCAATCCCGCGGTGCGTCCTTCCCATCTGCCCTTCACGGTGGACGGCCGCCATATCATCCTGGTGGACGACGTGCTCTATACCGGCCGCACCATCCGCGCGGCCCTAAACGAAATATTCGATTACGGCCGTCCCGATACCGTGCTCCTGGCGGTATTGGTGGACCGGGGCGGACGGGAGTTGCCGATTCAGGCGGATGTATCGGGGTCCGTCATGACCTTATCGGCCCACGAACAGGTTAAACTGTCGGGGCCGTCGCCCCTGCAATTGAGCGTCAAACAAACACCTTGAGCAGGCGCGGGACTCGGAGGAGAATGCGCCGCCAGATGCAGGCGATGGCCAAAACGGACAGGGAAAAAAAGCATCACGACTATGCCGCGCAACATTCAACTCGATGAACAAGGGCGCCTGCGCCACTTCCTCAGCATAGAGGGACTTAAACGGTCCATGCTGGTGGACATCCTCGATCTTGCCGAATCCTTCGCCGGCGTCACCGAACAAACGATTAAAAAGGTCCCCTTGCTGCGCGGCAAGACCATCGTCAATCTGTTCTTCGAGGCCAGTACCCGCACCCGCGTCACCTTTGAACTGGCGGCGAAACGCCTGTCCGCGGACGTGCTCAACGTCAATATCAACGCCTCGTCCACCGTTAAAGGCGAGACGCTGCTGGATACCTTGCAAAATCTGGAAGCCATGTACTGCGATATGTTCGTCGTACGCCACGGCGACAGCGGCGCCGCCCACTTCATCGCTGAACATGTACAGCCCCACGTCCACGTGATCAACGCCGGCGACGGACGCCATGCCCATCCCACCCAGGCCATGCTCGACATGTTCACCATCCGCCGCGTCAAGGGCGAGTTCGCGCCGCTGACGGTGGCCATCGTCGGCGATATCCAACACTCGCGGGTGGCGCGCTCCCAGATCAACGCCCTTACCACGCTGGGCGTCAACGAGGTGCGGATCATCGCCCCCAAGACCCTCGTCCCCAAAGAGGTCGAGACCTTGGGCGTGCATGTCTATCACGACCTGTGCCGGGGCCTGCGCGATGTCGACGTGGTGATCGCCCTGCGTCTCCAGCATGAGCGTATGCAGGGTGCGCTGCTGCCCAGCGAACATGAATATTTCCAGCTCTACGGCCTCACCGAGGAAAAACTGGCGCAGGCCAAGCCCGACGCCATGATCATGCACCCCGGCCCCATCAATCGCGGCGTGGAGATCGCCTCCGGCGTGGCCGACGGCCCGCGCTCGGTGATCCTGCAACAGGTCACCCACGGCATCGCGGTGCGCATGGCGGTGATGGCCATGACCATGGGCAGCACCCCCTTCGTCGAAGGGAGGAGCGCATGATGCGCCTGTGGGTTCGTCATGGCCGGGTGATCGACCCCGCCAATAACGTGGATGCGATCCAGGACCTGTGGATCGCCGATGGCCGCATCGTTGCCGTGGGTAGCGGACCTGACAAATTTCACGCCGACCGTACCATCGACGCCAGCGGCCAGGTGGTCTGTCCCGGCCTGATCGACCTTGGCGCGCGACTATGCGAACCGGGTGAGGAACACAAGGCCACCATTGCCAGCGAGACCGCCGCCGCCGCCAGCGCCGGGATAACTACCCTGGTGTGTCCCCCGGATACCGATCCGGTGATCGACACCCCGGCGGTGGCGAACCTCATTCAGCAGCGCGCCCGGTCCGTCGGCCAGGCGCGGGTCTTGACCCTGGGCGCCATGACCCAAGGACTTGAAGGTACCCAGCTCAGCGAGATGGGCGCCTTGAAAACGGCCGGCTGCATCGGCATTGCTAATGCCCGGCGTTCCATCGCCAATACCCTGGTGATGCGCCGCGCCATGGAATATGCCGCCACCCACGATATGACCGTCTTTCTCCACGCCGAGGACCCCTCGCTCAGTAATCACGGCTGCGTGCACGAGGGTCAAGTGGCCAGCCGCTTGGGTTTGCCGGGTATTCCGGAGGCGGCGGAGACCGTGGCCGTGGCCCGCGATCTTGCCTTGATACAACAAACCGGCGTGCGCGCCCATTTCTGCCGCTTGTCCACCGCCCAAGCGGTGCGCATGGTGGCGCGCGCCCAATATGACGGCCTGCCGGTCAGTGCCGACGTAAGCGCCCATCATCTGCATCTCACCGAAATCGACATCAGCGACTTTAACAGCCAGTGCCATGTGCTGCCGCCGCTGCGCACCCAGCGCGATCGCGACGGCCTGCGCGACGGCCTCGCCAAAGGCACCCTGCAAGCCGTCTGTTCTGACCACCAACCCCACGAAGCAGACGCAAAATTAGCGCCCTTCGCCGCCACGGCGCCGGGGATCTCCGCCCTGGAAAGCTTGCTGCCTCTCAGCTTAAGACTGGTGGAAGACAAGGTGCTGAGCCTGTCGGAGGTCATCGCGCGCCTGACATATCAACCGGCGCGTCTGCTTAGGATAGAAGCCGGCACGCTCGGCATTGGCGCCATCGCGGACCTGTGTCTATTCGCGCCGACCGAGCAATGGGACTTGATGCCGGAAAACATGCGCAGCCGCGGACACAATACCCCTTTCGCCGGCTGGCAGTTCAGGGGCCGCACGGTCATGACCATCCTCATGGGAAATGTCGTCTTCGACCGGGGGCTTCCCTCGCCCAAGAAATAGATTTTCTTGTCTTATAACGCCGCTCCGCCGGACCCGGCGAATAGTTACGCAGCGGAACCCTTGTCCAACCAGATTTCCAGGCCCTGGGCGTTCAACTCCACATCCACCGCCAACAGTTCCGAGAGCTTGGTTGCGGCGAGGCTGCAGCCGTGCGCCTGTAGCGCGCTCACCAGCATGCGATTCAAGCCCGCCACCAACACCGCGTGGCGATCTTCTCCCACAGTGGCCGCCACGCGCGCCAAACCGACGAAGTCGTCGATCATGCCATGCAATTGCGCCGCCAGGCGCGGAAGGTTTTTGACACAGCCATAATGGGTGAGATACATGCGTTCAGGGTTGAAGCTGAGCAGGCGCTCAATAGAGGCATGCAGCGCCTCCGGGTCGAATTGCACCGGAGTGGTGGTGGGAAAAATGAACGGACCTGCGCCGCTATCGAAGTCGCGATAAGACAAACCGAAGGTATCGCCGCTGAAGACACCGCGGCTGGCGGCGTCGTAAATGCAATAGTGATGGCGCGCATGCCCCGGCGTATCCAGAAACAACAGCGGCCGTCCGTTGAACATCAATTCAAAATTATCCGCCGCCTCAATCACCCGCTCTGCCGCCACCGGTACGACATCGCCGTATAGATCGCGAAACCGCTTCTCGCCGTACACCGCCGTCGCGCCCGCGATCAATTTCGCGGGATCGATCATATGCGGCGCGCCGCGGGGATGGACTACCAGCTGCGCATTGGGCAGGTGGTACAGCAAGGCCCCGGCGCCGCCGGCATGATCGAGATGCACATGGGTCACCATCACGTAGCGCACCGCCTCGTAGGCTATACCTTTATCACCCAATACGCGCAACAAGCGCGGCACGGAAAAGACGGTGCCCGCGTCCACCAGGGCGGCCTGGTCTTTCTCGATCAACAAATGACTGGCATCGAAACCGGGCCGGCAATAGCCGGTATCGATGGTGGTGATGCCATGAGGAAGATCCTGGTAATACGTCTGTGGCACGATCCGACTCGATTATCATTAGGGTATTTTCTCCGTTAATAGTAGCAGCACCCTCGCGCCGATGCCCGCCCTTGACAGTACCGCACCGGCGCCGTACATTGCCCTTGCTTCAAATCGCAGGTGTTCCTCCCCTTTCACGGGGTGGATTAAACGGGAAGCCGGTGCGTTCCACGGAACCATTCCGGCGCTGCCCCCGCAACGGTAGGTGAGAGTAGACGGATCAGTAAGCCACTGCGCATAGCGTGGGAAGGCGATCCGCCGGGCCATTATTCAATTATGGTCCGCTCACGAGCCCGGAGACCGGCCTGAGATTGAGTAAGTTCAGCGTTGCGGTGGGCAATGCGCGAGCGGGCCGATCTCTTGCCTCCTTGCCGTTCTTCCCCCTTCGCTGATGATTTTATCCGCGCGGGTGTGCGCATCACAAAAAGGAAGAACTCATGCCTCATTTTACGCTGCGGCCCTTCGCCGCCGGTTTGTTGGTTATCTCCGGTACGGCCGTTGCGGCCGAGCAACCCATCATCATCACCGCGACCCGTACCGCCCAGATCGCGGATGAATCCTTGGCCTCGGTGATCGTCATCGATAGAGAACAAATCGTACAAAGCCAGGCCACGGACATTGCCGATTTATTGCGCGAACACGCCGGCCTGGATATTGCCCGCAATGGTGGTCCGGGCCAACCGGCATCACTGTTCATCCGCGGCGCCGAGAGCAACCATGTACTGGTAATGGTGGATGGCGTCAAGATCAATCCCGGCACCCTCGGCGGCGCACCCTTACAGAACATCGACCCCGACCTCATCGAACGCATCGAAATCGTCAAAGGTCCGCGTTCCGCCCTCTACGGCTCCGATGCGGTGGGCGGCGTCATCAACATCATCACCCGCCGCAACGTTTCCGGCCTGGACGGCAGCGCCTACCTCGGCGCCGGTCGCTACGACACGCGCAAGGCCGGCGCCGGCTTGCACAAAGGCGGCGACGATTATCGCGCCGGCATCGACGTCGGCTATACCGACACCGCGGGCTTTCCCAGCCAAACCGCCTCCGCTATCAACAACGGCTACGACAACCGCAGCATCAATCTTTACGGCGGCAAACGCTTCGGCGGCACCAACGTGGAGCTGAGCCACTGGCAGGCGGGCGGGACCAGCGATTACCTCGATTTTTCTCTCGCCCCGCTGTCGGAAGACTACGCCAACCGCGTCACTGCTTTAAAGGTGGATGCCGCGCCCCAGGATAACTGGACCACCGCCCTACACCTCAGCCGGGCGGTGGACGACATCGATCAAAATCAGAGCAGCGACTACGACCATACCCGCCGCGACACACTCGACTGGCAGAACAACCTGCAGCTCAACGCCGCTCAGCTCCTCACCGCCGGACTCTATTTCGCGCGAGAGCACACCTCGAGCAGCGTGTTTGGCAGCGGCTTCAGCGACAAGACCGAGACCAAGGCCTTATACGCGCAAGACGATATGACCCTCGGTCAACATCGCCTATTGCTGGCGACACGATACAGCGACAACGACGCCTTCGGCCAACACGCCACCTGGGACGGCGAATACGGCTATCATTTCAGTCAGCGCACCCGCTTCAGCGCCGCCGTCGGCACCGCCTTCCGCGCACCGGACGCCACTGACCGCTTCGGTTTCGGCGGCGATCCCAATCTCAAGCCGGAGACCTCGCGCAACATTGAGCTGGGCCTGCATCATCAATTGAATAATAATCAATCCCTGGCGCTAAGCGCATTCGACAACCGCATCAAGAACCTTATCGAATACGACCTCGCCACCAGCAAGCTGATGAACATCGGCCGCGCCCGCATCCACGGCATCGAGGCCAGTTACGATATTCAAGCGCGGCCCTGGGGCGCGCATATCGAAGCCATCGCCCAGGATCCCAGGGACGAGGTAAGCGGCGAGCCGCTGGCGCGCCGCGCCAAGCGCACGCTTACCGCCTCGCTGTTCTACGATGCGGGCCGTTACCGTGTCGGCGTGGACTGGCTGGCCACCGGCCAGCGCAAGGATTCACCGTTCAGCACGACCTACGATGCCGGCTATGCTTTGCTGAATCTTACTGCGCAGACCCGGCTCACCCCGCAATGGACGCTGCAGGGCCGGGTGGAAAATATCACCGATAAAAAGTACACCCTGGCCGACGGTTACAATACCGCGGAACGCTCCCTGTATGTAGAACTGCGCTACGGATACAAAATCTGATATGGACACGGGTATGAGCCGCTTTGTCTTGCTCTCCGCCGCTCTGCATCTGAGCGTGCTGGCCGCGCTGAGCAATGACAATGTACGGCCACTGCTCTTTCCCGCCACCTTGACCGTCTCGCTAGGCGCGGCGCCCAATACGGCGCCCTCGTCTCCCCGCCGCGACGGCGCATCAGGCAGTATGCATACCGCTCGTCCCCAACCGCCGCGCAACTCGGCGCGGCGGATGCCGCAAAGTGTCTCTCCATCCAAAACGGCGCAGGAAAGTCCGGAGATAGCGGAACATCCTCGCCCTCCACTCGATAACCCTGACACTCCACCACCCTCAAGGGACGCCGGGGTTGCACGGGAAAACAAAGCGCCGGTTGAAGCGCAACCGACCGACCACACTATGCCGTTATCCCAACTCGAGAGCCTGTTGCGCGATGCGCTCGCCCCGCACTTCACCTACCCCCTGATGGCGCGCCGCAACGGTTGGCAGGGACAAGTGCAAGTCGGCCTGCGCGTGGAGGCCGACGGCCGCTTGAGCCATGTGCGCATCGCCCATTCCTCCGGCTATCGCCTGCTGGACAGCGCCGCACTTACCGCGCTCACCCAGATTACTGCGCTACCCAAGGCCGCTGGCTGGCTCGACGGACGGCACTTTGATATGGTGTTGCCCATCGAATACCGCCTGATCGACGGGCAAAGTTAGACTCCGCCATGGGCAAACGTCTCTCCAAAATCATCACCCGCACCGGCGACAATGGCACCACCGGTCTGGGCGACGGCAGCCGTATCGCCAAGGACGATGCGCGTATCGAGGCCATCGGCGCGGTGGACGAACTCAACAGCCAGCTGGGTGTGCTGCTCGTCCATGCCATCCCCGAACCGAGTCGCGCCTGTCTCGCCCGCATCCAGCACGAGCTGTTCGATCTCGGCGGCGAACTCAGCATCCCCGGCCACATCCTGATCAAGATCGATGCCGTCGCGCGCCTGGAAAGAGACACCGAGCTGCTCAATGAATCCCTGCCCCCGCTCAAGGAATTCATCCTGCCGGGCGGCAATCCGGCCGCCGCCGCCTGTCATGTCGCCCGTACCGTCTGCCGCCGCGCCGAGCGCCGCGTCGTGACTCTGGCGCGGCAAAACCAGCTCAATGAGAATCTGCAAATCTATCTCAACCGTCTCTCCGATCTGCTGTTCGTCATTGCCCGCCTTCTGGCGCGGCTCGAGGGCCAACCTGAGGTACAGTGGCAGCGCGACCGGGACTGACCCGAGCCGCGGAGGGAGAGGGCGATATAAGAAATTCCGTTTCATGAAGAACGCCGCCATGAACCAACTCATCGTCATCATCGGTATCGGAGAAATGGGCAGCGTCTTTGCCTGCGGCCCGCTGCCCAGATCCTATCTCAACCCCGCCGCCACACTGCTTGCGTGGCGTTTCATTACCTTCCACTGGTCTCTGCTGATCGGGGCGCCCGTGTTTTTGTTTCTTATGGGCCGGCGGCCGAGTCGCCCTAACGCCGGGTTAAACGCACATTCATCGGAATCAGCCGCACAATCATCGATAAATCAGTTGGTATAACGCGCAAAACAACATGACATTACGCCAATCTAACGCGTCTTCAACACATAAACCTTTTCCAGCAAACCGCTCAGCCCCTGCTCCTTAAAGCGTGGATTGGCCGCCAGGATGTCCTCACTGCATAGCCGTTCTGTCTTGAAATGGTCCTGATACAGCGCCGCGACCTCCTGCTCAGTCACTGCGAAGGGCGGGCCATCCATTTCCGCCTGAGGATAATCCATGGTCACCAACAGCACATTAATCTGATCAGGGACGATGGCGCGCAGGTGCGATGCATAGAGCGGGCGCAAGGCGGGCGGCAGGGCGATCAGCGAAGCGCGATCATATACCGCGCCGACGCCGGCGACATCGCGGGCCGTCATGTCGAAGAAATCGCCCTGGAATATCTTGATGCCTTCGCTTTCCCATAGGGTGAAAGATCCATGCGCACGGTGGGTCGCCGCAACATCGTTCTCCACGAAAAAGTCCGCCACCGCCCGCGGCACGATCTCCACGCCGATGACCGCATGGCCCTGGTCGCGCAGCCACAGCAGGTCGCGGCTCTTGCCGCACAGCGGTACGAACACCGCGGCACCGGGAGAGACATGCAAGGTTGGCCAATAGCGTTGCAGATAGGGGTTGACGTCGTCCTGGTGAAAACCGATGCGGCCTTCGTCCCAGCGCGCCTGCCAGAAATCGCGATCCATTGCCCTACCTCACTAGAAATTCTTCACGCCAATACAACTTGTTCCGCCTCGCTTACCAGAGGAAAAGTGAACCAGCCAGTAATGACATATTTGGAGCCCGACGTCACCACTTGCCCTGCATGAGCATGGGTCCATTCTGCCGGCCATATAAGGGTCAAGCCGCGCTCAGGCTTGACGTCCAATCCATAATGAGAAAAATTTGTGCGCCCGCCTTCTTCAACTGTATTCAAATAGGTCATCCAAACCAATACCCGATGTAATGTATATGCCGAAGCCCGTTCGGTGTGTACGGCACGGAAATGCCCGCCCGGGTCATATCGCTGGATATGAAACGTTCCTATGTCTACTTCCTTTAACATAGCCCCTAAAAACGGCCATTGTTGGAGATAATCCAAATAACAGGCGTGTAAATCGTGCACATAAGTCACCAACATCGAATGCGTTGGATCGAGCAAATCTTTAGGATCTATTTTGATTTCCGTTGAGTTTTTTTTGGACTTGTCCACCCCATGGACCGTAGTACCCTCCACCTGCCGTGAATTATTCTGCTCGAAGAAATCAATGATTGCCTCACATAAACTCGGTTCGTCAAGGAACCAGCTGCCTATGAAATTCGGCGCCTTACCACAGATTAAATTAGTTCTTTGCAACGTCATAACCGCGAAATTTTAGAGCATCTGCCTACACTGAATTCGACTGATTCCGGCGGCATCGCTATTCCTCGCAAAAAAAAGCACTAACCGTTTGGACTGCGAATTCGGCGCAGAAACGGTCTTGCTCGCCGCATCTTGGCGGACAAACCTCCGTCAGAACCGCGCTGATCGAAGTAATGGGTATCTACGGCAATACCCGCCCCGCACAGAACAACGGCACACCGCCCACTGCCTCGTAACTCGGCAATATCTAATTCAAACCAAAATCATGCATAATCCCGAGCAGATTTCGTCGAGGAGTTCGGCCCGCACCGATATGATAGAGATTGCTGACTCCGCCAAGATAGAGATTGCCGTCTGCGCCAAGAGAAAATTCACCTTGGATTTGGTAAACCGGATAAATGAAGTCACTTTTAACAAAGCCGACAATCCACTTCCGATATTGCCGCGCGACATGTGAATTTGGCTCAGATTTCTACGCGCTAAGGGATAATCCGGCTTCAATTCTATCGCCTTTCTATAACTGCCGGCCGCCTCATCTAGGCGATTCAACGCGCGATAGGCTGTGCCCAGATTACAATGCGCCGCAGCGTCGGCAGGATTTCGCTGCAGCGCTCGAGTGATTAATTGGACGGCATCCTCATGCTTACCGGTCTGATGCGCAATGACCCCCAGCATATGCAACGCATCAAATTGACGGGAATCGCCCGCCAGCACCTCCCTATAGAGCGCCTCTGCCTCTGCCAAACGCCCCTGCTTGTGACAGGTAGTCGCTTCTTCTATGACTTTTTGAATAGATTTCATTTTGCTGCCCCACATCTGAAAAGCGCGGTTGAATGTAATCCTTTCGAAAATACTTTTAATTCATTCTCTTACCTGCGCAAAGGGCACCACTGCTCCTCTTTGCTCTCTAAGGAATCTTACCCACGTATCCCTTAAATTGGAAGTGGAAAACAGCCGTGGATAAAGGCGTATGGCTGCTCCAGCCGATTGATGGAGTTCCCCGATGGGTTTACTAACGCAAATACAACTTGATCATTTTGTGATGACAACGATCCGCAAAATTATCCAAATTGCGGTCTTTGAGATTGTAGGCATGCGCTTATTGGAAATGGCGGAGCTCAGCGCATCCATTTTCTGGTTACCGGATAAGACTACTTTTGACAGCGACACGGATTAAAGAACTGGAGGGTAATCCAGCAGCCCTATAGCCGTCTGGTAATCTTCTGAGTCCAGGAACAGACGCTGCATGGCGGGGTCAAGTCTATAGTCGTTGACCTTGCGGATCGCGTCGGAGGCCATCCGTTTTGTATCACCAGTGATTTGGTTGTATTGATTCCATTTATTGACGAACTGCGCGTCATAGGGGACGCGCAGATAATGCGTAAGCGTTGTCATGGCGGGTTGCGCGGCGCGGATAAAATCTTCGTATTTAATGTACTTGCTACGCGCTGCCAGTTCGGCAAATTTGCGATAGCCTTTTAAATAGCCACGTGCCCCGGCCGGTTCTTTCAAGCGGGCGAAGGCTACGCCAGTGTTGATCATGGAAAGATATTGGGTAATCGGGTGGCGCTGGATAAATGCTTCGTGGACATCAAACACGCGCGCCATGTCATCCCGTTGTTGCAGACGGTAACTTGGTTGCTGGCCGAAGGGATCGCTGAAGAAATCCATGTTGGGCCAGGTCCTCACTACCAAATGCATGCCTTTTTCGTTAACCCGCTGCGCGATGGCCTCCAAGTGTTCAACGCTATTGTCGGCCTGCGCCTGTTGTTTTATCCAGTCTTCGTCGCCGGTCTTGAACAGAAATGGGTACCAGGCGGCGGCCTGGGCAACGGCATTGAACCGCATGCCGGCGCCGGGACTGCGCGCATTGATAAAGGAGGGGCCTAAGGGATGTATCTCGCTCAGTAGCACGACGTTATCCATGCTCGCCAGGCAACGGGAGATGACGGTGCCCCCACAACGCGCCAGGCCGTGAAGTAGTGCTAGCGATCTCATGCGAATACTTGACTCCCCGATGTTATTGGATTTCTGTGCAAAGCGCTACGTTGCGAGTTCGATTATTGGGTGCCCCATATTTTACGTTATCTTACTGTAATTTGGTTGGGTGGTGGAAAGCCAGCAACGGGTGGACGGCTGACGCTACAACTTGGGCATTGTTTCGCCATGCGGTATTTCTCACATGGACGTCCCGTGCCGAGATCGTTAAAATGCGGGACCCTTTTCCGGCATTACTATAATCATGACGAAACAAAGCAAGACATCGCGCCACCGCGGTAAAAACGGCGCACAGCGCGCCGATCGGCACACGCTTTATCAACTTTCGGTACAGGCCCCGGATTTTGAGATCGAATTATTCGAGGATCGTTACAAGCAATTGCGCGGTAAGAAGCCCCAATCCCTGCGTGAGGATTTCTGCGGTACGGCGTTGTTGTGCGTGGAATGGTGTAAATCCCATCCCAAGCGCACCGCGTCGGGTGTGGACCTGTGTCGAGAGACATTGGAATGGGGCAAGCAACACAATCTTAAACCGGCGGGCCGCGACGTGGCCTCGCGCGTCAGTCTGTTGCAGGCCAACGTGCTCGATATCCATGAACCCAAGGTCGATATCACCTGCGCCATGAATTTCAGCTATTGCGTGTTCAAGACCCGCGGTGCGTTGCGCCACTACTTTGAGTCGGTCCATCAAGGCCTGAAAAAGGACGGCATCTTCGTCCTCGACCTGCTGGGCGGCACCGAGACCATGGGCGTCATGGAAGAAGAACGGGAACTGGAGGGCGAGAGCTTCACCTATATCTGGGATCAGGTCAAATTCAATCCCATCACCCACGACTTTCTGTGCCACATCCATTTCGGCTTTACCGACGGTACACGCTTGGAGAAGGCCTATACCTATGACTGGCGCCTGTGGATGCTGCCGGAGTTGCGCGAGCTATTGATGGAGGCCGGATTCTCGCGGGTGCATGTATTATGGGAGCAATTCGTAGATGACCCGGAGGGCGGTGAAGACCAGATCACTACCGGCGAGTATAAGGACACCCTGAAGGCGGACAACCAGGAGGCCTGGATCAGCTATATCGTGGCGGAGGCGTAAAACTCAAAGTGAAATGCGCCGCTCAATGCCGCTTACTAGATGCGCTATCCCTGTCCCGCCCAGCAGCCAACCCACCGCGACACCGACGCCGTCGGCCACCATGTCCCAGTAGTCAAAGTCACGGTAACCGGTCCAGCCCTGCACGTACTCCAGGGCAATGCCCAGGGCGATGAATCCGAGCCCCCACCAGAGATGGACACGGCGCGTATAGAGTTGCGTGAACCACACCATCACGGTCGTGTAAGCGAGCGCATGGCCGAGCTTATCGCCCTGCTCCATATCGAACTTAATAGGGTGCGGGGTGAGAGACAAAAAGATCACCATCGCCACCAGTAGCCAGCTGATGGTCGCCCATAATGGAAACCAACGCAAAGCTTGACGCATATATTTTAACTCCACAGCCACGCCGCGCCGCGCACGCCGCTGGCATCGCCGAATTTTGCTTGTATCAAGCGGGTATCGACACGATCGGAAAAAACGTAATCTCCCCATAATCGCGGCACATTAGGGTAAAGACGCGCGATGTTGGACAAGCCGCCGCCCAGCACGATCGCGTCTGGATCGAGTATATTGATGACGGCGGCCAGTGCTCGCGCCAGACGTTCTTCATAACGCTCCAGTGTCGCCGCGCATAAGGCATCGCCTTGCCGCGCGCGCTGCGCGATCTCGACCGCGGACAGGATTTGACCGGTTATCAAGCCGTGATCGCGCGCCAAACCCGGACCGGACAAATAGGTCTCGATGCAACCTTGTTTACCGCAGTAGCAAACGGGACCGGTCCGCTCCGCATCGCGCGGCCATGGTAAGGGATTGTGGCCCCACTCGCCAGCGATGGCATTGGCCCCTTCCAGGACGCGGCCGCCCACCACGATCCCGCCGCCGACGCCGGTGCCAAGGATAACGCCGAACACCGCCTCGGCCCCGGCGCCCGCGCCGTCGCTGGCCTCGGATAAGGCAAAACAGTTGGCATCATTGGCCAGGCGCACCTCCCGGTCCAGCAGCTCGGCAAGGTCTTGCCCAAGGGATTTACCGTTGAGGCACACTGAATTGGCGTTTTTAATCTGTCCGGTGGCGCGCGAAATCGCCCCGGGCGTACCCACGCCGACGGTCCCACGCCGGCCCGTCTGTTTCTCGATTTCCTCCACCAGTGCGGCGACCGCGGCAAGGGTCGCCGGATAATCGCCGCCGGGCGTCGTGACCCGCTTGCGCAATATTTCACGGCCGTTTTCATCGAGGGCGATACCCTCGATCTTGGTGCCGCCAAGGTCAATACCTATTCGTATCATATTGAATAGTTAATATTTTTATAGGATTAATAAATTACTGGCTACACGGCTGGCTACACGCGCTATTTTGCAGGTTGACTCATGGTCGGCAGGAGTTCTAGTTAGCTGGTTACTTTAGCACGGATCGGGAGAATCGAAGCTTGTGAGTAAGTGTTGCAGGCACGGCTACGGGCTCTTGTGGCAGGGATAAGCGTAAATAAGCTCATGAAGCATAAGCGGCGCTAAAGTGATCTGATTTGCGTCGTCCAATGTCAAAGTCGACGATGTGTGCTTGATTGCCTGATCGATCACATGGATGAAATCATTACCATTCATTACTATGTTCGGTGGTAACGACAAGACTTCAGCATTAGCTTGACTGTCAAAGCTTCAGAAAAAGAAACTATGGAAAAGATTAGTCGGGTCAAATTATGGTGGGCAAAAAATTTCAAAGGCCAGGCTAGCAAATTACACGATGAATTCTCTGTGTATTTTGGAGATACGTATGTAAATTTTAAAATTGCCGCGGTTATACCAAACAAAAGAATTATCTGGCTGGTAACCGACTGCAATCTTCACTGGATAAAAGATAAGAAGGAGTGGAAAAACACAGAAGTGATTTGGTCTCTTACTGAGAACAGCGGGAAAACTCAGATCGATTTTGTGCATAAGGGGTTGACCCAAGAGAGCGAATGTTATGAGAGTTGCAAGCCCGGATGGACGCACCACCTCAAAGACAGTCTCCTCAAACTAATTGAAGAAGGTAAAGGTCTTCCGGAATAAATAATTCGCTGGGGCACCGTACCTGGACTGTTTGCACTGAGGGTTTAGGCCATCTGTTGGGTGGCGCAGAACTTCAATTGCAACCGCAAACGTAAGTGCAAACAATATGGGAACACGGAGGGCACAGAAGCAATTCGATCGACTCCTATTGGCTTGTGGGTGCATAGGCCCTTAGAAACGCCGCAACCGCCCGGTCAGCCGCAAGCGTGATCTCCTTTTCATCCGGGAAGCCTTCCCTGGCGTGTAGCAGCAAGGGCTCGAAGATCCCTGCCTCCAACAAACCTCGCAGATGATCGGCGGCCAATTGGGGATCGTCGGGACGCAGAACACCCGATTGCATCAGCCTAAACAAGAATGCAGCAACGTGCGCCCGCAATTCCGTGATCTTGGAATAGAATAACTTACCAATGCCGGCGCGGTGGGCCTCGGCGATCAACAAGCGGCGGTCTTCCACCAAGTCCGGCGCACAGATGAAACTCAGCAAGCTGAAGCCAAACTCCCGCAACACGTAACGTGGATCATCCCCCGAGGTATCCAACAGCGCAAAGGCATTTCTTATGAAACCCTCCGAAGTCGATGCCATGCACGCGACGAACAACTCCTCCTTTGAAGAGAAATGACTGTAGATCGTCGCCTTTGAACCGCCGACTTCGGCGGTGATCTGGGAAACCGACGTCTTATCAAACCCTTGGGTCCGGAACAGCCGGTAGGCTGTGTCTAGAATCACCTGTCGCTTCGCATTGCCTCTCTTCATGACTTCCTCCTAATAACTAAACCGTACGGTACACATAGTACTTGACAACTAACAAAAGTCAATATATAAAACTGTACCGTACGGTACATTCAGGAGAGAATTCTAATGAAAGCGACACATCTGCCATTACCCATTGGGCGCACCAGGATGCTATGGGCATTCCTGGCCGCAGGTATCAGCGCCGCCACCGGTTGTGCTCAGATTCCGGCCCTCGGTCCTGCGCCGGCTTTAAAGCCCATCGAGCAACTGGAAAGCGCGAAATCCTTTTCTTCCCCGGCCGCTCTCTGGCCGGGGGATCATTGGTGGGAGGCCTACGGAGACCCACAATTCAATTCACTGATCAAGGAAGCCCTGCGTGACTCGCCGGATCTTGCCCAGGCCCAGGCACGACTCCGGCTAGCTGGGTCTGCAGTTCAAAGCGCGTCGGCGGCCCGCATTCCCGAGATAACCGGCAACACCTCATTAACCGAGGAAAAGCAGAGCTACAACTATCTCATCCCGCGCGCTGCCCTGCCCCAGGGGTGGAATGACTACGGTCTGGCCACGCTGAACCTGTCCTGGGAACTGGATTTCTGGGGAAAGAACCGGGCGGCCCTCGCGGCCGCTCTCTCAGAGCAGCGGGCGGCCCGGGCCGAGGTGGCGCAGGCGCGCCTGATCCTGTCCACCTCGGTGGCCTCGGCCTATGCCGAGCTGCTTCATCTGTTCGAGGTCCGCGACAGTGACGAGGCGGCGTTGGACATCCGCAGCAAGACGGTTGATCTGTTCCGCGACCGGTACCAGCACGGCCTCGAGAATCTGGCGAGCGTGCGTCAAATGGAGGCGCGGAAGGCATCGGCGCAAGCGGAACTGCTGGCCATCGACGAGCGCATCGCGCTGCAACGCAATGCCATCGCCGCTCTGCTCGGCGCCGGACCGGACCGCGGCCTTGCCATCACCCGACCGAGCGCCCGCTTTGCTGGCAGCGTCGGTCTGCCGCCCAACCTGGCCCTGGAGCTCCTCGGGCGGCGGCCCGACATCGTCGCGGCACGGCTGCGGGCGGAAGCCGCCGCCCAGCGTATCGACGAGGACAAGGCCGGCTTCTACCCGAGCGTGAACCTGCTCGGCTTCGTTGGCTTGCAATCGCTGGGCATCGACAACCTGACCAAGGCTGGCTCCGAAACGGGCAGCGTCGGTCCGGCGATCTCACTGCCCATTTTCAACACGAAACGCTTGCAAGGTCAGTTGCGCGGTGCCCGCGCCGAGTACGACGCGGCGGTCGCTAACTACGACGGAACTTTATCCAACGCCTTGCGCGAAGTGGCGGATGCGGCAACGAGCCGCAAAGCCCTGGATGAGGAACTCGCCGCCTCACGTGCCGCAGTCGATGCGGCCGGAGAGGCGCACGACATCGTCAGCCGGCGCTATCAGGGGGAGCTTGCGACCTACCTCGACGTGCTGACGGCCGAAGACGCGTTGATCTCCGCCCGACGCGCCTTGGCAGATATCGAAACCCGCGCGCTCGTCCTCGACGTGGCACTGGTCCGTGCCCTGGGCGGCGGTTTCCAGAGCAGCGACAAGAGTGTCGCTTCCGCCAGCCACACATAAACCCATCATCAACTCAAAGGAGCATCCCATGAACTCTCTAAACGAAACAATTGAATTGGACGTAGTGGAAATCGACGAAACGCTCAACACCCATCGCAAGCGGCGCACCCGCCTGTTCGCTGCGCTCGGCCTCGCCATCGCGGCGGCGGGCGGCGGCGCATGGGCGTATTGGACATTCGTCGGCTCGCATTATGTCGAGACCGACAACGCTTACACCGCCGCCGAGGTTGCCACCATCAGCGCGGAGACCGAAGGTACCGTGGCACAGGTCCGCGTAGTGGATAGCCAGGCGGTGAAGCGCGGCGACATTCTCGTCGTGCTCAAAGACACCGACGCCAAACTCGCGATGAGGCAGGCCGAGGCCGACCTTGGGCGCGCCCGCGCACAACTTGCCGCCGCCAACGCTGATCTGGAGCGCTCCCGCATCGACCTCGAGCGCCGCCAGGCACTGGTCACTTCAGGATCCGTTTCGGGTGATGAACTGACTCGCGTCAAGAACGACGCTCACAAGGCAGACGCCGCTTATCTTGCGGCCCGAGCCTCCGTGGCACTGGCGCAAGCGCGCTTGGACAAGGCCAAGGTCGACCTTGGTCGGACTGTGATCCGCGCACCGGTGGACGGCGTGGTTGCCCGCCGGCTGGTGCAACTGGGTCAACGCGTCCTGCCGTCCATGCCCTTGCTATCTGTGGTTCCGATTCAGGACATGTACGTTGATGCCAATTTCAAGGAAGTGCAACTCAAGGACGTGCGGCCTGGCCAGAAGGTCGAATTGGCGAGCGACCTCTACGGCAGCAAGGTCGTCTACCACGGTGTCGTCGACGGACTCGACGGCGGTACGGGCGCGGCCTTCGCTCTGATTCCGGCACAGAACGCCACCGGCAACTGGATCAAGGTCGTACAACGTTTGCCGGTGCGCATTAACCTTGACCCGGCTGAACTACAGGCCCATCCGTTGCGGGTCGGGCTGTCGATGACGGCCACCGTCGACCTCCGCAGCCAGTCCTGAAAAGGAGAACACCATGTCAACAGTCGCAATCGATCATAAGGAAGCGCCCCCTCTGCAGGGCGCCATGCTGTGGGTGGGGGCCATCGTCCTGGCGCTGGCGAATTTTCTCGCCGTCCTTAACATGACGATCGCCAATGTAACTGTACCGAACATGGCCGGGGCGCTTGGCGCCGCCTCCAGCCAAGGCACTTGGATAATCACGGCCTACGCGGTGGCGGAGGCCATCACCGTTCCACTGACTGGCTGGTTGTCGGGTCGCTTCGGCGCGGTAAGGGTGTTCTCCCTTTCTGTAGTGACATTTGGTACCGCCTCACTGCTGTGCGGCATGTCCAGTTCGCTTGCCATGCTGCTCGGCATGCGCGTGATCCAAGGCATGGCTGGGGGCCCATTGCTGGCGCTGTCCCAGACCTTGCTCTTGCGCATTTTTCCTAAAGAACAGTCTATGCAAGCAATGGGGCTTTGGGCGATGACTACCTTGCTGGCGCCCGTGGCCGGCCCAGTGCTGGGCGGGTGGATCTGCGACAACTACAGTTGGCCGTGGGTGTATTTCATTAATGTGCCCATGTCGCTAGCCTTCGGCGCGATTGCCTGGGGCCTGCTCAAGCGCTACGAAGAACCGCTCATCAAGATGCCGGTCGACAAGGTCGGCTTTCTCCTGCTGATAGTTTGGGTGGCCGCCCTGCAACTTATGCTCGACGAAGGCAAGGATCTCGATTGGTTCTCATCAAACGAAATCCGCGTCCTGGCGGTCGTCGCCGCCATCGGCTTCGCCGCCTTTCTGATCTGGGAGCTGACCGAGAAGTACCCGATCGTCGATCTGCGCGTCTTCCGCCATCGCGGCTTCACCGCCAGCATGTTCGTGCTCGCGCTCGCCTTCGGCTCCTTCTTCGGCCTCAACGTGCTGACCCCGCTCTGGCTCCAGTACAACTTGGGCTACACCACCACTTGGGCGGGTCTCGTTGTAGCCTGGGGCGGACTTCTCTCAGTGGTATTTTCGCCGATTGCGGCTAAACTTGCGAATCGGTTCGATCCCCGCTGGCTGATCTTCTTCGGTTGCTTCTGGTTGGGAGCCGACTCCCTCTGGCGGTCGGTGGCGACTGCGGATATGGACTACTGGACGATCGTCATCCCTCTGTTCTTCATGGGGATCGGTATGCCCATGTACTACGTCCCTCTCACTGGGTTGGCCATGGGTTCGGTGCCTGAAGAAGAAACGGCGTCGGCAGCCGGACTGATGAATTTCGTACGCACGATTTCCGGCGCCTTCGCCACCTCCCTGGTCACGACGGCTTGGCAGGATCGCAGCTACATCGCCCACGACCAGCTGGCCAGTATCGTCGACCCAAGTCAGGCCGCCGCCATGATCGCCGGCGCACCGGGGAAAGTTGGAGAACTGGCACGCGAAATGTTGAATAACATGGTGACGGGCCAGAGCCTGCTGTTGTCAACCAACGGGCTGATGGTCGTCATCGCTATCGTCTTCTTCATCTCTTCCTTTGCGATTGTTCTGGCACCGAAGGCAACCCGCACGGTGGACGCGGCTGCAATCGGACACTAAGAGCGAGAATGAAGAATATCCTCCTCATGAGGCTGAGCGCCGCGGCTTCCGAAGCGGGAAACCAGGGAGTATAGACATGTGTATGAAGTCTAGCCGAACCTTCACGTGGCCAAGATTTATAAGTCTCTTACTTGTCACCTGCTTGTTTGCGATTGGCCGCACCGTTCTTGCCGCCGAGCCTGTGGATGAAGCAAAGTGCGCAGCAATCGCCGACGATCACGAACGGCTCCAATGCTATGATGCTCTCGCCAGACGAAATGCAAACAAGACAAACACAGAGCCGTTAGAACAGCTCGGCGCACCTCACACCACTGAGGCGACACCGGGCGGTATCCCGCCGACCCCGCTCTCCGCACGCTGGGAACTCGAGCCCGAGACCAAGCAGGGAACGTGGCTGATACGCCCGTATGAACCGATGTTTTTCCTGCCCGCGCGCTACAGCGACCACCCGAATGATTCACCCCAGTCACCTTCGCACTCGGCGCCTTTCTCCGTACCGCTCGAAAATACCGAGATCGAGTTTCAGTTGAGTATGAAAGTCAAGGCGGCAGAGAATCTCTTTGGGAGCCATGCGGATTTGTGGTTTGCCTACACTCAGCAAAGCCATTGGCAGGCGTACAACAGCAGGAAAGTAAATACCACGGTGGGCAAGCTAAGTACTTCCAATCTCTTTCGCGAAACCGATTTTAACCCGCAAATCTTCGTGACGTTTTCCACGCACTACGATCTGGTCGGTCTTACCGGTCGTTTCATTAACGTGGGCCTGTGGCATCAGTCCAATGGCAATGGCGATCCAGCGTCGCGCTCCTGGAATCGCGTCTATGCCCAGTTCGGTTTTGAACGGGGGGACTTTGCCCTGTATGTGCGCCCATGGATTCGAATTCATGAGCCAAGCTCCGACGATGACAACCACGACATAGTCCGTTACGAGGGTTATGGTGATGTCACGGGAATCTATAAATGGGGTCAGCAGGAGTTTTCAATCCTCGGTCGGTTAAACGGCGGCCATTATGGGTTGCAGGCGACTTGGGACTTTCCGATCAAGGGACGAATCAAGGGATATGTAAATGCGACCAGCGGTTACAGCGAAACCTTGATCGACTACAACTGGAGACAAAACACTGTCGGTGTCGGTATTCTGTTGGTGGACTGGCTGTAGCAGGTTGGCCTGACCAGTTATTAAACAGTTGCATAGAGAGCTATCTGCTTATTGAAGCGTTCCCGGCTTTTTGTACTAACCTGAAAAATATAACAACATCTTGGCGGACTTCGCGAGACTTCCGGCCAACCATTCGTTCAATGCCGTCGTATTCATAATGGATGATCACTAAGCGCACGAAGATTGTGAAGAATTACTTCCACCGCGTGTTTCCCTTCCTCTATGGCCTCCTTGGCTCGATGAAAGTCGAAAAGGTGGAAGTGGGACAGGCGCGGTGACACAGTGATGTCAGGTGGATCGCCCGCCATGCGGCTGCGCGTGATCCGCACCTGCATGATATCGATGCTGGATAAAAACACTTCGTGCATCGATGGCAACCTGTGTTCGCCCGGTGAATGCGCGGGGAGTAGCCCGCCCAGATTCTCTTGTAGCTTACGTATCCATTCGCCGATAGCACTACTCGGCGTATCGACCTGAGGAGTGTCGGCCATGTAACGGCCAATCTTGTCGGAGTTTAGATCGACCGCGATCACAACATCCGCCCCCATCGCGCGTGCCAACGATACCGGTACAGGATTGACGAGTCCGCCGTCTACAAGCGTCATGCCGTCGCGCAACATCGGCGTGAACAAGGCGGGTAGAGCGATTGACGCGCGCACCGCCTCGACCGTCGAGCCGTCGCGCAGCCACACTTCAGAGCCGGTATGCAGGTTCGTGGCAACCGCTGCGAATGGGATGTCCAATGCCTCGATGGGACGATCCACAAAGTTGTGCCGAAAAAACTCCATCACCCGCTCACCCTTGAGCATTCCGCCGCCGAGGCTTACGTCCATGAACCCGATCACGTCCTTCATCTGCATCCCGAGTAGCCACTGCTCGAAACGATCCAACTCGCCGGCAGCATAGGCGGCGCCCACCAGCGATCCGACGGATGTCCCACAAATTAATCCGGGCGGATGCCGACCTGTTCCAGCGCGCGGATGACTCCCACATGGGCCCAGCCACGGGCGGAACCCCCGCCTAACGCGAGACCCAAGCGTATCCTTCGCGGCGCGCTCATACCTGTACACCCTGATAATTGCTCTTAATCGCCGTGTAAATTACCAACACCATTACCAGCCAGATTATATCCGCGACTTCCTAATCATTCCGGGAAACTTGTTGCCATCGCCCCATAAGCGTCTAGCGAAAATATTCGTATACATAAATAGGTGTTGATTTGCACGCCAGATTGACCCTCTAATTGCATTATGACTTGACCCGACCAGTTGGACGTAATCCAACAGAGGACAAGGCCTGCTATGGGACTATCATAAATGCAAAATCTAAAGCAAACTGGGTCAACTTTTTGTGAAAATTAAAAAGCAGATCAAGTGCTTCTTCCTATCCCGCTGATATGAGTTGGTGGGTGGTGACATAAAAATTCTTCAGCATTTGCTAAAAATAACTACGAAATATGGTCAAAACGTAAGTAGGCTGAGGGACGATCAAGGGTGGAAAGAAGCGTAATTGCTCTTCCAACACCCCGGCTAAGGGCCGGGGTGGAGAGGAAATGATAGTTCTCCTTAGTTCTGGTTTGGAGTAATCAGACCCATACCTTAGCCATGGAATAAACAGCAAATAGGACCATCACGATCACTGCGGCAGTAGCCAAATAACTGGCAGTACTTTCGGGGATTTCCGATTGCATAGCCATGTACTCCTTTGATGTTTGGATTAGCTTAACGAACTTTAAAACGGCAGACGGAACAGTGCCGCTTATTTACTTAATTGTAGTAATGAAATATAGATATACAAGGACTTGCCGAAAAAATATTCGATCTGAGTAATCTCCAGGAGCTTCTGTTCTACTGATATTGTCTGAGAGGACGCAGAAGGTCGGATGTTGCCTTTTTAGCTGTAATTTGAGGGAAAGACACTCAGCCCAGTGACCAGATTCATCAGCGTGGGCGCGCCATCTAATCAAAGACTTACAATTACATCGTTGTTATTTTGCACAATTGGTTGACCCAGCTTGTTTGATAATTTGCAGTTAAGATAGATCCATTACAGATAAAAACAGGCCTTGTGCTCTGTTGGATTAAGTCCAACTGGTCGGGTCAAGTCATAATGCAATTAGAGGGTCAATCTGAGCTAAGTCGCGGGCACAGCCGTTCGCGCGATCCAATTTTTTCCTCGTTGGTTGGGCGCCAACGTTCGCGTTACACCAAGGTTTCTACCACATCGCGACGTATCGCGTTAGTTTGGTACCAATGTCGAGAATGACATCCTTTTGAATTTACTTATCGTTAACGATTGTGGAGCCATCGTTGTTGGGAGCGTCAGAGGCAAGGTCTTCTTCGTAACCCATATGGTCTATGTCGTTGTACCGCATTACGCCAACTGATCCATCGATGGTTGTGCGTCTGTATCCAATGTTTGCGCGTTTGACCCGGCTTTATGGCTGCCCGGCCTCCGGCCCATGAGAAACAAGAACACCGGCGTCCCGATCAGCAAAGACCAGTGAAAGGTAATGAAGCGCCACTCCAGCAGAGCGGCGGCGGTGGCAGCGAGGTTGAGATAGGGACTCAGCAGCAGGCCCAGCGCGAGTTCCACTCCGCCTCCCCCGCCGGGCAGCATGCTGAGCTGACCGGAGAACAGCGCTAATCCTTGCGCGACGAATAAATAGCTCCAGGGGGTGGGATGGCCGGTAAACCACAGCAGCAAGGGCAGGATGCTGTAGCGGATCAGCCAATGGCCGACACATAGCGCATAGAGCAGCGCCAGAGAGGCAGGTCCCATAGTGAATAACATGCGCATGCTGTTATTGAAGTGGACGAACCAGCGGACGATGCGCAGACGCTTTTTCTTGAACAAAGGGATGCGCCATAATCCATATCCGATTGCGTTCACCACGGGGCGGTGGTGTCGTATTGATACGTAGACAATGGCCAGTCCCACCGTCAAAAGAATTATGGCGGTAACCCCCCAATGAAGAAAATCGGTTTGCCCCGAATGGAAGACATAGATGGCGAGGGCCAGCGGCAGGGCTGTCGCAAAGAAAATCAAATCCATGATGCGGTCCATCGCCATGATACCCAGGGTGCGACCCGCGCTTATACCCTGCCGCGATAATAATAGAATATGCATGGGCAGGCTGCCACTGCCGAGCGGGGTAGCGACGGCGGCGAATTCACAGGCAATGATCGTGGAGACCACCGTCTTTGCGCCGAGATAGACGCGCAGATTGCGCGCCAGCAAGTGCAGCCGCGCAGCGTTGCACAACCACCCCAGCATGGCCATGCCCAGCAGTAGGGCGAAATCCGCCGCGGGCAGATCCCGCAAGGCGCTGAGACCGTCGATGCCGCCATAAGCAAGCGGCACCGCGAGACTCAATGTGAGACTGAGCAGGATCAGCCAAATGCCGGCGCGTCTCATGCCGAAGTCTCTATCCAATGCTGCTTAGTCATGGGGCGTCGGTACTGCAAGGCTAATTCTATGATTTCTTGCCAATGGCGAACTACTGACTGGTGGCGGACATCGGCCGGATGCAATCCCAGGCGCAGCGGTGTCTCGCGATGCCGGAGTTGCGCAAACAGCCAAGTGTTCCATGAACGTGACACGAGACGTCGCAGCGGACCGCGCACGCTGTACGCGAGGCTGGGTGAAGCGATTCTCCGCCTATCGGACAAGCGGTGGATGGCGCGCAAGGTCGTAGTATAGGAAAAGGGCAGCTGCGACAGGGCGGCGCATGAACCGCTGCTCAGCAACCAGGCTGGGGCGACGAAGCCGTACACGGGCCAACCGAGACGCTGCATCAGCGCCAGTCCTTGTTCCAGCCGATTGCCGGCTTCCGTATTGCTCAATGCGGCGAACTCGCCTTCTCCCGCGGTATATATTTTCCGTTGCAACCATGCCGCCGGCCCGCGGGGCGGCGCGCCGTCGTCCAGATGGTAATAGCCGTGCAATGCGACTTCATCGCCAGCGGCCAGCCGCCGTTCCATGGCGCGTAAAAATTGGCTGTCATGATCGATGCGGCCGCGCCGGTGATAATCCGGCACCACCAATAAGGTCACAGGCATCGGGCCCAAGGTATCGAGCATGGACAGCAGGCGCGCGCATTCCGGCCAGGTGGCGGGTGAAACGTCGTGCAGGGAGACGCATAACGCGGTTGTCGCTTCAGCCCGAGGCATGCAGCGGCATTTCCATCACGGGTACGGTGATGCCCGTCAGGCGACGATAGTGTTCCATTAATGAAGGCAGCACGCGGTTCCAACTGTAATGGCTTTCCACCCGTTCGCGGCAGCGCCGTCCCACGCTATCTAGATTTCGTTCGAATAAGGCGGAAACGGCGTGCGCCAGCAGCCGGGGATGACGGCGATGCGCCAACATGCCTACCGTGACATCCACCAGCTCGCCGACGCCGCCCGCGGCGACACCCACCACCGGCACGCCGCAGGCCATGGCCTCCAATACCACCAAGCCGAAGGTTTCCTGATCGCCGGCGTGAATAAAGGCGTCGCAACTGGCCATGAGCCTCGCTAGGCACTCTACGGAACTGACATATGGAATACACGTGACATTGGCCGCCGACGGCATCCGAGCGCCGCCGCCCACGAGCAGCAGGTGATAGCCGTAACCCAACCATTGCAGAGTTTCAAGCAACACGGGGATATTTTTTTCTCTGGCGAAACGGCCGGCGAAGATCAGAAGGCGGGTATCGTCGCGCAATCCCATACTGCGGCGCAGGTTAGGGTCACGTCGCCCGGGATGAAACCGGGCGGTGTCCACACCTAGCGGTTGCAAGGCGACGCGAGGGACGCCCAAAGCCTGAAGACGCGCCATCAGGATGCGGCTGGGGGCGAGCACCAGATCGAAGCGCTTATAAAGGTCAACGACGTAACGCCCGATGACCGCCTCCGACCAGACACCCAGCCGCGAGCCGGTCAACCGCACCAAATCGGAATGATAGAAGCCTACGACGGGCACATCCCGCGCTCGCCCGACCTTGAGCGCCGCCCAGGCCAATTGATAGGGGTCGCCCACTTCGATCAGGTCCGGCGCCAGCGAATCGAGACGGCGCCGCCAGCGAACCATGTCCAGCGGCAGGCGATAACCGTTGCCGAAGGGAAGGGCGGGTCTGGCCAAGGTCAAGATACCGTCACCGTCGTCCCGGTCATCGCTTCCGGGCACCAACAAGGTATGGCATATGTTCTTATTGCCGGCCAGCCACTCGTGTTTAGCGAGCAGGTAACGCTTCACGCCGCCGCTTTCGCCGGCGAAGAACATAGTGGTGTCAACGAGACGCATCGGGTTTAAGTAAACCTTGGCGGCGATCTTGAAAAACTGTCGTCATCCGGGTCCTTGACATTGATCGGTCGCGCTTAAAACACAGCGTTTTGGGGAGAAAAAATCCTCCGCACTATATCGTGAACAAACTAGCAAACACATATTGCAAAGCCGTGACAGCCGCCGATTTCAGTTGCAATAGGCGCCGCAAATTATCAATTGCCGAGAATTTAATTTTTGAGCAGGGATGCAAATGTCACGAGATGATCATCTAAATTTTATTAATTTGTAACAGGCCGGGTTGATAGTAGCGTTGGCTAATAAGGTAGTAATCGGGTTATGAAGTCAATCCATCATCTTCGGCCGAAAAAATTTCGAGCGATATGGATATCCGATGTTCACCTGGGATTCAAGGGTTGTCGCGCCGAATATCTGCTCGACTTCCTCAAATCCACCGAATCGGAGTATCTCTATCTGGTAGGGGATATTATCGATATATGGAACATGCGGCGCGGCCTTTACTGGCCGCAGACGCACAATAACGTGATTCGCACTATATTGGGTAAAGCCAAGCATGGCACCAAGGTCACTTACATACCGGGCAATCACGACGAGCTGTTGCGGGACTACGACGGCATGAGTTTCGGTAACGTACAAATTCGCAACGAGGTCGTTCATACCACTGAGGATGGGCGGCGACTACTCATTCTGCACGGCGACGCCTTCGACAGCGTGGTCAAGTGCAGCAAGCTCCTGGCCATCATAGGGAACTGGTCCTACGATTGGTTGCTCGAGTTCAATCGGCTTATCAATTGGATGCGTTGCAAGGTGGGGTTCCCCTATTGGTCCCTGGCCGCCTATCTCAAGCACAAGGTCAAGAACGCGGTCAAATACATCAGCAATTTCGAACGCGCCATCACCCATGAGGCCCGTAAACACAAAGTCGACGGTCTGGTGTGCGGTCATATCCATCGCGCGGAGATCGCCGCCATCGAGGGCATTCTATATTGCAACGACGGTGACTGGGTGGAGAGCTGCACCGCCCTGGTGGAACACTTCGACGGGGCCTTGCAATTACTCCATTGGACCGACCAGCAGCTATTTCATGAAAGACGAACTGGATCTCGAAGCTCAAGTCGCGGTACGAGGCAGGGTTGCGTGAGGGTCGCCATCGTCAGCGACGCCTGGCGTCCACAGATCAACGGCGTCGTCACCACCCTGGGTAAAACCGGAGAGGCCCTGGCCGCCATAGGGCATGAGGTGCTGTTCGTGACGCCGGAATATTTTCTCACCGTGCCCTGTCCCACCTATCCTACCATCCGCCTTGCGATGAATCCCGATGGTAAGCTGTGCCGCCTACTGGATGAATTCACGCCGCATGCCGTGCATATCGCTACGGAAGGACCCTTGGGTTGGGCGGCGCGGAGTTATTGCAAGAAGCGTCGTCTGGCCTTCACCACTTCTTATCACACCCAGTTTCCTCAATATGTCAAGTTGCGAGCCCCGGTACCGATCAGTTGGACCTATGCGGTGCTCCGCGAATTTCATGCCGCGGCGGTGCGCACCATGGTTCCCACACCGTCGCAGCGCCGCGAGCTGAAGCGGTGGCGCTTTCGCAATGTGGTCGTCTGGCCGCGCGGCGTGGATACCGACTTGTTCCAACCCGGTGATAAGGCCTTCATTCAGGCACCTCGGCCAATATCCATGTTCATGGGCCGGGTTGCAGTGGGAAGAACGTGAGGCGTTTCTTTCTTTGGATCTTCCCGGCACCAAATACGTGGTCGGCGACGGGCCGGACCTGGATATGTTGCGCCGCAAATATCCCGAGGCGCGCTTTACGGGATTTAGACAGGGCCGTGAACTGGCGGATCATTTGGCGGCGGCGGACGTGTTCGTCTTTCCCAGCCGCACCGACACCTTCGGCCTGGTGATGTTGGAAGCCATGGCCTGCGGCGTGCCGGTGGCGGCTTTTCCGGTGACCGGCCCCATAGACGTAGTCCGCAACGGTGAGACCGGGGTGCTGGGCGACAATTTGAGACAGGCGGCGCTCTCCGCCTTGCGATTGGATGGCCGGATATGCCGTGACTCTGCCTTGGCGCATTCCTGGCAACAGGCGACGGAAAGTTTCGCTGCACACTTGGTGGACAATCGAGCATCGCCTGCGCAAGCCATTGAACTTAAAGAGTACAGTAGGCCAAGCGAAACAAGGCAACTCTCGTTCCTCGGTCCCGCGTGGCAGTCGAAGAGACTCAAAATTAAAAAGGGTTTGGAAGGGCTGGAATGCAATAAGACACTTGGCTTAACACGGTGGGTAACATGCCATTGTTGCTGAAAGAGGTAACGATGACGGCTATCGCTCGGTATCCATTAAAATCAAAAGGTGAAATATATGTGCAATTTTCTTCAAGCTCTCGAAGTCCAACGCTGGGATGACCATCGCTACTACCATCACAGCCGCATCAACCAATCGCTGCATTTTGTGAGCGCATTGAGTTTCCTGTTCGCCTACGTGCTGCTCTTATCGATCCGGCCGCCGCCGCGCTGGTCGGCTGGCTGGTCGCGATGACCACCCGGCAGACCGGCCATTTCTTTTTCGAGCCGAAGGGCTACGACGACGTAAACCATGCCACCCACGAATATAAAGAAGAGATCAAGGTCGGCTACAACCTTAAACGCAAGATCGTGCTGTTGACAATCTGGGCGCTGTCGCCGTTGGTGCTCTATTTCGATCCCACCCTGTTCGGCATATTCACGGAGAGCAACACGCCGGCCGAATTCTTGCACAATGTCGGATTGATCTGGCTCGCGCTCGGGGTCGGCGGGCTGTTGTTCCGCACCGTCCACCTGTTCTTCTTCAAGGACGTGCAGACCGGCCTTGTGTGGCTAACGAAAATCCTCACGGACCCTTTCCACGACGTGAAGCTCTACTACAAGGCGCCACTGTATCTGCTGCGAGGCGAACTGATCGACCCGATGGAGTCAAAAGACAGCGTTCGCGGTTAAATGGCATACAAGAAGGAGAGGCTCGTGCCTACGCGTGCGAGAGTCTTATAAGACGGCGGTCAGCAACGGTGCGCGATCAGCTCACGCAGGATACGGCGTTTGATGGATTTGTTGCTGAAGGCCACATCCTTCCACCACCAGCCGTCCTGCTTCATGGCCTGCGCCGCGGCCACGAAGCGTTCCGCGACCGCGGCGAAATCGCAGTCGGTGTAGTTCAGGCTGAAGATCAGGCGGCCGGTTCCGACCCAGCTCAGCGCCAGCCCCTCGGCGCGCAGGTAATATTGCAGCATCCAGTTGTAGCGCGACGGCTGTGTATAGCACACCGTCCAGATCGAAGAGAGGTTGGCCACCTGCACCGGCAGTCCTGCTCTGCAAGCGTCCGTTGAGTTCTTGCGCCCGCTCGTTCCAGCCTTCATCGAGATTGCGGTACAAGGCGCGGATCTCCGGGGTGTCGAGCCGGTGCAGGAATTCGTTCATCGCCGCCATGACATAGGGATGCGAATTGAAGGTGCCGCGCGCGAAGCAGATGTCGGCCGGGCGATCGTCCCGGAAGCGCCGCATCAGGTCCTTGCGGCCGCACACCACGCCGACCGGCAGCCCGCCGCCCAGCGTCTTGCCATAGGTCACCATGTCGGCGCGCACGCCGAAATATTCCTGCGCGCCGCCGGCGCCAGCCGGAAGCCGACGAACACCTCGTCGAAGATCAGCACGATGTTGCGCTCGGTGCAGACCGCGCGCAGCTGCTTCAGCCACTCGGCATAGGCCTGCCGGTCGAAATGCGCGCTGCGCGAACTGTCCACCAGCGACGAATCGCCGGGGGCGCCGGCGTTGGGATGCAGCGCCTGCAGCGGATTGACCAGCACGCAGGCGATGTCGCGGCGCTTGCGCAGCACGCGCAGCGTACCTCCGATCATGTCCGCCAGCGTATAGGTTTCGTGCGCCGGCACCGGATTGCCGATGCCCGGCTGCACGTCGCCCCACCAGCCGTGATAGGCGCCGCAGAAGCGCACCAGATGCGAGCGCCGGGTGTGATAGCGCGCCAGCCGCACCGCCTGCATCACCGCCTCGGTGCCGGACATGTGAAACGACACCTCGTCCAGCCCGGAGATCGCCGCAGCCGCTCGACGTTGTCGGCGACCACCGGATGAAAGAGCCCAGCACCGGCCCGAGATCCCCGACGCGCTCGCCGCCGCGCGCGATGCATTCCTTGTAGAAGTCGTAGCCGAACAGGTTGACGCCGTAGGAGCCGGTCAGATCGTAGAAGTGATTGCCGTCGAGGTCGGTGACCGTCACGCCCGACGAGGACTGGACGAAGGAGCCGGCCTGAGGTGCTCGCGGACGAAGCGGCTGTACTGGAACGGCACGCGATAGGTGCCGGTGAACTGCAGGTCGGAGATGCTGTCTTGGACCTCCGCGGTGAGCCTCACCGTTTCCGGGTAGCGCGCGCGAAACACAGCGGCGAGTCGCATGAAGCCTTCGCGGCGGCGCGCCGCGATTTCCTCGGGTGCGTCGTCGGAGCGAAAGAACTGAGCTTCGTCGTATTCGTAAAAAGGGACGAGCGCGGCAAAACGCCGCGCCATTCGGGAGTGTCCGGAAAGCGAGGGATGTTTGGCCATGGAAAGCTCAAATCGCGTCTTTAGTTTTGCCAAAGACACGATTGCAACAACAGCGCCCAGCGCGTACAGGACAAAAGTATTATTCACTAATTTCCTCTATTTAATAGAGTAACCCGAGGCATATTACAGTTATATGACGATACGAAGCTTGATATCGAATATCTTCCACCAGGAGGATGTCAATTTTCTGCTGACCAACCGCATTCCTCGGCAACTCTTGACGCAAATCATGGGCTGGTTCAGTCAGATCGAACAGCCGTTGGTGCGTGATATTTCGATCGGGATGTGGCGATTCCTCGCCGAACTGGATTTGAGCGAAGCAAAGAAGACGAAGTTCGGCAGTCTGCATGACTGCTTTATTCGGGAACTTAAAGAGGGAACCCGTCCGATCGATTCAGACCCCGCGGTGCTGGTGAGTCCCTGCGATGCCATCGTCGGGACGTGCGGCCGCATCGCAGGCACCGAACTCATTCAAGCAAAGGGCTTCCCCTATACGCTGCTCGATCTACTCGGCGATCCCGAACTGGTGGGCATCTATCGCGACGGCTGCTACGTTACGCTGCGCATCACCGCCAATATGTATCACCGCTTCCATGCCCCGTACGACTGCAGGGTCGAGCAGGTGACGTATATCTCCGGCGACACCTGGAACGTCAACCCGATTGCGCTGAAACGCGTCGAGAAGCTGTTCTGCAAGAACGAGCGTGCATTGATACGCGGCAGGATCGAATCTACCGGTCATTTGATTACCCTAGTGCCGGTCGCGGCGGTGCTCGTCGCGAGTATCCGCCTCCATTTTTTGGACGTGCTGCTGCATCTCAAACACCGCGGCCCCAATGTCATGGCGTGCGACGCGAGCTTGCGCAAGGGCGAGGAAATGGGATGGTTTCAGCATGGCTCGACCATCATCGTCTTCGCCCCGGCGGGGTTCACGGTGCGCGAGGATGTGAAACAAGGGTCCTGCATCCGCATGGGACAGGGTTTATTGAATCTGCCGTGACCGCATCTTCCTTTCACGCAGCCAAGACAGGACATGGCACGGCATTGATCGTCGAAGGCGGGGCGATGCGCAGCATTTTCTCGGCGGGGCTGCTTGACCGGTTTTTACAGGAAAACTTCGATCCCTTCGATTTCTATATGGGTGTTTCCGCCGGCGCCAGCAATCTGGCGGCATTTCTATCCGGAACGCCGCGGAAGAGTCTGGATATCTATCTGAACTTTGCCTTGTGTAAAGAGTTTATCAACTATCGCAGGTTTCTTCGGGGCGGGCACCTGATTGATCTGGATTGGCTCTTGGCCGCGGCATTTTCCGAGGAAGTATTCGATATCGAGGCGATATTCGGACGGGGCAAGCCCTTATACGTAGGCCTTACGGATGTTGCCTCGGGTAAGGCGGCGTATGTCAGTATACGCCCTGACAACCTAGTCGAGGTCGTCAAGGCGTCGACTGCATTACCACTCTTCTACAGGGGATTTCCCCAAGTCGATGGGCGGATGATGACCGACGGCGGGGTGGCGGACGGCATTCCCGTGCGGCAGGCGATACGCCTGGGCGCGAAACGGATAATGGTCATTCGCTCCCGGTCGGATACCTACCGCAAGACGGATGGCTTGGAACATCGCTATATCCGGTGGAAACTGAGAAGGCATCCTTTGTTGGTCGCGACCATGCGGGAACGGGTCAAGCGCTACGAGGACGTCATTGAACTGATACGCCGTCCGCCGCCCGGCGTCCGTATCGTGGACGTCTGTCCCCCCTACCGTTTTGCCATCGGCCGCTTCAGCCGCAATCGCGACAGCTTATTGAAGGGTTATCAAATCGGTTTCGAGGCGGCGGAAAAGGCGATTGCACGCTGGCGGGAACCGGGCGCATCCGTCAATTCCCCATAGGACGATGCCCTAGGCGTTTCGTAATCTGACTGAGTGAACCGTCTGCCATCCCGGTGCACGGGGAATTGCGATGCTAATCCAGACTGCCACGGTGAAATATAGCGTCATCCACGGGATTTCCTCGCGCCAAACGGCCCAGTCGAAGCTAACCACACACGGCCGCGCGGCATCCGCGAGTCCCTGGCTCAATGACAGGTACACTACCCCGGCGCTTAGCTCCGTTTTCCAGCGTGACCAGTACATCGGCAAGTCGATATTGGTCATAAACACGATATAGCCGAGGGCGAAGACCATCATTGCGGCTAAAAAGTGGTGCTGTCGGCGGTTGCTGTGCGGCCACAGCAAGGCAAAACTCGCCAGCAACAGCACTGCGGAAAACGTCCAGATGGAATTTTCCACGAAATGCCCGAGATAATTCGTCGACAAGATTGCATACCACGACGCGCCTTCGGCGACAAAGATGAGCGGCACCAGCAACAAGGAAACCACTACGGTAAATCGATTGCCGGCGGCGCTACCGACTTGATGCAGCAGGAGCGCGCACTGCGCCATGAAGCACAGTTCAGCCACGGTTGCAACGCTGCGCCCCACCACCATGCTTGACCACCACGACTCCGCCAGACAAATGCGTTCCAGATCTATCCTCGGAAGAAACGAGCGAAACCCGCACCCCGCAACGTAGGCGGCTGAAAGCCACGACAATAGCCGGCGGCGTCGGTAATCGGCGGCGGAAAAGCGATCGCGATGGCGCGCCAGCGACACAGCGGAGACGGTCCAGGCGGCGATATTCAGCACCGCTACGCTACTCAGAACAATCCACCAAACGTGCACCGCCGATGTCATAATCGATATATCCCGTCTGCCACTCTAACAAATCACGTCTATACAAAACCGCAATCCCGATATATGGGGACGCACCTGCTGCGTCAACTGGTCTTAGTGTTATTTTACTCAACAGGTTGACCAAGTTTGTTTGAGATTTTGCATTTAAGATAGACCCAACACAGATAATAACAGGCCTTGTGCTCTGTGGAATTAAGTCCAACTGGTCGGGTCAAAGCAAAATGCAATTAGAGGGTCAATCCGGCGTACAAATCAACACTCAGCAGAATCGACACAATCAACAATCTCCGAATATTTTGCAAATCTTGCCAATAGAATGGCTTAGATCGGTGAATCACTGACTATCCTGATTTCGCGCCATTTCAAAAAGTAGGTATATTGTTTATACTGTATAAATTGATATATCTTGTATTTTGACTTTTCCGCCTACATAAATGAGGAGAATCGCATGGCTGATATTAAAAAAATCACTGCCAAAAATGTGGAAAGCATTAAAGCACCTTTGATTCCTCAAGTAGAGGAATCTAGACAAGACGAACCCTTGGCGGTGTCCAAAGTAAAAAAAACGAGGCCGAAAAAACGAAACGCCGAGGCGGCACCCCGAAAGTCAGGGCTCGAGTATCTCGGAAGAGACAAGAAGCCGAATAAAAAGAAAAAACAAAAAAAAGTTAAGTTGGTACGCGATAGCTTCACTATGCCAGAGAATGATTACGCAAATATCGCTGCTCTTAAAGCAAAGTGCCTGATAGCCGGCGTGCATGTCAAGAAAAGTGAATTGCTACGTGCAGGCTTAGCTTATCTGACGAAACTTTCTAATTCTGTTTTACTGAAGACCATAAAACAGGTAGAAAAGATCAAGACTGGACGACCAGCAAAACATCGGTAGTCATGATGTTAATTTGCTCAACAGGTTGACCCAGCTTGTTTGATAATTTGCAGTTAAGATAGATCCATTACAGATAAAAACAGGCCTTGTGCTCTGTTGGATTACGTCCAACTGGTCGGGTCAAATCAAAATGCAATTAGAGGGTCAATCTGGCGCACAAATTAACACTGGATGATTCTAGACAATGTCAGATTGATAGAAAATCTTGGTGCCGCCTAGATCAATGCCTATGCGCAGACTCATGGCGCGCTGGCCGCCGCGTGGCGGATACGGTCCAGTTGCATGCACAGACGGCGCGCGCCCTTGAGCAGGCGCGGCGTGGGGCGACTGATATCATCGGGGGGGATCACCAAGAGATTACCGTTACGCACCGCGCGCAGCCGCTTCCATTTCAGCCAATTATCCAAGGCCAGGGCCGCGTCCTGCTCGGAACCGGTGACGATCACCTCGGGGTCCGCCACCAGCACCGCCTCCACGGAGACAGTGGGCACCAGGGTTTGCATGCCGGCGAAGATATTTTCACCTCCACAGAGATTGATCACTTCGCTGATGACCTGGTGACCATTTACCGTCATGAGGGGCGCATGCCACACTTGGTAGAACACCGACACCGGACGGCGTCCTAGATAGTCATGACGTAGTGCGTCGACATCGCGGCGGAATTGCGCCGCCGCCGCGTCCGCCGTCCGCTCGCTGCCCGCGAGCCGACCCAGCATGGCAATCTGATCGGCGATAATATCCAAACTGCCGGGTTCGGTGACCAGCACTTTCATGCCGAGCCGCTCAAGCCTGGCGATCTCGCCGGGCGAGTTGCCGCTCAGCCACCCCAGCACCACGTCGGGTTTGAGCGCCGCGATGCGCTCGATGTCCAGCGCGGCGCTGTCGCCGACCTCCGGCACGTAACGAGCCTGTTCCGGATAATCACTGTAGGCCGCCGTCCCCACCAGCTCGGCGCCCGCGCCGGCGGCGAACAGCAATTCGGTCAAATGCGGCGCGAGACTGACGATGCGCTGCGCCGGCCCATCAAGCACCAACTCGCGGCCTCTATCGTCGTGGAGAGTGATCGCGGCGCGCAAGCCGATCACGGGCAGCAGCAACACCGCCAGCACATAGAGTCGCATCATGGCAAGCCGCCGCCGTGAAACACCAGGGTTGGCGGCTGGTCAGGGGCGACCGTAATGCGCGAGATTGATGCGTACTCGACTTGGATGCGAAACAATCTTTCTGGTGTCATGCCCAGCACCGCACCCAATGCGGCGCGAATGACGCCGGCATGGCAAACCACCAGGACACGGCGTCCTCGCTGTGCGCTGAGCAAGTCTTCCCACGCCCGCGCCACGCGCGCCATGAATGCCGCTATCGGTTCCGCACCGGCGGGCATGAATGCCGCAGGATCATCGCGATAACGGTGGTAACGTTCAGCGTCCTGCCGCTGGATTTCCTCGGCGGTGTAACCTTCCCACGCGCCGAAGCCGATCTCTTTAAAGCGGGGTTCCAGTCCGAGAGGAAGTCCGTACCCGTCCGCCACGGCCCGGGCGAAGGCGCTGCAGCGTTGCAAGGGCGATGACACGACGTACTGCCACGGGGCCTTATTTCCCAGGGCATTCCACATCTGCCGCCATCCGCACTCGCTCAAGGGGTCGTCGGTTTGGCCGCGGAAACGCCTGCCGCCCAGCGGTTCGCCATGCCGCAGCAAATCCACTATGGTGGCAGGATCGGTAGCGGACGCGCGCGGATGATCGCTCACTACGCCGCCCAAGTTCCCAGGGTAACTACGGCGATGAGTGCAATGACAAGAATCAAACTGCGCAACACCAGACCCAGGGCGGCTCGCACCTGGCGGGCATCCATCGTCCGGCTCTCGTTCGCCGCCAATTCCTGCTCCAATTGCAAGGCGCCCAGGCCGCCGTGAATCAGCAACAGATAGTTATTGACCAGCCAATTACTCTTCCAGCCGTAGGCTTCGTTGCGCCAGGCAGCGATGGCGTCCGCGAAACTACCCGTCAGGGCGTAACTCAACAACGTGAGGCGCACCGGTATCCATGCAAGGATGTGATGCATCATTAGCGCGGCATCTTTAAACGCATCCTCCTCGACCTGATGAGCGCACCGATCGCGCAACAGGCAAGCCAGCCGATACCATAACGCCCCCAATGGTCCAAGCATGACGAACCAGAAGATCACGCCGAACCAACGTTCATGGGCGGCGACCAGAATGCCTTCGACAACGCAGCGCCCCAAGTTCCCCGCATTCGGCGACGCTGTGGTTACATCGTAAATCTGTCGTGCACGGCTTTGGGCATTAAGTTCGTCGCCCTGTTCCCAGGCATTAAGAAACCAATGCACGTCCGCATCCAGATCGCGCGGACCCAGGCAGAGCAGCAGCACCGCCGCCGCGAAGGCAAAGCCGAACACGGCAAACATCTTGATCAAAAGGGCATAGCCGACCGCTACCGCAAACAACGGCAATGCCAACACTGCCACCACGCCCAGCGCCCCCTCCCGTTGGCCCTTGCCCCGCAACCGCTCCACCCAGCGTCCAAACCAGTCGAAGGCACGCAGCTGCGGCAAGGAAGACCACACCCGTTCAAGAAAGAGACAGAGGACTATCGTCGTCAAGGCCATAGCGGGTAAGTGTCGTGCCTGTAGCTATTACTTTCAAGACTGCGCGCTAATTAATGAATGCAGGCGCGGCCAGTCGAAATGCGGCCCAGGGTCGGTCTTGCGGCCGGGCGCGACATCGCAGTGGCCGACGATGCGTTGCGGGTTCAGGGTCGGAAACGCCTTGAACAAGGCCTTGCAGACATCGCCCAAGACTTGGTACTGCGCAGACTCATACGGACTGTAATCGCTGCCCTCCAACTCGATGCCGATGGAGAAATCGTTGCAGCATTCGCGACCCTCGAAACAAGATTGCCCGGCATGCCAGGCGCGGCGATAAAAGGGAACGTATTGCACCACTTCGCCGTCGCGGCGGATCAATACATGGGAAGATACGTGCAGTTCGGCGATTTCTTGAAAATAAGGATGAGCGGCGGCATTGAGGGTATTGCTAAACAGGGCATCGATCCATGGTCCGCCGAATTCGCCCGGCGGCAAACTGATGCCGTGGATTACCAACAACTCGACGGTACATTCTCCAGGCCGCTCGTCGCTGTTGGGCGAAGACAAGCGCCGCGCCGGCGACAACCAACCCTCCTTGATGGAAAATTCCGTCACGCTCAGTCCGCGGTCCTCATCGCCAATACGTCGCAATGGGCGCCGTGCAACACCGCGCTGGCCGTCGACCCCAGCATGTGCGCCAGACCATGGCGGCCGTGACTGCCTACTACAATCAAATCCACTTTGTTCGCCTCTGCCACTCTCAATATCTCCAGCTTAGTCGACCCCAATTCCACATAACGCGTCGCTTCATTCTCGCCCAAACTCTCCGCCAATTGCGCCAGCTCCTTGCGTGCGTTTTCCATGAGCTGCTCATCCACCCCCGCCATGGGCGGCAGCATCAGCTCAGCGTCTAAGGCGGTAGGCAGATACTCCACGACGTGAATCAAACTCAAACGCGCCCCGTAGCGGCGGGCCAATTCCACTGCGCGCCGCGCACTGCGCTCGGTGCCGGGAGAAAAATCCACCGCCAGTAGAATATGCTCATATTCTGTTGCCGTCACAGCAGATACCTCTCCGAGATCGATCACTGTGGTCGCACGATAGTTCCTATTATTCAATAGCGCCATTATACCGTGCTTACGCTGAGTTAACCTCATCTCAACCGCGAAACCTTGCATGGATAAATCCCTTCAAAGGCAATGATCCAGACGAGATGTATTTCGGCGATGAGAGACGATGTGCGTCAGCGACGGCACGCTGCGGAGGACGCGGACACCGTGACTTTGCCCACCCCGAAGTATCAGCCGCTGATTTCGGCAACTTTGATATGGCGATGATGGACAATTTTGCCTACCAACCGGGCGCCGACAACTGGGTCATCAACGAAAACGGCGAAGGTTCGGTGCCCTGTATCTGCAGCGCGGTAATACCGATGAGGCATGACAGCACTCAATCGGCTCGAAGGTATATTATTATTTGGGCATCGAAACAAAAAAACCCGGCAGCCGTAATCGGCTGCCGGGTTTCATATTAGGAGCCTGGCGGTGTCCTACTTTCGCATGGCAGCTGCCACACTATCATCGGCGCTGAACGTTTTCACTTCCGAGTTCGGGATGGGATCGGGTGGTTCCCATTCGCTATTGCCGCCAGGCAAACTGTTAAAGCGGCTGCATCGGCTAAGAGCCGTGCCCCCCGCCTAATTCGGAAAACTGTAAAGGTGCATGGTATGTTTGCAATCGAGTTCAACCAAAAAACCATTTGGGTGTTATATGGTCAAGCCTCACGGTCAATTAGTACTGGTTAGCTTCATGCATTACTGCACTTCCACACCCAGCCTATCAACGTCGTAGTCTTCGACGGACCTTTAGGGACCTCAAGGGTCCAGAGAGATCTCATCTTGGGGTGGGCTTCCCGCTTAGATGCTTTCAGCGGTTATCCCTTCCGTACATAGCTACCCGGCTGTGCCACTGGCGTGACAACCGGAACACCAGAGGTACGTCCACTCCGGTCCTCTCGTACTAGGAGCAGATCCCCTCAAATCTCTAACGCCCACGGCAGATAGGGACCGAACTGTCTCACGACGTTCTAAACCCAGCTCGCGTACCACTTTAAATGGCGAACAGCCATACCCTTGGGACCGGCTACAGCCCCAGGATGTGATGAGCCGACATCGAGGTGCCAAACTCCCCCGTCGATATGAACTCTTGGGAGGAATCAGCCTGTTATCCCCGGAGTACCTTTTATCCGTTGAGCGATGGCCCTTCCATACAGAACCACCGGATCACTAAGACCTACTTTCGTACCTGTTCGACGTGTCTGTCTCACAGTCAAGCACCCTTATGCCTTTGCACACAGTGCGCGATTTCCGACCGCGCTGAGGGTACCTTTGTGCTCCTCCGTTACTCTTTGGGAGGAGACCGCCCCAGTCAAACTACCCACCATACACTGTCCCCGACCCGGATAACGGGCCTAGGTTAGAACCCCGAACACGCCAGGGTGGTATTTCAAGGTTGGCTCCACGCGGACTGGCGTCCACGCTTCAAAGCCTCCCACCTATCCTACACAAGTATGCTCAGAGTCCAGTGTAAAGCTATAGTAAAGGTTCACGGGGTCTTTCCGTCTTGCCGCGGGTACGCTGCATCTTCACAGCGAATTCAATTTCGCTGAGTCTCGGGTGGAGACAGCGGGGCTATCGTTACGCCATTCGTGCAGGTCGGAACTTACCCGACAAGGAATTTCGCTACCTTAGGACCGTTATAGTTACGGCCGCCGTTTACCGGGGCTTCGATCAAGAGCTTCGCCTTGCGGCTGACCCCATCAATTAACCTTCCGGCACCGGGCAGGCGTCACACCCTATACGTCCACTTTCGTGTTTGCAGAGTGCTGTGTTTTTAATAAACAGTCGCAACCCCCTGGTCACTGCAACCTCTTTCCGCTCTGGGAGCAAGTCCCTTCACGTAATAGAGGCACACCTTCTCCCGAAGTTACGGTGCTATTTTGCCTAGTTCCTTCACCCGAGTTCTCTCAAGCGCCTGAGGATTCTCTCCCCGCCCACCTGTGTCGGTTTACGGTACGGTTTCATGCTACCTGAAGCTTAGAGGATTTTCTTGGAAGCTTGGTATCAACCACTTCAGTTCCCGAGGGAACCTCGTCATCACGTCTCAGAATTGTGCCCCCGGATTTACCTAAGAACACTCCCTACACGCTTAAACCGGGACATCCAACACCCGGCTGGCCTAACCTTCTCCGTCCCCTCATCGCAATAGCATGAAGTACAGAAATATTAATCTGTTTCCCATCGACTACGCATTTCTGCCTCGCCTTAGGGGCCGACTAACCCTGCGCCGATTAGCGTTGCGCAGGAAACCTTGGGCTTACGGCGTGCGGGTTTTTCACCCGCATTATCGCTACTCATGTCAGCATTCGCACTTCTGATACCTCCAGCATGCCTTACGACACACCTTCGCAGGCGTACAGAACGCTCCTCTACCACGCGTATTGCTACGCATCCGCAGCTTCGGTATACGGCTTAAGCCCCGTTAAATCTTCCGCGCGGGCCGACTCGACCAGTGAGCTATTACGCTTTCTTTAAAGGATGGCTGCTTCTAAGCCAACCTCCTGGCTGTCAATGCCTTCCCACATCGTTTACCACTGAGCCGTAACTTTGGGACCTTAGCTGGCGGTCTGGGTTGTTTCCCTCTTCACGACGGACGTTAGCACCCGCCGTGTGTCTCCCGTGATTGCACTTCTCGGTATTCGGAGTTTGCATCGGTTCGGTAAGTCTAGACGACCCCCTAGCCGAAACAGTGCTCTACCCCCGAGAGTGAGACACGAGGCGCTACCTAAATAGCTTTCGAGGAGAACCAGCTATCTCCGAGCTTGATTAGCCTTTCACTCCTATCCACAACTCATCGACTACTTTTTCAACAGGAGTTCGTTCGGGCCTCCAGTGGGAATTACCCCACCTTCACCCTGGTCATGGATAGATCGCCCGGTTTCGGGTCTATTCCCAGCGACTTGTCGCCCTATTCGGACTCGGTTTCCCTACGCCTCCCCTATACGGTTAAGCTTGCCACTGAAAATAACTCGCTGACCCATTATACAAAAGGTACGCAGTCACCCCCGAAGGGGCTCCTACTGCTTGTACGCATACGGTTTCAGGTTCTATTTCACTCCCCTCTCCGGGGTTCTTTTCGCCTTTCCCTCACGGTACTGGTTCACTATCGGTCGGTAAGGAGTATTTAGCCTTGGAGGATGGTCCCCCCATCTTCAGACAGGATTACACGTGTCCCGCCCTACTCATCGTCACTAACATCAATTGCCATTTCGAATACAGGGCTATCACCTTCTATGGCCGGACTTTCCAGACCGTTTTTCTATGACAGCTGATGATTCGGTGACTGGGCTTTTCCCCGTTCGCTCGCCACTACTAGGAGAATCTCGGTTGATTTCTTTTCCTCCAGGTACTTAGATGTTTCAGTTCCCTGGGTTCGCTTCCTTATCCTATGTATTCAGATAAGGATACAGCCGAAGCTGTGGGTTTCCCCATTCGGAGATCTCCGGATCAAAGTCTGTTTGCCGACTCCCCGGAGCTTATCGCAGGCTACTACGTCCTTCATCGCCTCTTACCGCCTAGGCATCCACCGTATGCGCTTATTCGCTTGACCATATAACCCCAAACAGTCTGAGGTACATGGATGAACTCATAAAAATGCAACATACCATTAGAACAAATCACTTGCGTGACTCATTCTTGCGCCTTTACAGCTTCCGAATTGTTAAAGAGCGTAGAAGAGACTTACCTCTTCTAGAAAACCACACATAAGCATCTCTACCGAGGCGCTTATGTCTCGTTTCTACCGCAGAGCCCGCTGCCACCTTAGTTGGTGGAGCCAGGCGGGATCGAACCGCCGACCCCCTGCTTGCAAAGCAGGTGCTCTCCCAGCTGAGCTATGGCCCCTTTTTTGAGCTTCAACTCAAAGCGTCAAGCTGGGC
>CAVXFH010000002.1:0-2127500 GCA_963761035.1 uncultured Gammaproteobacteria bacterium | reverse complement strand
ACCTTCTTCGACTTCACGCCGCCAGGACGCGAGGGTTGTCGAGGACTCAAAACTCAGCAATGCAAAATATCGCCACATCAGGTCGTCGGAAATGGACATGAGCTTGCCGAACATCTCGTCGGGCGGTTCGTGAATACCGACATAATTTCCTAGGGACTTGGACATTTTCTGCACACCATTCAAACCTTCCAGGATAGGCAAGGTCATCACCACCTGCGCTGGTTGGCCATAGTGTTTCTGAAGTTCCCGCCCTACCAGCATATTGAATTTTTGATCCGTTCCGCCTAACTCAATGTCGGCCCGCAAGGCCACGGAATCGTACCCTTGGATCAGCGGATAGAGGAATTCATGAATGGCGATGGGCTGCCCGGCGGCGTAGCGCTTCTGGAAATCATCCCGCTCCAACATCCGCGCTACGGTATGCTTGGCGGCCAACTGCACTAACTCCGCGGAACTCATCTCATGCATCCAGCTGGAGTTGAACATCACCAAGGTCTTTACCGGGTCGAGGATCTTAAATATTTGCGCCTCGTAGGTGCGGGCGTTTTCAATCACCTGATCGCGGGTCAGAGGTGGGCGCGTGACGCTCTTGCCGGTCGGGTCACCGATCATTCCGGTAAAATCGCCTATCAAAAAGATCGCCTCATGGCCAAGATCTTGGAACTGTCGCAACTTATTGAGCAATACGGTATGCCCGAGATGCAAATCCGGCGCCGTGGGATCAAATCCCGCCTTGATCCGCAACGGTCTCCCCGACTTCAATTTTTCCTTGAGTTCGTCTTCCACGAGGGTCTCCTCGACCCCCCGCCCGATGAGTTCGAGCGCCTTATCCGACTGCGCCATCGGCCACTCCCAATACTAATGGTGAAATCAGCTTACCACACTGCTTCTTAGGAAAATGCTTCACGGAAATCGGATAGCCGAACGTCTCGTGATTTTCTCTCAATTTTCTCCCTAATGTTCCGAAACGTACTGCCGTTAAGTTTCTAGCGTAAGGCAAGGACTACTCTTTCTTTGGGAGGCTAAGAAGTATGGCTACACCCATGCTCGTCTCTGACGATTCTACGATTCTACGATGCCCCGAAAACTGGCAATTATTTCAATCGATCCCCGCAGAGTGGGACTTGGACGTTCATCAGGCCGGCAATGGTTAAGAAGCGCTGGAATTTTTCCGTAACGACAAGGCACATGTCATGATTCTTGATCTCGCTATGCCGGTCACCGCAGTCAACCAGACTTTCCATGACGGCCTCGGCGGCGAACCGATAGCCATTTTTAGCGTCGACTGTCCCCGCGATCAGTCCTATTTAACGGGCTATCAAACTGACCTCGATCCTCATACCGCAAAAGAGCTTATGTTAGACGTCAACAAAATCCTGGCCGGTGCCTGCCTCTATGGTGTTTGTAATTCCGAAGAGTTGAGCGCCATTCTGACTCCCCATCCTTCACTGGTGACAGAAAACACCGCTGAGTATAGTCAGAAACGACACAATTTCGTTATCCATCCGATCATAATGATGGTAGAGGGCACGCTTGGGTCGGTAAGACAATCGCTAGATTCACAGCCAGCATCCGTTTGACAATGCCCTCCACTCCGCCAAGCCTCGCCCCATTCCTTGAGTCCGTGATTGACCGTATCAATGTCGGTATATTCATCGTCGATTCCAAAATGGAAATTGTCCTGTGGAATAATTTCATGGAAGTTAACAGCGGGCAAACGGCAGAGACGGTCATTGGCCGGAATCTCTTCGACTGTTTTCCGGATCTACCGCGCGCCGTCCTAGAGAACAAGATAAGAGGCGTATTCATTCTCAAGAATTTCGCCTTCTCCAGCTGGGAACAACGGCCCTATCTCTTCAAATTTCGCCACAACCGTCCAGTTACCGGCGGCATCGTATATATGTGTCAAGATTGCACCTTAATTCCCATCAAGAATGATCGGGGCGAAGTAGAAAAGGTCTGTGTCACTCTGATCGACACAACCGATACGGCCATCCGCCAAAAAATGCTCAAGGCGGCCCTTGAATCCCTCGCCGAAGCCAATCATCGGGATGGCCTGACCGGTATCTACGATCGCCACTTCCTGGAAGAATCACTCGCCCGCGAGTTCAGTCGCGCACGACGTTACGGTGGGACTATTTCTCTGGCAATGCTGGATATCGACCACTTTAAATTGATCAACGAGACTTACGGCCACCTAGCCGGAGACGCAGTATTACCTTCCATGGCGAATTGCTTGAGTGGCAACTTACGCGAAACTGATACATTAGGGCGCTATGGCGGCGAAGAGTTCGGTTTATTGATGCCGGAGACCAATCTCAATTACGCTTACATTCTCGTCGACCGCATGAGGGCGCAAATCGCAGAATTGACGACAATCTATAGCAATATCCGTCTCAAACTCACTATCAGCGCCGGCGTCGCCGAATACCATACCGGGATGATACGCTATGAAGAACTCATCAATGCTGCGAGCGACGCTCTGCAACACGCCAAGGAGACAGGCCGCAACCGTGTGATATGCGCACAACAGCCAACAGAAGCCAGGGATACTCTGAGGGCATCAGGAAGCTCGTCTTCATAAGGCAACACCGCCCTTTACGAGGCGGGGGAAGAGACCGATAACTTACAAACGCTTCAGCTCTCCCCGATGCAATTTATCCGTGACGAACATCATGACAGATAAGGAACGAGTGCCCCCTATTATCAGCCGGTATTGCCATGTTCGATCGGGATCGACAATCATTATTTGACGAAATGTACATCGCGGGCTACCTTAACGGCACTGCAGGGTAGGCTTGGACGAAAATTACTTCCTCAGAGGATGGCGAGGCATTGGAAATGGATACCCATGATAGACGCAACTACCAACATTCAAAGTGAAAGATTCAAGCACGGCCATTGGCTGGCACTGGGTATTTTATCGATCGCCTCGGGGCTGCTGCTTTCCTTGCATACCGATGAGGCGGCGGCGACCCGCTCCGAAACCACCAATAATTCTATCGCCTTGAACAGCCCTCTGCCGTGGACCCGCCCACTCGATGCGTCTGTCGATAGCGCCGGCGCCGGAACCGGACACGAAACGACGGACATTTCCGCGACAACCGAGCTGAAGCAAGAATGGCAGACCATCAAGATTAAATACGGCGATAATTTGTCGGCCATCTTTGCACGACTGGACATCAGTCCGCAGTTACTGTATGACATCCTATCATTGGGTAACGAGGCCGACTCCCTTAAGCACATTCGCCCCGGCCAGCTCATTAAATTGAAGCTGGCCGAACAGTCACAATTGTTGGAACTCATTTATGATATGGATCCCACGCGTTCCTTACGCGTCTGGCAAGAAGGGGTCAATGGATTCAAGAGCGCATTGATCGAGCGGCCCATTGAACACCGCCGCAATCATGCCACCGGCGTCATCAGCAGTTCATTGTTCGAGTCCGGCCAACAAGCCGGCTTGTCCGATAAATTGACCATGGAACTGGCGGGCATCTTCGGTTGGGATATCGACTTCGCCCTGGACATTCGGGAAGGGGATCGCTTCTCGGTGATCTACGACGATCAATATGTCGACGGGAAGTGGCTTCGCCACGGTGATATCCTTGCCGCCGAGTTTGTCAACAACGGCACTACCTACCGCGCCGTGCGTTATACGGACTCAAACGGGCAAAGCGACTATTATTCCCCGAACGGTAAGAGCATGCGCAAGGCCTTTTTACGCACACCGGTGGAGTTTAGCCGTATCAGCTCCTATTTCACGACGGCCCGTTTCCACCCTATCCTTAACCGCATTCGCGCCCACAAGGGGGTTGATTACGCCGCGCCCATCGGCACCCCGGTGAAAGCCACCGGCGACGGCAAGGTAATATTCGTCGGCCGCAGGGGCGGTTACGGCAACGCCATCGAACTGCAGCACGGTGCCCGTTACAGCACCCTATACGGACACCTTTCCCGTTTCGCCCGGGGACTCCGCGCCGGCAACCGGGTACATCAAGGACAGGTCATAGGTTATGTCGGCATGACCGGTCTGGCCACCGGCCCCCATCTTCATTATGAATTCCGCATTGACGGCGTGCACCGCAATCCGCTCAAGGTCCAGTTCCCCGACGCCGCGCCCATCGCCGCGAAATACGCGCAGGATTTCGCCGCAACCAGCCGGCGCCTCCTTGCTCAGCTCGATGCCATCGACGGGACTTCGTCGATGGCTTTTAATGATCACTGAGGGAATTATCGGCTAACACTACCGCACGGGCGGCGGCGACGCTAGACTGGGGCAAATACAAGCTTCGGGGCCACAGTCATCATGCGAGAGTACTTCATCGGTCTTATGTCCGGCACCAGCATGGACGCCATTGATGCCGCGCTCGTAGAGTTCGGCACTCAAAACCCGGTGTTGCGCCATCGCCACAGCATCCCCATCCCCAGCGGATTACGCTCCCGTCTTATCGCCGTTGCCCAAGGGGAAAATACCACACTGGAGCATATCAGCGAGCTGGATGTGCGTCTGGGCCACTTGTTCGCCGATGCCGTCTTGGCGCTTCTGCAACAAAGCGGCACCGCCGTAGACAAAGTGCGCGCGATCGGCAGCCATGGCCAGACGCTTTATCACCGTCCCACCGGCCGATTTGCCACCAGCATACAAATCGGCGACCCAAACATTATCGCCGAACGCACCGGCGTCACTACCGTCGCCGACCTTCGTCGCCGCGACATGGCCGCTGGCGGACAAGGGGCACCGTTGGTACCCGCCCTGCACGAGGCCATATTCCGTCTCCGTGACAGGAACAGGGTCATCGTCAACATCGGTGGCATCGCCAACATCACCATCCTGCCGGCTAACCCACTTGCCGAGGTCCGCGGCTTTGATACGGGTCCGGGCAACACGCTGATGGACGGCTGGATCAAAAAGCAGCAACGGAAAAACCATGATGAGCGTGGACGCTGGGCCAGCAGCGGTGAGGTCGACGAGGATCTATTGGGGAATATGTTAAAAGATTCCTATTTCCGCAAGGCGCCGCCCAAATCGACGGGGCGTGAATACTTCAATCTTGCCTGGCTGGAGCAACTGCTCAAACGCTATAAGAAGCGTATGCTGGCCAAACATGTACAGGCGACATTGTGCGAGTTAACGGCCAGGACAATCACCGCCGCCATTCGCGAATATGCCCCACAAAGCGATGAGGCGCTGGTCTGCGGCGGTGGCGTGCATAACCTGGCCTTAATGCTCCGTCTACAACTGCTGATGGATGATATTAGGGTCGTATCGACCGAAGAATTCAACACCGACCCGGATTTCGTCGAGGCTATCGCCTTCGCGTGGCTGGCAAAACAAACCCTGGAAGGAAGGCCCGGAAACGTACCAAGCGTTACCGGTGCTGCGCGGCCTGTGGTACTGGGAGGAATTTATGGATATAAGCCGTGAGTTACGAATAGTCAGATGAGAAATGCGTCATCCTTTAACGTCGCCCGTAATACTTGTACCCGTTACTGTCTGTCTGATATCGGCACATAAGACCGCAGCGCCTCGCCGGTATACACCTGGGTGGGTCGAAAGATGCGGTTGTAGCGTAATTGCTCGCGCCAGTGAGCCAGCCACCCCGCAGATCGCGCCACGGCGAAAATAGACGTAAATTGATCCGTAGGAAAACCCAGTTCCGAATACAAGATACCGGAGTAATAATCTACGTTGGGGTAAACTCCTTTTTCCGCCAAGCGCGCCTCCGCGGCCTCTTCTAGGGCCTGCGCCGTATCGAACAGCCGGCTCATCTTGCCGCCGCGGTAATCCGACAACTTTTCGACTAAGCGTTGCAGGATGATGGCGCGCGGGTCCTTGACCTTATATTCGCGATGCCCCATACCCCATATCTTTTCTTTAACGTCCAGCTGCTTTTCCAGCCACTGTCTGGCATTTTCCGGCGAGCCAATCTTATTGAGCATCTCCACCACGCGTTCATTGGCGCCGCCATGGAGTGGGCCGAACAAGGTACCGATCGCCGACGAGATAACGGCGCTTGGTGTAGCCAAGGTAGAGCCGGCCACCAAGGCGGCGAAAGTCGATGCATTGATAGTGTGCTCGGCATGCAACACCAAACAGGTATCGAATATCTTGGCAATGAAGGGGTCCGGATCGCGGCCGTTCATCATAAACAAGAAATTCTGGGCGTAGGTGAGGTCGGTACGGGGCGCTATGGGGTCATAACCGTGGCGAATATGCTGCCACATTGCCACCAATGTCGCCATACGAGCAATGATTCGCACCGACATGCGATGAATATAATCGAGGTTCTGCGCTACATTAGGGCCGGTGAGTTGTTCGGTACCCGGATAAAACATGCCGAGACTGGCTACTGCGGTTTGCAACATCTCCATAGGGTGCCCCGTAGCGGGCAGATTTTTCATAATGGAGCGGATATTGTATTTCACTCGCCGACTGGTACGCAGCTGACTGTCGAATTGATCCAGATCTTCCGCTGTAGGCAAGCTGCCATCCAGCAATAACAGCGCTGTCTCTTCAAAGCTGCTGTGTTCCGCGAGTTGTCCGATGGGATAACCGCGATAGGCGAGGATGCCCTTTTCGCCGTCAATAAACGAAATATTGGATCTGGTGGCCGGCACACCCTCCAGCCCGGGTACATATTCATTCATTGAATAACCATCGGTTCGTAACGAAGTACCCAAAGGATAACAAAAAAACCGCTCTAACGAAGCTCCCCATGGGGAATCCTCACCGGGGAAGGTAACAACAACAATCGGCTTAGGCGGAAAAAGAAGAACCGCAGCCGCAGGTAGTGGTGGCGTTGGGATTGCGAATGACGAATTGCTCGCCTTCTAAGCCTTCGGTGTAATCGATCTCAGCCCCCACTAAGTATTGATAACTCATGGGGTCAATCAATAGCGTAACGCCGCATTTCTCAACGGCGGTATCACCTTCGTTGACGTTCTCGTCGAAGGTAAAGCCATACTGGAAGCCGGAGCAACCGCCACCGGTAATGAACACGCGCAATTTGAGAGAGGTATTGCCCTCTTCTTCGATCAATCGTTTGACCTTGGCGGCCGCCGAATCGGTAAACACCAAGGGATCCGGCAGTTCAACGGCAGCTACGCTCATGGAATATCTCCAATTCGGTAAGTCTAACAGATCCAATTATCCGGTTTCCCAGCGCCATAATCAACTTTGTCGATCAACTACATGGAATTTCTCCAGCTTTCTCGTCACTTGCGTTAATCCCTCATTTTCCTCCGGCGACGGCAAAGCCCGTGCCTTTTCTTGGGTCACATGGATCAACTGGCCGTTCACTTCCGCCCCCATGGCCATTTCGATGCGGGTGTAATAGATATTGCCGGTCACCTGGGAACGGGGAGACAGTTCCACCGATTCCAAGGCCCGTACGTCCCCCATTACCACGCCTGAGATAATCACATGTGGTACTCGGATTTCACCTTCGACGCGGCCATGCTCGCCCACCACCAGCATGGCAGCGGAATCGCCGCCATCAGCGATGATATTGCCGCGCACTATGCCGTCCACGTGCAATCCGCCGTTGCAGGTAACGTCACCCGCTACACTGGTTCCTTCGCCGATCAAAGTATCCACCTTGGTCATCTTACTTTTATCTTTGCTGCCCCACATGATATGCCTCCTGTTGGCTTAGAACGTCCTGCCAGGCAAATACCGCTTCGACCTCGGCAGGTTTGGGCAAGTCCACCGTGACATGCACCAGGATGCGCGTCGGTATAAAGTCGGCAGGCAGAATAAGGTCGCCCTCCGTTTTCCCGAAATATTTGAAGCTAAACTTATCTCCCTCGCCGTCCTGTCCGGACAATTCTCCAAAGGAATATTCCTTTTGTACTTGATTCAATAATCCCTGTACCGTCAATTTGACCGTGCCGCGCGTTACAGTCGCAGCTTTAGTCGTTTGTACCAAAACCAAATTGTAACTGTAGCCGCGCTCACTTCCGTTAACGGCGAGCTGTAAATTCTGGACTCGCACACCCTTCGCAGCCTCCTGCGGCGCGACAATTCCCCGATAAAACGCCACCTCTTCCTTCAGTTCCGAAATCTCGTTCTGCATGGACTCCAGCGATGTATTAATGTCCGCGTAAGCCTGTTTATCGATCTCCGCGGATCGTTCTCTCGTCGCCAAACGTTGGCTTAAGTCGTCGTTGGCTGCCTGCAAGGCCCGGCTCTCCTTAGCCGCCTCCCGGCTGTCGAATCCGGCCCGGTACCGCCCGAAATCGAATAGTTCCCAGGCGCCAAAAGGTACCGAGACTAGCAACATCACCACCACCCATTTCCGCCATGGGCGATGAGACCTCACAACCAACTGCCGAGCGTGCCGCAACATAAATCAGTCAAAGCACCTTCAATGTGGCGACCGAGGAAACGCTTACTTTAGTGACGCTCCATTGCAGCCGCATCAGGGTAACAATGGGACGTTATACAACCCCACGGTCTCCTCCAGGCCGAATAGAATATTCATATTTTGCACGGCTTGCCCCGCCGCGCCTTTGACCAAGTTATCAATAACTGACAATACCACCACTGTATCTCCCTGGCCGGGGCGATGCACCGCGATACGGCAGGTATTGCAGCCCCGCACGCTGCGGGTTTCGGGAAGGGATCCGGCCGGTAAGATATCCACGAAGGGTTCGTCCTTATAACGACTATGAAACAACCCCTGCAAGTCCACCTCCTTTTGTAAACGGGCATAGAGGGTGGCGTGGATGCCGCGGATCATCGGCGTGAGATGGGGAATAAAGGTCAGCCCCGGCGCGCTCCCGGCGGCCAGCGCCAGATTCTGCAGGATCTCCGGCAGGTGGCGATGGCCGGCAACGCCGTAGGCCTTCATATTGTCGCCCGCCTCGCAAAATAAATATCCGATCTCGGCCTTGCGCCCCGCGCCGCTCACGCCGGATTTGGCGTCGGCGATCAGGTGCATGCCGTCCACTACAACAGCTTCGAGCAACGGCAGGAACCCCAAGGTCACCGCCGTGGGATAACAACCGGGATTGGCCACCAGGCGAGCATCGCGCAATTGTTCCCTGTTCATCTCGGGAAGCCCATAGACCGCTTCGGCCAATAGCTCGGGACACGCATGCTGCATGCCGTACCATTGCTCCCACAACGCCGCGTTCTTGAACCTGAAGTCGGCGGCAAGATCGATGACTCGCACCCCGGCGTCCAGTAATTCGCGGGTCATGGACATCGCGATTCCGTTGGGCGTGGCAAAAAACACCAGGTCGCACTGCCGCAGCGACGCTGAATCCGGCGAAGAAAAGGGGAGATCCACGAAGCCCCGCAGATTGGGAAACAACGCGCTCACCGCGCCGCCTGCTTCGGAACGCGAGGTGATCACTTGTAATTCAACCTGGGGATGTACCGCCAGCAAACGCAACAGCTCTACGCCGGTGTAACCGGTGCCGCCCACAATTCCTACTTTAACCATTGCCTTAACCTCAGAAACTCTCTTCATCTCGGATGATAAGAAATAAGCCGGATCAGCGCAAAGGGCAAACTGTCGCTGAGCGGATACAGCTTTTATTCGCGGTACCCCGCGCCTGTCGCGGGGATCATGGCGGGCGGGCGGCAAAGGGGGAAACACCGTTCTACCCGCCGGCTAGCCGCATGAATAACCGACGCTCGGTGATCGATGTTATTCCAAGGGATGAAAGGCGCGATTGATATAGGCGATGACCGCGTCGATCTCCTTATCGCTCAGTACCGACTTCCAAGCCGACATGGGCGTACCGGGCACGCCCTCCCGGATCACATCCTTCAATCGGGCACGGGTCATGCCCGCCATCGCCTTACTATCGGTCAGGTTGCGGGGATGAGGCTGGAGAAAGTGCCCAATCCAATTATCCGCGGTGCCGTCGGCGGCGTGGCAAAAGGCGCAATTCTTCTGAAAGAGCATCTCACCTTGCCCCTCTTGGGTCGTTAGATTGGAAATCGATGGGGCTTTGTCATGCCGGGCATAAGGCGTTGCGCCGGACACCGCGTCGATTGCAGTCTGACCAGGGCGGAAACCGCCGCGCGGATAGGATACGGCGCGCGGGTCCCAGATTGCCCCGGGATTCCGCACCCGTGCCCGGTCGTGGCACGTAATACACCCGCTCATGAACAAGCGCTTGCCCTCGCGTTGTGCTGGGGTCAATGATTCCCACGGCGTATCCAAGGGAATTTCCCCCAAGGCAAACGGGAAGGCGGCGCCATAGCGGCGTTCATGATCGGGCCAACCGTTCTCGGCGGTGTGATATTGCGTATTGACGCCTCCTTTGCCCGCCATGAAGGTCTGGCGCACGAAATCCACCACAGCGGCAATATCCGCGTCGCTCAATAGTGTGGAGAATCCTTTCATCGCCGTATCCTTGCGCCCATGGGCCACGGCATCAATCATTTTTTCCCGGGTGAGTTTTGCGGCGGCGACGGCGGTGAAGTCCCGTGGCTTCGGCGAGAGAAAGGTAGAAGCCAAAGTCTTGGCGTCGCCGCCGTAGCCGTGACAAAAGTAACAGCGTTTGTTATAGATTTTGCGGCCGCGCGCAAGTACCGCGGCATCAATCGCTACGGACTCTGGTGTTTTTTTTTATCCGCGTTGGAAGGTGACTGATCAGTCTGGGGATGAACGAAGGCCTCGAAGACATACTCTGCTACGTTGGCGATTTCCTGATCGCTTAATACCTTGCCCCATGACGACATCACCGTCCCGCGCAAGCCGTCACGCACCGCCACGAACAAGGTAGGACGATTCAAGCGGCTGCGCGAGTCGGCGGTCAGAAAATCTCGAGGTTTCGGGTTGATGAATTTGGAACGCGGACCCTTGCCGTCACCGCGATCGCCGTGGCAGACATGGCAATTGTTATCAAAGAAATCTTTGCCCTTTTCCGCGTCACCGCGCAGCCCATTGGGGAAGGGCAGCGACATGTCCGCCGCGGCGATCTGGGCATGATCCGGCGGTATCTCCGCCGCCTTACCCAAAAACGAGGCACGGATATAATCCACTACCGTTTCGATGTCATCCGGCGACAACCGCTTGCGGAATGACATCATGGCTGTGCCGGGACGACCGTAAGTAACGGAAGTAATCATCCGTTCCCGGGTCAATTCGTCGCGCATTGCCGCGGTAAAATTGCGCGGCGGCGGGTTAAGACTGGACTGGGTCCACACCGCGCCGCTGCCCCGGTCGCCGTGGCATACCGCGCAATTGCGCACGTACAACTGTTCACCGCGCACCATTTTGGGGGGTTGATCGGCGCTGCCCTCCCCCGTCATGAATTTGGTGCGGATGTAATCCACTACCGCAGCGATTTTGTCCTCGGACAAACGCTCGTCAAAGGGCATCATGGCGGTGCCGGGCCGGCCGTGGGTTACGGAGTTTATCATGCGCTCACGGCTCAACTCCCGATGAGCCTGAGCGGTGGTGAAATCCCGCGGGGGCGAACTCAATCCCCGCCGCACTCGGGTGTCGCCATTCCCTTTCTCGCCGTGGCACACTACGCAGTGCTGAGAATAGACGGTGGCGCCGTCCATAGCGGCCCACGACGCCGACGATATCAACACACCGCCGCCTAGGCAACATGCCAGAAAAAACCTAAGGATCTGCCTGTCGAAAATCACTACGGCCCCGGATTAAAATATGGGAAACTTGCGCGCGGCAAGCGTTATACCAGAAAGGACAGGATTGTGGCGGAAAATGTCGATTTGCGCTACCCTTCCCCGATATTGGACCGTGTTCCGCGACAATACGACTGGAAGGTTTCCGAGGCTGTGGCACCCCAAGAACCGCACACAACACCGGACTCGAAACCGCTGCCTGCGCGCCGGCACACAATGAGTCGCGCCTGGCTACTGGTCGTGACGGCCTTGGCGACCCTGTCAGTAGGCGATCACTCCTTGGCAGGAACTATTCTTGGCTCCAAACACGATTTCACCGGCCTCAATAAACGTGTCGGGGTCGTGGCCATGTCCGGCCTGGCCTTCTCTGATTACGGTTCTCCCTGCGTCTACTGCCATTTGCCGCCGGACCGCAAGGAAGCGGACAGCGCTTCGCAGGGCGGCAATCCCGGCTGGAATCGTTTTGTGCCGGCGCAGGGCGCTTATGATCTGTACGATAGCCGCACCCTGGACAACAAAGTCCGCGCGCCTAGCCCCATCAGTCTGCTGTGCCTGTCCTGTCACGACGGCACCATGGGCGTGGATATGACGGTATTCAAACCGGATGGATGGGCCAGCAGCAAAGACGCCGCGCTGCATCTGCGCCTCAACGGCGCCAATAACCTCATGAGCTGCGGCAAGTGCCACAATGGCCGCGTCGCGCACAGCATCGCCATCAAGCACATTGGCACCGATCTCACCAACGACCATCCCTTCTCCATGACTTACGCCGGACTCACCAATAAAGACCAGGATTTCCGTACGCCGGACTCTTCCTACGGCTTTAACAACGGCGTCAAAATCTACGAAGGCAAAGTGGAGTGCGCCTCCTGCCATAATGTCCATAACCCCGATGTGAAACTCCTGTTGCGCACCAGCGCCGATCATTTGTGTGAGACATGCCATATCAAGTAGCAAGCGGCGAACGACAAGTAGCGAGTCGGATGAGAAAGCGATCAGCGGGGGCGAGCAAAAAATGAAGGGCAACACAGCTGCGTTCATCGGGTGGCGAGGGGCTTTTCTCTTATTATTTCCCGCTTGCTGTTTCCTGCTGGGTTTATCCGGCTGTGCCAGCGCGCCGCCCAAAGAGACCTTCGAAGCGGCCCCGGTCTATCCCGCCCCGCCCGATGAGGCGCGTTTCATCTATGAGCGCACCCTGCAAACCAACGAGGACGTGGAACAAGCCAGCGCTTTGCAGCGCTTAAAGGTACTGGCCACCGGACGCTCGCCGCAAGTACAAGGCCTGGTGAAACCCTATGGCGTGGCGGTTCATCAAAATCGAGTCTATGTCACCGATACGGCGCAGCATGTGGTGCTGCTTTTCGACATAGCCGGTGGGCACTTTCGACAATTCGGCGAGGATGAACCGGGCAAATTACTTAAACCCATCGGCATCACCGTGTCCAAGGAGGGCGAGGTCTATGTGGCCGATGTCTCGGCGCGGCGCGTAGTCGTCTTCAACCTGGAAGGCGCCTATTTGCGCACCTTGGGCAGCGACGACCTGTTGCGCCGTCCCGTCGGCGTGGCCATAAGTCCCGATGGTTCCCGGCTGTATGTCGTCGATGTGGGCGGACTGGACAATAACGATCACCGCGTACAGGTCTTCGACCCGAAGAGCGGCGCCCACCTGCAGACCATCGGCAGCCGCGGCAGCGGCAATGGGCAATTCAATCTGCCGCTGCAAGACGCCACCGGCCCGGACGGGACATTATATGTGGTCGACGGCGGCAATTTCCGCGTGGAGGCCTTCGATCCCAACGGTCAATTCCTGCTCAGTTTCGGCGAAGTAGGCCGTTTCCCCGGACAATTTGCCCGCCCCAAAGGCATTGCCACCGATGCCGCGGGAAATATCTACGTCGTGGATGCCGCATTCGGCAATGTACAAATCTTCGACAATAAGGGACACGTACTGATGTTCATCGGCAGCCGCGACCGGGCCGGCAAACCCGGAAAATTCTTCCTACCCGCCGGGGTCGCCGTGGGAGAAGACGGCCGCGTCTACATAGTGGATCAATATTTTCGCAAGATCGACGTCTTTAAACCGCTGCCCGTCGCGTCGACGGACGGCGCTCCGCCCCGATAGATTCCCTTGCTTTCGAAAAAAGCTGAGGTTCAGTTGGGAACAATATGCGCTACGCCGCCGAAACTGCCTATCCAAACGCTGCCGTCTCCGGCATCGGCCATGGAGAAAACATCGTCGGCAAACAGACCGTCCGCGGTGGTCATAACTGAAAAGCTCTTTTCGTCGTCGTTAAGCCGGGCGAGACCGTGGCTGGTCCCCGCCCAAATATGCCCTTTGCCATCTTTGTAGAGCATGAAGATGTGATTGCCGGGCAGGCCGTCTTTAGTGGTGAAATTGCGCCAAGCGTGGCCATCGAAACGCGCCAGGCCGCCGCCCCAGGTCCCGCACCACACTACTCCGTCGTTCCCCACCACTAGGGAAATAATATAATTGGGGTTGTAGGCCACATTGATGCCTTGCAGTCCTTGCTCCGTCTTTTGCTGGGCGTGATGGCTGGAGGCCAAGCCGGGATCGCTGGTGAACTCGATGGCGTCCTTCACCTCGCCAAAGTCGGCGCCCAGGCCTTCGGCATGCTGCCAATGTTGCCACTTCCCGTCCTTGTAGCGCGCCAAGCCGTATTCGGTGGCGAACCACATGGCTCCGTCCTTACCTTCGTCCAAACCGTACACCCAAGGGTTGGGCAGACCGCCGTTGGTATTTTCCACCGTAAAGGATTCCCATTTGGTGGGGTCATCCAGATCGCCGCCCTTAATCCGGTTGACGCCGGACCAAGTCGCGATCCACACATCGCCATTCTTTGTCTGCAGCACATCGTAGACGAATTGATCCGCCAAGCCGTCGGGGATGTTGATATTGTGCCACTTGTCCGTATCGGGATCGTATACCGATAGGCCGCCACCGTAGGTCCCTATCAAGATACGCTTGCCTAATTTGCTCACGTGAAACACACCGTTGGAAAGAATTCCCGGGACATGATTATCGAAAGCCTTGTACTTGTCGGCGGCCACATCGTAGCGAATGACACCTCCCGAGGTACCGAACCACACCAGCTTGCCGTCCGCGAAAATGCTCTTGACGTTGCGATTGCCGAGGTCGAATTGGGTGAACGTGCTGTTTGTGCCGAAGGCGGTAGACGAAACAGTCACGGGTAATTGCGGATGATTGGGAGGCATCACCGCCCCCGGCTTAAGCGCGCCCGGCGCGGCGGAAGTCGCGGCGTTGGCGGCGGCGGTCGGCGTCGAACGGTGGCTGCCAAACTGATAGGCCCCCACCAGCAATATACCCACTCCTATCAAGAGAACCGCCAATCCCCGTGTGTCAAGCTTCACTTCTCGTCACCTCTTGCGCCGCTTATTCACCAGCGCGACATCAACGACCGATACGCACCACGCCGCGCTTGGTCCCCGCCCACACGTTGCCGTTGGGCGCTACCGCCACCGCATAGACGCTGTCCCCAAACAGTCCGTCGGTACGGCTCAAGCTAAACCAATTTTTTCCGTCGAAACGCGACAGCCCCTTGTTGGTGCCGAACCACCAGGCGCCGTCCTGATCCCGCGCCATGCTGAATACGATATTACCCGCCAAACCGTCGTGGCGTGGTGTAATTAGTCCATTTTTTACCGTCGAAGCGGCTTACTCCTCCGCCCCAAGTCCCCACCCAGATGGTGTCGTCGGGCGCGGCCTCGATACAAAACACATAGTTGGGATTATATGTGGGTTCACCATCTACAAGCACGCTCAGGTCGTGACGGGAACGGGTACCGAGACCGGTATTGGCACTGATAGGCAAGCCATCCTCGTTGGGCGCCCCCATTCCGTCCTTATGATTCCAGGACCGCCAATGCCGGCCGTCGAACATGCTGACGCCGCCCTCGGTACCGAACCACACACGCTTTTCAGAATCCACCGTCACGCCGTAGACCCACTCATTCACCAGCTCGTCCACATAGGTCTTGAACTGGCCGGTCGCCGTATCGAAACGGTTCGTCCCGTTCCAGGTGCCGATCCAGATTACGCCCGGCTCCTGCTCGGCAAAATTATAGACCCAATAATCCGCCAGACCGTGCATGGGAAAATAGGTTTTCCACTGGCCGTCCTTGTAACGGGAAGCGCCACCGCCGTTGGTGCCGAACCATTTGTATCCCTGGCTATCGACGAAGATGGAAAAGACGTATTCGTTGGCCAATCCTTCTTTGCGGGTAAAGGTATGCAGCGGGTCACGGGTGGCGAGGTCTACCTCGTGCACGCCGACGGAAGTGCCTACCCATATACTGTTTTTGGCCTTATCCACCGCCAAGGAACGGACATAGACATCATTGCCCACGCCGAAGGATTCCAGCACGCGATAGGAGGACGGCGCGGCGCGGACGGCCGCGGTAAATATAATCGCGGCAATCAGTACGCCGACGCGCAGGCTGCCGTTCACTGCAATGTTCTTAGGTAAGCAATGACATTGAAGATGTCTTGCTCCGTCAGCACGCCTTGAAAGGCGGGCATCATACCCTTGCCGACGCTGATGGTCTTAACCAACACCAGATCGTTCTGCATCAAACGTTGATTGCGGGAGAAATCGGGGACACCCGGCATGGTAGGCTTGCCGCCGCTGCCATGACAATCCGCGCAGCGCTCATTGTAGATCTTGGCGCCCTTGAGGGAATCCGCCGCCTGGACAAGGCCCGTGAATCCCATTAACACCGTGCTCAGCGCAAAAACCAGCACGCGGGACACGTCATGCCGCCGCGATGCCGCAGGGAAAAATTTATTCATCATCGTATCCTCGTTTCGGTTCAATCCGGAGAAAATGCATGTTAGCAAGCGCTCTCAGGCGAGGGAAGCAACGCATCGTCACGAGGCATGCGGCAAGGCCTTGAGATCCGCCGCATCACCCTGAAAAGCGGCCTCCAAGGCGCGCACCACGCGCGGATCGTCCCACTGCGTCGCGCCCACCACTCTGCCGACAAAGATGCCGTCAGGCCCGATAAAAAAGGTGTCCGGATAGACGCCCATCCCCAATACGCCGTTGGCGATATGCATATCGCGGTCCATGAAATTGGGATACGTCACTTTCTTATCGATGAGGTACTCCCTGATCAGCACGTCATCCTGATCCAAGGATAGGCCGATCACCGCAAAGCGCTTCTCATCCAAGGTCCGGCTCAAGCGTTGCAGGCTCGGCAGCTCTTTGCGGCAAGGCGGACACCAGGTCGCCCACACGTTCAATACCACAAACTTACCTTGAAAGGAGGCAACCGAAACTTTATTGCCGTCGATCCCCGTCAAGCTCAGCGGCGGAAAACGCTGTCCGTCCACTAAACGATCGGGCGGTTTCGACCCGCCGCATCCCGCCAGCGCGCATGCCAGGGCTATCGCCCAGCCGACACTGCGCCATGGCCAATGGAATCGCGCCATCATCCCTCCTTAAGGAGCAATCGGTTTCGAGCGCTTACCGCTAATAACCGATTCAAGGCACCACGGAGTTGATCTTGACCTCCACGCCCGAACTGCCCAACCGCACCAGCTCCGTCATTCCCTGCAGATCGCCGCTTTGCGGCATGGGATTGCCCGACTTGGAGATGCGCGCCCCGACAATCACACTGGGAAAATCCGAGAGTCGCGCCATGGGCGTCGGCGCCATGGAGTCATCCAGATTGAATTTCATGGGCAGATCCTTGACCTGGGCACGAAAGGTAGCGAGGGGCATGGGCGGACCTTGGGGCGCCTTGGCAAATACATAAAGCGTATCGGTGGGCGCCGTCCTGGCCGCCAACGCCGGACTCAGACTTACGGTTCCCGTCACCTGCGCGGCGGGGACCGCTGCCGCTGTCTGGGCCACGGGAGCCGGCGCCTTGCCGGCGGCGAGGTCGCGCGCCTCGGCGATGATGTTCATCACCTGCTGGGATTCTTTGGAACCCGGTGGCATCTGCTTCGCCAAACGTTCCCAATAAGCCGCCGCGGCTGGGTAATCGCCCTGATTGTAGGCCTGGGTCCCCGCCAGCCACAGACTCTTCTCATGATTGGGGTCCAATTGCAGGGCGCGCTTGACCATCTCCATGGGCTTACCGTTCAGCGTTTGGCCGTTGGTCATGGCCAGGGCATCGGCATAATCGGCGAGCAGGTCCGGATCGTCCGGGATCATGGACACGGCATGCTCCAAGGCCCCAACGGCTTCCTGATAGCGGCCCAGGGCCACGTACGAGCGGCCCAGCACGCGCCACCCTTTGGCATCCTGAGGATTCGCCTCCAGGCGCGCCGCCAAACCCTGCACCATGGATTCGATCTGCCCCATGGTCACCGCATGGGCGGGACCGCTGCCGGCCTGCTGCGCCACGGTGATCTTTTCCGGAGAGAGCGCGGCGGGATTGCCTCTGATCAAATAAATAAACACCGCCAGCAAGGGCACCAATAACACGACCGTGATGGCGGCGCCGCGGCCGCGGTCGTCGCTCGTCGTTGGATTGGCGTCGGGAGCCACGTCTTCCAATAGACGGCGCTCTAACTCCATGTGACCCTGCTCGAACTGCTCCTGGCTGAGAATGCCGTTACGCAGATCCGCCTCCAATTCCTGCATCTGATCCTTGTAGATTTCCAGATTGGAACGGTCGCGCTGTACGCCTTGTTGATCGTGGCGGCGCCACAGGGGAGGGACAATAAATAACAATGCCGCCGCGATCAATAATGCCGCGACCACGGAAAAAATGATCATGGCCTATCCCCATCCGAGGCCGCCAATGCCTTGTTGTCATCCTCACTCAACAAATTCTTAACCCGCGCTTCCTCTTCGGCCGACAAGGGCGCCGTTATCACCCGCGCGCGCCGCCGCCGCAGATTGACGATCAACAGGCTGGAGCCCGCCACCAACAAGATCAACGGGGTGAGCCATACCAAGACCGTCACGCCGGAAAAGGGCGGACGATAGAGAATGAAGTCGCCGTAGCGCTGCACCAGGTAATCCTTGATCTCCTGGTCGCTCTTGCCTTGCTGCATGAGTTCCCGGATCTTGCGCAACATGTCCGCCGCGAAATCCGAACGGGACTCCGCCAGGGATTCGCCTTGGCAGACCAGACAGCGCAATTCCCCGCCCAGTTTCATGACCCGCTCCTGCAAGGCCTCGTCGCCCATGACCGGCGTGGCCTCCTTGGCGATGGCGGCATGGCACCACGCCAACAAGATCAACAACACGGCGATGAGCGGCTTCATCCTTTCAGCTTCCTGATGATAGGCATTAAATCATTCTGCAAGGCATCGGGGCTGATCGGACCGATATACTTATAGCGGATGATGCCTTTCTGATCGATGACATAAGTCTCGGGGACCCCGTACACGCCGTAATCGATGCCGACGCTGCCATCGAGATCCAATGCGATCACCTGATAAGGATTGCCACGCTCGTTCAACCAATTTTGGGCACGATCACGCGCGAACTTGAGCTCCTGGTCCGGCGACAGTTTGTCGATCTGCATTTTGTCGATACTGGCATCGCCGCGCAATTCCTCGTAATTAAGCCCGATCACCGGCACCACATTTTGACGCGAAAAGTCGACGAGGACCGGATGCTCCTCGCGACAGGATTCGCACCACGTGGCCCAGACGTTGAGAAGCCACACTTTGCCGAGCATATCTTGCGACGCAAAATTATGCTGGGGATCCTGCAATTGCTTTAAAGAGAATTGCGGCGCCGGCTTATCGATGAGGGGCGACGGCACGTCGCTGGGATGAAGTTGCAGACCCTTCCAAAAAAATCCCACCAGCACGATAAATATCGTGAGAGGCGCCAAAAATCGGATCATTAGGACTTCACCTCCGCGCGGGTCAACACCGGCGCAGGCGTAGGTTTGATCGGATCGGATGGGGGCTCCGTCCCACCCCGTAACAGCTCCCGCTGTTTACGCGCCAGTGCCCGGTAACGGCGGTCGCTGATGGCCAGGACACCGCCCAGCGCCATCATCACGCAACCCAGCCAGATCCACTCGACCAGGGGCTTGTAATGAACCCGCACGCTCCACGCCCCGTTACCCACCGGCTCGCCCAGCGCCACGAACAGATGGCGGAACAAACCGCTGTCGATGGCGGCGATGGTCATGGGCTGGCGCTGCACGCGATAGACGCGCTTCTCCGGATTGAGTTCTTCGATGACCTTGCCGCCCTTGAGCACGGTAATAATGCCGCGGGACGCTTCATAGTTGGGACCCAGGGCATTGGTTACGCCGTCGAAACGGAAGGTATAGCCGCCTACCTCCACGGTATCGCCGATCTCCATGCGCACGTCTTTGCCGACTTCATAGCCGCCGATCACCGTGACGCCGAGAATGAACACCGCCACGCCCAGGTGTGCCAACTGCATACCGAGAAAACTCTTGGGCAAGTTATCAATGCGTCCCTGCCAACCGCGATCGCTGTGAGTGCGCTTCAAGCGCTCCCATACCCCATGCACCACGGAGAAAATGATCCAGAACGCCATCAAGATGCCGAGACTCACCAGCCACGACCAATGCCCCAGGACGAAAGGCATGATCACCGCAATGATGATGGAGGTGACGGCGGCCCAGCGCAGACGCGCGGACAATTCCGGCACGCTGGCCTTTTTCCATTTCGCTATAGGCCCGATGGCCATGAGAAACACCGCGAAGGCCATGATAGGCACGAACACCAGATTGAAATACGGCGCCCCCACGGAAATCTTATTGGCCTGCCCCAATACCCCCACCGCTACCAGGCCGTCGACGAACAGCGGCGCCAGGGTGCCCAGCAACACGGTCCCGGCGGCCGCGGTGAACAAGACATTGTTGGCCAAGAGCAGGGACTCCCGCGATACCATGGCAAAGGTGCCGCCCAAACCCACCTTGGGCGCGCGCCAGGCATAGAGCATCAACGAGCTACCCACCACGATCACCAGGAAGATGAGAATGAACAAACCGCGCTTGGGATCACTGGCAAAGGAATGCACCGAAGTCAGTACACCGGAACGCACCAGAAAGGTCCCCAGCAAACTCAACGAAAAGGCCATGATGGCAAGCAACACGGTCCAGCTCTTAAAGCTGCCGCGTTTTTCCGTCACCGCCAGAGAATGAATCAGCGCGGTGCCCACCAGCCACGGCATGAACGAGGCGTTTTCCACCGGATCCCAAAACCACCAGCCTCCCCAACCCAGCACGTAATAAGACCACCAGCTGCCCAAAGCGATGCCGCAGGTCAGGAACACCCAGGCGATGGTGGTCCAGGGACGCGACCAGCGCGCCCAGGTGGCATCCAACTTGCCGCCCAACAAGGCGGCGATGGCGAAGGCGAAGGCCACGGAAAATCCAACATAGCCCATGTACAGCATGGGCGGATGGATGGCGAGCCCGGGGTCTTGCAACAGGGGATTGAGATCCTGCCCGTCCGGCGCCGCCGGTAGCAGACGCGTAAAGGGATCGGAAGTGAACAGGATGAACGTCAAAAAGCCCACCGCCACCAGCCCCATCACCCCCAGTACCCGCGCCGCCATCTCGTCCGGCAAATGACGGCTGAATACCGTGACCAACAACATCCACACGGTCAACATCAAGATCCACAGCAGCAGCGAACCCTCATGGCCACCCCACACGCCGGCGATGCGATACATCAAGGGCAATGCTGAATTGGAATGCTCCGCCACGTACAGCACGGAGAAATCGTGATGGATAAAGGCATAGGTCAAGCAAGCATAGGAGATGGCCACGAACACGAACTGGCCTTGCGCCGCGGGCCGCGCCAGCGCCATCCAGCGCGGCATGCCGCGGGCGGCGCCGATGAGAGGCAAGGTCCCCTGTACCAGGGCCACGCATAAGGCCACAATGAGTGCAAAGTGTCCGATCTCTGGAATCATTTGCTGCCGCCTCCTTCATTCATAGTTATAGGTATATCCTTGGCTTTGGCCTTCTTCGCCTCTGTCAAGGCCTTGGCCACCTCGGGCGGCATATATTTTTCATCGTGCTTGGCCAGAACTTCCTCGGCTTGAAAGACGCCGTCGGGACCCATCTTTCCCAGGCTCACGGCGCTGGTGCCTTCTTTGAACAAGTCGGGAAGGATGCCTTTATAGGTCACCTTCACGGTCTGGGCAAGATCGGTGACCACAAAATGGACGGTGAGGCCGTCGTTCTCGCGCTGCAGGCTGCCTTTTTCCACCAGCCCCCCCAAACGGAAACTGCGATCCAGCGGCACCTTGCCGGCGGCGATCTCGGAGGGGCTATAGGCAAACACGATATTGCTGCGAAATGCATTCAATACCAGGGTGGCGGCCACGGCAACGCCCGCCAATCCTACCAGGATAAAGGCGAGCCGTTTATGTCTGGGCTTCATTATTCACCTCAATACGCATCCGAATTCTACGACTCAGGCGCTGGGTAATAGTTCGTTTCCGTAACATCACCAATATGACTTCCAATACCAAAAACAAGGCCGTCACACCGTATGAACCCCACACATAAACGGCATAACCCCCCATGGCGAAAAACTCGCTGGCGCTGCCCCAGTGCATCATGATTTCCCTAATTCCGCGGCCACCCAATCGGTATCGCGCTCCGCTTCCAGTATCTCGCAGCGCACCCGCGTCAAAACTACCGCGATGGTGTACATCCAAAATGCGAAGATCATCACCAGCAGCGACTCCAGCATGGTGGCCTCCATGGACGTCCCGCTGCTGATGGTGATGGAGGCCCCTTGATGCAGGGTATTCCACCACTGCACGGAATAATAAATGATGGGCACGTTCACCACGCCGATGATGGCCAGCAGACCGCTGGCGCGGGCGGCGCGGCGTGGATCGTCGATGGCCGCCTTCAAGGACATGAACCCAATGTACAAAAACAACAGGATCAACTCCGAGGTCAAACGCGCATCCCACACCCACCAGGTGCCCCACATGGGTTTACCCCACAAAGACCCGGTCCACAAGGCCAGAAAGGTGAACAAGGCCCCCGTCGGCGCCAAGGCCGAGGCCATCAGCGAAGACAGCCGGGTATTAAACACCAGACCCAGCCCCGCATAAACAGCCATCACCACATAAATGAACATGGACATCCACGCCGCAGGGACATGGACGAACATGATGCGATAGCCTTCCCCCTGTTTGTAATCCGTGGGCGCCACGAAAAATCCCAGATAGAGGCCAATGGCGGTCAGTACCAGCGCCAGCGCCGCGAAATACGGGATCAGCTTCCCGGCCAGGGGATAGAAGCTCGCCGGAGATGAATACTTAAACCAATTAAAAGTAGGTTGCGCCACGCAGTAATGCCTATTCATTCCACCGAAATTTTCAACGCCCACCCCGTCGCCCACGGCGCGAATACCAGGGCCGGCGCCAGGAACGCCCCGAGCAGCGACAAATGGGCCTGGGCGCCTATCCCGCTGACGCTGGCCTCCACCGCTCCTGCGCCGAAGATCAGCACCGGGATGTACAGCGGTAACACCAACAGGGACACCAACACCCCGCCGCCGCGCAGGCCCAGGGTCAGCGCCGCCCCCACCGCCCCGATCAGACTCAACACCGGCGTGCCTAATAATAAGGTCACCACCAGTATCTCCAGGGCGTGGGCCGGGAGCCCATACTGCACACCCAACAGCGGCGCCATCAATACCAGCGGCAAACCGCTCGCCAACCAGTGGGCCGCTATTTTACCCAACACCAAGACCGCCAGGGGCTGCGGCGTCAGCATCATCTGCTCCAGTGTGCCGTCGATGTAATCAGCGGAAAACAGGCGCCCCAGGGACAACATCGAGGCCAACAGCGCCGCCACCCATACCACCCCCGGCCCCATGAGGCGCAAGGTGTTCATCTCCGATCCGACACCCAACGGAAAGAGGCTCACCACGATCACGAAAAAGAACAAGGTGGTCAGCACATCGGCGCGCCGCCGCATCGCTAGCGTCAAATCACGCCTTACCACCCACCCTATGGCCGACCACATGGAGGAGGCGCTCACATGCCGAGATGAATATGCTGCGCGCGATGACTGATGATTTCCACCTCCTGGTGCGTGGTGAGAACCACCATACCTCCATTATCAAGTTGCTCGCTGAGCATTGCCTGAATCATCCCCACGGCCTTCACATCCAGGGCATTAAACGGTTCGTCCATAATCCATAAGGCCCTGGGCGCCAACAAAAGACGCGCCAAAGCCACCCGCCGTTTCTGTCCTTGGGATAAGACCTTGCCGGACAGTTCTCCGCACGCCCTCAGCTCCATGCGTTGCAAGGCCGCCTCGGCCCGAGCATCGCTGGCGGCCACCCCGGCCAACTGGCCGACCACCCGCAGATTTTCGAAGGCGGACAATTCTTCCTTCACGCCGTTGAGATGTCCCACATAGGCCATCTCCTTATAAAACTCCTCGCCCAAACGGCGGATACTCTGTCCCCGCCAGCGGATCTCGCCCGCCTCGGGCAGGCCCAGACCGCAGAGGGTCCTGAGCAAGGTGGTCTTACCGCTGCCGTTGGGCCCGTGCACATAGAGCAGTTCGCCCGCCGTCAGTGTGAAACTCAAGTCCTGAAACAAACGGCGCTCACCGCGTACACAGACCAGATCGACGACCTCCAGCATCGGCCTTCCTAGGGCAAAATGACGGGGGAGTATAGCAAGTCAGCCCGGACCTGTCCTATCCCGTAGCGGGGCACCGCGGCACAATGCAATATACCACTATGGTTCAATTTGTTACCTGCTTCTGGCGAGGCGAAAGCCATCGGCCGGATCGTTCATCTGCGGGGAATAACTGCCGCGCACCGCCGAGCGGGTATACTCGGCCGGACTGTTCCAACCGCCGCCGCGCAACATGCGCAGACTGCAATCCCCGCCGCTCCAGATCGTTGCCTCCCGGGGCGCGCCGTTGTAATTGTCGTGCCAGCAATCCTGCACCCATTCCCACACATTGCCGTACATATCGTAGAGACCCCAGGGATTGGGCGCCCGTCCGCCCACCAGTTGCGTGCCGATGTCGCCATGCTGGCCGAACCAGGCAAAGCGGCTGAGCTGCGTAGGGTCGTCGCCGAAGGACCACTTGCCTTTCGTCCCGGCGCGGGCGGCGTACTCCCACTCCGCCTCGGAGGGCAAGCGATACAACGAGGTTCCCTCCAGACGATTGAGGCGCTCGATGAACGACTGCACCTCCAGCCAGGTCACCTGATCCACCGGCCGTTGCGGATGCTTATAGGAACTGGGGTTGTAACCCATCACCGCCTGCCACTGGGCCTGGGTGACTTCGTACTTGCCGAGATAAAACGGCGCCACCTGCACGGGATGGGACGGTGCCTCGCTGCCCTGCCCCGCTACTGAATCGCTCCCCATGATAAAACTGCCGCCGGGGATGGGCACCAACTCGATCCCCACGGAATTGGTAACCGTCTGCGGGCCGCGGGGAACGGATTTGGCGCCGCGCTGCTCGAAGGCCAGGGCCAAGATCACCGCAAAGACGATCACCAGCCCCACGGGGAGCAACACAGCGACAGCTTCAGAACGCTTACTCATGATTCTTTCCGCGCGTTAATCATCATCTGCCACGACAACGATGGATCAGTACTTAGACTCCTCCCTCCGGGGAGAGCGCGGCGAGGAGGCGCAGCCGGGAGGGCTGAGGGCAACCGAAATCAAACGAACTACATTCATCAATGTTTGAAACACTAACAACACGAAGCCGATTCCCCATCCGCGACATCGGCTATCCCGCCAAAGAATGCGCTATGATAACCGCCACTATTTCCAATCGCCAGCAATGCTTACGATGCCCGACACCGATCACCGCCGCCCCCTCGCCGCCCTCAAGGATCATCTGCAGCGCACCATCGTCGGCCAACAGCGGTTGGTGGATAGACTGCTGATCGCCGTCCTCGTCGAGGGCCATTTACTGGTGGAGGGCGTACCCGGCCTGGCCAAGACCACCGCGGTGCGCACCCTGGCCGAGGGCATGGCGCTGCGCTTTCAGCGCATCCAGTTCACCCCGGACATGATCCCCGGCGACATCACCGGCACCGACATCTTCGTCCCGGCGGACGGCCGTTTCCGTTTCATCGCGGGCCCGATCTTCCACGAGATCATCCTCGCCGACGAGATCAACCGCGCCCCGCCCAAGGTGCAGAGCGCCCTGCTGGAAGCCATGCAGGAACACCAGGTCACCGTGGCCGGCACCACCCGCAAGCTGTCGGACATCTTTCTGGTGATGGCCACCCAGAACCCCATCGAGCAGGACGGCACCTATCCGCTGCCCGAGGCGCAACTCGACCGCTTCATCATGAAAGTGGAACTGGATTATCCCAACGCCGATGAAGAACTGGAGATACTCAAGCGCGACACCGCACGCCTGCGCGGCGATAGCGCTGTACCGACTCAAGCAGCGCTCAAAGCCAATGACATCCTGGCGGCGCGCCACGCCGTGAACCACATCTATATAGACCCCATGCTGGAGCGCTACATCGTCACCCTGGCGGGCGCCACCCGCGACCCCAAACGCTGGGACGACGAACTCGCCGCGTGGCTGGCCCGCGGCGCCTCGCCGCGCGCCACATTGGCAATAGCGCGCTGCGCCCGCGCCCGCGCCTACCTCGCCGACCGCGACTTCGTCGAACCGGCGGACATCCTCGACGTCGCCGCCGACGTTCTCAATCATCGCATCGGCATGAGCTTTACGGCGCGGGCGGAAGGCGTGCGGCCGACGCAGGCGATTGCGCGGATTTTGGAACGGGTGCCGATTCCCTAAATACATGTAGGGTGCGCTATGCGCACCGTTTTGATTTCAAGCAAGACCGGCGATAATGGAGACACGATGGGGACAAAAATCGAATCGACGATCCGATTAAATCGTGCGCATAGCGCACCCTACGCCAGCTTAATTCAACCTGTATTGTCCTATGCCGAATGCGGGAAAGGACAATGCCGAAAAGATAGTATCGGGACCGTATATTGTTCAACAGTTTCACGGGGTGGGGCAGAGACAGATGCGATCTGATCTGTTAGATGTCTGACTGGATGTGAACGAGGCTCACAATCCATGTGTGTTCGCGGTGAGCGCTAATTCTACCAGTCTAATCACAGATGGAGAAATAACACCCGGGCTTCGCTGTCGCTCAACCCAGGCTACATCTTCCTATTCTGATAGCTGAACACTGACAGCTGATAGTTTATGACAATAAATACCCCCCTCCTCACCATAGCCGAACTGGAAACCCTGCAACGCCAGACCTTGCAGTTTCAGGCGCAGCGGCGGCGGCCGGTGGCGAGCCGTTATGCCGGGCCAGTGGTATCGCTGTTTCGCGGGCGGGGCATGGAGTTGGAGGATTTGCGCGCCTATCAGGCGGGCGACGACGTACGCCACATGGAATGGCGCGCCACGGCGCGCAGCGGGCGGGCCATCACCAAGGTATTCCGCGAGGAGCGGCAGCGGCTGGTGTATCTGGTCATCGACCGCGGCCCCACCATGGCCTTCGGCACCCGCCGCGAGATCAAGGCGGCTACCGCGGCGCGCGTAGCGGCGTTGCTAACCTTCTCCGCCGTGGCGCGCCAGGAGCGGGTGGCGGGCCTGGTGCTGAACGGCGACGGTGAACAGGATTTTCCGGCGACCCGCACCTTGGACGGGGCCTTACATCTGTTGCGCGCGGTCATCGCGCCGCTGGCGGCGACGCCGTCGCCGCACTATGAACTCGCATCATTGGAACGGCTGGATCGCGGCGTGGAACGGGGCAGCAGTATTTATCTGATCAGCGACTTTCAGCATTTCGATGAACGGCAGCTATTGGTATTGCGCCATCTCGCCGAGCGCTGCGAGGTCACCGCCATCCATATCGTCGATACCGCCGAGGAACAGCTTACGCCCATCGGTCGCACGCGTTTTCGTGCGGCTGACGGTAAACTCTATGTAGTGGATACCGATGATCCTCGGCTGCGCGAGCGCTATGCCGCGGTGATGGAGGAGCGTAGCGCGGCGCTACAGCGCAGCCTGCTGAGCGCCGGGATCAACGTGGTAAGCATCCATACCCACGACGATGTGATGAGCCGGTTGGATCAATTGCGATGGACAGTCTGATTGATAATTATAATGTCATTCCGGCGCATGCCGGAATCCAGCGAGCCGCTGGCCTAAAGGCGCTGGATTCCGGGTCTCCGCTACGTTATGTCCGGCATGCCGAATTATTCGCGGGTTTCCCATGAAGGAAGGCGTCGCCTTATCGCAACTCGCCGACATCCTGCCGCCGCCGGCGCCCGGCGGCGCAAGCTGGTTGTTGCCGGTCATCGGCATCGCCGTCATCGTTGCCGCGCTCGTCCTCGTTTGGTTTGTGAAAAACCGCCGCCCGCGCAAACCGGCCTTGCCCGCACGCGAGGCGCAGCAACGGCTCGCCGCTTTGCGCGCCGCGTGGCAGGCCCGCACGCTTACCGATCGGGAAGCGGCCTATCGTCTCGCCGCCGTTTTGCGTTTAGGGCTCAGCCTGCCGCAACTCACCCCACGGACGCGGCCGAGCGCAGTAGACGATGAAGCGCTATGGCGCGAAACCCTCACCCAATTGCAGGCGCTGCGCTATCGCGAACAAGCGCCTTTGACTTTACCGCCGCATTGCTTCGACCGCGCCGAGCGCTGGCTCGCCGCCGCGCGGCGCGAGACGCGCTGAAACCATGTTCGCGTTCGCCGCCTTCGCTTGGTTACTGGCCCTGCCGCTGCCGCTCCTGATCTGGCGTTGGTGGCGGCGCCGCCCGCCGCGCGAGCTGGCCGCGCTGTTCCATCCCCACGCGGCATTGCTGGCGCAACTGGCGGCGGAATTGCCGGCGCGCGCGCGGCATTTACCGTGGCTGTGGCTGGCGGGCTGCATGTTGCTCATCCTGTCTCTCGCGCGCCCGCAGTGGATCACGATTCATCCCGACGACTATCCCGGCCGCGATCTGATGTTCGCCATCGATGTCTCCGGTTCCATGCGCGCCGAGGATTTCATCATCGACGGTCAACGCACCAGCCGCCTGGCGCTGGTGAAGGACACCGTGGATAAGCTGCTCGCCCAGCGTAAAGGCGACCGCGCCGGCCTGATCGTTTTCGGCGACGACGCCTACACCCTGACACCGATGACGAGCGACCTCACCCTGCTGCGCAGCGTGCTGCACGACATTCACAACGGTATCGCCGGCGAGAAGACCGCGCTGGGCGATGCGATGGCGCTGGCGGTGAAACGCCTGCGCGACCGGCCGCCGCAGTCGCGGGTGCTGTTTTTATTCACCGACGGCGCCAACACCGCCGGCCGGTTCTCCCCCGCCGATGCCCTGGAACTGGCGAAGCAATATAAGGTGCGGATCTACACGGTAGGCATCGGCCGCTCCGGCATCGTCGCCTATCCCGGCGGCGAGAGCGGCCAGATCATTTCTTCCGAACTGCCTTTAGATGAAACTTTGTTGCGGCAAATCGCCACCGAGACCGGCGGCCGTTATTACCGCGTGCAGCGCAACGAAGACCTGGGTCCGATACTCGCCGATATCGAGAAGCTGGAGACCGTGGACATCCATCTCGACAAGATCGGCGAACATGCGGACTGGTATTGGTTGCCTCTGGTGTCGGGGCTGGCCCTGTTGTTCCTTGCCCAGCGCCGCGGGATGACCGAGGTGCTGCCGTGAGCGCCTGGCTGTCTGCGCTGCATTGGCGCGAACCGCTATGGCTGCTGCTGATTGTGTTGCCGTGGCTGACCCTGGCATGGCGCAGACAGAACGGGCGCCGGAGTAAATTGCAAGGCTTCGCCGATCCGCCGCTGTTGCAACGCTTGTTGATCGGTGTAGCACAACGTCCCGTGCAATCCGTCAGTTTAGTCCTCGCCTGGACCTTGGCGGCCCTGGCCGCCGCCGGTCCCTACTGGCAACCCCGGAACACCGCGCCTGGCGAGCAGCGCGGCGCCGATATCGCCGTGGTCGTGGATATCTCGCCGTCCATGTCCGCCGCCGACATCAGTCCCACGCGCCTGGAACGGACCAAACGGGAGTTGCATGATTTCACCGCCGTGCTCGGCGGCGATCGCTTGGCACTGGTGGCCTTCTCCGCCAATGCCTACACCCTGCTGCCGCTAACCACCGATCACGATGCCTTTCTGCATTTTGTGGATCTGCTCGATCCCACCCTCACCGAGCTGCCCGGCTCCAATCTGGCGCGGGCCCTGGAAGTGGCGCAACGTCTGCTCGGCGTCAGCGTCGATCACAGCCGCGCTATCGTGCTGCTCAGCGACGGCGAATATCACGATCCCGACACCGTAGCGGCGGCGCGGCGTTTGGGCGCCGACCATATTCCCTTGTTCGTGATCGGCGTCGGCACGGCAGGCGGCGCCCCGGTGCCGGACGCCGACGGCCATTTCATGCGCTACCGGGGACAAGTCGTGATCTCCCATCTTGATCGCAGGGAGTTGCAGACTTTGGCCCAGACCGCTCACGGCGCCTACTTCGATCTCGGCGATGATGGCCGGGATTGGCGCGCGGTCCTCGCGCAATTGCGCAGCCGCACCCGCGCCGCGTCCCATGCCGCTTCGCAGCCGCGGCCGGGAGGCATCGCCCTCTATCCCTGGCTGCTGGCGATGAGTCTGATTCTGTTCCTGTGGAACGGCTCGCGGCACCGCGAGCACTCAATCCCCTCCTGGGGACATAAAGGCCCGGCCTTCTTGATACTGCCCCTGCTGCTGCCTTCGCTATTGTTGTGGCCGCCACCGGGCGAAGCGGCGCCGTGGACCGAGCAGCGTGCCTATGAAGCCTTGCAGCAAGGCGACTATAGTCGGGCACAAAAACTTTACAGCGACGTGGACAGTTACAGCGGGCGGTTGGGTCTGGGCGCCGCGGCCTATCATCGTCAAGATTGGCAGACCGCCCTCGACGCCTTCAAACGTGCGTCCGTGTTCGCCGGCGACGACGCGCAAAAGGCCCGCGCCTACTACAACACCGGGAATGCCCTGGCGCAATTGCATCGCTTCGAAGGAGCAAGTAATGCCTATCGCGCCGCGCTGCGCCTGCAGCCCAATCTCGCCCAGGCGGCGCTCAACCTCAGCCTGGTGAATCAATTCCTCGATGCCCATCGCGGCGAATGGCAACGCACGGACGCCAAACACACGCCGCCGCCCGACGTCAACGACGCCCGCGCCGATGCCGAACAGACCGACCGCCAGGGCCGCGGCGATGACCGCAACGCACAGACCGCTACCGCCAATCCGTCGTCGGATCACGTTTCCAACCCGGCGCAAACAGGATCAGCGGCGCGGCAACACCCCGGCGGTGACGCACCTCCGCCTCACGACAACCCCGAACAACGCCTGCAACAAACCCTGGCGTTGTGGCGCACCAGCGCCGCACACGGCAGCGGTTCGCCGCAATTGGAGGCCTTGCGGGACAACTCCGCGGAATTCCTGCGCCGCCGATTCCGCCAGGACGATTACGGGCCCAAGGTCATGATCATCGAGGGTAAGCCATGGTAATGCGTTACTTCTCGGTCTTATTGTGCGTACTGCTGAGTCTCGCCGCGGCGCAGGCCGCCGAACTGACCGCCAGCGTGGATCGCAAGGACGCGGTCTTGAACGAACATGTGGTCTTGACGCTGTCCCTCACCAATAGCGACGAGCGGCTGCGCGCGGAAGGCGTCTCGCCCAACGTCGATCTCAGCGTGCTCACCCGGGACTTCGATCTCGGCACGCCCCATGTGGAAAACAGCTTCAACATCTATCGCGGCCGCGGCCGTTCCACCTCAGCGCTGAGCGTCGATCTGTTTCCGCGCCGCGCCGGCCGCCTCACCATCCCCGCCTTCAGCGTCGACGGTCTCAGCACCGCGCCCATCGCCATCACGGCGCGCGCGCTGCCGCCCGGCACTGTACCGGAAATCTTCAGCCGCGGCGGCGTGAGCAAGCAAACGGTGTGGCAGCGCGAGCAATTCGTGGCCTGGCTGGACGTGTATCACCGCGTGCAGCTCAAGACCGCCAGCATCGGCGAATACATCTCCACCGAACCCCTGGCCATCGAACTCCTGGAGCACCGCGATCTGCCCCAGAGCGAACGCAAGGAGACCGTCAAAGGCATCGGCTATGACGTGACGCGCATCGCCTGGGCGATCTTTCCGAAACAGAGCGGCATCATGCGCGTCTATCTGCCCGACGTGTGGATCGTCACCGCCGACGGCCGCAAGCTGCGCCTGCCCCATGTACAACAGCGCGTGGCGGTCAAGGCTCTGCCCGCGGACGTACCGGCGAATATTACCGTAGGTAAACCCGTGCTGACCCAAAGCGCACCCGCGCCCGCGCCCGCGGTCAACAACATCAGTACATGGACGCTCACCGTGCGCGGTCCGTTCAGCAACTTTTCCCTGCCCGACGTCTTGCCGTTACCGCCGCTGCCCGCGGGGATAAAAGTCTACAGCGACCGCGCCCGACGCGACGCGGAGACCGCCACCGCCGGCATGACCACGGTCACGACCTATACCTTGTCGGCATTGCCGCAAGACGGCGGCACCTTCAACCTGCCGCCGCTGCGCATCCCCTATTTCGATACCGAGCGCGGCGTCATGGACGTGGCCGAATCGCCGGGACCCAGCCTGGTGGTGCCCGCCGCGAGCGCGGCGACGATGCCGGCGACGACTGCGGATGCCGCTAAAACGCGCGAACAAATTCCAAACCCCGCCGGCAATCCGTCCTTCACCTGGCAAGCCGCTACCGCGGTATTCGCCCTGTTATGGATCATCACCCTGATCCTGCTGCGGAAGCGGCAACGGCCCCAAAGCCTCACCGTGGAGAGCAATACGCCGCCTGCACGCCCGGCGATCCCGATGGCAAACCCTCATCCCCTGCAGGCCCAGTTGCTCGCCGCCTTCGGCAGCCGCACCCTGGAACAAGGCTTGAACGCTTGGGAGGCACGGCACGGCGGCGACGCGGCGATGCGCGATACGGTGCGCGACGTGCAACAACTTTGCTACGGCCGGGGGCGCAACAAGGAGAGCGCCGTACTGCAGCGCGCGGTGGAAGCAGCCGTTACGCGAATTCGCGCCGCAACGCCGTACACGGCGCCGGCCGCCGACGATCCCTGGCGGCCCGACGCCTTCAGCGCATGTATCTTCAAGTTGATCGACCATCGCGGATGATAAAGTCGACCCGGCGCCTGTCAAGAAAGCCGGCGAGATTGAACGTCGGCTATTGTCTCTTTGCAGAAGCAGCGGCCGCCCGATACCGGCATTGCTGAATGCCTCCGTAGCCCGCAGAAAGACGTCGGTCTGGAAGTCCTTCTCGAAGCGGGTATCCAACACGTAGGCCTTGGCCGCGAGTTGCATGACGATCTGTTCGGCAACCGCCACCTCCCTAACCACGGTGTTAACCGGCTTATTGAGATACACAAAACGGCTGGTTACCAGCACCTCGTAGAGAATATCGCGGGCCTTAACGATGTCCGCGTCGAGGCGTAAATGAAAATTCATTACCACCATCATGACTAATGCGCCGGCATTACCGGACGCCACAACATCGTTCATAAAGCGGTTATTGGGTATGGTGACCAAATTATCGTCCAGCGTCACTAATCGCACCGCCCGCAGACCGATACTTTTGATATCGCCGTAGGTATCGCCGAACGCGACTCGGTCCCCCACGAGGAAGGGCCGGTCGAAAAGCAGAATGAATCCCGCGATTACGGAGGCCACCAAATCCTTCAGTGATAGGCCGAGGGCGACGGCAACGCTACCGCCGATCGCGATCATCAATTCCTTGGGCGGACTCAATATGACATACACCAGAAACGGCGCTCCCAGGATATAGATCAGGAACGTCACGCTGGTGACGATTTGCGACACCAGCAGGCGACGCAAAGGAAGGCGTATATATACGTACTCCGCCCCCTTCTCGATTATCTTGACGATCAGCACCAAGACGCCGATGCTGATTAACAGCAAGACCAGGCGGTCAGCCCTAAATAACTGCGCCACATCCCCCAATTGGTTAAAGCTGTTGCTATCCATAAATAAAATTCTTCCCGATTAATAGTTGCTCCAGGGTATATTGATCCACCGGCGTTACGCGGAAACGCTCGCCGTCTCCCTTGTAGATCACCTCGCTATCCAAACCGATCTTAACCGCGTCCTTGATGGTTGCCATGGTCAACCCGGTCGTCAACACCAATTCGGACAAGGACAGATTTTCATGGCGCATGATCGCCGCATAGACGAACATGACGTCGTCGTTCAAGAGCTCCATTCCCTTCAATTGAGAATACTGCGGTATACCGACTTTCAATACATTGCCGGATATCTGCCGTAACGCGGACAACCACAGCACCAGGGCCGCGCGCGGATTGCCTTTGGACTGCCTCCATAAGAGTCGAAAAAATTGCGCTTCGATCTGTTCCATGACCGTATATTCGTCTATGTTTTGTGTGGCGCGGATAATGGCGTCATAAGACAACTTAAAGGACGCCCGGCGATGTCTGGCCATGATAAGCCGTTGGATGTCCTCTTCGTTCAAGGGCGGCATCTCCATGGCGCTGCTAAAATACTGATGGCCCTTGAACACGCCGAGCAAATAATCCCAGGAGCGATGATTGAAGTTGGCCAACCAGAAAACATGCCCGTCATCGGCGGCAATCAACTCCAAGAACGCCTTATAACCCTCGAAACATCCCAGGGCGCTCAAAAACATATTTTGGGCCTCATCCACCAGTACGAGTATTTTCTCGGCTGGTGGATCGCCTTCTTTCGACGCCGTGACGCCCTTGCTGTAGTCAAACCCTAATTTCTCGGCGAAGAACTGATAAACGGCCTCCCTGGTATAAAGTTTTGGCGGCACAGAAAGGCGGAAGACGCGTTCAGCCTTGACGCGCTGCTCCACGATATTGAACAGTGATGTCTTGCCGCTGCCCTTGCTGCCGTATATCGCCAACGAATTTTCACCGGTCTCCCCTTCGCGCCATCGGGTGATTTTCTCCAGGAGGCCATCGACGATACCGTTGGTCGGCTCAATCAATAACGCAGGATCCGCGGGCGGGCCTAAATCAAAATATTGCAGGTATTCGGCCGACAGATCTTTACCGGCATGAACGCCCGCGCGTTCATTCTTTCCCACCGTGCTCTCGATTCTGCGCCGAAATATTTCCGAGCCTATGCGTTTAAAGAAATCCAGATGATTAGCCAATTCCAGCGCTTTTTCACCCAGGTAGTACAGAATAATCAACAGCAATACCGGCAATGACGCAAACCATGCCGTCCAACCCCGACAATAGCGGTTCGCCAAACCGGCCAAAACTTGCGGCAGCATGTTTTCCGCCGCTTGAATTAGTTCGGCACGCCAGTGTTGCGCCGCGTAAAAGCACACGAAGGCACCGACATACACCATTAGCCAGTAAACGATGTGGTAGGCTAGCGCCTCGCCTACCACATCGTTGGTGGCATGCATGATTATCATCGCGACGAGGAAAAAGAGGCCGACCTCCCTGGAGGTGCGCTGCACTCGATCGCGGATACCCGTGACGACTCTGGATGAACCGGAATACGCAACCAATCCCACCATCGCTACGATTACATTCAAAAAGATGCGGTACCATATGTAATATTCAAGGTATGGCAAAAGACTGGCGACTTCAGCCAAATCGGTGGTGGCGATCAGTTCCTCCGCGAACCGCAGCCCAAGTAACATTATCATCCAAGGCAAATAAGGATTGATGCGTTGAATCCACAGAGCAATGCCCCCGTAGAACCGGCGTTGCTTGACATCCTGGGTAAACTGTCGGCGCAATAAATTGCGCCGTAGCTGATTCAAGCGTTCCGTCAATTTGCGCAGCAGATGAAAAGTCAAAAATGGGAGGGCAATGACGAAACTAAGCACGAAGATTTGTTCAATGATATCGATGATGCCTTCCAGGCCCGTCCCCAGCTTGTGCCGTATGTCCATAAATTTTGAATAGACGATGGCAATCTCGCGGTAGGGCACGACTCTAATTTCGCGCGATAAATCGCTAAAATAGGCCTTGGAGAAATCGAGTGGACTCGTATCCCCCATCGCGACGGTCTTTTTCAACAAATCGGAGCGTAACTTACCGGCTTGCAACAACAAGCGATAGGCATTATCGCGTTCCGCATCAAAGCGCTTATCGCGCAACTCGACTAACGTACCATATTGATTACGTACCTCTGCATTGGCCTTAATGTATGCCTGCGCATCGGGGCTTCCGTTGAGTTGTTCCAGCAACGCCGAAGGATAGGAAGGTATCTCCGGCAGAGATTCGGATTGGCCGATCTCGGCGATATTGACAAAGAGGCCGTCGACCAGTTGCCGCCAGACCGTCACGACCTGGGAATAGGCGTCCCTGACCTCTTGCAGCGTGCTGTCCTTATAAAGAACCGCGTTTAATCGGGATAGATTTTCGGCATAGGCCTGATAGACTTTCCCGCGCTCCTGCAGACTCGAAGCCCACCGTCCTTTGATAGTGGCGAGATCCTCGCGTGTCTTTTCCAGCAGTGCCCGCTGCGCACCCAGCTCGCGTAACGCGGCACTGGCCGCCGTCTTGGCCCGCTCTCGGGCCAGCTCGATGGACTTTAGCGCTTGCGTCTTTTGCAGATCGGCGGCGCTTCGTTCCTCTTCCAGCCGTTGAACCGCTTCCGTATGAAGAACCACGGTCTTTTGCGCATTGACAAAAGCCACGCGCCGCTCCAGAGGCAGCGACAGAAATTGCAACCGCAGTATGTCGACTTCATCCTCCAGGCTGCGTGCTTCTTCCACTCGGGACGCCAGATCGGCATGGATACGCAAACAGGGCATTTCTTCGGCCAGCATTTCCGATGCCGACAGCGTTCCGACGGCAACACGGGCCGCCAACTCCTTGATGCGCCGCGCCACCGCTTCCTCATCCACCAGGTCGACGGTAAAAATCGCGGAGGGCGGGACATCGGACAGATCTTGGCCGGCGATCAGGCTGACCAAGCGTTCCTTGGTATCCCGCAGTTGATTGATTTTTTCTTCCAGCTGCGCCGCCACCTGTTTCTTAGACGGACAGGCAGGCCGCGCCTCCCCGGCGGCATCGGCATAAGCGGCACTTTGGCTGAAACCGGCGATCAAGAAGCAAAGAGCGAACAACACCCGTTGTAAAGTCAACCCGCGCTCGTCCTTAATAAAAGGTCTAAACATCTACACCGCTCCGAACAGCAGCCAATCCAACCGGCGCCATAGAATAGCAGTCCGCGACTCGCTATCCGAAGTATTTTGATGTGATCGATGGCGGAATAATCGACCTCTGGATTGGCGGTTATGAGCATCATGTCCATATGTAAACTTCAGGCTTGCCTCATCCCTCCCGCTCCAAGGCCTCACTCCAGTAGAATACGCCCACGAAAGATTAGCCATGAATACGCCACGAAGCTTATTTGCCACCTCCCCTAAAGGGTTGGAGGGCCTGCTCGCCGACGAATTGCGCCAACTTGGAGCCGGCGGCGTGCGCGAGACCCGCGCGGGCGTCTCTTTCGAGGGTGATTTACGCATTGCCTACCGCGCCTGTCTGTGGTCGCGGCTTGCCAACCGCATCCTGCTGCCCTTGGCCAGTTTCACAGCCGCGACCCCCGAGGCATTGTACGACGGAGTACAAACTATCTCTTGGGAAGATCACCTTGCCGTCGACGACAGCCTGGCCGTCGATTTCACCACCTCGCAATCCCGGATCAGTCACAGCCAGTACGGCGCGCTCAAGGCCAAGGACGCCATCGTCGATCAGTTTCGCGAGCGTTATGGGCGGCGGCCCAATGTGGAACGCATCCGGCCCGCGCTGCGTATTAACATCTATTTGCACAGGGACGAGGCGACAGTGAGCATCGATCTCTCCGGCGAGAGTCTGCACCGCCGCGGTTATCGCGGCGAGGCCATGGCCGCGCCCATGAAGGAGAATCTCGCCGCCGCGGTATTGCTGCGCGCCGGCTGGCCCGCTGTTGCGGAAGCCGGCGGGCCGCTCATTGATCCGTTGTGCGGCGGCGGCACGCTGTTGATCGAGGGCGCGCTGCTGGCGGCGGACATCGCCCCCGGTATGGATCGCGAATATTTCGGCTTTCTCGGGTGGCGCGGCCACGATGCAGCACTTTGGCAAACGCTGAAGGACGAGGCCGCCGAGCGCCGCGGCGCCGGACTGCTTAAAATGCCCCCCATTATCGGCTTCGACGCCGACCGCCATGCCGTGCATGCCGCCGTTGAAAACGCCGCCCGCGCCGGACTCACCGGCTACGTGCACGTGGAGCGGCGCGAGCTTGCTGACTGCACACCGCCCGCCGGGCAAGATGGGCGCCCCGGTTTGCTGGCGACCAATCCGCCCTATGGGGAGCGCCTGGGCGATGTCTCCGAACTGCAATATCTCTACGCCCATCTCGGCGAACAGATCAAGACCCGCTTCGCCGGCTGGCGGGCCGCGGTGCTCACCGGCAACCCGGAGCTGGGCAAGCGCATGGGGCTGCGCGCGAGAAAAATGTATGCGCTGTACAACGGCGCGCTGGAATGCAAACTGCTGTGCTTCGAGGTCGAGCCGCAATGGTTCGTCACGCCGCGTGAACCCGGGGCGCCGGAGACGGCGGCAGTAATAACATTGACGCCGGGCGCCGAGATGTTCGCCAATCGTTTGCGCAAGAATCTCAAGAAGCTAGGGAGTTGGGCCAAGCGCGAAAACATCAGCTGTTATCGTCTCTACGATGCCGACATGCCGGAATATGCCGTCGCCGTGGACATCTATCAGGGTACGCAAAGCCCAAGCAGCTCCGGGGGGCATAAACTCTGGGTGCACGTGCAGGAATACCAGGCGCCCAAGGACATTGTGCCGGCCAAGTCGGAGGCGCGCCTGCAAGAGGTTTTGTCCGCGATCCCCCCGGTGCTGGAAATTCCGCCCGAACAGATGTTCTTGAAGGTGCGCCGCCGCCAAAAAGGCGCGGCGCAATATGAGAGGCTCGCCGAGAACCGGGAATTCCATGAGGTCGACGAAGGCGGCCTGCGCTTCCTGGTAAACTTCAGCGATTACCTCGACACCGGTCTGTTCCTCGATCACCGCCTCACCCGCGCCCTGCTGCGCGACTTGGCGTACGGCCGGCATTTTCTCAATCTCTTCGCCTATACCGGCACCGCCACGGTCTACGCCGCGGCGGGCGCCGCCGCCAGCACCACCACCGTGGACATGTCGCGCACCTATCTCGATTGGGCGCGCAAGAACCTGGCACTTAACGGCTACAGCGACGCGCGCCACCATTACATTCAAGCCGATTGCCTGGAATGGGTGAAGGATGTCGGGAAGGAGAAGATGCGCTACGGTCTGATCTTTCTCGATCCGCCCAGCTTCTCCAACTCGGCGCGCATGGATGCGACCTTCGACGTGCAGCGCGATCACGCGGCATTGCTCGCCGCCACCGCGCGGCTGCTGGCGCCTGGCGGCGTACTGATCTTTTCCAACAATCTGCGCAGCTTCAAGATGAACCACGAGGTATTGCCGGGATTACACATCGAAGATATCTCGCGATCGACCATTCCCGAAGACTTCGCGCGCAATCCGCGCATCCACCATTGCTGGAAGATCACCTTGCTTAAGTAGAGTGTGCCTAGGCACCATTGCGGCTTCATGCCATGCCAGCACTTTTACATGGTTATTAGATCAACATCGCTGTAAGCGCGCGAGTTGATGTTATCAGCCTGCGGTTTCAACCAGCGGAAGATTGCTAACAAATTGCTTTCGGTCGTGCATACACGGCGGGGCGCCGCGACAGTAAAATGGCCACCCGCTTACTGAACCGGCGCCACCATCAATTCCTGACGATGGGGTGCCTCGGGGGTATCGCGATCGGGGCTATTGCGCTCGGCCCATTCCTTACCACGCTCGGTGAGAAACTTGGCCTCCTCAGGCGGCAGGGGTCCGCGCTTGAGGGTGCTATCCCATTCCCAAATCGCGGAACGGGCGCGGCGCACATAATCCTGCGAGTTGGGATCGGAAGGCGCCAGATGGATATAGGTGCGCATCGCGCCCAAGGCGCCTTGCAGATCGTTCATCCCTTCCAGGGATACCGCCAATCCCCAGTAGGCGTTGCCTTGATAGGGCCTGATCTCGATGGCGGCGTTAAAAAAGTCGGCGGCCGCCTTGTATTTCTTCATCCCCAGCAGGGCAAAGCCCATGTTGACGTAGGCCTCGGGCATGCGCGGCGCGAGTTCGATGACGCGGTGCAGGGCGGTGGCCGCGAAGTCGTACTGCTTGGCGTGCAGCATCATCACCGCTTCTTGAAAGCGCCGGGCAACCTCTTTTTCGCGGGCAAGGGCGGCGTGGGCGCTGGGATTGGTGTTGGGATCGATTTTCGCGACCTTGGTCTTCGATTCCAGTGAGGCCAACTCCGGACTGCGGCTCAACGCCACCAGCAGCGCCGCGATGCCCAGCATCAGTATTACCGAAACCACCGCGGTGACGCGCTCGTTGGGACGCAAGGCAGATGGCCCCAGAACCGCCGTACTCATATCACCCCTTTGTGGGCGGCTTCACTGTAGAAGGGCGCGCCAAAGTAGGTGAGAAAGGCGAGAACGAAGACGATGCAGATGAACACGGCACCGCCGCGAATGGGAACACGAAAGGCCAGACGGGCATGGATGGCGCCGCCCAGCGCCAGCCAGGTCAGGAGCGAGGACGTCTCCAGCGCATCCCACGACCAGTAGCGGCCCCACGCATCCTGCGCCCACACCGCGCCAGCCACCAGCATCAAGCTGTGGAAAATGAAGGCCAGCAGCATGAAGCGCCACGCGAAATGATCGAGGACGGCATCGCTGGGCATATGTCGGAACCATACGGCCAGTCGCGGTTGGCCGCGCAATAGTATGGTGCCGGCCAAGGCCGTACCTATCATGCAAAAGCCAAGAAAGATCTTGCCGAAGCCGACATGGGCCCACAGCCAATTATTGGAATAGGTGGGCGGAAACGGCAATGCGGTGGGTTGCAGCAATAAAATCCATATCCCCAGGATCCACATCAAGGGCAGCGCCACTACTGCGGCGGGACGGATTACGGGAAAGCGCCAATAGGCGAAGCTGAAGATCACGCCCAGGCTGAACAATTGGCTCATCAGCAATTCGAAGAGATTGACGAAAGGCCCATGCCCGATGCGCGTCCACCGCTCGGTCAACGCGACGGCCAACAACAGCACGCCGCTCACTAAAAACAGAAATACACGATTCTCATAGGAGCGGTTGATGGCCGCGCCGGCGGTGCCGCCGAGCATCCACACCCCGCGCATCGCGATAACGGTAGCCAAGGCATAGGCTCCGAGACCGGCCCAGAGCCAGGGAAGTTCCGTCGCCGTGGAGTTGAGTGCGTTCATGCGGTGTTCCCTCTTGGGATGCGTCCTTCAATCTCGCGCTGCTCGCCCTGAGGCAGGACGCGGATCGAGGGCGCCGCCCCTTCGTTGCGAACGGCGGGCTGGGCGAGGCTCGAATCCGGGACGGCAGTCACGGCGGACCAATTGCCAAACTTTCGCCAAAAGTGAGCGAACAACCCCAATACGCCGATGATCGCCGTGGCGAACATCAAATGCAAGGTGGGATCGTAGAATATCTTGTAACCCATCCAGGAAGACAAGCGCTCGTAGCGCAGTTTACCGCCCGGCACCCGCGCGCTTTCGCCAGGTTTCAACTCCACGCGTTCACCGTCGGTATTGACCACCAATATGCCGTGGGCCTTGTCGCCGTCCAGCACCCAAGCCTGGTCTTCCTGCATGCCGGTATTGAGGCGCAGCCAGAACTTGATCTCCGAACCGCCCGGCGGCGTCCAACTGTTGTCTTGCTTGAAGTTGAACAAGGGATAGGCGGGCATGTTCACGGAACCGGTCTCGGGCGCGCCGTGATCGGGTATCCAAGTGAGTATCGGCGCAAACCCTTTATTGAACGACGTATAGAAACGGTAGCCGCCGACCACCAGCGGTTTGTCGTCGCCGATGACCCGCCATTTCCAGCCGCCGCGTCCGTCCGGTACCTGCACATGACTGCGGGTCGGCCCGCGCATCATGCCGGCCGCGTAATCCACGGTATAGGGTCCCTGGACAAAGGATACTTGATCGAGATGATTGGAGTGCAAAGGGCCCTGCCGCTTATTTAAAAGATCATCCTTGGAAAAGGCGGTGCCCTCCAGCATTTCCACATGGGCCTCGAAACGAGTCAGGCACCCGGCCGCGGCCAGGATCACTACCCCGAGTAAAGCAAGATGAAAAACCAACAAACTGCCGTGCCGATGGATACGGGGATTGGCGATGATCGCCGCCAGTAAATTGATCGCCAGCAAGGCCATGGGAACCACCAGCACCCACACAGGCGTGGAAGCGGGGTTGTTGTAGCTGAGCGCCGCGCCGATGGCCAACATCACCATTCCCGCCAAGGTGAGGCGCAGCGAGGAAAGGCGATGGAGCGCGGAACTCATGGGATGTTATTGCAGGTTTCGCCGCCGGAACCGTTCATCCAGGCGATGCCCGATAAGCCATTGCCCGGCGGGCCGGCTGAACCGCAACTGTTGGGCGTCCATTCGCCGCTGTGCTGGAAGTGCCGCACCTTGAGCGTCGCGCCGTCGTAGTATGGTCCTTTGTAATAACGTTGCGGACTCGGAGTACGTACCTGCGTCCCTGCCGTCAGCCCCACCTCCGGGCCGACGTCGTTCAAGTTGGCCAGGAAATTCTTGTTCTTCCAGCCATGCGGTATCGACACGTGGCAATAGGTACAACGGAAATTGCGCACCACCCCTTGCATGGCATGGCCGGTATGAAGATTGGTATTGGGCGTGCCGACGCAAGCCGCCCCGCCGCCCGCGCGGCGGAAACCGCTTTGCAGCGTTACGCTGTCATTCGATCCCGGCGGGAACGACATCCCGTAATACGTGTAATTGTGGCAGCGGAAACACAAGCCGTCGGGCTGGTTGGTACCGGTCTGATCGTTCCACGGCCCCTTGAGCAGGAAATCGTTGTTCGAGCCGTGCGGCCCCCAGGGATTTCCATTGACACCCCCAACCGGTACCACGCCATCGGCGACATTGGTGTTGGAGCCGTGGCAATCGGTGCAATATATGGTCTGTACGCCCACGCCGGCATTGAAGGGCGAACGCCATAGATTGGGGCTGCTGATGTGGCGCTCCGCAGTAGTGCGGCCGGTGTCCTTGATTACCGGATGCCAGCCCCGGTGATTATTGGTCTTGAAATTGACGCAATTGCCGAAACTGTCATGGTACCCGGGCCTGAGAATTGGCGCGGTGGTGGTCCCCACATTGATTTGGCAACTGCCGACGCTGTCCGGCGCGCCGGTATCCGAATCGAACGCACCGGTCGGCGTGGGCGGCGACGTCTCTCCCTCAAACTCGCCCTTGTGATCGTCGGGGGACTGATACTCCATGCCCACATTGGTATATTGAAACAGGGCATTGGTGCCCGGCGGCGTGCCGCCCTTGAACGAGCCCAGATTGGGTGGCGTATTGAAGGCATAATTGGAATGGCACTTGAGACAGATCTGATATTCACGCGTCACGTAGGGCGCATTCACATCGGTACTGCCGCCTACCCCGGGATCACCGCGCTTGACCTCGAAGAACTGGGGCTCGCTGCCGAACGCGGTGGACGGCCAGCCGCTGGGTTCCACGCCAAAGGCGCCGCGCAATACGCCTGATGCAAGATTCGTATGGATACCGCCTGTAGCCGCGATCTGCGCCGCGGTGTGATTGTGCGTGCCTTCCTCCCCCGGCACCGTGGGGTCGTCATTAAACAAACGATTGCGTATCAGGCGATGGGGATTGTGGCAGTCGGTGCACTCGGCGTGGCGGTTGGTGAGATCGCCCTTGCCCATATTGATCTGTGCCTCCATAAAGTCCTTGCCGTTTTGTGCAAAAGTTTTGGCTGTGCCGATATCGTGCACTTCCTTGCCCGCAGCCTGATCGGTATTGGCGATGGGCATGTGCCGCGCCAGGGTCGTAAAATCGGTCTTGATATCGGGAACGCCGAAACCCGGGCGCTGGGATTGATTGCGCAACACATCGCCGTCCGCCGAATGGCAGGCGTAACAGGTTTCCTCGATGGCGGGATTGCCGCCCACATGGTATTTGGCCCCGGCCGGGGTAACGGCGATGGGGCCATCGGTGCCTTCCCGCAGTATGCGCCGCGATCCCTGTACGGTGTGGGGATCGTGGCAGTTCAGACAGGCCGCCTGCCACACGCGTGTCCCCCGCGGAAATTCGCGCAAATCCGCCGCCGCGTCCTGATAGTCGTAAGTGGCAACTTTACTGTTGGCATGCGCCGAATTCACCCACCCTGCCTTGTTGTGGCAGGCCAGGCAGATGATATCGCGATTGGCATCGAACGAACCCGCCACCGGGTCCGATTTCTGGAAGCGGTTCACGCGCAGGAATTTGATGTTCTCATTGGAGGTATCGCGGATGTGGGGATCGTGGCAGGAGATACACTCTACGCGGTTCTCTTCCAACGGCAGGGTCGGCGCTTTCTCGCCGCGCACCCTATTATGAACCTGCGTCACGACAGTGGGATCGTAAAGTTCGCCGTCACGCGCGGCCTGGGCGCTGTCGTAGGTAAACGAAATGGGATGATCGTTGGTGAGATCCACGCCCAAATCCCGGGTAAAGCCGGTGGTTGGACCGAGACCCTGGGGTATGGTACCTCCGGGTCCGATCCCCGGCCCGGTAAATTGCACCCTGGGGAATTCGACACGATTAAGCACATTGACTTCACCCAGCGCCAGGGTTCCGTCGTGGCAGGAAAGACAGAGTTTGGATTTGCCGCGCGGCTGACCCACATCGACAGCATCCAGCGAACTGGACGTATAGGGTTTATATGTGGACTTGGACAGATTGCGGTTCCAAAGCGGTGCCTTGGGGGCCTTGGTCGCGCCGTGGGGAGTATGGCAAAACGCGCAAATCTGGGACTCGCTGGCGGCGGCGGCATTACGCTGCGGCCCGGTGAATTCCTGGTTGGGCAAGATCGGGATGACCGTGGCGGAAAAGTTATGTTTGGTGTTGCGTATGTCTGAAATACGCTCGGCCTGTGCCGTCCAGGCGCACAGCATCAGTGTAATCGCGAACAACGCGAGAGCCCGGCCGTTGCGCAAATCTCTTTTCATGACCCCTCTTTCAGAAACTGGAGAATGACCACCCGTCCGTTGAAAGTGTCTGCGATATATATCCTATCGCGCTGGTCTGCCCATACCCCGCCCGGCTGATAAAACTGCCCCACCCCGCTGCCGGTACCGCCGATGGGCATTAGAAACTGGCCTGCGGCATTGAATACTAACAAATAATCAAAATAGGATTCTACCACATAGATGTTGCCCTCATTATCTACGGCGACGCCCTTGGGTCGCGGCATATCCCCCATGAACAAACCGCGCCGGCCCACCGTCTGTAAGGCTTGGCCATCAAGGGTCAAGACCTGCACGCGGGCATTGAGGGTATCCGTCACATAGAGCTTATTGCCGGCAATGGTAAGAAAGGTGGGGGAATTGAAATCGCCGGGCGCTTCTCCCCGCTTGCCGAAGGTTTGGAGCAACTTACCGGCATCATCATATACCTTGATATCATGGCCATGTGTTTCCGCCACGTAGATATGTCCGGTGGCGGCATCCCGCGCCACGCCGGTGGGCCAGGACAATTCTCCTTTGCCGATGACCTGCAACGGATGGCCATTCCGATCCAGACGCGTCACATAGCCGCGCTGGGCATCCGCCACCAGAATCTCACCGTTGGCGCCGGATGCGATGCCGATGGGGGTTAGAAACCGATCCTTGGCTGTTGCCATCTCCCACACCGCCATCTTCCCCTCGGCTTCATCAAAGACGTAGACCGCCTGCCGACTGACGTCACTGACATAAACCCGGCCGGTATCATCCACCATCACGCCTTGCGGACGTTGCAGGATTACGGGAGTATGTTTGGCGGAAGTGAGTCCTATCAACCATTTGAAAAACCGGGTACCGGCGCTCGCCAACGCGTTCTCTCCGGTTGCCTGGACATTCTCCTCTCCAGTCAACTCGCCTATATAGCGATAACGGGGGATTTCCGGCGGCGCCGGCCATACCGTAGCCGCCGCGCCATCGACCTGGTAGCGCAATACCGTTGGTGTCGAGGCGCATCCCGCCATCAACAAGGCGAGGCCTAGCCCCAACAGAATATTGTTGGTACGGGAAACTATGACCACATTACTGAGTATTCCCTGCCGGCGGAGCGCCGGTGGTGGTGCGAAATACTTGGATACGACCGTTGAGGCTGTCGGCAACATATAAGAAGCCGTTCTCTAGGGCCAGGTCGGCTATGCCTTCGAAGCGTCCCGGAGCAGCACCGGTTCCGCCGACCGTCGCCACCAGGCGGCCATGTTCAAATATCTTGATGCCATTATCCAAGAAATCACTGACATAGGTTCGGCCATTCGGACCGACCGCGATGCCATTGGGAAAGGACAGGGTATCTTTCTGGAAGGCGTAGATGAACTGGCCGTTATCCTGATTCAAGACTTGACCGCGCTCGCCCAAGCGCGCCGTCACATATACACCGTCCGGACCGCGGGTCATAGCGGTTATATTGAGAAATTTGCCGTCTTCCTGACCGCGATCCCCCAGCATGCGCCAGGGTTCGCCCGCGCTGTTGAACACCAGAATATGATCGAACAGGCCGTCCGCCACATAGACATCGCCGGTAGTTTCATCCACGGAAATTGCCACCGGTCTGTTGAGATTCAATGGATCTTGATAGCTCTGCATTAGGCGACCGCTTCGGTCGAAATGCAATACTCGGTGGCCAAAGCCGTCGGCGATATAATACGAGCGGTCCCCGGCCACATAAATATCCGTGACATCGATCGCCCTCCCGGCCTGTAATTCATTTTGGATGCTCGTGCCCGGCGTAGTAGACATAAATGGCCTCGGCCCCGCCGTCGCCATGCCGCGCAGATCTTTGATCACGGTCATACGCCGACTAACCGTGTCATAGAGAAAAAGCAATTCCTGGCCGGCATCGACGATATATATATCGTGGTCGCGTACCGCAACGGCAACCGGGCGTTGCAGGCGGCGATATTCGTTGCCGGCGAAGGCATTCCCCATAAGACCGCCGGTGATAGTTTCCAAGGGATACAACCAGGGGTTAGCCGGGATAAGCGGGCTCGGCTCGACTATCCCATGCGCGGTCGTCCCCGCCGGGGGCGTTTCGCTAAAAGAGGCGCATCCGCTGAAGGCGGACCCCAAAACCAAGCCGCAAACGATTAACGCAAGCCGGCTGATTCGCGTGGTATTGAATGGCATCGTCCGCAATTCAGTGTGGGAGGGAACGCGACTTTACCATGGCAAACACCGCAGTATTTACCTTGAATAATGGCCGACATGGTAATGGGATTAGCGCCCTTCTGCGGCAGAAAGATCGCAGGATGGCAGTTGGAGCAGGTCAACCATTGGGTATGGGGCTTATGGGGAAAACGCACATTGGGCATGGAACCGGTATTTTTGAAGATTATGTCGAAATCGACGGGAAACATATCTTGCTTTCCGGTGAGGCTTTGCCGCGGCTCGATCAAATCCTGATTCAGCGTTTTGACCCAATCGATGATACCGGCGTTATCCCGCGGGAAATCCTTCATAGCTTCCGCTGGGTCAGCCAAAATCTTTATCGCATTATCACTGGGATCGTGTATGCCGTCTTCCGCGAGCGGGACGATTTGTCCTTCGGTTTGAAAATGAAGGCCTCTGCTCCATACCGGGGCATTATCATCAGCGTAGGCATTGCCTCCCGCGGACAGGCACGCGGCGATCATCGCGCCGTAGCAAGCGGACCATACCCACCTCCACCCGTTTCTGCTCATGCCTGCGACCACCCCTTCTCGGACCCAATTGAAAAGCAGGGCCCGGGTAATATAGCGTCTTTTCTAGTTATTCAAAATACCCGCGGCCCGCCGCGGTTTCCTCCTGCGATGGCAATTTAACGCAGCTTTCCGGTTAAAATCTCAGCCTGATCAATCCCGATAAATAATTATTCGACACCTGCCAGACGCAGGGCCCGCTGCAATCGCTCGGTAGCCGCTTGCAACGCCATGATGGCTTGCTTATGGTCACCCTTTGCCGCCAATGTCTTGCCTTCGCCACGGATTTCCTTAGCTCGCGCTTCCAGCTCATGCATCATGACCACCGTCTGCTGCGACGGTCTGCGTTGCTCGATAGCCAAGGGGATCAGCTCTTCATAGCTGTCATAGCGGGACGATTCGTATTCATATTCTTCTTTTGGTGTCGCGAAGTTTTTATCATAAACCACCGTCTGTGCCTCGAGCAGCGAGCTCAAGGCCTTCGTCAACATGTCGTTCGCGGCCTCCAAACGTTTCACCCCGTCTTGGTATTGCTCCTTGGCGGCAAAGCCTTCCGCTTCTTTCACCAAGCGGTCGAATGTGGACTTATCGAGCTCCTTGCCCGACTTGGGTTTCAAACCGCGCTCCAGGTTTTTCTGATAGGATTTTTCAAATCCCTGCAGTTGATCGACTAATTTCTCATAGCGGGTCTTGGACCCCTCGGTCGGCTCGACGGCGACCAAGCTACCCGCCTCGCTTATTAATTGCAGCGATTCGTTCGCCGCCTGCATCGCCCCTGCATTATTGCCGGCGTTTAATGCGGCGCGAGCGCCGTCAAGGCGTTGCTTGGCTTGCGCGAACAAATTCTTGGCTTCGATGTTTGCGCTGGCCGCCACCCGTTTTGCGGGCGGAGAAGAATCTCCCATCATCATTTCCGCGAAGCTCAACTTCTGTTTGACTTGAGCGGCGCTCACGGTCAGATTCTCCGCGCTGATTTCGGGCGCCGCCGGTATCTCGCCGCCCACCGTAATCTTGTCGCCAGGATTGGCGATATGGATCTTCCCTCCCATAAAAGCGTGGTTGCGGCATGCGTAATACATCACATCCGGCGTGGCCGCCGTAGGCGTAAAAGTCACATCGCCGATATAGGTAAACTGGCCCTTGATTCCGTCCGTCACCGTCCCTGCTCCCCGACCCATGGGACTGGTAGTAAAATAAAAATCGTGCTGCACATTGGTCCGCACGTGAAAGATGTAAGTGACGCCGCGGGTCAGCACGATTTCCTTTCCCTGCGTGCCGTCCACCACAAAGGCCATATCGCTTCCCCGACCATAAAAGGGATCGCTGGGATTTTTCATCGCAACGGTGATCGTATATTCGCGGGGAACGCGGTCGGCCACCACGGTCATCGCCTTGGGCGGAGTCATCCTAGCCGGATTCATTGTCGGTGCCGTCGCTGGCATGGATTGCGTCTGCGGCGCAGACGCAGCTTCTCCTGCAGGCGCCGGGGACGCTACGCCGGGAGTAGGGGCCTCTTCTGTCATCTTCATCTCGGGCGAGGCCGGCGCCTCGGAGACTGGGGGGCTTTCAGTAGAGGGTGTTACTGTTTGATCGAGGGGCAGTACAACAACACCGTCGCCGGCCTCGCTTGGCGTCTTCGCCGCCGTGGGTTCAACCGAGGTAGCGGCAGGCGCCGCGGCCGGCCGCTTGATTTCGCCGACGGACGGTTTTTCCCGTTGAGCGGCGCAAGCACTCAGTGCCGCGGTAGTTATCAGGATAATCAGTTTACGCTTTATGTTCATGCTCTGCTCTTTAACTAAGATCCGGATATCCCTTCCCAACCGCAAACGGTGCTCCTGATAAGTCGCCTTCCTACCGCATCATCTATAGATATGAAAGCACATCCGGCACGGGATGTGGATGGCTGAAATGCGACGCCGCCACATCTGCTGTGGCGGCGATTCCCTTATTGCTTATCGCCAGGGATTTTTAAGCGATGCTTCGCTTAAAGGCGGCGTCCAATCCGCAGGTTTGGGCTTGGAATGGCATTTCTTACAGGTCAGGGTCATGATAGGAAAGGACACCTTGCCGTGGCATACCCCGCACTTTTGACCCAGCAAGATGGCGGACATGTTGATTTGATTGGCGCCTTTTTGCGGGATGAAGATCGCCGGATGACAATTGGCGCACGCCAGCCACAGCGTATGCTGACGATGGGGAAACACGACATCAGGCACCGAGGCCTTTACCGGCCGAACGATGTCCATATCCATCACGAACGGCTCCTCATTGGGATTAAAACGGTCCCAACGCGGGGCGATCTTCCCTTCATCCAGGGCCTTCACCCAGTCAACATGATTGCCGAAATCGGTGGTGGGAAGCCCCACGTAGGCCTCCTTGGGAGGCATCAACACATGGGTACCCTCGTTCTCCGGATCGTGATATCCATCTTCCGTCGGCGGGGCATTGGGGTCTTTTTCCTTTTTGAGGTTGCGGTTAAAGGTGTTGGCCGCGGACACATCCGCCACCATCAACGGCAATTCCGCTACGGATATGACTTTACCATCCCGTTCCGCAACGCCTGCGCCTGTGGCGCCCATGGCCGGCGCTGAGACAAGTAAGGCCACGATAAAAGCGCTATATAGATTTTTTGGCTGTTTTTTCATGATCTCGCTCCTTACGAATAAGCCGTTACTTAGCAGGTTTAGCAGAGGGGGCGGATTGAGCCCGCTCCGATGCGCTCAGCGGCTTGTACGGTGGCGATACGAGAGTTTGTACGGTACTGCCGTGGATATGGGTCGGCGTGCCGGGGATGCCCGAGTGACACATATTGCAGTTTTCCACCGACCAGGAAATTTGACCGTTGTGACAAGCCCCGCAAAACTGGCCGTCGATAATCTTAGCCATGGTGATCTTGTTGCCGCCGGCCTTGAACTTGAATCCCAGGTCCGCATGGCACACCTTGCAACGGAAGCGAATGCGATGGAACCAATGGGGAAATACTACCGGCCGCATCCCGGCAGCGTCGGCATAGTTATTGATGATGACATCGGCATATTCCGCCTTCGCCGGCGTAATCATCACCATCGTCAACGCCGCCAACATGCCTAGGATGGCAAATCTCCAACTTATCTTGTCATTATTTATGGACATAACGCTGGCCTCCTCCTCCGTTAATTTGGCTATTATAGTTAATTTAATTCAGATCGGGTAACAATCATCGTCAAAACCGCCGTATAACCCTAAAGTATAAAAGCCTGGAATTATTGATGCCATCGTTCAAGATACGATAGCTCAGGCTGGCATCTACCATACCGATGGTGTAATCCAAACGGTTTCCCCATTCATCGCGGTTAGCCCCTTCGTCGGTCGATGCTTGGGAAAGGCTCAAATCCGACTGAAATTGCAGGCTCGGCACCCCGAATATGCGCATTTGTTGATAGGTGATCCGCCCAGTAGCAGAGGTCACTGTATCGTTATTCGGCTGCCCGGAGAAGTCTCGACGCACGGTCTGGAGGGTGAGGTCTCCAGACAAGGAACTGAGGCGGCTGATGTTTTGCAAGCGAGAGGCCTGGAAATTGACGAGTTGTTGCGAATCACCCTGACTGCCTAAGCCCCGGGAATCCGACAAGGTCAGCTGGATTAGCGTCGTCCCGCTCTCAGCTGATTGATTCCAACCCAAAGTGGCGCTATCGTCGAGCCGAAGCAACGAATCTAAGCCGTTGGTCTGCAAGCTGCCGTTGGGTGCTTGGCTCTGGCAAAGCGGATCAGAACAGGGAACCTCCGCACTGGCCCCAGACTGCAAAACCTCATTCAATGACTGGTTGAGGCTCAACCGCACTGTCGCTCCGTCTCCCTTCCACCACATCTTTTGCACGTCGTGTCCTAGAGAGATCGCCAAAGACTGCTGGTCTAGCCCAGGATCGCTTTGATTGTCGATACCGGCACTACCAAACCACGAATAGGTGTATCCCTTGAGATCGAGCAAATCGGATTGATACAAGGCCCCGAGGTGCTCCTGAGACGAATTCTGGCTGACGCCACCCACATCCGCTGAGGTGTAATTCAAGCTGCCATCGAACCGCAGCCGCTGGGTATACTGGTAAAATGCGCCAGCCGAACCGCTTAAGCTGCTTTGATTACTGGACTGAGCGGTATCGTGGCCCTTCATATCCAGAGCTCGAATACCGCCGCTGACGGTCCAGCGCTGGTCCGTGGGGCGCCAAAAGGCAAAACTGGAAGCCTGGGTAATATCGGTAACCGTGGTATCCACCAGACCGGCGGCGCCGTTGAAGGTAGTGTCAAGATTATAGAGACTCGCCGCGGAATCCACCCGCAGGTCCTCAGTGGGATAATAGTAATGGTTAATATCGACCAGCAGATTATCCTGGTGACGGTCGGTATTGGACTGATCGACATTCTCCACATTGGCCCTGGCCAGCAGGCGCTGACCGGCGGGCCGATAGTCCAACTCCAGTCCCGCTACCTGATCTTCATAAGTGCCGCTGATGTCGGATGTCCAGGTACGATCCCCGTAACGGGCCTGGATGCGATGCCCGGCGTCGGTGATATACGACTGACGTACATCCAGGCTGGTGGTTTTGAAGTCCTCGCCGGCCAACCTTATAAGCGGGTTATCCACCGTGGTGTTATCGACACGGCTGTCGGTAGCCTGATAGGACAGGCGAAACGGAGTTTGGCTCTGCGGCAAAATATTGAGTACTACATCGCCACTAAGGATCCTAGATGAGCTATTGGCGCTATATGTGCCGTCACTGCTATCGCTAAGGTTGGAATTATCCAGCGCAAGGGTGACGCCGCCATCCACTGTCGCAAACCATGGCTGCCAGATATAAGAACTGGCGCGCAGCATACCCAGCAACTCATTGCTCGTGGTATCACTCAGATTGGAATTCAAAGAACGAAAGCTGTAACCGAGACTGCCGGACCAATCCGCCGGCCCGGCCGAAACGCCGGCTGAGCACAGGAGCGCACAAGGCATCAACAGCCTGAATACGCATACCCCGGCGCGGCGTGTATCTCCGGCATTCTTAAGTCTCATTTTTATTGTGAGCGCCTCTTGATTCTTACTATCCCCGGCGACAGCACAGTCTAACTGCCCCTCTGCCGCTCAATAGCGGCACCTTCCCCAGCGAACGAGCGCGTAAGCAATATCAAATATTCTTCTTGGCATTAGCCCCCACCTGCTTGCAGAACCGCGCAACTCCACGGGACAGTAAGCAGTATCGGCTCCATCGCTAACTTAGTCCAAAGGCCGCCTCCTCACCCGTCTCCGAATACTCCCCTCTACTCTCACCTTCATGCGACTCGGCATTACCGGGACCTGTATGCACTCGCATCATTTATTGTGACAAGCGAGGCATACCGCACTCCCGGCCGGATTGATCCGGAGAAAGGTGGGATTCTTATCCACATGGGGGTCGTGGCAAGAAGCGCATTCCACATAAGGCTGCGCCTCCCCCGCATAAGCGCCGCGCGTCGCCACTCGAGTATAAAGTTTGAGATCGGTGCGATCGAAAGACGGCGATCCTTCCGGCGTATTCACCCACCACACGCGACTGGTTCCGAGGATCTCCGAACTGGCCGCATTAAAATCCTTGTCCGCGCCCGGCCCCCCCGGATTGGAGAGGGAATAGCCGCCCCCGGCAAACTGTATCCCGATGGGGTGGTCGTTGGTCAGGTCCTTGCCCAAGTTGGTCACGGTATTGGGCATGGCAATACGTCCCTCCGTGCTCCGCGCCTGACCGCTCCACCGGCCGTTATGAAAGCCGGGCACCTGGGTTCCCGATCCCGGTTCATTGATGAGTGAATCCATGGCCTGTGTCCCGTCATGGCAAGACAGGCAGGCCAAAGACACCGAGCCCACGGGCTCGATCTTGCCATCGAGGGTCGTAGTGCCGAGTTGGTCATAAGTTTCGAAACCGGAGGAAATAAGATTGCGGTTCCACAAGGGAACCGCCGCGCTGGAGTCGGCGCCGTGCGGGGTATGGCAGAACACGCAAATTTCTCGCGTACCGCTGAAGTTACTGGCCGCATTCAGGCCGCCAGCGCTCAAGTTATGTTTGGTATTGAACACCCCGCCATAAGCGGCCCCGCTCCCTAAGCCCAGCGCAAGGACCACAACCGCCCAATGGATTCGGCACCCCCCCATCATCCGCCTGCCCCTTTAGGGATTTTTCTAAGCCTCAGATTTTGTCAAGTTAGTCTCCAGGTTACAAGCAGGAAAATGCATTTCTTTCAAACCGCTTGGCGCCATTGCCCGGTATCCAGTAAATCGGTCGGCGATAACGATCAGCCCCGGCCAAACAACACTTCCTTTGCTTGCGTGGGTCAAAGACCGACGTCATGTATTCTTGTGAACGCCGCCGAAGCCGTTTCCTTGCAACCCTGCAAAAGGGCGGTTCCCCGCGTCCCGCCGGCGCGGCATAGATAATATTGTCACACCGATGTCATAAATACACAGAGTCCTTGTCGCTCTTCAGCAGGCAGTGATCGGGGAATGTCTCTTTTCCACCGCTGATGTAGCGTCAATGCGACGCTAGACACGAATCCGTCATTGAAGTGTCACATTTCCCTCCTATCCTGTGCACCAGTTGCAAAGCGATATCCACCGTAGAGAGGGTAATCCGTTTGCATCGAAGCCGCGGCTGACCTGGAAAAATGAGGTCAAGGCCAAGGCGCTAAACAGGAAGATGCTGCAAACCGCGGTGTCAAGATGAAAAACAGAAATGAGAGGAGCTAACTGTATGCGCAAGCAAATTTTGACGGCGGCCGTTATGGCAGCCATCGCGGGGATGAGTTTCGCCGCCGTGGCCGATGAATCAACCAGCGTGGGCGGCAAGGCCTATATCGATTTCACGAATCTTGATCAAAAGTCTAACGGCACCAAGACCGCCGCCAGCGGGGTAGGCGTGGACGTCAAACGGTTCTATTTAAGCATCACCCATGGCTTCGATGACATTTGGTCCGCCAATTTGACCACCGATTTCAACTATGTCTCTTCCAGTCTGGACGGTAAAACCCAAGTGTTCGTGAAAAAGGCATACCTGCAGGGGAAATTCGCCGATGCCGCCGTGGTACGGGCCGGTTCCGCGGACATGCCCTGGATTCCTTATGTGGAAGATGTTTACGGCTATCGCTGGGTGGAAAATACCCTCACTGACCGCCTCAAGGTCGGCAACTCCGCCGATTGGGGTCTGAATTTCGGAGGCAAGGTGGCTGATGGCATGGTGAATTACTCCTTATCCGCCGTCAACGGCAACGGTTACAGCAACCCTACCCGTTCCAAGAGCCTGGATTTTGAAGGTCGTGTGGGCGTCATGCCCGTCAAGGGCCTGAACCTGGCCTTAGGTGGCTACAACGGTAAGCTGGGTCAAGATATCCAGGGTGGTACCCCTACCACTAACACAGCAAGTCGTTATGACGCATTGGCGGCCTACTCCTATTCCATGTTTAAGGTCGGCGCCGAATATTTCACTGCCAAAAACTTCTCTGCGGCGGCTATTACCGGAGCCTCATCCAAGGCTAACGGGTATTCGGTATGGGGTTCGGTCAGCCCCATGGAAAAGCTCGCGGTCTTCGCGCGTTACGATGGCGCCAAAACCAACAAGAACGCTACGCTAAACCCGAAAGATACCTATTATAACGTAGGCGTGTCTTACGAGGCGCGCAAGAACGTGGATGTAGCCCTGGTCTATAAGAATGAGGAAATTAAAAACAATGACGGCACAAAACCTCTAGAATCCAGCGAAATCGGCGTCTGGAGCCAAGTGAAGTTCTAACCGCTCAAAACACAAGGTACTGACATATCCAGAACATCCCGGGCGCCAAGGACGGCGCTTGATTTTTCACCCTCCCGAGATCCGCCTTAGCGCGGATCTTTTTTTCTTGAAAAAAATGGGCGCCCGAGGTGCCCGTTCAGTTTCATAGCGCTGTGTTGTTATTTGGACGAGAACATGTGGGTGATGCCCACGGAGATGGCGGCCATGTCTTTGCCAGTCACCACGCCCGGCGTGTTATCCAGGCTGTAGGCGGCGCCGGAATCGTTGCCCACTTGCGTGTAGAGTGCATACACCTCGGTGTTCTTAGTCAAGGCTTGTGATATCCCCAGGGAGAACTGATCGGCGCCGGTGTTAGCGAGGCCGGTATTATCCGCCACGTTATAGGCGGCCTTCAGAGTAGTGAATCCCATCTGATGGTCTATGCTGATAGACCAGGCATTGCGATTGCCAGTGGTACCGCCCGCATCGATATTTTCATACAAGGCGCCGATGGTGGTGGTGTCCTTGATGGTGTAGCTGCCGCCGATCTTCCAGGCCGTGACATCTTTCCCGGGGGCGCCGAGACCGAACTTATTCAGCGACTCAAAAGCGGCAGTGGTAAAGATAGGACCGTTAGTATAGCCGGCGCTCAAGCTATAGGCATTTTTATCCTTTGTCGCCGATGTTCTGCCCGCAAGAGTGTCATTCCCTGTACTGGCATCGGCTAGGACAAACGCCAAGGACGCACTGAACCCATTCATATCCGGCGTCATATAGGCAAGGGTATTGTTCGTGTAGCTTTCATCATTTAGCAAACCCGTGCCGCCCGCGACGCCGGGAAAACTGCCGATGATGGCGTTGAAATCAGCGCGGGTACTATGGAAAGGATCCAGCCTCTCGGTGGCGCTGCGATAGGGCGTAAGGAGATTCCCGCCCAGCACCGTACCGAAACCGCCGGCGATCCCAATGAAGCTTTGTCGAGGGCTAAAGGTCGATAGGGTTACAGTATCACCATTGACGTCCGTGATGGTAGAACCATTCGTATCAAACGCAACGCCCTCTTCCAACTGCCACACAGCGGACATGCCACCCCCCACATCCTCATCACCCTTGAACCCGATATAGGAATAGTTGCTGGACAGGCTAATAGTATTTTCCTCGCCGGTCTTCGCCTTGTTGGTGGCGAAATCCACGGAGGCACGGGCATCGCCATAGACTTCAACGCCGGCTTGGGCCGCGAAAGGCACCGCTAAGGCGGCGGCAATCCCGATTGCAAGTAGCTTATTGTTCATTGTATTTCTCCCCGATCAGCGGTTACTCAGCGACTAGACTATTTCGACAATTTCAAGAGTGGGCGACACCGTACGAAGGATCCTTCCAAAATTCAACATCATTTTGTTCAAACCGGCGAATGCTTAAGAATATTGAATAAATATAATAACTGAATAGCTACGGTTAGGAATAAAGGAAATAGATGCCCGGATAGCAACGAACCCGCCTCCTAGGTGAAAAAAGGCGGGTTCGTTTTGCTGCGAAGTCGCTTAGGGCAATGAGGGCCGCGATACGCGATTTAGACTCTCGTCGGTCAAGCTTTTCATGAACGCGATAAGATCCGCCTGTTCCCGCTCGGTGAGCTTGAGCGGCGTGATCAGGGGATCCTGATTCTTATCCTTAGGGTTGCCCCCCACGTTGTAATGCTCCACCACCTGCTTGAGGGTCGACAGGGCACCGTCATGCATATAAAAGAGCAGCGAGGCGGAGTTGTACAGGGTCGGCGTCTTGAACTTGCGTTTGTCTTCGTCTTTCTTGGTGACATCGTAGCGGCCGTTGTCCTCGGCCAGCGGACCGACTTGGGGCACGCCGATGTCATGGAAGTCGTTATCCGTCAGCAGCGGAGCTGAGTGGCAGGTGACGCACAGGGCCTTGGTCTGGAAAAGATCGAAACCGCGCTTGGCGGCGGCGGACAGCGCCTTGGCATCGCCGTTCACATAGCGCTGGAAGGGCGAGCGGGTGGCGACCAGGGTGCGCTCGTAAGACGCAATCGCCTTGGCGATGTTCTCCGCCGTGGCGTCTTCGCCGAAGGCCTGATTGAAGGCCTTTTTGTACGCCGGGATGGCATTAAGCTTCTTGACCACTTCGTTGACGTCACCAGCCATCTCGCCCGGGGCGCTGATCGGCCCCATGTGACCCGCAAGGGCGCCTGTCTGCTCTTCCAGGGAGGCGGCCCGGCCGTCCCAGAATAACGTGGTGGAATAACCGGAATTATCCCAGGTAGGCGCCCAGCGTCCGAGTTCGCCGCCATGGCCGAAGGCCCGCGCGGTATGGCCGCCGCCGCCGGCGAAGGGGAGATGGCAGCCGGCGCAGCTCATGGAATCGTTCTTGGACAAACGGGGGTCGAATGACAACTGGCGACCCAGCGCAATCTTGGCCGCGGACTGCGGGTTGTCCTTGGGGATGGGAACCGCGGGGAGCTTCCAGGCGGACAAGTCGTCTGCATAGCTTGGCGTGAACGCGACCAGACCCGCCATCAGAATCAACGTGGCCGCCATGATCGGCGTTAACCGTGATTTGAAATTACCCGGTCTCTTTTCTTGCCTCCGCTGAGATATCCTATTTCCAGGCCCCGCAAGGCTTCCGCATTTTGTCGTGCCCATATTCAACTCCTTCCGTGACTGAATTGCCCATCGCTTTAACGAGCCGCATTCTAGACTGATTCTAATCTCATGTAAACGGAACCCTTTGTTATGATCGCGATCATCAACAGCGCAGCCGATCCGGCGCGGAAATTGGAGTCATTCCGGGATTATTTCAACGCGCCTCGCGTGCAACATTCGCTTGACGGCGCCACATCCGCCCGCTGTCATCGATTGGAGGCTCGGCAAACAGGAGCGACCATGGATGAGATAGGTTCTAGTACGACTACTACGACGCGATGACTTTTTATCTGTAAAACGGGAAATATTAGTTTTAGATCCTTGCATATTTTTGCGTGCCTGACTGATAGGAGTGCCGATTGCCGATCGCCTTCTGAATCATTTTTCCAATATAATTAACCTTGGAAAGGGGGTTTGCTAATGAATGCACTGAAACTTAAAAAGGGGCTGTATTTCGTGTTCGCGGCATTTTTATTAAGCGCTATGCTGCCTCGGGCCCACGCCTCTTTGGAAGTGGGCAAGGCCGCCCCCGCGCTCGAGGCGAAGACGATCGACGGCAAGGTGTTTAGCCTCGCCGCGGACGCCGGCAAAGTTGTGATCGTAAATTTCTGGGCGTCTTGGTGCGAGCCCTGCCGGAAAGAGATGCCGGCGATGGAAGCCTATTATAAAAAACATCAAGGCGAGGGCTTGCGCATTTTGGCGATCAGCATGGACGACCCCGAGGACGACGCCAAGGTGTATCAGATCATGAAGAATTACACCTATCCGGCCGCATTTCAGCGAAATGCGGATTACAGCGGCTACGGACGCATCTGGCGTCTACCCATGACGTTCATCATCGACCGCCGGGGCATATTGCGTAAGGACGGCGGCGTGGGTCCTCCCAGCATCGACCCTGACTTGCTCGAAAATATCGTGACGCCGCTGCTGACTTCAGTTGGTCAATGATCTCCGCCCATGCAGCGATACCCCGGTCAAAAAGCAAAATGCGCTCCGACGGAGGCGATATAACGCGGGGCGAGCTGAATTCCGGTGAGATCCTGGTAGATGGGTAACTGCAAAAATCCGTAGAGTGAGGCGTTATTGGTTATTTTGACTATGAGGCCCGGGGTCAGGTAGGTCAACGTGCCGCCGGTACTCACCGTGTCCGCCAGAACGCCGGAATCGGTTTGCACGTGGCGCACGTTTAATTGCAGCTGCGGTATCACGCTCGTATATTCCATATAACGCAGCCCCAGATTGAGATTGAATCCGTCCCCAGGTTTATATCCGGAGCGATGCGCAACCGCCGTTTGGTAGATCGCTTGCATAAAGTAATCCCAATTCCGGCTCAGTGAATCGAAATAATTGACCCCCGCTATGACATCCGTGGACCCCGTGCCGGGCTGCAATCCCGGGTCTATATCGGCGACCTCTCCAAGGGTTGCCGGATCAGTCGATGTCCCCGTCTGCGAATGGCTGCCGGTAGGTAGCTTAAGACCGAACATAACGCCGAAATTGTGCTGCGGCGTAAACCCGAGATATCTCCCGACAATCTTCACGTCGCCAAGATTGGATGTATCGGAATCGTATGCCTCGTCACCGGGGTTAATCCCATCCGAACCTGTGCCCAAGGTACTGTGTTTGCGATCGATGTAAGGCACCTGTACGTTGATGCTCCAGTCGCGGTTGAATATATAATCCATTCCCAGTGTTAGATAATTATTTTTAGTGTACCTCTCCACTTCCTTGTCCCCATTGTCCACTTTGCTCGCGGCAACCGAAGAGATGGTGCCGGTGCCGGTGCGTAACTGATTTTGATTGAGATAGTCGTAACGGAGGTCGAACATGAAGCCATGCGTCGCTGATAATCCCTGGCTGAGGAAATCCGAACTCAAGGTGCAGCCACAGCTCGCGCAGGCGAGCGCGATTGAAGGCATGAGAAGCGCGGCGCCGATGATACTTGCTATCCCTATATTGCGGGCGACAGCGTGAGTATTTGGACTGTCCAGCATGGGCATGGGTGCTCTCTTTTCGGCGGTTCCGTTCTTCATTAGTTGATTCCTCGGTGGCGATATTGGCCAGCGGCTTGCGCAACGGCGCATCAAGTCTACCTAATTTATTTTTCGATTGAATGCGACAAAATGCCGCATGGATCCACGCCAATGCGCTACCTTTTTTATCTAGACACCATCTCCTATCGTTTGGACCCTAATAACCTAGAAATAGACAAGGGGGATAATTTCCCCCCCTTGATTACTTCGCAGCGATTTCCAAATTAGCGGATTAAGATATTGTCACCCTTGCCTGCCTGCGGATTCGCATCGGGTTTGTTCATGAGTACGGTGATCGCGCGGCGCAGGGCGGCACTCATGGTGTGATCGACGATGGCGTTATTGGTGGGGTGATCTGCCGGTGACACGATGTCAAACGTATCAGCTTCGGCGACGGCTACGTTGTAGGTCTGTACACCATACAACACATTCTTCGGATTCCCGTCAATATAGACCCGGTCTCAGATGCCAGCAATGGGATGAAAGGCCGCCGGCATATTGATGTTGGCGTTGACGAAGTAGATGCGCACCCGCTCGCCCGGCTTGGCCTCCAGAACCTGGCTGGCGTTGGGATCGTACACCGGATCATAGTGGAAGATCTTGCCGTTGATCAGCGAATTAGTCCAGCCCTCGTTGACCAGCATGCCCTTGTCGTCATCGGCATTGGGGAAATACTGGCCTTCACCCAGAACATATTCTCGATCCGGCTTCGGATAGGCCTTGGTGTATCCGCGAAGTTTAGTGACGTTTAATGCACTCTGCCTCAGCAACAGCGATATGATCCGCGGCGGTAACATTGCTGGCATCGCCGGCCTGCGGCGTATACGTGCCCGGGGCAAGTTCTCCTCCATCGTGGCGATAGAACGGGCCATAGGTAATTTTGTACGTTCCGAGCTTAGTGCCGCGGCGGTCCAACACATCGAACAACACGGTCGCCCCGCTGCAATCGGCTAAAGCCTCGAAGCTTCCCGATACGGTGATTTCAGGTTTCCCGCCGTGATTTGTGACTTGGAACTTGTAGCCGACGATTTGCAGATAGCCTGAAGGAGAGGTATAGCTATCAGCAAATACCGAAGTAAAGAATAGCCCAGCCGCAATGAAGACGATTAAACGCATGTTGAATATTGGCACTATAGGCACCCGAAGACCACAGTCAAAACCCTCTGGCAAAAACCCCGGAACGGGCCCCGCCGCAAAGGATTCACTTTAAAACGATAATACACTGATCCTCATCTTGGTTGTTGCCCATTTATGGATTTCGCTACCCACAGGTAAAGAGTTATTCCGAGTTTGGGGGCTTTGACAATTAAGGTAGCCGTCAAGCAAACTTGGTCCGCAAGCGGGGTCGGCGAGGCCCACCTAGCTAAAGGGCCGGGCATTTTGTCGGAGCCCGCAGTTTAATCAGAGGCGCCGTCCGAGCAAGAACAGGAGAAGTCGCATGACACTTCGCCTTTCGTTGTTCTTGTTTCTCGTGCTGGTTCTAGGCGGCGGGTTTGCTATTGGCTTCGTGACCCTGCCTGGTGAATGGTACGCGCAACTGGCCAAACCGGCATTCACCCCGCCGAATTGGATATTCCCTCCGATGTGGTCGGCAATCTACGTTCTCATCGCAATCGCGGGTTGGCATGTCTGGCATCACGACCGCGCGGGATTGCCTATGAAGTTGTGGTGGGTACAACTGGCCCTGAACTTCCTGTGGTCGCCGACGTTTTTCGGGGCTCGCCAGATGGGTATCGCGCTTATCGTTATTCTGTTAATGCTCGTAACCATCCTCGCCTTCATCGCCGCGTCATGGCGCAGGGAACACGTGTCGGCATTGCTCTTCATGCCGTATGCCGCCTGGGCGGTCTTCGCCTCCTTGCTGAACGCATCGATTTTCGCAATGAATTAGGGGCCACGCCGAACACTAGGTTTCATAATCAGGGCATTGTTGTATATATCGACGCCGACTATTCAAGCGGGGAGGCGTCGACCCGCAACCCTCAAGGTCTTGCACACAATCTGGCTGGTCAGATATCTATCCAGACCATCAGCTCACTTAATGCGGTTGAAGCGGTGATATATGAATCCTTCGTTGCCATTGCCCTTCTCTGCGTCTCCTTCAGCAATCTGGTCGATGACCAGAAATTAATATCGGCCTTTTTGCAAGATGGATCACCGGTTACATAGCCCCACATATGTTGCAATGCGTTTTTAATTCCACCGCCAGTTGGCTGCCTCCTCAATAATACAGTTAACATTTCCGCTAATCCTGAAAAGTCATGATGAGGTTTCATTCCAGAAATGTCCTTACCCAATTTGCGGTAGAGATTTACGTCGCGCGCAAGCACGGAATACTTATGATGCCTCCACAATTCCTGAGCATTCTTTGGTAATGGTATACGCCCCTGTTCCTTATTCCGATATTTGTTCTCGAGTATTTTGAACTGCTGGAAGGGTTCGTCAATATAGGTATCTGGCCAAATACCGTTTTTTGTACGGGTAATAACGGGAGAGCGGTCACTATAACCTCTCAGCGACATTTCCGCAGTCAGGGTCCTGTGACGTTGCCTTAAAGCCCACCCATAGCCGTTCCATCGCACGGTCTCAGGGTGATGAAAATATCCCTTCTTCTTATTTACAATGATTGACACGATACCATGCAATTCACGGTGCTCGCCGAGGAGGCTTTGGCGGTTCAAATATCCCGGACTGATATCCCAAATTCGCATGATATGACTCCGAATCGATGGGCAAGCTGATTGGCGCCAATTTAAGGTCTTCCGTTATGAATACTATTGCTCTCGAGAATCCCTATTAGTCTCGACTTGTTAAATCAAAGTACCCGCGCGGGTGTCAAGAATAAAGATAATTCTCAAAGAGTGCGAGAAATACGTTGATGCTCATCTTTTCGATTATCTAATCGTCCGTCAACTCATCGTTCTATTCACCAACAGCCTACCGGGCCAATCAGGACAGTCAACTTATTGTTATTGAAGAGCTCAATTCCCACTATCATCCAACTAAGATTTCCCTTATGCTGAGAGAGCAAAGCCTTACTCTGAGTTAAGTGCCTCAATAACTGATTAATCGATGCTTTGCTGATGGATAAATCTGCTTAGTCGCTCTTTGAAGCAGACCATATGACTGGACTTGCCGCATAATGCGATAGTTTCGCTTTTATCAATTCTCGACAACATTAACTTGTGCTCCCGCCGATGAACTACAATCTTCAAATTGCGTGTTGCTCTAGGTGTTTTCTTTATAGGACCTTATGGAATTGATAATGACCGCTAAAACCATTGTTAGGAAAGTTTCGATTCTCATGCGTTGGGCGTTGTTTGTATGGGGATTCACACTGCACGTCGTCGCTGCAGGACCCACGGAGGATATATTCCAGGCGGCGAAGAACGGGGATGTCGCTATCGTACAGACATTACTCAGTGGAATTCCTGCCCTGGTTTCCGCCAGAGACAATGACGGCCATACACCCTTACATGTTGCGGTTGCTACGAACCACAAGGATATAGTGGAATTACTGTTGGCTAATAAAGCGGACGTCAACGCCAGGGACAAACGCGGCTTTACCCCTTTGCACAATGCGGCGTGGAGCGGTCATAAAGATGTCGCGGAATTGCTTCTTGCCCATCAAGCCGAAGTCAATGCCAAGGATAATAACGGCGCAACTCCTTTACACTCTGCGTCATTTTCGGGCCACAAGGTTGTAGCAGCTTTGTTGTTGGCAAATAAGGCCGACGTCAATGCCAGAGACAAGAACGGCTTTACACCGTTACATAATGCGGCGTGGCGTGGCCACCAGGACGTTGTGGCTTTGCTGCGCGAACACGGAGGCCAGGAATAGTTACCCGATGTTGCTTCTTGCCCGAGGTAGTCAGGTGTTATAATCTTGTTTCAATAGTAGCGGCTAGCAAGGCATGCCATAGTCGTACTCCAATCGGTCGAGGACCCTGAGATTCAACCCTTCCAGCGCGCGCCCGGCACGCCAGCTCTGCCGGCTACCCCGTTCCGCTTTATTCGCTATTTCGTGGCTAAGTACCGCTGGTGGTATTTCGGTATGCTGCTGTTCGAGACCGCCAATGCAACCTGCGGCATTCTAATTCCATATGCGTTGGCGCGCATCATCAAGGGCGTGACCGCCGCGCACGAGACTTCAACGGTGGTGCTTGGCAATTTACACGAACCCCTGCTGCTGTTCGTCGTATTTTGCGTGGGGGAGCTGGTGTTTGGGCGACTGGCTGGCGCCATTCAGATCCGCCTCGGTCCCCGTCAGCGTCAAAGCGTAACACGCGTCGTCTACCATTATCTGCAGTATCACTCCTATCGTTATTTCAGCGGCAACTTCGCGGGCGCGCTGGCACACCGCATTTCCGAGACCTCCATGGGAGTGACGCAGACGCTATGGTCACTCATTACCGAGTTTTGGCCCATAGCAATCGTAATCACCGTGGCAGTGGCGCTGTTATTTCAGGCGCATGCGCAACTGGGTTATTTCGCATTGGCATGGGCAATATTTTTTATTGGAGTGTCATATTTCCTAGCCAGACGTTGCCGGCCGTATGCCCAGGCCGCCGCGGCCGCGCGCAGCGATACCACTGGCACAGTGGTCGATTCGGTTACCAATCTCATCAGTGCTCGTCTATTCGCCCGCCTAGATTTCGAGCGCGACCATCTGGAGCACAATTTAACGCGCGAAATGCAGACCATTCTGATATCTCACAGGTATTCCGAACGAATTCGCTGGTTCCAGTTCTCGGCAGCAGCGATGCTCAAGATCGGGTTGCTGTACTATGCATTACGCCTTTGGGGTGAGGGGCAGATTGGAATAGGCGAATTCGTAATGGCGGTGAGCCTGTCATTGCTTGTCATCAACGAAGCTCGCAATCTGAGCCGGCGCTTCCTAGAATTTTTTGAATATGTTGGCAACGTCTCTAACGGCGTGCACACCATCATTCGCGCGCACGAATTGATCGACACACCGGATTCGCAGGCCGTCCACATTCGCCGCGGTGATATCGAATTTAGAGAGATCGATTTCAGCTATACGCCGGATCGCCAGGTTTTCAACAAGCTCAGCGTACATATCCCGGCCGGTCAGCGCGTCGGCCTAGTGGGGTTATCCGGTTCAGGAAAATCAAGCTTTGTGAGTCTGATCCTGCGCTTATACGATCCGCAGGGCGGCGCAATCCTCATCGACGGGGTTGATATTCGTAGAATGACTCAGGACTCGCTACATGCGCAGTTGAGCCTGATTCCGCAAGACCCGAGTCTATTCCACCGTACACTGCGCGAGAACATCCGTTACGGACGGTTGGAGGCGAGTGATGAAGAGGTTGTCGAGGCCGCGCGAAAAGCCCATGCAGACGAATTTATTGCACAGATCAAGGAAGGCTACAGTTCCCTTGTCGGCGAACGCGGTGTAAAGCTTTCCGGTGGACAGCGCCAACGAATCGCGATAGCGCGTGTAATACTCAAGAACGCTCCGGTGCTGATCTTGGACGAGGCCACTTCGGCGCTCGATTCAATTACTGAGCATGCAATACAAGAGACGCTGAATACGGTCATGCACGGCAAGACCGTCATTGTCGTGGCGCATCGGTTATCGACAATAGCCCATCTGGACCGCATCCTTGTTTTCGATGACGGGCGCATCATAGAGGACGGTTCGCACACCGATTTATTGGGAAGGCATGGCGCCTACTATCGCCTTTGGAGCCGACAGGCCGGGGGCTTTTTGCCTGAGGCCATTAGCGGCGAAACAACCGGCAGGTCCGGTGGACTGGACTCGCTTTCAGCGCACGAGGAAGAGACGCTGATCGGCGAAAGTCTAATCCACGAATCCGCAATCGACGATGAGCCCGACGCACCGGTGCCGGGATCGCGGGCTTAATGCGAGGGTAATGCCAACTTGTTGAATACACGGCTGTGCGATTTTCGCCAACAGAGTCTGTGGCGAAGATGTTGATTTGCGTTCCGAGTTGACCCATTCTCGACTGGAATTTGCATGTAACGCGGACCTTGTCATCTATTGATAACTTGTTTTGGAATTGAAAATTGAACGCAATTTAGTGGGTGCGCTCGAAATGCAAAAGGAGGATCATTCTAGGTTGCAAAACAACAATCAGCACATTCACTACCCACCGCGCCGCCGTTCAGCCCGGTTGGCCGTCTAGCTTCCCAACGGCCCAGGAGACTTAATCTTGACATCACCGGCTATGATAACCGGCACGGGGTTTGTGTTTGACAATACCTACGCCCGCCAGCTCAATGGATTATTTGAACCTTGGCAGGCGGCGAAAGTGCCACAGCCGACGTTAGTGAAACTTAACCATGCGCTGGTCGAAGAGTTGGGGCTCGACGCCAAGGTTCTGGATTCAGCCATCGGCGCGGCCATCTTCTCAGGTAATCATTTGCCACAGGGGGCCACTCCATTGGCCCAGGCCTACGCTGGTCATCAGTTTGGTGCCTACGTGCCCCAGTTAGGCGACGGTCGTGCGCTGTTGCTGGGAGAGATGATAGATCGCAATAACCTGCGCCGCGACATTGCGCTAAAGGGTTCCGGTCCCACTCCGTTCTCGCGCGGGGGTGACGGCAAGGCGACGCTCGGTCCGGTGCTTCGCGAATACCTCTTTGGGGAGGCAATGCATGCCCTGGGCATCCCTACCACACGCGCGCTGGCAGCAGTGTCTACAGGTGAAACCGTGCGCCGCGACAGATTTCTGCCCGGCGCTGTACTCACCCGACTGGCCGCCAGCCACATCCGTGTCGGGACTTTCCAATTCGTTGCCGCGAGTGGCGACGAAGTGCTGCTGCGCCGGTTAGCCGACTACGCGATTCAACGCCACTACCCAGCGCTGAAGACGCACAGCAATCCGTACCTAAGTCTTCTGCAGACAGCGAGTGAACGGCAAGCCGAGCTTATCGCGCGCTGGATGTCGGCAGGTTTCATCCATGGTGTTATGAATACCGATAATATGACCCTGTCAGGCGAAACCATTGACTACGGTCCTTGCGCCTTTATGGACCTCTATAACCCGACAACCGTCTTCAGTTCGATTGACAGCGGCGGCCGCTATGCCTATGCCAATCAGCCGCAGATCGCTCACTGGAACCTGGCGCGCCTGGCCGAGACCCTGTTACCGCTGATGGATGACAATCCCAAGCGCGCTGTTGCACTGGCCAACGAAGTGGTCCGTGATTTTCCGCTACTCTATCAACGCCACTGGCTGCACAGCATGCGGAAAAAGTTGGGGTTAACATTAGAGAGAGCGGATGACCTGGCACTGGCCACTGACTTTCTCGCAACGATGGAAGGACAGGACGTCGACCTCACGCAAGCTTTTCGTCGCCTTTCCGATGTTGCAGAAGGGACTGCCCATGGCGAGAATAACGTCCTGCGTTCCATGTATGCCGACCCCTCGGCTCTAGACAGCTGGCTTGAGCGCTGGCGCATGCGCCTATGCGGCGAGCCGCTCCCATCTACGCATCGTGCCCTGGCCATGCGCGCTGTTAACCCCGTCTATATTCCGCGCAACCATCGCGTCGAAGAGGCCCTAAGCGCAGCGGTAGAACAAGGCGACTTCACGCCCTTTGAGAAGTTGTTGACCGTACTGTTGCGGCCATTCGACGAAAAATCTGAACTGGCCGCCTATGCCGCGCCCGCACCCGCCGCGTTTTCGGCGCGTCACCGTACGTTCTGCGGCACCTAACTCAAAACGCCGATAGTGACGGTCTAGCGATCAAACGAATATATGTAGTATTCAAAAATAGGAGTGTCTTAATTTATATCCGCTTTCCATCGTAAAACTCCCTATAAGCGGAGAATTTTTCATATATCGGCTTCACTACGCGCACGTTCCCCGAGAATCAGTCAACGCTTCATCTTATAACCGGTCTTGAACACCCACCAAATTACCGCCATGCACATGGACAGAAAAATTCCAATCATTGCCGCGCTGACTTCCAATCTCACGTCGGCTATTTCATAGAAACTCCAGCGAAAGCCGCTCACCAGATATAGTACCGGATTCACCAGGGTAACCTTCTGCCAAAATGGGGGTAACATCTCTATCGAGTAAAAGCTCCCGCCCAGAAACACCAGCGGTGTAACGATCAATAACGGAATAATCTGCAGCTTTTCAAAATTATCCGCCCATACGCCAATAATGAAGCCAAATAGACTAAAGGTCACGGAAGTTAAAATAAGGAAGATCAGCATCCAGACCGGATGACTGATGTGCAACGGAACAAACAGTCCCGCCGTGGCTAGAATAATCAACCCCAATATGATCGACTTCGTCGCCGCCGCGCCCACATAGCCAAGCACAATTTCGATATAAGAGACGGGGGCGGAAAGGAGTTCATAGATCGTTCCAGTAAATTTTGGGAAGAAGATGCCAAATGACGCATTCGAAACACTTTGCGTCAGCAGGGACAACATAATCAATCCCGGCACAATGAACGATCCATAACTCACGCCGCCGATCGATGAAATGTGCGATCCGATGGCTGAACCAAATACAACAAAGTATAACGACGTCGAAACAACTGGAGAGACGATGCTTTGGAAAAGTGTCCGCCATGTGCGGGCCATCTCAAAGAGATAAATGGCTCTGACGGCATAGATATTCATGCTGAGTCCTGTACTAAGGTCACGAAAATGTCTTCCAAGGAGCTTTGTGCGGTCCCCAGATCGGTAAATTTTATCCCTATTTCGTTGAGAGCCTGCAGCAAAAATGTGATATCAGTGTGCTCTGTTTTGGAATCATACGTATAAATTAACCGCGTACCATCTAAGGCAAGTTGGAGATTATAATTCGCTAACAGGTCCGGGATGAATCTTAGGTTTTTTTCCAGATGAAGTATGAGTTGCTTCTTGCCCAGCTTGCGCATGAGGTCAACCTTGTCTTCCACTAAAACAATCTGCCCTTTGTCGATGATTCCAATTCGATCCGCTATTCCTTCCGCTTCCTCGATATAGTGGGTTGTCAGAATAATCGTCACGCCTGATTCACGTAATGTTTCTACGAGCTGCCACATATTTTTACGCAACTTGACATCAACGCCGGCGGTGGGCTCATCCAAAAATAATATTGCCGGCTCATGCGACAGGGCTTTGGCTATCATAACCCGGCGCTTCATCCCTCCTGAAAGAGTCATGATTTTTGAATCCTTTTTATCCCATAACGATAAATCCTTGAGAATCCTTTCGATGATCTTGGAATCGGCCTTTTTGCCGAATAAACCGCGGCTAAATGAAACGGTGTCCCAAACCGACTCAAAAGCGTCCGTCGATAATTCCTGAGGAACCAAGCCTATCATGGCGCGTGACGCCCGATAGTCAGCGACGACATCATGGCCTCCAACGTTGACCTTACCGGTAGTTGCGGAGACGATACCGCATATTATGTTTATCAATGTCGTCTTGCCTGCGCCATTGGGGCCGAGCAGAGCCAAAATCTCACCGCGCTGAATTTCAAGATTGACATCAATCAACGCTTGGTAGCCATTGGCATAGGTTTTTGAAAGACGGGTGATGTTTATGAAAGAAGGCATAGGGGCAACAACATTGGGCTAAATACCAAGTGACTCCATCTTTCCGGGCGCCGTACGTGTAAGCACCTGTAGCAATCAAGGGACGAATTCGGTCAGAAATATACCACGGCAATTGCTAGGTTGCAGGTAGTTGTCGCCTATTTTTATTCTTTACCTCTCATATCACTTTCATTGTTGCCAACCCCAGATCTTGCCAACTACATCCCACCACGCCAGAATTACGCTACATATTAACAAGGGTAAAAGGATCAATTATGAAATTCATCACCTTCAAAGACTCGGGAGGCCACGACGTGGTCGTAAATATTCATCTGGTGGAGTGGCTCCATACCAGGGGCGAATTCACCCAGATCACCTTCGGAAAGGACCACGTCCTGAACGTCAAGGGGTCGCTCGTCGAGGTGAGGGAGGCCATCGAGAGCGCCGTCAAAGGTTCTTCCATATAGTGGTTCTCTCAAACCTTCATCAACTTGACCGTATCGTTCTTTCCTAAGAGCGGAGTAGGAAAAGACTTATATTGCGTGCAATACTGTCCAACAGCTAGTCTTCGCAAAATGAATAATGATTTGCTCACACAACTTTATTGGGATTAGAGGTCAATGAATAGAAGTGTGATTTTTCTTCTTAGAAGTGCGACACTGATTTGTATTCTGGGATGGCTATCACCCCTACAAGCTGCTCTGCCGAACGAACTCATGGTGCAGGTGATTGCATTCCGCGACTGTGCCGACTGTCCTGATATGGTGCGTTTGCCGGATATGAACATCGCCATGGGCAAATACGAGGTCACGCAGGCTCAATGGCGTAACGTGATGGACAACAACCCCTCTTATTTCTCATTGTGTGGTGATGACTGCCCGGTGGAGCAGGTCAGTTGGGACGATGTCCAGGTTTTCATTAATAGGCTCAATCAACGCACTGGCCAGCGCTATCGACTGCCCACTGAAACAGAATGGGAGAAGGCCTGCTTGGCTGGCGAAAGCACACGATATTGCGGCTCAAACAACGTCGACGACGTAGCGTGGTCAATAAGAAATTCGCGGAATATCACACACGCGGTTGGTCAGAAGCACCCCAACGCTTGGGGGCTATATGACATGAGCGGCAATGTCTGGGAATGGACGAATACTGGTGACGATAATCAGCACGTGCTCCGTGGCGGCTCATGGATCAATAAACCAAAGGATGTACGTGTGCAGATTCGTGATGTCAGCAAATCGGATTATCGATACAACTATGTCTTGGGCTTTCGACTTGCCAGAAATCCTTAAACGGCGTTGTCAATAAGAAGTGTATATCGTTTATTCTCAGCGAGATTGCGTGCAGCAATGTACCACGCAAATTTTCAATACAAGGCCAATCCATGGGCCCATTCTTCAAGGCAAGTAACTCCTCCCTGGACGGTGGATCAATTCCGGGAAGCTATCCCGCTGGGCTGGCAGAGAAGCAGCGTTTCCGTTTCCACCTGAAATCCGTTGCTAAATCCCCACGACTCTGAAAGCAATGTGGCGGCGACATGCATGCTCCCTTTTGCACCTCACGACCCTACAAACTGAACCACGATAGGGGTGGTCGGAGAAAATGGCGGCATCCACCATCCACGTGCAGATTTGGGCGGAGACGTTCGGATTGCGGTCCCTCGGAGGGAGATCAACATTGCTGTAAGGGTTCGGATTACTTGAACTTAGGTGACTGGCAGGCGGAGACTGCGCGAAGAGACGGGACTAGATGGCTGATGGTGCAGTCTGCTACGAACCCTGCTCCGATAAATTCCCTGCTAACAGGGAAAAATACAGGGAATTTTTCATTTTTCCGTCATTTCGATGCTGGAGTTCCTCTATAACTTATTTTTGTATCTCGTAATTTTAGTAAATTCCCTAGAGATCGTAACAGGGAATTTAATTTCGGTATCAGGGAATTGTTTCCTCTGTTCAGGCAACAACAGGGAAGCAGTTACGCAACCTGCTTGTAACCGGCTTCGGTGTTATCGCGTATATCGGTGTTGATTTGCACTTACAAATAACCCATTTAGTGCGTTTACTTGCAAAGAGCTTTGACCCATGCGATCCACTGTCCACGTCATCGAATCATGGGCTTATTACCGCTAATTAGGGTTATTGAAACATGCAAATACTGGGTTAATCGATGATGCAATTCAACAGTCGATCAGCAAGGCCTCATTGGCTCGTGAGCGGGCCGACTGGGGGCACGCCAACCATGCGTAGAAACCATTGCGGTTTACCTTAAGTGCGCGGCACGGCTTGAAAGCCGAAATTCACCGCGATGAGCGACCATGAACGCGTACTTCACCCAGGTACCTTGGCAAAGTCGTTACGGCTTTTTTTAGGATGTCACACTCCTCGGTAGTGGGCATCAGTTCGGCTTTGATGCTGGCCGATTCTGCTTTGAGCACCCACATGCCACCCACATCAGATCCTCGCGCTTGTTCTCTGGCCTGTTTGAGCCAAACGTACAGGCTCTTATCCGATGCCCCTAGCCGTTTGGCGACTTCACAACCTCCATGCCCTCGTTCCGTATTTGTTTAGCCGCCTCAGCCTTAAATTCATCCGTGTATCTCTTGCTCTTCATCGTATATCTGTTCATGTCTAATCAACTTTAAGCACATTTTTGCGTTCCGCCTATGCATTTATGGCGCCTAATAAATTGAAAAAAGCAAGTGGGAGATGCTCTTTATTAACAACGACCCGTGATTGGTACTATTTACGGCCAAGCTAGCTGGCTTGTGTCGGTTAATTTCACCAAAATAAACACAACTTATTGATAATATTAGTTTTGCATGGAAGCTTATTTTGTCACCAATTTGTAATTTTTGCTGTAATTATGCGGCTCTTGGTTACTTGATCGCATAACATCCACAGAGTTATCCACAGATTTTGTGGATAAGGAATAAACGGCTTTTCAACTAATAAGTTAACTCAATTTAGTTAACTGCGGGATGAATTCGAGTGTGCAATCTTTTGAACTGCTATACATCTTGCTCTCTCGTAGAGAGGCATCAAAATTGGAAGCATGGACTAATGTGTATTTTTGGTGCATCCAGCTGGGTGTGCTCTGCAATTAAGCGATCAGGTCAAACCCGAATGTACCTGAAGGCAACGAATATTATTTCGGTATCACTCCAGATATTTTGTATTCTGGAGAACAGGGCTTAATGTTGTGTGGCGTGTCGCCCCGTGCGGCTAAGTACGCGAATATTTACTTCCCACTTGCATGAAATCCCTAGGCAGCGATAACGATGTATGGGTATAAATATGCTTAGCAGACGATCTACGACGCGGCGGTGAATACGTCTCAGATAGCATTCTCCGCATAGCGGGCAGGTCGGTTCAGAAATGCTGTTAGAAACATGTGCAGCGCCATTATTGAGCGCACGGGATGTCATGGAGGTGTGCCTCTTCCTTAAAGGTGGTTTTGCTGGATTGAAAATGTGCATTGAGCGTTATCCGCAAGTGCCATTAGCTCACGTGGCGAGTACATCTGTGCCGACTAATTAGGTAGATATATTGGCGAGCAAGCATATCCGTTTTCTTCTTGCGGTTCGTGCGATGTCTAATAGAATCATTGATGATGCTACGCGGAAATCGATTTGCGCTTCGGTTTATCAGGCCAAGACATCTAAACCAATGAAACTATGTTTATTCCAATACACAAATATATTGGTTTTTAGATCCACAAAATCACAGTACCTATTTTAGCATTCAAACAAGTAGTAAAAGTATCTGTGACGAAGTTTTACACATCTTTATATTATCCAATAGCCACGGCACGTCCTTTTGGGAAGAAGCGGGAGCGGAAATCTCGCTTCCGGGAAGCGGTTTTTCAAAAACCGCTTTTGTAAACAACCCCTATACGAAATTGAGAATGAGCACCGTCGGCCAAAAGATGACATTTTCTTCAGATGATGTCGCGGTAATAATAAAAATATATGAGCTGTGTTGAGACGAGACTGTAATTATTCTGTAACTTGTCAGCCTGAAAATATATCGATATGTTTTATGTTACTTCAGAAGCGGTTCCTCAGAAAATCCCGGTGACATGCGCCGGAGAAAATATAACTATCGATTATGAGGGGCATAAATATAGCGCCTTATATAAAGAAGACGGAGGCATAGTGAATGTAATAATAAAGGACCGTGATGGTACTTATAGAGGAACTTCTACCTTTGCTGACGGGGATTCAGCGGATGCTGTTGCAAGATCACTCTTCTTTGAACTCTTGAGAGATATGGGAATATTTTTTGATCAATACAATTGGGCCACAATCGTAAGCAGGATCGTATAAATTATAACAGTGATTCCGCCGAGACATCATTCTAAAACTAATAAGTAACTGTAAGAAATATAGCGGACATCCTTATAGCGTTGATTGAATAACCGCAACGGGTCGATAGCACCAGTTCGGGGCGTATCGATATTACTTCCGACTTCGGCCAATAGCGGTCATCCGAAGGTGCAAATTCATCGCAGTAAGCGGCCCATTCACTTGCCGGCTCGACGACCGAATAGAATCGCCATCAGGACTGCTGCGATTGGGAAAATCACGGCATAACCAATGATGCCGATGTTCCTAACATTCATGTTTGCTAACGGCACACCGACCAAACCGATCAGGGCAAGTATTGCGCTCGTGGCCATTAGTACTCGCACCGTGGCAGCAAGCCCCGCTCCTAATACCGCCGGCGCAGCACACAGGGCGGCAAGAGGAAAGAAGAAATCCCAAGCCAAGATATCCAGGGCGTAAACGACCGATGGCCATTTGAAGGAGAATACGGGAGTGGCCCAAACGGCTGCAGAGATCATTGGTTCACGGCTGAGTGTCAGAACAACGAAATGAACGCCGCAGGTAACTACAGCGCACATGCTCATGAATGCAATGCCGAGAAGCGCAATCGATTTGCGCTTCTCGGCTGTCCAGGCATGCAGCGCAATCATGAGCGCGACCGACGAAGGTGCGATGGCAAGAATCAGAACTTCCATCGCGGTAAACCAGGGCTCCTGAATCGGCTGATCCGGCGACGGCAGCGTTTTCAGCCCAATGACCAGAACGACGACGTAGGCCAAGCTTTGAACCGCTACCGCGTAGCCCGCAATGACGCCTAGGCGACGCGTGTGGTTAATTGGCAAAGTCATAGGAGGCGTCAGTCACTGTTCCCCGCCATACTGGTTGCCATTTTCCCATTGAGTACCATCCAACTTCTCCCTCTAAGGGGATCATCATCCCGTCCCTGGCTTGGTAGTTTCGAAAGTGACCCTCCCATGCGACTTGCTTGAATTCGCCGTCGAAGCTGCCCCATCTGGCTGGGGTATAGATGCCGATAATCTCATTGCGTTCATTGAAGTAGTATTCAAGCGAAACCGTTACTCCGTTAGCCGTCAATGTGGCCAATGCCTTTCGGTCATCGATAGGCGTCCATTTCAAGTTAGCGCTAGGCAATAGCGCTGTAGGATACCACGCCGCCTCGGCGAGATATCGGTGCAAGGCACCCGAGTTCATTTCTAAATTCCCGCCGACTTTTTCAACGGTGAATGCGGAAAGAATTGCTACTCGACTCGACCCAATGCCATTCAGCAGTGCGTCGTATATGCGAAGATGAACCAGTGGGGCAAGACGGACGTCAGCGTTCCAGGCAAAACCTGTGATTAGGGGTGCGACGATCTGGTTCGCCTCGAAGGAAAACCACCGAGTACCATTCATGTCGGTGCGTAACGTGCCGAGTTCCTTGAATCGAGCCAGGCGGATCATTTGCGGGGTCGAAGGTAGCACGTGCTCAAAATAGCCCTTCACCGGTGGCGGGAGATCGGTCAATAAAGTCTCGACGGACCTCGTATCGTTGTATCCATTCGACGCTCTAGTAAGCGTATTATCGAATTGCTCCGACGTGCGCTGCTGTTGTCTTGAGCCGAGCATTATCGCCGACGCCGCAGCAAAAACGACGAAAATTGAGGTGAGAAGCCCTATCCTTGTGTGTGCCGACACTGAATGGCGGTCTCATATTCGGTTGTCGAAAACTCTACACAAATGTTAACGCCGCCTCCGCATCGGGATCAACATTACCATTCGGACAATGACTTTGGTGCGCAAGTGCTGTCTAAGATTCGGCAACTGGGAAGTTCTGACGCCGCAAAGCGGCCGGTCGCCACAGGCAGGTTGGGGTCGACTGCTGAAGATAGTATGACAATTAAGTCGCCGATCACGAAAACAAATCCGGACACTTAATATCAGAGTATCAGAGCAAATTGCAATCACTACATCTAATGTTTATGGCATGCGATTCAGCGATGTCTAGGCGATTCTCTCAATCAGATTAGGCCCGTCATTTCGCTTATTGTTAACAGCGCTAGGTATCCACTTCAAAGTCATTATCTACTTCTATCAACTTGTTTCCAAAAGGCAGGGCAAATCACCACTCATCACCAGTCACGTCATTCTCAACCTGATCCAGACCCTGATTTTCGGCAGCGCAAATAAAAGCCGCCGGTACAGCGAGCGTAGCGGCGGTTCGAGTCAAAGGCCTTACTTAGATTTCACTTCAATGCTGTTGGCGCTCATGCTGTAAATGATGGTGACCTTGGCGCCGACCTTAAGGTCGCCCTTAATTTTGGTATCTTTGCCCTTGGCGATTTCCCATTTCTCATCGCCCTTTTTCACCACAATCACGTCATCCTTTACGTCCAGCACCGGACCGGTGACCTGATAGGTCTTCGGGCCAGCAGCGAAGGCGGCGGGTGAGATCAACAAAACAGCCAATGACAATGCCCACAATCGTTTCATAACTGACTCCTTATCATTAGAGCGGCTAAAAATCGGCAACATCATAACGCCAATCCGATGAAGTGCAAGCCACTATGACAACTTCTTACAAAGGCGCCCCTGCGAAACCGTTAACCGTCTCGGTCCGGGGTATTCCCCCGAAAAATAGTGGTGCGTAGAAGTTGAACTGCATCCTAATGTGTCAGAAGGAAATTCTGAATGAAGAGGCGATTATCTTTAGGCGATCGGTTTGGTTAGGAGTTCGCCATTGGCCACTGGCAAGTGTCGGCCAATACCGGTCATTTAACGTGGACCCCGGTATTAACAATAGAAGTAAAAGCGCCTGAACGAGCTTGAGGATAAATATCATTCTTGCCTTCTAACGCTCGGATTCACCGTCCGCTGCAACCCGCTGTTAGCCGCGCGCGCGCCGGTAGTGCATAGCGACCGCGCCGTTGCGGAGCGTCATCGCCGAGACCAGCTCGAGCCGTCGCGTGCGGGGCAGTCCGCTCTGGTACAGTGTCGGGCCGTGACCGGCGATCCTGGGGTGGAGGAGGAACTTGTACTCGTCGATTAGACCCAGTCGGTCCAGCTCGGTCGCGAGCTTGCCGCTACCGAGGAGCACGCCGGCAGCGGTCGCATCCTTCAGCTTCTGCACGGTCGTGCGCAAGTCGCCGGCGATGTGGTGGCTGTTGGTCCACGGGAAGTCCGTTCGCGTCGACGACACCACGTACTTCGGCTTGGCTTCCAGCTTGACAGCCCACTCGCGCATCGCCAGCGGCGCCTCCACGTCGCCGCGAGCGACCGCCGGCCAGTAGCTCTCCATCATTTCGTAGGTGACGCGGCCCCACAGCATCGCCCCTCCCTCGTCCATGAGACGGGTGAAGAAAACGTGTGTCTCGTCGTCGGCGATTCCCTCCCGGTGGTCGACGCAACCGTCGAGTGTGATGTTGATGCTGAAGGTCAAGAGTCCCATGGCGACGAATCTACTCCGAGTTGGGTGGACCGCTGGACTGTCACTTGTCGACGAGTAGCTCGCAGCGGCTAACGACTAAATAACCTGCAAATATTTCAGCAGGAGGTTTTTACCCGCTAAAATATTTGTCACGTTGATTAACTTGTTAGCTGCTATTGAGCTAGACCTTCTTAACCAAACCAATTAGAAATAGCAAAATAACAGCACCTATAGTTGCCATAACTATAGAACCTAAAAACCCGCCTGTTGTTATACCGAGCAAACCGAATACAAAACCACCCAATACAGCGCCAACAACTCCCACAATAATATTTCCTACAACACCAAATCCTCTACCCTTCACTATGACGCCAGCAAGCCACCCAACCAGCGCGCCAACTGCTAAAAAGACTATTAAGCTGATGATATCCATGTTGCCTCCTGTTCATTTTTTTAGGAAAAGGTATATGCCAACAACAAAACTGACAGCACCAGCAATATAGAAAGTCATTACCTTATCTGTGTCCGAGCCTGTGACAGCCTGTGTTATTTGCGAACCAACAGAACCAGATAATTGATAGCCCCAAATTGCAAGGCCAATCCCTAAAACCACTAGGGCAATACCAATAATTTTCATTGTAGTTCCTGAGCCCATAACCATGTTGAACTCCTGTAGTTGAAAGAGATGTAATGTTTTTAGTATTACAGCTAACTTAAAGTTAAGGGGCTGCCGCGCTTTTGCGGCAGACCCTTTTGAACGACAGTTTAGCCTAACAACTCATAACTGATACTAACCTGATTATTAGAGACTGTGCTCGTTACAACCCCCTTGGATGAAACGTAGAGTTTTTCACTCTCAATCTTGCGGCCATTGGCGAACGTAGCCACGACCCAAAGCTGTTTATCTCTACCTGAAATATTGAGGCGAATAGATTTACCGGCTGGAATGGTGGTGGTGTGAGACTCGCCGACATCCGTATGAATTTCCACCGTTACTGATTCAGAGCTAGAATTGGTTATAACTGCAACAGGTGACGAACAAGCGCACAGATAGGCCAGAAGTCCGATAGCGAGTATGCGAGCAAGAGTTCGTTTCATATGGCTAACTTGTGATATGCGGACCTACCGGTTCGTATATGCAGGATTAATATTCCCTAATTTATCCAGACTTTATTGAGCAGTTATGGGAGGTTATGCCGATGCCATGTTGCTTTCAAGTCCCGCAAGTGCGGACCCGTACTTGCTGGCAATGAGAGCAGCGTGTCCACCTCTTTCAAGGGTCCGCTTAGGGTCGAGTGCTGAAGATAGAATGACAATTTAGTCGCCGATCACGGTAACAAATCCGGACACTTAGTATCAGAGCAAATTGCAATCACTACATCTAATATTTATGGCAAGCGATTCAGCGATGTCTAGGCGATTCTCTCGATCAAGTTAGGCCCGTCATTTCGCGCATTGTTAACAGCAGTCGAGACCGGATAAGCCATCATCTTTTCCGATGGATATGGCTTTAAGAGCGCAAGCAAGCGGTCTTGATCGCTAACTTCCGGGTCAAGCCATTCATCAAAGTTTACTTCATCCAGAATGATCGGCATTCTGTCGTGAGTCTCGGCCACCAATGCATTAGCTTCGCCCACAATCATCGTATAGGTTTCGAGTCCCGGCACATCCGGTTGCTCCGTGTCATTCCAGATTTCCCACAGACCCGCGATCGCTAATGGCGTTTCATCGGTATTTCGGTGATACCAAGGCTGTTTTCTCCCTGGCGCGACCAGACGCCATTCGTAAAACCCATCGGCGGGGATAATGCAGCGGCGGTGCTTGAATGCAGATCGATATGACGCATTGATCGCGACGGTCTCAACTCGCGCGTTACTGGTGTTATAGGGATAGGTACGTGTCTTGGAAAAATAGGGGACTAATCCCCATTTAAGTGCAACCAGTTCGCGTATACCGTCAGCATCACGCGCCGCCCAGGCCAACGTCGAAGGCGCGATGTTATACCGCGGTTTGACCGGCACATCGGCGATCCTTTTCGCCTTGAGGTATTCCGCGTAGCGGTTAGGTCCACCGTATTGCGCAAAACGTCCGCACATGGATTTATGGTAGTCAAATCGTCTGCCGGTGTCCAAAGGGTTTCCAGGCCGGCGCGATAACATTCGGCATGGTTGAGCGATTGACCAACCGCGCGGGGGCAAGGGTAAATTCCCCGTACTTCTCGTTTACGGCGTCCATCACCCGGTTACGAGTATCCCGTCTAGGATCGTAACTTGAAAACATATCCGGTTGTGAACTCTTCTCCTTCGGATCGGTGGCGGTGACTTGAACTTGATGGACCCCTTGACCGTGCCAATGTTCATCGAGCATACCGTGGCATAGGGCCATGAGTATCTGCCCGTCATCAGTGGGTGTTTCGGTCTGGTATAGGCCGCCGATAAAGCCCTCGCGGGTACGCAGACCGATAAAGAACGCCCTGGCGGTCAAATGATGCCGCCGGAGTCTGACGCCGACTTTGAACGCCATGTGCTCAAGATACATGACGATCATGTCTCGGTCGCGTGTGGACGGCGGCATTACTTTACCGTGGCCGATACTCTTGGGGGGCGCCACGGATGTATGCACAGGGTGGGGATCGCGTCCCTGCGCCATTAACCAGATACGGCGCCCAATGTCACCCCAGCGCCGCGCCAATTCGCTTATCGGTAGCCTGGCCATGTCACCACAGGTCCGCACGCCACGCGCAGCGAGATACGCGCCGACACCCTCACCCACGCCGCATAATTCCGTTACCGGCACATCGCGTAACCGCTGCGCGGTCTCCCAGGGGGGAATAATCGTTAACCCATTTGGCTTTTGCATGTCTGAGGCTAACTTGGCCGTAGACTTATCACCGCTCAGTCCGACGGAACAGGGCAGCCCCGATGCCTGGTGTACTACCCGCCGCGTGCGCTCCGCGATAGCTTCGGGCGCTCCCCAAAGCGATTGGCACCGGGTAACATCAAGAAAGGCTTCGTCCACCGAAAACACCTCAACGTCGGGGGTAACGTCAATGAGTGAATTCATGATCGTGGTTGAAACTACAACATAGCGTTCGGGCCGTGCCGGTACTTGGATGAAATCCGGACAAAGCTGCTTGGCTTCGCGAACACGCATACCCGTTTTTATCCCGAAGGCACGGGCTTCATAAGAACTTGTGATGATGCACGTTCCGACCTGCCCATTGGTCACCCCAATAGGACGGCCCCGCAATTCAGGCCGGTCTAACTGCTCGATAGAACAAAAAAACGCGTTCATATCGACATGAATGATGGCCCTCGGCCAGGGGGAAGGGTCGGACATCGGCGCACCGGGGAATGGAACGATCGTTCCATCATAGGCCGACTCGTGGGTAGCTTCAATTATTTAATTAATTTTTGCAGAAACAATAAGTTGTATGCCGCTAACCCATTTATATCCTAGATGTCGATTTGCAGGACAGATTGACCCAACTTTTGCATTCTGGCTTAGGTTTTGCTTCGCTCCCATCTAATCCTTCACTTCCTCCAAACCGAACCACGATTCGACTGACCGGAGAAAATGGCCGTAATGGCCGGCATAATGGGGCAGCGGCGTTCGGGTTCGGGGAGATGATTCGCTGGGCAAGCTGACCCCGATTGAGTTTGATGAGAAGGCTAGAGTGTCTACTTTTGAGCTGTCCACTTGATGGGGAAGCTTACGACTCTAGCAACAGAAATTTCAAATTTGTTACTCACGCGAGCGCGGTCCGGGTGTATCGAGTCTATTAAATTCTTGGCTGAGCGTCGCTGTTGTTACCAAAGAAATGGTGGACCGCAAATCAATATCACAACGCAAGACACGCCGATGCTGAATATTTATTTTACAGGTGAAAATGGATCAGTAAAAAACCTGCGCGACTTGCACGACCCCCAGCTTTTAGAAAACGACCCAGAGTAGTTTTACACAGAGCAAAACGAAGTGGTGCGGTTTTGCCGCGCCCTAATTGACGTGTTTGTTAGGGCTGTTGAGCCGATGCTAAACATATTGGCTTTAAAATGCTTATGAGGCGATCAGCAAGATCATACATGACATTCAAATTTGGTAATGTCGTTTTACTCTCTACTATATTTTGGATGTCAAAGTATTCAAAACCTTTGCGGTTGTACCAACTATAAGCCTTTTCAATCTCTATTTTCTCCTCATCAGTGATGCCAACCACATCATCAATTCCAAGTTCTTTTGATTTTCTCAGTATCTTATGAAGATCATGGCTGAGGATATTCTTAACCCTTTTGATTGGCTCATTTTTGAGCAATAAAAATGACTTTAAAGACAATTCAACAGAGCGACACGCTAAGTAATACTTCGCGGGAGAAAATGGCTTATACGTTTCATAACTCTTGTATGCGTTCAAAAAGTCCGCCGCATATACAATAAAACCCGTCGGCCCTATTTTAAGGTTAGCTGGTTTTACGTGAATTACGATGTTCGCCATTGTGTTCCTTAACAGGTAATAGTCGGGCGCTGACGCCCTGACATTGTTTAATATACGAACACCCTTCTTGCCACCGTAATTGCTTAATGCGCAATGAAATGGGTGCCCCGACTGAATGAAAGTCTGAGAATTAATAAAAGGCACCGTTTTTTTGGTCTGATCGGCACTCTAAGCGTCGCTGCCGGTTACATTTTTTAACCTTGCTTGTTCATGAATTGATGGCCTACCAAGAAACAGTACGTGCGACAACGTACAGATACAGCCAATGACATATGCAATATTATGTGTGAGGCGGATCATAGAGGGTGGTTGCCATGCAATCTCCAATATCCTCGTTATGTCGATTTTACCGTTCAAATATTTCGGGTGACGCCTCAATATAAGTTTTACATCCGACTTCATCGTTGTTTTCATGACGTTATAGCTTCTGTGACATAGTCAGTGTTGTTGGCTAACTAAAAGAATCTGCAGTTCGCATGGTAAGGTTTTTGTAATGTGGCTATCTCAACCGAGGTAGCCATCTTAATAGAGGTAACTGATATGAATAAGATCATCAACACAAAAATTGGCCCCACGCAGAACATTGGGTTATCTGATCGAATGCTGCGATTCTTCGGAGGCTTCGCCTTAATGGCTTATGGTGTTGTTAGCGCCCTTTTGACTGAACATACTATGGTGTCAGCCGCCGCTATTCTATTCGCAATCTATCCATTAATGACTACGATGATGGGATGGGACCCGTTATATCAATTGTTCGGGGCGAGAAGTTGTACCGTCGAAGGTGGACGCCAGCAGTGCGGAACATTCCCCTACGAGGTGGATGCCGCGCTTGGGCATGATCCCAAGCCAGATCAATCTCACGATCACAGTCTGACTGGCTCACATCATGAAGCAAGGCCCAAAGCGGTTGCGTGATAGGTCGAGTCATTGGGTTGTGGTGCTTGATCCCCGCCTGCGATGCCCTAGCATCGCAAGCGGGAGTCCCACGGTAGGATGAAGTATCGGGGCTTTTTATAGCGTAGATTTAGCCAGCACGACGATGGTCGAATGCGTCGCCCGGGAAGGAAATAACTGAGTATCGTTCAGGATTTAATACTTAACAAAGTAAAACATGTGATCCGGGAAGACAAAAAGAAGTCCCCACTTCAGCCTCTAACAGCGAAATGTGGTCTGAAACTATTTTAGTATATTCACTATATATCCTCGTAATTACTGCGCCAATTGGCTTTGTTATAGGCATCTTTAAGGTGAAACTATCTAAGAGATTGGCCAAGACGAATACCGGGCCGCTGGATCATGAGGTGTGCTAATCGCAATTCATTTTGGGTGGCTGGTGCGCATAGGCATCGCGCCACATACCGCATCAGAAAAGCTCACTTCGCGGTCCTAACGGGAAGCAGGCGATCGAATTCCTTTTTGACCACCTGGTAGCACTCGCAGGCCTGCGCCTCCAATCCCGGGCGATCCAACACGGTGATGTGTCCGCGATTGTAGAGAATCAGCCCGGCTCCTTGTAATTTACCGGCGGCTTCCGTGACGCCTTCGCGGCGCACGCCGAGCATATTGGCGATCAACTCCTGAGTCATGGTCAGCTCGTTGGAAGGCAGCCGATCCAGGCTCATCAGCAGCCAGCGACACAGTTGTTGGTGTACGGAATGATGGCGATTGCAGACCGCCGTCTGGGACATCTGCGTAATCAGCGCCTGGGTGTAACGCAGCAACAGATGCATGAGCGGCCCGGCACGATTGAATTCATCCTTGAGTAACTGCGCCTTGAGCCGGAAGCCGTAGCCCGCGCTTTGCACAATGGCCCGACTCGGTGTGGTTTCGCCCCCCATGAACAGGGCAATGCCGAGTATGCCCTCATTGCCCACCACCGCAATCTCAGCCGATGCACCATCTTCCATGACGTAAAGCAGGGACACTATGGAGGTCGTGGGGAAATAGACGTAGTGCAACTCGCTGCCGGACTCGTAAAGGACCTCGCCAAGCGGCATCTGTACGGATTCCAGATGGGGAAACAAGCGTTCGCGTACGTCCTCGGGCAGGGCGTTGAGAAGGCTATTTTGCTCTGCGCCAGGAGGAGATAAATTAGGCCTAGATAGCTTCGAATTTTTTAATTCCAACGTTTCCATCAAGTTGAATTCTGAGCTATATATTGATTCACTTGGTAATAGTATAGTAATTTATCGCGATACTGCCAACCCTGCCTAAATGCCTTTTCCTTAGCGCATGAAATACCTTAAAATAATACCGTCCCTCGTGATAACGCACGGCCATTTGAAGTAGGCGTCTTGACGCTTCTAGACCACCTACCGCGAGAGTTGATTTGTCAGCACATCGTGTTCGAAGACACCCCACAATTCAGGGACTTTCCACACGCTTGAGATCAGCATCAATCCTGCCAGTCCTTGATTAGCGCGCGTTATAAAGGCCTTCGGTAGTTCAATTTTTCTTTCTAAATTCGGCGATTCCGTAGCCGCTATCTCTACGACAACGCCCTTGGGCAAAGTAACTTCGCCCGTTTCCACGAGCATTCCGTCTACGCTGACATTCTTTACATAGGAAACTATGTATCCGATCGGCTTGTGATAGAGCACAATGGGATAATTAGTTTCCTTTCGGGCCGTCCAGCGGTGATCCATGGCTTCCGCCTTTTCTGGGCATTTATTAAACGGGAAAATGTAAATTACAAGCTACTCTGAACTGAGTCTGTTCGGTTACGCACGTAAGACGCCGAGCGTTCATGGCTGGCTAGTGGACTGTAACAGATAAATGAATCGTATAGCCCACGTACTGGAGGGCGTAATGATGCGGGCAAAAAGAGAGTGGATGGAATATCTAGTCACTTCCAAATCTACTCTTATGTCCACTGGGCGTATCCAGCAAACCCCTCGTGGTTTTATTCTTGCTTAAGTTGGATAGCGTACAGTCATAGAGACAGTTACTCAGTAGTCTAATCGACAAGCCAGAATGTTGTCCCTCACTGGTAGTCTGTTATCTGACAATTCTATTCCGCAGCAGTTTTGTAGATGGAACAGAATTTCACTCGAATCAAGGAGCAAGTAGTATGAAAAATGCATCGATTGCAGTCGCAGTTTCGGCTTTACTTTCTGTCGGTCTTATCACCTCTTTATGGGCCGACTCTATGTCAACCAATAAGGATACCAATGCAATGACACCTGAATCACAGACTAACTCAGAGAGACAGATGATCAACCAATCTCCGGGTATGCTCAATACTGCGGCGATCAATCCCATGGACTATAAGGGCAAGGAAGTCATCACCTTTAGGGGTGATTCAGTCGGCAAGATAGGCAATCTGGTGACTTATAATATCGACCACACTGTGTATGTGATCGTGGGTGTAGGTGGTTTCCTGGGTCTCGGTGAAAAGGAGGCAGCCATTCCAGTCACTCTTCTTCAATCGCAAGGCGATAAGTGGGCACTTTCTTCAGGAGTTACTAAAGATTCGCTCACGAAAGAAATGAAGTACGAAAAATCAGAGTTCAGCGCGTTTGAACCGACAATCCAGCCCTCCGGTAATTGAAGGGAGGGTATGGATCGCAACATACCCAGGTAAAGAGTGAAATGTACTCATGGGTGAAAGGAACAATACTTGCCTGGGTGGGTACCACTGGCTTCGACGAAGTCCCCGGCCCCCACCCAGTGCTCAAACTCACTAACTTTATATTGGATTGCAACTTGGAGGCTGGACACACCTGAAACCTCTGGTTAAGAACAGGGATGACGTTATGAGAGTCATCATTCGTCCATCAAGACTTGGTCATGGGTGATCTTATTCACCAATGGGATTCTTTGCTAATCTGGCTGTATTATCCGTTGTCTCAATTTTCTCGGGTTTAGCTATCATAGGTATCCCCGCGGAAAGATAAAACTTAAGCTCTTTCCCCGGCAAAGATTCCTCTCCATTTTTGTCTGTAGCTGTTACTACACAGTAGCGGTACCCATTCCCGCCAGGCGTTGCAAAATCAATCGGGGCATCGACGACAGGCATAGCTATATCCATTTTCAGTGTATAAGCACCCGGTCGTAAACCGCATTTCACGGTATGTTTCATAATTTCGGAGGGCAATAAGAGCGAACCATCAGTTTTGGAATTCGGCGCCTGCCATGTAAATTGGTTGGGTATGCTTGCCGAAAACGCAAACGTGATAGGTGTAATAAAAAGACAGAAAGCAAATAAATGTTTCATGTCGCATCCTCCGTGGCTATTTTTCCAGGTAAATTTGTCTTCAACTAACTGCCTTGACTACCAATTGGCTATCATCTTCTTTTACTCCAGCCACGGTACTCGCTATCTCCTTGGCTCTATCACTTCTTTGCTGTAAGTCAACCGAGCCACTTAAAGTCGTCACGCCGTTTGCGGTTTCGACGCTGAGATCGGGTTCGTTAGCTTAAAGTATTTATTGCTCATGGCTATTTCCGTATGAACGAGAACAATACCGCCTTAGATCGATAGATTCTGTGCGGCACCGTACTGATCGCAGGAATAATTGTCGTGCCAAGCACTTGGGATTAATACAACATTCGGCCAACGGCGTGTACACTAAAACCTTGAGGTTCAAACCGCAGTAGAACTTCCAGATGCGCCCGTGCGTCAATGGGTGCTGAGTTTTCCTTAGAGCGCCAGCGGCCGCAACACACGGTGTTCAGTTTCTATCACATGTTTCGCTATTAAGCTGAGCCGCATCCACGAGAAGTCCCAAAAAACGGGAAAAGAATTCGCAAAGAGAGGCTATTCATGAACGTGGCACTTCAAACCGGTATATGGGTCAGGGTCATCGTGTTACAGCTGGCCATCTTGGCGCTGAGTACTTGTGCGTACGAAAAACCACTTGAACCGGATTTTATGCACTCGGAGCATAGCGATGACCGTACCCCTGCTTCAGTACCAACCGTGATGTGAGAAAGTGCATCATATCAGGCAGCCATCCGGGCGAATACCGCGGGCGGTTGGCCGAGGGATCGATGCGGTCTGACTTCGTTGTAATGTACTCGCCACTCATCGATTACCCTTCGGGCTTCAGCATATCAACTTGATTAATAAGGCCCCGTGTTTCTTAATTTCTTCAATTTCTATTCTTCAATTTCTATGCATTTTTACCTGTCGTGTTATCTGGTAGCTCGCCAGCTAATACCTTAATTAGATATTCCTCGATAGCGCTTGCTTCAAAAGGCATATCTTCTGGCACCGCCCAGGTCATAACGTGTGTAGGCGGGCTGGACCAACTATGACCAGTTGCGCTTACGCTAACGTGCTTTTCGGGGCCAGATCTAAAATAAGAACTTAGACGATATCCCAATGACTCCTGCGATGCCTTTCCAATATACAATAATTTACCATCAGAAAAGATTGCGTAAATTCCCCGCTTATCGGAGTTAGGCCATTTATCATCAGGCCAAAATAGACTCGGGGAAATCCCATCTGTCGAGGCGGTATTATTTAGACAATAAATTGGACCTTCTTGAATCTTCGCAAGACCCTCTTTGCGATATTTCACCTCATACTCTTTGATTTTTTCGCGTAGGGTTTCTAAGGTAGCCATCGTGATGCGTTTCCAAGTAAGTGCATAATGGTTTGATTGACGAGGCCCCTGCCTCGTTATTCCTTCATAGAGTGGCTCTGTAAATGTACATAAAAATCTTTCATTGTTCCGGGATTGCCGGGATCGCGTTTCTTTAGATAATCTTCCACTTTGTAAAAATCTAATGATACCAAATAGATTATTGCCTATTTGGATGTGACGATTTTTTTCTATATCGATTTACTCTTATTTTTGCAGTTTCATTATCAAATTTTCTTTTACACTCCTTATCACAAAAAGTTCTTGGTCTTCCTTTAGGTACAAGATCAAGATTGAACCTCCGGCATTGGCTATAACGGCATTGTTTGAGCCTTGTGGTCACCCCTCGCTGTTTATCTAACAACAAAGCCACCCCAAAGGCACAGCAGGCTTGCACCCCGGTTAAACCGAACTTATACGTCAGGCACCCACCCTCGAATGTGACCGTGGTATTCACGGTGTCGCCCAACCTTTTGGCGAGGGTCGGCTCCAGCTTCACCCTTACGCCGTGACTGTGGGCGATACCGGCTAACCAGTCGCGCAGCTCCTCTTGGTCATTGCGGTACGCCTCAACCTCGTGGGTCTTGATAATCTGAAATACCCCTGGTACCAGATTCAATTGAGAGAATCGCTTTTCGATTTGCGTGGTCGACGTGATCCGCTTGAGATTAGCAAACCACAGTACAGCATCGACGACCTCCTGCTCTTCCTCAAGTAACGCTAAAGCCATATGACCCTCCGACATTAGTGTAACACTATATATTGTTTATTGCGTTACATTCCCTGTTTAATATCCAACTCATTAGTTACGGAGAAATGCTATGCACAATACCCTGGCGATCCACCATCTACCCGCCGACATCCTGGTCCCCTATGCCAGCAATCCCCGCACCCATTCAAAGGCGCAGATTGAGCAGATTGCCCGAAGTATCCGGGAGTTCGGTTTCATCAATCCCATTATTATTGATAACGATCACCGCATCGTCGCAGGCCACGGCCGCCTACTGGCCGCCATGAAACTCGGCTTAGCTTTGATCCCCTGCCTCCGTATTGATCACCTTAGCGAAGATCAGAAACGTGCTTATCTGCTCGCCGACAACAAGCTGGCGGAAAACGCCGGCTGGGATCCGGACTTGCTGCGCATCGAAATTAAGTACTTGGCCGACCCCAATGTCGCAGTCGACGTAAGTCTGACGGGCTTTTCAATCCCAGAGATCGATCTCTTGCTACTGGACGAGGCGGCGGACGAGCCACCCCTGCCGGTACTACCTTCCCCCGCGGCGGTCATCAGTAAGCCGGGTGACCTATGGCAATGCGGTCCCCATCGAATACTGTGCGGCGATACTCGCGACAGTGCATTGGTCGCACAGCTGCTCGGAAAACAGCGCGCCCACATGGTCCTGAGTGATCCCCCGTACAACGTTCGCATCGACGGCCATGCCGGTGGCGCGGGCCGGATCAAGCACGCCGAATTCGCCATGGCCTCCGGGGAAATGTCCGACGAGGAGTTTCTCGCCTTCCTGAGCCGAAGCCTGCGAAACCTGGCAAAGCTGTCCAAAGACGGGGCATTGCATTACATCTTCATGGACTGGCGGCATTTGAAAACCCTGCTGGCGGCCGCCGAGTCTATCTATACGGACATGCTAAACCTCTGCGTCTGGCGCAAGACTAACGGCGGCATGGGTTCCCTCTACCGCTCCCAGCATGAATTGATCGGGATTTTCAAATACGGTAAGGCCTCGCATCGCAACAATGTCGAGCTCGGAAAACATGGCCGCTACCGCACGAATGTCTGGGATTTCGCCGGGGTCAACAGCTTCGGTGCCAACCGCGACGACCTTGCCCTGCACCCCACCGTCAAACCCGTAAAGATGCTGGCCGAGGCCATGTTGGATGTCACCGCCCGGGGTGAGATCGTGCTCGATGGCTTTTTGGGGGCGGGCTCCACCCTGCTGGCCGCCGACCAGACTGGGCGTGTTTGTTATGGCATAGAGATCGATCCGCGTTATGTCGACGTCACGTTACACCGTTGGATAGCCCTGACCGGGGAGGTGCCGGTCGAGCTTGGCTCCGGACGGCGGTTCGAACCCCCGCCCGAGGATGACGACCTGCCCGCTACGACACCCGAGGAGGTTCCGGCATGAGCGACGATCAACAGGACGATACCGTCGGCTACAAAAAACCGCCGCGGCATTCGCGCTTTAAACCCCAGCAATCGGGCAATCCCAAGGGGCGGCCCAAGGGGTCGAAAAATATGTCCACCCTTATCAAGGGTGAGCTGGATGCACCGATCGCCATCAGCGAGGGCGGCAAGACCCGCCGAGTGTCCAAGCGGGAAGCGTTGGTCAAAACTCAGGTGGCCAAGGCCCTCAAGGGGGATCACAAGGCCGCGCACCTCCTCATGGGTCTGGACATGACCATCGAAGTCCAGGAAAAGGAATCCCGGCAGATTGAGCAGATCTCCACCGACGACGAGGCGATCGTGGCAACGTTCCTGAGCCGCTTCCAACCCCCCGTCCTGATATCCCCGCTTCCCGAAAGCAATCAAGAGGAACAACCCACAGAGGAGAACCCCCATGACCAGTGATCAGATCGAATTTATCCGTGCGCTCTTGCGCCAGGACCTGACGAGCTTTATCCACAAAGTCTTTCAAACCGTGCGGAGCGGAGAAGTATATTTTTCCAACTGGCACATCGAGGCGATCGCCTATTGTCTTGAGCAATGTTTTCTAGGCAACATTAAGCGCCTTATCATTACCCTGCCACCGCGGCATTTGAAATCCATCGCCGCCTCGGTCGCATTTCCGGCCTGGGTGTTGGGTAAGGACCCCACGCAAAAGATCGTGTGCGTGAGTTATTCCCAGGATTTGTCGGCCAAGCATGCCCTGGACACCCGCACCGTCCTGGAAGCCGGATGGTATCGGGACATATTTCCACACACCCGACTCAATCCGCATAAAAATGCCATCCAGGAATTCATGACCACTCGGGGCGGCTTTCGCCTGGCCACCTCCATTGGCGGGACCCTGACAGGCCGGGGCGGCAATCTCATCATCATTGATGATCCGCACAAACCCGAGGAGGTCTATTCGGACACCCGGCGGCAGGCGGTCTTAGACTGGCATGGCACTACCTTATTTTCCCGGCTCGATAATAAGTCTAAAGATGTCATTATTTTGATCCAGCAGCGGCTGCACGAAGAGGATCTCGCCGGGTATCTCCTACCCAGCGGGGAATGGACCCACCTCAACCTGCCCGCCCTTGCCGAAGAGGAGCACACCATCGCCCTTCCCCAGAATCGTGTGTATGTCCGACGGGTGGGGGAGTGTCTTGATCCCCATAGGGAACCCTTGGATGTGCTCAATGCCATCAAAAAGGACATCGGCTCAGCGGCCTTCGCCGCCCAGTACCAGCAACGACCCACGCCCCTCGACGGGGGCTACATCAAGGGGGACTGGTTTAAGTATTATGAAACGCCACCCGGTAAAGAACACAAGGACCGTATTGTCCAAAGCTGGGACACCGCCTCGAAAACGCAGACAGTGAACGATTATTCGGTGTGCACGACCTGGCTGATCAAAGACAATCAGTGTTATTTGCTGGATGTCTTCCGGGAGCGATTGGAATTTCCCGACCTCAAAAAGAAGATACTCAGCCTGGCTGTAATACACCATGCCGATCTCATCCTGATCGAGGATGCCGGGGCCGGTACCGGCCTAATTCAAGATCTGCGGAGCGAATCAAGTTTGAATATTGTCGACATCCAACCCGAAGGCGATAAAGTCGCCCGCACCTTGATGGCCACCCCCACTATCGAAGCCGGTCGGGTCTGGCTCCCCAAAGAGGCCCATTGGTTGGCAGATTTTCTCCACGAGGTAATGGTGTTTGATAAAGGCAAACACGACGATCAGGTCGACAGCATGACTCAGTTTATCAACTGGTGTCGTCAGCGCCCCACTCCCGTTGATATGAGTATGGCGTTCGTCGTGCGTTGCAAGATGGCCACGGGCCCCTGGGGTGAAGAGTATGTCCCGGGTAGTGTCCTGGATGGATTTTTACGCTGATGGTAATGAAAAAACGCTTGGGGATAATGGAACGAGAGGTTCGTGAAAGGCAGGAAAGTTGAATTGAAGTAATAAGCTAGGAGTGCGGGCTGTATTATTTAAGTGATTACCGCTAACTCCGCTGCCTTGAAATTAGCGGTGACACACCCTATATATAGTGTGAGTGCGACTCCCGTTGCACTCACCCGTCCCAATCCCCCCCGGGACGGGAATATATGCCTGGTTTCCCCAAACGAGGTATTTTGGATCCCGGTCACCCGTAATGGGTGCCGGGATCTTTTTTTTATATGACGCAATTGACCATACTATAAGTGGTGTAAGTTGTCTCCTGTTACACTGCGACAAGCACCCGAATATATTGTATTTTGATCTTGCGAGTGATCCACACCCACGTTCCTGGAGTTTGATATGCATAGCATCAATCGTCGAGCCTTTTTAAAATTCTCTGTTCTTGGTGCGGCTGTAATTACGTTACCTCTTAGTGCATCGCCGAAATCCGATGACATATCGGATAAAATAAATTTTATAAAAAACGCAAATAAACAATGGTCGCAACAATATGCAATAGAAAAAGCGGCCGCTAAAGAGCGCGAAATTCATGGAGAATTTTCCAGCCTTGCGCCTCCACAACAGCTCATTCCGTTCAAGGATTGGGATTATTACTACACTAAAGGCAATTCCGCTGTTTGGACTCCCAATCCCGGTCAGAATTTTTCACGCGTGGTAGTACCCGAGGGATTCGTGACAGATTTAGCTAGTGTGCCTCAATGGCTATGGGGTAGCGGGTACCGGCCAGAAGGGCCTTATGCGTATGCCGCCATTATTCACGATTATTTATATTGGATACAAGAACGACCGAAAGCCGAGGCAGATCTGATACTCAAATTCGCGATGGAGGACTCAAAAGTTGATTCTAGCACTATCACAAAGATCTATGAAGCAGTACACCTTTTAGGCGGTCGTGCATGGGATCACAATGCAGAACTAAAGAAAGCCGGTGAGCACAGAATACTTCGCGAGTTTCCAGGTGATTTTACTATCTCTTGGAGCGAATGGAAGAAGAAGCCTGGAGTTTTTAGAGATTGATTGAGTGCGCTCTAACTCAGACGTTAAATGTCTGGTTCTGGCCGATTAGAGGCTGCCGTACCTTGGTTAAAATTCAGACCTGAGCGGAAACAACTGTCAAGTCAAGTTGCGACTACTATAGATTTCTATAGATAAGGTGCTGAGTTATGCGCTAATTCCGTAAAGACCATACCGTAACACCGTCAGCAGTCGAGTATTTGAAGGGGCCTTCCTTAATTCCTGGGCACATAAAAAACACATACTTGTGCTTTGCTGCCGTCGCCCGAACTTTGGTGATATCCTTTTTGAGTTTTTGGTTGCTATTTGGGCTTGTTGCGGCAAAGACCTCCGCCGTTATACCGCCATCGTCGACTGATTCCATGTCGGATCCATTCGCTGATCCAAGATTAAGGGTTAACTCGCCCAAGGCGCTATGCCATTGAAAAAGTAATGAGGCAGCACGAAAGGAAGCGAGGTAGGTGAATGTTTGGTTTATTTGCTCAATTAAGTTTAGCGGCCTTCCCTTGTCAAGCGGATCACACCCCACTTTTTCAAACTTCAGACGTTCCAAGAAATCGAGCCCCATTGCACCATACAACAGCGCCTGTATACGTTGATGTGCCACTTGAGCCGTTTCCATAAGTTTGCGCTCGTACGCTTCCGCATCCGTTTGACCAAATATTAGTAATTTCTTCATACATTAGACGCAACCGGAAATAATCGGACATGCACGCAACAAACAGTGAGTCTGGATTAACTAGATTGTTGCAATTTTTTTAACGAAGCTAACGCCCCTTAAGTTTACGTAGCTGTACCCAATTCCCGCCCTTGTCCTTGAAGCACCAGAATCCCCAACCACCCGCTGGCCGACCTCGAGCTGCAGTAGCTGCAGCGTTTGGACTGTCATATTTATGCCCGTCATAGCCAATCATTCCATCTTTATGAAGCGACGCAGTATATTCGTAACCATCACGCCATGCCTTAAGTAGGATACGACGATTGACAAGGCCTTTGAGTGCACCCTTCCCTTTAGCTTTTCTACCCTTGGCCAGTTGACGTTTGAGTGCTACTCGCCCGCCCATTAGTTCAGCGCGTTGATCCTTCAGTTTTTCATCCACAAGTTTGTTCAGTAAGGGGTGAAGATTCTGCGATTTTACAAATTTCCCTTGCTGTTTATTACCCTGCGGGGAAACTATCCGCAACAACAGTGACTCAAGCTCTCTAATGTGGTCATCACGGAGCGTTAAATACACGCTAAACCTATCCCATAAACCATGATGCCGGTCTCGCAGGTGCGATTTGAGCCTCCCCATTAGATTGTTCGCTAGGCCTACATAGTAGAGTTGGTCCTGCTTATATAGGGCATAGACTCCTGCGCGCCGCTTGATCATGTCATTTATAAGCAGTGGATAATCCTGAAGGAGAAGCCAGGAAACCCCTTCTAGATGTTGCGTAACGAGTCGCCTGCTCTTCGGCATTGTCAATTTCTCCCTAAATTTATCCCACTCTTATAGTAAGGCGACGGTATTGTGGGATAGGCTCGATAGACATGCCTGAATACCTCCTCGGCCTTGGCATCCACGTCGTCTTCGCTATAACGCTTGACCGGCAAGCCCGTATTGTCGCTCCACAGAAAATCGCGGATGGCCAGCCGCACCGCATCGCGGGTGGATTCCTTGTCCCGCCAGTGGTCCACCTGGATGATTTCCGCCTTCAAACTTTCGAGCAATTGCACGGAGACGGCTTTGATGCGTTTGATCTCTGATGCCTTGAGATCCGGTTTTCTCAGCAAATCGAAGATGGCAAGGGATTCTTCATCCAGTCCTTCGCGCACTGCGCGGTGCTCTTCTTCATCGAGCCCCTGGACGAGCTTGAATAAGGCCTCGAAAGTTTGCTCAATGGTCGCACGATCCTTTTCGCTGTTGTACGCGGCAACGATCTGTTCGTAGTGTTGCTGGTAATCGGTACGGAGGGGGTTCTGCTGCAAGAGTCGCTGCAGGCGGTCCTCCACGGCCTGGCGGAGGTTCTGGACAGTGGTGTTCTTTTTCGGGCTGCGCTCGAACTCTTTGCGTAGTCGGTCAAAATCAATCTTGCTGATGTCGTAGGGTGCGGATTCCCCACCAAAACGGTCAGGCTGAACCTCGATCGCCTCGTCGACCACCTTGTGCAGTTGCCGGATGATGTCGGTGATGTCTGCCTGCTCGCGATCCTGCTGCAGGCTCTTATAAATGATATTGATCGCATCCCGATCAGAGCGATGAGCATTGACGCCTTCAACATTGATACACGCCTTGAACTTCTTGAACACCTCGCGGCACATCACCTCGAAGCGCTTGCGGCTCTCGTCGTTCTCGTTGGCCGCCTCCTTGCAGGCTACGATGGCGGCGTTGCGCTCAAAGCCGCTCTTGTGAATGACGTCATCGAGCGCGACGTGCCGGTCCTCGAGAAATGTCCGCACGAAGGCGATCGCCTCAGCCAGGTCCGCGAGCAGTTCCTCCTCCGGCCGCGCCGGGTCGGTCTCGCCGCCCTCTCCGCCCGGCTGCGTACCGGCGAAGGTCGCCAATGCCTTACGTAGGTGCTTGAGGATGCCGCAATAATCCACGATCAAACCGTTGTTCTTGCCCTCGTTGACGCGGTTGGCGCGAGCGATGGCCTGCATCAGGGTGTGGGCCTTGAGGGGTTTATCCAAATAAAGTGTGGCGAGGCTCGGCACATCGAAGCCGGTCAGCCACATGGCGCAAACGATGGCCACGCGCAGCGGGTGCTCCTCCGCCTTGAAGGCGTCATCCAGTGCCATGGTCTGCATGTTGCGGTACTCCGGCTTGCTGCGCATCGACTCGGGCAGGTCGATACCCTCCTTCATCAGTTTGCGGTGCGGCGTGATGTCCAGCTCCCATTTGCGGAACTTGTCCACCTCGCCCTGCTCCTCGCTCACCACCACTGACATGCGGGTCTCGCGCATCCAGTCGAGCTGGCGACGGCGGAATATTTCCTCTTGCTCATCGGCAATACCCGCCAGACCCTTTTCCAACTCGCGAATGCGTTCATCCCAATAAAACCCGATCAGTTTATGCATACGCACGCAGGTGACCTTGTCGATACACACCAGCATCGCCTTGCCAGTCTCCCATGCGGTCGAGTAGTGCTGCACGAAGTCCCGTGCCACCTGGTCGAGGCGTTTGCCGGCGGTAATGATGTGATAGTCGCGCTTGAGTTCCTTCTCCAGCCGCTGCGTGACGTCGATGTCGTCGGTCTCCAGCTCCTCCAGCTTCGCGGCAATACGTTCGTTAAGATCGCCGATGGCCACGCCCAGTTTCTCGCCGCGGGCATCGTAGTAGAGCGGCACCGTGGCATTGTCGTCCACCGCCCGCTGAAAGTCGTAGGTGGAAACATATTCGCCGAAGACCCGCCGCGTGATCTCGTCGTCCTTGAACAGCGGCGTGCCGGTAAAACCGATGTAACTGGCATGAGGCAAGGCGTTGCGCAGATTGAGCGCCAGGGTGCCGTACTGTGTACGGTGCGCCTCGTCGGTGATAACGATGATGTCGTCACGCTCGCTATAGGGCTGCTCCGGTTCCACCTTTTGGTTGAATTTCTGGATCAGCGAGAACACATAGGCCTGATGCTGGGTCAGCAATTCGTTCAAATGATGTCCGCTTGCCGCCCGGCATGGCACCTGATCGTTTACCACACCGCAATTGGCAAAGGTCTTGTAGATTTGGGTATCGAGATCGTCCCGGTCGGTCAGCATCAGGAAGGTAAAGTTACCGCCGAGTTTGCGGCGCACCTTGCGGGTGAACATTACAATCGAATAGCTCTTGCCCGATCCCTGGGTATGCCAAAAGACCCCCAACTTGCCCTGCCGGGCCTTACGATCTCGCACTGCCTGGATGGCGCGATTGACGCCGAGGAACTGGTGGTTGCGGGCGATGATCTTCTTCGGCTCACCGGCGGATTCATCGAATAGAATGAAGTTCTCCACCAGGTCGATAAAATTGTGCTTATCACACACGCCCTTGAGCAGCGTCTCCATATCCACCGCGCCCGGCGCCTCCTCGGCCAGACGCTTCCACTCGTTGAAGTGTTCCCAGCGGCTGGTGATGGAACCGATCTTCGCCTGCTCGCCGTTGCCGAACATCACGATGGCGTTGTGGTGGAACAGGTGCGGGATAGTGTCGCGGTAGTCGGAGAAGTTCTGTTCGAAGGCGGCTTTCAGATTCTTGTGCAGATTCTTGCACTCGACGAACAGCAGCGGCACGCCGTTGACGAAACCGACGATGTCCGCCCGCCGCCGGTAGAGATCGCCGCGCACCCACAGCTCGCGCACACAGAGAAAATCGTTATTGTCCGCCTCATCGAAATCAAACACCCGCAGGCGTTGCCTGCCGCGCTCTCCCTTATCATTGCGGAAGGTCACCTGCACGCCATCACGAATCAGCTCATACTTTTCGCGGTTGGTGGCCACCAAGGTTTGCGATGCAACCGTCGCGGTAATCTGGCGTAGAGCCTCGTCATAGGCAGCATCCGGCAAACCCGGATTCAGCGCCACCAACTTCTCACGCAGCGTGCGCTCCAGCACCACCTCTCGATCCGAGGCGCGCCCCAACAGACTGTTCGGCCCGAAGTCCTCGTTGTTATAGGCATACACTGAGCGCCAACCGAGTGCCTGTTCCAGGTACTCGGCAGTGGTCTGCTGAACGAGGGTGTCTTCGGTGTAGCTCATGCGTCCCCGCTCTCCATGATCCCGGAGCCTGCCGCGCCCCGGTAACCGACTGAGATGATGGCGTCGAGGTTGTAGTGCTTGAGCCGACGCTTGACCTGCCTGGCCACTTCCTGACGAACTACCGACAAATCCTCGGTAGTTGACGTTTCATATAATTCATTGTCATTGTAAATATTTTTTAGGTGAAGACTGATATTGTCCGTTGAGGTATTGAACAACTCTCCCATCTGGGTTTGGGTAACCCACAGCGTTTCCCCCTCCGGTCGCACCTCGACCTGCTGCGCATCTACATCGAAAATGACGATGTCACTCATGCGGCCTCCTTACTGTTCGGTCAGCAATATCGCTACTCGGCTCGAATTCGTCGTTGTTATAGGCATACACAGAGCGCCAACCGAGTGCCTGTTTCAGGTACTCGGCTATAGTCTGTCGGACAAGAGTGTCTTCGGTGCAAATACCGGGACTTATGTTATATCCCTCAACTCCATACTCACGACAAACCTCGCCTTCTATATAACTCTGATAAACGGATGAAACGTAGGTCCTTACTTAAGTTCAGATCCGCTTTCTCAATAGAATCGAGACAATCCTTAATCTCCTTTGAAATCCATTGAACATCGGATCCCACTACGGCATCCAAGAATTCCAATGCGTCCCTAGGATATTTCCTGCACAGTTGCGCTTGATGCATACTATGTATTAGGAAATCTGGATGGAGTACTGGCTCAAGCCAGTGTCGCAACTCTTTTAATGCACTTGGGAATTCATCACCAGCCGCCAAGCAAATGCGACCTATTCTTTCTAAAATTGTGGACGTCATTAATTCGCGCGATTTCGGCCAAATATTTCTAAGGTATGAAACCAAGCGGTTACGCCAATATTCCCCCCTCTGCTCACCTGCGCCCTCAATCGCGCGAACTAATGCCTGCGCTACATTTGCTAAACCTTCAGCGGGTAAGCGACGAGTCACATCGGCCAATTCCTCAGTTGTAAATGCATCTCCTGGATCCAACGCCAAAAAAGTTAAGAATCTTGCATATTGCTCGGCATGCTTTCCAAGCTCCAAATAATGTTCTGCAGATTCCAATAAGGGGCTTTTAATAGCTAATAGAAACGGCATATAAAGGCGCGGCGACCATAAAAAACCTTCCCAAGCCAACCGAGCCTCAACCGCTGAACCATGCCAGTCAAACAGTGGTACGAGATGCCTTATTGCCCAATTACGATCAACGCGGTACAGTGCTATAGCGTGCGCAGCCAATATGACGCGCCCGAAACGGAACTTGTCCACTTGTGTATTACATATCTCTGTAAATATCGTCTTGAGAATCTCTGGCAGACCCTGACCATCCTTTAGCGATCCCCGATACCACCAATTTAGTAACGCCTCTGTGACGTGTCCAATGGGGTGATTGATAGCGCGAAGAACCGGGTCATCATCGGCGTCGACGCCGCCTTGGTGGTCTATCTTTAGAATACGACGAATAAGATCAAAAAATTCTTTCTCTTGACCTTCAAATATTTTGGCTTGTGCTTTAAGCCACCCACTGAGACTAGTGGACAATGTTTGTATTGTTTCATCAGGAGCACCGGCGAGGATCACCGCCAAACTTGGCCATGATTGTTTTAGTAGTGCTTCATCAGCGCCAATCTGCAAGATATCGCGCCACCGATCCGATGGCCACTGATCATTTTCTGCGATCTCAGATAAGGCGCCTAAAGCAATAGAAAAGTCCTCACGACAACATTCGCGCCAACCATCTTGCGAGTGCCAGCGATCAGAACTAGGATACTTCTGCAGCCAGTTAACCAACTCCTGGTGTGAACGTGGGGCCAACTCGAAATCCGGGGCATTTTCCATCTCCTTCCCCCAACCGCCACCCATCCAAAATGGAAATTCATCTCGCTCATCAGCCGCCAATTTCCAACTGGGATACGACTGGGATAGCCCGTCTAGCTTATCTTTTGCCTTCTTGCTCAATACCCCACCGGCGGCCTGCAATTTGGCAAGTCGCAACCAGATCTCACGCTCCACTAGATGATTCCACTTTTCCTGTTCAAGATCTGCCTTGAACATCTCACGTGGCGGGCCTAACAAGATAGCGCCTCCAAGTTCATCCATTTCCGAATCGACTAGTCTTGGCGCCAATGCCACCAATAGGCGCAATGCCTCGCGTTCGGTTTCCACCGACCATAGCCACCAGCACTTATCACTCAGAATCCAATTCAACGCCTTTCGGCTTGAGATTATGTCGCATTGAGCAGCCGTAAACATAGCTAACCGCTTGAATACGGGATAAGACACCTGCCACCAACCTTCAGCCAAATGCCGAGCCCGCTCCCGATCTTTTTGTTCGGTTGCTAACCATGCGTCGCGACAAAGGTCTACTAAAGCTGTCCAATCATGAAAATCTCTATTTTGTTCATGCTCACTGATTGAAGGTTGATGAATGTAAGACAAATCACTCTTTTCTGCTGCACCACCCAATTCGCGCCTCAAATCCATCGCATCACGCAACAGTATTGTGAAGTCCTCTAGCAGATCAGGTAATGCGGACTGCCAATGAGACCCGGGCGGCCGATCTCGTAATGCAGAATGTATATTGTCACTGGATAACACGAGCTCCCAATGGACAATGTTTTCGATACTCGTGGTTTCAGCAGTATCAGTTTCGTCTTCATACCAACGAAAAGGAGCACGCAGTGTTACGCACGGCGTAAGAATTTCGTGCAACTGCATACGCAATGAAGGCGTCATACCTTCCAGCTTAATCAGGCGCAACCAATCGTAGAGATCAAAATGTCGGGCTTGCGACTTGACTCGACCTGTCAAAAGGATACGCCAGAGGGTACGCATTAATATGCTCGGGATAGCATTTGGCGAATCTACCCGAATGCGATCCAGTTCGTCCTGCTTCCCCTCCGCACTTAACCGCTCTATTTTTTCAATATGATCGCGGATCAGCCAGACAAACCGCTCATGCAACTGACCACCCTTATTAGCAAGCCAGATAATCAACTCGGGATCATTAATGTGCCGCGTTAGCCAACGCGCCAATTGAAACATTACATCGTCCCAGTGGCTTCCCCGCATACCCATATCAACAATGCACATTAGTGGAGAATGTGTATATGGAGCGGGACGGCTAATCGTGCTGAAATGTAGCTGACTATCTTCCTTGCTATTTGGAGATACCCCAAAGCGCGCTAAATCCCTATATCCATAATGGTTTTCGCTCAGTGGTTCGAGCCATTTTAACGGTGGAACGGGATCCATGTCAGCGAAGTGCTTCGCAGCCAACCCATCAGTTAGTGCCCACAGTACCCGACCAACAGCAAAGTCAGAGCGTGATGGGGCTAGTGGCGGCGTACTCGCGTGCTGCGTGACTATCATCTCCTTACCCCGCACACCGTCGCGGTATGTATCAGCCCACGCTTTAAGTGTTCGATGGAGTGTAGAATGGTCTTGCGTAGCCGTAGGTACTTTATACAGTAACGGTGTAACCCCCTTTGCCCCCCATTCCGTTAAAATTTCGTCTTCTTGGCCTTCTTGGAAACTGGCGAATGCGTATGCTTCTGGCTTTCTCTCACCAAGCAACTCATCAGCAGCAAGCGCATCCATCATATAGCGCAGAACAGGATCATTAATACCATAACCAACAAAGCATACTGTGTAATATCGAAATAGCTCACTGACAAAGCGAGCCGCCCAACGCTCAGTTAAATATGCCAAACCAAAATCACCGCTACTAAGAACCAGGCGGTTTAGTGTTGTATCGTCTGCTCCATCCAGCAATAATCCATGCAGGTGTACCACTCCATGCCAACGACTCGGCTTAGGTATTGGTAGAAGGGGCGCCGCCAAAGTAGGAATATTAAGTTTCTGCTTGGTTATAACCCGCTGGAAGATTCTGTCAAAATTAGTGGTAACAATCTTGACAGCACCCTTCCTGTCAGACGCCAATTGCAGTAGTGCCTGATGTGTAGTCGTTGCATCTTTTCTACGCCACTTAGGCTCAAGAATAGTCGAGAGCTTCGACCTTACAGCGATACGCTGACCTGGATATCTTCGCTCAAGCTGATCAAGCGTCGCGTCATATTGCTCTTTTTCATAAGCTTTTTGCTCTACAGGTGTCTTTGTAGCACCCAACTCAATATAGATGCGATCAACTAGCCCTCTGAAAAGCGGCAAACCTGCTGGAGTAGAAATGCCCGCACCACAGAAGAAAACGACTTTCCCATCCTCATGCGTCTGCAATAAATGTTCAGGAATATCTGGCCCATTCGCGACAAAAGCGGGCATCAGGCTACAATCTCCCTATTCATCAGGCGCGGCAGGAGCAGGTCGCGGGCCTTTTCTAGATTCCGATTGTTAAAGCTAAGCACTTTAAGTTGGCTGGTTATTGGCTCAATAAGGCTGTTGAACATTTTTAATAGGCTGTCTGGCGGTAGTGGAACACTATACTGTTGCATTTGTTTCCAATCCGCCCGTGGCATTTTTGAGCCTTCTTTCATTGTCTGTGCTGTCACGGCAACAAAGCCGTCACTTGACGCTGTCATCAGAACAAGCGGCAATAACACATCATTAAGTGGACGGATAATGATGGCATCTGACGAGGCCACGCCATCGGTGAATGCGATTCCTACTTTATGAAAGTACGGGCGAATCTTTCCGAACAATATCTCGTTTTCGCGGAATCTATGCTTACTGCTTGTGACCTGCTCAACCGTGCCCCACTTGCTTAGTGAAATCGAGCGTCGCGGCATGTGTTCCAAACCAATATATGGCGTCTCTGGCTCCAACATTTCAGGCGACACTGACTCCCTGATCTCGACACACAAATCACCAAGCATCTTCTTCTCCCACCCCTCCGGCACGCCGTCTTTGATTTTGACATGCTCATGGCCGGGGAAGCGGAGGTGGACGAACCATTCCTTGTAGAGCAGTCGGGCGGCCTGTTCCAGCAACTGAATCCGCCGCCGGTTGTTTTCGATCAGGTCGTCGTAGGCGGAGAGGATTGAGGCGATGCGGGTTTGAACATTGATATCAGGCAGCCGAACTTCGAAATCTGGAAATTTTGTCAAAGGCACACGGTCGACAGTGGCGCCGCTGATAATGTTAGCCTCAACTACAGATCGCCAAGCTGGCGTCAGGAAGTAGTAATGCAGAAAGCGCGCATGAACTTTCGCAGGGTCCGGACGCACTAAAGCCATGCGACGTCCCAAGCACCCCCTAAAACCATCTGGGATCAATGCATATCGGTGCAATGTCGCCTCATAGGAAAACACAATATCGTTTTCCCGTGGGATCACTCGCTTTGTCCATCTCGGATATTCCTGTTCGGAAACATGCTTGATCTCGGAAAAGTCCAGCGTGCCTTGGGGTGTGACGTTCTTAATGCCTAGAAATATTGGCCCTTCATCGGATTCCTTGGGAGTTGCATGAGGGCCGTCGTATATCCCCAATGCAAAATCATTGATGGGGCCGATAATCAGACGGTTCATACCCCCAACTCCTCAAAATTCTTTTTGATCGTCGCCGCCAGTTGACGGCCTCGGCGTTGAGGTCTTCCAGTTCCACATGGATTTCGCGCAGGGCCTCCTCGAAGTCGAAGTCCTCGTCCACTTCCTCCGGGGCGACGCCGACGTAGCGGCCGGGGGTCAGGCTCCAGTCGTTGGCCTCGATCTCGTTGATGTCCACCAGCTTGACCAGCCCTTCCACATCGCGCAGCTTGGCCTCGGGGAAGCGTTCGGTGAGCCAGTGGGCCTGTTTCCAGAAGTAGCGCACCTGCTTGAGCTGTTCGACGGCCAGTTGGCGGGCTTCGTCGGCGGCCTTGCGGGCGCGGGTGATGTCGCGGCTCGACCCAGGCGTCGCTGTCTCTGGCGTCGCATTCGTTCTCGCAGGTTTCGATGAGGCGGCTGGCGAGCTTGTAGAGCAGGTCGGTCTGCTTGACCAGGTCGCGGCTGGTCTCGGCCAGGGGCGCGAAGCGGTCGACGAGCTTTGTTGAGTTCGCCATTGGTGGTCTTCTGGGTCTTCCATTGTCTGCTTGCTTGCTCGGCGAGGTCTTGTGGAACTGCATCGATATCGGACTCGAAAAGTTGGCCTATCGGCTTCGTCGAGATTCCTTTTAGATACCTCAGCCTGGGCCGCTCTCTGTGGGCAGGCGTATCTTTAGGAAGGGTGCGAGCGTTTTTCGCAGGGCCTTCAGTGCATCGGCGAAGTCCGGCAAGCGGCTCGATCAGTCTGTCCGTCTCATCTTGCAGTTCAAAACAGGCTGCGCTTCATCGAGCGATGCGGCGGAGTAGCCGGAAACCAGTTGCAGATAGCGTTCGGTCTGTCCGCGGTAGAGCCAGACGATGGCCAGCAGGTTTTGCTGCTGCTCGGGGGAGAAGTCGTAGATCTTGCGCGTAACCTTGCGGTAGATGTTGCGGGCGTCGATCATCAGCACCTTGTCTTTGTGGGCCTCAGGCTTGTTGCGGTTGAGGAACCACAGCTCGCAGGGCACGGTGCGGGTGTAGAAGAAGTTGGAGCGGATGGCGATCATGATGTCCACGTCGCCGGTCTCCACCAGCTTCTGCCGCACCTTGGCCTCGCCGCCGCCGGCGCTGGAGGCCTGGGAGGACATGACGAAACCGGCGCGGCCCTTCTCGTTCAGATAGCTGTAGAAATAGCTGATCCAGACGTAGTTGCCGTTGCTAGACCTTTTCCTTCTTGTTGACGCCGGGCAGGCCGAAGGGCAGGCGCGGGTCGCTCTTGACCTTGTCGGCGTCGATCTCGTCCACGTTGAAGGGCGGATTGGCCATGACGTAGTCGGCCTTGCCCACCAGTTCGTGCGGGTCTTCGTAGTAGGTGATAGCCTTCTGGATGTCGCCTTCCAGGCCGTGGACGGCCAGGTTCATCTTGGCCAGGCGGATGGTGGTGGCGTTCTTCTCCAGGCCGCGGAAGGTGAGCCGCTCGGTGGGGCTCTGGCCGTGCTCCTCGACGATGCGCGCGCTCTGCACGAACATGCCGCCGGAGCCGCAGGCCGGGTCCAGCACAGTGCCGCGCTCAGGGTCGAGCACGTGGGCGATCAGCGAGACCAGCGAGATGGGGGTGAAGAACTCGCCGCCGTCGTGGGCCTTCTGATCGGCGAACTGGGTGAGGAAGTATTCGTAGATGCGGCCGAAGACGTCACCCGAGACCTTCTTCAGCTCGTCGGGGTTGAGGGTGCGCAGCAGCTGGCCGAGCACCTGGTTGTCCAGTTCCTGATATTCGCTCTTGGGCAGGACGCCGCGCAGGTTCTCGTAGTCGGCCTCGATGGACTCCATGGCCTCGATGATGGCGCTTGGCGCGGTCGGCGCTGTCGGGCAGTGAAACGAGATAGTCGAACTGCGCCTTGGGGCTGCAGGAAGATGGCGCTCTGCTGGGAGAAGTCTTCCTTGGTCAGCGGCGCGGGTCTTGCCGCCGCGGCTGGGCAGGCTTGGGCTCGATCTGCTCCTTCACCGCCAGATAGCGGCTGTAGGCGTGACGCAGGAACACCAGGCCCATGACCGGCAGGAAGTATTCGTTGCTGGCGTAGTTGGAGTTGGCGCGCAGGGTGTCCGCCGCGCTCCAGAGGCGTTTTTCAATGGCTTCGATGTGTTCGAGTTGGGACATTAATAAAGAATTCTCATTATTTTATTTAGTGACTCGCATAATGTACTGCTACTCCGTTAATACCTAGCCTATAAAAGCTGTTTTAGGCCAAAGGTATAAGCGGATTCTTGCACATCAGTCGAAACCGGGCAAAACAACTGGCTATTTTTAGGTTGGTATGGACAAATGTCCATGCCATGGCAAAAAAGTGTATTGGTTTGGATGTCAAAACCCTGTCGGTGGAGGCCTTGGAAAAGGCCTCATTATCCACCCTTCGCCTCTGGTTCGAGGCGGTATTCGACCAGCCTCCACCCCCAAAGGCTAGCCCTTGGGTTTTACGGGGCAATCTCGCCTGGGCAATCCAAGCACAAGTGCAGGATGAGGATATCTCCAAGCTCCGTGCTCGGCTATTGAAGGCTGCGGTGCATGGCCCTACTCAGGAACGGATTCAATTCAAGACCGGAACCCGGTTGATCCGCGCTTGGCAGGGCGAAACCCATGAGGTCACCGTGCTAGATAAAGGCTTTTGGTACCAAGGAGCACATTTCAGCAGCCTCTCCGAAATCGCCCGCCTCATCACTGGCACACGGTGGTCGGGTCCTCGGTTTTTTGGTGTAGATAAAGAGAGCGCATGAAGCCGGAGGCAATCATTCGCTGCGCGGTCTACACGCGAAAATCTTCTGAGGATGGTCTCGAGCAATCCTTCAATTCGCTCCATGCCCAGCGGGAGGCCTGCGAGGCTTATATCAAGAGCCAGCAATCGGAAGGCTGGAAAGTCATGCCGGAAGAATATAACGACGGCGGCTTTTCCGGCGGGACGATGGTACGGCCGGGGTTGAACCGATTATTGGAAAAGATCCACGCCAGCCAGATCGATGTGGTGGTGGTTTATAAGGTCGATCGGTTAAGCCGCTCTCTGGCAGATTTCGTGCGGATGGTGGAGACCTTCGAAAAACACGGGGTCTCCTTTGTCTCAGTCACCCAGCACTTCAATACCTCCACCTCCATGGGTCGATTGACCCTAAACGTCTTATTGTCCTTTGCCCAGTTCGAGCGGGAAGTTACTGGGGAACGGATTCGGGACAAGATTACTGCCTCCAAGAAGAAAGGGATGTGGATGGGTGGACCGACTCCGCTGGGGTATGACGTAATCGATAAGATCTTGGTAGTCAATCCCAAAGAGGCCAAGGTGGTGAAGCTGATTTATGAGCAGTACCACCGGCTGGGGAGTGTACGAGCACTTAAGACTTTGCTGGATGAGAAAGGCATCAAGAGCAAATGCCGGACCTCGCGGGCTGGAAACCCTTCGGGAGGAGCCTCACTCAGCCGAGGTGCCTTATATACCCTGCTGAAGAATCCGGTCTATGTTGGGAAGGTGAAACATAAAGAGAAACACTATGCGGGACCACATGCGCCAATCATTGATTTGAAACTGTGGGAGCATGTCCAAGCACAGCTCAACGATCATCAACAACAATGCGGCCCGCGCGCTGCGACCAAAGATCCCAGTTTATTAACGGGTCTGCTATGGGACGACCGGGGGTATGCCATGAGTCCCACTTTCACTCGCAAAGGACAACGGCGGTATCGCTATTATGTGAGTCAAGCGCTCTTACAATTTAAGGACAAGGATGCTGGGAGTATCAAGCGGATCCCGGCGCTGGAAATTGAAACGCCTATTTTGAACAAGATTGAAAATCTCTTTTCCTCGGCAACCGAGGTATTGGCACTCATTCCAGAACAATTAAGCCCGAAACAGATGGCGGATCTGACCAAACCCCTGGAGCAGCTTCGCCATGACCTGCGCTCGCCCTCCCCTCAGCCGAAAATAATTCTGCTCAAGACCCTGATCAAGAAAATCGCGGTGGGTCGGCAGGCGATAACGATCACACTCGCGATGGCGGGACTGTGGAAACTCTTGGGGATCACTCCCGAGAACACAGATTCCGCTTCCACCGATGAGGCCGAACAAAACGACACGAAAACCTGGGTCCTTCCGCTATCGCTGCGCCGCTATGGCCGGGAAGTCAAGGTCATGCTCGGCGATCGTCTCACCCCCATTCCCCAACCCCACTCGATGCTGGTCCAGGGACTGCAGCGGGCATTGAAGAAAGCGCTAATCTGGAACGACGGTTTATTGTCGGGAAAAACCGCCTCCCTGGCCAAGATCGCCCAGCAAGAAAATGTCACACAGCGTTACATTGCCCAGATGATCCGGCTGGCCTATTTGGCACCGGATATCCAGGAGGCCATCATCAAGGGAAAAATCCCGCCCACCTGGACGGTGGATCAATTCCGGGAATCCATCCCCCTGGATTGGGAACATCAGCGCCTCAAATTCAACCTGCGACACACGGGCTGATTACCCTCTAAATCCCCAACCTCGCGAGCGTTGTGTAGCTCCCACCCCATCCTTCATCTCCTCCAAACCGAACCACGATAATGGCGGGCGGAGAAAATGCCTGCAATAGCCGGCACAATGGGGCAACGGCGTTCGGGTTGGGCCCTCATTCAGAGGGGTCTTTATCGGTTTAACCGTTTGATAGTTTTAACTTAAATTGAATTCCGACGGAGACTGGGAGCGGAGACGGGACTAGATGGCTGGGGGACTAGGATTCGAACCTAGGTTGGCGGAGTCAGAGTCCGCAGTCCTACCGCTAGACGATCCCCCAATAAATCAGCTTCAAGCCGCAAGCTTTATGTCAAAAGCTAATGGCTTTCTGAAGACAAAGAACGCTCGCACGCCGTTATCAGACCTTGAATCATCTTGGAGATCTATACAACCTCCTCGACCAAAGATTGCTGTGAGGTCTTAGGTAGGTATCCATGCTCATAAGCGATGTAAAGCTGAGTTCTAACTTCGCCAACAGAGCTCTTAGCAATACGCAAAAAAACGCGCGAATTCTTTGTCGGAATCACGCTCGGACCCTTCAGCAATATTGGAAGGCAATGATACAGCAGCCCTGGTTATTTGATCTTTGAATCCTCTATCGCGGCAGGCAGAAAATGCCTTATGCACATTTACGCACAATCCGCTCGCCCGCTTCCAAACATCAAGATCTTCAAAACCCGCCACGGTTATAAGCTTATAGCTTTAAGCTTAAGGCTTTCAGCTGCGCGTTAGCGCTTGGAATACTGCGGACGCTTCCGCGCCTTGTGCAACCCGACCTTCTTGCGTTCGACTTCGCGGGCGTCGCGGGTCAGGAACCCGGCCTTGCGCAAGGTACTGCGCATCGCCTCGTCGCGTTCCACCAGGGCGCGGGCGATGCCGTGGCGAATGGCTCCGGCCTGGCCGCTGTTGCCGCCGCCGCGCACCGTGACGGTCACATCGACTGAAGCTGTCGTTTGTGTGATTTCCAGAGGCTGGCGGATGATACGCCTTGCGGTCTCACGACCGAAGTAATCTTCCAGCGTGCGCTTATTGACGGTGATCTTGCCGGAGCCCGCGGAGAGATGCACCTGCGCCGTGGAACTCTTGCGACGGCCGGTGCTGGAAAGAGTCTGTTGTGCCATATGTTATAAATCTCGCCGAATGTTGCTTGGATTAGATATCGAGAATTTGGGGTTGTTGCGCCTGGTGATTGTGCGTGGGGCCGACGTAGACTTTCAGCTTGCCAAGCATGGCGCGGCCCAGGGGATTCTTGGGTAACATGCCCTTCACCGCCAGGGTAATCACCTCGGCCGGGGCGCGTTCGATCATCTTATTGAAGCTGAAGGAACGCATATTGCCCATATAACCGGTGTGATGATGGTACATTTTGTCGGTGGCTTTTTTACCGCTCACCCGCACCTTGTCCGCATTGACCACCACGATATAGTCGCCGGTGTCCACATGCGGGGTGTATTCCGCCTTGTGTTTGCCGCGTAGGCGCCGCGCGATCTCGCTGGCGATACGCCCCAGGGTCTTGCCGCCGGCATCGACGACGTACCAGTCACGCTTTACGGTTTCCGGCTTGGCGCTGAAGGTCTTCATTCCCGTTAATCCTAAAAAATTAAACCATTTTTTGCGAACGCGGGATTTTACATGAGGGTCCGCGGGGAAACAAGGCCGACGGTTCAGGAAATCAACCGGCGACGAAAAAGACGCGCCGCCAGTAAAAATCCCCCCGCAGCGTAGACCATCATAACCAGGAGATGAAAGGGCACCTGCGCCAACGGCTGGCCGGTCATCAGCGGCCGGACGATTTCGATAGCATGAGTCAAAGGCAAGAATTGGGCGCCGCCCTGTACGAGGGCCGGCATGCCCTGCAAAGGGAAAAACACGCCGCTCAACAGGAACATGGGTGTTATCACCAGGGTGGCATAATACAGGAAAAAGTCGAAACCGCGGGCGAAGGCCGTCACTACCAAGGCCATGGCGCCGAAGGTCAGACCCACCAAAATCGCTATGGGCAGGACCCACAAGGCCCGCCAATCATGGACCGCCCCCAGCAAAGCGGCCACCAGCAAGATGGGGGCGGCATTGATGAGCGCCTTGGTGCCGGTCCACGCCAACTCGCCCAACACGACGTCGCGGACCCCCAGGGGGGTCACCAGAATGCCCTCCCAAGTCTGCTGAATCGACATGCGCACATAGGCGGAATAGGTCCCCTCCAGGGTCGCGGCATTCATGGCGCTGGCGCAGACGATCCCCGAGGCCAGAAAGACGATATAAGGCATGCCTTGCACCGTGCCCACAAAGGCACCCAAACCGTAACCCAAGGCCAACAGATACAACAGGGGCTCGCCGAAATTACCCACCAGCGAGGGCAGGGCGAGCTTGCGCCACACCAAGGCATTACGCTGCCATACCGCCCACCACCGATTCACGCCGCCGCACCCAAATCACGGCCGGTCAATTTCAGAAAGACATCTTCCAAATTGGCGGGGCGATGGGAAAAGCGCAAGCCCGTCTCCCGCGACAGCGAGTGCATGAGCGGTTTTTCGTCCTGGGTGTAGCAAAACACCGTCTCGCCGACGCGCTCCACGCGCTGGGCCAGGGCATGTTGCCGGGCCGCCCATTGTTCGGCCGCTACACCGAATACTTCGATCACTTGCGGCTCGATATGGGTCCTGACCAACTCCTCGGGACTACCCGTCGCCAGGATCCGGCCGTTATCCATCACTATCACCCGATCGCACAACCGTTCCGCCTCCTCCATATAGTGGGTGGTGATGATGAGGGTCTTGCCTTGACTCAACAGCTGCCGCAGACGCCGCCAGATCAATTGCCGGGCCTGGGGATCCAGGCCGGTGGTCGGTTCGTCGAGGATGAGCAACAGCGGGTCATTGATCAGGGCCCGCGCCAGGGTCAGCCGCCGCTTCATCCCGCCAGATAGATCGCCGATCTTAGCGTCGCCGCGCTCGCTCAACGCCGCGAAGTCCAGCAATGCCGGCACCTGCGCCTCCAACCTGCGCCGCGACAGACCGAAGTAGCGGCCATAAGTATAGAGATTTTCCACCACGGAAAAATCAGGGTCGAGATTGTCGAGCTGCGGGACCAGCCCGACTTGGGCGCGCACCGCGCCCGCCTGCGCCGGCACGGGCAGGCCCAGCACCTCCAGGCGTCCCGCACTGGGAATCGCCGTTCCAAGCATCATGCGCAATAGGGTAGTTTTACCCGCCCCATTGGGACCGAGCAGGCCGAGACACTCGCCGCGCCGCACGGAGAACGACACGCCGTCCACCACGGCGCGCTCGCCAAAGCGTTTGCTCAGGCCATCGACCCGCACTACATGGCTATCGCGAGCTGCTATCACAAAGAGTAAAAATTAATCTCTGCGAAACAACGCGCTCATATCTGCAAGCGCCCCACGATGCGCCCCTGTTGCAGATGTTCGGCGATGATTTCATCGATGTCCTCTTGGTCCAAGTAGGTGTACCACACGCCTTGCGGATAAATGACGATCACCGGCCCCTCGCTACACCGGTCCAGACAGCCGGCGGTATTGATGCGCACCCCGCCCTCGCCCGCCAGACCCAGGGCCTTGACCCGGTCTTTGGCATAGGCGCGCAATTGTGCCGCGCCGCATTGCTCACAGCACTGGCTGCCGTCGTCTCGTTTATTGGTGCAGAAAAATACGTGGTGGCGGTAATACATATAAGGTACGAGTAGCGATCGACGAAGGAAAAGCATACCATAGCCGCATCAACACTACGGCTCCCCAGTTGTTTTCCGGACACCTTCTTTACTTGTCGCTCGAAACTCGAAACTCGACACTGTTACAGGCCGCCGACCGCTGCGTGATGTGCGGCATGTGCCTGCCGCACTGCCCCACTTATCAAATCAGCCGCGATGAAGGGGAATCGCCGCGCGGCCGGATCGCGCTGATCCAAGGGCTGGCGAGCGGTCGCCTGGCGTTGAGCGCGCGTCTCGAGGCCCACCTCGATCGCTGCCTGGGTTGTCGCGCCTGTGAAGCGGTTTGCCCCTCCGGGGTCGCTTACGGCGAAATCATCGACGGCGGACGCGCCCTTATTCGCCAACGCCGGGAAATACCGCCCGCATCCTCTTTCATAAATACCCTGGTCACCAAACCCAGACGTTTACGCGTGCTCGGGAAGGCTTTGCGTTTCTATCAACGCAGCGGCTTGCGGGGATTGGCGCGCGCCGCCGGCGCACTGCGTACGGCGAGATTGCGCCGTCTCGACGCCTTACTGCCGACGTTGCCGCCGCTCGACGCCTGGCGCGACTATTACCCGCCTGTGGGCGAACAACGCGGCGATGTCGCCTTGTTCCTCGGGTGCTTTGCCGATTTTGCGGACCGCCCCACCCTCGATGCCGCGATCCGTCTGCTTACCCTGTGCGGCTACGGCGTACATATTCCCGCCGGACAGGCATGCTGCGGCGCGTTGCACCTGCACCGGGGAGATGCGCGGACCGCCCAGTCCCTGGCGCACCGCAACTGCACCGCGTTCAACGCCCTGCACGCCGACGCCCTCATCACCACCGCCAGCGGTTGCGGCGCGACCCTGGCGGAATATGCGCAAAACCACCTGGGAAATTTGCAAGCTCCAGTGCGCGATATCAACGCGTTTCTGGCCGACATGCCATGGCCCGAGGCGTTGACGCCGACGCCGTTGGCGAAAAGGGTCGCGGTACATGACCCCTGCAGCCTGCGCCACGTGTTGCACCAGGCGCAGGCCCCTTATCAATTGCTGCAACGCATACCCGGCATCGAACTGCTGGCGCTGCCGGACAATCAGCGCTGTTGCGGCGCGGCGGGCAGCTACATGCTGAGCGAACCGGAGAACGCCGAGCGCTTGCGGGACGACAAGATCGCGGCCCTGCGCCAGCTCGACGCGGAGATCCTGGTGACCTCCAATCTGGGTTGCGCCCTGCATTTGCGGGCGGGGATCCGCGCGGCGGGACTGCCCACCGAGGTGATGCATCCCGTCGCGCTGCTGGCGCGACAACTCCAAGCAGCGGCCGGGAAATAAGAAAGAGATAGTCTTTACTCGTTCCTTGCTACTTGGCGCTGGCTACCTTATCTTTTACGCCATGACCACCAGAAATTACACCCCGTTTGATCAATTGCTGATGCAATTGGACAAGGCCGCCCGTACCGTGTTCGGTGCAGTGCCAAACGCCCAACGGCCCAATCCGGCGGATATCCATCACGACGCGGAACTCAGCGCGGATGAACAGCGGCGGGTGGCCGGCTTGATGCGGGTCAATCATGCCGGCGAGGTGTCGGCGCAGGCGCTTTATCAAGGCCAAGCTTTGACGGCAAAACTCGCCGAGGTACGCGGCAAGATGGAAAAGGCCGCCCAGGAGGAAAACGATCACCTCGCCTGGTGCGAACAACGGCTGACCGAACTCGGCAGTCGCACCAGCGTTCTCAACCCATTATGGTATACCGGTTCCTTCACCCTCGGCGCGCTGGCGGGACTGGCGGGCGACAAATGGAGCCTGGGATTCGTGGCGGAGACGGAACGCCAGGTCGTTAAACATCTGGAGGATCACCTGGAGCGCCTGCCGGTCCAGGATTACAAGAGCCGCGCCATCCTCGAACAAATGAAAGAAGACGAAAACCAGCATGCCACCGCCGCGCTCCAGGCCGGCGGCGCCGAACTGCCGGAACCGGTCAGGCGGCTAATGCGTTTGACCTCAAAAGTGATGACGACGGCGGCGTACTATCTATAGCGGCCGGCCGCTGGCCGAACGCTGATTAACGCAGATTTTCACCGTAGAAAATCTCCGCCATCTCCTTCTGTAGGCGCTGGCTGATGATCTTTTCTTCCCGCGGAGAAAGGTCTTCGCTGCTGATGCCGAACAGGTAATTGTCGAGGTTGAAACGCTTCAGCATCATTTTGGTGTGGAAGATATTTTCCTGATAGACGTTGACGTCGATCAGCTGACAGCGCTCCTTGGTGTCCTTGGAGATGAATTCCTGGATGGAGCCGATACGGTGATCAATGAAGTGCTTCTTGCCTTTGATGTCGCGTGTGTAGCCGCGCACCCGGTAATCCATGATGACGATGTCCGACTCGAAACTGTGGATCAGGTAGTTCAAGGCCTTCAGCGGCGAGATACGCCCGCAGGTGGATACATCGATATCGGCGCGGAAGGTACTGATACCGCTTTCCGGGTTGCTCTCCGGATAGGTGTGTACGGTGACGTGGCTCTTATCCAGATGCCCGACCACCGCTTTAGGTAAAGGCCCGGGACCTTCGTCCTCTTCAATGGCCAACTGCGCGGACTTGCCCGCCTCCTCGGCGATCAGCATAGTCACGCTGGCGCCCTGAGGGTCGTAGTCCTGGCGGGCGATATTGAGGATGGTCGCGCCGATGATGTCGGATACATCGGTGAGTATCTGGGTCAGACGCTCGGCGTTATACACCTCGTCGATATACTCGATATAGTCGCTGCGCTGACTCGCGGTCTTCGCGTAGCAAATATCATAGATATTGAAGCTGAGGGTCTTGGTCAGATTATTGAACCCTTGCAGCTTCAATTTTGTCAGCGGTTTTACTACGGGACTTATTGCCATGTACTCAACCACTCACTCAATGTTGCACCTCACCCGCCCGCCTCATCGCGAGCGCCCATTTCCCCCGCATTTCCCGCCAGCGGGGGATGAAAAATCATCTGCACTACGGTACCGCAAGGATCCACACAATAAAAGCTCCGCGCCCCGTCACGGTGAGTGCGCGGCGCGGTTTTTATCTTGACGCCGCGCGCCAACATGAACTCATGCCAGGCATCCACATCGGCGGCTTGCGCCAAGATAAACCCGATATGGTCGAGGCGCTGCGGGCCGTCGATCGCCATCCCGGCGGGTAAACGATGCAGCGCCAGATTATCTCCCCCCGAGGTGAGATACACGTTGTCGGCATCGGGACGCCACTCCACCGTCATGCCCAACAGCTCGACATAAAACCGCTCGCAGGCCTCCAGATCCGGCACAAACAAGGCGATGTGACGCATGCCGGCGGTGGCGGGCGGCCTATTCATGGTTTTGCACCTGACCCAGGAGTGAAAGGGCCGACATTATAAGTAAATCACGGCGGGATACCAGCCATTTAGACACTTCCTGCCGGCACGATCTCGAAGTCGTGGCTGATCTCCACGCCGGCCCGACCCAGCATAATGGAGGCGGAACAGTATTTTTCAGCCGACAAGTCCACGGCGCGTTGCACGGCCGCCGCCGCCAGGCCCTGCCCGGTCACCACAAAATGGACATGAATCTTGGTAAAAACCTTGGGCTCCTTGTCGGCACGCTCGGCACTCAACTCCGCCACACAGCGCTCCACCGGCTGGCGGGACTTCCTTAATATATGTACCACGTCATACGCGGTGCATGCCCCCACCCCCATCAACACCAATTCCATGGGACGCACCCCCAGATTACGGCCACCGCCGTCAGGCGGTCCGTCAATTACCACGCCATGGCCGCTGCCCGATTCCGCCACGAACATGGCGTCTTGCACCCACTGAATACGCGCCTTCATTCTTTCACTCCGCTTAAATCTCGCTAAATCTCCCAAATCCTCGGCCGATATGATACCTGAGCCGACCATGGATCGTCGTCGTCGGCCGATGAGGACAAAGACCATGTCACAACCAGGCAAACTCAGGCCAACGGAAAACCCGGTCATTCAGCGTTTCTTGACCCATTGCCATCGGCGACGCTACCCCAACAAAAGCGTGATCATCTACGCCGGGGATGCGCCCGATGCCCTGTATTACATTACTCAAGGTTCGGTGGCCGTTGTCAACGAGGACGATCAGGGCCGAGAGATCGTGCTTGCCTATTTAAATGCGGGCGACTTTTTCGGCGAGATGGGACTGTTCGATAGCGAACGCCACCGCAGCGCCTGGGTACGGGCCCGCGCCCAATGCGAAGTCGCGGAGATCAGCTATAACCGTTTCCGCCAGCTGGCCCAGGAAGATGCAGATATTCTGTTCGCGCTGGCCTCGCAAATGGCGTTGCGTCTGCGCCGCACCAGTAACATGCTGAGCCGCCTGGCCTTCATGGATGTGGCGGGACGCGTGGCGCGCACCCTGCTCGATCTGGCCAAGGAACCGGATGCCGTCACCCACCCCGACGGCATGCAGATCCGCATCACCCGCCAGGAACTGGGACGCATCGTCGGCTGCTCCCGGGAAATGGTGGGACGGGTGCTGAAGAGCCTGGAACAGCAAAATCTCATCTCCGCCAAAGGCAAAACCATCGTCGTTCACGGCGCTCGCTGACGATCCAGATCCATTCATAGCATGGTCGGCCGGTCGGGTAGTTCGTTACGATTCTCCCCCGCGGCCGGAAAATGCCGGACCAGATGGCGGTCAATGGCTTGTATGCCCGCCTTGACTCCCTGCACGAATTCTCGACGACGGAAATGTTCCTCCATGGTGCGACAGATTCGTTCCCACTCGGCGGCGCCAACACGGACGTCTATGCCGCGATCCACGACAATCTCCACATCGCGATCGGCGAATAACAAGTAAATCAATACGCCGTTGTTATGTTCCGTATCCCATACCCGCAACAGCGAAAACACCTCCAACGCCCGCTCCCGCGCCGACTGATCGCGCCATAGCGCGGGAAAGTCCAAGGCCCCCTCCACCACGAAACGGATCTCGCCCAGATGCCGGGCTTCGCTGGCGTGGACCGCGGCGGCGATATCGTCCATCGCCGCCGCGGGAAAGGCGCGCCGCACCTGCCAATGCGTGCTCGCCAGATGCCTGAACAAACGCGACGGCTTTACCATCGGCCCGATGCCCCGCCGCCCCCAAAACCTCCGCCCCCGCCGCTGATGCCGCCTCCGCCGCCCCAACCGCCGCCCGAAGACGGATAACCCCAGCCGCCGTAGCCCGGGGGACGGCCGATGCCGCCACCCACCACGAAGAAAAACATGAACAGTCCGATCACGATCCCAAAGAACAATGAACCGAACAACAACCAGCCGATGACACCGGCCGCCCCCGCGGTCAGGCTCGCGCCCACTAATCGTCCGAACACGGATCGCAATATAAATCCGCCGACCACGGTCGCCATCAACAGCAGCGGCAACCATGCCGGCATGCCTCCCCCGGAAACATCGCGCTGCGACGGCGCCGGCAAGGGCTCGCCTTCGATCAAATGCATGAGTTGTTGTATGCCGGCCTGGATACCGCCGAAGTAATCTCCGCGCTTGAGATAGGGAACGATGACTTCATTGATGACTCGGTTGGCAACGGCATCGGGAATGACGCCCTCCAATCCGTATCCCACCTCAATACGCAAGGCGCGGTCCCGCACGGCGACCAATAACAAAGCGCCGTCATCCACGCCTTTGCGGCCCAGTTTCCAGTCCTCCGCCACGCGAATCGAATACTGTTCTATGGTCTCCGGCGCCGTGGAAGGCACCAACAGCACGGCAAGTTGCGAACCTTTTTGTGCCGAAAAGGCGCGCAGGGACTGCTCCAGTGATGCGCGTTGTTGGGGATTTAAGGTGCCGGCGAGATCGGTGACATAATTCTGAAATGGCGGCACAGCGACCTCGGCGATTGCCGAGACACCCAGTGTGCCGATGAGTAGCCCCAGCGCGCACCAGCACCCGAGCGTCCGCGCCCAACTTCCCTCAAACCGGGGCATCGTCGCGCTCAGGGATTGGCGCCCTGCGGAGAGGTGCCAAAATCGACGCGCGGTGGCGCGGCAATGGCCTTTTCGTTCTCGACGGCGAAATTGGGCTTGGTCTTGTAGCCGAATGCCATGGCCGTGAAATTGGAGGGGAAGGACCGCACCGTGACATTATATCGCTGCACGGCCTGAATATAGCGATTACGGGCCACGGTAATGCGATTTTCAGTGCCCTCGAGCTGCGCCTGCAGATCGCGGAACAAGGCATCGGCCTTGAGCTGTGGATAGTTTTCCGACACCGCCAACAGGCGCGACAAGGCCGAGGACAATTCTCCCTGCGCCTGTTGAAAATGAGCGAAGGCCTGCTCATCGTTGATCAGCTGTGGTGTCGCCTGGATGCTGCCGACTTTGGCGCGCGCCTCCGTCACCTTGATGAACACCTCCTGTTCATGGGTGGCATAGCCTTTGACCACGTTTACCAGATTGGGTACGAGGTCGGCGCGGCGCTGGTATTGGTTAAGCACCTCTGACCAGGCGGCCTTTATCTGCTCATCCGTAGATTGCAGGGTGTTGTAGCCACAACCACTCAGTAACAGCATAAGCAGCATCAGCGGCGCCATCAGTAAACGCATCACCATCTCCTTCATTTAACGGTCACTACTATATATCCTTGGCACAACGGAATCCGACATCCTCGGCGGTCATGTCTGGGGGCGCATATTGCCGCGCGGCGCCGCGAAAGAAATAGCTGAGCGCATAATGCCCGACACCGCCACCGCCGCCGCGAATTACCTTGAATTTTTTCCCGAACGCCTCGCTTTTTTCAGTCGATCCCGGATAAGCGTCATACCAATCCGCAACCCACTCCCAGGCATTTCCCGATAAGTCATAGACACCGTATGGCGATGCGTTGCGGGGGAAACTGCCCACTTCCGCGATGCCTTCCTCGGTGTTGGAATTCTCTCCGGTATTGGTAATCTCCGGATCCCATTTATCCCCCCAAGGATACTCCAAACCCGTGGGACCGCGGGCGGCCTTTTCCCACTCCGCTTCGCTGGGCAAACGTTTGCCCCGCCATTTGCAATAGGCATCGGCATCCTGCCAGTTCACACCGGTAACCGCCAATCTATCCTGGGTTTGTTGCTGTTTGAACATGGCCGCGATCAGCGCCGCCCTATCCATGCCGCGGGTATCCTGATCGAGCTTGAAATGATTGACGGCGATATTGCGCAAGGTGACCATATCCATGGCATCCGCTTGGCTTCTTGCCAAACCGTAGCCGTTAAAGCGCCATGCGTCCGGCACCCGTCCCCGGCCCCTGGCCTTCAAGAGAAACTCTTTATATTGGCCATTGGTCACCTCGAATTTATCCATCATGAATCCGTCAAGGTGCAGCTTGCGCGCGGGATGTTCATTGACATACAGCGGCGCATCAAAACCGTATTGTTGTTGCAAGCCCTCTTTGTCGACCTTATCGCTGCCCATAATAAAGTCGCCGGCCGGCACTGCGACCATATCCGAGATGTCGGCCGGCTGCGCCTGCGCGGCAACCTGACCCTCCATGACGGAGGCACTGTTCTTACTGCATGCCCCTGTTACCATGACCATGCCGATCAGCACCACCCAGGAATACCTTCCCATCATCCGCGTTCCCGCCCCTCATCCAATAGAGGGTCCAGACATAAAGTTGAGACATAATAGTGAACTTGAGGCCGTACTTCCAAGCGAAAGCTGACGAACCGCGAGAAACCGACTGGCGATTGTAGGGAATCTAGGGTAATGGCCGCCTCAAGCAAACAGCTGCGCCAATGCCTCACCGGGGCCAGGCGCGCGCATGAAGGCCTCGCCTATCAAGAAGGCATGCACTCCCCGACCGCGCAGTAGAGCCACGTCATCGCGGGTATGTATCCCGCTCTCGGTAATGACGATGCAATCCGCGGGGATATGATCGAGAAGTTCGAGGGTGGTCTCAAGGCGGGTCTCGAAGGTGCGCAGATTGCGATTATTGATTCCGATCAACGGCGTACTTAAGGCAAGCGCACGCTGCAGCTCATCGCCGTCATGTACCTCTATTAATACGTCCATGTGCAGCTCCTCGGCAAGCTGCGCCAACTCCCGCAGAGCTGCATCGCCCAACGCCGCCACAATCAGCAATATGCAGTCGGCGCCAATCACACGCGACTCATAGACCTGATAGGTATCGATGATAAAATCCTTGCGCAATACCGGAAGACCGCACGCCGCGCGCGCCTGCCGCAGATACGCATCGCTGCCATGAAAAAAATCGGCATCAGTCAACACCGACAGACATGCCGCGCCGTAGTGCTCATAGCTGCGGGCGATGTCAGGCGGATCGAAATTTTCGCGCAATAACCCTTTGCTGGGCGAGGCCTTCTTGATCTCTGCGATCACCGCCGGCAATCCCATAGCCAGCTTGGCGCGCAACGCGCCGGCGAACCCCCGCGGCGGTGGCGCCGTTCCGATCTGTTCGCTCAAGGCGGAAAGACTCACGCGCCGCCTGCGCTCCGCGATCTCCTCGGACTTGCGTTGCAATATGCGTTCCAGGATATCCGACATAAATCAGGCTACGTGCCGAGCCGAGAGCTTACGGCCTTATTAAAATTCATTGCTCACGCCCACCAGTGCTTCTAACTTTTGATGCGCGACGCCGCTGCTTATTACCGCACGCGCCTTTTCCACACCCAGTTCGAGGGACGCCGCCAAACCGGCCGCATAGATGGCGGCACCGGCATTGAGCAGCACAATATCGCGGGCCGGTCCCGGGGTATCGGCCAACACCGCACGTAACAGCGCCAAACTCTCCTGCGCATCTCTTACTACCAGCGCCGCGATTTCGGTACGCTGCATACCGAATTGCTCGGGAGTGAGACTATGGCGCCGCACCGTCCCATCCTTAAGCTCCGCTACTTGAGTCGGCGCGCCGATGCTGATTTCGTCGATAACGTCCTCACCGTGCACTACCAGCACGTGGCGGCTGCCCAAACGCGCCGATACCTGGGCAAGCGGCTCCAACCACTGCGCGCTGAATACACCGATCACCTGATTGGGCGCGCCGGCGGGATTGGTCAGCGGCCCCAACAGATTAAAAATAGTACGCACCCCCATCTCGCGGCGCGGACCGATGGCATGCTTCATGGCGCCGTGATGCAGCGGCGCGAACATAAATCCCACCCCGATGCGTTCCACGCACCGCGCTACCTGTTCCGGCGTGAGATTGATATTGACGCCTGCCGCCTCCAAGACATCGGCGCTGCCGGAACGGCTGGAGACGGAACGGTTGCCGTGCTTCGCCACCCGAGCCCCGGCCGCCGCCGCGACAAAGGCGCTGCAAGTGGATACATTAAAGGTACCGCGGGCATCGCCGCCGGTACCGCAGGTATCCACCAAGTGCGGACCGCTTACCTCGACCCGACTCACCAATTCCCGCATCACCTGGGCGGCGGCGGCGATTTCCGCCACGGTCTCGCCCTTCATGCGTAGGCCCACGAGGAAACCGCCGATCTGCGCCGGCGTAGCGCCGCCGGTCATGATGGTGCGCATCACCGCGACCATCTCCGCCGCGGAGAGATCACGGTGTTCGGCGACGGCGCGAATGGCGGACGGCATATCCATATATTATTCCAAGCTTAAGGTTTCGGGTGATCCGAATTTTACCCGCTACTGATGCAAAAAATTCTTCAACATCTGATGGCCATGCTGGGTAAGGATGGATTCAGGGTGAAACTGCACGCCTTCAACCGCATATTCGCGATGGCGCACCCCCATGATCTCGTCTATCCGCCCATCCTCCGTTTCGGTCCAGGCCGTCATTTCCAGACAATCCGGCAATGACTTCTTGGCGATCACCAGGGAATGATAACGGGTCGCCTCGAAGGGGCTGGGCAGACCGCGGAACACCCCTGCGCCGCGATGATGAATCCGCGAGGTCTTGCCGTGCATCACCTGACGGGCATGCACCACTTGTCCGCCGAAGGCCTGACCGATACTTTGGTGCCCGAGACAAACGCCAAGGATCGGAATCTTTCCCGCGAAAAGGCGAATGCTCTCCAACGATACCCCCGCCTCATTGGGCGTGCACGGTCCGGGCGAGATTACGATGCGGTCGGGCTTGAGCTTTTCGATATCCTGTGCAGTGATTTGATCGTTGCGAAACACGCGCACATCGGCGCCCAGTTCGCCTAAGTATTGCACCAGGTTATAGGTAAAGGAATCGTAATTGTCGATCATCAATAACATGGCGCTAACCGTCTTGGCCCTGTCGGGCAACATCGTTCAATCCCGCCTCGGTCAAGGACACGGCGCGGAAGATCGCCCGCCCCTTGTTCATGGTCTCTTCCCATTCGGCGGCGGGCAACGAATCGGCCACGATGCCGGCGCCGGCCTGAATGTGCAAATTTCCGTCCTTAATCACCGCGGTGCGAATGGCGATGGCGGTATCCATATTGCCGTTCCAGCCAAGATAGCCCACCGCGCCGCCATAGATACCCCGCTTTACCGGCTCCAGCTCGTCGATGATCTCCATGGCGCGGATTTTGGGCGCCCCGCTCAAGGTGCCGGCGGGAAAGGTGGCGCGCAGCGCCGCAATAGCGCTCATTCCCGGGCGTAACCGGCCGGTGACATTGGAGACGATATGCATCACGTGGGAATAGCGCTCAATGGCCATCTGTTCGGTCACCGCCACCGAACCCACCTCGGCGACGCGCCCCACGTCGTTGCGTCCCAGGTCGATGAGCATCAAGTGCTCGGCGCGTTCCTTGGGGTCCGCCAGCAAATCCGCTTCCAGAGCGCGATCCTGTTCCTCCGTGGCGCCGCGCGGCCGGGTGCCGGCGATCGGCCGCACCGTCACCATGCCGTTTTCCACGTGCACCAGGATCTCCGGCGACGAACCGACGATATGGAAATCCTTGAGATCGAGGTAAAACAGATAGGGCGAGGGATTGAGGCTGCGCAGCGCGCGGTACAAGTCCAAGGGCGCCGCCGCAAAAGGTATGCTGAGGCGCTGCGACAACACCACCTGCATCACATCCCCGTCGATGATGTAATCCTTGATGCGCGCCACCGCCTTTTCATATTCTTCGCGGGTAAAGTCGGAGATGTAATCCGCTTCGATATGTACCCGCCGTGCGGCGGCGGCCTTCTGATAACGCGGCGCCGTATCATGCATGGCCGTTACCAGTTCCGCGAGCCGGGTATTGGCCCGCTCATAGGCGCCCTGCTCCGCGGGATCGGCGTGTACTACCACGTAGAGCTTGCCACGCAGATTATCGAACACCACCACCTCGTCGGAAATCAACAATAAGATATCCGGCGTTCCCAAGGGATCCGAATCGGGACAACGCGCCAAACGCGGCTCCACATAGCGCACCGTGTCGTAACCGAAATAGCCCACCAAACCGCCGGTGAAGCGCGGCAGGCCGGCTACCGTCGGCATGTAATAGCCGGCTTGAAATGACTCGATCCAGGACAGCGGGTCATCGCTGGTAACGGATTCCATAACCGCATCATCCCGCAGCAATCTGAGCATAGTTCCCCGCACCTCGATGCGACTGCGGCACGGCAAGCCGATAATTGAATAACGGCCCCATTTCTCGCCGCCCTGTACCGATTCCAGCAAATAGCTATAGGGGACATTAGCCAGCTTGAGAAAGGTACTGAGCGGCGTATCGAGATCGGCCAGCACCTCGCGCATCATGGGGATGCGATTGTATCCCTGAGCCGCCAGGGCATGAAATTTTTCACGGGTCATGGAGTTACCTTTCGCGAAGACAATGTAGCAACAAACAGATGAAAGCAATGCCCTCTCAGCGCCACCATCGCTTATTCAACCGTCTGTTGCGGTACATCGTCATTCTCATGACCCTTGCTCGTTACGCCGCCTTCGCCAGCAAGCTCGATAACTGGGCCATGGAATCGATCACCGCGTCGGGGTGCGCGTCGCGAATGTCCCGGCCGTGATTATAGCCGTAACTGACGCATACAATCTGAAAACCGGCGGCGCGCGCCGCCTTCACGTCGCTGATGGAGTCACCCACCATCAAGGCGTTGCGGGGTTCAACCTTAAAAAATTTTGCCGCATGCAACAAGGGCAGCGGATCGGGTTTTTTCGCCGGCAAGGTATCGCCGCTCACCACGATCTGAAAAAAATCATAGATGCCGAGGTCCTCGAGCAAGGGCTCGGTAAAAGCCGCCGCCTTGTTGGTAATACAACCCAGCTTATAGCCTGCGCCGCGTAAAAAATTCAAACCCTCCATCACGCCGGGATAGAGGCGGCTGCGCTTGGAGACGTTCTCTTGATAAAGCGCCATGTAAATCGGCAACGCCCGGTCGAAGAGTGCCTGGTCAGGCTCGCCCTCGAGCTTGTCGATCAGGGCGCGTTTCACTAAACGCTCCACGCCGTTGCCCACCCATTGCCTGACCTTGCTCTCGCCTCTTGCCGGCATGCCCAACTGGCCCAGCATGGCATCGGCGCAATAGGCAAGATCGGGAACGCTGTCCACCAGCGTCCCGTCCAGGTCGATCATCACCATGTGTGGCTGGCTGTTCAAACCGGTCATTTTCCCGCCTTGGCGAGTTCGACGCGCATCGCGGCGATCACCGAGTCATAACGATTGCGGTCGGATTCTTTTCCGGCGCTGAAGATCGCCGAGCCGGCGACGAAGGTGTCGGCGCCCGCCGCGGCAATTTCGCGAATGTTGTCGGTCTTGACTCCGCCGTCGATCTCCAAACGGATCTGATAGCCGCTCTCGTCGATGAGCCTTCGCGCCTCGCGCAGCTTGTCCAAGGTGGCGGGGATAAATTTCTGCCCGCCGAACCCGGGGTTCACCGACATCAACAGCACCATGTCCACCTTGTCCATCACGTACTTGAGATAATCCAACGGCGTGGCCGGATTGAACACCAGACCGGACTTGCAACCCGACTCACGCACCAGCGACAGGCTGCGATCGATATGCTCCGAGGCCTCGGGGTGAAAGGTGATATAGGTAGCGCCGGCCTTGGCGAAATCGGGAATGATGCGATCCACCGGTTTGACCATCAGGTGCACATCGATGTCCGCGGTAATGCCGTGTTTGCGTAAAGCCTCGCACACCAGCGGGCCGATGGTCAGGTTCGGTACATAGTGATTGTCCATCACGTCGAAATGGACGATGTCCGCTCCGGCCGCCAATACGTGCTTAACTTCTTCGCCGAGCCGGGCGAAATCCGCCGACAAAATGGAAGGGGCAAGTTTATAATCGGGCATAGGGTTCTCGCTCTTAACTCGCTGCTCTTTCTTTACATTTAGCCATCGCCCCAGTGGGCGCCAATAGAGCAACGACTTTAACCGATTACGGGAAATTTTTCACGCCGCGCCGCTCTAGCGGCGATTAAAGGACGTGGATCGATCAGCCGATCAAACGGGTATGGGTAGCCACGGGATTCAACTTTCTTTTCGAAAAAAAACGTTATGACTCACTGGAAATTGCCGGGTAATTTTCTGATCGCGGTCGGCATGGTGCTAATCGCGGCGCTTTCTGACGCGCAAGCGGCGGATAACGCCCTGAAACCGGACGAGGAGCTGGCCGCCGCCATCACCGTGGGCCAAGCCCAATGGCTGGAAGCGGGCAGCGAACGCTTCCTGGGAATTTATACCCAGGCAACCACCGGCAAGCCGCTGGGTGCCGCCATCATCTTGCCCGGGCTCGGCGTCCATCCCAATTGGCCGGACGTCATCGCGCCTCTTCGCCAAGGATTACCCGCCTATAGGTGGAGCACACTCTCGATTCAACTGCCCACGCCCACGCAAAGCCCCGACGGACAATGGTTGCTGGAGCCCTACTTCACCGCCAGCCGCACCCGCATCCAGGCCGCAATCGGCTTCCTGGAGAAACAGGGCATCACCAATGTCGCCCTGATCGGTCATGGCCTGGGAGCGGCGGCGGCGGCGGTGTGCCTGAGCGGCGGCGACCCCCTCAAGGTCTCCGCCTTTGCCGCCGTCAGCCTTGGGATCCCCTTTCGTTCGGGACCATCCTCCTATCGACCCGGATTGGTGGAAAATATCCATGTCCCCATGCTTGATATCTTCGGCAGCCGCGACTTAGATACCGTAACGAGTACCGCCGCCGCCCGTTTTGCCGCCGCGCAACGCGGGGGGTTGGTTGCAGCGCATAATCCACAATTGGAACCGCTGGCGCATTCCACCAAGGCACGCCTCCCCGCTGCGGAACAAAATGATAACATCGCCTACCGGCAACTGGAGGTGATGGGGGCCGACTACCGCTTCCGCGGCGCTGAATCGATCTTGTTAAATCGCATAGCAGGTTGGTTGAAGAATCACGCCGCCGATGTTGCCATGCCCGCTGTGAAGCCCGCTAAGAGTTAGTCTGCTTCGCGGCGGGTTGAGCCGAAACAAAACGCCATCGTTACGATGGCGTTTTACTTTCCCTATCCCGCCGGAAAGCGGTCGCTCAGACGCGGATCAATCCCTGGCGGGTCATTGACCACTTCACGGCGATAAATGCCACCACCGCTATGCCAACGGTGAACAGGATATCCACCAAGGACGTCATCGGGATGTGGTAGAACCGGGTTTCCACCGAGCCGGCGATCCACGTATAGCGTTCAATCCAGGTCCCGAGCACGATCGAGGCCCCCACAAAGGCGATGACGGGAGGATTGTGGCGATTAGGCGTAATCGCCAACGTACAGAAGGGAATTATGAATTTAAGGGTCAGGAAGGTCCACCACAGCGGCCCCAGGTCGTGATACATCATATTCCAATAACGGCCCATATCTTCCGGTAAGCGCCCGTACCACATGATGAGATACTGGGTGAAGTAGAGATAAGTCCAGAGGATGGTCATACCCAGCATAAACTGCGCAATAAAGTTCATGATATGGGGCGGTATTTCCTTGACCAGCTTGCCGGAGCGCATCAGGAAGAACAGCACCACCGCGAAGAACCCCAAGAACATGTGGAAGTTGCTCTGGAAGAAATAGAAGCCATAGCTGTCGCTGCGCCAACCGGGAAACTGGGTCATTTCGAAGTCCCAAGCCATCATCGTTCCATACAACACGTAGGCGAAAGGAATCAGCAGGGCAATGTTACGAAAACGGCGCTGTACGGCGTAGGATTGATCCACCTCGCTCTGGGCCTGATATTTGATGAACAGCCGGTACAAGCCCCAGACAAACAGGAACCCTACGATTTCCCGCGTCACCAGAAATGGCAAGCTGCGCCACGCGTTGGGAATGATGTGCTCGCCGAGGGGATTCTTGGTTTCGGTGACCCAGGCGAAAGTGGAACCGCTCTTAGCCAGCAATATCAATAATAAGATTCCCGCGATGGGGAACAACACCGACATGGCGCAGGCAAGGTGACGGATACTAAACCGCCATTTTCCGTTCACCAAATGCAGTATGGAGGAGAGCGTCACCCCATTGAGCGCCAAGTATAAAATGATAAGGAAGTCGGTTGTTAATACGGACCAGCTACCGAAATTTTCCATGTTATCCCCTAAGCTGTTTGCAAAATAATTATTGCTGGCCTGTTTGCGCCGTATGCACCTTGAGCATTTCAGGATCTGCCGGATCTTTGAGCAAACCGTGCTTTACGTAATTGACCACGTCCCAACGCTCGTCAATCGATAAGTCATTGCTGCCGCGTCTATCCTCGCGGCCCGTGGGATCGCCATAGGCGGGCATGATGGCGCTGCCGAAAGTGATGGTGCCGAATATCCAGCCCTCGGTAAGTTCTTTTTGCGCGTAATCCTCGCGCAGATTAATGGCACCGATCAAGGGCGTGACAGGCGAATTGGCGCCGCCCGTCAATCCATGGCAGGCCGAGCAGTAAATCCTAAACAAGGTACGTCCTCTGTTGATGGATGCCTCCGTCGGAGGTATGGGGTTTGGCAGTCCCTTCGCCTCATCCCGGTTATGGATCTTGGTTGGTATGCCTGTCACCGGCACGGAACGCGGCGGAAACGGCACCATTTGCAGCTTGCCGTCATATTGGACAGGCTCTTGCGGCTTGAAACTGGGCTGATTCATCATGTCCTGGGACCACGGCCACGCAAAGGCGGCGCCAGGCACGAGCATTCCGATTAGCATTACCTTCCACAATCTCATCGCATGACCTCTTCCCGGATTTCCACCGCCTTGTGCTGTTGAAACAGGTTCTTTACCGCCTGCTCGTTTTTCACTTCCACATTAACCAGCACCCCCACCTGATCCAAACTCACCTTTTCATTGTAAAAGCTGTCACGCCGCCTCAGCATGCGGCCGCCGATCAAGAACGACACAATGGTAAACAATACCCCGAACAGGATCAGCATCTCATAGCACAGTACTAAGTTGGATGGTAGCGGAATCACCGGCTTACCGCCCTGCGGCTGTACCAGGAAAGTAGCTTCGGCGGAAGCGAGCATAAAAAACCCAAAGGTGAGGCCGAAGACCGCACCCATCAACGTAAACTTGGGCACGTGGGCGGGACGCTCGCCCAAGATCTCTTCAATCTCCGGGTGCTCAATCGGCGATTTCAGGGTGACATCATCGATGGACACTCCCGGCAGCTTGTTGCCGCGAATTTCCGCGATTGCCGCGAAGGCCTGCTCGAAATCGGTGAAATACCCTATTATGCGTTGCTTGCTCATGTCGTGATTGACTCCTATGTACCCGGCATCTCGGCGGCGGGCTGTGGATCAGAGGCGCGTCGGTGGAGAGAAATGGCCTGATCGTCCACGATGGCGCGACGACGGTGATATACCATCTCTTTCACTTCGTACATGGAGACCGAGGGGAACACCTTGACGAAGACCAGAAACAGCAACCCGAACCAGCCGAAACTGCCGAATACGATCGCCCATTGCACGATGCTGGGCCACAGTACACTCCACGCAATGGGTTGATACGAGAATGACAGGGTCGGGGTGACAATCATCCAGCGCTCCAGCCACATGCCGACATTAAGCAATAAGGAGACGACGAACATGGTCGGCAAATGCCTGCGCAGTTTTTCGAAGGCCAGGGTAAAGGGCAATACCGAGCCCAAGAAAATCATCGTCAGGAATTCGGGCGCATAGTGGCCGGTGAACTTATCTATCAGTACCTCTTTCGTCGGAATGTCGTCTCCATACCACCCCGTGGCGAATTCGATAAACAACAGATAGGTCCATGCCATCGCGATGACGAAGGTCAGCTTGCAAGTCTTCTCCAGAATGGGAATGGTCATGTATTCCTCAAAGCGGAAGAAGTAGCGCAGGATAATAAACAGGGTGATGATGGCCGCGCATCCCGAATACAAAGCCCCCGCCACGAAGTAGGGCGGGAAGGTGGTGACGTGCCACCCCGGCATGATGGACATGGCGAAATCCGAAGACACGATGGAATGCACCGACACCGCCAGCGGGATCAGGAAGCAGGCCATCAATAGATAAGTCTTGCGGAAATTGCGCCACTGCCGATCGGTGCCCTCCCACCCCATGGAAAGGAATGTATAGAGAATCTTGCGCCAACCCCTGGCGTTATCGCGGCAGATGGCGAGGTCCGGGATCATACCGATGAACAGGAACGTGGCCGATGAGGTCAAATAGGTGAAGATGGCGAAGGCGTCCCATACCAGCGGCGAACGGAAGTTGGGCCAAGCGCCGCGGTCGCTGGCATAGGGCAACACCCAGTACAGATTCCACACGCGGCCAAGGTGGATGATGGGAAACAGGCCGGCGGTCATCAGGGAGAAGGTGGTCATCGCCTCCGCGAAACGATAGATCGGCTTACGCCAATCCGCGTGAATAATGTGCAAGATCGCCGAGAGCAGGGTTCCCGAGTGGCTCATGCCGATCCAAAAAATAAAGGTGGAAACGTACAGGCCCCACATCTGCGGCCAATCGAGATCGGCGACGCCAAGACCCATTTGATATTGATATACCTCCGCCGCCACCGCGCACGACAACATCAGCAGGCATATACCCACGGCCACCCAATAGGCCATCCGCGGGTTCTCCAGGCTGCGCAGTACATCCTTATTGATTTGGGCCCATTTGATCTGTTCGTTAATATCTTTGGTTTCCATGTCTCCCCGCCAACTTATTAAATTGATAGCCCCGGCCCATACATGCCGCGATAGCATCCCATAGCCTATACTTCGCGCACCCTTTGCAGAAACATGATCTTGGGATCCGTATTGAGTTCCTCCAGGACGCGGTAGCCGCGCAACTCCGGTTGTTCCTTTTCTCGCTCGGGCTGACCTATCTCTACCTCATTAAGTTTCACCTCATAGGCGGCCCACATCTTACTCACCTTGCTTTCGGGGTCCATCAAGTCGCCGAAGACAATGGCGGTGGTCGGGCAAGTTTGCTGGCAGGCGGTCTGAAAATCGAAGTCCCGCACCTTACGATTCTCCATCTTCGCCTTGTCCTTGGCCGCACGAATGCGCTGCACGCAGAAGGTGCATTTTTCCATGACGCCCTTATCGCGCACGGTCAGATCCGGATTCAACTGCATGTTCAACGGCGCCGGCCATGACACGTCGTAATATGACCAGAAGTTGAAGTAGCGCAGACGGTATGGACAGTTGTTGGAACAGTACCGCGATCCGATGCAACGGTTGTATACCTGCGCGTTCAGGCCGTCCGGCGTGTGATACGTAGCCGCCACCGGGCACACCGGCTCACAGGTTGCCGACATGCACTGCTGGCAATTCATCGGCAGAAAACTGGCGCCCTTTTCCTGATAATCACTCACGGGCAGCATGTGACCGATGTCCGGCTCGTCCCAATAGCGCTCAATACGCATCCAGTGCATCGCCTGATGCTTGGCGAACCGTTCCGGGCCGACTACCGCCAGGTTGTTTTCCGCATAGCACGCCACCGCGCAGGCATTGCAGCCGATGCATTTATTGAGGTCGATGGCCATGCCCCATTTGTGTTCGTAGTCATGGAAGCCGCCTTCCTCCCGGCCGCGGCGGTAGTGCGACCAATCGTCAAGAATGTTTTTAAACGACATGCTTACCACCCCCTTCAGTACGTTTGAACACATCCGCGGTCACCGTCGCCACCAGTTTACGACCGTGTTGTGTCTCGTTACCGGCGCCGAGCATCATCAGGGTTTGATTGCGTCCGGTCTTGGCGATCTTGACGCGGGTAGCGTACATGGCCATCTCCCCGGTCTTGGCCTCGCGCAACGGGCTGAGGATCTTCAGCGGATTGACGCCCCTGCCCTTGGCGTAACGCCCGTATTCCTCATGTCCTTGCCCCAGCGGCACCGCGATGGCATCGACATGGATTCCCTTGAAGACATAGACACGTGTTTCGATGGTGCCCTGGTCCGAGGTAATGCTAATGTAATCGCCATTCCGTACACCGAGCTTTTGCGCCGTTTGCGGATGGATCTCCGCCCACGAATCCCACACTACCTTGCTGATCTGATCCGGGGCCTCCTGCAGCCACGGGATGTTGGCATGGCGCCCATCCCACATACCCAATCGCGGCGAAGGGATCAAATGATATGGATACTCGGCGTTGGCGCTGTAATCCGGGAGACTGACCGCTAGCGCCTTGGCCATTAATGCCCCGCTCTCTTTGCGCTTGACCTCCACCACACCTTTTTGCAAGGTCTGCTGCCAGAACGTCTCTTCGTTAGCCCCGTCCTTAAGATCGGCGGGAAGCTCGGCGATCTGCTTACGCACATAGGCGTAGTAATCGGTAAAACCACCAAACTTGTCGGCGGCGCGCAGCTTGAGCAGATCGAGCATCACGTCACCGAAACTGCGGGTAGTATTTGGGTAAAGTGGCACCATTACCTGTTGCTGCATGCCGATAACGCTGGAGTCGCCCTGATAGGCGGGGACATGCGTTCCCCATTCTTCATACTGGGAGTAAAGGGGCAATACCACATCCCCCTGCATTGCCGTCTCGTCATGGAAATTCGTGAACACCACCTTGAACGGCACCTTGCCGAGCTTATCTCCCAAGGCCAAAAATTTTGGCGCGGTAAACACGGGGTTGGTCCCGTAAAAGAACACCGCATCATAATCGCCCTTCTCTACGGCGGCGGCGAAGGCCAGCAGGCTGCGGGTATCCCCTTCTCTGGCGGTCAATTGTGCGTAGGGAAAAGCGCCGCTGCTAACGATGGTCTTACCCACATTACCGAGAATAATATTCAGCGCCATGGCCGCCGCGGCGGTGTCGTAGCCATGCTCCTGCCCTTCGGCGGAAAGTCCGCTCAAAACCAAACTGGGGCTACGCTCATTCAACCAGGCAGCGATCTTGGTAACGCGGTCATTCGGCACGCCGGTGATACGGGTCACGGTCTCGAGATCGTAGCGAGCTATCGTGCCGCGCAACTCGCCGGGTAACTGGCTCCCGTCGCGATTATTTTTGGTCAACAGTACATTGGCGATGCCTAGGGCCAGAACCCCTTCCGTACCGGGCCGTATCGCCACCCACAGGTCGGCATTACCGCCGGTCAAGGTCATCTTAGGCTCGACCTGCACCAAGGTGCCGCGCGGCGCCTCGCGGAATTTGACGTATTGTGTAGTGAAATGCACCGGTGACTGCCACGGCCCGAGGAAATCCGCCCCAAACGACAATATCACCTGCGCCTTGTCAAACTTATAGACCGGCATGGCCTCGCCCAAGACATCGCGGTTAACCGACTGCCTGACGGCGTTACTCACCACTTCATGGACGTAGTGATGATCGGTGCCCATGGCCTCCAGGTGGGCCTGCAGCAGAGCGGCTTGATGTCCGCTCACCATCCCGGTAAACCAGGCAAAGCGGTTTCCTGCCGCGCCGGGACCCACATGCTGCTTGATGGCCGCCATCGCCTCATCCCAGGTGGCCTCTACCAGGGCGCCGTCCTTCCGCATCAAGGGCTGAGTCAAGCGATCGGGATTGTAATGTGCCTGCAATCCCGATTGTCCCATTTGGCATAGCTTGCCGCTCCTATCGCCGGCGGGGCTCGGGTTGATGGGAGAATCGGGATTGCCTTCAACTTTAATTACGCGCCCTTCGCGGACACGTCCGTTAATGCCGCAACCCGCCGGACACTGCCGACACGTCGAGGCGTACCAGACACCTACGCCAGGGATGACATATTCTTCGGGGGCGACATAAGCAACGACGTCTTCCTTGCCCTGTTGAAGGGTCACATAACTGGGCATGTCGCAGCCGGCCAAAGCGGCGCCGGCACTGCTCACTCCCATAACCTTGAGAAAATCTCTGCGGTTTATCTCTTTACCACTCATATGCAACCCATCCATCTCGGCGTACACTTCGGCACGAATTTCACCGCGCCACCATTGAAACAGTTCTCCTATTCACTTGCCTACTTGTGGCACTTCCAACAATCATGAGGGCCGTTATTCGCCTCATGGCAACGAACGCAGAATCCCATATTGAGCGGCTTCACCTTTTGATCAACCACCATATTTTTCACTTCGCCATGGCAAAAGGCACAAACCTCATAGGTTTTCTCTATAGGCATTCCAGGGTTATCGAAGATAAATCTCTTCAAGTGCTTCTCGTGGGTAAAATGCACGAAATCCGGCTCGTCATTCACCTTTTTCCAAGGTGGCGCCACCCCTTTTTCCCAATACGCAGTGAGCTGTTTTATGCGTGGCTTGTCAGTGGCGATCACCAGATGGCAACCCATGCACTTGCTGACCGGCGGGATGCCCGCCACCTTGCTGCGCCGCGCGTAGGTATGGCAATACATGCAGTTGATCTGATTGACTTTGGTATGGATATAGTGCGGAAACTCAATAGGCTGCTCCACATGAATGCCATCATAGCTTCCCTTCGGAGGCACCGCGTTGGGAACCTTAAATCCATCGTTGGCGTATCCACCGTCGTAGCTGCCTTTAGGCGGTGCCGTGTTGGGAACCGAAAACGGTTCTCCGGCATATCCCGTCTCCGCCGGCAGGAAGATCGCCATCGCCATCAACAGTGGAAGGAAGGGCGCCAACAACGTCGCCAACTTATACCTACCCATGCCACCCGTAAGATAGGCGCCAATCCGCCGCCCCGAACCACGATTATTGACCGGCATCTTTCCCCTCAATCGATTTTCTGGCTCCATTTCCATTTTCAGCGGTCACCCACAACAACATAGACAGAGCTGCTATGTTGCAACCGCTCATACACATTACATGGACAAATATCTTGCTTCTTGGTGCTTCGCTTCTTTAATCGCACGGCGACCTCTCAGCGAGCACCACACTTCAAGAAGATCGGCGACGAAGCAACAGTGACGGGACAAGTACTCATATGACCACCCCCTTATCCCCTGATCACCCATACCAGCAGTGATCTATTCAGTTTCTAGTAATTCCCTATTATTCTTGCTATCAACTCAGCGAAAGGGCAACACACCATCTGCCACCTCCGCGGTCGGGAATTGAATGCTAGACCAACTTTGCGCGCCCTGTCAACGTTGAAAGAAGTCGCTACTAAATCAGGAAATTCAATCGCTCTGCAAACGAGCCCGCGCCGCCGCGGAACCTGCAAATCCGGCGCAAACCGCTATCTTCGAGCAAAATATCCCCCAAATAGCGGCGCCTATAACAAAGCACCGGCAAACTTCGCCGCAAAAAGGCCGGAAAACACGGTGAAAATTCCGATATTTTTTGACGCGCTATTTAACCTGAAGCGTCGCGATGAAACATTTCAGCTAGATCGGATTGGCGATCTCGATAAATCGGTGATCCAATCCATATTTTTTCGCCAGATGTTCGCCCAGTGCTATCACACCGTATCGTTCCGTTGCATAATGACCGGCGCTAAAAAATTGAACTCCCGTTTCCTGAACGATATGGAAGGTCTGCTCCGAAACCTCGCCGCTCAGATAGGCATCGAGCCCCAGCTGCGCCGCCGCTTCCAGGTAGCTTTGCGCCGCCCCCGTACACCACCCGATACGATGGATGGTACGCGGCGCCTTTCCTGCCACATGCAAAGGCGCACGGCCTAAACAGTGCGCGACGTGGCGCGCGAATTCCACCCCGTCCATGGGAGCGGTCAATTCGCCATGATAGGCAAGTCCGGGCTCCGGGCCGAAACTACCCTTTATCTGTATACCCAATACCCGGGCTAGTTGCGCATTGTTGCCGTAGACCTCATGCGCATCGAGTGGCAGATGGTACGCCAACAAATTGATCCTGTTCGCGAGCAATAAAGCGAGCCTTCGCTGTTTCATGCCGGTAATGGCCGCTTGCTCTCCCCGCCAAAAATACCCATGGTGAACCAACAAGGCATGGGCTCCCATGGCCACTGCCGCCTCCACTGCCGCATAACTGGCGGTCACCGCACTGGCTAAGAGCCGAATCTCGTCATACCCCTCGACTTGTAAACCGTTCGGAGCATAATCGCGAAAGCGCTCGCTTTGCAGCAATTCATTGGTATATTTTAATAACTCGTTACGCCGTACCATGCGCTTTTCCTTTGATTACGCTACCATTCAACTGTAGCAAGCGGAGTATATCCATGCCAACGCGGCCGTTGTGAATGATTATAATTAAATGAGCGGCCCCTTCTCACTTTAGGACGAGGTACCGATGTCGACGCGTAAAACCTTTGTCTTCTTCATGGAAGCCACTCTAGCCGGGCTGGCCTTTGCTTTTGTATTACTGCTGCTGTTCCGTCCGGAAACCTTCAACGCCCATTCCACCGTTCAGGTGCAAGAGGCGCCGCCGCATCTAACGACATTACAAAATCCCGCGGGGAACATCGGCACTGCCTCCTACGCCGATGCCGTTCAAGCCGCAGTGCCCGCCGTGGTCAATATCTATACTACCAAGGTCGTCACGCAGCGCCCGTCGCCATTCTATAGCGACCCCGTATTTCGGCATTTCTTTGGCGGCGATTCCGGAGTCCCCAACCAGCGCTTAGAATCCAGCCTGGGTTCCGGCGTGATCATCAGCGCCGATGGCTATGTGCTCACCAACAATCATGTGGTCGACGGCGCGGATGAAATCCAGGTCGCCCTCGTTGATGGACGCAGCGCCTCAGCTATAGTGGTGGGAACGGACCCGGAAACGGACCTTGCCTTACTAAAGGTTAATCTCACTCATCTTCCCTCTATCGTATTTGGCCGCACGGAAGAAATGCGGGTGGGCGACGTGGTGCTGGCCATCGGCAACCCCTTCGGCGTCGGCCAAACCGTCACCCAGGGCATCGTCAGCGCCACCGGTCGCCAGCAATTGGGCATCAGCACCTTCGAGAATTTCATCCAAACCGATGCCGCCATCAATCCGGGCAACTCCGGGGGCGCCTTGATCAATGCTTCCGGCCAATTGATAGGCATCAATACCGCTATCTTCTCCCGCTCCGGCGGTTCACAGGGCATAGGATTCGCCATTCCGGCAAATCTCGCCAAGACAGTGATGGAACAGATATTGGAAAAGGGCCGGGTGATACGCGGCTGGTTGGGCATCGAAGTACAGGATATCACCCCCGATTTGGCAGAATCCTTTGGCCTGGGCGATCACCGCGGCGCCATCGTCGCCGGCGTGTATCCCGCCAGCGCCGCGGATCGCGCCGGATTGCGTCCCGGAGATATTTTGACCGGAGTGGGGGAAAAGGCCGTTAACGATGCCCGTTCCGCCATGAATATCACGGCCTCGCTGGCACCGGGTTCGCAAGTCGAGTTAGCGGTGGTCCGCCACGGCAGGCCGCTTAGCCTGCGCACCACTATCGGGGAACGACCGCCACCGATGCGAGAACCGCAATAATGTCGGCGCGCATATCATGCAAGCGTTTCATGAGGACGGGGGATTTTCGTTCTCCGCTTTCTGCACGGCGGTTGAAGCGCCCTCTTCCGGCTGTTCCGGCATCACGATAAAGCGCGAGAAGATCAGACCCAATTCAAACAATAACCACATGGGCACCGCCAATAAGGTTTGCGATATCACGTCGGGGGGAGTAAGGACAGCACCGATCACAAATGCCGCAACAATGACATAGGAACGTTTCGCGGCCAACGCCGCGGGTGTGGTGATTCCCGCCCACACCATGAGGACAATCGCAACAGGCACCTCAAAGGCCATGCCGAAGGCAAAAAAGATGGTCAGGGTGAAATCCAGATACTTGCTGATGTCGGTCATCACCGCCACCCCTTGCGGGGCGGAACCGACCAAGAAGCGAAACGCCAAGGGAAACACCACGTAATAGGCAAAAGCGATCCCGCTGTAAAACAAGATAATGCTGGATACCAGCAACGGCAGGGCGATACGCCGCTCGCGCCGATACAAGCCGGGCGCGATAAACCGCCACAACTGATGCAATACGTAGGGCATGGCCAAGGCGATAGCCAACACGAAGACGAACTTAAAAGGCGTGAGAAACGGCGATGCCACTTCCGTGGCGATCATGCTGCCGCCAGCGGGCAGGTATTGTAACAGCGGCTTCGCCAATAACGAATACAGTTTGCCGGTAAAGGGGAACAACACCAGAAATACCAGCAATATAAAAAGCACCATGCGCAACAAGCGCCCTCGCAACTCAATGAGGTGCGACATGAAGGGTTGTTCTTGCTGCGGGGTATAATTAGGCTTGCGGCTTGCCATGATCTTGCTTGGCGGCTGGAGCCGCTGTGTCGCCTGAACTCATAGAGGTGGCCGATATCTGAGTATCGGAACCGTGGGGGATTTCAGTTCGGGACGGATCCTCGGGCCGATCCGCCCTGCGATCTTCGTCAAGTGTTTTATGAAGCTCGGCGACCTCCACCTCTTTGGCCATGAGCCGTCGTATCTCATCCGCTTTGTGAATCTCCCGATCGAACTCGGTCTTGACCGCGCTCATGAAGTGGCGAACCTTACCCACCCACGATCCTATGCTGCGCACTAACGCAGGCAATTCCTGCGGCCCTACTACCAGCAGGGCGATGATCGCGATCAAAATTATTTCGGAGAACCCGATATCGAACATGACGGCACCGTCATGCCTTATTCTTGCCGGTTTCCTTGTTGGTTACTTCGCCTTCGATGGTAGTGCGAGTCTCTTGGTGCTCCACGTTTTCCTTGGCCTGCTCGTCTTCCTTGCCTTCATTCATCGCAGCGCGGAAACCTTTGACGGCGCCACCCAGATCAGTGCCGATGGTACGTAACCGCTTAGCTCCGAACAACAACAACACGATCACTAGAATAATCAACAATTGCCAGATACTGATACCCATATGATTCTCCTTAAGTCCTCACCGGAACAGCTGCCGTTTCGCTGCCGACCGTGCTGCATTTTACCGATCATTCTACACGGACACGGCTGGCACACCTACTGGCGGACGAAAACGACACCATATCGCCTTGAAGTAAAACAATAAATTGTTGAAAACCCCTTCATGAGGAAAAATTTCATTCTTCATTCAGATTTAGTGCGCGATGCCTTTTCCGCCGCGCCAGACACACCAAACCGCCGTGCCAGCTCATCGAGCACCTGCTCCGGCCGCAAGCCCTGATGGGCGAGCAACACCAAGGTATGGAACCACAGGTCGGCGGTCTCATGGATGATCTTATCCGCTGCGCCTTCCTTGGCGGCTAGTACCGTCTCAGTGGCCTCTTCGCCGATCTTTTTCAAGATGGCGTCCAGACCCTTTGCATACAGGCTCGCCACATAAGAGTCAGCGGGATCAGCTTGCTTGCGCGACTCCAATACGTCGCCCAAGCGTCGCAATACATCGTTCATAGTGGCAGTCACCCTTTATAGATAATGCCGGCATCTTTCAACACGGGATCCGCCTCTACCCAGGCACCTTGCTGCAAACGTCGATAGAAACAGCTGTGTCGCCCGGTATGGCAGGCGATACCGCCCACCTGCTCCACGACGAGCAGGACGACATCCCCGTCGCAATCAAGCCGTATCTCTTTAACGATCTGATCATGGCCCGACTCCTCGCCTTTGCGCCACAAGCGTTGCCGTGACCGCGACCAATACACGGCCTTGCCGCCGGCGACGGTCTCCAGCAGGGCTTGGCGATTCATCCATGCCATCATCAATACCCGTCCGGTCCCGAGCTCTTGGGCAATGGCCGGCACCAAACCATCATTGGTCCACACGATCTGATCGAGCCATAGGTCACTCATAATCGATTTTCGCCATATCTAGAGACGCACCTCTATACCTTGTGCCGCCAGACGGCGCTTGGCTTCTTCCACCGTATTTTGGCCGAAGTGAAAGATGCTGGCGGCCAACACCGCATCGGCGGCACCTAGCTTAATGCCTTCCACTAGATGGTCCAGAGTCCCGACACCGCCGGAGGCAATCACGGGGATGGTCACCGCCTCGCTCACCGCCCGGACCAAGTCCAGATCGAAGCCGTCGCGGGTGCCGTCGCGGTCCATGCTGGTCAAGAGGATCTCGCCGGCCCCATATTTCATCATCTGGATCGCCCACAGCACCGCATCGATCCCCGTGGCCTTGCGGCCGCCGTGGGTAAAAACCGCCCAACGCGGCGGCTCGTCACCTTTGTTAACCTGCTTGGCATCAATGGCCACCACGATGCACTGCGAACCAAAACGGGCCGACGCCTCGCGCACCAGCTCCGGATTAGCCACTGCCGCGGTATTGATCGCCACCTTGTCGGCTCCGGCATTGAGCATGCGCCGGATATCCGCGGCGCTGCGAATTCCACCGCCCACCGTCAGCGGGATAAACACTTGGCTCGCCACGTCTTCCACCACATGGACCATGGTGTCGCGGTTTTCGGCGCTGGCGGTGATGTCGAGAAATACCAATTCATCGGCACCTTGCTCGTCATAGCGTTTGGCGATCTCGACCGGATCCCCCGCGTCGCGAATCCCGGCAAACTTCACTCCCTTAACCACCCGGCCCTTGTCGACATCCAGACAAGGAATGATGCGCTTGGCCAATCCCATGATTCGTTAACCGAGTTGATCCGCCAAACGCTGCGCCTCGGCCAGATCAAGACCGCCTTCATAGAGCGCGCGGCCGACTATGGCGCCCATAACGCCCTCATTGGCCACCTCGCACAGTCGGCGGATATCGTCCAGCCTGGACACCCCTCCCGAGGCAATCACTGGGATGGTAATGGCGCGGGCCAATGCCGCCGTGGCTTCGACATTGACGCCGGCCATCATGCCGTCGCGGTTGATGTCAGTATAGATAATGGCTTCCACGCCTTCGCGTTCAAAGCGCTTGGCGATATCGATCACATCATGATTGGAAAGCTTGGACCAGCCGTCGATGGCAACCTTGCCCTCCTTGGCGTCCAAGGCCACCATGATGTGGCCGGGGAATTCCGAACAGGCATCGCCTACAAAATGCGGAACGTTCACGGCATTGGTGCCAAGAATCACATAAGTAACCCCCATCGACAGATAGAGCTCGATAGTATCGTCGTCCCGGATGCCACCGCCCACTTGTATCGGTATCTGGGGATGGGCCTCGGCGATGCGGCGTATGGCTTCAGCGTTGACCGGGCGGCCGGCGAAGGCCCCATTGAGATCCACCACGTGCAGACGCCGTGCGCCGACCGCCACCCAACGGTCGGCGACCGCGACAGGGTCGTCGGAAAAGACCGTATCATCCTCCATGCGCCCCTGACGCAGGCGCACACATTTTCCATCCTTAAGATCAATGGCGGGTATCAATAACATAAGGTCTTCCTCAAACGCCCAATGTAATCATGACCATCATTCCTCCGCGTCACTGGGTACCGTCCCAGCGCATAAAATTGGCCAACAGCTGTAAGCCGGCGTGTTGACTCTTTTCCGGGTGAAACTGCACGGCGAAGATATTTTCCCGAGCAAGGGCAACCGCCACATCGCGGCCATAGTGCGCCGTGCCCGCCACCTGTCCAGCGACACTGGGGACCGCATAATAGCTGTGCACGAAATAAAAACGGCTGTCCTGCGCGATGTCCGTCCACAAAAAATGGGCACGGGTCTGACGCACCTGGTTCCATCCCATATGCGGTACCTTGAGGCGCTCATGATTGACGGCGTCGATAAAAGGAATGGGGAATCCCACCACCCGTCCCGGCAATATGCCCAAGCCTTCAGTACCATTATTTTCTTCACTGAATTCCAGCAAGGCCTGCATCCCCAAACAGATACCGAGAAACGGCTTGGTCGCCGCACATTCCCGAATCACCTCGTCCAGCCCCAAGCGCGTCAGTTCCGTCATGCAATCCCGCAAGGCCCCCACGCCGGGAAACACCACCCGATCAGCGCGGCGAATCAGATCCGGGTCATAGGTCACGCGCACCGACCTATCGCCCCCAACATGTTCGAGGGCCTTGGACACCGAACGCAGATTACCCATGCCGTAATCGATCACCGCTACCACATTCATACCAATAACCTATATCGGCATCCCGTTTCGATTGCGCGCGCTGATCACAAGCTACCTTTGGTGGAGGGCATCGCACCCTGCATGCGCGGATCCGGCTCCAAGGCCATGCGCAGCGCGCGACCAAAGGCCTTGAACACCGTCTCGGCGATATGGTGGCCATTTACGCCGCGCAGGCAATCGATGTGCAGGGTTACCTGGGCGTGGTTGACGAATCCCTGAAAGAACTCATGCAACAAGTCGGCATCGAAATCACCGATGCGCGCGCGGCTGAATTGCACGCCATACTCCATTCCGGGCCGGCCCGAGAAATCCACCACCACCCGTGACAGGGCCTCGTCCAATGGCACATAAGCGTGGCCGTAACGGCGAATCCCGCGCTTATCTCCCACCGCCGCGGCAAATGCCTGTCCCAGGGCGATACCGATGTCTTCCACGGTGTGATGGGCATCGATCTGCAGGTCGCCGGCGGCGGTCACTTCGATGTCGATCATGCCGTGGCGCGCCACTTGGTCAAGCATATGATCGAGAAAGGGCACCCCCGTCTTGAACGCGGAAGCTCCGTTACCGTCCAGATTCACGCTGACCTGAATCTGCGTTTCCAGGGTGTTGCGTTGTATACTGGCCTTGCGCTCAGCCATAGTCCGTCTCCGCGAAATAAAACAATATATAAGCCATCATATGCCGATCGGCGATTTAATCCAGCTTCAGTGCCGCGAGCATTGCGCTCAAAAAGGCCCGGTTTTCTTCCGGCATCCCCACCGTTACCCTCAGGCAATCGCGCAAGGCGGGATGCGAACCGTGCAGATTTTTAATCAACACACCGGCCGCCTTGAGCCGCTGAAAGATTTCGCCTGCTCGCCCCGCCGCGACGCGGAATAAGATGAAGTTGGACTGGCTGGGAAACGCGGTCACTCCCGGCAAGGACCGCAAGGCGGCGTAGAGCGCGTCGCGATCGGCGCGAATACGATCGGCCTGCTCCTGCAACATCGCATAGTGATTCAAGGCGAACTCGGCGCTCGCCTGGGTCAGTACATTGATGTTGTAAGGCAGGCGCAGCTTGTCGATCTCCTGCAGCCAGGACGGCGCCCCCACCAAGAATCCCAAACGCAGGCCCGCCAACCCCAGCTTGGACACCGTACGCAGGATTAACAAATGCTCGTAGCGCGCCAGATATTCCGCAAAGTCGGCGTTGCAAAAGGCGGTATAGGCCTCGTCCACGACCACCAAACCCGGCGCCGCCTCTATTAAAGAGCAGATATCCTCCGCCGCGAATAAGTTCCCGGTAGGATTGCTGGGGTAGGCGATAAACACCACCGCCGGACGATGGGTGGCGATGGCGTCGCGGGTCGCGGCCACATCCAAGGAGAAATCATCTTTGAGCGGAACACCTACGTAGCTCACGCCCACATTGGTGCTGATGATGCGATACATGGAAAAGCTCGGCTCGGGCGCCACCGCCGTGCGGCCGATCCCGGCCACCGCCATCAAGATCATTTGAATCAGCTCATCGGAGCCGTTTCCCAGCAATACCGCACTCTCCGCGGGCAGGCGGAACGTTTCGCGCAAACGCGTCTTGAGCCGTACCGCGGCGGGATCGGGATAGCGGTTGAGCGCGACGCCGCGCAATGCCTCCAGCCATTTAGCCGCCATGTGCGGCGGCCAATTATAGGGATTTTCCATGGCGTCGAGCTTGATCAGTCCGCTGGCGTCCGGCACGTGATAGGCGGTGAGCGCCTGCACCTCCGGCCTCACCCACTGTTGTACACGCGTCTTCATCAAACTCATTTAACGATCCCGAGTAACCACATCTGAGGATAGCTTTCCGTCGCGCCTACTTCCCTCACCCCATCCCTCTCCAGGAGGGAGAGGGAGCGCATGCTTCGCTGCGCGAATTTCATATCACTCGGCCTCCACGCGATACTCGGCGGAACGGGCATGCGCGGTCAGGCCCTCGCCGCGCGCCAACAGGGAAGCGGTGCCGCCCAGCGTACGCGCACCCTCGGGCGAACACATGATCAAACTGGAACGCTTCTGAAAATCATACACGCCCAACGGCGAAGAAAAACGCGCGGTGCGCGATGTCGGCAGAACATGATTGGGCCCCGCGCAATAATCGCCCACCGCCTCGGCGGTATAACGCCCCATGAAGATAGCGCCGGCATTGCGGATGTGCTTCACCAATGCCTCCGGATCCGCCACCGACAACTCCAGGTGTTCCGGCGAGATGAAATTGGCCACCTCGACCGCTTCCGCCAGGTCGCGCACCTGGATCAGGGCCCCGCGCGCGCACAACGACTTCTCGATAATGATAGCGCGCTCCATCCCCGGCAATAATCGCGCGATGCTGTCCTGCACCTTATCCAGATAGGCCGCATCGGGACACAGCAGGATCGATTGCGCGTCCTCGTCATGCTCGGCTTGGGAAAACAAGTCCATGGCAATCCAATCCGGCGAGGTTTTACCGTCGCAGATGATGAGAATTTCCGAAGGTCCCGCCACCATGTCGATCCCCACCTCGCCGAATACCATGCGTTTGGCGGTGGCCACATAGATATTACCTGGCCCGACGATCTTATCGACCCGCGGAATGGTCCGGGTGCCGTATGCCAAGGCCGCCACGGCTTGCGCGCCGCCCACGGCAATCACCCGGTCGACACCCGCCAGGGAGGCCGCCGCCAACACCAACTCATTCGACTCACCGTCTGGCGTAGGTACCACCATCACGAGTTCGCGCACCCCCGCCACCTTGGCGGGGATGGCGTTCATCAATACCGACGACGGATAGGCCGCCTTGCCGCCGGGCACATAGAGACCCACCCGATCCAAGGGCGTCACCTGTTGCCCCAGCAGGGTGCCGTCGGCCTCGGTGTAGCTCCAAGTCTCTTGTTTTTGATGCCGGTGATACGTCTGTAGACGTTGCGCCGCGATTTCCAAGGCGCTGCGTGTCGCGGCGGGTATACCGGCCAAGGCATCGTGCAAACGCGCAGCGGGAATTTCCAGTTCCTGCATATCGCGCGCCTGCATGCGATCGAAGCGGTTGGTATATTCGATCACCGCAGCATCGCCGCGCCGGCGCACGTCGGCGAGTATCCCCTCCACCGTCTTCGCCACTACGGCGTCGGATTCCGACTCCCACGCCAATAATTGCTCCAAGCTCGGCCAGAAATCCGTCCGGGTACTGTTCAACCGCTTAATGGAGATGGCACTCATCGCGATGCGCTCTAGTCTGCCGGTTATCTTCCGCCCGTAACTTTCTTTTCCACGGCCTCCGCCATGCGGTCGATGAAGGCCGTGACCCGGTCATGCTTCATTTTCATGGCCGCCTTATTCACAATCAGGCGCGAGCTGATGTCGGCGATATGTTCCAGGGGCTCCAAACCATTGGCGCGCAGGGTGCTGCCGGTATCCACCAGATCCACGATCAGATCCGCCAACTTCACCAAGGGTGCCAGTTCCATGGAACCGTAGAGTTTGATGATCTCGACCTGTTTTCCCTGCTCGGCGAAATAACGACGGGTGGAGGTCACATACTTGGTGGCGATACGCAAGCGCGCCCCCTCCGTCATTGCCCGCCGCGGTCCGGCCAGCATCATGCGGCACCGGGCAATCTTGAGATCCAGGGGCTCGTACAAACCGTCCCCTTCGTATTCCATCAAGACATCCTTACCGGCTATGCCGAGATCGGCGGCCCCGTATTCCACATAGGTAGGCACATCGGTGGCGCGGATAACGATCAGATTTACGTCAGCTTGATTGGTGGGCAGGACGAGTTTGCGGCTGGTGGCCGGGTCCTCCTGGGGAACGATGCCGGCGGCGGCCAGCAATGGCAAAGCCTCTTTAAATATTCGCCCCTTGGATACCGCAATGGTGAGCACGTTAATCATAAATCGTTATCGGCAAAGGAACAGTCGATGCAAGTTGGCCGCTGTCAGCGCCGCTCGGTCTCAGGCCGGTATGCGCCGGATACGGGCGCCCAGTTGCGACAACTTCTCTTCAATGCATTCGTAACCGCGATCGATATGATAAATGCGATCGACCACGGTGTCGCCCTTGGCCACCAAGCCCGCCAATACCAAGCTGGCGGAAGCGCGCAAATCCGTGGCCATCACCGGGGCGCTGGTCAGGTGATCCACGCCGGTAACGATGGCGACGTTGCCCTCAAGGCGGATATCCGCGCCCAAGCGCTGTAATTCCTGAATATGCATAAAACGGTTTTCGAACACCGATTCGGAAATGGTCCCTGTCCCCGCGGCGATGCTGTTCAAGGCGCAGAACTGTGCCTGCATATCGGTAGGGAAGGCGGGATAAGGGGAGGTATGCACATCCACCGCCAAGGGACGCCGTCCTTCCATATCCAGCGAGATCCAATCGTCTCCGACTTCTATAGTCGCGCCCGCCTCGCGCAATTTGGCCAGCACCGCTTCCAGGGTGTCGGGACGGGCATCCTTCAGCTTGACGCGTCCGCCGGTCATGGCGGCGCCCACCAGATACGTGCCCGTTTCGATCCGATCCGGCAAAATGCAGTAGGTCGTGCCATGCAAACTGTCCACGCCTTCCACCACGACGGTATTGGAACCGGCGCCTTCGATTTTCGCCCCCATACTGATCAGACAATTGGCTAGGTCCGTCACCTCGGGTTCGCGTGCCGCGTTTTCGATGACCGTGGTCCCCGCCGCGAGGGCCGCCGCCATCATGATGTTCTCGGTGCCGGTAACGCTGACGATATCAAAAAAGATGCGCGCGCCCGTGAGACGCTTGGCCTTGGCGTGGATATATCCGCCTTCCACCCGGATGTCCGCCCCCATGGCCTGCAACCCCGCGATATGTAAATTCACCGGCCGGGAGCCGATGGCACAGCCGCCGGGCAGAGATACCACCGCTTGGCCATAACGAGCCAGCAAAGGACCGAGGACCAAAATGGAGGCGCGCATGGTCTTCACCAATTCATACGGCGCGTAGAATTCCTTGATGGTGGTGGCATCCGCCTCGATGCCCATCTTTTCATCCATCATCAGGCGCACGCCCATACGCCCCAACAACTCCATGGTGGTGGTGATGTCATGAAGATGGGGGATGTTGCGCACTACGACCGGCCCATCCGCCAATAAGGTGGCCGCGAAGATAGGCAGGGCGGCGTTCTTCGCGCCGGAAATACGGATTTCTCCTTGGAGAGAAATCCCGCCGGTGATAATCAATTTATCCATTAAACGTTCATTATATTCAGGAAGATGGCTGGCCGCCGTTGTCATTCCGCCATAGTCGCGCAACCACGCCGTGGGCAAATCCTTCGGTTAGGAATTTGCCTGCCGTTCCCATTGTGCCCGGGTATAGGTGCGCATGGTCAAGGCATGGATGTCGCCTCCCATCTTCCCGCCCAAGGCGGCATACACCAGACGATGCTGCTCCAACAGGCTCTTCTCGGCAAATACGTCCGCGATCACAACCGCGTCAAAATGACGTCCGTCGCCCGTAACCTGCGCCTCGGCCCCGGGCAAGCCGTGTTCAATCATGGATTGTATTTCTTCGGGCCGCATAAAGATCATCAACGTCTCGGGTGTGTGCATGGCTTAACAGCATACCTGCTAAGCCGGGTCATTGTCAGCCTTGTAAGGATAAATTCCTCACCTAACCGGTGTTACGCGCAAAGGGCAATACCTCGTCCAAACCGCTGACGGTCGCGATGGCCATGAGCTGCGGCGGAGCCTGTTCCAAGAGGATGGTGCCGCCGTAATTCCGGACGGTACGGGTAAATTCTATGAGCAGGGCAATCCCGGCGCTATCGACGCGAAAGATGCCCGACAAATCCAAGCGCACCGCCGCATCCTTGCCGAAGACGCCGCTACTACGGTTACGCCAGAGATCGGGAACCGTGGCAAAGGTCAAATCACCGGTAAGCGCATAACGACCGGCGCCGCGCGACGCAATGGCGGCGTCGCTCACTGTGCGATGTCCTGTTTGTTGCGATCCGCGAGGGTGGCGATCAATTTATCCAAGCCATTCTGACGAATCTGATTGGCGAAGGTGGTGCGGTAATTGGTCACCAGACTGACGCCGTCGATGGTGACGTCATACACCTTCCACTCGTCGCCCTTTAGATAGAGGCTGTAATCGATGGGGATGGGAAAACCGCCCGGCTGATCCACCTCGGTACGCACCTTGACGTCGGTATCCTGCGGGGTCGAACGCAGGGGCAGATACGTAATCTTGTTATCTTGGTATGACGACAGGGATTTGGCGTAGGTACGGACCAGCAGATTACGGAACTCATCAACGAAGCGCTTGCGCTGATCCGGCGTCGCGCTGCGCCAGTACTTGCCCAGTACCCATTGGGACATCCGTTCGAAATCGAAATGGGGCAACACGATCTCGTCGACCAAATCATAGATTCGGCCGGGATGTTGATCGATGACTTGGCGCTCGGCGCGCAATTTGCCCAACATCTGATCCGCGGTCTGCTGCACCAAAACCTGCGGCGACTGAATGGCCAACGCCGCACCGCTCCCCGCCAGCCACAGGCCGCATAGCAACCCGCTCACCCACCGTTTCATTGATCGACTCCCGTGACATTCAACAATTGCGCCACATGCATATTGTAATCGAACACGGTCTTCAAATAATCGCTGTACGCCAAGACATATCCCTGAAAGGCCGTCACCACCTTATCGCCGCTCTGCATGCCGGCCTCGAAATCGGCGAAATTCGCGATCATCCAACGCCGCGCCGCACGGCTGGCGTCCGCCAGCTGTGTAACGGCATCATGGTTACCCAATACCTGGTGATATTGCTCCGCCACCTGGAAGGGAATACCTTCCCGCGCCACCGCGGATTTCGAGATCAATGCATTCAGCTCCGCCTCCGCTTTCTCGATCTGCGCCGACTGGACATCGCCCGTCCAGTCCCACTTGATGCCCACCAGGGGGGTTAGGCCAAAGGTATTGAACGGATCGTAGATCAAGGGATTATCGAGCTTGGTACGATTGGACGCATATGACAAAATCGATGCCACGCCCGCATAGAGATTGGGCCGTCCACCGGCCTTATTTGCCTCGACTAATGATCGCCGCGCCCGCAATCCCGCCTCCACCTGCGCCATCTCGGGACGGTGCTCCATGGCTTGCTGTTGCAGCGCCGCAAGATCCATTTGCGGCAGGGGCACCGGAACGATGGCCTTATCCGCCACCATCAGATCGCTACTCAAGCCCGCACCCGTCAATACTTTGAGACCGTCCAGCGCCACTTGTTCCGTGGTTATCGCCTCCGCCAGGTAGCGACCTATCAATGCCGAGCCCGTTTGCAGGGCGAATAGATCCGATTGCCGCACATTGCCGTTTCCTTCGTCCAACCAGCGTTGCACCATCTCGACGGAACCGTCGACGCGGCGCTTTACGTCCTCCAATAGCAAGCGGCTGTCGCGCGCGGCGAGAAACCCGTAATAGGCGCGCTTCACCTCCAAAATGGTTTCGCCGCGGCGCAAACGCACGTCACCTTGTTTGACGATGACGTTGGCACGCGCCGCTTCGGTATAGTCTTCAATCTTGCCGAAGGTGTACAGCGGCTTAATGACCGATAAGGTGATATTGACCCACGGGGAGAGCCCGTTGATGTCGAATTCGTCCGACCGAAGGTTACAATTGTCGGAGGTGCAAGTGCCGTTTTCAAACAGGCCGCCGTTCACCGAGGGGGCCAAGCCCAAAAAGGCATTCATGTCCACGGACCAATCATTATGGCCCTTCGCCTCATCCACCAAGGCGCGGGCCGCATCCACCAAATGGTCTACTTCTTCAATGCGCGGATCGTGATTGAGGGCGCGCGCCACGGCCTGGTCCAGGTCCACGCTCTCGGCGCGGGACACGCTGCAGCACACCGCCATAAAACAAAGCGCAACGATCGCTCGTCTCACTTGGTGTTCCCTTCCGTCGCCTTGCTGAACAACACCTGGCTGATGATCTGTTCAAGTATCAGCGCCTTCTGGGTGTGCTGGATACGGTCACCTTCCTTGAGATTTACCTCCGCGCCGCCGGGCTCCAAGCCCACATATTGCTCGCCCAATAGTCCGGAAGTGAAAATACTGGCGCTGCTGTCCACCGGGAAATGGTAATCGGGGCTAAGCTTGAGCGTTACCAATGCCTCGAACAACTTGTCGTCATAACGGATATCGGCCACCCGGCCCACGTTCACCCCCGATGCCGTCACGGGTGAGCGCACTTTCAAACCGCCGACGTTTTCAAAATAGGCCGTAACTTCGTATCCCTGCTGGTTATTGAGGGTGCTGATATTGCTCACCTTCATGGCGAGCACGAATAAGGCCGCCAAGCCGGCCGCCACGAATGCTCCCACCAAGATCTCCACCGTCGTCGTCTGTCTCATATCAATCGTTACCGAACATTAAGGCCGTCAACACGAAATCCAATCCCAAAACCGCCAGGGCGGTATGCACCACGGTACGGGTGGTGGCGCGGCTCACTCCCTCCGAAGTCGGCACGGCATCATACCCCTCGAATACCGCGATCCAGGTAGCCACCACCCCGAACACCATGCTCTTGATCACACCGTTCAACACATCGTCGTGCCAATCCACATGAGCCTGCATCTGGGACCAGAAAGCGCCTTCGTCCACTCCCAGCAGTCCCACCCCCACGAAATAACCACCCCATACCCCCACCGCGCTGAAGATAGCCGCCAGCAACGGCATGGAGATGGCCCCGGCCAGAAAACGCGGCGCGATAACCCGGTTTATCGGGTCCACCGCCATCATTTCCATCCCCGACAGTTGTTCGGTGGCCTTCATCAATCCGATCTCGGCAGCCAAGGCCGAGCCGGCGCGACCGCCGTACAACAGCGCCGCCACTACCGGTCCCAACTCGCGCACCAGGGACAAGGCCACCACCACCCCCAGCGATTGCGCGGCCCCGAAATCCACCAGAGTATTGTACCCCTGCAACCCCAGCACCATACCCACGAACAAACCGGAAACCACAATAATGATCAGGGACAACACCCCGATGGAATAGACCTGTTGTATCACCAGCCGCGGGCGCAGCAACAGGCTTGGAACACCGGCCAGTATCTGCAACAGAAACAGATGTCCCCTGCCTAAGCGTTCGAAAAATGCGAGTCCCGAGCGGCCCAGTCGCGCCAGCCACTTCACCATCAGCCGTTACCCGCCAGGAGGTCCGTCGCGTAATCCTCCGCGGGATAGTGGAACGGCACGGGTCCATCCGGCAAGCCATGCATAAATTGCCGGACCCACTGGGAATCGGTGTCCTGCAAGGACGCCGGCTCACCCTGTCCCACCACCTTGCCCCCTGACAACACATATATATAGTCGGAGATCTCCGCCGTTTCCCGCACATCGTGGGATACGATGATGCTGGTCAGGCCCAGCGCGTCGTTCAATTGGTGAATCAACTGGACGATGGCCCCCTTGGAAATGGGATCCAGGCCGGTGAAGGGCTCGTCGTACATGATCATCATGGGGTCCAGGGCAATGGCCCGCGCCAAGGCCACCCGCCGCGCCATACCCCCCGACAATTCGCTGATCAACAGATCGCGGGCGCCGCGCAGACCCACCGCGTGAAGTTTCATCAGCACCAGGTCGCGGATCATAACCTCCGGCAACCGGGTATGCTCGCGCAGCGGAAAGGCCACGTTATCGAATACATTCAAATCGGTGAGCAGTGCGCCGCTCTGGAACAGCATACCCATGCGTTTGCGCAATTCGTAAAGATCGCGATGGCGCAGCATGTGGACATCCTGTCCGTCCATCTTGATGAAACCGGCCTGGGGCCGCAACTGACCGCCGATGAGTTTGAGCAAGGTGGTCTTGCCGGTGCCGCTGGGGCCCATGATAGCCGTCACCTTACCGCGCGGGATGTCGATATCCACGCCGTCGAATACCACGCGCGCACCGCGCGCGAACTTCAGGCCGCGTATCTCCACCAACAGGGTTTCGCCACCTTGCGCCTTCATTATTTTTGTCGATCTCCTTGGTTCCGCACTACCCGTCCCCGGACGACCGGCAGCGCAGGCGATAAGGATACCCGGAAGAGCCGCAACTGGCTATCATGCTCATCTTACAGGAGAGGCAACTTGGCTTATTTCACCAAACGTTATCATCCGCCCGGCACCGCCCCCGGCACCTTGACCGTCGATGAGAGCGTGTCCGCGCAACCCCTCAAACTTCTGTTGATGGAATACGACGCCACTACCTTGAGCGAATCGGATGACATCTCTGCTGTCGAATGTAAGGCCTCGCTGGCAAAGGCGGGCATCACCTGGATACACGCCCATGGCTACGCCTCTCCGGATTTGCTCAAAGAATTAGGGGATACCTTCGGCCTGCATCCCCTGGCGCTGGAGGACGTGCTCAACACCGGCCAGCGCCCCAAGCTGGAGAACTATGACCGTCAACTGTTCGTGATCATGAGCATGCCGCTATGGCGCAACGAGGAATTGACGACCGAACAAGTCAGCCTGTTCTTCGGCAAGAACTACGTTATCAGTTTTTATAAAGGCGATCACGACCCCTTCGAGCCGGTGCGCAAACGCCTGCGCACCAGCGGCGCGCGTATGCGCGGCCGCGGGGCCGATTACCTGTTATATGCATTACTCGACATCATCATCGATCAAGGTTTTCCCATCCTTGAAAACCTGGGCGAATGGATCGAGGACCTGGAAGACGAACTGCTTGGTAAACCGTCCCGAGAGATACTGGCGCAGATCCACGAATTGAAGCGCGCCCTGCTGCTGTTGCGCCGCATGTTGTGGCCGCAGCGGGAAGTGATCAATCAACTGCTGCGCGAAGACCAATCCCTGATTCAGGAAACTACCCGGCCCTACCTGCGCGATTGCTACGATCACATGGTCCAGATCATGGACCTGTTCGAATCCTATCGTGACATGACCGCCGGCATGATGGACGTGTATCTATCCAGCATCAGTAACCGCCTCAATGAAGTGATGCGGGTACTCACCGTTATCGCCACCCTCTTCATCCCTCCCACGTTTCTGGTGGGCGTGTACGGCATGAACTTCACCGACATGCCTGAATTGCGCTGGCGCTACGGTTATCTCCTGGTGTGGTTGATGATCATCGTCATGATCGGCGGGATGCTGCTGTACTTCAGGCGCAAAAAATGGTTTTAATGCCGGCTGCGGCGCCGTGACGCGCCGCACCCCAGCCACCCGAACAAGGCGCCGATGATCAGCAACAGGAAAATCAGCAACACCCGCGACATGGAGAGCGTCCAAAATAACAACCGCACCTCCACCACCTGGGTATTCTGCAGGGTGAACAGCGCCACCAGCCCCACCAACACCAGAATCAACGTCAGCTTGCCCTTGTTCATGGCATTACCCAAAAAGTTTGGCGGTCCGAAACGGCATCAGGTCCCGGCGATGGTCATGCGTTCGATCAACACCGAACCGGTGCGGGTATTGCCGCGGATGTCCACGTCGCTGCCCACCGCCGCGATACCCTTGAACATCTCGCGCATATTGCCGGCGATGGTAATCTCTTCCACCGGATACTGGATTGCGCCGTTTTCCACCCAGAAGCCGGCGGCGCCCCGCGAATAATCGCCGGTAACGATGTTCACCCCCATGCCCATCATCTCGGTAACCACTAAACCCGTGCCCATCTCCTTTAACAGACCGGCGTAGTCCAGGGGGCCGGGATCGATGGTGAGATTGTGCACGCCGCCGGCGTTGCCGGTGGTCTGCATATCGAGCTTGCGCGCCGCATAGCTGTCCAACACGTAGGATTTCAATACGCCGCCGCTGATTAGATCCCGCGCGCGGGTGGCCACTCCCTCGCCGTCGAAGGGCGAACTGCCCAAGGCCTTTTTAAGATGCGGCTGTTCATGAATATGCATGAACGCGGGGAATACCGCCTCCCCGAGCTTATCCAGCAGGAACGACGACTTGCGGTACAGGCTCTCGCCGCGGATGGCGCGGATAAAATTGCCGAACAGACCGCCGGCCACCTCCGCCACCAGCAGCACCGGCGCCTGGCGGGTGGACAGGCGCCGGCCGCCCAAGCGCTTCAGGGCACGCGCGCCGGCGCGCTGTCCGACGCTGCGCACATTTTCCAGATCATCGCTGTCGCGCGCCGCCGTGTACCAATAATCGCGCTGCATGCCGTGACCGTCATCGGCGATCACCGCACAGCTTACGCTGTGACGCGAACTGGGATAGGCCCCCAGGAAGCCGTGGCTGTTGCCGTACACCCGATAACCGGCATGGCTGGACACCGTCGCCCCTTCCGAATTGGTAATGCGCTTATCCACCGCCCGCGCCGCCGTTTCGCACTCTTCCGCCAAGGCGATGGCGCGCTCGGCGCTGACGTCCCAGGGATAATGTAGATCGAGATCGGGAATGTCCCTGGCCATCAACGCCGCATCCGCCAAACCCGCGCAGGGGTCCTCGGCGGTGTATTTGGCGATGGCGCAGGCGGCGGCCACCGTCTCGCGGATCGCCTCCCGGGAAAAATCCGAGGTGCTGGCCGAGGCCTTGCGCTGCCCAAAATACACCGTGACGCCCAAACCCTTATCACGATTGTGCTCCACGGTCTCCACCTCGCCGAGGCGCACCGTCACCGACAAGCCGCTCTCGGCATTTACCCCCGCCTCCGCCGCGCTCGCCCCCTGACGTTTTGCCTCGGCGAGGATGGCGGCGACGATGTCCTGCAAATCGCCTTGGCTTTGCTTTACCGCCTGTTGAACCGTGGTCATTAGCCGCTCCATCTAGACAATCCGAGCGGCGCCGTCACTTAGGCGCCGCGCAGTAGCGATCAGCCTATCCGGTTTTGCCGCCATTTGCCAAGCAATAGGACGCCGCGGTTAACGCCCCAGTTTGAAAAATAATTAAACGGTCTCCGGAATTTAGCCAAACGGCGCCGCATCGGCGCCGTACTTGGACGCGCCATCTTTCGGCCGTATTAATACCCTATTTATCTTGTGGCAGACCAAACCCAAGGCTTCGCCCATCAATAGCGCCAAGGCTATTCCCGCGCTATCATAACGCCCGTTGAGACACCGCTATTCACGACAGCCGGGTTGCGAATGGCGGTTAGTTATGGGCTTAAGGAAAAGCTTTAGGTCCGCGCGGTGTTCGATGCATTGAACCGCAAACCTTAAATAACACGATAATCACTTCCAACGAGAATCCCGGCGCAGACGGCAGAGCGAATACGGCCAGCCCCCATACCAGATGCGATACAGCCCCGGCACATATACTAAACTTGCAAGCCGGCCGCTAGGGTACCGGCGCCGGCGGTTGCTGATCATCGCGATCCTGCTGCTTCCTTGCGCATTGGCAGCGGCCGATAATCCCGAAGTGAAATACCACAAGGCCATCCAGCTCGCCCGTGAAGGCCATCATGATCAGGCCCTGCCCCTGCTCCGCGAACTCGCCGCCGCCTATCCGGACAAGCGCGATTATCTCTACGATTACATCACCGTCCTGGGCTGGGCTGAACGCTACAATGATGAACTGGCCCAGATACCCCGGGTGCGACTGCAGGATGCCCCGGCTTACGTATTGGAGAGCCTCGGTCATGCCGAGCGCGGCGTGGGCGATTCGGCGCGCGCCGTCGAATATTACCGCATGGCGGTGAATCGCGCGCCGAACCGGGCCGACAGCGTCATCGGACTGGCCATGAGCCTGGTCGACCAAGGTAAATCCAGCGAGGCGCTCGATCTGCTGAAACCGTTCACGCGGCGCCATCCCAACAACACGGAGGGAATTGCATCCCTGGCCGCGGCTTACGAAAATAACCATCAACTATTCGAGGCGCTTGCCGCCTACGACCGCCTCCTTGCGCTCAACCCCGACCACCGGGAGGCGCAGCGGCAGCGCATATTCATTACCGCACGGATGGGAGCGGCGCCGCGCGCCCTCGACATGGCCCGCAGCCATCCCGGCCTGCTTGCGGAGAGCGAAATGGATGCGCTGACCATCGACGCGGCCGCCAAATATCTGCGTTGGAAGGATCTCTATCATCCGCAACCCTCCGCCCGGTTTGAAGATATCGACCGCGGCATAGTTATGCTGACGGATCTGGTGAATCGCCTGGAAAAACGCGGTGACGGCGGCACGCCCCTGGCACGGCGCGCCCGCCTCGATCTCATCGTGGCGTTTCGCGACCGCAACCAGCCGCGACAAGCGGTCGCCATCTACGAGGCGCTGCAAGCGGATAAGTCGGAAATACCCGACTACGCCGAGCAAGCGGCGGCCGACGCCTACGGTTCTTTGCACAACCCCGAACGCGCCCGCGACATTTACCTAAAACTGCTGCAGGACCGCCCCGACGATTTCCAATTGCGCATGGCGCTCTATTACACCTACTTCGATCTCAATGAACAGGAACGCGCCTACGACATCATTGACGCCCTCGCCGCGGCACAGACCGACCCCGACCTGAAGCTGCGCAGCGAGAGCAGCGCCGCCATGGCGCGCGCCTGGAGCGGCGATCTTGCCGAGGCACAAACCCGCTACGAGGCCTTGACGCGGGCGGCGCCAAACAATCCCTACCTGAATGCCGAACTGGGTTACGTTTATTTGTGGCGCGGTTGGCCGCGGCGGGCCATGGATCAGTTTCGCATCGGCCAGGCGATCGAACCGGAAGTATTGACCGGCCACCTCGGCGAAGTCGATGCGGATCGCGCCAGAAACGATTTCGCCGCCGCCGATCCCAAGATCGCGGCATTGCTAGCCCAATATCCGGACGATGGGCAAATCGACAAGCTGCGGCGCAGTTGGGAAATCCACAACATGCGCGAACTCTGGGTACAGTCCTCCGCCACCTTCAGCAGCGGCAGCCAGTTCGGCTCCACGGACCTGGACCTCGACACCCATTTATATTCCGCGCCGCAGAAACTTCACTATCGCGTGTTCGGCCACGACTACCTCGCCCAAGCGACCTTTCCCGAGGGCACGGCCACCTACCACCGTTTCGGCGCGGGGCTGGAATACCGCGCCCGGGATGTGGAGCTGAGCGGCGAACTCTCCGACGGTTTCGGCCGCGACGCCGCTTTGGGACTCGCCCTGCACGGCCTGTGGATGGCCGACGATCACTGGCGGATCAGCGGCGCTTACGACAGTTACAGTAATGATGTGCCCTTGCGCGGCCGACTCAATGAGGATATCGACGGATGGTCGCTGGGAGCCAATGCCGAATACCGGGTCCACGAATCGCGCAGTTTTGCCGCGGGCCTGCAGCATCTGGAATTCAGCGACGGCAACCAACGCACCATCGAAAGCGCCACCGCCTTCCAGCGCCTGATCAATCGTCCCCGCTATAAACTCGACGGTCGGCTCGCTGTCTACGCGTCGCAAAACACCCGCGACGCCGCTTCTTACTACAATCCCGGCAGCGATCTGTCGCTGGATGCATCGTTCATCAACGAGTGGTGGCTGATGCACCGCTATGACCGCGACTTCCTGCATCGCCTGGGCCTCAGCCTGGGCACGTATGAGGAAAACGGCTTCAGCGACAAACTCGTCCCCGGGCTCTTTTACGAACACGAATGGCGCTTATATGACCGGATCAATCTCATCTACGGCATCGCGCTCAACCGGCCCGCTTATGACGGCGCATACGAAACCCATACCCGTCTTTACCTCAATCTGCATTGGAGATTCTGAAGATGCGGAAATTACGGGCTAAGCTCGCTTTGATACTATTGGTCTCCTGCTACGCCGCGTCCCTCCGCGCCGCCGAGACGTTCGTCGCCCTTTGCTATCACGACATCCAGGACACCGTACCGGCCAAAACTCAGACTATCACCCTAAGCAGTGATGAATTGGTCGCTCAGTTTTCCTGGTTACACGCCCACGATTATCACCCCATCGGCCTCGACGACCTCATCGCCGCCCGCGACGGGCGCCGTCCTCTGCCGGACAAGGCGGTGTTGCTCACCTTCGACGACGGCTACCAAAGCATGTACACCCGGGTCTATCCCCTGCTTAAGCTCTACCATTTCCCCGCGATTCTGGCCCTGGTCACCGGTTGGATGGAGCACAAACCCGGCGAGAAAGTCCGTTACGACGATGAACAGCGTGTCCGGGAACAGTTGCTCAGCTGGGATCAGGTGCGCGAAATGGAAAAATCGGGGCTGGTGGAAGCCGTCAGCCACAGCGATGAACTGCACCGCGGCATCCTGGCCAACCCGCAAGGCAACGAATTGCCCGCTCCCGCCACGCGACTCTATGACAAAACCACGGGCCGTTATGAAGACAGCGATCACTACCGCCGCAGAATCCGCGATGATCTGGATCGCAGCATACAGATCATCCAGCGTGAGCTGGGCCACAAGCCCCGCGCCGTGGTCTGGCCCTACGGCAGTTACACAAAATCCGCCATCGACATAGCCAAAGAACTCGGGATCCCCGTCACCCTGAATCTCGCGGACGGCGAGGGAGATGTGCAGCACCTGCAGTCCGTTCCCCGTTATCTCATACGCCACAACACCCGGCTCTCGGATTTCGTCTGGCGGTTGCTCTACAAAGGCGGGTTGCAGCCGATGCACGTCGCCCACGTAGATCTCGATTACGTTTATGACCCCGACCCCGCGCAGCAGGAAAAAAATCTGGGACTACTCATCGAGCGCATCAAGAAGCTGGAAATCAATACCGTCTTCCTGCAGGCCTTCGCCGATCCGGACGGCGACGGCAGCGCCGATGCGCTGTATTTTCCCAACCGCCATCTCCCGATGCGGGCGAATCTCTTCAGCCACGCCGCCCACCAATTGCGCACCCGCGCCCTGGTCAAGGTGTATGCGTGGTTGCCGGTCCTGGCCTACAAACTCCCGGACGGGAACCCCGCGGCGCGTTTGACGGTTCAACATGCGGCGCAACGGGACAACGCCTCGGACCGGCACTACCGGCGCCTGTCGCCCTTTTACCCCGAGGTGCGCAGGCTGATCGGCGACATCTACGCAGACCTGGCGAAATACGATGACTTCGACGGCATCCTCTTCCACGACGACGCCTATTTCACCGACGATGAAGACGACAGCCCCGCGGCGCTGGCCCACTACCAAGAGGCTTGGGGTCTGCCGGCGACGATCGACGAGATTCACCGCGGCGCCGCGGACACGGCCGCATGGTCCCGGCACAAGACACAATTCCTGCTCGACTTCACCGATGAACTCGCCGCGCGGGTCCGCGAGTACCGCCCCAACATCAAAACCGCGCGCAACATCTACGCCGCGGTCGTTATGGACCCCCGCGCGGAGGCGTGGTTCGCCCAGTCCCTCCCGGCCTTTCTCGATCACTATGACTACGCCGCGGTAATGGCCATGCCCCATCTCGAAGGTGCATCGCAACCCCGGCACTGGCTGACAACACTCGCCGACCGGGTGATCGCGATTCCCGGCGCGGCGCCGCATACCGTCTTCGAACTGCAGGCCGAGGATTGGAGCAATAAAATGCCGCTGCACAGCGTAGACATCGCCGCGGACATGGCCTTGTTGCGGCGCAAGGGAATCACTAATTTCGGTTACTACCCGGACGATTTTGCAACCGGGCATCCCGCCATCCGCGTGATCGAACCGCAATTTTCCCTGCGGGCGAATCCCTACAGGTAGGATGACGATGACGGATATAACCCAAGCTCCCCTGTCCTGGTTATTCGCATTCCAGTTCTACTATCCGTTGTTCATGGCCTTCGTGTGGATGATCGGCGCGCTCTACTATTACTATCACTGGGAGATCGGCAAACGACACCGCGTTCATGAGGTGCCCGCGCTGCCCGAATCGCCGCCGGTATCCATTATCGTGCCCTGTTATGACGAAGCGGATAATATCGAGGAGACTATTAGCTATCTCCTGCAGAATATTTATCCGAGCTTCGAGATAATCGCCGTCAATGACGGCAGCAAGGACGATACCGGCGCGATCCTCGACGCCCTCGGCGCCAAACATGAAAAATTGCGCGTCATCCACCTCGCTGAAAACCAGGGCAAGGCCATGGCGCTGCGCATGGGCGCGCTGATGTCGCCCAACGAATACCTGATCTGCATCGACGGCGACGCGCTGCTCGACAAGCACGCCACGACATGGATCATGAGCCATCTGCTCAGCGGCCCGCGGGTCGGCGCCGTCACCGGCAATCCCCGCATCCGCACCCGCTCCACCCTGCTCGGCAGAATCCAGGTGGGCGAATTCTCCGCCATCATCGGCATGATCAAGCGCGCCCAGCGCATCTACGGGCGCGTCTTCACGGTTTCCGGCGTGGTGACGGGATTTCGCAAGGCGGCCTTGCACCAGTCGGGTTACTGGAATATCAATACCGTCACCGACGACATCGATATCAGTTGGCGCATGCAGCTCAACCATTGGGACATCCGCTTCGAACCCAATGCCTTATGCTGGATACTCATGCCCGAAACCCTCCGCGGCCTGTGGCGCCAGCGTCTGCGCTGGGCCCAGGGCGGCATGGAGGCCCTGCTCGAATACGGCCGCAACATGTTCGCGTGGCGCAAGCGGCGCATGTGGGGCGTGTGCCTCGAATACATCTTCAGCGTTTTCTGGGCCTATACCATCGTGATCATCGCCGCCGTCTGGTTCCTGCAATACGTCATACCGCTGCCGGACTGGTTACGCGCGCCCTCGCTTATCCCCGGCTGGAACGGCGTGATCCTGGGCACGACATGCCTGTTGCAATTCGCCGTCAGCCTGCTCATCGATTCCCGCTACGAACGCGGTTTGGGCAAATACTATTACTGGATGATCTGGTACCCCATGGCCTACTGGATACTGAGCGTGATCACCACCGTGGTCGCCCTGCCCAAGGCCATCCTGCACAGGCGCAGAGTCCGCCGCGGCGTCTGGAAGAGTCCCGACCGAGGAGTGCGGCCATGAAGCGCGTCATCATCGAACGTCCGGATCTGCAATCGCCGTTGCAACGCGCCGCCACCGGCGGGATCACCTTCGTCTTCTGGGTGTTCTGGATCTATCTGTGGCTGCCTCTCATCAGCCTGGTTGCCTGGCTGATCGGCGTCAAGCTGTTTCGCGAAAACATCATCGACAACGACGGGTATAAAACCCTGCTCCATGACGTTGGCTGGTACGCGCTCATTATTGCGCTCATCGCCGTCGTTCAGATCAGTTGGGGGAGATACAATCTCCTGCGCTTTCGCGATAAGGAACTGCGTAAAAGCACCAACCCCGTTGACCTCGCCACCCGCGCCCGCGCCTTCAAGATCGACCCGCAACGACTCGAGCAATGGCAGGCCGCGAAATATCTGGTCATCCATCACGACCCGCGCGGCGATATCACCGCCGTCGATATCGCCAGGCCTGCCGCGGGGCAAAGTGTCGAAAGCTAGTAGGCCCGCGCGTCGGGAAAATGCCGCCTGCGATTCGTCCCGCGGCGGGCCGATCCGAAGATCAGGTATCGGCAATCCGTCAATAGCCTAATCAGAAAATCAAGCATCCATGGCGGGAAGAAAAACGGCGGCCCTCGATGCCGCCGGGCTTGCAAAAAAGGGGAGGCGTGCGCCGCCTCCCCTGCGCCATGCGTCTTTGCCTGTATCAAACATTAACCGTGACTGTTTTGATTGCGCCTTTGATTTTGGTCATCATCTCGGGGGGAGGATTCGCCATCTTATGTATGGTCTTGGCGTGATCGCCGACCATCCTCAACACTTCATCCTCCGATTCGGCGCGAACTTCGAATGCACAGCCGCCTTTTGGATTCACATCCAGACAACCCAGTTTTTTGTATTGCTTGCTTGACATACTCGTCTCCTTTTCATGCCAGAAAGCCGCCGGAACCGTGACACCTCAAGCGCATGACACTTCGCCCCATGAATCATCAGGGCACATCACAATGGGGTAGAAATGAGGAGTGTTTGCAAATGACATGACACCTGAAGATGCCGCCTTCATCCTAGGATTATCCACGTAGGCTGTCAAGATTCGACGGTCTTAATAATTGGCAGACGATTCAATGAATTGATCGCCTACTCGCGATTCGTAAAACGAGAACGGAAGTTTTAACGCGCTGGCCAGCATCGCTGCAGTGATGCGCACCTTCTCAATATATAAGCAGCGCACGATAAGCGCGTCGCCCCGTCTCGAATCAGTGCATATATCGATCGATCGCGCCGCGACGGTGCAGAATATGCGCATTCCGTTCTTGCGGCCCAGCAGACCGACGCGCACAGACTGAAATTAATATATTGAAACCCCTGAAGTAAACGCACTCCGTGATACTCCCGTCATATTCCGCGCAGCCTTGCACGGATATTGCACCGTCTTCCTAGAGAAACCGGCGAAGAGGCATTGGACGTGGATGCTCAGTTGTTCGTATTACCTGCCGAACGGGATGAAGACAATCATACGGCATTGACGCCGGCCGCCATCAAGCGCGCCTTCCTCGACAATCTCTTCTACGTATTGGGCAAATTTCCCGCGCTGGCCACCCGCAACGATTACTATATGGCGCTTGCTTACGCGGTGCGCGACCGCATGCTGCAACGCTGGATCAGCACCGCGACGGCCTACACCAAACAAGGCTCGCGTACGGTCTGCTATCTGTCCGCGGAGTTTCTGGTCGGACCCCATCTCGGTAACAATCTCATCAATCTCGGCATCTGCGATACCGTCAAAAACGTCGTCGCCGAACTCGGCCTCAATTTCGACGAATTGCTGCAAACCGAAGAAGAACCCGGCCTCGGCAACGGCGGCCTCGGCCGTCTCGCCGCCTGTTATCTGGATTCCATGGCGACCTTGGAGATTCCCTCGCTGGGTTACGGCATCCGTTACGAATTCGGCATCTTTGATCAATCCATCGTCGACGGCTGGCAGGTGGAAAAGACCGACAAATGGCTGCGCTTCGGCAATCCATGGGAAATCTCCCGCCCCGAGTGGGCCGTCGAGGTGAAATTCGGCGGCCACACCGAGCGCTATACCGATGAACACGGACGGCAACGCAGCCGCTGGGTTCCCGGCAAGACCGTCAACGGCATTCCCTACGACACACCGATCCTGGGTTATCGCAACAATACCGCCAACACGCTGCGCCTGTGGTGCGCGGAGGCGCCGGAGTCCTTCGACTTCTCCATCTTCAACCGCGGCGACTATTACGGCGCGGTCAACAAGAAGATCGTATCCGAGAATCTCAGCAAGGTCCTCTATCCCAATGACGAGCCGCTGCAAGGCAAGGAATTGCGCCTGGAACAACAATTCTTCTTCGTCTCATGCTCGTTGCAGGACATGCTGCGCATCATCCGCGTGCAGAAAATCCCGCTGACCCGCTTCCACGAAAAATTCGCCGTGCAACTCAACGACACCCACCCGGCGATCGCCGTCGCCGAGCTGATGCGCCTGCTGGTGGATGAGAACGGCATGGACTGGGATACGGCGTGGGACATCACCCGCCGCACCTTTGCCTATACCAATCACACACTGCTGCCCGAGGCCCTGGAACGCTGGTCGCTGGCGATCTTCGGCCGGGTATTGCCGCGCCATCTGGAGATCATTTATGAAATCAACGGGCACTTCCTCGATGAGGTGCGCATGCGTTTTCTCGGCGACGAGGAGCGGGTCGCGCGTCTGTCAGTGATCGACGAAAGCGGCGAGCGCTACGTGCGCATGGCGCACCTGGCCTGCGTCGGCAGCCACGCCATCAACGGCGTGGCGGAGCTGCATTCGCAATTACTGCGGCAGGATGTGCTCAAGGACTTTTATGCCTTGTGGCCCGACAAATTTTGCAACATCACCAACGGCGTCACGCCGCGCCGCTGGCTGGCGCTGAGCAATCCCCGGCTGGCCGAGTTGATCACCGAGGCCATCGGCGAACACTGGCTTAGGGATCTGGGACAGTTGCGCGCCCTGGAACCGCTGGCCGGAGACGGCGCGTTTCGCGACCGGTGGCGCGGGGTAAAACACGCTAACAAACGGGACTTCGCCGACTTCGTCCGGCGGCGGACCGGCGTACTCATCAATCCCGATTCCCTGTACGACATCCAGGTGAAACGCATCCACGAGTACAAGCGCCAGCACCTCAACATCCTGCACGTCATCGCCTTATACAACCGCCTTAAGTCCGATCCGCACTTCGCCGTTCAACCGCGCACCTTCATCTTCGGCGGCAAGGCGGCGCCCGGTTACCACATCGCCAAACTGATGATAAAACTCATCACCGCGGTCGGCGACGTCGTGAATCGCGACCCCGGCATCCGCGATACGCTCAAGGTGGTATTCCTGCCCAACTACAACGTCACCAACGGCCAACGCGTCTATCCGGCGGCCGATCTCTCCGAACAGATCTCCACCGCCGGCAAGGAAGCCTCGGGCACCGGCAACATGAAATTCGCCATGAACGGCGCGCTGACCATCGGCACCCTGGACGGCGCCAATATCGAGATCATGGACGAGGTGGGCAAAGAGAATTTTTTTCTGTTCGGCCTGACCACGCCGGAAGTCGCCGCACTCAAGGCGAACGGCTATAGGCCCTGGGAGTATTATCACGGCAATCCCGAGTTGCGCGAGGTCATCGAGCTGCTGCGCGGCGGCTTCTTCTCGCGCGGCGATACCGAGCTGTTTCGTCCGCTCATCGACGGCCTGCTCAGACACGATCCTTACCTGGTGATGGCGGACTATCAGGCCTATGCGGATTGCCAGAGACAGGTCGGCCAGGCCTACGGCGACGCCGAACACTGGGCGCGGATGTCCATCCTCAATACGGTGCACGCCGGCAAGTTTTCATCCGACCGCTCCATACGCCAGTATTGCGACACCATCTGGAAGGCCGCGGCGGTCCCCATCAAGCTGCTGTCTCAAGCGGATGTCAAGGTGGGGGTAATACAATAACAGTCTAAATAAACATTTCGTCCTTCTAGTCCGTCACCCTTCCGCATTCGGTTGAGTGGAATAAAAGGTCACCATGGAGGACAGGGTTATATTCCGCGTAATAAGTATCGCTCAGTGCGACCTTCGCGGTTAATATCAGCAATAACTGTGATCTGACGCCGATTGCCACGCTGTAGCGATTTTTCTTCTTGTGTTGCTTGTACCTTGGCATTTTCACTCTCCGCTTCAGTTAGACTTTTGTGTCCACTCAAACGGGGGATGTTCTCAGAAATGGGAACACGACACTGATCTATACCCTCGTTCTGAATCGTGGTAGGCGCGGCGTGAGGAGTCCACTTGATATATGATGTTTCCCCATGAATCAAAATGACGACGAACTATACGAAAACGAAATCGAACCCCCATCCAAGTCGCAGTTGAAGCGCGACGCGGAGGCGGTGCAGGCATTGGGTAAGGCGTTGGTGGAACTTCCGGCGGCGCGCTTTGCGGCGGTGTTGGCCAAGCTCGACCTGCCGGAGGATCTGCGCGAGGCGCTCACCGCCTGCCGCGCCATCAACGCCCGCGGCGGGCGCAAGCGGCAACTGCAATATATCGGCAAGCTGATGCGCGGTATCGACGCGGCACCGGTGCGCCGCACCTTGGAGGGATTGGCGGGCAAGGACCGCGCGCAGACGGCGGCGCTGCATCGCATGGAGCAGTGGCGCGAACGGCTGATCGCGGAAGGCGACGCGGCGTTGTCGGCATTACTCAACGAGTATCCCGCGGCGGACCGTCAGCTGTTACGGCAATTGATGATCAAGGCGCGCAAGGAACGGGACGCGGGGCAGGCACCCACGGCAGCGCGGGCGTTGTTCAAAGCGTTGCGGGAGATGATGATGGACACGGGTGAAAGGGAATCCGAGCAATAATCTCGGCGGATGGTGCCGCAAACATCGCGGCTGACTCACCCGCCATTTAATTTACGCCCCGGTGCCGCCTACGGTAAGGCCGTCGATGCGCAGGGTCGGCTGGCCCACACCCACCGGGACGCTTTGGCCTTCCTTGCCGCAGGTGCCCACGCCGGTATCCAGTTTCAGGTCGTTACCCACCATGGCGACGCGGGTCAGCACGTCGGGACCGTTGCCGATCAGGGTCGCGCCCTTCACCGGATAGCTGACCTTGCCGTCTTCGATCATGTAGGCCTCGCTGGCGGAGAATACGAATTTGCCGGAGGTGATGTCCACCTGGCCGCCGCCGAAGTTCACCGCGTACAGCCCGTTCTTCACCGAGGCGATGATCTCTTGCGGATCGCTCGCGCCGGCCAGCATGTAGGTGTTGGTCATGCGCGGCATGGGGATGTGGGCGTAGGATTCGCGGCGGCCGTTGCCGGTGGGCGCCGCGCCCATGAGGCGTGCATTCATTTTGTCTTGAATATAACCCTTGAGCACGCCCTTTTCGATGAGCGTGGTGCATTGGGTGGGCGTGCCTTCGTCGTCGATGTTGAGCGACCCGCGGCGGCCCGCCAGTGTACCGTCGTCGACGATCGTGCAGAGATCGGAGGCCACCCGTTCGCCGATGCGCCCGGAGAACGCCGAACTGCCCTTACGATTGAAATCGCCTTCCAGTCCGTGGCCGATGGCCTCGTGAAGCAGCACGCCGGGCCAACCCGGTCCCAGCACCACGGTCATGGTGCCGGCGGGGGCGTCGCGCGCCTCCAGGTTGACCAGGGCCTGGCGCACCGCTTCGCGGGCGTAATCGAGGCCGCGTTCCTGATCGAGAAACATGTCGAAGCCGACACGCCCGCCGCCGCCCGCCGATCCCTGCTCGCGGCGGCCGTTGTGTTCGGCTACCACGCTCACGTTCAAGCGCACCAGCGGCCGCACGTCGGCGGCCAGCGTGCCGTCGCTGCCCGCCACCAGCACCACATCGTGCACGGCGGCCAGGCTCACCATCACCTGTTTGACGCGCGGGTCCTGCTTGCGCGCCTCGGCGTCCAGCGCCTGCAGCAGCGCGATCTTGTCTTCCGCCTTGAGGGTTTCGATGGGATCCAGCGGTTGATACAGCGCCTGCTTGCCGCGCCGCGACCAGGCCTGCACTTGGCCCTCCTGGCCGAGCCGGGCAATGGCCCGCGCCGTGGATGCGGCTTCGGTAAGCGCCGGCAGCATGATCTCGTCGGAATAGGCGAAGCCGGTCTTCTCGCCGCTCACCGCGCGCACGCCCACGCCGCGTTCGATGCTGTGAGTACCGCTCTTGACGATACCGTCTTCCAAAGACCACGACTCGTGGCGGCTGTTCTGGAAATAGAGATCGGCGCTGTCCACTTCGTGGCTCAGCAACTGGTGCAATACCCGCTCCAGGTCGGTTTCGTTCAAACCCGCCGGCGTGAGTATCGACTGCGTCGCCAAATCTAGAGGTGCATTCATGATGGATTCCGCAAATTAAACCGATGAAAAGATACGCTCACCGGCGCGCGCTTCGATGGCGACAGAGTAGCATAGTAGCCCCCTTCCCTTCATGGTCGCCGGTCTTATAGTTAGTTAGCCGCGGCGGACGCGGCGTTCCCTGCCCGGCGTCCGCCGCGGCCTACGGCCTATTTTTCAGGCAGGTGGCAATGCAGGCGGAGATGTTGAATCGACGGGAAATTACGGCGAATGCTCTTGAGGCGGGCCGGCTCGATCTTGGCGCTCACCACCCCGGAGCCGCGGGGCAGCCTATCCAGCACCACACCCCAGGGATCGACGATCATGCTGTCGCCATGGGTCTCGCGGCCGCTGGCATGATACCCGCCTTGCGCCGCCGCGATGACATAACAGAGGTTCTCCACGGCGCGGGCACGCACCAGGATTTCCCAATGGGCCATGCCGGTCACCGCGGTAAACGCGGACGGCACCGCCAGGATTTCCATGCCCTGCTCCAGCATGACGCGGAACAGCTCGGGGAAGCGTAGGTCGTAACACACCGCCAAGCCCAGTTTGCCGAAGGGCGTATCCACCACCGCGGTCTGATTGCCGGGCTCGATGGTTAGCGATTCCGCGTAATTTTCGCCGGTCTCGGCGATGTGTACATCGAACATATGCATCTTGTCATAGCGGGCCATGCGCCGGCCGCGGGTATCGAACAACAGGCACCCGGCACGGACCTTGTGCGGATTTTCCGTCGCCAGCGGGATAGTACCGCCCACCAGCCACACGCCGTGCCTGGCCGCCTGGTTGGCGAGGAAATCCTGAATGGGACCGCTGCCCGCGGGCTCGCGGATCTTCACCTTGTCCTGCTCCGACAAGCCGATGATGGCGAAATTTTCGGGGAGCACCACCAGGTTGGCGCCATGGGTACGCGCCGCCAGCGCGATCAAGCGCCCCGCCTCCATTAAGTTGGCGCTGATATTGGGCCCGGAGGCCATTTGTACTGCCGCAACCCGACTGCTCATGACACGTCCGCTCCTCGCGCTTCCGAGATATTGTGCATTGTTATTCTTACCTAGTTTTTCTCCCGCACGCCCGACTTCTTATTCCGCTCGATCACCCCCAGCCGTTCGACGGTGGGATTCGACCACGGCCCCGTCACCTTGTATTCGACCTGCGTCATCTTGTCGATCCCCGGTTTGAGCAGTTTCTGCATTAACAGCAACGCCGCCCCCGCCCCGACGCCGCCCGTCAAAGCCCCCGCGCTGACACCGCCCGCCACTACCCCGGCCATGGGAAGACCGCCGCTGACATTGGGGATTACCGTGACCAGTTGATCGTAATCTTCCGCCGCGAGCCCCACTCGTCCCCGGGCCTCGATAAGCGCCGAGGGCCCCTCCATACGCAAGTTATCGGTCTGGGCGTTGCCGTTTTCAATAGTAAAGTCGCCGGCCAAACTATCAAAGGAAAAGCCTTTCTGGAAGAGATCGCTGAAATCCAGCAACAGGTGCCGCGGCAGGGCTTGAAAGCTCAACAGGCCCAAGATGCGGCCCGCTCCCGGCTCGACATCCAGCAACCGTCCGTCCTTGATCTTAAAACTTATCGACCCCGCCGCCTTCGCCAAGGAAAAGGCCGTCGGCGGCCCTTGCCAGTTGAGCTTCATGTCGGTATGGGCCTTGCCGCCCTTGATCACGCCGGCATAACCCAAAGCCGTGAGGGTCGCGCCCGTGTCTTCTCCGCTATAGGCAAGGGCAATCGACGACTCTTGACCGTCGCCTGTCGCCTGCCACGTGCCGTTGATCTGCAAATCCCGTTGATCAGAATGGGCATGCACCTCGTCGAAGCGCAAACCCGCCGGCGTACGGCTGGCCAGCACGCGCAGTTCGCCCATATCGAGATCGCCATAATGAAAACTCTCGACCTTGATGTCGAGCGGATGCATCGTCTTGGGATCGGCGGCGGACTTGCCGCCGTCTTTCCTGGATCGCGTCAGATGCAGGCGTTCCATATTCATCACCAAGGGCGCGCTCGCCGCATCGGGAAGGTGGATACGGCCTTGAACCTGATCGCTTTTCAGATCCACGTCCCAGGCATCGGCGCCATGCTTGGCCTGCAACCGCACTTTATCCAACTGCTGGCCGGCCAGCTTCAACGCGCCGATCTCCAGGTCCGCTTGACTTACTACCGGCGGCACGCCGGGCTGCCGGTCCGCGGTCATCGGCGAGAGCACCGCCGACCATTGGGCTTCGTCAAACTCCGGCAGGGTACCCCCCAGACGAATCCCGCCATCCTGCGCGGACAAGGCCGCGGTCCCGCCGCCGAAGAAAATCTCGCCGCGCGCGACTTCCAAGCCCGAAGCGCCGCTCTTAAACGCCAGCTGGGCATCGGCGACGTCGCCATAATGAATGTGGACGGGTTGTTCGCTCTTCAACGGCAGGGGAACCTGTACCAGCAACTCCCGTGTCTCGTCCGCGGTCTTGGCCATGGGAGACGGCAGCCGGACGGCGACCCCTTGCAGTGACGAGTCCACTTGCAGCTCCACCCAGCCTTCGCTCTTGGGTGGGATATGCAATTCACCCCGCCACGGCGCCAGCCCCTCGACATAAGCGGCCAGCGGTGTGGCAAAACGCCTGGCTAGCGCCGCCGCGTCCGCCGTGCCCTTGGCATAGAAGGTGGTGACCGCCCCCGTCTTGCCGGGCTTTGTATCCGCGGCAATGGTTACCGCCTGTCCTAGAAGCTTGGCGTGAATGGCGTCGGCGGCCAGTCCCCGATCGGTGAATTTCAGACTGCCGTCGATGTTGGTGATATCGATACCTTGATCGTGGAACAACAAACCGCCGTTGTCGAAACGCAGGGCACCCTTAACCGTGGCGGGCAGCTTTGCCAACGGTAATTTCAAGTTGAGTTGCAAGCGGCTGCGGCCGCTGGCGGTAACGCCATCCAAGTAGGCGCCGAATTCGTCATGCAGGGGACTTTCGGTGACATAACGCACCACATCGGCGACGGGACCCTGCGCCTTACCGTCCACCGCAAGCATCGCCGGATGCGCCGTCAAGTCCGGGATGGCGACCTTGGCCTGCAAAATCTCCGAGTTGAATGATTTGGCCGCGGTGGCATTGATCTCGAGACGTCGGCCGTGAAATAGGATCGCGGTTTCGATCCCCTCCAGACGCGGCCAACCGGCGGCATATTCCAAGATACCGTCCACGACATTGAAGCGGACCTCGAACAGACCTCGACCGTCGTCGAAGGGGAAATCCGCGAGCTGCCCGTTAATTCGGGCGGTACCGCCGGTTACCCGGCCGCTGACGACGGCCTTGTCCAGCCATGCCACCGTTGTCGGGCCCATGATCTTGGCGGGCAGATAACGGGGAGCATCCTCTCCCTTGTTTCCGTCGAAGTTGGCGGTCAAATCCAAATAGGGGGAACCGCCTTCCCGCGGCACATCAAGACGCAAACCGAATTGTATATTTATATCCTCATTGCGAACCGTCATCTCCCGGGCAAGCACCTGCAGTGCGTTAGCGTCGCGATGCCAGTAAATTCGTCCCGCTAGGGCGTCCACCGGCAGCGGCGCGCGGAACAGATCGGCGAAGTCCACCGCCGCTGCTTCCGTGGCAAGGTCGACCACGCCCCGTTGCTCATCGGCGGTTACCCTGCCCGCCAATCCCCGCATGCCCGGCCAGGGCGCGGCGGGTTGCCACGCCAACCCGGCCAAGACGCTGCGCACCACAAAGCGCGGCGCCTGCCGCGGCTCACTGTGATAGCGGATATAGCCGTCGCGCAATAGCCCCTGCGGCGCCATGGCGACGAGGCGCGGCCGCAGTTCCTCCGGCACAAGCTTGGTGTCGAGCAACAGCCCCGCCACGTCTTCCGCGCGCAACTCGCTATAGGCCGCTTGAATATCGCGGCCTCCCGTCCCGTCGTCCTGCGTGTATTGCACCCGCAACTGCGCGGGCGGCGACGCCTCGCCTTGACGCGTGACGGAGAAATCGTCCACGTCGATATTCCATCCCGTTCCGTTGCGCCGCCACTGGAATCCTCCGGCCAAGCGCGCTAGATCCACGTGCTCCTCCGTTGCCGCGGCGTTCGAGTCGGCAGCCGTCGCGATGGGCGGCGCGGCGGTACGGGCAAAGTGTAAGTTGCTGGCGTGGACATCACCCTCCACTTGCCGCATGCCGTTGAGCCACTCGCTCCAAGCCTGAAAATCCACTACGCCATCCGCCGCGCTCATCCCCAAGGGCGGCTGCCTTCCCCACCATCCTCCCAGGCGCACGGCGGTACCGCGCAGGAATACCCGGCCCTGCCAAAACGCCGTCGTGAACAGATCGCCTTGCAGGTCGGCCGCCAATTCCAGACGCTGGCCCAGGGATTCCGGCAATTCCACCGTCCCGTCGAGACGATGGCGATCGCCGAGATTGCGCAGCTGCAGATTGACGTTGGTGAATTCCAGGCTCTTGCCGCCGGCGGTTAGGTCACGCCACTGCAGAGAACTCTGTTCGATTGCCAGACGTTTCTGGCGTTGCAACCATTGCTTGAATGCGTCCTTGGTCGAGTCGTCCATGGCGCCTTGCTCGGCGCTCCCCAAGCCTGCTACCGCGATGGTGCCGTCCTCGCGCCGCACCAGAGAGAGGCGCAAACCCCGCACCGTCAACAATCCGGGCTCAAATTGCCATTCGCGCAGCGACGCCAATAGATTGATGTCGACACGTGCCGAGGCGCATTGCAAAACAGGCCGCCGGCCCGAGGTATCCAAAACCGTGACATTGCGCAGTTCCACGCTCGGACCCCAGTTGTGCCAGCTGGCCCCCAATTCGCCGATCTGTACCGGCTGCCCGATAAAGTCGCCGACCCAGCGCGCCACGTCGCCGCGATACTCGCCTAACTCCGGCAACATCAGGCGCGCGGCGCTGAGCAATAGCGCCAACACGATTATCGCGGCGGCGAAGGTCAACCAAAAACCGGAGATCAGGCGGCGGAAGGGGTTCACTTTCTACTCATTGCATGTGATGCGCATTAATTACCGACATCAACACAATAACCGCAAATCGCGCAAACGACTACATCAACACCACGTCGAATTGCTCTTGCGTATAGAGGGCCTCCACTTGTAACTTGATGGGCTTGCCGATAAAGGACTCCAATTCGGCGAGACTGTTGGCCTCTTCATCCAACATCACGTCTATCACTTCTTGCGATGCCAGCACCAAATACTGTTGGACATCGAACTGACGGGCCTCGCGCAACAACTCGCGGAACACCTCGTAACATACCGTTTCGGGTGTCTTGAGTAAACCGCGGCTCTGACAGACCGGACACGGCGCGCACAACACATGCTCCAGGCTTTCCCGGGTGCGCTTGCGGGTCATTTGCACCAGACCCAGGGCCGACACCTCGCTGATGTGGCTCTTGGTGCGGTCCCTTTCCAGGTTTCTCTCCAAAGCCGCCAGCACCTGGCGCTTATGGTCTTCCTCGATCATATCGATGAAATCGATGATGATGATGCCGCCGAGGTTGCGCAAACGCAGTTGCCGGGCAATGGACTGGGCCGCTTCGAGATTAGTCTTGAAGATGGTCTCTTCCAAGGTGCGGTGTCCCACGTAGGCGCCGGTGTTGACGTCGATAGTGGTCATCGCCTCGGTCTGGTCGATGATCAGATAACCGCCGGACTTGAGCAATACCTTGCGCTCCAGGGCCTTTTGGATCTCGTCCTCCACACCGTAGAGATCGAAGATCGGGCGTTCGCCGGGATAATACTCGATGCGCGAGGCCACCCGCGGGACAAACTGTTCGGCAAAGGACAAGGCCTTTTTATAATTCTCTCGGGAATCGATGCGTATCTTCTCCACATCCAAATCCACCAGGTCGCGCAGGGCGCGCAATACCAGCGGCAAGTCCTCATAGATAACGGAACAGGGCGCGGCATTTGCCGTCCGCTCGCGTACGGAATCCCACAACTTGCGCAGATAATCCATGTCGGCGCGCACGGCCTCGGTATCGGCCTCCTCGGCGGCGGTGCGTACAATATAACCGCCCCCCTCCATGTCGCCGGCCATGGATATCACGATATCCTTCAAGCGTTGACGCTCCTGTTCGTCTTCGATCTTTTGCGATATCCCCACATTGCGCGCGGTAGGCATCAACACCAGATAGCGCGACGGTAAGGTAATGTGGGTGGTCAGGCGCGCACCCTTATTTCCCAGCGGATCCTTGATCACCTGCACCGTGACTTCCTGGCCTTCTTTGACCAGATCGGTAATGATCCCCACTCGCCGTTCTTCCGAAGTCGACCACTCGGCCGGCTGATTGACGATGTCCGAGGCGTGGAGAAAGGCGGTACGCTGCAAGCCGATATCCACGAAGGCGGCCTGCATCCCCGGCAGGACGCGGCTGATGCGGCCCTTATAGATGTTGCCCACCAAACCCCGCCGCCGGATACGTTCGACGTAGATTTCCTGCAACACACCGTTCTCCACCACGGCGATGCGGGTCTCTTGCGGTGTGATGTTTATTAATATTTCTTCGCTCATATCACGGAATAACAGCAAGGAGAGAAGGAAATCCGCCTATTCGGGCCATTTATTCTTGAAACTTGAAATTTGCGGCTTGATTCCCGCTGCTCTTAATAATTCCGCCGTCTCGAACACCGGCAGCCCCATCACCCCGGAATAGCTTCCCTCCAGGCGGGAGATGAAAATCGCCCCTCGCCCCTGAATGGCATAGGCCCCGGCCTTATCGGCCGGTTCGCCAGTGTGCCAATACCCCATGCATTCTTCCAGCGACACTGCGCGAAAAGTCACCGCGCTGACGCTGAGACGGGTCGCCTCCGGGTCGCCCGCCAGCGCCACGCCGGTATAGACATGATGGGTGACACCGGACAGACGACGCAACATGGCGATCCCTTCCGCCTGATCCCGGGGTTTGCCCAATACCTCGCCATCGATCACCACGGCGGTATCGGCCCCCAGCACCGGGCGCGGATCGGCGGCGGAAATTCCTTCGCGCCCCGCCCGGGCCTTGCACAGAGCCAGACGCAGCACATACAGTTCCGGCGTCTCATCATCGTGCCGCATTTCGTCCACGGTCGCCTTCACCACGTGAAAACTGATACCGATCTGGGTCAGCAATTCCCGGCGGCGCGGCGATGCGGAGGCCAGATACACCATGGGGTCACCCGCCTTCATCCCGCGGCGCCTCGATGGTAGGGGTGTCCCTGCAATACCGTCCACGCGCGATACAGCTGTTCCGCCGCCACGATACGCACCAGCATATGCGGCAACGTCAAACGCGACAATGACCAGCGCCGCTCCGCCCGCGCCAAACAGGCCGGCGCCAAACCATCCGGGCCGCCCACCAGCAGCGCCACGTCGCGCCCATCCTGCAACCATCCGGCGAATTCCTGCGCCACCTCCTCGGTGGACCATTCCTTCCCGGCTACATCCAGGGCCCATACCCGGCAAGTTTTAGGAATGGCGGCCAGCATGCGCTCGCCTTCTTGGTCGATCAAGCGGGCCGTAGCTTGACCCTTGGCACGCTTGGTCAGCGCGATCTCAATCAAATGCAGTCGGCATTCCGGCGGCAGGCGCCCGGCGAATTCGCCGTAGCCCATGTTCACCCACTCCGGCATGCGGGTTCCGACGGCGATAAGATGGATACGCACGATTGTTCCCCTTCCGCATCCGGCGGCTATGACTGCTTAAACCCCGCCACGATTTCCGTGCCGCGCCGTTCCGCCATCCCCCACAATTTTTCCAATTGATAAAAATCCCGAGTGGCCGGTAGCATCACGTGCACGATGACATCCGCCAGATCCACCAATATCCATTCCGCCTCGCGTTCGCCCTCCACACCCAGCGGCCGGCATCCGGCGGCCTTGGCCTGTTCCTGCACATTGTCGGCCAGTGCCTTGACGTGACGCGTAGAGGTGCCGCTGGCGATAATCAGCATATCGGTGATGCTGGTAAGCTTGCGGACATCGAGCACCTTGATATCCTTGGCCTTCAAATCTTCCAGCGCCGCCACCACCAATTCTTTTAATTGTTTGGTTCGCATTGACTCACTTTTATGGCCCCGGAGGGGAATTGATCATTCACTTCTGATATAGCCCCGCCACTTGGATATATTCCAGGACGGCGGCGGGCAACAAATACCGGGGACTTCGGCCCGCGGCCAGCAGGGCGCGGATGCGGGAAGCGGAGATGTCCAGGTGGGTCACCGGACAAAACAGCAGTTTTCCGGCCGGCCCGGTGCGCAGGGCCTCCGCCTCCGCTACCAGCCTCTCCCGCACCTGGGCCACCATCGGGCCGTCATGCGGCGGCGTCCAACCGGGCCGGGTGGCCACTACCACATGGCACAGATCCATCAATTCCCGCCAGCGGTGCCAGCGGTCCAGACCCTGAAAGGCGTCCATGCCGATCATCAAGGCCAGAGGTCGTTCTTTTCCCAATTCAAGGCGCAACGAAAGCAAGGTATCGATCATGTATGACGGCCCATCGCGTTGCAGTTCGCGCTCGTCCACCGACAAATTCCGCTCGCCGTGGATCGCCAGGCGCAACATGGTGAGCCGCTGCTCGGGGCTCGCATGGGGTACGTCGCGATGGGGCGGTACACGGCACGGCAACAAACGCACCTCATCGCATCCCAGTGCCTGCTGCATATCCAAGGCGGGCCGCAGGTGCCCGAAGTGAATGGGATCGAAGGTGCCGCCGAAGATGCCGATCATGAATTCAGTTTCGAGTTTAGTGTTCCGAGTCTCGAGTTGCCGGTCATTTAGCTTTCAACTCGAAACGCTAAACCCGAAACTCTAAACTATTATTTACGTACATTCCCCTCCCCCAACACGATGTACTTTTGGGAGGTCAGGCCTTCCAGACCGACCGGGCCGCGGGCATGAATTTTGTCAGTGCTGATGCCGATCTCCGCACCCAGTCCATATTCGAAGCCGTCGGCGAAGCGCGTCGAGGCATTGACCATCACCGAGCTGGAATCCACCTCCCGCAGAAAACGCCGCGCACGTGTGTAATCCTCGGTAACGATGGCGTCGGTGTGCTGTGACCCGTAACGCGCGATATGCGTCATGGCCTCGTCCAGATCCGCCACGACGCGGACGGACAAAATCGGCGCCAGATACTCGGTGTGCCAATCCTCCTCGACGGCGGACTTCACCCCGGCAATAAGCTCGCGGGTGCGGGCGCAACCGCGTAACTCCACCCCCTCGTCTTTATACATCTTGCTGAGCCGCGGCAACACCATAGCGGCAACGCCCTCCGCCACCAGCAGGGTTTCCATGGTATTGCATGTCCCGTAACGCTGGGTCTTGGCGTTGAAAGCGATGGCGACGGCCTTGTCGATGTCGGCCTTGTCATCTATATAGACGTGGCAATTGCCGTGCAGGTGTTTGATCACCGGGATCTCAGCTTCGGCGCTGACACGCTCGATGAGGCCCTTGCCGCCGCGCGGGACGATTATGTCCACGTAGTCCTTCATGCGGATCAGTTCGCCCACCGCGGCGCGGTCGGCGGTCTCGATCACCTGCACCGCCTCGACAGGCAGGCCTGCCTGCTCCAAACCGCCGCGTACGCAGGCGGCGATGGCCTGGTTGGAGCGCAGCGCCTCGGAACCGCCGCGCAGGATGGCGGCATTGCCCGACTTCAAACACAGCCCGGCTGCATCCGCCGTCACATTGGGTCGCGCCTCGTAGATAATTCCGATGACCCCAAGGGGCACGCGCATTCGGCCTACTTGAATCCCGGAAGGACGGTAATTGAGATCGCTGATGGTGCCTACCGGGTCAGGGAGCGCGGCGATCTGCCGCAAACCATCCGCCATGGCGGCCGCGCCCGCGGCGGTGAGGGTGAGACGATCCAATAAGGCCGCGTCCAGACCCCGGTCGCGCGCTTCCTCCAAATCCGCCTCATTGGCCGTTACCAATTGTGCACTACGCTCATCGATCAAGGCCGCCATGGCCAGCAAGGCCGCATCCTTAGCCGCGGTCCCGGCGCGCGCCATGTGCTGCGCCGCCGCCCGCGCCTGCCGCCCAACCTGCTGCATGTAATCTTTGATCTCTGCCATAACCAATCCACATCACTACGTTAAACCAGCCGCCCCTTCCTCCTCGGGACCTCGGCGCCCATAGGGGTCGAGGGCATAGCCCCAGCGCACCTCGTGCGCGTCCACTCTATGAATAGCTTACCCTACCGGCCGCCCCATGGACATGACCGGCTCCGCCTTGAACCGATATATATCGGTCATGACCCGCTTATGGACTCGTATGACGTAAGCCATGCCTGCGAAAATCGGGAATTTATACCAAGGCCGCCCAAAACAGATTTAACCGGGCGCGAGGTCACGACGATGGGCGCGTGGCGCACTCACCATCCGCTATCTTAATCGTCCTTTTCCAGCATCTTGCGTATTTTCAGCAACTTCTTTTCCTGCTCCGCATCCACCCGCGGGTAGGCCAAGCCCAATGACTTGAGACTGTGGACAATGATGTCGGCCGCACAATATTGCATATAAAGCTTATCGTCAGCGGGGATCGCATACCAGGGCGCCCATTCTTTTTTGGTGGCGGCCGGCGCTTTTTTCATAAGGATGCATATAGGCGTCCCCGTGCTTACGTTCCAGCACATCGCTTTCCGAGAATTTCAAATTTTTTGTGCTGCACCTCGATGCGCGACAGAAAGCGCTTGCACAGCTCTCTCTTGGAGATGTTCAACCGGAACTTGACCATCACCGTGCCGTTGCGTGCCAGGTGTTTCTCGTGATCGTTGACCGACTCCGGGCATTCCCGCGACAGCTACTCGAGTTTGATGTTCCCCGGCAGGCGTTGCGCCTTGAGATAATCGGGGTGGACGCGCACTACCAACACTTCTTCGTAATAGCTGCGGTCAAAGACGTAGTTATGCCTCGATCTTCAGTTTGGTCAGTCGGTAATGCAACTGTCTGGGGCTCATGCCCAACTGGCGCGCGGCATGGGTTTTATTGCCCTGCGCCAGTCGCAACGCGGTAATGATTCGTTCACGCTCATCGTCCTGCAATTTTCGGTAGGGCCGCGGATTGGGCTCCGCGGCGGCGGCGCCGCGCAAAGTGTCCGGCCTGATTGAGGATTCCGGGAGCAGCATGCGCGCTATATCCTCGGCGCCTAGCCTCTCGGCATCGGACATGATTACCAAGCGTTCGACGATATTTTCCAACTGCCGAACATTGCCCGGCCACTCGTAGCCCGCAAGTCGCTCCAGCGCCTCCACGGTGAATACCACGTCGCGACGTTGCTGCTGATTGTAGCGGGCGAGAAAATAGAGCGCCAAAAGCTGGATATCGCCGTCACGCTCGCGCAACGGCGGTAAATTGATGGGGATTACGTTGAGGCGATAATAAAGGTCGAGACGAAAGGCGGCGCTCTTGACCGCTTCCTCCAATTGTTTATTGGTGGCGCTGACGATGCGCACATCGACGGGGATTTCGCGATCGGCGCCGATGCGCTGTACGGTCTTTTCCTGCAGGACCCGCAACAGTTTGGCCTGGAGATCGGGGGCCATGTCGCCGATTTCGTCCAGAAACAGCGTACCGCCGGCGGCGATCTCGAACTTGCCCAAGCGCGAAGCAACCGCGCCGGTAAAACTGCCCTTCTCATAGCCGAACAATTCGGCCTCCAGCAGCGTGGGCGGAATAGCGGCGCAATTAATGCACACGAAAGGCTTGTCCCGCCGTTCGCTGGCCAGATGGATCATGCGCGCAAAACGTTCTTTGCCGGTACCCGATTCGCCGATCAACATCACCGTGGCCTGGGAAGAGGCGGCCGCCTTCCTCGCTTCTTCCACAGCGCGGCGCAACGCGGGGCTGCGGCCCACGATACCGTGCACCGCTTCCCCCTCGATGTGGTCGAGATGCTTGAGACGTTCGTACTCCTGCCGCAGCTCCTTGGTCTGCTCATCGATCAAGGCGTTGATTTGCAAAATCTGTCCGATCATGGCGGCTACGATTTGCAATACGTTCAAGTCATGAACAAATTGGGGCTGCTTCGGCGCGCGACGCTGCACCGCGAGTACACCGATAGGCGTATCGTTCTGCACGATAGGCACGGCAATATAGGCCAGCGGCTGGGAGTTATATTCTGAATCCGGCGTCACCAGCGCGAGAAAATCCGGTTCCCGGGCCACATCGGGAATGAGGACGAGTTCTCCGGTGGTCATCACCCGCCCGGTAATCCCTTCCCCCGGCAAATAAGCGCCTTTGCGAATTTCCCTCTCGGACAAGCCGTGGGCATAAACGATGCGCAGCACATCGGCCTCCGGGTCCGGCAAAATTACCCGTCCCTTTTCCAGCGCCAGTAACGAGGAGAGCAATTTGAGAATACCGCCGATGGCGACGGCCGGTTCCAAGGATTTGCCGATCAGTTTCGCGGCGGCCAGAATCACTGCGGCGAATTCCGAGGTTACCCCCTGGTTTGCATAGTGTTGCGACATAGCCAATTTCATGGGTGTTCAAGTAAGCGTATTGTGCTGTAAACAAGATAGCCCACCAAGGTGACCAATTGATTGCAACGGAGTTCCGTCTACATCGGAAAATCGCTTTCCAGCAACATATCAATGCGGGAAATATTCCAATGCTGCCGGCAAAAAAATGAGGGTGCACGAGGCACCCTCGAGGGAGGGCACATGCGGTTGTTTATTCAAGAACTATATGCCCGCCTATATGACCGCTTAGCGGGTACCGGCTCTTTCATCAGCTGGCGCCTGATGACGGCAAACAAGGTATACAGCGGATCCCATTGCACCATAGCGGTGAAAATGGGATAGGTCGCTACCAAGGCAAACCACAGCGGGATTTGCAGCGTGAACGCCGACAGAACGATCAATGCAGTACCGGTGCCATAGCGGATGATTTGTTCATGAGTATTAAGGTTTTCAAACATAAGTATTCCCTTTGGTTACATGTGTCACCCTGCATAGGGCAATCGTTATGCCATATTTGGTATAATCGTATAACTCATTGCCTCCGATAGAATTTCTAATAGCGAGGCGGTTTGAGCCACTACACTCTATCGATCCTCAATGTAAACATTGTCGAGATTGGCGCGGATTGCCCGAAACACACAGTGTGTGGACGGCTGTCCCCTGGGGCGAGAATTTACAAGCCGGAGCGCATAGCCTTGACGTCGCGCAGCATTGCGCTCAGAAGATGGCGAACCTTCCCGCTCTTGATGACACCTCGGCCAGCACCGTATCGCTTGAAATATTCCGGGCGCAGTATCTGTTGTTCTACGAATCGCCGAAAGATGTCGTGCAGCGCGTTTGAATCCAAGCGCTTCGCGCCATTCACCATCCTATTACCGACATAAAGAACGGCGTCGCCGGTCACCCGTTCGTAGCGGTTGATCAGGGCCGAACGATCCGCCATGCTCTTCAGTACGGCACGGATCGTCCGACCTTCGTGCGACGCCACGGCCGCCAGCAGATGGCGATATAGTCGCTGAAAATCCCTAATCTTCGCCCGACGACCCGGGGTTAGGAGGATATCCTCCGGTTCCGCATATTCGGACTTCATGATCTCTATAAACCGCCCGGCGTTCATATCGGTATCCTGGCGCAGAAAATGCGCGGGCAATTCGCGCAGGATATCGCGAACGCAAAACAGCGCGTCGGCGGTGATGCCGTCGTCTATCTTGTAAATCCCCTTGCGCGACTGCACTCTCTCAAATAGACGCAAGATCTCCCGAAGGCGACGCGCGGCGCGGCGCAACGATGCTTGATTCAGGATTATCTCCCGTTGTCTGTCGTCGTAGCCGAGCTTATAGATCAATATATCGTCTTTAGTGTTGTCGAAAATTTCATCGAAGCTTCTCAGGGCCGGGTGCCGGGCGAAATGCCTTATGCCTTTTTTCCCGCCGGTGGCGATATAGTCCACGATCTGGGCGAAGCGCTGGACGATGTATCGGGCCTTATTCTTTTGCTCGTTAATGGTGGTGGACATACGCTCGACGTCGTCGTAACGATACTCACGATGATAAAGGCCGAACTGTCTTACCGAACCGTAGTCCAGTACGGCGCCGTCCATCAGCACGTTGTCGCCGTCCCAATCCAACCAGCAAAAGATGTAATCGCTCTCGAAGACGGCGGCGGCCCGGGCGAAGCTCGCGGTAATGCGGTTCAAAAATTCGCGATACTTGTCCCGTCTTGCCGCCGAGGACGGCCAGAGGCCGTTGGCGCGCTGGCGCGCGATGTAATAATCGACGGCGGCATGCAAATCTTGCAGGCGGTCTTGTTTCAGCAAACGGAACAGATGCGCGGGTCGCAGCAGATTCTGATAGGCGCGCACGTTGATGGCGGTACCGTCCTCGAAGGCGATGATCGCCAGCGTCCGTTCGGTGGCGATGCCGTTTTTATGGAAGATGTCGCTCATCAACGCGGCACAGACACCGTCGGTCAGATCGGCTTGGCCGCAAGCGTAGGAATTATTGTCGTCGCCGGTTTTATAGAATTCCTGAAATATCGCCGTAGCGGGACTCAGGCAGGTGGCGCCGGTGCCGCAGCTCGAAATGTCCCACGCGCCGCTTTTGCTCTTGATATATCCATTCCAGATACTGCGACCATCGCCGGAAGTCAGACCCTGCTTGTTGGGATGCTGGCATTGCAGATAGCGTGTTGCCATGTATCTGTGGGGGCGCAGGTCTGCGGCCGGCACCTCCAGTCCATGGTGTATATCGTATTCATTGATGATCACCAAGCTGAAGGTGTCGAGTATGGTTTTGGATAAGGCGGCGTTGAGCCGGTGAGGATGATGCTTGCCGATCAAACCCATCTCCTTGGCCAGTTCGAAATTGAAGTAGAAAACCTCGCCGCCGTGACGGGTACGGGCGGCGTAATCGACATGGGCGTCCGGAACCGCATTGCGCCAGGGATGCCGGCCGTCTATCTTGTGAAATCGTCGATACTGCATCCTACGTTGGGAAAATGGGCCATTCCCTGTCACTATCGGTACATCAGGGCGATCGTTTAATATTTACTTGGAAATGAGGTATCTATGTATGTAGCCATGAATAGATTCAAAATCGTCAAGGGCCATGAGGAAGCGTTCATCGCCGTTTGGAAAAATCGCAAGACCTATCTCAATGAAGCGCCCGGTTTCCGCGAATTTCATCTGCTCAAGGGCCCGGTGTTCGACGACCACACCTTGTTTGCCTCCCACTCTATCTGGGAATCGCAACAGGCCTTCGAAAACTGGACTCGCTCCGAGGCGTTTCACAAGGCCCACGGCCAAGCAGGCGCCGCCAAGGGCATTTACCTGGGACCGCCGCAGTTTGAGGGATTTTCCGCCGTGCTCTAGATGTCCGGTGTTACGCCGATCGGTTTCTTCTTAAAGGCTAGTGATTGGCCGGCGATAACCTGGCGACTCGATCTTTTTCGCGTCTATGCGCCGATGGGCGGGGACCGCGGCGCAGCCAGGGTTCATTGCATGGCGGATCTAGGGTAATATTTCACTGGGAATATGACCTCGTTTTCCCTTACAATCGTCAGCGAATATCGAGATAGTTCCGTCTTAAGGGAATTAATCGCAGTCCGCAGTGTAGCTACTATCAGAATTAGATCAGGGCAATCCATTTTAATCAGCGGGAGAGCGACATGTCATTACAGTTGCTGCGCGGTCACGTAAAGGACGTAACATCGGCGGGCAAGCATGGCGCGGCGGATTGCCATGTCGGCAAATACGAATACAACATCAAGGTCTACAGCGATCTGGTCAGCAGCGTCGGCAAGGGGGGCGACGACATCCTAGTGGCCGGCGAACTGCGGAACGACGTTTTTCATGCCTTGGCGGTAAAAAATCTCGATAAGGGCAAGACGGCGCAAATCGACGGCACCAATGACATCCTGCTCATGGGCGCCGGCGCCTTTGTGTTTGGGTTGGGTTGCGTATTTGCCCTGAGGGCCAGCAACGTCGGCGGCATTGTTCAGTCCCTGAATATCGCGATGATATTCATAGGACTGATCGGCATGGGGATAACCCTGCGGCGACTGTTCCTCATTACCCGGGCGGCCAATTGGGTCAGCCGCGCCGAGCTCTAATTCCTTAAAACCATCGATTGAGCGCCGTTCGGCTCACGAAATCGCCGCGCGGCGCTGCACCACGGCGATCCCCGCCAAACCGAGCGCCACCTGCATCAACTCGTCCCAGGCATCGCCTGACGCCATGCCCTTGATGACACAGTCCGCCCTTCCCGCCAGGCGCAGCAGTTGCCGCAACCTTCGTGACGAGCACCGCTTGAGGGCGTTGCGCACCAGGGGCTTGCGGTTCTCCCAAACTTTATTCTTATAGAGCACTTGATCCATCGCCGTTCCCTGCCGTAGCTCGTCGACCATGTTCGCCAGACCGCGGATTTCCCGGCACAAGGCCCATAACACCAGCACCGTTTCCTCGCCCTCGCCTTGCAAGCCGCGCAAGATGCGCGTCACCGCGGCGCCCTCCCCGGCCATGGCGCGATCCACCAAATCATACACGCTGTATCGAGCGCTGTTCGCCACGGCGGCGGTCACTGCCGCTGCGTCCACCGTGCCCTCACCATGCAGCAATAACAATTTTTCTATCTCCTGGGCGCAGGCCAGCAGATTTCCCTCCATCCGCTCCGCCAGCAGCGTCACCGCTTCGGCGCTGGGCCGCAAACCCTTGGTTAGCATGCGCCGTTCGATCCATGCCGGCAATTGCGCGACATTTATCGGCCATATCTGTATCACAACACCGGCCTGCTCCAAGGCCGTAAACCACTTGCCGCGTTGCGCGTCCTTATCGATTTTTCCGCTGATCACCAGCAGCACATCCCCCGCGGCCGGCGATCTGACATATTCCACAAGCGCCTTGGCCCCCGCTTCACCCGGTTTACCGCCGGGCAAGCGCAATTCCATTACGCGCTGCTCGGCGAACAACGACAGACTATCGCGGGCCTGCAATAAGGCGCCCCAATCGAAACCCGACTCCACATTGAACACCAGGCGCTCGCTGCATCCCCGCTCACGGGCGCGGACGCGAATGGCGTCGCAGGTCTCCGCCACTTGCAGGGGTTCGTCGCCGCTTATCAGATAAACCGGCGCCAAGGTCTTTTGGAGGTGTGCAGCGACTTGTTCGGGTTTAAGCTTCATGGCTGTTTGCTCAGTGCCGCGCGTAACCTTAACATCAATCGCCGTACCACGTCGCTGCGCATATCCTGGACCAGACGTTCCTGTTCCACATCCTTGGCCAGCACCTCGGACTCGTTAAAGGTATAATCGCGCTGCGCATCAAGGGTCTCGCGGGGAATGAGGATCTTACCGCCGGCACGCCGCGCCTCATAAGTAGCCGTGTAAAGAACTTCGTATTCCTGTACCTTGCCGTCGATACCCACCGACAAGACGCGCCGCCGCACGTCCTCGCCGATCAGTTCGATCACCAATTGCGCATCCTTCTCGCTCTGCGCTAATGGCACCTCGGAGACAGTGAGATAATGAAGCACCTCTTGCTGCAACGCCCCGGCCCGGCCGGCGAGATATGTCGAAGGGAGTTGCACGCGATCCATCACGCCGCCACGCAGATGGAATCCGCAGCCGGCCAAAACCAACATACCGCAACCGGCAAGCAGCAGAAAAAATCCCCGCGACAGGAAGATTGTTTGTTTTGCCTTAGTGCTTATCACTCATCACTCGCTACTGAACGACAATATTCACCAGACGCCCCGGCACTACCACAACCTTTTTCACCGCCTTGCCCGCCACGAAGCGCCGGACGTTCTCTTCGGCGAGGGCGGCTCCCTCGATTTCGGTTTTACTTGCTCCGGCCGCGACATTGATGCGGCCGCGGAGCTTGCCGTTGACCTGAATCACCAGCTCGACTACATCGCGCGCCAAGGCGGATTCGTCGGCCACGGGCCAAGACTGATCGAGTACGGCGCCGCCGCGGCCCAGAGCCCGCCACAGGGCATGACAGATATGCGGCACGATGGGCGCGAGCAGCAACGTTACCGCATCCAGGGCTTCCTGCATCACGGCCCGGCCCTGCGGCGTATCGTCTTCGAACTTATAGAGGGTATTGATGAGCTCCATGTTGGCGGCGATAGCGGTATTGAAGGTGTAACGCCGCCCCACGTCGTCGCCGGCCTTGGCGATGGTCTGATGCACTTGATTGCGCACGGCGCGCTGCGAGTCGCTCAGCTCTGAGACATCAAGGCACGGCGCGGTGCCGCGATTTACATGCATCGCCGTCAATTTCCACAGGCGCTTGAGAAATCGCTGCGCCCCTTCCACGCCGGCGTCGTTCCATTCCAGGGTCATCTCCGGCGGCGCGGCGAACATCATGAACAGGCGCACGGTATCGGCGCCGTAGCGGGCCACCAAGTCCTGCGGATCCACGCCGTTCTTCTTCGATTTGGACATGGTGCCGATGCCGCCGTATTCCACCGCTTGGCCGTCGCTCTTCGCGGTGGCGGAAATAATCTTGCCCTGGGCGTCGCGCTTCAACTCCACGTCGTCCGGCGAATAATAGGTGATGCCGGAGGCAGCGCCCTTGCGGAAGAAGATATGGTTGAGCACCATGCCCTGGGTAAGCAGTTTGGCGAAGGGCTCGCGCACCTTCGTCAATCCCAGATCGCACATCACCTTGGTCCAGAAACGCGAGTAGAGTAAATGCAAAATCGCGTGCTCGATGCCGCCGATGTATTGGTCCACCGGCATCCAGTAATCGGCGCGCGCATCCACCATGGTCTTGCCGTCGTAACTGGCGTAACGGAAGAAATACCAGGACGAATCGACGAAGGTATCCATGGTGTCGGTCTCGCGCTGCGCGGCGCCGCCGCACTTGGGACATGCGCAATCCAGAAACGCCGCGGACTTGTGCAGCGGATTGCCGGAGCCGTCCGGCACCAGGTCCTCGGGTAACACCACCGGTAACTGATCGTCCGGCACCGGCACGTCGCCGCACCGGGCGCACTTGATAATGGGGATGGGCGTGCCCCAATAGCGCTGGCGCGAGATTCCCCAGTCGCGCAGCCGCCAGGTGACCCGCTTCTCACCTAAATTTTTGGCGGAAAGATCAGCGGCGATTGCGTCAACTGCTTGCTCAAAGTTCATGCCGTCGTATTTGTCGGAATTAATGCATATGCCATATTGAGCAAAGATGCTTAACCAGTCATACCAATTCAATTCTTCAAGTTGCTCTCCCTTATAAACCAGTGCCGGAAAGTCCCCCTTATCCGATGTTGTATGCCAAAAATTCTCAACATTTTTTATATTCCAATGAGCAGGGGCTATTACCGGCTTAATCGGCAAGTTGTATTTCTTGGCAAACTCAAAGTCGCGCTCATCATGCGCCGGCACCGCCATCACCGCGCCCTCGCCGTAGCCCATTAGCACATAGTTAGCCACCCACAGCGGCAGCTTTTCGCCGGTGAGCGGATGGCTGACGAACAGGCCGGTGGCCATGCCCTTCTTTTCCTGGGTGGCGATCTCCGCCTCGGTGACGCCGCCATGCTTGCATTCTTCGATGAAGGCGGCGAGTTCGGGGTTGCTTTGCGCCGCATGTAAGGCCAAGGGGTGTTCGGCGGCCACCGCCACGTAAGTGACGCCCATCAGCGTGTCGGCGCGGGTGGTGAACACCCGCAGCACGCCGCCGCCGGCGATATCGTGGGGGAAACCGACCCGCACGCCGCGGCTCTTGCCGATCCAGTTCTGCTGCATCAACCGAACTTGCTCCGGCCAGTCGCCCAGCAGATCGAGGTCGGCCAGCAGTTCTTCGGCGTAACGGGTGATCGCCATGTAGTACATGGGGATCTCGCGCTTTTCCACCGGTGCGCCGGTGCGCCAGCCGCGGCCATCGATGACCTGCTCGTTGGCGAGCACGGTCTGATCAACCGGATCCCAATTCACCATGCCGGTCTTGCGGTAGACGATGCCCTTCTCCAGCATGCGCAGGAACAGCCACTGGTTCCAGCGGTAATAGTCGGGCGTGCAGGTGGCCAGTTCGCGGCGCCAGTCGATGGCGAAGCCCAGCGACTTCAACTGGCCGCGCATGTAAGCGATGTTGTCATAGGTCCATTGGGCGGGCGGCACGCCGTTCTGTATGGCGGCGTTCTCGGCGGGCAGGCCGAAGGCGTCCCAGCCCATGGGCTGCAGGACATTCTTGCCGCGCATGCGCTGATAGCGGGTGATGACGTCGCCGATGGTGTAGTTGCGCACGTGGCCCATGTGCAGGCGGCCGCTGGGATAGGGAAACATGGACAGGCAATAAAATTTTTCCCGCGCCGGGTCTTCCTTGACCTCGAAACTGCGGTTTTCCTGCCAATAGCGCCGGGCGGCTTCCTCCACCTGCTGCGGCTCGTACAACTCGTCCATCTTTTTTCCCGATTGGTGCCATTATTATGAGGTGCAAGGATACCGTAGGGCCGCCAGGCCTAACAACACGCGCCTGCAACAGGCTTTTCATCGCGGCGCTACTAGGTCACACTACACTCCAGTTTCAAGAGGAGTGAATTCCATGCCCCCCGCCCCCATGCCCAGCAGCGAAAAATTGGTTCATGCCTACAACCGGATGATGGAACGGGTAAAAGACCTGTCACAAAAAGCCGAGAAGAAAACACTGGCCGCCCTGCAACACAGTGTCGATCTGGCCAAAGACAAGGCGGTGGAAATGGGCGAACTCAGCCGCGAAGAGGCGGAGCGGATCGGCAATTACCTGCGGCGCGACCTGGAAGACGCCGGCGAATACCTGGCGGACACCGGTAAGGAGCTGAGCGCCTGGCTGCAATTCGACATCGAATTGGTGGAAGATCGGCTGTGGGAGGCATTCACCGCGGCGGCGGATCAAAGCAAACTGGCCTTTTTGGAACTGGCGCAGCGGGCGCAGCGCGCCTCCCAGTATCACACTGGCGAAGTCACCACCATAGGAACCCTGCAATGCACCGCGTGCGGCGAGATACTGCACTTTCACGCCACCGGCCACATTCCGCCCTGCCCGCGCTGCAAGCAAACGGTGTTTGTCCGCTACCGTCGGCCGCACTCATAAGCCGCGGTGTAGGGAATCATGTCGCTTCCGCCTCAATAGCCATCCACCCGCGAGCAATAACACGATCGCCAAGATCACTGTAGGATAGTTGCCGAAACGAGCATACGGCGTCATGCCCTGCATGGGCTGAATCTCCCCCGTCAAGGCAGCCACCGTGAATTGCGGCGCCACGGCCTGCAGCCTACCACGGGCATCGATGATGGCCGTCATGCCGGTATTGGTGGCCCGCAACAGGGGGCGCCCCGTTTCCAAGGCGCGCATCTGGGCGATTTGCAGGTGTTGTTGCGGCGCGATGGAATGACCGAACCAGGCATCGTTACTGACATTCACCAAAAAAGTCGCCTCCGGCAGGGCGCGGATCACCTCTTCGCCGAAGGCGTCCTCGTAGCAAATCGAGATGCCCGCCTTCTGCCCCGCGACCGCCAAAGGCGGCTGCCACGCCGGACCTTTACTGAAGTCCGACATGGGCACCTGCATGAAGTCCACTATCCCGCCCAGTACGCTTTGCATGGGTAGATATTCGGTGAAGGGAACGAGATGATGTTTGTGATAGAACTGGCGGCTCCGGCCCAAGCCGACCATACTGTTGTAATAACGTCCCGTGGCCAGATCATCGTACAAGAGGCCGATCAATAAATCGGTATTATGGGCCCTGGCCTTCTCCGCCAAGTTGTCGATGAAATCTTTGGCCTCGTGATACATATCCGGCAAGGCGCTTTCCGGCCAGACAACCAACCGGCTGTCCCAATGTTCCTCGGTCAATTTTGTATAGAGATCCAGGGTGGGCTGGCGCAGTTCATGCAGCCATTTCAGATCCTGTGGGATATCGCCTTGCAACAAGGTAACGCGGAGCGGTGCACCCGCCGGCCGCGTCCAATACAAGGTATTCAACAACGCGGCGGCGCCCCACAAAGCGAGCAGCGCCACCGCCAACGCGGTGCGCTTGCGGCGATGGCGCGCGACGGCAAGCGTCGCTAAGCACCCCGCCGTCACCGCCACGGCCAACGATACTCCGTAAACACCGATCAGCGGCGCCAGGCCGGCGAGGGGCGAGTCCACTTGACTGTATCCCAGGTTCAACCAGGGAAACCCGGTCAGAAACCAGCCGCGTATCCATTCGCACAATACCCACCCCGCCGGAAAGAGCAGTATCAAGATCAAGCCGGGCGCGGAGCGGATGCGATTTGCAAGCCGCATCAAGCAATAACCGAGCAGTGCGGGAAACAAGGCCAGGAACAAGACGAACACGCTGGTGAGAAACAACGACAGGGGCATGCTCACCCCGCCGAATTCGTACATGCTCACGAAGACCCAGTTGACGCCGACGCCGAACATGCCCAGGCCAAACCCATAGCCGCGGCGGAAGGCGCGCCGCGGCGTCAGTCCCAGCCATAGCAGGAACAACAAGGCCGGCGCGATTACCGCCAAGGGGAAAGCATCGAAAGGGGCAAAGGCGAAAGGAAGAATCGCGCCGGAAATCAGCGCCAGCACATCGCCGCGCCATCCTTCACCCAGCACGGCCATCCATCGCGGTGCTTCAGGGGATGAAGGGCGCGGTAAATCGACGGCGGAGAATGAATGGGCCATGAAAGGTGGGCGCGATAACTAAAGACCGCCGCGAACGTGCGTTACTGTTCCCCAGCCACGGCGGTTTTTTCCTGGACCGCGGTACTGCGCCGTTCCGTCACCTGCAAGAGATGGATGCGGCGGCTATCGGCATTCAGCACTTTGAAGCGAAAGCGGTCGATGCTGATCACCTCGCCGCGCCGCGGCAGACGGCCGAAACGATGTATCACCAGACCGCCGATGGTATCGAATTCTTCGTCGCTGAAATTCGAATAAAAATAATGATTGAATTCCTCGATAGGCGTCAGGGCCTTGACCGCGTAGACATTGTCGTTGTGTTTTTTTATATAAGCATCTTCCTCGATGTCGTGCTCGTCTACGATCTCTCCCACGATCTGCTCCAAGACATCCTCGATAGTCACCAGACCCGCGACGCTCCCGTACTCGTCCACTACGATGGCCATGTGATTGCGGCTGGCGCGAAACTCCTTCAACAGCACATTGAGGCGTTTGCTCTCCGGGATAAAAGCCGCCGGACGCAGGACGTCCCGCACATTGAAATTCTTCGCGCCGTCCGCGCCGCTGTACGCAAGCAAATCCTTGGCGAGCAAGATGCCCGCCACCTCGGCGCGGTTGTCATCTATAACCGGAAAACGCGAGTGGGCCGACTCGATGACCACCGGAAGGATTTTTTCCAGCGTCGCGTCGCGCTCCACTACCGCCATCTGGGCGCGCGGTACCATGATATCGCGCACCTGCATCTCGGCTACCTGCAACACGCCCTCGATCATGGCCAGCGCATCGGCGTCCAGTAAATTGCGCTGCTGGGCGTCGCGCAGCAGTTCCACCAGTTGTTCCCGGTCCCTGGGTTCGCCCATCAACGCAAAACTCAATCGCTCCAACCAGGAACGCGAAGGTCCGTTGTTATTCGTTCGCTCATCCGTCATGACGTTTAAATGATTTTCCTTTGTATACCGATGACGCCGGGTGGCATCATTCCCGCTCCGCCTCAACAGGCGGTCCGGATCGCTTGCTCTTCGACATAAGGATCGGGATAACCCAATCCGGCCAGGATAGCGATTTCCAGGCGTTCCATGATTTCGGCCTCCTTGGCCTCTTCATGATCATACCCCAATAGATGCAGGCTGCCGTGTACCGTCAAATGGGCCCAATGAGCCTGCGGCACTTTACGTTGTTGCTGCGCCTCGAGCATCACTTGCGGCGCGCAGATTACCAGGTCTCCCAGCAGCGGCGGTTCCATTTCCGGAGTACTCTCATAGGGAAAAGATAAGACATTGGTCGGCCCGCTGCGCCGGCGGTAAGTCTCGTTCAATGCCGCGCCTTCGGCCAAACCCACCACACGGATGGTCATTTCCCCCGCCGCGCAGCGACCGGCGAGCGCCGCCGCCGCCCACCGCTCAAAATCCCGAGGGGCGGGCAGTCCATTGTCGCCTTCCATCGTTCTTTCGACGGCGTATTGAACATCCACCACCAGCGTCATGATCCCTGCTCCCTGACCGATGCCGCGCTGCCTTCTTCAAAACTCTCGTAGGCGGTGACGATACATTGCACCAAGGGATGGCGCACCACATCCGCTGCCTTAAAGAAGGTGAAACTGATGCCGTCCACCCCCTTCAACACCTCCACCACGTGGCGCAGACCGGACTGCCGTCCGCGCGGCAGATCCACCTGGGTAACATCGCCGGTGACCACCACCTTGGAGCCGAATCCGATACGAGTCAGAAACATCTTCATCTGCTCCACGGTAGTGTTCTGCGCCTCATCGAGGATGATGAAGGCATCGTTCAAGGTGCGGCCGCGCATGTACGCCAAGGGCGCGATCTCGATCACATTGCGTTCCACCAGCTTCGCCACCCGTTCGAAACCCAGCATCTCATACAAGGCATCGTACAGCGGCCGCAAATAGGGATCGATCTTCTGCGCCAGGTCGCCGGGGAGAAAGCCCAGCCGTTCCCCGGCCTCCACCGCCGGCCGCGTCAACACCACGCGCCCCACCTTTTCCTGTTCCAGGGCATGCACGGCACAGGCTACGGCCAGATAGGTCTTACCGGTCCCCGCCGGCCCTATACCGAAATTGATATCGTAACTCAGAATATTTTGCAGATAACGCTGCTGATTGGGCCCTCGTCCGCTGATCAAACCGCGGCGGGTCTGGATCGCCGCCGCGTTATTGCCCGCATGTTCCGCGTCGGCGGCAACCTCGGCCCCCAACTGCTGCAGCGCTATGTGAACGCGGGCCGGGGTTAAATGGACCTTGGCGGTCTCGGAATAAAGGTTTTTCAATACCTGTCCCGCCGCCTGCACCGGCTGGGAAGCGCCGATGACGCGAAAGCGATTGCCGCGACTGGTTACTTCCACACCCAGACGTCCTTCCACCTGGCGCAGATGTTCGTCGAATTGTCCACACAAGTTGGCAAGACGCTCGTTGTCGGCGGGTTCTAGGGTAAAATCGTAGAAAGCAGGTTTAACGTTCAAATGTGGAATAGAAATAGGAACTTAAATGGTAAGATAGTCGAAAACGACGCCGCATGCAATGGCGGCGTGAGCTCAGAATCCCTGGGCAACGCGCTCAACGCCTTTACAGTCAATCGCTTGCACCACCTCACCCCGCAGGGAATTCGTCAGGGATTCGGTAATACGCAGGGTGACAAATTGCCCGATGAGGCCGCTGAGGCCAGCGAAGTTCACCACCCGGTTGTTTTCAGTTCGGCCGCACAGCTCGCGGGGGTTCTTGCGGGAGGGGCCTTCCACCACCACGGTTTGCACCGTCCCCACCATGGCCTGGCTGATGGCCTCGGCCATCTCGCGAATGCGCTGCTGCAAGATCGCCAGGCGGTGTTTCTTGACCGACATGGAGATGTCGTCCGGAAAAGCGGCCGCGGGGGTGCCGGGACGCGGGCTATAGATGAAGCTGAAGGAATTATCGAAGCCGATATCCTCGATCAGGTCCATGGTGGCCTGAAAATCTGCGGTGCTCTCGCCGGGAAATCCGACGATAAAGTCGGAAGACAGACTGATGCCGGGACGGGCTTCCCGCAGACGGCGGATCTTGGCCTTGTATTGCAGCGCGGTATGGCCGCGCTTCATCATCATTAATATGCGATCGGCGCCGCTTTGCACCGGCAAGTGCAAATGGCTTACCAGCTTGGGCACCTCGGCGTAGGCTCGGATGAGGCGGTCGGAAAATTCCACGGGGTGGGAAGTGGTGAAGCGGATACGCTCGATGCCGTCGATCTCCGCCACATAGTTGATCAGCAGCGCCAGGTCCGCCTCCACCCCGTCGTGCATCGCGCCGCGATAGGCATTGACGTTCTGCCCCAGTAACGTCACTTCGCGTATACCTTGTTGCGCCAGTATCGCGATCTCCGCCAGCACGTCGTCGAAGGGACGGCTAACCTCCTCGCCCCGCGTGTAGGGCACCACGCAAAACGTACAGTACTTGCTGCAACCTTCCATCACCGACACATAGGCGGAGGGACCCTCGGCACGCGGCGCGGGCAGGTGATCGAATTTTTCGATTTCGGGAAAGGAGACGTCCACCGCCGGGCGCCGCTCGCGCCGCACCTGATCCAGCATCCGCGGCAGGCGATGCAACGTCTGGGGACCGAACACGATATCCACGTAGGGTGCGCGGCGGCGAATGTTATCGCCCTCCTGGCTGGCCACGCAGCCGCCTACGCCGATGACCACCCCGGGCCGGCGTTCTTTAATCTCGCGCCACATACCGAGCAGGGAGAATACCTTCTCCTCGGCCTTTTCACGGATGGAACAGGTGTTGAGCAACAACACGTCGGCCTCTTCCGGGGCCTCCGCCGCCTTCAACCCGTGCGACGCTCTCAGCACGTCCGCCATCTTGGCGGAATCGTACTCGTTCATCTGACACCCGAATGTCTTGATATATAAGGTCTTAGCCATTAGCGATTAACTTCACGACGCAGAATATAAACCCGCCTACCGTACTACTTTTTCCCCACTGGCGCCAGAGAGCTGCCCTAGGATCAAATACCGCTGAGCTCTGAATTTTTACCGGAGCCGGCAAGCTTAGCTGCAGAAAGTAATGATGTTTTTAGCGATACGCCCTTTCCCCAGTCTTAAACTCAGTGAATCCCAGTGGCAGCCGATCAACTAGCAGGCGCACGACACATGCATATGGATGTCGCGAGACAGAGGCATCATAGTGAAGATTCAAAATAAACTATTGCTTTCCTTCCTGAGCGTCGCCATCAGCGCGGTGGTTATCGGGCTCGTCGCCTTTCAAAATATCCTCATCATCAAGGACGCCTATAGCAATGCCGCCCAAGAAACCCTGCCGCGGCTGCTTAAATTGGAGAACTTGCGTTATTTCGGGACGAGGATAGTTTACAGCACCTCGCGACTCGCCCTACTCCACTACGGCGCGCATTCAGACTCGGTACAAACAAGTGATGACTGGATAAACGAACTTAATGAGCTGCGAGAGTCGGCGATAAAACCCCTCGAGCTTTCCCTAAGCACCTATGATTCCATGCTTAGCCACATCTCGCAAGATGAGAAATTATACTTAACCGCGACACGTGACACGGCTGAATTTCTCAAACACAGCAGCGACGAAGTCATAAAGAAGCTTCAGGCAAAAAGCCCCGCCAGCGAGCTTACCGAGGCGCTCGGCATACTCGAAAATGGCGAACATGCCTTCGAAGCCGCGGTGGACGCGCAATTGTTTTACACCAATAGAGAATTGACCAAAGACAATGACGACGTAGACAGAACCATACATAATGCGCAGCGAATCCTGCTGATATCCGAGGCGCTGACCCTGATATTCTCCATCACCCTCGGGCTGCTCATAGCCCGCTCCCTGGCGGTTCCCATTCAACGACTCGTCACCTCCGCGGCCGAATTAGGTCGTGGCCGTTTCGATGTCAGGGCGCCCGAAGCGGGCAGCGAAGAAATCGTGCAACTTGCACGAGCATTCAATTCGATGGCCGATAATCTCGCCGTCATCACCGTCTCGAAAGAGCAGATGAATGACATGCTGCGATCGGTCCCGGACGCCCTTATTCTCATCGATGTCAGCCGCCATATTACATGGGTAAATCCCACGGCGCTGGCGCTGCTCAAGTATCAGGAAAAAGAGCTGCTCGGACGTCACATCGATAACTTCATCGCCCATCCAGACCTGATTACATCCATGTTCGCCTCGCTGATCAAGTCCCCCTATCTTCAGGGTGTAGAAACCACATTTAACGTTAAAAATGGTGCCCCACTCCCCGTCTCGATTTCATCATCGCTGTATTGCGACCACACTCACTGCGGCGGATTGATTTTGGTTCTACAAGATATTACCGAGCGGAAGAAAGTAGAGGACCATCTACTCTATCTCGCCAACTACGATCTACTGACCAAGCTGCCGAATCGTAACCTGCTATTAGATAGAATCAACCAAGCCCTGACGCGGGCGTCCAGGCGCAATCAGTTGGTCGCCATCCTCTTCTGCGATCTGGACGGCTTTAAGCTTATCAACGACGCCTATGGCCATAGCATGGGAGATCATGCTCTACAAATCGCCGCGCAACGCCTCGGCACTTGCGTTCGCGCCGGCGACACCGTCGCCCGCCATGGCGGCGATGAATTCGTAGTGGCCCTCAATGAACTCGACGGCCCGCAAGCCGCATGTCTAGTGGCGCAAAAAATCATCAACGCCCTCGCCGCACCCTTTGAAATCCGTGATCAACAATGCGTCATCGGGGTCAGCATCGGCATCAGCATCGCGCCTAACGACGCACAGAACGCCGAAGTATTACTCAGACTGGCCGACATCGCCATGTACCGCGCCAAGCAACAAGGCAAAAATGATTACCGGCTTTACACGCCTAATGTTGAGTTACACGCCCAAGCCCGTTAATCCTTGGCCTCGGACCGGCAACTCGCCTGGGATCGCGATGAGCCGGTTGCATAAATCACAGCGGCGTAGCGGTTATCATCATGGCCAACTCACTTATGGAAACTCTCACATGGACACTGCCCGTACGCCGAGTGAATAGTGACCAAAGAGAACGACTAAGGCGGTTCCGAACCGATCTTATGGATACTCAAATCGGCGCCCTGGTATTCCTCTTCCTGGGTCAACCGCAGACCGACCGCGGCCTTTAATCCGCCGTATACCAGCAAGCCGCCCACCACGGCGACTGCCACTCCCATACCGGTGCCTATCAATTGCGACATGAAGCTCACGCCGCCCATGCCGCCCAGGGCCGTGGAACCGAATATCCCCGCGGCGATACCGCCCCACACCCCGCACAGACCGTGCAAGGGCCACACCCCCAACACGTCGTCGATCTTCCATTTATTCTGGGTGAGGGTGAAGGTCCATACGAACAAGACACCGGCCACCAAGCCCGTCACCAGGGCCCCCACGGGATGCATCACATCGGAACCGGCGCAGATCGCGACCAGACCCGCCAAAGGTCCGTTGTGCACGAAGCCGGGGTCATAGCGTCCGGCAAACAGCGCCGCCAACACGCCGCCCACCATCGCCATCAACGAGTTGACCGCCACCAGGCCGTTGACCGCGTCCACGGCCTGCGCCGACATGACGTTAAATCCAAACCAACCCACGGTGAGGATCCACGCCCCCAAGGCCAAAAAGGGAATATTCGACGGCGGATGGGCGGTCATTCTGCCGTCCTTGGTATACCGGCCATGCCGCGCACCCAATAACAACACCGCCACCAACCCCAGCCAACCGCCCATGGCATGCACCACCACCGAACCCGCGAAATCGTGAAACGCGGCGCCGAATTGACCTTTCAGCCAATCCTGCACGCCGAGGTTGTCGTGCCAGGCGATGCCCTCAAAAAACGGATAGACGAAGCCGACCAGCAAGGCCGTCGCGGCCAACTGCGGATTGAATCTGGCCCGCTCGGCGATACCGCCGGAAATGATGGCGGGGATGGCGGCGGCGAAGGTCAGCAAAAAAAAGAACTTCACCAGTTCATAGCCGCTTTTCTCCGCCAAGGCATGGGCGTCCGTGAAAAAAGAAGTGCCATAGGCAATGCCATAGCCGATGAAGAAATAGGCGAGGGTCGACATGGCAAAGTCCACGATGATCTTGACCAGGGCATTGACCTGGTTCTTCTTGCGCACCGTGCCCACTTCCAGGAAGGCGAATCCGGCATGCATGGCCAACACCATCACCGCCCCCATGAGCACGAACAACACATCGCTACCCGATTTCAAAGTCTCCATGGACATCCCCTATGAGCAAGTGTGGCGAACGAAGTTGGCGCATTATATAGCATGATTTGCATCAAAATGGTGCGTTTAGCGCCATAAAAGGCTTAGATACCAGCTTTCTAAATGCTTATTGGATTGCACTGCCGAGATGCCTATGCCCGCTAAGCGCACTATTTTGATTCACAGCTCGCAGAGTAGTGGAATACCACTCTAGGCGTCTAGCCGGGTATGCTTAAGTGAAGCCTCCGATTGCTGTGATGCGCTCATGTTCCGCGATTAGTGGCCGGCCATCACCGCATTGAGCCGCACGAAGCACAAACGCAAAACGCAATGATGCATCATCTCACCGTATTGGACTTAAATGCGAAGTTAGCAAGTTTTGTTTCTATCAATTGTGACTCCAGCAACAACCCACGCTAAACCGCGTACAACCAACCATGCAGTGATGAAATATAGAGAATTTATTCTATTGCGAGATTTGAAAGGGTATTGAATAAATTCTGCGATGGACATCTTAAATGTAATAGTCGTGACTTGATATTACAGACGGCGTCCGGTCTCTTATGCCCGGGTTCGGCCAAAAGCGGTCACTCATCTAAAAAATCGTGATTTGCATAATTGGCTTGTTGAAGCGGCTGTTGTTCACTAATCTTTCACCACTACTTCTTCTGAGTTATTTGCACACCCCAACCCACTTTGCATGTGATTTGGCACCATTAGTATTTTCAGACTCAAAACTATCTCCGTGGTAGATTGTCTTTCCAATATCTGTTTTGCCACTACATACCGAGGTCACGCTAACCACGTCGCCAGAAATTTTGACGTCCTTCACATGGCAGCCAGCGGGTGAAATCTCATGCTCGACATATGCCTTGATGGATGCTGCATCGCCGTTAAGAGCATCTGCTTCACTTTGTGAAAAACATTTAGACCTGGTTACCTCATGACCCATCAGGTTGATCGTTACCTCCCACTGTCCCGCGCGAACACGATTGGCGGCGTGAGCGGGCAGAGTAAGGAAAATCAATACAGCTAACAAACACAGTGGGAAGAACAAATTAGACTTTATCATGTCATGTCCCTTTCTAAGGTAACATCGATCTGCCGGTTTCAATGGATGGGCCGCGCATAAACTACGCCTGTTGTCGCTATATCCCTGGTAGATCACTGCCAGGTGCCTACAGCAATGATTGATTTAGGGGCGCGCCCAGATGCTAGAGTCGCGACCGCCATGGGCGTGAGACTGCCATCCGCGCCGATGGTGTACTGCGAGATGGTGTCATCAGCGTTATTCGCCACATAGGCGTACCGGCCCGATGGGTCGACGGTGACAGACTCAGGAACTAACCCCGCCGCGACGGTGGCAACCGTCATTGGAGTGAGGCGGCCATCCGTGCCAATTGTGTACTGCGAGACGGTTACGCTGCTTGAATTGGCCACATAGGCATGGCGGCCAGAGGGGTCGATGGTGATGGAGTAAGGTCCCACTCCTGTTGCGACGGTCGCACTGGCCATTGGAGTGAGGCGGCCATCCGCGCCGATGGTGTACTGTGAGACGGTGTCCTCAACGTTATTAGCCACATAGGCGTACCGGCCCGATGGGTCGACGGCGATGGACTGGGGAATCGCCCCCGTCCCGACAGTCGCGCTGGTCATAGGTGTGAGACTGCCGTCCGAACCGATGGTGTACTGTGAAACGGTCTGGTCACTGCTGTTAGCCACATAGGCGTAACGGCCCGATGGGTCGACGGTGACGGACTCAGATTTCAACTCCGCACCGAGTGCTACGGAGTCGACATGTGCAGTCGTCATGAGCGCGAGACCGCCATCCGCGCCGATGGTGTACTGCGTGACGATGTAAGTTTGAAATAAGGTAACTATGTTAAGGGAGGTGTTCGGCACGTAGGCGTACCGGCCCAAGGGATCGACGCCGATAGAGGCGATAGAAAAAGGAATCGCCCCATTCAAGACGTTCACACTGGCCATGGCCGTGAGGCGGCCGCCCGTGCCGATCGTGTACTGCGAGATGGTGTCGTCACCGTTGTTCGCCACATAGGCGTACCTTCCCGAGGGGTCAATGGTGATGGAGACTGGATCATTCCCCGTCGCGACGCTGAAGACCGTGGGCGTGAGACTGCCATCCGTGCCAATGGTGTACTGCGAGACGGTTTTGTCACTGTTGTTCACCGCATAGACGTACTTCGGCACTGCTTTTACAGGGGTGCTGCCCGAGGTGAAGGCGATTGATGTAGGTTGACTCTGCGCGCGGAGCGTGGCGGGCGAGACAGGCGTGAGACTGCCATCCGCACCAATGGTGTATTGCGAGACGGTACCGCCGAAGTTCGCCACATAGACATAGCGGTCCGAGGGGTCGACAGTGACAGCACGGGGACCCGATCCCGCTGCGACGGTCGCACTGGGCATGGGTGAGAGATTGCCGCCCGCGCTGATGGCGTACTGCGAGACGGTGTCACTGCTGGTATTGGCCACATAGGCGTAGCGTCCCGAGGGGTCTACAGCGATAGACTGGGGACCCGATCCCGCTGCGACGGTCGCATTGGTCATGGGTGTCAGACTGCCGCCCGCGCCGAGGGTGTACTGCGAGACTGTGCCGCCGAAGTTCGCCACATAGGCGTACCGGCCCGAGGGATCGACAGCGACAGAACCGGGATTCGCCCCTGCCGCGACGGGGGCAACCGTCATGGGTGTGAGACCGCCGTCCGCGCCAATAATGTACTGCGAGATGGTGCTGTCGTTGAAATTCGTCACATAGGCGTACTGGCCTTTAGGATCGACGGCGATAGACTGGGGACCCGATCCCGCCGCGACGGTTGCGCTGCTCATGGGCGTGAGACTACCGTCCGCCCCGATCGTGTACTGCGAGACATTGCCACCGCTGTTCACCACGTAGGCGTACCGGCCCGAGGGGTCGACAGTGACAGACAAAGGATGCGTCCCCGCCGTAACGAACGCACTGATCATAGGTGTGAGACTGCCGTCCGCGCCGATCGTGTACTGCGAGACCGTGCCGTCGAAGTTCGCCACATAGGCGTGCCGGCCCGAGGGATCGACGGTAACAGACTCGGGATTCGTCCCCGCTGCGATCTTGCCGATATACTTAATACGGCCGCTGGTCTCGTCCACGACATAACTCGAGACGGAATTGTCGCTGGCATCGGCTACAAAGCCGTAACGCGGATGGGTAATAACGGTTTTGTTACTGGACGGATTACCATTGCCACCGCCACCGCCGCCGCCACCACCACCACAGGCGGTCAAACCTAGCGCACATACCGCAACGACGATGACCCAATAGATCGCAGGTTTCATATTTACCTCCCTCTTAGGCACCCCGAAAGAACAGAACTCTTTATATTTTTCCCCTAATGCGAATACAAGTTAATAATGCCTCGCGTTATGGCCTTATCTACGTCAGCTAATCTGGGTATTCTCCTGAACGGATATGGCACATTATATTGTTATTGAGAAGTCGAGATACAATAATTTGATGAAAAAATTTTTAAAATAATGCGGGGTAGGTTAATCGGTTGAGTGTCTGCTATGGGTCGATAGCACCGGTTCGCCGTGTCTGTGCTGACTTCCGGATAAGGCCAAGCGCCGCGTTTCAGGGCCGTAGGATTAAGTGTCTGCTTTGCTCTGTCTGTGGATTTTTGTAAGCTCTTCTATCATCTTGGATCCGACGGTACTGGACAGGTTATAATTGTACGCCTGATGAAGTGACGTCTGAACAGTCCAACGATCATTTTCTTGGTGGTCACGATAAATGGAATTGGATCATAAAAACACGGTACCGCGTAAATTTTATCTCGCCGGTAGGGATTGAAGAATTCACTCACTTTTATCCGTTTGCTGCGCTGATTGCGACGGAATTCCATGACTTCAGAAAATCTGTGTATCCAGTAGATTTCCGGGTCGTATGATTGAGCCCGCATTTTTTTATGCTCTACTTTGTCCTTATAGAGAATGTCATCAAAATTAAGTCCTGTTTTAATAAACAGTCGTTGGTATAGAACAGGACGAGTATTAATTTCAATTAGGCCGTAGCGATTCATTTCTGAATCAAGTTTGAATTCGGTAGCGGAAAATCCTCTATAGTTATAACTGCGCAATAATTTCAAAGATTGCTCTCGCAATACTTCGATCATAGGTACTGTCTTTATTACAGAGCCCACGCCGAAATCGGGCGGATGCTGCCTGATTTTCTGTACGCACATTTCTGCGGCGACATCGCCATCGCGATCAAGATGACAGATATAAATGAATAAATTGGTGTCCGGTCCGGGAATAATCTCCGACACCATAACGTCCAGATCGTGGTTGCGCGCGTCAGTGAATTGCTGGATCAGGGACTGTGCATCCTGCGCCACCAGCACCTTCTGATTGTACACAGAAAAAAAACGGGGAGTCTGATAGGGCTTAAGGATGCAGGGATATACCAGGCCCTCAAGCTGGAGTAGTAGTTCTGCGACGGATTCTGGAAATCGCACCTCTGGTGCAGGTACGCCGATTTCATGGGCGCGGATATATAGTCGCCGCTTGTCGGTAATCCCGCCGAGAATGTCCCATGGTTGATTGGCCAGCAAGTAGCGGGAGGAAAGGAGATCATAATTTCTTGAAACTGCTTCTACGTGGGGGTCGTTCACCGGTACCAGTAGGGCGGGGCCAACATAGGTAGGTAATTCGAGTAGAAACTTGACGAGTTCTTCCCCATTCCCGCTGGGGGCGGGGGCAAGAAATGTTTTTCTGCTGTGCCTGGAAAAGGCGGCAATATCATCCGGTTTAGTCGTGACGTGTATGACTTCAATTCCCGCGCGGGTGTGGGTGTGTATCGTGCCGAGTGCAACTACGCCTGTTCCTAGGACTACCACTTTGCGCGCCGGTGCGCTATTTTCAGGCTGTCGGTGATTCATGCGATGTAGTCTATATTGTTGTACACTTTGCCGCATCGCAGCGATATCGCTGGTTTGGTGAGTTGAACCTTCACTTCTAGGAACACCATGCCGTCTGCGCGCCGAACAGATTAGGTCTCGCAATGGAGCGCTAATTACTGCTATTGAGGCCAGAGCAATAAACTGAAGAATGCCTGGGATGTCGATATCTCCAAATACTGACCTCTATTTATTATCGGCAGCTTGGCGATGGAGGTGACATTAAGAAAATATTGGAGTTTTTGAATGGATTTTGACGCCAAGCGAGATATCTATTCAGATCCGTTTAACGCTTCATGTACAGAATGGATCACGCGTCGATGTTACAAATGGCAGATGTTCAATAATTCTCGGTAAATGGCCGAAATGGGTCGATTGAGGCGTTCAAAGAAACGCAACCTGACATTGACTACCAGATCAAGTCTGAACTACTACATCTTAAATTCACGCGGTCAACCTCGCTGAGAAAACTACTGTTCCTGCGTGAAAGACATTCTCGTACCGCAAAACTCCTAAAAATCACTTTCCTTGACGCCAAGGATATACCTGCTATAACGTAGGGAAAATGCATTAGGACCCAACCGAGGAGAACGGGGCTAATGTAGGTGTCCTCACCGGGCGTTGGTTCGAAGCAACGTTTTTTTCCTCGCACCTAACTTTGCAGGAGGCAGTCAATACCGGCGTGGCAAGCTTTTCCTTATTGATTGCCGACGGTGCCGTACTTGCCGCGTTGTTATCAAGTTTGATCTCGCTTGCCGGCAACACGCGGCCGCGCCTCTTTCAATTCGGAACGTTTCTACTGTTGGGCATCTCGGGTCTGGGCGCGCTTATCGCCGGCCTCCTGCCCCTTATCGCGTCCACCGTAAGCACCCAGACCCTGATCATCGGGTTGCCGTGGCTTAACTGGCACCTGCGCCTCGATCCCCTGTCCGGCTGGTTTCTGGTCATCATCGGCGCGGTTACCCTGGCGGTCGCCGCCTATGGACCGGGTTACGTTCGCGAGTTCACTCACGGCTCCCAATCCCTGGCGGTACTGGGCAGTTTCACCGGGCTGTTCATCGCGGGCATGGAACTGGTGGTGCTCGCCGACGACGCCTTCGCCTTTTTGGTGGCATGGGAGTTGATGTCGATCTCCAGCTATTTCCTGGTGGCCTATCAGCATCAGCATGCCGCCAATCGCCGCGCCGCCTTCCTCTATCTGTTGATGGCGCATCTGGGCGCGGTGGCGATTCTGCTGGCCTTCGGCATCCTCGCCCATGCCGGCGGTGATTTCACTTTCACCGCGCTGCGCGCGGCATCGCTCTCCGGCAATTGGGCGACCATCGCCTTCGCCCTGGCCTTGTTCGGCTTCGGCATCAAGGCCGGTCTGGTGCCGGGCCACGCGTGGCTGCCCGAGGCCCATCCCGCGGCGCCTTCGCACATTTCGGCGCTGATGAGCGGTGTGATGCTCAAGATCGCGGTGTACGGTTTCATTCGCGTGGTATTCGATCTCATCGGCGAGATTCACTGGCAGTGGGGCGTGGCCGCGCTGCTGATCGGCAGTATCACCGCTCTGTTCGGCGTGCTGTACGCCATGATGCAAAACGATCTCAAGCGGCTGTTGGCCTATTCCTCCATCGAGAACATCGGCATCATCTTTCTCGGTCTGGGCCTGGCCATGATCTTTTTCGCCACCGGCCACCTCATCCCCGGCGTGATCGCTCTCAGCGCCGCTCTCTTTCATTGCCTCAATCACGCCATGTTCAAGAGCCTGTTGTTCCTCGGCGCCGGCGCGGTGGTGCATGCCGCCCACGAGACCGATCTCGATCACATGGGCGGCCTGATCCGGCGCATGCCCCACACCGCCGCCTTGTTTTTGATCGGCTGCCTAAGTATCGCTGCCCTGCCGCCCTTCAACGGTTTCGCCTCGGAGTGGCTAACCTTCCAAGCCGCCTTGCAAACACCGGTCATCGAGAGCGGGGTGTTACGCATCGTCATCCCGGTGGCGGCGGCGATGCTGGCCCTCACCGCTGCCCTCGGGGCCGGCGCCTTCGTCAAGGTCTACGGCATCGCCTTTCTGGGGCGGGGACGCAGCCGCCATATCAATCATGCCCGGGAAGTGGGCTGGGGGATGCGCGGCGCTCAAGCCTGGCTGGCGGGCCTGTGTCTGCTGTTGGGTTTATTGTCGCCGCTGGCAATCGATGCCTTGCAACCCATCAACCAGATGCTGGTGGGTATCGTCTTACCCGCGCAATCCGCCGGCTCGTGGCTGGTGTTGGCGCCGGTATCCGCCGCCACCGCGGCTTATGCCGCGCCGTTTATCATTGCCATGCTGCTGTTGGCGGCGCTCGCCGCACGCATACTGTTGCGCCTGCACGGCAATATGAGCGCGCCGCGGCGCAGCGCGCCCTGGGATTGCGGTTTCGGACCCTTGACCGTCCGCATGCAATACACCGCGCATTCCTTCGCCATGCCCCTGCGGCGCATCTTCAGTCCGGCATGGAAACTGAAAGAAATCGTCGAGGAAACGCCGCCGAAAAGCGTGGCGCAACAGCCGGCGACGCTGCGTTACCTCCTGCAGATTCATGACCGATTTTGGAACTGGCTCTATGAACCCATCGCTCAAGCCCTGCAACGCACCACCCGCGTCGTGGGTCTGCTGCAAAGCGGCAATGTGCGCATCTACCTGACGTATTCATTCGTCACTTTGTTGATCTTACTGTGGGTAATCTCATGAACGGCGCGCTGGCGGTGTGGGCAGCATTGCAAGCCGGCGTCTTTGTCGCGGCGGCGCCGCTGCTGCTGGGCGTAGTGAAGCGACTCAAGTGCCTGCTGCAAAATCGCAACTCGCCGCCGCTAACTCAACCTTACCGCGACCTGGCCCGTCTGTTCCGCAAACAGCCGGTGCTGGCGGAAAACGCCTCGTGGCTGTTCCGTATCACGCCGTATGTGGTGTTCGGCGCCACGATCACCGCCACGGCCTTGGTTCCCTTGCTTTCCCTGACCACCCCCGGCGCTCAGCTCGGCGACATCATCGTATTGGTGGGACTATTGGCCTTGGCGCGGGTATTCACCGCCTTGGCCGCCATGGATATCGGCACCGCCTTTGGCGGCATGGGGGCGTCGCGGGAAATGACCGTCAGCGCCCTCACCGAACCCGCCATGCTCATGGCCATCTTCACTCTGACCATGACCGCCGCCGGCACCAATCTCGCGACGGCCATGGGTAACATTCTGGAGCAAGGATTGATTCTGCGGCCGTCGTTCACCTTCGCGCTGTTGGGTCTGATGCTGGTGGCGGTGGCGGAGACCGGTCGTATCCCGGTGGACAACCCCGCCACGCATTTGGAATTGACCATGCTCCACGAGGCCATGGTGCTGGAATACAGCGGCCGTCACCTGGCGCTGTTGGAATGGGCGGCCCAGATCAAATTCATGATCTTTGCCGTGTTGATCGTCGATCTGTTTCTGCCTTGGGGCATCGCGCTGGATCTCAATGCAGCGGCGCTTGCCGTCGCTGCGGGGGCACTGCTGCTCAAACTCATCATCCTCGCCGCCCTGCTGGTGACGGCGGAATCGATATTGGCCAAGCTGCGCCTGTTCCGCGTACCGGAATATCTCAATTTGGCCTTTTTGCTGAGTCTGCTGGGCCTGCTCAGCCATGTCATCCTGGAAGTGGCCTAAGCCATGATCCTCAATCAACTGAGCATTCATCAACAGGCGGTATTGATGCTGGCGGCGCTGGTGTTATTCACCGCCTTCGCCATGCTGGCGCAGCGCAACATGTTTACGCTGATCCAGGTATTCGCCTGGCAGGGACTGCTGGTGGCGCTTACTACCGCATTGGTCGCCGTCATCTCCGAGCAAGGACATTTGTATTTTTCGGCCGTGCTTACCCTGACGCTGAAAGCCTTCTTCATCCCCTGGCTGCTGCGGCGCCTGATGGTCCGGCTCAATATCGTGCGCGACGTGGAGCCGGTCATGAATACCGCCGTCGTTCTGCTGATCGCCGCGGCGCTGGTGGTGTTCAGCTATTACATCGTGCTGCCGGTGGAGGCCCTCGCTACGCAGTTGACGCGCAATACCATCGCCGTAGGTCTCGCCGTGGTGTTGCTGGGCATGCTGATCATGATCAGCCGGCGCAAGGCCGTCACCCAGGTTATCGGCTTCATGACCATGGAAAACGGCCTGTTCTTCACCGCGGTGGCGGCGACCTACGGCATGCCTATGGTAGTGGAGCTGGGCATCGCCTTCGATGTGCTGGTGGCGGCGGTGTTGTTCGGGGTGTTCTTCTTTCATATCCGCAGCTCCATCGACTCCTTGGACGTGGACCGCCTCAACCGCCTCTCCGAGGACGAGAAATGACGGCGCTGATGCTGTTGCTTGCCGCGCCCGCCGTCGGCGGAATACTGTTGGCCTTCTATGGCCACCGCGTCCAGGCCGGACTCGCCAACGTAGCGGTCAGCGCCGTGACCTGTGCCGCCGGTCTGGGTCTGGCGTTGCAGGTGTTTGCCGCGGGTCCGCTGCTCAGCGCGGGGAGGATGTTCTACGTTGATGCCTTTAACGTCTATCTGCTAACGCTCACCGCCTTCGTCGGTTTCACCACGGCGTTATTCTCCCGGCCGTACATGGCCCACGAATATGCAAAGGGCAAACTGAAGCCGCGGGCCATGCGTCTCTACCACAGTATGTACCAGGGTTTCCTGTTTGCCATGCTGCTGGCCTTGTCCACCAATAACCTGGGCGTGCTGTGGGTCGCCATGGAGTTCGCGACTTTGAGCACCGTGTTATTGGTGAGTCTGTACCGCACCCCGGAGGCGGTGGAGGCCGGCTGGAAATATTTTATCCTGTGCGGGGTCGGTATCGCCCAGGCGCTGTTCGGCACGGTGCTGCTGTTTTTCGCGGGTCATCTAGTGTTGCCCGACGGCCAGGATGCCCTGTTATGGAACGAACTGTATGGCATGGCCTCGCGACTCGACCCCACCGTGATGCTGTTGGCCTTCGTGTTTATCATGGTGGGCTACGGCACCAAGATCGGTCTGGTACCGCTGCACAACTGGCTGCCCGACGCCCATTCCGAAGGCCCCACGCCCATGTCGGCGGTATTGTCCGGCCTATTGTTGAACGTGGCGCTCTATGCCGTGGTGCGCATCAAGATGCTGGTGGATCCCAGTCAAACCTCCGGGCTGGCCGGGCATATTATGATGGGTTTCGGGCTGATTTCGTTTCTGGTGGCGGGATTGTTCATCCACCGCCAGCGCGACATCAAACGCATGTTCAGTTACTCCTCCATCGAACACATGGGACTCATGACCTTCGCCTTCGGCCTGGGCGGCGCGCTGGCCACCTTCGGTGCCCTGCTGCACATGACCGTACACTCTCTTACCAAATCCGCCCTGTTCGTGGCCACCGGCCACGCGGCGCAGATCGCCGGTACGCAGAGTATCGAAAGGATCCGCGGCTTGATCCGCACCCAGCCGGCCGTAGGCTGGTCGTTATTGCTGGGCACCGTCGCCATCGCCGGCTTTCCGCCCTTCGGCGTATTCGTCAGCGAATTTTTACTGCTTACCGCCACCATGCAACAGCAACCCTGGCTCACCGTCGCCCTGCTGGTGGGACTGGTAGTGGCCTTCGCCGGTCTGTTCCGCCACCTGCATCCCATGGTGTACGGCGAGGCGCCGGAAGGACAGCAACCCATCGCGGTGAGTACCCTGCCCATAGGCGTGCATCTCCTGCTGGTGCTGTGGATGGGTATTGCCATCCCGCCGGCGCTAACCCACTGGTTCGATCAAGCCACCTGGCTGATCACCGGCCAACGGGTGTTGTGATATGACCCTGCCCGCCGCTACGTTCAATTGGCTGCCCGGATTTCTGAACAAACTCGCCGCTGCCGGTGTGCGGGTGGTGAACGAGGATCGCCGCGGCCTCGCGCCGGCCTGCTTGCAGGAAGTGACTTCCGCCGAATGGGGTCGACTCGGACAAGTGGCCGCGCGGACCGGCCTGCGCTGGGCGGGGGTGTGGGCCGACGAGCGCGATGGCCTGCGCTATATGAACACTTGTCTGACCCGCGACGGCGATTACTTGATAGTGCGCACCACCCTGCCCGCCGCCAACCTGGCCTCGCATGCGCCTTATTATCCGGCGGCGGAACGTATGGAGCGCCATGCCCGCGACCTGTGGGGAATCAACTGGATCGATCATCCCGATCTACGCCGCTGGACCCGCCATCACGCCTGGTCGGAAAACGAGACGCCCCTGGCCGCGGATTTCCCACTCGCCGGACAGGGTACCAATGAAACACCGCCGGACGTCGATTACCCTTTTCTCCAAGCGCAGGGCGATGGCGTACATGAAATTCCTGTCGGTCCGGTACATGCCGGCATTATCGAACCGGGACATTTCCGCTTCCAGGCCGCGGGTGAAACTATTTTGCACCTGGAGGAAAGACTGGGTTACGCGCACAAAGGTATCGAAAAGATCGCGGTAGGCCGGGATGCCGCCGCTTTGCAGCGCCTCGCCGCGCGCGTCTCCGGCGATTGTACGGTTGGACATGCCTGGGCGGCGTGCATGGCCATGGAACGGGCGGCGCACATCGCGCCGCCGCCGCGTGCCTTGCGTTTGCGCGCCCTGCTGGCGGAGCGGGAACGCATCGCCAACCATCTCGGCGACATCGCGGCCATTTGCAATGATGTGGGTTTCAGTTTTGCGTTTTATCAATTCATGCGCCTGCGCGAGCAGTGGCTGCGCGGCAATGCCGAGCACTTCGGCCATCGCCTGCTCATGGATTGTCTCGTCCCCGGCGGAGTGGCCGTGGATTTGACGGCGGGCTCCGTCACCGCGCTGTATCGCCAGCACCAAGCACTGCGGGATGAACTGCGGGAATCACTGCCGTTGCTGGCGGATAACGGCTCGTTGCAGGATCGCTTGCAGGGTACCGGTATGCTATCTAAGGAGAGCGCCGAGCGCCTGGGGTGCCTCGGCTATGTCGGCCGGGCCAGCGGCGTGGATCACGACGTACGCCGCGCACACCGCTACGCCCCCTATGATCAATTTGCCGTGAAGGCCGCACTCGGCGAGCGCGGAGATGTGGCGGCACGCCTGCAAGTGCGGATCGATGAACTCGACATTACGTTAGAGTTACTGGATCGCCTCCTGGATCAACTGCCCGACGGCGAAGCGCAAACCCGGTGGCAAGCGCCGGCCGGGGAGGCGGAGGGTATCGGTTTTGTGGAGGCGTGGCGCGGCGAAATCATGACTTATGTCCGCTTCGACGGCGCGGGGCGCATCGCCCGTTTCTTTCCCCGCGACCCCAGTTGGTTTATCTGGCCGGCCTTGGAACAACTGATACGCGACAATATCGTGCCGGAGTTTCCGGTGTGCAATAAATCGGTGAATGCCTCGTATTCGGGGCATGACTTGTAAGCGACATCATTAGCCGCCATGTACAGAATCCTCGACAAGATCCGCCGCATCGGCATCGTTACCGAACCCGTACCGCCGCCGGTGGAACCGGTACTGGGAGAGATCGGCGAGCGCATCCAGGCGATCGCCGTCAAACAATTCCACGGCAGTATCGCCATTCGCCAGGTAGACGCCGGCTCCTGCAACGGTTGCGAACTGGAAATCCACGCCCTCAACAACCCGTACTATGCGGTGGAGCGCTTCGGCGTACACTTCGTCTCCTCGCCGCGCCATGCCGACCTGCTGTTGGTGACCGGCCCCGTTTCGCGCCACATGGCAGCGGCGCTGCGCCGTACTTACGACGCCACGCCCGACCCCAAGCTGGTGATCGCCGTCGGCGATTGCGGGGCCTGCGGCGGCGAGTTCGGCGTGTCCTATGCCAGTCTTGGCGCGGTGGCCAACGTCATCCCCGTAGACGCCACGATACGCGGCTGCCCGCCGTCGCCGCTGGCCTTGTTGCAGGGGCTCCTCGCCGCCCTCGGGCGCGCCTAATCCCTCGCACGCGCCGGCGTTCGACCATCGTTCATTAACGCGCAACGCCTATTCCAAATTCGGCGTCTCCCACCGGTGCGGTGGGCGTCCCGTCGTTTCGGCCGCTCCTTGCAAGCGTCTATATATGGATAACCGCCATCATCAACGTATGCGCACCATGCTCAGGATTAGCGCCGCCGTTCCCAGCAACATCATCATGCCGTACTCGAAGAGATGATCGAACACTCCGCTCCCCTTTAAAAACAGATCGCGAATGATCACCAGGAAATAGCGCAGGGGATCGATATAGGTGAGCCATTGCACGCTCTCGGGCATATTACTGATGGGAAAAGCGAAGCCGGAGAGGATAATGGCGGGCATGATGACGAAGAAACCCAGCAGCATCGCCTGCTGCTGAGTACTGGCGTAGCTGGAGATCAACAGCCCCAAGCCCAAGGTGCTCATAAGATATAACACGCTGCCGAGCAACAAGGCCGGCAACTCGCCGCGAAACGGTATCTTGAACCACGCCACGGCCAGTGCCGTCACCAGCATCGCGTCGAACAGGCCGATGCAGGCCACCGGGATCATCTTACCGATCAGGAATTCCAGGCGCGCCAACGGCGTCACCATCAGCCGTTCCAGGGTGCCCATCTCCCGCTCGCGCACCACGGTCATGGCGGCGAGGATCATGGTGGCCACCAGCACCACGGTGGCGATAATGCCCGGCACGAAATAATCGCGGTCATCCAGATTGGGGTTATACCAGGCGCGTTCCTGCAATTGCACCGGCATAGGATGGGCGGACTGCCGCTGCACGCTCTGGAGAATAATCTGACTCAATTGCCCGACGATAATCTGGGCACTGTTGGAATCGGAGCCGTCGGCGATCAACTGTACCACCGGATGCCGCGCGAAATCGGCGGTGAAATGCACCACGGCCCGCACCTGGTTGCGATCCACCGCATCCGCGGCCGCGGCCATGCCGGGGAAGAAGTGCAATTGAAAATGCCCGCCGGCGGTGACGGCGGCCAGCAGTTCACGGCTCTGCTGGGTATGGGCATAATCCACCACCCCAACCTGCGCCTGGCGCACGTCGAAACTGGCGGCATAGCCGAGTGCCATCAACTGGATGATCGGCGGCACCACCACGAAGAAGCGCATGCGCGGATCGCGCAGCAATTGCAGAAACTCCTTGGTCAACAGCGCCCGCAAGCGAATCAGGCTGCCGATCACGGCAAAAGCCCCAGGCGCCGCGCCCGCATAAAAGTCACACGCGCCAACAACAGCGACATCGCCAGCAGGGCTGCGACCTCCGTCCACACCAATAGCGGCGAAACACCCTTGAGGAATATCAGCCTGGAAAGCGCCACGTAATAACGGGCCGGCACGATGTAGGTGAGGTACTGTAATGCCAACGGCATGTTGTCGATGGCGAAGATAAAGCCTGACAACAAAAAGGCCGGCAGGAAGGTGCTTATCAGGGACATCTGACTCGCCAGCATCTGGTTGCCGGCGATCATGGAGATCAGCGCTCCCTGCAGCATTACCACCAGCACAAACAAGGCCGATACCAGGCTCAATGCGGCGAGGGAACCGCGCAAGGGAACATCGAATACGTACACCGCCGCCCCTACCGCCAACAGCAAGTCGGCCATGCCGATTAACAGATAGGGAAACAGCTTGCCGAGCAGAAACTCGCCGCGGGTGAGCGGGGTGGTGCGCAGCATGATCAGATTACCGTATTCCACCTCGCGGGCGATGGTCAAAGAGGTCATCAGCGCGCCGATCACCGCCATGACGATGGCAATCACTCCCGGCACAATGGCGAGACGGCTTTCATTGGCTTCATTGAACCAGCTGCGGTCTTCGATGCGAATCGGCGGCGTGCGCCCGCTCAGCGACAAGGCATAGTCATTAACCAGGGCGGTCGCATAATTGCGCACCAGCCGCGCGGTATTGGCATCCACGCCGTCGAGTAACAGTTGCAAAGCAGCGTCATGACGTTGCAATTTTTTGGCATAGTCATACGGCACCACTAAACCCGCCCAGATCCGTCCCGACTGCAGGGCGGCGCGCATAGCTGGGCGATCATGAAAATACGCCGCGACCCTAAAGGCACTGCTGGCATCGAAGCGGGCGATGATGGCGTCTGACTGGGTGTCGCGCGATTCCTGCAGCACGCCGATCGGTGCTTCGCTGATATCGAGCCGTACCGCATAGCCGAACAGGAACAGCAGCATCAACGGCATGAGCAGAATAAAGGCCAGGCTGCGCGGGTCACGCAGCAAGTGCCACCATTCCTTGCGCGCCATGGCGCGCACATGCTGCAACTTCATGGCGGACCCCCGGCCGCGGCCTCTTCCAGCACCGCCACGAACACGTCTTCCAGTTCGGGCGTCGCCGCTTGAAGTTTGCTTACGGTGGCGCCCTGCCGCGCCGCCGCATCGCGGATCTTGTCCATCACCGCCTGGGGATCGACACCGGGATTGAGCCGCAGCAATAAACGGCCGGCGTGGGGAATGATCTCGCGAATTTCTTTCCAGCCATGCAACATCTGCGCGCAGTGGTCGCACCGCTCGGAATAAAGTTCTAACATCGCCGTCGCCAAGGGCCGCCGCAGTAATTCCATGGGAGTCCCCCGCTCGACGATGCGCCCGCCGTGCATCAAGGCCAGACGATCGCAGAAAATGGCCTCGTCCATGTAGTGGGTGGTCACCAGTATGCCGATGCCGCTCTCCGCCAAGCCGTAAATCAATTCCCAAAAATACTGCCGCACCAACGGATCCACCCCCGAGGTGGGCTCATCGAGAAACAACACCTTCGGTTCGTGCAACAAGGCCGCGGCCAGCGCCAAGCGCCGCTTGAAACCCAGCGGCAGGGTTTCGGCGCGAACGGCAGCCTGTTTTTCCAGGTTGAGATGGGTCAGCGCCCAATGCAGGCGTTCCCGGCGTTGTCCCCCGCGCAGTCCGTAGAGGCCCGCTTGCAATTCCAGGTTTTCCGCCACCGTGAGATCGCCATACAAGGCGAAGCGTTGCGCCACGTAACCGATGCGGCCGCGCGCGCGCCGCGCGTGGCGCACCATGTCGATGCCCGCAACATGGATACCGCCCGCACTGGGCGGCAAAGTGCCGCACAACATACGAATGGCGGTGGTCTTGCCCGCGCCATTGGCTCCCAAAAGACCGAACACCTCACCCTTCGCGACCCGCACGTCGATGGCGTCCACCGCCGTGAAATCGCCGAACCGGCGCGTCAAGCCCTGCGCCGTTATCACCGCCTCGTCGGCCGAATCCCCGTAAGATTCAGCCGGCATGCTCGCCATGCGCGGTTTCCCTTAAGGCCAGATCGCGCAATGCGGTATCGTGCAACGAAGGGTGCGCCACCTCGACTTTCAGGCCGGCCGACAATCCGGCCACGGCCTGCGTAAAGATTTGAAGATCGGCACCGCCCTCCAACCAAATACGGAGTCGAGGCCCCACGGCAAACACCAGACGCACACCGGGAAAATCTCTCAATCTCATGCGATAATCGCGCACCGCGGGCCCGGAGACGGCGACCAGTTGCATGGCCCCGGGATCGGCCAGCGCCAGGGGCGTGCCTTGCCGCGACAAGCGGCCGTCCTGCAGCAAGGCGACGCGGTCGCAGCGTTCCGCCTCGTCCATATTGGCGGTGGCATAGAATATCGCTACGCCTTCACTACGCACCCCGTCCAGTAATTGCCAAAAGGCGCGCCGTGACACGGGATCGACGCCGGTGGTGGGTTCATCAAGAAACATCATGCGCGGCGCACTCACCAAGGCGCAGGACAAAGCCAGCTTCTGCATCATACCGCCGGACAACTGCCCGGCGCGGCGCGCCTCGAAACCCGCGAGACCGGTGCGCATCAACAGATCGGCGATGCGCTTACCCGCCTTTCCACGCGACAAACCGTGGAGGTCGGCGAAGAAAAACAGGTTCTCCGCCACGGACAAATCCTGATACAGCCCGAAGCCCTGGGGCATATAGGCTATGTCGTTACGCAGGGCGGGATCGGACGGATCCTCGCCCAACAATGTAATATTGCCGGAGTTTGCCTGCAGTTGGCCGACGGCGATTCGCAGCAGGGTGGTTTTTCCCGCGCCGTCGGCGCCCACCAAGCCCATGATCTCCCCCGCGGCGACGGTAAGATTGATGCCCCGCAACACCGGCTCGCCATCGTAGGCAAATTGCAGATTACGTACCGAGAATACTATCTCGCTCATGACGCTGCAGATGTTATCGTCACATCGGCGGGCATGCCGATCTTGAGCGCGCCGTCGGGATTGTCCACTTCCACCTTAATGCGATACACCAGGTCGACTCGCAACTCACGGGTCTCCACGGTCTTGGGAGTAAACTCCGCCTCGGGCGAGATGAACGCTACCCGCCCCTTAAACACCTTGCCGGGCAGACCGTCCACCCGCACCTCCGCCGCCTGCCCGAGGCGTACCCGCGGCAAATCCATTTCGCTGATGTACGCCCTCACCCAGGGAGTATTCATCGCCGCGACCCGCATTACCGCTTGCCCGGGGGCGACTACCTCGCCGTTCTCCGTTAACCGCACCGAGATGTCGCCGGCAGCGGGGCTAGCCAGATTGACATAGCTCAACTGCTGCTGCGCTATCGCCACGGCCTGTTGCTTCGCCCGGTAATCGGCGCGCGCCCGCGCGATTTCCTCTATGCGCGTTCCTTCTTTCAGTAAAGCCAGCTGTTGTTGCGTCTGGGTCAGGGTTGCTTGCGCTACATCTTCCTGCAATTGGGCGCGGTCCATTTGATCTTGAGCGGCAAGTTGCTTGGGCATCAATTGCGCGATGCGCCGCGTCTCCGCCCGGGCGAACTTCAGTTGCGCCTCCGCCTGCGCCACCGCCGCGGCGGCGACCCGCAACTCCTGCTGCCGCGTCCCCGCCTCCAGCACCGCCAAGGAGGCCTTGCTCACCTCGGCATCGGCTTGGGCGCGCGCCAAGGCCAATTCATAATCGCGAGGATCGAGACTCGCCACTTTTTGTCCTGCGGCGACCCTGTCACCCTCGTCGACGGCCAAATGGGCGATGCGCCCCGGCACCTGAAAGGCCAAATCCGTCTCCCGCGCCTCGATGCTGCCGGACAACAATATGGAAGACGACGGCCCTTGATCCGCCCACGGCCATTTGCATCCGCTCATTGCCCCCGCAAACACCAACACGGCAACGCCGGGAATTACTGCGCGCCATAATCGCGCGGATTTTGGATCCACGGAACACGACGGAGAGGCACCTTTCAAAGCAAGCTCCTTTATAGTTAGTAATTTCGACAGAGATGATGCGTTCTACATAAGGAATAGGTTATGCCCTCTTTCCGCTACTGACAACGCCTATCGTCCCGCGACGATCGACGCACCGTGGAATACCGCGGAGATCGTCACTGAACTTTTTCCGGCCCAACACTTCCAACAAAAGACACGCGCAATATCGGCACGGAGAAAGGAGCACATCCCATGGGAGAACCCAAAAGCAATGATTACCTGCGAATTATGCGCGGCGTCTCCAAATTCCTCTATCTAACCGTGACGGCTACCTTGTTACTGATAGCGCTGATGCTAATCGGCTACGCGCTATGGGAAGTGTGGCTGTCGATCAGCGGCAACGTTCAGGTCATGGAGAAATTGCTGACCGCCATCGGCGTCGCAGTCATCTCTTTGGCCTTGTTCGATGTATCCAAATATCTCATAGAGGAAGAAATCCTTCGGGAAAAATCCCTGGCGCGCAATCTGGAAGACACCAAACGCAGCCTCAGCAAATTCATGACCATCATCGCCATCGCGGTATGTCTTGAAGCGCTGGTCTTCATTTTCGAGGCAGGAAAAACCGATGTGCAGACCCTGCTCTACCCGATTTTGCTATTGGTAAGTGGTGTGTTAGTGGTCATCGGTCTGGGCATCTATCTGCGTATCAGCGCGGGAGTGGAGCGACAAGAAAGGGAAGCAAATGTCTAGGGTGAATTCGATCCGGTCTGAGAACCTGCCACGACCAAGGTCAGTCCAATGCATCCCGCACTCGGTATAACTTATCGCGAACCTCCATGCCCAACTGGGTCACTTCTTGACGATCTACCAGACCCAAAACCGCCGCGGGATCCATGAACGCGACAGTGTTACCGCCGTCTTCTTCTTGTCTTACTACCACATTACAGGGCAACAACAAGCCGATGTCGGGATCGGCCTGCAAGGCGCGATGCGCCAAAGGCGGATTGCAGGCGCCGAGGATGCGGTAGGGTCGTTGATCAATGCCGAGTTTCTTTTTGAGCGTCGCCTGCACATCGATATCGGACAACACGCCGAAGCCCTCCTTGGAAAGCGCGTCTATGACTTTGCTCACCACCTCATCGAACGAACCGGCGACCTGAACATGAAAACCGTACATGGTTGCTTCTCCAGTTAATTATCGGGATCTCCAAAAGCGGGTTCAGCCAACGCCACGACGCTTAATCATCATCCAAAAGAAAATCCCAAGAATTATCTCACGGCAACACCGCCGAAGTTAGTCGCCACTCTAGATCATTTCCCGTAATGCCGCCGTTGAAAGATTGCAATAGGCCGGGCGCTATTCAGCGGCGGGGCCGGAAAGATCTGCGTCTTGTCGCCGCTATTTTGAGTCAATGCGGTGTTTCAGTATCCTTCTCTGACTTTTGCCGCATTGCCGGCAGGTTTACGATCTTTTAATGCTAATGCGGCTCTCTCTCGCTTCCCGATTTCGGGGACAGTCTCTCTCGCGGCCTCGGCGGAAGGTGTACCCGCTATATTCGACATAACACCATGTTCCATCGCAGCGAAAGAAGTTTGCTCATGCTGCATCGCCTCGGCCAGCGCGGCGCCGGCCGGTAATAAAACACTCAACATGAGGATATGCGCAAATTGCCTATCCATCGTCACCTCCGCTCATCGACATTGGCGACGCCAACCTGACGTCGAACAGCCCCATAGAGGAATTTTCGTAGACCGTTGTCCCGCCTATGTATCGAGCCATTACGCAAGCATCGATAAATCCAAGCGCCCGTTTTAACGGTGAAGCAACAATAATAACTGTCCAACCAAGACGGGTGAACCAGAATAAATCATCCGGAATACCGTCTTCGGCCCCACCATTCATGTAAACCAGGCATCGAAGGCGCCGAAAAATTTAGCAAAGGCCAGTCCACCCTTGCGTTCATCCGATCAAGACATCCATTGCCTCAGGCTAAAACCTGACGGCTCGAAACTCTCCTGGGCATCCGTTTAACATTCACTGTAGGCGGCCCACTCTCGATTTTCGCATTATCGCTCTTTCACCGGCCGAAAGTAAGTATCGGGTGCGTGGCATTCATCAATTCGAAGAACCGAAACCCGTAAACTTATTGCGGTACTATTACAAAAATTGAAACCGACAGCGCATGAGAACAGCACTACTCGGATATTCCGCTTAGGAACTCCAGGCCCCTCGTGTAATCAGGTCGACAGTTGGACGGCGATATATCTCTTAGTTTGGATATTACACTCTATTATTCCGATAGCTCCAGCAAGCCTCGCGCCTCCTTGATCACAAATCCCTTGAATAGCTGCGCCACCGGGGATAACCGCTTGCCTTGGCGATGCACCACGTACCAATGGCGCAGAATGGGAAAAGATTCCACATCTAAAATCGCCAAGCGCCGGGTTTCCAACTCCAATTCCAACGTGTGGACCGATACGATACCCAAGCCCAGCCCCGCCTGAACCGCTTGTTTTATCGCTTCGTTACTGCTCATTTCCATACCAGTGGACAAAAGCACCTTCTTCTCCGCAAAAAAACGTTCCATCGCCGTACGAGTTCCCGACCCTTGCTCTCGTACCACAAATGTCTCCTGCTGCAGCCGTTCCAAGGAAATTCGTTCAATTTTCACCAAGGGATGGCTCGGCGCTGCAATCACCACCAGGGGATTTTCCGTAAACGGTTCAGCGACCAGATCCAAGCCTTCCGGTGGCTGGCCCATGATGACCAGATCGATATCATTAGTATCGAGATGCGCCAACAACCCTTCGCGATTGGTAACATTCAGGCTGATGCTGACTTTGGAAAAGCGCTGGCTGAAGTTCGCCAACAGGCGCGGCGCAAAGTAGTTAGCGGTACTTGCCACCGCTATGGCCAAACGTCCTCGCTTTACCCCCTTCATTTCCGCCATGACCCGGTCTACTTCATCCAACTGCTGGGCGATACTGCGGCAATAGTGATGCATCTCCTGGCCCGCTTGGGTGAGATAGATCTTTTTACCTAACTGCTCGAAGAGCGGTAACCCGGCGCTGCCTTCCAATTGTTTTACCTGCATGGAAACCGCCGGCTGCGTAAGATGCAACTCCTCGGCGGCTCGAGTAAAACTACCGTTCCGTGCTACGGCCTCAAAGACTTTGAGCTGGCGTAAAGTTAAATGCATCGCTATTACATAAGTAAAAACTTATAGCATTAATTATAATTATTTAATTTACATTATGCCATGACCCTATATACTTTCCCGCAGTAATGAAATAACCCCGGCCCACCAGGGACGGATCATTAGGGCAGTGGCATATATTCTATAGAGAATAGAAGGAGATGAAGGCATGAAAGCAAAGACCTACAAGGCTGGCGTTAAAGAGTATCGCGAAACCTATTGGATGCCGAATTACACCCCATCGGCTACCGATATCCTGGCCTGCTTCAAGATCACCCCCCAGGCGGGCGTACCCCGTGAAGAGATCGCCGCCGCCGTGGCCGCCGAATCCTCCACCGGCACCTGGACCACAGTGTGGACCGATCTGCTGACCAATCTCGATCACTACAAGGGCCGCGCCTACCGTATCGAAGACGTGCCCGGTGACGACACCTGCTTCTATGCCTTCGTCGCCTACCCTATCGACCTGTTCGAAGAAGGTTCGGTGGTCAACGTGTTCACCTCGCTGGTGGGCAACGTGTTCGGCTTCAAGGCCCTCCGCGCCCTGCGCCTGGAAGATGTGCACTTCCCCATCGCCTATGTGAAGACCTGCGGCGGTCCGCCCCAGGGTATCCAGGTCGAGCGCGATATCATGAACAAGTACGGCCGTCCGTTGCTGGGTTGCACCATCAAACCCAAACTGGGTCTTTCCGCAAAGAACTACGGACGCGCTGTATATGAATGCCTGCGCGGCGGTCTGGACTTCACCAAGGACGACGAGAACGTCAACAGCCAGCCCTTCATGCGCTGGCGCGCGCGTTTCGACTTCGTGCAGGATGCCATCGACAAGGCCGAGCGTGAAACGGGCGAGCGCAAGGGCCACTACCTGAACGTCACCGCGCCCACCCCGGAAGAAATGTACAAGCGCGCCGAATATGCCAAGGAAATCGGTTCGCCCATCATCATGCACGACTACATCACCGGCGGATTCTGCGCCAACACGGGTCTGGCCAACTGGTGCCGCGACAACGGCATGTTATTGCACATTCACCGCGCCATGCACGCCGTACTGGACCGCAACCCGCACCACGGTATCCACTTCCGCGTGTTAACCAAGATCCTGCGTCTGTCCGGCGGCGATCACCTCCACACCGGTACCGTGGTGGGCAAGCTGGAAGGCGACCGCGCCTCCACCATCGGCTGGATCAACCTGCTGCGCGACAAGTACATCAAGGAAGACCGCTCCATGGGTCTGTTCTTCGATCAGGACTGGGGCTCCATGCCCGGCGCCTTCGCCGTGGCCTCCGGCGGTATCCACGTATGGCACATGCCCGCGCTGGTCACCATTTTTGGTGACGATTCAGTGTTGCAGTTCGGCGGCGGTACCCTGGGCCACCCCTGGGGCAACGCGGCCGGCGCCGCGGCCAACCGCGTCGCGCTGGAAGCCTGCGTCGAGGCCCGCAATCAAGGTCGCGCCCTGGAGAAGGAAGGCAAAGACATTCTTACCGCGGCCGCGAAGAACAGCCCCGAACTGAAGATCGCCATGGAAACCTGGAAAGAGATCAAGTTCGAGTTCGACACGGTGGATAAGCTGGACGTTGCCCATAAATAACATCGCCGCGCCCTTCTGTTGAAGGGCGCGGGCTTACTCCCCCTCTCCCTCCGGGATTTATGCCCTTTAGGGTAGAGGGTTAGGGGTGAGGGCAGTCAGACACACGATCGAATTTGGAACTTAACCGAAATTTTTACGGAGAACTGAGCAATGAGCACTATGCAAGATTACCATTCCAGCCTGTCGGATGCGGCCAGCCGGAAGTTCGAAACCTTTTCTTATTTACCGGAATTGAGCAAGGACCAGATCCGCAAGCAGGTGGAATATATCGTAAGCAAGGGTTGGAACCCGGCCATCGAACATACCGAGCCGGAAAATGCCTTCGACCACTACTGGTATATGTGGAAGCTGCCGCTGTTCGGCGAAACCAACGTCGACACCATCCTGGCGGAAGCCGAAGCCTGCCACAAGGCGCACCCCAAGAATCACGTGCGCCTGGTCGGTTACGACAACTACGCCCAGAGCAAGGGCGCCGAGATGGTGGTGTTCCGCGGCAAAGCCGTATAAACAACAGGCCCAGGCTTTTGCTGGGAAATGAAAAGCCCTCGGCCGAATCACTTGGCCGGGGGCTTTTATTTTTCGCGCGATTGACACGTCGATCCGTCACAGGACAGGACCATGACCCATAACCTTGAACAGTACCTGATCAAAACCAAACCCTATTACCGCCCCGTCGCCGATGAAGTCGAACTCTATCGGGCCGCGTATGCCGCCCGAATGCCGATGATGCTCAAAGGTCCCACCGGCTGCGGTAAAACCCGCTTCGTGGAATACATGGCGTGGAAACTCGAGCGCCCTCTCATCACCGTGGCCTGCAACGAGGACATGACCGCCTCGGACCTGGTGGGACGTTTCCTGCTGGACGCCAACGGCACCCGCTGGCAGGACGGCCCACTCAGCATCGCGGCGCGTATCGGCGCCATCTGCTATCTCGACGAGGTGGTGGAGGCGCGCCAGGACACCACCGTGGTAATCCACCCCCTCACCGATCACCGCCGCACGCTGCCCCTGGAAAAGAAGGGCGAGTTGGTCCACGCCCATCCGGATTTCCAGCTGGTGATTTCCTACAACCCCGGCTATCAGAACCTGATGAAGGACCTCAAGCAGTCCACCAAACAGCGCTTCGCCGCACTGGACTTCGCCTATCCCGGGACGGAGGCGGAGGCGGAGATCGTCGTCCACGAGACCGGCGTGGACAAGGACATCGCCGGTAAACTGGTGCAGATCGCCCATCGTGCCCGCAATCTCAAGGGCCACGGTCTGGATGAAGGGATCTCGACGCGGCTCTTGGTGTACGCCGGCACTCTCATCGCCAAGGACATCGATCCCAAGACCGCCTGCCGCATGACTCTGGTCAGGCCCATCACTGACGATCCGGACATGCGAGATACTTTAGATGCGGCGGTAGCAACGTATTTTTAGGTTTCGAGTTTCATGTTGCGGGTTTCGGGTTAAAAGCCCGAAGCCTTACAACTCGAAACACGAAACTAGTAACCCGAAACTGGGCTTCCGATGGGCATAAAACTCGACGATTACCGCGAGCAGTTGGAGGGGATCAACCCGGCGCTGCACGACACCCTGGCGGCGAACTTCGCCGAAGCCACACGGGTAATGTCGCCCGCGGGTCTGCACAACTATCTTGAGGGCGCGCGCGCCCTCTCGCAATTGGGCCGCGGCAACGATCTCATTACCTCCTATCTTGAAAGCATGCCGGCGGTCGCCAAAGAAGCGGGCGAAGGCATCATAGACGATTGCGTCAACGCCGCCTTGAAACTGGCCTCCATGGTCAGTGGTGAGATCATCAGCCTGTTGTTCGCCAGCCTGCCGACCGCCGCCCGCCGTCTCGGCGACGAGGAATTGCTGCGCGGTTACCTCAATCTCATCCACCAACTCTCCGCCAAGGCGCCGCGTGGTCTGCGACCCATGCTGGCCCATCTGGATGAATTATTCTCGAAACTCACCTTGGGCGGATTGCGGCGCTGGGCGTTGTGGGGGGCGCAGGCCCACGGCCGCGACTTTGCCGCACAGACCGCCTATTTTAATCTGGAGAGTCCCGACGGCCTGGCAGTGCTGCAAAAGGAACGACGCGGCAGCCTGTTCGTGGATCACCAACGCAAATTGAATTTCTATCTGCGCGCACTATGGGGTTGCGACTTCTTCCTGCGCCCCACCTCCGGCGATTACGAAAGCCGCGAGGGCTACAAGCCCTTTATCGAGCAACGGGTAATCCACCTCCCCGATGCCTTTGACGATTACGCCGGCATCAGCGGCCGCGAGCTGTACCGCGCTGCCGCCGCCCACGCCGCCGCGCACCTGGTCTATACCCGCGCACCCCTTTCCGCCGAAGGGCTCAGCCCCGCGCAGATGACGTTCATCGCGCTGTTCGAAGATGCGCGCATCGAGCACTTGGCTATTCGCGAATTCCCCGGCCTCAAACACCTATGGCGACAATTTCACGAAAAGCTGCGCGAGGTGAGCTGTGCGGTGGACCCGGCGGTCGAACTGTTGGAACGCGCCGCCTTCGCCATGCTCGACGATTCCTATGTGGATGTTGATCCCTGGGTACGCGGCGCCGCCGCGGGCTTTCGCGCTGAATTCGCCGCGCGTCCCGAGGACCATCGTCTCAGCTGGGACCTGGGCGTGACCTTTTACAATACGCTGGGCGAGCGCGCCGCCATCCCCAGCCTGCGGGTGCTGGAATCCGTGGCCATCCCCTACCGCGACGACAACCGTTACATCTGGGCCTTCGACGAGGTCGATTGGCGCTCGGCCGAATACGTCCCCGCCAGCCAGCGCCAGGTGCGCAAAACGGTCAATATCATGGAGATGGTCAACGAACTGGACTGCGAACTGGCCGGCGACGATGCCCAGGAGATCTGGCGCCTGGAAACGCCCTTCTATCTCGACCAGGAAGACTGCACCATCAACGAACTGGAAGGCAGCGAACCCAGCAGTGAACCGTACCACTATCCTGAATGGGATTATCAGATCCAGCTGCATCGCCCCGACTGGGTAACGGTGTTGGAGAAACGCCAGAACAGAGGCGACGCGGCGCTGATCGACGCAACCCTGATCGAATACCGGCCCATCGCCAGCCGCCTCAAGCACATCATCGACGCACTTCAGCCCCAAGGCCTGATCCGCCAGCGCCGCCAGGAAGACGGAGATGAGATCGATATCAATGCGGCGATACGCGCCATGGTCGACTTGCGCATGGGCCTCACACCGGACACGCGCATCAACATCCGCCACATCCGCAAGACCCGCGATCTCGCCGTGCTGGTGCTACTCGACCTGTCCGAATCCACCAACGAGACCCTGTCCGGCACTGACCGCCCGGTGTTGCAGTTGGCGCGGGAAGCCACAACGCTGCTGGCCTGGGCCATGGACGGCATCGGCGATCCCTTCGCCATCCACGGTTTCGCCTCGGACGGCCGGCATGACGTGCAGTATTATCGTTTCAAGGATTTCGACCAGGCCTATGACGACACCGCCAAGGCGCGGCTGGCCGGGATGCGCGGCGGGCTGTCCACGCGCATGGGCGGTGCGCTGCGCCACGCCGCCGGTTTCCTCCAGCGCCAGCCCCAGCAGAAGAAACTGGTATTGCTGGTCAGCGACGGCGAACCGGCGGACATCGACGTGCGCGATCCCCAGTACCTGCGCCACGACACCAAAAAGGCGGTGGAGGAACTCAACAGCCGCGGCATCCTCACCTATTGCCTGACCCTGGACCCCCAGGCCGACGATTACGTCTCCCGCATCTTCGGCCCCAAGCACTATACCGTGGTGGATCACGTGCAACGCCTGCCGGAGCGCCTGCCCGCCTTGTTCATGGGACTCACCAAATAATTTCACCCTGCGATACCATGCTGTAGAATACTCCGGTACCCAGTTTCGTGGACACACCGACGCCACGCTATGTACCGCTCCAGACTGAACGAGATTCCCACCCTCAAATCGCGCCCCACCACGGTGACGGCGGAACGTTATAATCGCGTGCGCCTCGCTTTGCGCCGCCTGGAGAATCCCCTGCGTATCGAGCTGCCCAAACTGCGCAGCCTGGATCTGATTCTGGAAGCTGATATTTGGGCAATCGTCGATCGCGATCTCAATGATATTCCGGTGGTGGCTTGGACGGATTTCGAGCACCGCTCAAGCTTGCACCAACCGGTTCCGTGCATGTTGCGCTACTATCATGCCCATGCGGACGCCATCATGGAAAAGGCCCTGCAGAAACTCGATGTAATCTTGGAAGCCAGACTGCTGCAACAGTAAGCCAGGGATAGGTTGACGGCTAAGCGTCGCTCCGTGTACGACGCAGCATATCGGGGAAACACTTCACCAGCAGGGCCACTTTATCCAATGTCGATAAGGCCCTCGCCATCACAGCGGCGGATTTGCCGGTAGCCGCCTCAACGATTAATCTCGTGCTGGCGCAAAGACGCAATGCGCTCATCTCGATTCCGTCCCGCCTACCACACCCCACCGGCTGCCCCACTTGGCAGCGTAAGGAAGCGAGACCGCCGCTAAAACCGGCGTCGTCGAAATCCGGAAGCTTGGTCAGATCGACTGCCAGCAAGCGATAAACCTGCGCCGTCTCTTCTCGGGTCAAAGCCAGCCTGTTGCCCTGAGTGTGATGAAAAAGCATAAAGGGAAAGATAGTCGGAATTTGATCCCAGCCGGCGATATCAGTCAGCGCACCGCGATCGAGTCGCGGAACGGCCAAAGGGGAAAACACGGGATCACTCAGCAGACGCTCCCGGACGACTTTAGCGAATTCTTGCAAGAAGTTGGCAATTTCAAGCTCCGATATAGCGCGAAATGCCCGCAATTCCTGCAGGGCGGCCTCCCATCGCAACAATAATCCAAAGTTGGCGACATCATTCAGCCTCTCCGCTGTAACCCAGCTCTTTGGCCAATCACCCCGCGCGGAATAGGGCCGCAAAGCCCGCGGCAATCCATGGCGGCGAAATCGCCGGGCGACCGATGCGGGAAAAAGCAAGGCGCCGGAAAAAGTCGGACCGGTTATGAATTTTGAACCGGTCAAGGCGACCATAAAATTCTGTTCCAGATAGGCGCGCAATGTGAACGGCGCTATTCTAAATTGGCAGGCGTCTACCAGCACGTCGACCCGATCCGGGAAACGTCTCCGCAATTCCATAACGCAGTCGGGACTGGGCGCAATAATGCCGGTCTTGGAAACGTCGACGAGAATTAGAAATATGCGTTGTCTCTTCGCGACTGCAGCCGTTACCAGAGATTCGACCTCGGCGTCGATGTCCGCCGCCGGTCGCGGGGCCCCATTCTCAAGCCGCATGGCGATCGACGCGACATCAACGGAGTTACCGCCGGCGATAGCGGCTCCCTCAACGGCCAATTCACCTAATGCAGTGCGAGTACTGAAGTGACATCCTGACAAGGCTGACGGTACGCAACTTCCGGTCTCGGCCGGATCGATCATAATCGCCAGCGTAGGCGCTGCATTGCCATTTCCCTCAAGCTGGCTCGCGATTAAGTGAATATCCGTGCCGGATGCGGCGAACACCACCTCCAGATCGGCTAGATCGGCCAGGCCGCACAGCTTTACCAACTCGCGGCGCACCCGATTCAATTCGCGGGAATAAACAGCCGCATGGTCTTCATGAGCGACGGAAAGGAGCAATCTTTTCCGCAATCGATCCGCGGCGCCATAAGCCGGCTCGGAGATCACAGATGCCGTCGAAGACGAAAACATCGCCAAATCCGGGTCGGGAATCGCACTGCAACCGTATTTATTTATGCCGCGCTCCGGATCGAGCAGGATGCGGTCGTCGCCGCCCTCCGCCAGAAGATGCGATGTGGATGGCAGCCCGGATTGGCTCGGGCTACCATAAGCAAGCATATCTCCGAGGCGTGCTACACCATCATACTCGACGGCTGTCGATTTCAACGCCTTCATGTTACGGATGACCCGCGCTCGGCGGCCTTGACCAGCATTTCGCGAAAGGCCGAGAATACCTTAGTCATCTGGGGTTGCTTATAGGGAAAGATATCGATTGGATCCATGGCATGTACCACGGCACCGCTATCGATCTCGAAAATCAGCAGTTCTCCTTGTTTTGACTCGGCGCAATCAATGACCATGTAATCGAGTTTGATACGCGCCGTGATGGCAAGGAAGGCCTCCCGGTGACGCCGCGCGAAATCTTCGTCGAAGTCGATCATAAAGCGCGCCTCTTCGGCGCGTTTTTCGGCGCTGTCGGCCATGCCTGCATTGAGATAATGCACCATCCAATGCTCGGATATCGCCATGTGGCCGGCAAAGGCTCGGCCGTTGATCAGCACCACTCTATATTTTCGAAACAACCCATCCTTCCCGCGGTAGTCGATAAAACGCGTCACATAGAATTCTTCTTCCATGCGCGCCTGCAAATAATCCGCGATGGCGGAACCATCGTCCAGCTTCACGAGACCCTGCCCCGCATGCGATCCGACCGGGCGAACGATTATCGGAAAAGCACCGTTGGCGAGTAGCGAGCCGACCGTCAAGGCTTCACTGCCGACACGCTGTAAACCTTTCTTATCGACCCTCACGGTATTCGGCATGATGATGCCCGGTATTTCGTCCAGCAATGAACAATGGACATCGCGAGCCAGCAGCGCGATCTGATCAGGCGCATTCAGTACCGGACGCGGCCAATCCTCCAACAGAGCGTGAAGCTGTTTCAACAGGGGACGAACCTCATCGCGTTCGTTAATAGCAACAAACAACACATCATGTTCGGGAAAAGATGCGGGGAAGGGAAGATCCGGCGAGACAAAGACTATATCCAACGAGACATCCGTCCCCTCCAACAGAAATTCCACGGGCGCGTTCGCCATCAGGTTTCCCGGCGTCATGATGGCGAGTAGCCGTATGCTATCCATGCCGCCTTGATTGCCGAGATGAAAAATTTGCCGCAGCCTCAATGCTTGATTTTGAAAATCGGCCGCAAGTTCCGGGGCGAAATCCAGCTGCATGATCGTCGCCAAATCCATCAGGGCATTGGCATCGCTGGAATTTGTTGATACCCGCTCTATCAATTTTATTCCTAGAGGGGCGAGGTCGGTGCCGGAATATGCCATCTTCATCAGCGCCGCGAGACCTATGAGGGGCTCGCAATCGCTGCCAGAGGCGGCAAAGCCGGGTAATTGATCTTGTTTCATGGTACTTCCCGACATGCGTGGCTTTGGTTATAGATGCCGCCTAATGCAAGGACCGCTGTCAGCAAGGCATCGATGTCGTCCGATTTGGTGCGGTGATTGACGATCGCCGCCCTTATTGCGAGACGCCCGTCGATAATCGTCGTCGATGGCGCGGCGATACCGGATTCCTGTAACGCAACAATAATGTTTGAATTCACTTGATCGGCTTGTTCGCCGCGGTAGCGGAAACAAACGATATTCAATGAGGCCGGCGCCAGCAATTCCAGCGCCGGTATTGCCTCGACGCGCCGCGCCAAGTAGTTGGCCAGCGCGCAAGTGCCGGCAATGATCGCACCGAGCCTCTCCGTACCATAGACCTTGAGCGTGAACCAGGTCTTGAGTGCCCTGAACCCGCGAGATAGATCGGGGCCGAAATCGCAGGGCCATGGCGACCCGGCCGCCATGCCGCGCGTTTCTCTACGCAAATATGCCGCGGGCGCGGCGAAGGTACTTTGATGCAGGGCGCCGTCTCGCACCAGAATAAACCCCGCGTCATACGGAACCTGGCCCCATTTATGAAAATCGAAGGCCAGCGAGTCGGCTCGCTCTATACCGGCAAGACGCGGCGCGATGTCCGGCGACAGAATGGCGAGCGCACCGTAAGCGCCGTCCACATGAAACCAAAGCCGCTCATTTCTCGCCACGTCGGCAACAGCGGCGAGATCATCGATGGCGCCGACATCCACCGTTCCCGCCGTACCCGCGACAAAGAACGGCACAAACCCGGCATTGCGATCCCTTACCACGGCCTGAGTAAGCGCCCCAATATCCATCTGATGACGGTTATTCACGGGGATGATACGCAGCGCGTCCCTGCCCAGACCGCAAAGATCCATGGCCTGCGCGATAGAGCCGTGAGCGCTGCTGGAGGCGTAAGCGACCAGACGCCGGTCACAGGCGGCGATGCCTTGATGGCGCACTTCGCTACCCATGGCGGCGGTTCTGGCGACCAGCACGCTGATTAAATTTGCCATGGAGGTCCCGGTTAAAAACAGTCCACTGGCGCTCTCCGGAAAGCCAAATAACTCGCGCATCCATTGCACGACCTGGCGCTCCACTTCGATGGGTATTTGATCGCGGCCGCCCAGATTGGCGTTGAGCCCCGCTGCCAGCATCTCCGCCAGCATGCCTACGGGCGTGCCGCCGCCGTGGATCCAGCCCATAAATCCGGGATGAGCATTCCCTACACTATAGGGCAACACATCACGCATAAATATTTCGTGCACTATCGCGAGTTCGGTCGGCGCCGTGCAAAGCGGCTGGCGGAATGAAGCACGTGCTTTTGGCGGTATCGGTTGCCACACTGGTCGATCGCGAATCTTTTCGAGATAATCCAGCATGTCATCGAGCATGCGATGCCCTTGAGTTCGGAAGTTTTGCCAATTTTCCGGATCGAGGGTGTCGGAAGATGTCACTCGTCTACCTTTCTCATGGCCAGAATCAGCAAATGTCCATGGCGGCACGCAAAGGCTGCCGCGTTCGTCTTTTTTCAAAAATTCCTGAGACGGCTTTGTTCATGAGTTACTCTTTAAAAAGCAAAGCCGCGCGCCACTTGAACGGAGTACCGTCAAGGACCAATCACCCACCAGATAAATGCAAGCTCCGCGCCACCTAAATGTCATGGGCGGCGCGGACTTTCGATATGCACCCCAAATACGGATTTCCCATCGGCCCGCTTCACAAGGAATATCAATCAACATGGCCCTAGCGTCTCCGGCGACTCGGCGATGAGTGACTCCAGCGGTGATAACCTTCCGCCCACTATGAAATCGATTGCCATTCGCTGATGCCATCCTGGTATAAGTGACCACCGCCATGGCGGTGCGGCCAGAAGTTTGACGTATCAAACTCACGCGCAGGCCACGAATGCCAAAGGGCCGTCGCACAGTGGATCCGCCGCTGTCTCCAAAATGCCTTTGAGGAGGAAATTTCCGGTTTCATACCGGCTTGCCATGGGCGCCACACCCCGGGGCTGCTAAAATCCGTCTATGTCAAAACGATTCGAAATACTGGCGACACTCGGTGACGGTCGATTTCATTCCGGGGCACGCCTGGGCGCGGCCCTGGGGGTTAGCCGTACCGCGGTGTGGAAACACCTTCAGGCATTGGGCGATATGGGGCTGGACATCTATGCCGTCCCCGGCAAGGGCTACCGGCTGGCGTCGCCTCTGGAGTTATTACAACGTGACGCGGTAATGAAGGAGCTCAGCACGGAATCCCGCGCTTGTCTATCGGACTTGGAATTGCATCCTTGTCTCGACTCCACCAATTCCTATCTCGCCGCCAAGGCCACTGCAGGACTGCCCTCCGGCTACGCCTGCATGGCCGAATATCAATCCGCGGGAAAGGGGCGGCGCGGCCGCGCCTGGGTATCGCCTTTCGCCGCCAACGTCTATTTATCTCTGTTATGGCGCTTTACCATGAGTCCAGTCGCCGTGAGCGGTTTGGGCCTGGTCGCCGGCGTCGCCGTCTCCCGCGCGCTTCGTCAAGCCGGGCTGCGCAATATCGGCCTGAAGTGGCCCAACGACGTGATGTGGCATGGCCGCAAACTGGCGGGTACCTTATTAGAAATGGCCGGCGAATCCTTCGGCCCGGTCAATGTGGTGATCGGCATCGGTCTCAACGTGCGCATGCCCCCGCCCGCCGGGGCTCATATCGATCAGGCATGGGTGGATATGGAAACGGCCATTGGACACCGTGTTTCACGCAATACCCTGGCAGGACTGCTGCTGCATCAACTGCTATTGGTATTACACCAATTTCAGGAGGCGGGTCTGGCGCCGTTTATCGAAGAATGGCGCCAAAACGACATCATCGCCGGCAAATCCATTCATCTGCAATTACCCCATGAAACCCTGACCGGTGTCGCTAAGGGCGTGGACCAAAATGGTGCCCTGCTGGTGCAAAGCAAGGGAATAATCAGCAGTCATATGGCCGGCGAAGTGAGCGTGAGACTGTCATGATGCAAAGTCATCGCGCTTCTAGATAAGGGGTGCCTACGTGATTGTGCTTATCGATATCGGTAACAGCCGCATAAAATGGGCAAGCCTGAGCAAGGGCAAGCTCCATCCCGGCGGCGTTATCCAGCGCCCGGAAAATCAGCACGCCTTGGCCTCATGCGCCGAAAAGCACTGGGAACACCTCAAAAAGCCCCGTGCAGTGGTGGTCAGCAACGTTGCGGGTCCCAACTTTGCGGCGGCGCTCAGCGACTGGGCCATGGCACGATGGCAAGTGCGGGTACATTTCGTCATTGCGGAACAATCCGCATGCGGCGTCACCAATGCCTACCATATTCCGGAGCGTTTAGGCGCCGATCGGTGGGCGGCGCTTATCGCGGCACGCCGCCGTTACGACGGCGCCGTGTGCATCATCGATGCCGGCACGGCAGTGACCATTGACGTTCTTGGCGCCGGCGGTACCCATCAAGGTGGTTTGATCATCCCCGGTTTGAATATGATGCGCCGTGCACTGCTCGAATGCACCCAGGACATACTGGCCGCCACCATCGCGCCGGCGCGCAGCAGCATTAATCTGCTCGCCCGCGATACAAGGGATGGTGTCGAAGGCGGCACTTTATATACACTGGTGGCCGTCATAGACCGGGTCGTCACCGATGTCGGGATGGAATTGGGATCCGAACCGACCCGCATCATGACCGGCGGCGATGCTGCCACCTTGCTGCCGCTGTTGGGCGGCGAGTACCATTACTTACCCGAGCTGGTCTTGGAAGGACTGGCCGTCATCGCGGAGAATTTATGAGAGTATTGTTCCTCTTGCTGATACTTCTCAATCTCGGTTATTTCACCTGGCAATGGCAGCAACCGCATGACGTCGACCTATCGTCCGGCACTCCCATTGCGATTGCGCCCGACACGCACACTCTAACGCTTTTGAGCGAACTTCACGGTGCTCCCAGTACGTCAGCAGGACCATCGAGCGACGAATCTCATCCGGTAACTACGCCCTCGTCACCGCCCGCCACGACCCCTTAATCCGCCGTCGCATTGCCTTTGCTCAGGCGATTCCTTACAATTCAACGCGGCTGTATTTTACTGCCGAAAAAACGATGCTGGCGTAGCTCAGTCGGTAGAGCAGCTGATTTGTAATCAGCAGGTCACGGGTTCGACTCCTGTCGCCAGCACCAGCCAATCAAAAGCTTAGCTAACGATCGCACCGCCTTTAATTCTGTGTGCGCCAGTTTTGTGCCCTGACCTGCAACGCACTCGGCGTATTCCGCCAAGTGATCTGGTGCCAAATGCACATAACGCCGGATCACCTCCACCGACTCCCAGCCGCCCAATTCCTGCAAGTCTTGGAGCGGTGTTCCTGCCTGGACATGCCAGCTCCGCTCAAGTGTGCCGTAGATCGTGCCAGCGGAAGTCCGCGGCCACATTGGCGAGAGACTTTCGCCACGCCTTACCTCTCATAATATTCACTGTGTACCATTAGATCAAAATTTCCGCTTTTTGGATTGGAGTATCGATCCGATATATAACTAAATCCACAAGGCGATTCATATAGCGTTAGAGAATTATGAAAGGTTATGGCGCAACCATAGTAGGTCTTATCGCAGTGATGGCCATAGGACGGTTTTTCTTAGTAGAACACCTCCAGTCGGAGACAACCGAGTCTGTCACGAACTTGATTTCTCAACCTCCAAGAGTTGCCAACGATGACTACGCCATTCAGCACGCGGATCCGAATCTATCTAGAGAGGTAATTGGGAAACAAGTATTTCATTGGATAGATGCACATAATAGTGTGCACTATAGCGATGCTCTCCCCGACACCTATCTCAATGCGACGCGATTGCGCGCCTTGGAAATTCAGCCAGCGGAAGTCGAAAGCATTGATCAAGCGGCTATACCACCTGCGAGCACAGAAGTAGGGTCGATAGAAAAACCGGTGAGTGAATTTGTTCATGTTGAACCCTCATACAAAATTGTAAATAACTCTTCAAAAGATTCTCACTTATGTGCCCAGGATTCGGAGGCCCTAAATAAACTTCGAGAACGGATGCGACATGGGTATTCAGCTCGGGAATCGCCGCGATTGTTGGAAGAAGAACGGAAGCTTGACGATTTAATACATAAACACTGCTAGGCTCGCAATACGAATCACTTATGCGTTATCAAGGGCGAATTACTAAATGGATCGATGACAAAGGTTATGGATTCGTTACACAGAATGGGGGCGGTGATAAGGCATTCGTCCATATAAAGGCCTTTTCAACTAGACGCCGTCCGATTGAAGGTAATCTCATTAGCTACGAAATCGAACGAGACCTGCAAAACCGCATACGGGCAGTGAACATCAGGTATCCTGGCGATTCAAAACCCGCATCAATACGGGCATCATCTCAGTACCACGAGATTATACTTGTAACGTTATTTTCTGGTGTTGTCGTTGCACTAACCATTTTAGAAAGAGCTTCGGTTCTTGTGCCGCTCGCATATATTACGGCCAGTGCCATTACTTTTATCGCTTACGCATTCGACAAATCCGCCGCCATGAATAATCGCTGGAGAACACGAGAAAGCAGGTTGCAAGTCTTAAGCTTACTGTGCGGTTGGCCTGGAGCACTCATTGCTCAACGAATGTTTCATCATAAAACAAGGAAATTGGAGTTTCAGCGAGTATTTTGGGCAAGCGTTGCCGTAAATTGTGCAACACTCATATGGCTCGTTACGGAAAGTGGGGCATCATTCATTCGCGCAATCATAGGCACACCATAAGCGAGCGGAATATACTACGAACCGAACGCTCAACACGGCCGGCGCTATGCGCACACCTTACGCGCGGGTCAATTTACCGGAAGGGAAAATCATCCGGCGTCGGAACGAGATGGGATGATTATATCCGCGTAATTCCTTGTCGTTCGGCGCGATGTATAAAGCCGTATGAAAGGCTTAGCAACAAAAGGGCGACAAGTTCCCCTAGGGCGATCCCGCCGCCACCGCCACTACTACTACCGCCTCCCGTGGATATTGGTTTCGCTGTTGGCAACGGATCTGTAGAGAAACAGCGGCGAAAGGTGCCGTCGTAGGTTTTTGGGCCTTCGCCGGTCGCGACTTGTACCTGCAGATCATGGACATTACAGTCACTCACCGCTGAAGAAAAGGTAAGTAAATATTCATGATTCAGGCGTTCGCTGAGATTCGTATAGATGGTCGTAAACAGACTTGAATCGTTGGACGCGGAATAATACGCACCGCCCGTTCCGTCCGCTATCCCCTGTAATATGTTGGTTTTAATATTATCGCCGTATCCAATCGTAATGACGGGAATTTTGGCGGCGTCAAGTTTAGCTGCAAGGCTGTCAAGTGTTATCGTAGAGAAATTATCGTCACCATCGGACAAAACGACTATCGAACGCGTGCCCGTGGTATTGGTGGACTGACTGATGACATCAATTGCCTTGTCGATGGCGTCGTAAAGATTCGTGTAACTTCCAGGGCCCGGGTCGGTATCAACGGCAGTGTCGAGTAACGTCTTATCGGAGGTGAGGTCTTGCGACACAACTGTGCCGATAGCGCCGTTGAATTTGACCACAGCGGCCTCGTCGCCGGTTCCCATCAGATTGATAAAGCTTTTAACCGCCTGCTCCATCGGAGCAATCGCCGACGCGTTCCTCACGCTGGGGCTATAGTCCATCACAAATACTGTCGTGACCGGCACATTGGTGGTGGAGATGGTAGTGGTGATAGCCTGTGAAGAACCATCTTCATTAAGCTGAAACGCCCCAGGCAAAAGTCCATCGATTGGAGTACCGTCGTTGGCGGTAACATTTACGAATATCTGCACAGGATCGGTGGTCCCAATGATGCGTAGGTTGTCCTGCGCCGCCACGATACGCGGTGTCGCGGCGATAAGCGCTATCAACAGGGCGTGGAATATCCTGGGTATAGTTGCAGCACTCAGGACATAACGAATTGCGTAGAACAAATCGCTACGCGCGTAAACATATTTCATATTAGTCGCTCAGAGGAGTCTGTGGAGGGGCCGGGCATACCATTAGGATATGCAGGAAGCATTCCACTTAATGGCATTTATTTCCCTCTCTCGATGCAAAGTTATAGCTGTTATCAACAATATTATTAATCTTCAATTAGTTAACTTACAGAATCTCTTGCCTAAATTATTTGAGAGATAGTTATCGATTTCATATTTATGTCGCAGCATGTATGACATTCCGACAAAATGGCGATCGCGGTTCTCCGCCGGCCTCACAGACTAAATCTGACTGCCGTCGTATTTTTGAAGCGACCCCGTTAATTTGAACAAGGGCGACGATGCGCCAAGAGGATGGGTTTCAGTTTGATGTCACGCATAGCAGGCGCTCGAGTTAATAAATCGAATGGCCGATTTCGACCACCGCGGTAATTCGATTCTCGTTGCACCCTGTCGGATGCGATCCTACCGATAACACCCATATTCTCCGGATTCAAAATGTGCGGCAACGTTCTAGGAGGCGATCATTAGGGATGCCTTTGTTGCCGCGCCCCAGAACTTAACCCCCCCTATGGAATTCAATCTTTTATATCCCTATACCTAACTAAATAAGCTAATTTTAGTATGAGATACTCTACGCGCGAATATACATGTATGCACGCACAACAAGGATGATGCTGGGAAGGCGGATAACCGGTGGTTAAATAACCAGCAGGACAAGCCCCGCTACAATAAGGACAGCATTTTTTGAAGAGATATAAAATCCGCCCCGGAGAGCAACAATAGATTTTGCTTATTGCTTATAAACTATCGCAGAGGTTGATGGATTCAACCTTGCCGTGGCCGATTTCCTGTGCGTAATTCCTCGCTAGGTACTATATGAATCTCCACGCGGCGATTTCGGGCACGCCCCTCGGCGCTGGCATTGGAGGCCAGCGGCCGCTCGAAACCTAACCCCATAATCCGGATACGCTGCCTGGGGACACCCAGGTCCACCAGATAATCGCCTACCGCTTTGGCGCGATGTTCAGAAAGCATAATGTTATAGGCAATGGAGCCGATGTCATCCGTGTGTCCGGCGATGGTTAGATTAGTCTTTGCGTACTTGATCAAGATCGCCGCTATTTTCCGTAACGGAATACGGGACTCCGCTCTTAAATCGGCGCTGGCGAAATCGAATAGCGCTTTATTGCTCAGCGTTACGATAATACCGTCGCCGATACGTTGGGTTTGTACCACCTTCCCCAACTCCTCGGCCTGGCTTTCCATATATTGACTGGGCGCACCGCCCGCCGACTTACCGGACAGATCACCGATCACCGCCTGCCACGGGCCTATTCCCGGCTTACCGCTTGGCGCGGTCTCGGCGTCTCCTTTCCGGTCATGATTCATGGCGACACGGCTGGCACATCCCGTTGCCAGACAGGCGAACAATATTAATGCGGATAATGGCCAGTGGACCAGCTTAAAAAACATGAAGAAATTCTCATCATTCAAGCAGAATCATGTCGACTGGATCCGCGTCAAGAAAAAGGACGCGGGTGGTTTAAGCGTCCGCCATCAATATATTCAAAGATCTTTGGCATGCGCCGCCAGATAGTTCGCGACGCCTTCCGCATCCGCCTTCATCCCGGAATCACCCTTATGCCAGCCGGCCGGACAAACTTCACCGTTTTCCTCGAAGAATTGCAAGGCGTCCACCATGCGCAGCATCTCATCCACTTCCCTCCCCAGCGGCAGGTTGTTTACCACCTGGTGTTGCACGATGCCGCTGCGATCGATCAGGAATGAACCGCGCAAGGCCACGCCGTCCGGGTGCTCGATGCCGTAGGCACGGGTGATTTCATGCTTGATGTCCGCTACCAGGGGAAAACTCACCGGGCCGATCCCGCCCTTGTCCACCGGCGTGTTGCGCCAGGCATAGTGTGTGAACTGGGAATCGATGGAGACACCGACCAGTTCCACGCCGCGTTCGCGAAACATCACTGTGCGGTTATGATGGGCGACAATTTCCGTGGGGCACACGAATGTAAAGTCCAGAGGCCAGAAAAACAGCACCACGTATTTGCCGCGCAAATCGGAAAGCCTAAAGGCCTCATTAATGCTGCCGTCGGGCATTACCGCGGGCGCAACGAAATCCGGCGCCTGCTTGGTTACGAGTACGGCCATGGTATATCTCCTATTTTAAAGTTAGATCAAGTCGTTCTATCAGGGTAGAATACCCTACGCAGTTTCGGCTGCGCTTGCAAGACGCTCAACCCCTTATGCCGCGCCCAACCACGCAACGCGTCGCTCTCTTACAGCGCCGTCGATATCGTCCCGCAAACTCAACACACAGGTATCCGCCGCCGGGGCCTGCAAGGTAACGGTAAAGCACATCAACTCATCGCGACGGAAGACATATACCGTGACGGTCTCACCCGGAGTGCGCGCCGACAACTGTGATTCGAAATTGGCGCGCATTGTCCGTAATCCGTCAATCGCCACGATGATATCGCCCGCCGCCAATCCGGCCAGCTGCGCCGCGCTGCCTTCATAGACGGTGATGAGTTTGGCCTCCGCATCATGCTCGGCAAGACGGACGCCCATTGCCCCACCTTGTGGCGCTTTGTCGGGCGTTTCCTTGGCGCGATAACCGCCCTGGTCGGCCGCGGAGACGGCCGGGCGCAGTGCAAATGCGACTCCGAATTGGGGAAGCAACTCCGCCAAGGGCGGATCTTCCACGCCATGTACCACCCTTTTAAAGAAGGATTTCAAATCCAATCCTGATATCTCTTCAATAAGTTTCTCTATCCCTTCTTCCGCCACGCCTTCGCCGCGTTGGCCGTAGCGCTGCCACAGAGCCCGCATCACATCGTCCAGCGAATGGGCGTTGCGCGTATCGCGCCGAATCATCAAATCCAGCGCCAAGGCCGTCAGAGCGCCTTTGGCATAATAACTGACAATGGCGTTAGGGGCGTTTTCGTCAGGCTTATAGAATTTGATCCAACTGTCAAAGCTGGATTCCGTCAAAGATTGCTTAAAACGGCCGCCGCTACGCCATACCCGCGAAACGGTATGCGCCAATAATTCCAAAAAAATTTCCGGCATGATCAAACCGCAGCGAAGCAGCATCAAATGCTGGTAATAACTGGTAATTCCTTCGAAGGCCCACAACAATGCGGTGTAATTCTCTTTGCTCAGGTCATAGGGTACAAATGCCGCGGGCTTGATCCGCTTCACATTCCACAGGTGAAAATACTCATGGCTGCACAATCCCAGGAAGGTACGATATTTCTCGCTCACCTCCTGTTGGCCAATGCGCGGCAGATCGTCGCGACTGCATAATAAGCTGCACGACGCGCGGTGTTCTAAACCGCCGTATCCATTTCCTACCGCCGTTACCAAAAAGACATACGCTTGCATAGGCGGCGGCTCCCCGAAGAAACGCATCTGCTGTTCGCACAACAAGGTGAGATCTCGGCACAATCGGTCCATGTCGGTACGATGCTTGCCGGTAATGGCGATATGGTGGGGATGACCACAAGCATAAAAGGTCGCTACGGTAAAAGTACCCATTTCCACGGGATGATCGATCAGCTCGTCATAGTCCGCGGCCCTATAGCGGCCAAAGCCAAAGGGTGGAGCATCCTGCGGCGATAACGCGGTGGCGACGCGCCAAGCTTGATATACCTCCCCCTCGGGGGGACGGATATCTACGAGATGGGGCGCATGTTCCTTGCCATGTATCCTGATAAACACGCTGCTGCCATTGAAATAGGCATGAGTGGTATCGAGGTGGGCGGTGCGCACCGACAAGTCCCAGGCATATATTTCGTAGCGTACTATCAGCGGGCCCGCACAGGGCTCGCAGCGCCAGGTACTCTTATCCACCTTTTTGACAGACACCGGCTGGTCGCCGTTGAATGCCCACAATCGAACGACGTTCTTGGCAAATTCGCGAATCATGTAGCTTCCCGGTATCCAAGCCGGCATGGAAAACACCTGGCCGCCTGGACTGGGATCTTCAAGCCAACACATCACCTCAAAGAGGTGGGCGCCCAAGCTCTTCGGCGCAATTTGAAACCGAATGGTGCGTTCATCGGTCATAAAGGATAAGGGGGCACGTTCGCTCGCGGCACTATGAAATGCAAGGTTACCGCGCGCCGCCCTCGAATAGAAGTCCGGCCTTAACCTTGAGACGTCTAGAAACGGGCCGCTGTAGCCAACCCCGTACCGAAGGTTGGTTAATTTCATGACGTCCCTTCAAGGCATCGCCCCAGGCGCGTCCTATCCGTGGAGGATCCAGCCATGAATCGCTTCGTATCACGGGTGGTCACGACCGCCGCCTTATTCTTCTCAAGCCAACTGTTTGCCTTTGCCAATCCGCCCGTGGAGGAGGGTGCGCCGCTTTGTTATGCATACGCCATGGTGGGTTACGATTCCGTCATCAATTCTAGGTTGGGCGTCCCGGCGGAATATGCCTTGGGCTTGGCGATTGAAAATCCCGGCACGATAACCGCACAGGCTAATTATTCAACCTATGTATTGCGGGTTGCCTTGGACGCCTACCTATGGCAGGGCAGTCCCGATGATTACGCCGTGCAGGTTTTCTACCGCTGCGCCCAGGATCAGGGCTAGCATTTCGCCAACAATATGGATTGACCGGACGAGCTTCGCCACCGCACGGGGATACCTGCCGGCAAGACGGTTAGACGTCTCGCATAGCCCGCGCCGTCTCGCTTATCAAACAGGGCCCGCGATAGATTAAGCCGCTATAAAGCTGCACCAGGCTGGCGCCGGCCTGCTGCTTCGCCACGGCGTCGGCGCCGCTCATGATCCCGCCTACCGCGATGATAGGCACCTCGTCGCGCAGTACCTCATGCAGTTGACGCACCACTGCGGTGGCCCGCTGCATCAGCGGGGCGCCGCTCAAGCCGCCTGCTTCACCGCCATGAGGCAGCCGGTCAACGCCGTCCCGCGCCAGGGTTGTATTGGTGGCGATCACGCCATCGATGTGCCGGTCACGGAGGATAGCGGCGATGTCGGCCACCTCCTCGGCGGCGAGGTCCGGCGCGATCTTGACCGCCAGTGGCACATACTTTCCATATTGTTGCGCCAACTGCCGTTGTTCCGACTTCAACACCCGCAATAAGGCAATCAAAGCGTCATGTTGTTGCAGATGGCGCAAATGCGGCGTGTTGGGCGAGGAGATATTCACCGCCACGTAGCCGGCATGGGGATAGACCTTGCGAAATCCGGCCACATAATCGTCGGCGGCCCGATCTAGCGGCGTATCAAAGTTCTTGCCGATATTGATCCCTAGCACGCCGCGATAGCGGGCTTGCCGGACATTGGCTACTAAATAATCCACGCCGAGATTGTTAAAACCCATGCGGTTGATGATGGCCTGCGCCTGCGGCAGGCGAAACAGGCGGGGCTTGGGGTTGCCGGCCTGTGGGCGGGGCGTGACGGTTCCCACTTCGATGAAGCCAAATCCGAGCGCGGCTAGGGCGTCGATATAATCGCCGTTTTTATCCAGACCGGCGGCCAACCCCACCGGATTGGGAAAGTGGATTCCCATCACCGTACGCGGCGCCGCCACCTGTTGCCCGCCCGAAAGCTTGAAGCGTTGTCCCACCTTCAGGGCTTCCAAGGCCAGATGATGGGCGGTTTCCGGCTCCAGCCGGAATAGAAGTTCACGGAGCAAGGGGTAGCTGATGGTGTTCTCCTTGCCGATAAGTTGAATGCAGCGCCATAGCGCTATATCTTATGCGCAAGCCGGTCCTGACCGAAAGCGCAGGCTTATGGTAGGCTTTGACAAAAGCGGAGGGAGCATCACTCATGCGCATACAAATCGCCATCATCGCCATGTTATCCGCCCTGCTGATCAGCGGGTGCAGCCACTTCGGCGGAGGCACGAAGCAATCGGCGGCAAAGCCCGTAGAAAATTTCGACGTTGACGCGCTGCTGCGAGAACAATGGCGGCAACTTGCCGAAACTGGAGACGCGGAGGGCGAATATCAGCTGGGAATGTCCTATTGCTGCGGTTACGGACCCGGGCACACAGACACCATCGCGCGTAAATGGCTGTGCCGCGCCGCGTTGCAAGGCCATGAACAAGCCCAATATCAATTGGGGCGCATGTTCGGCAATGGCATCAAGAAACGTCCTTTATCAACGCCGCAAACCATGGACTATGCCTATCTGTGGTATGGGCTGGCCGCCGCCCAAGGCAATCAATTGTCCGCCGGTTACTTGGCCGCACTGGGACAATACATGACGCCGCAGCAGATCGCCCGCGCCCGCAACTGGCAAACCCACCAGGCGGACGTTGTCCATTGCGGATAAAACCTTTGATGGGACAACATCCTCATCGGATCGATGAAGCGCATACGGCAAACACACGCCGCGCATTTTCGTCCTGCACTCACTGCAAAGCCTGCTCCGGCGGCGTGTAGACATAGCCCAAGTCATCCGCCACATTTTTGTTGGTGATCTTACCCAGGCATACATTCAAACCATCGCGTAAGCCGGGATGATTCATCAGCGCCCGGCGATAACCCTCGCTGGCTAGCCGCAAAGCATAGGGTAAGGTGGCATGGGTCAGGGCCCAGGTGGCGGTATGCGCCACGGCCCCGGGCATGTTGGCCACGCAATAGTGAACTATGCCGTCCACCACATAGATCGGATCGGAATGGGTGGTGGGGCGTGCGGTCTCGGCACAACCGCCTTGATCGATGGCTACGTCCACCAGTACCGCCCCCTGCTTCATGGACTTAATATGATCGCGGGTAATGAGTTTGGGGGCCTGCTTGCCGGGTATCAGTACCGCGCCTACCACCAGGTCCGCTTCCTGCAACAATTCGCCGATGGTATAGCTGTCGGAGTAACGGGTCTTGAGCGCCGGCCCGAACAGGTCGTCCAATGCGCGCAGTCTTTCAAGATCAATGTCGAGCAAAGTGACGTCCGCGCCAAGACCCAAGGCCATGCGCGCCGCCTGGCTACCGACAATGCCGCCGCCTACGATCACCACCCGCCCCGGCGGCACCCCGGGCACGCCACCCAACAACACACCGCGTCCGCCATTGATCATCTGCAGCGCATTGGCACCGGCCTGAATGGCGAGTCTGCCCGCCACCTCGCTCATGGGCACCAGCAAGGGCAGATGGCCGCGTTGGTCGGTGACGGTTTCGTAGGCAATAGCGATAACCTTGCGCTCCACCAGGGCACGGGTCTGTAGCGGATCCGGGGCGAGGTGCAGGTAGGTGAACAATATCTGGCCTTCCCATAACAGCGGATACTCGCTGGGTTGCGGTTCCTTGACCTTGATCACCATGGCGCAGGCAAACACCTCCTCGCGGTTCGCCACGCGCGCGCCGGCGCCGCGATAAAGATCGTCGCTGAAGCCTATGGCCGCGCCGGCGCCGGTTTCGATCAGAACTTCGTGCCCCGCCTCTGTCAAGGCCTTTACCCCGGAGGGCGTGGCGCCGACACGGAATTCATGGTCTTTGATTTCTTTGGGAATACCGATTTTCATATCGCCTCCGCAGGGTAAATATTGCTACAGAGTAATGTGCCCGCTTGCAGCAGGCAATAATTGTCAATCGACGGGAGCTTTGGTCCTTAACACCCAGTGCCGCACTTGTCGGAAAGGTTAAAGAATCAGACATTCAGTCTGACAGCGATGAGGAAAAGCACGCCATCATCGACCATCTCTGCGCGTTAGCGCAGCAAAAGTTCCCGCCGCGGGCCGCAGCGCATCAGTCCAGCTTGCTGATCATCGCCAAAACCACCGCCGCGTCCACCGTAACCGCCCCGCGCAATAAACGGCGATCGCATTGGCTGATAGAACGGGTCCGCAATCAGTCGGGGGTGGATCGCTGGCGCGGCCTGATGGCGGATATCCGTGCCGGGGCAACATGGCGGATTGACCATTATCAGTGTAGCGATGCGAGAAATTCACGCCCAAGTCGGCAATATGGGGCGTTCTCTATTAAATATTTTCGTTATGATGGTTTAGGAATAATTCTACAGTGGTATAACTCCTTACATAATTTCTCCAGCATCGTTAAGGACCTTAATTGCCACTTTGGCATACATGTTATAGGATGAAAAATAAGAATAATTATCTTTTAAAGAAGGCAAGATGATTCGCTGCTTTGTATCTCGTTTTTTTATCTTCGGCCTATTGGCCCTGTGGTGCGCCGCGGCCGGCGCCGCGCCCAATGCTGCTACCGCTTCGGTTACCCAGTCGCTGCTTCATGCCCTCGATTACTTGGCGGTGGATTATCCGCAAGCGGTCATTAACGGCGAGATAATTGACGCGGGAGAATACGCCGAGCAGCGCGAATTTGCCGTCCAAGCGCAGGCATTGATCGGCAAACTCCCTCACCATGCCGATAAAAGCCGCCTGGAAGACGTCGCTCAACGCTTGGTCTCTCTCATCGATCACCATGCATCGGGAACCGAAGTCCAAACTCTGTGCCGCAACCTGGCGACGGCAGTGGTCGCTGATTATCAAGTGAATGTTGCCCCCGCCACGCCTCCTGCCGTACAAGAAGGCGCCGTCCTCTATGCGGAATATTGCGCACAGTGCCATGGCGCGACCGGCTATGGAGACGGACCCCGCGCTGCGGCCCTTGATCCAAAACCCGTCAACTTTCACGATCACAGCCGCCAAAGTCAACGCAATATCTACAGTCTTTACAGCACCATCAGCCTCGGTATTAACGATACGCCGATGCGGGCCTTTTCCGAATTGAGCGAGCCGCAGCGTTGGACGCTGGCTTTTTATGTGAGCAATTTTTTCGCCACCGACCGGGAACGAACCAAAGGCGCGGCACTGTGGCAGGGTCCGGCTTACCGCGGCGCCTTTCCCGACCTCGGCAGCATCACCCAAGCCATACCGGCGCATTACGACGAAGATACCGTGGCGGTACTGGCCTATCTGCGCAGCCACCCCGAACAGCTCGGTTCCGACAAGACAAAACCCTTGGATCTCGCCAGGCAAAAGCTCAATGCCAGTCTGGAAGCTTACAAGAGCGGCGACGCCAAACATGCTTACGATTTGGCGGTATCCTCCTATCTGGAAGGCTTCGAACTGGTGGAGACACCGCTTATCGCGGTGGATGCGGATTTGAAGCGCAACATTGAATTCGCCATGATGCAATACCGCCAAACCCTCAGGGAGGGTTCAGCGACGCCAGACGCGATAACCCAGCAAGAAAAGGAAATTCAAGCGCTGTTGAAAAAGGCGGAATCGGCGTTGAACAGCGGCAACCTTTCTCCGGCCATGAGTTTCACAAGCGCCCTCGCTATCCTGCTGCGGGAGGGACTGGAAGCGATTCTGGTGCTGGCCGCCATTATCTCTTTCCTTATCAAGACCGAACGCCGCGATGCGCTGGTCTATGTGCACCTAGGATGGATTGCGGCGTTGCTTGCCGGCGCCCTCACCTGGTACGCGGCCAAGGAATTGATCGATATCAGCGGCGTCAGCCGCGAATTGATGGAAGGCTTCACCGCCTTGTTTGCCGCGGCAATGTTGTTGTATGTGGGTTATTGGTTGCACAACCATAGTCACGCTGAGCGCTGGAAAAATTTCATACACGGGCGTATTCACGATACCATCAGCACCGGCACCGTGTGGGGTCTGGCATTCATCTCCTTTGTGGCCGTTTACCGTGAAGTCGCGGAAACCGTGTTATTTTATGAGACGCTCTGGCTGCAATCCGGCATGGACAATCATGGCTATCTTGTCGGCGGGCTGGTCAGCGCGGCGGTCCTCCTCATCGGCCTGGCGTGGCTAATGTTTCTCCTCAGCGTGCAGCTGCCGTTGCGCCTGTTCTTCCGCGTCAATGCGGCCCTGCTTACCGTCCTGGCGGTAGTCTTCGCCGGCAAAGGCATCGCCGCCCTGCAGGAAGCCGGCAAACTGCGTGTGGACCCCGTCAACTTTCCTGAGGTCCATTTCCTGGGCATTTATCCGACACTGGAAAGCCTCGGCTTACAATTGCTGCTCGTCGCGGCCACCATCGCTTGGCTATTTTACGACCGTTTCCGGGATCAGCGCTGAAATCGGGGTTCACTTTCATCGGCCGCCGGATTAAACAGAAACCGGAACCCATTTGGATTCGGCCATTTTATGTACTCTGACAAATTTTCACCTGAGCGACCCGGCATTTTCCTGAGCGCCTGGAGTTGGAGATGTCGGCTGTAAATAAAAAGACGGGGAGCTGATTAGGCGCCCCGTCAACAGGGAGTGGATGATTAGTGACTCAACAAGACATTAAGTCTTGATTGAACCACGCAATAGTTAATGCATACCGGATGCCATATTCATGGGCCATCGAAATCAATCAATTGCGTTTATGCACCGCGATGTTGAGGTATTTTTTTGCCAGTTTACAGTGCATATCCCGGGACGATGCGTCGTATCCGTGCGTTTTCGTTCCACGCACCAATGATTCGGCCGTGATCATGGCACATCCGGGAACGCCGATCCAGTGGATCGGCTTTTTATCCCGGGCGTGTCTGTCGACTGCAGATGAATCGAATTGAGGGAGGAATCTATGCGGCTATCTCGACGCGGTTCCGACCCAGATCCTTGGCTGCATACATAGCCTGATCAGCACGATCCAAAACACTACACGCATCGTCGCTTATTTCGAATTGAGCAATGCCGATTGAAACGGTGACCCGATCATACACTTTGGATTTATCCTTCAATATCCCGCGTGATACGGCTTGGCGGATCTGATCCGCAACGGCGGTCGCCCCATTTGTCCCCGTGTTTGGCAAGATGATTGCGAACTCCTCGCCGCCATAACGCGCCACCACGTCATTACCCTTGATACATTTCTTTATGGTTGTTGCGACGTACTTTATTACTTTGTCACCAATTAGATGCCCATAGGTATCATTCACTTGCTTAAATTTATCTATATCGCATAGCAATATGCTTAATGGAGATTTTTCCTGGCGCGCGGTTTGGATAACCCTTTCCATTGTCGCATCAAAGGCCTTACGGTTGGGAATTCCCGTCAGGGCATCCGTGACGGATTCCTCCCTGACCTGGACCAACTCCAGACGTATCGAGTCGATCTCGGATGTCATCTGCGTTAACTTGGATTCAAATTGACTGTGTGATAACGCGGCACGGTGAGTGTCGTCGATGACCTTTTCCACCCCCGCCTTCATGGCTTCAGGAAAAGGCATTGTTTCAAGGACATTCAAGAATTCGCTTAAGTTATTCGCATAGTTCGACAGCGTACCGCCTGCCGATTTGAAATCCTGTTGTAGTGACAAGATAAAGCGCCGTAATTCCTGCCGAAACATTTCGAGCGCTTCGTCATTAAGTAAATAAGTGCGCTTGTACACAGTCCACAGGCGTTCGGTAACGTCGCTATCCGATGGCGCCGTATTTTCGTCGAGCATTTTTTTCAAAGCTTCATTATTACCCGCCGCGCAGTCATAACCCAACCGATAGTTTAACGGCGACACGGGAATTTTATGCTTGGATAAAAGGGCGAGCGCCATACGCAGATACTCAGACGCCTTTTCTTGATCGTCGTTATAGGGATTTTGGTCCATAAAATATTTTCTTCCTTCTTTTTTTATTGTTTAATCGAACGGCAAAATCTCTGGCAACAGGGCTTCACCTTCAACCATTATCAAATGTGAATCGAGCGTATGATATCTCCGCTTAAGGGAGGAACTAATTTCGCCCAATTTTATTAGGGGGTTAAGTGCATCGCTCATATCGAATTTCGAGATGAAATTAATTTCTTACCCTAGCTATCGGCATCTCGAAGTAACCTTTAACGGCACGAAAGTAAATTGCTCCCGCCGACCGGCCACGGCTTACTGTAATTCCTTGCGATGATGGCGCTAACGATCCGGCGACTGAGAATTCCGATCGAGTTGCTTTATCACGTGATTAGCAGCCAGGCGATTGCGCGACCTAAGCCTAAGTAAATAAAAAGACGGGGAGCTGGTCCAGTCAGTCTCCCCGTCAATGGTTGGCATTTGATACATGACCCAATAAGACATCGTGTCTTGATTGAACCACGTTATAAATAATGCACACTGCATGCCATATTTGCAGCCCATAGAAAACAATAGGTTGCAATAAATCGCGACAATTAAACAACGATTTTCACCATTATTGTAGTGCACGACCCGCGGCACCGCTCCACTATGGACCGAAACCTTCAAACTGCGCAATCTTAACTGCCTGTAACCATTTGCGCCGATTTCTGCAAGATAAGATCTTTGTGGCGATTGGCGATAATTGAGGCACTTCCCATAAATTCGTTGGCGGCGCCTCACCGCTGTCTCGCGCCTGCGACTTCTTTAAATCTCGATGTATCTTCCGTATCGGCGGCTAGCCCGTATATGCCGGATATCCGTCATGGTGCCGGGCGATTGCCCTGACTATAATTGCACTATGTGGAACTGGACTGAGCTATCAGTACATCACTGGAAGGGAAGGGTTATGCCAGATAAAAAAACCAAGCCAGCTGAAGAAAAGCGCGTGGCCTGTAAAGTGTGCATGAAAGAAGTTCCGTTGTCCGCCGCTAAAAGCGATGAGGCATCGGACTATGTCTTCTACTTTTGTGGGTCGGACTGCTATGCGAAGTGGCGCTTGAAGGAAGGCACGAACCTAGTCCGGTAAGTTAATGTGCTTAGGACCTCGGACTGTTAGTGTTGGCAGATCGTTAGCGTCCACAGGTAAGCAGACAATTATCCCCTTATTCCTTATCGGACATTAAGAATTCACATCGGTCGACGAAGTCGGTAAATCGTTCTTCCGGCACTTCACAAATGCGCGTAGCGTCATAACTATTGAGCAGACGCAACACTGCGTCTAAACCTTGCACCCCGGTCAGCTTGCTGGCACATTTGCGCACATCATCTAGGGTTCTGGAGTATTGTTCGCCCACAACAAAACCTCCCGGCTGGATCACCATAAAATAAACATAGATCACGAACGGCGTTATGTCAAAATAGCATTACTTTTTTGTTGGAATTTTACCCATTTAAGCAGAGCATTGAACCCCGCAACGCAGCTATAAGTTAGAAAGATTGACGCCGCATTGGAAGATGAAGACATAGAAGTACTTTTTGAACAGGTGAAGGGCGAGGGCGCGGGTATCTAAGCAGGCTAACTCACGAGCCGATGAATGGGCTCTAACCAGGAAGAAATCCGCACGCCTGTTTTAAGCTAAAAACCACGATCGGGGTAATCGTCCATCCTCGGCCGAGAACCGCACCAGAGCTTCATCCCGGGAATGACTGCGTACGAAATCATATACTGTAGAGAAAGAATTAGAGGTCGGCGCGTCTGACCCAATTTCCCGCCCTGGTGATGAGAAACAGGCGCCGCAGGGTTATCCCCAAGCCAATCAGTCCGATGAACGCCAAGGTCATATATATAGACTGCACGATGACGCTGCTGTTGTCGGCCTGCTGGCTCAGCACGAAACCCAGCATGCAGACAAAGCCGCTGGCTGCCATGAGCAGGATGCTATTGGTCGATTCGATTTGCGCCGTCTTGTCCTTATCGACGTTTTTCACCGCTAGGGCACGATAAACGTCGTTCCGCTGTTCGCACGCAAGGAGAATATCGTCGCCCTTGCCGATGCTGCTAACCAGATCAGCGTAGACCTTGACGCTGTACTTGCCCATAAGGCAATCCACTGCGCCATGCTTATCCGGCGATGACACGTCTTTCACATGACCGCGCAGCAACTGTATCGCCATATCGCTCTCCCGCCCGTTAGCATGTATTGACCTAATCGCGGGAAATACCGCGGATGGCGAATCATCCTCAAATTAAGGAACCACCACTATTTTCGGTCGTAAAGAATTGGACGCTCTACCGGTTCCTAATCCAACGTACATTTTGGCTGTAGCTCTAGTTCGCTGAACATCCGCATTCCAAAAGTGTAAACGTTCTCTTTGAGTTTATTCCGCTAATATATACCCTAGTCGGACATTCGACTGAGATATTTTGGAGGGCATCATATCCCCGGCAAAAAGGGACAGCGCAAAACGGCTAACGAGTCCTGGCCAAGCGGAAACCCAAAAGGGGGCCATCTTTGCCCGGCACCATTCTGCCGCGGAACGCGGCACGTATGAATTGCGGTGCGTAGTTCCAGGATCCGCCCCGAAACACGCGCATATCGCAACTACCGCTCGTCCAGGCCGAGCCATCGTTGGGCGCGCCATCGTACGAATCATGATAGCAATCCTCTGTCCACTCCCATACATTGCCGCTCATATCAAACAATCCATATCCATTGGCCCGCTTTTGTCCGACCGCATGGACTTTTCCATTGCTATTCTCCGCGTACCAAGCGACGCTATTGAGGTCGTTACCCCCACAATACGTTTGATTCTCGACTCCGCCCCGGCAGGCGTACTCCCACTCCGCCTCCGAAGGTAATCGAAATTTTCCGTCCGTTTTCTTATTCAGCCATACGACAAAGGCGCTGACATCGTACCAGGTCACATTGATCACGGGGTTATTCCCTCGACCCCAGCCATGATCGTCCGGCAAAGGTCGACTCGTTTCGTGCGCGAAGGCGTCGTATTGTTCGAAGGTCACCTCATATTTACTCAACTGAAATGGCTTGATCGTCACCATATGCACAGGCGTTTCGTTGGCTAGCTCCCCTCCCATCTTGAATGTTCCGCCCGGTATGTTAACCATTCCGTATTCTTGCACATCGGCCGTCAGTTGCGCATCGGCATATGCCGAGGGGAAAACGGTGATGAACAAAATCGCCACAAGAATTTTCATATTCATGCTCCGCGGGTCCTCATCTTAATCTCAGTTCGTCGTGGTCCTTTAGTTGAAAAGAATAGTACACTTAGCACCTGTGTACCAGCGGAAAACCCCCTTTGGTTTCATGTCTTCTGATGGCTCTTGGCCGCCTTTCGTTGTATGGTCAAAGTGTCCGCTTTTGTCTTTGAACCCAATTGCAAGCTTGTGGCCGCATTGGGAGTTCGCGGCCTGTTCGATAGCAGTTTGAATTATCCGACGCCTTGCAATAACCTTTGATGAATTTTGGCCAAAAATGGGGCGGATCATCAGGAGCTGACCGCCCAATTCGAGGCAGCCTATCGTGAGCTAAAGCATGGGTGGCGCACATTATGACGCAGAATGATGCAGCGGAGGTCGCCGCGCTTTACCGCGATGCCGCATCTCTGTATCAGGCGGGCCAGCTCACGGCCGCCGCTGAGCGGTATCGAGAGATACTGAAGCGCGCCCCCGACCAGCCTGATGCCCTGCATATGCTCGGCCTGATTGCCCATCAATTTGGCAGATACGATGTGGCCGTTGACCTGATTAGCCGGGCGATTCGCTACGACAGCAGCGTGCCGGCTTACCACCTTAATCAAGGTCTCGCCTATCAAGCACTCAATCGCTTCGAAGAGGGCATCGTAAGCTATCAAAACGCGCTGAACATCAAGCCCGATTACGCCGCGGCGCATTTCAATTTAGGCAGAATACTAAGCTTGCAAGGCAAGCCGGAACGCGCGGTCCCCCATTTTCAGCGGGTACTGGCAATTCAGCCCAGCCATGCCGAAGCCTACTACCGTCTCGGGAATGTATGGGGCCATCTATGCAAGCTTGAAGAGGCGATTACGTGTTATCAGCGGGCGCTGGCGCTTAAGCCTGATTATGCATTGGCGTACGATACATTCCTTTGCGCCCTGCTGTATCGGAGCACAAATAATACCGAGGAATTTTCTCTGACGAACCAACGTTACGCGGAGTTGTGCGAAGGCCCGTTGCAGGCCATGTGGCCGAATCATGGAAATTCTTGCGACCCCGGGCGGCGGTTGAACGTGGGCTATGTCTCGCCGGATTTCCGCGAACACTCGGTTGCGTCTTACATCACTGCGATTTTCGCCCACCATGATAAGTCGCAGTTTGCGGTCACAGCCTATTACAACCATACATGGCAGGATGAGGCCACCGCGCGGATACAGGCCTATGCAGACCGCTGGGTGCCGTGTCAGGAGATGACGGACGAGGCATTGGCGGAGCGCATCCGCGCCGACGGTATCGACATTCTGGTGGACCTGGCAGGCCACATGGTAGGCAATCGGCTGCTGGTGTTTGCACGCAAGCCGGCGCCGGTGCAGGTGACCTACCTGGGCTACCCGGCGACCACGGGACTGAGTGCGATGGATTACCGGCTGGTAACGGCGGATACCGATCCACCGGGTGCCGAGGGTTGGCACAGCGAAAAATTGTATCCGCTACCGCGCAGCTTGTGGTGTTACCGCCCGCCGGCGGCGATGCCGGCGGTGATACCGCAGACACCCGCACAGCGTAGCGGCCATGTCACGTTCGGTTCCATGAACAACCTGGCTAAGATTTCGGATATTACATTGGCGGTGTGGTCGCGGCTGCTGAAGGCAGTTTCCAATGCGCGGCTGGTGATGACCGGTCTGCCGGTCGGCACGGCACGGCGGGATCTCCAGGAACGCTTTGCGGCCCTGGGGATCGAAGCGGAACGGCTCGTTCAACACGGCAGACTGCCGGCGGCGGAGTACTACGCGCTGCTGAACACCATCGACATCGCGCTGGACCCGTTTCCGTACACGGGCACCACCACCACCTGCGAGAGTCTGTGGATGGGGGTGCCGGTGGTGACGCTGATCGGCGAGACGAGCGTGGCGCGCTCGGGGTATGCGTTGCTCAAGGGCATTGGATTGGAAGAACTGGCGGCGCGCGATGAGAAGGAATACGTGGCGATCGCCGCGTCGCTGGCGACCGATCTGGAGCGGCTCGATGCCTTGCGCGGCGGGATGCGGCAACGCATTGCGTCCTCGCCCCTGCGCGATGAAGCGGGCCTGACCCGCGATCTCGAGGCCGCCTATCGCGCGATGTGGCGGGCATGGTGCAACAGATAGCTGGATCGGTGCCCCGGCGTTCCTGATTATCGCCAAGTTTGAATGAACCCGTGGCAGCATCACCGATGGCAGACATTCCAAGTTCGCAATTGGCTGATGGCTCCGGGTTGAGAACCGCCGTTCCACGATGCGCCGAAAGCGGCAGCCGATTCCTGCCCTTGCGCAATGAAGGCTTATGTCCGCTCTCGAAGGAATTCCGTAGGACAGTTAGGCGTGCCGCCGCTGCCTGAGAACCAGCTGCGTAGTCAAGATATCGTTTTCTATACGATTACGTGAGGCGATAAAAACGGCGCGGGACATGCCGGTGTGTTGCTCCGGGGCGGTCCAATCGAGGGGAAATTCCTCGTGATTCGGCTGGGTCACGGGGAGATAAACGTACTCGAAATATTTCTTCAGCTGCGCAAACAACCACGGACGCGTGGGTCTGCACCCCTGTTCACTCAGCGCTTGCGTAAGATTGGTTTTTTCCGCTGTCGGGTTAATTGTCTCTTCATGCCCAAAAGATACGCAGGTCTCCAAAAGCAATAGATCCGCGCAGTGCCGGTCGATGAATTTTAATGCAGCCGCCGGATTACTAAGATGATACAGAACCCCATAGGCATAAACGACGTCATAACGGGCATCCCCAAGCGGGTCGTCCATTTCCAGATCCAGGGGGCGCAAATCCTCATTGGGGAACCGCACCTTCAAATATGCCATGTTCTCGGGCCTTGGCTCGGTGATTGTAAGCTTGCAGCCTCTGTCCAGGAAAAAGCTCGAATGGTCGCCGATGCCCGCGCCCAGTTCCAACACCGACCGATTTCTGAGCGGCAGGCCCAAGCTAGCCAAGTGCTCGAGGCGCCGGGCGGTATGTCTGAGATAGTGCGCGTTGTGAAACATAAATTCGGCCTGATACAACGGCGCATACTCCTGCAGGTCAACCCCCCGCTTTATCAACTCTGCGTAAAGATAGGCCCCCAGATCCATCGTAGTTCGTTCTGCATTGTGCCGAGGGATAAAGTATACGGAATTACCGGAATAAACAAAAACTGATCAAATGAACTTCCTCGGAAATTTCATCCTCGATTTGCCGGGAAAGTTAATGGGACTGAACATGTGTTGATTCGATAATGAGCTGGTCAATGAAGCCGATGATGGCCACAGAGCTAGTGCTGGATGCCTTGATGATGGCTGCGCGGCGCAGACGGCCAAAACGGCCGGTAATCATGCACTCGGATCGAGACGGCCGGTTCGACAGTGACGATTTCACCCACTGGTGCCAGGACAATCAGCTGATCTTCAGCATGAGCCGGCGCGGCAATTGCTATGCCATTGCGGTGGCGGAATATTCCTTTTACAGTCACCCACTCATTAGAATTACGCTTTGTCGTTACCTGCCAACGAATCAAATCTAACTACGGACACAGACTCTGCATTGTTAGATGACGCAGATGATGCCGTGCATTTGTAATCCATGTCTATACAGCCCTTAAATTTCGCACCCTCCTCCAAACTTACATGAGGGGCAGTAATATTGCCGTGCACATTACTAGTCTTCCTTACGATAACCCTTCCTTCGCCTAGCACATCCCCCTTTAGGGTGCCCTCTATGATAACGGTTTTCGCATGAATATTTGCGATAACCATTCCAAGCTGCCCGATCGTAAGGGTATTCTGTTTAAGGTTGATGGTCCCCTCGACGTGACCTTGAATTATCAAATCTTCTTCACCGAGCAGATCGCCTTTAATATGAATGGTGGGGCCAATCAAGGCCGGGTTAACAGAGTACCCCTGATTTTGGCGATTAACCACCGGCGCCGCTTCGCGCATTTGTTCAAATTCGCGCTTCTCCGTACGTCTTTCTGTATTTCGGTTCAATTGCTTCATTTCATACATACGATTAATCCTTTGGGCTGCACTTGTATCCGTCAAATAAGGATCTTCGGCACAAGGCAGACATATTGCTGGTATTACATCTATATAGCGGCATCTGACGTCACTGATTTAGCGATTTTTGTTCAAATTTTATTTTTACTTCGTGATTGGGTGGTAATAGATATTGTGCGAGAGAACGACGGGAGGCATTCCAACATATTCTTGTGTCTATACTATGACTCCGTATCAATCTAGAAACTCGTCAATTAGATCTTCATGAAATTGGGCAAAAAAGCATAGTCTCCATCGCCTATCATTCGAACGTTGCTGTATCAATCTGAATATTTATCGAGTACTTAACGGGCGTGCCTGGCCTGACTTCTATTTAATTCAATATTAAGGCCGATAACTACTCCGATAACTTTTAATGTTCCAGCTAGTATTAGAATCAAAACTGTGTATTGTGCGAATCTGCACATGGTGGTCATGTAAGACTTCACGCAATCTCGGACTAAGATGTTGCAACAATAACTTTTGCGAGGGAAGAATTATGGGTATGAGCATAGGACATATCTTGGTCGTTCTATTGATCGTCGTGCTTGTATTTGGAGCAGGAAAGTTGCGGTCCTTAGGTAGCGATCTAGGAAGTGCGGTAAAGGGCTTTCGTGATGCCATGAACGGGAGCCCAGACAAAAAAGACGCTCAATCAACTCCGCCTCAGGAGAATTCTGGTAACGATCATAAAAGTTAAAGATACTGATCAAAAAAGGCTCCGCGTCAACCGAATCATTCATGCGTAGAATGTTTAATTTCAGTGCTCTGACTTTCGGACTGGATTGAACTCGGAAGTTCACCAGTAGCATAAAGGATAGATTTTTAGACAATCAATCAAGTCTCTGGAATCTAAGGCTTGACTGTCACGTAGGTCTCTCCCAGAATTAGGGCATGAATACGGCCACCATTACGCACGTTTACAACCTGCGGGAATGCGCCGTGCCCTTACCTTGTCAGGCATGCGGTTGCAGCGCCGTCTTCGCCACCGTTGCACCATCTGGCCAACGTACCACTCAATCTATTCTGCGTTGTTGCCAATGTGGTCAAGAGCGGCGCGACCTAGCTGCGCTCGATAACGTCACGCCGCTTATTAAGAAATACGGTTTGTGAAAATCGTCGCAATCTTATAGAAGAAGCCTGGTAGTTATGAATGCTTGTCGGAAGATGATTAAGTCTGGCCTAATTGCCAGCATATTGTTGACAGCCACGGCAGTATAAGCAGCTGGCGCCGAAAAGGCCAAGGGCTGCGCTATGTGTCATGGTCTCGACGGCAAGGGTAACATACGCCTCGCTGGCAAAAAGGCTGATTATTTAGCGAAACAGTTAAGGGCCTTTAAAAGTGGCGCACGAATGAACGATACGATGAACGCGATGGCCGGCAACCTCAGTGAGCAAGATATCGCCGACCTTGCCGCCTACTTTTCTTCTAAGTAAATTTTATCGACTGAGCAAAAGGCTATAAGCTCATTATACGAAATTGCGCAGAAAACGGACGGTAACGATTATCACCCTCAAAGATTGCTGTGGGTTGATAGCGCAAGTTCGCAGGTTTACTTCCGGGTTCCGGCAAGTTGCGGTCGGGTGAGGCCCCGACAATGGGCACCAGCATTATTGCAAACAGGGAGCGAGGCAATGAAGCTGAACATGGGTTGCGGGAATAATAAGTTAACAGGCTTTATCAACGTTGATTTATTTCAGGAGTGCGGGCCCGATCAGGTCGTCGATCTTGAAGAAACTCCTTGGCCGTGGGCAAATAACAGCGCCGACGAAGTTCTTTTCAATCACTCACTCGAGCATATCGGGGCGAGCCCACGGATGTTCCTGGCAATTATGAAAGAGTTATACAGGGTTTGCGAGAAAGATGCTCTTGTCAGAATAAATGTTCCGCATCCGCGCCACGATTACTTCATCGGCGATCCGACCCATGTAAGAATAATTTCTCCCGAAGTGCTGAGCTTGTTTAGCAAGAAGTTGAATGATGAATGGAAAAAAAATAAGGATGCAAACAGCCCGTTGGCGCACTACCTCGGAGTAGATTTTGAAATAGAAAGCGTTAGGACTACTATTGATGAGCCTTACCTTTCCCACTATGCGCAAGGAAGAATGACCGCCGAGCAGATTTCGCTTGCCATTAAAGAAAAGAATAACGTTGCGATAGAATACGGAATTGAATTGCGAGTAAGAAAGCCGTGAGATATTGAAGGGCGGCCTAGCTCATGTGACACAGGCGCTCGATCGAGTGCGTCAAGCAGTAAAGGTAACTGTGCAGCTGAATTCACTCGTTGAGTGACCGCTGCGGTTCGGGTATTGCCCTATTGACCACGGGCAACAATCGGCCAAAACCTGCCCAACCGGCCCACTGAGTAACACACGCAAATGACCACCATTTGTCACAAAACCCTTTTATTTCATTCCACCGCAATTTCCATGTCGGAGAGGTAAACACCGTGTATTAAAGTACTCTCCGGCAATACGGGCTAATTCACTACAAGTGATTTAATGCCTTCTGTACGGCATCAGAAAATGTGGCACTCATACCACGGGGACCAGATCGCATACTGGCTGAATTGGATGTAAATTCTTTAACTATAGTGTTGGATTTATCGAGGATAGAAACCTTCAGGGTCACTTCCGTGCCGCCAATAAACCGGTTTTGCACGAAGTTTATGATATCTACCAAGCACCGATAGGTTCCCATGGTAGAGCTTATGTATCCGCCATTCTTAAGCGATTCAGTCATCGACTTTTTTATTAGATCGGGGATATCTTTTTTCTGTAAGAGTTTTATGCGGTCCTCGTGCATAGGCGCGATTGACACTTCAACCCCAGAAATGATATTTGCTTTGAGGATGGATTGCGTTTGAGGAATCGGTGTTACCGTTTTGACAGATACGTTACTACACGCACTGAGTGCAACGATCAGGAACACGGCGCCCAAAATTCTATAATTCAAATTATTAAACATTTCTTGCTCCTTGGAATAAGAGGAGTGACTATAGAAAGCATAACCGCTTTTCTGCGCGGGTCAACGGGTAGTCCACGAACACACGAGTAGAGGGTCGTTCGGCTGTCATCACGAAATCTTGCCTGATTCCCAGGATGCACCTGCGAACACTGAGAGTTCCTGAGACGTATCTTCATCCCGATTGGCAAACCTCAAAAGTCACCCATAGCCGGCATTCAAGATGATCAGAAAAATAACCGCTTAGGGTCGGGTTTTACGATTCGCTTATAAAGGCAGCGAATAGTTAACTGAAATCTGGCAAGTCCCTCGGCGTAGTCTCCTGCTTATTTACCAAGCCTCGAAATGATGGTGTGCCATACGTTATAGTTGCGCGCAATATCCGTGAGCGATTCTTCGCCTTTGTCCCTCCGTGTAATCGCCTCTTGGCGTTGATGTTGTGTGAGTTTAGGCTTGCGGCCTAACTTCACACCGCGGGCCTTGGCGCGTTCGCGGCCTTCGCTCGTCCGCTTGCGGATAAGGTCGCGCTCGAACTCGGCAAGCCCGCCAAGGATAGTCAACATGAGGCGTCCATGCGCTGTCGTGGTATCGGCCCACGTCGCCCAAGGATCGAAACCCGGCCTTCTTACCGGTGATTGTCGCTAGAATGTTGAGAAGATCCCGGGTTGATCTGGCCAACCGGTCAAGTCGAGTCACCGTCACAATATCGCCGGAGCTGACAGTATCCAGCAAACGGCGCAATTGGGCGCGGTCCGTCTTGGCTCCGCTCACAACCTCTAGAAAGACCTTGTCACACCCGGCATCAGCAAATTGACGGACCTGTGCCTCATTGCTCTGCCCGTCTGTTGATACGCGTGCATAACTGTAAATCATAGGTCAATTATGCACATAACTTGCGCACAGTAAATTACTTTATGTATCAGAGTCTTAATATCTGTGCATATATCTTGAAAATACTATTACCAACCGGATAGAGGAATGCAGACATGCTCGACGCCGGTTGCTCTGTTTAGGGCAAGGTACTTTCCAAATGCGTAGAGGATTGATCGGAAAATCCTATACAGGGCCTACACGGAGAGCACCAAGGCAAAAAAGCTGTGTCGACAATTAATTGATTTTATTGGTGCCGGTGAGGTGAGTCGAACACCTGACCTACTGATTACGAAGGCAGATATTAGTGTTTGCTGATGTTTTAACCTGTTGGAATTACTAATAAATTTCAACTAATTGTCTTGACTCCTCTCCGATCCCGTTCTAGTCTCTTTGTAGCGATTTGATGCCTAGCGCCTACAGGGCGCCTACAACATCGCCTAATCAGTAGGTCGGGAGACAAGATCAGTGAGTCAGGAAAGAGGATCAGAAGGTCATTGCAAGCTGACCAAGCGGGTGGTCGATAAGGCGACCCCACCGGCCACCGGGCAGGCCTTTATCCGCGACACGGAACTGCGCGGTTTTGCGCTGCGGATCACCGCGGGCGGTAAAAAGACGTTTATCGTCGAAAAGCGCATCAATGGCAAAATGCGGCGCATGACCCTGGCACCTTACCCCGACTTGACCGTGGAACAGGCTCGCGACGAAGCACAAATTAAACTCGGTAAGATTGCGACAGGGTTCGACCCGGTGAAAGAGCGGGAGGACAAGCGCCTCCAGGGGATCGCGCTGCATGAAGCGTTCAAGGCATTTCGCCAAGCCCGCCCCCACCTATCGGCAAAAACCTTGTATGACTATCACCGCGTCATGGAAGTCGCCTTGCCCGACTGGCAAACCAAGACATTGCGGGAAATCAAGAAAGACATGGTGGTCGAGCGCTATCATAAGCTCGCCGAGACACGCGGGCCTGCCTATGCCACCTTGGCGATGCGGTGCCTGCGCTCGGTGCTCAACTTTGCCATGTACCAATATGAGGACGCCGACGGTAATCCGATCCTCCGGGACAATCCGGTGCTGCGCCTCACCCGGACCCGCGCCTGGTATCCCTCTAAGCGGCGGCAAACCATTATCCGCGTGCAGCAGCTCCCCGCCTGGCTTAAGGCAGTCGACCGCCTGGGCCGGGAGAAACCCTTGCCGATCGCTGACACCATGGCCGATTACCTGCGGGTCTTGCTATTCACCGGGCTGCGGCGCAGCGAGGGCACACGCATCCGTTGGCAAGATATTGACCTGGTGGCGCGGACCCTCACCATTCCCCAGACCAAGAACGGCGAGCAGCTGATCCTACCCCTATCCGATTATTTAGCGGATCTGTTCGTCCGTCGCCGGGCGGTCGCGCGCAGCGATTATGTGTTTCCGGGGGAAGGCCAACCGGGGCCGATTGTCGAGCCGCGCAATGCGGTGCGCTGGGTGGTCCGGCAATCCGGCGTGGAGTTTACCCTTCACGACCTGCGCCGGACCTTCATCACCGTGGCCGAAAGTCTGGAAATTTCCGCCTATGCGCTGAAACGGCTCGTCAATCACAAGATGAGCCGGGATGTGACCGCCGGCTATATCATCTCCGATGTGGAGCGCTTGCGCGTGCCCATGCAGAAGATCACTGATTACCTTGTCAAAGTCGCTTCCCTCGGCGAAACCGACCGCGTCGTGAATCTTTGGGACGTTGTAACTAAGCCATGTGTAGCAGAAGGGTAAGCCGCTTGCTGTATTACATTCCGTCATTAGATTTCGTACGTGCCAAACGTGCTCCAAAAATTGCGATGGTCGGCTGTCTAATGGTCGCTGAGCGGGCTAAGGTCATTCTCGCCGGATGCGATGAGGAAAAATTGCGCGACAAAGCTGACACCATCAATTGGATGTTTTGCAGAATTAGATTCCGACAATAAGGATATCGAGTATTCCGTGGAGGAGGAGGCCTTCGTACTTAAGAGTTCGCCTACTCGATTATTCAATCACCGATTAACGTTTAGATTAGATGACACCAATGATTTCACTTGGCCTCAATATTTTGCGTTGTTTGCACTGCTCTGTATTGATAAAGCTGAGTATATCGAGCGCTCAAGCAAGGGGGGCAGCTACCCGAAGGACTTCAAGAAAAATATTCCAGGAACCGTCGTTTTCTATGCGATGGAAGCGATGGAATCGGTTTGTTACGCGGAGTTTTTGCTGCGCGAGATACCAACCGATGACGAGGTCGAGCATAAGGTCAAACAATCCATCAGCATCCGTAACTCAAAAGCAGCAATTCAGCGGCATGCCCACACTAATCGGCTGAAACTTCAATTCATTGAATATTACCGTTCCGGAAAATTCCCCAGCAAAGCCGAGGCTGCCCGGCGTTTTTACAAGTCTCTTACCAATAAACCTGACAATCCAACCGCAGAAACCGCAGAACGATTCTTCACGTCAGCGCTCCGAGATTTTGAGAAAACACAGAAACAGGAGTAATCAGCTCACCCACGCCTGCATGTAGCAGTAGTACATCAGCATGCACACGCAGTACGCCTGCACGCAGGCGCTCTTTTCAGACCTCTGACCCTCCCTCGATAGTACCTCCCGTGTTTGAACAACTCACTGGAGGCAATCATGCAGAAACGTTTACTTAACACAAAAGAAGCAGCAGATTTTTTGGGGGTCAGTATGGCCTTTCTGGAACGCGACCGCTGGGCCGGAGCGCGTATTCCGTTCGTACGCATTGGAACAAGAGCGGTGCGCTATCAGCTCTCTGAGCTGGAAGCCTATATCGCAGGCCAGATGCGGACCTCAACCTCAGACCTTGGGGTGCGCCATGAACCGTGATGATGCCCCATCTTTACCTGAAGACGCTTCAAATCAAATCAGCCCGCGCAGCGGTTCCGGTGGGCGTAGCGAAGCAAAGCCGCCGAACTTTGCCGCAGGAACGAGTAGTGATGAACCTTTATTAGGTGAACTGCTCCAGACGTTCCCTGGCTCGACTGTCATCTTTGAAGACGTTGGAGAGGTTGCAGGGAATGTGGCCAGTCGGCGGCAAGAGGGCCGCAGGCCCTCTGCCCCCGACGCTAGACTTGACTTAAAGACATATCTCAACCGACCCAAGAAAAACAGTAACGGTACAGCGGAAGACAACTCGTATTGGGTCGTAAAGCTACGGGACTATGGGGACAAGCTTGCTGAAATTGGTTGGTGTTACATATTAAATGCAAAGCGCTTAGATCGCAAAAGGAAGCACAATAAGGATCATTGTGTAGAGAAGAGGAAACGCAGCGATCTTGACCCGGCGCATATGGAGAGAGCTACACGGCGAGCAAAAGCAAACGTACGGCGCAAAGTGATGGCGGTAAAAGCGGATCATTTGTTGAGTTGCACGTATCGTGAAAACGAAATCGATCTCCATAAGGCCTGGGACGATTGGCGGAAATTTGTAAGAAAGGTGAAAGAAACGATAGGTGAATTCAGATATGTAGTTGTTGCTGAACGTCAAAAACGAGGAGCTATACACTTTCATGCGGCGGTGGTCGGCTTCCAAGATGTGAGGATGCTTAGAAGTGTCTGGCGGTCAGTGGTGGTAGATGGGAATATCGATGTACAAGCAACCCGAACAGATAAAGGGTACCAATGGAAGCGGCACAAGCTCGCTCGCTATCTCAGTAAGTATATGTCTAAGGAGTTTGATGAAGATGGGCTATCAGGGCGGCATCGCTATCGTTGCTCGCAGGGAATCTTAATTCCATCGGTTACCTATTACATTCCATGTGGCGATGCGTTTCACAGGATTATATCGATTCTGTGGGCTGTGGCTGGCGCTGTGGCTTATGTTTGGGAGGACCCCGACACACAACGACATGGTTGGGCTTGTTCGTGGGGTTAGCATAGGTTGTGAATTGGTTCTTGGAAAATGTTGGCGCGCCCGAGCTAATGAATCTGGGCACTGGACGGAGCACTTTGATCTCGGATAACGTCCCCACTATGCATGATCTGGGTATGAAGGCATAAGTTGATTCATGGGCTAGAGCATTAGTTTATAAAGACCTTTTCTTACAAGCTATTGCTAGTCATCTATTGCCTTTCCCAGGTCGAATTAGACCCATTTTAATCCGCTGCGCCCTATTGATTTGCTTGATGTCGAGAGCTTGTCTGTAGCAAGGATGTATTTCCCATTGAACTTGAAAATCATCATCGGTTCGTGATGACAAAAAATCGGACATTTCATCGAAGCCGTAATGTTCATAGTCACCTGAGTCCTCTTGACTACGAGCTTGAAGAAAACCTGTCCGAAACAGAAAACGTGCTACCTCAACTGATGAGTTGGCGCGTTTGCCGTCAATTGTTGGCGTGAGATGCGTCAAAATGCGATGATTTATCAATTTTAGCAATTCATCTCTTCGCATCAGCCTAGAGGCACCACGAAATGCACCAATCAGTTCATTGATCTCCTTACATTGATGCTTGTGTTCTGACACTAGATCGTCAATTCGCTTTGCGCCATACTCTCCCCAAACGTTATCAATATCATTCCTATTTATACGAATATTTCCCACTCTTAAGGCATCCTTTTGCGCTGCCTTGCAGAGCTGTATCGCCCACCTGGGTCTACCATAAGAGAGAGTATATAAAATCCTATACGAGCTAACCTCTCTTGCCGGAGCAACATCGTCAGTGGAGTCGTCATCGGTATAGGAGCCCCATTGCATCCGCTCCACAAATATCTTGTCGATAATTTTAAGCTGAGCTTTAGCATCATCTGCAATTTCGATGTCTGATAAAGAGGGGGGTTGTTGTAGATGGCAAGCAATACGTTTCGCCAGAAGTTGTCGAAAGTCGTCGGCACTCCATGTAATATTGTTAACATATTGCTCTACTTTATCCAGAGCTTCATCATATCGACGGATTATTGGCCAAACGTCGGTGCGCATTGTGACTCGAAAATTTATTCCGTGTAAGTCTGCGACTAGATAACGGCATGCAGAAAAAAATGTGCTCAAATTCAGAAGCTCATTCTCTGTATTTTGGAACGTGGCATCGAGATCGTCTATTAAAATCCATACCCGAACCTTCCCCGTTTGCGCCCTACGTAACATTTCTGGTTCGTCTGACACGCCCATCTTTTTCGGTTGTTTGCCTGTCAATAACTTTGCTAGGCGATCAACTAGACAACCTACTAGGTTCCTGCTCTTGAATCCGTCAATTTCTGCGGCTTCGACTAAGGAAATACTGTCATCTGTCCATGCGAAATTTATCTCTTGGGCCAGCCTACGGTTAACCAGAGTACATATCCGAACCATCCAATCACGAATGTGATCGTTAGGTGTTGACAGCTCAGATACCAACCCGAACTGTCCTCTTGTGAGGTCAGCGCCGCGACATTTGATTACAATTGAATCCTTCGAATCCCGCTTCAAGCGATATGCGAGCCATTGAATCAATGCTGACTTACCCACTCCTTTTTTTGCGGTAGCTAAAAGTATCCGATACTTATTATCGGAAAAATTTTTAAACATGCGTTGCTCAACAAAATATTCTGATAGTTCGGCGGAATCGACGACATCACCTGATTCATCGCCGAAATCAACCGATTCGAGCAGATTTATCATATAGGTCACTCCTGAAAGATTTCTGCAATGTGTCGCACATGTATTCTTATGCCTTTATGCTTCGCTATAGTTATGGCCAGCCCCCGTTCAGGTAACACGGGGGGGCTACGGATACATAAACTTGAGTTTGCGCCTTTTGGATTCTGCGCTCCGCTGTTTGAGTATTTCAATTTGTATACGATGGCGTGATAGCGCCTACATTGTGCCTACATGGATATTTTTGATGGATTATCTTTTGTCTAACTTATTGATTTTATGGTGCCGGTGAGGTGAGTCGAACACCTGACCTACTGATTACGAATCAGTTGCTCTACCAACTGAGCTACACCGGCAAAGGCGGATGAGTATAAGGGAAAGGCTTTAAGCGCGACAACCAGACATTGACGGTCAGTGGAACTACTTTTCGCCCGGTGTCGAACGGCTGCGCACGCGGATGATCACATCCACGCCGGCCGCGGTGGTCCCCTGAGGCAACTCCGGCAGGCGCTTCAACTCCACGGTATCGGCATCGATATCCATCAGGCTCCCTGTGTCTACATTGTAGAAATGATGATGAGGCACGGTGGTGGGGTCATAGAATACCTTGGCGGGATCGACGATCACCTCGCGTATCAAGCCCTTTCGCGCGAACAGGCCCAAGGTGTTATACACGGTCGCCTTGGAGACATGCACCCGGTCTTCATTGACTCTACTGAGTACTTGTTCGGCGGAAAGGTGCTGGGCCTTGGCGAACAGAACCTGCGCAATCTCCACACGTTGCGGGGTGGATGTGATGCCGTGCTCCGCCATCAGGGTGCCGACATCGTCTTTGTTGAGGGGAAATACCTGCATAATCTCCTACCGTTTTCGTATTATATTGCAGCGTTTTGGACAGAGTCCATCTTTAATATCCGGGAAATGCCTCTTCAGGTCATCGTCATGCTGAAGGGCGCCGGGTCCACGCAAGGTTCGCGGTCGAAGATAATATCCGCGAGCAGGCGCGCGGAAGCGGGCCCCGTTCCCACCCCGTTGCGAAAATGCCCGGCGTTTATGTAGAGACCGCGGCGGCCGGGGTGTTCGCCTATCGAGGGTATCCCCTGTGCCGAACCGGGACGCAGACCCGCCCAGTGCTGCTCGACGGGACACGGCGCCAACGCCGGAATCAGGGCTAGCGCCGCCGCGTGAAGTTCGTCATAGGCCTGGTGCGTCGTGGATTTATCGAAGCCCACATATTCCAGGGTACTGCCTGCCAAGACCCGGCCATCGCGCCGCGGCACCAGATAATGCTCCCCTTTCTCCAGGATATGCCGCACTTGTCCCGGCGCGGCATGAAACAGCAACATCTGCCCCCGCACCGGAATAATCCGCGAATCCAGTCCCAGCGGTCCCAGCACAGCGGTGGTCCATGCCCCCGCGGTCACGACCACCGCGCCGCCATGCAGGGTTTCAGCGCGGGTACGCACCCCGATCACCCGGTCGCCTTGTTCGATGAACTCCATCACTTCGGCATGCTCCCTGATCGTTACATCATGCAACGCCAGGCTGCGCGCCAGGGCCTTAAGCAAACGCGGATTGCGAATCTGCGCCACCTCGGGCAAGTACATCCCGCCGTCATCACCGGGCAGCGCCAGGCCCGGCTCCAGTTCCAGGAGGCGATCGCCGGAAACCGTCTCGACGGTAACGCCCCAGCGTTGCGCCCACGCGATGGCGCTCTGCGCCTCGCCCTGCCCGGCGATCAGCAGACCGCTAGGCAGCCATTCCGCATCGATCCCCGTTTCCTCGGCCAGTTCAGCCGCCAAGCCGGGATAATGACGCTGGCTCCACCGGACCAAGGCCGTTAGCGCATCGTCATTGCGCCAGGGATGGAGGGGCGAGAGTATGCCGCCCCCCGCCCAGGAGGCCTCTTTACCCAGCTCGCCGCGTTCCAGCAAGATGACTCGCCCGCCGCCGGCGATCAATTCGCGGGCCGCCAGCATGCCGTTGAGCCCGCCACCCACCACGATAAAATCTACCATTTGAAATTTTTACCCGATTGCTCGACAGCTCGCCTATGCCTTACGGCAGTGAAAACAGGAAAAATCATGACTCTATTTTAAGGCCCAACGACATGGTCCCCCAAAATTGGCGGCAATAGCAACGTTCTCCCTGTGGATGCAGAAAAGAGAAGCATTGGGTTACAATGCCCGTGAAGGCTATTTACCCCCGCGGGGGATTCTCAAGGATGAGAATGCTGAGACCGACCAGGATACGTCTGGAGCCCGGTTTTTCTTTATTGGAAGTACTGATCACCGTGGTCGTGATCAGTATCGGGCTGCTGGGACTTGCGGGCTTACAGTTCGCGGGATTGCGCGCGTCCAACAGCGCCCAGGATCACACGCGGGCGACCTTGCTTGCTCAGGACATCGCGGAGCGCATCCACGCGAATCCGGGGAGCGGCTATAACGGCATCAATCTTGACAGTGCGAGCAGCGTCACCCCGGTTTCCTGCGACGCCGGCAGCGACTGCGATTCGTCAACCCTGCGCCGCTATGACGAATATCAATGGAAACAAGCGATCGACCGACCGCTATTAGCCAACCTGCAGCTTAAAATCGAACACTTCGGCGCCGACCCCGACGATTTCTATACCGTCACGATTAACTGGGGCAACGCCGACAATCAACAATCCCTCATCGCGAGTTTCGCGCCGTGAACCGCGGGCTGCCTATAACATCGCGCGGATGGACGCTGGTAGAACTGCTGGTCGCCATGACCCTGAGCCTGCTGGTTATCGCCGGCATCGGCCAAATCTATCTTGCCGCTAAACGCAGCTATGAAATCCAAGCCAACCTCGCGCAGATACAAGATGTCGGGCGCTACGTTACCGAGGTGCTCACCCGGGATATCCGTAATGCGGGTTATTGGGGTTTGATGGATATCGATCTCGCCACCAGCACGCCGACGAATGACGGCAATCCCGGCGGCGCTCCGACGGGAGATTCTTTTTTTCTTAGCGGATGGCAAGCGCCGGGAGGATGTGACAGCGATGACACTTGGGGGCGAATGATTACCCAGAAGATATTCGGCATTAACGACGGAAACGGCATAGCGGCCTACAACTGCATCGGCGGCGATCTGTCGACGCCGCCGAGCGATATTCTTACGGTACGCTATGCGCATCCGGCATCAGTAACGACTTTTGACCCAGCCGGCCTGTACCTTCGCTCGGCACCGTTTCAAGGCATTGTAACCCATGGCAACCCCGCAACGGCGATTGCCGCTTATTCACCGGCTTCCCTGGATTTAGTGGATCCCGTCTTTTCTAACCATGCCCTGGTTACTCACGCCTATTACGTGGCGGACTCGATTGCGACCGAGTGCGGGAATGTACCGGTATTCGCCCGAAAGACTTTGGACAGCAATGGAACGCCGCGAAAGGAATCTTTGGTCAATGGCGTTGAACAGCTGCAATTTCAATATGGCGTGGATACCGACAGCGATGATTCGGTGAACCGCTATCTAAATGCCAATGAAGTAACCGACTGGAGTCAGGTGCGCGCAGTACGCTTCTGGGTGCTGGTGAGGGCCGATTGTCCTGAGGGGGGATTTACCAACTCCAATTCTTACAATTTGGGTGATTTGCCTCCTTATATACCCAACGACGGCTTCCGCCGCGCCCTCTACGCCTCCAACGTAGCGCTGCTTAATTGAGATGCATCGCATGAACGCAGACTTGCCGGTCCATCGCACGAATTCTCAGCGGGGCGCTGCATTGATAGTGAGCATGGTCATGCTGGCCGTCATCACCCTTATCGGCGTCATGGCGATGCGCAACTCCCGGCTGGAATGGCTGATGACAAATAACAGCCGTTTCCAAACCGATGCCGCCATGCGCGCCAGGTCCGCGGTGCGCGATGGGGAAATTACCGTCATCTCTACGCCTTCAGCTTCCATCATCTGGGATTCCACACCGGGCTTCTATAACAGCGCCACACTGACAAATACCAAAGACCCCCGCAAGACAAGCAACTGGAGCAACATCTCCGCGATCACCGCCGTAACCCTCTCTCCCGCCAGATACATCGTGGAATACCTCGAGCAAAGTTGCCTGGCAAATTCACCGCCTTACAATACCGCCATCGTATGCACTTCGGTGCCGGGATCGATATATCTCAGGATGTCCAGTTATCGCGTATGGGCGCTCGCTACTGATGGCAAGGGGGCCGCGCGAATCGCACAATCTACCTTCAGGAAGATCGATAACCCGAATCCCGATTTGTCCATCGGCGGCAATACTCTACCCGCGGGCATAACCTACCAGCGTATCGCGTATACGACGGCGAATAATGATTAACTTCACTGCAAAGCCAAATGCATTGCAAGGGTTCACCCTGATCGAAGTCATGGTGACGTTGGTTATCATCGCTGTCTTGGCGGCGATTGCCTACCCCTCCTATGTGAAGCAGGTGCGCAAAGCCAATCGCGTGGTGGCAAAAAGCGCCCTGTTGGATATCGCCAATCGCCAAGAACACTACTTCTTCAGCAATCGGAGGTACGGCTTCATGGACGATCTGGGTTATTCCGACCCCGCCTTTTTCGGCGCGGGCAACTCACCGGCGGCCGCCGCCGATGCGGTCTACGCGGTAACCGCAACCGCGGTCAACAGCGGAGCCGGCATCTGTGGAACCGCTCCCTGCTTTCAGCTGCAAGCTACCCCGCAAAACGATCAGGCGCTTGACACCGACTGCGGCACTTTCACCCTGACTTCCAATAACGAGAAAGATCCGGATCCGGCTAGCAGTGATTGCTGGTAATAAGCGCCGCGCCGCGGGCAGTTCTTCGAAATGAGATGAGCGATAATCGGCTGCTTAGTCAGTTATTGCTAAGTATTCAGCTCCCTAGGCAAGGAAAAGACGATGCTCTCAGGGCGTCCCTGCATCTCATGCGCCGGAGCCGCTCCCCAGGCTCGCAGTTTGGCGATCACCTCTTGCACCAGCACTTCCGGCGCCGAAGCGCCGGCGGTGATACCGATGCGGCGCTTACCCTCCAACCACTCTTTTTGGATCTCTTCGGCGCCGTCAATCAGATAGGAAGGCTTGCCGTTTTTTGCGGCAAGCTCGCGCAGACGATTGGAATTGGAACTGGCGGGGGATCCCATTACCAGCACGACATCGCATTGCTCCGCCAACGTCTTCACCGCATCCTGGCGGTTCTGGGTTGCATAACAGATGTCGTCCTTGCGCGGACCGATGATGTTGGGGAAGCGTTGCCTCAACACGTCGATGATTTCCGCGGTATCATCCACCGATAAAGTGGTCTGGGTGACGAAGGCAATATTATCGGGATCGCGCGCCGTCAAGCGGCGCGCCTGTTCAACGTCCTGTATCAAATACATTCGCCCGCCGCCGGTCTTCCGCCACTGTCCCATGGTGCCTTCCACTTCGGGATGACCGGCATGACCGATGAGGATGCACTCCCGTCCGGCGCGGCAGTGGTGCTCCACCTCGATATGCACCTTCGTCACCAGGGGGCAGGTGGCATCGAAGATCTTGAGGCCGCGCCGGGCCGCCTCGTCGCGCACCGTCTTGGGTACGCCGTGGGCGCTGAAGATCACCAGGCCGCCGTCGGGCACTTCGTCCAACTCATCGACGAACACCACGCCTTTGGCGCGTAAGCCTTCCACCACGTATTTATTGTGCACAACCTCGTGGCGCACGTAGACGGGTACGTCGAACAGTTCCAGGGCCCGCTCCACAATGTTGATGGCGCGGTCAACGCCGGCGCAAAAACCGCGGGGATTGGCGAGCAGGATATCCATGAATCAGTCACTCAATAGGAAGGCGATATTGTACTGGAGTACGCCGTTATATAAAAACCCATTGCCGCGATGCCAATGCTCAGGCCATCCTGCCCTTCGACGTACGAAAGGCGTCCACCACCATCATCACCGCCCCTACTGAAATGGCGGAATCGGCGAGATTAAAAGCGGCAAAATGGCACTGCAAACCCTCCGCGGCGGGTAGCGGTTGGAACAAGGGCATGCAGCTCCCCGCCACATAGTAGACATCGATGAAGTCGATCACATGGCCGAGAAACACGCGGTCGATGACATTACCCAACGCGCCGCCCAAGATCAGGGACAAGGCAATACCGCTCCACCGTTCGCCGGAACCGAGCCGTTGCAGCCATCGCACGATCACTACGCTCACCGCGAGGGCCAACACCACGAAGAACCAGCGCTGCCAACCGGCGCCGTCGGCGAGGAAACTGAATGCCGCGCCGGTATTATGCGCCAAGGTGAGGTTGAGGAACGGCATCACCTCCAGAGGTTCATGCAACTCCAACAATGCCGCCGCCAAGTGCTTGCCGATCTGATCCAGCGCGATTACCACCGCCGCAATCGCCAGCCACAAGCGCATCAAGCGAAACACCGCTGTTCGCCGCTGCCGGCGACGTTCTCCACGCAACGCCCGCACAGTTCTGGATGCTCATCATTGCTGCCCACATCCGCGCGGTGATGCCAACAACGTACGCACTTGGCATACGCGGACGGCGCCGCCGTCACCCAGAATTCATCGCCTGACGGCAGAGTGAAATGCACCGCCTCCTCGGGCACCACGGTGGTATCGTGTACCCGCGCCGCCGAGGTAATGAGCACAAAGCGCAACTCGTCGCCGAGGCGCGCCAGTTGGTCATGGATCTCGCGGCCGCAAAACAGCGCCACCTCCGCGTCCAGTCCGGCGCCGATTCCACCCGCCACCCGCAGCCGCTCCAGCTCCTTGCCCACGATCTCTCTCACCGCAATGACCTGCTCCCAGAATGCCAGGCTGGCATCCGCCTCCGGGACGTCAGCATACACCGCGGGGATCTGATACCAGGTTTCGAGAAACACCGAATCGCCGCGCTGTCCGGGAATGTGGCGCCAAATCTCTTCGGCGGTAAAGCTCAGAATCGGCGCCAGCCAACGCACCATGGCCTCGGCGATGTAATACAGCGCCGTTTGCGCCGAGCGCCGCGCCACGCTGTCGGTCTGGGTGGTGTACTGGCGGTCCTTGATGATATCGAGATAGAAGCCGCCCATATCCACTACGCAGAAATTGTGGACACGCTGGTAGATTTGGTGAAACTCGTAGCAATCGTACGCGGCGATCACCTGCTGTTGCAGGCGCCGCGCCCGCTCCACCGCCCAGCGGTCCAGTTCCAACATCTTTGCCGGCGCCACACAATGCCGCGCCGGTTCAAAGCCGTTCAGGTTAGCCAGCAGAAAGCGTGCGGTGTTGCGCAGACGCCGGTAGGCATCGGCGGTGCGCTTCAAGATTTCGTCAGAGACGCTCATCTCCCCGCGATAATCGGTAGCCGCCGCCCACAGGCGCAGGATATCCGCGCCGAGAGTGTTCACTACCTTTTGCGGCGCCACCACATTGCCCACGGACTTGGACATCTTGCGGCCCTGGGCATCCACGGTGAAGCCATGGGTAAGCACGCCACGATAGGGCGCGCTGCCGCGCATCCCCACCGCCGTCAACAAGGAGGACTGGAACCAGCCACGGTGCTGATCGGAGCCTTCCAGATACAGATCCGCCGGCACCCCGCCCAGCTCGGGGCGCTGCTCGAGCACGCAGGCGTGGGTGACGCCGGAATCGAACCATACATCCAAGGTGTCGCCAACCTTGACATAGTCGGTCGCCTCGTCACCCAACAGCTCGGCGGGCGCTAGATCAAACCAGGCATCGATGCCCGCCCGTTCGATGCGTTGCGCCACCGCTTCAATCAGGTCGGCGGTGTGAGGATGGAGCTTACCGCTCTCTTTGTGGACGAACAGGGTGATGGGCACGCCCCAGGTTCGCTGCCGCGAGATACACCAGTCGGGACGGTTGTTCACCATACCTTCGATGCGCGCCTGGCCCCACTCCGGCATCCAGACGACGTTGCGAATGGCCGCCACGGCCTGCTCGCGCAACCCCTGTTGTTCCATACTGATGAACCACTGCGGCGTGGCGCGGAAGATGATGGGCGTCTTGTGCCGCCAGCAATGGGGATAGCTGTGACGCACCGCCTCCTCATGGATCAAGGTACCTTTGGCCTTGAGTACCTCGATGACGTGATCGTTGGCCTTGAACACATGCTCGCCGGCGAACAGCTCGGTGCCCGGCAGAAATACGCCGTCACTACCTACCGGATTATCCACTGGCAAGCCGTAATGCATACCCACCGCATAGTCTTCCTGACCATGACCGGGGGCGGTATGTACCGCGCCGGTCCCGGAATCGGTGGTGACATGCTCGCCCAGGATCACCGGAACCTCGCGGGCATAAAAGGGATGCTGCACGTGCAACCCTTCAAGATCGCCGCCGGCGCACGTCGCCAGCACACGATAATCCGCGATACCGTAACGCCCCATGGCCTGCTTCATCAGCGCCTCGGCCAGCAGCAAACGCTCGTTGTCCGCCTGCACCAGCACGTACTCCAGGCCAGGATTGACCGCCACGCCCTGGTTGGCGGGCAAAGTCCAGGGCGTGGTGGTCCAAATCGCCACCGAGATCGGACCGTGACCGGGGTGGCCGCTCCCAGGCTCGCAACGCGCCAGTAAGGCCTGCTCTTCCAGCACCGCAAAGCGCACGTCGATGGCGGGCGAGGTCTTGTCTTCATACTCCACCTCCGCCTCCGCCAGCGCCGAGCCGCAATCGCTGCACCAGTGCACCGGCTTGGAACCCTTGTGTAAATGACCGTTGGCGGTGAGTCTGCCCAAGGCGCGCACAATGTTCGCCTCGAAACGAAAATCCATGGTGAGGTAAGGCTGGTCCCAATCCCCCAATACACCGAGACGAATAAAATCCTCGCGCTGCTTGGCAACCTGTTCGGCGGCGTAGGCACGACAGGCGCGGCGGAAGGTCTTGGCATCCACCTTGACGCCGGCCTTGCCCACCTTCTTTTCCACCTGTAATTCGATAGGCAGGCCATGGCAATCCCATCCCGGAACATAAGGCGCGTCTTTACCGTCCAAGGAACGCGCCTTGACGATAATATCTTTCAGCACCTTGTTCACCGCATGGCCGATGTGTATCTCGCCATTGGCATAAGGCGGCCCATCGTGCAGTACGAACTTGGGCGAACCCTTACGCTGCGTACGTAAGCGCTGATAGAGGCCCATGTTCTGCCAAGTCTTAAGCATTTCCGGCTCGCGATGGGCGAGATTGGCCTTCATGGGGAAATCCGTTTGCGGCAAGTTCAAGGTCTGTTTGTAATCAGCCATACGCCCTCTACCCATTCAAATATTCATACGCTTAGATGACACGGAGAAAATTACCTGATTAGTTTACGCCACACCCTTTCGCACCGGGCATGCTTACATTAATACTCACTCTTCTCGATATTCTCGGCGCTTAACCGAGCCTGCGCGCGGCATGAAAGGTCCGGGCCGCCGCTGTATCTTTGCCTATCTGCACAACCAGTTCTTCCAGCGACGCAAAACGATGCTCGGGACGCAACTTGCGCAGGAAATCTACCTGCACATAACGCCCATAAATATCGCCATCGAAATCCAGAAGATGCACTTCCAAACGGCTTTGTGTACCGCCCACCGTAGGCCGCAACCCCACATTAGCGACGCCGGACAGCGGCTCCTTCTCCAGGCCGAATACCTCCACCGCATACACTCCGCTCACCGGCGAACTCCGTCGGTGTAAATGGATATTGGCGGTAGGAAAGCCGATGGTTCGTCCCCGCTCATCGCCATGCACCACACGTCCGCACATACGATAAGGTCGCCCCAACAATTTCTCCGCGCCGGCGAGATCGTCTCTCGCCAACGCCTCGCGGATGCGCGTACTGCTCACGCGTACCCCGTCCACGTCGAAGCTGCGCATGGCGGCCACCTGGAACCCATTGGCATAACCCGCAGCCTGCAGCATGGCAAAATCGCCTTGCCGTGCCTTGCCGAAGCGAAAATCGTCGCCGACCACCAAATAACGCACCGCCAACCCATCCACCAGCAACCGCCGAATAAATTCCGCGGCGGGCATGTCCGCCAGAGCGCGATTGAAACGCAAACATATTACCCTCGCCACGGAGAAACGCCGCAGCGCCTGGACCTTCTCTCGAAAGCGGGTCAGACGCGGCGGCACCGTATCATGGGCGAAAAATTCCATGGGTTGCGGCTCGAAAGTAATAACCGCGGCAGGCAGCCCCCACTCCGCCGCCCGCTCCGCCAATTGACCCAAGACGGCCTGATGCCCCAAGTGCACCCCATCGAAATTGCCGATGGTGGCCACGCAGCCGCGGTGACGTAGCCGCAGATTATGCAGGCCGCGGATCAACTCCATGACACGTTTCTCTCGGAAGACGGCGAGGTCAGTATATCAGCAGTGTTCAGCATCGCTATGTCCGGTTGTGACGTCCTAATAATTCCCGCAGACTGACCCCCGCCAGACGCAAGGTCGAGACATACGACCCCAGCGCCGCCATTACCCACAAGGCGAGATTCGCCACCCGTGTGGTGGCGCCCCAGGCCGCCCACTGCTCCAGGTTAGGCACGGCTATCAGCAGCAAGGCCGCCATGACAGCGTTGGCCAAAGCCATCTGACCAAACAAGCGTCGCCAACCGACAGCAGGTTGGTACGCGCCATCGCGGCGCAGGGCATGGTAAAGCTGCCAGACATTGACATAGCCCGCCACCGATGTCGCCAACGCCAGAGACGCGTGCGGCGCCGGCACGGCGAAGACGATCATGGGGACCACCACCACCAAATTGAATCCCATGTTGACAGCGATAGAGACCATGGCAAAACGCACCGGCGTGCGCGTATCCTGCCGGGCATAAAACCCGGGCGCTAAAACCTTCACCTGCATAAACGCCAGTAAGCCGAAGGAATAGGTAATGAGGCTATAAGTCGACATCTGCAGGTCATGCCGGCTGAATTCACCGTAATAAAACAGCGTCGCCAATAAGGGCCCAGACAAGAGCATCAAACCCACGGTCGCCGGGACACCGATCAGCATCACCCACCGCATACCCCAGTCGAGGGTTTGGGAAAATTCGTCCTGCGAGCGGTCCGCCACGCTGCGCGACAGGCTGGGCAGGATCACCGTGCCCAGGGCCACGCCGATTACGCCCAACGGTAATTCCACCAAACGATCGGAGTAATACAACCACGAAATGCTGCCGGTCACCATGAACGAGGCGATAACAGTATTGAGCAGCAGATTGATTTGCGATACCGAGGAGCCGAAGATCGCCGGCAACATCAACTTCAATACGCGCTGTACCCCGGCATCGCGCCACCCCCAGCGCGGCCGACGCAGCAGACCTATCCGGCGTAAGGCCGGAAATTGGAGTATCAGTTGCAGTATACCGCCCAGAAACACCCCCCATGCCAAGGCCATGATGGGTTCATCGAGCAGCGGCGCCAGCCACAGCGCACAGCCGATCAGCGAGAGATTGAGAAACACCGGCATCAGCGCCGGCACCGCGAAGCGGCTGTAGCTATTCAATATTGCGCCGGCCAGGGCAGAGAGCGAAACCAGCAGGATATAAGGGAATGTCACGCGCAGCAGCGCGGTAGCCAGAGCGAATTTATCGCCCTCGTCGATGAACCCCGGCGCAAAGGCCATGATCAGCAACGGGGCCGCCGCCACACCGACGACGGTGAGTACGGTCAGGATGCCGAACAGGGTCCCCGCTACCCGTTCGACAAGATGCGGGACCTCCAACTCGCCACGGCGGCTGCGATACTCCGATAACACCGGCACGAAGGACTGGGAAAAGGCCCCCTCGGCGGTAAGGCGCCGTAGGAGATTGGGAATCTTGAATGCCACGAAAAAGGCATCGGCCGCGGCGCTGGCGCCGAATAGGCGTGCGATAACCATGTCGCGCACGAAGCCTAGGACGCGCGAAATCAAGGTCATTGCACTCACATTTGCCGTGGCCTTCAGCAGCCCCTTCGGCATACTTATCCTTTGTTATATCCCCAAGCCAAAAAGTGCATGCAGTTTACCCGTTCCTGGCAGCAGCGGGCAGACCGCTGGTCTCCCGCCGGGAATTGACAAACTGCGGTAAAACTCACAAAATACGCGACTCTTTGTACCAGAATCAGATTTTAGGAGTCCTTCCTTGGCTAACACGTCTCAAGCAAAAAAACGCGCGCGGCAGGGCGAAATACGCCGCCAGCGCAATGTAGGTCAGCGCTCCAAGGTCCGCTCGGCGATCAAGCACACCGTCCTTGCCGCGCAGAGCGGCGACAAAGCGAGCGCATCGGCCTCGCTCAAGGCTGCCACCCCCATTATCGACAGCATGGCACGCAAGGGCATCATCTCCAAGAACAAGGCCGCACGCCACAAGAGCCGCTTGAATCTTCGCATCCGCGCGTTACCCGCCGCCTAAGTTTTCTCTTTTTCGGGCTTATCAAGCCGGCTGTATGTGCACCGGCTTTTTTATTTTATTATTCAGTTGCCCGTTGCGATATGTCCTCACAGCAACACGAGATTATCGCGATGAATCAATTCCGGCTCGTCGACATAACCCAGCAGCGGTTCGATGCGCTCGCTGGCTTGTCCCATGATCTTGCGGGACTCCTCGGCGCTGTAATTGACCAAGCCCTTGGCCACCTCGACCCCATCGGGACCGATACAAATGGCCAATTCACCCCGGAGGAAATTCCCCTCTACGCCTTTCACCCCCACCGGCAGCAGACTGCGGCCCGATTGCTGCAAAACCTTCACCGCCCCTTCATCCAGCAAAAGTCTGCCTTTGGCCTGCAATTGCCCTGCTAGCCAGCGCTTGCGAGCTGCAATGGGCTCACTGACGGGCACGAACAACGTGCCCACTTCTTCCCCGGCGGCGATGCGACCGAGCACCCCGGGCTCCCGTCCCCAGGCGATGACGGTGGCGGCACCGGAGCGGGCGGCCCGCCCGGCGGCGCGCACTTTGGTCAACATGCCGCCCCGGCCCTGGCTGCCCACCCCGCCGCGCTTGGCCATGGCCTCCAGCTCCGGATCGTCGGCACGCGCCTCGCGGATCAGCGCGGCCTCGGGATGAGAACGGGGATCGGCGTCATACATGCCGGGCTGATCGGTGAGCAACACCAGTACCTCAGCCTCGATAAGATTGGCCACCAAGGCCGCCAAGGTGTCGTTATCGCCGAAACGAATTTCATCCACCGCCACGGTGTCGTTTTCATTGACCACCGGCACCACCGCCAGTTTCAGCAAGGTACGTAGCGTGCTGCGGGCATTGAGATAGCGTTGGCGGTTGGCCAGATCGTCGTGGGTCAAGAGAATTTGCGCGGCATGGACGCCATGGCGCTTGAAACTCGATTCATAGGCCTGGATGAGGCCCATCTGGCCTACCGCCGCCGCGGCCTGCAATTCGTGCAAGGCGTTGGGACGCCGCCGCCAACCCAAGCGCTGCATACCTTCCGCCACCGCGCCGGACGAGACCAGCACTACCTCGGCGCCGCTGCCCCGTAAGGCGGTAATCTGTTCCGCCCAGGCGGCGATCAGCTCATGGTCAAGACCGCGGCCGTTGGCGGTAAGCAGGGAACTCCCCACCTTCACCACCCAACGCCGCGCCTTGCTTAGTTGATGGCGCGTTTTCATAAACCATCAGAGTAAAGAGTCAAAGCGCAAAGAGCAAAAATATCCGTTCTTAGCCCTCTCTTTCCTCGCTTATCACTTCCCTACTTTCCAAATATCCCATCGCCTTATATACCAAATCCTGGGTCCCTTCGCCGCTGATGGCAGCGATCTTGAAGACCGGACCTCGCCAGGCTAAACGCTGTACGATGTCCCGGCAACGCGCATCGCGCTCCTCGGCCGGCACTAAATCCACCTTATTTAGTATCAGCCATCGCTCCCGTGCCGCCAACTCGGAACTGAACTTGACAAGTTCACGTTCGATCGTTTGAACATCTTCGACGGGGTCCGGCGCCTCACTAAAGGGGGCGACATCGACCAGGTGCAATAATAAACGGGTGCGGGACACATGCTTGAGGAACTGTATGCCCAAACCGGCGCCTTCCGCGGCACCTTCGATCAATCCCGGAATATCCGCAACGGTAAAGCTGCGGTGATCGCCGACGCGCACCACCCCCAGGTTGGGATACAGCGTGGTAAAGGGGTAATCCGCCACTTTGGGGCGGGCCGCAGAGATGGCGCGAATCAGCGTGGATTTGCCGGCGTTGGGCAGGCCGAGCAGGCCCACGTCCGCCAGGAGTTTGAGTTCCAGCTTGAGGTTGCGCGATTCGCCGAGGGTGCCCTTGGTGAACTGACGCGGGGTGCGGTTGGTGCTGCTTTTGAAGCGCGAGTTGCCAACGCCGTGCACCCCGCCCTTGGCCACCAATAAGACCTGACCGGCGGCGGTCAGATCGCCTATTAGCTCGCCGCTTTCGGCGTCGCTCACTACGGTTCCAACCGGCACGGCAATCCGTTTATCCTCGCCGCCCTTGCCGGTGCAGTCGCGGCCCATGCCGTTTTCACCGCGCTCAGCGCGGAATTTGCGGGTATAGCGAAAATCCACCAAGGTGTTGAGATTGACGTCCGCCACCAGGTAGACGCTGCCGCCATCGCCGCCGTCCCCGCCATCGGGACCGCCGAAGGGGATGAATTTTTCACGACGGAAGCTGGCACAGCCGTCACCGCCGTTGCCCGCTTGCACCTGGATAGTTACTTCATCGACGAATTTCATACATTAAGATACAAGAAATAATCGGGGAAAACTTCTGCCGGCAACTGTCCCCTTGCATCTCGTTAAAAATAAAAACCCCGCCGAAGAGGCGGGGGCTGCGATTGGGCATACGAGGCCATGAGGCCCCGCAAGACTTAGGCGGGAACCACGCTCACAAAGGTACGCTGTTCGGCGCCCTTGGTCTCAAACTTCACCTTGCCGTCCACCAAGGCGAACAAGGTATGATCCCGCCCGCAACCTACGTTTACACCGGGATGGAAATGGGTACCGCGCTGGCGGATCAGGATATTACCGGCCGCCACCTGCTGGTCACCGAAACGCTTGACCCCCAGACGCTTGGCTTGGGAATCACGACCGTTACGGCTGCTGCCGCCTGCTTTTTTGTGTGCCATGGCGAAAGACCTCTAATAAGAAAGAATTAACCGGCGCTAATGCCGGTGATCTGTAATTCCGTGTAATGCTGGCGATGACCCATCTGTTTGCGGAAGTGCTTGCGGCGCCGGAATTTGACGATATGAATCTTGTCGGCACGGCCATGGGATTTAACGGTGGCGGTGACCTTACCGCCCTCCACGTAAGGCGCGCCAACCTTGACGTCCGCTCCTTCTCCCACCATCAGCACACGATCTAATTCGACGGTACTGCCTGCCGCCGCTGGGAGCAGTTCCACCTTGAGGGTATCACCCTCCGAAACCCGGTATTGTTTGCCGCCCGTGACGATAACTGCGTACATGTCTTTGTTCTCCAATAGCTTTCCCAAAAATGCCCCGGGAAAGCCCATTAACTCGGTAAAAAGAGCGGGGATTTTAGCGACATATCGGACAAGCGTCAAATCTCTCTTGCGGCGCAAACTCTACGCCCAATTGCAAAGCAGGCCCGGCCCCGCTAGCATGCAACGTTCCGCGCACCTTTCCGACTGACACATGGATATCCAAGCAGTACACAAGCTCGTGGCGGGCGACCTGCGCGCCGTCAATGACCTGATTGGGTCCCGGCTGCGGTCCGACGTGGTAATGATCAACCAAATGGGTCAATACATTATTAACAGCGGCGGCAAGCGCTTGCGTCCCATTTTGGTGTTGCTCAGCTCTCGGGCCTTTGGCTACGGCGACCGGCATCACATCACGCTGTCGGCCGTCGTCGAGTTCATCCACACCGCCACCCTGCTCCACGACGATGTGGTCGATGCCTCGGAACTGCGCAGGGGCCACGAGACCGCCAATTCCATCTGGGGCAATGAGGCCAGCGTGCTGGTAGGGGACTTCCTCTATTCCCGGGCATTCGAAATGATGGTTGAGGTGGGCAATATGCAGGTCATGGAAATCATGTCGCATGCCACCAACACCATTGCCGAGGGCGAGGTCCTGCAACTCCTCAACTGCCACGATGCCGACACTACCGAGGAACGCTACTTAGAGGTGATCCGTTCCAAGACCGCCAAGCTGTTCGAGGCAGCGGCCGAAATTGGCGCCGTCATCAGCGATCAGAACGCCGCCCAGCGGCAAGCCATGAGCCAATATGGCATTCATCTCGGCACTGCTTTTCAACTCGTCGATGACGTACTGGATTACAGCGCTTCGCCGGAGCAAATCGGCAAAAACGTCGGCGACGATCTGGCTGAGGGCAAACCCACCCTGCCGCTCATTTATGCCTTGCGCAACAGTTCGGCGGAACAGAGTACCTTCATCCGCCATGCCATTGAAAACGGGGGGCGCGATACCATCGCTCAAGTCATCCAGGCCATTGAATCCACCGGTGCCATCGCGTACACTGCCGGCGCAGCGCAGCGGGAGTCCGAACAAGCGATGGCGGCTCTAGAAGCTATCCCTTCCTCGCCCTACAAAGATGCCATGTATGCACTCGCTGCCTTTGCCGTTCAACGCAACCATTAAACGGGGTGTAGCTCAGCCTGGTAGAGCACTGCCTTCGGGAGGCAGGGGCCGGAGGTTCGAATCCTCTCACCCCGACCAGGCGTACCCATTATGAATTTGGCCCGGCTTATTGTCATCGCGCTAGTCATTTGGCTGGCGCTTTCTATGATGCGGCGCTTCTTCAAAAAACCATCTTCTCCCTCCCCAGACGTCACGGCGAAAGATACGGTACGTTGCGCTCAATGCGGACTCCACCTGCCCAAGGCGGAAGCGATCTCCGATCAAGGGCAACATTATTGCTGTCAAGAACACCGTCGGCAGCACGGGCGATCGTCATAACATTGCACGCAAAATAAATCGTGCCTCTTTAGTTAAGATAGCTAGCCGCCGATGTAAAATCCACATACCTTCTTCCCACGGATAATTACCGTTGCAGGTCGAATAAGGATGATTGACCAGCCTCGCACCGTAAATAAAGTTTCCTCGCCGGCGGAAGACAAACTGTACCGCCAAACCTGGAAACCATTAAGCCTACTCACCCTTTATCGCCTGATATTGGCGGGACTGTTCAGTTTAGTCGCCGTCATCAATCTCGACTGGCCCCCCTTGGGCGAACAGGATCATCACCTTTTTCGAGTTACCAGCATCGGCTACCTTATGTTTGCACTGCTGGCCATCGTGTGCATCCGCTGGCGAAAGCCTAATTTCCCTCTGCAGCTATATACACAAATCCTGGCGGATATTTTCTGCATCATTCTATTGATGTATGCCAGCGGCGGTATACGCAGCGGGCTGGGCACCTTGTTGATCGTGGCGCTGGCCGGCGGCGGCATGCTGATGAGCGGACAGATGGCGATTCTCTATGCCGCCATCACTGTCCTCACCGTCCTGAGCGAAGAGTTATACATCATGGTCAAGCATATCGCTCCCGGGCCCAATTTCACCCACGCCGGCATACTCGGCGCCACCTTTTTCACCACGGCGATCCTCGCCCATCTGCTGGCGAGGCGCGCCCGCGAGGGCGAGGCGCTGGCCGCGCAGCGCGGCATCGATCTCGCCAATATGCAGCAACTCACCGATTATGTGATCCAGCGCATGCAAACCGGGGTCATCGTTATCGACCCGCAACAACGGGTACGACTCATCAACGAGTCGGCGTGGCATCTCTTAGGCGCTGTTACTCGTCCGAAGCCGCAGCGCTTGGCGGACCTCTCCCCCCCCTTGGCGGCCTATCTGGTGCTATGGCAGGAAAACCCAGGCCACGACACCCAGTCGTTTCATCCTGCACCTACCAGCCCCGAGATCCTGCCGCGCTTCGCCAAATTGGGCGCGGCAGGGACACTGATCTTTCTGGAGGACACCGCCGCAACCGCCCAACAGGCGCAGCAAATGAAACTTGCCTCACTGGGCCGCCTCACCGCCAGTATCGCCCATGAAATCCGCAATCCCCTCGGCGCCATCAGCCATGCCGGGCAACTGCTGGCAGAGTCCCCGCAACTACAGGAGAGTGATACCCGCCTTACCGACATCATCCAACAGCATTCGCAACGCATGAACGCCATCGTCGAGAATATCCTGCAGCTCAGCCGCCGCCAGCGCTCCCACCCCGAAGAGTTTCCGCTCAAACCCTGGTTACAGGATTTCGTCACAACCTTTTGCAACACGCAAGGGATAGACATCCGTTATATCACCATCGACATTGCACCGCCGGATACCTTGGTGCGTATCGATCCCTCGCAGCTCAACCAAGTGCTGTGGAATCTATGCCATAACGGCCTGCGTTACAGTGTAAAACAAACTGGGAACCTTCGCCTGACATTACACGGCGGCATCAATAACGAATCGGTAAATCCGTTCCTTGAAGTGATAGACTCCGGCCCCGGCGTCTCTCAGGATGCGCTGGATCACCTTTTTGAGCCCTTTTTCACCACCGAACCCAAAGGAACCGGCCTCGGCTTGTACATCTCACGGGAGTTATGCGAATCTAATCAGGCGCGTCTCAATTACATACCGACGCCCGGGGGAGGCGGTTGTTTTCGTATCGTCTTTGCCGATCCGAGGAGGAAACAGCTGACGTGAGCATTACCCGACCCTCAGCCCTGGTGGTGGACGATGAACCGGACATCCGTGAACTGCTCGAGATCACCCTTGAACGCATGGGTATCGCCTCAAGCATGGCGGAAAATCTTGCCAAGGCCCGCGCACTGCTGGCGGAAGGTCATTTCAATCTCTGCCTCACCGATATGCGCCTGCCCGACGGCAATGGCATCGACTTGGTGGAACACATTCAAAAGAACTATCCGGATACGCCGGTCGCCGTCATCACCGCTCACGGCAATATGGAAGCGGCCATCAGCGCCCTCAAGACCGGCGCCTTCGATTTCGTCTCCAAACCGGTGGAGTTACAGGTGTTGCGCAATCTGGTCAACACCGCGCTCAAGCTTTCGCAGACCCAAACCAGATCAACCCGTCAAGCCTATGCCGATCTACTCGGCGATTCGGCACTCATCAAGAATATTCAGGAAACCATCGCCAAACTGGCGCGCAGTCAGGCGCCGGTTTATATCAGCGGTGAATCGGGCGTCGGCAAGGAGCTGGTGGCGCGTCTAATCCACGACAAGGGACCGCGCGCCGACAAACCCTTCATACCCGTTAACTGCGGCGCCATTCCCGGAGACCTTATGGAAAGCGAGTTCTTCGGCCACAAAAAGGGCAGCTTCACCGGCGCCGTAGCGGACAAGGACGGTCTGTTCCAGGCCGCCAACGGCGGCACCTTGTTTCTCGATGAAGTAGCCGACCTGCCCTTGCATATGCAGGTGAAATTATTACGCGTCATTCAGGAAAAATCCGTCAGGCCCATCGGTGCGCAAAAAGAAACACTCCTCGACGTGCGCATTTTGAGCGCCACTCACAAGGATTTGGCGGCATTGGTGGAGAAGGGGGAGTTCCGCCAAGACCTGTTCTACCGCATCAACGTCATTGAATTGCACGTACCCAGCCTGCGCGAACACAGCGACGACATCCCGGTACTCGCCGCCCAGATTCTGGAACGCCTGGCGGGACAGAGCGGCATAGCCGCACCGTCGTTGAGCCAAGCGGCCATGAATGCGCTGCTATGTTATCCCTTCCCCGGCAATGTGCGCGAGCTGGAAAATATCCTGGAACGGGCCATCACCCTCTGCGAGGGCAACGTCATCCAAGAAGACGACCTACGCCTGCCCAGCGGCGCCCTGGCGACACCGTTGGCGGAAACAGGGACGGTCGCCTTGGAACCCTATCTGGACACAATCGAAAAGGAAAAAATCATCAAGGCCTTGGAACAAACCCGCTACAACAAGACCGCGGCGGCCAAATTATTGGGCATCACCTTCCGTGCCTTGCGCTACCGTCTCAAAAAATTAGGGCTGGATTGAACCGCTACAACAAGGGCCGACGCCCGGATACTGATCGAACAGCGTGATTTTGGCTCCATCAGCCTGCGGCATGGTCCTAGTATTCCGTGCAAGCGTCACACAACATGGACTATCTTCGTCACAAAGTGACGTTACACGTCAGGCACCTTTATACTTTTCCCAATGGTGGTTGCCTCAGATCTGTTCGACCGCGCCGTCCTGCTCTTGAACTCGCGACGGCTTGCGTCCATAAATGTGAACTGCTTCACAATTTGCGACGCAATTGGAGTTGTCCCACGGCCGTTTGTGCCAACTACCGCTCCTTGGCACGCTTTCTGCTACCCCTTAGGCAAGGCAATGGCGGCCCCGGCAACGCTCCAGGATTTCCTGACAGCGCCCTCGGGAAGCCCGGAGCCAACCCAAGTCAAACGAAACAACCGTCAACAACACAGTGGAGATTGAAATATGAAAACGATGCAAAAAGGTTTTACCCTGATCGAATTGATGATCGTAGTCGCGATCATCGGTATCCTGGCCGCCATCGCGATCCCGGCGTATCAGGACTACACCATCCGCGCCAAGGTCACGGAAGGCTTGAGTTTGGCCGACTCGGCCAAAAATATTGTGGCTGAGAATGCGATGAACGGCCTAGCCCTTGATAAAGGCTGGACTGTTCCTGCAACAACTATCGTAAAATCTGTCGATGTTGACACTGCCACCGGCGTCATCACCGTCACCTATAATCCGGTTGCCAAAGACGTCGTCCTCACTCTGACTCCTAGTGCAAGTGGTGCGGCCCTCGCATCTGGTACTGTTCCGTCCGGCGCGATCGAGTGGGCATGTTCCGTCGGCGGTGTTACGGCGAGCTTCAATTACGTTCCCGCGAACTGCCGTAGCTAATACATAGGCAATGCAAACGGGCGCTTAGGCGCCCGTTTTTTTATGCTGGACATTTATCTTAATTAAACTTACAACTTTTACTTTTTCTACCTTGCAAAAAAACTGTTATCTCCATATGCATGCGGTTGAGACCGTGTATAAATATGCAAACTAAACAATTTCAGTCCACTCGCCGATACTGTCACAGTAGAATAAAGTAGACTCAAGCCATGACAAACGCTGCCCCCGCAATGGATTACACGCCCCGCTTCAGCGGCCTGGCGCGCAAGCTGGTGGCCAACGGCCTGTTGGCGGAAGACCAGGTCCGTCAGGCGCAGGAAGAGGCTGTCAAGAAACACACCTCCTTCGTCGCCCAGCTGGTGGAAAGCAAGACGCTGGACGCTTATGCCATCGCCGAAATCGGCGCTTATGAATTCGGCGTCCCCCTGCTCGATCTCACCGCCGTTGATACGGAAACGCTGCCCGTCAATCTGGTCGACGAGAAATTGCTGCGCCAGCACCAGGCCATGCCCCTGTTCAAGCGCGGCAATCGCCTGTATGTGGCGATTGCCGATCCCAGTCATCTGCAGGGCCTGGATGAAATCAAGTTCCAAACCGGACTTAACGCCCAAGCCGTCGTGGTGGAACAAAATCACTTGAGCAGGCTGCTCGATCAAGTCCTGACCAAGGACAATAGTGCCATGGTTGACCTGAACGACAGCTCCCTGGATGATTTGGATATCACCGGCGGCGATGAGGATATCAATCAAGATCCCAATGACGCGGAGGTGGACGATACTCCGGTGGTGCGTTTCATCAACAAGGTGATGCTCGATGCCATCAACAAAGGGGCGTCGGATATCCACTTCGAGCCTTATGAAAAGAAATACCGGGTGCGTTTCCGCCAAGACGGCATATTACGCGAAGTGGCGTCACCCCCGACGACACTGGCCAATAAGATGTCGGCCCGTCTTAAGGTGATGGCGCGCATGGATATCTCCGAGCGCCGCGTTCCGCAAGACGGCCGTATCAAGATGACACTTTCCAAGAATCGCGCCATCGATTTTCGTGTCAACACCTGTCCGACCCTGTACGGTGAAAAGATCGTGTTGCGTATCCTCGACCCCACCAGCGCGCAACTGGGGGTCGATGCCCTGGGCTTCGAAGACGATCAAAAGCAGCTTCTGCTCAAGGCGGTCTATCAGCCTTACGGCATGATCTTGGTCACCGGCCCCACCGGCAGCGGTAAGACCGTGTCCCTCTACACCTGCCTCAATATTCTCAATAGTGAGGACCGCAACATATCTACCGCAGAAGACCCGGCGGAAATCAACCTGCCGGGGGTCAATCAAGTCAATGTCAATACCAAAGTCGGTTTGACCTTCGCCTCTGCACTACGGGCCTTTCTCCGCCAAGATCCGGACGTGATCATGGTCGGCGAGATCCGCGACCTCGAGACCGCCGAAATCGCCATTAAGGCGGCGCAAACCGGTCATATGGTCTTTTCCACCCTGCATACCAATGATGCGCCCCAGACATTAAATCGACTTGCCAATATGGGTGTAGCGCCGTTTAATATCGCGACGGCCGTGTCGTTAATCGTGGCGCAGCGTCTGGCGCGGCGTTTATGTCCCCATTGCAAACAGGCCACCCATGTCCCGCCCGAGGCCCTAATGAAAGAGGGCTTTTCAGAGGATGCGGTGAGAGAAGGTATTACGGTGTATAAGGCGATGGGCTGCGACAAGTGTAACGACGGTTACAAAGGCCGGGTGGGCATTTACCAGGTTATGCCGATATCGGAGAATATGGCCAGGCTCATCATGGAAAATTGCAACGCCCTGCTACTGTCGGAGCAGGCCAAAAAGGAAGGCATCGCCGATTTACGGGAATCGGGGTTGCGCAAGGTCAAGGCGGGGATGACCAGTCTTGAAGAACTCAATCGCGTCATTACGGTGTAACTGTGGCAGAAAAAGCACTCAATCAAGCTATTTTCATTTGGGAAGGTACCGATAAAAAGGGCGCCCGCACCAAGGGTGAAACCAAGGGGAGTAGCATTTCCCTGGTCAGGGCGGAACTGCGCCGCCAGGGCATCAATCCTCTCAAGGTCAAGAAAAAACCCAAATCCTTATTTGGCAAGTCGACCAAAAAGATTGTCCCGCGGGATATTGCTGTCTTTAGCCGACAAATGGCCACTATGATGAGTTCCGGGGTACCGTTGGTGCAGTCCTTCGAAATCATCGGTCGCGGCCACGACAATCCCTCGATGCAAAGTCTGATCATGACCATCAAGGCCGATGTTGAAAGCGGCAGTTCCCTGTCCGAGTCCTTGGCCAAGCACCCGCGTTATTTCGACGAGTTGTATTGCAATCTGGTCCGCGCCGGCGAGCAGGCCGGTATCCTTGAAACGCTGCTGCACAAGATCGCCCTGTACAAGGAAAAAGTAGAAGCGGTCAAGGGCAAGATTAAAAAGGCCATGTTTTATCCTTCCGCCGTCATCATTGCAGCATTTATAGTAACCACTATTCTTTTGTACTATGTCGTGCCCCAGTTTGAATCGCTGTTCAAAGGCTTCGGCGCCGACCTCCCTGCCATGACGCAGCTTGTCGTCGACATGTCGAAGTTTACCCAAAAATATTGGTGGCTGATGATCGCGGTGGTAGTCGGCGGTATCTTCGCTTTCAGCGAGGGTAAAAAGCGCTCGCCTAAGTTCAACCATTTTCTCGACCGCATGATACTGCAGATTCCGGTGCTCGGCCCGATCATTAACAAAGCTGCTATCGCCCGCTATGCCCGCACCCTCGCTACCATGTTTGCCGCCGGCGTACCGCTGGTGGAGGCTATGACCACGGTGGCGGGCGCCGCCGGAAATATCGTCTACAGCAATGCCATCCTCAAAATGCGCGATGAAGTAGCGACCGGTGTCACTCTGCAGATGGCCATGCGCCAGGCAAGTCTGTTCCCCAATATGGTGGTTCAGATGGTCGCCATAGGCGAAGAGGCCGGCTCACTCGACGCCATGTTATCCAAGGTGGCGGAATTTTACGAAGAAGAGGTCGACAACGCCGTCGATGGCTTGAGCAGTCTCTTGGAACCAATGATCATGGCTTTTCTCGGCGTCATCATCGGCGGTCTGGTCATCGCCATGTACCTCCCCATCTTCAAAATGGGTCAGGTCGTATAACGACCGCGCATTTCCATCGCAAGGAAGCGGTTATGTCCTGCCTATCATTTGGTACTATCCCAATAGGTGACTGGTGACCCTCTTTACCGGCTTGTTCGCCGAGTATCCGTGGGCCTTTACCGTAGCGGCAACGGTGCTGGGGCTGCTGCTAGGCAGCTTTCTCAATGTCATCATCCACCGCCTGCCCCTTATGATGGAGAGGGCGTGGCATAGTCAATGCCAAGAGCTGGCAAGCGACGCCCCCTCGAATGACAAGCTGCAAGCGCCCTTCAATCTGGTTACTCCTCGTTCACGTTGCCCGCATTGCGGTCATCCCATTTCCGCCTTGGAGAATATTCCCGTCATCAGTTACCTGTGGCTGCGGGGCCGTTGCGCTGCTTGCGGCAAGGCCATCTCGTCTCGCTACCCGCTGATCGAAATCGGCACCGCCGTATTGTCGGGCATAACGGCATGGCACTTCGGTTTCGGCTGGGCGGCAGCCGCGGCCCTATGCTTGACTTGGGCCTTGATCGCCTTGAGCGTCATTGATTTTGATCACCAGTTGCTGCCCGATGACATTACCTTGCCGTTCCTATGGATCGGGTTGTTGCTCAGCCTGTTCGGACTGTTCGCCGACAGTACCTCCAGCATCATCGGCGCGGTAGCGGGTTATCTCAGTCTGTGGTCGGTCTATATTCTATTCAAGTGGGCCACCGGTAAGGAAGGCATGGGTCACGGTGACTTCAAGCTGCTGGCTATGCTTGGCGCCTGGATGGGCTGGCAATCCTTGCCGGTAATCATCTTACTGTCATCAGTAGTCGGCGCCGTATTGGGGGTTACCCTTATTTTGTTCCGCGGCCGTGATAAAAATTTCCCTATTCCTTTCGGCCCTTATCTTGCGGCGGCGGGCTGGCTGAGTCTCCTTTGGGGCCACGAAATCACGCACCGCTATTTCACTATGCTGGGCCTACCGACCTAAGCCGCTTGCGGATCGCCAGCCGGGCCCTTACTCTAGGGCCCCATGCTGATTATTGCTCTCACCGGCGGCATCGGCAGCGGCAAATCCACCGTCGCCGCTTTCTTTGCCCAGCTGAATGTGCCCGTCATCGATGCGGATCAACTCGCCAAGGAACTGGTTGTACCGGGTAGTCCAGCCTTGGCTAAAATTGTCCTCGCCTTCGGTCCCGAGATGATTCTTAAAGACGGGAAGCTGGATCGACCGCGACTGCGTCGAACGATCTTTGCCGACCAGAAACAGCGGCGCCGATTGGAGGCCATCCTCCATCCCGGCATTTATGCCGAGATGCGTAGCCGTCTTCAGGCACTCCAGGGACCTTATTGCGTGTTGGTCATCCCCTTGCTCCTGGAAACTGGTGAAATCGCCATCGCCGATAGGATCTTGGTCGTGGATGCCCCGGAGTCACTGCAGAGAGAACGGGTGCAAACTCGTGACGGTCTGTCGGATGCCGATCTGGACGCCATCCTCAACGCTCAACTCAGCCGGGCCGAGCGCCTGCGCGCCGCCGCCGACATTATCGTCAACGACGGCGGTCTCGCCCAACTCAAGGAACAGGTAGACGTTCTCCATAGCCGCTATCTGGATATCGCCGCCTCAACACCTGCCCCGAGAGATAGCCCTTAAATCCCTTACACCATCAGTCTTAATGCCGTAAACTAAGCGGGATTTCCGCTGCCCTTCCGCTATTCAAAAAAGCGATGGAAAGTGGATTATTAATTGACTAATAGCACAAACAGCCATTGTAATCGCTCTCAACTAAGCCAAAGACAGCCCGTGTCAAAAGTCGTATACGAACAGCCTCTCAGCGAAAGAATACGCACCTTTTTGCGGTTGGAATTTCTATTCAACGAGTTTTTCGCGCGCCTCGAAGGGTCCTCTCTATGGGATAGCCGCAACGCCTTGGCCAGTCTGCTCGACATCTTGAACATCTTCAACCGCACCGACCTCAAGACCGAGGTCATGAAAGAATTAGAGCGGCAAATGAGCACCCTGGCGGCGTTGGAACATGCCCCGGGGGTCGACAGCTCGCGCTTGTCTGAATTGCTCGGGGAGTTCGACATCTTAGTGGATCGCATGCATGCCCTGCACGGCCAGATCGGACAAGAGCTGCGGCAAAATGAATTCTTAAACAGTATAAAGCAACGCGTCAGCATTCCCGGCGGCACCTGTGATTTCGATCTGCCCGGCTATCATTTCTGGTTGCAACGGCCCGTGGAAAATCGCATCGCCGATTTGCGCCGCTGGATAAAGGTATTCGAACCTATTCAGCTATCAATTTTTCTGTTGTTGCGCTTAGTTCGCGAAAGCGCCCATTCTTCCCAGGAGATCGCTAACGAGGGATTCTTCCAAAAGATGCTGGATCCCAATTCCCCCTGTCAACTGGTAAGGGTAACGGTACCCAGCGAATCGCCCTATTACGCGGAGATTAGCGGCGGACGCCACCGCTTTACTTTGCGATTTCTCGAATTCCTACCCGATGGCCGCACGGCGCAAACCGCACAGGAAGTACCGTTTAAACTCACCTGTTGCATGATATGAACGGATTCGTTACCTGCCCCTGCTGTGGCAAAAAAGTAGAATGGACCGTGCAACAACCCTGGCGGCCCTTTTGCAGCGAACGTTGCCGAATGATCGATCTCGGCAAATGGGCCGGTGAAGAACATCGCATCCCCGCGGAAAAACAAGCTGCGGACGACAACACCGCCGACGAACCACCTCGCTAGAACGTGCCCACCGCGAGGGCGCCAATCGTTTTTTCTTGGATCAATATGCTTGCAAGCTAAGCTCGATGTCCGCGTCGTTCCACAACGCCGAGATGGCCGCGATACCCTGCGCACCAGTGTCCCAAGCCGTCGGAAGATCCGGCAAAGTCATTCCGCCCAAAGCATAAACGGGAAGGGCGGACTGTTCCGTCAGACGCTGCAAACCCTGCCACTCGAGCGGCCGCGCCGTCGGATGACTTTCCGTAGCCAATACCGGCGCCGCCACTACAAAGTCCACGCCGATACGGTGGGCATGGTCAAGCTCCAGTTTATTGTGACAAGAAGCTGCCACCCACCGTTGCGCGGTTAAAGGCCGTTCGCCAAGCGTCATCAAACGGGCAGCGGACAAATGAACGCCGGCGGCGCCGACCTCCTCTACTAAGGAGGGCGACGCATTTAATAAAAGTTGCGCACCAGTCTGAGCGCACAATGCGGCAGCTTGCTTGGCTAAATCAACATAGGCTGCCGGCGTGATGCTCTTTGCGCGCAACTGCACCAAATTGATACCCGAATCCAGCAAAGCTTCAAGCCGGTTGAGAAACAGGAATTCATCAGGAGGCTCCGGCGTTATCAGGTAAATCGATGGCAAACGCGCAGCCGTCACGATGGGCTTATTGGCGGCCGGGTAATTACGGTACGGTAATTCCCGGGGTTCTACCCACGCGATAGCTTGACCTTCCCGACCATGGGGTTCACCTGCAAACAACGTCACTCGCCATACATCCAACAACACCGATTTGTCCGGGTAGACATGCCTCACTTTGATAAGCGGCCTCGCATACCTGACGATAATACCGAGCTCTTCGTACAACTCACGGCCAAGGGCGACGGACGGCATTTCACCCGGTTCCACTTTGCCTCCGGGAAATTCCCATAATCCACCTTGATGGCGATCAAGCGGGCGCTGCGCCAGCAAGACCCTCCCGTCACTACTCACCACGACCGCCGCGACAACATGCTGCACATCACCCTCATCGTCCATCATAGCTCCACTCTGCTCCGCTATGCCCGCAATTTACCGATCGGTTGACTGAATCATGCAAACATAAAACAGCTTCCAGCAACAACAACTGATACTATGTACATTAAATTCAATCGCAAGTGCTCAATCCAAGATGAGCATAATATTTTTGCTTCGGCATTTCTTAGTCACCATGCCGGAGACAGGTTTTTAGAATTTCCGGACCTTCTGGCATCATCACAATGATGCCAATTGCCGCAGCTGATCTGGATTTATGGTATAGGCGCGGGCGAATCCGCTGACATAGCGCGCCTCCTCCGGATGGAAACGCGCCAAGACAAAGTCCTCGAACCCGAACAATTGTTCCGCCTGGGGTAGACGAGTCAGGTAGCGTGCTTGTGCCACGGTATATTCCGTCGTCCCGCGCTGTATCACCGCCGCCAGCCCTTGAAGATTGACCCGCGCCAGTAATTGCGGATCTCCTTGGCCTGAATCGGCATCGCTGATCCCCAATGCCACCCGGGGCCGCGCCAATAGGTTCTGCGCATGCTCAGCCAATCGGCTTACGTGTATAAGGAAACCAGCGAAATCCGGCTCCGCGACATACGCGACGAACGACACCGACGGACCGCCCTTATCGTTCAAAGTCCCCAATGCCGCCCACCGTTGCTCCAAAAACAATCGGCGCAACAGCAAACGATCGTCATTATTCACGACACGAGCCTCCGTGGCGGGTAAAGATGCCGGGGCACCGGCAAACGATCTTTAGGCGTAATAATCGACGGTTCGCGACTGAGTGTAGCCCGAGGCGCTTGAAGACGCCGCGTAATCAAGATAGGTATTGACAGCCCTTTGTGCGGTCTGCGCGCTTATGCAACCTTCCTGGGTATTGGCCGCGTCGTCGACGAAGCGTCCGAACAGAAGAACATCGCCCAGGCGATTACTTGTCCCCTTGCTGCGATTTCTAAGCAGTTCTCCTTCCACCAAGCGCTCGGCGGGCAATACCTGGGGGCGTGGGCTCTGCGGCTCCGGCCGATCGAGCCCTAGCTGCTTGTTTGGCAGGGTAGACTGACTGGTAAAACCGTAATAATCCTGTGTTAGCCTGGCTACGAGCATAGCATCAACACATCCCTGGATCGGTTTCTGTATAACTGGAAATTAGCGACAGCTACATCTATTTCTTAAGCCTGCCCTAAAATTTGAATTTAACACCCAAATAGCCGCCGCTGTCTACAGTTACGTTGTTGCCGTTCTGGATGTTGACCTTGACTTTGCGGAAGCCAAAATAGGCGATGGCGTTTTGAAATATCTCATAGCCAATATTCAGACTACCATCAAATAATAGATCACCGTCCATAAAAGTCACGATACTGGGCGCCAAATTAACGGCGCCGCTCAGATGCATACGCGGCAGTACCGGCGGCGAATAATCAATTTGACCTCCCAAGGCCAAGGCCACAACGTCGTTGTGTTTGGTGGTCACGCTATACAACTTTACCCCCACCCCCGCTGTCAGTCCCGGGGAGCCACTTCCCGCTGCGCCGACCACGCCGAGCCCCAAATCGGCCAAAAAATTATCGTTATCGGTAAACAATACCGAAGCATCTAACTGACCATGTCCAAAGCCCTGCTGGCCGAGAGGAGTCATATAGGTCAACATGGCGGCATCGTTACTGAGATTGATATCGAAAGTCTGCGCCACGGCACTGGCGCTGGCCAGACATAACGCAACGGCGACAACGTGTCGAAAGGACATCAGAAACTCCTGTCACAATAAATCTGGACTGCTACAAGGATATGTATTGCCTTAATCTAAAAAAGATGCTCGCACCTAACGCGAGGTGCAAAAGTCTAACACAAGGCTCAGTTTCCGAATACCGCCCGCGCGCACACCCAAACGCTGACGGACTTCACCCCCGACCGACGCAACACCGCCGCCAATTCGTTTACCGTATGACCGGTAGTCATTACATCATCCACAATGGCGACGTGTCGAGCCGTCAACCCCGGCACCACACTAAACGCCCCTTTGATATTGCGAGAGCGGAGCTTAGCCGGCAATTCGGACTGGGGATCGGTGGCGCGGGTACGCAGGACATGCCGCCAATCAAGCGGTAACCCCAATCGCTCTGCGATAGGACGAGCCAATTCCAGGGCCTGATTGAATCCTCGTTCACGCAGCCGCCGGTAATGGAGAGGTACCGGTACGATTATGTCGGGCATAACCGTATCAAGCCCGTTTAAACCATCCGCCATCAAGCCGCCTAATAAACGAGCCAAATATAGATCACCGTTAAATTTAAGCCGCTTAATCATTTTATCTAGCGGCGGACGGTAATGAAAAACCGCCCTTGTGACGTCATAGGCAGGTGGATGGTGCTGACACTTCCCGCAGATCCCCGCCATTGGCAAGCTTGCGCCGCACTGGATACAAGCCTCTACAACTACGGGCAGGTCGCCCATACAACCGGCGCACAGATCCCGACCCTGATCACCATGGTTACCACATAGAGTACATGCGGGCGGGATTAACCATTCTTGCGCACATTTGAGCCACCTGTTAACACTGACTGCCACAGAACAGTTGACAGAAGATACTAAGCTATTATATTTAGTGAAATTAGACATGGGGCGGTCCGTCGCCGAAATCGATCGCCGTCAATCCGTTTTAGCGGCAGGCGCCATCATAGCCTGCTTTCATCCCCCATGAAACCCACCACATTCTGCTATGAGGCGAAAGACATATATGGACGACACTATCTACCAGCGCATTGACATCCTAACCCAACGCCTCCTCGCGGGTGGTGAAATGACGGCGGACGAAGGCCGCTGGATGATCCGTCTTAATCACGATTACCTTCCCTGGTTGATGGCTGGCGCCGACCGTTTGCGCAAGACCTTTCGCGGTGACGAAGTGGAAGTTTGCGCCATTTCCAATGTGCGCTCGGGCAACTGTTCGGAGAACTGTTCTTTCTGCGGACAGAGCGGCCATCACCAGACCATCGCCCCCAAGTACAACTACATCTCTTCCGAACAACTGGTGGACCAAGCGCGCCGCGCCCGCGCGTGGGGCGCAAGCGATTTCGGCATTGTATCCAAAGGTTGGGGGGTACGCGGCAATAAAGAACGCGATAAGCTACGCGAATACTTCGGCGAACTGAAACAGCACTCCGACATCGGACGCTGTGCCAGCCTCGGCGCGCTCGACAAAGAGAGCGCGGAGATGCTCAAGGCCATGGGCATGGAGAACTACCACCACAATCTCGAGACCGCCGAGAGCTTCTTTCACAACGTCTGCACCACCCATACCTACCAGGAAAATATCGACACCATCCGTAACGCTGTAAGCGCCGGCCTGCGAGTATGTGCTGGCGGCATCCTTGGCATGGGAGAGAGCCTCGACCAGCGTATCGAGTTGGCGGAAACCCTGCGCAATCTCGGCGTGGAATCGGTACCGCTCAATTTTCTGAATCCCATCGAAGGTACGCCCATGGGCACACAGAAACCGATGCAGCCGCTGGAGATACTGCATATGATCGCGGTATTTCGCTATATGTTGCCCAGAACGGAGATACGCATCGCGGGCGGCCGCCATTTTTTGCGCGACCTGCAAGCCATGATCTTCTTTGCCGGCGCTTCAGGCGTCATGATCGGCGACTACCTCACCACCAAAGGACGTCAGGTGAGCGACGATCTCAAGATGCTCGACGACCTCCAGGTACGCGCCCGCGACGAAACCCAACGGCGCCGCGCCACGGCAGGGACTAGCGCTGCGACGGGAGACAGCGCCGCCGCATGAGAGATTTGGCCGCCGAACTGGCGCGGCTGCGCACTGAGCATCGCTACCGTAAACGCGCCGTGGTGGACAGCCCGCAAGGCGCGGAGATCGTGGTGGACGGCACCCGCTACCTGTCTTTCTGCAGCAATGATTATCTGGGGCTGGCCAACCACCATCAGGTCATCGCTGCGCTTAAAGAGGGCGCGGATAAGTACGGCGCGGGGAGCGGCGCCTCTCATTTGGTCACCGGTCATCAACGCCCGCACCATGAATTGGAAGAGGCGTTGGCGGCATTCACCGATAGGCCGCGCGCGCTGTTGTTCTCCACCGGTTACATGACCAATCTCGGCACGGTGGAGGCACTGGCGGGGAGAAACGGCGCGGTGTTCGCAGACCGTCTCAATCATGCTTCGCTGGTAGACGCCGCGCTGCTCTCCGGCTCACGACTGCGGCGTTATACACATGGCGATGCCCCGGCGTTAATGCGCCTGCTCGCTAGCCAACCCTCTCTTCGTGAAGATGAATGTCAAACCCGACTGATCGTCACCGATGGTGTATTCAGTATGGACGGCGACCTCGCACCGCTGCCGCAATTGGCCGACATTGCACAACGGCATAACGCCTTGCTAGTGGTAGATGACGCCCACGGACTCGGTGTATTGGGCACGGATGGCCGCGGTGCGCTGGAGCACTTTGGCTTGAATCTGCAAATGGTACCCGTGTTGATTGGTACCCTCGGCAAGGCCTTCGGCAGTTTCGGCGCCTTTGTCGCCGGCGGCGAGGACTTGATTGAATACCTCATCCAGCGGGCGCGGCCTTACATCTATACCACCGCCTTGCCGCCTGCGGTGGCCCATGCCACCCTCACCAGCCTGCGTCTCGCCCAAGCGGAAAGCTGGCGACGCGAACATCTGCGCGCGCTCATTGCGCGCTTTCGCCACGGCGCCCAACAATTGGGTGTCAAGCTGATGCCCTCAGAAACCCCGATACAACCCTTGGTGGCGGGTGACTCGCAAACGGCCTTGGCCCTTAGCGCGGAGCTGCGTAACCATGGCATTTACGTCACCGCCATACGGCCGCCGACCGTGCCCACCGGTATGGCACGGCTACGTATCACCCTCTCCGCCGCCCATAGCGAGGCCCAAGTTGATCATCTGTTGGCGGCCTTGGAAATGATCTTATGAGGTTACATGTTCAACAATTCGGTTCAGGACCCGATGTGGTATTGCTGCACGGTTGGGGTCTGAACAGCGAGGTATTCGCCAGTCTGACACCACGCCTGGCGACGGCTTACCGAGTTACCCTTATCGACTTACCCGGACACGGCCGCAGCCCCGCCCCTAAACAGGCACAAAATCTTACTACCCTAGCGGAAGCCGTTGCTGCATTCGCGCCTGCTCATGCGGCATGGCTGGGCTGGTCTTTGGGCGGGATGATTGCCACCCAGATGGCGCTTACGACACCGTCGCGGGTTAAAAAAATAATTTTAGTAGCCAGCTCGCCGCGCTTCATCACCGACGCTGCCTGGCCATGCGCCATGGATCCCGAGGTGCTGTCCGGTTTCGCCCAAGCGCTGCATGAAGACTATCGCGGCACGCTGGGACGCTTTCTTAGCCTGCAAGCCGCCCCCGGCACGGCGGGAAGAGAGACATTGCGGCAGCTGCGCGATACGCTGTTGCAATTCCCCGCACCGCATCCACAGGCGCTTGACGACGGTTTAGCGATACTGCGCTCGGCGGATTTGCGGATCCGGTATCCGGCGCTGCATTGTCCCATGCTGTTGATCCTGGGGGAGCGGGACAGGCTGGTCCCCGCCGCCGCCGGCGCCGCCATAACATCCCTGTTTCCCCTTGCGCGGGTTGAAGTTATCAAAGGTGCGGGCCATACCCCGTTTATCTCGCATCCGCAACAGTTCCTGTCTCTCGTCACGGAATTCATAGAAAATACTCATGATTGACGTAGCCGCCTTTCACATCGATAAGCGCCGGGTACGCCATGCCTTCGACCGCGCCGCCGCGAGTTACGACCGCGTCGCGGTATTGCAGCGCGAAGTGGGCATACGCTTGCTGGAACGCCTCGACTACCTTCGTCTGCAACCGCATACCATCGCCGACATCGGTGCCGGCACCGGTCATCTCAGCAAGGCACTGGCGCAGCGTTACAAAAAGGCCCGGGTCATCGCCATGGACCTTGCCCCAAACATGCTGCGCGCCGCCCGTCGTCATGCCGCCCCGCTGGCGCGTCTAGTGCATCGGCAATCCTTTTTGTGCGGCGATGTCGAACAACTGCCTTTCGCTGCTCGGGCGATGGATATGATTTTTTCCAATCTGACCCTGCAATGGTGTCCCGATCTGGATAAAATCTTCGCCGAATTCCGGCGAGCGCTGCAACCCGATGGGTTAGTGCTGTTTTCCACCTTCGGCCCGGATACCCTTAAAGAGCTTCGCGACAGTTGGGCGGAGGCGGACAAGCATATCCATGTCGGCGCCTTCATCGACATGCACGATATCGGCGATGCCCTGTTACGCTGTGGTTTCACCGATCCGGTGATGGATGCGGAACGTTTTACCCTAACCTACGCCGATGTCTTTGGGTTGATGAGTGAACTCAAGGCGCTGGGGGCGCATAATGCCGCCGCCGGAAGGCCACGCACCCTGACCGGGAAAGGACGGCTACGCACCATGACCGCCGCTTATGAACGCCACCGCAACAACGGGGTACTGCCGGCCACCTTCGAAGTTGTCTATGGCTTGGCTTGGGGACCTGCCGTCTCAACCCTGCATGCTCGAGAAGCGGGCGTGGTCAGGGTCCCGCTTACGGCTTTGCGGCGGCGCGCACCTGGGAAAGATTTATGAAGGGGTTTTTCGTCACCGGCACGGACACCGGCGTAGGTAAAACTTGGATGACGGCGACGCTCATGCATGCCTTAGCGGCGCGCGGTTATCGTGTTGCCGGTATAAAACCGCTGGCTTGTGGCGGCCATAATACCACTGAGGGCTGGCGTCACGAGGATGCGGAATTGCTTATGCAACATGCCTCGGTGGTCTTACCCTATGAAATCGTCAACCCTTATCCGCTGCGTGAACCGGTCGCGCCCCATATCGCCGCGGCGCAGGCCGGCATCAGGCTCAGCGCGACGGCTCTTCACGAAACATGTACCGCACTTGATGAACAAATGGATTACCTGTTTATCGAGGGTGTCGGCGGCTGGGAAGTGCCCTTGAACGATGAGGAAACCACGGCGCAGTTCGCGAGGCTGCTGGGATTACCGGTGATATTGGTGGTGGGAATTCGGCTTGGATGCCTCAATCACGCCTTATTAACCAGTGACGCCATTGTACGGCAGAAATTGAAGCTGGCAGGCTGGATCGCCAATGTCATCGATCCCAGTTTACTCAAGATTCAGGAAAACATCGCGGCGCTGGAAGCACGTCTCTCAGCGCCGCGCTTAGGTACCGTTTCACATCATCCTCATTTCGACGCAGCGCGCATCGCAGCGACGCTAGATATCGAGAAATTTAGCCTGATCGCTTAGGCCTCCAACGCCGCCTTGAGCTTCTTGATGGCGTTGTTCTCCAATTGGCGAATACGCTCCGCGGAGACTTGATACTGATCGGCCAGTTCGTGGAGAGTGGATTTGCTCTCCGCCAACCAGCGACGCGATACGATCTCGCGGCTGCGATCGTCCAAATTGGCCAAGGCATGATGCAGACGATCGCTGTGATGGGCCTCCCACTCATCGGCCTCCAACTCCGCCGCCGGATCGGCACGCATATCGGCCAGGTAGGTGATAGGCGCCGCATAGGAATGCTCATCATCCTGATCGGTATCGCCCTCAAGTGGGGCGTCGTAACCGCTCATACGCGCCTCCATCTCTACCACCGTCTCCGGCTTGACGCCCAGATCCTTGGCCACCGCCGCCACCTCTTCGCTGCTGAACCAACCGAGGCGTTGTTTGGCGCTGCGCAGATTGAAGAACAGTTTGCGCTGGGCCTTGGTGGTGGCGACCTTGACGATGCGCCAGTTGCGTAGAATAAATTCGTGGATCTCGGCACGAATCCAGTGCACGGCGAAGGACACCAAACGCACGTTCATCTCGGGATCGAAACGCTTCACCGCCTTCATCAGGCCGATATTACCCTCCTGGATGAGGTCCGCCTGGGCAAGGCCATAGCCCTCATAACCGCGGGCGACATGGGCCACAAAGCGCAAATGTGACATCACCAAGCGCCGCGCCGCATCCAAGTCATTGAAATCTCTAAGGCGCCTCGCCAAGGATTTCTCTTCCTCCGCAGTCAACATGGGAACGCGGGAAATCGCCTGGCTATACGCCTCCAAGCTGCCGATGGGTACGGCCAGTTCCAAGCTATTAGCTCTTTCCGTCATTTAAACATTACCCCCTTGCAGTTAGGATTACGCTACGCCGCCTAAACGCTTGGCGCACAATTCATTAGGAAACTCACACACTAATAATAACGGGATAATACCCCTATTACTTATTGTTGTTGATTTTAGCACTCCGTAAGTAAGAGTGCTAAATGCCGGGTAAAGTTCCCATCACACCGGTTCAATACGGCGTAAGTGGCGGCCCACCGCCAACCAGGCCCCCAACCACCCCAAGATGGCGCCGACCAGCAACACTAAGAGCGCCGCCGCCCAACCCAGCACGCTCAACTGAAAGCCGCTTTGATACAAGGCCGCCAAACGCGCTGTAGGACCGTTCATGCCCAATAAGATGCCATCCACAATAATGATGGCGATCACACCTCCCGCCAGGCCGTACCATATACCGCCGTAGATAAACGGCCGGCGGATAAAGGCGTCAGTCGCCCCGATCAGCTTGGTAATGATGATCTCCTCGCGACGATTCTCAATAGCGAGACGAATGGTATTGCCGACGATGAACAGTACCGCCACGCCCAATATCGCACCCACCAAGGCCATACCGCGATCCGCCAAGGCGACAAAGGCATGCAGCCGCTCTAACCATTTCCAATCCAACTGGGCGTTCTCGACTTCCGGCAGGGCTTGCAGCCGTCGCACCAAGCCATGCACCCGCTCGGCGTCGCTGAAATTCTTGCCAGGTTTCACCACCAACACCGTGGGTAGGGGATTTTCCTCCAAATAAGCCAAGGCGTCGCTAACGCCGGCATTACGCTGAAATTCTTCCAATGCCTGCTGCGGCGAGATATAGCGCACAGCCGCAATGTCATCCATGGAGCGCAGCCGCCAGGCCAAATTTCGGGCGGCGTCTTCTTTAACTCCCGCCTTCAAAAACAGTGATACTTGGACTACTTCGCCTTCGAGCCCGGCCGCCATGCTCTGCACATTGGTCAATAGGGCATGAAAGCCGCTGGGCAAGGCCAGGGCCACGCCGATCACTACCGCCGTCATCAGACTGGCGAATGGCGTGCGCAACAAGCTCCCCAAACTGGCGAAACAAGCCCGCAAGTGATGAGTCAAATAATTTTTCATGCCGAGCATGGCTGTGCTCCTTGCGGCATAGCGCTCGGGTGACTGGCTTCGATCATGGACTCGGTTCAGTAGTGTCACTCAGCAGGCGACCGTTATTCAGTACCAGTAGGCGATGGCGCATGCGCGAAATCAATTCCATATTATGGCTGGCGATCAGTACTGTCACCCCGACCCGGTTAAAGGCCTCGAACAAGGCCATGATTTCCCATGCCAGAGTGGGATCGAGATTGCCGGTGGGTTCATCGGCCAATAACAATATCGGCTTGTGTACTACGGCGCGAGCGATGCCGACTCGTTGCTGTTCACCGCCGGACAACTCCAGGGGGCGATATTTTTCCTTGTTCAACAGGCCCACCTTGTCTAAAGCGGCCCGAGTCCGCCGTCCGATCTCTTGGCTGTCATATTGACCGGCGAGCACCAAAGGCAGGGCCACGTTATCGTAAATTGTGCGATCGGTCAGCAAGCGAAAGTCCTGATAGATCATGCCCAGCGAACGGCGATAATAGGGAATCTGCCGTTTCGACAAGCGGCCGAGGTTGCGGTCGTTAACCACCACTTCGCCGTTGCTGGGCCGTTCGATGAGACCTAATAATTTAAGGAGGGTACTCTTGCCGGCCCCGGAATGGCCGGTGATAAAGGCCATCTCACCGCGTTCGATACGGAAACTCAGATCTTGCAGGGCCTCATGCCCAGCAGGATAACGCTTGCCAACATTGTGCAACTGAATCATGGCGGCTACCAATTAACTTGTGGGACCCCTAAGCGCAAGACATTTACTCACTCACCCTCGCGTTCCGCGGTGATGAAGAGCGCTTCGATAAAATCACCACCATCGAACGGACGCAGGTCGTCGATACCCTCCCCTACGCCGATGAAGCGAATCGGGAGCTTCATCTGTTCGGCCACGGCAAAGATCACGCCGCCCTTGGCGGTACCGTCCAGTTTGGTCAACACGATCCCGCTCAGCCCCACTGCCTCGTGAAATTGCCGGGCCTGGTTAATGGCGTTTTGCCCGGTACCGGCATCGATCACCAATAAGGTTTCATGGGGCGCCGCCGGCTCCAACTTGGCGATCACCCGTTTGATCTTTTTCAATTCCTCCATGAGATTGGACTGGGTATGGAGGCGCCCGGCTGTGTCGGCGATCAACACATCCACGCCCCGCGCCCGCGCCGCCTGCATTGCATCGAAGATCACCGAGGCGGGATCAGCGGTCCGCGCCTGGGCGATCACCGCCACGTCATTACGTTCACCCCAGGCCTGCAATTGCTCCACCGCCGCGGCGCGGAAGGTATCCCCCGCCGCCAGCATGACCGACAGGCCTTGACCTTGCAGATGCTTCGCCAGCTTGCCTATGGTAGTGGTCTTGCCCACGCCGTTCACGCCCACCATCAGGATAATGAAGGGACGGATCTCGGCGGGGATCACCAAGGGCCGACTGCACGGCGCCAGGATCGCGGCCATATCTTCCTTTAGAGCGTTTAATAATGCCTCGGCGTCAGCCAGCTGCTTGCGATTCACCCGCGCCGTGAGATCGGCGAGAATGCGCTGGGTCGCCGCGGCGCCCACATCCGCGGTAAGCAGATGAGTCTCGATCGTCTCCAGGACCTCGTCGTCGATAACCTTCTTGCCCAACACCAGGCGCGCCAAACTCTCGGTAAGACCGGTCCGGGTACGGGTCAACCCCTGCTTTAACCTCTGGAAAAACCCGGGGCGTTTGGCCGACTCTGTCCCGGGCTGCCGATCCTTTTTGAAACTAAACATAGTTATCCGTAGTCGTAGCAACTGTTTTTATCGGAGAAGGCAAGAGGACATCACGTCTACGCCAAGATACGTTATCCTATCACCCCTCCGGCCCGCTGAGTAAACCCGCACTATCAGGAACAGATCTAATGCTAACTCTACAACGCTTCACGCTGCTTTGCTTATTGTTTCCCCTGGGGTTGTTTTCGCGGGACGCCGCCGCCCAGAACCCCGCCGTCCATGAATTCAAACTGGACAATGGCCTGAAGGTTATCGTCAAGGAGGATCATCGTTCGCCGGTAGTGGTATCGCAGATATGGTACAAGGTGGGCAGCACCTACGAGCACGACGGCATCACCGGTCTCTCTCATGCCTTGGAGCACATGATGTTCAAAGGCACACCAGATCACGGCCCCAATGAATTCTCGCGTATCATCGCCGAGAACGGCGGAAGGGAAAATGCCTTCACCAGCCATGATTACACGGCCTATTTCCAAGAATTGGAAAAGGCGCGGCTCAAGGTCAGCTTCGAGCTGGAGGCCGACCGCATGCGCCATCTCACCTTGGCGCCGGAGGAGTTTGCCAAAGAGATCCAGGTAGTGATGGAAGAACGGCGAATGCGCACCGACGACGATCCCGAATCCCTCACCGACGAGCAATTCAGTGCAACGGCCTTCCTGAACAGCGCTTATCGCATTCCCGTCATCGGCTGGATGGATGACTTGAAAAATATGCGGGTCGAAGACCTCAGAAAGTGGTATGAAACCTGGTATGCGCCTAACAATGCCACCTTGGTTGTGGTGGGAGACGTCGATCCGCAGCAGGTGTTCGCTATGGCCAAGAAATATTTCGGCCCCTTGAAGCCCAGCGCCATACCCGCGGTGAAGCCCCGCGTCGAAATTCCGCAAACCGGTATCCGGCGCATCACCGTAAAGGCCCCCGCGGAACTTCCCTATCTTGTCATGGGCTATAAGGCGCCGGTGTTGCTCACCGCGGAAATCGCCTGGGAACCCTATGCCCTCGAGGTGCTGGCCGGCATCCTCGACGGCGGCGACAGCGCCCGCATCGCCAAATACTTGATACGCGGCTCGCAGGTGGCCGCCCAAGCCAGCGCCGGTTATAACCTGGATGCGCGCGGCGAAAGGCTATTTGCCTTGGACGGCACCCCCGCGCAAGGCCACACCGTCGACGAACTGGAAACGGCGCTGCGCGACCAAGTACATAAACTACGCGAAGACTTGGTGAGCGAAGAGGAACTCAAGCGCATCAAGGCCCAAGTGGTCACCCGGGATGTCTACCAACGGGACTCGGTGTTCTATCAAGCCATGCAGATCGGCTCCCTGGAATCCGTGGGCCTGGGCTGGCAAGTGGGCGATCAATATGTCGACCATATCAAAGCCGTTACCGCCGGACAGGTGCGGGAAGTGGCGCGCAAATACCTGATCGACGATCACCTCACCGTGGCGGTTCTCGAACCTCAACCCATCAGCGACGAAGAACACCTGCGCCGCATGCAACACAACGGAGGCGACAATGTTCGATAAATTGAATCGTCGCGCAGCGACACTCGGACTCCCTCTCCCTCCGGGAGAGGAATGGGGTGAGGGCTTTCAATACTGGTTCTACGCGATGATAAGAAACTTCACGGTAATCACCCTAAGTTTGGTTTCCCTGTCAATGGCGAATACGGCCGCCGCCAATCCGAAGATCCAAAACTGGACAACCGCCAACGGCGCACGAGTCTACTTCGTCCCCAGCCCGGAATTACCGATGGTGGATATCCGCGTGGTGTTCGACGCCGGCAGCGCCCGGGACGGTGCCGAGGGTGGACTCGCGCAACTGACCAACGGCCTGCTCGATCAAGGAGCGGGCAATCTCAACGCCGACCAAATCGCGGAAAGCATGGAAGGAATCGGCGGCCAATTCGGCGCTAGCGCCTATCGCGACATGGCCATCGTCAGCCTGCGCAGCCTCACGGACCGTACCCTGCTCGACCCGGCCGTGGGCATCTTGTCGCAAGTGATCGCCAAGCCGAACTTCCCGCAAGATGCCTTTGATCGCGCGCAAAAGCGCACCATGGTGGCGCTGCGTGCCCAGCAGGAATCGCCGGGCGACATTGCGGATAAGGCATTCTATGCCGCGGTCTATGGAGAACACCCCTATGCTTCACCGTCGCTTGGCACCGAAAAGAGCGTCGCCGCCTTGACCCGCCAGGACGCCATCGCCTTTCACCAACGCTATTACACCGGAAAAAATGCGATCGTCGCCATCGTCGGCGCCATCGACCGCGCGCAAGCGGCAAAGATCGCGGAGCGCGTAGTGGGCAAACTGCCGGCCGGGAAGGCCGCCGCCGACCTCCCGGCGGTGAAACCCCTCGCCGCCGCCAAAACGGAACAGATCCCCTACCCATCCGCACAGACCCACATCCTCATGGGCCAGCCGGGTATTACCCGCGACGATCCCGACTATTTCGCCTTGACCGTGGGCAACCATATCCTCGGCGGCAGCGGACTGATATCGCAGATCGCGGTGGAGGTCCGTGAAAAACGCGGTCTCGCCTACAGCGCCTACAGCTATTTTACGCCGATGCATGCGGCGGGCCCCTTCACCGCCGGCCTGGAAACCCGCAACAATAAAGCAAACGAAGCATTGGGCGTGCTGCGCGATGTGTTGCGCGACTTCATCACTAATGGTCCGACCGATGAAGAACTCGCTGCCGCCAAGAAAAACATCACCGGCGGATTTGCTCTGCGTCTCGATAGTAACGGTAAGATCGTAGACAACCTCGCCGCTATCGGCTTCTACAAACTGCCGTTGGATTATCTGGACACCTATAATCAACGCGTTGAAGCGGTCAGCGTTGACCAGATCCGCAGCGCCTTCCAACGCCGCATCCATCCCGAAGACATGGTGACGGTGATGGTGGGCGGCGCCGCGGCCGCCCCCGCCAATCCGTGACCCAGGCCCGCGATCGCCTGCGCATCATCGGCGGGGTGTGGCGGGGCAGGAAGCTCTCCTTCCCCGATCTCCCCGATCTTCGCCCCACCCCGGGCCGGGTGAGGGAAACCCTGTTTAATTGGCTGCGGGATATCCTCCCCGGCGCCCGCTGTCTGGATCTGTTTGCCGGCAGCGGCGCGCTGGCCCTGGAGGCGATGTCTCGCGGGGCGGAACAGGTGGTGATGGTGGATCAACACCCCGCCGTCATCGCGCAACTCAAAGGGCATGTCGAGCACTTGGGGGCCCATGGCGCCCGCGTAGTGCAAGCCGAGGCTCTGGCCTTTCTTCGCGGACCTTCCCAGGCCTTTGATGTGGTTTTTCTCGACCCGCCGTTTCACGGGGCGCTGCTTGGCCCCTCCATGGAACTCTTGGCGGCTAACGGCTGGCTGGCACCCACGGCCTGGCTCTATATCGAGACCGATCGGCGGACCTCCTTGCCAGCACTTCCCGCTGATTGGAATGTTTTACGCCACAACCGGGCCGGTCAAGTAGGTTATTATTTGCTGAAATGTATTTCAGCCAGCGGCGCGCACCGGAGCCCCTCATGAAGAGCACGCACATCACCGCCATCTACCCTGGTACCTTCGACCCCATCACGAACGGGCACAGCGATCTGGTGCAACGCGCCACGCATATGTTCGAGCGGGTCATTGTGGCGGTAGCGGCCAATCCCGGTAAGACCCCGGTGTTCTCTCTTGAAGAGCGCGTGGACATGGCGCTCACCGCTCTTGCGGGATTGGAGCAGGTGGAGGTATGCGGCTTCAATACCCTGTTAGTGGAGTTCAGCCAAAGCAAAGGGGCGCAAGTGATCCTGCGCGGCTTGCGGGCGGTATCCGACTTCGAATTTGAATTTCAGCTGGCCGGCATGAATCGCAAACTGGCGCCCGGAATAGAAACGGTATTTATGATGCCCGCCGAACAATTCACCTATCTCTCGTCCAGCATTGTGCAGGAGATCGCCGGACTCGGCGGCGATGTCGGTGAATTCGTCCATCCCGAGGTGGAGAAGGCCCTGCGCAAGCGGCTGCGCTAAAATATACACATCGGCTGATTCCCCCGGAGTTTCCCGCTGTGGCCTTGAAAATTACCAACGAATGTATCAATTGTGACGTCTGCGAACCGGAGTGCCCCAATCAAGCCATCTCCCAGGGTCCGGAGATTTACGTCATCGATCCCGAGCGTTGTACCGAGTGCGTGGGACATTTCGCTGATCCGCAATGCGTCGCGGTCTGTCCGGTGGAGTGCATTCCCAAAGACCCTGCGCATGAAGATACGCGAGAACAGCTCCATGCGAGATACCAGCAGCTCCAACTCCTACAACAAAAATCGTGACTTTCGGACCGATCACCTGCAAAGTGCTCAAGTTCCTGAGCCGTACCATGTTACGTCTGGGATGCCTCGCATGTTACATTTCCTCGCCTCAAATCCGGTGTCAGTCGCGATGAAAAAATTTCGTTTTATAGCGGTCCTCTTACTCAGCCTTTGGCAGGGAATGGCCGAAGCCGCCGGCTCGCCGCCGCAGGCGGCGATAGCCAGCGCTCATCCCTTGGCGACCCGGGCGGGTATGGAGATTCTGGCCGCGGGGGGCAATGCCTTCGACGCGGCCATCGCGGTGAGCGCCGCCTTAGCAGTAGTCGAACCCCAAAGCTCCGGCCTGGGCGGCGGTGGCTTCTGGTTGTTGCATCGCGCCGCTGACGGGCTTGATATGATGATCGACGGCCGAGAACGGGCGCCCTTGGCGGCGCAACGCGATATGTATCTGGACAAAAATGGCGAGGTCATCCCCAATCTCTCGATTGACGGACCGCTGGCCGCCGCCATCCCCGGCGAACCGGCCGCCTTGGCCCATCTCGCTCTCCATTATGGACGCTTGCCTCTGGCCAGGAGCCTCGCCCCGGCTATCCGCCTCGCCCGCGAGGGCTTTCCTGCCGATGCGCGCTATCGGCAATTGGCCAAATTCCGCCTGAAGGTACTGCGTACCTCTCCGGCCGCGGCAGCGGTGTTTCTGCGTGACAACGCCGTTCCCGAACCGGGCGCAATGATCAAGCAACCAGACTTGGCTGCCACCCTGTCTGCCTTGGCGGAGTTGGGCGCGGACGGGTTCTATAAGGGGGCCTTGGCAAAAAAATTGGTGAAGGGCGTGCGCGATGCCGGCGGCATCTGGACTGAGAAAGACCTCGCTGCGTATCGCGTGGTAGAACGTTCCCCCGTCACCGGCGATTACCGGGGCTGGCGTATCATCTCAGCGGCACCGCCCTCCTCGGGTGGTGTGGCCTTGCTCACCATGCTGAATATTCTGAGCGGCTACGATCTGGAAAAATTGGATGAGGCAAGCCGCGTCCATGTAATCGTGGAGGCCATGCGCCGCGCCTATCGCGATAGATCGGAATATCTCGGCGACCCGGATTTTGTGCAGGTACCGGTGGCCCGTCTCACCCATCCCTACTACGCCGCGGGACTGAGGGCCGGTATCCGCCTCGACAGAGCCACCCCCAGCAGCGCGCTACCCGGCGGCGGAAGCGAAAACCACAGCGTCGATACCACCCATTTCTCTGTACTGGATCGGGACGGAAATCGGGTTGCGGCCACCTTGAGCATCAATTTTCCCTTTGGATCGGCTTTTATGGCGCCCGGCACCGGGGTATTGCTTAACGACGAGATGGACGACTTCTCCGCCAAGCCCGGCGTCCCCAATGTCTATGGGTTGATAGGCGACGACGCCAATGCCATCGCCTCCGGCAAACGGCCCCTGTCCAGCATGACTCCGACTTTTCTGGAGGGAGATGATGGCGTGGCCATCCTCGGCACCCCCGGCGGTTCCCGGATCATTACCATGGTGCTGCTGGCCACCCTTAATATCGCCGCGGGCGGCAATGCGGATTCCGCCGTGGCCGTGAAGCGCTTTCATCACCAGTTTCTGCCTGATGTCATTCAATACGAACCCGATGCCTTAACCCCCGACGTTATCGAATCTCTACAAAGTCGTGGTCACCAATTACGGCCTCTGGACCGCCATTACGGCAACATGCAAGTGGTATGGTGGGATAAGAAAAACAACAAAGTATCCGCCGCGAGCGACCCTCGCGGCCAGGGCCTTGCCGTTGTTCATTGAATAACCCCAGCGGTTCATTACTTAACTTGAGGTCTTGATTTCGACAATCTCCGCAAAGCCCTTGTATAGGGGGCAAAGTGAGGTAAAGCGAAATGCAATTCCTTACTTGAAATGCAGCGTATCCACCTCGGCAATTATCAATAACGATTTGCCCACAAATCCAATTAATATAGTATGTCTGACTCAGAACTAAGCGCTGATGCCAGATCACCTCGGGAAGGAAAAGGGCCGTAAGTACCGTATGAATCGCAAGCTGATCCAGGGAAACACTTCCCGTACCATGCTCTTATGGCTGCTATGGGCCGCGACGGCGGTAGGTGTCCATGTGGTTATGTATTTGGATCCCCATCTTTGGGCGTATATCAAACAAGATCAAAGCAAGATTACGTGGATGACTTACGGATTGTTCGCCGTCGGCGTCATGATGAGCTTCATCTTGGTCGTTAGATTGACCAACGAGGCGGTCCATGCAACAAAGCTGGGTATGGTGGCCACGGCTAACGGCCTCATGGGCATCAGCCCGCAAAACCGCCGCAGCGCGGTGGAGCGCTTCTTTTTGTCGCTCAAAGAAGTGGTAAGCAAGAATAACGAACCTGACGTCGAGGCCCTGTTGGAGATCGAAATAGCCCCTTTTCATCGCACCAGTCATGCCGTCGACGTCATCGGCAATCTACTGATCACGCTCGGCCTGATCGGTACGGTCGTAGGCCTGACCATGACCTTGGCGGGGCTGACGACATCCCTGGATGCCTTGGGTCAGGATCAGGACAGGATGCTGGCGGGACTGCGTCGCGCCATGGGCGGCATGGGTACCGCCTTCTACACCACCCTGCTGGGCACGGTGTTGGGCGGCGTGTTGTTGCGCGTCTTCTCCCTAATCACCGATGACGGTATCGAAGGCTTGGCGGAAACCCTCAAAAAGATCTGTATGGTTTATTGCTCGGCCGACACCAAACCCACCCTGGAACGGGAGCTACGCGTCTTTAATATCGAAATCGATGCGCTGGGGGAAAACGTACAGCGGCTGCAAGCCGCGATGCTGGAATCCAGAGAAGCCATCTCCGCATTCCGGGATGAAGCGATCCGCCTGCACAAATTGGGCGACGACGAGGACGGCAAACAGACCCTGCGGGACTCCGTGGTCTTGCAGCATTACTACAGCGATCTACTCAAGGAGGAAATTCGCATACTGAATAAACTCAATCGCTCGTGGTGGACCCGATTGAAGCGGGCGCTGCGCCGTTAAATCTCAACACTTTCACGCTCGAACGGCGATCTGACGCATGGCTAAGCAGCCCAGAAGAACAAACTCCAGTATCTATGAGAGTTTTTCCGATTTGGCATTGATGGCACTGGGAACCTTTATCTTCTTATTCGTTACGATTGTCATCACCTCCCAGATATCGCAGAGAAACGAAATCCCTCAACTAAAAAAACAAGTGTCGAAGCTTGAAGAGCAGTTAAAGCTCTCTCAGAGTGACAAAGATCGACTCAAAAATGACCTGGAAAAAGTCGTCGCCACGGATCCGGAAGCACAAATTAAAACAATCCTGGAATCCGCCGGCGCGAACCGCAAGGATTTCGAGCTCTTCATTCAAGGCCTCAGGGAAATTCCCGGCAAAGATATTCATTTGATCGTCGACGGCACCGGATCGATGCATGGTATTTCAGGATTTCTCATACCTATCCTACGTCTGATCATTAACCGCGCCGACAAGCAATTGTCGGCCATTACTTGGTTTTCCGACGATAGATTCCAAACCTATACGGGCACCATGGGAGAAATGTTCGACAATCTAATGCGAGGCGCGCCCTTCACCGGCAGCCTGGAAAACATAGGCCGCGCCTTCGTCTTTGCGGAAAATGATGCCCCGCGGCCGGGGGCCTATCTTTTGATCGGGGATGAACCATCCGACGACGCCATTAATTACAGCGATATACCCAGTCCTGTTTTCACCTTGCCGCTGGGTCGTTCCGACCCGGACACCGAGCGGGATTACGGGATACTTGCGGATAAAACCGGTGGTAAAAAGCTACATCTGGAGTTCAGATGATTCCCGCCAACCGTGAAGAGCCTACAGGCCAAATTTCCATGAATGAGTCAAGGTCATAAGAAACTTGCATAGCCGCGCTATTATAGCCCTTTAGATTGGACAATCAGACCTTCCAATTGCATGACGTTGCCGCTAAACCCGCCAAAACCGGATACTCTTTCGAAAAGCACGAGGGTTTCCAGCGCCGAAAACTTTGCGTATCGAGTCTTATAGCGCAAGGTATAGAGGGTACCACTATAAGCTGTGTTTACCTCCTTATCGACCAATCGATAGCTCTGCAATTCTCCCAGCTTGCTATTACACTCTTGGAGTTGAGCGTGCCACAGAGCTCTAGGTTTACCACTCGTATCCTTGAAGGATCCGGCGGCCTTTTCATAATCGCTGTTTTTTAATGCCTGATAATAACCGGCGGCGACCTGCTCAGCTTTATTCACCGTATCATCCGGATCACTACAGCCAACCGGCAATGCGCAGAGCAAAACCGCGACTGCCGGAAAATCCCTATGTTCTTACTTCGCATCAGCGCTTTTCCCTCAAAATGATATGAAATCAGCCTTCGTTGACACACCAAATCCGCCATGACAAGGGTAGAGTCCCACTAAAAAATGGCTCGATTTAACCGTGTCAATGCTGGCTGTCTAATTTGCTTACACGCTGTCTTTAGCAACCGATGCAATGTGTGGGAATAACTTCTTTAAGCAATAGTCGAATCAGCGGGTCGGACAAACTTCAGACGCATTCGAATCACGCTATCTCTCAAAGGAGAGCAATTAACGGCATCGAACACGATAAAGTATACCGAGCGCGTCGCCGCCACCTGCAATGAGTCGCCGACCGTCCGGTGGAATCCATTAAAAAACAATCATTTTAAACTCAGCGGCGCATCTCGGCATCCCGCCGACCCCCGACTTACCGCTTCCAGTGCCAATGCGCTCGCGGCCGCGGCGAATAACCGATAATATTGAGGACACGCGGGCTTGTATGTGACCTATAAATCCGGTAAAGTCTCGGCAGGTATTATCTGTTCCGGGATGATAATTTTTAGATGCTCCGAGGAGCAAAGGGGGGAATTATGGGTTGGGTGTGGCCAAGCATTTTAGTCCCGATAGGGGTATTTTTCATCGGCGTAGTATTGTTTGCCATAATCATTACGGGTGACGCCCTAGAGGTTAGGGGCAAGCAGTAAGTCGTAGTGCCAGCAGACTAGATACGCAACGCGCATTTCCTCGTAACCAGCGAATGCTCATGGGGTTTACTGACGCCGGGGATGGCGATACTTGATATCATCGCTACGCGATGTTGCGGGCAGGCCAATGCTATAAGACGATTGCGGAATGCGCTTTAGCGGCGGAAGTTTACGATGATCTAGGGTAATTTTCCTCGCAGTTGGTTGTCGTCCCACACGCCTCGCGCGTCGTGATTATATTGCGTGCCTAATTACTCCGACCCCTGAATCGGCATACGACCCCCAATTACGATTTAATCATTGGCGAAAAAACTGTGGCCTCGCGCAATGGAACAACCCGTCGATAACAGCTATCTGCTTAAATTCTTGTTGGTGTCTGCCCTGTCTTTTTTTATTGGTTCGGTGCACGGCGTCTTACAAATGATACCGTTCATACGCACTTGGCTCGATTCCATCGGTAGTCCCTATGGCGGCCCCGGGCACATGATAGACCCCTTGGCCCACGCCCATATCAACTTGATTGGGGGCGTCATGATTCTGAGCATGGCCGTCACCTATTACTTGCTGCCACAGTTTTCCCACAAACCTATATACTCGCGCCGTCTGGCCGAGCTTTCGTTTTGGTGGACAACGATAGGCGCTCTGTGCTTTTACCTCACCCTCATGATCTTTGGGGTCGCTGAAGGGATATTATTGCTGGATAGATCACCAGAACTGGCTCAGGTTGATGTAATTTATCGCCGCGTAGTTGCCGTAACCGCATCCATCATGGGTGTGGGATTGTGGATTTACCTGACCAATACCATTCTTACCATCAAGAATATCTATCGGTCATGAGCCGCGGCTGCGCCTGCCCCGAGCGCTATCCTGACTGGGATGGCAAGGATATCGATCTCGGCGGACATTGCATTCACACCCTTACCATCCCAATGTTACTGCATATGCCGCTTGGTTATGAGGCTTACCTCAAGCGGCAATATCAAGATATTCAAGAGCTGCACCTGATGGAATCCTGGCCGAATTTAGTGCTCACGCGCACCGGCATGTTCCGCGGCTCCATAATACGGCTCCTGGAAAAAACCAGCTCGCCCTCGCACCGGATCCGCTATCTTCCCAATCCTTTCCACCTGCATGGCAAGCTGCATAGCGGAGATGTCGGCACCATCCGCAACTCGGTGCGGCAAATTCAGATGGAGCTTTTGGACAGCGGTAAATTACCCAAGGAATTATATATGTGTTACCTAACTTGTCCCCTCTGCCAAGATGAAAGAGGCGGCCACAAGATTTTATTATTGCGGCGCTGGAAATCGAGCGCCTTCTTGAAAAAAACGGAAAATAAGCGTCCTGAACAATCCGCTATTGAATCAGCGGAAACCGTAGTTCGGTCTCGGTCCCGCCGCGTTTGATTCTCACCCTAAGCAAGTCCCGCAAGGACCCCACTCCCAAGGCCTTGCGATATACACCGGAAAAGCCATCCTGGATGGCCTGCCGCCAATCCTCATCGTCTTTCATGCGCAGATCTACCAACAAATCATGGGCCGGAGCGCCGTGAATATCCGTCGCTATAACCAAGAATTCATTCATGCCCAGCGTAACGGGAGCGGGACGGCATTGCACTTCTATTATCACATCGCCCAACCGCTGCTGTCCGAGCGAATAGGATGCACCGCTCCCGCAGCCGCTTAAGACCAAGCCCAAAAGCGCAACAACAAAAACCCTCATGTGGCATCCTTGGCGTTTCGCTGTAAATAGGCCTGAATGCGTCTAATTTCTTCGTCGGTCAAGGGCGTCAGGCCGGTAGTAATGCGATGCGACTGCATACGTTGCACGATCACGGGCCAGGCCTTGGCAGGGCGGTCCAGGGGGAGCGGAGGCAAATGACAATCACTGCAACGTTGCTTGAACAATACTTCATCCGGGGTGCCCACTTCAGGCAACCGCGCCCGGTGCGACGGTCCGCTTTCCTCACTGCAGGCCGCCAGCAATCCATAGATGAAGATAAAGATTACACGGTTAAGAATTTTTGGATGCGACATCCTGCTTGTCGCTGTCTGCGGATGATTTATCGGAATCCAACTTTCCGCCGAGATGGGTACCATAAAGGCCAACCATGAAATACACGAAGGCGCCCGCCACGCCGATATACAACAAAGCCGCACCGAATCCCCAATTGATCCACTCCCGCTCATAACCGGGGCGATTTCCCCAGAATGGAAAACTCAAGCCGACGGCAATCAGCAAAACGACCGCCACCACCGCGATGAACCAAATCGGCACCTTTTTCTGCGATTCAGGAATGGAATTAACCAATTCCCAATCTTCGAGTCCCCGTTTCGCCACACGTTCCTTATCCGACGCATAGCCTAAATGATCAGCCGACAATTTTCCCCATTCGCTGGTAACGGGGGTCAGCTTGGATTGTGGTTTGTTCTCAACATCTTTTCGGGCGGTCATGGGCTTATCCCTTGGGCACAAAATGATATATGCGGAAATCGCCGCTCCACCCATCATCGGAGCGAACCTGTATCAGGACGGGATGCAATCCCGGGGATAACGTCGGCTTAATGTGCAACATTATATCCTCCCGCCCTGCCGATGCAAAGTTAACCCGATTCGTTTGCAACGTGTAGGTGTCCGCGGGAAGGCCATCGATCTTGAGCTCGGCCGTCTCCGCCTGATATCGCTTGTTTGACAGGACAATGCGGTAATCCAGCGGGGAATTATCAGTCCGCCCGGCAGTGATGTGATAGGGCTGATAATTCCATAAGCCCCAGGCAAACATAACGATGCCCACCATGAATAGCGCGAGGGCCCACCTTACGCGGCCGAGCAGGCTGCTTAGAGCATCGCGAAAGCCTTGGAACGTTTTGCCCTGACGTTGACCCAGTTCGAAACGCAACAGGCTGGCGCCGCCCTTGGGTCCACGGATAGCCCCGCAGGCATCGATGCACTCGCCGCAGTTCACGCAACTGTCATAGGTTTCAGTCTTGCGCGGATCAATGCCGACAAAACAGGTCGTGACGCAAAAATTGCATTTGGCGCACTCGTCCGCGAACGACGGATCATAGGCGACATGCAAGGTCTCCCTAGTCTTGAAGGAGTGCTGCCAAACCTTGTAAATGCACATAAAGCGACAGAAAAAATGACGGATAAACGCAATGTCCAATAACATAATCAGGACAAATACCGTGTAGATCCAATGTATCGAACCCGCCAGCCGCGCATCCTCTTGAAAGGTAACGAAGGACCACACCGCCGCGGGCGGATAAAAATAAAACAGGGGGATTAGGGCAAAAAACATCGCCGCCCCGATAAAACTGACGCTGAGTATCATCCAGTTGCGCCACTTGTCCTTACCGGCCGAGACCCGCATCTTCTCTCCGTTCAGGTCCACCGCGGCCCTCTTGCCCAGCAAACGGCGCGTCATACGGTTACCCCATTCTGACAGGGTATTTTGCGGGCACGCCCAGCCGCAAAAGGCGGTGCCCAGCGTCGAATAGGTCGTTACCAGACTGGTGGAGATGGCCAACCACAGACCCACCACGATAAAAAAGTCGGAGAACCAGATCTGCCTGCCCAGCACCACGAATGCCCCCTCCACGGGGTCAATGCGGAATAAACCCGTAACGGGAATCAATAGCGCCAACAGGATAATGGCGCCCTGCAGCGCGCGACGCCGCCAATGATAGTCCGGGGCGGTGCGCCTCCCCTCTACCACCACCGGAATCTTGCTCAGGGTTTTGCCGTAATTCATAAATTTCAGGTTACCATGCCCACCCGCCATTTTCATCTCGCGGATGCGGCTAACGGTCCCATATCGCGTATCAAGGCCTCTCAGAATGCCGGATGGCATAATCCAGCGGGCTGAGCTCCGCCAGACGCGAGCGATACTCCGCCGCCAGCGCTGAATGCCCGGCCGCGTCCTCCATATGCCATAAGGCTCGCAAGGCATCCGGATCATCGGAATAAATACGCAAGACCGCCTGCAGGGCTTGCCGCTTATCCATCCCCCGCTGCAGCGCCGTGGAGAGGCTCGCCATCATACGGTCCGCCAGGGTGAAGGCGATCCAGCGGTCCTCGGGATTGGCATCAGAGGCGAGCCGTAACAGTCGCTGGGATTGCAGTTCATCGCCGCGAATCTCCGCGGACCAGGCCCGCGTAGCCAGTTCAGTTGCCGCATAAGCCCTTTCAAAGGCTTCGCGGTCGGTCGCGGCGATGTGTAGTGCAATCTCCGCATCTTGCAATGTGGGTCGGCGCGCCACCAACCAATCCAGCAAGCCCGCCACATCCAGCTCGCCGCGATAACGCGCCGCCGGCAAGGCAAATTCGATCCGCGGGGCCCATTCATCTTGCACCGGTCCCTTAGGCAAATCCATCCTTCCCCAATACCGCCCCAACCAGGTCCAAGGACCTTCGTGACCGGTAGCTTCTTCCTGCTGGAGGCGATCCAGGCGCCGCAGGTTGGCAAGGAGCGCCGGGGCGCCGCCCAAATTATCCCGCGGACCCACCAAGGCCAAGCGGAAGCCGTCGATAAACAAACACGTATCGGGAAATATTTTCTCAAAGCTGCGCAACACGATACTCAAGGATTCAAGGTCAAACTGATTTAGCGCCAACCATTGCACATAGATGCCGCCTGGCGCCAAGTGATCGGCTGCGCGGGTAAATTGCTGTACAGACAATAAGCCGCTGCGCCCGACCAAATCGGGATGAAACAAGTCGCCGATGATGACATCATATTTTTCCCGGGTACGCAGCAGATAATGCCGCGCATCGTCGTGTATCACGCGCATCCGCCGCGTTACACCGTGGTTAACCTCCGTGAACTGAGTGTCCGCGGCGACGATGGCCCCTTGAGACAACTCCACGGCGGTGCGACGCAGATCGGGAAACGGCAATGAACCCGCGGCGGAAATACCGGTACCCATCCCCAGAAATAATATTTTCCGCGGGGCGGGATGCAGCAATAAGGGCAATCGCGCCTGGTTGTTCTGCGACACCACCGCGGAAGGCGCGGTGGATGCATCCATGCGCTGCAGATCCGATAGCAGCAGCCGTTGTCCGTCCTTCTCCTCTACCACGTGGGTAATAGAGATGGCATCTTCATGAAAATATACATCGTGCGAGCCGGTCTGCGTCATCGGCAACAATCTGCTGACCGGCGGCAAGTGCCACACCGGAATGGCCGCGATTAAGAGTGCACCGCCTCCCACGGACAATTTGATCTTGTCGGCCCACATCAGACCACAGACGATTATCAGCACGGCAGCGACAATAATGGTCCCCAGGGTTCCGATAGCGGGGATGAGTGCAAATCCCGCCACCATGGCGCCTAGCGCCGCGCCCAGCGCGTTCGCGCCGTAAAGGCGGGCGCCGGCCCTGGAATGATCATCGCCATAGCGACCGCTCAATAAGGGCAGCCACGCGCCGAAACTCAAGGTGACGGGCAAGGTAAACACGGCGATCATTACTCCCTGACCTAATAAGGCCGCGGTCAAACTTTGAAATTGAACCGTGTCCGCCCACTTGGCCATCCAGGGCAGCGCCCACAGCCCCAACACTACCCAAGCCACCGCGGCCAGCGGCAGGATCGTCCACCAATGCCGCGAGTGATAACGCCTGACAAACAGACTGCCCAATGCCAGACCTGCCAGAAATACCGCCAGGATGACCGCTAAGACATATTCCGTTCGCAGCAACAGCATCCCGTACAAGCGGGTCCAGCCAATCTCCAATATCAGCGCGGCGGCGCCGATGCCGGCGTAGGCCACCAGCTCGCTAAATGGAATCCGCGAATCCTTGGCACTGATCTGGACGGCGTCCGGCTTGCCAAAACGCCCGGCCATCAGCATCGCCGTCAATCCGACTATGATTCCCAAGCCCGCGATATATTGCACAGACCTCGTCCAACCAACATTGGGCAACAACGCCAGCGGCAACAAGGCCCCCACGCAGGCCCCAAGTGTATTCAGGCCGTAAAGACGACTGACAGGCATTACCATTCCCGCGGCGGCACGCAGAATGAGTGGAAAGCCTATCCCAAGGGCGCAGGCCGGCAGAAACAACACGAGCAATGCTATGACGCCTTGCAGGCCATACCAAGTTGACAATTGCAGATGGATGGCCAAATCCGCCAACTCCTTCTGTAAAAAATGCATCAACCATGGCAATGACAAGGCGTAGGCGGCAACGCCAGCCTCTAACAGGCCAAACACAAACAAGGATGGGACCCGGCTACGCCAACGTGCGCCGATCCAGCTTCCCGCGCCCAAGCCAGCCATGAAGGCGGTCACGGTGATGACCACGCCGAAGATACTGACGCCGAACTGCTGCGATAACATTCGCACCCAGAGCACTTCATATGCCAAGGAAGCCAATCCCGACAGGGTATACAGCGCCGCCACCACGACTAATAAAAACCGGCGCGGATCAACAGTCACGGATGGAACAGGGGGAAAGCCGGAATTTCATTTTGCCGACGATTATGGTTCGATACAGCATCTATTTAGGAAAAAACCAAACAATGGCAACGACGGCATGGGCAATGGCCAAGGTCAGGCTAAAACCGGCGAAGATCATATGCGCGACGAATACCGGCTTAGCGAACACTACCATCGCCACGCCTAATGACACGGTAGTGATAATAAAGATCAATAGCGATATACCCATGACAAACATGATCTGTTGCTTTTTGTGGTTACTGATGTCGCGCGCGGTGCGTTCGCTGTCGGCTTTATTGAACTCCTCCATTACCTGACCGGCATTATCGCCAACAGCGGTTATTTCAGCCGCGTGGGCCGGAACTCCCAGCACATAGAGCAGCGCGCAACAGCATATCAACGGCATTAAATATCTGACGATGCTGCGCATGCGATTACCTTTACTTCGACATCATTTTTTTTGGTCTATTGCGAATCTTCATCGCGCGACTTGCGGCCGGCAAAACGCCAGTAGAGAATTGCCATCAGGATAAACGGCGAAAGCACGATGGGTAATAAGAACAGAAATATTAACCAAGGTGTGTCAATGGAAACATGCAAATACCGATAGCTGTCAAGCGCCCATGCCGGGCTTGACGCTAAAGCGCTTAGCAATGCGACACATAATGCTTTGACGAATTTCATGTGCTAGTCGCTCAACTATTGATTTTGAGATGCATCTCTGGCGCAGCGAAAACCAAAAAAATCCGAGGCAAGATTCGGCCATTGCGATATGCGGTGATAACCGGCGGTGGAGAACGGATCGCTATTCCAGGAGCCGCCGCGCAATACCTTATAGCGCTTTCCCACTGGAACCAAATCAACCACCTTCAGAGCGCGATCATCCGGCGTCTTGGCCACGGCGATCTTGCCTTGAAACACTTCTCGCGGAGCAGTTGAACCGGGATAGGGTAGATAATCATCCTCCACCCATTGGCTGACGTTACCCGCCATATCCATGACGCCATAGGGACTGGCTCCATTTGGATATGCGGTAACATCCGTAGCGTGCCCCACCGAGTAGTAGGTGTTCAGGCGGCTGGCGTCCATCAAATCACCCCATGGCCAACGCAGGCCTTTGGAACCGCGTGCCGCCTTCTCCCATTCCGCCTCGGTGGGCAAGCGTTTATTCGCCCACGCCGCATAACTACTCGCATCAAACCAGGAAACCATGGTGACGGGATACAACAGCTCGCCGTCCGGGATCTTGCCGTCTTTCCAATCCAGGGGGGGACGATGCCCCGTCGCGGCCATAAAGCGCGCGTACTGCGCATTGGTCACGGGATACTTGTCAATCGCATAGGCGGCCAGCTTCACATGATGGGCAGGTTGATCCTGTACATCGGCCTGCGGCCTATCGGTACCCATGACAAAGTCCCCCGCCGGGATAACAATCATAGTATCCAGTTCATGCCACTGCTTGTCACCGAGCAGTGCTTCGGCTTCGGCGACGCTATAACCAGCGACCTTGCCGACCGGATGTTCATTCTCTTTATGCAGTTGGATATCTTCTCCGGCGGCGCGTATACGCGCCGACACGTCTTTGAGGTTATAGGTGGACATACCGCGCATCTCCGCCATGCGATTCGCGCCGAGCATGACTACATGAATGCTGCCGCCCAGCATTGCCAAGGCCGCGCATGTCACTAAGGTCGCATTAAGGTAGCGCTTGCGCTTTGCTCGGGCCCTGTCATCCAGGTTCACCGTCCGCTTCAAGGCATGGTCACGCATCGGTCCGTGGCTTCTCCGCTGACTTGGCCGCCCGTTCCTGATAATCCAGATGAATGGGCTTACGGCCATAAGTGCGCTTGATCAGAATCTCCCCGAGCACTCCGCCTATAGCAGCCGACTCTACGGCCAGGATCACAAAAAAACCCCACCACCCCATAGGCATCAGCGCGGCGCCATCGGGAACGCCGATAAGTTTCATACTTTCGAAATAGGCGTAAAATTGCATTATTAATGGTGGAAAATAGGCTAACCACTTTCCGCCCAGGCCATAGATCATCCCCACGGCGATTCCCGCAATTAACGGTACGATAAAGATATCGAGAAACCACAGGATGTTAAACGTGGATAAGCCCCAGAAAAGTTCGGTACGTATACCGAGAAGATGGTCGCCAAAATAGATAATTGCGCAACCGGCGATCAATGCCGGTACGCCTCGCTTTAAGCGCGCATCAATCATGGTCATTCCTCTCCCGTTAGAACGCGGTGCTCCGCCTTCTTGAGAGTATCAAGGTACCAATCCTTCACCTTCAAGCTCGCCATATACTGCGCCAACATCCGCCGCTCCTGCTCCGGCAATTGCGCGTAGGATGGCATGCGATATTGCGGCTTCAACCGCGATGGGATAATAGCTTGTGGTGTTGTGGTTGAGAAATAGCGATAGAACCACTCCTCATCGTGCAAAGCGCCTATGCCGTCCAGCATCGGGGCTGGGACCGACTGCAAAATGTCCTTTAACGTCCATAAGCTATGACAATCTCTGCAGTGCTCACGCTTGATCAACTTCGTTGCCTGGCCGGAGAATTGTTCGGTTGATGTGCTATAGAAAGGGATTCCCGGATCAGGCTTTTGGGCCGCGTTCCGTACATAATTTACCACCCACACCGAGACGACACTGATCCCAATAACCGCAAGGATCCACTTCTCGCCATTCCTCATGAGCGATCATGTGCCTTCTTATCATTTTCTTTCATTGCCAGAAAGCGCTTACGCTTTTCCATCTGTTCCTTGAGAACCTGCTCACTCTTGGCAAATTCCGCCTCGGTCATCTTGTCTTTGTCATCCTTATCAAAGACCAGATACTTGATATCCTCATCAAATTGATCATTGCGCGCCGCCCAGCGAATAAAGAAAATTACGGCAACGACAATCATCGCCCCCGCTATCAGCCACACGTAGATCGTCCACCCGTCCGGAAGGTTATTGACATAATTCATGAGAAATACCTCATCAAAATAGTCGGCCCTGCAACAATTGCATGGCCCCGATGATGATGGCAGCGACGACGCCGAAGAATATCCAGGCGAAGAGCAATTTCTCTCCGCGTTTAAGCGTTACCACCCGATCAGCTGTCATGAATTTTACCACTATTATAGTAAACACCAGGATACAAAATACCAAAAATATAAAGATACCAACGCTCCATTGCCGGCTGTTCATTCCTTCTATGCCGGTATTGAAGCCGGCATCTTCCGCGCACGCTAGAGCCGTGTAGCTGACACACATGCCTGCCAGAAGCAATTGCTTGATTCTCGACACCACGCCCTCTAGAACGTCAACTTACTGACTACAAATAAAAATACCGCCTTCTAGGAAGGCGGTATCAGCTTCGAACAAACTTATTTTCCTATTGCGATGAGCTGGGAAATCAATCCACGAACTTAATACCTTTAGCCTTTTTATCATAATTATCGACGAAGAAGCTATAAATAAACGGGGCGAGGAACACCAAGACGATGATACCCAGCAATACCAAAGGCGGATTGTCTACGTTCAACATGTCAATTACTCCTTCAAACTCAGTGCTTACCGTGTGTCGGCTGCATGCTGATCGGGGGTAGGCGCTTTACCACGATCACCACCGCTACGCAGAAATATATCACATAGAAAACATCGATCGTGTAGCCTGGATCCCATGAGGGTTGTTTACGTATCTTATTGCCATCTGGTCCTTTTTCGCCTTCGAAATTAGCCAGCACCACCTTTGGCCCCACCACGGTCCATTCTTCCAGGTCGGCCTTTGAGGTTTCCAGTTCCACGACTTGGTTCTTGATCATGCGCAGATCATCCATCGTCGCGGGGTGGCGTTCCTGCAATGCCTTGTATTTGCTATCCGGCGCATTCTTGACTATGAAGGCCATCTTGTCGGCATCGGTGTCGAGCTTCTGGACTTCAGGACTATCCATCATCGCGATGTAGTCCTTATAGATCGCAGCGGTCGGCCTCTGACCCCACAGCGGCGCTGTAACGAGGAACGCGGTAACGATGGTCAAGCCCAGCAACCACACCACGGCTTGGGGCAGGCGGTTATTGTCCTCCGTCAACCCCCCCAGGCTCTCGCCTTCCCATACCTGCATCGCCTTCCTGTTTTGCTCATCATCCGTAAGACTTATCAGCGGCTTATCAGTTCTCCACCCCATGATCTTCCCCCCTTTACTTCAAATTTAAAACAAAATCGATCAGATAGCGTGCATCGCTATTTGAAGCATATTGTGGTACGTCTGGCGGATAGATGCGCTTGCCCTCTGTGTATTCGTTATATTCTTTACGCCAACCCGCGTAATCAATCGGCTTACCCTGGGCATCCACCTTGCCCCACAGGTAATCGAAACGAGGCATTATGGAGTGCGGCTGCACCAAGCGGGGATTGAAGAAGTGCATCATCATCCATTCCTTGGAGGAGTTACGCGACCCCACGTGCAGCAAGTCAGGAGCCTTGCGATCCGAACCAAAGGCCGTCGGTGATTCGTCATTAAAATCCCCCAAACGCGGAGGAATGCCGAATACCTGCCAATCTTGCGTTTCCTCGGGCAGCAGGGTGTGGCACCACCAGCACCCCTCGCGAATGAACATATTCTTCCCTGAACCTACGTACATGGTGTTTTCGTCACCCGCGGCGGCCAGGACTTGCGCCGGGGTCCAGCCCCGTGTCGCAGTGGCGTTTTCGATATAGGCGGCAGGTTCCTCCCCGGACAAAGTTTCATGTTCTACAGCAACCGGATTCTCTGGTTTCTCGCCTGTATGATGGGAGTATTCCTCTTTACGCACCACGAATACCGCGCCAACGGTCGCTGATGCCTCCGTAATCCGTCCCTTTTCGACACTGAGTTCCTTCACACCGGGGCCCAGGGTACGCGGGTGCTGCACCGCACCGGGCATGGGGACGCCGGGCTCATAAACATAAGCGGTTAGCGGCGGATCAAAGAGTGCACCCGTCACCGGGTCCTTATTCAGGATCACCGTCTTGGGCATGTTCTTACCCTGCAGGAACGGATCCTGATATGAGAATCCGCTGACACGGCCATATTGAAGGCCCTTGCCCAGACCAATCTCCGTCGCCGCCACCGAGGTTATATTAACCGTCGGGAAATACAGCGTAATCAGCATTGATCCGCCGAGCGCGACACCGAACAACCTTGACCCTATTTTATATTCTCTGAAAGCCACGTTTGACTCCCTCCCTTTGTCAGTTGTTATTAACGCTCGTAGGCCAATTCATGGGGCATGCGGCCAGCGGGAATGGCCGTACCGACGCGCGCGGTCATCCACATGTTGTATAGCCACACGATGTTAGATGTAAACACCATTGTACCCCCTACCCACCGAGCGATCATGTAAGGATGTTCGGCGATAACAACGTCAATATATGGAACTTCATAGATCTTACCCGCGCCTTGGATCAAACCCGCGATGGTCATGGAGATCCAGTAGGTCGCGAACCCAATCAGCACGAACCAGAAATGAAGATTCGCCAAGGTCAGGGAGTACAGCTTACGGCGCAGGATGGTCTGCAATCCATAGTACACCGCCGCCGCCTCCAGGAACGTTGAGAACCCCAGCAGCGCCAAGTGCGCATGCGCTACGATCCAACCCGTACCGTGAATATACCAGTTGATGGCACGCGTCTGTTGAAAGCCTCCCTGCATATTCAAGGGAATGGCGAGCAACACACCGGTGATTGTAAATTTCATCTCAATATTTTCGACGAAAAAGTGCCATTTCCCCTGCATCGTGAGCAGCAGGTTCGATACAAAGGCGATGGCCGGCACCAGGATAAGCACGCCCTCTACGGAGGCGAATGACTTGAGCCATTCAGGCAGGGGCGCGGACATCAGGTGATGCGCCGCGGGGGTCGAGTAGAACACCACTACCGACCAGAAATGCAAATGCCCGATGCGGTGCGAGTACAAGGGATTACCTGTAATCTTGGGCACCGTGTAGTAAGCGATCGCCGCCGCGACGGGGGTAATCCACAAACCCAGTACGTTATGCGCGAACCACCATGTCAGATAGGCCTCGCTCAGCCCGCTGAGTGAGAACCACTCGGGCGAGTTACCTACGATAAATACAATAGACACCATGAAGATGGCAGCGGCAAAAAACCAGTTGGTCGTATAAATACCCTGGGTGCGACGCTTGATAATCGTCATCCACACGTTTATTCCAAGCGGGACCGTCATAAAAGCGGCTATATAAAGATCTATGAACCAGGGAAAGTCGGAATATTCACGGCCGGAACTCATCCCTACCCACAGGCACACCAAACCCAAGGAGAGTCCGATGTTCCATAGGAAACAATTCCACATCCCTAATTTTTCGGACCAGAGTTTGGTGTTACCCAGGGCCGGCGTGATGTACATCATCGCCATGGCGAATGCCATGGAGATCCAGCCGAAGATCACGGCAAGCACGTGAACTTGGCGCATGTGGCCAAATGAGAACATTTCCGAGCCGGTGACAAAATCCGGGAAGGCGAGCTTCGCCGCATTGAATGACCCCAACCCTGTTCCAATAACGAACCACAGTATGGAGGAGAAACCAAAATATACCGCGGATGTACCTGCCGGTATCTCTTCATTCCTCATTGTCAAGTACTTAAGCATGTCCTGAACTCCCCTATTTTGATTCCCTAATGCTGTAATGTGATTAATGCTAAAAGCGACTCAATGCTCCCCTGGTTGCATCAAAAACCAGGCGAACCACATGCTGGAGAACGCAAGCAAGATACAAAAAATAGTGGCGATAGTAGTCATCTGAATATCCCCCGACAGCGATAACGAAACAAAATTAGCAACCCTTACCTACTTGGAGGCTCATGCGTGGGAGCTCTTCTGCCCTGCGCCCTGCCCCGCCGCCTCTGCTGCCGCTTCCAACTCACCGTGTTTATTCAAGGTGATCATCATAATCGCGGTGAACGCAAAACCGAACAGCAGCATGCACCAATCAACGAACCCTTGAAATGTGGTGGGATCATACGCCGCCCCATAAATGCCACCCCAATAATCGAAGCGGCCACGCCCCAGCGCGCACATTAAGGCCGCCCCGAACACACTCCCATTCCCCATCCCGGTGGTAACTCCAGCGATTAGACTGAGAATGAAGGTCTTTCCCGGTGTTAGGACATTTATTGCCATGCTTACCCCCCCTGTGTTTTATAGAATCCTTGATCTTTATCAAGGTCGGCATATTTGAAGATAGGATATTTCCACACACCATTGCCCGCGTCAAGTCTTTCCCTCACTTCCTAAACTCCTACTAATTCCTGAGCATACTGGAAGAGAATTGGGTACTTATGCGACCCCCTAATCCGCGGCTATTGCCCACTTGCATTTATCCCCAACTATGCGCAAATTTGCCGCGCTAGCCGCCAAGCAAATTTGGCCCTATTTTAGATTTCTAATATCATGCTTCTTATTCACGAACCCGATTAGCAAATTCTATCAGGCGGAATCACAGCGCATGGGCAATTCGCCCCCTTCACTCCGCAAGGAATAATAAAGACTGTGGGGCTCCGATTGAGAATCTGCTAGAAATCTTTAGGCCATTGAGCAGTTGCCCCCGCGGACTTTAGCCACTAACTATTGATAGTTAACCACTGAAATGAAGGCCTTATGAAAGAAATTATCGTCTACACCATCGCCGCGATTGCGTGCTTGGCCATATTGGGTTACTCCATCCATATGTTCGTTGGAGGCTTAGTTAGCGCCGAACTCGAAAGGAGTATCATTATCGGCGCCACCTTGGTCGGGGCGATGATCATCGGTTTGCTGGCACGCGATGTAATACGAACCCGCAAGGCAAACCTGACAAAAGAAAACAACACGCACTGAGGCGGTTACACGGCCTGGCGGGTGATACCGCGGCCTCGACCGCCAAGACGACTGGCATATGCTTAGCTTGTACTTATCGCGCTACGGTCTGAATAGTAGCGTCCAGTGAGGCCCTACTGAGCGATGGGGGCGGCCGACATAAGATCCAGATGCACCCGAACCTCAATCAGGCGAGCCTTGCCGCCCCTGCCGCAACTGTATGTGATTTGATCTAACCGCAAGGACCGCATTAATCGGCCGCACGGTTCTGCAATGGTCATAATATCTGACTCGCTCCATGAACGGGAGCCCCGCAGGAAACCCGCCTCAAGACGCAGCGACCTCAACGATATATGTTGAGCAACGATTTAACCTCATCGAAGACGGCCGGAGAAGGATACTGTCCTTTATGAAAAACATACTGATAGCGCTTTCCCGCCAAATCCATACCACTCAATCCAAATGATTTACCGGAATAATCCGGATAATAGCGCACCTCTTTCATCATGGTGATGCGCTGATCATTGCGCAAATTCAGGTAAACTCCTTGCTTGTCTATATCAATGGCGATGGGCGAAGAAGGCAGGACCATCATCCGGCTCAATACGCGATTCAGCCCGACGATGAAGAAGAATGAGCCCAGAAAAACCAACACATATGACCAGGCGTGATTGGGCCCGTACCACAGTTTCAGCGCGATCAGCAGCAAGGCCCCCACCGTGGGGATGTAGAGCAAGGCATCCCAAACCACACCACGCCGATCCTGTACCAGACGATAATGCTTCAGCGCCGCCATAATCAGCCGCTTTTGGCGGGAAGCACGCTGCGTATCGCCTGATCGAGCTCACCATAAAGCATTCGCCCGGGCTGTCTAAAGCGCACGGTTTGCTGCGCATCGATGATGAAGGTCCAGGGGTCGCCCTTCACATGAAAGGCACGAAAGGCTTCAGGATTCTGATATTGGTCCATGTGCAAAAAGAGGACGGCGGGCTGATACCTGCGCAATAGATCCTTCAACATCTGCAACTGCACATCGCAAACAGTGCAGTGTCCGGGTGTGGCAAACTCCAAGACGATGGGCTTTCCCATTTTAAGCGCTTGATCCAGGGAGTACTGGTACATGCGCTTATCGGGAAACCGGTAGGTGGTAATCCGGGTAAAATCGCCACCGACCTCCGCCAAGGTTTTGGTCTTGATAGACGGCGCCTTCTGACCAACGGTAAGCGAATTCAAGGACGAAGCATCGTCGGCGCATGCCGCCAATAAACAAAATGTCAGAGCGACTAACAGACCGCTCGCATAGTGTAAGCCACGCCTCATATTCGCCGTTTCCACCCGCTACAGGTACGAAAAATATTATAACCCCAGATAATGTTTGCCATTAATACCAACAAGCCGAAACTCCCGACGGCTATCATGAATGGCCGCACCATGAGGTTGACTTCCTCCGGCGTCGCGGACTGGCTGGCGATACCGCCGATGGTCCCGGCGGCGACGAATGACGAGACCATGCCCAGCAAACCGAAATTGTGCAGCCAAAAGTGGACTTTAACCAGCTTAATACTATGGATCGGACTTTGAACCAGGCGAGGGATGAGGTAATAAATGGCCCCAAAAATGGCCATTTCCACCCAACCCAGCAGATTAAGATGGCCGTGGCCCAACATAATAAGATGGGCATGCGGCCGGTGATTGATAAAATCTCTCAACGGCGGGATCATCCCCACCAGCGCGCCCCACGAAAAGCCGATAATGCTGTAAATGATACAGGCAAACACGAACAATATAGTGTAACGCGTATAGTCCTGATCTTTCGCCCACGGTTCACTCACTGCTTATCTACCCCCTGCGCTTTGTTTCCCGAGTTTTCGGTACGCACATCCTGGTATTTGCTCTTCCAGTCCTTGGGCGCCCACATCCTAACCATGTTATCTATGAACGATGATTCCCCTTCCGGCGGTTGCAGCGCGGCGGGTGAACCGCGATCGGCCTTGAGCTCGGAGATAAAGGTAGCGATATCCTCCAGATCCGCCACCGGCATGGCCGCGACATAGGCAGCCGCTTTCGGCGCCATGCCGTGATCCACCGTCGTGCTCCCGTAGGTGTTCTCGGGATCGCGGAGGAACGCCAGAATCCAGTCCTTGGACTTGGAGGAGCCGAGGCCGTCCAGATCCAGACCCATATTGGAGCCGATGTTCATGGCGCGATGACAATCGATGCAGTTGGATTTACGAAAGATCATCGAACCTCGCTCACCCACGGGGGTCAGGTCGTAATGGGTTCGGATTACGTATAGCGGCTTGTCGGAATGCATGCGCATTACTTCGAGCGCAATATAACCCACGATCGCGATCGCCACGAAGATGCCAAAGATGCTAAATAAAGCCTTTTCACCGGGCTTTAACGACTGCTTCAGGCCCATGACAAAGTTTGCCTCGTGCTTTCAGTAACCCTGCAGACCTGGAAATCGAGTTGAAATAGCTGCAATCCGCTGCACTCGGTACCTAAATTGACCGAAGAATACAAGTGTAGTTCGAAAAAAGAGGGGCGGAATGACCGCCCTTCTAATTACCAGGCTATAACTCAAAGAAACTAATGGGGCTCAAACGCCACAGGTATATGCTGCTCAGGGATAAAGCCATTACCCATCGTCGAGTAGGGTGCGTCCATCAAATAAGCCGCCGCATTGGCGATGTCTTCATCGGATAATTTGTTTGCCACATGTTGCATCTGTGCGATTGGATCATTGGCTCGGCTACCGTCGCGCCAATGCTTCAACTGGTTAGTCAGATACACATACTTCTGTTGACCGATTTGCGGATAGATCGGAGGCTGACCGCGCCCATTGTATTGATGGCAGGATTTACAGGCTGGGACATTCTTCTGCGGCAATCCGTACAAAACGATCTCTTTGCCCAGGTAGGAAAGGCCCACCTTCTGACCAGCGGCAGTCAGATCCTTAACGTTTGACAGCTCTTTGCTAAGAATCGGCAGCTTGGTGCTCACATATACCGCGACGTCAACCCGATCCTCCGGGGTCAGGTTCGGGGCAACAGCCGTGTCCATTACGAACATGGTTTGATCCTTACGCCGACCATGGGCAAAGTCTTCCAACTGCTTAATCAGATAAACCACCGACTGACCGGCAAGCCGCGGCGTGCCCATATTGTCGTCGCCCATCCCTTCGGGGCCGTGACAGGTCATACACGCCGGCACGGCGCCCTTCCCTTCTTTGAATATTTTCTCGCCATTGGCGGGGTTGGCGTGCACGTTTTGCACATCGGCATTCCCAGCCTGCATCTCCTGTGCCGCATCATCCGCGGCCAGCACTATATTGGTGGCGCCAAACAAGGCCGCCGCCGTCAATGACACCAAAATCATTTTATTTCGTTGCATTTTTGAATGCCCCCCCCGATCGATTTGACATTCTTAATCACCCTGAGTGTCCCAGCATGAAAACTCCAGCGCGACAGGGATCAATAACCGTATATCTACAAGTAACACAACCACGGATATTGTGGAAGTCCCACCCCTAGCCCAATCCTATCAGCTCAATTCTCGAAAAGACTACGAATTCTTTTTAATTAAAATATAAACCAACGTATAAGCACATACAAACCACACCACATACAGCGTAAGTACCTGCCCTGTGTTCAACATGTAGCACCTCCATTTATAACATTTACAAGCGGTCTGCCGCACAAAAAAAGTGCAAAATGTATAGCATGATCGCCCAAAAAATTGCAAGCTCAAAAATATCGCCTGCAACTCTCTCAACTACAACCGGAATTTGAATACCGCCAACCGCCCCCTACAGCACCGCATTATAGACAAGTGCAATGACGATTGCTCGCTAATTCCATTTGACGTTAGCATCTGTCCATTGCTGATCAATCGACTCAACTATCATCTCACGACACCCGTCCAAAATTCGACTGCCCGTCGCCCGATTATAGATTTGTCGAGATGACTATAACATTATTTTAGGGTATGATTTGCCTCACAAAATGCGCTCCAAGAAATTAAACTCCCGCCTGTAATCCCGCATTCGATGCTGACGCGTATCCCTATTCAAATCAAAATCCTTCTGACATTCCTGTTATGGGGCGGTCTCGCCCTGCTCTTTGGGCTGCTGCGCTTTGATCCCTATGGCATTGAAGAATCCGCCGCTAGGGCCTTGTTGCTCAACTGGACCGTTGCGGACCACGTTGCGAATCCAATCGTAATCTTTGGCCTACCGGACCTGCGTGCGCTTCTTTTTGCTCCGCTCGGAATATATTGGACCGGGAGTATCGTCGCCGTCAAAGTCTTCACCCTGCTGATCGCCTTTGCCGCAATCTCATTACTATACCGCTGGGCGCGTCGCACCATGAGCGAGGAAGTGGCGCTCATCGGCAGCGGCCTGCTCTTGATAGCCCCGTTGACATTTTCGCAGATCAACGCGCTCGGCATCGGCCCGTTCTTGCTGCTGCTGTTTGCCCTGGGCCAGTGGTTGGATGAAAAGTATCGTCAGGCCCAGCGCCAATTAGGGGGCTGGTATTTCATTCAATTGATCCTCGCCGCCGTGGCGGTCAGTTTGCATCCGGCCGGCCTGGCCTATCCGCTCGCCTTGATGTGGGAATGGTACAAGACTCCCATCGACAATCGACAACGTCTGCAAGTCATGGTGGGGCTGGGTGTTGCTACGGCTCTGATCTTGATTTTGCGCTGGGGCTGGTCTGCCCTGGAGTGGGGCGATAACCCCGTGGCCGTTCTCACCGGCCTCGTTTATGTCGTCGGACCGGACAGCGGCGGCCCATCGTGGATATTGGGGTTGATTCCAAGCGGCATCCTCGTCCTCTTTCTGCTTGGCGATTTTCGCGGATTGTTTAATGATCTGTTGGGCCGCATGTTGCTCTGTGGACTATTGTTGGGGATCGTTGCGGCCGATTACGGCTGGGCGATGCTGGCGCTGGCCATCGTGCTCTATCGCGGCCTGTATTTATTGATCAACATTAACCGGGGACTACAGGTCGGCGGCTTTATGGGGCAAAGGGGCATAGTCCTGGTTGTCACCTTCGCGCTTGCGACCGCCTATATGATCGCAGACAAGGTGCAGCATTATGACATTCTGCACGGAGTGGTTTCCTCGCAGGATGAGGTAATCCGCGCCCTGTCCAGCGAACTCGATGACCTTCCACAGTCCACCGCGACCATTAGTCAATGGCCGGGCCGCACCTTGCTCGCCACCAAGCATCCGACCTTCCCCTTGCCGCCCCCCGCCCAGGACACGGAAGGTTTATTAAAAAATCTCCATGGCGCGCATTTTCTCGTATTCAATCCCTACGATAGCAGCAACGCGGAATTGACGCGTCAGGTCTCCGAATTGACCTACAACCTGAAAACCATCATGGTAAAGCCCGATGCGGTTTTGATGGAGATTGTGAACGCCCCGGGCAAAGAGGCGCCATTGCCTCACTCTTAATCGAGACGGCCGGAATTGCATAGCATAGCGGGCCCGCAACGAGTCCCCCCTGCTCAAGTTTGACAATGCGGGCAAAAATAGGTGGAACGTTGTCCCAGCTTTACTATTTTGATCATTTGCGAGCAACGACAGGGCTGGCCCGCCCGCCCGTACACCAGAAGCCGCTGAGAAAAATAGCCGGGCTGCCCCTTGCCATCTACAAAATCCCGCAATGTGGTGCCACCCGCGGCAATTGCCTCGCGCAATACCCGTTTGATCGCCTTCGCAATCAATCCGTATTCCGCCGCCGTCACCTTGCCCGCGGCACGGCGGGGATCCACCCCAGCCGTGAATAAAGCCTCATTCGCATAGATATTCCCCACTCCGACCACAATCTTGGCGTCCATAATAAATTGCTTGATCGACACGCTTCTGCCGCGGGCGTGCCTCAGCAGATAAGTGCCGTTGAACGTCGCGGTCAGCGGTTCCGGGCCCAGGCTGCTTAGCAGCGGATGCCGCAGCGGGTCCTCTTCAATCCACACCATCAAACCGAAGCGGCGCGGATCGCGCAGACGCAACACCATGCCGTTACTCAGCCGTAAATCAACATGATCATGCCTCTCCGCCGACTTGTCCGCGGGCACCACGCGCAGGCTCCCCGACATTCCGAGGTGAATGATGAGGGTTCCGTCGGTGCAGTTTAATAATAGATATTTTCCTCGGCGGCTGATGGCCGCGATCAGCCGCCCGGTCACTCGGGCGGCGAATTGCCGCGGTATAGGAAGGCGCATGCGGCGCTCCCTCACCACCACCCGCATAATCCGCTGTCCAGCGACATGCGGGGCGATGCCGCGCTTTATAGTCTCAACTTCGGGCAATTCAGGCATGCAGGGGGGGACTTCTCGCGCTTATTTCTTATCAGTCTCCGCGGCAGCGGCCGCCGCCGGTTTACCAATATCCAATAGGCGTTCGGCTTGTTCCGGGGCGAGATAAAATTGCATACCAATCTCCGGCCGCGCCAGGATCAATTCCGGCTTGCGGGCAATGATCTCATAACGCAGGGATTGTTGTTCGTCCTTGACCCGAATTATCACGGCACCCAGCCCGGGACGCTTATCATACGCCGCCACCCGCAAGGCCTGCGCATCGCTCCATTCATCCACCGCTTGGCGCATGGCTTCCTGGGAAAGCCCTGTATCCGGCGGCGCCAATGACCATTTGTTGTTGTCGCCGAGGGACAGTTTGGCTCCCGGCAATCCCATGGCCACAATCTCTTTGCCGCGCGGTACCAGATCGCGGCTGACGAAGGCCGCCGCATCGGATGTCAGTTCGTACTGATAATTGTCGGCGATAAGATGAATCACGTCCCCCACCATCACATAACGCTGTTGGCCCATCGGCGTCACACCGCCGAACAACAACTCGACGTCATTGAGTTGCACTCGTATTGCCGGCTTGGCCAGCCCGTATTGAGCTAAATCCCGGCCATGTGCCGCGAAACGCGTTATGCTCTTGGCCTGGGTCAACTGCAAGAGATTATCGATACGCACGGGGTTGGCCGCGACCTTGACAGGTTCGATCATCTCCCAGACACCATTCCGCCTGACGAAGGAGATAGAACCATTATGATTGCTGACGACGATCTTATCGACCGCGGCCGGCGTTAACGCCGTCAATTTGACGGCAGCCGGTTGGGGGGCATGGCCGGGCTCTTGCCACACCACCCATACCAATGCCGCTAAAGCCACCGCCAACCACAGATTGAGCAACGCCCGCTTGCCCATAACCGCCATCCTCGTTATTTAGCGTTTACGACGCCGCAGCCAAATGGCCAAGCCGCCGGCCAACAGCATCACCGGTACGCCTATCCAGAATCCAAATCCGATGATGCCGGACTGTAACCGCGACAACCGCAGATCGGTATCGGGCGCAGTCTTGGCGGGAATGTCCAGAAAATGCTCGTCCGCGCTCAACCAGTTGACCATATTGATGCCGAGATCGAGATTGCCCACATTGCCCACATATTGATTGGAAAGGAAATCGCCGTCGCCGATCACTATCACCCGCTGCTGCTTTGGCGCGGGTTCCTTGCCGCCCTTCGCGCTCTTGCTCGCCCGATCGCGCGTAAGGCTGATGCCGATGGTCACCGGTCCGCGAATATCTTCCTTCTCGCTAAAACTGACTTTGCCGCTGCTGATGTCGCCGGTTTCCACCCAACTGTTCGCCCCGGTCCTCAACATGGTTTGGCTTTGCCAGCCCGGCGGCGCCGTCACGGTCAAGCCCGCCGCCAAGGGAAATACGGTTAGCAAATTAAAATCTTTGGTGACCGGAGTGGACGGACTATAGCTGGTCACGGCGGCGATGGCGGCGCTCTGAATTCCCAACAACTGGGTGGTGAGATCCACCACGATCCCCTTCAGAAACTGCACGCCCAATTGCTTGGCCAGCGGCTCCAGGCCATGCAAGGGACCCGGGTCCCCCAGCCATAACAGATTGCCGCCGCGGCTCACGTAGTCGTCCACCGCCTTCACCTCGCCCGGCAACAGGTCCACCTGAGGCGCGCTGATTACCAGCGCGGCGATATTATCCGGTATGGCGGCATTCTCCGCGAGATTGAGACTGCGAGCCTTGAAGCCCTTGTCCTCCAATTGCTTCACCCACAAGGACAAATCCTTATTGGCCTCGCCGTGGGGGCGGCGCTCGCCGTGCCCGTCCAAGAATACCAGCCAGTGCTCGCCGCTGCGCATCAGGCGCTGCAAGGCGTTGGTGATGTTCTGCTCATTCAAATCGAAGGATTGAATGAATTCCTTGCGTCCGCCGTATTCGATTACCACCTCGCCGTCGCTGTTCACTCCCATGGCCTGGGCGCGCGCCGGATCGGTGTCGGGATTGACGAAAGTGAAGACGATGTCGTGCTTGTAGCGCTGATAACGGCCGATCACATCGCTGATATGGCCGCGCATCTGGCGATTGTCGCGGGCGAAGGCGGTGATGGTCAGCGGCCCCTTGGCCTGCTCCAGCAATTTGACGCTGGACTCCGCCAGGGAACGGCGCGCATTGGCGGTCCAATCTGCCTGGTAGTTGTATCGGGTACTCACCCAGGCCAGCAGGCCGACGATGGCCAGTAGCAGCACCACGAACAACCAGTTGTTCAATTGCATCTGACGCCGTGATCGCGGTGTGATTAGCATAAGACCTTTATTATTTCCCGGTGTGCGGCGTCAATGCTGCAAGCGGTCCGCGTCGAGGCGGCGGATACTGAGCACAATGAAGGTGACAATAAACAACAGGTAGTAGATCACATCGCTGCTGTTGAATACCCCTTTGAGCAGAGACTCGTAGTGGCGCAGGATGGAGAAATAACCCAGCACATTGCCGTAATCGCCGCTGCGCCCGGCGCCGATCCAGTCGATGATCCACAAGCCCAGCAATACGCCAAAGGTACTGACCGCGGCAATGGCGGGTTGCGCGGTCAAGGTGGACATGAACACGCCTACGGCGATGAAACTGGCGGTCAACAGCGTCACGCCCAGCAAGCCCGATGCAAGCATACCGAAATCGAGATGTCCGCCCACCAGCAGCGACAGCGGCATCAGGCCGACCATCAGCACCACTACCAGGAAGAAGGCGGTGACGCCGAAGAATTTACCGAGGATGATCTCGGTCATGGACACCGGCGCCGACAACAACAGGGTCAAGGTTTGGGCGCGCCGCTCTTCGCTGATGAGCCGCATGGTCAGCATCGGCACCGCGAACAACAACATGATCGCGGCCTGACCGAGCAGCGGCGCGGCCACCAGATCGGTGATCCCCGGCGCCGCCGCCATCATTTTCAATTGCGGCTGGATACTCTGGTAATTGTCGACTCCGATCAAAAAAATATAGGCGAGGATGAACTGTTCCACCGCCAGCACGCTCCAGGCCAGCGGTGATAAAAACAAGCGCCGTAACTCATGGGCGGCAATGTGCCAAATCATGCCGCCGCTCCTTGAGCCGGTTCGGAGGGATCGCTACGGGTAATGTCCACGAAGACCTGTTCCAGCGACAGGCGTTCCGGTATCAACTCGAACAATCCCCAATCATTCTGGGCCGCCGCCAACGCCAGATGTTCCGCCGGGCTGTGCTGCGGGTCGTAATGAATCCGCCACCGACCCTCGTCCATTGCTTCCACGGCCGTCACGCCGGCGACACCTTCCAACGCCATGCCGGAGGGCGGTCGCCGCAGACCGAGCACCAGGCTGGAGGCATGCATACGAAGCTGCAAACCCGCAATGGTATCGTTCAATAACAGTTTGCCGGCGTCGATGATCTGTACGCGATCGCATACCGCCTGCACCTCGGGCAGAATATGGGTGGAGAGAATGATGCTGTGCTCGCTGCGCAGCTCGCGGATTAAGGCGCGAATCTCCCGCATCTGCAGGGGATCCAATCCCACCGTCGGTTCATCGAGTATCACCACCGCCGGCGCGTGAATAATGGCTTGGGCGATACCCACGCGCTGCTGGTAACCCTTGGATAGGTTTCCGATAAGGCGCCGCCCCACCGCGGTGAGGCCGCACCGCTCCTTGGCGGTGGCGATAGCGCCGCGTTGCCCTTTGGCCGGGATGCGGTTGAGTCGCGCGCAATAAGCAAGGTATTCGTCCACGCTCAGCTCGCGGTAGAGAGGCGGCTGATCGGGCAGATAACCGAGGCCGGCCTTGGCGGCAAGCGGCTGATCGAGGAGATCGATGCCGTTGACCCACACCTGGCCGGCGCTGGGCGCCAGATTGCCGCTGATGATCTGCATTGCGGTGGATTTGCCGGCGCCGTTGGGCCCGAGCAGCCCCATGACCTCACCCTTGCCGACGGCGAAACTGACGTCGCTCAGGGCGCAGGTGCGGCCGTAATAGCGGTATACATGTTCTAATCGAATCAAATTGCTTGCGTCGTTCATGCGTCTGTGTTTCTCATTACTTGTTGACAGCGCGGTGTATTCGCATTAAATGCCGAGTTACCACCGCCGCATGTGGCGGCATTATAATGAACTACGACGAGTCTAAAAGAGTCTTCAAGCGGAAAAAAGTTCCCGGTGACCATTTCATGACAACGCCAGCAACCCAATATTTGGGCATCGACACCGGCGGAACCTTTACCGATTTCGTGCTCTACGACGGCAAGACGTTGCGTATCCACAAGCGCCTGTCAACGCCCGACGCACCGGAACAAACCATCATCGCGGGCATTGCGGAACTGGGATGCGACCCATGCGGTTTACAATTGGTACACGGCTCCACGGTCGCCACCAATGCAGTGCTCGAAGGCAAAGGCGTACGCACCGCCTTCATCACCAACCGCGGTTTCAAAGACCTGCTCAGCATCGGCCGACAGGCGCGGCGCGAACTCTACAATCTGCAACCCGCCCCGATCCCGCCGCCGGTGCCGCCGGAATTGTGCCTGGAGACCGGCGGACGCTTGGCCGCCGACGGCACGGTGGTGGATCCGCTTAGCGACCAAGATGTGGCCGGACTCCGCAACGCCTTGCGGCGACTCGCCCCGCAAGCTGTTGCCATCAACCTGCTGTTTTCTTTCCGCGACGATCGCTTCGAGAAGGCCGTCGCCGCCAGCATCCCGCCGGAAATATTTATCTCGCGCTCCTCGGAGATCCTGCCGGAATATCGGGAATACGAACGGGGTATCGCCACCTGGTTGAATGCCTGGATAGGACCCTTGGTACAAGGCTATCTGACCAGACTCGACCAGGGCCTCAACGGCGCCGGCATCGCGGTTATGCAAAGCTCCGGCGACACCATGGCCCTCACCCGGGCAGGATCACATGCGGTGCGTATGCTGCTCTCCGGCCCGGCAGGCGGCCTGGCCGGAGCGCGCTTCATCGGCGATCATTGCGGGCGGCAACGGCTGCTCAGTTTCGATATGGGCGGCACCTCCACGGACGTGGCGTTGATCGACGGCGATATCCGCCTCACCAGCGAGGGGCATATCGGACCTTATCCGGTGGCGGTACCCATGGTAGACATGCACACCATCGGCGCCGGCGGCGGCTCCATTGCCCGTGTAGATGCAGGCGGCATGTTGCAGGTGGGCCCGCAATCGGCCGGCGCCGCTCCCGGCCCGGCCTGTTACGGCCGCGGCGGCGGGCCCACGGTCAGCGATGCCAACTTGATACTGGGGCGCCTGCCGGCTGCCGGTTTTCTCGGCGGCCGCATGCGGCTCGATGTCGCGGCCGCCCGGCGGGCGCTGGCGCCCATTGCCGCCGCCCTCGGCCTCAGCAGCGAGGAAACGGCGTTGGGCATAGTGCGCGTCGCCAATGAACACATGGTCCGCGCCCTGCAGGTCATCTCTTCACGGCGCGGCATCGACCCCAGGCAATTCACCTTACTCTCCTTCGGCGGGGCCGGCGGTCTTCATGTGTGCGCCTTGGCGGAGGCCATGGACATGCGTCATGCCCTGGTACCCGTGCACGCCGGGGTACTGTCGGCGCTGGGTATGTTGGCGGCCCCGCGCGGCCGCCGTTTATCGCGCACCGTAAGTCTCTTGCTGGACGATGTCGAAGAACTAAGGCTGGCGGAACATTTCGCCGAGTTAGAACGACAAGGCCGCGCCGAACTGCAACAGGAAGGCGTCTCCCGCCGCGACATCCGCAGCGAGCGCAGTGTGGACCTGCGCTACCGCGGCCAAACCGCCACGCTCAATGTACCGTGGCAAAACGCGATAAGGTCCGGCGAGATTTTCCACCATGATCATGAAACACGCTACGGCCATCGCCTCGACTTGGCGGTCGAGCTGGTGAATTTGCGAGTAAGGATATTCGGTCCTACGCCGCCGCTGCCCTTGGTAGTCGCCGACGCGCCGGCGGACCATTCGCCGCCGGCCCGCGCCGCACTCTATGGCGTCGCGACGTCGGTAGCCGTGAGACAAAGACAGAGTCTGTGTGGCGACGAAATCGTGCGCGGTCCCGCCCTCATCATCGATGCGGTCTCCACCACCTATCTCGCTCCTGCTTGGCGCTGTCAAACGGATAGCTACGGGAATCTCTTACTGGAAAGGACTTAATTCACCCCGGCCATTCCCCACCGCAGCTTTGCGTTTGGAGCGAGTTTATCCCCATTCTATGCGGCGCCGGGGGATGCCACCAAGTACGGGAGGGACTCCGGCCACAGCCGAATCGGGATTATTCAGCTTCGCCAAATCGGTCTAGGACAAGCTGTTCCAACGTGTGCAGCGCCTGCTGTTCATCCTCGCCGTCGGCTATCAATTCCAGGGACGCGCCTTTGGCGGCCGCCAGCATCATCACCCCCATGATGCTCTTGCCGTTTACGATGCGGGAGGAACGCGCCAGCTGGATATTGCTCTGAAAGGTGGAGGCCAAGGTGACAAACTTAGCGGCGGCCCGGGCATGTAGGCCTAATTTGTTGACGATGGTGATTTCCTTGCGCACCACGGCCCGTTACTCGACATCGGGTACGCAATAAAATATTCCATCCCTTCCGCCGCTCTCGGCCTTGGCCGCCAGCTCGGCCACGGCGAGCCGGGGGTAGTTCATGACGCGCACCACCATCGGCAAATTGATGCCGCTCACCACCAACACCTGATGATTGTCCGCCAGGCGCGCCGCGATATTGCTGGGTGTCGAGCCGTAGATATCGGTCAATACCAATACCCCATCGCCGGTGTTGAGTTCCCTGACCAATTCGCGGCCTCGCTTCACCATGGCGTCCGGATCGCAGTCCGCGGCCACCGCCAATACCTCCACCATCAACGGACACATTCCTATCATGTGGGAAGCCGTCTCCACCAAGGCGGTTCCGATCTGATTATGGGTAACAATCAGCAAACCAACCATTACGACAGCTCTCTATGGCGCGCCAACACATTGCTGCGCGATACCCGGAAGTGGGTAGCTAAACACTCCACCATATAAACCGAACGATGATACCCCCCGGTACAGCCCACCGCTACCGTCATGTAACTGCGATTCTCCGCCTCGAAGGCGGGCACCCAGATATTCAGAAAATCGCGGATGCCTTCGAACATGCGGCCCACCGCCGGTTGTTGTTCCAGAAAGGCCCTCACTTGCGCGTCTATGCCGGTAAGTGGCCGCAAATGTGGCTCCCAATAAGGATTGGGCAGACAGCGCACATCGAATACGTAATCCGCATCGGGCGGCAGACCGTGCTTGTAGCCGAAGGACTGAAACAACAGCGACAAGGTCTGCTCTTCTCCCCGCCCCAATCGTTCCCGCACCAGCGCCCGCAGCTGATGCACGTTGGTATGGCTGGTATCAATGTGCCAATCCGCATCCCCGGCCACCGGGGACAGCAAACGCCGCTCCGCCACTACCGCCTCGTTGAGGGGCACCTTGGCGCTGCTTAAAGGATGCTTACGGCGCGTTTCGCTGAAGCGTTTGAGGAGAGCATGATCGTCCGCGGTGAGAAATAGAATTTCGCATTTGATGCCTTGCGCCCTGACCTGTTCCAACACCATGGGAAATTCTTCGAAATCGTCAGCGAGATTGCGGGCGTCAATACCCACCGCCGCATCTCTATAATTTTGATGCTGGGTATTTTTAAGATGCGCGGCCAAAGACGGCAATAGCTTGAAGGGCAGGTTGTCAATGCAATAGACACCCATGTCCTCCATCGCCTGCAAAGCGATGGTCTTTCCCGAGCCCGACAAGCCGCTGACTACGATCAATCTCATGTACGGTCCTGAGCCAAAGATAACTGCTGGCGGCGGATCAAATCCGCTGACGCATCATAACCTGACAGCGCCAGCAATCGAATGCGCACGGCCGTTTCCGCGAGGATGGCCAGGTTGCGCCCCGGGATTACCGGCAAGGTAATGCGCGGCACTTCTTTGTCGAGGAGAATCACGTCGTCACGGCACGGCCGCAAAAGGTCGATTGCGGCGAATTGTTCGCCGGTCATGGGCATTAGGCGCAAGACGAGTTTAAGCTCGGCGCTAGGCGCGATGGCACCGTCACCGAACATAGCGCGAATATTGAGCACGCCCAAACCGCGCACTTCGAGAAAATCGCAAAGCGGTTCGGGACATCGGCCGTGCACACCCCCGGACGCGGGCCGGAAAAACTCGGGGGCATCGTCGGCGATCAAGCGGTGTCCGCGATTCACAAGCTCCAGCGCCAACTCGCTCTTGCCCGCGCCGTTCGCCCCCGACAACAACACCCCCAGCTGCATCACCTCCATGAACACGCCATGCAAGGTGAATTTTCGCTCGATCATGCGCGTAACCCGGCCCTTAGGTAAAACGGTTCGCCGCCCAGGCGACATCGCACCCATCGCCATCACTCCCGCTTCCTTGAAATAACGGTTAAAGAGGCGCCGCATGCCGCAATGGCGCAAGGCCATCGCCGCTCAACAGCGCATACGCCTCCGCCGCCGAGGCGGCGCGCCGCAGCCGCTCGCGCAGACGCTCGTCGCCGAACAGCGCCGCCAATGACGCCAATATCTGTAAATGTTCTTCCGTCGACTTCTCGGGCACCACCAAGGCGCACACCAAATCCACCGGTTTGCCATCCAGGGCATCGAAATTGACGCCCTTATCCAGCGCAGCAAAAGCGCCGATGGGGCGGTCGATAGTCTTGAGCCTGCCGTGTGGGATGGCGATGCCATGACCAATTCCGGTACTCCCCAGCCTTTCGCGTGCCACAAGACAGTCGAAAATTTCGGTTTCCACTAAATTCGGCCGCGCGGCGGCAATGAGCCCGCCCACTAATTCCAGCGCGCGCTTTTTGCTGCCTACTTGCTGATGAACGACGACGCGTTCGGGAGAAATGAATTCAGCGATATGCATGTCCGTTTTTCCCCCCGCCCCATCTTACCCGTGAGGTTGCCCGTAACCTAGGATGACTGTTTCGCCGCGCCGTTGCGATAGTCGGTATTTTTTTCCTTTTGCTTTTTCACCTGGCGGTCCAATTTGTCGACCAGGCCGTCAATGGCGGCATACATATCCTCGTCCTCGATGTCCGCGAATACGGTACCGCGATTAAGATGAATTGTCGCCTCCGCCTTATGCCGCAGCTTCTCCACGCTCAAGACGACATGGACGATCCCCACCTGATCGAAATGACGCGCCAAGCGATCCAATTTTTCGGTCACGTATTGGCGCAAAGCGGGGGTGATTTCTATATGTTGGCCACTGAGTTGAATTTGCATAAATGACATACCTCGTTACAGATATTAGACCAATTGTTTTCGTTCGTTGGACGGGGGTATCGCCAAGGCTTCCCGATATTTCGCCACGGTGCGCCGCGCCACGTTGATCCCCTGATCGCAGAGGACAGCGGCGATCTTACTGTCGCTGAGCGGTTTGCGCCGGTTCTCCGCCGCCACCAGCTTTTTGATCAGTGCCCGGATCGCCGTGGATGAGCAGGCCCCGCCCGCCGCCGTAGATACATGGCTGGAGAAAAAGTATTTCAATTCGAAGATACCGCGCGGCGTCCACATATACTTCTTGGTGGTAACCCGCGAGATAGTGGATTCGTGCATGCCCACCTCCTCCGCCACGTCGTGCAATACCAGCGCCTTCATCGCCTCTTCGCCGTGCTCCAAAAATCCTCGCTGGCGTTCAACGATGCAGGAAGCGACCTTCAGCAAAGTCTCATGGCGGCTTTGCAGACTCTTGAGAAACCAACGCGCCTCTTGCAACTGGCCCTTGAGATAGGTGTTGTCGCTGCTGGAATCCGCGCGGCGGATCAAACCGGCGTATTGCCTGTTGATACGCAAACGCGGCACCGCCTCTTCGTTGAGCTCCACCCGCCAGGTTCCGTTGCGCTTGCGTACCAGCACGTCCGGAATGACATATTCCGCCTGACCGGCCGCCACGCTGCTGCCCGGGCGCGGATTCAGGGTCTGGATCAGATTAATCACTTTCTGCAGGGCTTGCTCATCCAATTTCAGGCGCCGCGTCAGTTGAGCATAATCCCGGCTGGCCAACAGCGACAAATGCTCGCCCACCAGACGCTTGGCATCGGCGAGCAAGGGGGTATCCGCCGGCAACTGCTGCAATTGGATCATCAGGCACTCCCGCAGGTCGCGGGCCGCCACGCCGGGGGGATCAAAATTCTGAATGCGGTGCAAAACGGCGGCGATCTCGTCTAGGTCGGCCTCCGACCCGGACTGCAAACCCTGCTGAATTTCCTCCAGGGGCGCAGCGAGATAACCGTCGTCATCGATGGCATCGATGATGGCGGCGGCGATGGCGCGATCGGTTTCACTGCAATGTGTGAGATCCATTTGCCATACCAGGTGGTCGCGCAAGCTCTCCACGGGGCTGTCTTGAATCTCAAATACACGGGTATCCGCTTCCGCACCGGTGGCGCCCAATCCGCCGGAGTCGTAAACATCCTCCCAACTGGTATCTACCGGCAATTCTTCCGGGATATCGCCGGATATATTTCCCGCGGCCGTCTCATCCTCCGCGGATCCCACCGTAATATCACCGCTCAAACCCAAAGACGAGGCCATCTCCTCGTCGCCGTTGAGGGATTCGGACTTCTCGCCGCCGGGGAAATCAATGACGCCGGCTCCGCTTTCCCCCTCCCCCTCCCCTTCCTCGGCAAGCTCCAATAGCGGATTACTCTCCAAGGCCTCTTGAACCTCGGTTTGCAATTCCAAGGTCGACAATTGCAACAGGCGAATCGCCTGCTGCAATTGGGGCGTCATCGTGAGTTGTTGTCCGAGACGTAATTGGAGCGATTGTTTCATCTTGCCACTACTTGATCAGGGGGCGTTCCAGTAACAGAGCATGCTTAGTTTAACCCAATTACCCACGGACTGCAGTGCTATCCTTCCCGCCATTTATAGTCTAAAGTGCTCGCCCAAATACACGGCGCGCACCTGTTCGTTGCTTAACAGCTGTTGCGGCACACCCTCAGCGATTACCTTGCCTTCGTTGACGATATAGGCCCGCTCGCAGATACCCAGGGTTTCCCTCACGTTGTGGTCTGTGATGAGGATACCGATGCCCTTCTCCTGCAACTGCTTGATGATGCTTTGGATGTCCATCACTGACAACGGATCGATGCCCGCGAACGGCTCATCCAGCAGGATAAATCGCGGCTGCGTCACTAAGGACCGCGCAATTTCCAAGCGCCGACGTTCACCGCCTGACAGGCTCATGCCCAGGTTGTCCTTAAGATGGGAAATATGCAGCTCCGCCAACACTTCATCACGCCGCCGTTCCCGTTGTTGCCGCGTCAAACCCGGCAGGGTCTCCAGAATGGCCATCACGTTATTTTCCACGGTCAATTTTCTGAATACCGAGGCCTCCTGCGGCAGATAACCTATTCCCATCCGCGCCCGCAGGTGCATAGGATAGGCGGTGATATCCTGCCCGTCCAAGCTGATAGTCCCGCTGTCGCAGCGGATGAGGCCGACGATCATGTAAAAGCATGTGGTCTTCCCCGCCCCATTAGGGCCGAGCAGGCCCACTACTTCGCCGCTGGCCAGCCGCAGAGACACTCCATCCACCACACGGCGCGTGCGATAACGTTTGCTCAACGCTTGGGCGCTCAAAGTGCTCATGGGGAGGGAGAGGAAGCAGCGGGCGGCGCGGCGGCGGATTCAGGCGGCTGACGAGGTTGAATAATCACCTGCACGCGGCTCTCATCCGTCGCGGCTTTGACGGCCTTCACGATCTCCTTGACGGTGTCGTAATCGATGCGACTGCCTGAAAATTCATTCTTGCCTTGCCAAAGATGGGCGTCGCCCTGCAAAACTACGCGTTCGTCGGCGGTGAAATATTCTATGTGGGCGGCCTGACCACGCACATCTTCCGCTTGATTATCGAGGCGCTGGCGGAACGTGGCGGGCTTGCCGTCGGCCACCGCCTTGTCCACGTTGTGGCGGTCGGCGCTATAGACCGTCACCTCATCCGCCTCCAGATGAGCGCTGCCTTGGGTGTAACGGACATTGCCCCGATATACCGCCGTACCCTGGGCGTCATCGATAACCACGCTGTCCGCCTCGATATGAATGGGCTGCTGCTTATCGCTGGAGAGGGCCAACGCGGGTTGCGGCGGCAATAATCCAAACAGCAGCGCCAAGATCATCCCCTTATTGCTTTGCATATTCTCCCCGAACTTGCGCCAGTAACTCGAGACGCTGCTGCTTGAGGTTTGCCTGCATCCCGACGGCCTGCGTCACGCCCTGCGCGGACACGATGGTCACCGGCTGATCCGTCTCGGCGTATTCCTCGGCCGGCACCACTTTCAAAGCTGTCGTATGAATCTCCAACGCATCGTCCTTATCCTCCGTCAGCCGTTCCGCCTTCACTCGATCCCGCAAAAATACCGTCTCCGCGCCCGCCGTCACCCGCGCCTGTTCGGCGCGCACGAACCACGACGCCACATCGTGACGAAACATCGTTAACCGGGGCAAGTTCACGTCGGACGTGTCGTCATCGGCATAATGGCGCATGGTCCGGGCCTGTAAACGATAACGGGGACGTCCCGCGGCGTTCATCGCGGTGATAGTAAAATCGGTCAAGTCATAATCGACGATATGCCTTTTCTCGGGCGCCGTTACCAAGGCGATAACCGGTTCTTGTCCTAAGGGCAGCCACCAGCTTAAGGTGGACAACGCGATCACCACCAACACCACCAGCCATTTATCGATGCGAATGCGCATCACGTTTTCCGGCGGACCGCCGCACCCGCGTCGAGATACGCTTGTAACGCCGTTTGCAGCTTGCCCTGCGCCTCAAGAATCAACTCACACACGTCCCGCGCCGCGCCGCGCCCGCCGGCGTGGGGAGTTTGCCAATGGGCATGCCGGAGGACCAGAGGATGGGCGTCCTGCACCGCCACGGCCAGACCCGCCTGCAGCATGATGGGCAGGTCCACCACATCATCGCCCACATAAGCGGTCTGTTCGGGCGTTATCCGCAGTCGTTCCAGCAGTTCGTAAAATGCCGGCAGCTTGTCCTGCTGTCCCTGATAAACATGGCGCACGCCCAATCCGGCCATGCGATGGGTGACCGCCTCGGTGCGGCGGCCGGAGATCACCGCCACCTCCACCGCCGCTCCCTGCAGCATCTTGATACCGTGGCCGTCGCGGGAATGAAAGACCTTGTGCTCGCGGCCCGCCTCGTCGAAATAGAGGCCGCCATCGGTGAGCACACCGTCGACGTCGAAGATCAGCAAACGGATTTGCGCCGCCTTCTCCAGTATGTCTTGCATGGCACCCCTTCGCTCGTTATTTGGACTTACACCACACCCGCCCGCAGCAGATCATGCATGTTCAAGACGCCGATCAATCTATCGTCCTTATCCACCACCATCAGCCCGTTGATCTTAGCGTTCTCCATGATCTGCAAGGCCTCCGCCGCCAACATCCCCTGGCTGATCGTCTTGCCGTGGCGGGTCATAACCTCTTTTACCGGCGTGGTATGCACATCCACGCCGTGATCCATGGCGCGGCGCAGATCGCCGTCGGTAAAGATACCCAGCAGGCGCCGCTCGCCGTCGACGATGGCGGTCATGCCCAGTCCCTTGCGGGTCACCTCCAGCAAGGCCTCGCTCAACATGATGTCGGGCGCCACCATGGGCACGGCCTCGCCGGTGTGCATCACGTCATCGATCAACAATAACAAGCGCCGCCCTAGGCGGCCGCCGGGGTGGGAACGTGCGAAATCCTCCTGGGTAAAACCCCGTGCCTCCAGCAGCGCGATGGCCAAAGCATCGCCCATGGCCAAGGCCGCGGTGGTGCTGGCGGTGGGCGCCAGATCCAGGGGGCAAGCCTCTTGCGCTACGCTGACATCGATGTGGGCATCGGCCTTGCGCGCCAAGGTGGAAGCGGGGTTGCCGGTGAGGGCGATGAAGGGCACGCCCAGCCGCTTGATGAGCGGCAGGATCACCAGTAATTCCTCGGTCTCGCCGGAATTGGAAAAGGCCATCACCACATCTTTTTCAGTGATCATCCCCAAGTCGCCGTGACTGGCCTCGCCGGGGTGGACGAAAAAGGCGGGGCTGCCGGTGCTGGCCAGGGTGGCCGCTACCTTCCCGCCGATATGACCGGACTTGCCCATTCCCAACACCACGATGCGCCCCTCGCAGGCCAGCAGCAACCCGCAGGCCTTGGCGAAATTCGCATCGATGCGCTCTGTCAGGGCGAATACCGCCTTGGCCTCGATCTCAATGACCGCGGCACCCAGTTCCAGAAAGCGGGTATTGTGGTCCGTAAGCGCCTCTGGCTTTTTATTCATCGCCATACCTGATCAGGCGCCCTCGGGGTAACCGAGTTGCCCCAGTTTGTGCGCCAAGACCAGCCGGTCGAGACCCTCGCCATTGACGGTCACTTTCCCGCCCTGGATCGCTACATCCACCTCCGCCACGCCCGCCACCTTTAACAAGCCTTGACGGATGGTGTTGACGCAACCGTCGCACTTAACGTTCTTAACCCGAAATTTTTCCGTTTGCATTGTCATCACCTCTTTGAATAGCCATGGTGCATTCGTGATTATCTTCCCACGCCCTCCACCGCCTGCCAACCGCCGGGCTAGCCCATCGCCAGGTAATGGCCGACAATCCCGGCAAAAATGACCGCTCCAAGCCAATTATTATTCAAAAAGGCCTTGAAACACCCCGGCGGGTCGCGCGGCCAGATAAGCATCAACTGATAGGCGGCCAACAGCATGGCGATCGCCAGCCCGGCATAATAGAAGCTGCCCAGTTCGAGTTGCCGTCCGACCATGGCCATCGCGACAAAGAACAATACCTGGATTAAGGCGATGAGATGGCGGTCGGCCTCACCGAACAAGATAGCCGTGGACTTGACGCCGATACGCAGGTCATCGGGCCGGTCCACCATGGCATACATGGTGTCATAGGCCGTGGCCCACAGCACCGTGGCGATAAACAACAGCCACGCCACCGGCGGCACGCCGCCGGTCTGCGCCGCGAACGCCATGGGCACCGCCCAACCGAAGGCCATGCCCAACATCACTTGCGGCAAATGAGTATAGCGCTTCATAAACGGATACACCGCCGCTAGCACCGCCCCGACCAAAGACATCATGATGGTGAGCGAATTCATCAGCAGCACCAAGGCGAAGGCCGTCAGGCACAACACCGCAAACAGGATCAAGGCCTCGCGGGGGGTCACCTTCCCCGCGGCGATAGGTCGCAGGCGCGTACGGGCGACATGCGGGTCCACATGGCGGTCGGCATAATCGTTAATAACGCAACCGGCGGAACGCATCACCACCACGCCCAGCACGAACACCAGCACCACCAAGACCCGCGGATGCCCTTCCCCCGCCAACCACAACGCCCACAGGGTAGGCCATAATAACAACAAGGAACCGATCGGCCGATTGAGCCGCATCAATACCAGGTATAGACGCAATCGTTCAAGCCGCACCGTCACCCACCTCAATCATCACCATTCAAATAGCCTAGGGATACCCGTAACCAGAGCGTTCCGCGATCTAAATGATTAAATTTGCGAATGCCGGCGGAGCAACGCCGGCAAAAAGAATTCGCTTACGAGTAATGGTTTGCCGGCCACCCAAAACACCGAACGTCTCCCCCAAACCGCGTCCGCGGCGGACAGCGCATCGGCGGTATAGCCGTACAAGCTCTCGCCGGGATCGACACGGCTAACCTCCATCTCGCCGCGCCGCAGTTGGGGATCGGCAAACAGGGCCGCGCCCAACGATTTGGAACCCAGACGGGTGAGACGCCGTTGCCGGCCGCACAGGGTGCGCACCGGTATCACGGTCCGGGCGAACACCCAGGGTGTTGCATCACACATCAGCCGTACCTCGCGAATCACGGCGCGTCCACCGCGTTTGCCGCCCAAGACCCGGCGCTCGCTGGCCAGGGGTCGGCCCCAACCTTGCCGGAGCACCTGCACGCTAAAGCACTTGTCGCAGACGAGTTGCAAGCGCCGCGTCAAAGACGCGGGGTCCAGCAACCAATCCCACGGAACTGCCGGTGCCGCGCCGCGCAAACGCCGGCGCGCGGAAATCCACCTAGGCTCGCGCAGGCGCGATGCCTGGCGTTGTTGATCCTTAACCATTGCGCACCCTGATCGGCAGCTAAGAAAGGCGGAGCATTGTACGCGGTCGCGTTACACGTCGCCAAACAGCGTTGCCTCTCCCAACCAGCGCCGGATAAGCGGCGCCACCCGTTGTGGTTGCTGAGCCAGCAACCGCCCGGCGGCACGCTCCACCGCGGGCAGCAAGGCTTGGTCCCGCAGCAGGTCCGCGATGCGCAATTGCAACAAGCCGCTCTGCTTGGTGCCGAGCACTTCGCCGGGACCGCGCAGTTCCAGGTCCTTGCGCGCGATCTCAAAACCGTCGTTGCTGCGGCGCAATACGGCCAGTCGCTCCCTGCCCTGATCGGAAAGCGGCGGACGATACATCAGTACGCAAGCGCTGTGTTGCGCGCCGCGCCCCACCCGCCCGCGCAACTGATGCAACTGGGCAAGGCCCAAACGCTCGGCGTTTTCAATCACCATCAGGCTGGCGTTGGGCACGTCCACACCTACCTCGATTACGGTGGTCGCCACCAGCAAATCCAGGTCCCCGGCCCTGAAGGCCGTTATGGTCCTTTCCTTGTCGATCCCCTTCATACGTCCATGCAATAAACCCACCCGCAATTCCGGCAAGGCCTCGGTCAACAGCGCCGCCGTCTCCGCCGCCGCCTGGCATTGCAACACCTCCGACTCTTCGATCACGGTACATACCCAATAAGCCTGTTGGTTTTGCCCGCAGGCGGCGCGAATGCGTTGCACAACTTCGTCGCGGCGATTGCCCTGCACCACCACCGTCTCCACCGGCCGACGCCCGGGCGGCAATTCGTCGATCACCGAACAATCCAAATCCGCATAGGCCGCCATGGCCAAGGTACGGGGGATGGGGGTGGCGGTCATGATTAATTGATGAGGATAGCGGCCGCCGTCGTTACCCTTTTCCCAGAGGGCAAAACGTTGATGAACGCCGAAACGATGCTGCTCGTCGATCACGATCAAACCTAAGCGATGAAAATCGACGCCGGCTTGAAACAGGGCATGGGTCCCTATCGCCACCGCCAACTCGCCGCTGGCCAATTGCGCGAGCAGGGCACGCCTCGTCTTGGCGGTGAGTTTTCCCGCCAACCCGCCGATACGGACATCGAGAGGGGCCAACCACTCGCTGAAATTTTTCAGATGCTGCTCCGCCAGCAATTCGGTCGGCGCCATTACCACGGCTTGAAAACCCGTCTCCACCGCCTGCAATACCGCCGCCGCGGCCACCAGGGTCTTACCGGAGCCCACATCGCCTTGCACCAGTCGGTGCATGGGATGAGGGCGCGCCAGGTCGGCGCGTATTTCGGCGATGACCCGACGCTGCGCCCCGGTCAGGCGAAAGGGAAGTTGACGCAAGAGGGCGTCGAACAACTTTCCCGGCGCCGTCAATGGCGGAGCGCGATGGCGCTCCACTCGCGCCCGCAATTGACGCAGGCTGAGATGGTGGGCCAAAAGCTCCTCAAAAGCCAAGCGTTGCTGCGCGGGATGACGCCCCGCCGACAACAGCTCCACGGGCGCATCCAGGGGAGGGCGATGCACATAACGCAGCGCGTCCGCCAAGGTGGGCAAACGCAAGGATTGCAATAGCTCCGCGGGCAGGTACTCCTGCAATCCCGCGCCATGGTCGAGGCGTTCCAATGCCGTTGCGGTGGCATTGCGTAAGGTAATTTGATGCAGACCTTCGGTAGTTGGATACACGGGAGTGAGGTGTTTTTCCTCCGCGGCCGGCACATCCCTGTCTAGCACCTGATATTCGGGATGGATCATCTCCAAGGTCGCGATACCGCGGCGCACCTCGCCGAAGCAGCGCAACCACTGCCCGCGCTCCAATCCTTCGCGCTGTTTCGCGGAAAAGTGGAAGAACCGCAGGATCAAACTGCCGGTGCCGTCGGCGATACGGGCCAGCAGCACGGCACGCCGGCCGCGCACTATCTCGCTGTGCAATACTTCGCCCTGCACCATCGCGTCATCGCCGGCGAGTAACGCCCCCATGGGGATTATCTTCGTGCGATCTTGATACCGCGCGGGAAGATGGAACAGCAGGTCCTGCAGGGTCTCAATGCCCAAACGCCGCAGGCGCACCGCCAAGCGCGGCCCCACACCCTTGAGATAGGTAACGGGCGTACTCATGCCGCCGGCCACGGATGCGGACGCCTCTGCTACAGGGATGGCCGTGTCCATCGCTCTCCCTCACCTTTTCCGCATCCCGATAAAATAGAAGTTCCTATGCGCCCAGCACCATGACCGCATCGGCCTCGACGGCCGCGCCTTTCGGCAAAGAAGCGACGCCGATGGCGGCGCGCGCCGGAAAGGGCTCGCGGAAATAATGGGTCATCACTTCGTTGACCATGGGAAAATGCGCGAGATCGGTGAGATAGATATTCAATTTTACGATATCCGCCAAACCGCCGCCCGCCGCCGCCGCCACTGCTTGCAGGTTATCAAATACCTGGCGAATCTGGGCGCTCACGTCACCTTCCACCAGTTGCATGGTCCGCGGCACCAAGGGGATCTGCCCGGACAGGTACACGGTATTACCCGTCCTCACCGCTTGCGAATAAGTTCCGATGGCGGCGGGCGCCGCCACGGTCTTGATAATCTCGCGAGTCATCTACCTTATCCTCTGGTCCTGGTTATTTTCGCCACTATGTCTATGGAACGAACGCGGCGCATGATGCGCGCCAGATGGCGCCTGTCATGTACTTCGATCAGCAAGGTCAAGTTGCTGTAGCGGCCGTCCCGTTCCTCCATGGCGACATTGTCGATATTGGCATCCATCTCCGCAACCGCCGCCGCCACCGTGGCCAAGGCACCACGCTGATTGGCCACCTCCATGCGGATTTCCACGGGGAAATCGCCCTGGACTTCCGACTCCCAGGCAACGTCCAGCCATTTCTCGGGAAGATTGCGATACTCGGTGAGGTTTTTGCAATTCTCGACATGAATCACGATACCGCGGCCGGCGGTGACGAAACCCACGATGGGATCGCCGGGGATGGGCCGGCAACACTTGGCATAGGTCACTACCATGCCCTCGGTCCCCTTGATCGCCAAGGGTCGACTGGAGTGGCGGTCGCCGCCGCGCAGCCAGGCCGGTACGTAGCGGGTAAATACCTTCTTCAAGGTCGCGGAGCGCTTGCCCGGGATCTTGTCCTGCGCATCCCTGTCCATTACCAGGTAGCGGGCTACCAGCGACGCCATGCGATTGCCAAGACCGATACTCTCCAGCAAATCATCCACGTTGGCGAACTTCAGTTCCTTCACCGCCGCCTGCAGACGCGCCGCCGGTAATTGCTCGAAACTCAACGGCGATCCCGTCAGGGCCTTCTCCAACAGGCGCCGGCCGAGCTGGATGGCCTCATCGCGCTTAAGGTTCTTCAGATAATTGCGGATATTGGCGCGGGCCTTGCCCGTCACCACGAAACTGAGCCAGGCGGGATTGGGACGCGCACCGGGCGCGGTGATAATCTCCACGGTCTGGCCGTTGCTCAAGGGAGTGCGCAGCGGCGCCAGGCGCCTATCAATCTTGGCCGCCACGCAGGTATTGCCCACGTCGGTATGTACAGTATAGGCAAAATCCACCGCCGACGCACCGCGCGGCAGCTTCATGATCTCGCCCTTGGGGGTGAACACGTAAACCTCGTCGGGAAAGAGATCGATCTTAACGTTCTCGAGAAATTCCATGGAATTTCCGGCGTTCTTCTGCATTTCCAACAGGCCGCGCAACCATTCCCGGGCGCGGGTCTGGGCGCTGGCGCCACCGCCGTCACCGGACTTGTACAACCAATGGGCGGCGATCCCCGCCTCGGCGACCTTCTCCATATCCTCGCTGCGTATCTGCACCTCGATGGGAACGCCGTAAGGACCGAACAGCACCGTATGGAGGGACTGATAGCCATTGGCCTTGGGAATGGCGATGTAATCCTTGAACTTGCCGGGCACGGGTTTATAGAGATTGTGCACCGCGCCCAATGCGCGATAACAGGTATCCACCCTGTCGACCATGATGCGAAAGGCGTAGACATCGAACACCTCTGAGAAAGACAAATTCTTCCGCCGCATCTTGCGATATATGCTGTAAAGGTGTTTTTCCCGGCCCATTACCCGGGCGGACAGTCCTTCTTCCTGCAAGCGCTGCTCCATGACTGCCTGAATCTTCTGCACCACTTCCTTGCGATTGCCGCGGCTCTTTTTAATCGCCTCGGTCAACACCCGGTAACGGTTGGGATAAAGGCCGGCAAAACCCAAATCCTCCAATTCCAGGCGAATGGTATTCATTCCCAGGCGATTGGCGATGGGTACGTAGATTTCCAGGGTCTCCCGGGAAATGCGCCGCCGTTTGGCGGGCGGCAACGCCGAGAGCGTGCGCATGTTATGGAGACGATCGGCGAATTTGACCAGTATGACGCGGATATCGCGCACCATGGCCAGCATCATTTTGCGGAAGTTCTCGGCTTGGGCCTCGGCCTTGCTGCTAAAGCGAATCTGGGTCAGCTTGCTGACGCCGTCCACCAATTCCGCCACCTCTTCGCCGAATTGGCTGACCAATTGCTCCTTGGCGGTGGGTGTGTCCTCCATAACATCATGGAGAATGGCCGCCATAATACTCTGGTGATCCATCCTCATCTCGGCGAGGATACGCGCAACCGCCAAGGGATGTTGGACATAAGGTTCGCCCGATTGGCGAGTCTGGCCGCGATGGGCCGCGGCTGAGAAATCGCAGGCTCGGCGAATCTCGCCGATATGGGCATCGTCAAGATAACCGGCGAGAAAGGCGCACAGTTCGCCGATTAATAATTGCGTGGAATCTTGATCGATGGAAAGAGGAGGCTTTACAAGATCGGCGGGCTTATTCAAGGCGGCTCATTCAAGGCTGCGCATGGAGGAATCACTCCTCCCCGGCATTCCCCTGATCGACAATCGCCCGGGGGATCACTTGCCCTCCCACTTCGGCCTCAATCTCGGCCCGTTCCAACTCGCTCATCTCGGCGGCGCGGGCTTCTTCTTCGGCGCTGATCTCATCCAGGATATTGGCATTGATGGTGCCGGCCGCGATCTCGCGCAAGGCCATCACCGTGCTTTTGTCATTTTCCCAAGGCAAGGTGGGTTGGCTGGAGCCCCTCGCCAATTGCCGTGCCCGCCGCGTCGCGACCAGCACCAGGTGAAAACGGTTATCAACATGATCCAGACAATCTTCGACAGTAACGCGCGCCATTGCAAACTCCAAAATTGCTACGATTGAAAAGTATACGCTTATATAGACCGGGTTTGGAATGCTTGAGCCGAAACTCAGTCCTCCCCGAGCAGGCTTTCCAGCAAGGAATTCAGGGCCTTTCCCTGCGCCCTTTGGCCTAATTTATGGGCCCGCACGATGGACTGAAGATCGGCCACCGCCCGGCCAAAATCCTCATTGACCAATAAGTAATCATACTCATTACAATGAGAAATTTCAGTCCGAACCTCGCGCAGGCGTCGGGCGATGACCGTTTCGCTGTCCTGGCCCCGTGCCCGCAAGCGGCTTTCCAGCACGTCGCGCGAAGGGGGAAGAATAAATATCGCGACCACATCGGGAAAGAGGCGGCGCATTTGCTGAGCACCCTGCCAATCGATCTCCAGAATGACGTCCTGGCCTCTCTGCAACTGGGCAGTGACGCCGGCCTTACTCGTCCCATAATAGTTATCGAATACCTGGGCATATTCCAAGAACGCCCCCGCGGCAATCATGGCTTGAAACTCGGCGAGGCCGACGAAATGATAATGAACGCCGTTCTGTTCTCCCGGCCGTATGGGACGCGTGGTATGGGACACCGACAGGCTGATGCCCGGTACCGTGGCCAACACCTCGCGCACCAAACTGGTTTTCCCCGCCCCCGAAGGCGCGGAAATAATATAGAGGGTCCCCTGCATAACCACTTCCTTTGCTAATGAAGCGCCAGCGTATTACAACTATGATCTTCTTGCCTGATCAGGTACAAAACCGCTTGTTTTCGCAGTTGTTTTCACTCGGCAAGGCTCAATTTTGAACCAGTTGCCCATTACCCTATCTAATAGGGCGTCTCTACGCATCGCATGAGCTCCATAGGCATCAATCACCATGGACGTCATGTAAACAACAAACCTCAATATCCCTATTAATATCCCTATAAGGAGCAATAGTATGAAGAATTCGAAGGGGAACGCAAACCGAACTGGCGCCTTAATCGGCATGGTGGCTGCCGCTTTCTTTACCCTGGGTACGACGGCCTGGGCCCATCCGGAGATGGGCGGCCACCCCGGCATGTCCATGGATGATCATTGTCACGGCATGGGTCATGGCATGGAGCACGGCATGCAGGGCATGCAACCCCATAACGCGGCCGCCCATTTTCTGAAGATGAGTTCAGCCCTCAAATTGACCGACGAACAGGTCAAACAGCTCACCAAGCTGCGCGACGACTACATAGACAAGAACGCCAAGACGGAGGAACAACTCAAGGCGTCTTACGGCGATGTCGCCCGAGCAATCTTCGCCGATGATATCAATGTCAATGAGGCCGACGGCCTCATTGACAAGGTTGGCAAGATGGAATCCCAGCTATGGCATGCCTACATAGCGCAAATGCACGACATCAAGGCGCTGCTGACCGCCGAACAAAAGCAGGCCCTCAAGGACATGTGGAAAATGCACCCTCATGAGAAGGACAAGATGCACGGGAAAATGCCCTTGCATCACGGTGACATGCCCATGGACAAAGGTATGTAAGTAATCCGCGCCTAAGCCGATCGGCCAAACAACGCCACGGGGTGCCGCCACGTCCAACAACAGGCGGCACCCCTTTTTTGTATACAATAACCGTCAAGCCCACCGGAACAGCCGTGTTGCATGAACGCGTTTAAGCAGCTCTTCTTGCTCGATCCGGATATCGTTTATCTAAATCACGGTTCCTACGGCGCCACGCCCAGCACGGTATTCGAGATTTACCAGGGTTGGCAGCGGCACCTGGAACGCGATCCGGTGGCGTTCATCAACGATCAGCTTCCGCCTCTGTTGAAAAATGCCCGCACCGCTCTCGGCAGTTACCTCAATGCCAAGGCCGACGACCTGGTCTATGTCCCCAACGCCACCTTCGGCCTCAACATCGTCGCCCATGCCATACCGCTGTCAGCGGGCGATGAAGTCCTGACCACCGATCACGAATACGGCTCCATAAACAATCTGTGGTCCTACGTCTGCCGTAAGCGCGGCGCGTCGTACCGCAAACAGCCGGTCTCGTTTCCGGTCGCCTCCGATGCGGCCATCGTCGAAGAAATCTGGGCGGGGGTCACGCCGCGCACCAAGGTAATTTTTTTAAGCCACATCACCTCGTCAACCGCGCTGCGTCTCCCCGTCGAGACCCTGTGTCAACGCGCCCGCGCCGCGGGGATAATGACGGTCATCGACGGCGCCCATGCCCCCGGACAAATCGCCCTCGACCTCGACGGGTTGGGGGCGGACTTCTACGTCGGCAATTGCCACAAATGGCTGTGCGGCCCCAAAGGGGCGGCGTTTCTCCATACCCGGCGCGAGCGCCAAGCGCTCATCGAACCGCTGGTCATCGGCTGGGGCTGGGGCGAAGAACGCAAGCCCTCGCCAGACTCCGATTACATCCAGGGCCTGCAATGGCTGGGTACCGATGATCTGTCGGCCTATCTCGCGGTGCCGGCGGCCGTGGCCTTTCAGTCGCGGCATGACTGGCCGCAAGTGCGCGAGCACTGTCATGGCTTGCTTGCCGCAAGCCTTGAGCGTGCCGCCGCGTTGACCGGCCTAAGCCCCCTGTACCCGCGGCAGGGCGGATACTATGCGCAAATGGCCGTATTCGATTTACCTCGCATCCGCGATTTGGCCGCGTTCAATAGCCGCTTGTACCAGCACTACCGCATCCAGATCCCGTGCATAGCCTGGAACGGACGGCAGTTCCTGCGCATCTCCGTGCAGGCCTACAATTCTCAGGAAGATTTAGACGCCCTGTTCGCTGCCCTGCGTCAGGAACTGCCCGTAGCGCAAAAGTAACAACGTCAACGCCGCGCCAACATCCGCGCCAGCGGCTTGATCGCCAGCGCCATCAGCACGGTGGCGACCAATGCCACCGCCGTAATCGCCGTAAACAGCGCCGGCAAGGCAAAGGTTTCGTACAGACTCGCCATGGCGCCGCCCAGAAAATTGCCCACCGACGACGCGAGGAACCACGCACCCATGACCAGCCCCGCGATGCGCGCCGGCGCCAGCCTGGTCATGGCGCTCAATCCCACCGGACTCAGGCACAACTCGCCGACGGTGTGCAACAGATACACCAGCGCCAGCCACACCGGACTGACGCGCACGCCGCCGGCGGCGAGTTGCGCCGCCAGCGCCAGGACGCCGAAACCCAGAGCCGCGAACAACAGACCGAAGGCGAACTTGGCGGGACTCGACGGGTCCTTCGGCCCGAGCCGCACCCACAACCACGCCATCACCGGCACCAGCAGGATGATGTACAGTGAATTGAGCGACTGCCACCAGCTCGCCGGAAAGGAGACGCCCAGCATCTCGTTGTCCGTGCTGCGCTGGGCAAAGAGGTTGAGCGTGGAACCGGCCTGTTCGAACAGCGACCAGAACACGGCGGCGCCCGCGAACAGCACCATGATCGCGATCAGCTGCTTGCGCTCCAGCGCCGTCCAGGTCTTGGCCGCGAACAACCAGACGAAGAATCCCAGTGTCACGATCAACAGCAGATAGCCTACACCGTCGGCAACGGCGGCGGCGCTCAACATACCGTTGAACACCGGCAGCGCCATGCTCGCTACCACCGCGACGACTACACCGCTCCCTATGATCAAACGCTTGCGCGCCGCGGCCGGCACCGCCGCATTATCCGCATGCGCCGGGTGACAACCGACCTCACCCAAATGGCGTCCGCCCGCGAGATATTGAAGCAGGCCCAACGCCATGCCCACCGCGGCGGCGGCGAAACCCCAATGCCACGATGTTTCCGGCGCAATGCCCCACGAAGCCAGCGACGTTTTGAAACCTTCGCCCTGCGCCAGCCACCCCGTCACCAACGGCGCGGCAAAGGCGCCGAGATTGATCCCCAGATAATAGATAGAGAAGCCGGCGTCGCGCCGATTGTCCTCGGCGCCGTACAACTGCCCTACCATGCTGCTGATGTTGGGCTTGAGCAAACCCGTCCCCGCGACAATCGAGGCCAGTCCCAGATAGAACGTGACCATACCGGTCATCGCAAGGCAGATATGGCCGCACATGATGGCGATGCCGCCGTACAGCGTCGCCTTGCGCGGACCGATGAAACGATCGGCGATCCAGCCGCCGGGCAACGCCAGCAAATACACCAGCGAGGTGTAGGTGCCGTAGATCATACCCGCCCGCGCTGTCTCCCACCCGAGTCCGCCCGCCGCCGCCGGCGCCGTCATGAATAGAATCAGCAGCGCGCGCATGCCGTAATAACTGAAACGTTCCCAGAATTCGGTGAAGAACAGCGTGCGCAGGCCGACGGGATGGCCGAAGAATGCTTTTTCGTGCGGCATCAAGTTCCGTCTCAAAGGCATAATACCCGCTAACATGCATCAGATCGCGCGGATAACACAAGCTGAGCAGGCCCGATATCCATCACTATTTTTCGCACTCTCAAAATAGCGAATATCCGTTTCCGACCTAGTGCGCCCCGTTATCGTACGCAGGGCGAATGTCCCGGGAGCAATTGAAATCGGTCAACAACTTTTGGCGCTATGTCTTTTCCAGACCGAACGCCAACGAGGCTTCCGGATCATTAAATAGATCGTGGCACGGGTACTTACCTATCATAGGTTGACATGATTTAACGCCGATCATGCAAATGTAAATGATTGTAATAAAACTTGAATATATTAGTAGGCGATTCTAAGATCACTTAATGCACCTATAATGTGTGGACGCGAGAACGTCGCAGGAACTTATGAACCGATTTTTCAGCTATATCATTGTGATAGCGCTGTTGGTTGGGCAAACCACGTCGTTCGCGAGCAACTATTATTTTTCCGACTATGACATCGGCGATATCAGCTCTATCGCCGATGCCTTATATTCTCTTGATCTCAGCGTTCCTGCGCTAGGCGACGCCTTGGTGGGCATGGCGATGCTTGCCATGGCAGTTGTAATCGTCCGTTTGTTGGAGTTTTATACACGTCATTTCCGTTTGGCAAAGTTGATCGGCACCGACCGTCGCACCCGCGCACCACCCCTCGTTTCTCCCGCCTAATTATCATTTTTCATATGTTGAACTTCGCTGTGCCCGGTGGCGCAGCGGTATTTCAGCATCGGTATTTTCCATGGCTTGACTGTCCAGACTGTGCGCGACGGCTCAATTCATTTTGTGGAGAAATTGGCTATGCTTCATAACAAGGGAAGCCCTTCTTTGATTTCATTGGCGAATCCGACGGCTCTCGCGGAAGATATTGATGGTGAGGGACAGTCACTGGCCGATAGGGTCAGAATTAAAACTCTGGTCGAAATTGCCGACGCGTCGATGGCGACAGGCGACATCCCGACCGCTTTATTAAGCTGCGAACAGCTTGTGCGGCTGGAACCGAAAAATGCCACTTTCATGAGCAACCTCGGAGTACTACATATACGCTCCGGAAATATGGAACGTGCCGTCAATATCTTCAGTGACGCGTACGCCCTGGCGCCGCATGACCAAAAGATTCGAAATAATTTCCTAAACGCGCTTTGCAGAGCTGCAACGGAACAAAGCATACGAGGAAATTATCCACTTGCGATTAAATGGATACGGACGGGGCTGGCTCTCGATCCCAGCCATCCAAGTTTGAGGATTGAATTGACGAATGCACTCGGCTATTCCGGCCAGCCAGCCGTGCTGGGCGATTTTATTCCGGGCATAACGCCGGCGCAGTTGGGCAAGCACCTGCTGATTGCTTGTATGCCGAAAAGCGGTTCGACGTTTCTCAAGGAGGTATTGTGCACGCTGACTGGTTGCCAAGAGGCGAATCTTTCCTACGCCTATATTCAGTACGAGCATGAGATTTACCTACCCCATCTGCTCCAGTGCGCGTACCAAAATACCGTTACGCAGCAACATTGCCGCGCGAGCAAGCCGAATGAGCAGATTTTGCAGGCATTTGATATTCGGCCAATCGTGCTGGTGAGAAATCTCCCTGATGTCGTGATCAGTTATTCCAGTTTTTTAGATAATGGCGCGGTTGCGGACACTTTTTTCGGCGATGTCTGGCCGACTCTGAATGAGCAGGGGAAGTACGACTTGATCATCGATCATGTTATGCCTTGGTATGCCGGGTTTTATGCATCCTGGGAACGGGCACAACGACTGGGCCGGCTGAATTGCCTCTTTGTAACCTACGAGGAAATGGTGGCGGACAAGCCGGCGACGATCGCCCGCATTGCCAGCTTTCTCGATCTTAAAAAAACCTCCGAAGAATGCGCGACTGCTGTCCGCGCCGTTGACGGGAATCCCGCGAAGACGCGCTTTAATAAGGGTATCGTCGGTAGAGGCGATCAAACGCTAAGCCCAGACCAGAAGGCCCGTCTTCGTCGGCTTGTTACCGCTTACGGGGACGTCGATCTGGAACGCATCGGGATGGCAGATATCATTTTGCAAGCAGACGGTGATCTCCATTAAGAGTAAGGCTGGAGTTGGCCGAAAGCAGCCCTGTTCAATAGTCCGCTCCGAAATCGAACAGTCAGCATTGCGGGAAGTCGGCATTCAACCGCGCCATTATTGTTGCGAAGGGGCACGCTGCGTCCCCGGACGCCGGACGCGAATAGCGGCTTTTGCTGTTTCAGGAACACGATTGCCGCAACGCCGCTCGAGAAATAAATTGCCTAGGGCGGCCTGGGGCAGCTTGGAGGTTTTACCGCCGCTTATTCGTGGCCGCCATGCTGGCGCAGCAATTCCGCTACGGCATAGCTGCCATTTACCACGGCTTCATGCAGAGGCGTATCGACGAAATTGTTCTTGGCGTTGATATCGGCACCATGCTTCAGCAGCAATTTCGCAATGTCCTGGTGGCCATTAAACGCGGCCCTGTGCAAAGGAGTTCGGCCGTAGCTGTTAATGGCATTGACATCCGCGCCATGCGTCAGCAGCAATTCGGCGACATCCCTGTAACCAAAGTATGCCGCCAGATGCAAAGGGGTGTCGTTATTCCAGTCCTGGCTGAAAACAAGATTAGGCGCCTCTTTGAGCAGCGCCTTGACGCGATTCGGATCGTCAACCTGGGTAGCCTCATGTAAAGCGTGTTTATTAATCATAAGCTCCAGGGAAAGCGTATTGTAAACACCCATTTTCCATTGATAAATGAAGCTTAACCATTAATTAAAATACCCATCGGTCCAGAAATAGATTATTGATCTTACGCACGAGTGTAGTGAGTCACCTTGCTGGAACATATAGAAAACAATATACCGTAAAAGCTCGCTATCGAATAAATGTCCCGACAAGAACGACTCACTACACTAGATGATAAGCGGATTCCCGTAGCGGCTACCTGGAAGTCCGTTCTTGTCCGGAAGCTGCCGCATTTGAGCGGCTTTTAAACGGGCGGCCTAACTTCGCAAGACAGATCAATAGGTCATTCAATGTTGCACCTGAACCTAGAATAGCTGCTTATATAATTGTTAATAATAATTAATTTTCAATGGGTCTTTGCTACTGGTACACACTTGGGTAGACATAAAAATCGGGATATTCGCAAATGCAAATATAGTCTTCCCCCAGCTTTTTAGCCGACTCGGCTTTCCATGCGCAAAGTGTATTTACCACCTTTCACCTGACGTCTCCGGAGTAACACGCTCTTCTAAGTCCCGCATTACTTGGGCGATCTCATAAAGATTCGTGATCTATAAATTCCCCCCCTCGCCAAATTGATTATCAAAAGCTGTAATCATTTTGACACCAATCGCTTCGTGTCCGCAGTCAATGAAATCCAAACTACACATCGAAAGAACATTTTACTGTCACAAATTGTTCTGGTTTCTATGTCGCCAAACTCCGATTCCTAGTCACCCGCCGCGCCAAAGACTTCTATCTCCATGAGCCCGATGTTGTGCGATCCGGCCTTCACGGAGTTAATCGTGAACTGCACCCACGTTATGGTGCGCGGGGTAAAGGCGACCGTCTTCGGTGCGCCGAGATTGTCCAGGGCGCCGACCGCCACGCTGCTGCCGTCGCTGAACGTCAGCGTCCCGCTTAAAATTTGTTCGGTGGTGTTCTTGCGGTCGTACAGCACGATCTGGTCAACCGTGTAGGCCGTCGGCCAGGTCAGCCGGATCCAGGCCCCCGCCCCCTGCCCATTGGTGGCCCACTCCTTGGTGTAATCCCCGGGATACCCGTCTATTACTCCGTCCACCGCCTTTATCGCCAACTGGCCGGTGGATGGCGTCTCGGACGACGCCGTCACCTGCGCTAAATAGGTAATGTTGTTTTCATCCAATGCCAGCGCAAACTTTGCCGTGATAGGCGGGTTGATACCATCGGAAATCGTGACGGTAACGGTATCCGTGCCGCCTACCCCGTAGGGCGGCGTATACGTCACCGTGTCCCCCGAACCGGTAATCGTGGCGCCCAGCTGCGACTGCCAGGTCCAGGTGATCGGGTCACCCTCTCTGTCATAGGCCGGCGCCGCGAGTGTCGAGCTCATGCCGCCCGTCAGGGCCGATGCCGTCGGGCCGCGGGTAAAAAACGGCGGCTGATTGTCAGCCGGCGGCGCCGCCGTCCATACCTCCATCTCCGCCAAGCCGACGTTTGCCGTTGCGGCGGACACACTATCCACGGTAAACCGCGCCCAGCTCACTTCCCGCGCCGCAAAGTCCACTTCATACTTCGAGCCGTCATTGGGCAATGCCCCCACACTGACCGTTGAGCCGTCGCTGAAGCTCAGCGTCCCGGACAGCACCTGGTCACTCGGATTCGGCCGGTCATAGAGCACCACCTTGTTGATCGTGTAGGGCTGCGTCCAGTCGAGTTGTACCCAGGCGCCCTCTCTCTCGCCCGCTGTGACCCATTCCGCCTGACTATTGCCTTCCGAAATCCCATCGTTGTTTTGGTCCCGGTAGCCATCCACAATACTGTCGGCGACGTTTGCCGCCCCCTGGAAGAATTTCGTATTCTGGCTGGAGGCGGTGATCGTCGCCCGCAGGGCAATATTGCGCGACCATGTCTGCTTCCAGAAGACCTCGTCGCTCTTGCCGAAGGCAAAGGGCAGGCCCCAGACGGCCTCCTGCGAGACATAGCTGTCGATCATCTGATATTTGAGGTTGTTCACTACATTGGGATCCTGCATCACCGCCGGCACCGGCAGGCTCAGCCGGTCTGCCCAGTCCAGTAGTGTCAGATCCAGATCCGCCGGCTTGGTCAGGGCCTGGGTCGGGGCAAACCGGGCCTTCATCAGCGTCAGGTCGCCGGATGCGGTCCCCACGCTCCCATAGGCCGGCAGCGGCCAAAATTGATCGTCCCTGTCGTCAAGCACCGATAAGGTGGGGGTGGTCCCCTGCGCCCATTTGTCCTTATAAGGATAAAGATAGGGTTGATGGATAATCGCGGTATACACATCCGGATGGAAGGTGGCCTGCTCCTTCATCAGGGATTGCGCCGCATCGCGCAAGTCGTAATAGGTCGCGCGATGATCGTAATGCAGATCAAACGGCGAATGGGTGTAGATCTGGGTGGGCTGATAGCGGTTCAGCAACTCCTTGAGATCGGCCACGACGTTGGCCTGATTGTAATCCGCCGCCGCTCCCGTCCAGTATCTGTGAAAATCCTCCCTGCCCAAGCCTTGATTGCCATAGGTAGCGCTTTGGCCTGTTGATCCCTTCACGTAGGGCGGAACCGTTGCATTCGGGTGGTCGTTATAGATCGGCAATAAGCCGGAATCCGGGTATCCCAGAAAAATGATGTCGTCCTCGCTCAACCCCAGCTTGTCCGCCACGGCCGTCTTGGATTCCGCCTCGCGTGTCAGACCCGCATTTTTGCCCTGGGCGTCTCCATTGGTGATAATCACAACCTTCACGGCGTCCCCATTATCATGCGCACGCTTCATCACCCCGGCCGCCATCAGCGCCTCGTCATCCGGGTGCGCTACTACGACCATAATTGATTTACGGCTTGACGCCACCCCGTAGGCCTGCATCTCCATGAGTCCAATGTTTTGCGAGCCGGCCTTCACGGAGTTAATCGTAAACTGCACCCACGTTATGGTGCGCGGGGTAAAGGCGACCGTCTTCGGTGCGCCGAGATTGTCCAGGGTGCCGACCGCCACGCTGCTGCCGTCGCTGAACGTCAGCGTCCCGCTTAAAATTTGTTCGGTGGTGTTCTTGCGGTCGTACAGCACGATCTGGTCAACCGTGTAGGCCGTCGGCCAGGTCAGCCGGATCCAGGCCCCCGCCCCCTGCCCATTGGTGGCCCACTCCTTGGTGTAATCCCCGGGATACCCGTCTATTACTCCGTCCACCGCCTTTATCGCCAGCTGGCCGGTGGATGGCGTCTCGGACGACGCCGTCACCGCGGATAACGCGGCAATATTGACTGAACTCTGCACGACATCCCGCACCGTGACGTTCACGAAACCGGTGGCGGTTAGGCCGCCCGGGTCCCTCACCGTCAGATCGATCCGCACTACCGTGTCCGCCGTTACCGCCGGCGGGTTGAAGGTCACCGTCGCGCCGCTCCCCGTGATCGTCCCGCTCTGCGGCACCCACGTGTAGGTCAAGACATCATTCTCCGGGTCCGTCGCCGTCACGCTCAGCTGCGAGGTCTGGTTCTCTCCAATATCCGCCGGGCTGGCGGTGGGCCCGGCCGTGATCTGCGGCGCCGTGTTGATCCCCGCCAATACCCCGTCTACTTCCATCTCCATGAGTCCGATGTTGCTGGAGCCGGCCTTCACGGAGTTAATCGTGAACTGCACCCACGTTATGGTGCGCGGGGTAAAGGCGACCGTCTTCGGTGCGCCGAGATTGTCCAGGGTGCCGACCGCCACGCTGCTGCCGTCGCTGAACGTCAGCGTCCCGCTTAAAATTTGTTCGGTGGTGTTCTTGCGGTCGTACAGCACGATCTGGTCAACCGTGTAGGCCGTCGGCCAGGTCAGTCGGATCCAGGCCCCCGCCCCCTGCCCATTGGTGGCCCACTCCTTGGTGTAATCCCCGGGATACCCGTCTATTACTCCGTCCACCGCCTTTATCGCCAGCTGGCCGGTGGATGGCGTCTCGGACGACGCCGTCACCGCGGATAACGCGGCAATATTAGCGGCAGCAACTGCACTAATGCTGGATACACACGAAAACAGGAAGAACAAACCGAGGAAAAGTTTTCCCCCTGGCAAAGACAAGATGCGAAACCTTGTCAATTTAGCGTTCATTTTGAATACCCAATTTGTCGGCAACAAACCCCGAAGAACCAATCAGGTATATTCTTGGTTGCCAAGGAAGACTCTGCAATAGCACCAACATGCCGAGCTAATGTTCTTTCGAATAAAGTAGCGCTGTGACGACATATTGGATATAAAAAAAGAGTCTCATGACAAACTTTTACGAATCTGAAAGAAAAATCAGGAATGCTAGATTTGAAGCTTCGAGAGGCTGTACACCATCGCCCCCTATGCTCTCTACTCGATATTCTGCACCTGCTCGCGCATCTGTTCGATCAGCACCTTCATCTCCATCGACGCGCGGGTGGTCTCCACGTCACCGGACTTGGCGCCCAGGGTGTTGGCCTCGCGATGCAGTTCCTGCATCAGAAAATCCAGGCGGCGACCGGCGGGACCGTTCTGGCCGAGTACGCGTTTTACTTCCGCCAGGTGCGCGGCGAGGCGATCCAGTTCTTCTTCCACGTCGAGGCGCTGGCTGAGCAACACCATCTCCTGTTCGACGCGCATCGGATCCAATTCGCCCTTCACCTCCGCCAGGCGCGCCAGTAGTTTTTCGCGCAGACGGGCGCGCACCTCGGGCAGGCGCCGGGCGGCGGCGGCGGCCTGCGCCGCCACGCCCTCGCAGCGCTGCAGGATCAGCTCCTTGAGCTTGGCGCCTTCGCGGGCGCGTGTGGCCTGCAATTCCGCCAGCGCCTCGTCCAAAATTCGGATGGCGACCGCCGTCATTTGTTCGTGATCGGGCTGCGGCGCCTGGATGATGCCGGGCCAGCGCAGAATCTCCAGGGCATTCACCGCCGCCGGTTGCGCCAACAGGCGGTCGACCTCGGCGGTCGCCGTTACCAGCCGGGCGATCAGCTCTTTGTTGAGGGCGAAGTCGGGGGATTGCTGGGCGAGGGACTGGAAGCGCAGCTGGCACTCCACCTTGCCGCGCTGCAAGGCGGCGCCGATACGCTCGCGCACCTGGGATTCCAGCACCCGGAAGTCTTCGGGCAGGCGCGGCGTGATTTCCAGATAACGGTGGTTGACGGTGCGCAGCTCCCAGGTCAACACGCCCCACGGGGTCTCTCCCTCGCGGCGCGCGAAGGCGGTCATGCTGAAAATCATCTTCATTCCCCCCGGCGAATATTATTTACCAGGCCATAGTACCCTTAGCGGGAAAATTTTAGAAACCGCCCGCCCGCGCCGTTGGCCTCGGACCGCGCATGCGGGCTATAATGCCGGCCCCTTCCCTCGTACGAATTTTTTAAGGATCCCCCATGCGGCCCAGCGGCAGAAAACCCGATCAGCTTCGCATCATTAAACTGACCCGTCATTACACCAGGCATCCCGAGGGCGCCGTGTTGGTAGAGTTCGGCGACACCCGGGTGCTGTGCACCGCCACCGTGGAGGACAAGTCCGCCCGCTGGTTGAAGGGCTCGGGCAAAGGCTGGGTCACCGCCGAATACGGCATGTTGCCCCGCTCAACGGGTCAACGCATGAACCGCGAGGCGGCGCAGGGCCGGCAGGGTGGCCGTACCATGGAGATCCAACGCCTGATCGGGCGGTCGCTGCGCGCGGTCGTGGACCTGAGCGCATTGGGCGAGCGCACCATTACCATCGACTGTGACGTCATCCAGGCCGACGGCGGCACCCGCACCGCCTCCATCACCGGCGGCTACGTGGCGCTGGTGGATGCGGTACGCCACATGCAGAAACAAGGACTCATCACCAAGAACCCCATCTACGGTTACGTGGCTTCGGTGTCGGTGGGCATCTATAAAGGCGCGCCGGTGCTGGACCTCGATTATGCCGAGGACTCCAATGCCGAGACCGACATGAATGTGGTAATGAACGACGCCGGCGCCTTCATCGAGGTACAGGGCACGGCCGAGGGCCACGCCTTCCGCATGGAAGAGTTGCAAGCCATGCTGGAACTGGCCAAGGGCGGCATCGCCGATCTCATCGGTCATCAGCGCGCGGCGCTCGACAAGGCCGCCGGCTAGCGGCCGGCGTCTCCCCTGCCATGCAGCGCGTCGTCCTCGCCACCGGCAACCCGGGCAAGGTCCGGGAGATCAACGCACTCCTCGCGGGCCATGATTTCGAGGTGTTGCCGCAATCCGCTTTCGCCGTCGCGGTGGCGGAAGAGACCGGCCTGACCTTCGTGGAGAACGCCCTCATCAAAGCCCGCCATGCCGCGGCGCATACCGGCCTCCCGGTTATCGCCGACGACTCAGGCCTGGAAGTGGACGCCCTCGCGGGCGCGCCGGGCATCTATTCCTCGCGTTATGCCGGTAAGACCGCGTCGGATAAAGATAACCTGGAAAAGTTGCTCGCCGATCTCGGCGACCTAACCGACGAACGACGCCGCGCGCGCTTTCAATGTCTTATGGTATATCTGCGCCACGCCAAGGACCCTACCCCGATTATTTGCCAAGGCACCTGGGAAGGTCGGGTATTGTTCGCGCCGCGCGGCAGCGACGGCTTCGGCTACGACCCGGTGTTCTACGTCCCCACCCACAACTGCTCGTCCGCGGAATTGCCGCCGGAAACCAAAAACCGCCTGAGCCACCGCGGCCAGGCGCTGCGTAAGCTCATCGCGGCACTGCTGGGCTAGCAATATCTGGATTACACCGGCCCCCCATCCGAGGTACACTTAGGGCGAAGCTTCCTACCCGCCACAACCTAGTCATTGGCCAGCAGAGATCTTCGGAGGTTATGTGTTCACCCGCATAATGAGGCAGATACTAAAGCGGTTTCCGCCTTTGAAAAATTTCAACTTACGTGATCGGAGTTACCATGCAACAAAATAAGCTATATGTAGGCAATTTTCCCTACTCGGTCGATGAAGCCCAGCTCAGGGAAATGTTCTCGGCTTACGGTGATATTCAAGATATAGCGCTGATTAAGGACAGAGAGACGGGTCGTTCCAAAGGCTTTGCCTTCATCACCTTCGCCAGCCAACAAGCCGCGGAAAAGGCCTTGGCGCTGAACGGAAAAGAGGTGGATGGGCGCGCCCTCAAGGTCAATATGGCTCAAGAAAAGGAGAGCAGGGGTGGACGCGGCGGTGGTGGCGGCGGTCGCTCACGCTGGTAAAACGCACAGCGAATAACTGGGGGGCCGAAAATAACCTGGCCCCTTAGCTTACTCCCACCCAGCGGACATAGTAGAAACTAGTGGCGTGACGCAGCGGCGCTGCTATGTTGCCGCCTATCAATGCTCGTCCGGCGGAGTCGTTTACTCAACTCATACGACATGATTTTACTAATAAGGTCGCGCTCTGAAATGACACGCCTGTATACGGCAAGGAGCCGTGGCATGGCCTGCGTTACGTGGCCGTAACCCTTTTGCCCCCGACTCCCTCGACATGTTTCACTTCATCGCATTGCCGCCCCTGTCGCTGTACGTGCATCTACCGTGGTGCGTCAGTAAATGCCCCTATTGCGACTTCAATTCCCACGAAGCCAAAGAGGCCGTTCCCGAACAACGCTATGTCGATGCGCTGATCGCCGATCTGGAACAGGAATTACCCTCGGTATGGGGACGCCCGGTGGAAACGGTGTTCATCGGCGGCGGCACGCCGAGTCTGTTTTCGCCTGAAGCGCTCGATCGCTTGCTGTCGCAGCTGCGCGCGTTGTTGCCCCTAGTCGCCGCCGCAGAGATCACCCTGGAGGCCAACCCCGGCAGCGCGGAGACGGGCAAATTTGCCGAATTTCGCGCCATAGGAATCAATCGTCTCTCCATCGGTATGCAGAGCTTTGACGCCGATCTGCTGCAACGTCTCGGTCGCATTCACGGACCCGGTGAAGCCCTGGCCGCCGCTGCCGCGGCCCGCGCCGCCGCCTTTGAAAATATCAATCTCGATCTCATGTACGGCCTGCCCGGGCAAAGCACGGCGCAAGCCCTCGCCGATCTCGAACAGGCTGTCGCACTGCAACCGGCGCATCTATCCCACTATCAACTCACCGTTGAGCCCAACACCCGTTTCGCCCACGCGCCGCCGGTGTTGCCGGATGACGAGGCGCTGTGGGAAATGCAACAAGCCTGTCAGGCGCGGCTCGCCGCGGCGGGCTATGCGCACTATGAGGTGTCGGCGTATGCCCGGGCGGGGCATCGCTGCCGCCACAATCTCAATTACTGGCGGTTCGGCGATTATCTCGGCATCGGCGCCGGAGCCCACGCCAAGATCAGCAGCGCCCAGACCCAGCGCATCGTCCGCTCCGCCAAGGTCCGCCACCCCCGCGACTATCTCGCCAAGGCCGGAAGTCCGTTGCGCATCGCCGAGCAACGAACTTTGACCCGGCATGAGACCGGCTTTGAATTCATGCTCAACGCCCTGCGACTCAACGACGGATTTCCCGTCGCCGTATTCGCCCAGCATACCGGTCTGCCATTGGCCGTAGTGGAAGGTCCGCTGCAAGAAGCGGAACGCAAAGGACTCATCGCCCGGGATATTCACGCCATCCGCCCCACCGAGTTGGGACGGCGTTTTCTCAATGATCTGACGGCGCTGTTCCTGCCCGAAGAAAAGCCGCGCGCATCCTGATCGCAAGCGGCGGCCTCATGATTGGGTTATGATGGGGCGGTTCTTTTTTTCAGCGACACAAGCTCAACCAGCGGCATGACCACCCTCATTCTCCAAGGCGCGAATCTCAATGACGACGTGGCCCGTGCGATTAGCGCCCGGACCGGCGGCGTCCTTCAAGCGCGCAACGGTTATTGGCGCATCCGCGATGCGCAGCCGATCGACCTTGAACAACTCGACACACTGCGCCGACGCCATGGCTGTGACATCAATGCATTGCCGGCGGGATTCGATGCCGCCCAGGCGCGGCTACTGGTCACCGACATGGATTCCACTCTCATCAATATCGAATGCATCGACGAGATCGCCGACTTCATCGGCAAGAAGCCGCAGGTTGCCGCCATCACCGAGGCCGCCATGCGCGGCGAACTTAACTTCGAACAATCCTTGACGCGCCGCGTGGCCCTGCTCACCGGTCTCGACGCCGCCGCCCTGGAGCATGTCTACCGGGAACGGTTGCGTCCCAATCCCGGCGCGGAACAAATGATCGCGGGCCTGCGGACGCGCGGCATCAAGATCGGTTTGGTCTCGGGCGGCTTCACCTACTTTACCGAACGCCTGAAGGCGCGCCTCGATCTCGACTACGCGCGCGCCAACACCTTGGAGATCGTCGACGGCCGCATTACCGGCAAGATCATCGGCTCTATCGTCGGCGCCGAAGGCAAGCGGGCATTCATGCTGGAGCTCTGTCAAACGCTGGGTATCGCGCCGCAACAGGCGATCGCCATGGGCGATGGCGCTAATGATTTGTTGATGATGAATGCCGCAGGACTGAGCGTCGCCTATCACGCCAAGCCCAAGGTACAGGCCCTGGCCCATACCGCCTTGGACTACGGCGGCCTGGAGGGTGTGCTGGCGTTATTGGAATAACGTGGCGCGGTCCGGTGGTCCGCGCTTTGGCGGCGGCACTCAGGTTTTGAGCTTGAACATATCCTTAACGTTGGCGTGGCCCGCGACCTTGTGCATGAACGCCATGGCGACATGGCCGCCCCAGTACACCCACACGAAATTGGAGATAAAGCTGTGGACCTCGGCAATCAAATTGACGGCGTTATCCGGTTTGCCGCTTTCCGGAAATAGCACGAACAGCGCGGCGCCGGTCAATGCCATGCCGGTCACCGCCAGAAAGCCCAGCCCATGCAACAGACCAGGCAGACCGCCGCGCGGTCCGCCCTGCGGCAATTGCCGATTCATCAATCCGGCCACATCTGCCTTGACCTCCGCCCAGGCGGCGCCGCGCCAGGGGAACAAATGAGCCAGCCCGCCGTCGGCCTTGTCGAACGTACTCCACAACCAGTGGAGCAGTACGATCACTACCGCCGTGACACCCACCGCCTCATGGCCCTCGAATGCCGCCCGCGCCATGGCGGTAGCGTCTTTTTTATCGGGCGGTTCCATCACCAAACTGATCAGCAGTTGCAAAGAAACGGTGAGCGCCAGACCGGCATGCAGCCATCGGGTCGGCACATTCCATTTGAGTTGTTCCATAAAATATCCTTTTTATAAATTTCCAGACTTCATTAATCGTCTCAAGCGCAGAACTACAGTGTGATGCGCCGGCATGTAACGGACGCCGCGCGGAAATTTATTACGCTGGCCGAATATCACCGACATCCGCAACGGTAGAGATCGACAAGCGGGTGCAAAAGATTAATCGTCACAGACCGTATTTCTTTATCTTGTACCAAAGTGTGCGTTCACTGACACCGAGCAACCGCGATGCCGCGGATTTATTGTCGTCGCTGCGTGCCAAGGCCGTACTGATCAATTGTTTTTCCAAGGTCTCGACATGGTCGACCAGCATCAGCGACTCGAACTCTGCTATTCCGCCAGTATTGACGGCGGGCGGCGGCGCCGCGGCGGCATGCGTGATGTCTTGCGGTAGAAGTTTCGGCTCGATGGTCTTGCCGCGGCACAATACCGCGGCGCGCTCCATAAGATTTTCCAACTCCCGAACATTGCCGGGCCAAGGATAGGCGAGCAGGCTGTGCATTGTCGCCTCCGACAAGGCGGGCGCCGGACGCCCCAGTTCGCTGCTGTACTTATGCAGAAAATGTCCCGCCAGCGATTTTATGTCCTCGCGGCGCTCCCGCAGAGGGGGCACATCAATGCGCACCACGTTCAAGCGGAAAAAAAGATCCTGGCGCAACGCCCCCTCCGCGACGGCTTGTTGCGGATCGCGGTTGGTGGCGGCCACGATGCGCAGATCGACCTTAACGGCGCGCTGCGCGCCCAGACGCTCGACGTTTCCTTCCTGCAACACCCGCAACAACTTGGCCTGTAGCGCCAACGGCATCTCGGTAATCTCGTCGAGAAAGAGGGTGCCGCCGTTGGCCAGTTCGAATTTTCCCATGCGATCGCGATGCGCACCGGTAAAGGCGCCCTTTTGGTGGCCGAACAATTCGCTCTCCAGCAGATCGGCGGGAATCGCCGCGCAATTGATGGGCACGAACAGCCCGCCGCGTCCCGATGCCTGATGGATGGCGCGCGCCACCAACTCCTTGCCGGTGCCGGTCTCGCCGACAATCAACACGCTGCTGCGCGCCGGCGCTACCTGCCGAATGAGTTCATAAAGTTGCCGCATCTTAGAACTGCCGCCTATGAACTCGCCCCAGCCCTTGGCCGCCTCATCGCGCAGGAAACGATTCTCACGCTGCACCGCGGCCATGGCCAGGGCGCGGGTTACCGCCAATTCCACGGTCTCGATCTCGAAGGGCCGAATGATGTAATCGGCGGCGCCCAGTTTCATGGCCTCCACCGCCGTCTCGATGGAGCCGAAGGCGGTCAACACGATCACCGGGACTTCTTCGCCGCGCGCGCGCAGGGTTTTCAGCAGTTGCATGCCGTCCATGCGCGGCATCTTGAGGTCGGTCATGACCAAATCGAAAGGCGCCTCCGCGAAACAGGCAATGGCCTCCTCACCGTCCGCGGCCTGCGCCACCTCGTGCCCCATATTCTTCAGAGACATCTCCAGCAAACGCCGCATCTTGACTTCATCGTCGACGACCAGAATTCTATGCGCTTCCATTAAAGATCATTCCCATCGTTGCGTTGTTCGAAGCGGATATTGAAACTGGCGCCGCCCCAAGGACTTTCCGTCACCCAGATTTCGCCATGGTGCGCCTGCACAATCTGCTGTACAACGGTCAAGCCCAGTCCGATGCCGCCGGCGCGCCGGGTGAAGAAGGGATCGAACACCCTTTGCCGCAGTTCGACGGGGATACCGGGGCCGTTGTCCTCGATACTTACGACCAGCGATCCACCCTCGTTGCGCGTGACGACGACGATGCGCCCGCCCGTCGGCACAAAGTGTAACGCGTTGATCACCAGATTTAGAAACACCTGTATCAATTGTTCGCGGTCGCATATCATTATGGCGTGTTGGGCGCTAAACTCCCGTTGTAGTTTGACGGCTTTACCCTCCGCCTTGGAAAGCAGCAAATCCAGAACATGGCCTATGACCTCGTGGAGGTCATGGGGTTTGAAGTCAGGCGCCCGCGGACTGGCGCACTCCAATAGCATCGTCACCAAACGGTTGAGACGGTCCGTTTCACTGATGATAAAACCGGTCAGCTCCCTTTCTTTTTCACCCAGATCGGGCTGTCGTTCCAATAACTGCGCCGAGGAACGCAAGATACCCAGGGGGGTACGCACTTCGTGGGCCATAACCGCCGCCATCTCGCCCACCACCGCCAGCTTTCCAGCGCGCACGATCTGTTCCCGGGAATGCTCCAGCGCCTCTATCATATCGGTAAAGGCGCGATTGAGTTCGCCCACCTCAGACAGGGTCGTGTTCGCGCTCACCGGCTCGATTTTCTCGCCCTTGCGGTAGCGGCGGGTAATCTCCGTGAGGCTCACGATGGGTTGTGCGATGCGCGCCGCCAAGCGCGAAGAAATCCATCCCGCCGCCGCCAAGGTCAGCAGCAATAAAGCCACCATAGCAATCAGCAGGCGCCAGATCGGCGCGAAGGCCACATCGGTGGGTTCGACCATGAGCAGATGCCAACCGAAACCCTGGAAGTGCTGATAACCGCTGGAGCGGGCGCTGCCCACCAATAGACTGGGATAGCCCAATACCTTCCCTGTCCTGATATGCGCCTCGCCGACGGCGCCGTCGGCAACCCACCCCGCCAGGCGCTGACTGTAAATATTCTTGCGCTGGCGCAATCCGCGGGAAGCCGCGATCACCCGCCCATCGTCGTCGAGCAACAAGGCGCCGCGCTCACCGCCCGCCACCGCATCATCCAATAAATCCAGCACCTCATTCCAATTGAGCAAGGCATAGAGGTAACCGAGCTCGCCCGTGCCGAAGGCATCGGGGATCGTGGCGCGCAGCGCCACGACGATGCCTTTATCCGATTGCATCGATTCCAACACAACCTCCGTGCCGCCGTCCCCCGGCACCGTGAACCAATCTGTCTCCGCCGGTTTGCCTCGTCCGATCCATGCGGAGTCGCTGGCGGCGATGACGCGACCTTTCTTATCGGTACAGAAAAGAGCCTGGTACACCGCGCCGTGTCCGTCATGCAAGTCGGAGAGGAAATGTGATAGGCGCTTGTCGACGTCGTTGACTCGAATATCCTGCATCACCTCCAAGCGCCGCCACACCCGAACATTTTCCAACCGCTCGAAAAAAAATACATCGATGCGCTGCAACACCGCGCCGGCGCCGAATTGCAGATTATGGGCGATCTCCTCCTGCAACGTTTGCCGAAACTGATAAAAAGACAGCGCCCCCACCAGGACGATAGCCCCCAATACCAGCGCGAAAAAGGCGCGCAACAGCGCCTTCTTAATCGTCACGGGCGATCGATCTGCATGTTTCATCCGTTCCAGCCTATGATCATGCGACATTTTGCGCAATAAAAAAACACCACCCGCTGGGCTTCCTTATTCAATTAAAGCCTGGTATTTTTCGTGCGCTCGCTGCCGAAGCAGGCAATCTCGCCTCTCAATTCCGCCACAGCCGTATATCCGGCGATTGCAGCGGGATGAGCACCAAATTAGGACTTCCCTCGCATTATGATCACGACACCAGCCGGAAAAATGATAAGCAATCCATCACCGTTACGCCGATATAATGCGTCATTTTCTCCGACTCACGCACCGAGGTACAGGAAAATCCATGTCGCCGTCTAGTTTGAGGATTGTTTTAGGCGTTGTGCTCGTCATGGGCGGATATTTCTCCTCCGCCGTATGCGGCGCGGACACTACGTGGAAACTTCCGCCCTATCGCCTGGGACAGGGACTGAATTTTCCGCAGTGGGGACTCAATGTTGGCGGCTACCTCAGCATTCATTATACCGATCTGGAGCAGCAGAACTGGCAGTTCGGTGTGCGGGATGTCAGTCTTCTCGTGAGCAAGAACATCTCCAACCGCTGGCAGTTTTTCACCGAAGCGGAAATCGGGGACGCGACGGAGTTTTCCCAGAGCGGCATTACCGGCGACAATTCAGAAATCGACCTTGAGCGACTTTACGCCGACTACCGCGCCACCAGCGCCGTCAATGTCCGCATCGGTAAATACCTCACCCCGGTGGGACGCTGGAACACTATTCATGCCGATCCCCTGGTGTGGACCACGGACAGGCCCCTGACCACCGGGGTGGCCTTTGCGCGTCATGCCACCGGCGCCATGCTGTACGGTGAAATTCCCGTCGACGGCGACGGTCTCGACTATAGTCTCTATGCCGACGACGGCGACCTCCTGGATCCCGCACAGATAAAGGAACAAGCCTTCGAGGACGACCGTTCGGGAACCTCTCCCCGCAATGCCTTCAAACGCGCGGCGGGCGGGCGGATCGTATTTCATTTCCTCGATGACAGCGCTTCCATAGGCGCATCTTATCTGCGCTTCGAGATGTACGACTTTACCGAACGCAAGGAATTATTCGGCGTTGACGGCCTATGGACGGTGGCGCGCATGGAATTCAGCGGCGAGTGGGTCTACCGCAACAGCCTTGGCCCGTCGGAACAGGACGAGCACGGCGGATTCATGCAAATGGTATTGCCTTTGTCCGAACACCTCTATCTCATAGGCCGCCATGAGAAGTACCGTGCCGCCGTACTGCCGAACACCGCTACCATCGACAGCGTAGGACTCACGTATCGCCCCCACGAAGCGATATCGCTCAAACTCGAACACCGCGACGGCAAATACAATCAGATCATGGCGCCCAGCGGCTGGCTCGGCTCCCTGGCGATACTCTTTTAATACCATGCCTCACACCTTTCGACCGTCAATGCGACTTGCCGCGGTGCTGCTGGGCTTGCTGGTATGCGGCGCGGTATCGGCCAGGGATGAAATCGCCGTCATCGTCGCCACGGATGCTCCGGCCTTGCAGATCGATGCGACCCTCTTGCGCGACATCTATCTGAAGAAGATCTTCCTCGATAAGCACGGACAGAGTTTCGTTCCGGTCAACCTGCCGCCGGACCATCCTCTGCGCCGCGCCTTGGCGGACAGCATTTATAACAAGAACACCCAACAACTTCAGAACTATTGGAACCAACGCTATTTTCACGGCATCATGCCACCCTATGTCCTCAACTCACAGGAAGCGGTATTGCAGTTCGTGGCGAAGACACCCGGGGCCATCGGTTATATCGCCTCCTGTCGTATCGATGCCAGGGTCAAGCTAGTACTATCCATCTCCGTCCCCCCTTCGCAACGCGAGGGCGTGGAAAGGCTGTGCAACAACGACGATCACGCATCCGACTAAACCATCATCATCCCCACGCGCGCGACCTCGGCCTGCTTTGCTGCCGAGGGCGCAAACGCCTGCATACAATTTTTGCGCACCGCAATCCAACGCGACCGGAAAATGCGGGTATTCTATAATTAAGCTTAACAAATACAACCATATATAAAACTGGCACGAAGCTGGCTTTGTTTTACTTTACTACAACGTACCCTCTGGCGCTTTACAACGTTATCAAGGTGCGCAGCGGCGATTTCGGATGCCAAATGGAGCCACAGCGGAGCAACTGCTATGTATCGTCGATTTTTCAAATTCGCTTTGATGGTAAGCATAGGTCTTGCGGGATTACCCGCCGGCGCCGAAGCTGGCACACAAACCATCGCTATCACTATGACCGACTATGCGATGCAACTCTCATCGGACAGTATCCATGCCGGCAGAGTGCGATTCATCGTCAAAAATGATTCTTCGGACCTCACCCATGAATTCTTCATCGCAAAGACGGAGTTATCACTGAGTAAATTGCCGCTCGAATCGGACGGAAAAATCGATGAAGATTCATCAATGCTTCACAAAATTGTCGCGGCCGAAGATATCAATCCCGGCGGTAGCAAAATCATGTCGGTAACCCTGGGGCCGGGACATTATGTCTATTTTTGTAACATCAACGGTCATCACATGCTAGGTATGCACGGCGAATTCACCGTTAAACCCCGGGCCGTTGACATATAACTTGCGCGTGGAAACAACCGCATCTGCGAAGCCCCCCACTCCGCTGTCTGATGTCCCATCCGGGGTGCAAAATAGTTCATACAATTTTTGCGCACTGCAATCCACTACCATTGGGAAATACCCGTATTTTATAATTAAGTTTATTAAATACAATAATATATAAAACTGGCACGAAGCTGGCATTATCCTTGTTCGCCATTCTGACGTGAAGTGGATTAGCCCAGGTACCAAATATGCGCAACACCATCGAACTCCCACACAACGCCTGCGTCGTCGCGGGCGTGCAACCCCTCCTCACGGAGTTGCAAGAAACCGTGAATGCCCACTTCTGCGATCAACATGATGTCAAGCGCGGCATGCTGGAACAGTTCATTCGCACCGCTTTCCACCAGGCCTATGGCGCCGAACTTAATGCGTTTTACCCCAAGCTCACAGCATTCACCTGCGCGGATCAAATTCGCGCCGTGGTTGGCTATCGTGACGGCATGGTGAAGCCGCTGTTCTCCGAACAGTACCTTGATCAACCCGTAGAGGCGGCGATCGCGGCCGGTGTCCGGCAAACCGTCGAGCGCCGAGACTTGGTGGAAGTGGGCAACCTTGCCCTTGCCGGACCGGGAGAGGCGCGGTGGGTAATCGCGGCGACCACCATGTTGTTGCATGCCGCCGGTTATCGCTGGGTGCTGTTCACTGCCGTCAAACCGCTGTTCAACGCCTTCCAGCGCCTGGGTTTGAAACCCATTGCCATCGCCTCGCCCGATCCCAAGCGTCTGCCCGACCAAGGACGTAGTTGGGGCAGTTATTACCAGGCCGGTCCGGTTGTATGCGCGGGGGACATCGAGGCCGGTTATAAAAAGCTCAGCGCCCATGTCTCGCACCGGCAACCCAAGCTTCATGCCCTGTTGCAAGAAGCGCGACTGCTGGGAATAAGCGCCCGTTTCGACAACGCGCAAGACATTCGCGAAGCCGTATAAGATGAATAAGCTATTAGCCAGCATCGCCCGCCACGCTGAAGAGCGACCGAACCACATTGCGCTATGTGATGGGGCTTACGAGATCAGCTATCGCGATCTGCTAGAAGAGATCGAGCGTGTTGCCCCCAACTATTACCTGAGACGGGTCGGGGTATTGCTGGCGAACGGCTGCGCGTGGGCGATCATTGATCTAGCGATCCGACATTGGGGGCTGGCGTGCATCCCCATGCCGTCCTTTTTCTCCGACGCCCAATTGCAACATATAGTCACAGACGCGGGCCTGGATCTCATCATTACCGATCAGCCGTCCCGAGTGATCGCTTTCGCGGAAGAGTCGTTGGCAACGGAAATTACCGTGGCGGGCAGAAGGCTGGATTGCTTCGAACTACACGCGGAAACCAAGATAGACCTGCCGCCCCACACCACTAAGATCACCTACACCTCCGGCACTACCGGCCAACCCAAGGGCGTTTGTCTGACTGACGAGGCCATCGATCGCGCGACCTTGTCCATCAGCGCCGCCGTCGAAGCCGGCCCGGACGACAGGTCGATAGCTTTACTGCCGTTTTCCACCTTGTTGGCGAATATTGGCGGCATCTATGCACCGCTTTACAGCGGCTCCACCGCTTTTTTGCCGGATCTGGCGGATTGCGGGATGGACGGCGCCACGAGCGTCCGTTCCGAACGGCTTATTGAAGCGTTGCATCGTTTCCAGCCCACGGTCACTATCCTCGTCCCGCACCTGTTGAAGATTCTAATCGAGGCCGCCGAGCAAGGCGCCCGGTTGCCGTCCTCGCTGCGCTTTATCGCGGTAGGCGGTGCCCCTGCCGCGCCGGCGCTCATGGCGAGGGCCCGCGCCATGAGAATCCCCGTCTATGAAGGTTATGGCCTCTCCGAGGCGGCTTCGGTGGTAAGTCTCAATGTTCCAGGTCATAACCGCGGCGGCAGCGTTGGACGACCGCTGCCCCACGTCGCGGTGCGTATCGCCGACGACGGCGAGATTATGGTGAGCGGCAATCTCTTCAGAGGTTATCTCGGCCAGGACACCCGCTTCGGCGACGAATGGCCGACGGGCGATCTCGGTTTCCTCGACGACCACGGTTATCTGCACATCATCGGACGTAAGAAGACCTCCTTCGCCACCGCCCACGGCCGCAAGCTCAGCCCCGAATGGATCGAAAGCGAATTGACCGGCAATCCGGCGATCGCCCAGGCGGTGCTGTTCGGGGAAGGCCGTAACTTCAACGTCGCCGTCATCGTTCCCAGCAATGTTGCGGCGGCGACCAAGATCGGCCATGCCGTAATAGCGTTGAACAAAACCCTGCCCGACTATGCACGGGTGACACGTTGGATCATCGCCGACGAACCGTTCTCCATACGCAACGGCCTGGCCAACGGCGCCTGCGTGCCGGATCGTCAAGCGATCGCCATTAAATATTCAGCTGATATCGAAAGGCTTTATCAACGAGAACCATCCCGTGCCGTTCTATGATCAACTCGTGGCGGCTACCGTTGACGATAGGGCGGCGTTTCTGGCCATCCCCATTTTGCAACGCGCCCTTCGCGGCGATATCACCCGGCAGGATTACATGATGTTCCTGGGACAGGCCTATCATCACGTCAAACATACCGTCCCGCTGCTGATGGGCTGCGGTTATCGCCTGCCCGAGCGATTATCCCGGCTGCGCGCGGCCCTTGGCGAATATATCGAAGAAGAGATGGGGCACGAAGAATGGATACTGGACGACATAGCCGCCTGCGGCGGCGATCGCGCGGCGGCGCGTAACGCGGCACCGCTGCCCGCAACGGAGTTGATGGTGGCCTATGCCTATGACGTGATTCAACGGCGTAACCCCGTGGGCTTTTTCGGCATGGTGTTGGTATTGGAAGGAACCAGCGTGCAGCTCGCCACCCGGGCCGCCGAGGCCATCGGGGTCCGCTTGCATCTGCCCAATACCGCCTTCCGTTATCTCAATTCCCACGGCGCCCTCGATCAAAATCACATCAGGTTTTTCGAAAAGCTGATGAACGGCATCGAGGAACTCGAGGATCAGGAGACGGCGATTCATTGTGCCCGGATGTTCTATCGCTTGTACGGCGATATTTTCCGCGCCATCTCCGAATGATCAAAGCGTCCGCAGACATTTAGCAGCAAACACTACGAGGAACGACACATGCGATACATCTCACGATTCTTATCGATCATCCTGCTGGGGCCGTTCTCCGCCGCGGCACTGGCCCAGGATGACGCGCTTGCCCAGGGGATACTCGACATCCAGCACCAGTGGGCACATATTCATTATCAAATCCCCGAAGACCGACAGGATGCCGCCTTCCCCTCTGTGGAAGGGCAAGCGGATGCCTTGATCAAACGCTATCCGGACCGCGCCGAACCCCTGGTATGGAAGGCCATCGTGCTCAGCACCCATGCCGGTGCCAAAGGGGGATTGAGTGCGCTGAGCATGGTGCGCGAGGCCCGCGATCTGTTGGAACAGGCGGAGAAGATCAATGCCAAGGCCCTGGACGGTTCCATCTTTACCACCCTGGGCAGTCTGTACTATCAGGTTCCCGGCTGGCCCTTGGGCTACGGCGACGACAAGAAGGCCGAGGTCTTTTTGAAGAAGGCTTTGGAGATCAACCCCACCGGCATGGATGCCAACTATTTCTATGGCGATTTCCTGTACCGTAAGGGTCATTATCTCGAGGCATTATCCGTCCTCGAGAAGGCCATGCATGCCCCCGACCGGTTCGATCGCCCCCTGGCTGACGAGGGGCGCCGCAAGGAGATCCAAGCGGTCATCGCCAAGATCAAAGACCGGACTTAAGAAACCACGGAGCCCGCGGAGAAATTGAGCGGTGCTGGAACGAGCCTCTGCGGCTAATCGCTTCTATGAAAGGATCACGATATGAGAATCGAATCGCAACGCATACTCATCACCGGCGCCGGCGGCGGTATCGGCCGGGAATTGTGCGCGCGGTTGGCGGAACATAATGCCAGACTCTGCCTGGTAGATAGGAATCAGGACACCGGCGATCGCGCTATGGTTGCGTTGCGGCAATTCCCGGCGGAAATCCTGACGGTACAAGCCAATATTACCCGCGGCGAAGACCGTGAACGGGTTATCAACACGATGACTCAGGCATGGGGCGGGATCGACATGCTCATCAATCTGGCCGGCATCATGGATTTCGCCCGCTTCGACGAGGAGGATCCGGGAATCATTCAGCGCATTCTTCAGGTCAACGTGGAGGCGCCCCTGCAATTGAGCCGTCAGGTGTTGCCGCAAATGATCGAACGCGGCCACGGCCGCATCGTCAATGTCGGCTCCATGTTCGGCAGTATTGCCTTTCCCTGCTTCGCCGCCTACTCGGCCAGCAAATTCGCGATACGCGGTTTCTCCCAGGCACTGCGGCGGGAACTCGGCGGCAGCGGCGTGGGCGTCACCTATATAGCGCCCCGCGCGGTCAACACGCCTTTCAATCCTCCCGTGGTCCGGCGCATGGCCGAACTCGGCATGATGCACATGGACGATCCGCAATGGGTGGCGAAAAAGATCGTTCAGGCCATCGAGAGGAACAAAGACGAGGTCTATCTCGGCTTCCCCGAGAGTTTGTTCGCGCGCATTAATGCCCTGTTCCCGCGCCTCGTCGACAGTGCCATCGCCAAACAGGTGCCGGCACTCCTGTCCTTTACGACCCAAAATCGCAAGACGACATAATTATCACTTCGCGCGCGGTGTTATGTTTACAATGCGGGGATGCTGGAAAAAATCATAACCCTCTTGAGCGGATTTATCATCGCCACCATCGCCAGCCTGGGCTACGGCGGCATCGTACTGCTCATGGCCATCGAAAGCGCCTGCATCCCCCTGCCATCCGAGGTCATCATGCCCTTCTCCGGCTACCTGGCATTCAAGGGCGAGTTCATTTTGTGGGGCGTGGCCTTGGCCGGCGCCACGGGCTGCGTGATGGGTTCCTTGGTCGCCTACTTCATCGGCGCCTATGGCGGCCGGACGCTGGTGTACAAATACGGCGGCTACATGCTGATCTCCCACCGGGACCTGGCGCTGGCGGACCGCTGGTTTATGCGCTACGGCGGCATCACGATCTTCATCGGCCGCCTGCTGCCCGTCATCCGCACCTTCATCGCGCTGCCGGCCGGCGTCAGCCGCATGCCGCTCGACCGCTTCGTGATTTACACCTTCGCCGGTTCGCTGATCTGGTGTTACGGCCTGGCCTGGATCGGCCTCAAACTCGGTGAAAACTGGCGCGTCCTAGGCGCATATTTCCACGAGTTCGATACCGTCATCGCCGTGGTACTGCTCGTCGCCGCGGCTTGGTACATCCGCCGCCATTGGCGGCATCGCCGCGATTATCGGGGCGAGTGATCCTCGTTGCGCTCAAACACCAAATCCCATACCCCGTGTCCAAGGCGCTGCCCGCGTTGCTCAAATTTAGTGAGTGGGCGCTCGGGGGGCCGCGGCGAAAATTTTCCGGCGCCGGCGAGATTGACGAATCCCGTCGCCGTTGCCATCACCGCCAACATATAGCGCGCATAGTCTTCCCAATCGGTAGCCATATGGAAACGGCCGCCGGGCTTGAGCTTGCGGCGCACCGCTTCGATGAACGCGGGTTGCACGATACGCCGCTTATGATGGCGCCGCTTGGGCCAGGGATCGGGAAAGAATAAATGCACGGCATCGAAACAGATATCGGGCAGCCGTTGTTGCAATATCTCCACCGCATCGGCGCATACAATGCGCACATTATCGATAGCATCCTTTTCCAATTTCAATAGCAGGCTGCCGACCCCGGGACGATGGACCTCCATGCCCAAATAATCGCGCTCCGGCCGCGCCTGGGCCATGGCCGCCAGGGCATCGCCCATGCCGAAACCGATCTCCAGTACGCGCGGGGCGCGGCGCCCGAACAAGCCATCAAGATCAATTTCACCCCGAGGCTCGATGACGAATCGCCCTCCCAGTCGCGCCAGCGCGGCCTGCTGGGCCCGGGTCATGTAGCCCTCGCGGAGCACGAAGCTGCGAATACGGCGGTGAGTCGGCTCGTTCATGAATAACGCACAGGCGCTGAAATGACCATAGCGCACAGAGAAAAAATTATTTTTCTAATTTAGATGTTCTCTGCGTCCATTTCTTTAGAAAAACGTGCCGTCGACCGGTGAAGAGGCGCTGGCAAATCTTTTGCGAGGAATGCGTCCGGCGCGATAGGCCTCGCGTCCCGCTTCGATGGCCTTCTTCATCGCCGCGGCCATCAGCACCGGCTGCCGCGCGCCGGCGATGGCGGTGTTCATCAAGACGCCGTCGCAACCCAGTTCCATGGCCACCGCGGCATCGGAGGCAGTGCCCACGCCGGCATCCACCAGAATCGGCACCTCGGCGTTTTCGACGATGGTAAGGATGTTGTAGGGATTGCGTATGCCCAGACCCGAGCCGATGGGCGCCGCCAAGGGCATCACCGCCACGCACCCCATGGCCTCGAAGCGCTTGGCGATGATCGGATCATCATTGGTGTAGACCATCACCTTGAAGCCCTCCTTGATCAAGACTTCGGCGGCGGCGATAGTTTGCACGATGTCGGGAAACAAGGTCTTCTCGTCGCCCAGCACTTCCAGTTTCACCAACTCGTGGCCGTCCAGCAACTCGCGGGCCAGGCGACAGGTGCGGATAGCGTCTGCCGCGGTGTAACAACCGGCGGTGTTGGGCAGATAGGTATAATGATCTCGCGGCAATACCTCCAGCAGGCTGGGTTCGCCGGGCTGTTGGCCGATATTGGTGCGGCGCACCGCCACGGTGACGATCTCGGCGCCGCTAGCGGTGACCGCGGCGCGGGTTTCCTCCAGATCGCGGTACTTGCCGGTGCCCACCAACAGCCGGGATCGATAGGCGACGCCGGCGATGATCAATGGATCGCTGATTGTCTGTGACATGGCTAGATCCTAATATTTCAGCATATGACGGAGGCGATTATACCCCGGATGGGAGGAGTCTAACCGCCGCCAATGGCATGCACGATCTCGATCCGGTCACCGGGTTGCAGTTTGTGAACACCGTGGGTACTGCGCGGCACGATCTCGAGATTGACTTCCACGGCCAGGCGCTTACCCGATAAGGCCATTGTTTCCAGCAATTGCGCTATCGTAATTCCTTCCGGGAGCCGGCGCGATTCGCCATTGACTACCACTTCCACAAATTCGCTCCTTTCCCGGCCAAACAATCGGGCATACAGTTCCCGGTCGAACTACACTCGCAAACTTTCCGATTCCAAATAGTCTACAACCGATGGGGGTGAACAGTCACTGGTCTGGAGGTTGACTTCCCAAGGAATCAATGGAACCGCCTGACCGGCGATGATCGGCACCGGTACATTGTTACGCATGACATCCTTGGCCGGCCACTCTTGCGGAATCACATCAAGGACCGTCAACTTCTCAATCTGCACCGGCCAAGTAAAGGCTGTATTGTCGCCGCGGTTTCGTAGCGGCGCCGGCGAGAAGTATGTTGCACGAGCCGCCGATGAGGAAAATAAGAAATGAATATCCACTATATTTTATGCTTGCCTATCCGCAAGAAGACGGATAGCTTTACGTCTCATTACGACGTGCTTAATTGGGCATGAGTCAAAGCCTTAACCGCGGAGAATAATGATGAAGATACGGGATTTGTCCAAGTACTGGGAACAGCGTGGAGCGGGTAAAATGGCCGCGAGAGAATTCACCGTCAAATTGCCGCTTCATGACGCGGCAAGGATCATGGCGCTGGCGGACATGTATCCTGCGCGAACCGAAACTCAGATCATTACGGACTTGCTCGGCGCGGCGCTCGATGAATTGGTAGAGGCCTTCCCTTACGAAAAAGGGGAAAGGATTATCGCCAAAGATGATTATAACGATCCGATTTACGAAGACGCGGGACTGACTCCCGTATTTCTCGATAAAACTAAAGCCTTTCTGCGACAGCTCAAGTCGAAACCGGAAAATATTCCGGGCGAATAATAAAACTAACTTTTAAAGCGGCGGCGAGGCGATACTCAGCGCCTATTGGCGCACAGGCCGTTCGGGAGTGTTGCTTTACGCCCCGGTAGCGCGGGATTTGTCCGGGCCGGTGCCACCGGTAACGGCGAGCCTACCAATCCCATGCCGGTACACCTTGCCGCGGCGGGATCAAGCAGTCACGGGCAAGCGATTTGCCTCATCCAAAGCCGCCAGCGGCGTCGGGGTATTCCTGATCGTCTTATAAGCGTGATAGTTCCAGGAGAAGGAGATACCCGTGCTGAATAGACTGCGCGTTTTCCTGAATGTCCGCAGACCGCGCAGCAAAGAGGTTTTGAATGACGATACCTCGCTATACGCATTCAATAGGCCCTCATAGGCCTCGCTCGGGGTCATGCCCTTCATGCGGAACACCGGTTCTACGATGTTGTAGTGTTTCCAGTCTTGTGGGTAATTGGTAAGCAGCAGGCGCTGCTCGTCGACCATCTGCCGATAGAACGCCGTGCCGGGCAGCGGCGTCTCGAGCGTCATCTGCACGGCGTCGATCTCGTTCTCCAGGACGAAATCCACGGTGCGCCGAAACGCATCTTTGCCCTGGGTATCGGCGCCGAAGATAAAGCAACCGACGATGGCGATGCCGTGATCGTGTATCTTCTTGATGGCGTCCCGGAAGTTGCGGGTATTGGCCCGCAGGTTGACCGGCTTGTGGAAGGCGCCGATCGTCTCGGCGTCAAGCGATTCAAAGCCGATCAGGAAGCCCTTGCAGCCGCTGCGCGCCGCCGATTTGAGTACGTCCTCGTGCTCCACGATGTTGAGGCAGGTCTGCCCTCCCCACTCCTTGCCGCACTCCCGCAGACGATCGAACAGCTCCTTGGTGCGCCGGATGTACTTCATGCCGGCGCCGACGATATTGTCATCGACGATGAAAATGCGCTTCGACTTGATCCCATGGATCTCGCTAATCACGTTGTCGATATCGCGCAGGCGGTAACGCGGCCCGTTGAATGCCGTGACCGAGCAGAAGTTGCAGTTGATCGGACAGCCGCGGCCGGTCTGCACGGTCTCCACGAAATACTTACCGCGCAGCAGGTCCCTTCGCGGCGCCCGCAGATTCTCGATTTCAGGCTGATCGCAGCTGCGATATACCTTCTGCATTCGCCCCTGTTCAAAATCCTGCAACAACCGCGGCCACAAGTTCTCGCCCTCGCCCGCCACGACCGCGTCGGCATAGCGCAGGGCCTCGTCCGTCATATAGGATACATGAATACCGCCCATGACTACCGGCACGCCGCGCGTGCGGAAGCTCTGCGCTATCTCGTAGGCGCGAGGCGCGAGCGGCGTCATGCAGGTGATGCCGACCAGATCGGCCGGCGCCTCGATGTCGAGATGCTCAACCGCCTCGTCGACGATCTCTACGTCGTAGTGTTCCGGCGTATAACGCGCGATCATCGCCAGGTTCAGAGGGGGAATCGTCAGCACCTTGATGTTCGAGTGGAGACTCTCGCTGTAGGCCGGATTAATAAGAAGAATCTTCTTCATTGTTTACGCCCTCCCTTTGCCGGTTACACCGATCCATCCCACAGGATTTATAAGAAGAATAAACGCTAATTTCCGTCAGGTCCATGAGTAGGTTACCGTAACGGGACGGCGGAAATGCATGGGGAGAAGTCCTCGGCGCACTGTGCAGTAGGGCGTAATGCCCTTCGGTTATTACGCCCTACCGGGCTATGAACGCTAATCAATATAGATGAGTGGCAACAGTCCATAGTCACGGCTGCTTCGGTGAAATGCAGATGCTCAACACACAACCGGTCATGGCTATGGGATACAACCGAATAAGCACGGAAGAAACTAGAACACTATGCCCGCAATTACGTTAGCGGGTCGCTACTACCAGGCACGGACGTAGTTAAGGGAAACCTGCATGGGCTCGAAAGGATCCTGGCTGTTGTAAATGGCGCCGTGATAGTGACTATCCAGCGTCACATTGAGCGCGAACCTTCCATTGGCATCTGTATCCGCTCCCGAGGAAGCCACGCTGAAATTAACCTCTCTGCCGGACGCAGACTTGCCCGAGGTTTGCCATCCAGCATTCGCGCCACGCCCGCCAGACGCAAGTTGTAGCGGACGGACTTCGATGCTACCCTGCCGTCCGGCATTGTGCGCGGTCCTCTGAGAAGACGGGACGGCGGAAATGCATGGGGAGAAGTCCACGGCGCACAGAAGGAGGGTGGCGTTCTGGGACCCAAATACTGCTCGCGGCGCAGTTACCCCGTCAGCACGGCATCCAACTGTGACGCCCATACCCAAAAGTACGAGAGCCAAGCTTAGGATTAAAACACCCCTCTGATACGACATTTGGACACCCCTGATTAGCTACGTCGCGACTACTATAATTTCATGATACGCTTTTGATAATTATGATCCAAGGGTTAGACTACAATTCCGTTAAAAAAATCCCTACCCTACCAATAAGAGGACGGTCCAAATGAGCTGGGCTTATTGTTTTCTATTACCAAATACTAGCTGTCGACCCACATTCCGAGTCGTAGCGGAAGTCATACCAGTTTGGCTCGACTGTTCAACCCCAGCGGTTGTAAACTATTGGGACTCTGCGAATTTGCGGGTGTAGTTCAATGGTAGAACTGTAGCTTCCCAAGCTACTAGCGTGGGTTCGATTCCCATCACCCGCTCCACCTTCTCCGCACAATCTTACCCTAATAAACAAGCAGCCGACGCGACGGTCGCGGTTTACGACCGGCGCTGGCGCGACGGCACCAGACCCTCGGCCGCCAAATGACTTTGCAAATCCTGCGGCGACAGACGGCTCAAGTCCTTGGCGAATTCGCGCACTGTAAATTCCGCCTTCGGCGAGAGGTGCATTTCATTGCGCAGAAAACCGAGCATCTGTTTTTCTGCCACCACCACCAGCGTCTTCGCTTTAGTGCGTCCGGCGAGCTTTACCGCCTGCCCCGCCACCAACTTAGCAAAACGGCGCTTGAATTCATCGGCATGCTTATCGCGATGATCGTCGAAGGTATGGTTTTCGCCGCCCGCCGCCGTGTCGCTCCACAGTTCCCGCCCGGGGAGCTGCGTCTCCGCATTGATCAGGTCTTCGCCCTGTTCCACCAAGGCCGGTCCCGACTCCACTTCGGGCTGGCTTGCCGGCGCCAGGATAAAGAACCGGGCCCGGCTGCTGTCAACGGTCACCACACAATAGTCACTCACAATTTCCACCTTGCTTTCTCTGTTTAAAGTATTGCTAATGAGAGTATTTGTAAAATAATCACACTACAGCGGCTACAAAGCAAGCTAAGACGGCGCCCGCGATCAATTGCCGATAATGCCCAACATATAGAGCATCAGAACCAAGGCGATAACCGCGGACAGCGCCATAACACTCAGGATAATAAAGGCAAAAGTGGCGCGCATAAAATAATTCCGTGTTGACCGGCGCTGGGCTTCCCCGGCTAAGGTAGAGAAGACTGTTCTTTTTCCATCAAGTGCAAGGAGGCATCGCAAGCAGGGCAATGGGTCCACATCGGCAGACGATCGGTGGGCTCCAGTTGCAGTGTGAAATCTTCCTTTCCGGCGGGGCAGTTGCCGCTGACGTGATCGGGTACCGCCAAGACGCGATAACGCTTATAGGCCATCACCGGTCCCGCGATCAGGAAACCGGGCACCAGCACGAAGTGCGCGATGATGATAGGCAGCGACAATACGGCGAACAGCCACATCAACCCCCATATTTTCGCGGCGCGGATCTTGCGCTCCCGGTCGTTGAAGGCCTGCAGATGCAAGACACCGTCATTGACGGCGTCACCACTCTTGACGAGGATAGGACGAGTTACCATCGTTGTCATAATAAGAAGCGAGCCTCCAAACTTTCCAACCGGCAGCCGCGCCACGGCGACCCTTCTCAGCTCCACGGTTCACCGCGTTATTAGGCGACGCCCCGCCGTCACGGTATGATATTCATTCTCAGGCTATTGGCAACTACCAGGGAAGCAGATGAAACGATTCTTGAAGATGACGCTATGGACCCTGGGCGGCGTTGCGGTCTTGTTTATCGCCGCGATCATCGTTGTCCTCCTGGTTTTCGACCCTAATAAATTCAAGCCTGAAATCGCCGCGGCGGTAGAAAAGGCTACCGGGCGCGAACTCCTTGTTCAAGGCGATCTGCAGCTCTCCTTATTTCCCTGGCTGGGGGTGGAAACCGGCGCCATGAGCCTCGGCAATGCCCCCGGCTTCGGCAAGGAAGCCTTCGCCAAGATCGAAGGTGCGGCCGTAAAAGTCAAGCTGCTGCCCTTGCTCAGGAAAGACGTGGAAGTCGATACCGTCACCCTCGACGGCCTCTACCTGCACCTGATACGCAATGCAGCGGGAAAGACCAATTGGGACGACCTGACGTCCGGAAAAAACCGGCAATCTTCCGCATCGCCCGCCGCCGCGAGCAAAAGCACCGCGGCCGTGACGGCGACCACCTTCGCCATCGGCGGCGTCAAGGTTAAGGACGCCACGATTATTTGGGACGACCTGCAAAATAAAACCCACTATGAATTGAGCAAACTGGCTCTGCATACCGGGTCGATTGCGCCCCATGCCCCCGTCACCCTGGAACTGGACACCGATATTATGAGCACTGCGCCCGCCCTCGGCGCGCACCTCGGGGTGAACACCCAGGCGTTGTATAATTTCGAGACGCCGTCACTGCAACTGAAGGGATTGAAAGTGACCGCCCAAGCCCATGGTCGAGGCCTCCCGGCGGATGACCTCAAGTTAACCCTGAGCAGCGATGCCGTGCTCAACCTCGCCGCCAAGGATTACCGGTTAAAGGGTTTGCAGTTGCTTGTTGCGTTGCGCGGCGACAAGCTGCCCGGCAAACAGTTGGATGCTGCGCTCAACGCCGATGTGATCGTGAATCTTCAGAAAGGAACACTGGCGGTAGAACCACTCAGCCTCGCGGCATGGAATCTCCAGATCAACGGCCGGATCCAAGCTCAGCACTTGCTCGAAGCGCCGCGTTTCACGGGCGAGCTTAGCGTTGCCAGTTTTGACGCGCGCGAACTGCTCGGCCGCTTCCGCGGCGCGCCGCTCGCTACCGCGAACAAACAAGCCCTCAGCGCAGTCGCTGCCACCGTGGAATTCACCGCCTCGGCAACGGACGCGGAACTCACCAAGTTGCAAGCCAAGGTGGACCAAACGCAGATCACCGGCAAGGCAACGATTAAAAATTTCGCTCGCCCCGCCTATCGCTTCCAGCTTGCCATGGACGATATCAACGCCGATCGATATCTGCCGCCGCCGACGGCGGGGAACGCCAAGGTGGCCACTCCCGCCGCCGCCGTCGGCGCGGGTGCCGCTGAATTGCCGCTGGAGACCTTGCGCGCCCTGGACGTGGAAGGCGATATCGGCATCGGCAAACTCAAGATTGCCAAACTGACCGTGAGCGATATCAAGCTGGGCCTCAGCGCCAAGACGGGGATGATCCGCGCCACACCCCTGACGGCCCATCTCTACGGCGGCGATTATCGCGGCGATCTCCAGCTCGATGCCCGCGGCAAGTCGGCGCGGGTTTCCATCAACGAGTCCCTGAGCGGCATTGAGATCGGCCCCTTGACGAGAGATTTGCTGGAAAAAGATCTGGTCGCCGGCACCGGCAATCTCCATCTAAAACTGAGCGGCGCCGGCCTCAGCCCCGAGTCGCTCAAACCAACCCTCAACGGCGTACTCGGCTTTTCATTTCAGAACGGACACGTCAACGGCGTCAATCTCATCAAGCTGCTCCAAAAGGATTACCTAAAGTACATCCAGGGCCTGGGCATCGATGCCGGCAGGCTCGATCAAACCGTATTTTCAAAGTTCGCCGCCACCGCCACGGTCAGCAACGGCCTGATCGAGACCAAAGACCTGACGCTCAACTCGGCGCAACTGAACGTGAAGGGGCGCGGCACGGTGAACCTGGTCGATGACGCCTTGGCGTTGCGCCTCGATGCCGTACCCGCCGGGCAACTGGCCAAGCAATTGGGGCAGTATAAAGACACCGCGATTCCCATCCGGGTGGAAGGTACCCTCAGCGCGCCGAAATTCACGACCGATCTCGACGAGATGCTCAAACAAAAGGCCAAGGCGCGCCTCGATAAGGAAAAACAAAAGCTGCAACAAAAGCTGAAAAACAAACTGAAGAATCTACTCAAATAGATGCCGAAAACGTTGCCGCCATCATTCAGCAAACGGCTGTTGGCGTGGTGGGACAACCACGGCCGCAAGGACCTGCCTTGGCAACAGGATCCCACGCCGTATCGCGTGTGGGTGTCGGAGATCATGTTGCAGCAGACGCAAGTCGCTACCGTCATCCCCTACTATCGACGTTTCCTGGCGCGTTTCCCCGATGTCGCCGGCCTCGCGGACGCCCCGCTGGACGCGGTATTGCACCACTGGAGCGGTCTCGGCTATTACGCCCGCGCCCGCAACATGCATACGTCGGCACAACGGATCCGCGACCGCCACCATGGCGTATTTCCATTGGACATCGCGGCGGTCATGCAATTGCCCGGCATCGGCCGTTCCACGGCGGGGGCCGTCCTGGCGCTGGCGGCGGGACAGACCCATCCCATCCTGGACGGCAACGTGAAACGCGTGCTTACCCGCTATCACGCCATCGAGGGCTGGCCCGGTAACAAGCGAATCGAAAATCTTCTGTGGGATGTGTCCCGTCAACTCACCCCAACCCGGCGTGTCGCCCACTATACCCAAGCGATCATGGATCTGGGCGCCACACTGTGTACCCGCGGTCAACCCCGGTGTGAACGCTGTCCCGTACAAGCACAATGCCTCGCTTATCGGCAAAATCGTATGAAGGAACTCCCCACGCCCAAACCGCATGGGGCGCTGCCGGTACGGAGCACGCATTTGTTGCTGGTGCGAAATGCCGACGCAGCCATCCTATTGGTGAAGCGCCCGCCCTCGGGCATTTGGGGCGGCTTGTGGAGCCCGCCGGAGTGCGCAACCGGGGATGATATTATGAGCTGGTGCCACCGGCGGCTGGGAACCGGCGTCCGCGAGGAGGCCCGCTGGCCGCCGTTGCGTCACAGCTTCAGCCATTTTCATCTGGACATTCATCCCGTGCTGCTGCGACTCGACGAGCACCCGGTCTCGCTCATGGAGGGCACGGAGGCCGTTTGGTACAATCTCAACGCGCCGCAACCGCTGGGATTAGCCGCGCCGGTGAAAAGTCTGTTGTCGATGCTTGCATGAATTTACGGCGTTCGCCCTTCATCCTGGCGGCGGGCGTCTTCGCGGAAAGAGACGGGAGATAGTTATGGCGAGTTTCATTCCGCCGCATAAACCGAAAAAACCGAAACAGGCCTCCAAGGAGCACAACGATGGCACGCATGGTTAAATGTATCAAACTCGGCCGCGAAGCGGAAGGTCTCGCCCTACCGCCCTATCCCGGCGGACTCGGCAAACGTATTTTCGAGAATGTTTCCAAGGAAGCCTGGCAGACATGGCTAAAACATCAGACCATGTTGATCAACGAAAACCGTATATCGCCCCTCGATCCCAAGGCGCGCAAGTTTCTGGAAGGTGAAATGGAGAAATTTTTCTTCGGCGAAGGCTCGGCGCCGCCCGAAGGTTATGTCCCGCCCAAGGCGTGACGAGGGGACGATCCGTCTTTAAGCTCCATATTTTCTCGCGTCATCCATATCCCATAAAAATGATGCGCCGCGGACTTAATCACCGACATCGCGGCGATGGCGGCCCAGAAATGCAGTTTATACGTAAGCGGCGATTTTCGCCGCCCGCCCGCGCCAGGCGCCGAGAATCTCAGCGGGGAGCATCCTGCGCGCAACGAAAACCTACGTCGGTGCCGCTCAAGGTAGGATCGGCATGGTTGCGGCGTGCGCCGCGATAAAAGATGCTCAAGGCGTAGTGTCCCACCCCGGAGCCGCCGCCGCGCACGACCTTGTGAATCTTGCCGTAGGCGGGATGTTGATAATCGGAACCGGGATATGCCTGGAACCAATCGTTCACCCATTCCGAAACATTACCCGCCATATCATAGACGCCGTAGGGAGACTTGTCGGCGGGCATTGAGCCGACCGGCACAACCGCTTCGTCATTCTGCGTTTCACCGGTATTGGTCTTGCTCGCGTCCCAGTCATTGCCCCAGGGGAATTCCCGGCCGTCGCTGCCGCGCGCGGCCTTTTCCCATTCCGCTTCGCTGGGCAGGCGTTTGCCGGCCCACTGGCAATAGCTGAAGGCGTCGTACCAATTGACTTCGGTGACCGGCAAGGTATCGCGATGGCGCTGAATCTTGAACAACTCGGCGAGCAACGCCTCCTTGGTCATCTTGGCGGTATCCATGTCCAGCTTGAAATAACGGGTGGCTACCATACGCAGCATCTCGACGTCCATGCCGCGCAATTTATCATCGCTGACGTTATAGCCGTTTTGGATCCATAACGGCGGTTCCAGATAATCTCCCCCCTGCGCCCTGGTTAGCGTCTTCATCGCGTTAACGAATACTTTGTACCGGCCGGCGGTCACTTCGTACTTATCGATGAGATAAGCGCCCAATGACACCGTACGGCGGGGATGCTCGTTTAAAAACAGCGGATCGACCAGCCCGTATTCCTGTTTCAATCCGGCGCTGTCGACCTTGTCGCTGCCCATGATGAACGATCCGGCGGGAACGAGCACCATCTCCGCATTGTCGGTGGCGCGGTGGGTCGCCGTCCGCGCCTGCGAGTTGCCGTCCTTGCCGCTGCACGCCGCCAATAAAAAAATCAGGCACGCAGCGGCGATGAGCCGATACCCACGATGAGATTTGCGTATGTCCGCCGCATGCAACGGCTTCATCTCAACCGGCATCCTTGGCACAGCGAAATCCGAAGCTTTCGTTTTTCACTTTTAAGTCGAAGAAGCTGCGGTTGAACACCGGCGCGGAGATACCGCATTTATAAAAGGAACAATCCCACCATGAGCCGCCTTTGAGCTGCTTATACTTCTCGCCGTAATTTTCGCTGGGGTGTTTATTGCCGGGATAGGCCACATACCACGATGAGGTCCATTCCCATACGTTGCCGGACATATCATAGAGTCCGTAGGGACTCTTGCCGCCCTCGAAGGATCCCACCGGCGTGGTATCGCCGGTGATGCCCATCTTGGCCCAGCGTTGCGGGGTATTGGCCTTGTCGACGTCAAACCCGGCTCCCCAGGGAAACATGCGGCCGTCGGTGCCGCGCGCGGCCTTCTCCCATTCCGCGTCGCTGGGCAGGCGTTTGCCGGCCCAGCCGCAGTAATCGCGGGCGTCGTACCAGGTCACGAAGGTCACCGGATGATCGGCCTTGCCCTCCGGATAGGTGCGATTGCTGAAATGATCGGGGGAACGACGCCCGGTGGCGTCGATAAACTTCTTGTACTGGGCATTGGTAACTTCATACTTATCGATCCAATAAGACTTCAAGGTCACGGTATGCTGCGGCCCCTCGTCGGGGAGGCGTTCATCGGTGCCCATGATGAATTTCCCGGCCGGTATCAATATCATCTCGTTGGGCGCATCCCCTAAGCGACTTTTGGGATAATACATGGGAAATCTCATGCCCGGCTGCAAGGACGAATCGCTCGTCGGAATGGATTGCACCGCCGCCGTCTGCGGGCGGTCGGGCGTTTGAACTGCATCTTGAGATTGATCGCTATGGCAGCGGTGGCAGTCTTTGCCCGACTGCACTTGCATGACGAGTGCGCCCGACGGCTTATGACAGGCCGCGCAGGCGCGACCATACTGTTGCGGCAATGGCGCACTGGGTGTTTTGGCAATTCCCGCCGGTGTTCCCGCAACCAAAAAAAGGCTCAACAGGCCGATGAGTTTACGGCGGATACTTGATCCGTCATGCCAATCTGGGGGATTTGTCATGGATTGTTGCACCCGGATGCTGAACGAACCTACACTGCGCAAAGACACCTTGACTCGTGACCACGCAGCCGCTTTAATACGCCTTCCTTCGCGGCCAGGTAGCTCAGTTGGTAGAGCAGGGGACTGAAAATCCCCGTGTCGGCGGTTCGATTCCGTCCCTGGCCACCAATCGAATCAATAAGATACCTGAGAATCTCATTTATTGCCCTTTGTGTTTGTGTAATTCCTGTGTAAATAAGCCAAACAAATTGGGCTTGTACTCCCTTCATGCCTTTAACTTCAATCGGCTTTCCAGTTTATCCATGGCTGACTCGATATGCGACCCATTTGCATGGGAATACCGCTCAACCCTAGCCAGCGTTTTGTGACCGGAAATTCGCTTCACGGTTGGAAGATCGACGGCAGATTTAACTAGCTGAGTGATCGCCGTGTGGCGCAAAGTGTGCCGGACAACTCGAGAGGGATCAAGACCCGCAGCGAGCACAATTCGCGTGAATGGTTTGCGAATGTCCACTGTGTAACCCTCCTTCGCGGAAGGCGATATAAACAACCACGGCGTGCCCGTCGGCAGCGCAGCTAAATAGCCGCTGAGAACCTCAGCCAAATGAGCCGTTATCGGTTGCTCACGCGAACCTGCCTTTGCCTTAGGAATGTGAATAATGCGTCGCTGCAGATCTACATGCTCTCGCCGGATACTCAGAATTTCCGTGCGGCACATGGAGGATTCTAGCCCTATTATAATGAAGGGGTAAATGTGCGGGTTCTGGTCTTCTTTGACACACTCAATCAAACACTTGGCCTGCTCGGTGGTCAAATACGTGAGACGACCGCCAACTTCCGGTTGATGGTTCCAGCTGTGGCGCCAACACATTAATACATCAGATACGCATTAATTATCAATTATATAAAAATAGCTTGAAAAAATCATTAGATCCTATGATGTACAGAGTCAGGGATGAATTATTGCTCATTTCGCCGGCTACCGGACGCAGTAACAATTTTAATGTGCAAGGATAGCATTCCTAGGTCTTTCTCGCGGACGCCGATAAATACAACGGGGCTGCTGAGTGCGTATGATGTAAACTAGCTGCCGCGCAAATCCTCAACTGATAAGATCGGATTTATGCCTTACACCGGGAGGGTGAGGATCTTTGATTGTTTCAGGGGGGGTGGGGGAACGCTCGATGGGTCAATTTGTTGAAGCTGCCTGGCTAACGCGCTATGACAGAATATTTAGTCTGATACAGAAGCGCGTAGCCGATCAGATAAAAATCCCTTTTGAGGTCCGCTTATGGGGAGATCACAGCTATCGCTTTGGCAAAGGTGAACCCGCCGTCAAGGTCCTCGTCAAGGATCGCGACGGATTGGCCGCTCTCAGCGGACTGGATGAGCTCAAGATTTGCGAGGCGTACATGGCCGGCAGCCTGGATGTGATTGGGGATATGCTGGGGTTCGTCAGTCTCCGAGGCGTGTTGAGCGACCATCATCCCCTGCATCTGCTATGGCGACGAATAGCACCGCTATTTATCGGCCGGGTGCGAACGGACCGGCAGGCGATTGCCAGCCACTATGACTATGACAACGCGTTCTATCTCACGTTTATGGATCCGACGCGCTGCTATTCACAGGCGGTGTTCGAGCGCGATGATGAAACGCTGGAGGCGGCCCAGCACCGCAAGCTGGATTTTGCTATCGATTCCTGCCAGCTCAAGCCGGGAGATCGCGTCCTGGATGTCGGTGGTGGTTGGGGTGCCTTCACCGAGCACGCCGGGCGGCGCGGCATAGAGGTTACCTCGCTGACGATATCGAGCCACTCAGAAGCATTTTTGACGGATTTGATTCAGCGGCTACAACTTCCCTGTTGGGTGGTGAACCGGGATTTTTTGGAGTACACCGCGCCGGGACCTTATGATGCCATCGTCATTTTGGGAGTAATGGAGCACCTTCCCGATTATCCGGCCGTGCTGAGGCAGTTTCAGCGATTACTGAAACCGGGTGGACGGGTGTACCTTGACGCCAGCGCCTTCCGGGAGAAGTACTCCAAACCCACCTTCGTCTCCCGCTATATCTTTCCGGGCGACCATTCCTACTTCTGCCTGCACGAGTTCCTAACCGCCGTGGCAAAAACGCCGCTGGAAGTTATGGCGGTTCACAACGATCGTCACAGCTACTACCTGACCTGCAAGGCGTGGGCCGAGAACCTTGAAGCCGCCCGGGATGAGATCATCAGCCGCTGGGGCGAGATGCTCTACCGTCGTTTCCGCCTCTATCTTTGGGGCTCGGCTTACGCCTTTCTCAGCCGCGGGATGGATGCGTACCGGGTGATCCTGCGGCGACCGGGGGATGCTTGATCCCAGGAAGATAAGCATGTGCTCCGTTGCCCACGTAATTTGTCGATTCTCTGTATGAAGCAGTGCCCTGTTGAATGTGGCACCGTCCCAGACGGCTCCGCTTATGTCGTCACTGCCAATCCTCACCTACTTCATGATGGTATTCTGACCCAACACGCCGGTTCGTTAGACCGGCATTGTTTGATCACACTTTAGGCATAATTCCGGCGAATTTAGTCATATTGAGAAGATGTCGGGTATTTGTGTTGTTCGCTTCACGGATGACACGTCGCTGTATGCATTATTGGCTGCGGTCGAATTGAAACTTGCAAAATGACAAAGGGCTTGATCTTCCCATCGAAGATGTCGCCATCCACCCAAGGGCATCTAATACCGACGATCTGATGAGTGATGGCGAATTCTTGATGAGCGTACCTGCTAAACTAGCGTAAGAATTTTGCGATCGATAAGTAACCGGCTGGCGGCCTGAAGGCACGTTGTAAGAGTTCTCGATAAACACTGGTCATAAGGCCGGTGCTACGCTGACTACTACCCCGAGTTCGAGCGAGGAGAACATAATAATTATCAAAGAGTTTTGGTTTTCGGCGCGCGCATGGAATGCGCTGCGAAACGACCGGGATACTGAGTTGCTGCGCGCGGAGCTGTTTAGCATCGAGCAACTGAAGCGTCACGCGATAACGTTGGCCGATCAGCATAAAATCGATGCGCGTCCGGGGCCGGATAGGTTGCTGCCACGACTGACGGACAATGCGCGCGTTCTGCTGGCGGCGTATGACGTTGTGACAGCCGCGGCCACGCCAGGACAACGGATCGTGCCGGCAGAGGCCTGGTTGCTCGACAATTTCTATCTGATCGAGCAGCAGATCGGTCTGGCGCGTCGGCATCTGCCGCGTGGGTACAGCCGGCAGTTGCCGCGACTGGCTGATGGCTTGTCCGCCGGGTTCCCCCGCATCTATGACCTGGCATTGGAGTTGATCTCACACATGGACGGTCGCGTCGACAGCGACAACGCCACCCAATTCGTCGCCGCTTACCAGACCGCTGAACCGTTAAAGCTGGGAGAACTGTGGGCATTCCCGATCATGCTGCAGTTGGCGCTGCTGGAAAACCTGCGTCGCGTTGGGATGCATATTGCCCGTCGGCGCGAGGAACGTGTCGCGGCCATCACCTGGGCGGATCGCATGCTCGGGGCCGCCGAAAGAAAACCGAAACAACTCATCCAGCTGCTGGCCGAGTTTGCCAATGCCGATGTGCCTCTGACCGCGCCGTTCGTGGAGGAATTTTATACAAGACTCCAGGCGCAGGGGCCCGCCATGGCCTTCGTTCAAACCTGGGTCGAGCAACAACTACTCGAACAAGGCGTGACCGCCACACAGTTGTCGGCCGCGGCCGCACGCACGGCCGCGGCCAACCAGATATCCATCGCCAACAGCATCGGTAGTCTGCGTTTCATCGGCGCCATGGACTGGCGGAATTACGTCGAGTCGCTGAGTGTCGTCGAACAGACATTACGTGAAGACCCGACGGGGATGTACGCCGGCCAGGATTTCGCCACCCGCGATCGCTATCGGCATGTCATCGAAGACGTGGCGAGGAGCAGTTCGCGCAATGAATCGGAGGTGGCGCGCGAAACCATTATCCTCGCGCAGGGTGCTGCTGAGCGATTGGATATCAACGACCGCCGCGCGCATGTCGGATACTACCTGATCGATGATGGACGACAGACTCTGGAGCGTGCAGTCGGCTGTCGTTTGTCGTGGAACGAACGGGCGAGCCGAGTTAGCCGTCATTTCCGCCTGCTCCTGTACATCGGCCCCATCCTGTTGCTCACCGCCCTGGCGACATGGGCCGTGCTTTCCTCTTTCGGCGGGATCGAGCCTGGTGACTGGCGTTACGTCTTTTTTGCCGTCACCGGGCTAATCGGCATTTCGGCGCTGGCCGTCCCGCTGGTCAACCTGTCGGTCACGCTGCTATTGCCGCCGCGTGCGCTATCTCGCCTGGATTTTTCGCAGGGTATTCCCGATATGCACCGCACCATGGTGGTGGTTCCCGCCTTGCTGGGCGATGCGCAGGAGATCGATGCCTTGCTCGAAGCCCTGGAGATACGCTATCTCGGCAATCGTGACCCCAATCTATTCTTTGCCTTGCTGACGGATTTCCATGACGCTCCCGAGCGCACTCTGCCGGGCGATGAAGTGTTGATCGCCCATGCGCGTGCAGCGGTTCAGGTGCTCAATGAGGCCTATCGCGATGACCGTCCGTGCATCTTCTATCTGTTTCACAGACCTCGTGTGTGGAACTCCTACGAACGGGTGTGGATGGGATATGAGCGCAAGCGCGGCAAACTGGAGCAGTTCAATGCCCTGCTGCGAGGTGGGGCGCATACGGCGTTCTCGGAGATTGTCGGAGATCAGTCCATGCTTGCTTCGATCCAGTACGTCATTACCCTGGATACCGACACGCAACTGCCGCGTGACGCGGCACGTACCCTCATCGGCAACATCGCCCATCCGCTCAATCGGCCAGTATACGATACCGCCAAGCAACGCGTTGTCGAGGGTTACGCGATCCTGCAACCGCGCGCCTCGATCAGCCTGCCCAGCGCCGGCCAGTCACGCTTTACCAAACTGTTCGCAGGTGAGGCAGGCATCGATCCCTACACGCGTGAGGTCTCGGATGTCTACCAGGATATCTTCGGCGAGGGCTCGTTCATCGGCAAGGGCATCTATGATGTGGACACCTTTCGCCAAGCCGTCGACGGACGCTTTCCGGAGAATCTCATCCTCAGCCATGACTTGCTCGAAAGCGGTTATGCCCGTTCGGCACTGGTGACCGACGTCGACCTCATTGAAGAACATCCGTCCAGCTACGCCATCGAAGCCAGCCGGCGCCACCGCTGGATACGCGGCGACTGGCAGCTTGCCGGCTGGTTGCTGCCGCGTGTGCCCGGCCCGCCAGGATCAAATGGATCAAAGGCAAAGCGTCAACCCAACTCGCTCAGTGCCTTGTCGCTATGGAAACTGTTCGACAATCTGCGCCGCAGCCTGGTACCGCCGTCGTTACTGGCCATGCTAGTTGGCGGATGGCTGTTGGCGCCGGGATCGGCAGGGTTCTGGACCCTACTGGTCGTGGGAACAGTGGTCCTGCCCACCTTGTTTGGCGCCGTGATCGAGCTCATCCGCAAAACTCCGGAACGTGACTGGCTGCTGCACCTGATCCTGACCGGCAAAGCCGCGGGCCGTCCTATTATGCTCGCCTTGCTAAGCCTGGCCCTGCTGCCCTACGACGCCCTGATTTGTCTGGATGCGATCCTGCGCTCGGGTGTGCGCATGCTGTTCACGCGACGCGGACTATTGCTCTGGCAACTGCGCGCCTATGCGCGCCGCAATACACGCCATACGCTGGTCGATTTTTTTGTCGAGATGTGGATCGCGCCGGTGCTGTCTCTGTCTTTGACTTGGATACTTTGGCAGACCCGCGCGGTGGAATGGTTCTTCTGGGCGCCGGTATTGATGGTGTGGTTGGTGTCGCCGATAGTCGGCTGGTGGATCAGCCTGCCGCTGGTGTCACCAGCGCCGGACTTGAACGTTGCGCAACGCGCGTTTCTGCGCACCTCGGCCCGCCGCACCTGGCGCTATTTCGCGCGCTTCGTCGCCGCGGAAGACAACTGGCTGGTGCCCGACAACTTTCAGGAATATCCCGCGTCGGCCCTCGCTACGCGTACTTCGCCCACCAATATCGGCATGGCGTTGCTGGCCAATCTGACTGCCTATGATTTCGGTTACATCTGCGCCGGAGAATTGCTGCGCCTTACCGAGAATACCCTTGCGACCATGGAAAAGCTGGAGCGCTACCGAGGCCATTTTTACAACTGGTACGACACGCGCACGCTGCAACCATTGCGCCCGCAATACGTCTCTTCGGTGGACAGCGGCAACCTGGCTGGCAGTCTCCTCACATTACAAGCGGGGCTGCTCGAGCTGAAGGGCCAACCGGTGTTGTCACTCAACGCCTTTCAGGGCTTGCATGATACCTTACAGGTGCTTGCCGAACACCTGCCTGCGCAGCCCGTGCCGGATCTTGCGGAGAAGATCCGCTTTCTGCAGGACACATTACGGCCTGTTCTGACATCAAAGACACCGCCCGCTACTGTGGCCGCCGCGATCGGCATGCTGGACGAGATTCGTCGCAGTGACGAGATGCTGATGGCATGGCTGCCCGCGGATATCGATATCGATGGTGAATTGTATTACTGGGCGCAGGCCTTCGATCGGCAACTGTCGGTACTTGGCGATGAGCTGAGATCGTTGGTGACCGAGTCGCAGCATCTCAGCACCATCCCGACACTGTCGGCACTGGCCGGTATGCGTGTTGCCGGCAAGGGTGCGTTATCGTCCGCTGCCGAGCGGCGGCTCAAGATCATTGACGATCTGGTGGACCGTTGCGGCGAGCTGGCGGCGATGGATTTTGAATTTCTCTACGATAACTCGCGCAACCTGTTGAGCATCGGTTACGACGTCGGTGAACGCCGCCGCGACCCGGCCTGCTACGACCTGCTGGCCTCCGAGGCGCGCCTGGCCAGTTTCCTAATCATTGCGCAGGGCCAGGTGCCGCAGAAACACTGGTTCGCGCTCGGCCGCCTGCTCACCAGTCATGGCGGCGACGTAAGCCTGATCTCGTGGAGCGGCTCGATGTTTGAGTACCTCATGCCGCAGTTGATGATGCCGAGTTACCCCAACACCTTGCTGGAGCAGACCTGCAAGGCCGCGGTGTCGCGCCAGATCGAATACGGCCGCCAACGCGCCGTGCCCTGGGGCATTTCCGAGTCCTGCTATAACGCCACCGATATGCATCAGATCTATCAATATCGGGCATTCGGCGTGCCCGGGCTGGGTTTCAAGCGTGGGCTGGGCGACGACCTGGTCATTGCGCCTTATGCCAGTGCACTGGCGTTGACCGTGCTGCCGCGTGAGGCGTGCCGTAACCTGCAGCGACTGGCCGCCGATGGTTTTCTCGGTGACTATGGTTTCTACGAGGCGATTGATTACACGCCGTCGCGCGTGCCGCGCGGCAAGCAGCATGCCACCGTACGGACCTTCATGGCGCATCATCAAGGCATGAGTCTGCTGGCTTTTGCGCATGTCATGCTCGACCGGCCGATGCAACGGCGCTTTATGTCTGACCCGTTGGTGCGGGCGACGCAATTATTGTTGCAGGAACGGGTGCCGAAGCAGGGCGCTACCTTGCATCCACACACTGCCGAAGTGAGCGCCGCGGCACGCACCACCGCCGCGGAACCCGGCGCGATCATGCGCGTGTTTACCGACCCAAACACGCCGATCCCGGAAGTCCACCTATTATCCAATGGCAGGTACGCCGTCATGGCGAACAATGCCGGCGGCGGTTACAGCCGCTGGCGCGAACTGGCCATCACCCGCTGGCGCGAAGATGCCACGACCGGTGGCTGGGGCACCTTCATTTACTTGCGCGACCACGACAGCGGACACTATTGGTCGACGACATATCAACCGACACGACGCCAAGCCGATCACTACGAGGCCATATTCGTACAGGCACGCGCCGAATACCGGCGACGCGATCAGGCAATCGAGGCGCACACCGAGATCTGCGTTTCACCGGAAGACGACGTCGAAATCCGCCGCGTCACGCTTACCAATCAGTCGTCCCGCACCAGGCATATCGAAGTGACGAGTTACGCCGAGGTGGTATTGGCGCCATTGCATGCCGACCTGTCGCATCGCGCGTTCAGTAATCTATTCGTGCAAACCGAAATCCTGCCCGAACAGCAGGGTATTCTCTGCACGCGGCGCCCGCGCACACCGGGGGAGCAGGTGCCGTGGATGTTTCACCTGCTGGCCGCTCCGGGTGCGGTAGCCGATGAGCCGTCGTACGAGACCGATCGCGCCCAATTCATCGGGCGGGGTCGCACCGCCGCCAACCCGGTGGCGCTGGATAACCAGGACAGTCCATCCCGCTTATCGAACGCGGAGGGTCCGGTGCTCGATCCCATTGTGGCGATCCGCCGCACCCTCACCTTGTCCGCTGACGAATCGGCGAGCGTTCAGATCATCTCCGGTGTCGCCGACACGCGTGAGGCCGCGTTGGCCTTGCTTGAGAAATATGGTGATCGGCACTTCGTCGAGCGCGCCTTTGAAATGGCCTGGTTCCAGAGTCAGGAGGTGCTGCGCCACCTCAACGCCAACGAGGCTGATGCCCAGGTCTATGGCCGCCTGGCCAGCTCAGTCATTTATGGTACGGGTTTGCACCGCGCCGTGCCCAGCGTTATTGCCCGCAACCAGCTCGGTCAGTCCGGACTGTGGCGCTTTGCCATCTCCGGCGATCTGCCGATCGTGCTGATTCGCATCGGCGACCTGAACCGCATTGACCTGGTTAAGCAGGTCTTGCAGGCCCATGCCTATTGGCGCATGAAGGGTCTGATGGCGGACTTGGTGATCCTCAACGAGGATTTTTCCGGTTATCGGGCGGTGCTGCAAGACCGGATCATGGGGCTGATCAACGCCGGACCTGAGGCGCATAGAATAGACAAGCCGGGTGGCGTGTTCGTGCGCCGCGCCGAGGATCTGTCAGAGGAAGATCGGGTGCTGTTTCTGACAGTTGCCCGTATCGTGCTCACCGACAGCGCCGAGACCCTGGTCGAGCAGGTGGAACGCCGCCTGCAGGTCGAGCGAATGCCGGTGCGTCTGGTGCCCGTGCTGCAAGCGGAACCGGAACCGGCCGTTGAATCTGGCTTGACGCTGGCGCCGCGCGATCGCATTTTCTGCAACGGCCTGGGAGGCTTCACGCCTGACGGCCGCGAATACGTCGTCACGCTTGAACCGGGTCAGCGCACACCGGCGCCCTGGGCCAATGTCATCGCCAGCCCGCACATCGGTACCGTCATCAGCGAGAGCGGCAGTGCCTATACTTGGGTGGAAAACGCCCACGAGTTCCGCCTGACCCCCTGGCACAATGATCCACTCAGCGACAGCAGTGGCGAGGCGCTCTATCTCCGCGATGAGGAAACCGGCAGCTTCTGGTCGCCGACACCGTTGCCCGCCTGCGGTCAATCCGGCTATGTGTGCCGCCATGGATTCGGTTACAGCGTGTTCGAGCATGACGAGACCGGGATCGCCTCGGAATTGTTTACCTACGTCGCAATGGACGCGCCGGTGAAGTTCGTGGTGGTCAAACTGCACAATCATTCGGGACGTGCGCGCAGCTTGTCATTGACCGGCTATTGGGAGCTGGTACTCGGCGAGTGGCGGCACGCAAATCAAATGCACATCGTAACCGAAACAGACCCCCACAGCGGGGCGCTGTTTGCCCGTAATGCCTATGGCCGCGAATGCGCAAATCGGGTGGTGTTTGCGCAGGTCAGCAAGCGCGTGCGCACGATGACCGGCAACCGCACTGAGTTCATAGGCCGCAATGGCTCGCTGGCCACCCCGGCGGCGATGCGCCGCACGCGTTTGTCGGGCAAGACCGGTGCGGCGCTGGATCCCTGCGCCGCGCTCCAGACCCAAATCGAATTGGCCGACGGTCAGGAGCGCGAGATCGTGTTTATCCTCGGCGCGGCCCGCAACAGCGACGAGGCGCAACATTTCATCCAGCGCTTCAGCGGCACGGCAGGCGCCCGCCAGGCATTGGAAGAAGTGTGGGAATTCTGGAACCACACCCTGGGCGCCGTGAACGTGGAAACACCCGATCCGGCGCTGGACGTGTTGGCCAATGGCTGGCTGGTCTACCAGGCGCTGTCGTGCCGGCTGTGGGGCCGTAGTGGCTATTATCAGTCCGGCGGTGCCTACGGTTTTCGCGATCAATTGCAGGATACCATGGCGCTGATCCATACCACGCCGTGGCTTGCCCGCGAACAGTTGATCCGTTGTGCCGAGCGCCAGTTCCTTCTGGGTGACGTGCAGCATTGGTGGCATCCGCCCCACGGCCAGGGTGTGCGCACCCATTTCTCCGATGACTATCTGTGGTTACCGTATGCAACCTGTCGTTATGTGTTGGCGACCGGCGATACGGGAGTACTTGATGAGCCAGTCCATTTTCTAGAGGGCCGCAAGTTAAATCCGGAAGAGGAGGCTTACTACGATCAGCCGCAACGTTCGGCGGAAGCGGCGAGCCTTTATGAGCATTGCGCGCGGTCAATCAAATATGGATTACGCTATGGCGAACATCAATTGCCGCTGATGGGCTGCGGTGACTGGAACGACGGTATGAATCTCGTCGGTCGCGACGGCAAGGGCGAGAGCGTTTGGCTAGCATGGTTCCTGTACGAAAATCTCCGACAGTTTGCAGAACTGGCGCGTGGCCGGGACGACATGGCCTTTGCCGAAGTTTGCATTGGGCAGGCTGTCCTGTTGCGCAGCAACATTGAGGCCCATGCCTGGGACGGTGCTTGGTATCGGCGCGCCTGGTTCGATGATGGCACCCCCTTGGGCTCATCAGACAATGCCGAATGCCAGATAGATTCCATCAGCCAGAGTTGGGCGGTCATCTCGGGCGGCGGCGATCCCGGGCGAGCCCGCCAGGCGATGGCGGCGGTGGACAAGCACCTGGTGAGGCGCGATGCCCGGTTAATTCAATTGCTTGATCCGCCCTTCGATAAATCAGATCTTGAACCCGGTTATATCAAGGGCTACGTGCCCGGCGTCCGCGAGAACGGTGGCCAGTATACCCATGCCGCGATTTGGGTCACGATGGCGTTTGCCATGCTGGGTGACAGGGAACGGGCGTGGGAATTGTTCGCCATGCTCAATCCCGTCAATCACGGCAGTCAGCCGGAGGAGATCGAACGCTATAAGGTCGAGCCGTACGTCATGTGCGCGGATATTTACGCCGCGCCGCCGCACACGGGCCGCGGCGGATGGACCTGGTACACCGGGGCGGCGGGCTGGATGTACCGGCTGACCGTGGAAACACTATTGGGTCTACTACTGGAGGTGGACCATCTGCGCATTGCACCCTGCATCCCGGCCCATTGGGAGTCGTACAAAATCCACTACCGCTATCGCGAGACGGTCTACCACATTACAGTCAAGCGCATCGGTGAAGCGGCGGAGCATGTGAGCCGGGCATCAGTAGACGGTGCTGTGGTGTATGAAGTTGATATAGATGGTGCCGGGCGGCAGCAATGCATGATACCCCTTGTCGATGACCACCGGGAGCACTACGTCGAGGTGGATTTGAGCTAAGAGTTTTTTGAAGTGCAAGTATTCCTGTGGGTACCTACTGAATGAGGCGCTTGACGAAGCCGGGATCGGTGATTTTTTTAGATAGTAATCACGATCTCCTTTCTGCGATTTGAATTATCGGGCAACTACGTTTCTCCGGGTTGTGCTAAATGTTTTCGGCAATGACCCGCTGGCCACTATCGTCTGTATCCCTTTGGGAACTTGATGGTGTCAGAGTATCGGCAAGGTTCACTGGTGATACAGTGCGAAACACTTCCAGAGTTCTCAATTCTGCGCCAAAGGATGCTAACTTCGTATTTGAAAGGCTAAATAGGTCTTCGCTCAGGTTACAGTATGAGCGCTGTAATTATATCAATAAACATTGCCCGTTTCCCGAATAAAATAGAGAGGTGAGTTATCTTATCTCGCCGTATAAAAAAAGCCCTGCCATATAGCAGGGCTTCAGTCATAATATGGAACTACTTAGGTTGTTTGTTGCGGAACAACGTTGGTCGCATTAAGTCCTTTCGGACCGGACTCGGTGCCATAAGTCACCTGTTGTCCCTCAGCCAGCGATTTGAACCCAGTAGCCTGTATGGCTTTATGATGGACGAACACGTCAGCGCTGCCGTCTGATGGGGCAATAAATCCAAAACCCTTACTATCATTAAACCACTTAACTGTGCCTGTAGCCATTCTGGTTACCTCTATATATAAATAAAAATGTATTAGAATGCAGATTAATGCTTAGTAATTACGGAGGCACTGCTCAATACACTTCGAGGAACTACCGGAACCGCTAGAAAAAACCTGCTACCAAGAAACACGCTACTCTAGTTCTTCTTAAGAAGATATGTTTATTTTATGTCGGATGCAAATTCTCAACCCGGAGCGACCTCTAATACCGCTCTCGGACGCAGCATAATGAAAACGGTACGAGTAAAACATAAGGGGAAATTAACCAAAATAAACTGATAAAGAGTTTAATGCTTCACAAGCTAATGATGTACCTCTAGAGGACTAGCGTCAATTCAATACCGCGCATTGACACTCGAAAGCATGAGTAAAATGGCGGCAACGGGTCGAGGGCTGCCCGTTAAGATTTGGCCGGGTTCGGCCAATTCCTGCCATTTAGGCTATGAATGCTAATGTCCGGTTTGTGATGTTTCTAATTATCTTCGTATTTAGATGAATGCCTATCATTCGATTGCGTAGCGACGCTATCTCGTGGAGTCGCTGCAGGCAAAACAGGGACAGGTAACGCCCTATACCGCGCCAGTGCATCCTTACGTTATACTTGAATCCCATCAAGCGTCATTAGCATTAGTATATGGACACCGTTGCACCATTTTCATCGCACATCAGACAATCAGAGCGGCATTACGGGCGCCCGTATTGTTAAATATGTACAGTCACTCCGGCGACCGTCTATTACCTGTTTTGATGTAGAGGTACAGGAGGAAAAATGCCAGCAAAGTATGAACCGCTCGAACAATACCTCCACGCAATACCTTTGAACGTGCAAGAGGTAACCCTCTCATTTCCGGAAATTGAGCGGATCCTGGGCGCGCCCCTTCCAAAATCCTCAACCAAACATCCTGCGTGGTGGAGAAATCAAGTTGTGTCGAAGTCGCTATCTCAAGCACATGCGTGGTTGTCAGCGGGATTCCTGATCGATGCAGTAAATCAACGCCGCTCCATTGGTTCTGTTCGTTTCAAGCGCAAGTAAACTTTCGGGGACGCTCATTCGTGTGGTGAAGCGCGCCAAGGCTATATTAGAGAGCATAGCTAGGCTGCATTGCGGTAGTGCTCAGCTGTGATTAGGCATTGAATATCAGTTTTCTGTGCCATTGACCGTCTGGTGTGTGGCTGTGCCAGCGTTTAGGGAGACGAGACCTAGCGGCTGCGAGAGCCTCTTTACCGCGGCATGAATGCGTCTTGAGACCGAGGTCAATATAATCCGCCTATTCACCTAGTCCAGCATGTAGGACGATCTAAAGGGATACAGCCAGCCATATGTGTTACGGGGAGAAGTTAAACGCTATAACATATCTCGATGGAGCCGTGCTTGCTATCGCCGGTTCTGTCGTACTCATCGTGTTCGCGGCGCTGTGTGGTAATCCGCGTAAAGTGGTGAGTATATCGATCTACACTGTGAGCTTGTGTTGCCCTGTCGTAACAGATCTGTAATTCATTGATGTGTAAGACAAGCGCCATAACGGATCGTCACCAATTTTATGAAAACCTAATGTGACGTCCAAATCGCAAACGAGAGTGAACAATTGGCGGCGCTCTTAGCGGTTAATTACGCGCGGGAACCTTCATAGTATTCGTCTCCTATATGCTGACACTATGGTAGATAGTGTCTCTGATCCAAACGGTTATGTCGATAATCTGATAACTAGAGGTAATCTATTGATGCTGGTTACATTGCGTAAAATTGTGCAAGAAGTTAGCACCGCATCTAACCTGGATGACGCTCTGAGCATTATTGTTTCACGAGTCAAAGAAGCCCTGCCAGTCGATGCTTGCGCTGTATATCTCGCCGATGCGAAAAGGGAAGACTATGTCTTGATGGCATCCAATGGATTTAATCCGGCATCGACAGGGAAGGTCCGCGTAGGTCTGCAGGAAGGTATTCTAGGTCTGGTCGGAGAAAGCAGGGAATTGGTTGTTGTAAGGGATTTGGCGAATGATCCTCGCTACCGCCCGTCTTCTGAAACTGGAGAGGAGCGTTTTCAATCATTCCTCGGCATACCGCTGATCCACTATCACCAAGTGTTGGGCGTGTTAACGGCCTGGAAAAGAATAAATTACCAATTTGATAAGGATGAGGTGACTTTTTTCGTCACGATTGCAGCGCAGCTGGCAAAAGCCATCCACAACGCTGCAGCAGTCAACGAAGTCAGCAGAATGTTGAATGGGGAATTGCAAGACGACAGCTGCATTTCGGGAATTCAGATGTCTACTGGCGTGGCCATCGGCACTGCCGCTTTGCTCTATCCACTGGCCAAATTGGAGTCTATTCCAGATCGGCCAACCCAAGATATCGACGCTGAAGAGATCGCCTTTCTGAGAGCGATTGCTGCCGTTGATGAGGGCCTACGTGCCAGCAGCGATCGCTTAACCACTGCCCTGACCAGTGAGGTGCGCGCATTATTCAATGCCTATGTCATGTTGCTGGGCGGTGGAAGCTTAGTTTCAGATACACTGGAGCGGATCCGCGGCGGTCACTGGGCACCCGGGGCATGGCGGGACACCATCGTCAAATATGCACAGTCCTTCAAACAGATGGAGGATCCATACCTTTCTGCACGTGCGGAAGACATTCGCGAAATAGGCCAGCGCGTCCTTCTCCAACTCCATACGGAATCCAACGAATCAAGACAGTATCCGGACCGGTGCATCTTGGTGGGCGATACTCTGAGCATATCGGATATCGCTGCAGTACCCATTGACCGCCTCGTTGGGATCGTCAGTATGCACGGTTCAGCATTGTCGCACACTGCGGTCCTTGCGCGTGCCTTGGGTATCCCCGCCGTTGTGTGCCTCGCGCCTCTCCCCATTAGATGGTTAGATGGTTGTGAGATGGCGGTTGATGGTGACCAGGGACGTATCTTCATTCAACCGTCACGCACCGTACTCGAAGCCTTCCAGCGACGTGTTAGCGAAAAGCAGGCGCGATCAGAACAATTGATTGCGCTCCGTGACTTGCCGGCCGAAACAGCAGACGGTATACGGTTACCATTGTATGCGAATATCGGGCTTGTCTCGGATACGCTTGTAGCAAAAGATAGTGGTGCCGAGGGCGTCGGTCTATATCGAACTGAGTATCATTTTCTGCTGCGAGACGCTTTCCCGCTGGAGGACGAGCAGTATCGGATCTATCGCGAGGTACTGGAATCATTCAGCTCAACCTTAGTTTCTCTGCGCACTCTCGACGTAGGCGGTGACAAGATCCTGCCCTATTTCCCTGTAGATGAGGATAACCCATCTCTGGGCTGTCGCGGGATACGATTCTCGCTTGATCACCCAGAGATCTTTTTGATTCAGATACGGGCCATGCTGCGAGCCAATGCAGGCATTAAAAACCTGCAAATACTGTTTCCTATGATTAGCAGAGTCGGTGAACTGGATGAGGCGTTGGGGTTATTGGCGCGCGCTTATCGGGAGCTATTGGAAGAAGGCCAGGCTGCGGATAAACCTCGAGTGGGCGCTATGATCGAAGTACCGGCTGCGGTCTTTTTGGCCCCCGCTTTGGCAGAACGCGTGGATTTTCTCTCAGTCGGGACAAATGATCTTGCCCAATACATGCTTGCCGTGGACAGAAACAACGCGCAGGTAGTGACTCCCTACGATAGTCTGCATCCTGCTGTCCTCAATGCAATCCACCTCGTCGTTAATGGGGCACATCGGCAACGCAAACCGGTAAGCATATGCGGCGAAATGGCGGGTGATCCTGCGGGAGCATTGTTGCTTTTGGGGATGGGGGTCGATGCCCTGAGCATGAGCCCCAGAAGTATTGCACCCATCAAGTTGGTGATCCGTAGTTTCACGGTTCAGCGCGCACGCGCTCTCCTTGACTTGGCGCTACGCATGGAAGATGGATTTGCAGTCCACCGTCTACTGAATGAGGCACTTGAAGAGGCTGAGATTTGACATGAAGCCTTTCCTTGCCATTTTACACGTGGGCAATTTTCTCTATCACCCCGGGACCCTCATCCTGCAGGAATCTCAAAAAGGCGCTCGCCGCTGGTGGCATGTGCCGGTCCTTCGGATAAACGATGTACCAACGTTCCATTAGTGGAAATCCTTTTACATTCAGTTCTACCAATTCCCCACGCTCACATTCGCGAGCGACGCAATACTTCGATAGTACGGACAATCCCATATTGCTGGCTACGGCTTGTTTTAGCGCCTCGTTACTACTCAATTCCATGCTGATACATAACGTTGTCGCCTGGCTATCCAGAAATCTTTTTAACGCGATTCGTGTACCAGAGGTCTGTTCTCGCAGCAGAAATATCTCCTTCTCGAGCACCCCCATCGAAATATTTTTCCGTTGTGCGAGGGGATGATCCGGTAAAGCGACGATCACTAACGGGTTCTTAATAAACGGAATGGTCTCGACTTCTATATCTTTAGGGACTTGGTCGATTAAGTACAAGTCATCAAGATTCTCCTGCAATCGTCGGAACAGATTTTCTCTATCTAAGATGCTCAATGCGAAATTCACCTGCGGGTAGAGTTTCTTGAATACCGCCAATAAAACGGGAGCAAAGTATTCCGTAGTGGTCACGCCTGCAAATGTAAGCAGTCCACCTATCATCTCAATTCGGTTTAAGATGTGTTCATCGAACTGCGTCAGGCTTGCGAATATCTCACTACGGGTTTTAAGGAACGCGCGACCCTCATAAGTGAGATGAATCTACCGTCCGATCTGCTCGAAGAGTCGTGTATTCAAACTCTCTTCGAGCTTCTTCATCTGCATGGAGACCGTGGGCTGTGTAATAAAGAGCTCACGCGAAGCAGCGGTAAAGTTACCTAATCTCGCCACACATTCAAAAACTTGAAGTTGGCGAAATGAAACGTTTCGTAAACCTCGCGATGCAAGACTCGCTTGGCTTGTATGATTTGCTTTACTCATAGACAAATGGTGATGGGGCCGATATGTAATTGTGATCGGCTATTGTATGCGATAACGCGCACCGTGGTTGAACCTGCTCGCTTGAGCACCTTAGGCAGCGTCTCCTCCGGAGATTGTTGCATGATTACTGAAATGGAGAATCAATCATGAATACCACCGCTAAATTGCACTATTTTCATCACCCCAATATTGGGAATGTAGATAAGTTAGTCCGTTACTTCGTGGGTGGCGTGCTGATCGGATCAATACTGATTGTGGCACCTACCCAGGTTGGCTGGATGGCCTTACTACCGTTGATGGCAATACCAATTGTCATCAGCGCGATCATTGGATGGGATCCAATCTATGCATTATTCCAAAAGCAGCCAACTTTTAGTTTATTACCTTTAGACACAAAGCTCGCAGCTGAAAGTAATCCGCGAGAGACTACATCCTATCAGGTAGAGCGTGAAGCGGCGTAAATAGCCCGACTGCATGAAATCCGCAACGTCTCCCGCCTGGTCGCTATGATCAGGCGGAGATTGCTGTAGATACTCGCAGTTCCACCAGTGAATGCTGAAATAAATATCCAGATCGTCTGCATGTCGTTCCCTACGGCAATTTGCCTTCCAGCGTTCGCCCTGTAGTGTCATCTTGATCAGTGCATCATTTATGGCATAAAGACCATAATTTGATTGACTCCAAAACGACACTAATGGTTGTGAGGTGTGGTTTTTTCTCTTTGCGGTATCCTACCCAGTTCTCTCCGTCGCGGACTGTTCCAATTGCCAATTGTTACATGATTGCGAATTCATTACTCATGCGAGTTGCATCCAGCCACTTCGATACAATTTTGATGTCGTTAAACGAACCCCTATAGTCGATGGATATCAGATCCCTATGGATGGCGGAGGAACGGCAGTACTATAATATGACATGAGGGATGTTCTAAATGAAATTGGTTACACCAATTGGCTTGGTGATATTTCTGTTCATCAGTATAGGTTTTATTCTGTACTTAATTAAACTAAACCGTCAGGCCAAGAAAGAGCAAAGCGAAATAGATCCGGACAAACTTCGTAAGTGGGGCAACGACTGAGGACGTGCGATAGGAACCCGAACGAACTGCATCGTGCCGGAGCCCAATGCGATCGCATTGTTAGGTGTAAGTGGTCTTGGGTAGTTCATTCACGCCGCCTTAAGTTTAAATATGCGCATCCTCATCAGCAGCATCGAGAAAATGGCCCATCGCGTCGCGTTCTTTCTTGAATGCCACCTTTATTTGTTGGTCCGGGCAGCGGCGCGGTCTACAACAGACAGCGAACACTCAAACTGCTAGAATTAGCGCGAAAGTGAATGCATACAAAAAGTTGAGAACTTTAAAGAACTCGCGAGACGCAACGCGATGCATACTGAAAATCCCCGTGTCGGCGGTTCGATTCCGTCTCTGGCCACCTCTCTTTCCAACAGACAAAAAACCGGTTTCATCACGGACCATTCCTTGAATATAACCGGTCCAAACTGACAGGGCGGCTAGTTTATCAATCGCCTCTCAATGCGTCCATCACACCGCAACCGCGCCGGCGGATTCCTAGTCCAGGCACGGCACCAGGTAGCGACCCCAATCCTGCCGCCCGGCGCCGCAGACGATGAAGAACGGATTCAATAGCGAATCTTTGGTGTTATACCGCAAGGGCTGCATATTCGTATCCAACAAATGTCCGCCCGCTTCTTCGACGATGCATTGCGCCGCTGCCGTATCCCATTCAGAGGTGGGCCCCAGCCGCACATAGATGTCGGCCCGACCCTCCGCCACCAGACAGGACTTGAGGGAACTGCCCATGGAGATAATGGTATGGTCGTCGAATTGAGCGAGAAAGCGATCGAAACGCTGGTCATTATGCGACCGGCTGCCCGCCACGGTGATATGACCGCCCTGCCAGGACCGCGCCCGTATCGTCTGCGACACGGCGCCCGGCTCCTCCCGGTAGGCGCCCGCACCGCGGGCGGCGTAATAGCAGACGCCGCTTACCGGCACATAGATAACCCCCATCACGGCTTGGTGATCCTCTATGAGGGCGATATTGACCGTGAATTCGCCGTTGCGTTTGATGAATTCGCGGGTACCGTCCAGGGGATCCACCAGCCAATAGCTTTGCCACCGGCGTCGCTCCGCATAGGGAATGGCGGCCTCTTCTTCGGAAAGGATCGGCACGCCGGGGGTCAGCGCCCGCAGGCCCGCCATAATGATGTGGTGCGCGGCCATGTCCGCCTCGGTCAGCGGTGAACGATCCGCCTTGCGCTCTACGCTGAAATCCCTGGCATAGACCGTCAGAATCTCTTGCCCCGCCGCACGCGCTATCTTAAGCGTGGAGTCCAGCAAACCATGCCGTTTATTGACATCAGACATCTAGCGGCCCCTGCCCAGCTCTTCATAGAGTAAATCGCGCACCATATACAGGGCAGCGATGCTGCGTGCCTCGGTGCAATCTTCCCGGGCCACCAAATCCCGCAGCGCGCTCATGCGCCACGGCACCACCTCGATCTCCTCCGGCTCGTCGCCAGGCATGCGGTGCGCATAGAGGTCCCGGGCAAATACCACATGGGTGACATGGCCGAAATAACCGGGCGCCAAGGTAAACGAGGTGAAGTGGCGCAGATCGCGGGCGCCGTACCCGACTTCTTCCATCAATTCGCGGTTGGCCGCCTCCAGGATCGTCTCGGCGGATTCAATCAGCCCTTTGGGCAGGCCCAATTCGTAGCGATGCACGCCGGCGGCATATTCGCGAATCAGCAAAACGGTATCTTCATCCAGCATCGGCACCACCAATACCGCTCCATGGGGAGAGGCATTGAGCCGTTCATAATGCACCACGGTTCCGTTGGTGAACTCCAGCCCCACTTCTTCCACATGAAAGAGGCGAGTTCGGGCCACCGTCTGGGCGCTGAGGATTCGCGGCTTCTTGGACATGTTGAATGCTTCCGCTCTAACTGATGGTCCGCGCTCATGTGCCGCCAGTATACTCTACCTTCCCCGGGCTGCCAGCGTACAAATCCAAATGATTGATTGGCGTCAAATACAAGATATCTTGCTGGATATGGACGGTACCTTGCTGGACCTCCATTACGATAATCACTTCTGGCAAGAAATAGTACCGCTGCGTTACTCGCAAAGCCGCGGACTGGATGTGGTGACCGCAAAGGCGGTGCTCAACCCCCTCTTTCGCCGTCGCGAGGGCAGTCTGGATTGGTATTGTCTGGATTACTGGTCGAGGGAACTCAAAATTGATATCGCCAAGCTCAAAGAGGAGGCGGCGCACCTCATCGCCATCCATCCCCATGTCATCGAGTTCCTCGACGCCCTGCGCGCCGCGGGCCGGCGCACCGCGCTGGTCACCAACGCGCATCCGAAAAGTCTGGCCTTAAAATTGGAACGCACCCGACTCGGCGATCATCTCGATGCCATTGTCAGCGCCCATGATATCGGTCACCCTAAAGAGGCGGCCGCGTTTTGGGAACATTTACACCGTCGCCGACCGTTCGCCGCGGAACGGACCTTGCTGATCGATGACAATCTCGCCGTGCTGCGCGCCGCGCGGCATTACGGTATTAAGCACCTGCTGGCGGTGCGCCGGCCCGACACGCGCCGACCGCCCCGCGAAACCGGCGAGTTCTCGGGGTTGCGCGACTTCCGCGATTTGCTTCCGATCGCCTAGACCGGCCCGCCTATTTTTTGGGCTCAAGCTTCAAGGCGACGGAATTGATGCAAAAACGTTGACCGGTAGGTTGCGGCCCGTCATTAAACACATGTCCCAAGTGGGCGCCGCACGAACGGCAGACCACCTCGGTGCGGAGCATACCATGACTGGTATCGACGACTGTCGTCACCTGCTCCTCGGCCATCGGTTGCTGGAAACTCGGCCAACCGGTGCCCGAATCGAATTTGTCGTGGGAATCGAACAGGGCCGCTCCGCAGCACACGCAGCGGTAGACGCCGTCTTGGTCGCAATCCCAATAATCGCCGGAAAACGGCGCCTCGGTTCCCTTGCGGCGACACACGGAAAACTGTTCATCCGTCAGTTCCTGACGCCATTCCTGATCTGATTTCGTCACCTTGTCATCCATCGGGCTCTCCTTCCCGCCATGAACGTCTCAGCCGAAGTTAAGAAAATTTCACCAGCCGGGCCAGCGGGAACATAAATACCGTGACCCTGATTATATAGGGAATGGGAAACCCCGACGAAAATACCCGCGGTCGCGGCTGGATTGCGGGCAGGCCGCAACGGGATTGTCCCTCTTGATAATTTCACTACGCCTTACCGCTCAACCCGGTAAAATGGCGGAACGACAACAACTTTACCACTCACCCTTCGACCATGCCATGAATCAAGTCCTGCTGCAAATGGCCGCGTTGATCGCCTGCGGCATACTGTGGCGATTTATCAAACCGCCCGGCATGGACGCCGATACCGCGCGGCGCGTCGTCACCGGATTGGTATATACCCTCCTGCTGCCGGCATTGGTGTTGGTGGTGCTGTGGCAAACCTCTCTCGGACTGGACACCGTCAAGATCGCCCTGGTCGCGGCATGCGGTGTTATCGCCGCGCTGCTGGCGACCAGCTCGTTGTTCCGCCGTTCCTCGATTCCCAAGCCCATCGTCGGCGCTCTGATTCTCGCCGCCGCCTTTCCCAATGTCACGTATCTCGGTCTCCCGGTGTTGGAAAAGACCTTCGGACCATGGGCGCGCAGCATCGCCATTCAATATGATCTGTTTGCCTGTACACCCTTGCTATTGACCGTCGGCATCCTCATCGCGCAACTCCACGGCAACAGCGGTGAAAGCGATAATCCCCTTTTCTCCCTGCTCAAGGTGCCGCCGTTGTGGGCGGCGGTGGCGGCGGTTATCTTGAATCTCGCCGATGTGCCGCTACCCGCCGATCTGAAAGACTTCCTGCAAACCCTAGCCAACGGCGTCGTGCCGCTGATGCTTATCGCCCTGGGCATGGCCCTGACCTGGGAGACTCGGCAACTGCGGCGCCTGCCTATCGTCCTGCCGGTACTCGCCGTCCAATTGCTCGTGATGCCGCTGTTGGTGTGGGGCGCGGCGGCGTTGTTGGGCTTGCACGGCGAATTGCGTACCGCTGTGGTACTGGAGGCGGCCATGCCCAGTATGGTATTCGGCGTGGTGTTATGCGACCGCTACGGTTTGGACACGGGTTTGTATGCTACGGTAGTCACCGCGTCCACCGCGTTGAGTCTGTTCACGCTGCCCTTGTGGTTTCGGTGGGTACAGTAATCTTTTGATATAAACTCCGTACCGGTTATGCCTCATTTACTCGTCGCCCTCACCGCCCACGGCTTCGGCCACGCGGCACAAACCGCGCCGGTGGTAAACGCCCTGCGGCGTCGTATCCCGGCGCTGCGCGTCACGCTGTATACCGGTCTTCCGCGCAGCTTTTTAATCAACCGATTCGATGGCATGTTCGAGCTCATCCCACGGATGCCGGATGTGGGCATGCTCATGAAGGACGCCTTGGAGGTGGATGGCGAGGCCAGCGCCCAAGCCTATCAACAGTATCACCACAACTGGGAGCAATCGGTCGCCGCGGAAGCGCGATTATTATGCGGCCATGCCCCGGATGCCGTCCTGGCCAACGTACCGTATCGGATACTTGCCGCGGCCGCGCAAGCGGACATTCCAGCTATCGCCATGTGCAGCCTAAACTGGGCCGATATCTACCGCCATTTCTGCGGAAACTCGCCGGGCGCCGCGGCCATTCTGGATCAAATGCTGGCCGCTTACCGCGGTGCGCACGCCTTCTTGCAAACGGCCCCCAGCATGCCGATGTCCGATCTCGACAATCGTGTTGCCATCGGCCCCGTCGCTCGCCTTGGCGAAAACCGGCGCAGCGAAATCCTGCAAGGCCTGGGCCTGTCTCCTTCCGCCAAATTGATATTGGTCTCCCTGGGCGGTATTCCGATACAGCTCAATCCATCACGCTGGCCCGTGCTTCCCGAGACCTATTGGATCGTCCCGGCGGAATGGGCGTCACCGCGCCATGACGTCATCGCCTTCGAAGCATTGGCCATGAATTTTATCGACGTATTGCGCTCAGCGGACGCCTTGATAACCAAACCCGGCTACGGCAGTTTTGTCGAGGCCGCCTGCAACGGCGTGCCCGTACTCTATGTGCCCCGTCTTGACTGGCCGGAAGAACCCTTTCTGGTGCAATGGCTACAACATCACGGGCGCGGCCTTTCCCTCCGTCGCGACCAACTGGAACAAGGTGACTGCGCAAATGACTTGGCAACCTTGTTGACGCTGGCGCCACGGGTTCCGGCCGAACCCACCGGTATTGATGAGGCGGCGACCCGCCTCGCCGCCTTATTGGATCCCCTGTAAACCAAGCCAAAGTCTCTAGAAAACCTTTGAACAAGCCCTTGGGCAAAACCATAACGATTCACCCTTAAGATGCCAAAATATCATGGGCACCCGGCCGTCCTCCGGTCTTAACAAAGACATTTCCTCTCCGGGAAAAGTTAATGCTAAGATGCATATTGCGATATTATTCAAATATCAATATTTTTTTGGGGAGATGAGCCATGGAAATTCCAACGGTGGTGCCGTCTATATTGAAAATCATGGTGGAGGTGATATCGGTTGTCACCGTACTACTTATGGTGTTTCTCACGATCAAGATCTACAAGGGCGAGGCCCGCAACGAAAACGCCGGACCAAAAAACAAAGGCTGGTAATACGTCTCTTCGTTTCTTGTAAGAGGGCACGCCCTTACTATCAATTTCACTGCAGCCTTCAAGCCCACTTTCGGTGTTTCGGATTCGTTTTGAGACGCGGCACTAACATGCCGCTCTCTGTTCCATCGCCCTGTCAGCCGCACCCTATCCACCCCGCGCAATGGAAGGGGAAAAGGGAATCCCTTCCCTCCTTCAGCAAACCGCCACCACTACGCCTTGCTCCGCAAAACCCGCAGTTAGCGCAGTATAAAAATAAATGACTTAATTTTTAAAACCTTATTCATATACCCCCTGAGCGGCCCCGACAAGTTCTCTCCATCCTAAGTTGATAAATATTCTCAACTAATATATACCTAAAATACTTTAGTCAGAAAAGGCGTGACACTCCTTTCGTCAATCGTTGAAAAGGTATCACCATGAAACTATCAACCAAAGGCCGCTATGCCGTGACCGCTATGATGGATTTGGCCATTCACGAGAAATACGGCCCGGTGACATTGGCCGATATTTCGGTTTGCCAGAGCATTTCCCTCTCCTATCTTGAGCAGATCTTTGCACGCTTGCGACGGGACGGCCTGATCAGCGGCACTCGCGGTCCGCGGGGAGGTTATCGCTTGGCGCGGCCCGCCGACCAGATCACCGTGGCAGACATCATCAATGCGGTAAGCGAAAAAATAGATACCACCCGCTGTGAAGGCAAAGAGAATTGTCAAAACGGACAACGCTGTCTCACGCACGAACTGTGGTTCGATTTAAGCGAACAAATCCATAGCTTCCTGAAGGGAATTACCCTGGCGCAATTTGCGGAGCGCCCCAAAGTCCAAGAGGTCGTGCACCGCCAAGACACTTTGCACTTCCGGCGAGGCTTGGCGCGCAACGCCAAATAGTTCTCAGAGGCGAGCTTGCCATTCGCCGAATAGCAGTTCATCGCCGATGATGGCGCCGCCGAGCTTCACCGGACGTTTTCACCCGTCAAACGGTCCGCCGCTAACGGGACGGATCTTGGCGACCGCCTCTTGCGCCCGCTGCCGCGCCTGGGACACGTCATCGCCTTGCGCCACCACCACCCCCATGCGCCGCTTGGTAAAGGATTCCGGTTTGCCGAACAAGCGTACATCCACACCCGGAATACGCAAAGCCTCGTCCACGCCTTCGAAGGCGATGCCCGGCTCTTGCAAGCGCCCGTAGATCACCGCGCTGGCGCCGGGGGCGCGCATGGCGGTCGTCACCGGCAGGCCCAAAATGGCGCGGGCATGCAGCTCAAATTCGCTCAGTACCTGGCTGGCCATGGTCACCATCCCGGTGTCGTGGGGGCGGGGACTCACCTCGCTGAACCATACTCGATCGCCTTTGACGAAAAACTCCACGCCGAAGATGCCGCGTCCGCCCAGATTGGCCGTGATCAATCCCGCCATTTCGCGCGCCCGCGCCAAGGCCATGGCGCTCATGGGCTGTGGCTGCCAACTCTCCACGTAATCGCCTTGAACCTGTACATGACCGATAGGCTCGCAGAAAAATGTCTCCACGTTACCCAACGCGCCGACCGCGCGCACCGTGAGCAGCGTAACCTCGTAATCGAATTCGATCTTCTCTTCGACGATCACCCGACCCAAGGCCACACGTCCGCCGGCCAAGGCATATTCCCATGCTGCCGCCACCTCGCCGGGATCGTTCACCACCGATTGCCCCTTGCCGGACGAGGACATCACCGGCTTGACCACGCAGGGATAGCCGATGACCCCGTCGATGGCCGCCCTCAATGCATTGAGGCTTTCTGCAAAGGCATAGCGGGAGGTCAACAACTCCAGCTCCTCGGCGGCAAGGCGCCGGATTCCCTCGCGATTCATGGTGAGCTGCGCTGCACGGGCGGTGGGGATGACTTCCGCCACACCATCGCGCTCGATATCCGCCAAGGCATCGGTGGCGATAGCCTCAATTTCAGGGACGATGAGGTGGGGTCGTTCCCGTTCAACCAGTGACCGTATCGCCATGCCATCGGCTATGTCAATCGCGTATCCCCGATGGGCCACTTGATGCCCGGGGGCATTGGGATAGCGATCCACGGCGATCACTTCCACACCCAGGCGCTGCAGGGCAATTATGACCTCTTTCCCCAACTCTCCCGCACCGAGCAACATTACGCGGATGGCACCGGGACTCAAGGGCGTACCGATTTTCACTGATATTCCCCTCTAACAAAAAGACCTCGCCTATCACGCACGAATCATACTGCGAAGCACGGGCTTTTTATACCGATAATGAATGGCGGGAAACCCGCAGCTATCGACGGGTGGGCGGCTGTCGCGTGTTGGGCGAACTGTTCAATTCCTGTATCGCCACTGCGCTGAGCTGATTATCTTCTGCGACATGAAACAGCTTCTCGATTTCGCAATACCCCATCAGGCGATTGACGACGATGGCCGCCATGGTCACCATTAAGAATCAGCATCGGAGATTCCTTTGACTACCCGGAGCGAGGATCCAGCGCGGCACGAGATATTTCCTCCATGAATTGCCATTGTTGTTGGTTGACCGAATCTGGCGGGGACACTCTCCCTTAATGGATAACGAGCGTGGAGGCTTTACCGAATGATGCCCTGGGGACAAATAAGAGAACCCTCCCTACACAGCTCGTTGTTCAGCCTCCATTCAGGAAGAAATGCGTAATTTAACTTCGCCCAGAAGGGATAAATTGGGTCTTTCTTGTGCAATGCAGGTTAAGACCCACCCCAAACCGATGGGTATCGGTGCTCAATAACGAAGGCGGAATACAGAGGCCTTGATCTTTAAGGAGAACATTATGAAGAAGTCTAAATTCATACTAGGAGTCGCCCTTGTCGCTAGCGCGTCTCTTGTTAGCGTCGCTATGGCGGAGGAAATGCCGGAGCTAGCAAAAAAGGCCGGATGCACGGCTTGTCATGCCATTGATAAAAAGATTGTAGGTCCACCCTGGATGGAAGTTTCAAAGAAATACAAAGGTGCCAGCGAGATGACGGCAACGCTCACCGACGGCACAGTGGCGAAAGGCAAGCCCATCGATGTCCTTCAGGAGAAAGTTCACAAAGGCGGCAAGGGTAACTGGACAGAAATCACCCACGGGGTACCGATGCCTCCCTACTCACCGCGCGTTTCTGATGCCGATATTAAAACCCTGGTCGAATTCGTGCTCGGCCTTGCCAAATAAAATACTGACGCTTGATAGTCAATAGCCAGCCTTTGGGCTGGCTTTTTTTTGCCCGCGATGTAGCGATTTCATGCCTTCCCGTACGCCAGCCCGATACCGCAAATCGTGATATCGTTATTGGCCACACTTTCCCAGCCGAACCGACCACCATGGGGAAACATCGATGCGCGTTCTGATCGTCGAGGATGAAGAGCCCTTAATGGAACAGCTTCGCACCCGCCTCAAGCAGGAGGGTTATGCCGTGGACAGCGCGACCGACGGCGAGGAGGGCCAATATCTCGCGACAGAACTGCCCTGCGACGCCGCCATCATCGACCTGGGACTGCCCAAATTGTCGGGCATCGAGCTCATCCGCAAGGCCCGCGCCGCCGGCAAGACCTATCCCATTCTGATCCTGACCGCCCGCAGTCGCTGGCAGGAAAAGGTGGAGGGGCTGGAATCAGGCGCCGACGATTATCTGGTCAAACCCTTCCAGATGGAGGAACTGCTGGCGCGGCTGCGCGCCCTGATGCGTCGCGCCGCCGGATGGACACAACCCCACATCATCTGCGGTCCCATCGCCCTCAACACCGCGACCCAGTCGGTCACCCTTGACGGCCGGGCGATTGAATTGACCGCCTACGAATACAAGGTTCTGGAATATCTGATGTTGCATGCCGGGAGCGTAGTCTCCAAGAGCGACCTGACCGATCATCTCTACGAACAGGACTTCGACCGCGACAGCAACGTCATCGAGGTATTCGTCGGCCGCCTGCGGCGCAAGCTGGACCCGGACAACCGCTTTACTCCCATCGAAACCTTGCGCGGTCGCGGCTATCGCCTGACCCTGGAGCGCAGCTCACCTTGAAGCTGTCATTGACCGCACGCCTGTTGCTCGCCGGTAGCGTGGTGCTTACCGCCTTTCTCGGCATAACCGGGTTGGCCCTGGACCGCGCGTTCCGCGATTATGCGGAACAGAGCCTGCAGGGAAAACTGCAGGCCGAGAATGTCGGACTCATCGCCGCCGCGGTACTGGACGACAGCGGCACCCTGCACATGCCGACCACCTTGCCCGAGGCCCGCTACAATAGCGTCGATTCCGGTTTATACGCCCAAATCACCAGCAACAACGGCCTGCAAAATTGGCATTCGCCCTCCATGGCAAACATCAACATCAAGTTGCCGCACGGCATCGCGCCGGGTGTCCGGCTCTTCCATCGCTTCTCTTATAAGGGGGGCGAATTCTACGCCTTCTCGCTGGGCATCACTTTCGATTTGAGCGAAGCTATCCATGAGGGCTATACCTTTACCGTGGCGGAAAACATGGCCAGCTTCAACGAGCAGCGCGCCGCCTTTCGCCACAGTCTATGGGGCTGGCTCGGGGGCGTGGCCCTGGTACTGCTGGCCGTGCAGGGCCTGGTGTTGCGCTGGAGTCTGGCACCGTTGCGCCAGGTGGCGGAAGATCTAAGCGCCATCGAATCCGGCGCACATCAGAGACTGGAGGGGCATTATCCACGGGAAATGCGGAGGCTTACCGATAATTTAAATGCCCTGCTCGCCAGCCAGCGCGAACACCTGGATCGCTACCGCCATACCCTCAGCGATTTGGCCCACAGCCTCAAGACCCCTTTGGCGGTAATACGCGGCGAATTGGAAAAAACACCGTCACCCGTAGAACTTCCCGGCCTCATCGGCGAACAGGCGCGGCGTATGAGCGAGATCGTGGATTATCAATTGCAACGCGCCGCCACCTCGGGTCGTCTGCCGCTGTCGGCGCCGTTATCGGTCGCCGCCGCGGCGCACAAGATCGTCAACTCGCTCAATAAGGTCTACGCCGATAAACGGGTAAGGTGCCAAATTCAAGCCGCCGAAGACGCCTATTTCCACGGCGAGGAAGGCGATCTCCTGGAGGTACTGGGAAACCTGTTGGACAACGCCTATAAATGGTGCGAACAGCGCGTTGAGCTCAACGCCGATCTCAATCAAAACCGCGATCTGCGCTTGAGCGTGGAAGACGACGGCCCGGGCATCACACCGCAAAAGGCCGATGCGGTGCTACAGCGCGGCGTGCGCGACGACTCGTCCAATCCGGGGCACGGCATCGGGCTCGCCATCGTGCAGGACATCGTGCGCGTCTATGGCGGCAAGCTGCTAATCGAAAAGAGTCCAGCGCTGCGCGGGGCAAAAATCGCGCTGCTTCTCCCCTCTCCCTAACGACAAACTCCATCAAGGCGCGGCCATCCTTCCCTCTCGTCGCCTCGCTATTGGTATACTGGTTCGCGTCCGCCCTGTTGCAACCCTGTCATAGGAAATTCAATTCATGAAGCGCTTTTTCGCCGCCCTCGGGTGCGCCGCCCTGATCGCCGCCTGCGCCATCAACCCCGTCACCGGCCGCAGGCAGTTCATCATCGTCCCCGAGAGCCAGGCCATCGCCGCCTCAAAGGAAGCCTATGTGCAGATGCTCAGCCCGCTGGAAAAAGATGGCAAGATCGATAAAGACGCTGCGTTGAAGTCGCGCATCGATACCATCACCGCCAAGCTGGTGGCCCAGGCCATACGCTTCCGTCCCGAAACCGAGAAATGGGAGTGGCAGGTAAAGATCATCGATGACCCCAGGACCGTCAACGCCTTCTGCATGGCCGGCGGGCGCATGGCGGTGTACACCGGACTTATCGAACAAATTAAACCCACGGACGACGAACTGGCGCAGGTCATGGGACACGAGATCGCCCACGCCCTGTCCAACCACACCGCGGAAAAAATGTCGGTGGCCATGGCGTCTAACCTGGCGGTGGGCACCGTCGCGGCGGCCAGCAATAACAGCGGGATTGCCCTGCAAGGCGCCGCCCTGGCCGCCGCCGTCGCCATCACCTTGCCCAACAGTCGCACAGCGGAATCCGAGGCCGACCGCATCGGCATCGAACTCGCCGCCCGCGCCGGCTACGACCCCCGTGCCGCAGTGACGCTATGGCAGAAAATGGCGAAGGTCGCCGGCGGCGGACGCATCGACTTTCTCAGCACCCACCCCGCCCCGCAAAAACGCATGGAAACCCTGAGTGGGCTGGCGCCGCAGATGCTGCCCTACTACGAAGCGCCGGGAGCGCGGCCGGTTTATACACTCAAAGATCCGACGCAGTAACGGACGCGGCGTTTACGCGGACTAGCCATTGAATGATCAGATGCCTTTTCCACCCATCGCGCGGTTGGGAAACGACACTTCCAGCACAAGGCATCCCGTATCGGTCTTGAACGGGCCGTGCAATTCGCCGGGCGGGCGGCTCGCGTAATCGCGTGCCTCGAGCCAGCGTCCGAAGGCGTGATCGTACAAGCAACCGCTGATGATGAACTCTTCCTACGGATAGGCATGGGTCTTGCCGCCGAACGGCGTGGTGTCCGCGCACGGCAGAAAACGGGTCAAGCGCGTGTAATTGCCCGTCACCGCATCGATACTGAGCGTCAGCTCCTCGGCGGCCCCCTCGAGGCCTTTCACCGGGGCCCAGCGGTGACGCGATTTTTCTCCGCCAGGGTGTTCCAGTAGGTCGCGCTTGATTTCGCCATGCAATCCTCCAACGGAAAAACTCGTTTGAGTTTAGCGACGATGCACAGGACGCCGCGCTTTAGTAGGCTTCACCGTTCTTGCGCCTGAAGCACCAGGCGCCATCTTCCCTATAAGCCTCAAGATCGTCGTCAGGGTAGTAAACGCTATCGTCCGGCGTGCGGTCGCCTATTTCAAGATACACCACCGTTGCGGTGGTCCGGTTAACCAGCTGGTGACCCCCGCCCTCTCCGGCCTTGAAGCCTGCGCACATACCTGGAGCGAGCGAGGTTTCGCCAGCGTCAGTAACCAGTGTCGGGTTGCCTTCTAATATATAGACGAACTCGTCCTGCTTGGCATGGGAATGACGAAGCGCCGAGATAGAACCCGGCGCCATGCGGGTGAGATTCACGCCAAAATTGGTCAAGCCGAAGACCTCACCGAGCTGCCGCTTGAGGCGGCCGCTGACCCGCGAGGCGAATGGCTCCGGATAAATCGAGGCCTTGGCTCTCGGCGCAACTTCTGATGCCGCGATAGCAATGGGTTTTTTATCGCTCGACATTTGGCGACTCACTTATCCAAACCAATAACGGCCAAGCTAACCAGCGTGGCGTTTTTTGCCGCGTCCGGTTGAGCGTATTGTTAGAGATTGCTCATGCGTCTCAGAGTATGCATCCAGAAGTCTGCGAATCATTTTCTGATATTGTGTATTGTGTTTCTCAGCTTCGCGCTTGAAGAATGCAACGCTGGATTTGCTCAAAGCAATTGTCACCTTGACTGTATCTTCCCGATGCACCAGGTCTTCAGGAGTGGGCAGGAAGTCTGGTACTACCCGCGGCTTACCAAGGGGTTCATCGGTGTATTTGGTTTTCCCGCTCATAAATATGTTTACCTCTTCGCCAATATCCTGCGCCAATGATCCCAATGACGCCGCTTCGGTATGTGAATCGGACGGTAAGAATCCCGTTGTGGACTTTTCCAAAACAGTAATAGCGCTTTTCCTTATCGCTGTGGGATAAGTCATCAGCAATCACGCGGTTAACGTCGAAAAAGGCATGCTGCGCCTCCGCGAACGATACCCCATGCTTTGCCCGATTGAGCAGATCCTTCTCCGGATCCCGGTCGAAGCTTTCCTTGCTCATTCGATAATTTTACAATCTATATGGTATTAATACCATACTTAGATATGTATCTGATTGGCAATGCAGTTGAAAGCTATCTCTAACGTTGAGCTCAGCTGCAGCGGAAGGCAACCAAGCGCGCGGAGCGCGCGCAGCAGATCCGCTGTCTGCTGCAGCGCATGTTGGGCGACACCGGCACTCTACGATGTGCTTCGAAATGCTTCGCCCGCCGCGTAGGTGTCGAAGAACTCTTGGAAGCGCACGATCTTGTCGGCGCGAAATGTGACGACGTGCACGAAGTCTGACTCGTAGACACGCCCCGTGTGCTTCGCCCGGCATCTCATTCGACCCACTACGGCGACTGCATCCTTGTTGGTAAGGAACTGGCTCGGCTCGAGGAGCTCGATATCTTCGGCGTCGCGGCCGATCTGAACCCACGCGAGGAAACCTTTGTGACCGCGATGAGTGCCAGCGGCGGGGTTGAACGGATTTTCCGGCTCGCACCATACGACATCAGGAGCCAAGCACGCCAGCATAGCTTGGATGTCGCGTCGCGCGAACGCTGCGTACAACGCGTGCACCACGTCTAAATTCATTTGCGCCCCCGGTCTACCTTCTCCGATTGCCCTTCGCCACGCTGACATTCTGTGCCGCCCAACTATAATTCTATGGTGATTTTGTCGGATTGTAACACGACAAAATTGTCGCATAATCTTCACTGGCTTATTCCAACCCGTTGATTATTCTTGGCGCGCCTGCAGCAAACCGAGCCATAACCCAAAGAGAAAATATGGCGAAGACTTTAAATATTTTCTGTTATCCCCAGCCACGCGCACCACTCCCGGAACAGCCGGGCATCCAGCGCCGCCACCGCGGAGCGCGGCGCGATGTCGGCGCGAAATACCGCCTCGCCGTCCAGGGTGAGAGCGTGACCGCCCGCCTCGGCAAGGATGAGGCTGCCGGCGGCGTAGTCCCAGATACGTTGCTTGCCGTGGAGATAAACATGGCCGCGGCCCGCTGCAATCCAGCACCAGTCCAGCGCCACCGAGCCGAAGCTGCGTTGCGAACTGTAGGGCGGCTGTTCTGCCAGACCTCGCGCCAGTGCGGCATCCAGACGTTTGAAATCGATCAGTGCGACGGTTTGTTTGAGCGCGATGTTCCGGTGGCGCGATTGCAGGCGCGTATCGTTGCACCAGGCGCCGCGGCGGCGCATTGCCCAGAAACATTCGCGGCGTACCGGATCATAGACCACGCCCGCTTCCGGCCGGCCGTTTTGCAGCAAGGCCACCGACACGGCGAAGCAGGGAATGCCGGCGGCGAAGTTGCTGGTACCGTCCAGCGGGTCCACGCACCACAACCCCGGGCTGGCGCCCTGCAGCAAGCCGCGTTGCACGGACTCGTCCATCTCCTCGCCCAGCAGCGGATAGTCCGGCCACTGCGCGGCCAGTTCGGCGCGCAACCGTGATTGCATAGCCGTGTCCGCCGCGGTGATGACGCTGCCGTCCTGTTTCTCCCGGCGCTCGCTGCGGGTGAAGCGGGGCAACAGGTCCTCGTCGGCGGCGCGGATGATGAGGTTTTTGAGTTGTTCGATGTCGAGGGTCATTAAATACGACTGCCAATTAACAGATTCAATTTATATCACTCTCCCTCACCCCATCTCCTCTCCCGGTGGGAGAGGGGTTATATAAGCGCATATTACACAGCTTGCGGTCGGCTAGGTTCGCCCATAAGCTGCGCCCATGAGTGATGAGCATCACAAGGTGGCGGTCGCCGCCGACGAGGCCGTGTTGACGGATGCCGCTGCGCAGTTGGCCCGCGAGTTGAATTTACCCTGCTGCGCCGTGCCCTGCACGGATTATCCCTATGTGCTGGTCTATCGCAAACATAACGGCGCCCCGCGCCTGGAATTGCGCGCCACCGCCGAGGATGCGCCGGGGCCGGTGTATGTGGATTTCGTCGCCGGCGCGCTGGGCTTCCGCGCCCGTCACGGCAGCCGCGGCAGGGAGCCGCTGGCGCGGGCGGTGGGTTTGAAAGGGGCCAGCGTGCCGACAGTATTGGACGCCACGGCGGGGCTGGGGCGCGATGCCTTCATGCTGGCGACGCTGGGCTGCACGGTGACGATGGTGGAACGCTCGCCCCTCATCGCCGCGTTATTGCGCGACGGCTTGGCGCGCGCCGCCGCCCACGCCGGCACCCGCGATAGCGTGCAGCGCATGACGATACTGGTCGGCGACGGCACCGCGATATTGGAACAATGGCCGGTGGCGCATCGCCCTGACGTGGTCTATCTCGATCCTATGTATCCCCAGCGCGGCAAGACGGCGCTGGTGAAAAAAGAGATGCGGCTGCTGCGCGCCTTGGTAGGCGAGGACCGGGATGCGCCGCAGTTGCTGGCCGCGGCCCTGCGCGCGGCGCGCAAGCGGGTGGTGGTGAAGCGGCCGCGCCGGGCCGCGCCGCTGCCGGGCAGCGCACCCTCGCACCAGCTGACCGGCAGCACTACGCGTTTCGATATTTATTTGCCGCCACCCGCCGCAAATGGAGGGTAGAATTCATGGCTAGGCTTAATGGTTCTTCAGGACTGTTCTATGGATGATGCCCGGTTCACCGATCTGGAAATCCGCCTCACTCATCAGGAGGCCACGCTGCAGACACTCAATGACGTGATCGCCGATCAGCAGAAATTGATTGCGCAATTGCGCCAGGAAGTGGCGCTTTTGCAGAAACAGCTGCGCGCCATGACGCCCGTCAATATCGCCGCGCCCTGGGAAGAGGCGCCGCCGCACTATTAATGATGATTAAGCACTGTCTTCCGGCAAAGGCGCATCGCGGCCCAACAGGCGATTCAGCGCCGCCACCCCGAAAAGACGAAAGCCGCGCAAGGCCTCCGGTGGATGGCCGGCGACGCAGACGATAGGCTTGCCCTCGGCGATGCCCATGATAAGCGGCCGTCCTGAACGCATCGGCACGCCGTCCACCAACAACTCGCCCACGGCCCTCACCACGTTGGAGATGAAATCGCCACCACCCGCGGCGGTGCCGCCTGAGATCACCAGCATGTCGGATTTATTTAACGCCGTGCGGACAGCGGCCACAAAGGCGTTGAAATCGTCGCGCAGTATCCCGGCGCCATGCGCCTCGCCGCCCGCGGCGGTAATCGCGGCACCGAGCATCACCGAGTTGCTGTCGCGGATCAGTCCCGGCCGCAAGGCCTGGTCATAGGGGATCACTTCGTCGCCACAGGCGAACACCGTAACCCGCGGCCGTTTGGCCATTGGCAAGCGGCTAACGCCCAAGGCCGCGATGGTGCCGAGTTCCGCCGCCCCGATCACAGTGCCGGCCGCCACTACTACACTGCCCTTTTTGAGGTCGCAGCCGCGATCTTCGATGAAAAAACGCGGCGGGAAGGGGCGGGTGATTGTGAAATGATCGCCCTCGCGTTTCGCCTCCCACATGCGCACTACGGAATAAGGCCCGTCCGGCGCAACTACACCGGTCGCCACTTCCAGGGCCTGGCCATTCTTCAGCGGTGGGCAGCTCTCGTCTCCCGGTTTGACGACGCCCACGATGGTGAAAGATACCGGCGCCTCGTCCGAGGCCGCGGCGGTATCCGCGGTGTGTACCACGAAACCCTCGACGATAACGCGGTGATAAGGCGGCAGATCGGTAGACGCCACCACGTCGTCAGAGAGGACGCGGCCCAAGGCCTCCGCCAGGGAGCAGGTTTCTTCGCCGCCGCCGCGAAACGGAACAGCGGCGGCAAAAGTCTGTTGGGCCGTCACCAAAGGAGAGGATTCACTCATGGCTGTGTCCTTCTATCTGAACAAGGTATTTTTATGAAGCTCGGCGCGCACCGCCGGGCTGAGTGTAACCGAACAAGCCCGGCCTGGGTTAGCGGCGAATCAACTCCATGAATTCCATCCGCGTGCGGGCATCTTCTTGGAAAGTCCCGCGCATGGCGCTGCTCAAGGTGGAGCTGTTCTGTTTTTGCACGCCGCGCATCATCATACAAAAGTGACTGGCTTCCACCACCACGCCTACCCCGCGCGGCGCCAGGATATCCATCAATCCGTCGGCGATCTGGCCGGTCATGCGCTCTTGCACTTGCAGGCGCCGGGCGAAGAGGTCCACTATCCGCGCAATCTTGCTCAGGCCGATGATCTTGCCGTCAGGCACATAGCCGACATGCACCCGGCCGAAAAAGGGCAGCATGTGGTGCTCGCACTGGGAATAGAACTCCACGTCCTTGACCACGACCATCTCGTTGCAGTCGTCGGGGAAGATGGCGCCTTCCACCACGTCCGCCACCGTCTGCCGGTAACCGCTGGTGAGGAAGCTCAGGGCGTTGGCGATGCGTACCGGGGTGCGCTGCAAACCCGGGCGCTCGGGGTCTTCGCCCAAGCGCACCAACACCTGACGGACCAAGCCCTCCAGTTCTTCCGGCTGTTCCAGCCCCGGCAGATCGGGGTTGGACGCGACGCGGCGGATACCGCCGATCTGGGGTTTATTGCTCATGGGCACTCACTTTCTGCCGGCACCGCCTATCAGGACGCACCCGCCGCTCATGAGCGGCGGGCGTCCAAAAAACAGCCTACAAACATACTATACCCGCTTCAGGCCGGACAGGCATAATGCAGGACGGAGTCAATCAATTCAACCACATAAATTAGAGCTGATCTCGGCAACTGTGCACTGCGGCAACATGGCGTGCCATAATGCCGCGGGAATTAATAGATCCGTTCGATGCATTTAATTACCTGCGAATATCAACGACAACGGTACCTTGGCGCGCGGCGCGGCGACACCGCACTCCTTCCCGGACTGGCCGGCGAAGAACTGAACGATATGCTGGGACTGATCGCGGCCGGCCGCGCCGCTTGGCGACGCTATCGCGACGGTTTGCAGCAACTTCCCGCCGCCTGCCAGGTCCCGCTTGCGGCTGTACGATTATTGGCGCCCATTCCCCGCCCTCTCAAGAATATTATTTGCTTGGGCCTTAATTACGCCGATCACGCCGCGGAATCGGCGGCAGCGCAGGGGCGGGAAGTGATAGTCCCCCATCATCCGGTCGTCTTCACTAAAGCAGTCACCAGCGTTACGGGAACCGATGCGGATATCCCCTATGACGGCACCGTCACTACCCAACTGGATTGGGAAGTCGAACTGGCGGTTATCATCGGGACCCCGGGGCGACATATACCTGAAGACCGGGCCATGGAGCATGTGTTCGGCTACACCGTGATCAACGATCTCTCGGCCCGGGACCTGCAATTCCGCCATAAGCAGTATTTTCTCGGCAAGAGCCTGGACGGCGCCTGCCCCATGGGACCCTGGATAGTCACCGCCGACGAGCTGCCCTCCCCGCAAGACTTGGATTTACGCTGCTGGGTGAACGGTCAACTGAAACAGCAGGGCAATACCCGCCGACAGATATTCCCCGTCGCCGCCATCATCGCAATCTTGTCCCGCGGAATGAGCTTGGAGGCGGGGGATGTGATCGCCACCGGCACACCCGCCGGAGTGGGCTTTGCGCGAACGCCGCCGGAATTCTTGAAGCCCGGCGATATTGTGGAGTGTGAAGTACAGGGTATCGGCCGCCTGCGCAATCGCATCGCGGCGCAGAGCAACGAATGATGATTACCGTTGCTTGACCGGAAACTTGGCGATTAATTCAAGCCGTTTATTACCGCGCAATACGGTGATGGGCAGCCAGGTCCCCGGTACCATGCGTTGCACTACGGCAACCACCTCACTCATGTTGTTAACTGCTGACCCGGCTAACTCGACGATCCGATCACCTATGGCGATGCCGCTGGATGATGCGACGCTGTGCTCCACCAGCTTCACTACTTTTACTCCCTTTTCTTCGGGTTCGAGATAAACACCCAATTGTGGTTTATCTTCGACCGGGGCGGAAAAGGTTTTCAGTCCAAATACTGCATAGGCGAACTCAGGCACCAAATCCTCGCAACTCATCTGCTCATCCCAAGGAACGAAGCTTGCGGTTTCCTTGATCCCTAGGGCGGACAGTTGATGGGGCACGCCAAAACCATCCATCATATGACCGCTGCCCATGATCCCCACCACCAGCGGCGCATTATCTCGTGCAGCCATGTCGGCCAGGCCCTGAGCCATGGCGCGATCCCATAATTGCTGCCCTTCCACGAAGCGCTTAAAAACTTGTTTTTCTTCAGCGGAAAATTGTTCAAGTGTCTTTGCTTCATGCCCCTTAAGTCCCGGATGGTGTTGTACAAAGCTGGATGCCAGCATCTCCAGGTAAGCTCTTTCCGGAGGAGCGGGATTGGTGATGCCTTGCCGCTGCTCCTGGGGGATCGCCGCCCACCCTTGCGCCTGCACCTCGTTAGACAAAGAGCGATTTACATTCAAGGCGATCAGGGGAATGCGATTAAGGCGGGCGAAATGTAATAACGGCATATACAGCGCCGGATCGAAACTCCAATTGCCGTACCAATTGCTTTGGCTAAGGAATTCCGCCTCGCTCAACTTACCCGCTATCCATTTATCCAACACCGGCTGGACCTCCTGCGGAAACATCTCAAAACCGATGGCCAGGTTTTGGCGCAATGCATAGAGGCCGGCGATCACCTGTAACTGCCAGCGGTGGTGATCGGGATTATCGTGGTGCTCTCCCAAGAGTACGACACGCTGAGTGCTCATGTAGTGCAGTATGTCGCCATTACTGACGACTTTCTTATCCGCTATACGCAACCAGGTTCCAGGCACCACGCATCGACCTTGAAGCTGAGCCTCGTCACCGGCGGCATGGGCGCCTCGCGCGGAGCATAGCAATGCGATCAAGATAAATAATAACAACGGGAATCGAATTGACGAGTGGAGCTTGATACGGTTCATACGATTTCCCTATGGCGCTACTCGTACCACATCGCCTGCTCCCTGCAAGATAGCCAACTGAGAGAAATGACGAAAATTGCGCAGGAATAAGCCTGCATTCTCGACAGTAACTAGTGTACAGCGCCGCCGCTCATCAACCCGTTCAGAACCTTATCGAGGGCGCGATCGAACATGGCGACATTCTCCACCAAGACGGCCCGCCCGCTGCGCAAGTCGGCCGCCAACTCCGATAAGGTCTTTTCCTTCACGACTTTGTACTTGCGGTCGACGAAGACATATTCACCCATAATCATGCTCTTCCACGCCAATTTTCCGCGGCGAGTCTTATCATCCACCGCAAATTCCAGCCAGGTACCAAGTTTCATATCCGCAGCCATGGCGGTAAACTCATCCTCTATATTTTTGACCTCGTAAGGATCATGTCCTTGGGATCCAATTGAAGAATCGATCTCAATTAGGCCCCCGTCAACATCAATTGTCGACTCATCAATTTGATCTTCTCCCTGGGTTATTCCCGCTTGGATGGAGCGAATCATGTCCGACACAGCATCGGAGGAGACATCGGCCGCGTCGGCCACCTTTGGAGTCTGTTGCTGCTCAATGGCTTCAATAACGGACTTCTCTCCTCTCAAACAGGCAATGTGAATAGGTTCCAAGGCGTCGATCGCCCCGTCTATTTCTTCTTTAGCGCACTGAATAAGCGTCATGCCCTCGCGCAAGGTGTCTAATAGCCGCGGCAAGGCCATCACCATCTTGCGCCGCTCGTCTGCTGAGGTCTTGGGCTCCACGCTCCACATGAGATCATCCACCGTCTGTTCGTAGCGGCGCCATCTATCGCTGTCGCGTCCATTTTGATCAAGCGTATGTTGTAACACATTGCGCCAGGTATTGCGCAGAAAGTCCCGCAAAACCTCCGGCACCTCCGCACACTCCAAACGAGTCTCGATCGTTTCGAAAATCAGCTTGTCAGGAGATGCGCTTTGATCTTGTTCCTCGACTGAATCTATCCGTTCTTCCCCTGCGTCCCCCCCCTCTTTTATCAAAAACTCAGCAAATTCTTCCAATAATGCGGCAAAAATACCGGGGTCCTGTTCAAACTCTTCCAGCACCCTATTAATCACATAATCCATTTTCTCAAAACGCCGCTGCCGAGCTTCTTCGCTATTCTCGTTCCAGCCAATGCTGGCATGTCCCAATACATTGAGCAATCGCCTGGCGGGATGGGTTTTGTTGGTAAAGAACGCCTTATCGACGATGGCAACCTTGATGATAGGAATCTGCATGCGATTAAGTAAATTCTTAACCACATCCGGAATGCTGGGCTCGTCCAAAATGAACTCGAAAATCATCCCGATGACATCTATAGTATTGTCATGAGCGGGATGTATACCGCGCCCGTCGCCGATCTGCTTCATTTGTTCAAGAAGCGCATCTTTGATAACGGCGACGTTGATTATATTGGCGGAATCCGCGGCCACTGGATTGTGCTGCAAAAGCGATAGTCCGCGAACCAGATCGTCCGCGGGTAGGGATGATCCTGCAATCATTCCACCGCTACTACGGCCATCACTGCCGCTCCTCTCACTGCCGTTCCCGGGTATGCCTTCCATCGTGCCAACGGTGGAGGCAGCTCCGTATTTCTTGTCATTCATCAATTGCTGCAGCTTTTGATAGACATCTACTGATGATGTCATACCTCGCTGCGTACCTTCTTGCATACCATCGCCCTGAAAATTATGGTACGTAACGGTCTCCAGTGTCCCGCCATGGCCTGACTTCGTGGAGCGCCCCTGCGCCGCTCCATCCGCGGATCGTATTGCCGCCCCCAATTTCAATTCCGGCAAAACGCGAGCGTCGCATAACTGGCTATTTAGTTGATGATAAAATTCACCCAAGCTCTGCACCGCATTTTTCTCGAACAGCTTGTAGGCAATCAATTTAATTTCCACTTCCCAGTGCAGACTCTGAAAAACATCCCGAAAGGAATAAGCGATGGTATCAGGAGCCAGCGGCTGCGTTTCTTCGCGATACTGCGCACCCTCTACCAACTGATTGAATCTTTGAGCAAGCGCGAATAGTTCATTGCGAAAGCGGTCATTGGCCTTAGTCACCAACCCATCTATAGCCAGAGATTCCTCTAAATCCTGCTCATCGACGAGGGATAAAGCGCCGCTCTGAGCGTTGTCCATCTTCGATGCGGCATTGGCGGGCGCAGCCAAGCTTAAGCGGAACTTATAGGTTTGACGGAATCCCTCAATTAGGGAGCGACTGAGTTCTTGGCGCCGTAACCCCAGCGCGTGCGCTGCTGTCGTAAAAGTGTCGGCATCCGCACCGCCCTTGTTGCCGCGGTCATGCAATACATCGCCGAGCTTGTCCATTACGTGCTTCAACACGCCTTCGACATACTGCTCCGCAAGTTGCAAGCATGCTTGTAATATTTTTTGCTGGCGAGCGCGTGGCGAACTATGGAGTTCAAAATTTTCCGCCTTGCCACCCATACCTGTAATATCTCCCGAAGCCATCCTTTTATTTCCATTCCTTAAATCTTTATTCGAATGTAGGGGCTATCGGCCAAACCTTGAGATTCTTTTGGAAAAATAAATCATTTTCTCTAAAGATCTAGCCATCGCAATGTCTCTGCCCGGAGACAGAAACATATTTATATTTGTTAATGAGTTAGTACAAAATTCCCATGATGGCGTCTCTAATTCACGACACTTCTTACAATGATGTGATTCCGCTATCGATTAATACAGTTAGATAATAAGCTTTAACTTAATGATAAATATAAAGACTAAACATATTGGTATGGGTATTGCTAAATTATTATGCCGGGGAACGTGATGCCGGCTCTCTCCAAGCCTCACAAAGGAGTATCGCAAAATGATAAGGAATAATTACATGCTAGAACGCCGCAAAACCTATATGGGTGAGCACGACGCGACAGGGATAGTGATCTGGACGCTGATAGGCGTAGCGATGACGCTGCTGGGACTGGCAGCCACCATCTAAGGTGAAAATTGGTCCGAAGTTTCTGCTGACACTTCCCCCTTTTAAGCAAAGGCACTGTCAATAACAGTGCTTTTTTTTCGCAAGGCCCCTTACAGGATTTCTAGCACTTTTTCCGGGGGCCGGCCCAATACCGCACGGTCCCCCCTTACGACGATAGGTCGCTCGATCAATACCGGGTACCGCGCCATGGCTTTGATAAGGGCGATGGGAACAAGTTTGGGATCATCCAATCCTAGGCTTATATATTCTGCTTCATTTTTACGTATCAGATCTCTTGGCTCCATAACCAATAGATTCAATAGGCGCGTGATCTGTTGCTCGGTAGGAGGCTGCTTGAGGTATTCCACGATAGTCGGGTCAAGACCGCGATCGCGCAATAACTGCAAGACTTGCCGTGACTTGGAACAACTTGGATTGTGATAGATACTGATATCCGCCATATATCCTCACTGTGGAAAACAATTTTAGCCTTGGTCTTTCACCATGACTTAGCCTCTCATTCAGGCGTATCGCTTATTGGTGAGGCGCGTCGCAACAGGATATCCAATTGTCCATCACAATCCAATTGATACAATTCCGTGAAACCGCCGATAGCAAGACCATCGATAAAGATTTGAGGAATGGTGCGACGACCACCCGCCTTTTCCACCATTTGGCGGCGAGCCTCGCCATCACTATCAATCAAGTACTCCGTGAACACTACACCCCTGGATTGAAGCAATTGCTTTGCACGCACACAATATCCGCAATGGCGAGTTGTATAAATTTCAACCTTGGATTGCGATTTTTCGGGCTTCTCGTCGTTCCCCGGCCGATTTGGTAACCAAGTCATACTATCTTCACCTTAGCCTATTCCTCTGTAATAACCGTTCACCAATTTCTCGATCACGTATATTAATTAATCTTTTTGCTAATCCTCTTTTGGCGTCGCCTGGGCCAGCACCAAGTCTTTAACGGTTTGATGCGCCAAGGCAGCGGATAGCACCGTCAACACGGCGCATCATCTCTCCAACCATAATCATTTCCGGTTGCCGCCCATTTGCCACCAAATGGCGACGCCTCGGCATGACGAATTACTTCGATCATGGATGCTATGGTAATGGTCTCAATGTCGCGGGCCGGCAAATAGCTGGTTGGGTCTTCACCGGATGCGCTGATTAGCCCGTGTTCCTCCAAGATCGCTATGATAGGCTGCAAGGAAGAAGAAGGGATCTTCATGCGTTGTGCCAGCTCTCAAGAGACCACCACCCTTGTTGATAATAATAGTTATACCCGATCAACAGCATTGCCAGAATACCCACCTGCTCCTGTGCTTCATGACTTAGCCGCCATGCCCCGCACCGAGAACTGAGCAAGGTGAGATGTTGATGATAGTAGGCAATTTGTCATCCAACAACAGGATCAACCAACTCGCATACAACCAGATCATGAACACAATCAAGATGGCAAAGACGGAGTAGATCGCCTTATATTTAGTAGTGGAAGTGATTAGCGCGACGAAACCCCACCCACCGGTCTCCCACAATATCCCCGCGAACAATCCACCAATCAGGGCGGAACTGAAATGCACTTTGGTAGTGGGCATGAAGATGTAGATGAAGGTAAAGGCGAAACACGCTAACACATAGGGCAGCAAGCGGTTAATGTAGTAAAACAACGTGGCGATAGGTTTGACTGTTATCAATTCCTGAATCAGACTGCCGCCCATTACCGCAGCGGTAATCCCTAACGCGGCAAAGATCAACACTGGCCCTACCAAGATTACGCTAGTGTAATCGCTGAACCGCCTGATAAAGCGTCGTTGTTGCCTTATATGCCATATAAAATTAAAGGCGCCTTCGATTTTTTGAACCAGGGACACGACAGTATAGATCAACATCGCCAAAACCAAGGAGCCCAGCACTCCCACATGGATATTTTCGACAAAGCCGAGGATGCGTTGGCTGATCTCGGCACCCTTGTCGCCCAAGGGCTCTAGAAAACGCCGGAGCATGGGTTCGATTTGATGGTGTACTCCGAAGGCTTTAAGCAGGGAAAAGCTCACCGCCAACAACGGGTACCAGCTATACTAAAGTAGTATATAGCAGGCTCATGGCTCGCAGGGTCAGATTGCCTTCCGCCAATTCCTGCATAATGTTATGCGCCAGCCTCACGGTCACCACTACGTTACGATGTAGGGGGCTCAAAGACTGGGTCTCCAGCCTCCAAACCTTGTCCATATAAAGCTCGCGCGGATTTTTATAGATTCCAGCCATATGCCATAGCATAACAGCCATATAGCCCTGAGGTATGGCCCATATCCGTCATTGCATTCAAGCATTTCCGCGGCAAGTCGATACATTTTCGGGAAACATTGATGGGCTCCCTGCCGAAGGTATATGGGTGGGTGTCTCCGGCGACGGTCAGTACTCCGGGGCGTGTCTGTGGTAATTCCTGTCATTGTAGATACTGGGAAGGAAGTCTCCAATGCTTAAGCATAACTAGAGAGGCGCTACCCGCGAAACAGGGACTGTACCTTGGGATTTTATCCGTTGAATAATGCCGCAAAAGAGCATAAATGGCGTGAGTAACGAAGCACAACGGAAGGCCAATCCAGAGCAACTTAAGCGCCAGCTCGAGTTTCAAATTCGGCTGAATACGCTTATCCAGCGCATCCAAGAGGCTGAAAGCTTCAGCGATGTGATGCCTGAGATCGAGCAGGATTTACTCTCTCTCCTCAATGGTGAACGCATCACTGTCTATCAGCGGTCCCGCACTAACCCAGAATTGGTCTCCAAATACAAAAGTGGAGATGAATTCAAGGAGATCAGGGTTGCTCTCTCGACTTCGTCTATTTCAGGCTACGTAGGACTCAGTCAAAAACCCCTACGTATCACCGATGTGTATGATACTGCTGAACTCAATACCATCCATGCCAACCTGCACTTCGATAAATCTTACGATCTCAAGAGCGGATTCCGGAGTCAGGCTATGCTGGTCGTGCCGATCAAGTCAAAAGACGTGCTGTTCGGTGTGATGCAGGTGCTCAATCGGCTCGGCGGCGGCGCATTCAGCGATATGGAACTGCGTAATGCCGTAAAGATCGGCCTACTGCTTGGCAATCAATTCCGCTACGAACTGGGAGGGACACGCGACCCATATGAGCACCTGATCCAGTCAGGCAAAATCACGCAGCAACAGATCGATGAATACAAAAGCCGCGCCCACAAAGAAGGGATCACGGTAACTTACTTGTTGCTCACTGAGGCCAATCTCAGCGCGGCTGAAATCGGCGCATCCCTTGAGCGTTATTACCAGGTACCCTATATGGGTTACAACCCCGAGATTGAAATCCCCAAAAATCTCTTAAAGGGTATTAACGAAGCCTACCTAAAAAAGGAGCGCTGGGTTCCCATTCAAGGCAATCTGGACGAGGTGGTAGTACTGATCGACGATCCCACCGACGACCGCCGCATCATGGAGATCCAACGGGTGTTGCGCGCCCGCAATTATGTGTTCAAGGTTGCCCTGGCGGAGGACATCAAACAATACTTAGGCGAAACTATCCAAAGCCCCGAGAGCAACGTTGATATCAATGAGCTTGTAGACCGTCTAAATGAAGAAGGCGTGGAGGCGATCGGCGATGAAGAAGTCGACTCGGTCGATGAAAATGAAGCAACGGTTATACAGCTAGTCAATCAACTGATCCGTGAGTCCTTTTCCTCGCGCGCCTCGGATATCCATATCGAGCCAGGCAAAGGCAAGCAATCCTCCTCGGTCCGAATCCGCGTTGACGGCCAATGCCAGCGCTCGCTCACCATCCCCGCCAGCCACATTCGCGCCGTAGTATCGCGCATAAAGATCATCGCGGGCATGGATATCTCCGACCGACGCCGCCCTCAGGATGGTAAGGCCGTCGTCAAGATCAAAGGAAAACCTGTGGAACTTCGTGTTGCCACGATCCCGACCGTCAACGGCGAGTCGGTAGTGATGCGTATCCTCGCCTCCAACAAGCCTCTGCCCCTGGATAAACTCAATTTTTCAGAACGCAATGTGCGTGAAACCGAAAAATTAGTGGAACGTCCTCACGGTATATTCCTGGTAGTGGGTCCGACCGGTTCCGGTAAAACGACCACACTGCACGCTATCCTTGCGCACATCAACACCCCTGAACGCAAGATTTGGACCGCAGAGGATCCCGTCGAAATTACTCAACCCGGTCTGCAGCAGGTACAGATGAACAACAAAGCAGGCCTGACCTTTGCTACGGCGCTGCGCGCTTTTCTTCGTGCCGATCCAGATGTCATCATGATCGGTGAAATGCGTGACAGAGAAACCGCCGAAGCGGGCGTAGAGGCATCCCTTACCGGCCACTTGGTGTTTTCCACACTGCATACCAACTCGGCGGCAGAGACCGTCACCCGTCTGCTGGATTTGGGTATCGATCCCGTTAGCTTCTCGGATGCCTTTCTCGGCGTGCTGGCCCAACGCCTGGTGCGCACCTTGTGCGACAAATGCAAACAGCCCTATCATCCCGACGAGCAGGAACTCACCTTGATCAGTCGCTACTACGGAGAAGAGTATTTTGCCGAGCTAAAAGTCAATCCTTCCATCGTAACCCTGCAAAAGGCGGTCGGTTGCCCGGCTTGCGATAACACCGGCTTCCGTGGGCGTACCGGCATTCATGAACTCCTAGTCAGCAGCCATGCCATAAAAGAGCTGATTTATCACAAGTGCACCGCCGAAGAGCTGCAGAAAATGTCCATTAAGGAAGGAATGCGTACCTTGATGCAAGACGGTATCAGCAAAATGTTAAAGGGCCAGACCGACATGGCGCAAATCCGTAAGGTTGCGGCCACTTAACGCCGCGCGTGAACGAGACAGCCCGGCGCTCATATGCTAAAATTCTGGTGCCCTATAATTTAGTCGAGATGCATACCTCGACATTCAGTAATACGGAAGATGTTGACCGCCATGAACAGCGATTCTCCCTATAAAATTACCGTCAACGTGGAGCCTTTTTATATCGAGGATCAATCCGTCCCCGATGAAAATCGTTATGTGTTCGCTTATACCGTCAACATCCAGAATATGGGCAAAGTTGCGGCCAAACTGGTGGCGCGTCATTGGATCATCACCGATGCCAATGGCAAAATCCAAGAGGTTCGTGGCCATGGCGTGGTGGGCGAGCAGCCTTATCTGCGCCCCGGAGAGGCATTTCAATATACCAGCGGGGCGGTGCTCGATACGGCGGTGGGTACGATGCGCGGCTTCTATCAGATGGTCGGCGAGGACGGCAGTCAGTTCAGTACCGAAATCCCGATTTTTACCTTGTCGGTACCGCGCACGCTGCACTGACAGCGCCGCAAGACTTAGCCGCTGCGTAGTTCAAGCAACAATCTTATCCAACTCCCATTGAATAAGCTGTGCTGCTTGTTCGCGAGTAAAAAAGTAACCTTCCCTGACAAATCCGACCACTACCGAGGCACTCACCGCGCAAGGTTTTCCCTCGTTGTCGCGCGCTACAATGCACTCCAGCGGTAAGCCATCGAATAGATGATAGGTGGCAGGCTTGCCGTCGGCATCGCGGGAAAGGTGTATGCGGCCGCTGTTGCGATCAAAGAAGGCGGGACGAAACCCATATGCCCTATTTTCGGCACTGACCCCTCCCGTGCCGCGATAGGCTAAGGACTGTTGAACTATGTCATTTGAAGTTAGCATCGATTTCATGGCATACCTCCTCTCGTGATACCTCTCTGAAACATGGCCTCAATAATTTCTCATCAAAAATGCGCCGGCCACAGCAAAGATTGGGCATTTCCCGTGCCATGTAGATATTCTATATTTAAATACATACTCTTAAAGGGTGGTGCGGTTTTAAGTTCACAGTCGAAACTTGCCGGACGTCACAGTATGAATTTTACTGGTAGTGACTAAAAACGTCAGGAATGACGCAAATAGGGCAGCCAGCCGACAAGGAGAACTTCAGGATGATGACGGTTCCGTCAATACCGCACCGGCGGCGCTTACCGCGGCGCCCCGCGCGATGGGCGCCTTCATCTCGATCAGCACCTTTTCCAAAGCCGCCAAGCAAAATAGTACGTTCTTAGGACTACTGGAATAACCCATCAAACCAATACGCCAGATCTTGCCTGCCAGGCTGCCGAGACCGGCGCCGATCTCGAGATTAAATTCCTCCAACAGGCGTTGCCGCACCTTTGCTTCGTCTATACCCTCTGGTATGCTGACGGCATTGAGTTGCGGCAAGCGGTGCTCCTCTTTCACCAGAAACCGCAAGCCCATCGCCTCAACACCGGCGCGCAAAGCAAAATGGTTACGCTGATGCCGTGACCAAGCATTCTCTATTCCTTCTTCCTTCAGCATCACTAGGGCCTCATGTAAACCATAGAGGGCATTGATGGGCGCGGTGTGATGGTAGGCGCGCTTGGCCGTGCTGCCCCAATAATTCATGACCAAGGTTAGATCCAGGAACCAGCTTTGTATCTTACTCTTGCGCGCCTTGATCCGTTCTACGGCACGTTCACTGAAACTCACCGGCGACAAGCCGGGGGTACATGACAGACATTTCTGCGTCCCGGAATACACCGCATCCACGCCCCATTTATCCACTAATAGGGGCGATCCACCGACTGAAGTAACGGCATCGACGATGGTGAGACAGCCGTGGCGTTGCGCGATTTCCGCCAAGGTCTTCACATCGGACAACACCCCGGTGGAGGTCTCGGCCTGGACAAAGGCTACCGCCTTGGCCTCGGGATGGATCTTAAGGGTTTCCGACAGCTTGTTGGGGTCGACCGCTGTTCCCCAGGCATCTTCCACTATCACCGCGATTGCGCCGCAGCGTTCCACGTTTTCCTTCATGCGCCCGCCGAACACGCCGTTCTGACAGACAATGACCTTGTCCCCAGGCTCCGCCAGATTAACGAAACAGGTCTCCATACCCGCCGACCCGGGCGCGGAAACCGGAATGGTTAATGCGTTTCGAGTTTGAAAGGCGTACTGCAACAAGGCCTTCATTTCATCCATCATCCCAATGAAGGCGGGATCCAAGTGACCGATGGTCGGTCGCGCCATTGCCGCCAATACCCGGGGATGAATATCGGACGGTCCTGGACCCATGAGGGTACGAATCGGGGGATTAAACGATTTTATTTCCATAATTATTAATGGGGTTTAAATATAAGTTATGTTAAGGGCAACCAAGGATTGAAGTATACGGCGGCCTCTAACAGCTTACAACGCCAGCTTGTTATCAAAGCCCGGCGGGTTCGTTATTCCGTTTTAGAAACGTGTTGCCCAATTGGATTAAAAATCTGATATACACTTCACTAACGAAGTGTATAAAGAGTTCAAATCGGTGTAGTCACGCGCATGGAAATAGCCGTCGGCAAGGTACGTATCGATAAATGGTTATGGGCGGCGCGCTTCTTTAAGACGCGGTCGCTGGCGGCGGAAGCCGTCAGCGGCGGCAAGGTGCACATCAATAGCAATCGTATAAAACCGTCCCATGAAGTACGCGTCGGAGAGGTCGTGCAGATCCGCAAAGGCCCTTACCAATTTATCATTATAGTGAAAGAGGTGAGCGCCAGGCGCGGTCCCGCGCAATCTGCCGCCATGCTCTACGAAGAAACCCAGGCCAGCCGGACGGCGCGCGAAGTTCTGGCGGAACAACTTCGTCTGGACGACCGCTCCACGCCCCGCTCCTACAAACGGCCCGACAAAAAACAACGCCGCCAAATCATCCGCTTTATCGGCAAAGGACTAAACTAACCTTGTCTCTGATTGACTCCGGGCGAGGAATTAAGTAAGCGGATTAGATTGCGGAGAAAAAACCCGTGCAAACCCGCCCACACCCGTAGATTCTTGTCGGCGACATCACCAGAATAGAAATGAGGAAAATGAGCAAGCCCCATACCAAAGCAGCTGCTTCATCCGTACACGGAATAGACCCGACCTTGTAATAACAATTTCAAGGCGCCTCCCAGGCGCTTCAAGCCAGTCGTTTGGGGCGCGCCTGATCGAGTCCGTTCTTCAAAGAGAGATACAGCAGCGCATTGTCTTGAAAATTGTCGGGATTAAGACGAATACCCACCCGAAAATTCGGATAGGATTGCCGGCTCACTCCGCCGACTCGGTCAGATCGCGCACACCACATTACTGTGCCATCAAGATCGGAGCGCCAACCCTCCGACTTATAGCACACCTTAACTTGGGCACCGCGCGCGATGGCAGACGGCACATCCAAGCCGACGCCCTCGATACAAATATCATTGGCGCGAATGTAATGATATTTGCGTTCACCATCGATGAGATGAAAGCTGCCCTCTGTGTAATACCTCGGCACCGATAAACGCGCATGTACGCGATTGTCGCTAAACATTGGCCTGCCTCCTCTTGTCGTCAACAATCATCCATAATTACACTCCATACGCCATTATTCCGGCGCACTCTAGAGCGCAACGTAACAAGGCAAATTCCGTACCAGTAAAGATTTCATGAGGCTGATAAGGCGAAAAATACGTGACGGCAACGGCTTAATGCCAATCAATCTGCTCCTTTGACTCTGCCAAAGACGGGACAAAGCGCATCACGGTCTCACGGGCTTCTTACTCAAAATATCCTGACCCACACGGCTCACACTCTCCAAATGGTCGCCCGCAATCCACCTGTATGGCCTGTGTTGGCTGCGACAAACAATAACGAGACAGAGCTCTTATGCAATGCGCCTTTCATCGGGCTCGCTTCCGCATCGATGATGGCCTCTGCATTTGGGAACCCTGCTGGCATAGTCGCCTAAGTCTCGTTCCAGCTATTCTTCGCGATGGCGACATCGAACTTGCGGATGAAAATAGCACCCCCGATCCCCGCTGCTTCAGGATCGCGAATGCGGTTATACTGTATAATCTCAACAGTAAAGCTTAACGCACATACCTCTCATGCAGCGATCGCCGTTATTGACCAAGCTACGCGAATATTGCCCTTATGATCAGCATGAACGGGACATGTATGAAACCCTGCTGCGATTCGTCGAGGCCGAAAGCAATTGTTTCGATCGCGGTCTGCAAATCGGGCATGTCACCGGATCGGCCTGGATCGTCGACAATGCGCTTAGTAAAGCGCTGTTGACCCATCACTTCAAGCTGGACCGTTGGCTGCAACTCGGCGGCCATGCGGACGGCGATCCGGATATCTTGCGCGTCGCCTTGCGCGAAGCCCGTGAAGAATCCGGCATCGGAAATATCCGCCCGTTGTCGGAGGCGATTTTCGATGTGGACGTGCACTCTATCCCGGCCCGCAGCGCCGAACCTCGCCACCTGCATTATGATGTGCGCTTTCTGCTGGAGGCCGATGCCGACGCGCCATTAATCATCAGCAGCGAATCAAAAGACCTTGCCTGGATTCCCCTGGAAGACATCGCACGCATTTCAACCGATGAATCCATCATAAGAATGACGATCAAGAGCCTAACGCTGCAAACACAGCCGGCAATATGAAAATCGCTCGGGCCAAGAGGCCGGAATAGCCATCTCCCTCGTAATCCATGCCGCCCGGAAGCAAACCCAGCCTGTACCCGGATCGCCGAATTACTCGGCCACCGGAACATTCTCAATGCCGTGAGATTCAACACCTCTGAGATTCTACCCTTCAGGCTCCTTTACGGCGCAGGATAATGTCGTTTATCAATGAAGCATAGATACTAACGGTAACGATACGGCGGTCAGCGCCACAACGTGTTTGCGGTTGGATTTCAAATGAAGATAAACCTGCTCGCGTTTTACTTGCGATCGCCGAGCGCGTCCATCGTTTCCTCAATCCAGTGCTCCGCCATGGCGTTGACTTCCTGAGCGCTGCGCTCGCGGGTATCGATTGTGGGCCCGATGACGATACGAATGGTGCCGGGGTGCTTGATAAAGCCGCGCCGCGGCCAGAACTCTCCGGCGTTATGCGCAACCGGTAGCACGGGACAGCCGTTGCGCACCGCCAACATAGCGCCACCCGGCGCATAACGCCCCCGCTCTCCCGGTACTACGCGAGTACCTTCAGGAAAGATCACCACCCAACGGCCGGCGGCTAGACGCTTGGTTCCAATCTCCAATAATTGCTGCAAAGCCTTGCGCCCAGCTTTACGGTCGATGGCGATGGGTTCCAGCATAGCCAGCCCCCAGCCGAAAAAAGGCACCCATAACAGCTCCCGCTTAAGCAGCCACACATGGGGGGGAAAGATGCGCTGATAGACCATGGTCTCGAAGGCGGATTGATGCTTGGACAGAATGACCGCCGGGCCGGCGGGAATATGTTCCCTGCCTTCCACCTCATAGCGTACATTGCAGGTCACCTTCAGCCACCACAGATTGAAAGTGGTCCAACGGGTGATGACGGCATAGCGCCAGCGGTAGGGAAAGGGAAAGGACAACAGCCCCAACAGCGCGAACAGCACCGTGGTCGGCACCATCCCCACCATGAACAAGCTGGACCGCCAGATCGTACCCGGCGCGACTGGAGCAACTGGCTGGGGCGTAGCTTCAATCATGCTGGAGGCGGGGGCTTTATCTCGGCGGATCCCTTCAACAAGGCGTCGGTCGCCGCGGCGAGATCGGCATAGATCGCCACACCCGCCAAGCCTTCGCCCCGCGCCGCGGTCATCGTTCCCTTGCCGGTGCGCACCAAGATCGGCCTCGCGCCCACGGCCCGCGCCGCTTGAATATCGCGCAATGAATCGCCTATAGCCGGCACGCCTTTGAGGTCCACCTGCATATGCAGGGCGATCTTGCGCAACAGGCCGGGTTGAGGTTTACGGCATTCACAATGATCCTCCGGCGCATGGGGACAGAAAAAGACTGCCTCGATATGACCGCCCTGTACCGCAACGGCGCGTTGCATTTTGTCGTGAATGCGCCGCAAGGTATCCAAATCAAACAGCCCGCGTGCTATACCCGATTGATTACTCGCCACCGCGATACGATATCCAGCCTGAGTAAGACGGGCAATGGCCTGCAGGCTGCCCGCTATAGGCAACCACTCCTCGGGAGACTTGATGTAACTATCCGAATCCTCGTTAATCACACCGTCGCGGTCGAGGATAATCAGTTGCATGGCGTTCACTTATCAAAGATGCGTGGTCAGAACACTATTGCAGACGGGAGAAATCCGCGGCGCGCAGAAACAGGCCGTTGAGTCGGGCCAACAACGCCAGACGGTTGCGCCGTAATCCGGCATCATCGGTCATCACCATCACCTTGTCGAAGAAACTGTCCACCGCCTCGCGCAATCCGGCCAGGCGCCGCAAAGCGGGTGCGTATTCGCCCGCATCGAATAAGGACGTGACCTCATCGCTCAATGCCGAGAGTCTCTCGTACAGGGCATGTTCCGCCGGCTCCACCAACTGCTTCACTGCCACCTCGCCGGGTATCGTCTCCTCAGTCTGCTTGAGGATATTGCGGATGCGCTTGTTGGCTGCAGCCAGACTTTCCGCCTCGGGCATCTCGCGAAAGGCGGCCAAGGCACGGATGCGCAATTCGAAATCATAGGGCCGCGTCGGCCGTTGCGCCAACACCGCGTCGAACACGTCGGGCCGGGTCCCTGACTCGATGTAGTAGGCCCGCAGGCGCTCCATCGTAAAATCGAATACCTGATCCACTACTTCCTGACTGAAAAATCCGGGATTCTTCCGCTCATCTACGGTTGTGCTCCATTGCCTCTGCACAAACTTTATCTTCTCGAGCAAGTCGACATTCAACTGTCGCTCAATAACAATGCGTAATATACCCAAAGCCGCGCGCCGCAATCCGAAGGGGTCTTTATCGCCACTTGGAATCTTGCCGATGCCGAAGATACCGACCAAAGTATCAAGCTTGTCGGCAATGGCAAGGGCCTGTCCCACTTTAGTTTCCGGCAGACTATCACCTGCATGACGCGGCTGGTACTGTTCTTCAAGAGCACGCGCCACCTCATGCGGTTCCCCGTCGTGCTCCGCGCAGTAACGGCCCATTATACCTTGCAACTCGGGAAACTCACCCACCATAGTGGTCATGAGGTCGCATTTAGACAACATCGCCGCACGCATCGCCCAACTTACGTTGCCGCTAATCTCCTGGGCAATAGCACCTGCCAGACTTGCCACGCGGTTTACCTTGTTGCGCAACGTGCCCAACCCGCTTTGAAATACCACTTGATTGAGACTATCCAGCCGCGTTTCCAACTTTTGCTTGCGGTCCTGATTCCAGAAAAACGCCGCGTCACTAAAACGCGGGCGGATGACGCGCTCGTTACCGGCGCGTACTTGCGCCGTATCCCGGCTGTCGATATTGCATACCGTGATGAAATGGGGCAGCAGCTTTCCCTTAGCGTCCAGGGCATGAAAATATTTCTGGTTGCCCTTCATGGTGGAGATCAGCGGCTCCGGCGGCAGCGCCAGAAAGCGCGCCTCGAAATCGCCGAGCAGGGCCACCGGCCACTCCACCAAGGCGGTGACCTCCTCCAGCAGCGCCTCGTCGATCACCGCCTTCCCGCCGACGGATTTGGCGATCTCCATCACCTGCGCGCGAATGGCTTCCTGGCGCGCATCGTAATCAGCCAACACATGACCCTCGGTCTCGAGCATGGGGGCATAGGCGCGAGGCTCGGAGAGATAAATCGTCCCGGGATGATGATAGCGATGGCCGCGTGTCTCGCGCCCGGAACGCACGCCGTAGAGGTCGGCATCGATCACCTCGTCGCCGAACAACATCACCAGCCAGTGCACCGGCCGCACGAATTCGACGCGCAGACTCCCCCAACGCATACGCTTGGGTGTCGGCAAGTCCGCCAGGGATTGCTCCACGATACCCGCCAACAATTCCCGCGTGGCGACGCCGCGCTGCACGCAGCGATATACCAGCCATGCGCCCTGGGCATTTTCCAGCCGCTCCAATTGATCCGCGGCGACACCGCAGGAACGGGCGAAGCCCTGCGCAGCCTTGGTGGGCACCCCTTCGTCATCGAAGGCGGCGGCGATGGCTGGACCACGCCGTTCCACGCCGCGGTCCGGTTGCGATACCGTCAAGTCGTGTACCAACACCGCCATCCTGCGCGGCGTGGCGTAATAGCGCAAATCACCATGGGACAACTCCGCCTTGGCGAGGCCGCCGCTAACACCTTCGGCAAAGGCCTCGCCAAGGCGGCGCAAGGCCTTGGGCGGCAATTCTTCGGTTCCAATTTCCGCCAGAAAGTCGCGCTTATTCGCCATGACGCGCCTCCTCGGCCTGTTGCGTCATCGGGAAACCCAGGGCCTCGCGCCGCGCGAAATACGCCGCCGCCACGGCGCGGGCCAAGGCGCGTACCCGCAGGATATAACGCTGACGCTCGGTTACGGAAATGGCGCGGCGCGCATCCAGTAAATTGAAGGTGTGGGAGGCCTTGAGCGCCATCTCATAGGCGGGCAAGGGCAAACCGGCCTCGATCAGCACGTTACTCTCCTGCTCACAGATATTGAACCAGTTGAAAAGCGCCTCGGTGTTAGCATGTTCGAAGTTATACGCGGACATCTCCACTTCGTTTTGATGAAAGACGTCACCGTAAGTCACGCGACCGAGCGCACCGTCGGTCCATACAAGGTCATAAACGCTTTCCACTCCTTGCAAATTCATCGCGATGCGCTCCAGACCATAGGTGATCTCGCCGGTCACCGGGAAACAATCCAGGCCACCCACCTGCTGAAAATAGGTGAATTGCGTGACTTCCATGCCGTTGAGCCACACCTCCCAGCCCAAACCCCAGGCGCCGAGAGTGGGTGATTCCCAATTGTCTTCCACAAAGCGAACGTCGTGCACCAGCGGGTCGATACCCAGCATTTTTAGGGAGTCAAGATAGAGGTCCTGAATATTCAGCGGCGCTGGTTTGAGCACCACTTGAAACTGATAATAGTGCTGCAGTCGATTGGGATTGTCGCCGTAACGGCCGTCGGCGGGACGGCGCGACGGCTGTACATAGGCCGTGTTCCACGGCTCGGGGCCGATGGCGCGGAGAAATGTCGCGGGGTGAAAGGTACCGGCACCCACCTCCATGTCATAGGGCTGCAGGATCACGCAGCCTTGCGCTGCCCAATAATTCTGCAGAGCCAGGATCAACCCCTGAAATGTGGAACCATCGCGCCCCTGTGCAGTGGCCGCTGAGGCTTTAGACATGACGGAAACCTTTGTAATAATTAAAGGCCGCGATTATAGCGCGTGAGGCATCGGTTTATGTAGCCGTCGCGCAATTAAAAAAGGAATGTCGCGGCTATCCCTGCCATACTCGACTTCCAATGCACCGCATTCAGTCGCGTGAATATCGGCTGTACTTCTCCCGTGACTGTGTTTATTTGATAATCGGTATCGATGCCGGGGTCGGTCTCCCAGTGCTGAGACTCCAGGCGAGCTAATATGCCCCAATTCTTATTTAGGGTATAAGAAACCGCGAAACCCGCAATGAATCCGTTCCCGTTAGCATCGTGGCGAAAGCTTACTGGATGTTCTCGATTGGTGCTGAGATTCCAGTTGGCCTTCCCGACATAATCAATCCAGTGATATTGAAAATCCAATAGCATCGCGATGCGCTCGCTCGCCTCTAAACGCAAATTCAGCCCCAGCCACGGGCCCTTCCATTCGGCGTCGTAACTGCTGTTAAGATCGGGAAACGGCCCTGTTGCGGGGATGGTTTGCACGCCATCTTTAATTTTCAGATTCTGCAGGTGCCGGGAATAACCCACCATCGGCGTGAAATTGGCATAATTCATGACAATATGATCAAGAACTCGAACCCGATAACCGATACCGATCGCGGTATCGCTTATCGACCCTCCCGTACCGTTATTGGAACGGGAAAATTCCAAGGTGCGATTCTCCCCAAGATAATCGGAATCCTGATTATCCCCGCCTTGTATCTCGCCATAGGTGCCCGCGCCACGTAGCACGACATGGTCGCCAATATTCATCTGCGCGGTACCGCTTACCTGGGCAATCTCCAAGTCGCGCCAGGTAAGTTCCGACAGTACGTTCGGCGTGGTGCCTGTCAAACTGCCGGCGATATTCCAATCCAGTCGGGCATGCCGATAATCAGCGCCCAAGCTCATATCAAAGCGCGGTAATCCTTGCGCCCCCGCCGCATTGCAATACATCAAGACAAAGCTCACCATCACCCCCGGCAAAGCGCTATGCCACAGATGCCCCAAGTGTTTCTTCCCCATGCAATATGGCATCTTATCGACCTCTTTATTTTTTCTGGGGTGAAGCAGAATTACCGCTTTGGAGAATTCTTTTCCCCATCCGGCGCCCCGCGAATCAAACCCTCTCAATTGTCCACTGAAACAAGACCCACAGACAAGAAATTACGCTCAGAAAGCTTTCCATATCGCGACCTTACCATCCTGCGAGTCGGCCGTTGCACTGCATATATTCGATTAGCGGCCGATATTTGAAATAGCAGGAGGGGACTATGCCCGAACTGATCGTCCATGCCAGCGCTACGGAAGAATGGTTGTCCTTGATTCACGAGGCGGAAGCCGAGGCCGCTTTCCACCTCGATGAGGAAATGCAAAGTTATCTCGTCTTCCTATTAATGCGCTTCACCGAAAAGCCGGAATTGGCCGCCAGCGTCCTGGCGGTTGAGTACCTGCACAGCATGCAGTCCATAGGGCGCATCGCTCAGGATCAACTGCGAAATGTAGGCGACAAGTGTCTGCTCTATTCAGGCTTATTCCCACAACGCGCCAAGCGTCTCCGTGTCAAGATCAGTTATTTCGTCGACTTGGGCTGCAGCGCCTATCAGCAGCTCTCCGAACGAGTGGAATACGGTGCCGGCGCCATGTACCAGCGTCTGGCAGGCACCTTTGTTTCCCTCATGGATATCCTGCAAACCATGCGTTCCCTCAATATCTCCGCCGATCAACTCGATCCGCTCCAGGCCTTTGAGTTGTGGCGGGATACCGGGAGCCGTCATGCCATGCGTACGTTGAGCAAAAGGACCCGCGCCGCACCATTGGTGCTCTCCTCGACCATCCATAAACGCTCGCACTGATTTCTTACCGCCGGAGTATTTTCGACCGCGTTTTCACCACGGGTCGGATTTGCTATGCTTGCATCCTCATTTCCCAGGCTGTCTCATGCTTCTACCGAACCCATGACTTACCAACCGAAGGCCGTTGCTCTCATCTCCGGTGGACTCGACTCCATGTTGGCCGCCAAAACTATCCTGGAACTAGGCATTCAGGTAGAGGGCATTAATTTTTTCACCGGCTTTTGCGTGGAAGGACATACGCATGCCATTCGCGACAAGAACCGCGCCAAACCCAAACGTAACAATGCCCTGTGGGTCGCGGAACATTTGGGCATCAAACTCCACATCATCGATGTCGTAGAAGAATATAAAGACGTAGTGATCAATCCAAAACACGGTTACGGCGCCAATCTAAATCCATGCCTGGACTGCAAGGGATTCATGGTACGGCATGCCTATCAATGGATGCAGGAAAACGGTTTCGACTTTATTGTCACCGGCGAGGTCATTGGACAGCGCCCCATGTCTCAGCGTCGCGATACCTTGCCGGTGGTAGCACGAGAATCGGGGGCCGGCGACCGCCTGTTGCGGCCTCTGTGCGCCAAATTGCTTCCGCCCACCCTTCCGGAGCGGGAGGGCTGGGTCGCTCGTGAACAGCTATTTGATTTCAACGGCCGTTCGCGCAAACCGCAAATGGCCTTGGCGGCGCAGTGGGGTATCAGCGAATATTCCCAGCCGGCAGGGGGCTGTTGTTTCCTCACCGACCCCAATTACACGAATAAAATGGAAGACCTATGGAGCAACCGGGGCGATAAAAACTATGAATTGGACGACATCATGCTCCTGAAGATCGGCCGTCACCTCCGTCCCAGGCCGCACTTCAAGCTTATCGTTGGCCGTGAAGAAGGGGAAAATAACTTCATGGAGGGTTACCGTCATCACTTTGCCAATCTGCGCACTCTCAGCCATAAGGGGCCATTAGTATTACTCGATGGCAGAGCCGATCCGGATGATTTCCGCTTGGCGGCGCAATTGACCGGACGCTTCAGTCAAGGCCGGGATGCCGCTTTAGTCAATGTCGGCATCACTGAAAAGGGCGGTAATACTTATGAAATCTCGGTTCCACCGTTAAGCAACGACGAAATTCCCAAAGAGTGGTACTTATGAGCGAACACATCCTGGATGCCCGAAAATCTCTTTGCCCCCTACCGGTCATTCGCACCCAAAACATGGCAAAGACCCTTGCGGACGGCGATATCCTCAAGGTAATCTGCACCGACCCGGGGGCACTCAGCGATATCCCCGCGTGGTGCCGCATCAACGGCCATAGCGTGTTGGATACTCAGAAAGGTGATAAGGAACTCATAATCACGATCAGGCTATCGAAGCCAGAGGGGCGTAATCCTTAAGCGCACCTTTACGGTGCAAAAAACTTATCGCGCACATATGTCGAGCGCGAAAAGACGCGCACTCCCTTATATTTCTAATTCAAAAACATTTCATATCAGATACTTTTTTGAATGGCATATTAATTGCCTATATTAGTAACCAAAAATTCGGCGCCGCATATTGTGTGTGGCTGGTTTTATTAAGAAATAATCGTACCGTTGGAGGGTTCCATGTCCGCAACTGATGTTTTAAAACTGATAAAAGACAAAGACGTTAAATTTGTCGATTTCCGCTTCACCGACACCCGCGGTAAGGAGCAACATGTCTCCGTCCCGGTAAGCACCATCGAAGAAGACACCTTCAAGGAAGGTAAGATGTTCGACGGCTCCTCCATCGCCGGCTGGAAGGGTATCCAAGAATCCGATATGGTACTGATGCCGGACGCCGACTCCGCCGTGCTGGATCCATTTATGGATGAAGCCACGCTGATCTTGCGCTGCGATATTCTGGAACCCCATACCATGCAAGGCTACGACCGCGACCCGCGCTCCATTGCCAAGCGCGCCGACGCCTACATGAAGTCCACCGGCATCGCCGACACCGCCTATTTCGGCCCGGAACCCGAATTTTTCATCCTCGATGACGTGCGCTGGGGGGCGGACATCAACGGCGCCTTCTACAAGATAGATTCCGAGGAAGCCTCCTGGAATTCAGAGACTGCATTCGGTGAGGGCAACATCGGTCATCGTCCTGGGAAAAAGGGCGGTTACTTCCCCGTGCCGCCGGTCGATTCCTTGCAGGATATCCGTTCCGCCATGTGCTTGGCCCTGGAAGAGATGGGCGTCCCGGTCGAGGTACACCATCACGAGGTGGCCACTGCCGGACAATGCGAAATCGGGACAAAATTCAACACACTGGTACGCAAGGCCGACGAGGTGCTAATACTTAAATACGTGGTGCAAAACGTCGCCCACTCCTATGGAAAGACCGCGACTTTCATGCCTAAGCCCTTGGTAGGCGACAACGGCAGCGGTATGCACGTCCATCAATCCTTGGCCAAGGGCGGTAAGAATCTATTCACCGGTAACAAATATGCAGGCCTTTCCGAGGAGGCATTGTTTTACATCGGCGGGATCATCAAGCATGCCAAGGCACTGAATGCCATCACCAACCCCGGCACCAACAGCTACAAGCGTTTAGTACCCGGTTTCGAAGCACCGGTGATGTTGGCCTATTCGGCACGCAATCGTTCCGCCTCCATTCGCATCCCCCATGTCCCCAACCCCAAGGCGCGGCGCATCGAGGTGCGCTTCCCCGACCCGTCTTGCAACCCCTATCTGGCCTTTACGGCCATGATGATGGCAGGGCTGGACGGCATCCAAAACAAGATCCACCCCGGCGATGCCATGGATAAGAACCTGTATGACTTGCCGCCAGAAGAAGAAAAGGAGATCCCAAAGGTATGCCATTCCTTGGAGATGGCGTTGGAGCACTTGGATAATGGCCGCGAATTCCTGACCCGCGGCGGCGTATTCTCCAATGACATGCTCAACGCCTATATCGACCTCAAGATGGAAGAAGTCACCCGCTTTCGGATGACAACTCATCCCATCGAATTCGACATGTATTACAGCCTCTAAGACCTCATTAAATTTAAACCAAAGTGCAAAGCCCTTGGCATTCCCAAGGGCTTTTTTTTGACAGTATGGGCTCTTTCAGGCTACAACGTCTCCAATCGGAACGAGGGCATCCACATGCGTTTCATCCTAACCCTACTCCTCCTGGGTGTCGCCGCAAGTGCCACAGCGGCGGTCTATAAATGGGTCCAACCGGACGGCGCGATCATCTACTCGGATCGCCCTCCCACTAAAAACGCTGCCCCCGCCGACCTGCCAAATGTGCAAGAAATTACCATCGCACCCACTCCCCCGTCATCCGACGAGTCCACTCCGATTAGTTCGCAGGATGACCAAGCAGTTAAATATACAAACCTCGAAATCACCGAGCCGGCAAATGACAGCACCATTCGCGATAATGCCGGAAACATCAGCATCAAACTTGCGATCGAACCCACGCTGCAGGAGGGAGACAGTATCGCCATCCTGCTGGATGGTAAGGTAATCGGCCAAGGGCACGGCACCTCGATCTCCCTCTCCAATGTGGATAGAGGCACTCACACTTTAACGGCGATTGTAAAAGACGCCCAAAACAAAACCTTAATTAGCGCGTCGTCTGTCACCTTTCACCTTATGCGCACCTCTGTTTTACATCAAACTCGCCCGGCGGCCCCTTAATAAAGACATTGACGCACCAAAATAGTGCGATTATTCTCCATTCGGGTTAACCTCACTTCAACCCACGGTTCACGAGCATGGCCTGCGCCATAAAGTCTCGGTCGGGCTATGCCATTAATATTTTGATTTTAAAATATTTTTTTGAATTATCGCAAACCAGACAGAATGCCGCCGGATGTTGCTTCTTATTTGGTTTGGTTCTTGCTAAAGCCATACTATGTCGCCACCGCATGCACCAGAATCAGACTTGACCCGACGTCTGCTGGAAAATTTAAACACGGCCGTACTGCTGTTTGATCAGGAATTACGCCTCAGTTACCTCAATCCCGCAGCGGAGGTATTGCTGGCCGCCAGTGCGCGGCAGGCGCGAAGCGTAGACTTAAAAGAACTGTTAAACAGCAATCAGGAACTCATCGAGTCATTTCGCCGTTCCCTAAAGAGTAACCACCCTTTCACGGAGCGGGACGTCCCGCTGACCCTGCCCAGCGGCCACACCATCACCGTGGACTGCACCGTCACGCCGCTCATCGAACCACACCATACCGCGGAACTCTTGGTGGAAATCCTGCGCGTCGACCATCACCGCCGCATCGTGCGCGAAGAGAGTTTATTGGCGCAACACCATGCCAGCCGCGCCGTGGTGCGGGGTCTGGCTCACGAAATCAAAAATCCGCTGGGCGGCCTGCGCGGCGCGGCACAATTGCTGGAACGCGAACTGCCCGACGACGCCCTCAAGGAATATACCGGCATCATCATCGGTGAGGCAGATCGTTTGCAAACCCTGGTGAACAGGATGCTCGGCCCCAACACCCGCCCGCAACGGCGCAGCATTAACATCCATCAGATTGTGGAACGGGTACGCACCCTGGCCGCCGCTGAAGCACCGCAAGGAGTCCAGATCGAGCGGGATTACGATCCCAGCATCCCCGATTTCATGGCCGAGCCGGATCAGCTCATCCAGGCGGTACTCAATATCGTGCGCAATGCCCTGCAAGCAGTCGGACATCGCGGTGAGATCATTCTACGCACTCGCAGTATTCGCCAAGCCACCATCGGCCATCAGCGCCACAAGCTGGCGATCCGCCTCGACATCATCGACAACGGGCCCGGTATCTCGCCCGACATGATCGAAAACATCTTTTTTCCCATGGTGACCGGCCGGCCTGACGGTACGGGTCTGGGCTTACCTATCGCTCAAGACCTGGTAAACCAACACCGCGGGCTGATTGAATGCAGCAGCGAACCGGGCAAGACCGTATTCACCTTGTTATTGCCGATCGAGGCCAATCATGAGCAGTCATAAGCACATCTTCGTCATTGACGATGACCGATCCATCCGTTGGGTACTGGAAAAGGCCTTCCAGCAGGCGGATATGGACGTCACCTGTTTCGACAGCGCCAGCGGTGTGCTGGAGGAGCTGGACCGCCATCCGCCCGATGCCATCATCACCGACATCCGTATGCCCGGCATGAACGGCCTGGCCTTGCTCGACAGCATCCGAACGCGCTATCCGGACATGCCGGTAATCATCATGACCGCGCATTCCGACTTGGACAGCGCCGTCTCCGCTTATCAGGGCGGCGCCTTCGAGTACATGCCCAAACCCTTCGACGTGGACGAGGCAGTGGACTTGGCGCAACGCGCCATCGACCAACACCGTCGCCGCGCGGTGCCGCCGCATGAAGCCGATAACAAACCCACCGAAATCATCGGCGAAGCGCCCGCCATGCAGGAGGTATTCCGCGCCATCGGCCGGTTATCGCGCTCCAACATCACGGTACTCATCAATGGCGAATCGGGCACCGGCAAGGAACTTGTAGCCCACGCCCTGCATCGCCACAGTCCCCGTGCCGACAAACCCTTCATCGCCTTGAATACCGCGGCCATTCCCCGCGATCTGCTTGAATCGGAATTGTTCGGCCACGAGCGCGGCGCCTTCACCGGCGCCACAGCCGCCCGCCGCGGCCGATTCGAGCAAGCCGATGGCGGCACCCTGTTCCTCGATGAGATCGGCGACATGCCGCCCGAATGCCAAACCCGACTGCTGCGCGTCCTCGCCGACGGGGAGTTCTACCGAGTCGGCGGCCAAACCCCGATCAAGGTGGACGTACGTATCATCGCCGCTACGCATCAAAACCTGGAAGAACGCGCGAAGGCCGGACTGTTCCGCGAAGACTTGTTTCACCGCCTCAACGTCATCCGCATCCATATACCGTCCTTACGGGAACGGCGCGAGGACATCCCAATATTGACACGTCATTTTCTCTTACAGGCGGCCCAGGAACTGGAAATGGAACCTAAGGCACTGCGACCCGACGTTGCGGATTACATGAGCCGCCTCGATTGGCCCGGTAATGTGCGCCAACTGGAAAACACCTGCCGCTGGCTGACCGTGATGGCCTCCGGCCGCGACATCCACCTCGAAGACCTGCCGCCGGAATTAAGAACCCAATTAGCGCCCGCCTCCGACGGCGATTCCTGGGAAGAGGGGTTGCGTCGCTGGGCGGAGCGGCGCTTCTTCGGCGGTGAAAGCGGCGTACTCAATATCGCCACACCGGCCTTCGAACGCATCATGATCGAAGCGGCGCTCAAGCAAACCGGCGGACGTCGTCAGGACGCGGCGCGTCTGCTGGGTTGGGGCCGCAATACGCTTACACGCAAGATCAAGGAACTGGGTATGGAGGATGAAGAAGACGCGCAAGGTGAGAGCGCTTGATGAGATGTGCGGCTTGCGCGTGTATCATCACAGTTCGGCATATACCCTTTATGTCTTGTGAAATGTATGTTCCATGTCGTCCTGTATCAGCCGGAGATACCGCCCAACACCGGCAATGTGATCCGCCTCTGCGCCAACACCGGAGCATACCTGCATCTGATTCGTCCCCTGGGATTTGAACTCGACGACGCGCGATTACGCCGCGCGGGACTGGATTATCGCGAATATGCCCGCGTACAGGTTCATGACGCTTTCGAAGATTTCATCGCTTCGCACAACCCTGTCCGCGTGCTGGCCTGCTCAACCCGCGGTCAAATCTCCTATAGCGAAGTACGTTATCAAGCCGGCGACGCCTTGGTGTTCGGCCCGGAAACCCGCGGGCTTCCCGCGGCCATACTGGAGAACATCCCTCTGGCACAGCGCCTGCGTATCCCCATGCTGCCCGATAACCGCAGTCTTAATCTGTCGAATGCCACGGCGGTCATCCTCTATGAGGCCTGGCGGCAACTGGGTTATGCGGGCAGCGCTTGATTCTTCGTCATAACCAGCCGCGGCGCTTGAAATACCAGTACGGACTTATGCCGCTCAGAACCATAAATACAATGGCGAGAGGATAGCCGAAACGCCAGGTCAATTCCGGCATGGCGGCAAAATTCATCCCATAGATGCTGGCGACCAGCGTGGGCGGCAAAAAAACCACCGCGGCTATCGAGAAGATCTTGATGATCTTGTTCTGTTCAATATTGATAAATCCCTGGATGGCGTCCATGAGAAAATTGACCTTGTCGAACAGGAACGAGGTATGCGGCAACAAGGAATCGACATCGAGCAGCACGTCGCGGATTTTCTCGACCTTCTCTTCCTCCAGCTTCATATTGCGTAAGATAAAAGTGAGCGCACGCTGCGTATCCAGCAAGCTGAGGCGCGCCTTGCCGCTGATGTCCTCGTAGTTGGCGATATCGGCGAGCAGGGCGTGAAGATCCTTTTCGTTCTGGCGCAGCACCTTCTCGCTCACCGACTCCAGGCCGGTGTATACGGACTCCAGGGTATCGGCAAGCCGATCGACCTTGGCGGCGAACAAGGCCAGCAGAATAGACATGGCATCGCCCAACAACACCGACTGGCTGCGCGCCCGCCGTCTGAACAGGCGAATGATCGCGAGTTCTTCTTCATGGAGCGTGAAGAGACGATCGTCTTTAAGAATGAAGGCGACCGTGATGTTGGCGGGCGTATCCTCGAAATCATGGAGGAAAAAGGAATGGATGTGCAGACCGTTTTCATCATTAAAAAAACGCGCGGTCGCCTCGATTTCCTCCATATCTTCCGCATCCGGCAAACGCACGCCGTACATCCGCATAACGTTGGCGCGTTCCTCGGCGGTAGGCTCGACGATGTCGATCCACACCGCATCTTCGGACAGCTCCTCCGTTTCCACGGAGTGAATCTGCTCCAATCGTCGATTTTGCAAGCGAAACGCCGTCAGCATGCCGCACCCCTACCCATGAGAACTATGCTGGGAGAAGAAGACCGGGCTTCGTACCGGTTACAGACATCGAGGGCACGAATCGCGGCGAATTATACAGGACCGCGCCGCAGGATCACATTCCCCTCGGCCGATCCGGCGACCCGGAAGCCGAGGAACCGCACTTACGGCATTCTGCCGTATATCAGGAGATGGCGATCTGAAACCGCTTCGACCGTGAGGCTCGCGAGTCCCGCGAGCCGCAACTGAGCCTCCACCTCGCCCGGGCGGTAAGCGGCAAGCAGGGAATGAAAAAAATCATGGCGCAATACGGGCGGCTCGTCGGCAGCGTATTCCTCCACCAACAGTGCCGCCTGCTCGCGACTGGCGGGGCGCGATAAATCCATCACAAACAGTGGGGCTCCGGGTCTGGCGCAACGCTTAACCGTCTCCCACAGCGCCGTCGGTTGGCGCATATGATGCAATAAACTATTGCTGATCAGCGCCTCGTAGGCGGCCGCCGGCAACTGCGCGCCGGGAAGATAGGCGCGAAACAGCCGCACACGCTCGCCGAGACCTTCCGCCGCTAGGCGGGCACGGCCGCAGGCCAGCATGGCCTCGGCGCCATCCACTCCATCCACCACGCATTCTGAATAGGCGAGCGCAAAACGAATGGCGATATCCGCGGGTCCGCAGCCGAGATCAAGCACCGCGCCGCGGATATTTTCATTAGGAAACACCTCGCGGAATAATTCGATGAAACGGACATGCGGCGCGGAAAAATCCGCGTGCGCATAGGCCCAGGCCTGCGCGGCATCATCCATCAATTCCGGTTCGGGGACTCGCTCCATGCCATTGTGCCGCTTATTCCGGCAGCGGAAGCTCACCCGCCATCAAATCTTCGATGCCCTGCCGCGCCCGTACCAGATAAGTCTTAGCGCCGTCCACCATTACCTCCGCCGCCCGCGGCCGTGAATTATAGGTGGAACTCATGCTGAATCCGTAGGCCCCCGCGGACCGCACCGCCAACAGATCGCCGGACTCGATGCATAATGCCCGATCCTTGCCGAGAAAGTCGCCGGTCTCGCATACCGGGCCCACCACGTCATAGCGGACCGTCTCGCCCGGCCGTTCCACCACCGGCACGATAGCCTGCCATGCGTCATACAAAGCGGGCCGTATGAGATCGTTCATTCCCGCATCGACAATGGCGAAATTCTTCTGAGGCGCACGCTTGAGATACTCAACACGGGTAAGCAACACCCCGGCATTACCGACGATGGCTCGGCCCGGCTCGATCAGAACCTTCAACCCGCATCCCTGCAATCGCTCGCATAAAGCGGCCGCATACACCGCCGGGCTGGGCGGCGTTTCGCTGTTATAGGTGATGCCGAGACCGCCGCCGATATCGAGGTGCCTGAGGACAATGCCTTGCGCGGCCAGCCGATCGATGAGCGTCAACACTCGTTCCAGCGCCGCGACGAACGGCGCCACCTCGGTCAATTGCGAACCGATATGGCAATCCACGCCCACGACCTCGATGTGGCGCAGGGCGGCGGCGCGCGCATACAAGGCCGGCGCGGCGCCGATATCGATGCCGAACTTATTCTCTTTGAGGCCGGTGGAGATATAAGGGTGGGTCTTGGCATCCACATCGGGATTGACTCGCAAAGACACCGGCGCACGCCGCTTCATCCCGCCGGCGACGTTGTCGAGCCGCTCCAGCTCTTGCGCCGATTCCACGTTGAAACAATGAATGCCGATTTCCAAGGCGCGGCGCAATTCATCGGTACGTTTTCCCACCCCGGAAAACACGATCTTGTCGGGATCGCCGCCCGCCCGCAATACCCGCTCCAATTCACCCACGGAGACAATATCGAAACCGGAACCCAGCCGCGCCATCACGTTCAGCACCGCCAGATTGGAATTGGCCTTCACCGCATAACACACCAGATGATCCTGCCCGGCCAAAGCTTCATCGAAGGCGCGCCAGTGGCGTTCGATGGTGGCGCGTGAATATACGTAACAGGGCGTGCCGTGCTCGGCGGCGACGGCGGCAAGCTCCACCTCTTCGGCACAGAGCCGGCCGCCGCGATAGTTGAAATAATCCATGGAGTAGCGATCTTTCATTGACTGACGGGATCCGTCTGGTCAAATGCTACCATCCCCGCCTCCCGCCGGCACCCTGCCCCGGTAATAGAGAAAGAACATCGCGTCGGGTTCCCGAGGCTATGGTTAAATTGGCATGGGCCCACAGCAACCCGTTCAGGTCCGCAATACCCGGTTGCAGCGCCTCGAGACGTAAAGGAACCCGGAAATTCAGACCCGCCTGAGCCTATCCTAAGTGTGTCGGCCGGTCGTTTGCCTGCCGGGGCGATTACAAACTCTTACACGACCCCATCTAAACTTTGAGTCATACTCAATGTCGAATTTACCAACAATTCAGATAGCAACCAAAGTATAATTTGGTACACAAATGTGCGAGGTGGGGATCATGAGGCTTAGAAAGTCACTGAGTACAGTACTGACCGTCGCTATGCTGTTAGCGGCGTCCCAAGCGGTACTCGCGGATCGTGGCGATCGGGGTTGGCGAGGCGGCGACATCCGACATTTCCAGAGACACGACTTGCACCGCTGGCGCGGCGGCGGGTGGAGACATGGCTGGCACAACGGGCATCTGGGATGGTGGTGGGTCGTAGGGGGTCTATGGTATTTCTATCCCTCTCCCGTTTATCCCTACCCCGACCCCTACGTCCCGCCGGTCGTTATCCAGCAGGCGCCGCCTGTCACGGCTCCCCAGCCGCCCATTGCGGCGGCGCCGACCGCCCAGTATTGGTATTATTGCGAACCGGCCAAGGCTTATTATCCCTACGTCGCAACCTGCCCGAGCGGCTGGCAGAAAGTCCCCGCCGCACCGCCGGATGCCCCGCCAAAATAGGCGCAGCGTCCACGATGACAAGCAAATTTTCGCTCTCAATGCCGGTAACGGCACGAGTTGGCGCGACGGCTCCCAAATGACCCGGCGTCACTACCAATCGTGATTTATCGGGCGCAGGCGCGATAACCTGCGCCCCTTGCAATGGCAATCGTTTCACGCAATACGGCTGATGTCGATTGCAGACTGCATGGATTGCTATTTCGGGTATCATCGGCAATACAGTAAGGCACCCGAAGCCCAGTTTCTATCCCATCGCAAGAGGAACATCACGTGGCAAAACCGAATTATCAATATGAAAAGCGTCAACGGGATTTGGCCAATAAAAAGAAGCAGGAAGAAAAAAGACAAAAGAAACAAGCGAAAAGCCAACCTCCACCGGCCACCGACTAATTCACTCCCCTGCCGACGCCGGCGCGGCGGCCGCTTGGCGCGACACCCGGTGTTGCTGCAGGCGTTCGCTCAGGTGTTCCATCGCGACGTAGAATGCCGGAGTGATATAGAGGGTGAGCATCTGCGAAAACAGCAGACCCCCCACCACGGCGATGCCCAGCGGCCGCCGAGCCTCGGCGCCCATACCGGTGCCCAGGGCGATGGGCAGGGTGCCGAAGATGGCGGCCAAGGTCGTCATCATGATCGGGCGAAAACGGATCAAACACGCTTGAATAATGGCATCGCGCGCGGTGATGGCCTGCTCGCGGCGAATCATCACAGCGAAGTCCACCATGATGATGCCGTTTTTCTTTACAAGTCCCACCAGCAGAATCAAACCGACGAAACTGAAGATGTTGAGCTCCTGACCAAAGATGATCAGCGTCAACAGCGCGCCCAGCATGGCCAGCGGCAAGGCGGTAAGGATGGTGATGGGATGAATGAAGTGTTCGTAGAGGATGGCCAGCACCATGTAGATCACCAGGATGGTGATCAGCATTAAGATCGGCATGCCCACCAGCGAGTCGCGGAAGGTCTGGGCGTTGCCGGTGAAACTGGCGGTGATATCCGCCGGCAGGCTGCCGCGCGCCAGTGCATCGATACGATCGGTGACATCGCCCAGGGAGGTGCCCGGCGCCAGGTTAAAGGAGAAGCTTACCGCCGGTAGCTGGGCGTAATGGCTCACCGACAAGGGTCCCACACCCGGTTCAATGTCGGCCACGGCGCGCAAGGGTACCAGCTTGCCGTTACTGGCCGGTACATACAGCGCGTTGAGAGCGTCCATGTTCACTTGATAGCGCGGCGCCAATTCCATGATCACTTCATACTCGTCAGTGGCTCCGTAGATGGTGCTGACCTGACTGCCGCCGTAGGCGGCGTACAAGGTCGACTGAATCTGCTCGGCGCTCACCCCCAGCGCGGCGGCGGTGTCGCGCTGAATGTTGATGTTGACCTGGGGATTACTCAGTTCCAGGCTGCTGCTCACGTCCTGCACGCCGTGCACCTCGGCGAGTTTAGGCTCGAACGCCGTCGCCGCCTGATCCAGGGAGTCTACATCCGGACCTTGCAATACATATTGATATTGCCCGCTGCCGCCCAGGCTGCCGATGCGTATCGCCGGCGGATTCTGGAAATACACCTGCATCTCGCGCACCCCGGCCACCGCCTTGCGCAACTGCTGCAACACCTGTTCGGCATTGACATCGCGTTCGTTCTGCGGCTTGAGGCGGATGAACATACGGCCGACGTTGCCGCCGCTGACGCCGCCGCGACCCTGTCCGGCGCTGGACATGGCCGCGGCGACATTGGGATTCTGCTTCACGATCCGCGCGACCCGCGCCTGCAAGGCCTGCAATTGGTCGAAGGTGATGCCCTCCGGCGCCTTGGTATCGGCGATGATCTGCCCGGTGTCCTCGCTGGGAATAAAGCCCTTGGGGACGACGCCGAATAGATAAAAGGTCAGCCCCAGGATCAGCACCGCCACGGTCACCATGGTGCGCCAGTGATCCACCGACCACGCCAGGCTGCGGCCGTAGCCGTCGCGCACCCGGTCGAAACCGCGCTCCAGGAAATGATAAAGCCGGCCGTGGCGTTCGCTCTCTTTGAGAAAGCGGCTGCTCAGCATCGGCGTTAGGGTGAGGGACACCACGCCGGAGATGAGAATGGCGATGGTGACGGTGAGCGCGAACTCGCGGAACAAACGGCCCACCAGCCCGCTCATGAAGATGATGGGGATGAACACCGCCACCAGCGACAGGGTCATGGACACTACGGTAAAGCCAATCTCCCGGGTACCGATCAGCGCGGCCTGCATCGGCGTCTCGCCCTTTTCGCGATAACGCACGATGTTTTCCAGTACCACGATGGCGTCGTCCACCACGAAACCCACCGCAAGCGTAATGGCCATCAGCGACAGATTGTCGAGGCTGAAACCGAATATCTTCATCATCGCGAAGGTGCCGATCAGCGATGTGGGCAGGGCCATGGCGCTGATAAGGGTGGCGCGCGGGTTGCGCAGGAACAGAAAGATAACGCCCACCACCAGGATAATCGCCAGGCTCAGCGTGAATTTCACTTCATGGATGGAGCCGTTGATAAAGTCGGCGCGGTCGTAAAGCAAGCGCAGCGTGGCGTCGCCCGGCGCCTGACGGGTGAGTTCCGCCAGGCGCTCCCGCACCGCCCGCGACACCTCCACGGTGTTGGCGCCGGGCTGGCGTTTCACCGCCAGCACGATCGCGGGGCGCAGGCCTTTATGTCCTTCATCGGCCGCGGTGTTATCGAAGAAGGTGGTGAGCTGCTTGTCCTGCTCGGTGCTGTCATTCGCTTCGCCCACGTCGGAGAGATGCACCGGCGCGCCGTTGCGATAGGCGATCACCAGGCGGTTGTACGCGGCGGCATCCTGCAACTGGCCCTCTGCCTGCACGGTGTAGCTGCGCACGCTGCCGTTGAGCGTGCCAGTGGGAAGATTGGTGTTGCCGCCCTGAATCGCATCCTGCACCTGCGCCAGCGACAGATTGCGCGCCGCCAGCGCGTACGGATTCATGCGGAGGCGCACCGCGTATTTGTGTGAACCGAACACCAGCACCTGCGCCACGCCGGGGATGGTGGAAATCTGCTGGGCGACGCGGGTCTCGGCGTAATCGTCGAGCCGGGTGAGCGGCAATTGATCCGCGGACAGCGCCAGATAGATGATGGCGAAGTCGGCGGGATTGACCTTGCGCAGGCTGGGCGGCGACGGCATGTTGTTGGGCAGGCGGCGCACGCTTTGCGAGATGGCGGTCTGCACGTCCTGCGCGGCGGAATCGATATTGCGCTCCAGATCGAATTGCAGGGTGATGCTGGTGCTGCCGGTGGTGCTTACCGAATCCATGGAGGTCACGCCGGGGATGGCGCTGAACTGCCGTTCCAATGGCGTGGCCACCGCCGCCGCCATGGTCTGGGGATCGGCGCCGGGCAAACTGGCGGAGACGCTGACGGTGGGGAAATCCACGTTGGGCAGCTCGCTCACCGGCAGGGTGAAATAGGCGGAGATGCCGAACACCACCAGCGCCGACATGACCATGGTGGTCATCACCGGACGGCGGATGAAGGGTGCGGAAATATTCACGGGTGCGGCGGCGCTTGCGGCTTGGCGGCGGCGGACACCACCTTGCTCCCCGGACGCAGATTGCGCGGCGCGCGGGTCACCACCGTCTCGCCCTCCTTGAGGCCCGAGGCAATCACCGCCAAGTCGTTCAGCTGACGATCCACCTGCACCGCCCGGATCGCGGCGGCGCCCTGCGCCACCACATACACGAAGTTGCCGGCCTGGCCGGTCTGCACCGCGGTCTGCGGCACCACCACGGCATCGGGCTGTATGGCGAACTGGGTGCGCACCCCCACGTATTGGCCCGGCCACAATTGTTCATGCGCGTTGGGCACCCGCGCCTTGAGCAGCACCGTGCCGGTGTCGGTGTTCACGGTGTTATCGATAAACACCAGCTCCCCCTTTCCCAGATCACCGCTGCCATCCTCATGGGTGATGAAGATGCGGATGCTGCGCTGCGCCTGATAACGGCGCAGCTCGGCCAGACTCTGTTGCGGAATGCTGTATTGCACCAGGATCGGCTTCATCTGGTTGATGGTCACCAGCGGCGCACTGTCGGTCGGCGCCACCAGGTTGCCGGACTTGGCGCCGAGGCTGCCGGTACGTCCGGCGATGGGCGCGCTGATCTCGGTGTAGGCGAGATTGATCTCGGCCTGTTGCAACGCCGCCTGCGCCTGATCCACCGCCGCGCGCGCGGTGTCGTACTCCTGAGTGGTGACGTATTCCTTGCCGGCCAGCGGTTGCAGGCGCCTGGCCTGCTCCTGGGCGTATTCATATTGGGCGCGCGCCGCGGTCAGCGCGGTTTGATATGGAGACGGATCGATGCGAAACAGCTTCTGACCCTTTTGTACCGCGTCGCCTTCGGCGAAATACACCGCCTGCAACACGCCGCTCACCTGCGGGCGTATCTGCACGCTGTGCTCCGACTGCACCTGTCCCACCGCCTGCAATACGATGGGCATGGGCTGCACCCGCGCCGCGGCCATCTCCACCACCAGCGGTTGATCGGGACGCTTGCCCTTGGCCGTGCCGCCATTGTCGGCGATGCGCCATACCACCAGGGCACCCAGACCGGCAATGACGGCCACGATAATAAACAGGGGAAGAAATTTGCGTGTCACGGTTTCTCCGTATTGTTATCGGGCGCCTTGAGTCCGCCCACCGCATGGCCCAAGGCAGTACGCGCCGCCGCCCAATCGAGATGCGCCTGCACCTGCTGCACCCGGGCATTGGCCAGGGTGGTCTGCGCGCTCAACAGATCGAGTATGGTAGCGAGGCCGTTCTTATAGCGGGCGTTCGAGACATCCGCCGCCAGTTGCGCACTCTTCAACTGCGCGGCGCTGCTGTCCAGAGTCGCCACCGCCGTGCGCAGATTTTGATAAGACTGCCACACCTCCAGTTCCACCTGGCTGCGCAAATCATCGCTGGTGGCGCGTGCGCTGTCCAACGCCGCCTCGGCTTGATGGATAGCGGCGCGGTCGCCGAAACCGGCGAACAGGGGAATCTTGAGACTGAGCAGCGCGCTGAACTGATTGCTGTCGCCGACGTTGCGCACCTTAGTGTGTCCGGCATTGGCGTCCAAACTTAGCGTGGGCAGACCGCTGCCGCGGGTCGCCAGTATGTTCGCCGCGGCGACCCGTTCCTGGGCCTTGGCGGCGAGCAGTTCGGGTCGCGCGCCGCGCGCATCGTCGATGAGGCTCGTCACGCTTTGCGCCGGTAAGGACGGCGCTTCCGCCTGTTCCCACGGCGCCAGCGTCAACAACGTATCGGGCGCGTCCCCAACCGCCACCGCCAGCTGGCCGCGCGCCGCCGCCAGTTGGCCCTCGCTCTGCTGCAACGCGAGTTTGGCCCCGGCCAGCGCCGCCTCGGCCTGATATTCCTCGCCCACGGTAGCCAGCCCCGAACTTCGTCTGTCCTTCACCGCCTCGCGATTGGTCTGTGCGTCATTGAGACTCTGGCGATTCGCCTCCGTCACCGCCTGCAAACCCAATACCTGATAATAAGCCTGCTCCACCTGCAGGATCACATCCTGCACGGTCTGATCCTGGCTCAAGTGCGCCGAGACCAGCTCGAACTTGGCCTGATCCAGGGTGCCGCCGCGCGCGCCAAAATCCCACAACAGATAACTCAGGCCGACGCTGGCGCCGTAGCGGGTTTGAATAGCGACAGGCTGGCCCGTGAAATTCAGGCTGCGATTGCGCTGCGCGGTCAAAGAGGCATCGATCTGCGGCCAATAGCCGGCCCGCGCCAGCTCCACTCCAGCCTCGGAGGAACGGATCGCCGCCCAGGCCAAGCGGGTCTTGGGATTGCGTTGCAGGGCGAGGTCGGTGAGTTGGATCAGGGTCAGGGCCTGGGGGTTGGCTATCGTCGAGGTGGGCTTCTCCGTCGCCGCCATATCCTCCGCACCCACGTCAGTAGCCACGGCGATCAACGCCACAAGGAACAGGGGAGGGAGAAGGAAGGACGTTTTCATTTTTTTACTATGACAAGACTCTACGGATAGAGGTTCAGGGCGGGGTCGATATACATTGCCGAAACCGCGTCTATCATACAGCCGCCGGACGTAGCTGTCTTGCTTGATTACCCAAGCTTTATGTTGATTAAGCAATAGATTGATCTAGGATGGGTCAGCGCCTCCGAGGGTTAATATCGGGTAATGAGGATTTCCTAAGGTGGGTAGATGGCTCAAGACCCGGAAATAATGTATTAGACAGATTCTGCTTAATGCCGAAAAATACAGATACTGTCTAATACACTGTGAGCCGACTGAGTAATGGCACGTCGCCCCACCATTTCAACTAGGCGGCTCCAGCGGGCAACTGCATCTGCTGGTCCCGGCGCTACGTCTGACGATATCGCCAAGCACTACATTTCCCCTGTTCTCGCGAAACATTTTGGGTCTGTCACGGACTCTGCTTTCTTAGAATCCCTAGAGCAATCGGCGCAGAGGATGGCTGATGTGCTGCCTCCAGTATCCACACCACCGTCATCTCAAGACATTGTAATCGTGTCGATCGCGCAAAAGGGCCTAAAGAGGACCGAACTTGTGTCTGGATGGCTCGCTGTTTTCGCAATGTGTATAGGTTCCGGCGTTCTGTTTTGGGACCATGGCAAAGGTGGCTGGTTTGGCTTCCTCGTGCCATTCCTGGGCCGGGCTTTTTTGCCTATATACTGGGTTCGAGCGTAGGTCATAACGTATTCATGCGAGGACCACTGTTCCATAGTGCAGTAGGTATTGCCGCAAAGGTCCTGTGCTTTGAAAGACCCAAGAGAGATTACTGGCAACAACTAAGCTGGAGGGACCTTGAGTTTCGAGTGACCGCCCTTTTCGGCAGACTCGGGTACCGTGCTCATACGACACCAGGTTCTGGTGATAAGGGCGTCGATGTGATAGCCGAGTCCAACAGCGCCAAGATAGTGATTCAATGCAAACAGTACTCCAAACCTGCCCAGAGAAATCTGGTCAGTGAGCTCCTTGGCGTCAAGATGGCGGAGAAGGCTACGCGGGCAATTCTCATCTGTACTGGAGGATTCACTCACGACGCGGAGGAGTATGCCGCACATAACGGGATAGAACTCTGGGATCTTGACGATCTTGCGCAAGCCGCAGAGAGATAGTCGGCTAACCCAGCATTATCGGGGTCACATCACAGCGTACTTATGGGGGCAGGCCCTTTTCATATCCAAGGCCTGTCGGCTATCACACAATCACACGCCCATTGAATCAGCGTAATAAAAGGCTCAGAATCCTTTTCAAGGTCTTGAATCGTGGATAATCGCCACAAAGATTTGATAAGTATAAATTGAAGTGAAGGAGCCTAGGCCCATTTTATCCATTTTGCCAAGAGTCACCCTTCAGTACCATACGAATGATTGTCGGCTTTAGTTCCGACGGCGGATTTTTAGTGCGTTCCCCCATTAACTGGATCTGAAAGTGCCGGGCGGCTCAGCCGTACGCATCTGCGACGTGATGCGCAATCTGCGCTCAAATCATACGGGCGAAATCCAGAATGTGATGTGCTTGGTATTTTATAGTCCGCGGCGTCCGTATCCTCATGGCGCGCACCTAGTTAAGGGAAGGCCATGAGAAATACAGTAACGTTGGTTTTTGTCCTGACACAGATCGTCCTGTTCGTACCCTACCGGGTTGACGCTCAAGGACTCGGAGATATCGAGCTACATTCATATCTCAACCAATCTCTGAATGCCCAGATCAGCGTGTCACCCGCCGAGGCGGGCGGATTGGACGAGGCTCGCATCGGCCTGGCATCCGAGGCCGACTTTGAAAAGGCCGGCATTCAACGCCGTGCGGCGCTCGATCTTATCAAGTTCAAGCTGGTGAAGGGCGTGGACGGTAAGGAAATCATACAGCTCACCACGCAAGAGCCCATCAAGGAACCGCTTCTCGATTTTATCCTTGAAGTGACATCGCCCAAGGGCCGTCTGATGCGCGAGTATAGCGTTTTGCTGGATCCGCCGGCCACCAGCCAGGAAACCGCGACGCCGGTGCAAGCAGCGGTCATGGACACCCCTGATGAAAGGGACATGAGGGACAAAAGAGTGACCTGGCAGCCCCGCAGCAGGCTATGGCATCTTCAACACCTTCACCGACGATCACCACCCATTCAATTGAGCCGAAGCTAACCCATGACGGCTACGGTCCGACCATGCGCCCGAATACCTTATGGTATATCGCCGAGGCAATGCATCCGGATATGTCGGGCTCCATACCGCAGGTGATGCTGGCCATACTCAAGAAAAACCCCGAGGCCTTTTACAACGATAACGTTAATGCACTCAAGGCGGGCTATGTCCTGCGCATTCCAGACAAGGACTTGATCAACCAGATAAGCGCAGCCGATGCGGACAAAGAGGTCAAGCTGCAGTACCGGCGCTGGCTAAAATCCAAGAATTAAAGAAAAGGGAATGAAGTGAGCTGACCCTGGGGACCTCTCGAGTTCACCCGCGTATTCCAATAGGTTTTCCCGGCCCGTCTGCATATTATGCAAGCTTATACATCAACCGCGCACAAAATTAATAATCCATCCACGATCAGTGGGTGGTCGGCGTTTTGGTTTAACGGCGCCATGCCCTGTTGCTAACGTTGTGCGCCGACGATTTCGCAACCGTCCCCCTATATTTGTAGCCGATGAGGACTACGGTTGCTTCAAGCACACACAGTTCGAAGCCTGTTATCGGCATCGATCGAGTCTGACCCTTTTGGTCTAATTGACGTCAGTCAATTTGCGTGCGGGGACTCATCGCCGTAGTGAAGCAGGTCAGAGAAAATGCCATTCAAACTTTGCAAAATCCTGGAGCAGGGAAGTATATGTATGGGCATTATCGATTTGCTCCATGCAAAAGCGCAGCATCGAACCGCCAGCGTACAAAGCTTGCATAAGTTTCCATTCGGAAATAATCTTAATTCGGTAATTTCAATTTTTAAAAACTGTCGCCTTGTTGAGACAGGCAATACGGCATTTCGATGAATGGGGGTTTATACAAATCGGGAATAACATATTTACGATTTACAAGATATTGCAGCGTAGCACATGTTTAATCCATTAATGAACAACCCCTGTTCATCTCAGTCTGAAACTAACTCGCCCCATTATTGTCTTTAGCACTACGAACACAATGAAATATTCGCAATGTGGGTATCGGACTCATTTCGTGTTACGCCGTCTATGTTTGCGGCCCATCAAACAAGCTAAGGAGGAACTCATTATGGCTACCAAGAATACGCAGGTGGCGCACCGACATGTAGCGGAAAACGATTTTCCTAAAAATGGCGGGGCTTATGAACAAATGCAGTTTCTGTTGAATTATGCGGTGCTGGCGCCCTCATTTTATAACTCGCAGCCATGGAAATTTTCCATCGAGGACGAGCCCTATATGATCAATATCTATGTCAATGATGCTCATTGGCTGAAGGCGGCCGATCCGAATAAACGCGAACTCTACATAAGTCTCGGGTGCGCGCTTGAGAATTTATTAGTTGCGATAAACTACTTCGGCTTAGGACATTCGGTTGCTTATTTTCCGGAGAATAACGATGAGAACTGGGCTGCGCGAGTACATGTGGTTACGGGCAGGGAATCGATTGCGCCGCGCCCCAAGGAATTATTTGGGGCAATTAGCCGCATGCGCGTCCATCATCAACCCTATAATGGTCACCCAATATTAAACGAGCATATGAGCAGCATCGGCGACTTCCTGGTCAACTATAAGTACGAAGACACCGACATGAAACACAATATACGTCTAGAGACCTCGGACGATTCCAATCTTCGCCAGCAGGTAGGGCAGCTTGTGGCCCATGGCGATGCGATAATTTTCGCGGATGCGGCATTCAGGCGGGAGCTAAGCGCACATCTCGATCATGGCAAATACGGCAGCCCGTGGTTTATCACTGAACCGGGCAAACCCGGCAAGGTAGATGCGCAGTTGGGCGAGTATATTGCCGAGCGCGAAATGAAAATTGTCTCCAGCGCCACCATGATTGGCATCTTAACATCCAATATTGAAGATCCGACGGCATTGATAAAGATTGGTCAAGCCTATGAAAGGATTGCCTTGGAGGCAACTCTGGTCGGGATCGGAATATACCCGATATTCCAACTCACTGAACTAATGGAAATGAAGAACACGGTGCGAGACCTGTTTCCAGGGCTGCATGGTTATCCGCAGCTTGCCTTTGCGATGGGATACGTAAATAACGAATCGGATATAGAAACTTTTTCTCGATTCCCGGTGGAAGAAGTCATGCTACATGCCAAGCAGGCGCGGTAACCTGCAAGCATGCTTCTCACATAGAGAAGTTCTTGCACCCGTTATAGCCTGCCGTAAATAAACACCAAAAAACCGGGACAGATTCATTTCGAAAACCCAAGTCAAACCCAGGTCTGAGAGGATTTTCCTCAAATATCCGAGCATGTAAATACGAGGGTGCTTCGAAAGATTTACTTCACATCCCTTCATGTTCACACGGAGGTGAACCCTGCCGCGTAACATCAGCGGCGTAGCATAAGCACGCACCCGTGAAATTGGGATAGTTTGAGCATAACCCATGTATGTGCAACGCTGCTCAGTACTGGAGCGACTCCTTTGTAAACGGATACGGCGCGCCCGGTTTGTCGAGAACCGTTTTCAGGATATCGTTCATCGTCGCGGGGTCGTTGTCGAAGCCGCCGTGCGAGGCGCTCGCGGTACGGGCGCGCGCGGTGGCGCGTCCGTCGCTGTAATGGAAGAAAAGACGGTCGGGACGCAGCTGCTCGAGTTCCTTGCTGTAGCGCTGCATCCCCAGGATGGACTCCGGCGGATCGATATTCTCCTCGAATGAACGGGAGACCAGATAGAGCAGGGATTTGCGATAAATCTCGGCGACGTTGTCATCCTGCTCGACCGCGTCGGTGAGATTGTAGACATGCATCGCGTCCGCGCCGAAGGACCCGGCGGCGAGTCTCGGAAGATAAGCGCTCTTGAACAACTCGACCGTCGCCGCCGGCGCCATGAGGCTCACGGAGGCGATCCGCAACGCCGTCTGCTGCGCCGCCAGCGCCTCGATCAGATGGGCATGCAGGATGCCGCCGGTGCTGTGTCCCACGAGGTGAACCTTCTTCGGCTTGGCGTTGGGGCCGGCGAACGCTACGAGGAAAGCGGCGAGCGTCTGCGTCCCGGGGCTGGTCCGGTCGGTGAACGCGAGCGCCGCGTCGCGTTTCATCTCCCGCCACAGCGCGCGTCCGGGACGGCGCGCGGCGCGCTCGATGAGCCGATCCGTCCAGTCGCTGAGGCCGCCGGCGCGTTCTTCCGCCTCGGCGCGCTTGCCGAGTACCACGTCCTTGAGTTCCTCCAGGAGTCCCGTGTCGTACATGAAGTGGAAGGGATAGATCCCGTTGGCCTTGAATGTGTCGCGCATCGCCGCGATGCGCCGGGCCGAGTCCGTGACACTGTTCAGGCCGCCGTGCGCATAGATAAGGAGGTGTTGGTATTTGTCGCTCGCCGCGACGAGCGCGGCGGTCTGCTTGACGTCTTCCAGGGTGCTCCAGTAGGTCCCGGATTCCTTGAAACGGCCGTCGTCGATGTGCACGAAGTGCCCGGCGATCTCGTCGCGCCGCGGATCCTTGCCGGCCGAAGCCTCTTCTTGTCCCATGGAGGCCCCGGCCGGGATGTTGCGCCGCGAATAGAGCTGCGGGGTGGACAGTGCAAGCTGCACGACCCAGGCGTCGGTGACGTTGTCGCTCCAGTCCTCGTAGGTCCAGAGCGCGATGCCCGTGTCCCCCCAATCGGCACCCCAGGAGTTCTGAACCAAGAAGCCGTCCTTGTCGTAGCCGACGATGGCGAAGGCATGACCGCCCTCCTTCTTTTTCTTGGCATCGTACGCGATGCGGCCTTGGCGGGGCGAGGTCCAGCCCGTATGCACATCCGCGGACACGTAAACGGCGCCGGTCTCGTTCAGGGCCGCGTGCATGTCGACGATATTCTTGCGGATCCGATAATAGGCACCGATCGTGTGCGCACGGGCGTCCTTGGCGCGTTCGATCGTCAGCTCCCCCTTTTTCACGGTATTGGGCCACAGCACCTCACTGCAGACCCCCATGTGGTACCAACCCTTGATCGCCCCGCGACAGCTCGAACCCTCGTACCTTTCCCCGCGCCACTCGTCGTGACGCTTGGCCATCGCGTACAGCATCCGCGGGCTCACCTGCGCTTTGCGCCCTTGACACTGATGCAGGAGATTAACGACCGCCGCCAATCCGAAACCGGTGCACGCCCCCTCCCTACCCTGGTCGAGTATGTGCAAGTCTTGGGGCGGATGAAGCCTATGCTTGAGCGGCGCGAGGGTGGGCTCGTACCAGCGGTCCCGGTAGTCGGGCACGTCGGGCAGCGCATCGTACTTTCGGATCACCGGCACCTTGCGCGATTTCTTCGCCATGCTCTCCTCCCCTCGTCCGTGTACCCTTGCCCGCAGTCGACGCCGTATGAAAGGTGGATGCTTCGGGCTGAGCGCGAAAAACTCTAAATCGAAGTGCCGCGGCGCGTCAACCGCGTTTATCGAGTATAAATAAAAACGAATTTATAGCGACATTATTGATGTTCGGCAAATTCCGGCCCGGAATCGGGCAGCGTCTGTATGTGCAAGGTCTGCGTGGGGAAGGCGATCTCCGCGCCGTGGCGGGCGATGATGTCCGCCACCTTGAGCAGTATGTCCTGCTTAATCTCGTGATAGCGTACCCACTCTCTTGTTCTGGTGAAGGTGTAGAGGTAGATGTCCAGGGAGGACGGGCCGAAGGTGTTGAAGTTGACGATGAGGGTCTGGCCGGTATCGATCTCCGGATGGCTTCTCAGCATGGCCTGCATGTCCGCGACGATGGGCGCCATCTTCCCGAGATCATCATAGCGGATGCCGATGGTCTCCTTGATGCGGCGATTGGTCATGCGGGTGGGATTTTCCACAACGATGTTGGTGAACAACGCGTTCGGCACATAGATCGGGTTCTTGTTGAAGGCCCGTACCCGCGTGTGGCGCCAGCCGATATATTCCACGGTGCCCTCGATCTCCTTGTCCGGCGAGCGGATCCATTCCCCGACCACGAAGGGCCTGTCCAGATAGATAGTCAGACCGCCGAAAAAGTTGGCCAAGATGTCCTTGGCGGCGAAGCCTATGGCGATGCCGCCGATGCCACCGAAAGTAAGCAAGCCGGCAATACTGAATCCCAGGGTCTGCAGCATCACCAGCGCGGCAACAATGATGATCGAGAAGCGCCCCAGCTTGGACAGGGCATCCACGGTGGTGTGATCCACGGTTTCGCCCGCCGCTTCCCGCGCGCTGATTATGTTGCGGGTCGCGTTGCGGATGAAACGCAACAGGAACCAGGCCAGAGAGAAGATGACCACCACATTGCGGGTGGGAGCCACGAAATCAAAGATGGGATCGCCGGTGTGTTTGTGGACGATTTCGGCCGCGAAGGCTACGCCCACCACCCATAACACCAGCGTGAGGGGTTTGTGCAAGGAGCGAACCAAGGCATCATCCCATACCGTGGAGGTTCTCTCGGCGAGTCTCTCGATACGGCGAAACGTGTAATAGATGACGATGTTGATGGCGACGACGGCCACGACCACCGTTAAGACCCGAGGCAACCAGGGCGCGGCCAGAAAGGCGAGACCGAAGTTTTGAACTAGTGCATCCATTTGGTATCGGTGGATATTGGCCCGTGCGCAACGATGACGTAATATGACGTAATGTATAAAATAAGACGGCTAGATGACAACAGATAATCAATCGCATAGCGAATCGAGTAATTACATCTTGAATGAAATATGGGGCGCCAGTCCTTTCTCTCATTTGAAAATCGATGCTGCAAAATGCCGATTAAGTCCATATCGCGGTCATTTCCATTATTGCAGGTCGAATTCACCGGCTCGTTCTGGTCAATATGCTCAAGGTTGCCAGCTACGCCTTCTTAACAAACCCCGACTTCAACTTCATGGCGCCGATGCCGTCGATCTTGCAGTCGATGTCGTGGTCGCCCTCGACGAGGCGGATGTTCTTGACTTTGGTTCCGACCTTGACCACTGAGGATGATCCCTTGACCTTGAGGTCTTTAATCACCGTGACTGCATCGCCGTCTTTCAGGGCATTGCCGTAGGCGTCTTTCACAACGCGCCCTTCGTCGGCGGTTTCCACCAGCGAATATTTTCCCCATTCATGCGCGCACTCCGGGCAAATATACATACTGCCGTCTTCATAGGTGAATTCCGAACCGCAGCTCGGGCACCTTGGCAAATCGCTCATGCTGTATCCTTCATCTGATTGACTGACGGTGCGCGAGGGGTGCCCGCATCTCCCATCTTATTTTTTGATATATGTCCCCACACTCGCCCAAGCCACAAGCAAGGGCCCTTGCCGTCGAAGCATCGATTGCAGGTAAGCGGCAGGCCGTGGATATTCAAGCTGAGAATCAGTACTATCTATCATCAGTCCGTTATTCGCCCGGCCGCAGCATATTAACTGAAGACAGTCGATCGATGAGCATAAATTCACGCAAAAATACCTTCGCGCTAGGCAAGGAATGCAACGCATCGCTGCAACGCCTGTTGCCGCGGCTTGAAGCGAAGTATAGAGACAAGACCGATCAGGCGGAATGGGATGTCTATATCGGGCGGCTGAAACGGCACTTTCCACGCCTGTTCGAACGCCTCCATGGCCTTTACGGCGCGGACTACGATTTTTTCTACTACCTTGAAAACACGCTGTCCTCCGCCACGGAGATGTGGCTGGCGCGCTCGCCCGAACTCAAGGCGCTTGATGCCATGCGCGAGGTCGATCCTCACTGGTATCTGTCCCACCGCATGGTCGGAGCGATGTGTTATGTCGATTTATTCGCCGATGACATCGAAGGACTGCGTAAACGCATTCCATACCTTTCCGAGATCGGCATCACCTATCTGCATTTGATGCCCGTGTTCAAGGTACCGCAGGGCGATAACGACGGCGGGTATGCCATCAGCAGTTATCGCGAAGTCAATCCGGCGCTGGGCTCCATGGCGGCATTGGCGGAACTCGCCTCGGAACTTCGCGACCATGGCATCTCGCTGGTCCTCGACTTCGTGTTCAACCATACCTCCGATGAACATGTATGGGCGAAAAAGGCCCTCGACGGCGACGAGGAGTATCAGGAGTATTACCGCATATTCCCCGACCGCGAAATGCCGGACGGCTATGAAGCCAGCATGCATGAGGTGTTTCCGGACGATCATCCGGGCGCCTTTACCTATAACACCCGCATGAAAAAATGGGTATGGACTACCTTCAATAATTACCAGTGGGATCTGAATTACGAAAATCCCGCGGTATTTAACCGCATGGCCGAGGAGATGCTGTTTCTCGCCAACCAGGGCGTCGAGATCCTGCGTCTCGATGCAGTGGCATTCCTATGGAAACGCCTGGGCACGACTTCGCAGAATCTCCTCGAGGCGCACTGGATCATTCAGGCATTCAACGCCATCGCAAGCATCGCGGCGCCGGCGATGGTCTTCAAGTCCGAGGCCATCGTTCATCCCGATGAGGTCAATAAATATATCGGTCTCGAAGAATGTCCGCTGTCCTACAATCCGCAGTTGATGGCGTTGCTGTGGGATGCCTTGGCGACCCGGGACGTGAGGATATTGATGCACGCGATGCGGCGCCGCTTTTCGATCCCCAATGGCTGCGCGTGGATTAACTATGTGCGCTGCCACGACGATATCGGCTGGGTATTTTCCAATGAAGATATCGAGGCGCTAGGACTGGACGCGAAGCAGCACCGTCATTTCCTGCAGCAGTTTTATACCGGGCGCTTCGCCGGCAGCTTTGCCCGCGGCGCGCCCTTCCAGGAAAATCCCCTGACGGGCGACGCGCGTATATCCGGCACCTGCGCTTCCCTCGCCGGGCTGGAGAAGGCCCTTGACGATAATGATCAGAATGAAGTGGACATATCTATCCGCCGTATCCTGTTGTTGCATGGCATCATGATGATGATCGGCGGCATCCCGTTGATCTACCTCGGCGATGAACTCGGCACGCTGAATGATTACGGTTATGACAAGGACCCGGCCAAGGCGGGCGATTCCCGCTGGCTGCACCGTTCGCGCTTCGACTGGCAAGACGCCGAGCAGCGCAATGACATGAGTACCGTCGCGGGGCGCATCTACAAAGGATTGTTGCGCCTGATTCAGCTGCGCCAACAGAACCTCGCCTTCACCCGTGCCGAGACGGAATTTACCGATACCGGCGACCGGCATGTCTTCGGCTTTTTCCGTAATCACGATCAATACAGTGTGCTGGTACTCGGCAACTTCAGCGAAAATGAACGGCGCCTGGATGCCAGACGCCTGCGGCATATGGGCATGCGCAAGACCATGGTCGATCTTTATGCCGGCAGAACCATCACAGCCACACAGGAACTGGCGATGGAGCCCTATCAATTGATGGTGCTGACCAGGGCGGTCTAGATGGCGGACCATGTCTTCCACTGCGACGCGGACACTAATAGCCGCGGGTCGATTAGCATGAAAATAAGAATAACCGCCATGAAAGAAACCCCGTGTCAGGGAGGAATGTTTTCTCATGTCACCCTGCTTGCTCTCCGGCCCGGATTATTCTCTTGCAGGCGCATAGGGAATTCAGGAAGCTTGCCGTGATGCCCTTCGAGCAAACTCTGCCGCGCCTTGACTCATGACCCTGCTGTTCAACCGGCTCGCCAACCTGTTTCCGCTGTGGGTGCTGACGTGCAGCGGCCTCGCGCTGTTTTTCCCCCACTGGTTTACCTGGTTCAGCGGCCGAATGATCGTGTGGGGACTGGCGGTCATCATGATCGGCATGGGCATCACGTTGAGCATCGATGACTTCCGCCGCGTGGCGCGGATACCGAAACAGGTGATGATCGGCGTTGCCGCGCAATTCATTATCATGCCGTCCCTGGGCTGGGGCATCGCGCACGGCCTGGCGCTGGAGCCCGCGCTCGCCGTCGGCCTCATCCTCGTCGCCTGCTGCCCCGGCGGCACCGCCTCCAACGTGGTGAGCTACATCGCGCGCGCCGACGTGGCGCTCTCGGTGCTGATGACGATGTGCTCCACCTTCGCCGCGGTGGCGATGACGCCGCTGCTCACCAAATGGCTGGCGGGCGCCTATGTGCCGGTGGACGCCTGGAGCCTGTTCGTGAACACCCTGCAGGTCGTGGTGATTCCGGTGGCGCTGGGCGTGCTGCTCAACCGCTACGCGCCGCGGGCGGTGGGTTTCGTCCTGCCCGTCGCACCGCTGATCTCGGTCATTTTCATTGCGTTGATCTGCGCCAGCATCATCGGCGCGAACGCCCAGACCGTGCGCGATTCCGCGCTGCCGCTGTTCACGGCGGTCGCCCTGCTGCACGCCGGCGGCTTCGGACTCGGCTATCTCATGGCCAGGCTCTTGAAATTACCCGAAATCTCCTGCCGCACCATCGCCATCGAGGTCGGCATGCAGAACTCCGGCCTCGGCGCGGTGCTGGCGCGCACCAGCTTCCCGCAGTTGGCGCTGGCGCCGGTGCCTTCCGCCATCTCCGCCAGTTTCCATTCCATCATCGGCAGCGCGCTGGCCGCCTGGTGGCGGCTGCATCCGTCGCGAACAGGGAAGCCCGGGTCGGAGAGGAATATCCTCTAACACTCGCTCTCGTTACATATAAGACCGCCGGATAGCGCCGAATCGCCCGCGACTTCAATACTCCGCAAAGGCGTCGTCCGGATAGCAATACAACCAGCGCTCTCCGGGTTCGGCGGAGGCAATCACGGGATGGCCGCTCGCCCGCGCGTGCCGGCTGGCGTGGCGGTTCGGCGAACTGTCGCAGCACAGCGTCGCGCCGCAGGTCTGACAGGTCCGCAGGTGAACCCAATCGTCGCCGATCTTGACGCACTCCTCGCACTCATAGCGTGCCGCGTGTTTGACGCCCTTGACGGCGTTGATATGGGCGCAGGATGGCTTGGATGTCATGATTATTCCTCTACTCGTGCAGCGCCTGATGGACGAAGGAGACGGTGATCAACCTCTCGCCCACCGCTCAAATAGTACGGGTATGTCGCATAAAGCGCCACGGATTTTCGTCCGGCACCGGCGACAATCCATAGATTAGTAAAAATAATATGGGGAAATAAACCGACATGCATGCCAAATGCTGGTAATGGAGTATGGTGAAAATGTGCGGTTGAAATGGGTTGCGCAGCGATGTTGGGGTTCGCTGCGCTCACCCTAACTCATCACGGTTCACCGGCTGGGTATTCCCCGCGTGTAGAGACGCTGCGCCGCCGGTAGTTCGTCCCGCGCCTGTTGCAGCCGTTGTTGGGTGCTGGGATGGGCATCCAGCATGGAAGGACCGTCCGTACTCAATTTGCGCAGCAGGCTCAACATGGCGTGGGGCTCAAATCCCGCGCGCGCGCCGAGGATGAAGCCGATGTAGTCGGCTTCCATCTCCTGTTGCTTGTATAAAGGCGCCAAGCGCAGTTGCAGGCTGACGCTTTCGTCAATTTCGTGCTGGATGTCCTGGTAGTCGCGCTTGAGGCCCATGCCCACGAAATAGCGCGCCGAGGTGGCGAATTCGCGGGTGTGTTCGGCGACGACGTGCCCCATCTCATGGGCCAGCAGATAGGCGAGTTCGTCGTTGGTGGGTTGGATCTGCTTAATGAACTCCTCGCCCACCAGCAGTTTGCCGCCCGCCATGGCCGAAGCGTTCTCGTCGCAGCGGCGACAGACATGGATCTCCCAGGGCATGGCCGCCACGGCGGACCTTTCGTATTCGGCGGCGGGACGCAACCGTTCCACGATCCTGCGCAGGCGCTTGAGCAAAGCCGGGTCCCGATCCAGCTTGCCGTCGGCCCGCAGTTTACGGAGGCGTTCACCGTAGATGCGCGCGGCGAAAGCGTTGACGGTGGTGGCGTGAAAGGCGAGATCGTTGCGAAAGTCTAAGACCGGCTCTGCCCCCGCCATAGCGGGAGCCAATATCAGGAAGACGGCCAGCCAGCGCTTCATGCCTCACTCCTTCGCAGGCGCTTACGATGGCCTGCAGTGGTTTGGGCTCTCTTTTAGAGTAGCGGGCGACGACTTGAAAATATGAATATTAGACGCGTATTGCAGCGCAAAGTGTCATGCCGTGGCGCTGCCGGTCTGGCGGGGCCGGCGCGGTGAATCCCGTTCACCGCGCCGCGGATGCTAGAGGTAAGCGATATGCGACACGTCCGCCATGAAGTGGCGGTAATCGCAGGTCAGTTCCTCGTTGGGTTGGATGTCGCGGGTCGCCCAGCCGGCGCCGACCTCGCTGAAGTCCACGTTGGCCTCGCGGGAGTGATTCATGTATTTGCCCATCGTGGATTCGTAATAAAGCAGCCCGCCCGGTTCGGGCTGATAGAGATGAATCTCCACCTCCTGGCGCGTCGACGGCGGCAGGGCCTCGAATTCTTCTTCGGTGAAACGAATATCGAAGGTGGGATTGAACTCCCATACCTTGCTGCCTTTGGGAATGAACTCCTTGGCAAACACCCCGAATCCGTGAATCTCGCTTTTGTTCAAAATAGTCGGAACGATGATCATAACTCTCCTCATGGTTGATCACGATTATTTTCCGGCTTTATAGTGGCAGCACGGCAAAAAGTAAAGCCCCACTTTTGCCCGATGATCGCATCCGCCGCCTACGATTTGTTGCCGGGCAGGAATGCCTCGCCAACTCTTCTCTCATATCCTTGCCTCGGGACCGGGATCAGGGACCGTCGCGCGTGATAGCGGTGGGGAGCGGCGGGATCAGCCTCGGGCGTTGCGACACCGAGCTAAAGTCGACATTTAGGTCTGTTGCAACCAGCCGGCGACGCGCCTGGCGAAATAGGTGAGGATGCCGTCGGCACCGGCACGCTTGCAGGACAGCAGCGATTCCATGACCACGGCCCGCTCGTCCAGCCAGCCGTTGTTGGCCGCCGCCATGAGCATGGCGTACTCGCCGCTGACCTGATAGACGAAGGTGGGAACGCCGAAGCGGTCTTTCACCCGGCGCACGATGTCGAGATAGGGCAGGCCCGGTTTGATCATCACCATGTCGGCGCCTTCTTGCAGGTCCAGCGCCACCTCCTGCAAGGCCTCGTCGCTGTTGGCCGGGTCCATCTGGTAACTGCATTTATTGCCGCCGCCGAGATTGGCCGCCGACCCCACCGCGTCGCGGAACGGGCCGTAAAAACCGGAGGCATACTTGGCGGCGTAGGCAAGGATGCGGGTGTGGATAAAACCGCGCCCTTCCAGGGCGGAACGAATGGCGCCGATGCGGCCGTCCATCATATCGGAAGGCGCCACCACATCCGCGCCGGCCTCGGCGTGAGACAAGGCCTGTTTGACCAATACCTCAACCGTTTCGTCGTTCAACACGTAACCTTCTGTGTCGATGAGACCATCCTGGCCGTGACGGGTGAAGGGGTCGAGGGCCACGTCGGTGATCACGCCGAGCTGGGGATACGCCTTCTTGAGGGCGCGCACCGTCTGCTGAGCCAGTCCTCCCGGGTTGTAGGCCTCTCGGGCATCGTCGGATTTCTTGTCCGGCGCCGTCACGGGAAACAGCGCTACGGCGGGAACGCCCGCCGCAACCACATCGGTCAGGTGCTCGAGCAACAGATCGATACTGAGCCGGTCGATGCCGGGCATGGAGGCCACCGCCTCGCGGCGACCCTTGCCGTCCAGGACAAATACCGGATAGATGAGATCGTCCACCCGCAAGGTGTTTTCGCGCATCAGGCGCCGCGTGAAATCATCGCGGCGCATGCGCCGCATGCGCCGGCCGGGAAATCGGCCCGCCGGAAAATCGGTATGGGACGCCAAAGTTACCTCAGCGCCTTCCAAAGCCGCGCATTTTCTTGACCGCCTTCTTCTTCGCCGCCTTTTTGGTCGGCCGCTTCTTCGCGAACTTCTTCACAGCGGCCTTTTTGGCGACCTTCTTCTTCACTGCCGTTTTCCTCTTCGTCACCGCCTTCTTCGCGGTGGACTTCTTCTTTGCCGCCATCTTCTTCTTAACAGCCTTCTTTGCCGCTACCTTTTTCTTAAGCGTCTTCTTGGCAGTCACCTTCTTATTCATCGCCTTTTTCTTCATGATTGCCTTTTTCGCGGTTTTCCGCTTGGCAACCGCCTTTTTCTTTACCAGTGCCTTCTTAACAGCCTTCTTTGCCGCTTTCTTTTTGGCGGCGGTCTTCTTGGCGGTCGCCTTCGCCGCCGGTTTGTTTTCAGCCGGCTTCTTCCCCGCCGCCGTTGTCTTTTTGGCGGCAGGCACCTTGGCGGCCTTGGCATGCGCCATCACCTTCTTCTGCAAATCCGCCAAGGTTACCGACCGCTTGTCATCCTCGGAGGTTACCGCGGCGGGCACGCTGGCGACAGCGAGTTTGGGCGCCGCGGGGGCCGCCGGCAGATTGCGCAGTTCCCGCTCGATCCCGGAGAAGATTTGAGAAATCTCACCTTCGCCATCCACGGTCCGCAGTTTGCCCCTCTCCCGATAATAGGTGACCAGGGGCGAGGTCTGCTGATCATAGACGCGCAAACGGTTGCTGATGGTTTCTTCGTTGTCGTCGGCGCGATGGCGGAGATTGCCGCCGCACTTATCGCAACGGTCATCGAGCCGGGAGGGCGAGGTATAGACGTTGTACATCTGGCCGCAAGATTCACAGGTGCGCCGTCCGGTGAGCCGCTCAATGAGCACCTCCACGTCCACATTGATCAGCAAGGCCGCCTGGAGTGGGGTGCCCAGGCCGTCCAGCATCCGGTCCAAGGCTTCCGCCTGCGGGATATTGCGGGGAAAACCGTCAAGGATAAATCCTTTTTTTGCATCCGCCTCCCCCAGGCGTTCCCCGATGATGCCCAACACGATCTCGTCGGAGACCAGTTGGCCGGCGTCCATGGCCGCCTTGGCCTGCCGCCCCAGAGCCGTACCAGCGATCACCGCCGCCCGCAATAAATCGCCCGTGGATATTTGTGGAATCTTATACTTAGACGCAAGCAATTTCCCTTGCGTCCCCTTCCCCGATCCGGGCGCTCCCAATAAAACGATTCTCATGACGGTGTCCTCACGCTAGGCAGTGGCTACATGTGCTGGTTGTTGACCAGTTGATTCAACTTATTTTTCGGCGGTACCGCTTGCCGCACCGGAAATGACTCCTCCGATCATTGACCGTTAACCTACTCTGAGTTCCGCCGTTGAGTCAACGAAAAGAGGACAGTTCACGCACCGTGCAGTATGCTTCATCGCCATCGCATCATGACAGGTCGGCGAGTACCGCACTGCACCAAGAGGAGGCACCATGAGTAAAAGGAACGCACTCTACGCCCAATCCGGCGGCGTCACCGCCGTCATCAATGCCACCGCCTGCGGCCTTATCGAAACGGCGCGCCGCCATCGCGGCAAGATCGGCAAGGTCTACGCCGGCCGCAATGGCATTCTGGGCGTGCTCAGAGAAGAACTGATCGATACCGGCAAGGAATCCGCCGCCGCCGTTCGCGCCTTGCGCCACACCCCGGGCGGGGCCTTCGGTTCGGCGCGATATAAACTGAAGGGATTGGAGGAGAGCAAGGCCGAATATGAGCGCCTTATCGAGGTGTTTCGCGCCCACGACATCGGCTACTTCTTCTACAACGGCGGCAACGACTCTCAGGACACCGCTTACAAGGTCTCCCAGCTCGGCGAGAAGATGGATTACCCCATCACCTGCATCGGCATCCCCAAGACCGTGGACAACGACCTGCCGCTCACCGACACCTGCCCCGGCTTCGGCTCGGTGGCAAAATACGTGGCCACTTCCATTCGCGAAGCGGCCTTCGACGTGGCCTCCATGGCCGAGACATCCACTAAGGTATTCATCCTGGAAGTGATGGGCCGCCATGCCGGTTGGATCGCCGCCGCCACGGGACTGGCCTGCGAAAAGGTCGGCGATGCGCCCCATATCATCCTGTTCCCCGAACTCCCCTTCGACGAAACCGCCTTCCTCGCCAAGGTGACAAACTCAGTCGCGCAATTTGGCCATTGCGTCATCGCCACCTCGGAAGGAATCAAAAACCGGGCCGGCTCGTTTCTGTCGGAAAGCGGCCTGCGCGATGCCTTCGGCCATGCGCAATTGGGGGGCGTCGCGCCCCGCCTCGCCGCCATCGTCAAGGAACGGCTGGGCCTCAAATACCACTGGGCGGTAGCGGATTATCTGCAGCGCGCCGCGCGCCATATTGCGTCTAGGACCGACGTGGAACAAGCCTATGCGGTGGGCAAGGCGGCGGTAGAGATGGCGCTCCAAGGCCACAACGCAGTGATGGCGACTATCGTGCGCAAATCCGCTCAACCCTATCGTTGGACCACCGGCATGGCGCCACTGGCCAAGATCGCCAACGTGGAAAAAAAAATGCCGCGCAACTTCATCACCCGCGACGGTTTCCACATCACCGCCGCCTGCCGCCGCTATCTGCAGCCGCTGATCGGCGGCGAGGACTATCCGCCGTATAAAAACGGCCTGCCTTCTTACGTGAAATTAAAAAATACGGCGGTGAGGAAAAAACTGGCATCGGATTTTGTCCCGAAAAAGTGATCTGTCTAACATCGATGCCGCTTGAGACAATCTATATAGGCTAGGACCGGTCCCGCTCAGCCCAGCAACGGCGCGATCACCAGACTGACGATCGCCAATACGTTGATCAAAATGTTCATGGATGGCCCGGCGGTATCCTTGAAGGGATCGCCCACCGTGTCGCCCACCACCGCGGCCTTGTGCACGTCTGAACCCTTGCCACCGAGATTACCCTTCTCGATATATTTCTTGGCATTGTCCCAGGCGCCGCCGGCGTTGGCCATGGTCAGCGCCAGCAAAACACCGCCCAGCAAGGCGCCGCCCAACATGCCGCCCAAGGCCTGGGGACCGAGACCGAAACCCACCACCACCGGCGCAGCCACCGCCAGCACGCCGGGCAAAACCATCTTGCGCAATGCCGCCTGGGTGGCGATATCCACGCAACGGGCACTGTCCGGCTGGGCGGTACCCTCCATCAAACCGGGGATCTCGCGAAACTGACGGCGGATTTCTTGAATGATGTCGAAGGCTGCCTCGCCCACCGCCGTCATGGTGAGCGCCGCCACCAGGAAGGGAAAGATGCCGCCGAGAAACATGCCGCCCAGCACCCGCGGATCGTTCAAAGCCAAACTGAAATCCGGCAGGCGCAGGGAGATGGCCTGCACATAGGCGGCGATGATGGCCAGGGCCGCCAAGGCGGCGGCGCCGATGGCGAAGCCCTTGCCGATGGCAGCGGTGGTGTTGCCCAACTCGTCGAGGGAATCGGTGACCTTGCGGGTCTCGGGCCCCAATCCCGCCATCTCGGCGATGCCGCCGGCGTTATCCGCAACAGGACCGTAGGCGTCGATAGCCATGGTGATGCCCACCGTGGCCAGCATGCCCACCGCGGCGATGCCCACGCCGTACAGACCGCATAAATGGCTGGCGCCAAAGATGATGGCGGCGATGGTGATCAAGGGCACTACCACCGACCGCATCCCGGCGGCAAGCCCCGCGATTATCACCGTGGCCGGTCCGGTCTCGCCCGCCTTGGCGATGCCCTGCACGGTCTTGCCGCCGGTGAAATATTCGGTGGTGAGACCGATGATGATGCCGCCGACCGCTCCGCCGAATACCGCGCCCCACACGGTGGCGTTCACATGCAGCCCGGCAATCACGGCATAGGCCGCCGCCATGAATAACACCGTCGCGCCTATGGTGCCTATGCGCAGGGCCGTACCCGGCGGGCGCGATGCCGCCATCCGTACCAGGACGATGCCCGCGATGGAACAGAGTAATCCAGCGGAACTCAAGGCCAGCGGCAAAAACATCAGATCGGCGCGCGCGCCCAAGGTACTCAAATTTTTCATGGACATGGTGGTAGCCATGGCGATGGTGGCGATCATGGCCCCGCAATAGGATTCGAAAATATCCGAACCCATCCCCGCCACGTCGCCGACGTTATCGCCCACGTTATCGGCGATCACGCCGGGGTTGCGCGGATCGTCTTCGGGGATACCGGCCTCGACCTTACCCACCAGATCCGCGCCGACATCGGCGCTCTTGGTATAGATGCCGCCGCCCACCCGGGAAAACAGCGCCACGCTGGAGGCGCCCATGCCGAAACCGTGGATGACATGGGCAGTGGCGGGATCGCCGCCGAACATCATGTACAAAACGCCCAGGCCCATCAGTCCCACCGCGGCCACCGTCAGCCCCATGATGGAACCACCGAAGAAAGCCACGGACAGGGCCGCCGCCGCGCCGTCCCGATGCGCCGCCATGGTAGTGCGCACATTGGCGCGGGTGGCGGTGCTCATGCCGATGAGGCCGGCGCCAGCCGAACAAAAGGCGCCGAGGGTAAAGGCCCCCGCCGTGGCAATGCCCAGGGACAGGGCCAGCAACACGGCGACAACTATGACGAAAACCACCAGCACCGAATACTCGCGACGCATGAATACCATGGCGCCGTCGTGTATCGCGTCGGCAATCTCGGCCACTTTGCCTTCGCCGCCGGGATAGGCCTTGACCAGATGATATAAATAGAATGCTACGCATAAGCCGAAGACGCCGAGTAACGGCGGTAAGGCATGCAGATAATCCATGAGTTCCCCTTCCCCAACTTGGGCCAGCGTTCAGCAAGATCGCAGATTAGCGGCGAGCATAGGAGAAAGCCCGGCCGGACGCAATTGCCCCGCATACGATAGCTCGCGGGCCGCCTCCCGTCCCGGACCGCCATGGTATACTTTGCGCCTTTTTTCAATACGCGAGGAGAGCCGCCCCATGAGCCTGGACAGAATCAGCCCCGGCCGTGATGTCCCCAGCGACATCAACGTTATCATCGAAATACCGGCACACAGCGATCCGGTCAAGTATGAAGTCGACAAAGACAGCGGCGCCCTGTTCGTGGACCGTTTCATGAGCACCGCCATGTTTTATCCGTGCAACTATGGCTACATCCCCCACACCCTGGGCGAGGACGGCGACCCGGTGGACGTGCTGGTGGTGACGCCGCTGCCGCTGATCAGCGGGTCGGTGATACGCTGCCGGCCCTTGGGCGTTCTCAAGATGAGCGACGAGGCGGGCGTGGACGCCAAACTCATCGCCGTCCCGGTGGACAAGCTGACTCCCCTGTACAAGAACTGCGCGAGCATAGACGATCTGCCGCCGTCGCTATTGGCGCAGATCGCCCACTTCTTCGAACACTACAAGGACCTGGAAAAGGGTAAATGGGTCAAGGTAGACGGTTGGGCGAACGTGGATGCGGCCACGGCCGAGATCACGGCGAGCATCAAGCGCTACCAGGAAACGCCGAAAAAACCCAATTTCTAAGAAGCCCGCCGCGCCGTCCGATTTCGGCGGATATGGCGGATGTATCGGGAAGCCCTGCACTTCACAGGCTGGGCATCCCTTCATGGGCGTAGGCTTTTTCGAACTGAGATTGGCAGACTACGCAGCGGTCGGCGATCGGTTGGCTCTGTAAGCGCTCATAGCCGATGTCGGCATCGCAATCGTGGCAAACCCCGTAAATGCCGACATCGATGCGCCGGAAGGCCGCCTCGATACGCCGTATCTCGTTGACGTGACGATCGAGCCGGGCGATGTCCAGGTCGGCGAGCAGATCCGCCACCGATTCCTCGCCGCTGTCGTGTACCCGGCCCGCAAGATCGATATAGCGTGATTCGTCGAGCGCCAGCAATTCCTCACGAATCTCGGCGCGCAGCGCCGCATGACGTTGCTGCAAACGCTGCCGCAATTCCGCTAGCTGCCCTTGGGTCAATCCAGACATGGCGGTCACTCCTCAAATATCCATTTTATGTTTTACCGTCGCGGCAATGTAACCCGTACGATCCGATCTTACGCATTATCCGCCTACCGCGGCCGTTTTGAAACCGCTGCCGCCGTCGCCGGCTTGTATATTCACTCCCTCTCTACCTATCATGAGCCCATGACGCACGATCACCGCCATCCGCACCATGAACACGCTATCGGCCACAGCTTGACGTGGGCCTTTGCGCTGACCTTGGGATTCGCCTTCATCGAAGGCGGCGGCGGTTTATGGGCCGATTCGCTGGCCTTGCTGAGCGACGCCGGCCACATGGTCTCGGATGCCACCGCTTTAGGCCTGGCGGCATTGGCGACTTGGGTTGCCAAGCGCCCGCCCTCGGCGCGCCACTCTTATGGCCTGGGACGGGCGGAAGTGGTGGCGGCCGTGGTCAACAGCCTGTTGATGGTGGCGGTGGTCGCAACCATTGCCTTTACCGCAATCCTACGCCTGCAATCCCCGGCGCCGGTAAAGGGCGGCGTGGTAATCGGCATAGCCTTGGCGGGATTGCTGATCAATCTAACCGCGGCCTGGATCCTCAACCGCGGCGAGCAGACCCTCAACTCCCGCGCCGCTTTGATGCACGTCATGGGCGATCTCCTCGGGTCCGTCGCCGCGCTGAGCGCAGGCGTCGTGATTTATTTCACCGGATGGACGCCCATCGATCCATTACTGTCCCTGCTGATCTGCGCCTTGATCCTGTATTCGGCGCTGCGCTTGTTGCGCGAGGCCTTGCACGTCATCATGGAAGGCGTGCCGGATTATCTCAAACTTCCCGAAGTGGGTAAGGCCATGGCAGCGGCGGAGGGAGTAGGATCCATCCACGATCTGCACATCTGGACACTGTCTTCGGGTAAGGTAATTCTGTCCGCCCACGTTGTTATCCCCAATATGGCTACCTGGGAGGAAACCCTCGACACGCTGCGCGCTCTGCTTCGGGAACGTTTTGCTATCGAGCATGCGACTTTGCAACCTGAGAGAGACATCAGCGTCGTTCACGTTCCACCTTCATAGCGATTCCATCCCCATGCCTAACTGGCGCCGCGTTACGGCAAGCTGCTAAACTTTAAATAACAATCGCGGCAACACCACAGCGGAGAACGGGCACAACCATGGCCATTGCCTTCACCAAGATGCAGGGACTGGGCAATGACTTCGTGGTTATCGACGCGATATCCCAGTCCGTCTCGCTCACCCCGCAACAAATCCGCCGGCTCGCCGACCGGCACTTCGGCATCGGCTGCGATCAAGTGCTGGTAGTGGAGCGCCCTCGCGACGCCGGCGCCGATTTCCGTTATCGCATCTTCAATGCCGACGGCGGCGAAGTAGAGCAATGCGGCAACGGTGCACGCTGCTTCGTCCACTTCGTCCGTGAGCGCGGCCTCACCGATAAAAAAGAAATCACCGTAGAAACCGCCGGCGGCATCATCCGGCCCCGTATCGAGACTGACGGCAGGGTCGCGGTCAATATGGGCGTGCCGCGCTTCGCGCCGCAGGACATTCCCTTTACGGCGGATGCCGCCGCGCTGCGTTATGAGTTGGCGGCGGGGAAGACCGGCATCACCATCGGCGCGGTATCCATAGGCAATCCTCACGCGGTAATGCGGGTCGACAAGGTACGCAGCGCGCCGGTGGCGGAACTGGGTCCGTTGATAGAAGGCCATCCGCGTTTTCCCAAACGGGTCAACGTCGGTTTTATGGAAGTTGTCGCCCCGGATCATATCCGGCTGCGGGTGTACGAGCGCGGCGCGGGCGAGACCCTGGCCTGCGGCACCGGCGCGTGCGCCGCGGTGGCGGTGGGCCGGCGCTGGGGGCAACTGGAAGAAACGGTGACGGTCGAATTGCCGGGCGGCGACTTGACCATACGCTGGCAAGGAGATAACAATCCGATATGGATGACCGGCCCGGCCGTCCGGGTCTTCGAGGGGAGAATAGAATTATGAGCACTCGACAACACGATATCTCGCAAGACACCGCGCAAGAACACGCCATCGCCGACTACTTGCGCGATCATCCGGACTTCTTCGTCACTCACTCCGGCCTGCTGGCGGAGATCCAAATCCCCCATCCTACCGAGGGAGCCATCTCGCTTATCGAACGGCAGGTCGCCGTGCTGCGCGCGAAGAATCAGGATTTGAAGCGCCAACTTCATGCACTGGTACAAGTCGCGCGCGACAACGATCGTCTCAACGAGCAGATGCAGAGGCTCACCTTGGCGCTGATAGAGGCCCACGACCTCTCCGCCACCCTGCGGGTATTGGGCGACAGCCTGCACAACGATTTCCGCGCCGATGCCCTGGTCCTGGGTCTGTTTGCCGACGAAGGTCAATTACCCCATTTCGACGATCACGAGCTGTTGAACCTCCGCGCCCTTTCGGACAAAGACCAGGACGCCGCCGCTTTCGCCACCCTGCTGGCCACCGGCAAGCCGTTGTGCGGTCACCTGCGACGGGCCCAATCGAACTTCCTGTTTGGAACCCCTGAGCACGAGAATGTTGCCTCCGCGGTGGTAATGGCGCTCAATACCCCGGTCGCCGACGGTCTGCAACCCAAATGCCTGGGCATGTTCGGCATCGGCAGCCGCGATCCCAAGCGTTTTCACGCCGCCATGGGCACCCTGTTCCTCAGCTATCTGGGAGAGCTGATCAGCCGCGCCGTGGGCCGTTATCTGCCGCTCCATTAAATAATGGACAATGCCGCGGCGCAGCGCATCGAGCAGTTTCTCCACCACCTGAACATCGAGCGGCGGCTTGCGCCGCATACGCTCAGCAATTACCGCCGCGATCTGAAACAGTCCCTGCGCTTTTTCGCCGGCCAGCGCCTCGTCGATTGGAAAGAAGTCACCGCGCATCACTTGCGCGCCCTGGTCGCCGCCCGTCATCGTGCCGGTATCGGCGGCCGCAGCCTGCAAAGGCTGTTGTCGGCGCTGCGCTCGTTTTATCGTTATTTGTTGAGGGAAGGCGCGGTGGGCGCCAACCCGGCCGTCGGCATCCGCGCCCCCAAATCACCGCGCCGCCTGCCCAAAACCCTGGACGTCGATCAGACCGCGCGGCTGCTCGATTGGGACAGCACCGATCCGCTGGCGATACGCGATCGCGCCATCATGGAATTGCTGTATTCGTCGGGATTGCGCCTGAGTGAATTGTTGAACTTGATGCCGACCGACCTCGACCTGAAAGACGCCACGGTGCGCGTGACCGGCAAAGGCCGCAAGACGCGGGTGGTGCCGGTGGGCCGCCATGCGCGCGCCGCCTTGGAGCAATGGCTGCGAGTTCGCAACGCGCAGACCACGGGGGAATCGGCCTTGTTCCTCAGCCGCCAAGGCGGACGCCTCTCGCCGCGCGCGGTGCAACAACGCCTGCGGCAATGGGGTCAAAAGCGCGGTCTGCCCGGCAGGCTGCACCCGCATATGCTGCGTCACTCCTGCGCCAGCCACGTTCTGGAATCCAGCGGCGATCTGCGCGCCGTGCAAGAGTTATTGGGCCACGCCGACATCGCCACCACGCAGATCTATACCCACCTCGACTTTCAACACCTGGCCAAGGTATACGACAACGCCCACCCGCGGGCGAAGAAAAGGAAGTGAGCCGGAGAAATCACCGGGAAGAAAAAATCGACGGGTCAACGCCGTCGCCGCGCAACCCGCCGCTCTGCCGTCAATGTGCGGGCATTGACCAAAAGAAGTTGGCAACCATACCGGCGGCGGCCAAGATACACGCCACCAACAATAACAAAGTCCATTGATTACGGGTCACCGTCACGGCCTTCGGATATGCCGCCTACATCGCGCGGCGTAAATAACTTGCACACTTAGTTTGACTCAAGATCATCGACCGAGTTCGGATAGAAGAATTTCGCTTTGGCTGATATTAGGCTTGTAAAACGATTTGGCGGGAAAGGCGCCGGGAAAAACTGCGTTTGCAACGCGGCGCGCGCCGCGTCTCTGAAGTTAATCGGTTTCCAGGCAATTGCCGTGTCTGCGCGCCCTCCGCGTGAATCTTTTATCAGCGTATCCATATGGTCTTGGCGTTGACAAATTCGCGCAGGCCGTGATGAGACAGCTCTCGGCCGTAGCCCGAGTCCTTGACGCCGCCGAAGGGCAGGCGCGGGTCGCTCTTGACCATGCCGTTGACGAAACAGGCGCCGGCTTGAAGCCGGCGGGCAAGGTATTCGCCGCGCGCGGCATCGCGGGTCCATATGCTGCCGCCCAAACCGAAGCGGCTGGCGTTGGCCACCGCCACGGCCTCAGTCTCGTCGGCCGCGCGGATCACCGCGGCCACCGGCCCGAACAGCTCCTGGTCGTAAGCAGGCATGCCGGGCGCGACGCGGTCGAGTATAGAGGCCGCATAAAAATAGCCGGGACCGGGCAAGGGCGCGCAACCGGTGACCTTCACCGCGCCGCGCCAGATACTGGCATTCACCTGCTGATGCAATTCATCACGCAGATCGCCGCGCGCCATAGGCGCGAGGGTGGTGCCCTCATGAGCGGGGTCGCCCGCCGTTAATTTTTCCACCGCGGCCTTGAAGCGGGACATAAAGGCTTCGGCGACTTCATTCACCACGATGAATCGTTTGGCGGCGATGCAGCTTTGCCCGGCATTCTGAAAACGGGAAGTGAAGGCATTGCTCACGGCGAGTTCAAGATCGGCGTCGGCCAAGACGATGAAGGCGTCGGAACCGCCCAGCTCCAGCACGCTCTTTTTAAGATGGGCGCCGGCGGCGGCGGCCACCTTGCGCCCGGCGGGTTCGCTGCCGGTGAGCGTCACGGCGTGGACACGGGGATCGGCGATGAGCTGTTCGGTTTGCGCGGCACTGATCATCAAGGTGCGGAATACGCCTCGGGGAAATCCCGCCTCCACAAAAATCCGTTCGATAGCCAACGCGCATTGCGGGACGTTGGAGGCGTGTTTAAGCAGCGCAGTGTTACCGGCCGCCAGCGCCGGGGCGGCGAAGCGAAACACCTGCCACAATGGAAAATTCCAGGGCATGATGGCGAGCACCGTACCCAAGGGCTGGTACGCCACCAGACTCCTGCCCGCATCGGAGGCGATGAACTCGTCGGCGACGAAAGCCTGGGCATGGTCGGCGTAGTAGTCGCAGCCCGCGGCGCATTTTTCCACCTCGGCGCGCGCCTCTTTACCGAGCTTGCCCATCTCCAAGGTGATCAGTCCCGCCAATTCGTCCGCCCGGGCCCGCAATACTTCGGCGGCGCGGCGCAATAATCCGCAGCGCTCGGCGACGGGCAATGCCGCCCACGGCGGAGTGGCGCTGGCGGTTTTCGCCAGCGCACGCTCGATTTGTATTGCGTCCCAGGCAGCGCACGACCACACTTGTTCAGCGGTGGCGGGATTAACGGTGATAAAGGCCATTGCGGAATGATACACCCCAAAAAATCGGGGTGACACCTTGACCTTGTCCGGATCAGCCGCGACAATCCTGCCGCGCCGACATAGAAATAGAAAGACCGGGATTTTGATAAAAATGCAGAAACATTCGATTTGCGTCCTGGGCGGGAGCGGTTTCGTCGGCCGTCATTTGGTCAATCACCTGGCGGCGGCCGGTCATAAGGTACGGGTTCCCACCCGCCATCGGGAACGCCACCGCGAACTGCTGGTGCTGCCCGGCGTAGAGGTCATCGATGCCAACATTCACGACGGGGCGGTGCTGACAGCTCTCTTCGAGGGCTGCGATACAGTCATCAACCTGGTGGCCGTGCTTAATGAATCCCGCCGCGCGACATTCTCCGCCGTGCATGTGGAGCTGCCGCGCCGCATAGTAGAGATCTGCCGCAAGGTCGGCACCAAGCGCCTGCTCCACATGAGCGCGCTCAATGCGGACGCCAAGCAGGGGGTGAGTAATTATCTGCGCAGTAAAGGCGAGGGCGAGGACCTGGTCCAGGCCGCGGCCAATGAGGATTTAAGGGTAACGAGTTTCCGCCCCTCGATAATCTTCGGGCCGGGCGATCATTTCTTCAACCGCTTCGGCGGATTGCTGAAAGCGGCGCCCATCCTGCCGCTGCCCTGCCCCGACGCCCGCTTCGCGCCGGTGTACGTGGGCGACGTTGCGCGGACCTTCGCCGCCGCCCTGGACGACAAGACCAGCTACGGCCAACGCTATGAGCTCTGTGGCCCCCGGACCTACACCATGCGGGACTTGATGTATTACACCGCGCGGGTGTTGGGGATTAAGCGAATCATACTGGGACTACCCGACGGACTGACCCGCCTCCAGGCGCGGTTCATGCAATATCTACCCGGCAAACCCTTCACCCCGGACAACTACCGCTCGCTGCAAATCGATGCGGTGTGCAGCAGCCCCTTCCCCGCGCGTTTCAACATCACGCCGGCGTCGGTGGAGAGCGTGGTACCCTACTATCTGGGCCGGCACGATCAGCAGGCAATGTACGACACCATGCGCGACCAGGCGCGCCGCGGCTATTAACATGTGATTCGCGAAGCCACTCTTCGCCCTTCTGTCTAAGCTGGAGAACGGTGAGGAAAACTTCGGAGGGCTCCCTTGGAGATATACCAGGTAGGCGGTTCGGTGCGGGACACATTATTGGGTCTGCCGGTGTCGGACCGGGATTGGGTGGTGGTGGGCGCCACCGTGCAACAGATGCAGGACCTCGGCTATCGCCTGGTGGGCAAGGACTTTCCCGTGTTTCTCCATCCCCGGACCCATGAGGAATATGCCCTCGCCCGTACCGAACGTAAAGTCGGCCCGGGCTATAAGGGCTTTACGGTCTATGCCGCGCCCGATGTTACCCTCGAAGACGATTTGCGGCGGCGCGATCTTACCGTCAATGCCATGGCCTTGGCGCCGGACGGCGGTTTGATCGACCCCTTCGGCGGCGGTGCCGATCTCAAACGACGCATACTGCGCCATGTGTCGCCGGCCTTCAGCGAAGATCCGGTGCGAATTCTCAGGGTAGCGCGTTTTGCCGCGCGCCTTGCCCCCCTGGGCTTCGTCGTGGCGGATGAGACCGTTGCGCTGATGCGCACCATGGTGGACGCGGGCGAAGTAGACGCCCTGGTGCCGGAGCGGGTGTGGACGGAGCTGGTGCGGGCCCTGGGCGAGCAACGTCCGGCGCGCTTCTTCGAAGTGCTGCGCAGCTGCGGCGCACTGCGGCGTCTTTTCCCCGAACTGGATCAGCTGTTCGGCGTGCCGCAACCGCCCCGACATCATCCCGAGATCGACACCGGCGTCCATGTCATGCAGGTGCTGGATCGCGCCGCGCAATTATCCCCCGATACCCGCGTACGCTTCGCGGTTTTGCTCCACGACCTGGGCAAGGGCGCGACGCCGCCCGCGCAATGGCCGCGCCACATCGGCCATGAAGAGCGCGGCCTCGCCTTGATCGAAACCATGTGCCAGCGCCTGCGCGCGCCCAACGATTATCGCGAACTGGCGTTGCTGGTGGGTAAATATCACGGCGGCGTCCTTCGCGCCGAGGAATTGCGTCCCGCCACGCTATTGGACACTTTGCAAGCCTTGGACGCCTTTCGCCGACCGGAACGTTTCGAACAATTTCTGCTGGCCTGCGAGGCGGACTTCACCGGCCGGCCCGGCTATGAGCAGCAACCCTATACCCAAGCGGTATTTTTGCGCCGCATACTGCGGGTCGCACTGAGCGTCGATGCCGCCGCACTCGCCGCCCAGGGGCTCAAAGGAGAGTCGCTCGGGGACGAGTTGCGGCAACGGCGCATCGCCGCTATCCGTGCCGCGACCGACAATGCTGACTAACAAACCTTGGTGACAGGCACAACATCCGTCATTATCAAACCTTAACGCATCCGCCATGACATATGTTCTTGAGATAGCGTTCTTCCCGCCCGGGATCAACATCGTCATCGCGATGCTGGGCTTGGTACTCTGGAACAAGCGGCGCCGCATCGCCGTGATAATCCTGGCGGGCGATATGGCCCTGCTTTATCTGTTCAGTCTGCCGTTCACCGCCTGGGCCCTGATGTCCGCGTTACAAACTTCTCCTTCCCTAACTGCTCAGGATCTGAAGACCGGCACGGCTCAAGCCATAGTCGTGATCGGCGCCGGCCGTTACAGCGACGCCCCCGAGTACGGCGGCGACACGGTGTCCCGTTTCGAACTGGAGCGCCTGCGTTATGCCGCGCGCTTGCAGCGGTTGACCCATCTGCCGCTGATGTTGGCGGGCGGAATGGCCGAAGCGGAGGAAGGGAGGACTCCCGAAGCGCTGTTGATGCAAGCAGCGGCGGAGGAGGATTTCGGCGCCACCGTGACCTGGATCGAACCACGCAGCCACACTACCGCCGAGAACTCGATCGATGCCGCCGCACTGCTCCGCGAACACGGCATCCATCATGTCTATCTGGTAACCCATGCCTGGCATAAGCCTCGCGCGCTGTGGAGTTTTCTACATGCCGGCATCGAGGTCACCCCCGCCCCCACCGCATTCATCACCCTGTACCGCGACGAGCGCGAAGTCGCTTGGCTGCCCACAGCCCGAGCGCTTTATACCGTCAGCTTAGCCCTGCATGAAATGACCGGCCTGATAGGGTACCGGCTCGGCCAATTTCGAGATTATCCATTATAAATGAATAGTTAACTCATATTTGAGCTCGATAAATTACACGGTTGACTTCCGCGTCCTATCATGACAGGCTCAAAGTTCGATTACGGCTCTGCGCGAGGGGAATGCGGGCGGCGTCGTGATCATCCCGTTGTGTCATTGTCTCCACCTCAATAATGACGGGAGGTTTTTATGTTTGGAGTGCGACACGTCATCGAGCGGGAATTTCCGGAATTTCAAACGGAGATCAGCCGTCTCAAGAATAATAATCCCGATTTTTTGCGGTTGCTCGTCGAGTACGATGAAACCGACAAAAAGATCTATGGGCTGGAACAACAAAGCCTGCCAGTCTCGGATGATTACTTTGGCAACCTCAAGCGGCATCGCCTGGTGCTCAAGGATCAGCTCTACATCATCCTCAAGCAACACAGCTTCTCTTGAGTAACCCTCCATCGCAAGGGGCCACGACGTCCAGTGGCCCCTTATTTTTTATTCCTTTGCAAAGGAAGGGGTACGCTAAGCCGCGCCTCTCGCCGCAGTCACTGTATGTCGGCTGAGAGATGTGACCTTTTCCAATTACGCTATGAGGGCGGCGGTCGCTTAATACGGACAGTACACCGGGGCGCCACCGGGCATGGAGTTGAGCGATGGCGCCGCCTCCAATTCGGTAATGGCGTGATTTATTCCGGTAAATCCCATATAAACATACTTTAATTTCAGGAGTTAAAGTCGCCGCGACTTCCCAGCACGCTCGACATGGGCAACAATGGCGGTCGCCGGTAATGAAATAGAAATACCGGCCAGGCAGTCGATGCGACCGCCGGTGGGAAACTTTATGTCGGCGACGCAATCCGAAACCGTGTGGGCGGGACTTCCCCCCGTTGTCCGGAATCGCACATTGCGCAATTAAACAATCCTTCCCATCACTTCAAACTGGAGGCGCTCACCATGTCCCTATCGATGAAACAATGTGTACCCTGCCGGGGCGGCGTGCCGCCGCTGGACCGCGACCAGGCGGAAAACTATCTCCAGGAGGTGCCTGGCTGGAATCTCGTGGAGAGCACGCGCATTCAACGTCGGTTCAAGTTCAAAAATTTTGTAGAGGCCCTCGCCTTCGTCAATCGTGTTGCCGAACTGGCGGAACGGGAAGGACATCATCCCGATATCGGCTTCGGCTGGGGCTATTGCGACGTGACGCTGTATACGCACAAGATCAAGGGACTGCATGAAAACGACTTTATCATGGCGGCCAAGATCAATGCGCTGTATGGCGGCGATCCAGGCGGCGCCTGATATTGGAAGACGCGCGGCCGCTTACATCCTGGTGAATATCTCATAGAGCGTCAGCAATATCTCGACGACGATCAGTATCACGATGTACCACTCGACCCGCAGGCTGCGTTTATGCTGGATCAGATCCAGCAAGGTTTCAGCGGTGCGGGAGATCAAGTCCAGTTTGCGCTCCAGCGCCAGATGCCGTTGGCGCAGTTCATATTCGTCTTCCAGCCTGACGTAGAGGCGTTCCAGCGCCGGCTGTTCCCAAAGGACCTCGGGTTTTTCTTCGATCTCCACGCGGCCGACGGTGGTGTGCTGAATCAGTAACGTACCCCCGATGTGCCGCAATAACTCCACGTCCCGGTAATTCGTCCGTCCCTTCTTTTGCAGGTTGTCCGCCAAGGGCTCGATGCGATCAAAAACATCGCCCACCCGTTTTTCGTAGTGATCGAGCACCACGCTCTTCGCCAATATGTCCGCCACCACCTGCAAGCGTTCGGCCCGGCTATCCTTGATGGAAATGATATTGTTATCAACCCTTTCGTCATTCTCGGGATCGACGCGAATCTCTATCACCTCGGAATCGGGTGTCTCAAAGGGGTCGCGGGTAATATGGCTTAAATGGCTCAGAAAAGAGATCTCCTCCAAGGGATTGACGTTAAACAACACCACGGCACCGTAACGGAACAATACCGCATTGCCTTGCTCGCCCGCGCCGATCGTCAGCGGCAAGCCCGGCAACAGCCGGCTTGACTCCAAACCGCGCAGATCCAATCGCCTGCCGACGAATAAGGCATGGACCTTGATCAGACCCTTATTGGGAAACAGCTCTTTATGCATACACAAGTGATACCCGATTAAAGTTCATTAGGAGATTCGGCAGGAGTCTAACCCAAGCGCCCATAGGCCGCGAAATATAAAGAGCTTATCGCTCAGGAAACGGGTCATGCGGCGATGTTTGATGAAGATTTATATTGCCTCCATGGCGGCCTTATTTTAGGATCACGGTTTGGACTTTATCTCTATTGTATTGCGCGCGCCGGGATAGGTGCCAAGGAATTACCCCGCCTGATTAATTTTTTGGTGTTTTAATGAACTCTATCAATGCATCTATCCTTATCGTAGACGATGAGGAAGCCAACCGGGATATATTGTCGCGACGGTTGATCAAGGAAGGTTATACCGTCGCGATGGCCGCAGGAGGTAAGGAAGCCCTGGAAATGCTGCGCGTGGCAAGCTACGACCTGGTCCTGCTGGATGTCATGATGCCGGGTGTGGACGGGTATGAAGTTCTCGCGCGCATTAAAGCCGAGCCCTTACTTCACGACACTCATGTCATCATGATCACCGCCCTCAGCGATGAAACTTCCGCCGAGCGCTGCCTGGAACTGGGTGCCACGGATTATGTCGGCAAGCCCTTTGAAATGGCCTTTCTGAAATCGCGAATCCGGCAGACGCTCCACGCCTAGCGAGATTCGCCATACCGCCGCCGAGCGGGTAGCGCCCGCCACGCGGAGATTCCGATGATCAGGACATCCGCACTCGGCGCGGGCGTCAAACATCGGTCGATGTCTTGGCCTCGACGCGGACGATTACACCACAAAACTATTTATGACCTCGACCAATCGATGCTATTTCGCATCCTTGGCGCAGCGAAAACCGATGTCGACGTACATTGCATCGGGACGCATATGCAGCCTATACGCTGTCCGATAAAACTGGGATAGCACATAGTGGCCCACGCCGCCCCAACCGCCGCCGCGCACCACCTTATATTTCTTGCCGAGGGTTTCGTGAGTGAACGTGCTGCCGGGATAAGCCTCATACCAATCCCGCACCCATTCCATGACGTTGCCCGCCATGTCCATGACACCGTAAGGTGACGCCCCCGTGGGGTACGAACCCACCGGCGCCACGCCGAATTGCCAGTTGCCCGCCTCACCGGCATTGAGCCGGCTGTTATCCCAATCGTTCCCCCAGGGATACTCCCGGGCGTCGTCGCCGCGCGCCGCTTTCTCCCACTCCGCCTCGGTGGGCATGCGCTTCCCGACCCAGGCGCAATAATCATAGGCGTTGAACCAGTTCACCTCGGCCACCGGCAATTTATCCAACTTGGCCTGTTGTTCGCCTATGGCCTTGATCAAAGCATCCCGCTTCATGGTGCGGGTATCCATATCGAGGTGAAAGGTATTGGCGGCCAGGTTGCGCAAGGTGGGCAGATCGGCAATCTCCAATACTTTCGGCGCCAACAAATAACCGTTGTCTTTCCAGGATGCCGGAAACCAATAATCGACCTTCTCCACAAACTCGCGATACTGGGCGTTGGTCACTTCATATTTATCCATATAGTAGGCGGGAAGGACGACCTTATGTTGCGGGTGCTCATCCACATACCAGGGCGTGGATGACCCATACTCCTGCGCCTGATGTTTGACGTCGAGCTTATCGCTCCCCATCAAAAACCCGCCCGCGGGTATCAACACCATCTCCCCGACGTCTTCGGGGGTCGGCGGAGGCGCCGGCGTCAGTGGTTGCTGTTCAACGGCGGGAATCGTCGCCATCCAGGTCATTAGTGCGCCTCCCAACCACAATGCCGCTCTCTTTACCATATGACCACCTTATTTCGGATAATGACGGAAACGACGGGGGTTACTCGGCGACGCCGCATCCGTTACCATCAAGCCGCCGCCCAACGCTACCGCCATACTATGATCAAGATTCTGTCCATCCCCACCCGCGATCAAGGATTGCATGAGTTTACTACGGAGGCGGAATCCGCGGTACAGGCCGCCGGACTCCGACACGGTCAGAGCACACTTTTCATCCGGCATACCTCGGCCAGCCTCCTCATCCAGGAAAACGCCGGCTCCGATGCGCGCCGCGATTTGGAAGCATGGCTCAATCGGCCGGTGAAAGAAGGGGAATCTCAGCTGTTCGCACACTCAGGAAGGTTCCGACGACATGCCGTCCAATATCAAAGCAGCGGGTAGTGGGTAGGGGATTCGCCATAAATCGCGGGGCAGGGCTTAGTCATCAGGGTCCGGAGGCCAGTTTATGCGCGGCGCGGGTGGTCTCGGGCAGTCGATAACGGGTGACGCAGCGCAGCACGAAATCCACGGCGCTCTCCAGGGAGACGCGATGCCCGGCGGAAACATATAGAGGCCGCACGCCGCTGCGGGTGCGCAACACCGTGCCGATCACTTCCCCCTTGTCGTATAAAAATTGCCGCGCGCCCTTGTCATCCGCCAACGGCGCATGCGTCCCCAGCAAACGGCTCTTGGCCACCCCGACGGCGGGCAGATCGGTCAACACCCCCAAATGACAGGCGATCCCGAAACGCCGCGGATGGGCCAGGCCCTGCCCGTCACACAACAATAAATCGGGGAGTCGCCGCAATTGCCGCAAGGCATCCAACACCGCGGGCACTTCGCGAAACGACAACAACCCGGGGATATAGGGAAATGCCGTGGGCCGCCGCGCCACCGCGAATTCCTGCAACGCCAATTCCGGAAAACTCAACACCGCGACGGCGGCGCGGGTGATCCCGCCGCGGGCCTCGAAGCCCACATCCACGCCGGCAACGGCGCTGATGCGGGGAAAGGCGTCCACCGACACCACCTCATGGCGCAAATGCCGCTGCAAGGCGACGGCCTCGGCGGGTGTCACGTCCCAGCGGTGCGCATTACGGATCCGCACGCGTCGCTCTTACGGCAACATCTTCTGCACCTTGCGGACGTCCGCCATCTCCTCCGCGGAATACACGCCCTTCATACCGTCGCTGGCCTGGACGTCGGTATGGGGCATGAACAGAAGATCTATCAGATCCTTGGTGTTTTTATCCGCGGGGTTCCAGCCGCCTTCCGCCATCCGGTGCAAGGTGGCCGCATAGCTGTAGCCGCTGGCGGTGAATACCTTCACCACGAAATCCTTGCGATCGGCGGGCGGCATCCGCCAGGGGCTGACCGGTGAATTCTCGGCGAGCTTGTTGTATTCCGCCGCCAACCGTTCCAGTGCCGCATGATCGCCGATGGGCGCCGGCTGTTGCGGCGCATTCCGGCCTGTACAGGCCACCAGCATCGCGCACAACAACACAGCAATTATCCTCATCATCATTATTTCCCTCTCTCTCCATTCGCGTCCCCGGCCTGGCTCAAAAGTTGGGCAACCTCTTCGTTGTTCTCTTTCATCGCCACCATCAGAGGCGTCATACCATCCTGGGTACGCAGCGTGTAGTCCGCGCCGTGACTCAATAACAAGGCCGCCATCTTGGCGTGTCCCCGTGAAGCAGCCCAATGCAAGGCCGTCCATCCGTCGCCTTCCTGGGCATTGACCGCCGCGCCGTGCGCCAGCAACACTTGCGCCACCTCCACATGGCCCTTCATGGCCGCCCGCATCAACGGCGTCCACCCCGACTGATCGCGGGTATTAACGTCGGCGCCGTGCTCCAGCAACAACTTCACCAGTTCGGCGTTACCGGAACGCGCCGCATGGCTCAACGCGGTCCAGCCATAACTGTTTTTGGCATTGACATCCGCCCCCTTCGCGATGAGCGCATTGACCGCGGCAGGATCATCCGCGATGACCTTCTTCATCAGGGGGGTGTTATTGTCGCAAGCCGTCAGCAGAACGCATACCGCCAGCATTGCCATCCCAACCAAATTCCGCATCAGCGCCTACTCTTTTCATTTCGGACCGCGGGCATTTTATCATTATTCAGGCGCAAGCCATGTTGCGTAAAATTAAAGTATGATAGGCAAATGGCCCCGACAACGGAGCCCAAATCCGGGCGCGGGGTGAAAAATAGTCCACAGCCAGAAATCATCGGAAACCCCGCTTGCGGAGGACCATTTTATTATGCCCATGTACAAATGCCCGCGCTGCCAAACCATGAGCATCCCCTTTAAGGACAAGTACCGAGCCGGCATGTGGAGCAATATCTATTGCAGTCACTGCAAGGCCAAACTCTGCGCCTATCCGTGGCTGCTCGCCGGTCTTTTCATCCTTTACGCGTGGGATATAATGTGGTTCGCGGGCTTGTATTATTTCACGAGAAACGAGATGGATTTCGTTTACATGGCCGTGGTGGGGCTGATACTCAGCGCCCTCAGCGTGGCCTTCATCCCCTTGGCGGTGATGCGGAGCGACCCGCCGCGGGCCTGATCCCGGCCCGTTTGCAATTCTTCCCGTCATGGCCCGCATCCTCGGCATCGGCATCGCCACTCTGGACATCATCAACACCGTGAACGGTTACCCGGCGGAGGACGCCGAGGTCCGCGCCATCAGCCAACAACGGCGCCGCGGCGGCAACTGCACCAATACCCTGGCGGTGCTCAGTCAACTCGGACATCGCTGTACCTGGGGCGGCGTGTTGGCCGACGAACCGGACTGCAGCCCTATCCGCGACGACCTGGAACGCCATCGCATCGAACTGCATGCAGTGCGCAGCGTAGCGCACGGTAAGGTGCCGACCTCCTACATCGTTCTCAACCGCCGCAACGGCTCGCGCAGCATCGTCCACTACCGCGACCTGCCCGAGTTCGGCTATGAGGATTTCGCGCGCATCGCGCTGCGCGATTACCAGTGGCTGCACTTTGAAGGCCGCAACGTCGCGGAGACGCGGCGCATGCTGCAACGAGCCCGCGACGTTATGCCCGCCGTGCCGCGATCGGTGGAGATCGAGAAACCGCGGCCGGACATCGAACAATTGTTCGAACACGCCGACGTGCTGCTGTTCTCCCGCCACTACGCAATCGCCCGCGGCTACACCGACCCGCAAGAATTTTTACGCAGCATCGCCGGGGAGACGCTCAATACCGCGCGGGTCCTGGCCTGGGGCGAAGCTGGCGCCTACGCCCTCGACCGTGACGGACGATTAATCCACAGCCCCGCCAATCCGCCGCCTCGATTGATCGACACCCTGGGCGCCGGTGATGCCTTCAACGCCGGCATCATCGACGCGCTGCTGCGCGGCGAAACGTTGGAAGCCGCTCTACACCACGCCTGCCGGCTCGCGGGACGCAAGTGCGGACATGAAGGACTCGATTTCCTTAAGCCTACGGAGCAAATCCCGTAGGGTGCTCTGCGCGCATATCACACCAGCTATCCTGAACCATGGCGCGTGAAACGCACCCTACAAAACTAGAATGTTGAACTTCACCAACAATGTTCAGTCTATTTTCTGTTATCTAGGCATTAAGCGAGAGGATGCCGTTCTCATATTTTATTTTCTGCAATACCGGATCATCCCGGTGTATCGCCAGCAGATTGATCCCCATGGGATGGGTGATATAGCCCTGGCCATCCAATAACTGCCGGATGCGTTCCGCATCGGACTTGATCACTTCAATCATCATTAGCGGATGGTGTTTCGCAATAGCTCCTCGTGCGCCCTCCAGCACTTCGAGTTCCATGCCTTCGACATCAATCTTTATAAAATCCAGGCGCTCGAGACATAACGAATCGATCGTTATAATGTCGACAGCTTTCAGGCCACCGCCCGCATAGTCGATATCCTGGCCTATGTATTCGGTATTATCGCGTTTCTTTATTTCAAAGCTGCCGTAACTAGAAGGCATGAGATAATTGGGCTCGGGCATTTCCAAGCTGCCGCATTCCGCGCCGACGGCCGCCCAGCGGGCCGTGACATTCAGGCAGTTATTGATAACGACATTTCCGGCCAAGGCGTAATAAATCTTTTCCTGGGCTTCAAAGGCGATCACGCGTCCCCACTGATGCATGAGCCGCGCCCATTCGACGGTGTGCACGCCGATGTTGGCGCCGCAATCGATGGCCACGACACCGGCACCGAAATTTGCATGACGCGTCATGAGCAGCGCCATCGCGAAATTGACCTCCGAGTGATCGAAGGAAGATTGTGACATCAATTGAAAACCGACCCCATAGCCGCGACCGTCGCCTATCATGCGATAATCGTTGCGATTGACAATCATCGTGCCATGGTTGGTTGAAATGAGCACGAAGGGGGCCGGTCTCAGGATATTCTGCATTTCATGCCCCTTTTATAATTTGGCGGATTCATCTTGTAAGTGCAACTCGGCGGTTTGGTTTGAGGGCAAGCTGCGGCAGCATTGAGGCCATTCGTCGGATCATGAGGTAATCGGAAAGAGCCCGATATTTGAATGTTAACATCCAATGCAAAAACGCGCATTAGCCACGCGCACCAAACGCCGAGTTATGACATCGAATCGCAGCTCTCAAACGCCGCAACTACGAGTCGGGGAAATCCAACGCACGGGCGAAGTTGCGGCGTAAAATCATTCCTCTCGCTTATGCGGTTGGCGTAAAATAGCGGCGTATTCTTATATATATTTATAGACTATCCGAGATGATCCAAATCTTCGACCGCCGCGGCTTCACCCTGCTTCTGTCAGTCGACAGCGACACGCTGCGCGGCGCGCAGCTGGCGGGCGCGCAACTCGACGACGCCAATCTGATCCAGGTGGATCTGCACAATGCCGACTTGAGCGGCGCCAGTCTGCGCGACGCGGACCTGCGGCTCGCCAAGCTGATCAACGCCAATCTCAGCAATGCCGATCTCAATAGGGCCGATTTGAGCAAAGCCAAATTGATCGGGGCCGATCTGCGCGGCGCGAAATTGCTCGGGACCAAATTGGCGGGCGCCGATCTGCGCGGCGCCACCGTCGAGCGCAAGGCCCTGCTCACCGCCGACAGCCGCGAGGCCAAGACGGACGAGTCGGTTATCGTTTAAACGTTAATTTGTTCACATTATCATATGCCCGACCACGGCGGTGGCGATGGTCAGCAAGCCGAGCGACAAGTTGATCCCCACCAGTTTGCGAATCTGCGCGAGCTTGCCGCCGCCCGCCTGCCAGTCTTGATTGCTCACCGCCTGTTTCAAGCGGCGAAACGGCCCGAAAAAGATATGGCCGAAGATCAGCATCATGGCCAGGCCGAAACCCTGCATTATGTGCACATAGATGGGCGTGGTAGCCATCCCGCCGAAAAAGGCGAACAACATACCATAACCGCTGAGCAGCAGAGTGATGACCGCCAGCCATACCCAGGGGAAAAATCCCGCGAACACCTGCGCCCACAGGGTCAGACGCAGCGGCGGTTCCAACAATTCCGCCGCCACCGGGCGTAGAACCATGTAGGCGAAGAACATGCCGCCCACCCACACGGCGGCGGCCAACACATGCAACATCAAGGCGATTACCATGCAACGATCCTTTCCATTTATTGTGCCCCGCAAACCGGAAGCTTATTTGATACTAACCCAATGCTGTTCCAGCCGCTTGACCGATACCGGCGCCGCGGTCTTGAGTTCCTGGGCGAACAGCGAGACGCGCAACTCTTCGAGCAACCAACGGTATTCTTCCAAGGCCGGATCGGCCGCGCCGAGTTTGCGCTGCTTTTCGGCCCGCGCCTCATAAGCCTGCCACAGCGGCATGAGCTGCGCCAGCAGCGGACCGTCCCGCCCGGCATGCTGTTCGAGCTTGGTGAGACGCAGGTCGATGGCCCTGAGATAGCGGCTCAGGTGTCGCAATTGAGGATAGGGTGTGGCGGCAATGAAGCCCGGATAGACGAGGTGCTGCAATTGCTCCCTGATGTCGCCCAGCGATTTCAACCAGGCCGGTTTCACCGAGCCCTTCAGGCGCCGCATCAGACCGTGATACAGCGCCAGCGTCTCGTTCACCCAGCCGCAGATTTCATTGGCCGCATCCATCAATTGCGCGGCGCCGTTTTCCTTACCGCGCTGAAATTCCTCGGCACTGCGCGGCAAGGGCCGATCGCCGAGGAAGGCGTGATCGGTGATCGCCGTAAGCAGATCCGCTTTGAGGCCGGCGCAATCGCCCAGGCCGGCATAGTGCAGACACATGGTTTGAATGGCGGGCAGATTCTTTTCCAGGTACTTGATGCGCTCCCGCGCCTGCAGCCGGTACAGCCGCCGCACACCCGCGCGCATGGCGGCGTGGGCCGCGGCGGACGAATCCACCAGCCGTAAGGCCACGCCACCGTCTTCATCCACCAGGGCCGGATAACCGATGAGGCGCATGCCGCGCTGCTCGAATTCCACCTGCGGCGGCAATACGCCGAAATCCCACTCCGTCACCTGCTCGCGCTCGAAGGCGTTGCCCGGCGCCGCGGCGAAACTGGCCGCGGCCTGCTCGCCCCGTTCGCGTTGCAGACTGAGTAGATCGCGGCCTGCGGCGACCTCGCGGCCATCCGCCGCCACCACTTTGATGTTCATGCGCAGATGTGCGGGCAAGGCCCCGGTTTGCCAGGAATCGGGGGGGATGGTCACACCGGTCATACGTTGTAGCTGTTGGCCCAGCACTTCGCAAAAGCTGCCCTCACCCCTAACCCCTTCCCGAAGGGAGAGGGGGAGTTGGTCTGAAGAATTATTTGATTGAGCCGGCACCATGGCCTGCAGGCAGGCATCGGCAAAATCGGGGGCCGGTACGAAATTGCGGCGCAGCGCCTTGGGCAGGGATTTCAATAAGGCGATGATCTTGTCGCGTAGCAGCCCCGGCACCAGCCACTCCAATCGTTGCGGCGTCACTTGATTGAGCAGGGCCAAAGGCACGGTCACCGTAACCCCGTCCAGGGGATGGCCGGGCTCGAAGTGATAGCTTAGGGGCAGTTGCATGCCCTGCATGTTCAAATGATCGGGAAATTGTTCCGATGTCACCTCCGCCGGGCGGCGCCGCATCAGATAATCCTTGGTGAGAAACAGGCGCCGCGGATCGGTTCGCTCCGCTTCTTTGCGCCAGCGCTCGAAACCGCGGCCGTCGCAGACTTCGGCGGGAACGCATTCATCGTAGAATTCAAACAAGGTCTGCTCGTCCACCAGGATATCGCGGCGCCGCGCCTTGTGCTCCAACGTCTCTACCTCGTGGATCAAGGCCTGATTGTGGGCGAAGAACGACGCGCGGGTTTCATAGTCGCCTGCCACCAGGGCGCCGCGAATGAATATCTCGCGGCTGAGTTTGGGATCGATGCGGCCGTATTGAATCTTGCGCCGCGCGATCAAGGGCAGGCCGTACAGGCTGACGCGCTCATAACCCATGACCGCGTTGCGGTCCTTTTCCCAATGAGGCTCGAAGTAATGGCGCTTCACCAGATGGGCGGCGCTGCGTTCCACCCATTCCGGCTCGATCTTGGCCACGGTGCGCGCATAGAGTCGGGCGGTCTCCACCACTTCCGCCGCCATCAGCCATTTGGGCGGCTTCTTGAACAGGGCCGAGCCGGGGAAGATTTGGAATTTGACGGCGCGCGCGCCGAGATAATCCCGCTCTTCGCCCTTGCAGGCGACGTTGCCGAGCAGGCCGGCGAGCAGGGCGCGATGGATAGGCTCATAGTCCGCCGCCTGTTGATTGAGGCGCAGGCCCATCTGCTTTACTTGACTCAGCAATTGCGCATGAACGTCATGCCAATCCTGCATGCGCACATAGGAAAGAAAATTTTCGCGGCAATACTTGCGCAGCTTGTTGTTGCTCAAGTGGCGTGCCTGCTCGTGATAGTGAGACCACAGCTTGAGGAAGGCCAGGAAGTCGGAACGTTCGTCGCGATAACGGGCGTGTTTCTCGTCCGCCGCTTGCTGGGCATCCAAGGGCCGTTCGCGCGGGTCCGGTACCGCCAGGGCCGCGGCGATGATCAATACCTCGGCGAGACACTGTTCGGGGCGCGCGGCGAGGATCATGCGCGCGATGCGCGGGTCCAGCGGCAGCTTGGCCAGTTCCCGTCCCAGCGGCAACAACCGCCGCGCCTTTACCACCCCAGCGGGGGATGGACTGTCGTCCACCGCGCCCAATTCAAGCAGCGTTTGATAGCCGTCCTTGACGAGCCGCGCATCGGGCGGATCGATGAAGGGAAATTGTTCCACGTCGCCCAGACCCAGCACTTCCATTTGCAGAATCACCGCCGCCAGGTTACTGCGTTGAATCTCCGGCACGGTATACGCGGGGCGGTTTTGATAATCCTCTTCGGCGTAAAGCCGTATGCAGACGCCGGCGCTCACCCGTCCGCAGCGGCCGGCGCGCTGATTGGCCGACGCCTGGGAAACGGGCTCGATGGGCAGGCGTTGCACCTTGGCGCGGTGGCTGTAGCGACTGATGCGCGCCAGCCCGGTATCGATCACATAACGGATGCCGGGCACGGTGAGCGAGGTCTCCGCCACGTTGGTGGCCAAGACGATGCGGCGGCCGGTGTGGTGCTGGAACACCCTGTTCTGCTCGGCGGCGGACAACCGCGAATACAAGGGCAGTATTTCGGTGTGGGGCGGGTGATGTTTGCGCAATGCTTCGGCTACGGCGCGGATCTCGCGCTCGCCGCTGAGGAAGATCAGGATATCGCCGTACTCCAAACGACCCAGTTCATCGACGGCGGCGAGGATGGCCTGTTGCATGTCGCGGTCGCGGCTGTCTTCGTCCTCGCCCGCCAGAGGACGGTAACGCATCTCCACCGGATACAGGCGCCCCGACACCTCGACGACGGGCGCATTGTCAAAGTGCCGCGCGAAGCGCTGCGGATCGATGGTCGCCGAGGTGATGATCAGTTTGAGGTCGGGCCGCTTGGGCAACAACTGCTTGAGATAACCCAGCAGGAAATCGATATTGAGACTGCGCTCGTGGGCCTCATCGATAATGAGCGTGTCATAGGCATCGAGATAGCGGTCGCCCTGAGTCTCGGCGAGAAGGATGCCGTCGGTCATCACCTTGACATAGGCGCCGGGGCTGGTGTGATCGCTGAAACGGACCTTATAACCCACCGCTGTACCCAGCGGCGTGTCGAGTTCCGCGGCGATGCGCGCCGCCACGCTGCGCGCCGCAATACGCCGCGGCTGAGTATGGCCGATCATCCCCGCCACGCCGCGTCCCAGACTTAGACAAATCTTCGGTAACTGCGTGGTCTTGCCCGATCCGGTCTCACCGCATACGATCACCACTTGATGTTGAGCGATGGCCGCGGTAATCTCATCGCGGCGAGCCGCTACCGGCAATTCCCCGGGAAAGTCCGGCACGGGCAGGGCGGCGAGCCGCCGGGCGCGGCGCTCCTTGGATGAGGCAATGTCCGCCGCCAGCGCCTGCGACAGCCCGTCATCCGCCGCACCTCCCTTAAACAACTTATCCAGCCTGCGCTGTAAGCCGTGCCGATCGCGGCGCATGCCGGCGCCGATTTCCGCGGCGAGGGATTTATAGAGAGCTTTTCTATCCACGTAACTCGTTTCACAACCAACGGCGGGACCCGCGGCTATTTTACGCGGCGATCCTTTTCCGTACACGGCGGCATAAAAATAAATCCGGGAAGATCTTGTCTATCGCGAGGTGTCGCCGTCGGGTTTTCCCAGCGACTCGATGAGCGGATTGAGATAGGCAACGTAATTCTTCCAGCGGCCGATGGCCTTATCGTGAATAGGCTGGCGTACCTGCTGAAAACTGGCGGTAGCGGCGAGACGTTCGCTCTTATAAAACTCCAGGCAGCGTTTGTCCCATTTAAGCCCGCAGAACTCCACCATAGCCCGGCCGTAGGTTTGCGGCTCGCGTACCAGGTCTTCATAGTGTATCTCGAAGATGGCCAGATCCAAGACCTTGCGCCAATGGGCCAGCAGACGCTGATATTGACGATAAAAAAACCCCAGGTCGGCCAGATCATAGGCATACGGATGATCGCCGAAGAAATCCTGGAAATAACAGGACAGGCAGGTATCGAAGGGATCGCGCATACAGTGAATCACCCTGGCCATGGGAAACAACAACGCGATTAGCCCCAGATGCAAAAAATTTTGCGTCATCTTGTCCGTCACCCGCTTGGCCTGGGGATAGTTGCCGTCGATCCTATCGAGATAGCGCTGCGCCAGACCGTCGCATTGTTCGCGGGTCAATTGGGTGATGTTGTTGGCGGGAGACGTATTCTCAAGCATCCCCTGTAATTCGCCGGCCAAGATTCCGATGTCCGGCAACTCGCCCGCCGCCGCCACATCCGGCAACATGGATAACATCTGTTCCACCAAGGTCGTACCGGAACGCGGCATGCCCACGATGAAAATCGGCCGCTCCGAACAATTGCCCGCCCGCGACGCCCGCACCAGCCCCTCGCGATTGAATACGGCCATGAGGTCCGTAATCTTTTTCTCCCAGGCCAAGCGATCGAATTTCGCGCGTTTGAGGACGTTGCCGGCCTGATAGTTGGCGAAGGCCTTGGTGAAATCCGTCTGCTTGTCATAGAGCGTCCCCAACTGAAAATGAATCTGACGGCGGTGATCGTCGGTCAGTTGATCCTGCGCCGCTAGATTTTCCAGGCGCGCAACGGCGCCGGCGTAATCACCGGTGAGATGCGTCAATTGCGCGTAGACCAGGGCGATAACCGGATATTGCATGTAATGATCCAATACCGGCGTAATACACGCCAAGGCGCCTTGGTAATCTCTTTGATGATCCAGGATATAGGCCTCGACGGCCACGGCATCGATATAGTCGGGCTTTATCTTCAACGCCTGGCGAATGCACAACAAGGCGTCATCGTATCGGCCTTGCGTAATACGCACCCCGGCCAGGTCGTAATAGCCCTCGGCATGAACGGCATCGAGACCCAGGGCGTGCTCGATGTTCTCCGCCGCCGCGTCCAAGCCGCCCATTTGATGCAAGGCCCTGCCCAAGGACAGGTAAGTGGAGAGACGCGACGGTTGCAATTGAATTGCCCGCTGATGGTGGGCGATGGCGGCCTGCATATCGCCGCGCAGCTGACACAATCTTCCCAAGGCATCGTGGCCGTCGGCTAACTCCGGTTTCAAGGCTACGGCGCGGCCAAAACTGGTCTCCGCCTCCGCATACTTGCCCTGCAACTCCAGGGCCTGACCGAGATTGAGGTGACCCTGGGCAAAATCGGGCTGCAATGCCACCGCCTTGCGCAGGGCGGCCTCCGCATCGGCGATGCGACCTAAGCGGCCGTAAAGCGTGCCCGCCATGAACCAGGATTCGACATCCAGCGGATCGATGTCGCAAATTTTTTGATAAATGTCGACGGCCTCATCGAGGCGATTGGCTTGCATGCAGGCATAGGCATGGCGCTTTTTTGCCCGGGTAAGGACGTTATTCTTGCTCATGGAACGATACGCCAACGCTCATGGAAAATTCGCCGCCGTCTTCCTCACTAGGCAAATAGGCCGCACAACAGGAGTTTTCGGCTGCCGCGGCCAATCTCTGAAGCCAAGCGCTCAAGCGCAACAACGGTTCGTAGCCCTTATTCTTCCTCCTTGGCCCGTCGCCACAACCGTTCCATTTCTTCCAGGGAAGATTGTTCGGGCCGTTTTCCCTGCTCGGCCAGCCAAGCCTCGATACGGCGAAAACGCCGTTCGAAACGGCCGTTGGCCTCGCGCAAGGCGCTCTCGGGATCGATAGCGGCAAAGCGGGCGAGGTTGCTGCACGCCAGCAGCAAGTCGCCGATCTCATGGGTAAGGCGCTCACGGCCGGCATCGGCCGCGATCTCGGCGCGCACCTCCTGCAATTCTTCTTCCACCTTGTCCGCCACTTCTTCCAATCTGCGCCAATCAAAACCGACCCGTGCGGCGCGGCGCTGCAACTTCACCGCTCGACTCAAGGCCGGCAAGGCCGAGGTCACGCCATCGAAGACGCTGGGCGGCGCGCCCTCTGACCTGGCCGCCCGCTCGGCGGCCTTGTGCCGTTCCCATTCTTCACTTTGGTGCTGCGCATTGACGATGCGGGCGTCGCCGAATACATGAGGATGGCGGCGGGTGAGTTTGGCGACGATGGCCTCCACCACGGCGGCGAAGTCGAAGTCGCCCGCCTCCTCCGCCATCCGCGCATAGAACACCACTTGAAACAGCAAGTCGCCCAGTTCATCGCGCAGTTCCTGCTTATCGCCGCGCGCGATGGCATCCGCCACCTCGTAGGCCTCCTCGATGGTGAACGGCGCGATGGTGGCGAAGGTCTGTTCGCGGTCCCAGGGGCAACCGCGCTCGGGATCGCGCAACCGCGCCATGATGTCCAGCAGACGTTCAATGCCCGTCATCCGTCGCTCCACGATTTCTTGTGCACGTTAGCATATTTTATTGAGCAGCTATCGCTATAATCCCCCGCACTCACCCATAAAAAATGGAGCGGTCCCTTGGACACCCTGATCTCGACCCTCACCGACTTTACCGGCCGGGTTTCCGGATTGCTGTGGAAAAACTACCTCACCCTGATCATCCTGCTTGGCACCGGTATCTATCTCACCCTCCGCATGGGACTGGTGCAGATCCGCGGTTTTTACCACGCCACGCAACTGGTGGGCGGCCGCTACAGCAGCCATAAGGACGTGGGCGAGGTCTCCCATTTCCAAGCACTGTCCACCGCCCTGTCCGCCACCGTCGGTACCGGCAACATCGCCGGCGTGGCCACCGCCATCTCCCTGGGCGGACCCGGCGCCCTGTTCTGGATGTGGGTGACCGCCTTCATCGGCATGGCCACCAAATTCACCGAATGCACCTTGTCCCTCAAATTCCGCGAGGTGGCCCCCGACGGACAGGTGGCGGGCGGACCCATGTACACCCTGCTGCACGGCTTGAAGATGCCCAGGCTCGCCACCGCCTTCGCCAGCTTCGCCCTGATCGCCTCCTTCGGCATCGGCAACATGGTGCAGGCCAACTCGGTGGTGGACGGCATGGGGTTTATTTTCCCAGCGGTTAAGGAAGACGGCTGGCTGCTGGGCTTGATCATGGCGATCCTGGTAGGCATGGTGATCCTGGGCGGCGTGAAACGCATCGCCAAGGTGGCCGGCACCCTGGTGCCCTTCATGGCCATCTTCTATATCGCCGGTTCCCTGCTGGTGCTGGCTAATCATATCGCCGATCTCCCCGCCGCCTTGTTTACCATAATCAACAATGCCCTCAATCCCTGGGCGATAGGCGGCGGCGCGGTGGGCGAGGCGATCCGCTGGGGCGTGGCGCGGGGACTGTTTTCCAATGAGGCGGGTCTGGGCTCCTCACCCATGGCCCATGCCGCGGCGCGTACCAACGAACCGGTGCGTGAAGGTCTGGTGGCCATGATGGAACCCTTCATCGACACCTTGGTGATCTGTTCCATGACCGGCCTGGTGATCGTCGCCACCGGCGCCTATGCCCATCATCCCGACAGCGCCGTGGGCGCCTCGCTCACCGCCTTCGCCTTCAGCGAGACCCTGGGCGCGGGCGGGGCCTGGGTTGTGGGTATCGGTCTGATGCTTTTCGCCTTCTCCACCATCATCTCCTGGTCCTATTACGGCGACCGTGCCGCCAAATTTTTATTCGGCGATCGCGCGGTGCAGCCCTATCGGGTGATCTACACCCTGATGGTGGTGTTCGGCGCGGCGGTACCCCTGCCCCTGGTGTGGAACGTGGCGGACATCACCAATCTGTTCATGGCGCTGCCCAATCTGCTGAGTTTGCTATTGTTGGCGGGCCTGGTGCGCCGCCTCAAGGCCGACTACTTCTCACGGCCCCATCGACGCACACGTTGACTGGCCTTAATCATGGGCGATACGCGGCCAGTACTGGTCGAAGTTGAAGGCCGGGCTGTGGGGGTGGGTATGGCACTGGGCGCACATCTCGACGGGTTGCCATGCGCGATTGCTCACCGGCGTCTTCCCCCCGGTAACCACATGCTGCCGCGCCGCGCCGTGGCAGGATTCGCATTGCACGTTAATCAATGACGCCGTCACGTCCATATCGATGAAACCGCCGGGTTTGTCGAAGCCCACGGTATGGCATTGCAGGCAACCCGGATCGAAAGACTTGTTGACGTCCTCCAGGGCGCTGAAGGCCTTCGCGTGATTAGACTTGCTCCAGGTCGCATAGGCCTTGGCGTGACATGACTTGCAGGCCTCCGCGCCGACGAAGGGTGTTTCGCCCTTGGCCTGAGCCTTGCGCAGCGCCGCCATCCGTTCATAATTTTCTTTGACGCGCGCATTGTATTCCGCGTACCACGCCCGCAAACCCTTGGGATCGGGGATGGTCTTCGGCAGGGGAATCACCTGATGATGCCAGGTCGAGACACGACCCTGCCCATCGAACTCCAGATCCACCCGCCCGAGGCGCATGCCCCGCGATCCCGGTTGCAGCACCAGGGTCTTGCCGCTCATCCGCGGATCGCCGTAGACCTCGTACTTGGCGCGGATCAACAGCACGTCGATATCCGCCAAGGGCAGCGCCTTTTGCGCGTCCGCCAAGGCCAGGGTGGTGGCGACCATGGTCAAATCGCCGTTCCCCCTGGCCTGGGCCAGGGCCTTGGCCAAGGCGGCGCTGTCGTTCACCACCTGGCCGTGATCGCCCTGCATCGACTGTTGCGGCGCGGTGTTGGGGTCGAGCCAACTGAAAAATGCCAGCGTGCGGCCGCCGTGGCTGACGCGCCGCTGATGGGAGAATTCGTCGTCGTGCCAATTGCTCGCCACCCACGGCAAGACCGGCGCCTTGAGAAATTCATCGCCGTATTGCAGATCGCCCCATTGCAAACCGATGGCGTCGTAACCAAGCAGGGCAAAGCCCTTGAGGATGTATTCATTGGTGAGCCGCCCGTTGGCGGCAAAGCCGCTCAACAAACCGCCGGCCGACACCACGAAGGCGCCGGGTTGCTCGCGGCGCAGACGTTCGAGCACGGTGGCGCGGCGGCGGATGCCGCCGAAATCCCCTTCCACGCTGCAACCGCAGGGTTCCAATTCACCGTCGAGATTGCCGGAATAAATCAGCGTCAGGGCCTTGTCGGCCGCGGCCAGTCCCGCCGCCGCCGCTGGCAAGGTAAAGATCAAGAAGAGACACAGGCACCACGCCCCCGCCTTGTCCGAGACTTTCACTTTCATCCAGGTCATCCCCCGCCGTTTACATGATAATACGGCCAACCGCCATCGACCGGCCCGTTCCAGGTCGACGGCGCGTCGACCCGCAACCAGCCGCTGCCATTATCCCGTTTTCAGTAATGGAGTCTAGCGCGCGGCATGGAGATCAAATACGGTGAAATCGGCCTGTGCCAGGACGATATCACCCAAGGTCCCCGTAAAGTGGTGGGTGTCATTCACGACCGCCAGATGCTCACCGGTGATGAATTTATATTTATTATCGCACAGAAGTCGCAGTTTACCTCCCTCATCGCGCAGCAACAGCGCCGGCAGAATATGCCGATCCGCGGTATCAATATCCTCCACTACCACCGCCTGGGCGGCGGCGCGCAGGCGCGTGATGGCCACTTCCATCTCATCGTCGCTGAAACGCTGGAGTCGCGTCACGTAGCCCAAACGGCTGGCGGCGATATCTTCGCCGTCGCCGTTATAGGCCACCAGACGTCCCACATAGAGCGGCATGCTGTAGTCGCGTTCCCGTTGCCGCAGCTGTATCCCCCCGGCACTCTCATCGGCGATGACCCAGCACGACTCCAGCACGGAGCCCTCGCCTTCGGCGAGGATGCTGGTATGCCTTGCCAATTCGTCCCAGAATCGCCGTTCTTCCGCGATATTCGTCTGATTCTTGTCCCGACAATGGATGTCGCGAAACAAACGATACGCCGCCTCGAAACCGCCGTAGACTCGGACACGACGCATATCGAAGACGCGCTGGCGCACGTCGCGGCGCCGCTGTGGCCGCAGGTGATGCGCTAACAAATCCAAAAATAGTGCGCGATCTCTCTCCGGAATGTCGCGCAATGTCGCGCTGGCGATCGCGGCCGACGACGTCGATGCGCCGCGGTCCCGCGTTACCTGCCGGATAATCGGCTCGATATCGATGAGCATGGCCTCGCCCAACTGTTCCAGGCTGCGGTTAAAACGCGGCGGCATTCCTTGATTGCGATACACGATAATATGTCCCGACGGAACGGTATCGCCATCATCGTCGCGGCCGGCCACGGGAACTTGCAGGTCGTCCAGGTAGCCGCCAACCCGATACATGAGATGCACAGGCCAGCTGATGACGCCCATTAATCCCGTCAACTGAATGGCCAGATAAAGTTGTTCGACGCTGGATACCCGGGGAAATAACTCAATGCGGGAGGCGTCATCCTCCACCGTCAGGCGTATCTTGAGGGGATATTTGGCGGCGGTATCCCAAGGGCCCCCGCGCAAGGCGAAAAAAAGTTGATTGCAGTCGCGCCAGGCATGTTGCGGCAGCTTCTGATAGCGAAAGGCCCGCAAAAATTGCTCAAGGCGCACGCATTCCAAAATGCGCAATACCCCCGCCACGATTTTTTCCCGTGCGCTCGGATCCCGAGCGGGAGCGGCCCAGTCCTGACGAAACAGTAGTTTATAGCTCAAGGCCAATTGTTCGGCGGCATGCACGGCGTAAGAGATACTCTCGCGCTGTTCCCGCGTCTCGGGTATGCCGCCACCCTGATGGAAGAAACGGGAAAACAAGGCGCCGATGGCGGTGCTAACCTCGTTTAACAGAATATGGGTCAAGCGCGTCCGTTGTTCATAGGGCAATGGCAGGGGGTTTATCTTATCCAGGTAACGATTAGCCTCTTGCAATAGCAGCAGGGGACTGAGTCGCTCCGCTGCCACCTGACTCCAAACAGTTTCAATGGCGATATCGGCGATCGCCTCATTTTCGAGCTTCTTTACGGAGATAGGGATATACAAGGAAAGAGGTGCACGGCCGGACGGTTTTCTCCACTGACCCAATAGCGAATTAAATAATCCGGTTTTCCCAGTATCGTTCATTTCGAGTATCTGCCGGTTGGTAGGCACAGCGAGACGGCTGCCAGCCCCGTCATATTTTGTCGACCGAAACCGTGTGATGCTTAAATGGTAATAACCAAATTTCAAGTTGGGTCAACTGCATAAACAAAAAAGCCGCTAGTGAACCCACTTCAAAGAATCCGGCGCGCCTGCCCAGGCTCGGGCCTTGTATCCTCATTGTTCACCCCAGCTCCCGACTTTGCTGGAGAAATGCCACCCGACACCACCTCGTCCGTCGCCGTGGACCGGATGCGATTCCCGGGTTAAGCTCCGCACTGGTTATTTGTTGCATGCCCACTGTCGCCGCCATGGAAAATCGTCTTTACCGTTTGAGCTGGGCTTGCGCCTTGATGGTCATGTGTATCTCCCCAGCCGGCGCCGACCCCTATTCCGGCTCCCTAGACTTCGCCCTCCACTTGTCCCGGCTCAAGGTCGACCTCAACGACGGGCAACGAACCGCCGCCACCACTGTGAAACACGCCGGCATTGCCTCTTTCAACCTCAGCAACGCCGCGCTGCAACCCGGATTGTCCCTGGGTTACGCCTACATCGACACCACCGACCAACCCCTCACCGCCGGCATGGAATTGAAGGGCTTTTATATCGGTCCCGCCCTGCGCGGCGCGCTGATCGACGGCCGCACCTTTACCCTGAGCGTCACCGGCAGTTACCTCTATCAGCGGGTCAGGGACAGTAATACGACGCAGGCCGTCACCCTGGAGTGGTATCAGCCGCAACTGGATCTGGATGCCGTGTGGCATATCAGCGCCAGTGTGGGACTGGCAATCGGCGGCCAATTCGGTCGCGTCGACGTCGATGAAAGAATCGAAGGGACCGTCAATCAAACCCTCAAGCTCAAGCGGAACTCCACCTTCGGCGGTGTTGCCGGCGTGGAATTCGATCTGGGCGGGGACGGCCGGGTAGGCGTGCTGTTACACCAGGCCGTCGGCGACGGCGCGGAGATCTATTTTCAGCGGCAATTCTGACGACGACCTGGAAACGCTCCGGGGAATTATCACCATCAACCGCCCCCAGCGACGAGCACGAATCGCGCTCGTCATGTCTACAACATCACCGGCAGCGGATGCCGCAAGGCTATCGCCAGCGGTGATACGTCCGCCCGATAGGCGATGATCTCCACGCCTCGCGCCGCCGCCTCGCGCAATGTCTCGCCGTAGACCGGGTCGATCTCGTCGGCGGGGCGTACCGCGGATACGTCGCCGCGCTGCACGCAAAAACACAACACGCCGCGATGGCCCAGCGCCGCCATCGCCATCAGCTCGCGCAGGTGCTTGGCGCCGCGCACACTCACCGCATCGGGAAAAATCGCGGTGCCCGCCACCGCGGCGGTGACGTTCTTCGCTTCCACGTAACAGGACGCGCCGTCCTCTCGCTCCAGCAGCCAATCCACGCGGCTGCGTTCCTTGCCGAAGGGCACCTCGCCGCGCAGCACGGCATAGCCCTGTAATTCATCTATCACGCCGTTCACGACCGCCTCCTTCACCAAGGCATTGGCCAAGGCAGTGTTGATGCCCACCAGCACACCCGCCGCGGTCTCGGTGATCTCCCAGGAATAGGCATACTTGCGGCCGGGGTTCGCGGAGCGGCTCAGCCATACTCGGCTGCCCGGCTCGGCGCAACCCAGCATGGAGCCGGTGTTGGCGGTATGCACGGTAACGACCTCGCCGCCCGCCAGACTCACGTCGGCGAGGAAACGCTTATAGCGGCGCAGCAGAGTTGCCGCAATGAGGGGCTCGGGGAATTGCATGATTACCGGCTCTTGGATTTTTCGGCGATTTTAACAGGCATGAATGAACGGCTGAAGTCGCTGCCTGGCGCCCCGGGGTCAACCTTGGATTCGCCTAGATCGGCGTTCAGCGCCATAATAAGCCCATCTCGCCGTTTAGTGCTCGATCCCGGTTTCAATGTGGAATGATAAATGAATACCATCTACCGCTATTTTCTGATAATGATCGCCTGCGCATCGATCCTGCTGGGGATACAGATTCCCAGCTTCGTCGATCAATACGAAAAGCGCTTGGATGCGCATTTGATCGAGGCCGAAAATAACCTCAGGGGCTATCAGGACATCGCCGACAAATTTTACGGCGGGTCCATCGCGTCTTTACTCGATAAGCATGAACGCAGCCTGGATGAGACGTTCAAGGCGGAGGCGCAACCCATCAAGAATATCTTCGAGCGCTACCGGCGTTTCGCCAAGGCAAAACTATCTCTCGACACCGGGCTGCCGGGAAAAATCGCCTTCATCATCACCCAGGGCGACAAGGAATTGATTAACGAAACCTATACCAGCTACTCATTCACCGTCCCGTTGAACGGCGCGGCCGTAGCATGCGGCTTTATGGTGATGGCAGTGATGGTGTTGCTCGTGGAGCTGATCAGGATAGCCGTCCTGAAACTGATCCACATGAGAAGTTTTAAGGCCCAGGCAACCCGCTAGTGTCATATTGACCGGAGCGGATATCCATACGATACGCTGACACTATGCTTGATGCCGCATCTTGAAACTAAGGACACGGCCTGTGAGACGCTTCCTCTCTGTATTCAGAACAAGATAGGGCAGCTCGATCTTGAATTCCCCTACCCTCAATCTCCCTCGGCCATTTAGATTTAGACATGTCCGGTTTTCGAACCCTATAATGTTCCTCCTGAAAAAAGTACGGCCATCTCCCCATGAACCCTAGCCTCACAAGCAACGAGATAGCCGCCCTGCCTAAACAGGCCGCCATATCGCAGCAACAGGGTAAATTGCAGGAAGCCTTTGACCTGTATCAGCAGTCGCTCGATGCCGAACCCGATAATTTTGTAGCATTGCATGCAATGGGCGTCTTGTGTGGGCAAGCAGGGCGATTAGACGATGCTTTGAAATTCTTCGCCGCGGCTGGAGCCGTCCAGCCGACCGATGCCGGAGTTTATTTCAATATGGGTACTGTGTTGTCCATGCTCGGGCGCCCCGACGACGCCTTGGCCAGCTACGACAAGGCGCTGTCATTAAAACCCGATTTCGCCGCGGCCCACAACAATCGAGGCAACGTACTAAAGGACCTCCATCGCTATGAAGAGGCGATGGCGAGCTATACCAAGGCGATCGCCTTTCGGCGCGACTATGCCAACGCCTACAACAATTTGGGGGCTATTCAAATTCTATTGCACCGTTATGACGAGGCGATAGCGAGTTACGACAAGCTACTTTTACTCAGACCCGATTTTGTGGAGGCTCACAATAGCAGAGCGGCGGCGCTCAAGGCACTCGGGCGCCATGAGGAGGCCCTGGCGGGCTACGACAACGTGATTACCCTCAACGCGACGTCGGCGGATGCCCATCACCAACGGGCGGCCGAACTGGAAGCCTTGACGCGCTTTGATGAAGCCCTGACCGCTTATGATAGAGCCATCGCCCTCAAGCCTGATGCCGCGGAATCCCACAGTAACCGGGGAAACGTGCTGAAGGCGTTGCGGCGTTACGACGAGGCCCTGGCGGCCTATGCCAAGGCCATTGCCATCAAACCCGACGTCGCGGCGATGTATAACAATCAGGGAAATTTATTTCTAGAACTGGGCCGCCGTCAGGAGGCCTTGGCCAACTTCGATCACGCCATCGCCCTCAATGCGGAATTTGCGGAGGCCCATTATAATAAGAGCTTGTTATTGCTGCTCCTGGGCAATTACCGGGAAGCCTGGCCACTCCATGAGTGGCGCTGGAAAACCGGCGAACAGCAGCGATTCGCCAGAAATTTCCAGCAGCCACTATGGCTAAACGATGCTGAATTGGACGGGCGGACCATCCTGTTGCATGCGGAGCAGGGCTTGGGCGATACCATCCAATTCGCGCGATATATCCCTTTGGTGAAAGCAATGGGCGCCCAGGTGATTGTGGAGGCGCCCGCCAGTCTGATCCCACTGCTGCGCACGCTTAAAGGTACCTTCACTCTGATCGAATCAGGGAACCCCCTGCCCGGGTTCGATTGCCATTGCCCTCTTATGAGTCTGCCTCTGGCATTCCACACTACTATCGATACCATACCGGTTAAAATTCCCTATCTGTTCGCCGATCCGCGCAGGCAATCCATGTGGCGTGAAAGGCTGGGACCAAAAATCAAACCGCGAGTGGGGCTGGCGTGGTCCGGTTTCACGAGACACATCAATGACCGTCACCGCAGCATGACATTCCGTACCCTGAAACCCCTGCTTCAATTGGATTGCGAATTTCACTCGTTGCAAAAGGAGATAAGACCCGAAGACCGTGACGCCTTGACCGAATCACCGCAAATCCAGATCCACACCGACGAGTTGCGTGATTTCGCCGATACGGCGGCCTTGATTGCGGAATTGGATATCGTCATCAGCGTCGATACATCGGTTGCGCACGTGGCCGGCGCCTTGGGAAAGCCATTATGGCTATTATTATCCTACGTCGTTGACTCCCGCTGGTTGACGGAGAGAAGCGACAGTCCATGGTATCCCACCGCCCGGCTTTTCAGACAGGACAGGATCGGGGATTGGTCTACCGTCATAGAAAACGTCAAATCTGTATTGCACGACGCACGTTAAGAACGAACACTGCGCTTTACTCCAGTTGGGCGTCTACGAGGACAGACACTTCGCGCAACAAATACGCAGCAGGGATCGCCGGTCGTCACCCGCACGGCGTGGTGCGCCTCCATCAAGGTCGCGCCGATGCGGGCCAGCAGTTCGTTAATCAAGGCGGAAATGGCGAGACACATGGACGTTCATCGGTATCGCGCACCAGCGCGCTTATCCCCACCCATGCCTGCCCCAAACTCAACCCCCCGTCGTTGGGCGGCAGCTGCGCGGCGACCAGGACATTCAGACCGGCGGCCTGCAAGGCATCACGCAGGCCAGCGCTGAGCACGCCGTTCATAAAACAACCGCCGCCCAATACTACCGTATCCAGCGACTCGCGCCGCGCCGCGCCTTGCAACCAATCGCTCAGCGCCGCCACCAGGCCGGCATGAAACAGCGCCGCGCCATAGGCGGCATCCTGCGCTCGACTCAGGCGATCGATCAAGGGCAATAAATTCAATACGCCATCCTGCTCCACACGATAATCATCCCGGCGCGATGTCACCGGCCCGTGGCGCAAAGCCAGGGCTTCCATCACCATGGCGGCCTCGCCTTCATAACTGCTGCGCGCGGCGATACCCAATAAACCGGCCGCGGCATCGAACCAGCGTCCGGCGCTGCTGGTGAGCGGGGCGTTCACCCGTTTATCCAGCATTTGCATCATGATCTCCGCGCCGGGCCGGGGGAAACGCCGCGCGATTTCATCACCACGCCCCAAGGCATGTAGGGCGCTCGCTGCCATGCGCCACGGTTCCCGCGCCGCCCAGTCGCCGCCGGGTAAGGCGAGGCGATGCAGATGGCCCAACCGCCAGGACTGCGCGCCCGCCACCCGCAACAGTTCGCCACCCCACAAACCGCCGTCATCGCCCAAGCCGAAGCCGTCCAACGCCAGACCCAATACCGCCCCCTGCACACCATGCTCGGCCGCGACGGCGGCGATGTGGGCGTGATGGTGCTGCACCGCCATACAGGGCACGTCGCGCGCGCCGGCCAGGCGCCGCGCCAGGCGGCTGCTGAAGAAATCGGGATGGCGGTCGTGTATGACGCACGTCGGCGCGATCGGCAAGGTCATCAACCAGTGCGACACGGTCTCTTCCAGGGCGCGGCAGGCGGCGGCATTGTCGAGGTCGCCGTTATGCTGCGAGACATAGGCCTCATCGCCCTGGGTGAGACAAACGGTATTTTTCAAATCGCCGCCCAGGGCCAGCACCGCCGGACCGGCGCGGGGCAGCTTGATGGGTTGCGGCACATAACCGCGGGAACGGCGCATTAACATTGGCGCGCCGCCGACGACCTTCACCACGCTGTCGTCGCAGCGCTGTTCGATGTCGCGGTTGTGCGCCACAAAGCTATCGGCGATGCCGCGCAAACGAGTGTAGGCCTCTTGATCGGCGATAACCAGGGGTTCGCCGCCCGCATTCGCGGAGGTACACACCAGGAGCAGCGTTTGGGGTTGTTGCAGCCACGCCGTGCCGGCGGGACGGCCCGCCGCTTCGTGGAACAGTAAATAGTGCAGCGGCGTGTACGGTAGCATGACGCCTACGTGGGCGATATCGGGGGCGATGCCCCTTAAGGCTTGGTCGCAACGCGCGGTCTTTTCCAACAACACGATGGGGCGCGCCGGCGACTGCAACCAGGTCTGCTGCCGTTCGTCGCCGCGTGTCCAGGGCGACAGCGACGCGAGGTTAGCGGCCATTAGCGCCAAGGGCCTGGCCTCGCGCGCCTTGCGCCGACGCAAGCGCGCCACCGCCTCGGCATTGCGGGCATCGCACAGCAGATGAAAGCCGCCCACGCCCTTGACGGCGACGACGCGGCCGGCGCGGAGCGCCGTCACCGCCTCTTCTATGGGATCGACTGCCGCCAGCGGCGTGCCTTCCGCATCGTGAAAACGCAACAGCGGACCACAGTGCGCACAGGCATTGGTCTGGGAATGAAAGCGGCGATCGCCGGCGTTTTGATATTCCTGCCGGCAGGCGGGACACGGATTGAAATCCGCCATGCCGGTGTTGTCCCGGTCGAAGGGCAAGGCGCGGGTGAGGGTGAAACGCGGACCGCAATGAATGCACGTGATGAACGGGTAACGATAGCGCCGGTCGGCGGGATCGAACAGTTCGCCAAGACAGGCCTCGCAAACCGCTACGTCGGGAATGATCGAACTGCGCGCCGCGTCGGCGCGGCTGGGGGCGATAAAAAACGCCTCCGCCTCCGCCAGCGGGGCAAGCACGGTCTGTTCGAGAGCGGCAATGTGCGCCAGCGGCGGCGCGGCGCGGCGGATTTGGACGGCAAAGTCCTGCACCCGGCCGACGGGTCCTTGCACCTCGATCTCAACGCCCTCGCCGCTATTGCACACCCAACCGCGCAGACCCCGTTCATGGGCCAGTCTATATATAAAGGGCCGAAAACCCACGCCCTGCACTTGGCCGCGCACCGTGATGCGGCGGCGCAGGATCTCCGGTGCGGCTTGCGGCTGGGCGACGATCATGTCACGGCGGTGCGCTCATCATGTTTCCTCACCTTAACCTTCTTCCTTTGGGAGAAGGAACAAAAATACTTGCGTGATTAATCTCTGCGGCAAGTGAGCGGTCATGTCGCCACCAATTCGGTGATGCGCAGAGCCTCGCCGTCGAGGGGTGTCAGCGGCCAGGCCTGACAATGGGGACAGGCCTGGTCATGCTCGATTATCAGGACTTCGCGCAGACAGGCCGGGCACAGGGCCTGGGCGGGCAACTCGTCGATATCCAATTCCGCATCCTGGGCAACGGTCCCCCGCGCCGCGGTCTTAAAATTGAAGCACAGGGCCTCGCGTTCCGCGGCGTTGAGCACGCCCGTCGCCAAGCGTACCCGCGTCACCCGCGCCAACTGCTGCGCCTGCGCCTCGTCTTCGATGAGCTTCACTAAGCGGCGGGTCAATCCCCATTCGTGCATGATGGCATTCCTCGCTGCAATCCCCGGCTGCTTATTAAAGCATAGATCGGTAAAGTCCCGTTCCTCGTCAATAAGGGGAGAAAATCCATCTACTCCCCTCTTTTTTGCAATGAGGGGTGGCCCGCAGCGGACGGGATAGTTTGGCGAGGCCATCAAGCGCGTGGGTAATTGAATATCGAACCAATCCCCTACCACCCTCCGCGCGGGCCCATTACTGCAAAAGGGTCACCGTGGTCTCGGCCGTGGTCTTGTCGATAACGAACTCAAGCTCACAATATTCGGCGAGATCGTCGACGGGGGTCGGATCGTCGGCGCAACTGCACCCGGCGATGATCGCCGTATAAAAAATCCCGGCCTTGGCGCGAATGACCAGCGGCTCATCGGCAACGCCGATGACCATCGCCGACAGACCAGTGCCGTCGGTATAGCTGCCTCGCGACAAGCCCTGCTGCAAGGGCAGCGCTCCCAAGTCCAGTTGCGCAATCTCCGCCTTGAGAATTTCATTGAAGGCGGGGGTGCCCCAGGCATTTAATGATTTGGTCAGATGTATCATCGCTGGCATAAAAGATAATTCGTGAATGGCCTAAAATTAACGGCTATCGCTCGCTGACCCGGATGATTGCGCTTGGAATTCAACCTGTCAGGCCTATCTATTTATCGGACCCGAATTCCTTTTCAGATTTTTCCCAGGCATCGTAAAGCGACCCGTATGCATTTGAAAAGCCTTTCTTCATATGCCCCCAGGCATCGACGGAACTGCTCTTCAATCTGTCGTACCATTCGGCAACTTGCGCCCGCCGCTTGCGCAGCGCGTCCAGACTCGCGCGCGCATCCTTACGAGCGGCCTTATCCATTTTATCCCAGTTTTTCTCGATGTGTTTTTCAAGCACATCAATGCGCTTATCCAGATTGTCCAACGCCGCCTTGGTTTTCTGGATCGCTTCATCACGGTGATCGGCGGTATAAGATTTTAGTACTTGAAGAAAATCGTGCGCTTCTTTCTTGACTTCTTCTATCGAGGTTTTATCACTCGCCGAGTCCGCATAGCACAACGGTGGAATTCCCAGCATGGCAACTATTACAAACATCCATGTACAACGGTTCGTGCTTTCAATGTTCATTCATCGTCTCCCTGGTGAGATCAATTTCGTAATAGTGTACTGCTATTGAGGATATAAAGGGGCCAATCAATCCCAGCGTGCGTCGCGCACCTGGATCATGCCTTCGTGAATGCGGACGGGAAAGGTGGGAACAGGCTCGTAGGCGGGCGGCGCGGTGACGGCGCCGGTCTTGATGCAGAAGCGCGCGCCGTGGCGCGGACAGATGATTTCGTCGCCGTCCAACTTGGCGTCGGCCAGCGGCGCGTAGTCGTGGGTGCAGACGTCTTCGATGGCGTAGAACTCGCCGCCGAGATTGAACACCGCGATCTGCACGTCGTCGACATCGACAATGCGCCGTTCGCCCGGCGGCAGTTCTTCGAGCTTGGCAACGGTTACCCAGTCGGACATAAAAATAGGTTTCGGGTTTCGGGTTTCGGGTTTGGAGCATCGTGCTTTTAACTCGAAACTCGCAACCCTAAACTCGAAACCTTCTCAAAAGAGTCCCGCCTGCAATCGCGCCGCTTCGGTCATGCGGCTCTGATCCCAGGGCGGCTCGAAGACGATCTCGACGTGGGCGTCGCTGACGTTGGGCACGGTCTTGACCTTGTTGGCGACATCGGTTTGCAGGATGGCGCCCATGCCGCAGCCCGGCGCGGTGAGGGTCATCTTGATGTCGACGCGGTTGCCGCCTTCGGGCAGCGGCACGACCTTGCAATCGTAGATCAGGCCCAGCTCCACGATGTTGATAGGGATTTCCGGATCGTAACAGGTGGCCAGTTGCCGCCAGATCAATTGTTCGTCGACGTCACCGCCGGCCGTTGTTTCACTCTGTTCGAATTCGTATTGCGCCGGTGTCTTGCCCAGGGCGTCGGCGTCTTTGCCGTCGATGCGCACCAGGCTGCCCTCGACGTAACAAGTGTAACTGCCGCCCAGGGACTGGGTGATGGTCACCTGTTGCCCCGCCGGTAAGGTGATGGGCGTCCCCGCCGGGATCAGGGCGGCGGGACAATCCCGCGTCAGCGCTACGATCTCATTGGTGTACATCCGCGGTCACTCCGTCGAGACCGTGGCCTGGTTATGCAGGGCGGCCTCCAGGGTGTGCCAGGGCAGGGTGGCGCACTTGACCCGCGCCGGATAGTCGCGCACGCCGGTCAGCACACTGAGCTTGCCCAGCTCGGGACCTTCGCCGCTCTTGCCGTCTTCCGTCACCACGGCGTGAAACTTGTGAAACAAGGCCTCGGCGTCGGCCACTTTCATGCCCTTGAGCCGCTCGGTCATCAGCGAGGCGGAGGCGGTGGAGATGGCACAGCCGCTTCCCTCGAAACGCAGGTCGGTGATGGTCCCATCATCGATCTTGAGATAGAGACTGAGTTTGTCGCCGCACAATGGATTATGTCCATCGGCATGGTAATTGGCGTCCGCCAGCTTGCCGAAGTTACGCGGGTTGCGGTTGTGATCGAAGATCACCTCCTGATACAGCTCGCGCAAGTCAGACACCGAACACCTCCTTCGCCTTGACGATCGCGGCGATCAGGCGGTCGATGTCATCGCGGGTATTGTACACGGCCAGGGAAGCCCGCGCCGTGGCCGGCACGGCGAAGTGTTCCATCACCGGCATGGCGCAATGATGGCCGGTGCGGATGGCGACTCCCTCGTGATCGAGGATGGTACCGATGTCGTGGGGATGCACGCCGTTCAACACGAAGGACAGGATACCGGCCTTAAGTTTTGCGGTGCCGATGAGGCGCAGGCCGGGGATCTCCAGGGCGCGCGCGGTGGCGTAGCGCAACAGCTCGGTTTCCCAGGCGGCGATGACGTCCAGGCCGATGGCGGAGACGTAATCGATGGCCGCGCCCAAACCGATGCCGCCGGCGATGTGGGGCGTGCCCGCCTCGAATTTATACGGCAGGGCGTTGTATTCGGTCTTGGTGAAACTCACGGCACGGATCATGTCGCCGCCGCCTTGCCAGGGCGGCATGGCCTCCAGCAACGCGGCCTTGGCATACAGCGCACCGATGCCGGTGGGCGCGTACAGCTTGTGGCCGGAGAACACATAGAATTCGCAATCCAGGGCCTGAACGTCCACCGCTACATGAGGCACCGCTTGCGCACCGTCCAGCAACACCGCCGCGCCCTGAGCGTGGGCCGCGTCTATCATTTCCTGCACCGGATTGATGGTGCCGAGGGCGTTGGAGACATGCACTACCGCCAGCAGCTTGGTGCGAGCATTCAACAGCCGGTGAAATTCGTCGAGCTTCAGTTCGCCCGCCGCGTCGATGGGCACTACCTTCAAGCTCGCGCCGGTCTGCTCGCACACCATCTGCCAGGGCACGATGTTGGAATGGTGCTCCATCTCGGTGATGAGGATCTCGTCGCCGGGATTGAGACGCGGCCGCGCGTAGCTCTGCGCTATAAGGTTGATGGCCTCGGTAGCGCCGCGGACGAATACGATCTCGCGACGGTCGGCGGCGTTGATGAAGTTTTTCACCTTGTCACGCGCCGCTTCGTAGGCGGCGGTGGCACGTTCGCTCAAGGTATGCACGCCGCGATGGATATTGGCGTTGTCGAATCGGTAATAATGATCGAGCGCCTCCAGCACCTGGCGCGGCTTCTGGCTGGTGGCGGCGTTGTCGAGATACACCAGGGGTTTGCCGTGTACCGCCTGGTAAAGTATCGGAAAATCCCGGCGAATCCGTTCCGCATCGAAGACGCTCGCGGTTTCCTTTTTGGGTTGCTGTACGCTGCTCATGGCGATCCCTCGCTTTGTGCGCCCTGAGGCAGGCGCGCCATCACTGCAGTATCGAGATAGGCGCGCAGCGCCGCGGGCTCGACCTGCTCGATGATCTCGGCGGCGAAGGCATGGGTAAGCAGATGGCGGGCGGCGGCCTCGTCCACGCCGCGGGAACGCAGGTAGAACACCGCGTCCGCGTCCAATTGTCCGACCGTGGCGCCGTGGGAACACTTCACGTCGTCGGCATAGATCTCCAATTGCGGTTTAGTGTCCGCCTCGGCGTTGTCGGATAACAGCAGATTATTGTTGACCTGACGCGCGTCGGTCTTCTGCGCATCGGGATGCACGATCACCTTGCCGTTGAACACGCCGCGGCCGTGACCGTCGAGGATACCTTTATAAAATTCGTTGCTGGTGCCATGGGGCTGAAGGTGGTCGATGCGGGTATGGATGTCCACATGCTGGCGGCCGCTTACCAAATACAAGCCAGTCAAATCGCAATGCGCACCATCGGCGGCCAACTGCATGTCGATGTCATTGCGCAACAGGGCATTGCCCAAGGATACGCCATGGCCGGTATATCGACTGTCGCGTCCTTGCAATACATGCACACCGCTCACATGAAAGGCCTTGGCGCCCTCTTCCTGGACACGGTAATGATCGAGGCCGGCGTTGTTGCCCAACTTGATCTCGACGGTAGTATTGGTGAAATATTCACGCCCCAGAGGGTACATCGCGTCGTCCAGAGCGATATACCGTTCCACGAGAGTGGCCCGACTGTTATCGCCAGCCCGCACCAGAATGCGCGGATGGGCAGCACGCCCGTCCTGCGCCGCAGTGGTGATGAACACCGCATGGAGCGGCTGTTCCAGTATCGTTCCGCCGGCGATGCTCAGATAGACGCCGTCATCGGCGAAGGCGGCGTTCAAGGCGGCAAAGGGATGGCGCTCAAGCAGGGCCACTGCGCCGAACAATCCCTTGAGCGCATCGGGCTTGGTGTGCAATACCGCATTGAGGCCGGCGAGCGTCACGCCGGCAGGCAAGTCATCGATGCGCGACAAGGCCGGGAAATAACGGCCATTGATGAACACCAGGCGCGGCGCGGCGGATTCAGCCTGCAGCAGCGCGTTGATCTTGTCCATGTCCACCGCGCCGTCGACGGCCTCGCAATCAAAGGCGCGCTTTTCCAGGACGGCGGTGCGCGTGTATTTCCAATCCTCGTCACGGGGCGTGGGAAAACCGCGTTCGGCGAACCGGGCAATAGCGGCGCTGCGCAGTTCGCGCAGCCAAGGCGCACTCTGTCCCGCCAAACGCGATGCGAGGCGCTCGAACTCAGCGGTGTAATGATCTTTGGCTTGTATCACGGCATTTATGCCCTTTAGGGTATTCATCGACGATACGTCCCTCAGGCGCCGGCGGCGGCTTCGATCCAGCCGTAGCCCTTACTCTCCAGTTCCAGCGCCAAACCACGGTCACCTGACTTGACGATGCGTCCGTGAACCAGCACGTGCACATGATCCGGCACCACGTAGTCAAGAAGACGCTGATAATGGGTCACCACCACCATGGCGCGCTCCGGGCTGCGCAGGGCGTTGACGCCGTCGGAGACGATGCGCAGGGCGTCGATGTCGAGACCGGAATCGGTCTCGTCGAGGATGGCGAGAGCCGGCTCCAGCAAGGCCATCTGCAAGATCTCGTTGCGCTTCTTCTCGCCGCCGGAGAAACCTTCGTTGACCGCGCGATACAGAAACTGTTCGTCCATCTGCACCATCTTCATCTTGTCCTTGACCATGGTCAGAAAATCCATGGCATCCAATTCACCCATACCACGGTGTTTGCGCACCGCATTGACCGCCGCTTTGAGGAGATAGACATTGCTTACCCCGGGGATCTCCACCGGATATTGAAAGGCGAGGAACACGCCTGCGCGGGCCCGTTCTTCGGGCGCCAGTTCCAGCAGATTTTTACCTTGGAATATCACTTCGCCGCTCACGACTTCATATCCCTCGCGGCCGGCCAGGACGTTGGCCAGGGTGCTTTTGCCGGAGCCGTTGGGCCCCATGATGGCGTGCACCTCGCCGGCCTTGACCTCGAGGTTGATGCCCTTGAGGATGGCCTTGCCGTCCACGTTCACTTTGAGATTCTTAATACTTAACATGTTTGCTTCCATCATTCGCAATCCGAAACCTGCTTAACCTACGCTGCCTTCCAGACTCACGCCCAATAGATTCTGCGCCTCCACGGCGAACTCCATGGGCAACTCCTTGATTACTTGCTTACAGAAACCGTTGACGATCATGGACACCGCATCCTCCGCCGACAGGCCGCGCTGTTTGCAGTAGAACAATTGATCTTCGCTGATCTTGGAGGTGGTGGCCTCGTGCTCCACCTTGGCGCCGGGATGCTTCACCTCGATGTAAGGGAAGGTATGGGCGCCGCACTTGTCGCCCAGCAGCAGCGAATCGCACTGGGTGTAATTGCGCGCGCCTTCAGCACTCTTTAATATCTTTACCAACCCGCGATAGGCATTCTGGCCGTGGCCGGCGGAGATACCCTTGGAGATGATGGTGCTGCGGGTGTTCTTGCCGATGTGGATCATCTTGGTGCCGGTGTCCGCCTGCTGATAGTTGTTGGTCAGCGCCACCGAATAGAACTCGCCCACCGAGTTGTCGCCCTCCAGGATGCAACTGGGATACTTCCAAGTGATGGCGGAGCCGGTCTCCACCTGGGTCCACGCAATCTTGGAATTGGCGCCGCGGCAGTGGCCGCGCTTGGTGACGAAGTTGTAGATCCCGCCCTTGCCTTCAGCGTCGCCGGGGTACCAGTTCTGTACGGTGGAGTACTTGATCTCGGCATCTTTCAGGGCTACCAGTTCCACCACTGCGGCGTGCAGTTGATTCTCGTCGCGCATGGGCGCGGTACAGCCTTCGAGATAACTCACATAGGCCCCTTCGTCGGCAATGATCAGGGTACGCTCGAATTGGCCGGTGCTGGCGGCGTTGATGCGAAAATAGGTGGAGAGCTCCATGGGACAGCGCACGCCCTTGGGCACGTAAACGAAGGAGCCGTCGCTGAACACCGCGGAATTGAGCGCCGCGTAGAAGTTATCGCCGGGCGGCACCACCGTGCCCAGGTATTGCCGGATCAGTTCTGGATACTTGTGCACCGCCTCGGAGAAGGGACAGAAAATCACGCCCTTCTCGGCGAGCTTCTCTTTGAACGTCGTGGCCACCGACACGCTGTCGAACACCGCGTCCACCGCGACGCCCGCCAGACGCGCGCGCTCGTGCAAGGGCACACCGAGCTTTTCGTAGGTGCGCAGCAATTCGGGATCGACCTCGTCCAGGCTCTTGGGGCCGTCCTTCTTCTTGGGCGCGGAAAAATAGCTGATGGCCTGGTAATCGATGACAGGATAATGGACATGGGCCCAGGCCGGCTGGCTCATGGTCTGCCAATGACGATAGGCATTAAGCCGCCATTCCAGCATGAACTCCGGTTCGTTCTTCTTCAGCGAAATCGCGCGGATCACGTCTTCGTTCAAACCCGGCGGCAAGGTATCGGATTCAATGTCGGTAAAGAATCCGTGCTTGTATTCCCGCTTTACCAGATCGTCGATGGGTTGGGTCTTAGCCATACATTACACTCCAAATTCTCATAATCCCTCTAAGCGGGGAACCGTCCGGGGCGGCGTAAAACGCAAAGGGTGTGCCTCCGGTCGCGCCAAATCCGCCAAGGAGACCTGTTGCAGGGCGGCCAATACCGCTTGATTGATGCGTTGCCAATTCCCGCGCACCGAGCACAGAGATTCCTGATCGCACAGCTTGGCCGTGTCGCTGCACTCGGTCAGCGCAATGGGTCCTTCGATGGCGGCGATGATCTGCGCCACCGTGATCGCCCCGGGCGCGGCGGCGAGGCTATAACCGCCCTTCGCTCCGCGATGAGATACCAGTAAGCCGTTGTGAACCAAGGCCTTGAGAATCTTGCTCACCGTAGGCAGGGCTAAACCCAAGTCCGTGGCGATCTCCGTGGCACTCTGCAGGCGATCCGGATGCTGGGCGAGAGAGGTCATCACCGCCGTGCCATAATCTGTCAGCTTTCCTACCCGCAACATACGCCCACCCCCACTACGCTATTGTGGACTATTTTGGTACTAATTATATCGGCCGTCAACTTCGCATTTATTAAGGGAATCTTGCGGAGGGGGCCAGAGACGGTTAATTTATCCGCAAAATCCCAGTCGTTGACGCGAGACCATGACCACTAAGCCTCTGAGCGGCCGAACCATTGCCGTCCCCGAAACCCGGGAGCTGGACCTCTTCGCCCAAATGCTAGAACAACGCGGCGCCGACACCGTGCGTTGCCCACTAGTGTCTATCCTGGACGCCCCTGATCAGACACCGGTCGTTGCCTGGCTCAAACTGCTGGCCGCCGACCGCTTCCAGGATCTGATACTGCTCACGGGCGAAGGTCTGCGCCGCCTGCTGGCCGCCGCCGAACGGGCGCACATGAAAGACTTGGTCACCGCCGCGCTTGGAAGGCTTAGAAAGATCACCCGCGGCCCCAAACCGGCGCGCGCCTTGCGCGATATCGGCCTGCGCAGCGATCTCGCCGCGGAACAACCCACCACCGACGGCGTCATCGCCTCCCTCGCTGAGCTCGAGCTCGCGGGCCGCAATATCGGCGTGCAGCTCTACGGCAGCGATCCCAACCTCAAGCTGATCAATTTCATCCGCCAGGCGGGCGCCACACCCTATCCGGTGGCGCCGTATATCTACGCCAGCAAGGCCGACGACGGCAAGGTGGTCAACCTGATCAAACAACTGGCGCTCGGCGAGATCGATGTCATCGCCTTCACGAGCATGCAGCAGCTCACCCGCCTGCGCGACGTCGCCGAACAAAATCAAATTCAAGAAACGCTTATGAAAGGCTTGTTACGCGCCAAGATCGCCGCCGTCGGCCCGATTGTCGCCGCCGCGCTGCAGGAGATTGGCGCCCGGGTCGACATGATGCCCGAGGAAAGTTATTTCATGAAGCCGCTGGCGAACGCCATCGTCACGGCTCTTGGACCCAAACAGGCCTGATCGGGCGTACCGCGCGCGGCCTTAGCTGGCATTACAGCATCACGGAGGATGTTATTCGTTCATGATTAATGCTATCCGTGAATTTTTAAGGTTGGAATCGGCGGGTGGGATCATATTGTTCCTGGCGGCCGTTATGGCCATGGCGGCGGCGAACAGCGCGGCCAGGGAATGGTACGATGCCTTATTGAACACACCGGTGGTGATACGCATCGGCGCGTTCGAGATCGCCAAACCGCTGCTTTTGTGGATCAACGACGGTTTGATGGCCGCGTTCTTCTTTCTGATCGGTCTGGAACTGAAGCGAGAGGTCTTGCAAGGGGAGCTTTCCAATCCCTCGCAGATCGTGTTGCCGGTGGCGGCGGCCATCGGCGGATTGATAGCGCCCGCGCTGATCTACGTCGCCCTCAATTGGGAAGACGCGATGGCGCTCAGGGGATGGGCCATTCCGGCCGCCACCGATATCGCCTTCGCCATGGGCGTGCTGTCGCTGCTGGGTACCCGGGTTCCGCATGCCCTCAAGCTGTTTCTTCTCACCCTGGCGATCACGGACGATCTCGGGGCTATCGTGATTATCGCGGTGTTCTATACCGCGGATTTATCGCTGACATCACTGATTATCGCGGGCGGCGCCATCGCGTTCCTGTATATATTCAATCGCCGGGGTATAAGGAGTCTTGTGCCTTATATCCTGATGGGCATCGTATTGTGGGTCGCGGTCCTGAAATCCGGCGTGCATGCCACACTGGCGGGAATTGTATTGGCCTTGTTCATTCCGCTTCGCATCAAATCAGAGAACGGCAGGTCACCCCTGAAAGAATTGGAGCACGACCTCCACCCGGCGGTGGCCTTCGGCATTTTGCCGCTATTCGCCTTCGCCAATACCGGCGTGTCTCTCAATGGCGTGACTTTCTCATCGCTGCTGGAACCCGTACCCTTGGGTATTGCCGCCGGTTTATTTCTCGGCAAGCAACTCGGTGTGATGGGCGCCGCATGGATGGCAATAAAGCTGGGATGGGCGCGCCTGCCGAGCGGGACCAGATGGCGGGAGTTGTACGGAGTCGCCGTGCTATGCGGCATCGGCTATACCATGAGCCTGTTCATCAGCTCACTGGCGTTTGAGCAGGGTACCACAGGGTTAGTGGCGGACGACCGGCTTGGTATCCTGTGTGGCTCAATACTGTCGGCATTGCTCGGCTATACGGTGTTACGAGCAACGCTCGGCGATGCCACGCAAAACGGATGCCCTAAAACCTAGAAACCCCGCTGGACCGGGCGAGCCTGGCGCCTCACCCGTCCTGCCGGAGGATACCCTGATGAGGGGATTAGGCCGCCTTCTTGCAGCCAAGGGAAGAGCTTGGCTGAGTCCGGGCGGGGTAAAGCGTCACACAGCCCCTGACCGTCTGGCCACGCTGTTGCGAACTCCGCGCCAGGGCGTACACCGGGTCCCAGGTCATGATTGCCGTGAGCACCGCATAGAGCGCCGCCATCGAAAATACCGCTACCAGCGTCGATGATAAGGTCGAAATCAACAATACCATCACTATCAAAGCCATTCCCAGCGATCCGCGAATTACTCGCTCAACGGCAGCTATGTTCTCTATCTGATATTCAACGTACGCCGTCATGTTTGATCCTCCTCTCATTTAGCCGTTGCCTGTTCACCAGGCTTGGGCACATTTAATCAGGAGGCCATTAAACAAGACTGAAACGAAGTTAAATTAAAACTTAATGAGGAAAGTTCTCGGTGGATGCTTGTGGCGGGAAAAATTACGCAATGGTCATCCTGGGCGATCTAATTGAAAAGGTTTCTGATTTCCTGCAGCTCTTCCCGCGCCGCCTCGAGTGTGGCAATGGCCGCTTCGGGGGTAAGCCCCATTTTGGTGAAAGCGGGAATCACCGACCAGTCCATCTTGGCGAGATGATGCTGGGTACCTAGATAGCTGTGCAGATTGGCGACGATAACAACGTCCACGTAAGTAATCTCGGCTCCTTCGCTTTTCCAAAGGTCCTCATGCTCTGAAGTCACCGCCACCAGCTCCGGCGAAAAATTCCACTCGTCCATGATAAACGGCCCGATGATGGTATGCAGATGTTTAATCACTTCATCCATGGCCTCGGGATCGTTCGCCAATTGAGGATAGGCTTCCGCGCGACGGAGAATGGGCAAGACGCCGATGTCGTGGATCAAACCGCCCAACATGGCCTGATCCGGCTGCAATCGGGTGAAGCGTTTCGCAATCAAGTAGCTCAAGGTGGCGACCTTGGCGCTGTGGGTCCACAGATCCTTCAAACGTTTTCTAGTGTAGTGAGTACCTTTGGCCTGATAGAGCTGCTGCATTACTAATGTCGTCACCAGATTGCGTACTTGCGCGGCTCCCAGGCGAGTCACGGCGGATTGGATGTTTTCTATCTTTTCCTGGACGCGATAGATCGGACTGTTGACCACTTTCAAGAGACGCGCGGACAACGCCGGATCAGTGCCGATCAAACGCGCAATTTGACGCGCGGTGGCGGCCGGGTCGTTGACAAGTTTTCGCACCTGCACCGCCACTTCCGGCAAGGTCGGCAACATGACTCGATTGCGATTCAAGTCGTCAAGAAAAGTGGCAAGAAATTGTTTTTCGACTTTCACTGACATCCTCTGCCGTTCAATTACCCATATGTATCGACATCATCGCGCCTTACTGGAGATCGGTCTCAACGATGCAGGGCGCGGCCGGCCACGGCCAGGGCGGCTTCGCGCATCGCCTCCGATAAGGTAGGATGGGCATGCACGGTGCGGGCGATATCTTCCGCCGCGCCGCCGAATTCCATCACCGTGACCGCCTCGCTGATCAACTCGGAGGCATAGGGACCAATGATGTGCACTCCCAGAATGCGGTCGGTCTTGCCGTCGCTCAATATCTTCACCATTCCAACTGCACTCCCCATCGCATGGGCGCGGCCGTTACCCATGAATGGGAACGTGCCGGTACGGAAATCCACATTGCCGGCCCGCAACTGCTGGCTGGTCTTGCCCACCCAGGCGACCTCCGGCCAGGTGTAGATAACCCAGGGAATGGTTTCATAGTTAACATGGCTGGCCTGTCCGGCGATACGCTCCGCCACCGCGACACCCTCTTCGGAGGCCTTGTGCGCCAGCATGGGTCCGCGCACCACATCACCGATGGCATAGACCCCGGGAAGATTGGTACGACAGTATTCATCCACGGCGATGAAACCGTGCTCTTCCAAGGACAGGCCCACACCCTCGGCATTGAGTCCCTGGGTATGGGGACGCCGCCCGGTGGCCACCAACAGACGATTGGCCTTCAATTCTTGCTCGCCCTGCGCATCGCGAAAATTCACGGTCACCTGTCTTTTGCCGGTGCTGACCTTGGCCACCTCGGCACCCAAACGAATGTCCATGCCTTGAGCGCTGAGCTGGCGATGGGCCTCCTTGGCGAGATCATCCTCCACCCGATTGAGCAAAGTCTGGCCGCGGTTGAGGATGGTCACCTCCGCGCCTAGACGCCGCCACACACTGCCCAGTTCCAAACCAATGATGCCGCCGCCGATCACCGCCAAATGCTTCGGTACCTCATCGAAAGCCAACGCACCGCTGGAATCGACAATGCGCGCGCCATCGCAGGGAATACCATTCACCAGCGCCGGCACGGAACCGGTGGCGATGATAATATTCTTTGCCTCCACCGTGGCCTTACCGCCATCGCGGTCTTGCACCTCCACCCGATTGTTGGCCTGCATACGTCCCAAACCCTGCAACCAGCTGATCTTATGCTTGAGAAACAGCGCTTCAACGCCGCCGGTGAGGGTGCGCACCACCTTTTCCTTGCGCGCCTGCATGATGGCAATATCCAATTGCGTATCCGTGACCGTAATACCGTGGGCTGGCAGGTCATGCTGTAACTGATGGTAGAAATGAGACGAATCCAGCAGCGCCTTCGAGGGAATGCAACCCACGTTGAGACAGGTGCCGCCCAACGCCGGCTTGCCTTGCGGGGTACGCCAATCATCCACGCAGGCGGTGTGCAGCCCCAGTTGGGCGCAGCGGATGGCAGCCACGTAACCGCCCGGGCCGCCGCCGATCACCACAACATCGAATTTGTCCATATCCCTTCCTTGCGAAGATTCAGAACCGCAGAGCGGTTCATCCCCTTCTTTAGACTTGCAGTAATAAGCGCGCCGGATCCTCCAACGTCTCTTTGATGGCCAACAAGAAGCGCACCGCCTCGTGACCGTCCACCAGACGGTGATCGTAAGACAGCGCCAGATACATCATGGGCCGCGCCACGATAACACCGTTCTCCACTACCGGTCGCTCGACGATCTTGTGCATGCCGAGGATGGCGCTTTGCGGCGGATTGAGTATCGGCGTCGACAGCAGCGAACCGAAAACGCCGCCATTGGTGATGGTGAAGGTGCCGCCGCTGAGTTCCTCCATGGCGAGTTTACCGTCGCGGGCACGGACGGCGTAATCCGCCACCGCCTGCTCCAGCTCGGCGAAAGACAATACGTCGGCATCGCGCACAATGGGCACCACCAGGCCGCGCGGGGTGCTTACCGCCACGCCGACATCGAAAAAATTATGATAGACGATATCGCCGCCGTCGATAGAGGCGTTGACCACCGGATATTGTTTCAAGGCCTCCACCGCCGCCTTGATAAAGAATGACATGAAGCCGAGCTTGATGCCGTACTTCTTCTGAAAGGCTTCCTGATGGCGGCTGCGCAGGTCCATGGCCGGCTGCATGTTCACCTCGTTAAAGGTGGTGAGCATGGCGGCGGTGTGCTGCGCCTCCACGAGGCGTTCGGCGATTCGGGCCCGTAAGCGTGTCATCGCCACCCGTTGCGCGCTGCGGTTGCTGGGAACATGCACCGTTACACAGGCATTCTCCGCGGGTTCATGGTGCTGTTCGAGGTGGCGCAACACATCGCCCTTGGTGATACGTCCCCCCTTACCGGTACCGGAGATCTGCTGAGCTTCCACCTGATGCTCCGCCACCATCTTGCGCACCACGGGGCTGAGTTCGCTATTGGCAGCGACGGCGGGTTTGGTCGGCGGCGTGGCTCGCGCGGTAGCGGCTATTTGGACGGCAGCCGCGGTATCGATCACCGCCACCACGGCGCCGCTCTTGACCACGGCGCCGTCGGGTTGCTTGATTTCGGACAGCACGCCGTCCTGAGGCGCAGCAATTTCCATCACCACCTTATCGGTCTCCAGGTCCACCAGATTTTCGTCGCGCCTTACCGGCTGTCCGGTTTGTTTGTGCCATTTGGACAGCGTGCCATCCGCCACGGATTCGGGTAAGACCGGCACTTTCACTTCGATCAGCATAGACGGGGCTCCCCGCTTCGTTATGCAATACGCATATTACTTTTATGAATCTTGTCCGCTTCGCCCAGGGCACTGGTGATTAATGCGGTCTGCGCCGCCTGGTGTTTGCTCATGGAGCCCTCGGCCGGCGCCGCATAGGCCGGACGGCCGGCATAGTGCAGCACCGGACCGATCTTCATGTTGATTTGCATGTGGCGCCATCCCCCGTGATTCTCGGGCTCCTCCTGGCACCAAATAATATCTTTGGCATTGGTATAGCGACGCATTTCGTGCTCCAAGGCCTCTCGCGGATAGGGATTGAGCTGTTCGATGCGAATAATGGCAACGTCCTTGCGCTCCTCCATGCGGCGCCGTTCGAGGAGGTCGAAATAGACTTTGCCGGCACAGAGGATGATTCGCCGGACGTCCTGATCTTCGATTGGATCTACCTCACCGATCACCGTTTGAAAACGGCCTTCGCTGAGATCCGCCAGAGCGGATACCGACAGATGATGGCGCAACAGGCTCTTAGGCGACATGATGATGAGGGGCTTGCGGTATTTGCGCAGGGCCTGACGGCGCAGCATGTGAAACATCTGGGCCGGAGTAGTGGGTATACATACCTGCATGTTGTCGCCGGCGCACAGTTGTAAGTAGCGTTCCATACGTGCCGAAGAGTGTTCCGGCCCCTGGCCGTCATAGCCGTGGGGCAGCATCGCCGTCAATCCCGCCAGGCGATTCCATTTCGCTTCGCCGGAGCTGATGAATTGGTCGATCACCACTTGGGCATTGTTGGCGAAATCGCCGAACTGGGCCTCCCAGATCACCAGACCCTCCGGCGCGGCGGAGGCATAACCGTACTCGAAGCCCAGCACCGCCTCCTCGGAGAGCAGGGAATCGATCACCGTAAAGCGGGCCTGTTCTTCGCACAGGTGTTGCAGGGGAATGTAGTTGCCGACCTCCCGTTGATTGTGCCATACCGCATGACGGTGAAAAAAGGTGCCGCGGCCGCTGTCCTGGCCGGAGAGACGCACCGGATAGCCGGCGCGTAACAGCGTGGCATAGGCCATGTTCTCGGCGAAGCCCCAATCGAGGGGCTGATTGCCTGCCGCCATCGCGCGTCGAGACTCGATGATCTTGAGCAATTGCGGATGCAGATCAAAACCCTGCGGCACCGCGGTCAAGCGCGTCGCCATCTCCGCGATCAGCGCGGGGGAAACACCCGTATACGCATGCTCGGTCCAGGTCCCGCCCACGTAGGGCCGCCAACCGCGGGCATATTTTCCTTCGGTATCGACAACGATGTCGCGCGCCACGATGATGCCCTCGTCTAAAGCGGCGAGATATTCCTTGGACATGGCGTCGTATTGTTCGGCGGTGATGACGCCATCTGCTATCAGGCGGTCGGCGTACATGCGGGGCACGCGGGGGTGGTTGCGAATGGCGTGGTACATCTGCGGCTGGGTCACGGCGGGTTCGTCCGCTTCGCTGTGGCCGTGACGGCGATAACACACCAGGTCGATCACGACGTCGCGCTTAAACTCCGTGCGAAAATCTAAAGCCAGCTGCGTCACCCATACCACCGTCTCCGGATCGTCACCGTTGACGTGAAAGATGGGTGCCTGCACCATGCGCGCCACTTCGGTGCAATACAGGGTGGAGCGGGCATCCAACGGATTACTGGTGGTGAAGCCGATCTGGTTGTTGACGACAATATGCACCGTGCCGTGAGTGCTGTAACCCCGGGCCTGGGACATGTTAAAAGTCTCCATCACCACGCCTTGTCCGGCGAAGGCGGCGTCGCCATGGATCAGGATCGGCAATACCTGCTCGCCGAGGTCGTCGCCGCGCCGGTCCTGACGGGCGCGTACCGATCCCTCCACTACCGGCGAGATGATCTCGAGATGGGAGGGGTTGAAGACCAGCGCCAGGTGCACCGCACCGCCGGGAGTATTGATGTCGGAAGAAAATCCCTGGTGATATTTAACGTCGCCGAGACCCCGGCCGTTAGCATCGTACATGCCTTCGAACTCGCGGAATAAGTCCTTGGTGACCTTCCCCAGCACGTTGACCAGGACATTGAGTCGGCCGCGATGGGCCATGCCCAACACGATCTCCTGAACCTTGCGGGAACCGGCGCGGCGTATGAGCTCATCGAGCATGGGGATAAGGCTCTCGCCGCCTTCCAGCGAAAAGCGCTTTTGTCCTACGTATTTAGTATGCAGATATTGCTCCAAACCCTCGGCGGCGATCACCCGTTCCAAGATCTGGCGGCGAAATTCCGGTGCGAATTGCAATCTGGCCCGCACGTCTTCCAGCCTGCGCTGTATCCAGCGCTTCTGATTGGTGTCGGTGATGTGCATGTATTCGGCGCCGACATGACCGCAATAGGCCTCGCGCAACAATCCCACGATCTCGCGTAAGCTCGCTTGTGGTGCGCCGACCAAGGAACCGGTACTGAACACCGTATCCATGTCGGCCTCGGTCAGACAATGAAAGGCGGGGTCCAACTCGGCAATGGGATTTTGTTCCTGCTTCCCCAGGGGATCCAAGCTCGCCTGCTGGTGGCCGCGGAAACGGTAGACGTTGATCAGTTGCAAAACAGCGACCTGCTTGCTCACAGCCCCGGCAACATCGCCGGTCTCCGGCCCTACCGAAGTTCGGCGACGGGTTGCCTGTTGTGCCAAATCGGCGCGGATAGCGGCATGATCCATATCGCTGGCACCGCCTTGTTCGGGATGCAGTGCACTAAAATAGCGCCGCCATTCCTCGCTGACCGTGCCGGCATCTTTCAGAAAGCGTTGGTACAATTCTTCGAGAAATGAGGCATTGCCACCATAAAGAAGGCTGTCGGGTTGCTCCGCCATGCGTCGTCCAAACCGTCTTGCTTATTGATTCCCTGCCCTATTGTCGCCCGATTCAGCAACAACTTTAGACGCGACATCTTGGGCGCCCGCCTCACGCGACTGCCGGAATGAGGCTCGCGGAAGAAATACTCCCAAGCGGAATAAACGTCAATGGGTTATCATAAGCGCCGTTTGCGGTACGGCGTGTTGGAAAGGGTATATGCTACTGACACCTATTCTTGCCTCTTAAGCTTGGTGCGAATCCGCCGAGATAGTGGGCAGGACGGCAAATGTCGCGGGTGAGAACCTATTTGTTTTTTCCATATCTAATTTCGATATGACGGCCATTTATGCGAAAATAGCCCGCCAATGAAAGATTGCCAAAAATTGCTGTAACGCCGACATAACTACATTGTAAAAATCCTAGGATAGCCTTTTCACGTCTATGACCATTGCTCAACACAAACTTATCATCGAAGGCGTCAGGGAAGACGGCAGTCGCTTCCGACCCAGCGATTGGATCGAACGGATCTCGGCCACTCTGGCCACCTTCGGCCCGGATCATCGCCTGCGTTATGCCCGCGGCGTTCAACCCAAGATTATCAACGGCCAGAAATGTCTGGTACTTGACGCCGCGTTGCGTGAGGATGATCCCGCCGCTTACGAATATGTATTGGCCTTCGCTAAGGCCAATCAATTGCGTATCCAAGAAGTGCACTCGCCCTCGGGAGATGCGTGCTAACTTCTCTTCGCCGAGAAATGAGGCATGCATAAATACCGCGGATCCATCGTACATTGCTCCCGGGATCGGTTCGGCATCATTGAGATCGTTGAAGACGGTCTTACCCGCTCGCTGCATTTCGGTAGCGCCGTCCGCCAAAGCGCCATGGACTTATATCGACCTGAATATTTGGTATTGGCCTATACCAGGGCGATGATGAGCGGTCTGATATTTCAACCGACTCCGCGCAAGGCGCTGTTGATCGGTCTGGGCGGCGGGACCCTCGCCAAATTTCTCTTCCATCATTTTCCACTGTGCAGCATCGATGCAGTGGAATATCGCGAACAAGTCGTCAAACTGGCACACGGGTATTTTCTGTTGCCGGTTGACCCTCGCCTGCGCATTCACATCGACGACGGCAATAACTTCGTGCAACATGCGCAAATCGACGCATCCAACGGCTACGATCTTATCATGGTGGACGCCTATGACAGCACCGGTATGGCCGACGATATGGGACAAACGCCATTCCTGGGCGCCTGTCGAACTTTGTTATCCGCCAACGGTCTTTTTGCGATAAATCTGTGGAGGAATGACCGTCCGCTCTACACTCATGTGCGCCGTCGATTACGTCAATGTTTCAATGCCAATCCCCTATTACTCCCGGCAGATGGGACTACCAATGTAATTGCCATGGCTTCACGACGCCCGAGTTACAAGAGATTGCTGAAAGCCGCGGAGAGTCGAGCCAAATCCTTGCAGGTCGAAACGGGGTTGGAGTTGCTTAGCTTTGTCCACGCCCTGCGCAAACAGAATGTCGCGCGAATGAATCTGCTCTTCTCTTAAATGAGCCGGCAGCACCAAATTTCCTCCCGCCCTGATGTCAGGTATTCAAATCAATAAGCGGAAAATTATAGGAAAAATTTCACGAGACGCAGACCGTTTGACAAATTTAACGTGAAGGCCGTCACAGGGCGTACTTAACCATTTCTCTATTCCTTCCGATAGTTACAGGTGAAGGTTTGCATCCGTAGAAAGCTGTGCTGCTTTCGGAGGCGCAAACCCGTGGGTAAGAGGCCATGGCGAACACATCGAAACAAATTATCAACAATGCCCTCTTTGAGGGCTTCACGCCCTTGTGCGATATGGATCCCGGCACCTTGGATAGGCTTGCCCAGCACGCGACCATAGAGAGCATTGCGGGTGGAGAATTTCTGTTTGAGCGAGGCGATACCAAGCAACGAACATTCTATTTGTTGGAGGGGGAAATTGAATTGTGTTCGCCCCTCTTTCCCACACAAAAAGTTTGCGCCAACACCGATGCCGGGCGTTATCCGCTGGCGCACTCTTTGCCGAGGCAATTCACTGCCCTGACCGTCTCGGACGCGCGGGTACTTATTCTTCCCCTCGACATATCGGAAATAATGCAATCTGGTGTAGGCAATGCCAAGCCTGCGTCGACTAAGTTGTGGGAAGCTCGATGGCTGGCATCACCCATGCTGCGACGTCTTACCGCGGAGCATAAGAAAGCTCTGCTGAGATGCATGGAAGAAATCAAAGTGCAGGCGGGACAGGTCGTCATTCATCAGGACGAACCCGCCGACAGTTACTACGTCATCAAGAAAGGACGATGCATTGTGTCGCGCAAACCGGCGCCCGGCGCACGCGATGTCAAGCTTGCCGAACTGTCGGAAGGACAAGGCTTCGGCGAGGAAGCTCTGATCACTAACGTCCCCCGTAACGCCTCCGTAACCATGTTGAGCAACGGCGTCCTGCTGCGCCTCGGCAAACAGGAATTTATAGATTTAATGGCCAAACCGCTCTTGCATCATTTGCCGTTTCAACATGCCATCCAGCTCGTGGAGCAAGGCGCCGTTCTGGTTGACGTGAGAACGCCGGAGGAATTCGAAATAGACGGGCTCATCGGCAGCATGAACATGCCCATCCCGGTTTTGCGGCTGAAGGCCAATCGTTTGAATCGCGATCGTACTTACATCGTATATTCCAATACCGGCCAAACCAGCTCGGTGGCAGTCTTTCTCATGCTCCAACAGGGACTCAATGCCTGCGTGCTGGAAGGCGGGCTCAACACCGCGCCCAAACATCGCATGAAGCACGGCGGTTTCGAAGATCAAGGCCAAGATGGGAACCCCGGCGACGCTATATCTAACAATATTGTATTACCGTTTCCGAGTAGTGCCGTCAAGCTACCGCCTCAGGGACACGGCGAGGTGGATTGGAATCATATTTCAGATGATGTGCTATGGCGTACCACCCTCGGCTTGCGTGAAGACGCCGGCGTTGAGGCGGCGATGAGCGCCAAATCGACAAGAAATCCACAACCGTCTGGCGACATGACGCATCAGGGTTTTGATGATATCCGTCTTTTTACCAACATCGATACGCTGCAAAACATGAGTATTGCGAATGAAGAAGAGCACCGTCACGGCTTTTCGGAAACAGCCCGACCTGACAATCAACATTCCCCTGCGTATCAGAAAACCAAAGCCCAGTTTGGCAATCCTGCCGCCCCCCACTTTCATCGCCACGATCAGCAGGCGTCCAAATGGAATACTAGGTCCTCGCGTATCCTGGGTCGGCGCATTGTCATGACCTTATTGATCGTTGTGGTACTTGTCGGCGGATGGGCCGGCTTCTCGTATTTAACAAACGGTGAGTTACCCACAAATATCCAGGCCGCATCCCCGCTATTGCTGGAGCAACAGCGAAAACTCGACGCCAAGGTAAACCGCATCCTCGATGCGATCGAATCCATGCCGGCAATGCAAGGCCGAATTAAGGGTGGCAAGGACGCCGCGGTGCCAGTCGCACCCGAACCCCTCCCACCTATTCGCAACACGGATTCTAGTGTGACTTCCGCCACTAAAGCGCGCTGAAGACTTAGTCATAACAAAGCAGAATGGCGCGTTTGCGCAGCGAGGCCCGAGATTGCACCATTATCTGGTGCTTTGCTAGCAAGCAAACACTGTCAATTATAGTAACCACGCACATCGAAATTTATTTAAGCAAATTTATAATAATCACATTCTTAATTTATCAATTCATATGGATGCGGCGGGACCTCCAAACTGAGCGGTAACGGCGGATGCAATGACGCTATTATTTTTTGGCTTGGACTGGAACCGCATCGCCTTGTTAGGGTCAAAATTTCAGATTGCCCATTGATTGACGACGACGCAGGAATAGGCAGCCCCGATTCTGGCAACTACTTGCCACAGCTAAACGCCGCACCACCCCGCGGGTGGAAAGGTGGGGTAACTCATTTCATTAGGAACCGAGTTTTATTAATCTGTTCCGGGAAATACTGCGATTTAAAAAACTGAACCTAAGGATTTTAGGGAGACGGACATGGAACATCGCTTAAGCTCACGGATCCCATTACACACCAACATTGTCATCTATTATAATGGCTTGGGATTGTTGCAGGCGCGCTCCATTGATGTCAGTCGCCATGGGATGTTAGTAGATACCGGTCAGATGAACTTACCCCTTTACGCCATGGTGGATCTAGCCTTTCCGCTCGACTCCGGTAAACTCAATACTTCTCCGCAACGCACTCCTGCCATGGTGGTGCGCCTCGCCGCGGAAGGCGTCGGCCTGATGTTCGCCAATGAAATCACTCTCGATGAGGCATTTTCTAATTCGCCTGGTGATGACAATCAATACTTTTCGTCCCTCGCGACCGTCGGCGCGGTATAAGCCTCTGCCTTAAGGGGCTTCTCCGTATTTATATTTCTCCTTCAGTAAAATAGGTAGGGTTGCTGATGGCGTTGAATGTTGCTGGATAGTTATCTACAGGTGGGATGGACAATTGGTGGCTACGGGTGGACTCGAACCACCGACCTCAGCATTATGAGTGCCGCGCTCTAACCAGCTGAGCTACGTAGCCAATAACCTAGAGAGATGTTGCAGACGCAAAAAGAGGGCTAATTATAGCTGCGTTTTCCGCGCTTTTCACTTTTCTCATTATACGTTAAACCGGAAATGGATCACGTCGCCGTCTCGAACGATGTAATCCTTGCCCTCCAGACGCCACTTGCCGGCCTCCTTGGCGCCCGCTTCACCGCCGCAGGCGACGAAGTCGTCGTAGGCGATCACCTCAGCGCGGATGAAGCCGCGCTCGAAGTCGGTGTGGATGACGCCCGCGGCCTGCGGTGCGGTAGCAGCGATGGGGACGGTCCAGGCCCGCACTTCTTTTACCCCGGCGGTGAAGTAGGTTTGTAGACCGAGCAGCGTATAGCCGGCGCGAATCACCCGATTGAGACCCGCTTCGTTCTGCCCCAAATCGGCGAGAAACTCGCTCTTTTCCGCATCGGGCAGCTCGGCAATCTCCGCCTCGATGGCGGCGCACACCGGAACCACCACGGCGCCTTCGCTTTCAGCCAGCGCCAGTACCTTATCGAGATAGGGGTTGTTGCTGAAGCCTTGTTCGTCGACATTGGCGATGTACATGGTGGGTTTAAGGGTCAACAGATTGATCTCGAGCAATACGCGCTGCTCTTCGTCGCTCAAGTCCAGGATGCGCACCGGCGCGCCTCTGTCCAATTGCGCCCGTACCTTTTCGAACAAGACCTGTTGCGCGACAGCCTCTTTTTTGCCGCTCTTGGCCAGTTTGGCGACGCGATGCGCGGCCTTTTCCACGGTCTCCAGATCGGCGAGGGCCAATTCGGTGTGAATGACCTCGATATCGCTCAAGGGATCCACCTTGCCGGCGACGTGCACGATATCGGTACTGTCGAAACAACGCACGACATGGGCGATGGCCTGAGTCTCGCGGATATGGGCAAGAAATTTATTGCCCAACCCTTCGCCTTTCGACGCTCCCGCCACCAGCCCGGCGATATCGACGAATTCCATGGTGGTGGGCAATACCCGCTGCGGCTTGACGATATTGGCCAGAATATCCAGACGCGGATCAGGCATGGGCACGATGCCCACATTGGGCTCGATGGTGCAGAATGGGTAATTGGCCGCCTCGATGCCCGCCTGCGTCAGCGCATTGAAGAGTGTGGATTTCCCGACATTGGGAAGACCGACGATACCGCATTTGAAGCCCATATTTCAGTTCCGAATAACGAGCAGCACGTGTCGAGAAAGATTCCGAGCCGCTACTTGGTGTGTAATTTATGCATCGCCCGCTCGACATCGCCGCCGAGCAGTTCGGGCATCAGCACCAAGGCGGCGGCGATAGACTCTTCCATCGCCCGGCGATCCTCCTGCGAGGGTTTGCCGAGCACATAGTCGGTTACCAGGTCGCGGTGGCCCGGATGGCCGATGCCGATACGCAACCGCGCAAAGTCGCTGCTGCCCATGCTTTCCATGACGCTGTGCAACCCGTTGTGCCCGCCGTTACCGCCCCCCTGCTTGAGCCGCACCGTGCCGGGCGGCAAATCCAGTTCGTCATGCGCAACGAGGATCTGCCTCACCGGGATCTTATAAAAATCCGCCAGCGCCGCCACCGCCTGACCACTGCGGTTCATAAAGACACCGGGCTTGAGTATCCAGCGGGTTTGTCCGGCCATGCTCGCTTCACAGACCTCGCCGTGAAAACGACTGCTGACTTTGAATTGGCCGGCCCAAGCCCCCGCCAAGGCATCGGCGAACCAAAAGCCGGCATTGTGCCGGGTCGCTTGATAACGGGGACCGGGATTGCCCAGTCCCGCGATCAAGCGTATCCCTGAAGCTGATTCTGCGGATTCCGCCACATCCGGCCACGGGCACGGCAGACTGCCTTAGCCGGCAGGCTGACCGCCACCCCCTTGTTCCGGCTTGGCGGGAGCGGCGCCTTCGGGCGCGGCTTCGGCGGCAACAGGCGCCGCTTCGGCCTCTTCCACCGCTGCTCTCGGCAGCACGATGGCCACCACCGGCAGATCATGTTCCGATCCGGCCACCAAGCCCGGGATCGTGACGCCGCCGGGCAACTTGAGGTCGGAAAGGTGCACCGATTCGCCCACATCGAGTGGCGACACGTCCACTTCGATGAATTCCGGCAGATCCTTGGCAAGACAGGTGACGTCGACATGCTTCATCAGGTGATTGACGATACCGCCTTTCAGCTTTACGCCCGGCGCGATGTCTTCGCCCTTGAAGTGCAGCGGCACGTGGACGCGAATCTTGTCCGTCTCGGTGACGCGTTGCAGGTCGAGATGCATGATGATGGGCTTGAACGGGTGGCGCTGCAGATCCTTGAGCACCGCCTTTTCCGCCTTGCCGCCGACGTTGACGGTCAGGATATGGGAATAAAAGGCCTCGTTTTCCAGGCTCTTCGCCACGTCTTTGTGCGGGAATACCACCGCCGCGGGTTCCTTCTTACCGCCGTACAGAATACCGGGCACTTTACCTGCGTGACGTAGGCGGCGGCTCGCACCCTTCCCCATATCCGTCCGCAGCTCCGCGTTTAATTGAAATTCTACTGCCATGATTCCTCTCCAAAAAAATAATGCCGCCTGTCAGGCAGCCTTGCCAATACCGTCCCCGGCGGGGACGGCTTCTTGAATCGGCGGCGCGCGACCACGCGGCCAATTCAAATTCTTTTAATCCATAAACAAGGTACTGACCGATTCCTCGGCGCTGACGCGACGCATGGTCTCGGCCAGCATTCCCGCGATGGTGAGCTGGCGGATGCGGGGACAGGCCTTGGCATCCGGCCGCAGCGGCAGGGTATCGGTCACCACCAGTTCATCCAATACCGAGCTTTCGATGTTCTTCACCGCCGCGCCCGACAATACCGGATGCGTACAATATCCCACCACCTTGGCCGCGCCGCGTTCTTTCAAAGCGCGCGCCGCTTCACACAAAGTGCCGGCGGTGTCCACCAAGTCATCGACCAGCACGCAGGTACGATCTTCTACTTCGCCGATGATGTGCATCACCTTGGCCTCGTTGGGCCGCGGGCGCCGCTTGTCGATAATGGCGAGCTCCGTATCTCCCAGGCGCTTGGCCATTGCCCGCGCCCGTACTACGCCGCCCACGTCCGGCGACACCACGACCTGATCCGGATACTTCTGCCGCCAGATGTCACCCAACAAAATCGGCGAGGCGTACACATTATCTACCGGGATATCGAAAAATCCCTGTATCTGGTCGGCATGCAGATCCACCGTCAGCACCCGATCCGCACCCACGCCGCTGATCATGTTGGCGACTAACTTGGCCGAGATCGCGACTCGCGCCGAACGGGGCCGTCGATCCTGGCGCGAATAGCCCAAATACGGGATCACCGTGGTCACCCGACTCGCCGAGGAGCGGCGTACCGCATCCACCATCACCATCAACTCCATCAAGTTATCGTTGGTGGGCTGGCCGGTGGGTTGGACGATGAACACGTCCTTGCCGCGGACGTTCTCCATCAGTTCAACCAGAATCTCCCCGTCGCTGAAGCGGCCGACGACGGCCTTGCCCAGCGGCAAGTTCAAATAATTGACGATATCCTCCGCCAGCTGCCGATTCGCATTACCGGAAAAGACTAGCATCGAGTTATACGACACACGGCCCCCTTCATTCTCTCGCGCGGCCGGCGTTACTCGATCCAGGCGGCCAACGGCAAATGGCTGGGGTGCCAGGATTCGAACCTGGGTATGCTGGAATCAAAATCCAGTGCCTTACCGCTTGGCGACACCCCAAAACGCTGGCGAGTAACGACTGGCGAGGAAGATATCCCGGATCCCAACCACTCGCTACTCGCCACTCACTACTGATAACGGTGACACATTCAATCCCTTGGCGACGAAGGCCCGCCACTGGGCGGGAAGCTTCGCCAAGACACCCCGCGCTTCTGTCTCGTCGGCAAAGGATGCGAACACGGCGGCGCCGGTACCGCTCATCCTGGCCGGCGCATAAACCCCCAGCCAGTCCAGCGCCCGCCGCACTTCCGGATAGCGGCGGCAAACCACCGCTTCGCATTGGTTGCTGCCCGCCCCGGAAAGAAAAGCGGCTATTTTGAGGGGAGGGGCGTTACGTGTCAAATCGGACGCGGCAAAAATCTCGGCGGTGGAAACATGGCAAGGAGGAACCACAACTACATACCACGGTTCGGGGATCACCAGGGGGGTGAACTGTTCCCCCACTCCCTCCGCCCAAGCCGCCCGGCCATAGACGAAAATCGGCACATCCGCTCCCAGTTGCAAACCCAATTCCGCCAAGCGTTCCCCCGGCAAGTTAAGGCGCCACAGTCGGTTCAATGCCACCAAGGTGGTGGCGGCGTCGGAACTGCCGCCCCCCAGACCGGCACCCAGGGGCAAGCGTTTTTCCACTGCGATATCAACGCCCTGTGCAATGCCTCCGACCTGTTTAAGCAGCATGGCCGCCCGGACCGTCAAGTCCCGATATTCCGCGACGCCGGAAAGGGTTGTGACACGCCGGATGGCATTATCTTCACGCAGGGTAAAACGCAGTTCATCGCCATAATCGAGAAATTGAAACGCCGTCTGCAGCAAGTGATAGCCATCGGGACGGCGCCCGACGATGTGTAAAAACAGATTGATCTTGGCCGGTGCCGGCCAGACCGAGGTATTCATTCAGGGCCTCTTAGGGCAATGTCCACTCATCAATCACTAGGCGCACCTTCAAGTCGTCGTTGTCGAGAAAGATCTTGGTCGGCAAGGTCTTCCCGAAAAAATTGCCGTAACGGCGGTAGGAAATGCGCCATCCCGATTGTTCCAGCCATTGCAGGCGCCCCTCCTCATCCAAAGCATGGGCTTCCGCCACGCCGGGCGACGGCAGTCCTCTCACCCAAAAGTACAGGCCTTTTATCGGCACTCGCCAACCGAACTGCTGCGCCAATAATTGCTCTGGGTCGTTAGCTGACACGCTCCGCCCGTCGCCGAGCAGCAAAGTCACGCCCTGCGGATTGCCCTGCAATTCACCGGAGGTTTGCCCCAGGGGATTGCTCAGCACAATATGGTAGAGATCGGTAGCTTGCTGCCAGCGGAAGCCGATGTGCCAACCTTCGTGTGCGGTTTGAATGCCGAGCCGGCCGGCAATGTCCCAAGCGCGCAACATAGCCAAGTCGACCTGCCGCGCCGCCCAAAGTCGTTGCAGCTCCGGCTCGGTCTTCCTGACGGGCGCCAGCGAGCTGCAAGCTGATAAGCACATCGCGCCCCCCAATAGAAACAGCCACCAAATTGCGTTGCGCGTCGCTTTAATCACACGCGAATATCCCGAATACGGGGAGGAAATTCACTCCACGCTAATGAAAATTGCCGACGCCGAGCTTTCTCTATTTTATTTGTGATCCAGCCGATTCATAACATCAAGCAACACCTTGTTCCCCGGCGCCACCTTCAAGGCCTTACCCCACACCGCGCGGGCTCCTTGCTTATCGCCCATCACCCATAACACTTCGGTGAGATGAGCGGCCACTTCCGAATCGGGGGTAATATCCAAGGCACGCCGCAAATAACTGGCTGCCTCTTGGTAATGGCCGAGACGATACTGAACCCAGCCCATGCTATCGAGAATGAAGAAGCTGTTTGGACGCTGTTCCAAGGCCCGCTGAATGTATTTAAGCGCCTCGTCGTAGTGCGTGGTGTGATCCGCCAAAGTGTAGCCCAATGAATTCAAGGCATCCACATTGTCCGGATCTCGGCTGAGGATCTGTCGGAGGTCCTTCTCCATCGAATCGAGTTGGCCAAGCTTGTCCTCGGCCATGGCGCGCGCATACAAGAGGTCCGTATTGTCCGGCAATTCTTCCAACCCGGCGGTGAACACTTGTTTCGCCTCTTCAACACGCCCGGCTTCGCGCAAGATCTGGCCATCCGCCAAATAGATGCGCAAAACTTGGCCGGGGCTGCGCGGGGTAATCGCGCTCAGCTGGTCGCGCGCCCGTTCAAGGTCGCCCTTTTGAGCCAGCAAAAGGGCGATGCGTAACTGGGCCTCGAAATACTGCTCACCCTGTTCCACCTTGGAATACCATTTGATCGCCATATCAGGGTCTTTACTGAACTCTTCGGCAATACGCCCCAGATAATAGCTACTCTCCGATTCGTAGCCGCGGTTGAGACGATTCAAGAGAAGGAAATATTTTTTACCCTCGTCCACTTTGTTCAAATCGATGGCCACTACCCCGAGGGCAAGCAAAATATCTGCTTGATCGGGGCTCTGTTTGTTGACCAACTTGAATTGCTCGTAAGCCTTATCCATCTGCTTGGCATCCACTAACATGCGCGCATAAGCGGCGCGCAAGGCGGTTTCCTTGGGAAATTTTTTAACCGCGTCTTCCAGCAACTTCAGCGCTTCGGCACTCTTCCCGCGCATGAACAGGATACGCGCCTCCTGCACCCGGGCATCCGCGTTGTCGGGCTGAAGTTCCACCACCCGCTTGATGGCTTGTTCCGCCTTATCGAGAGCCCTGGCACGCACCGCAAGTTCACTCAGCGCGAATAGGGCGTCTGGATCATTAGGCCGGTTGTCCACCAGACGCTGCATAATATCCAAAGCCGCTTGCTTATCCTGCTGCCTCGCTAACAACCCGGCTACCAACATAAAGCCATTTTCGTTGTTGTCTTTGTCAGTGCTGGCTAACAGGGCCTCAAGCTGGTGCTGCGCCTCGTCATATTTGCCGGTACGAATATACATCGCCGTTACGACCTCGCGGGCCTCAATATTGTCGGGATCCAATTCGACCCACAACTTAGCGGCCTGTAAGGCATGGGCGTTATCATGGGCAAAGACGGCGATGCGAGCCGCCCGCTCCAGTAAACGAGGATCCCTTTGGGCCTTCCCCAATTCCAGATAATTCTTGATGGCGATATCGTAGTGACCGCGCTGGAGGGCTACCTCCGCCACCAGAATCTTGTACATCGCCTCTGGCGAAATGGAGGCAGCCTTAGCTGACTCCTCCTCCGGCACGGGGGGCGCCGCCGGCGTTTTCGCTTCCGCCGGTAGAGCTGACGCGGCCTCGGCGGGAGCCTTAGCCCCCTGCTGCACGGGCCGGACAGCACACCCCACCAATCCAACCGCCACTATCAGGACACCAGCCCTTAAAAAACCATTCATTGATATTTACTCCGCTCAACTACCCACTAAAGGTACAAATCCCTTATATTAGTAGCAAGTTTATTCTATAAGTTTCTGGATGTGACTTAATTCCCCAATGAGACTTGCCACTCCGCCAATAATTACCTCACAATTAATCTCTTTCTATGTCGACAAGCCGCGATGCCTTTATTAGCTTTCGGGATTAATCACAAAACCGCCCCTGTCGATGTCAGGGAACGGGTGGCGTTTAACCCCCAGGACCTAGTCAGCGCCCTGCAGCAGCTCGCGTCCCTCCCCGCGATTCATGAAGCGGCGATCCTTTCCACCTGCAATCGAACCGAGATCGTGTGCAATCTGGAGGAATCCGGCACCGCCGTCGTCGTTGACTGGTTCCAACACTACCACAAGCTCACTCGGGAGGAAGTAGGACCTTACGTCTATGTCCATCCTGAGCAGTTCGCCGTGCGCCATATGCTGCGGGTAGCGGCAGGGCTGGATTCGCTGATCTTAGGCGAACCTCAAATACTCGGCCAGATGAAAGAAGCCTACCTAGCCGCAGTCCAAGCCGGCACGGTGGGGACCTTGCTGGGCCGCTTGTTCCAACATACCTTTGCGGTGGCCAAACAGGTACGCACCGATACCGCCATCGGCTCCAGCCCGGTGTCGGTAGCATTCGCCACCGTCAGCTTGGCCAAGCAAATCTTTACCGACCTATCGCAGCACACGGTGTTGCTGATCGGCGCCGGCGAAACCATCGAACTGACCGCCCGCCATCTCCATGAGCATCGCATCGGCCGGATGATCATCGCCAATCGTACGGTGGAAAAGGCGCATACCCTCGCCAGCGAATTTGGTGGCTACGCTATTTCGCTCGCTGATATCCCCACCCACTTGGCGGAGGCCGATCTGGTAATTTCATCCACCGCCAGCCAATTGCCCATCCTGGGTAAGGGTGCCATCGAACGGGCCCTCAAGACCCGTAAACACCGGCCCATGCTGATGATCGATATCGCCGTACCCCGCGACATAGAACCCGAGGCGGCGGAATTGGATGACGTGTTTTTGTATACCGTCGACGACCTGCGGGATATTATCCAAGACGGCCTGCGTTCACGGCAAGAGGCGGCCAAACAAGCCGAGGAACTCATCGAAAATCAAGTGATCCGCTTCATGGGCTGGCTGCGCTCGCTGGACGCGGTGGCCACCATTTGCGCCTATCGCGAACACGCTGAACAATTGCGCGATCGGGAAGTGGGTAAGGCTAAGCGCATGCTGGCGCGCGGCGCGCCGCCGGAAGAGGTGCTAGCGCAAATGGCCCGCATTCTCACCAATAAATTGATTCACTCTCCCAGCACCCATTTACGCCAGGCCGGATTCGAAGGCCGCTCCGAGGTCCTCGCCATCGCCCGCGAGCTTTTCGACCTCAAAGATCCCCATTCGTAAGCTACCGTGAAGACATCGCTACGCGGTAAATTGGAGACTCTCTCCGAGCGGCTGCAGGAGATCAGCGCACTCCTGTCCGACTCCGGAGTAATAAACGATCAGGAAAGGTTTCGGGCGCTTTCCATCGAATATGCTCAACTCAGCCCCGTGGTCGCCTGTTTCGGACGCTATCAAACTACCCTTGACGATCTCGACGTGGCACGCGACATGCTGCAAGACAAGGATCCCACCGTGCGGCAATTGGCCCAGGAAGAACTTAACATTGCCGGTGTGCTTAAAGATGCATTGGAGCTGGAACTCAACAAATTGCTGTTACCCATCGATCCCATGGACGATCGCAACATCTTTCTGGAAATCCGCGCCGGCACCGGGGGCGACGAAGCGGCGATCTTCGCCGGCGACCTGTTCCGCATGTATTCCCGCTACGCGGAGCGCAAAGGTTGGCAGGTGGAAATCATCAGCGACAGCCCGGGAGAGCACGGTGGGCACAAAGAGATAATCGTACGCCTCATCGGCCAAGGCGTGTATTCGCGGCTTAAATTCGAGTCGGGGACGCATCGCGTGCAGCGCGTTCCGGAAACCGAGGCGCAAGGACGCATCCATACTTCCGCGGCCACTGTCGCCGTGCTGCCTGAAATGGAAGAAGTGGATCGCATAGACATCAATCCCGCCGATCTCAAGGTGGATACTTACCGTGCCTCCGGTGCCGGCGGCCAGCACGTCAATAAGACCGATTCGGCAATCCGCATCACCCATCTGCCCAGCGGCCTCGTGGTCGAATGCCAGGACGAGCGTTCCCAGCACAAAAATCGCGCGCGCGCCATGTCCCTGCTGCAGGCTCGATTGCTGGCCGCCGAACGCAACAAACAAATCGCCGAGCAAAGCGAGTCGCGCCGCCTGCAAGTCGGCAGCGGCGATCGTTCGGAACGGATCCGCACCTATAATTATCCGCAAGGGCGTGTAACGGATCATCGCATCAATCTTACCCTCTACAAGCTGGACACTATTCTGGATGGCAATTTGGACGAACTTATCGATCCCCTTACAACTGAACATCAAACTGAATTGTTGGCGGCGTTGGGCGAATGATTAAGTAAAGAATCGTTTGGAGATGGCTGGTTAATGGCATGTCGGAAACGTTTACCATTCAAGGTTCGCTACGGCTTGCCGCCTCGCTGCTCGGCCCGCGCAGCGAGGCGGCGGCGTTGGAGTCGGAAATATTACTCGCCCATGTGCTCGCCGTGCCGCGCAGCCATCTCCGCACTTGGCCAGAGAAAATACTGCACGAATCACAGCGGCACTATTTTTTTGACTTAGTCGCGCGGCGTGCCGCGGGCGAACCGATTGCATATATTACGGGTCGTCGGGAATTTTGGTCGCTGGATCTTGTTGTCGATCCTACCACCTTGATTCCGCGTCCCGAAACGGAGCTGCTGGTGGAGGCCGCCCTGGAGCGCATCGCCCAAAATAGTGAGGCATATATTGCGGATCTCGGCACCGGCAGCGGCGCCATCGCGCTGGCCATCGCCTCCGAGCGGCCTCGATGCCGAGTCATCGCGACCGACCTCTCACCCAGGTCGCTTAATGTGGCCCGCAAGAATGCGCGGCGCTTGAATCTATCCAATGTTGAATTCCGCGAAGGTTCGTGGTTCGCGCCACTCGGCGATTTGCGATTCGATATGATCGTCTCCAATCCACCTTACGTAGCCGAAGACGATCCCCATCTTGCGGAAGGCGATCTGCCCGCGGAGCCGCGCCGCGCCCTGGTAGCGGGCCCCACCGGTTTGGAAATAATCACCGCCCTGATCAAGCAGGCACCCCCTTACTTGCGCGAAGAAGGTTGGTTATTGATGGAGCACGGCCGCAACCAGGCAATGGCGACCGCGGCATTATTGCATCATTCGGCGTACCAACACGTACAAACTTGGCGCGACATCGCCGGTAACGATCGGGTCAGCGGAGGCCGGCGAGGATGATTTCCAGCCAATGCCTGCCGCGCAGCCTCATCAATCAATTACTCCATCACGCCCAGCAGTCCGCTACCAGCGAAGTATGCGGCCTGATCGGCGCTGAAAGCGGCATTCCCCTCCATTGTTATCCCATCACCAACATTGCCGCCGAACCCCAGCGCTTGTTTACCATGGACCCCGAGCAACAAATCACGGCCTTGCGTTCCATGCGCGAACGAGGCGAGCAGCTATTCGCCATCTACCATTCCCATCCCAACAGTCCACCGTTGCCTTCGCGCACGGATCTGGCGCAGTCCAATTATCCTGAGGCCTTGTATTTAATTATCTCGCTGCAAACACAGGGCGTTCTGGAGATGCGCGGCTTCCGTTTGATCGACGGCGCTGTCATCGAAATTGCGCTGGAAATAACCGAATAGTTTTATTATTTGGCGGCGGCACCTATACATTTGTATACGGCGTAGCGGCGTTTACCCTCTTTGACCTCATTCATCGCCACAACGGTATCGCCCCCCATATCGGCGGCCGCGTTGCGCGCCAATTGAGCCAATTCCTTCTCAACCTGGTCCTCATTGCGATTGATACCCGCCACTTTCGCCGTCGTAGTCACCATGGCATTGCCCAATTCCTTGCATGTCGTCACTTCGGCGGCATCCAGTACACGCACTTTTTCACCACCCGGCGTCAACTTCACCCACGCACAAGCACTCACGCTGACACACAACAACGCCATCATCCACTTTCTCATCGTCGATCTCCTAATGAGTTGCGTCTTATCCTGTTCCTACCACACCAACCGAATTGACAATGCTCGACTGCCCTTAAGCTGCGCTCCATTAATACGAACAGATTAATAATTATATAATTATTAAATCAACTAATTGATTTAAATAGCTTAAAAAAATAAATATCCCTTTTAGCCTCTCAGGTACTGGAAAAATTAACTGAGAAGTCCGAGAATACGCGCGCTTGCCGTCCCCTCTGTAGTTTTGTCGAGGGCGAGTATTTTAGTTCCATTATTGAAACCTTGAAGGAAGGACTATGCGTAAAATTGCCATATTAGGTATCGTGTTGTTATCTGTCGCCGCCTTTGGCTGCAGCAAGAAACCCGCGGAAAATTCCGAAACCCAGATGGCGCCTGCTCCCGCCACTCAAGAGGCGGCTCCTGCCACTCAAGAGGCGGCTCCTGCCGCGCCCGCTCAAGGTATGGGCTCCAGTAATGAGACCCAGCCGGAATCCACTCCGAGCGAAAACAAGGATATGCCGCCAGAAGGCGCTAAAACCGACGGCGCTGCAAAATAACAAACCGTCGCGCTTAAGTTAAAGCGGTGCTGGCCAGTCTAATGATTGGTCAGCACTGTGCTGTTGAGAGGCGGGATTCAAACCCCCAAATTCTTATACATCAGGGCATCATTCGATTCCATGATGTAGAGTGTGTTCGTTGTGTCCTTATCCCGTCAAATAGCAACGCTGCTCGACCCACGATAACGGGAATTGCCTCTTTACGCATACGGTGCCTGCTGCCGACAGTCTTCTAGACGGGGAAGGACGCAAACGGTATCCTCTACCGCCCCAAACTCTTTATTTACGCGCCCATAGCTCAGCTGGATAGAGCGCAGCCCTCCGAAGGCTGAGGTCAGAGGTTCGAATCCTCTTGGGCGCGCCACCAACACGACAATCTGATTCTCGATAGTTTCAATACCCAGTTGAGGAGATAAATCTGGGCATTACGGCTGGTTGACATCGACCGGGAATGTCCGCCTTCGCCCTGTACGAGAGGTTCAACCTTTCGCCAAGCGACCGCGAAATCGTTCTGCTTGCAGCACATCTTTGCCCTGTCGAATATTGAATCGTTGTCAAGACGGTTTTAACCAAACCCGCCACTTCCGAGGTGCAGTTATCCTGGGAAACGATGGCTTTAAATCACGCCGAAAGGTCTAACTTTTGTCCTTCGCCATCGCCCAATGTCTCGCTTCTTGCAGGGCTGAAAAAATACGGGTGGGATATGAATGGTAAGATGAGTTTGCATATGCTTCTGCCATTTCAATTATCTCAGGCATAGTAGTAACAACAGCCACTCTAATGTAGGGATTTGTTCGCATCGCCGCCCCATCGACAATTGCAATTTCTTTGACTACATCATGGTTAACGATAATACTGGTACAAGCCGAAAAGTCGTTAATAACATACCTACAACTATCGAATCTTTCACTTGCTTCAACTCGTAATGTTGCTACTTGAACCTCTTCCACTGTGACCTGCATGTTAAAATGCTTTACCACGCCCCGCTCTTCCCACAGAATATTGAAACTCATTTGTTCCGCCCGATCATTTGGTCCAAGTTGATAAAATCAAATTATAACTACATGACAAAAATATGATTCGGCTCCTCATGCGTGAAAAGGTCTCTTTGAATTGAGACCAGTCCTCGACAGCCGTTATGGAAGTGAAAGATTCTAGGTCCAGTGCTTAAATTCATCAACTTGGGCGCGCAATTAGTTTGTATGTTTCGAATGCATAACTCTAAATATTCCTCGCTGCGCCACAGAGCAGCAAATTAACTGTCAATTACGCGATACTAACTGGCACATCATTATTGACGAGCGCCGTAAGTGGCCGATTGAAATTAACAGTCCTCTTTCCTGCCTTGGCTCATAACGCGGGGGTCGCTTATTGGCACCAGCTAACCTGGATAAAAGGTAAGTAACTAGTTTGGGCTAAGGATTAACACAAGAATACTTCAAGCACATTCGCATTATCTATTTTTCGCTTCAGGCGAATGGGCGGCAATCAGGTAATTAAGGGCATCTTCCTTGCTCAGGAATACATGTAAGTCATATCCGCGAATTTGATATGCAGACTCCATGATTCTAAAATCGCGCCAATAGTCAGTTGGCACTACAGCCGCCGTACGGTTTACTTTTGGTATACCAACATTTTCTGTTTCTTCAGGCCGATGATAGATATCAATGGTGGCCAACATGCTCGTGATTCTGGTGAAATCAAACAGGACCTTGTTGCAATTGAGCTCTTGTAGCCTATTCCACCGTTCTCTAGCCATTTGGTTGAGCTGATCTGTTGAAAGATTTCCACTAACGATCACTTCAAGGTAATTATCGTCCTTGTGATAACTAAATTCCCAAATCATAGTGATTCCCTCCCGTAAATGCTCTAATCGCTCCGCTCAATCTTATATAGCAATCGGTCACTCATGCATATATTGCGTCAATAGGCCGTTACCGGCCGCAACCTGCAAAATGCACCAGTCGAAAAACAGAGCGTCGGTGATTCTCGACAATGCTCAGCGAAGTTTGACGAAAAGAAGTATGAGAGCGGACCTACCAAGTTATTGATATTAGATATTTTAAAAACAGTAGGTTGCCACTACGAACCCAGCTTCTGGTGTGAGCATCGAACTAGGACCAGATGTTCAATCCAACGCCCAGGTTCATCAGCTCGGGCCCGCCATATAATTAACGGGTTAAGAAATATTGGTGATGTTAAAGGCCGTCATCACCCGCCCTGGCCCACAGATTCTGATTCTATGACTACCGGTGTTTTGCCGGTCGCCCCGTCTTGATCTTTTCTACCTGTTTTATGGTCTTCAGTAAACCAGAATTAGAAAGTTTTGTCAGATAAGCCAAACCCGCACGTAGCAATTCACTCTTCTTGACATGCACGCCGGCCATCAGGCACTTCTCTTTAAGCGCGGCGATTTTTGCGTAGTCATTCTCTGGCATAGTGAAACTATCGCGCACCATCTTAACTTTTTTTTGTTTTTTCTTTTTGGGCGGCTTCTTGTCCGTTCCGAGATACTTGAGCCCTGACTTTCGGGGTGCCGCCTCGGCGTTTCGTTTTTTCGGCCTCGTTTTTTTCGCTTTGGGAACCGCAGTGGGTTCGTTTTGTCTCGATTCCTCTGCTGGAGGATTCAAAGGCGCTTTAATGCTTTCCATTTTCTTGACAGTGAATTTTGTAATATCAGCCATGCAATTCTCCTCCTGTATATAGGCGGAACATTCAAAACTCAAAATTTATCAATATATACAGTATAAACAATATATCTAGTTTTTCAAATGACGCGAAATCACGATAGCCAGCGGGTCACCGAATTAAGCCATTCTTTTGGCCAGGGTCGACGGAAGCGCATCGCATAACACGTACCTTCGCGCTTTTTCGGTCGAATGACGGCAACGGGTCGAGTGCGAAATCCGCCATTAATGAATTGCTCGAAATATAATTGTCAAAAACAGGACATTAAAATAACGCCCAGCAAATGTATCCCAAATATTAATCGGTTGAAGGGCAATAGGCCGGGGGCAGGAAGGAAAAGCCGGTTCTTCCGCTTTGATCTGGATTGGACTGATCAGCCCCACACGCGGGCCATGGAATAGATACTAAATGCTACCAACGCGATCACCGCGATAGTCGCCAGATAACTGCCGGCATTTTCAGGGACTAATGATTGCATTGCCCTATCCTCCTACGATGTTAATATAGGAATTAAGACCTATTAAGGCGATGGAGAGTTCCCGCCGCCGATTCGCATAGAGATAGTAATACGATAGTAATACAAGGAGTAAGCGCAGAGCCGAGAAGCCCTTGGTGGCGGCTGGTGAATCCTTGGGGTAGAGTACTTATCTAATGGGAACCATGGTGCGGGATGGGAATTGCGCGACGCAGGGTGCAGGATGGCCGCGGAAGCGGAGATAGCACTTTAGGTTGTGCGAAAAAGAACCAATCAATACCGATGCCCCAGCCCGTAGCACTGTCCAAGAAACCATTGAGGTATCCTCCTGGAGTAAGGTGATAGCATCTTCTTGGAAGTATTTTTCTATGCGGTAACAAAAGCATATACTCTAGTCCTGCCCATCTTATAGAAATTCAATGCTAACCAATATATTGCGCTACGGCAGCTATTTTAAAATTGTAGATAGGGCAAGCTATCTATTTCTCGGACTAGTAGGCGTTCTCCTGCTTGTGTATTCCATTCATGTTCGAGACTCGCCAAATGCTCCGATTACGATCCCCAAGCCCACCTTGGCGCAAATCGATAAGGTTCGTCTCCCGCTCGCTTTCGAGCCCAACCTCGGCCAGTTCGACGCGCAAACCCAGTTCCTTGCTCACGGTCCGGGTTATGCGTTTTCCTTGAACGCCTCGGGCGCGCTCCTTCGTTCACGGCCCTCCGTCCCGCGCGACAACGGCACCAAGGCCGCTATGGCACTCAAAATGCGTTTGGTGGATGCCAACGCAAATGCGGTCGGCCGGGGGAAATCCCCGCTCCCCGGGCGAGTGCAGTATTTCATTGGCGCTGATCCCTCCCAATGGCATGAAGATGTTCCAACCTATTCAAGCGTCGAGTATCGCGGTGTATATCCGGGCACCGACCTTCTTTATTACGGCGATCAGGACCGCATGGAGTTCGATTTCATGCTGGCTCCGCAGGCGGACCCGGCTCACATACGCATGACCTTTGATGGCGCTGACAAGATGCGCCTCAACCAAGACGGAGATTTGCTGTTCGAAAGCGGACAGGGTGATTTGGCACTTAAGAAGCCAGTCGCCTATCAAGTGACCGGCGGTACGCGCAAGATAATCGACGCGGCCTTTATTCTGGAAAACCACCACGCAGTGGGATTCAGACTCGGCGCCTATGATAATTCCAAACCCTTGGTCATCGATCCGGTGATCAGCTACAGTACGTATGTGGGCAGTACCGGCGATGACGCGGCGGTCGCCGTGGCGCTGGACAGCGCCGGTAATCGCTATATCACCGGCACTGTCGGTGCCGCGGATTTTACCCAGGTAGCGGCCGGCGTAAAGGCGGGCGGCGGCGGGATATCGGATGTGTTCGTCATTGTAGTCGACCCGACCGGCACAAGCGTCCTGTATTCGGCATTCATCGGCGGGCCGGACGAGGATGTTGCGCACGGCATCGCCATTGACGGCGATTGCACCAATACGTTTAACCTCTGCAATGTCTATGTTACCGGCGAAACGCACTCGCCCGCCTTTCCCGGCTTGCCCACCTTGGATCACAACATCGGTACCCTGGATGCCTTCGTTTTTAAATTGCGCAACGTCGACAAAGATGTCAACAACAAAGATGTTGTCAGCGGCAAGCTCGACTATACCAGGTACCTGGGCGGTACCGACCTGGATGCCGGTCTTGCGATTGCGTTCCGTACGGACACGACCACGGGCAGCAATTACCTCTATGTCGGCGGCGGCACCGCCTCGCAGGGTGGGATCTGCGCATCGACCGCCGGCCAGGGCGACGGCTTCATCGCTAAACTGGATGCCACAACCGGTAATTTAGTATCCACGCCAAAATGTATCGGCGGCCAAAGTTACGATCAAATTACCTCCCTCGCGGTCGACAGTGCGGGGTCTGTCTATTTTGGCGGGATTACAGGGTCCACCGATCTGCCTGTATCGGCAGGCAATGGAACGCCGTTTCAACAGGTCTACAACGGAGGCGCTTATGAAGGCTTCGTTGGAAAGCTCAACGGCGACGGCTCCACCTTAAATTACCTCACCTATCTGGGCGGCGGCGGCGACGACTACATCGCGGCCATCGCCATCGACACTAACGGCAATGCCTATGTCACCGGCAAGACCTCCTCGAATGGTCAGACTACGCCAAGCTTTATACCAAACCCACTCTTCCCTACCAAAAATCCCTTGCAGGCGGCTCACGCCGGCGGCAAATTTGACGCCTTTGTCACTGAAATCAATCCGGCCGGAACGGATCTGATTTACTCAACCTACCTGGGCGGCGATGGCGACGACCAGGGGCAGGGCATTGCCTTAGGCGAGAATAACGAGGCTTGGGTGGTGGGGTCGAGTTCATCAACGAACCTGCCGCTCCAGAGCCCCCTTCAACTGCAGCGTTTAGGCAACAGCGACGGATTTATTTCGGAACTGTCCAGCGACGGCGCTACGATCCTGTTCTCCTCCTATGCGGGCGGAACGGGCGATGACACCATCAACGGCATAGCCCTGGGGAATAAAGGGACTACAAATTATGCATTTTTTGTAGGGACGACAAGTTCGTTTGATTTTCCTCGGACTCTCAATTCTTTTCAAGGCTACGTCGGGTTCGGCAATGATGCCTTTTTGACGAGTTTGACCTACGGCGAAGATCCGTCGAGCCTGTCTGATATCGCCGTGACCATGAACGATAAAACCGGGCCCGTCGCGGTCGCGACCCCGGTTACCTATACGGTCACCATCACCAATAATGGGCCGGCAGATGCGACCGGCGTAACGGTGCAGGACACCGTGACAGATTCCGTATTGGCGGGGATAAGTCCATCTCAGGGATTTTGCACTCATACGAGCTCTACCGCGACATGCGTTTTGGACGCCATCAGCGCCAACACTTCCGCCGCCATAGCGATATCTATCATTCCCAACGCGATCGGCAGGGCCACGAACTCCGCGACCCTCGTGAGAGCGAATCAAACAGATACGAATGCGGATAACAATTCAGTCTCCAAGGTTACCCTCGTGGTAGATACCAGCGGAGGCTACGGGGGTATTTCCTATCCCTTTTGTTTATTAGTGCTTTGCGGCTTTATGGTCCGCCAGGTTTATTCCCGGAGTGAGCATAAACCCAGACCCGCTTGTTGGAAGCGGCGCTGATAGTGATGGATTAGCAGCCGGTCATCCGTAAATTCTTAGTCGCGGAACAATACATCATTGCCGGCATCGACCTGCATGCCTAAACCCATCGCCTATGAGCGTGGTTCGATCGCATTCCTTCGTCTATCTATCGTCACGGTTATAATCAGTGTAGGTGCAGCCGCGTTACATCGGCATCCGCACACCCTTTACAGGTTGGAATCGTGCCCGGCTTGGCGCGCCTACAATCTGGTAAAATCGCCGCCATGGATGTCTCCGATCTCCTCGATCCACTCAACGATGCGCAACGCGAGGCGGTGACCGCCCCTTCCGGGCCGGTGCTGGTGATCGCCGGCGCCGGCAGCGGCAAGACCCGCGTGCTGGTGCACCGCATCGCCTGGCTGATCCGCGTGGAGGGCGCCTCGCCCTACGGCATATTGGCGGTAACTTTCACCAATAAGGCCGCCGCGGAGATGCGCGGCCGCACCGAACAATTATTGGGGATCCCGGTGGGCGGCATGTGGGTGGGGACCTTTCACAATCTGGCCCACCGCCTGCTGCGCGCCCATTGGCGCGATTCCGGCTTACCGCAGACCTTTCAGATTCTCGATGCCGACGATCAATATCGCTTAATCCGCCGTCTGCTGAAAGCCTTGGAACTTGACGAGGCCAAATGGCCGCCGCGGCAAGCGCAATGGTACATCAACGGCCGCAAGGACGAGGGTCTGCGCCCGCAGCACATCGACGGCCGCGGCGATCCCTTCACCGCGCAGATGGTGCGCATCTATCAGGCGTATGAAGACAACTGCCGCCGCGCCGGTTTGGTGGATTTCGCCGAGCTGTTGCTGCGCGCCCATGAATTGCTGCGCGACCGCGGGGATATTCTCGCCCATTATCAACATCGTTTTCAGCGCATTCTGGTGGATGAGTTTCAAGATACCAACGCCATTCAATATGCCTGGCTGCGGCTGTTGGCGGGCGAGCGCGGCAATCTGTTCGCGGTGGGCGACGACGATCAATCCATTTACGGCTGGCGCGGCGCGCGCATCGAGAACATTCAGCGTTTCAGCAAGGACTTTCCCGGCACGCGGGTGTTGCGTCTGGAGGAAAATTACCGTTCGACGCGCACCATTCTCGCCGCGGCTAACGCGCTGATCGCCCACAACGACGGCCGTCTCGGCAAGGAATTATGGACGCGCGGCGCGCAGGGCGATCCCATCCTGCTCTACGCCGCCTTCAACGAACTGGATGAGGCGCGTTTCATCGTGGAGCGGCTGCGCCATTGGGCGGATGCGGGTAACCGCCGCGACGCGGCGGCGATCCTTTATCGCTCCAACGCCCAGTCGCGGGTCTTGGAAGAGGCCTTGTTGGCGGCAGGCATGCCTTACCGCGTTTACGGAGGGCTGCGCTTCTTCGAGCGCGCCGAGATCAAGGATGCCTTGGCCTATCTGCGCCTCATCGCCAACCGCGATGACGATGCATCGTTCGAACGCGCGGTGAACACTCCTACCCGCGGTATAGGCGAACGCACGGTGGGTGCGGTGCGCGATTACGTCAGACACCATCCGGTCTCATTGTTCCGCGCCGCCGTCGCCTTGCTCAATTCTTCGATGCTGACGGGGCGCGCCAGCGTTGCGTTGAAAGCTTTCATTGATCTTATCGAACGCCTTGCCGCCGATGCCGCTCACTTCGATTTAGGCGAGAAAGTGGAGCACGTTGTCCATCACAGCGGCCTGCTCGATCACTATCGCAAGGAAAAAGGCGAGGTGGGGCAGGCGCGGGTGGAAAACCTGGAAGAATTAATCAGCGCCGCACGGCAATTTCAGGGTGAAGAGGACGGCGAACTCGACCCCCTCTCCGCCTTTCTCACGCATGCCGCCCTGGAAGCGGGCGAAGGACGGGGAAACGAATGGGAAGATTGCGTGCAATTGATGACGCTGCACTCCGCCAAGGGTTTGGAATTTTCCCTGGTGTTCATCTGCGGCGTTGAAGAGGGTTTGTTTCCCCATCAAATGTCCATCGCCGAGGAAGGCCGGCTCGAGGAAGAGCGCCGCCTCTGTTACGTGGGCATCACCCGTGCCGAGCGCGAACTGTATCTTACCTATGCGGAAAGCCGACGTCTGCACGGTACGGAGACCTATCCCCGCCCTTCGCGATTCCTGAGTGAAATTCCCGCGGCGTTATTGCAGGAGGTGCGGCCCCGCGCGCATATCACCCTTCCCGCCGCGATTGGCGCTCGCTCATTCGAACCCGAAATAGAAGGCGGATTACGCCTGGGACAACACGTGGTCCACGCCGCCTTCGGCGAAGGCATCGTCACCAACTACGAAGGACAGGGCAGCGGCGCGCGAGTGCAGGTCAATTTCGCCGGTGTCGGCAGTAAGTGGTTGGTGTTGGCCTATGCCAAGCTGCAGGCGGTGTAATGGATATGGCTTATCGTAATGCGGCGGTGATATAACGGTCGACGCCAATAGTCTGCTCCGGCCTGCCCACAAAATACCCCTGCACGTAGTCCACGCCGAGATCCCGCACTAACGTTAAAGCCTCTTTGTTTTCCACCTGCGGCGCGATGGTGACCTTGCCCAAGGCATGGGCCACTTGATTGATGGAACGCACCACCACCTGATTGACCAGCGACTGCGCCAGGCCTTGCACATAAGAGCCGTCAATCTTCAGGGCGTCCACAGGCAAGTGCTTAAGGTAGGTAAATGAACTGAAGCCCAGGCCGAAATGTTCCAAGGCCACCCGCGCCCCCATTTCTTTCACGGCGCGGATGAAATCGGCGGCGGCGGCCAGGTCCGTCACGGCTGCCGTTTCCTTTATCTCGAACGTCAACACCGAGGCGTCCAATTTCGTCTCGGCGAGCACATCATGGAGCAACCTCAATAGCGCATCATCGGCCAGCGCGGACGGGGTCAGATTGATAGCGAACCGCACCGCTTGGCCCGCTTTGCGCAATTCCGCCAATTGCCGAATCGCCTTTGCTGCCACGCAGCGGTCCAGCTGCCGGCTCATGCCCAGGCGTTCCACGGTTGGCAGGAATGCGCCGGGCGTCAACAAATGGCCTTCGCCTTCCTCCATGCGGGCCAACACTTCATAATCGTAGATGCTGCCGGTGGCGACGGCCATGATGGGCTGATAAATCAGTCTGAACCGCTCTTCTTCCATCAAGGGCTTGATGCGGTCCACCCAACCGCTATCCTGGATGTCCGCGCGCTTCGTTTCCGGCGGCGCATGGAAAACCACTTGATTGCGCCCTAAGGTCTTGGCGTTATTACAAGCGCGTTCCGCCTGAGACAGGCACTCATCGACGGACTTTACGGTTGCGTCGATCAAGGCGAGGCCGACACTGCAGGTCAGGGAATAGACATTGCCTCCCTCGAGAAATTTATATTCGCCTAAACGGACACGCAAGTTTTCCGCCATGGTGCGGGCGCCTTCGTCAGCCGTGTTATATAACAGCACCGTAAATTCATCGCCGCCGTAGCGGGCCAGCAAATCGCCTTCGCGGACATGGGCTTTCATCAGTCGCGCCGTTTCAACCAATAATCTGTCTCCCACTGCGTGACCGAGGTTATCGTTGATGAACTTCAATTGATCGAGATCCACAAACATCAAAACCCCGCCCGCATTGCCTCTCGCTACCCTCGCCAGCATGCGTTCCAACTCTTGGCGCAGATAATTCCGGTTGAACAAACCGGTAAGGGTGTCATGAGTGGCTTGATAAGCGAGCTTCTGCTCATACATCTTGCGTTCCGTTACGTCGCGGGCGATACCATTTATGGCCACCACTTCTCCATGTTCGTCTTTGCTGGCTGTGGCGATGAAATGCAAGTGGTGCAACATCCCTTCGCTATCGCGATGAACGCTGTCAAAATTCAGCCATTCTTTACCTTGCCACAACGCTTTGAATGCCGCCTTTTCGCGTTCCAGATAGTCAGGCTCGGTGAATTCATGCGCGCTGCGGCCCGTCAACTCCGCCGCCTCGACGCCGTAGATGCACTTAGCGGCGGAATTGATGAAGGTCCACCGTCCGCTCTTATCCATGCTCCAAATGAGATCGCGGGAAGATTCCACCAAATTGCGGTAGATCGTCTCTGCCTGTTGTATGCACCGCTGCGCCTTATCGCTCAAGGGATCGTCCTTTATCTGGCAAAAGTACAAGATATTATTGTCCGGCTTGACCTTGCTCATGCGAACCAGAATGGGAAAGGTACTACCATCATGGTGACGTCCGCGGATCGCCTGTTCGCCTTGCACCAAGCTCGGTACACCGTCCTCACAGGCAAAGGTCGGCAACAAACCGCGGATCGATAGGCCGCGCAGCTTGTCGGCTTGATAGCCGAAGATATTTTCCGCAACTGCATTGAATGTATTGATGCGGCCCGCCGCATCGGTAATGATAACAGCACCGGGTACGGCATTAATGACCGCCTGGGTGTCTACTCCCTGGCTGGCCAAGGAACGGCCCAAATTGCCCAGCGATTGGATCACTAATCCTATTTCATCCGCGGAGACCGGGCGCAAGGACTCAAGGCCCCGCGGAAGGGCGCCTCGAGCGGCCAATAGCGTCTGCAATGGTCGTATAGCCGCGTAGATACCGCGCAATCCCAGAACGGAAGAGGCAAGCACTAATATGCCCAGTACGCTCCACACCAGCAACTCCTCCGCCGTCCATAAGCGTGCACGCCACCAGTAGAAGTACATTAACGCGAGACCGGCCAACAGCGGCATCAGCACCCCGAACAACAACACCCTGCTCTCGATTGGGGAGTAAACTTTGTCCAACCCGGCGACGGCGGCAAAATTGCCCAAGCTTGTTTCCGCCGTCAAATAGAAAGGCATGCCCACCAACAAGGCCACGATCAATTGGATCAGCATGAATTGCGCCCATTCAAAGCTCGTAATAGGCGCGGCGAGGTCGGTAATGCCCGCGATGGCGTAAAATAGCGAGGCGATCACCGCATAAGCGCACAACCACTGCCAATAATGGCTGTGCAATTGTCCAAGACACCGTGACAAGGTGGCGGGGCTTACCGCCTCGCCTTCTTTCCGGGGCACCGCCAAGCTGAGAATTTGACGAAAATGGGCAACGCCCGCCACCCACCAGACGGCGGCGAATATCATCAATAAACGCCCCGGCCAGGATTGAACCAGCGAAAAGCCATCCGGCTTTCCCAGCCACAGCACCACCGCATAACCCGCCAGCGGCACGGCGGCAAACCCTATCGCCACTGAGCTCAGGTAACGTTGACGCGCGCCGCGCGGCTCTAGCCCCATATTTTAGGAACTCATCAATACCATGACTACCACAGAGCGCGTGGCTGACGTCTCCCTAAAAATGTTCGGGCTATCCCTGACTAGGTAGCGATCCCGCCCCGTATAGTCCTGTCATCATGTCAAAAACAACGTCCGCTGGCCAGTATTTCCTAATAGAAAAGCGGCGCTTCGTTCCGCTTGCCTGGAGGAATTGGGATAGCGAGGGGCGCGGTAATGCACCGCGTTTTGGACAATCTATATTGCAACTACATTCTGCGGCCTGCGTAAAAAGCGCTCCCGGATTATTATCCCTAGCAACAGCGGTTGATGCCGTTCCATTTACGCTGCAGTTGCTGCTCATAAAAGGTCTTGCGATCCAGGGGGGCGCTATTACTTCCCCCATGATGATGGTGCCAATGGACAAGATAGCGTTCATAGGCATCCGCGCCGCTCAGGCTGCGGATACCTTGCCATATACCCTTAAGATTAATGCGCATCATATCCTCAATCCCTCATCCATTCTTGAGCCAGCTGACTCGGTACGTGGGGCGTTTCCGAGAGCGGGGGATGTTTGCGCCCACTCAATATCCGATAGGATATACGCAGCGTGTCCAACACCAATATCCAGGTGGTCACCAGGAACACGATGGCAAGCACCGCATCCACCCGGGTGTTGAAGATCAACCGCTGAGTGACGGCAATCTTCTCCGGCGGCAAAATACCGCTGGCCAATTGCGCCGCCAGCTCATTGGCCTTGGCGATAAAACCTATGCGCAGTTCCGGTGAAAACAGTTTTTCCAGGGCCGCCCAACTGGTCATGGTCACCAGCCAAACCAACGGCAGCGCCGTAACCCATGCATAGCGGGCCTTGCCGGATTTTACCAGAATGGTGGTAGCGACGCATAAGGCGATGGCTGCCAACATCTGATTGGATATCCCGAATAGCGGCCACAGGCTGTTGATGCCGCCCAGAGGATCGATGGTTCCCATATATAAAAAATAGCCCCAGGCCGCCACCACCAGGCCACTGGTGATGATCACTCCCGGATACCAGCTGGTGCGGCCCAGGGGTTTATAGATATTACCCAGCATGTCCTGCAGCATGAAGCGCGCCACCCGGGTACCCGCATCCAAGGTCGTGAGGATGAACAAGGCCTCGAACATGATGGCGAAGTGATACCACATGGCGAGCAGTCCGGTGCCAAAGGCCGTCGAGAAAATGCTGGCCATGCCCACCGCCAGGGAAGGCGCGCCGCCAGTGCGGGCAAACAGGGTCGCCTCACCCATGGCATGGGCCAGTTCATTCATTGTGTCCACAGTGACAGGAAAACCCCAGGCGGAGATAGTGGCCACGGCGTCCGACGCCGCGCCACCCACCGCGCCCGCCGGACTGTTGATGGCGAAAAATACGCCAGGATCGAGCACGCAGGCGGCAATCATCGCCATGATGGCGACGAAGGATTCCATCATCATTCCGCCGTAGCCGATCATGCGCGTTTGGGTTTCATTGGTGAGCAACTTCGGCGTGGTGCCGGAGGCAATCAGGGAATGGAAACCGGAGATCGCGCCGCAGGCGATGGTGATAAATACAAAGGGAAAGAGCTTACCGCCGAAGATCGGCCCGGTACCATTCACGAATTGGGTCAGCGCCGGCATCTTTACGTCGGGATGGAGGATAACGATGGCGAGCGCCAGCAGGGCCATGGTACCCAACTTCATGAAGGTGGAAAGATAGTCACGGGGCGCCAGCAACAGCCATACCGGCAATACCGCGGCGCTATACCCGTAGATGATCACCAACACCGCCAACTGTGATCCCTCGAAATCGAACCAGGCCCGCACAGCCTCGTGGTGATCGATCCACCCGCCGCCCGCCACCGCCAGCATGAGCAAAGCGATGCCGATGAACGTCCCTTCCAGTACCCGCCCGGGACGAATATTGCGCATGTATATGCCGATCAGTATCGCGATAGGAATTGTTGCGGCGATGGTCGAGGTCGCCCACGGGCTGTGCTTCATGGCGTTCACCACCACCAAACCCAGCACCGCGATGAGGATGATCATGATCAACATCACGCCCATCAGGGCAGCCACCCCGCCCGCCGGACCCAATTCGTCGCGCGCCATCTGCCCCAAGGAGCGGCCGTCGCGGCGCGTGGAAAAAAACAAGATGACGAAGTCCTGCACACAGCCGCCGAAGACCGCGCCAATCAATATCCACAGCGTGCCCGGCAAGTAGCCGAACTGGGCGGCTAGGGTAGGCCCCACCAGCGGGCCGGGACCGGCAATAGCCGCGAAATGATGGCCGAACACCACCCATTTGTTGGTGGGCACAAAATCGCGCCCATCGTTGAAACGCTCGGCCGGGGTGGCGCGGCCGGCGTCCAACGCCAACACCTTCGCGGCGATAAAGGCGCTATAGAAACGATAACCGAGCGCATACACGCAGAGTGCGGCGATCACGAACCATACACTGTTGATGGATTCACCTCGGTGCAGGGCGATTCCCCCCACCCCGGCGGCACCCGCGATCGCCACCCCCAACCAAATTAGAACCTTCGCCATGGACTTTGACCGGTCCATACTCGCCTAACCCGCCCTAATGGCTTTTTGTCGTAATGTCATTGGCAAAGGATTCTGGACCAGCGTCATCATACTGTCAAAGTTACGCATTATTTTGGGGCTGACCGCTCTGAAATGACCGATAATCCTCACCCTGACTTGCTAGTTAGGCGCAAAATCCCTAGAATTTGGGCCGAGTGTTTCGGAGCATTCAGCAACAATACCGAATTGCCATCGCGCCATGTGGCGGAGAATGGCCCGCATTGTATATCCGAGCGGCACTATGGTTTTTTGAGTCATTGTCTAACAGCAATTTGAAAGCGAGGAATACCACAATGTTAAAACGGACTGCCTTCGTCACCCTACCCGTGCTTGCCTTATTAATGGGCGGTTGCGCCTCCACTAGCGAAATTAAGGCATCAATCGAGCAGGCACAAAAGACCGCCGATGAGGCCAAGGTGAGCGCCGATGAGGCCAAGCATATGGCGCAAGACGCCAAGGGCACGGCGGATCGCGCCATGGATGCGGCGACAAAGGCGCAAGCAGACGCCAATGATGCCAAGAGCATGGCCGGTCAGGCGCAACAAGATGCCACCGCCGCCAAGTCGGCCGCCGAAGCCGCTAATGAAAAAGCCGACCGTATGTTCAAAAAGGCCATGAGCAAGTAACAAGGTCGCATCGGGCCTTAAATCGAGAATTCCAGCGGGGCAAGCCTGTCGGCCGCATAACAAGCCGACAGGTGGAGTATCATTTAACGGCTAATCGTTGTGCCGGCACGCGACACTGGGATGATAATCGGCGTGAACCGGAAAATTTTCCATGCCGGTATTTTTATAGATCTCATCGCCGGTGGTCTTCGCCATCTCGCGACTGGCAAAGGGTCCCACTAACACGCGACAGGGATGACTCTCGTCCACGGTGCTCGCCACCACCGGCAAATGATCCCGATGCCGTAGCAGTTGCACGACATGCTCCGCCCGGTTGGCGCTACGGTACACTCCCACTTGCAACATCCAAGCTTCCTTAGACGCCGTAGCTCCGCGCGCGGCATCATGGGAATTCTCCTGCGGCTCGCCCGAGAGGTTGGCAAAGATCGGGGTCGGTACGCCGGTACCTTGGGTTGCGATGCGAACCGCTGACTGCCAAGCCTGATCATCGAGCCGCCGGCTCACCACGTCGGTAATAGCCGCCACCATGGGCGTCAGATTTGAGTTGGGTGTATGGCCCGCTTCCGCCAATGGCGGATGAGCCTCCAAATAGAGTACGCCCTTCTGCCAACCCACCTTATACGGCGCATCGATGATGCGTACCGGCGTGCCCACCGCCACCTTGTTGAACAACTCTTCGATATTCTCGGGATACATGCGCAGACAACCATGACTGATACGCATCCCCACACTGAAGGGATGATTGGTACTGTGAATCAAAAAACTCGATAATCCCAGGCGCAGGGCATACTTGCCCAAGGGATTATCAGGGCCCGGCGGCACCACCTTTGGCAGGGGATCGCCTTCGGCCTCGTGCTCGGCGAGGATGGAATCGGGGACTACCCACGGGGGATCGATCTTTTTTTCGATGACCCGAGTCTCGGCGACGGGAATAGCCCGTCCTTCCGAACCTATCCCCAAGGGATAGGTCATCACTATCCGCTGCATCCCCGGCACGGCGGGCGGATAGTAATACAGCCGCAATTCGGGCAGATTCACCACGATCCCTTCCCGCGGCACATTGGGCAAGAGATACTGGCTGGGTATCACCACCCGTTGCCCCACCTGGGGTAACCAGGCATCCACGCCGGGGTTGGCATCTTGTATTTCGACCAAACCCACGCTGTAACGGCGCGCGATATCCAAGAGCGTCTCTCCCGGCCTAACCTGATCCTGTGTTAGCTCTCCCACTAAGGACTGGCCGTCGGGCGGTAAAATATAACTGGTGGCCCCGCAATGCCAAGACACGAGCAACCCCAGCAATAACCACGCCCAATGAGAGAGGTGGATTGTCGATAATCCGGTGTTATGGCACTCTAATGACTGGCGCATTCCCGCTAACCGTATTCCCTGATTTCGAGTCTCCGCTTCCATTGAGCTTTCCAGGCTGGTGCCGTTAGAAATAATATGGTATCAGCTATATTATGAGGGGTATGCGTCCCCCGATATTAGCTATTAAGTTAATAATATTAACTCAATGCCAAAACGATAATGTGATTCAGTTAAGTAATAAACCCCTAATGAGTCGACATGCCTACACCCGCACATTACTGTATCTTATCCTATGGATAAATTTGTGGGGTGCCGCGTCGGCCCAGACCGATAAGGAATCGTGGCTGATGATCGATACCGTCAGCCAGACTCTGGAAGTGGTGCAGGGCGATCAAGTCAAACAAATATTTCACAATATCTCCGTGGGACGCAATGGCTTTAGCTCCAATCACCGAGAGGGTGACGGCCGAACGCCGTTGGGCGTCTTTCATGTCGCCTGGATCAACCCCGATAGCCGCTTCCACCTTTTTTTCGGGCTGGATTTCCCCAACAAAAAATACGCCGAAGAGGCGCTCCGCCGTAAACTCATCGACGTCAATACCTACTTTGCAATCATAAAGGCGCTTTACCGCGGGGAGTTGCCTCCCCAGGATACCCCACTGGGCGGACATATCGGAATTCATGGTTTAGGCCTCGGCAACCGCCGCATCCATGAAGCCGCCAACTGGACCCAGGGTTGCATCGCCCTCACCAACGAGCAAATCGATGAACTGGCACGGTGGGTCACCCTGGGGACCAAGGTCGTTATTTACTAAACCGGAACCCTTTATCAACTGAAGGTGATGGCCAGAAACACCAGGTAGAGTAGCCCGTTGACCGCTACGTGCCATACTCGCAAGCCTCCCCCGGTGATGGCGTAACGCAACCACAGCGCCGCAACTAGCGTGATGATCACTCCGGCGAACACCTCGACCCGAGGTTCCCATGGCGTCAACATCACTCCCATGGCCGGGAGCAAGGAACCTTGAAATACCATGGCGCCGGTGAGATTGCCGAAGGCCAATGTGTCTTTACGACGCCGTATCCACAATATGCTGTTGACCTTCTCAGGGAGTTCGGTAGCGATGGGCACGATCAACAACGACACCAACAGCGCCGACACTCCCATGCTGGCGGCGACACCCTCCACTCCATGGATGAAGCCCTTGGCGCCGGCCACCAGCAATATCACGCCGATGGCAATTTGCAGCACGACAATGGGTAGCGCGTCGGGCAGGCCTATGCGCGCCAAGATCATGGGTTTGCCCGACTCGGTGACATGGCCGTCTTCCACCAATTTCTCCGAAGCGCGCAAGGTCAATAGCACATAGATAAAATACACCAGCACCAGGCCCAAACTTATGCTCACCCTCACCACATCGATGCGATGGGGTATCAACAGCGCCAGCGTAGCCAGCAAAAATGCTATCAGGAAGAAATTGAGGTCGCGGCGGATGCCGGTGGGTTCGGATCTGAAGGCGCCGCCCAAGCCACGGTCGCGCACCGTGGCGATAGCCAGCAGACCCATCGCCAAGGTCGACAACATCAATGGCGCGCCCAGTATGGCGCCGACGCCGATCTCTTCGTTGATCTTTTGATTCTCGGTGCCGGCGAACACCGCTATCAAGGGCACGATAGTCTCAGGCAGCGCGGTCCCCACCGCGGCAAATAGTGAGCCGGTGACCCCTTCGGAAATTTTCAGGCGTTCCCCCAGGTGTTCAAGGGCATTTACGAAGATCTCGGAGGCCGCCAGGATCACGATCAACATCGCCAACATGAGCAAATACGACATCAAGGCATCCTTAGTACTACTTGCAATAAGCCCCGTAGGGCGACCTAGATTATCTCAAATCGTATTGAGGAGCAGGACGTCGAGACGATGGCCCGGCGATTCTACTGGAAAAGGGAACCTATCCCGCACCGGGCAGGATGGCGGGCATCATACCTGAAGCCGAATATTTAACCCGGCCGTCGGGACCCGGAGTGCCGAAAAGTTGCAGGCCTTGGGTGATGAGGGCTTGTTGCGGATTGCGGGAGGCAAAGGTGGCGGTGATCTGATATTGACCATTGGCTTGCAGCTTGAAAAGGCCCTGCGCCTGTACCGCGCCGCCGCGATCTATCAACGCACCACTGACGCCTTCCGCATTGGTAGTGAGAGTGATGGCAAAAGTCCCCAGTTCAACCACAAAGGGTTTGCGTAATGCCGCCTTTTCCCAACTCAGATTACCCTCGGCCTCCGTCACTCGCCCTTGCTTCACCACCAGTGAAGACAATTGCAGCGCCAATTTACCCCCCAACTCGGCGCCGGGTAACCGTAATAAAGGGACCAATTGTTGGGCGGGCAATTCAACAGCCACATCTCTTAGATACCAGTTGCCGCCCAAGCTGCGCGCCACCACCATTTTCCCCGGCGCCGTTTGATAATTAAAACTCAGTGCCGCCTCCGCCCTTCCCCACAACAAGGTCCAAGGATGGAGATGCCAATGCACGTTCTCCAATTGCACACTGCCCCTGATAAGCAGATTGGCGCGCCCCTCCCATATCGTACCCTTTACGCCGTAGAGCGCCGTGCCGCCGAGACGGGCCCGCGGCAAATGGCTGTAAATCCAGGAAGCCGGCACCGCACCCAGGACAAATACCCCATACACTATCAAGCCGAAGGCCATATAGCGCAACGCCTTCTTCATGACCCGACCTTCTTTAAAGTAAGGTGTGCATTGACGCGGCCGGCTTCGGACTGGCGATCGATGGTGGCATCGACAATGCTCACGCCATATACGCTCCGCAAGCTATCTACCCATAGCACGAGATCGTCGAAGGATGCCTGCTCCAAGCTTACCCGTACCAGGTCCTGCCCATCAGGCTGTATTGTCTTCACCGCCGGACCCAACTGAGATTGTTTTGAAGTTTGGTCCACCACCGCCAACAGGGAACGGCCCGCATCGGCGCCGCTCACCGCGCCGCGGCGCAGCTGCTTGGCCTCCACCGCTGCCTGTTGCATCCAGCGCTTGAGAGACTGCTGTTCATCCACCGTTTGCCGCAAGTGACTAACACGTGAATGTAAGGGATCCCACACCAGTAAATAGGCGAGCGCCAAAAATACAACCGCAGTCGCCACGCTCACCATCATCCGCTCCCGAGGCCCTAAACTCATGAACCAAGCCTTCACGAGCGTCCCCTTTTGACCTGGACGTGGGCCTCCACTTGGTCATTGCGCGTTGTTGCGGACTGGATCTCCACCGCCATATGCGTCTCGCCGGCCAGGCGGTCCTTGAGTTGTTCCAAGCGCTGCAGATCGGAAATCATGAGAGCGATATTGACCTCGCCTTCCTTGTAAGTAATGTGGTCGATCTCCACGCTTCCTAGCGCGGCGGTGGATCCGCTCACTGCCGCGAGCAGTTTCATAAAATCGTCGACGTTGGACGTTCCGCCACGCAGAGCGGCCAAGCGCTGCTCCATCTGCACCCGCGCGTCCACCACCCGCTTGGCATCGGGAAAGGTCTGTAAGTAAATCTGATCCACCTCGGCGCGCAGCTTGTCGTCTTCGGCGCGCAGTTCCCGGTAGTGATAAATGTTGATGCCGAATTGCAACACCACCCACGCCGCCAACAATATCGCCGCGGGACGCCACGGCCGCCACATCTTGCCCAATCGTTCTTGGCGGCTGTATGGTCCCTGCAGCAGATTGATGGCCGCCGGGTCGTATACTTGGCGGACCAAAAAGGACAGGGGCGGCACATCCAATGCTTCGCTGATCAGTCCCACGCCCAATTCATGGGGAATCATCACGGCCGCCGCGCCACTCGCCAACCACACTCGCAATACGGCCGGTTTGACCTCGAGTTCCGCCAAGGCGCGTTGCAACATAAAACCGGCGTTGGCGGCATCCAATGCCATGGCGTCTTGCAAGGCGCTGCGCACGGTTACGCACCGCGCCTCGGCAAGTACACTCCATTCGCCCGTTTGATAGGGCAATAGCAGGCTCTCGGGAATCAATTGATCCGCGCGCAGACCAACGTCGGCCAAGCGTCCCAACCAGGCATTCATGCTCTCGCGGCCAACTACCGCCACAGCCACTCGCCCGTCCGCACCGCGCTCGCCGAGCGCGAAATGTGCATCGTCCACGTCGGCGGCCAATTGTTCTTCCAAAATATACGGCACCGCCGCCGCCATGCGGCTGCGGTTGCGGGTGGGAACGGTAACGCTGGACAGCGCCACATCCGTCCCCGGCACCAAAACGATCACCTGCCGTCCCGCCGCTGCAATTGCGGCCTGCGCGAGCGTTCCCTCCCACACCCGCGCCGGGTCGCTGTCGAGCAGCCACGTCACCTGTTCCGTAGCGCCGAGACGTATGAAAAGGGTTTCCCGCACTAAAAGGCTCCCAGTCCTCTGCTAATGGTTACAACGCCGGATGTGCTCCGCTCCAGGACGCTGTACAAATGGGTTTGACCGTGTCCGAATTGGGTGACGGCGTCCAACAAAAAATGGTCGCTGGCCACACTCAAACCTTGCTGATTGACGCCCCGCCCCGCTAAACCCTTCTGCTGCAGAAAGTCGGCCACATTGGCGAATCCCTCATCGCCGCGCGCATCCAGCAATTGTTGCGCATCACTGTCGGTGATACCGATAGCGAGGGCAACAAGCACCTCTTTGGGCGCGGTATTGACGTTGATGGCGGTGCGAACCGGCAATGCCGTCACGTAGGGGGCTAATTTTTGATAAATATCGGCCGTGAATCCCTTGACCAACAGCAATTCGCTGGGACTGGTAAATGGGCGGTTGGCGGCACGGTAGGGGATATCGGCATGCATGTACTCCGCGTCTTCGGCACCGCCCGGCTGGGTGACATCGGAATCGGGATCGAGCCAATCCACAACGGCGCCCGCCAGCGTGGGATCAAGAGCCAACTCGCTCAACAACAGTTGGAAACGCTGCATGTCCAAAGGACTGACCTTGCCGCCTGCATCGATGAGATTATTGAGATTGAACAGTCCTTGCATATCCTCAATGTGCCCCGTGACCACCGCCCCCTCCACCGTGATAGGCGGCAGGTGCTGTGCCCAGTCTTCTCCCAAAGAATCGATTTGATTATTGTGCTTGTCACGCATCAACATCTGTTTCGCCCAACTTTCCACTCCCAAGGCAAACACATAGGCGCGATCGCTGTCGATAATATTAGCGGTACGGCGCACATCCAGGGTTTGTTGCGCGGCCATTGCCACCGCCGCGATGGCGATTACCGCCGTGATCAGCACAGCGGTGATCAGCGCAACCCCTTTTTCTTCTTGCCTCGCGGAGAATGAGTATCTCATAATTCCATCGGTCACGATGCGCCCGGCACACGGAACAAGCGAGTTATCCGACCCCATCCGGCTACGTCCAAATTTATTTCCACGGCGCGGGGTGGCGGCACAACGGCGCCGCTCCGAGCGCCGGAGACCTGCGGCGGCCAATAACCGGACCACTGACCATCCTGACCGAGGAAACGCAAATCCATTGCCGTGACATCGTCCAACAAGATTTCGCTGTACGATTCGGTATTGGGCGCGCGATCCAAGACACCCCAGCTCTGGCGAATCAGCTGCTTGTCATTGAATTGATAAGCGACCCGTTGCAAATTGCTGCGTGGCAGACCCAATGGGTTGCTCCAACCGTCGCGAGTAAGACTCAACATGGTCACGCCGACTCCGCCACCCAGAAGCGCCGGCTGCGGATCACCGAATTCGTCGCGTATCCCGCGCGACACCGCCTGTTCGACATCGCGCTCCATGATCATCAAGGCGGTCTGCAAGGCGCTCAGCTGCGCCGACTTCGCCTCCACTTGTTTGCGTGCGGTCAACACCGAATTGAGGGCGGCGTAGGCCATGGTAGCCAGTACTGCAAAAATGCCCAAGGCTACTAATAATTCCAGTAGGGTAAACCCGGCAATAGCGACGTGGCGCTTCATGGCGGCGCTTGTCCGCCGGCAACAGCTGCCCCCGCCGGAGGTCTGCCCACATAAGCCACTATGGCCGAAAGCGGCGTTTTTTGATCCTGATTGGCGAACACGGCCACATCGAGCCTGCGCACATCCGGGTCATCGGTAGTGGACACCGTGATCCGCCACGACCATTCCCGAGAGGCCATGAGACTCTCACCATGCTGGGTCCCCGCCGCCGGCCATTCCATGGATACCTGAACTTCAGCGATCTTATTCATCGCCACCCAATGGGCAAGGGTGCGATCTTGTATATAGGCTGCATTGCTTACGTTGCCGCTGATTGCCGCCATCACCGCCGCCACGGCGATAGCGATAACCGCCAGGGCCACCAGGATTTCGATGAGGGTGAATCCCACATTGCGGTATAGGCGGAGCGAATTATTTATCATTATCCATTCCGCTCAGTTTTATCTTGCCTCGCGCGTCGCCACTCAAGGTATAGGTCTCGTCGGTACCGCGACGGCGCAGGGTCAAATGAAAGGGAGTCACCTCGCCGCTGGATAAGAAATAAATGCGCGGCGGGATCATATCGCCATCCTTGCTGCCGATGGTCACCTTGTCGCCCTCGGCCTGATAATCCAGCGCCAGATCCTCGGGCAGGGTACGTGCCCGCAATACTTCATCGCCGACGAGCGGCTGCCAATGCGTTCCGTCGTAAGCGATAAAGTCATAACCGTTCGGCGTAAATTCCAAGGCCAATTCCCGGCTTTGCAATACCGCCTCTTGACCTGTCAGGGTAATGAGTGCCTGCAGGCGCCGCGCCTCTTCGTCAAGCTGATTGTCGTCGCCCTTGAGTGACAAGGCCGCAAAACTGATCACAATCCCCATGATCAGCATCACCACCAACACTTCCAGCAATGTGAAGCCGCGCGAAGGAGGGTATAGCTTCCAAGCAGGGCGTTGGCGGAAACTCACGGAACAAGACCGTTACTCAAGCATCCAGTTACCGATGTCGGCGTTCTTGCCCTCGCCGCCTGGCTGGCCATCGGCGCCTAAACTGAAGATATCGATGCTGCCGTGGGTACCCGGATTGAGATACTGGTAGGGATTGCCCCAGGGGTCTTTGGGCATGCGATCGATGTAACCGCCCTCCTTCCAAGTCGGTGCATCGGCCGGCTTTTGCACCAAGGCCTCCAGACCTTCGTCGGTGCTGGGGTAGTTATGATTATCCAGCCTGTATAGATTGAGCGCGCTCTCCAGGGCGCGGATATCGGCCTGCGCCTTGACCATGCGGGCTTTGTCGGGACGATCCATGATGCGCGGCACGATGATAGCGGCGAGGATGCTGAGAATCACGATTACCACCATCACCTCGATGAGGGTAAAACCTTGTTCGCCGCGCGGCGTGCGGCGATTCAGTCGTGCGAAATTGCTAATAGGCATCATCATGGTCTTGTCTCTCTTTCACTTCACCAATTGGTTTAAGTCGAAGATAGGCAGCAGGATCGCCAATACGATTACCAGCACGATCCCGCCCATCACTAAAATCAATAAAGGTCCGAACAATTCGGTGAGGGTGGTGATCAACACCTCCATTTCCCGTTCCTGCGAGGCCGCCGCCCGCTCCAGCATCTCGTCCAATTTACCGCTGGACTCGCCGCTGGCGATCAAGTGCACGGTCATGGGCGGGAAGTAGCCGCTGTGTTCCAAGGCAGTGTGCAAGGCAGCCCCTTCCCGCACCCGCCGCGCCGCCTCTTCCACCGCCGCGCGCATGGGGATATTGCCCACCACGCTGGCGGAGATGCGCAACGCCTCCAACACCGGCACACCGCTTCCGGTGAGGATGCTCAAGGTGCGGGCAAAGCGCGCCGTGTTCAGCCCCCTCACCAGCCTGCCTATCATGGGCAAGCGTAGCAAAAAACGATGAACTTGCCTTTTCGGCCCGCTGCGATGTAACACCGCGCGCGCCGCCGCCACCGCCGCCGCGATTGCCACCAGAATTACTACTCCATTGCTGCGGATAAAATCACTGGTGGCGATCAAGCCACGGGTAAGTATCGGTAACTGCTGGCCTATGCCTTCGAATACCTGCACGATTTGCGGCACCACATAGACCATCAAAAACACCACCACCAGCAACGATACGCCCATCACCAGCAAGGGATAGATCAAGGCCAGCATGGTCTTCTGGTGCAGGGTCTGACGGGTCTCGGTATAGTCTGCAAGGCGTTCCAATACCGCGTCCAGATAGCCGGACTGTTCCCCCGCCGCCACCGTAGCCCGATACAGGTCGGGAAAGACGTGGGGGAAATCCTCGTAGGCCGCCGCGAGAGCATGGCCTTCCATCACCCGGGAACGCACTGCCATCAATAGACTTCTGATTCGGGGTTTCTCAGTCTGCCGCGACAGGGTTTGCAGCGCTTCTTCCACAGGCAGACCGGAACGTATCAAGGTGGCGAATTGCCGGGTGATGAGCGACAGGTCCACGGCGCTGATACCGCGGCGAAATAAACCGGGCCGAATTTGGCGGCGCGCCTCATGCTGCCGCACTTCCTCCACCGTGAGCGGCGCCCAGCCTCTCTCCCGCAATTGCTGACGGATCTGTCGCGGCGTATCCGCCTCTAGCACGCCTTTGCGCTCTCTACCCCCTTCATCCAATGCGGTGAATTCGAAGGCCCCCAAGGGATCAATCCTCGTGGGTAACGCGCAATACTTCCTCCACCGAGGTATCTCCAGCCAATACGCGGCGCATACCGTCCTGGAACAAACTCCAATGGTGGGCATGCGCGTAACTCTCCAGGGCCAGTTCGCCGGCCCTGTCGTGAATCAGGGTGCGCATCTTTTCATCCACGTCAAACAATTCATAAATACCGGTGCGGCCGCTGTAACCGGAGTGATTACACGCTGGGCAGCCAATGCCACTGTACAAGGTCGGGGGCTTTTCCGTAGAGAATCCGAAGCGTTGGCAATCCGCCTCCGTTGGTACATAGGGTTGCTTGCAGGTCTTACACAAAAGGCGCACCAAGCGCTGCGCCAGCACTCCGATAAGACTGGATGACAGCAGAAACGGTTCCACGCCCATGTCGCGTAGCCGGGTTACCGCACCTACGGCGCTGTTGGTGTGCAACGTGGATAGCACCAAGTGGCCGGTAAGACTGGCCTGCACCGCGATCTCGGCGGTTTCCAGATCACGGATTTCTCCTACCATTACAATGTCCGGGTCCTGGCGCAAAATAGCGCGCAAGCCGCGGGCAAAGGTCATCTCAACACGGGTATTCACATGGGTTTGACTTATCCCGTCGAGGTAATATTCGATGGGGTCTTCCACGGTCATGATATTACGCTGGCGATCATTCAGCCTGAGCAGCGCCGCGTATAATGTTGTGGTCTTTCCCGAACCGGTGGGTCCGGTTACCAGCACGATGCCATGGGGACGGCGAATAATCTTATCCATCAGCTCCAAAGCGTCGGATGCCATGCCCAACTGTTCCAAATCAAGACGCCCGGTCTGCTTGTCCAGCAAACGTAATACCACGCGTTCACCGTGCCCTGAAGGAATGGTGGATACGCGTACATCCACCGGCCGACCGGCGATGCGCAGCGAAATACGACCATCTTGCGGCAAACGCTTCTCGGCGATGTCCAACTTAGCCATGACCTTAATACGTGAAGTTATCAAGGGCGCCAACACGCGCCGCGGCTCCAGGATCTCGCGCAGTACGCCGTCGACACGGAAACGCACCACCAGGCGGTGTTCATATGGTTCGATGTGGATATCGGAAGCGTTTTCCTTCACCGCCTGAGTAAGCAGGGCGTTGAGCAAGCGGATAATGGGTGCATCATCCTCGCTCTCCAGCAGATCTTCCGGCTCCGGCAAATCCTGGACGATACGCGACAGATCCATGTCCCCACCCATGTCTTCCATGATTTCCATGGCTTCGGTGGAGCCCTGTTCATAGGCCTGACGCAATAAGGCATCGAATTTGCCGGGCTCCAAGGGATGCAATATCAAAGGCGCGCCTAAATAACGGCGTACTTCAACCAACGCGGCACTGCTGACATCCGGCCGGCACCATAACAAAGCATGACCTTCTTCCCATTGATTCACCAATACGCCGTGGCGTTTGGCATAGGCAAAGGGCAGCCGCTTTACCCCGCCGCGGGCGGTTACCTGTTCATGGTTTGACTGAGTGGTTTCATTAAGCATGGCGATAGCCCGGGCCGAGCTAAGGTTCACTCGCGGCCGGCTGATTGTTTTTAAAGGGAGGGGGTAACTGGAGTAAATCGTCCAGTGGACGCATCACCGGCGCCTCGCTATCCGGCAACAATGCCACGCCTTGCTTGCGCAGATACAATTGCTTGGCCCGCATATAATTGTATTTGTTGCCGGAGATGCCGGCCAATAAATTCTCATCGCGCATGATAATTGGATGCAGGAACACCATAAGATTGGTCTTCTGCTTGGTTGTAGATTTATAGCGGAACAAGCCGCCCAACAACGGCAGATCACCGAGACCCGGAATCTTCTGCGTACTCTCAGTGAGCTGGTCCTGGATCAAACCACCCAATACTACTACCTCACCGTCATCCACCAGCACCGTGGTCTTGACGGAACGGGTGTTGGTGACAAGGTCCGCCGCACCCTGTACCGGGGGAGCCAGGCTGTCCACCTTCTGCTCTACATCCAATTTAACCGTATTGCCTTCGTTGATCTGCGGTTTCACCTTAAGGTCGATACCGACGTTCTCGCGCTGAACGGTGGTGAAGGGATTGGTGGGAACGGCACCGCCGCTAACAGTGCTGTAGGAGCCGGTAATGATTGGAACGTTCTGTCCCACCACGATCTCCGCTTCCTGATTGTCCAGGGTCAGTAAGGTCGGCGTCGACAGCACGTTAGTGGACCCGTCGCTCTGCAAGGCGCGCAGCAAGGCGGCAAAGTTGAAGCTTTTGCTGTTGAAGCGCCCGACCCCGAGGGTCAGTCCTTCAGGTAAGGTTAGAGCGCTTGGCAGGGCCCCCCCCGTGCTTACTGATAAAGCGGCACTCGCGATATCGCCCAGACTGGACCCGCCGGCATTGTTAAAATTACTGACGCCTACCGGACCATGTCCGCTGGGGGTGCCGTCCACACCCCATTGAATGCCCAGTTCGGCTACCCGGTTCAGGGAAATCTCGGCGACGATGCCCTCTACCAACACCTGGGCGCGGCGCACATCCAATTGACGAATCACCGCCAGCAAGGAACGATACACCTCCAGCGATGCGGTGATCACCAAGGCGTTAGTGCTCTCATCGGCCTGAATAATGAAGTCTTGGCTCTGAGAGGCCGACCCGGGCGCGGCGCCCTTCTTCGTCTGTTCCTGCTGAGCAACGCTTTGGCCGATGCCGGTGAGGACCGGCACTAGATCCTTGGCGCTGCCGTAATGCAGGTATACCACATGGATGTTACCTTCCCGTTCTAGGGGCAAATCCAGGTTGGTGATCAGGGCGCGCAGGCGCAGGCGGTTAGATTTTCCGCCGCCCAACAACACACTATTGGTGCGTTCGTCGGCGATGAAGGAAACTTTATTTTCCGGCAACCCGGCGCCTTGTTGCTGAGTCTGTTGCCGGTCCTGCTGTTGTAAGGCAGTGAGAATGCGCACCACCTCCGCGGCCGATGCATGTTGCAGAGGGATAATTTCGACTTCATCTTCCGCGCTGGGCACATCGACCCGGGCGATGATATCCGCAATGCGATCGATGTTGATGGCGCGATCCGAAATGATCAACACGTTACTGGGTTGATACGCCACCATATGCCCCTGTTGCGGAATCAAGGGCCGCAGAATGGGCACCAGTTGTGCGGCGGGGACATTATCCAGTTGGATGACGCGGGTAATCACCTCGTCGCCCCGCCCCATGTGTCCCGGCCCGGCCACCGGGACACCGGATTGCTTGGCATTAACGTCAGGGATGATCTTGATGACTTTACCGCTGGGCACCGCCGCAAAACCGTGCACCGCCAACACTGACAGAAACACCTGGTAGATCTCATCCTTATTAAGCGGCTTGCCGGAAATAATAGTGACCTTGCTTTTTACCCGCGGGTCGACGATGAAATTCTTACCCGTTTGTTCCGCCACCCAGCCGATCACCGAGTCCAATTCGGCGTCCTTGAAATTCAAGGTAACAGACTGCGCCGCCCAGGAAATTTGGCACAAAAAAAACAATAATATGCCGCCGACTGCCCGTCTAACGCGATGATTAAGGGCCAGTTCATTACTGCTTTGAAATCCGTGCATCACTCGTTCACATTCTTCCAGACTGAGGCGGGCCTGCGGCTGACGCCAATCTATTTCCCGTTGATCGCCCACGCTTGCCAACACGATTAACCCGGATGGCCTAATGGGATGGCAATGGTATAGGGTTGGCCATTGCGCAATAGATCGACGTTGAATTGCGTGGCGCTGTTAATCGTGCCCAGCAACTGCATTCTGCCGGCGGGATCGACCAAACTTACCCCATTAACGGCGGTCACCACATCACCCGATTGTATGCCGAACTTTGCCAAGGCACCGGCATCACGCCCAGGACGCAGGCGATAGCCGAGCAAACGTCCGTTTTCCCAATACGGCTCGCCTTGCAACAGATTGGCGAGGCTCATGGGGTTCTGTATGAATTGGTCGCGGTATTGTTGCAATAGCGGCCCTGCATCCGGCGCCACCATTATGGGCTCGGCATCGGAGGGAGTGGGTACCGCAGCATTCGATGCGTTCAGGATATTCTTGGGTAAACGCAAGGTTTCAAATCGGCCACCACGAGACAATATGATGTACTGGGCGTGCACTTCTTCCAAGATGGCGCCACCGGGCAGCGTCTTGCCCACGGTATAAAAATCCTCTTTACCGCTGGGATCAGCCACAATGGCGGTGGCTGTTTTGGGGTCGGAGGATGCCATCACGCCGCGCAATACCAATTGTAGTTGTGTCTCGGGGATGGGGGCGGCACTCCGAACGCCGGCCATTGCTTGCGCCTGCCCGAATAGATGCCGCGCCACGATCTCGCGACCGAGAGAGCGCGCATCAACCCGGGAGGATGCGGCGGAAGGGGCAGTCATCACGGGCGGCGGTGCTTCTTCGCTAGCAACCGGAACCATCATCCACGTCACATGTGCAGCGCTGGAGGCCAGTAACACAATACACAACAACGTCATAAAGGAAGCAAGCCTGCCCCCGATGAACGCCTCTGTCACCCAAACCTGGTATTGTTTCCAATCAAGCAGCACCATTCAGGCTCCGTATTGAGATCCAGCGAAACAAAAGTTGTTTATCATACGCCCTTACCCCGTTACCGACAAAAAAATGTAGATAATTTAGTCTCATTGGAATACTGCTTTTAATCAGCCACCCAACTTTAGAATGACATCATTGCCCGCCCGCTTGAGATTGAAACCAAATATTTTGCGGTTAGAGCCTCCGGCAAGCGTACATTCCATGCGGGTCGACGTTAACCCGCCCATTTAACAGTCCGGGGAACCGATGAAAAATTGTGACTGAACCCTTCTTTTAACCATAGAAGACCTGTCTTATACACAACTCCGGCGCATACCCAGCCTGCTATCCGCAACCCATCTTTGCATATAACTTTTATTTTTTAAGAAATTGTTTATTAACATAAATATCGTAATATCGCTTTCTCTGTAGATAAATGAAGCTATAGATGCGCTAAACGCCTTCGGAAAATATCAGCTATTTTTCCACATACTTATCCACAGAAAATGTGAATAGCCTGCAATTTAGATTGGCGGCAAGAGGTTAATGAACTATTATCGGAAATGGCTTAATGATGCGCTATCAAACCGCCAAGAAAAATATCAAATATTATTCGTTGCGCATGACGCAATCATTACAAATATAATGAGGGTGCAGGATGCCCCGGGCAAGCTATTTCCAGTGAAGCAACACCCATTGAGGAATCACAACCTTGGAATCCAGACCCGTGCGGCGAGTGTCGAAGTTACCATCGCCGTTGGTATCGACTAGGTAATAAGGATAACCCTTGGCTGGCGTTATCTTGATCATATAGACGCGATTATTGATTCGAAACTCTTCTACCCGCTCCTGGCCGCGCTGGATGATAGTGACGTCCGGTTCCTGAGAAGAAATAGGGGCGTTATCGCCCGCGGGAATGTCCTCATCGGCGGCAAAAGCCGCTCCGATGGAACAAAGTAACAATAACACCGCTCGTCGTGCGAACATCGACATGAAGGGCTCCTCTATCCGCGCTGCCGGTCTACAAATCCAGCAGCATCTCCTGCTCTTCGGCAGAAGGTTCGAAGCCACGACTTTCGTAGTGGTTGAAAATAGCATCCACTACCTCCTGCGGCTTGTCCAGCACCTCAACCAATTCTAAATCAGATTTGTCGATAGTGCCCTCCTCAACCAATGTGGATTTAAACCAACCCATCAAACCCTCCCAGAACGGTTTATGTACTAAAATGATGGGGATACGGCGAGTCTTGTTGGTTTGTACCAACGTCAATATTTCGGCCAGTTCATCCAAGGTTCCAAACCCGCCCGGCAATACCACGTAAGCAGAAGCATATTTGACGAACATCACCTTACGCGAGAAAAAATGCCGGAAATGGAGGGAGATATCCTGATATTGGTTGGCGCTCTGCTCTTGGGGCAATGCGATATTAAGACCGATGCTGGGCGATTTACCGGCGAAGGCCCCTTTATTAGCCGCCTCCATTAAACCAGGACCGCCACCACTGACCACGCTGAAACCCGCGTCGGACAGGCCGCGGGCGATTTCCTCGGTAAGCTTGTAATAGGGGTGATCGGAGGGCGTGCGCGCCGATCCGAAGATGCTCACGGAAGGTTTTATATGTGCGAGACGCTCAAACCCTTCGACGAATTCCGCCATGATCTGAAAGATCTTCCAAGACTCCCTGCTTAGCATGGAATCATTGATTGGCATGAAGCTGGGGTGAGTGGCGCGGTGCTTATCGTCCATAGTCGTTATCTTGCTATTGTTTCCTTATGAAACTATCGGCAATGCGCAGGACAATTTTTAGTACAATCCCCCGCAGCCGCCGCAGTTATAGTGTCCAATACGGTCATCCAGAGTGATAAAAGACAACCATTCCAAGCTACTGGTCCTGGTAGACGGCTCGTCCTACCTCTATCGCGCCTTTTATGCCCTGCCCTCCCTCACTAACTCGCGAGGGGAACCCACCGGCGCAGTCTACGGCGTGGTCAACATGCTGCGCAAATTGTTGGCCGACTACACGCCCGATTACGTAGCAGTAGTGTTCGACGCCAAGGGTAAGACCTTCCGCGACGAACTGTTTGAACAGTATAAAGCCCATCGTCCCCCCATGCCCGATGATCTGCAGACCCAAATCGAACCCTTGCATGCCATCGTCCGCGCCAGCGGCCTGCCTTGCCTAGTAGTGGAGGGGGTGGAAGCGGACGATGTCATTGGCACCTTGGCTCGAAGCGCCGTCGCCGCGGGGGTAGCTACCCTCATCTCCACTGGCGATAAGGATATGGCCCAGTTGGTCAACGAGCGCATTACCCTCATCAACACCATGACCGGCACCCTTCTTGATCGAGAAGGAGTCATTGAAAAATTTGGCATCGCACCGGAGCAGATCGTGGATTACCTCGCTCTGGTGGGCGATACGTCGGATAATATCCCCGGCGTGCCAAATGTGGGCCCAAAAACGGCCGTGAAGTGGCTCAACGCCTATGGCTCGCTGGACAATCTTGTCGCCCATGCCGGAGAAATTACCGGCAAGGTGGGAGAAAAGCTGCTGGTTCATCTCGGACAATTACCCTTAGCCAGCCAGCTCGCCACCATTCACTGCAATGTCGCACTCGATGTCACCCTGGAAGACCTCAAGCGTCGACCGCCTGATATCAATGCGCTGTCAGACTTGTATCGCCGCCTGGAGTTCAAGACCTGGCTAAAACAACTGGGTGAAGAAACCAGCTACAACGATCCCGCGACTGCCGGCTATTCGCCCAAGGTTTCCGCCCATTATGAAACTGTGCTAACCGTCGCCGCTCTGAATACCTGGCTCGATCGGCTGCGCCGGGCCGAGCTGTTCTCCTTCGACACCGAGACCACCAGCCTGGATTACATGCAGGCCGAAATCGTCGGCGTGTCTTGCGCCGTTACCCCCGGAGAAGCCGCCTATATCCCTCTGGCCCACGATTACCCGGATGCCCCGCCGCAGTTGGCCAGGGATGAGGTGCTTGCCCTATTTCGTCCCCTCCTGGAAGATCCGGCCAAGCCTAAGCTGGTGGGCCATAACCTTAAATACGATATGAGCGTCTTGGCCAATCACGGCATTCTCCTGGACGGTATCCACCACGACACCATGCTGGAATCCTATGTCTTGAATAGTACCGCCAGCCGTCACGATATGGATACCCTATCCCGCAAATATTTACACCATGAAACCATCACCTTCGAGGACATCGCCGGCAAGGGAGCAAAGCAACTCACGTTCAATCAGATTCCTATAGAACAAGCCGCCCCTTATGCGGCGGAAGATGCCGACGTCACTTTGCGGCTCCATCGCCACTTCTGGCCGCAACTCAGCCTCCAGCCCGCCATGGCCTCCTTATATACGGATATCGAAGTGCCGCTGGTGGGAGTATTGTCGCGCATGGAACGCAACGGGGTATTGGTGGATGCCGCCTTGTTGCGCCGACAGAGCGGCGAATTGGCGGAGACCCTGGCAACGCAGGAACAACGTGCCCACGACTTGGCCGGCGAAACCTTCAATTTAAGCTCGCCTAAGCAAATTCAGGAAATCCTCTACACCAAGCTGGGACTGCCGGTAACCCATAAGACACCCACCGGCCAACCCTCTACGGGCGAAGAAGCCTTACAAGAATTGGCGGACCGACATCCCTTGGCGGCCCTGATCCTGGACTACCGCGCCTTGAGTAAACTCAAGTCCACCTACACCGATCGTCTCCCAGAACAGGTCAATCAACGCACCGGGCGGGTTCATACTTCTTACCATCAGGCGGTGGCGGCCACCGGCCGATTGTCCTCCAGCGATCCAAATTTACAGAACATTCCCATCCGCAGCCCGGAAGGACGCCGCATTCGCCAGGCATTCATCGCGCCGCAAGGCTACATGGTCGTCGCCGCAGACTACTCCCAGATCGAACTGCGCATCATGGCCCATCTCTCGGGAGACGAGCGGCTGCTGCATGCCTTCGCCTCGGGCATCGACATCCATACCGCCACGGCGGCGGAGATCTTCGGTATTTCACCTGATATGGTCAATGCGGAGCACCGCCGTAACGCCAAGGCTATCAACTTCGGTCTGATTTACGGCATGTCCGCCTTCGGTCTGGCCCGGCAACTGGGCATCGAGCGTAACGCCGCCCAGCAATACATCGACCTGTACTTTACCCGCTACCCCGGCGCCAAGCAGTTCATGGACCGCACCCGGGAACAGGCCCGCGAGCAGGGTTATGTGGAGACGGTGTTCGGCCGACGGCTATATCTACCCGATATTCATTCCCGCCAACAGCAACGCCGCCAATATGCGGAGCGGGCGGCCATTAACGCCCCTATGCAGGGTACCGCCGCGGATATCATCAAAATTGCCATGCTGCGAGCGGATGCATGGCTACGCAACGACAAGGTGCAAGCCAGAATGATCATGCAGGTCCACGACGAATTGGTGTTCGAGGTGGCGGAAAGTTCGGTGACGGAATGTATCGCCGCCATTCAAGAGTGCATGAAGGGGGCGGCCAAGTTGACCGTCCCGCTATTGGTGGAAGTCGGTAGTGGTTCAAACTGGGATGAGGCGCATTAATAATCTGTAATTACTAACTTTATTGTCCATGGCCGGAAAAAGCGGCGAGGCTGAACTTTTTTCAGCTCCGCCACTCTTATGCTAGTGAGTACGGTTTCTTCTTTTCTGGTCCGTGCTCTCCCGCTCGCCTCCCTGAGCGGGGACCCCTCTAGACCTGGCTTCCCCAAGCCGGGTATGTTCGGCCCCGGTTCCTCCTCCCTCTTATATACCGGGGCCTTTTTTTTTCTCGAATTCCATCCAATTAGAAAGTATTTTCTGCGCCTCCATGACCCCGGAGCGTTTCAGGGCAGAGAATAATTGGACGGTGACTACCGGTTTTACCGATTTAAGCTTATCGCCGCCATCAAGCCGGCCCCGTACCTGGTGCAGTACCGCCGCTGCTGCGCCGCGGCTCAGTTTATCCGCCTTGGTCAGCAAAACATGTACAGGCAAATGGGCATGGCCGCACCATTGCAGCATCTGTTGATCGAAATCCGCCAGCGGGTGACGGCAATCCATCACGATCAGGATGCCGCGCAGACAGCGGCGCTGTCGAAAATACTCCTCCATCAAGCGCTGCCAGGCCAGTTTCACGGGTAAGGGCACTCGGGCATACCCGTACCCCGGCAAATCTACTAGACGCCTCTGGTCATCGATTTGGAAAAAATTGATCTCGCGGGTGCGGCCCGGGGTCTTGCTGATGCGAGCCAGCCCCCGTATATCGGTGATGACGTTGATGGCGCTGGATTTGCCGGCATTGGAACGACCCGCCACCGCCACTTCCCATCCATTATCGTCCGGAAATTGCTTGGCGCGGGCAGCACCCAATAAAAACCGGGCCTTGCGCAATGCTATGGCCGCCGCGGATAGCGGTCCCGCGAGCCCGCCCTTGGCGACGGTCACATTATTATCTTTTACCGGCACCGTAGATATAGCACGCCAGCGTCGCCTCATCTTTGCAGACCCGCCGCACCAGGCGGTCCAGGCTGATTATGGCATGCTCAAGCAGATTCACCGCGATATAAGGATGCTCCACCCGCAGACGCTGATACATAAGCCGCGGCATCTTCAACAACTGTGTCTCCGGGCTAAGGGCGCGCATCCGCAATGACCGCGGATGGCGATCGAAAAAAGACATCTCCCCCATCAACTCACCTTCCATCATACGCCCAACCTCAATCTCGCTGCCGCTGTCGTCATGCAGCAAGGCGGCCTCGCCCTGAATTACAAAAAACAGGGCCTCGCCCACTTCGCCGATATCGGCGATGATCTGGTCCTTCTTCACTTCAACCAGTTCAGTGTAATCCAAGAGGGTCTCCACCTCTTTTACTGTAAGGGACGCGCACAAATATTGTTGATTGAGAAACTGGGTGAGTTTGGCTCTTTTTCCCGTCATGGATAAAAACTCCGTTATTGATCGTCATCCAGGTAGGCCATGGCCTTCGCTCCTCCCAAGGCCAGCGTGAACCACCAGGCACATAAGTATTGCGCTACCTTCGTGAGTTGCATAGGCTAGAGTCTTGCCACCGACCCAGGCCATGGAGGCGTTTCATTATCAGGGTTTCCAATGACAATCGGCAAGGTTTCGCAACAAATATCGCCAATCCATCTCTAAGCTCAACAACGCAGGTCATTCCACTAGTCATCCAAAGGTGAGGTATCCATGAAAAACGTCGCGCGTTATCTGCTGTTACTGCTGCTCTTTCCCCTATGTGCTCAGGCGGCCACCTATGAAGAGGGACGCGACTACCAACGCATTATCCCGGCCCAGCCCACCGAGGCCAAAGGCAAGATCGAGGTGGTGGAACTGTTCTGGTACGGCTGCCCTCATTGCTACCGCTTTCAACCGTATATAGAGCGCTGGCTAAAAGACAAACCAGCCGATGTGGAATACCGCCGCATGCCGGCCATCCTGGGCGAAAATTGGGCATTGTTGGCCAGGGCCTACTATACGGCGGAGGCCCTGGGCATCACCGAGCGCACTCATCAGCCGCTGTTCGACGCCATTCATGCCCAGAAACGCAGGATGGACAGCGAGGAGCGCATCATGGAATTTTTCGCCGAGCAGGGCGTCAGCAATGATGACTTCCGCAAGACATTCAATTCCTTCTGGGTGGATACCAAGGTGCGCAACGCGCGGGAAATGAGCCGCCGCTACCAGGCTCAGGCCACGCCCTCGGTGGTGGTCAATGGCAAGTATATCCTCAATCCCGACAATACCGACGGCAATTTCAATACGATGATAAAGATCATTGATTATTTGATAGATAAGGAACGCGCGGCAAACAAGGGGTAGGATTTGGGAATGTATGAGGAATATAAGATAACCAGGGGCGCCCCCTCGCCATGAAAGCCGCCGAGTTGTTCATCAAATGCCTGGAAAACGAGGGTGTGGAATATATCTTCGGTATTCCGGGCGAGGAGACCCTCGCCCTGATGGACGCCCTGCTGGATTCTCCCATTCAATTCGTCACCACCCGTCATGAACAAGGGGCGGCGTTCATGGCCGATGTCTATGGGCGCGTGACTTGGCGGGCTGGCGTCTGCATGTCGACTCTGGGCCCCGGCGCCACCAACCTCATTACCGGAGTCGCCGATGCCAACATGGATCATGCGCCGCTGGTGGCCATCGCCGGTCAGGCGGATACCAATCGCCTGCACAAGGAATCGCATCAGGTGTTGGATTTGCAGCATATCTTCGCACCGGTGACCAAATATTCCTCGCGGGTGCTGACGCCCAACGTGGTGCCGGAGGTGATACGCAAGGCCTTCAAACTGGCGCAAACCGAAAAGACCGGCGCCTGCTTCATCGAATTGCCGGAAAACCTCGCCAGCATGGACATCGAGTCCGCACCGCTGCGCGCCCAGCAACCTACGATGCCGGAGCCCGCCGACGACCGGGTCGCGGCGGCGGCACAGCTGCTCTCCGAGGCACGCAACCCCATCATCCTAGCGGGCAACGGCGTGATCCGCGCCAAAGCCTGGAGACAACTCGCCGACTTCGCCGCTAAGCTCAATATCCCGGTGGCCAATACTTTCATGGCGAAGGGAGCGGTTCCCTTCAAACATCCCATGGCCCTAGGCAGTGTCGGTCTGCAGGCCCACGATTACGTCAATACCGGCTTCGACAAGGCCGATGTCATCCTGTGCGTCGGCTACGATCTGGTGGAATACCATCCTCGGCTGTGGCATCCCACCTGTGACCGTAAGATCATCCACGTCGACACCGCCCCCGCCGAAGTGGACACCAGCTATGTGGTGGAAGTCGGGGTAGTGGGCGACATTCGCCACAGCCTTTCGCAGATTTCCGAGCGGACGACCCCGCAACAAGGCCATCCCCTGCGCCCGCTGCGCGATGCCCTCATCGAAGACATGAATTGTCATAAGGACGACATGGCCTTTCCCATGAAGCCGCAAAAGATCATCTGGGACTTGCGCACCGCCATGGACCTGGAAGACATCGTGGTATGCGACGTGGGCGCGCACAAACTCTGGATGGCGCGCATGTTTCGCTGCGAACACCCCAACACCTGTATCATCTCCAATGGCTTCGCCAGCATGGGCATTGCGGTGCCGGGGGCAGTAGCGGCGCGGCTCGCGCATCCCCAGCGGCGGGTGGTGGCGGTCACCGGCGATGCCGGATTTATGATGAACTCGCAGGAAATCGAGACGGCAATCCGCTTCAATATCCCTTTAGTGGTACTGATCTGGAACGACGGCGCCTACGGCCTGATCGAATGGAAACAAATGAGTATCTACGGTCGCCACGCCTATGTGCGGTTTAACAATCCGGATTTCGTAAAATACGCGGAATCATTCGGCGCCAATGGCTATCGGGTCAATCACGCCTCCGAGTTGATGCCTATACTGCAGGAAACCCTGAGCAACAACAGGGTTAACATAATAGACTGTCCGGTCGATTATACTGAGAACTTCAAATTAACCGCCAAGCTCGGCGAAGCAATATTTCAGCTATGACTGGAAGCCCCGTGACGTTAGACAGTAAAGAAACTCCAGGTAATGAACCTCAACACGGAAGCGCCAAAAGTTCATTACGGCTGCTGAGTTATAACATCCAGGCAGCCATCGCCTCCACCCGGCCCCATCATTATTTGACCCGCAGCTGGAAACACGTCCTGCCTCATCCCTCCAGCTTTGACAATCTGGACCGCATTGCCCGACTCGCCGCCAATTATGACCTGGTGGCGATACAGGAAGCCGACTCTGGCAGCATGCGCAGTTATTTCGTCAACCAAGTGGAATACTTGGCCCGACACGGCCATTTCCCCTTTTGGTGCCACCAGACCAACCGGGATTTGGGGAAATTCGCCCAGCACAGCAACGGCCTGTTGAGTAAGCTCCGACCCAACCTCATCGCTCAGCATAAACTACCGGGACTGATTCCGGGACGCGGCGCCATATTGGTTGAGTTGGGTCACAGCGCGTCGCCACTGGCCGTATTGCTGGTACATCTGGCGCTGGGAAAGCGCGCCAGAATTAGACAGTTTGATTTCATCAGCGACCTGATTAGCGATTATGAACATGCGGTAGTAATGGGGGATTTCAACTGTGTCCCTGAGAGTCGCGAGATGGATATCTTGCTCAGTAAATCGAATTTATGTGAACCGGCACAAGGCCTGCACACCTTCCCCAGCTGGCGTCCGTATCGCAACATCGATCACATATTAGTATCGCCGTCCTTGAAGATTTCCAATTTGCAGGTAATTCAGCATGCCTTATCTGACCACCTCCCCATCGCGGTGGAGATCGAGATTCCCGACGAGGTGCAATTACTCACAGGATAAGCAAATACGAGTTATTCCCCGTATAATCCGCGCCTAAAGCGACTGATCGTCCCGCAATTATTTCTTGACGAATTGCAATCTTTTATTATAATAACAATAAGTTAGGCGTTAAATGGAACAAGAGCCGTGTCCGTGATCAACTTGCCGCGCGACGACCAAGGCATAATGCGACTTCAGGGGGCCAATGCCGCTAGAAGCGACACGCCGCCAATATCACCGCTGACTGCTGGTTCCGGGGTAAATCCGCAGCGACCTCCCAGGCCCTACGTTTCCGAAGTAAACCCTGCAGAGCGCCGCCACAGCGAACGTCGCGGGGGGTCGGAGAGACGCGCCCGACGTCAGCCGACCTTGCTCGACACCCGCGATCACCGTGAAAGGCGCGCCCATGGGCGGCGTGCGCGAACCAGGCTCTGCCGAGACCGGCAGCAAACTCGCGGGATAAATTTCTATATTTAGATGCCGGCCGACGTTGCGTGTTTGGCTGCACAAGCATATATCGGGGGTTATGTTTATGCTTGTATTCCGTTCCTGTCATAATCTATAGCTACGCACCGCGCGAGATTGTTATTCCCGCTCGCACAAATCAATCTGGTTGCCCGTTGAAAGGTAGAGCATGATCTGGGGCTTACTCGGCTTAATCTTAGTGGTGGTATTGCTCGCCTTGGCAATCACCAACAAAAATATAAGTCGCGCCCTGCCGCTTGCCGGCGCCACCATCATCGGCATCATAGGATCTTTGGCCTGGTATCAGGACCATGAACTGGCGCTCTCCAAGCAACGAATTTCCGTCTCCGAAGTGGAACTGGTCGACATGCGCTTATCCGATGGCGTACGCGGCGCCAAGGAGATCAGTGGCCGGATCCGCAATCATTCGCAAAACTTCACCTTGGTGGAGCTGCGTATCCAGGCCTCCATGGAGGATTGCATAAAGGAGCACTGCGAGATCATCAATCAAACCGATGTCACCCTGAAACCTGCTATCCCGCCAGGACAGGCGCGCGACTTCCATGAGCGGATTTATTTCAAATCGGTTCCCGCGCCCCGCGGGCAAGTTATCCTGAATTATAAGGTCATCTCAACACGCGGGGAGTAATCCCGATAACCGGCCGCGCAATCCCCCGGCACCAATTCCTAAGAAACCAGTTGTCCGGCCGCCTGCAGGTCCGCGTGATAAGAAGAACGCACCATGGGACCGCTAGCCACATTGGTGAAACCCAAACCCTTGGCCCATTCTCCCAGCTCGGCAAATTCCTGCGGCAACACATATCTCACTACCGGCAGGTGGTGACGGCTGGGTTGAAGATATTGACCTATGGTCAGCATGTCACAGCCATGCGCCCGGAGATCAACCATAACTTTTTGGATCTCCTCGCGTGTCTCACCCAGACCCAACATCACGCCTGACTTTGTCGGAATGCGGGGATGCCTCTCCTTAAAACGCCGCAACAGGGCAAGCGAGCCCGCATAGTCGGCTCCCGGCCGCACCGGCTTGTATAAACGCGGCACGGTCTCCAGATTGTGATTGAAGACATCGGGCGGCGACTGAACCAAAATCTCCAGCGCCGCATCAAGCCGCCCGCGAAAATCGGGGACCAATATCTCGATCTTGGTAGGCGGCGACTGGCGGCGTACGGCCTCAATACAGGCCTTGAAGTGTCCCGCGCCGCCATCGCGCAGATCATCGCGATCGACGGAAGTGATAACCACATAACGCAGTCCCATGGCAGCGATGGTCTTGGCCAGGTTGGCGGGCTCCTCCGCATCCAGGATGGCGGGACGGCCGTGGGCTACATCGCAAAACGGGCAACGCCGGGTACAGATATCGCCCATGATCATGAAGGTGGCGGTGCCATGACTGAAACATTCGCCGAGATTGGGGCAAGAGGCCTCTTCGCAGACGGTATGGAGCCGGTGGTTGCGCAATACCGACTTTAATCGCGACACCTCCGGCGAGGTCGGCGCCTTGGCGCGTATCCATTGCGGCTTGCGCAGGAATTCCACGGTAGGCTCGATCTTGACGGGGATACGCGCCACCTTGGCCGCGCCACGTTCGCGCACCGTACCGGCCGCCGGTCTTTTTTTCATCGATGACACATAAGCTCCTCTGCTACCGCTCGTTAATCAGGGAACGGCCGAAGTTTGCTCCCCCTCGGCCCACACCGCTTGCAAACGCAGTTGCCCTGCAAGCTTATCGGCCAAACGGCGAGCCAGTTGCCTTCCTTGCCGCAATTGCTTGCCAGGCTTGGCCAGATCAAGCAATTGAGTCACTTGCAAACCTGGATAACCGCAGGGATTGATGCGTGAAAACGGCTCCAAATCCATGGCTACGTTAAGGCTGAGCCCATGATAGCAGCAACCCCGCCGTACCCGCAGCCCCAAGGCGGCGATCTTGGCGCCGCCCACGTACACGCCCGGCGCATCGCGGCGACCCATGGCATCAAGCCCAAACTCGGATAAGAATGCGATCACGCCCAGCTCCAACGCCGTCACCAATTGCCGCGGTCCCAGGCCCAGACGGCGCAAATCCAGCAAGACATAGGCGACGATTTGGCCGGGGCCATGATAGGTCACCTGCCCGCCGCGATCGACCTGCACCACTGGGATATCACCGTGGGGATGCAAAAGATGTTCATGTTTGCCGTTGAGCCCCATGGTAAACACCGGCGGATGTTCCACCAGCCATAATTCGTCGCAAGTTTCTTCGCCGCGGTTGTCGGTAAATGACTGCATGGCGCGCCACACCGGAATATAATCTCGGCGGCCCAATTCCTTCACCATCAGCCGCATCGGCTGCGCATTCATAGGGCGAATAGCACCTGTTCACAAGCTACCAGGTCGTGGTAAATGGCGTCCAGTTGTTCCCGGCTCTGGACGTGGACGGTAACAGTCACCGCCAGATATTTCCCCCCCGCGCTGGGCCGCACCGCCACCGCCGCCTCGCCGAAATCCGGGGCATGGCGCCGCACGATACTCACAACGAGGGTGTCGAAAGTCTCCGTCGCTTTACCCATGGCCTTAATGGGAAAAAGACAGGGAAATTGCAGCGCTGATTGAGCGGCGGCGGACATAGAAGACCTCGCCTAATGCGCAGGGGCCTCGCCCCGCTCGCGCACCAATTGTTTATAGTCCTGATACACTGCCATCATGCGCCGCCACAAGAGGCCGGGTTTGCCGTTGCCGACGCGTCGTCCATCCAGTTTAGTGACTGGCAGGATCTCGCGCGTCGAACTGGTCAGCCACACTTCTTCGGCGCTTTCCAGATCGGCGACTGAAATACTTGCTTCGCGATGGGGCATGTCTTGCGCCGCCGCCAGCTCCAAAATCAAATCACGGGTTATTCCAGGCAGCAAATAGGGGCCCTTGGGCGGCGTCACCAGCGTACCGTTCCTGACGATAAACAGATTGCTTGCCGCGCCTTCGTTAGCCAGACCATCCCGCACCAAAATCGCCTCGACCGCGCCCTGATCGATGGCCTGCTGCCGCAACAGGATATTGGCCAATAAGGTGATGGCCTTGATGTCGCAACGCTGCCAACGGATATCCTCCAAGGTAATGGCGGCCACTCCGTGCTCCGCCAACTCCGCCGGCAGCGGTTTCAAGGGACTGCTGGAGATAAAAACGGTAGGCTGGACATCCTTGGGAAAGGCGTGATCGCGCGGCGCGGCGCCTCGGGTAATTTGTACATACACGGATTGGTCGCCGTGACCGTTGCGTGACACCACTTCCCGCAAACAGCGCCGCCACTCGGCCGGTGACAACGGATCGGCTAATCGGATCTCCGCACTGCTGCGTGCCAAGCGTTCGAGATGCTGATCGAGGCGGAATAGACGGCCGCCATAGACAGGGATAACCTCATACACTCCGTCGCCGAAGATAAAGCCTCGATCCATAACCGGCACAGTGGCCTGTTCGATAGGCAAATACCTGCCGTTGAGATACACGATCGACATAAGATTTTTGCGCCCTATTCAAACCACAGCCTGATATCGTCCACCGCCCGCTGAAAAAACCCACCCTCCGCCACGCCATGAAGCGCGACCAGCGGCCTCGCTACCACGGTTTGTCCGTCGAGGCTGATATTCAGACTACCGTAAGGGACGCCCTTGTTAGCAGGCGCGATGATAGGTTGTTGAACCTTCAGCGCGGCATTGAGTTTGTCGTATTGTCCGCGCGGAACGGTGATATACAGATCCTGCTGCAAGCCCAGCGGCAAACTCTCCGTCTCACCCTTCCAAACGCGCGCGGTGGACAGGGCTTGATCGGCGCCGTAGAGGCGATGAGTTTCATAAAAGCGAAAACCATAGCTAAGTAATTTCTGACTCTCATCGGCCCGCGCATTCTCGCTGGCGGCGCCCAACACCACGGAGATCAAGCGCATATTGCCCTGCAGGGCCGAGGCCACCAGACAATAACCCGCCGATTCGGTATGGCCTGTTTTGACGCCGTCCACGCTTTTGTCGCGCCACAACAGCATATTGCGATTACGCTGGGTAATGCCGTTGTAGGTGAACTCTTTCATGGAGAACAGCTGATAATGATCGGGGAAGTCGCGGATTATGGCTCGGGTCAAGACAGCCAAATCGCGCGCGGTCGTATAGTGCTCGGGATTGGGCATGCCGGTACTGTCCATATAATGGGTACCGGTAAGACCTAAACGCTGCGCCTCTTGATTCATCATCGAAACGAACACTTCTTCGCTGCCGCCGACATGCTCCGCCAAAGCCACCGTAGCATCGTTGCCCGATTGCACGATCATGCCCTTGAGCAGATCTTTCACCGATACCTGCTTGCCCACCGGCACGAAGCTGCGCGAACCTTCCATACGCCAAGCGCGCTCGCTGATAGTCACCATGTCATCGGGCTTGATGCGCCCGCCTTGCATCTCTTTGTAAATAACATAGGAGGTCATCAATTTGGTCAGACTGGCGGGTTCCATGCGTTCATCGGCCTTGGACTCCGCCAACACTTGGCCGCTGTTAAAATCCAGCAAAAGATAGGCGCGCGCCGCGACCGGGGGCGGCGGCACGACCGCAATGGCCTGTAAGGACGCCATACCGGCAACTACGGCAACTAGTGCGCGCAGCATTCCCTTGAAAGATAACTTCATACTAAAAATAGTGTTCACAGGCAGCTACCTTATTACTTGATCACCACAGCCATGGTTAAGGTTTGATAATCGGCGAGAAGAGCAGGCAAAATCCCGCTTATTCTAACGCGCCTCCCCGCAATTTGCAGCCCCGCTTGGTATTTGTCCGTTTAATTGATGACTACGTGGGAATCGACGACGCCGATATCGGTCAATTTGCGCGAGAGGCTATCCATCTCCCCAACGGTGAGCGGCCCGATACGCACACGATAAATCGGGCTGCGGACCTTATCGGCCGCGCCCTCGCTGATCCGGATGCCGATGCCGGGACTTAGCGAAATTACCCGTTGCGACAGGCGCTCGGCGTTAATGCGGTCGGTGAAGGCGCCCACCTGCAAGTAGAGATCGGCGGCATCGCGCGTCGCAGCGCCACCGACCGCTGCCGTCCCGGCCGCAACTCCGTAGGCGGCCGGATCGATGGCCCGCACCTCCACTAACCCCGTGCCCTCGGCGATGATTCCTAATTTGGCCGCGGCCATATAGGAAAGATCGATAAGGCGATTGTGCCGGAAGGGTCCGCGATCATTAACCTTGACGATCACCTTGCGGCCGTTGCGCAGGTTGGTGACTTCTACATAGGTGGGGATGGGCAAAGTAGGATGGGCCGCCGTCATGGCATTCATGTCGTATAGTTCGCCGCTGGAGGTGCGCTGCCCATGAAATTTAGTCCCGTACCAGGAGGCGATGCCGCGTTCCACATAGCCGGCACTGCTGGCCATTACATAATAGCGTTGGCCATCCACTTCATAGAAGGTGGGATTGCCGTAGGGGCTGCGCGCTTCAATACGCGGTACGGCATCGGGCACCATTGAAACATCCACCGGGATAGGAGGAGGACCGTCTTCGGCGCCACCGCCCCAACCGCGCGAAGCCGGCATGCTGCCGCATGAGACTAGGATCGGGAACAAAATGACGGCACACCAGGCGCGCCATACCGCATATCGTCCATTATCCGAATCGGAAATACGCGCCGCTACCATGCCTACCGCCCGGATTGCTCGCCCTGCGCCAACTGCCGCTCATGCAGTACGCGGATCTCTTCGCTCAATTGGTAAACCGCCATCGCATACAAGGGGCTATGGTTATAGCGGGTAATTGTATAGAAATTTTGCAAGCCGACCCAATACTCGGCGGCATCCTTCTGTTCCAGCTCTATTAGAGCGGCCAATTTATCGTCGGCCAAGGATCCCGCCGGTTTTACCCCCAGTCTCTCCATCTCCGCGATTTTCACTGTCGGCTTGAGGCCTTTGGTTATCAACGTCCGATAGCTTTCACCGCTCACTGTCGCCGCCACCGCTACCGAACCGCCCCGCTCCCAACCATGTTCTTTGAAGTAGTTGGCGACGCTGCCGATGGCATCCGCATTGTTGTTCCACAAATCCCGTTTGCCGTCACCGTCGAAATCAACCGCATAATGGCGGTAGCTGCTGGGAATAAATTGAACTTCCCCCATGGCGCCCGCATAAGAACCGTTCATGGACAGGGGATCGATGCCCTCTTCCCGAGTCAGTAGCAGATATTGCTCCAATTCATCCTTGAAGAACGCGGCGCGCGGCGGGTAATTAAAGGCCAGCGTCACCAAGGAGTCCATAACCTTGTATCCGCCCTGACGGCTCCCATAGCGGGTCTCCACGCCGAGGATGGCGGTAATGATCTGGGGCGGCACGCCGTAAACTTCCTCCGCCCGCTGTAGTACATTGGCATTCTCATTCCAGAATGCCACTCCGCCTTCGATGCGCGAAGGTTGTAAGAAAATGGGGCGATATTCGTACCAGGGTTTGCTCTCGGCCGGCCGGGAAATCGCATCGATGATATCGCTGCGAATGCGCGCCTGTTTGAGCCAGGCCTCCAGCTGGACACGATCGAAACCGTGGCGTTGCGCCATCTCCGCGATGAAGTCTCGCATAGCGTCGCGCTCGGACAATTCCGCAATCGTGGGCGCGCTGCTGCAGGCCACCAACAACATTGCAACAACCGCCGTAATCCGCCAATGCTTCATTAAAACTACCTGCTTTAACTCGACAGCAGCCTGCGATGAGTATGAATGGACATCAGAATACCGAAAGCCGCCATCATGGTCACCAAGGACGTACCGCCGTAACTCACCAGGGGCAGGGGCAAACCCACCACCGGCAGCAATCCGGTGACCATGCCAATATTAACGAACACGTAGACGAAGAAGGTCAAAATCAAACTTCCCGCTACCAAGCGATTGAAACTGCTCTGCGCCTGAGTGGCGATGTACAGCCCGCGCGCCACTACGAAATAATACAGCGCCAGCAAGATCAATATCCCGATTAATCCGAATTCCTCAGCCAGCACCGCAAAAATAAAATCCGTGGAACGCTCCGGCAAAAAGTCCAGATGCGCCTGGGTGCCGTTCAGCCAGCCCTTGCCATACAGCCCGCCCGAACCGATGGCGATCTTGGACTGAATAATGTGATAGCCGGCGCCCAATGGATCGTTCTCCGGATTGAGAAAGGTGATCACACGCTGCTTCTGATAATCGCGCAGGAAATGCCACAACACCGGAGCGGTTGCGCTCAAAGCACCCACTACCGTAATAACCAAACGCCAAGAAACGCCGGAAAACAACAGGACGAAAAGGCCCGAACTCGCCACCACCAAGGCCGTACCTAAATCCGGCTGGCGGATGATCAAGAAGGTCGGAATCACAATCATGAGACTTGCGACTATCAAGGCTTTGCGGCTGGGCGGCAGGGGGTTTTCCGCCAGATACCATGCCACCATCATGGGTACGGCGACCTTCATGATCTCCGAGGGTTGGAAGCGCACCACGCCAAAGTCCAGCCAGCGTTGGGCGCCCTTGCCGATCTCCCCCATTACCAGCACCGCCACCAACAAGAACAGTCCGACGCCATACAGCCAAGGCGTCCAACGCGCCACATGTAGCGGTGGAATCTGCGCCAACACCAGTAATATGGTAAACCCCGCCGCCAAGCGGATGACCTGGCGGATAATGACGTCGGTATTTTGCCCACTGGCGCTGTACAGCACTATCAAGCCGACCGCGGAGAGCAGCAGTAACCCCACCGCAAGAGGAACATCCAGGTGCAGACTCCTGGCCAAGGGGCCGCGACTGCGGCGCTCAAACCAGCGAAACTGTTGTGAGTCTATGGACATGTCATAACGTCGGTTTCGAAAAAAAATAACGATCCATCACTGCCCGCGCGATGGGTGCCGCCGCGCTGCCTCCGTGTCCGCCGTTTTCCACGATAACCGCCACGACGATCTCCGGGTCATCCGCCGGAGCGAAGGCAATGAACAAGGCGTGGTCCTGTAGTCGTTCTTCAACCTCCGCCTTTTTGTATCTTTCATTTTGCTTGACGCCGAACACCTGAGCAGTACCGGTCTTGCCCGCGATGCGGTAAGTCGCGCCGCGGCTGATGCCATAGGCCGTGCCTTCCGGCGTATTCACCACATCTCCCATGGCCGCGATGACGGTATCCCAATTGGCCGGATCGGCGATCGGAACCTTACCCTGCGGAATGGACGGCTGGGGAAGGAGTTCACTGCTGCCGACGCGCTGCGTCGCATAGAGAATACGGGGCCGGAGGATAGTGCCGCGATCGGCAAGAATAGCCGTGGCCTCCGCCAATTGCAAAGGCGTGACCAGAGTGTAGCCCTGGCCGATGCCGGTGATCAACGTCTCGCCCGGAAACCAGACCTCACGCCGCGTCGCACGCTTCCACTCGCGGGAAGGCAATAATCCCGTCTGCTCGCCCGGCAGATCTATGCCGGTCTTCCGGCCTAGGCCGAAATAACCCAGGTATTTGTTGATGCGATCGATGCCGAGCACACGGGCCAACTGATAAAAATATACGTCGCAGGAATGCACGATGGCCGAATTCACATCCATTTCACCATGTCCCTCTCTTTTCCAATCGCGGTAACGGTGGGTATCGCCGGGCAAAGAATACCAACCCGGGCAAAAGAGCTGGGTGGCGGGGGTTACCTCTTTAAACTCCAATCCGGCCAGCGCTAAAAATGGCTTTATCGTCGAACCCGGCGGATATTGGCCGGAGAGGACACGATTGAATAAGGGCTGATCGGGGTCGTCCTGCAAGGACTTATACTGCTGAGTGCTGATACCGTTGACGAAGAGATTGGGGTCGGCCTCCGGCACGCTGACCAATGCCAACACCTCCCCGGTTTTGGGATTCAGCGCCACCAGAGCGCCGCGTTTACCCTCCAAACTCATTTCGGCGACCGTTTGTAAATCCATATCGATGGTCAAATAAATGTTCTGACCTGGTATAGGCGCAATTCGCTGCAACACCCGCAGTACCCGCCCGCTGGCATTGGTCTCCTCATGCTGATAACCGACCGTACCGTGCAAGAGACTCTCGTAGGACTTCTCCACGCCGTTCTTGCCCACATGAGTCGTCCCGCTGTAATTAGAGGAATCTAGCTCATTCAACTCGGTCTCATTGATCCGCCCCACATTACCCAAGACATGAGAGGATAGCTTGCCGAAGGGATAATCGCGGCTCAAACGCGCATGGATATCCACACCCGGAAAACGATAGCGGTTGATGGCGAAACGCGCTACCTCCTCTTCGCTCAAACGAAAGCGCAGGGGAATGGATTCAAAGGGGCGTTTCTGATCCAGGCGCTCGCGGAAACTATCCAGATCGTCGTCGGTCACCGCGATTAATTTGGATAAGTCGGCGAGGGTAGCGTTCAAATTTTCCGTCTGCTCTGGAACAATCTCCAGGCTGAAGGACGGAACGTTCTGCGCCATCAACACGCCGTTACGGTCATAGATCAAACCGCGGGTAGGGGGCACGGGAACGATATTGACGCGATTCTTTTCGGAAAGGGTGCTGTAATGCTCATGGCCGATGATCTGCAAATATACCAGCCGCACTACCACCACCCCCATCAATATGCCGACACACACGAGGGCCGCTAAGGCCCGGCTGGTGAAGTAGTGCGTCTCTCGCAAATGATCCTTTAGGGGGGTACGCTCGGCCATGGAACTAAGATCAGGTCACGCGGAAACGGCGGCGAACGCCGCGCAGACCTTCGAACGTCCACGGCCATAAAACGGCGCTGGAGAGACTCGGCAGCCAGTAACTGAACGTGCCCTGCGACCGGCCGATCATCCCCAACACCCACAAAACCAACAGTTGATGAATCGCAATAAACACCATGACGCTCAATGCCTGTTGCCACAAAGGAAAGACCCGGATCCGCCGATGAAGTTTCAGGGCGAGATAGGAAATCACCGCATACCCCAGGGCATGTTGCCCCAATAAGGCGCCGCGCAGCACATCCAATACCAGGCCCACCGACCAACCGATACCTACACCTACACGTTGCGGCAGGGCCAAACACCAATAGATCAACACCATCGCCGGAAATTCCGGGCGGAATATAGCGACCGCCCCGGGCAGAGGCATGATTTCCAGCAATAGGGCTATGACAAAGGTGATAACCACGACCCAACCGTTATGGCGCGCCGCCAGTATCATGATCAGCGCCCCTTGCCGGTGTTTGCCGGCGCTTGATCCGCAACGGGCGGGCAGGGTCCTTGCTCGGGGTCGCAGGCGACAAGCTTCTCTTCCGTCGGCGTCGTCCGCACCAACAACACCTCGCGACTCTGTTCCAGACGCGCTGTAGGCCGTGCCGTCACCTCGGAGAAGGCTTGCCCGGGGTTGCGTTTCACCGTCTCCACGATCGCCACCGGATAACCCGGCGGAAACCGTCCCCCCAAACCCGATGTCACCAGCAGATCGCCCTCTTTAATATCGGCATTGAGCGGCAGATTGGGGATTTCCACATGATCCGCCGAACCGGTGCCCATGGCGATGGCGCGCAAACCGTTGCGGTTATCCGCCACGGGAATGGCGTGGCTGGAATCGGTGATCAACATCGCGGTGCTGGTATACGGGGCAACATGGACCACTTGGCCCATCACCCCATCGGCGTCAACGATGGGTTGACCGGCTGCCACGCCGTTTTGGCTGCCTTTATTGATCACAATATCCTGGGAAAATGGATCGAAATCCACCTCCAGCAGTTCCGCCACCAGGACGTGTTCCCCGACCTTGAATGAAGAATCCAACAAAGTCCTCAGGCGCGAATTCTCCGCCTCCAGTGCCGCCATTTTTTGCAGACGGGCGCTCTGCAACAGCTGCGCGGAGCGCAGTTCGGCGTTTTGTTCCTCCAACGCCTCGCGACTGGTCATCGCCTCGCCCAACCAATGGCCTGCGCCGATGGGCACGGTCAATAGATACTGGAGCGGCGATAACACCAGAGACAACGCGGCTCGCACGCTTTCCAAATGGTGCTGGCGATGATCGACGGTCATCAGTACCAATGACGCGATCACGAACACCAATAGACGGATATTCTCGGACGGCCCGCGAATGAATAACGGTTTAATGGAACGTTCCCCCGAAGGCTACCCATGGCACGATGGCCGCCCCTATCGCCATGGCACGCTCATCGGCAAATTGGCAGCCCCTTTGTCCCATGCTTCAGAGCCGCCTCTCCTTTTAGTCAACCACAAAAACGTCGCCACCGCCTTCGTCGATCATCTCCAGCGCCTTACCGCCGCCGCGCGCCACGCAGGTGAGGGGATCTTCGGCCACCACCACCGGCAAACCGGTCTCCTCGGTCAACAAGCGATCCAAGTCGCGCAGCAAGGCGCCGCCGCCGGTCAACACCATTCCGCGCTCGGCGATATCGGCGCCGAGATCCGGCGGCGTCTGTTCCAGCGCGGTCTTCACCGCGCCGACGATACCGGACAGCGGATCCTGCAACGCCTCCAGGATTTCATTGCTGTTCAGCTTAAAACTGCGCGGCACGCCCTCGGAGAGATTGCGGCCCTTTACTTCCAATTCGCGCACCTCTTTGGCGGGATAGGCGGAACCGATCTCATGTTTGATCTTCTCCGCCGTAGATTCGCCTATCAGGGTACCGTAATTGCGCCGCACATAGTTGATGATGGCCTCGTCGAAACCGTCGCCGCCGATACGCACCGAGGCGGAATACACGATGCCATTCAACGAAATGATCGCCACTTCGGTGGTGCCGCCGCCGATATCCAACACCATGGAACCGCGCGCCTCGCTCACCGGCATGCCGGCGCCGATGGCCGCTGCCATGGGTTCTTCGATAAGATATACTTCGCGCGCGCCGGCGCCCGCCGCGGATTCCTTGATGGCGCGCCGTTCCACCTGAGTGGACCCGCAGGGCACGCAGATCAATACGCGCGGACTGGGATGGAAGAAACGGGTTTCATGCACCTTATGGATGAAGAACTGCAGCATCTTCTCGGTGATGGTGAAGTCGGCAATCACGCCGTCCTTCAACGGACGAATCGCGGTGATATTGCCGGGCGTGCGGCCGATCATGGCCTTGGCCTCGGCGCCCACGGCGGCGATGGCCTTGGGTCCGCCCGGGCCGCGATCCTGGCGCACCGCTACTACTGACGGTTCGTTCAATACGATACCTTTACCGCGAACATAAATGAGCGTATTCGCGGTACCCAGGTCGATGGACAGATCGTTGGAAAATAATCCCCGGAAGCGTTTGAAGAACATAAAGATGGGTTATCCTGTGGCAAGAAATTGGTGATTAGGCTTCCCTGCCCTTTGCCAATCAAGGGGCATATACTGCGGCCGCGTGTAATTTAACAACCCGCGGGGGTTTGGGGCAAGCTGCCAAGTGTGATAAGTTGCGCTCTTTTGAATAGCCATGGAGTCACTCTATCCCATGAGTCTACAACGTTCCGACATCGAAAAAATCGCCCATTTAGCGCGACTGGCCGTTACCGAGGAAGATATTCCGCGTTATGTACGCGAATTATCCAATATCCTCCAGATGGTGGAACAGATGAGCGGTGTGGACACCCGCACCGTGGTTCCCATGGCGCACCCCATGGAGGCCAGGCAACGCCTGCGCGCCGACGAAATCTCCGAGACCGACCAGCGGGAGCAGTTCCAATCCATCGCACCCCAAGTGGAAGCGGGCTTGTATCTGGTGCCCAAGGTTATCGAGTGATGCGGCCTCGCACTTTAATCGAGTTTTTAGGATAGTTGCGCAATGCATAATCGAACCATCGTCGAACTCGCTCAAGGTCTGCGTAATAAGGAATACTCCAGCACAGAGTTGACCCGCCATTTCCTGGACCGGATCCGCCAGCTGGACGGCCGGCTCAACAGCTTCATCACGGTAACCGAAGAGCAGGCGCTGGACGCCGCCGCACAGGCCGATCGCCGTCTTCAACAAGGCGAGGCCGGCCCTCTCACCGGCATCCCCTTTGCCCACAAGGATATTTTCTGCACCCAAGGGGTAAAAACTACCTGCGGTTCCAAAATGTTGAACAACTTCATCGCCCCCTACGACGCCAGCTGCGTGGTCAATCTCAAAGCGGCGGGCACCGTGATGTTGGGGAAGACCAATATGGATGAATTCGCCATGGGTTCATCCAACGAGACCAGCCACTATGGACCGGTACATAATCCCTGGGACACGGCGGCGGTGCCGGGCGGTTCCTCGGGCGGCTCGGCGGCGGCGGTGGCGGCGCGGCTGGCGCCGGGCGCCAGCGGCACCGACACCGGCGGATCCATCCGCCAACCGGCGGCATTATGCGGCATCACCGGCATCAAACCCACCTACGGGCGGGTGTCGCGCTACGGCATGATCGCCTTCGCCTCCAGTTTGGATCAAGGCGGCCCCATGGCGCGAACCGCGGAAGACTGCGCCTTATTGCTCGGCGCCATGGCTGGCTTCGATTCCCGCGATTCCACCAGCATGGAAGAGCCGGTACCCGATTATGCCGCCACCCTCAAGGATTCCATCGCCGGACTCAAGATCGGCCTGCCCAAGGAATATTTCGGCGAGGGTTTAAACGGCGAGGTGGCCAAGATCATCGCGGCGGCCGTTCGGGAATTCCGCAACATGGGCGCGGAGGCGGTGGAGATTTCACTGCCCAATACCGCGCTGGCCGTGCCTACCTATTATGTGGTGGCGCCGGCGGAGGCTTCCTCCAACCTGGCGCGCTACGACGGCGTGCGCTTCGGCCATCGTTGCGCCGACCCCCGGGACCTTATAGATATGTACAAGCGCTCGCGGGGCGAGGGTTTCGGCGCCGAGGTCAAACGCCGCATCATGGTCGGCACCTATGTGTTGTCCGCGGGCTATTACGACGCCTATTACCTCAAGGCGCAGCAACTGCGGCAACTCATCGGCGAAGACTTCAGACTGGCGTTTAAAGACGTGGATGTGATCATGGGACCGGCCTCGCCCACCGTGGCCTTCGATCTCGGCGAAAAGGTCGACGACCCGGTCACCATGTATCTGTCGGACATCTATACTATCGCCGTCAACCTGGCGGGGTTGCCCGGTGTGTCGATCCCGGCGGGTTTCGTGGGCAAACGCCCGGTCGGTTTGCAGCTCATCGGCAATCATTTCGCCGAGGCTCGGCTGCTCAACATCGCCCATCGTTACCAACAGGCCACCGACTGGCACGCGCGTTGTCCGGAAGGATTTGAATGAAAAAGGCAGATAAAAGAGTAAAGAGCAAAGATGAAAGCGGCCATCGCCAGTCTTTTGCTCAATCGTCTTCAACTTTGCTCTTTCCTCTTTGCGCTTTGTTCTGGAGTTAACAATGGAATGGGAAACGGTCATCGGTCTTGAGATCCATGCGCAGCTCGCCACCCGGAGCAAGATATTCTCCGGCGCCTCCACCGCTTATGGCGCGGCGCCCAATACTCAGGCCTGTGCCGTAGATCTCGGCCTGCCCGGCGTATTGCCGGTATTGAACGGGGAAGCCGTGCGCATGGCGGCCAAGTTCGGCCTCGCCGTAAAGGCTACGGTGGCGCCGCGTTCGGTGTTCGCGCGCAAGAATTATTTCTATCCCGATCTGCCCAAGGGCTATCAGATCAGCCAATACGAACTGCCGGTGGTGCAACACGGCCAAGTTCAGATCGAGTTGGAAAACGGCGAGACCAAGACCATCGGCGTCACTCGCGCCCACTTGGAAGAAGACGCCGGCAAATCCCTGCACGAAGACTTTCAGGATCTGACCGGCATCGACCTCAACCGTGCCGGCACGCCGCTATTGGAGATCGTCTCCGAACCCGATATGCGCTCCGCCAAAGAGGCGGTGGCGTACATGAAGAAGATTCATACTCTGGTCACCTATCTCGAGATTTGCGACGGCAATATGCAGGAGGGGTCGTTCCGCTGCGACGCCAACGTCTCGGTGCGCCACAAGGGCGAGCACCGCTACGGCACACGCTGCGAGGTCAAAAATCTCAACTCCTTCCGCTTCGTGGAGCGCGCCATCAACTTCGAGGTCGAGCGTCAAATCGAGATCCTGGAATCCGGCGGCCGGGTGGCGCAGGAGACGCGGCTCTATGACGCCAACAAAGACGAGACGCGCGCGCTGCGTTCCAAGGAAGAGGCCTTCGACTACCGTTATTTCCCCGATCCCGATCTGCTCCCCTTGGAGATCGACACCGCCTTCGTCGAGACGGTGCGCACCACTCTGCCGGAACTGCCCGACGAGAAACGCGAGCGTTTCAACCATGAGTACGGTCTGCCGCTTTATGACGCGAGCGTGCTCACCGCCAGCCGCGAGCTGGCGGATTATTACGAGGCGGTGGTCAAGGCTTCCGGCGGCGAACCCAAGCTCGCCGCCAACTGGGTGATGGGGGATTTGCTCGGCGCTTTGAACAAGGACGGTATGGATATCACCGAGAGTTCGGTGAGCGCCGTCATGCTGGGCGGCATGCTGCAACGCATCGCCGACAACACTATCTCCGGCAAGATCGCCAAGCAGGTGTTCGAGGCCATGTGGAACGGTGCAGGCGACGCCGACACCATCATCGAGAAACACGGGCTGAAACAAGTCACCGACAGCGGCGCCATCGAAATGGTCATAGACGAAGTGCTTGCCAATAATCCGCAACACCTGGCGGACTATCGCGCCGGCAAGGATAAATTGTTCGGCTTCTTCGTCGGGCAAGTCATGAAGGCCAGTCAGGGCAAGGCCAACCCGCAACAACTGAATGATATGCTGAAAAAGAAATTGAACGGCTAAGAATTGCTCCGGTAAAGGTTTGCGGCATGCTTCGCATTAATGAAGCGCTAGCCCGCGGCGAACCATCACCGCCAAGGCCGCGGCGGAAACGGTCGTGAGTACCGCCGCCACCAGGAAGGCCGTGGTCATCCCCGCGAGCTGCCACAGAGCGCCAAACACCAGCGCCCCCGGCAAAGCACACAGTCCGCTCAGCATATAGTAAGCCCCAAATGCGGTGGCCTTACTCTCCACCGGCGCCACGTCGCCGATCAAGGCCCGTTCCGCGCCTTCGGTGGAAGCGACCGCCGCCGCATAGACCAGCAACAAAATCCACGCCGACCGGAGCCCGTCTCCCAACACGGCCAGAAACACCAACAGCGCCACCCGCGCACTCCAACCGCCGATCACCACCGTCAGGCGCGCAATACGATCGGACAACATGCCGAAAGGCATGACGACCAACATTTTGACCGCATGCATGGCCGCCCACAGCAACGGCACCCACGCGATTGCAAAGCCGTGGGCCTGCATCCACAACACCAGAAAGGCATCCGGCACGGCGGCCAAGGCCAAGGCGGCGGCGGCAATGATCAAACCCTTCAGGCGGCTGTCCAATTCGCGCCATGCAAAGCGCGGCGCACTCGCCGTAACGCTGGGTGCCGTGGTGGCGGGCAGGCCGAAAATCAACAACATCATCACTAATAACCCAGGAATGACGGAGGCAAAAAATACGTCGCGCAACGGCACGCCGGTCTCCAATAAAGCGAAGGCCATCAAGGGTCCGAGCACGGCGCCGCTGTGATCCAGGGCGCGGTGAAATCCAAAGGCTCGACCGCGAATGGCGGGTGACACCGAGGTGGCGATCATGGCGTCGCGGGGCGCGGTGCGCAGGCCCTTGCCAGCCCGATCGAGGAAACGCAGGATCAAAACCGCGGCCCAGCCGAAGGCGAAGCCGATCAAGGGCCGCGCTGCGTTGGAAAGACCGTAGCCTCCCACCACCAAGCCCTTGGAATTCCAACCGCGATCCGCCAACCAGCCTGCAACCAGTTTAAGAATGCTGGCGGTGGCCTCCGCCACTCCTTCGATCAATCCCACCACCGCCGGGCCGGCGCCCAAGGTGGCGGTAAGGAATAAGGGCAGCAGCGGCGCCAGCATGTCGCTGGCGGCATCATTAAAAAATGACACACCGCCCAAGACCACCACGGTGCGCGGTAATGACAAAAAAACGGATTTCATTGCGGCGGATTTGGAAATCATTGCTGAAACGTCCGCCATGTTAGCAAGTCCTTGCCGGCAACGCCGAGTCGGTGAAGTCCGCTAGCGCAATCTCCACTTCTCCGGCGCTGCCTATTAAGCTTCATTGCCCATCTCGCTAAACAGGTGAGGTAGCGGATGCATTGAGATCGCTAAGTGGCTGTTCCTTGGAAACGGCGGGAAGCAGGCTGACCACGGTCCAGCCGGGGATGGGTTCGAGTTTGCTGTCCGCGGTGAAGACCCGCAACCGCTCCCGTTCGTCCAGGGCGAACAACGGTATGATCCCCTTGCCGTATTTGTCCTTATACGTGGCGTAATCGAATTCCTCCGACAGTTGCGTACCGCGAATCTCCGCGCCCTTGCTGACCAGGCTCGCCAACATGGCATTGGTGACGCCCTCCCCGAACAGGCGCTGACCCGCGTAGTGGGTGGCGATAATCTTCTTTTCCGAGGCCCCCTTTTCCTCCGAGTTCTGCAGGCTATATACATTATTGGCGCCGAACTCGTTCTTGTAACGGGTACAGGCCAAGGCATTGAGCGCCGAGCTGCGCGACATGGCAAACAATCGTCCCACACCGACCAAATCGAGATGGCGGTCGGCATGTTCCGAAACTACGTTGCCGTAATAAGTGGCGATACCCTCCATGCGTGCGGCGCGGATGTCGTCCCAACTGGTATCCGCGATCACCACGCGGAATCCCTTTTCGGTCAATGCCTTGGCGATAACCCGCGATACGCTATTGGCTCCGACGATCAACACTCCCAACGGCTCGGGTTCCGATACTCCCAAGTAATTCGCCAACGGCCGCGCCGTGGCGCTTTGCAGCACGACGCTACCGATGATTACCATAAAGGTGAGCGGCACCAGGAGATTGGCCTCCTCGTAGCCCAGTTCATCCAAACGCAGGGCGAACACCGCCGACACCGCCGCCGCCACGATACCGCGCGGCGCAATCCAACTGAGCAGCGCCATCTCCCGCCAATTGAGTTTCGATCCCAGGGCGGAAGCCAGCACCATCGCCGGCCGCGCAATGAACAAGATCACCAGGAACAGCACCGGCGCGCCCCAGCCCACCTGGATAAACAGCGAAAAATTCACCCGCGCCGCCAACACAATAAACAACAAAGAGATCAGCAGGACGCTCAGGCTCTCCTTGAAATCAAGGATATCCTCTATGGGGACGTTTTTCATATTCCCCAGCATCATCCCCATCACGGTCACGGAGAGAAGACCGGATTCATGCTGCAAGGTGTTGGCGAGGGTGAACACCCCCACTACCAAGGCCAAGGTGACAACGTTATGCAGATACTCGGGAATAAAGTGGCGACGCAGCAAAGTCGCCAAGCCATAAGCGGCGGCCGCGCCGGACAGGCCGCCAACTAAAATCATCTTGCCGAACACCATGAGCGCCTGATGATCCTTGCCCGACAGGATGAACTGGAACACCAACACCGCCATCAAGGCCCCCAAGGGATCGATGATGATCCCCTCCCACCTCAGGATATTGGCGAGACTGGCGATAGGGCGCACGGTACGCAGCATGGGGATGATTACCGTAGGACCCGTCACCGACACCAAGGCGCCGAACAACAAGGCCAGCTCCCAGGAAAAGCCCACGATAAAATGGGTGGCGGCGGCGATGATCGCGGCGTTCAATACCGCGCCATAGGTCACCAGATTGCGCACCACGCCGGCCTGGCCCTTGATCTCGCTGAGACGCAAAGTCAGGCTGCCCTCGAAAAGAATGAGCGCCACGCCCAGCGATACCATGGGAAACAACAGCTGGCCGAACAGCCTATCGGGTTGGATGAAGCCCGTCACCGGTCCAAGAAATAATCCTGACAACAACAAATACAAAATCGCCGGCAGCCTGGTCCACCAGGCGAGCCATTGACAGGCTATGCCGATAACGACGATCACCGCCAGAATGACCATGTTGTGCTCGATCATGCACTGCGCTTTCTACGGAATACTATGCGTTTGTTCCGCAAACATAATAAAATTGACGGCCATACCTTCCTTCGTCGGCGAACACGGCAATCATGGCCTGATTAGCGAGGAGCATCAAGAAAAGTTGTCTTAACGACGATGATTTTTTAATCAATGATGCCCGTCATTTGGCTCAGCGATCCTATCCATGACGGCAAATAACACGCCGGAAATCACCAGCACGACGTGAATGATGACCTTCCACAGCAATACTGTTTCACCCGAACCCGACTCGGGAGCCAGTATTTTCTCCATATTGACGAAGGCCTTGAGCAGTTCGATCGCGGAAATAGCGACGATGGAGGCGATGAGTTTCAGCTTTAAGGCGGAAAAATCCACCTTGCCCATCCACTCCGGCTTGTCTTCGTGGCCGGCGGCATCGATCTTGGAGACAAAATTTTCATAGCCGCTGAAAATGATGATGAGCAATAGATTGGCGACCAACGACATATCCACCAGCGTCAGTATCGCGAGGATGGCGTCACCTTCGGAAGAAACCAGGATATGCGGAGCCACGTGAATGAACTCTTGGCAGAACTTGACCAGGAGCAAGATCACCGCGCCCACCAAACCTATATAGAATGGCGCAAGCAACCAACGGCTGGTAAAGATAAGGCCTTCGAGCCCGGTTTCAATTTTTTTCAGCATACTTACTATTCAATCCACGTATTCGCGGCCGGCCCGCGTTATCGCCGCTATTGTAGCCTTCTTAGGGACTTAGGCAAGCAGTCCGCAAAAATCTTTCCGACATCCGTCACCGCACGCGCGCCAATGCGGTCACGCTCGTTTAGTCTCAGGGTTCCGTTTGCAACGCCGGACGGGACTTTTGATCGGCAAGGAGACGTCCATACAGATTTTCCATACGCTGGGCGAGTGCGGGGGCGGACCACGAGCTAACGTAGGATTTGCCGGCGTCACTGAGCCGTTTTGCCAGATCGCGATCGCCTAGTACGCGTGCAACGGCCGCCGCGAATTGTTCTTCGTCTTCCGCGACCACCTGCGCGCCGCATCCCGGTTGCAGCACATCCTTGGTCCCCATGATCGCCGTGGACACCACCGGCACCCCCAAGGCCATGGCCTCCAACAATACCAGGCCTTGCGTCTCGGTGCGGGAGGCAAATATCTTTACGTTGGCCGCCCGATAACAATCAAGCAGTCCCGTCTCGCGATCCATGTTGCCCACGAACATCACATTGTCCAGAACCTCCAAGTCCCGCGCCTCGCGGCGCAAAGCCTGCCGCGCCGGACCCTCCCCGGCGATGACGAACAGCACATCCGGATGCGACGCACGAACGTGACACAACACCCGCAACAGGAATCCGATGTTCTTTTCGAATGCCACCCGCCCGACATGCAGCATCAGCGGCCGCTCGGGTGCGATACCGTGCGCCGCGCGAAAGCGCGTCCCGTCGCCGCCGCTAAAGCATTCCAGTTCGATGCCGGTAGGCAGTATCTCCATGCGGGTGCTCACGCCGTAGCCGACCAGCACCTCGCGCATCGCGGTGGACGGTACCACCACCGCATCCACCTCGTTGCATTGCGCGCGGGAAAAGCGCCGCGCCGCATAACGAGTCCATGACCTGGGCAGGAACGGCACATAGTGATAAAGATATTCCTCGAAAAAGGTGTGATAGGTCTCCAGGCACGGAATATCGAGACGCCGCGCTATCTCTACCCCGGTATAGTGGGCGACGAAGGGCGTCTGAATGTGGACGAGATCGAAGTTCTGGCGCCGCAGCGCCTCACTGAGGTCGAGTATGGGACGCCGTCGCATCATGCGGTCCTCGGGATCGAGCCATACCGCGCGCGACGGGATGCGGATCAGACGGTCATCGCCGCCGTCGTTCTGCCCGTAGTCGGGGGCGATAACTTTGACGTCATGGCCGAGGCGCTGCAATTCGCGCCAAAACGTCTGCATGGAAGTGGAAACACCGTTGACGCGCGGAAAGAAGACATCGGAGATAAAGAGGATGCGCATGCGTCTTGAATGTCGCCCCAGGATATCAATCCGCCGACGGAGATCGATTAATCTTCATGCCAGAAGTATGAAACTGCCCCGCGCCAATAAGGCGCCGATCGCGGCACCGGCCAGTACATCGGAGGGATAATGCAATCCCAGGATTACCCGTGACAGGGCCACCAAACCGGCAAAGGGAATCAACAGCCAGGCAAGGTGCGGATAATAGGCCAAGGCCACGAGAGTAAAGGCAACCGCATGCAGTGTATGGCCGGAAGGAAAACTGTAGTGGTCCAGCGGCGCGGTGCCGAGGGTGATGCCGCCGTGCAGGATATAAGGCCGCTGCCGCACCAAGTGCGATTTCAGATACTTGTACAGCGCCAGCCCGGTCATGCCCACGAAGAACATATGCATGGAGGCCTGCAACGCGTCCATGCCGTACCACAGGGGCAGCATGACCATCAGCGCATACCAGAACACGCCGTTACCCAGCCGGCTGGCGGCAACGAAGATCCTTTTAATGATGGGATGACGGCAAGCGCGATTGCATAACTCGCACAGCGCCAGTTCCCGGCCTTCCATGCGTTTGAAAGCGGAATACATTCGCATGAAACCTACCCATGTTTTATATGTATGTACTATCGACCGGCCGTGTGTCTTTCCCGTGATGATTGGATGAATTTTTTATGAATGCGTTGCATTTTCAGGAGAAATGGATTAGGCGGGTGTTCGTCACCATACGGCGCCACACCCGGCAACGGGAAATTTCAGCCCTCCCAACGTCGATAAACAGCGTGAACCGCGGCGCATGCGCCGCGGCCTGATAAACCGGGCAATTGCGTTCCACCATTCAGCAAGGAATCCAGCTGTTCCCGCGAGGCGCATCGTCGAGAATTAAAGAGGGTTTGCCTTGTTAGTCCTTTGTCACTTATGGGCAATGGACTTTGTTGTGAATAAATAATCTTTCAACTCTTTATCAAGCGTCGGGTCTTGCCGGCGTATCCATTCCAACACCATGGCCGCATGTTCCTTTTCTTCATCGCGGTTGTGCGCGAGTATCGCCTTAAGCGCCGGATCGTTACACGCATCGACGCGCTGGTTATACCAGTCGATCGCCTCCAATTCCTCCATCAAGGACGTAATCGCCCGGTGCATATCCCGTGTCGCATCGCTCAGTTCCGCGATCGGTTCGTGATAACCCTCATTTGCCATGACTGCTCTCCGTTGGTTGCTGGAAAAATATAATAATACACGTAATGTCGCAGCTCGCCGACCAGTCAACCTTCTATAAAGTAGTCGCTGTCAATTTTCTGCGTTATGGTCAATCATGAGTTGAATTTAGGGAGAAATTGGGCAGGGCATTATCCGACATCCGGCCGCCCACAAAATTGTCCCCGCCGAGGCGGGGACAGAAAGGGGACTGCACCAGGATTGTTATTGCTTTTGGATTCCGTCTTGATGCGACGGTTATTGTTGTTAAGGGATGACCCGCAACAATGAATTGGTGCCGCCCAGCTCGTTGGGCACCCGCACCGGGTTCACCGGATCTTCCTGCCATTCGCCGTCGATGATCACTCTATATTGGTAGGCGCCCGGCGGGACTTTGAGTACCTTCTGCACCGTGCCGTTGAAGGAACGGGTCTCAACACGGTCATCCGGTATCCAGTCATTGAAGTCGCCCGCGATCTGCAGGTTTTGTCCGTCGAAATGATGATAGCTCAATACCACCCGCCGTTCGCCGCCGCCGTCGATGCTCTCGCTCAAATCCAGATCGGGTACGCGCAGGGATCTGATTCGCGCCAAGGTCTCCTGCTCCGCTGTCGAATCAATTTCACCGGTCAAGATCTCCGCCAGGTGGATGAAGTCCGCGGCGACCGGCGATTTCGGGGCATAGTCGATGATCGGTCGGCCCGCGCTTGCCGCCTCGCGCACCCGCACGCTTTCCCGCACCGTGACCGGCAGCAGTTCTTCCGCCAGATCGCGCTGCAATTCAGCCAGCAGCCGATTGCCCAGCCGGGTGCGGGTATTGACCCGCGACGGCGCGACATTGATCTCCACATAGCCGCCGTGACGTTCGCACATCTGGGTCACGACTTCGCGTACCCGGACGATACCGTCCAGGGCGAACGAACTGAGTTCGATGGGAATGAGCACTTGATTGGCGGCGCGTATGGCGTTGAAGGACAGCATGCCGAAGGCCAGATGGCTGTCCAATACCACGTAGTCATAGCGCCCGCCCAACATCGCCAGTTGCTTGAACAGTTCGGTTTCCGGGTTTTGGCGATAGGCCAAACGCTGTTCGACGAAGGCGAGATCGGGCAAACCCGGCACCAGGTCCACGCCCTCCGCCACGGCAGGGACGATGATGTCGGACAATTCCAGGTCGCCCATGAACACTTCGTATAAACTCGACCAGTTAGCCTCCGGTTTCGCGCCCAGCCCCAGCGCGCAATGACCTTGGGCATCCATATCGATCAGCAGTACGCGCAGTCCTTTGCGCCCCAGGCATGCCGCCAGATTGATGGCGAAGGTGGTCTTCCCGCACCCGCCCTTTTGGTTAACGATGGCAATTACATTCATTCCGTTTCCTCCATTGCGACCCTGAGGATATTCCCAGTTCCAGGGTGCGATGCCGTATCTCCTTGGAGTCCGCCGCCGCGAACCGGCCTTAAACTCCACCGCTTACATCTACCCCTTGCCTATCAAGGCAGAGGGGACCATCCCGGCCCCAGGCCACCTCTTCTTAAAAGAAAGGGACACTCCTGTGTCCCTTTCTCCATCCTTGGGAAGGAGGGAAATCTCCTCTCCCCTCCTCGTCGTTGAAGAATGCCCCCATCGGGGCCGGGATGGTAACTTTGAAAACAAAAGATTCGTGTCCCTGTTGGGCAAATCCCTTTGCGACTCAGCGTAGGCTTGAATTCGAAAAGCGGCGGCGCGGAACACTGCGCGGGCACTCGCCAAGAAGGTGGAAACAAAACGCGCTCCCTGTCCTCGGCGATGCCGCGTAAAGAACGGGGAAAGTGAGCAAAACAAATTGGGGCGATAAATGGCGGCGGTGGCGGGACTGCTACGGCGCCGGGGTAAGCTTCGGGGCCGCTCGGGTCTTATGATCACAATAATCTCACGGGCATCCACTCCCGTATCTACCATGGTCACCCCCCCGAGGAGGTATTTAGGCCTAAGTAAAATACGTCGCTTGACAAATGTCAAGCGGTATGTTGCAAGGTACGTTGCTGTCCATGGCGAATGTGATGGCGCTCGCGAGACTCGATGCCTGACCGGCGACGAGCCTTCCGACGACGCTGCATCGCTAACCGGAAATCAACAAACCGCGCAGATTGTTCAGATGGGCCTGGCCGCGTTCCTGGCGCTGCGTCGGATCGACCTCGCGGCTGCCGCCTTGCCAATTCAGGTCCTCGGCGGGCAGTTCGGCGAGAAAGCGGCTCGGTTCCCGCGCCAGCATCTCACCGCCGCGTTTGCGTTTGGCGGCAAAGGTGAAGGTGAGCGTCTTGCGGGCGCGGGTGATGCCCACATAGGCAAGGCGGCGCTCTTCCTCGATGTCGCCGGATTCGATGCTGGCACGATGCGGCAACAGCGACTCTTCCATTCCGGCCAGAAACACATGGGGAAATTCCAGACCTTTGGCGGCGTGCAAGGTCAACAGATGGACGCAATCGGCCTGGTTTTCCCCGTCGTCGCGATCGAGGATATCCATCAGACTCATGTGCGCCACCAGATCGGCGAGGGTCTTGTCGTCCGCGGTTTGCTCCGCGATGCGCTGCATCCAAGCGACCAGTTCCCGGACATTGGCGCCGCGCCGCTCCGCGGTCTTTTCGTCTTTACTGGTATCGCGCAACCAGGTTTCGTAATTGGCGCCGGCGATCAAATCGCGTACCGCGGCGATGGGATCGCCGCGCCGGCCGCGATCACCCAGGTCCACCAGCCATTGGGCGAATTGTTCGAGACGCGCCGCGGCGCGTTCCGGCAACCGGGTCTTGAGTCCCATCTCGAAACAGCCGGCGAACAGGCTGACGCCCCGTTCGCCGGCATAGGCGGCGAGCTTCTCCACGGTGGTGGGCCCGATCTCGCGGCGCGGCACGTTGACCACCCGCAAAAAGGCGCTGTCGTCGTCGGGATTCACCAGCAGGCGCAGATAGGCCATGAGGTCCTTGACCTCGCCGTGGCTGAAAAACGAGGCGCCGCCGCTCAAATAATAGGGGATGCGCTGCTCGCGCAAGCTCTTCTCGAACAGTTTGGCCTGATGGTTGCCGCGATAGAGGATGGCATAGTCGCTAAAAGCGGTGCGCTGCTTGAACTTGTGGCTGAGTATCTCGGAGACCACCGTCTCCGCCTCGTGTTCGTCGTTGCGGGTTTCGAGCACCCGGATCGGATCGCCGTAACCCAGTTCGCACCACAGCGATTTGGTGAAGACGTGGGGATTGTTGACAATGAGCCGATTGGCGGCCTTGAGGATGCGGCCGGTGGAGCGGTAATTCTGTTCCAGCTTGATGACCTTGAGATTGGGAAAGTCCTGCTGCAACAGGCCCAGATTCTCCGGCTGGGCGCCGCGCCACGCATAAATCGACTGATCGTCATCGCCCACCGCGGTGAGTGCGCCGCGCGGCCCGGTCAGGGCCCGCACCAATTGATATTGGCCGCGGTTGGTATCCTGATATTCGTCCACCAGCAGATAGCGAATGCGGTTTTGCCAGGTATCGAGGATGTCGGGGCGCTGTTTGAATAACGACACCGGCAGGAAAATCAGATCGTCGAAGTCCACGGCATTGTAGGCCCGCAAATGCCGCTGATACTGCTCATATAAACCCGCCGCCAGCGCCATAGGCGCATCGCCGCCGGCGAGGGCATACGCCTGCTCGGAATCGACCAGTGCGTTCTTCCAACCGGATATCTGCCGGTGCGCCGCGTTTACCCGGCTGTCATCGCTGAACTCCTTACGCAACAGATCGCGGATCAGCCCGACGCTATCATCGGCGTCGAGGATGGAAAATCCCGGACGGTAACCCAATGCCGCCGTTTCGCGGCGTAGGATACTCAATCCCAGACTGTGAAAGGTGGATACCCGTAACCCCAAGGTCTTCTTGCCGCCCAGCAAGGCGGCGACCCGGGATTGCATCTCCCGCGCCGCCTTGTTGGTGAAGGTCACCGCGGCAATGTGCGGGGGGGCGATGCCGCACTCTTTAATGAGATGGGCGATCTTGTGGGTGATCAGCCGCGTCTTGCCGCTGCCGGCACCCGCCAGCACCAGCAGGGGGCCGTCCAGGTAACGCACGGCGGCACGTTGCGGCGCATTGAGACTCACGGCGGCACCTCGGGCGTCTATTATTTATGCAACAAAAAACGGCCGCCCCTCGGCGGGCGGCGCAGCATGCCATGTTACCCGTTATTTTGTTCCGGCGCGCCCTTGACAAGCTGAGCCATGAACGGCTTGCTGACTTCGCCGAAATACACCGAGAGATGGGGGAAGGGTATCTCGATGCCTGCTTGGTCGAAGGCCTTCTTCACCCGGCGCTGGAATTCACGGCCCACATCCCACTGTTTGATGGGCAGGGTCCTGATCCGGCCCTTGATCACCACCGCCGAATCGGCGAACCTGTCGACGCCGAAGATCTCCACGTCGTCCAGCATCAGCGCTCCGAAGCGCGGGTCCTGGCGCAGCTCCGCGCCGACCCGGGTGAGAACCTCCACCACCTTGTCGGTATCTTCTTTATACGCCACGCCGAACTCGAACACGAAGGCCGACCACTCCCGGGTCACATTGGCCAGGGTGTTGATAGTACCGTTGGGAAAGGTATGGACCACGCCGCTGAGATCGCGCAGCACGATGGTGCGGAAATTGATCCTCTCCACCAGCCCGCCGGTGCCGTTGATGACGGCCACGTCGCCGACCCGCACCTGATTTTCCAGGATCATGAAGAAACCGGCGATCACGTCGCGCACCAGATGCTGGGCGCCGAAGCCCACCGCCACGCCGACGATGCCGGCGCTGGCCAGAACGGGGCCGACGTCCACGCCGAGCTGCCGCAGTATCAACAGCACAGCCATGACCCACATCACGATGATCACGCCCTGGCGCAGCAGCTTGACCAGGGTCTCAGAGCGTTTTTCCGCCTCGCTGGGCATCTCGCCCTCGGCATGGCCCTTGGCGATCAAGGTATGTTCCAGCCGTTTTAGCATGGTGCGAATGACGCGGCTGAGTATCCACACCATGACGAGGATCAACAGTATCCTCATCCCGGAAGAGATGATGTCTTCCCAGTGGATATTTTGAGAATACTTCAGTATCAAATCCATCATCTTTCTCCATACGCCTGATCAAGGCGCGTTTATTTATGAAGCAATCTCGCCGCCAAGGGCCGGTACTGCAAACCGTAGAACATCTCCAGATAACGCCGCGTCTCATCCCGTTCCAGATTGGTCACATATTTCCAGAAACCGTAGATGCGCGACAAGGTCATCATGCGCTCGGCATACAGTTCCCACGTATAGCGGCGCTTCACTCGCTGCACTGCTCCCACGGAAATCTTGTCCCAATAACCGGGCTCCGCGGCGCAGCGGTCGAAAAACTCCACCATATGCTCCGCGGCGCGGCTGCCGTGATTGGGATCGATGTGAAAACCGGATACACCGTTTTCGATGATCTCCAGCGGTCCGCCGTACAGGGTGGCGAAAGTGGGCAGGCCCGAGGCCATGGCCTCGATCACCGTGAGACCGAAGGCCTCGAACAGGGCCGGCTGCACGAAGGCGCCGCGGCGGTCGGCTATATAACGATACAGCTCGCCGGTGAAATTCTTTTCCAGCCGCAGGCCGAGCCAACGCATGTCGCCGTCGAGCTCATAGCGATCCATCAATTCGTGCATGCGCGCAATCTGATACTGTTCTTCGGCGTCCGTCGAATGCGCGGCGTCGGTATGCCCCGCCACCACCATCAGCTTGACCCGCTCGCGCAGCGCCCGGCTCTGGCCGTACCACTCCACCAGACCGACGATGTTCTTAATGCGGTCGAGACGCGCCATGGTGAACAGCAGGGGCTTGCCGCGATCCGTCAATGTGCCGCGCGCCCCGGCAAAATCGGCCTGATAGATCATGGCCTCGATCTCGTCATGCAGCTTGGTCATGCGCCGCTCGCTCTCCGTATAAGGAAAATACACCTGGGCGTCGGCGCCGGGGGAGACGATGTTGAACTTGGGATCGAAGGGGTCCATACCTTGTACCACGCGATAGAGACCCGGCATGGTAAATGCGCCGTAACTCTCATACTGGCCGACGCTGTCGTCGCGTCCGGCGATCTCCTGGTAGGTGCTGGTGACGATAAAGTCGGCGGCGTTCATGGCGATCAGATCCGCGGTGAACTGGCAACTGAAGTGGTATTGCGCATCGTTGTCGCGCCAGTAGAGGTCGGACATAAGATATTTGGTTTTCTCCAAGGCATGGGCGATGTTGCACTGCGTCACCCGCAGCCGCTGAGCCAGCAGCGTCGCCACCAGATTGCCGTCGGAATAGTTGCCCACGATAAGATCCGGGCGGCCGCCCAGTTCCGCCAATACCTCCTTCTCCACTTCGTTGCTGAAACTCTCCAGATAGGGCCAGATCTCAAAGCGCGATATCCAATGGGGTATCACGTCGCCGGCGGGACCGCGGAACGGTACCCGCAGGATCACGGCGTTGCGCGTCCCCGTGATGCTCTCCAGCCGTTGATGGCAGGTGGTGCCTTGCGGCGCTTCCGGGATCAGCCGCGTCACCACCAGTATCCGCGGCTCGATATCCAGGCCCTGTTCGTCGAGCCGCGCGCGCATCTCAAGCTCCAAGGCGCGCACTTGATCGAGGATATAGACGATTTGCCCGCCGGTGTCCGGCAGACCCAGGACATTGGCCTGACCGAAATAGCCGTGGGGAGACAGGATCACCATATTGAAAATCATGGGTATGCGGCTCAAGAAGCGTTCAAGATTGCCCGGTTCCGGCGCCTCGAGAATATCGGAGAGCAGGCCGAGAGTTTCGCGCATGCGCGCCGTTGTCCGCCCCCAACCCGATTCGAAACCCATCCCCTGCAGCTCGGTGCCCACCTTGTCCCAACCGGCTACATCGGGTTGCCGAGCCAGATAATCATCCGCCTCGCGCAGACAGCGGCGCAATTCGTCCACCGCATCAATACGCTTGTTCAGCATCAGCTGCCGGCCCTGATATTGGTGCACGCGTAAAAAATCCAGGAGGCGCCTATCTCCCTTGCCCTGTTCCTGGAGGAGTTGGCTGGACAGGCGGCGGTTGAGAAACTCCACGCCGCGGCCGATGGAGCGCGTCTCGTGGAGTTTGGGAAATTCGCGATTGAAGGGCCCGATGTCGAATTCCAATGTCCATTGATCGCCGCCGCCGCCGTTGACCAGTTGCTCCTTGAAGCACAAATATTCCGAGATGGAAATATTTTCCACCTGCAGCGACTCGGCATGAATGCGAAAATGCCGCCAGCGCGCCACATGGCGCCGCGTCGCAAAATACACCCAGGGAACACCGACCGCCGCCTCTTGGGTGCTGCGAATATTCTCGGCCAAGGCCGAATCGAGCAGCGCTGGGAAATCATACTCATGGCAGAAACTTGAAAATTCATCCCATAATTCCGAGCGCAGTAAAAAGAGTTTGCCGAGCCCGGCATAGCGCCGCAGCAGCAAATAAACCGCCTCTCGGTGTAAATCGATAAAGGTGCCTAGGTTCTCACTCATTCTTGGTCGCCCCGCTCGGGTACCGGGTGCATGGTCCCAAAAAAATCGTAATGCTCTATCCCCTCCAAGATTCCCCAGGCGTAATGCCCGGCGGCGAAATAGATACGCTCGCGGCCGCGCAGTATCTCCAGTTCCTCGCTATGGTTGCCGACCACCACGCCCAAGGTATTGCCGCTCAGCATTTCTTCGTCGTTTCCGGAATCCCCCGCCACCAGAATACTATCCACCGGTATGCCCCACTTATCCGCCAGATAGCGGATGGCGCTGCCCTTGGAGGCGCGTACCGGAAGTACATCAAGATACATCCCGTGCGAGAACACGACGTTGGCATATAAGCCGTTCTGGCGCAGGCGCGAGCTGATCTCGCGCACGCCGGGCGCCTGGTTCGGGTCCATGAAATAGCTGATCTTGAATTGCCGTTGCTCCGAGGCCGCCTGCATGCGGATGCCGGGGAAAATCCCCATCACCTCGCGCAGTGCCCGGGGGTCCCAGCGGTAATTCAGGTGATCCTGATAACCATAATCCTTCTTCAAACGGCTTCCGTAATGGATCTCGGTCCCCACCGCGGTGACCAATACATCCGGCATGGGCACCGCCCATTCCTTCAAGATCTTTACCGTGCTCTCGATACGGCGCCCGGTGGCGATGCCGAAACCCAGCTTCTGACCGCTGACCCGCATACGCTCCAACAAGGCGCGCAGCGCGTCGCGGTCGCCGATCAAGGTATTGTCGATATCGCTGACCAATAGCCTATCCAATATGGGTAGTTTGCTTTTGGCGAAAGCCGTAGGGCGTTTGTGCAGCGACTTTCTAATCACTCGATCCACCTCGTTTAAATACTTTTTGACATGTCCGTTCCACGAGAAGTGACGATGGGCACCGAGCAGGCCGTTCTTGGACCAACGCCGCCACCGCCCACGGTTGCCTATGGCCTCGAGCAACACCTGGCCCATGCGCGCCGTATCCAAGGGATCGATCAATATACCGTTCTTGCAATGAGCGATGATGTCGCGCGGACCGCCGTCCTCGGTGGCAATGATGGGCAAGCCGCTGGCCGCCGCCTCGATCAAGGTCAGACCGAAGGGCTCGGTCAGCGCGGGATTGATAAATACGCCGCCGCTCTTTGCCGCAAGGCGATACAACAGGGGCACGTCGCCGGCATGATGATGCTTGGGATAAGCCACGCGGCCGTAGAGATCATAGCGATCGATCAACAGCAGTATCTCATTCAACACGCCGCGCGGCCCCCTCTCCATGGCATGGATGTCATCGCGGTTGCCGGCGATCAGCACCAGGTTGGCCGCGTTCCGCAAGCCGAGGTGCTCGCCGTAGGCGCGCACCAGGCTTGCGATGTTTTTGCGCTCGTCGGGCCGCGACAATGCCAGGATCATGGGCTTGCGCGGCTCGCGCAAGAAACGGTTCAACTCCAGCAAGATGGGCGGGTTGAACCTGCCACGGCGCGGCGGATAAAAACGATCCAACTCCACGCCGGGCGGAATCACCACCATGTTCTGCGGTTGATAGTTGTCATAGATACTGTATTGCGTGTCCACCTCTTGCGTGGTGCTTGCGATCACCATGGCGGCGTTATCCAAGGCGAATTCTTCCGCCTCGATGCGCTGGCCGATGTTGTAATTCTTTTCGATAGTCTCGGCCTTCATACCCTGATCGAGCAGCCGGCGCTCTTTCTCCCTGCCCAAAGAATGGCCGGTGTGCACCAGAGGCACGCCCAGCAAACCGGCAAGACGCGCACCGACGTAGCCGCCGTCGGCATAGTGGCTGTGGATCACGTCCGGCACCTTGCCGATGCGGCGGATATAGTGCAGGGCGTTGTCGGCGAAGCCGTCGAGATACGGCCATAACACTTCCTTACGCAGATAACGGCGCGGGCCGCAGGAGATGCGGATGATGCGGGCGTTGTCCGCCAAAGGCTCTTCCGGATCGGAATAATCCTTGTCCACCTTGGGGTCATCGACGAGACGCGTTAGCAGGTCAACTCGCTTGACGCGTGAATGTGCCGCCAAGGCTCTGCTCAGTTCCACAACGTACTTGCTCTGGCCGCCGGTGTCCGCGTCACGCCCCAACTCCAAGTCATGGCCGCGGATCAGGCCGTGGACGCTGATGAGCATCAGGTAATAACCATCTTGATGCAGCGTCATTCGCTCCACTTTCGCAAATAGTGCCGGTACAAATCCCGATCCCTGGTGGTGGCACCGCGCATGCGACACACCGCGGCCGCGAAATCCACCGCCCGCTGCGCCAAGATCTCCAGCGGCCAATCGAGCAACAGTCCCATGATGGTAACCGCGCTGAAGGCATCGCCGGCGCCGACGGTATCCACGATCTCGCCGTTGTCGCCGGGCACCGTCTCCACCACGGCAGCCTCGGACACCAGCAGTGCACCGGCGTCACCGCGCGTTACCACCAGTATATCCAGGCCAAACGCCTGGCGCAGCAAAGCGGCTTGCGCCCTAATATCGTAATCGGCGGCGCCCTCCTGCCCGGACAAAATCCGCAATTCTTGTTCATTGAGTTTTGCCCAGCGCGCCCTGCGCAAGGCATCGTCCACCCATGATCGTTGCCACCATGGATCGCGAAGATTGACATCCATGAACAGCGGCAGCGCTTCCGCGCGCAGCATATCCAGGGCGGCGCGCGACGTGGCATGACGCGCGATCAGACTGCCGTGATATAACAAGGCGCCCGATTTTCCGCCTAAAACCTCCGCCGCGGCGGCGATGAAATCATAGGCCTGCTCGGCCACGATCTCGTAGCGCGGTTCGCGATCTTCGAAGCTCACCATAACGCGGCCGGTCGGATGAATCGCGTCTCTCTGCATGCCGCGCGTGTCCATGCCCCACTCGGACATCGCCGCAAGTATCCGCTCGCCCAACGCGTCGTCGCCGACGCGGCTGATGAACAGGGGCGCCATCCCGAACCCCTGCAGATGCCAAGCGACATTGAACGGCGCGCCGCCCAATACCGCGCCGCCGTCGGGAAATTTGTCGTACAACACCTCTCCGAACACCAGGGGTCGCAGCGCTTGCTCTGTGACATGATTCTGTCTCATAGCAGATTCCATGAGATTGAAATGCGTTTTGTGATCCCGGCCAACCGCGCGGGCGCGGGCCCGGCCAGTATTGATTGATACATTCGATATGCGGCCATCATGGACCTGCGTCGCACAGAGGGATCGGATTATCAACCCGACCCAACTGCAGGTAGCGCCCTCAATGCCGGGCGCCCAATCGTATATGCGACTATTTAATGACGGCGCTCAACACCGGGAAAGTCGATCGACCAGAACTCTGTTTGACATCGGTCACGCGGCCAGGCGAGCGTTAATACCTTAACATCTATGGAAAATGATTTCAAACGCGGGCGCATTGCGTTTTTTTGCATCGAGAGTGGCGCCGCTGACAATGATGCGAGCCCGTCAGCCGCATGCGGACTGGGGACTTCCGCGCTTAGTTACCGGAAACGATTAGGCGACGGTCTCATCGTCGGCGGCAACCGCTGCTTATTCCACGGTTACGGATTTGGCTAGATTGCGCGGCTGGTCGACGTCGGTGCCCTTGAGCACCGCGACATGATAGGCCAAGAGCTGCAAGGGGATGGTAAACACAATGGGCGCAATGGGATCCGGCACCGTAGCGACCTTGAAGGCGGTGACCTGCGGGTCGGCTTCCACGTCTATGGTTTCGTCGGCAAAGACGATGAGCTCGCCGCCGCGCGCCTTGACCTCGTGGAGATTGGATTTGAGTTTTTCCAAGAGATCGTTGTTGGGCGCCACCGCGATGACGGGCATCTCGGCGTCCACCAGCGCCAGGGGCCCGTGTTTCAGCTCGCCGGCGGGATAGCCCTCGGCGTGGATGTAGGAAATCTCCTTCAACTTCAGCGCACCTTCAAGGGCCACCGGATATTGAGTGCCGCGACCGAGGAACAATGCATGTCGCTTATCGGCGAACCGTTCCGCGAGTTCGATAATCCGTTCATTGAGCTGCAAGGCCTGCTCGATCTTGCCGGGCAGGCTGGTAAGCTGCATGACCAGATCGATCTCGGTCTGCGCAGACAGGCTATGGCGTCGGCCCAGCACCGCAACCAACATCAACAGCGACACCAATTGTGTGGTAAAGGCCTTGGTGGAGGCGACCCCGATCTCCGGTCCGGCGCGGGTCATCAATACCAGGTCGCATTCGCGCACCAAGGAGCTTTCCGGGACGTTGCAGATAGCGAGCGACGAGCCGAAGCCGAGTTGTTTGGCCTCGCGCAAAGCGGCCAAGGTATCGGCGGTCTCGCCCGATTGGGAAATGGCCACTACCAAAGAATTGCGGCGCACCACCGGGCGACGGTAACGAAATTCACTGGCCACCTCCACGCTGCATGGAATACCGGCAAGGGATTCGAGCCAGTAACGCGCCACCATGGCGGCGTGATGGCTGGTGCCGCAAGCGATGATATGCACGCCATGCACGCTGTCGAAGATACGCTTCGCCTCCGGGCCGAAGGCGGCTTCCAATACGGTCTGGCCGCCGAGGCGACCTTCGAGGGTTTCGGCGATGGCGCGGGGTTGCTCGAATATTTCCTTGAGCATGTAGTGGCGATATTGACCGCGTTCCACCGCATCCGCGGTCAGCTCGCTGACCTTGAGCGGCCGTTCCACCGCCTTGCCGGCGGCGTTGAAGATGGTCAAACGGTCCTTGGTGATCTCCGCCACATCGCCGTCTTCGAGGAAGATGAAGCGCTGCGTCACGGGGATGAGTGCCGCCACGTCGGAGGCGATGAAGTGTTCGCCGATGCCGATACCGATTACCAGAGGGCTGCCGCGCCGCGCTGCCACCAGTACGCCGGGCTCAGTGTTGCTCACCACGCCCAGGGCATAGGCGCCGTGAAATTCACCGACGGCGGCCTGCACCGCGGCGAGCAGGTTTTTTCCGGTTTCCACGTGATGATGGATCTGATGCACCACCACCTCGGTGTCGGTCTCGGAGGTGAATTCGTAACCGGCCTTGCGCTGCAGGCTGCGCAGCGATTCGTGATTCTCAATGATGCCGTTATGAACGACGGCCACGGTCTTGCGGCAGATATGGGGGTGGGCATTGGCCTGAGTAGGTTTACCGTGGGTAGCCCAACGGGTATGGGCGATGCCGCAATTACCGCGCAGGTGTTGCGCCTTGACCAAGGCCTCGACTTGCACGACCTTGCCGGGCGTCCGCACCCGGTCCAGGCAGTTTTGCTCGTCCAGGACCACGACGCCGGCGGAATCGTAACCGCGATATTCCAAGCGCTTGAGCCCCTCCACCAGGATGGGGACCACGTCGCGCTCCGCTACAGCACCCACGATACCGCACATAACCCTTCCTCTACGAAAAAATCGATTTAACCCGGGAAATTATCCCATAACACCCGTTTCAATAACATGAATATCGTCTGCGACGGCGCAGAACTGAAAGCTGCATTCGGACAACCCTTAACGCCTATAAATCCGAGGGAACCCGCGCATCGGGAAGACGCCATGCGTCGTTCCTAATTGACTAGCCGGGCCGGCCAGTGCTAAAGAATGAAATTTAGAATCAAGTCCGCATTTTTTCACCCGATATACGCTAAGGTAAGCACCTAAGTTGCATCACCGCAGGGAGATAGCCATGAAGTTGAAAATCACCACCGCAGTAGCCGCATTATGTATCGCATCGCCTTGTCTTGCCGCCGACGACATCGACAACCTGCAGGCTCTGACCCAAACGCAGTTTAAATCCTTCTCACAAGACCTGGGCGCCGTCCTGAGCTACAAAGCGGTGAGCCCGGCTGAACCCTTGGGGCTGACGGGCTTCGACCTCGGCCTGGAGGTCACCGGCACGGAATTGAATCACAGCGACATCTGGAAACTCGCCGCTTCCAGCGGCTCCGCCCCCAGCACCGTGCCCGTGCCCAAACTGCACCTCATCAAGGGTCTGCCGTTTAAAATCGATGTCGGCGCTGTCTATACTTCTATCCCAAACACCAATATCAAGCTCTATGGCGGAGAGTTGCGTTACGCCATCCTGGAAGGCGGCGTCGCCTTGCCGGCCGTCGCGGTGCGCGGGACCTTAACCAAACTGAGCGGCGTCGACCAGTTGGACTTCACCACCAAGGGCCTGGAGTTGTCGATCTCCAAAGGCTTCGCCATGGTCACGCCGTACGCCGGCATCGGCGAGGTGTGGGTGGACAGCACCCCCAAAGGCACGGCCGCGGCTCCCCCCGTGTCCCTCAACAAGGAAAGCTTTCAACAAACCAAATTCTACGCGGGCGCCAACATCAACTTCGGCCTGATCAATTTCGCGTTGGATTACGACAACACCGACAGCACCAACTCCTACAGCGTGAAGCTGGGGTGGCGGTTCTAACGCCGCCGCGTGCCCGCCAATTCCCGGTGGCGAAAGCAGTCCGTCGTATGGTCGTTGACCATACCCACGGCCTGCATGAATGCGTAACAAATGGTTGAACCCACGAACTTGAAACCGCGCCGCGCCAAATCTTTGCTGATGGCATCGGACAACGGCGTGCGCGGCGGCACCTCCTCCAGGCTGCGCCACCGATTTATGATGGGTTTGCCGTCCACGAAACGCCACAGGTAGTCGTCCAGACTGCCTTCCTGCGCCTGTAACGCCAGCAGCGCCTCGGCGTTGCGGATAGCCGCGGCGACCTTGAGGCGATTGCGCACGATGCCGGGATTATCAAGCAGAGCCCGCACCTTGCGCGCATCATAGCGCGCCATCTTGCGGGGATCGAAGCCGTCGAAGGCGGCGCGGTAACCTTCGCGTTTCTTCAATATGGTGATCCAGCTCAACCCTGCTTGCGCGCCCTCCAGGATCAGCATTTCGAACAGCCGTTGTTCGTCGTGCAACGGCACGCCCCATTCCCGATCGTGGTAGGCGATATACAAGGGATCGGCCCCCGCCCAGCGGCACCGCGATCTGTGCGCCTTCGCCGTCATTGATCCTCCGTCGAACGCTGCAATGTCGCGGCGATAGCCTGCAATTCAGCGGCGGACAGCGCACGGCTCCGCCCCTTGGCCAAGCCGCCCAACTGCACCGGCCCGATGGCGATCCGCACCAGACGCAATACCTTCACGGCAAAGGCCTCCAGCAGACGGCGGATATGGCGGTTCTTGCCCTCGTCCAGTCGGATCTCCAGCCAGCAGTTCTTTTCTCCCGCGCGCAACAGCTCGACATCATTAACGCGCAACACGGCGCCGTCTTCCACACGCACGCCGCCGCGCATTTGACCGATTTGTTCGGCGCTCAGCAGGCGATCGATCTGTACGTGATAGACCTTGACCAGGCGCGAGGCGGGATCCAGCAAGCGATTCGCCCACAGGGTATCGTTGGTGAAAAACAGCAGCCCTTCGCTGGCCTTGTCCAGACGTCCCACCGGCGCCAACCACTGATCCTGGCGATCGCTGAAACAGGAATATACCGTAGTGCGTCCCTGCTCGTCCCGCGCGGTGGTCACGATGCCGCCCGGTTTGTTGAGCATCACATAGCGCTTTTCCATCGCACATACCGGCTCGCCGTCGACATACAATATATCGCGGCCTATTATCACCGGCGATTCCGGATCGCGCACCGTCTTGCCGTTTACCGCGACGCGGCCGCCGCTCACCCACCGCGCCGCGATGCTGCGAGAGACCACGCCGAGTTTCGACAAAGCCCTCGCCACGCCCGCCCGCCGCGGGGCGGCGGCGGCAAACGATGATGCAGTGCGATGCTTAAATCTGGACATCAAGATTTTGTTGCGGACGAGCCGGCGGACGATTCCTCCGCTCCAGCAAGGTGCACGGTCATCTGACTGAATGGAATCACCCAGCCATTGGCGTTGCAGGCGTCGACCGCCAGGCGTTGTATTAAGCGACGGATACGATAGTACGATTCCGCGGCAGCGCCGTCGAACGAGGCCCATACCAGGAAATTGAGCGAGGACGCCGCCGCCTCGTCGAATTCCACGAAGAAGTCCTTGAGGAAACCGCCGAAGGCGCTGTGCCTGAGCTGCGCGCCGAGATAGTCCTCGAACTGCTTTCTAATCTCGTCATTCACGGCGGATTGATGTTGATAATCGATGCCGAAGCGCACTGCGACCGCAAACCCGTCCAGACTGAGATTCTGCGGATTGCTTCCCAAGAAGGCGCCCACCGCATAGGTCTTGACCGCGCCGGCCACGCGCATTTGCACCACTTCCGGGGTTTGCAGCACTACCCGCCCGTAGCTCTGATCGCTCAGCAGCACAAAATCATTTTCCCGGGTGGGAAACCAGGGTTCGTCGTCATCATAGCGGCGCGATATCAGTGAAGTGAGCGCGCTCACCGGTAACATGAAGTTGCCGCCGCGCAAGGCTGGATTGACCAGGGTCGAATACATATTCAGGGACTGTACCTTCCAAGGCAAGCCGTTGTAGATTACGCGCTCGCTTTCCCGCACCGGACCGAGATTCAGCAATATCTTTGCCTCTTTGATGTACACAGGCAGGGTGCGCTGCAGGGTCAAGGCAGCGCCCATCAACACGATCAGCAACAGACCGAGCAGGATCCAATCACCGCGGACGTAAAGAACCGCCATCCCGGCCAGCAAGGCCAGCACCACGGAGATCAGCATGAACGATAAATGCGCAACACGCGCCAAAAGAGGACGGCGGCGGCCGCGATTCATCACCAAGCGCATGTAGAGGCGATTGATCATCTGCAGCACGCCGTAAGTGATCCCCGCCGCCAACACCGCAAGCAGCAAGTTGACGAAGCGTTCGCTCAACAATGTCTTAAGGGCCTCGGTGGCCCTTTCTTCTCCCGGCATGCCGGGCGCCAATAATTCCTCAAGCTGTAAATTGATCAACGCCAATTGATTTTGGATTTCATCGTGCCGTTTGCGCCACCGCGACTCCAGGCCGCCGAACGCATTCGCCAGGTCCGTAGACGGGGCGCCGCTCTTGAAATCAACGATGTTGCGCAAAGCGGCGTCCGCGGCGGAAAGACGCTGCTGATAGAATGCCTGTTCGGAGCGCAACCTCTCGATCTTGCGCGGCCGCTCGGTCAAGCGCCGCAACTCAACCACGATAGGCTCGAAGGCAGACTGCATTTCCTGGCGCCAATCGAATTTTTCTTCCTTCCTCGGCGCGAACATCTGCAGATCAACGCCGCCCGTCGCCCACATTTCCCAAGCGAGCCGCAGACTGTCGATATTCGCATCCAGCAAATCGATATCGCCGCGAATCCGTTCGCGTTCGGCATCGCTCTTAGCCTCGTGCAATTGCCGGCGCAGGGAATCCAGATTCTTCTCGGCCTCGTTGATGGTGTTGAAGAGATTTTCGAAATTACGCCAGGTGTCCGATTTAATCGGGGCGGTGTCGGACGCGCCGGCGGGCGCGGACTTGGCCGTTTTCTGGGCGGAGAATGAGAGCGCAGGGGCCAAAATTAAAAAAAGCACCAGCAATCCTGCGAAAATATATTTCATAAGGATAGGGAACGCGCAACGGTGGAAGCCGCGTGCATAGTATATGTTCTCGACTCGCCGCTTCCCCGAACTGATTAAACCAACGGCCGGCACCGGCCGCGCCACGAATTATTTTTCCGCTTTTGATTTCTTCACCGGCCGCTTCCAGCCCTTGCGTGTTTGCTGCGGCGCACGACTCAGGGTGAGTTCGCCGGGCGGTGCGTCTTTGGTGATGGTCGAGCCGGCGCCGATGGTCGCATTCGCACCCAGCGTCACCGGCGCCACCAGCTGAGTGCTGGAACCGACGAACACACCGTCCTCGATAATCGTCTGATGCTTATTGGCGCCGTCGTAGTTACAGGTGATGGTGCCGGCGCCGATGTTTACGTTGTCGCCCACGATGGCATCGCCCACATAACTGAGATGGTTGATCTTGGATCCCTCGCCCACCATGGTACTCTTGATCTCCACGAAGTTTCCGATGTGCGCGGCGGCCGCCAGCTCCGTACCGGGGCGAATGCGCGCAAAGGGGCCGACTCGACATGCCTCGCCGATCTCCGCGCCTTCGATGACGGAATTGGGCAGGATAACCGTGCCGTCGCCGATCGATGCATCACGCAAATAGCAGTTGGCGCCGATGGTGACGTCGTTACCCAGACGCACATGTCCTTCGAATACCACGTTGACGTCGATAGTAACATCGCTTCCCGCGGCGATCTCGCCGCGCACATCGATGCGCGCCGGATCGATCAGCGTGACGCCATGCTCCAGAAGACGCGCGGCGTTTTGACGTTGAAAGACGCGTTCCAGCTCGGCGAGTTGGGCCTTGTTATTGACACCCATGATTTCGGCGACGTCTGCGGGATAAACGGTCTTGATCGGCACATTGTCCTTCACCGCCATGGCGATCACGTCGGTGAGATAAAATTCACCTTGGGAATTCTTATTGCTCAAGGCCATCACCCATTTTCTGAGGTAACCCGCCTTTACCACCAACATGCCGGTGTTGATTTCCTTGATTTCGCGCTGCCCGGCGCTGGCATCCGCCTGTTCGACGACAGCGATCACTTCGCCTTGCGCATTGCGGATGATGCGGCCGTATCCCGCGGGATCTTTGATATAGGCGGTCAGCAATCCCATGGTATGGTCACCTGCCGCCGCGATCAATCGCCGCAAGGTCGCGACGCTGATCAGCGGTACGTCACCGTACAATACCAAAACCAGATGCTCGGGCGGGACGGCCGGCAGCGCTTGCAGGACGGCGTGGCCCGTACCCAGCTGTTCTCTCTGTTCAAGCCACTTCACCGCCAACCCGGCTAAGGTGCTGCGCACCACTTCGGCGCCGTGTCCCACTATGCCATAGACGGTTTCCGCCTCCAGCGCTTGCGCGGTATGCACCACGTGGCCGAGCAGCGACCGGCCGCCGAGGTTATGCAAGACCTTGGGCAAGCGGGAGCGCATACGCGTGCCTTGACCGGCGGCGAGAATAATGACGCTGAGATTCATTACTTGTATCTTCCTACGGAGGGCATTGCATTTCGCCTATTTAATCATAGGAGTAAGCGGCAAGGAAGCCATTCCGCCGGGCACGGCCCGGCAATCTATCCGGCTTGGGACGCCGATGGAATCAAGGGAGCATGATGGAAAAGCAGCCGCCGCCCAGCAGATAGCCGTTGGCAAGCTCAATGCGGCCTTTTTTGCCTTTGTTCCTATGCATCTCAGCAACTTTGGAGGTAAAGTACAGGCCGAGTCCGGTATTGCCCGATGAAAAATTGATGCCGTGGCCTTGATGCTCGCCGGCGACCAGCATGCTCTCGGGGAACCCCGGTCCGTTATCATTCACCGACATTACCAGATAGCCTTGCCTTTCTTCCGCGGTGACCAACAAGATATTCTTCGTATAGCGAGCCGCGTTATTGATGGCGTTTTTCAATACACCCCTCAGCAATTCACGGTCAAAGTACCATAGCGTATCGCCCGCGCATCTGCATTCAAGTTTGATATCGCGCGCCTCCAGTGCGGCCTTTTCGGAAAGCGCTATTTCTGCGAAGAACCCGCGGACGGGGTACTCATCGATATTGGCGGTCAGTTCCCTGTTTTCCATTTTATATAGAGCCAGCAACTGCACCAGATTATCATTCACTCGCTGCGACTCATACCGAAGCTTTACCAGTTGGTCAGCCGGTAATGCGGCGCCGACGGTTAAGATCAGCTCGTCCAACGAATTCAGCACGATACCCAGCGAATTCTTCACGTCGTGAATCGTGGAGGCGAGAATGGTCGAAAAATTTAGGGATTCGATTTCGCTCATGGATAGAAAGCAGCGCGTTATATTATTGCGAGACCGATATTGGCCGTCGGCAAAACCCCGGCTAGGAAGCCTGTAATTTTTCAAGCACGGCATTCAGCTTCCGGTACTGGTCGTTGCTGGAATCCGATTTACGCGCATTCTCGAGGTGCCGGCGGATCTTGTAAAGCTGCATAGCGTTTTTGCCGTTTGCCTTCATATGCATCAATAGTACGCTCGCGATATTCATGTTAATCGTCCCGTTGTCCGGCATGTCCCCGACGGCCCGCTCAAAGAATGTGATTGCCTCGTCCAGCTTTCCTTCTCTCGCAAGCCGCGTACCCGCGTCATTCAGATCCACCACCTCTTTGATGGCGGCATTGATCAGCGCCAGGCCTTCCTCCGCCAATCCGGAGGCGCAAAAGACGTCATGCACTTGCGCCATCAGTTCTTCATCGTCGTGATGATTTTTTACCAGTCCGCGCAGCATTCCGAATCCTTGTTCCTTCTCTCCGTTCTCCAAACAGACATTCGCCATTTCCATGACGACACCTTTTGACATTTTATGCCGGGACTTACCGAACAGATTTACCGCTTCCGCGAACGCCTTCTTCGCAGCGTTTTCGCGGCCTAAGCCCTTCAGTACCAGATTTTCTGCAATGGCGGCGCAGAGATTCGCCTCGTCGTCCTTGCCGAAATCGCCGCGCAATTTCGCGAGTGTCGACAACGCGTCTTTCCCGGAAGCCTTGCCCTGTATCTTTGCCAATTTTGCGTAGTTTGCCGGGGTTTGATAGATGGAATTGCAGCCGACCTGCACCGCCTTCTTGTAGGCTTTTGCGGCAAGGTCAAGGTCATTTTCCTTGCTGGCAAGATCGCCCAGCTGCATTTGCCTCAATATGGCCTTTGGCGAAATCTCCGTTGCATGCACCAGAATATTAAGCGCCTCCCGCCGATCGCCCAATGCCAGCATTACCTTTACCAGCCAGTCATAGGCCTCCATATGGGTGGCGCATTCTTCGATCGCTTTCTGCAATACGATTTTTGCTTCCAGATATTTCTGAGTATGGAAACGAACTTTCCCCAGTCCCACCATCGCCCACGGCGCATCTCGTCTTGCCAAAACGCCTTCAAATATGGCGCCGGCCTCGTCGTATTTTTTCAAATTCAGCAGAATGTCGGCCTTGAGCTTGAGCAGTTCGGCAAGATTGCGCGGATTTTGCTCGATCTGCGCATCGCACTGGGCGACCGCCTCGGCGTACAGCCCTTTGTTTAGCAGTCTGCTGACCGCGTCCACTTCCTGCTTTTTCAGGATCACCTTCTCCAGGCGGCTGCGCAGCATGTCTTTATTGAAGGGTTTGGAAAGGTAATCATCGGGCTGGTATTCGACCGCGCCCATGACCATCCCCATGGAATTTTCCGCGGTCAACATCAAAAAGGCGGCGGAGTATCGGATATAACCCTTGTTTCGGGCCTCCTCGAGTATCTGCTGCCCGTCTTTTCCGTCTCCGAGATTGTAGTCGCAGAGGACCACATCGTAGTCATGTTTACCGAGCAGCTTGACCGCCTCCTTGCCGTTACCGGCCATATCGATTTTTGCCACACCATAGGAAACCAGCATCGATCTCAGCATGCTGCGCATATCGACAACGTCATCGATCACGAGATAATGTTTCGAACTTAAATCAATCGCCACCGCGCCCGTCTCCTGCCGCAGAATTATCTACCAATGGTACAACCAAGCTATCGGCACAAAGAGGCGGATTTTAAGGAGGAATTGTCGCTCAGATTTGTGGAAACGCGGACGATCTCCGCCGCGGAAAGGAAGCCGCGGCGGAGACCGTCCGCCGAGATCATTAATCCGGCTTATTATTGGCTAAATGAGTAATATCTTTCCCTGGGAGCGATTTCCCGCCGTACCCAACCGTGCGTCACTTCGATTCCGGCCTGATTACGATCATGGCTTGCGGAATTTAAAAATGAACTTGTCGGTCTTGCCGCGAATGGCGGGATCGAAGACCTTGGCGGTATGATCGTCGTCCGGGTTGCGCAGTACATCGGATTGCGCATCCAGGACAAAACCCGCCGCCAGCACCTCCTTTTTCACCGCCTCCGGATCGATGCGGTGCAGGGTATTGGTATCGCGCAGGCCCGAGCCCGCGGCGGCGGCGTGATCGAGCACCAGATATATACCGCCCGGCTTGAGGGTTTTGAAGACGGCCTTGTTCACCGCCGCCAGATCGGCCGGCCCGAAAAACGGATCGTGCAGATCATGATAATTCATGGAGGTCCACACCAGGTCAAGCTGTTCCGGTGCCGTAAAGCGGTTGACCGGCTCCCGCAGCACCGTGACGTTCGAATAGGCCGGATCGGCGGCGATCGCCTTCACCGCCTTGTCCGCATCCCCCTTCATCGCGAAGAGTTCTTCCGGCACGACGGCATAGACACGGCCATTTTTCCCCACGATCTTCGAGAACAGCCGCGTAACATAGCCGCCGCCGGGGATGAAGTCCGCGACCTTGTCGCCCGGCTTGACCCCCGCAAAAGTCAGCACTTCCAGGGATTTTCGATTCGCGTCTTGTTGCCGGTCGGCATCGGGACGGGCGGGATCGGCGATAGCAGCGGCGATAACGTCATGCACGCTCTGCGCGGCGACCGCTTGACTCAACGGCAGCAATCCCGTCAGCAACAAACTTGTCAAAATAGCGGCTGGAAAACGAAACATGCGATTCTCCTTTCACGGACTGGGAACATTAACTCCATACACCCGCAAGCCCGCTTGGCGCGGCCGGAGTAACCGCTGTCTAGCGGCGCTGTCATCTAGAATCTTCAAGCCCTGGCAGCGCGCGCTAAGACGATGCGACATCGTGCGGAGTCTGGATATCAGGCACTTCCGTCATGAGCCGAACTGCCCCTGACAAAGAGAGTCATTCTAACAGATGCAATAGGCGGCGCAAGCGAATCGCCTAACCCGGGTTCCGGCCCTTTACCGTTAGCCGGTACTATTCGAGAGATAGTCCGCTGGTATCGAACTTCATGTTTTCCAGTTCGCATAAAGCGCCGGTCTTCTCAATCGCTTTCTTGTATTTTTCCGCTTCCGCAATAGGGAGGTTTTCTTTGATTATCTTCGGAGAAGACTTAAGCACTTCTTTGGCCTTTTCACGCGTAATCTTAAAAAGTTTGGCGAAATCCAGCTCTATATAGTATTCGCCTTTGCCAAGCGAGTAACCTTTTATAATGACCCTATATAATTCTTCGGACATATATCTTCTCCACGCATCAAAAGGGCCGCCAAACCCTTTTCACATTAGCTATCGTACGTCGCGACGGACTTATTTCTTGGTCTTGCTTTTCGCCGCCCTCTTCGCTGCCGGTTTTTTTCTTGTCGATTTTTTCTTTTTTCTTATCTTCTTCAGCATCTTCTCCGCAAGGAGCACGTCGGGGCTGAGCAATTTAGCGGCCTTCGCCGCCAAAATTGCAGCTTCCGCCTTATTTTCATCGGGATTTGCCCGCAACAGGTCCCGAATGGCCTCGCGAATTTTCACTTCAGCTTCCTTCGTCAATCGCACGTCGTTACCGATTTTCAGGAGTTTCAGTATTGCATCGGCGACCGGCTTGATAAGCGCGCTCTCAATTGCCATAGTCAATCTCCAACTTGATCATAATACCGCCCTTGCGCCGCGCTAATTTAAAACAGAAGCCGAAACAGGTTTGCCGGCCCGGCCTGGATTGTCTTCGAAAATATCAACATTAATTGTTCCCCGGGCTGGATGCGCTGCTCGGCAGCAGGTCCGCGAACACAAAACCATCCCGATAGGCAATTTCTCCTAAAGACAGATCGATCGGATATTGAAACATCGGGCCATCGAATACGAAGGTGTGGAATTCGCCGTTTTCACCACAGGGATCCACATCCGCGGGAATAGACTCCAGAAACGATTCGTCGAATTCTCTGCCGGCGTAGTCGCCGGCAAGCCGCTTCGGATCGACGCAGGTAATCCTGGCCTTTAATCCGCCGCTTACCATTGATCTGGACAATGCCCGGGTCGGCATGTTCCAAATAGGAAATAGCGGACTTATACCGGTGTCTTTCAAGCCATCCTCTCTATACCTGCGCACGTCTTCCAGGAAGAGATCGCCGTACGCAAAGCACTCGACATACCGCCCCTTCGCGTCGTCGATGAATGCGCTCATGGCGTCCTCGTACGCCGCATTGCTGCACGGATAGGGAATCTCGATCATGTGCAGCGGGAGGCCGATACTTCTCGCCTGCTCTTGAAGAAGACCGACCCGCACGGCATGCATGGCGACTCGCTTGAATTCCGCGTTGACCGTGCAAAATAGGCCGGCCACGTCGATGTCGGGTTGCTGTCGTAGTACGTGAAGCGCCCAGGCGCTGTCTTTGCCGCTGCTCCAGGAGAGGAAGGTTTTTCTAATCATCTAAAAAGTTCCTTATTAAATTTCCGCGTCGCCTTTGGCGCGGCCCGCCGATTCCGCCGCGGCATCCAGGCTTTCCCAGCGCGTATAGGCGTCATCGAGCTCGCGCTTTATTTCTCCTATCCGCGCCAAGGTCTGCGTGATCTCCGTCTTGTCGCGCCGGTAGAAATCCACGCCGGCCATCGCCTGTTCCAAGGCGGACTGTTCGCTTTCCAAAGACTCGATGCGCGCCGGGAGTGCATCCAGCTCCCGCTGATCTTTGTAGCTGAGTTTTTTGCCGCGGCCGGGACTGGGTTGGCTCGCGACGGCCGCGATTTCCTGTAAGACACGTTTTTCGCCGGGTGCGCGTTGCGCCAGCCAATCGCTGTAACCGCCCACGTATTCGTTGACCCGTCCGCCGCCCTCGAAGACCAGGGTGCCGGTCACCACATTATCGAGAAAGGCGCGGTCGTGACTGACTACCAGGAGTGTGCCCGTATAGTCGGCGATGATGTCTTCCAGCAACTCCAGGGTTTCCACGTCGAGATCATTGGTGGGTTCATCCAACACCAGCAGATTCGCCGGTTGCGCGAACAGGCGCGCCAGCAGCAGGCGATTCCTTTCCCCGCCCGAAATGGATTTCACCAGGGTGCGGGCGCGCTCCGGACTGAAGAGGAAATCCTGCATATAACCGATGATATGCTTGGTCCGGCCGTTGACGGTGATGCTGTCCTGTCCGTCGGTGACATTGTCCATCACGGTTCGCGTCGGGTCGAGGCTCGCCCGGTGCTGGTCGAAATAGGCGAGCTTGATATTCGTACCTCGCGTAATCGACCCCGCATCCGGCGGCAATTCGCCCAGCAACAGATTGATCAAGGTGCTCTTACCCGCGCCGTTGGGACCGATGATGCCGATGCGGTCGCCGCGCAGGATGCGCACTGAGAAATCCCTAATCAGCGGCACGCCGCCCCGCGAAGCCGTCACATGCTCGGCCTCGAACACCAGTTTTCCGGAGGTATCGCCGGCATCGATCTGCATGCGCGCCTTGCCGATCTGTTCGTAGCGATTGGCGCGCGCTCTGCGCATCTTCTCCAGCTGCCGCACGCGCCCCTCATTGCGGGTACGCCGCGCCTTGACGCCCTGCCGTATCCACACTTCCTCATGGGCCAGCCGCTTGTCGAAGCGAGCGTCCGCCGCTTCTTCCGCGGCCAATGCCGCTTCCTTGCGCTGCAAATACGTGCGGTAATCGCATTCCCATGAGCATAAGCGGCCGCGATCCAGCTCCACGATGCGCGTCGCTACGTTCTGCAGGAACACCCTGTCGTGGGTGATGAACAACACGCTGCCGGCATAATCGCGCAACCAGGTTTCCAGCCAGGCGATCGCGTCGATGTCCAAATGGTTGGTGGGCTCATCCAGCAACAGCAGATCGGGTGCCGTGACCAGGGCCTGGGCCAGGAGCACCTGGCGCCGCTGACCGCCGGATAGATCGTTGACACCGGCATCGGCGGGCAAACGCAACAGCGACAACACCGTCTCCACTCGCTGCTGCAGCTGCCAGGCATGGTGCGCCTCCAGTTGCTGCTGGATTTTCGCCAGGTCCCGCAGATCGTGCGCGGATGCCTCCTGCGCCACCCGCGCGGCAGCCTGGTGATACTGATGAATCAATTCACCGAGATTGCCGAGACCCGCCGCCACCGCCTGGTACACGCTGCGGGCATCGTCAACGGGCACGTCTTGCGGCAGCGCCGCGACTTTCAAATTGGCCGAACGCCAGATATTCCCGGTGTCGGGATGTGTTTGCCCCAAGATAATTTGCATCAAGGTGGATTTGCCCGCCCCGTTGCGCCCGACCAGGCAGACGCGTTCATGCTCATTGATTATCAAATCGACGCCATCGAGCAAGGGCCGGTGGCCATAGGCGAGTGAAACTTCCTGGAGTCGAATGAGCAAGTGGGCAGCCTCTTTACGCTACATCGCGAATGCCGGCCGTATTATACAGGTGCGGGAGGAGAATTATTGCGGCGGCAACCGACGGCGCAGCGGTTTGATTCTAATTGCATGCGAAACGCATCTTAGAGAAGGCGTGCTTGTTACCGTTCCTGCAGACAGCGCGTGTATATATCAAGCATTAAGCCAGGTTAATGCCTCGTCTTCCTTTTCAAAGTACTTCACCTCGCCGGAAATGAACCACGATCCAATTTTCGCGGCGATTCCCTGCCAGCCCTTATTGCCGTAGATCGCGATCTTGTCGAATTGATTGCCGTGCTTCAAGCCAAGCCTGAAATCGTCCCAAGCGGCCCTGGCTTCCCACCCTTCCAGTTCGGTCATATCAAATAGCACTTTCACCTTGGGCGCTTTTACATAACCCAATGCAAAATCGATCATCGGCGTAATGACTTCGTAATCGCCGTGAGTGAGTTTGCCCACGGCTTTTAATGCGAGCACAAAATGACTGCCAGTCCGTTCAATGCCTATTGAAAGGCCATGCCTTGAGATATTCATGCTTATGTCCTCCTGATCAGATATCACCATGATCGTAATCCGGACGCGGCGCGGCAAACTCCGGGGAACCGCGCACCCTTCAAGAGAAGATAATACGCATGCTAGATTGAATATCTATCCAAACCGGGTTTTGCCCGGTCATTTCGCGCATACCCTAAAGGGCGTAACAGGCGGAATCCAGGCTATGGAAGATCATCGATCCGGCCGCCGCAAGAACACACACCGAGCTATCCCGGAATTTCCGCCTCGACGAGTTTCGCCAGCAGCTCGAGCGATTCCTGCCAACCCAGATAACACGCCTCGAGGGGAATGACCTCGGGGAGTCCATCCTGCACAATCTGCAACTCCGTCCCGCAGGATACCGGCTTCAAGGATATACTCGCCATCATTTCACCGGGCAGGTTCGGGTCGTCGAACCTGTCCGTGTAGCGAATGCGTTCGAAGGGCACCAGCTCAAGATATTCTCCGCCGAAAGAGTGGCCGTGGCCCGAGGTGAAATTCGTGAACGACATCTTGAAGGTGCCGCCTACTTTGGCATCCATATGGTGAACCTTACCGGTGAAGCCGTTAGGCGGAAGCCATTTTGCCATAGCGTCGGCATCGAGAAACGCGCGATAAACTCGCTCGGGCGGGGCGCGGAGCACCCGGTGAAGCCGGACGGTGTTGGTAGACATGATGACTCCTCCTTCCACTGCGTGATGCCCCGATTATAGAACACCGCGCAATAAAAGCTGGACAATCGCTTAAAGGGCTGCGACCCAATTCATTGATCTCAAGCTGATGTCGTTCGTTCGCGGCTCGGCTGCGAGCGCGATGTCGAAAGAGCGTCTCGAAAAGATATCACGACTCGATATATATACTACATAAGAAGCGCCACCGGCTGCCGGGCCCCTCGCCTGAACCGCCCATGCTCACAATCGCCTTAGCCTCTTACATGGGCACCGCGTGAGCTAACGTCCGGGATAATAGCCGTCGATACATAGGCATACGCTCGTCACGGATAGAAACACGGTATTGCCCAAGCGGGGATTTGGTTCTTAACTATGCGTTCGAGTTTAATATTTTGTATCGCGGCCTTGCTGGTGCAAAGCTGTGCCCAGCAGACGCCAAAGGAACAGCCCATCGTCCGAGCGCCGCCGCCGAAGCCGTTTGTTGCGCCGGCGGAAGCCAAACCGCACACCGTCAAGCCCGTGGCGACCAAGCAGGTGGTTATCCTGGTCAGTGAAGATATTCCCGCCTACACTGAAATCGCCAGGACACTCGCTGAAAAGCTGGGGAAACGCGGCGACATACGCTACTTGACGACCAATCAGATTGACAACCTCAAGCTCGTCGCTGAATACCGGAACGATGATCGCTACCAGTTCGTGGCCGTGGGCTTAGGCGCTGCGGTCGCCGCTAAGTCCCTGCCGAACAGGCAGGTGATTTTCTGTCAGGTTTTCAATTATCACGACTACGATTTGCTTACACCCCGACACAAAGGGGTGAGCATGGTGCCATCGCTTTCCAGGATCTTCCGCACCTGGCACGCCCTGGCGCCGAACACCACCGATATCGGCTTGATCAGCGGGCCGGGGTTCGAAGACTTGCTCCAAACCGCCAAGGACGCCGCCAAAAGCAACGGGATGACCCTTCGCAGTGAAATCGTTCACTCCGATAAAGAATATCAATATGCCTATAAGCAGATGGCCAATTTCGTTCAGGGCTATTTGCTGATACCCGATAACCGGGTATTGAGCGGAAACGCGCTGCGCGGTGTGATGACCTTCAGCATGCGCAATAGCAAGCAGGTCGCGGTGTTCAGCGAAGAGCTCCTCAAGCTTGGCGGTTTGTTCAGCACCAGCAGCGACAATAAGGATATCGCCCAACACATATTCAACCGGCTGGAAGAAGCGCAAACCGAAGACGCGATCCCGGGCCCCGATATCGCATATGCCAATAATTTAAAATTGCGCATCAATACGATGATGGCGAAACGTTTGAACCTGCCAATACCAAAGAAATACCGGAAGTATCGCTATGAGCCGTGACGCAGCATCAAGTTCGGTGAGCCGTTTCCGGCAAATACTGGCGCTCCTCGATTTACGAAAGATCATGCAATCCATGGCTGGCATACTCTCCAAACAGGGCCGGGGCAGCCTGGCTAACCGCATCCTGGTTTTGCAGTTCCTTTGGGCTTTTATCATTTACGTGCTGGTCATCGCGGCCCTGTGGTTTGCCACCAACTTGATCATCGAAAAGAGCGTGCGCCATCAGGCCGAGGCCTGGGTCGCGAAACTGGACGAGATGGGGATACCGATTTATGCCGCGAATGATCCTGCACAGCTCAAAGATATCATCACCTATCTGCGCAATTTTCCTGAGGTGGCGAGCGCTCAATATCTGGACAGCTCTGGCACCAAAGTACTCGCGGAGTATAACCGCGATGACAGCCCGGCAAACAAGTTTGCGCCGTTGCCGCCGAACATCATTGATAGCCTCGCGAAGACGGATGTGCAGCAAAAGACCTTATTTTTCGAAAAGGGCGCGGATTCCACAATGCGCATCAGCGCGCCCATTTGGGTGAAGTCCATTGCCAATGACGGCTTGATCAATTACAGCCTGGATGCGAAGTCCGAGGAGAAGCGCGATACCATCGGCTTCATTAACATCGTTCTCGACTACCGTCAGATATCCGCCAATCTGAATCGCAATATCTTCTATGCCAGCGTATTCATCGCCTTGATGATCTTCATTGCGGCATTTATCGCGCGCGCCCTGGTACGCTGGGCGCTCAAACCCTTATCTGCCCTCGAAGAGCCCTTGACCCGCCTCGCCAACGGCGAGACCGACGTTACCGTGGACACCAGCGGTGACGAAGAGATCGCGCGCATCGGCATGGCGCTCAATACCACCATTAAGGCCTTGAAGGAGCGCGATGATACTCTGCGGCAACTGGCCAACCAGGATGCGCTCACCGGCCTGGCGAATCGCAAATACTTCATCGAACGGTTGGAGCATGAGATAAAAAGGGTGGCGCGCGGCGGCGGCAGCGGTGCGCTGTTCTTCTTCGACCTGGATCGCTTCAAGAATATCAATGATACCTATGGTCACGCCGCCGGCGACCGTCTCCTGGTGCAGATCGCCAAGCTGTTAAACCGCCGCATACGCGAGAGCGACCTGCTCGCGCGTTTTGGCGGCGACGAATTCACGCTGTTGGCCTATAACGTCGACCAGAGATCGGCGCGGGAGATCGCCGAGTCCTTCATCGAACTGATGCGTGATTTCACCTTCCACGAGGGTGGCGACATGCTGAAGATCTACTTCAGTATCGGCCTTACCGTCATCGACGACGGCAAGCTCTCCGCGCAGGACTATCTCAATGAAGCGGATGCCGCGGCGCATCAGGCCAAGGCGCTGGGCCGCAACGGCCATCGCCTGTTCGCACGCGGCAAGACCCAAAGCGATACCGAGATCGATGTGGGCTGGCATGAGCGGCTGCAGGAGGTGCTGCACAAGCGGCAGGCCATCCTCTACTATCAGCCGCTGGCCGGATTGAAGGGTCAGAGCGACAAGATCAACGAGGTGCTGCTAAGGTTGCCGGACAGCAACGACATGGTGCTCAGCCCCAGCTCCTTCATGCCGGCGGCCGAGCGTTTCGGCATGATGGCCGATTTTGACTGTCTCGTGATCGGCATGGCGGCGCAGTGCCTGGCGGAACTGAAGAACCCCCATGCCGCCGCTTCCGTAAACCTCTCCGCCCAGTTCTTCTCGAAAGACGATATACCCGAATTCCTCGAAAGCATCATAACAGCGCACCAAATCGCGCCTTCACAACTCATCTTCGAGCTGCCGGCACGCTTTGTCGTCCGCAACATCGAGAAACTGCAAGCAATCATCACCGGCGTCGCGCAGCGCGGCTACCGCATCGCGGTCGATGACTTCGGGATAGGGTTCCTGTCGTTTGACTACATCAAGCATTTCCCCGTGCACTTCCTGAAGATAGACGGGGCGCTGATCGAGCATATTACCGTTGACAATATCGCGCGGGCTACCGTACGCGCCATCGTGGAAGTGGCCAATGAATTAAAAATGCAGACCGTTGCAAAATCGGCGGGCGATGAGGCCGGCCTCGGCTTATTGCGCGAACTGGGGATCGACTATGCGCAGGGCAACTATATCGCCGTTCCGGCCCCGGTGTTCAGGACGTATGTCGCCGCGGCGAAAAATGTAATAGGAATAACAGGCGACAGACCGCGCTTGGTTAAATAGGGTGCTGAATATAGTCGCCTCCCCATCACGAACGGGGCATAGTGAGCCCTTTTACCAATTGCTCATTGCACCCGGAAGATACCCCTAACGAGTCGGACCTGGCCTTCCTCAAGACTGCGCCGCGCGTTCCCGGCCTTCTGGGCGAGATCGTCGACGAATACCGCCAAGCCCAACTGTCCCGGCGCGGCGGGCGCGGCGTTTGCAGTACTACTGCTCAAATGCGCGTCGCTGGTATCCTCGAAGCGTTCAACGATGAATCCACTCTCGCCGAGAAGCGAGCGCATCTCGTCGGAGGAAACAAGGCAACTATCGGCAGGGTCGGTTGCCCACGGCAGGGGAAAATAGGACGTCGCCGTTTCCCCGGCAGCCATCTCCTGAAAGGCAAAGCGGCCGTCCGGCCTGAGGACTCGGTAGACCTCCGCGTAGAGTTTCCGCTTGTCCGCGATGTTCATGCCGACATTTTGCATCCAGACGGCATCAAACGCATCGTCGGGGAAAGGTAGCTCGAGCGCGCTGCCCTCGTGCACGTCGATGACGTCGTCTAGGCCGGTCAGCCGATTCAACAGTACCGCGCCGGCGCAGTAATCGGGCGATAATTCGACGCAGTCGACGCGGCAGCCGAGCGCGGAAGCGAGCAGCCGGGCGGAACCGGCCAGACCGGCGCCGATATCGAGCACGCGATCTTCGGCCCGGATCTGCGCCAGCTCCAGCAACTCGAGTGAAGCGCGCAATCCGCCCGTGTGAAAATGGTCAAGCGCCCCCAGCTCCTCCGGCGACAGGCGTTGCTCGGGATTCAGTCCGGCCGCGCGGAGGGCCGCCAGGATGCGCGCCTCGATGTCGCGGGCCGAATAGTGGGCTTCCAGACTAGCCATAATCAACACCCCTCAAGATCCGCCGCGTTCTACGATAATAAGGGCCAGAACGGAAATATTGTTGATCTCAGAAGGAATTTCTCTCCGACCCACGTTTTCTTCTCCATTCTTGAGCCGTTGATAGATTTATTGTTCGACCCGTCGTCAGGCGAAAACTGATTTCGATAAGGAAGGCCATCCCGACCATCACGAACAGAATCCAGAGATGACCGGGAGAGCTGCCCGCCGTCTGCCAGAGTAAACTGCCTAATGCACTTACGCAAAGTCCGACCCCGATTATCGAGAGCCAGCGCTTGCTGTGAGTCTCGTTTGCCAGCCTGGCGTTAGCACCATTGACGGCCGCGAAAATAAAAAGAAAACCGGCGCTGCCCATGGTGGACATGCTGGAAAGGTCGGCAAGATTAGCAATTAACAGGGTGACTGCTGAAGTTATCAACAGCCCCTCTACCGGCTTTCCCCAGACTTTTTTTTCCAGTGCGCTCGGAAGCTCTCCATCTTTTGCAATCACATAACTTAATCGGGCCGCACCGTAAACGGTGGCGTTGATGGCGGACGCCGTTGAAAGCATGGCCGCGACGGCAATCAGAAGAAATCCCGTTTCACCGAGGGACGGTTTGGCCGCCTCAGCCAGGGCGTAGTCTTTGGCGTCGACGATCGTAGCAACGGGCAGCGTGCCCACCGTCACTAAGGCCACCAGCACATAGAGCACGATCACGAAACCGACGCTCGAATAGAAGGCGCGGGGCAAAGTCCTGGGCGCATCCCGGACATCCTGGGCCGTGTTGGCAATCAACTCGAAGCCTTCATAGGCCAGAAAAATGATCATTCCGCCCGCAACCAGGCTCAGGGGCGGCGACCAAGCCGAGGGCGCCAGCCTGGCGCCGTCAACGCCCCAGATGCCGACGGCGATGAAAAGGACCAGGATCGCCAACTTGACGAGCACGATCCAGTCTTCCGCTTCGCCGATCAGCTTGGCGTTCAACAGATTCAATCCGGTAATGCCGACGATACTGCCTGTAATCAGAACGTGCTTCCAAAGGAGTTGCGAACCCGGCGGGAACAATGATGCCCCATAGCTGCCGAAGGCATAGGAATACAGGGACAGCATGACGATGTAGCTAATCCAGAGCAGGATATTCATGCTCCCCGTCAGCACACCCGAGCCGAACGCGCGGTCCAGGAACGCCACCGTCCCTCCCTGACTGGGGAAAGTGACGGACAGCCGTGCATACGAATAGGAGGTAACGAGGGCAACGACACCCGCGATCAGGAACGCCAGCGGCGCTCCGCCGCCGGTCAAATCCACCGCCAGCCCGAGAACGGCGAAGATGCCGCCGCCGACCATGCCGCCGACCCCGATGGCCGTCACTTCCCAATAGCCGAGTTTATCTTTTTCGGCATCACTCATGCGGGTTCAGCTATTTCTAGGTGCTTGAATTTCTTTGAGCATGGAACAGTGCATTAGACAGAATCCGCCTATCGCAAACTTAAATAAATCTGTCCGGGTTTTTTCTCCGGTTTTTTTGCTCGTACACTAAATACGGTTCATCGCGCTCGCATCCTCACACAAGATATGATCCATTTTGCACAAAATATACGCTCGCAATGCCAATATATCGACATCGATATCGACTGAAGCAGGAGACCTGCGAAACGAGCGTATAAAGGGTCCGATGGATTTGATAGCCCCGTCAGGTAGAATCCGTTTTGCAACACGTTTCATACCAATTGCATTGGAGGCCAATTTTGATAATTTGTGTTTACTCTGCTCTCTTTTGGCAGTGATATAATCGAAAAGTTCTTTTGGAATAACTCGCTTGTCATGATGCGCGTGCAAAACCTCTAGAATATGCTCATTTACCCGGGCACTTTTCAGGATATTTTCTGGGGCTTCTATCGCCGAACGTTCTGCAAATGCGATATCCGGTGTTTGCGCGCATACAATCTTTTTAAACAACTTTTTGCCTGTTCTTAAATTATCCGGCTGGTGTCTAACTTGATTAATAATTGCCCTCGATAAAAGTAAATTTATAATTTCAACATAGGGACTTTTTAAATCATTCAATGCCGCCAATACTACCGGTACAAAATAGGTTTGAAATATGCGATCCCCCCATGCCATCAAGGTTTCCTCATTTGTTCTGTTTAAATAATCCGGCAATATTTGTTCATATCGTGCGGCCACACCGTGCTTGACCAAGTTTGCATGATCAGAAAGCAACGTCAGGCTCATAATGCGCCGCACATCGGCATCCGTCGTCGCGATGCGAAAGCCAAATGCCTCATCCCCCCGTAATACCCCATGAATTCCCGACTCGTAAAGCCGCTTCCAGATTGAAAATCCATCCATGTATCCCGAGATGTTATCCTTACGCCCCTCTCCCGCCACAAGGAATCGCTCTAAAATTGACTGAATCGTCTCATTAGATAGATCCGTTTCAAAATACTCATGAGGAATGTGAAAATGTTCAGCCAATTCTCGCGCCACCACCGCGTCGCTCTTTTTATCCGTCAGTGCCGCCTTGCGGCCCCACGTAATCGCCTTCAGACCGGGGCGGTCCTTCAGCATCAGCAATATCTCTCTACTGTCATAACCGCCGGATAGAGGTAGTATCCATTTCTTGGTATTTATATTCAGTCGTGAAACAGTTTCCTCAATAGCACATCTCAAACGACTTTCATGCTCCATCTCTGAAATGTCAGAGGCTGAAAATACAACAGGCCGCTGGATAAGCTTCATTTCCCATGTATTTCGATTCAGTACAAGACGTGAATCACCCGGCACACAGTGAAATCTCTTATCCCATGATAATCCAGGGCCGAGGGTGCCGGCTGATAGCATCCAGGGATAGACCTCTTCGTTGGGTATATAGCTACGGAGTATGGATACAAGAGCGCGCTGTGATGACGATGCAGCAAATATATCGTCTTTTTTTACATACCATATGGTGCGCGACGCAAGAATATCGCTCACCAATTCTACCGTATTTGCATCAACACGAAGTATGGCATAACTGCCATCGGGGAGTTCCGCTCCGGGCTGCCACCAATCGTGCGTCTCTCCGAACATCATGCCTAAACAAACACTGCCGCCATTTACTAGGATCGAGTCCACCGGGTTGACAATACCTGTCAGAGACCTGTTATCGAAGATCAGTCTGGGGGGCGCAGGAGTGATATTATCTGGGGTTATCCTTTGCGACAAATATTCAAAGTGCTCACGCACGCCTTGAATTTGACCATCTCGTCTCCCGCAAACAAATAGTAATTTAGACATTATGAATCCCGAGCCGGGTCTCGGAATGTCGTTGATGCATTAGTGAGATTCATCCCGCCACCCTTTCTGCATTACTTAGCCACATCTGATACCAAATCTGAAACACCAAAATATACGGAGAAATGGGGGCAGTTTTATTTTCAAGGAGCATCTCCCTCACCTGGAAGCTGATAAATAAATCTGTCCCGGATTTTTAGAATGAATTCCTCGTAGAGCTCATGACCTTCCATTTATAAACCTTGTTAAGAGCTCTGACCCTTTAATGCTGCGACTCAACCGGACCGTGTGTCTCGGCTTCCTTCTCCAGACGGAAGGCATCGCTGTTCATGCCGATAATTACGAGCAAGAGGCCGGAATAAATGAATGTGGAAAGCATAATAACGCCGATCACGACGGCCTTGAACATCTCCAGGTGCTCGAAAGACGCGGGAATCATGGTCAGCATGACGATCGAAAGCCCGCCTTTGATGCCGGCAAAGGTCAGCACGCCCCACCAGCGCACGCCGACATCGGTCATCCTGTGAGTCTTATTGGTAATCCACGCAAACAACCCCATCATGACAGCGCGGATCAACGTGGTCCCCAGAAACATCACCAGGATTTCAGACCGGAACTTCCACAGGAGCGCCGGATCGATCATCTCAGCCATCGCCACGAATAGAATTGTGTTGGCCACGAGCGCCAGCAACTGCACGTCTTCCTTGGTGCGCAGGTGTCGATCGCGTTCATCAATCGTGGCCTTGATGCGATTCAGAACGTTGCCGATCACCGTAGACGAAAGCATCCGACCACGTGCCTCGTGTTGGAGTTCGGCCTCTTCGCGATCGATCTGCCGGTTCTCCTCGACGACCGCCTGAGTCATGACGTGATGTACCGTGATCGTGGCAAAGATGCAGGACAGGATACCCGAGAGGTGCAGGTGTGAGTGCGCACCCAGCAGATTGAGCAGAACATAGACGTGCTCCGATACCTCGAAGGCGCCGTAGCCTGTCAATATCAGCACCATCATTTCGGCGATGCGATTCTCCGTAGTCTTCAAGACGGCCAGCCCGGCAAAGCCGACGATCACGCCGATGCCGACTGAACCAAAGACCACGGCAATGCTGGTCTCAGCCACGTAGGCCGTGGTAATGTCGCCGCCGCCCAGGGCGAACAGTCCGACGAATACAAAGACGATCAGCGCCGTGGCGTCATTGAACAGACTCTCCCCCTCGGCGAGGATCTTCAGCCGGTGAGGTAATTGGAATTTGGAGAAAATGGTGACGACGGACACCGGATCGGTCGCCAGCACCATGGCAAACAGTACGATGATAGCTGCAACCGACAGGGCGTAATCCGCAAAAAGCCAGTCGGATATCAGCAGGGCCATGACGACCGACAGCGCCACCGCGACGACCGCCAGATAAAGCAGGCTTAGCCCGTGCTCTTTCAGATCGGCAATCTTAATTTCCAGGGAATCGGAGATGAGCAGGATCGGCAGCAGGAAGATGACCAGGGCGGCGAAATGCTCGGCGTCACCGGTCAACACCGGCACCTGCCGAAAGACATAGTGAGCCGCAAATGAAAGCGCAATCAGACCGAGCGGCGACGGGATCTTGAGCTTATCCTCAAGCTGCAGCGCCAGATACAGAATACCGGCGATTGTCAGTAATGTCGGTATCATAACCGTTCATGCTACCAGAAACAGAATGGGCAGCCTCGATTGAATCGCTATCCCGTCTAGAAAATTATCAATCGATTCTGATCCTTTTTATACGCATGGTTATATTAGGATTAACTGTGATCTGACCCCGATTATTAGGCCTCGGGGCCTATGCCTTTGTGGGGAAATCCGTAGCCATTCATTCTTGGTCGAGTCATTGCACGCATCCTTTGTAAATTTTGGAAAATTCAATCTCAGCGATGGGAATTTGGCTCAGCAATTTATGTCTATAGTAGCAAAACCTGTGATCTGCCCTCGATAATTCAACGAGAGGAGGTGCTCAATGTTCACCGAACTTTCAAGAAGTTATCTGATGCTTGAGATTTTCGCGGTTGCCACAGTCATCTTTTTCGCGGGATTGTGGATCATAAACGCGAAACTGAGAAATAAAGACAAGCACCATTAAACCTTCGCACGGTTCTGCACCTTAGAGGGGACAGATGTATTTCAAATAAATCTGTACCCTTTGGCCAACTATGATCCGACACCGACTATTTGTCACCGACCCTATTTACTGATCGCTCAATGCAGGCTCGGCTTGGAGTACTTCACGCACCTCCTTCAACCGCCTTGCGAGCCGCTCACGCTCGTGGGCGGATTCGGTGGTGCGGCCAGCGAGTTCGGCAATCCACAGCACCTGTTCGTGGAGCGCCCGTCGGCGACGCTGACTGACGGTTAGACTAGCGAGGGTCTCGATGGCGCTGAGCATGCGCGCCATGATGCCGACATTGGCCATGGCGCTACCCCTAATCTGGTCGAATGCCTCGGCAAGCAGACCTTCAAACGTCGGAGCGATGGTGATCACACGCAGTTCGTCTCCCTCGTAGCGGTGCGATGAGGGGAATTTTCGGGAAGCTAGCTGTGCCAGAATCGCCGTCAGGTAATCCACGCACATCACGGCCGTCGAGGTGTCGTTGACGCCGGGTGAAAGTGCCTTCAAGGCCATATCCACGAGCTGCCGGACACCAAAAGCAGGGTCTTGTTCCACCGTGCGATAGTGACCTATGTTATAAGCGGAATTAAGAGCCTTTATCGTCTCTTGATCCGGGGGCTCATCCAGCGCGAGCGATGCTATTGCGGTATTCTGCACAACGAATGTGCCAATGCTCCGCTCCATGCGCAATACGGTCTTTCTGTCACGCGCCAAGCGCAGCAGGGCATCATTATCCACGTTCTGAATGTAACCGTTTACCGCAGCCGGCACTACGTACCAGTTCTTCTCATTCAGCGACTGAAGCACCTGATCCTCATCCTCGTCTGTATCGGGCCCGTGTCCCAGTCTTTCCGGAAAAAGCCGCTCAATTGAGGCGATGGTGTCCTGAGCAATGGAGGCGATGATGCTAGACGCCTGAATCGACGAGGCGATGTGATGAATAAAATAAACAAGGATGCCAACGCCGCCAAGCGCCAAAACAAATGCGAAAAACACCGCAAGGACCGGTACGAACTCATCTACGCCACCACCGCCGCGAATAGTGCGCAACACCACCAGGCAATAGGCGAAAATGCCGGCGAAGATTCCGAGCGTAACCTGTGTGACGCGGCTGCCCATGAAGTTCCGCAGGATGCGCGAGGTGTATTGGCTCGAAGCCAGTGCCAGTGCCACCAAAGTCATGGAAAAAGTGATGCCCATAACGGACATCATTGAACCGGCCAGCGTGGACAACATCTGGCGCGCGCCATCAGCACCAGCACCGAACAGACGCGGCCACCGGGCCAGCCATCGGTCGCCGCCGATGGAGTCTGTTTCGATCAACGCGATTGCGAAAACAATACTAGCCACGACGAGCAGCGAAGGCACAAACCAGAAGCTCGAGCGCAGATTGCTCCAGTATTGTTTGAACTTATGCATGGGACAGACTCCAGGTGCGAGGGCAAAAAAACCCGGGTCAGAGAGGATTTTCCTCTAATATACCTCCACTGTGAACCGAGTATACTCCCGCCTCTTCCTCAGCTCGAGGCCTCCCAGGCATACCTGGGCGTACTTGGCGGCGCGTCATAGCCTCAATACGGTCTTTGAAATGCGAGTGCCCCAATACCAACTCGTGGTTGAGTGCATCACGGATGCTATGGATCTCCACATGGTCCATGTGATAACGAAACAGTTCCCGATAGGCCTGCCGGCGTTCTTCATCCGTCTTCTCTAGGCCCAGATACATTGCATGCGGTGTAATGAGCGGATCAGGCTTTCCTTGGGCATTGGCAGCGTAGCTGGACCAGCTATATTCTGCCGGATGCCCCACCATGTTGGCGCGCACCGGATTGAGTTCGATATAGCGCATGCAGGTTAAGAGATAGGCCTCGCTATCAACTAGGCTGGCCTTGTAACGCCCTTCCCACAACGTACCCGTGCGCCGGTAAGTGCGATTGATGAAATACACATAGCGCCTTCCCAGCGCCTGCATCATCTGCCCGATACCCTGTTCCGTCTCAGGGGTAATCAACATATGCACATGATTGGTCATCAGCGCATAGGCATGAAGCCGACAACCAAACTTCTCAGACACTTCACCCAGGTCATCCAGATAGCGCCGATAATCCCCCTCTCCCAAGAAACAAGGTTCACGATTATTTCCCCGCTGCACGACGTGCTGAGGCACCCCCGGCAGAGTAAAGCGCGGTTTACGCGGCATGATCCACCTCCTTGTGAATTTGAGCAGCGATATAGAAAGCTATCGAACGGATGTTGTATTAGCAAGCTAGAATATTAGTGGAAAATCCTCTCTGACCCGGGTTTTGTGTCGCCTCACCCATCATCCGCCCCTCCCGTAATTCCTTCTTCCACCTGGATAACATATAGGGGTGAATTTGCAAGACCTCTGCTACATCCTTGGTGCGAATATCCGGATGGTTAGCCAATGCCGCCGCATTGAGCTTGAAATCCGTATCGTACTGCCGGTGCTTTTGCTTCTTTCTCATCGAACACTCCTCGTTGAATAGGGAGTGACGGGTGTCCACTAAAACGGATCAACTCCAGCCGAGCGTCAGCGAGGTTCGGCACGGCGCGAACTCGATGCGGTCGTTAGACGGCGGCCGACACACGACCCTATCTCGATGAACAAGCACGACTCCCTGAACAATCGGCGTTTATACCATCTTTGCCCATTTGCATCATCATCCTGATACCGCAGCGGCGGCGGCGCGGCGTTTTTTGCTTTCCTCGACCAGCCCGGACAAATCCGCGCTTGGCCGGATTTCGAACGTGCCGCCCATCTTGATGCTCGGATGCCTCGACATTAGCTGAATGGCTTCGTTCAGATCCCTGGCTTCCAAGATCATGATGCCGCCGAGAAACTCCTTGGTCTCGGCAAACGGACCGTCGGTGATCTGAAGTTTTCCGTTGCGATGCCGGACCGTGGTGGCCGTGTTCACCGGCTGCAGCGCTTCGCCGCCGATCATATGACCGTTCTTCTCCAGTTCCTCGTCGTAGACGAAGCATGCATCCATAAAGTCGCGCTGTTCTTTTTCACTCAATTGGCCAAAATACTTGTCTTCAATGTAGCCCAGGCAAATGTATTTCATGGCGTCTACCCCTTTATTTCGCCGTCTCAAAATCTTCGGGTCCGAAGATTTGGCGGATTTCAATGATGTCCCCGTCTTCCGCCGGGCATTTCTTCGCCCATTTCACGACTTCCGCTTTTGAATCGGCTTCGACCAGCCAGTAGCCACCCAGCACTTCCTTGGCCTCGATGAACGGGCCGTCGGTCACCATGGCTTTACCTTTGGCAAAGGCCACGCGCGCACCGGTGACTTGCGGGTGAAGGCCGTTCAGGTCCAGGATCTTGAGGGCCTTGCCCATTTCCTGGTTGAACTGGGTCATTTGCCCAACTTTTTCCGGGTCGGGCACGAAACCGGGATCCGGTTTTTCCGCGCTCTGGTAAACGGCGGGAATCATTAACATCATGAATTTCATAAAGGTCTCCTTTGAATGTTATGGGGGTCGGTACCTTTAGTCGATTGACGGTCCCCCATTTCGACATCGCACCCAATATTATTTTTGACGGATCTCCATGAGTCGTTTTTGCAGATAACGCCGTTCCGGCTCTAATTGCGTGAGGACCAGGGCCTTTTGGTAAGCGGCATCCGCCTCGGCAGTTTTCCCTACGCGCCGATACAAATCGGCCCGGGCCGCATGTAGCCAATAATAATCCGCCAATTCTTCTTCCTGTTGAATGCGATCAATCAATGCCAGCCCGACCGCGGGACCGTCGCGCATGGCAACAGCCACGGCCCGGTTGAGACGGATGACCGGCGAAGGTTCCAGCGCCAGAAGGCGATCATACAGCGCGACGATCTGTGGCCAGTCCGTTTGTGGCAACGTTTTGGCTTCGGCGTGGACCGCAGCGATGGCGGCCTGCAGCGTGTAAATGCCATACTGGCCCGAGCGCAACGCCTGTTCAACAAGCGCAATGCCTTCCTGGATGAGACTCTGGTTCCACAGATTTCGATCCTGCTCTTCCAGCAGGATCAAATCCCCGTTGGAATCCGTGCGTGCGGGGCGCCGGGATTCATGCAGCAACATCAACGCGAGGAGACCCTTCACCTCCGCTACCGGCAGCAAATCAAGCAACAGTCGCCCCAGGCGTATCGCTTCGTTCGACAAATCGACGCGCATGACGGAATCACCGGACGATGCTGAGTAACCCTCATTGAACATCAGGTAAACCACCTGCAGTACGATGTACAAACGCGCCGGGAGTTCCTGTTCCTCGGGGACTTGATACGGAATGTTTGCGTCCTTGATTTTTGATTTGGCCCGCACGATACGCTGCGCGAGCGTCGCCGGGTTGATCAGATAGGCGCGCGCGATCTCTTCCGTGGTCAAGCCGCATACCTCGCGCAGCGTCAATGCCGTGCGCGCCTCGGGTGAGAGCGCCGGGTGGCAACAGGTAAAAATGAACCTTAACTGATCGTCCGCAATGGATTGTTCATCCTGTTGGGCTGGATCGTCGTCCATGTCGACAAGCTTCTCCTGGATTGCCTCCAGCGGCGTATCAAACTTTGATTGCCGGCGGATCCGATCAATGGCTTTAAACCGTCCAACCGAAATCAACCACGCGCAGGGATTTGCGGGCACACCCTTTTGTGTCCACTCCTCCATGGCCACGCGAAACGCATCGTGCATTGCGTCCTCAGCCAAATCAAAGTCTCCAAGCAACCGAATCAGCGTCGCCAGAATTCTTCTGGATTCGGATTTATATAACTGATTCAGGATTTCGTTTATGTCTTCCATGATGTTAATAACGTGATCTCCGAAACGGAGCATCTTCTCATTCAACTTGGCATTCGCATCACGAGTGTGGACATGACGGAAGCTCTTGGCGGCTAACAGTTCAATATCCGGATTCCGGAATATTGGAATAGACGGAATCCACCTATCACATAATCTCTTTTCCAGGCACCAGCCGTATTCGTTCCTCAGATTCAGCGCCTTGGAGTACTTTTTGGTTGAATATTGGGAAATATAAACCCAATAACTGGGTCTGGGAAATCTTTAATGGTTAGGAAGAGAGGACACAAACAAAAAAGGCCGCATCATGCGGCCTTATTCTTTACGGTTTCCCTTGCAAGATCACCGCCCCGTCTTCTTCCGCAAACTCTGAATCGCTTTGATCTGGGCGATGGCCTCGGCCAGTTCCGCTTCGGCCTGGGCCAAGTCGATGTCGCCCTTCTGGTCCTTGAGGACTTGTTCGGCGCGTTGCTTGGCGGCTTGGGCCGCGGCTTCGTCCAGGTCCTTGGCGCGGGCTGCGGTGTCGGCGAGAATGGTGACGATGTAGGGCTGAACTTCCAGCATGCCGCCGGAGACGTAGAAGAATTCCTCATTGCCGTCTTCAGTGCGGATGCGCACTTCGCCGGGTTTGATCTTGGTGAGCAGGGGCGCATGGCGGGGCAGGATGCCGAGTTCGCCCATCTCGCCGGGCGCGAACACCATGGTGGCGAGGCCGGAGAAGATTGCCGCCTCGGCGCTGACGATGTTGACGTGTACGGTCATGGCCATGATGTGTTTCTCCGCTACCCCTGTTAACCCTTAACTACCTATTAATAACACTACCTTCTATTACTGCAGCTTCTTCGCCTTCTCCACCGCCTCTTCGATGCCGCCGACCATGTAGAAGGCCTGCTCGGGCAGGTGATCGTACTCGCCGGCGACGATGGCCTTGAAGCCGGTGATGGTGTCCTTCAATGATACGTATTTGCCGGGCGTGCCGGTGAACACTTCCGCGACGGTGAACGGCTGCGACAGGAAGCGCTGAATTTTACGGGCGCGGGACACGATTTGTTTGTCGTCTTCCGACAGCTCGTCCATACCGAGGATGGCGATGATGTCCTTCAATTCCTTGTAGCGCTGCAGCACGCCTTGCACCGAACGGGCGATGTCATAGTGCTCCTGGCCCACCACCAGCGGATCGAGCTGGCGGCTGGTGGAGTCCAGCGGGTCGACGGCGGGATAGATGCCCAGCTCGGCGATCTGGCGCGACAGCACCACGGTGGCGTCCAGGTGGGCGAAGGTGGTGGCGGGCGACGGGTCGGTCAGGTCGTCGGCGGGCACGTACACCGCCTGGATCGAGGTGATGGAACCGGTCTTGGTGGAGGTGATGCGCTCCTGCAGCATGCCCATTTCCTCGGCGAGGGTCGGTTGGTAACCCACGGCGGAAGGCATGCGGCCCAGCAGCGCCGACACTTCGGTGCCGGCCAGGGTGTAACGGTAGATGTTGTCGATGAACAGCAGCACGTCGCGGCCTTCGTCGCGGAAGTATTCCGCCATGGTGAGGCCGGTGAGCGCCACGCGCAGACGGTTGCCGGGCGGCTCGTTCATCTGGCCGTAGACCATCGCCACCTTGGACTTGCCCAGTTCCTTGATGTTGATGACGCCGGCCTCCGCCATTTCGTGGTAAAAGTCGTTGCCTTCGCGGGTGCGCTCGCCGACCCCGGCGAACACCGACAGACCCGAGTGCTCGGTGGCGATGTTGTTGATGAGTTCCATCATGTTGACAGTCTTGCCCACTCCGGCGCCGCCGAACAGGCCGACCTTGCCGCCCTTGGCGAAGGGACAGATCAGATCGATGACCTTGATGCCGGTTTCCAGCAGTTCGGTGGTGGGGGACTGTTCTTCGAAGGTCGGCGCCTTGCGGTGGATGGACCAGCGCTGTTCTTCGCCCACCGGGCCGCGTTCGTCGATGGGCGTACCCAGCACGTCCATGATACGGCCCAGGGTCTTGGTGCCCACCGGCACCGAGATCGGCGCGCCGGTGTTGGCCACGTTGAGGCCGCGTTTCAAGCCGTCGGTAGTGCCCATGGCGATGGTACGCACCACGCCGTCGCCCAATTGCTGCTGCACCTCCAGGGTCAACCCGGTATCGTTGACCTTCAAGGCCTCGTAGACCTTGGGTATGCCGCTGTGCGGAAATTCCACGTCGATCACCGCGCCGATAATCTGTACGATCTTGCCTGAACTCATGATTTCATCCTCAGCAAAAAACAAAAATCTGTTTCACTCTCTCACCCCATCCCTCTCTCCGAGGGAGAGGGGGAGGTGGCAAAAAGAATTGTTTATACTGCTGCCGCGCCGCCGACAATTTCCGATAACTCCTGGGTGATCGCCGCCTGGCGGGCCTTGTTATAGACCAGCTGCAAATCAGCGATGAAATTGCCGGCATTGTCGGACGCGGCCTTCATCGCCACCATGCGCGCCGCCTGCTCGCAGGCGATGTTGTCCACCACGCCCTGATAGACCAGAGACTCGACGTAGCGCATCAACAGATCGTCCATCACCTCTTTGGCCTCGGGCTCGTAGAGGTAGTCCCAGTGATGCTTGAGTTTGTCGTCATCCATGCTGGGGATGGGCAGCAACTGCATGGCCTGGGGCGCCTGCGTCATCGTGTTGACGAACTGGCTGTACACCAGCAGCAAGCGGTCGATACGGCCCTCATTGTAGGCGTCCTGCATGATCTTCACCGTACCGATCAAATCACTGATGCGCGGCGCATCGCCGAGATGGGAGGCGTGGCCGACGATATTGGCCTTGATGCGCTTGAAGAACGCCTCGGACTTAGCGCCGATGGTGCACACCTCCAGCTCCGCGCCCAGCTTCTGCCATTCGCGCATGGCGATCACGGCGGTCTTGAAGGTGTTGGTGTTGAGACCGCCGCACAGACCGCGGTCGGTAGAGATGATGATTACGCCCACGCGCTTGACATCGCGCTCCTGGAGAAAGGGATGGCGGTATTCGGGATGGGCATTGGCGAGATGGCCGACCACCTCGCGGATTTTCTCCGCATAGGGGCGGCTGGCGCGCATGCGCTCCTGCGCCTTGCGCATCTTGCTCGCCGCCACCATCTCCATGGCGCGGGTGATCTTCTGAGTATTCTTGATACTCTTGATCTGGGTGCGTATCTCTTTGCCGACGGCCATTGCCCGAAGTCCTTAGCGATTACCAGGTGTGGGTTTTCTTGAAGTTCTGGATCGCGCCGCGCAGAGCGTCGGCGATGTCGTCGCTGTAATCGCCTGTGGCGTTGATCTTGTCCATCAGCGCCTTGTGATCGGACTTCATGTAGCTGTGCAGCGCCGCTTCGAAGGCGCCGACCTTCTTCAGCTCCACGTCGTCGAGGAAACCATTGTTGGCGGCGAACAGCGATACCGCCTGTTCGGCGATGGACAGCGGCGAGTATTGTTTCTGCTTCATCAGCTCAGTGACGCGCTGGCCGCGCTCCAGCTGCTTGCGGGTACTCTCGTCGAGATCGGAGGCGAACTGGGCGAAGGCCGCCAGCTCGCGATACTGCGCCAGATCCAGACGCACGCCGCCGCCCAGTTTCTTGATGATCTTGGTCTGGGCCGCGCCGCCAACGCGCGACACCGACAGGCCGGCATTGATGGCGGGACGGATCCCAGCGTTGAACAGATCGGTTTCAAGATAGATCTGGCCGTCGGTGATGGAGATCACGTTGGTAGGCACGAAGGCCGATACGTCGCCGGCCTGGGTCTCGATGATGGGCAGCGCGGTCAAGGAACCGGTCTTCCCCTTTACCTGGCCGTTGGTGATCTTCTCCACATGCTCGGCGTTGATGCGCGAGGCGCGTTCCAGCAGACGGGAGTGCAGATAGAACACGTCGCCGGGATAGGCCTCGCGGCCGGGCGGACGGCGCAACAGCAGGGAGACCTGGCGATAGGCCCAGGCCTGCTTCGTTAAATCGTCGTACACGATCAGGGCGTCTTCGCCGCGGTCGCGGAAATATTCGCCCATGGCGCATCCGGAATAGGGGGCGATGAATTGCAGCGCCGCCGGGGTCGAGGCGGTAGCCGCGACGATGATGGTGTGCTCCATGGCGCCGTGCTCTTCCAGCTTGCGCAGAACAGTGGCGACACTGGAAGCCTTCTGGCCGATAGCCACGTAGATGCACTTAACACCGGTGCCCTTCTGATTGATAATGGCGTCGATGGCCACCGCGGTCTTGCCGGTCTGGCGGTCGCCGATGATCAGCTCGCGCTGGCCGCGGCCGATGGGCACCATGGCGTCGATGGCCTTAAGGCCGGTCTGCACCGGCTGCGACACCGATTTACGCGCGATAACGCCGGGCGCGATCTTCTCGATGGGCGAGGTACCCGCCGCCTTGATGGGGCCTTTGCCGTCGATGGGATTGCCCAGCGAATCCACCACGCGGCCGATCAAACCGGGGCCCACCGGCACCTCGAGAATGCGGCCGGTGCATTTGACCGTGTCGCCTTCGCTGATGTGTTCATAAGCGCCGAGTACCACCGCGCCCACCGAATCGCGCTCCAGGTTGAGCGCCATGCCGAAAGTGTTGCCGGGAAATTCGATCATCTCGCCGTACATCACATCGGAGAGTCCGTGGATGCGGGCGATGCCGTCGGTGAGACTCACCACGCTGCCTTCGGTGCGCGCCTCGGTAACAACCTGGAAACTCTCGATGCGCTTCCGGATGAGTTCGCTGATCTCCGCTGAATTCAGTTGCATGTCATATTCCTCGTTATCTTCAAATCCGTTGGCAGCCGCCTCGGCGCGCGCGGGCGCCCAACCTGCTCACCTGATGCCGTCGGCGATGCGCCGCCGGTCATCAGTAAAATTCTCTTCGGGCCCAAACTAACCCGGCGATCGACAACTTCTTATCGCGCCAGAGCCACCTGCAGCTTGGCCAATTGTCCCGTCACCGAACCGTCGATGACCAAATCTCCGGCGCGGATAATGGCGCCGCCCAACAGACTCTTGTCGGTCTTACAGCTCAGGGTCACTTCCCGGCCCAGGCGCTTCTTAAGCATCGCCGCGATCTGCTGCTGCTGCGCGTCATCCACCGGGAAGGCGGAGATGACCTGGGCCTCCACGGTGCGCTCGGCGTCGGCGCGATAGGTCTCGTACAGGGCCGCGATCTCGGTCAAGACGTCCATGCGGTCATTTTCCACCAGCAGGCGGATGAGATTCTGCGCCTCCGGGTTGAGCTTGTCGCCGCAGATACCAAGGAATAGCTTAGCCAGCTCCGCTTTGGTCACGCGGGGGTTACCCACCAGGGCGCCGACGCGCGCATCGGCCGCCACCGCCGCCGCCAGTTGCAGCATCTCCGACCAGCGCGGCATCGCTTTATGGCGCTGCGCCAGTTCAAAGATGGCCTGGGCATAGGGTCGGGCGATGGTGGTTTTTTCTGCCATGGTTCCTGATCTTTTAGTTAATCTGCGCGACCAGATCTTTGAGCAGCTCGCTATGGACCTTGGCGTCGATCTCGCGGCTGAGGATGCGCTGCGCGCCCGCTACGGCGACACCGGCCACCTGGCTGCGCAATTGTTCCTTGGCGCGATTCACTTCCTGCTCCAGCTCGGACTGGGCCGCGGTCTTGATGCGATCGCCTTCGGTGCGGGCGGCCTGCTTGGATTCCTCGATGATTTCGTTGCCGCGCTTTTCCGCCTGGGCGATGATCTCGCTGGCCTGGGTCTTGGCGCCTTTCAACAGTTCCTTGGCGCGTTCTTCCGCCAGCGCCATCTCGTGCTTGCCCTTGTCGGCCGCGGCCAGACCGTCGGCGATGCGCTTCTGGCGGTCCGCCATCATCTTGGTGACCGGCCCCCACAGCACCTTGTTGACGAACCAGATCAGCAGCGCGAAGGCCACGATCTGAGCGAGTAGGGTTGCTGTAATGTTCACGTTCCGTTCCTCATTAGGTTACGACGTTCCGTAAAACGTCAGCCGATTCGTTAACCGGCCAGCGCGCCGATTGCGGACTTCAGGGCGCCGACGAAGGGGTTGGCGAACAGGAACCACATGGCGAACGCGAGAATGATAAAGGGGAAGGACTCCATCAGACCGGCGAAGATGAACATGTTGGTCATGAGGGCCGGACGCATTTCCGGCTGGCGGGCGATGCCTTCCAGGGTCTTGGCGCAGATCAGACCCCAGCCGATGGCGGAACCCAAACCGGCGGCGGCCAGGATCACGCCCACACCCACGGCGGTATAGGCGTAAATCGTTGCGATCATTTCAGGTGTCATTGCATGTCTCCTTTAAAATAAAATCAATTATCGGCCATTACAAAATCAGTGATCACTGGTGTGGGCCATGGCCAGATAGACGATGGTCAACACCATGAAGATAAACGCCTGCAGGGTGATTACCAGCAAGTGAAAGATCAACCAGCCCAGATCCAACACCACCTGCAACGGCAGCCAAAACGCCGCGGCGAAACCCACGGCCAAGGTCCCGCCGATCAAGGCGATCAGCATGAACACCAGCTCGCCGGCGAACAGGTTACCGAAGAGACGCAGGCCCAGGCTCAGGGGCTTGGCCAGTTCTTCGATGAGCGTCATGACGATGTTGACCGGCACGAAGAACTTGCCGAAGGGATGAAACAAGAACATCTTGATGTACCCGACCGGCCCCTTGACCTTGATATTATAGAAGACGATCAGGGCGAACACCGTCAGCGACATGGCCATGGTGGTGTTGAGGTCGGTCGTGGGCACGGCCTTGAGATGGGAGATGCCGACCAGATGGCCGAGCTGGGGAATCAGGTCCACCGGAATCATGTCCATGAAGTTCATCAACCACACCCAGGTGAAGATGGTCAGCGCCATGGGGGCGATCAACGGGTTGTTGCCGGGGAAGGTGTCTCTCACCTGGCCGGCGACGAAATCCAGGATGGTCTCGACGAAGTTCTGGAACCCCCCGGGCACGCCGGGGTTCAGGCGCGCGCTGACGCGCCAACCGACATACACCAGCAGCGCCGCCAACAGATAGCTGATGATCATGGTGTCCAGATGGAACGCCCAGAACCCATTACTCTGGCAATCACCCGCACACAGGTTGGTCAGGTGGTGCTGAATATATTCAACGGAACCGCCGCTCGAGGCTTGTTCTGGTTCGCTCAAGATGATGCCCCCTAAACTTTCCCGTCTTAAACTTTTATCCCCGCCGCATGTTCGACAGATACGCCAATTGCGCCCCGGCGAAACCCGCGAGCATGGGTAGAAAGGCGAGACCCAGGCCCTTCAACCCGATGCCGAACAGCGCCAAAACCAAAACGAAGCGCTGCACGGCCCCCAAATACAAAATCAGCATGCTTTTTTTATGGTCCCGGCGGGCCGCTTCCGCCGCGCGCACCACGCCTCGGCCGAGCAGAAAGGCAATAACGATGCTGATCACCCCACCGTAGAAGGCGGCCAACGCCTCCCCTTGCCCTTTAGCCATAAAAAAAGCCGCCGCGATCACCGTGCTCACACCCACTTGCAGCAGTATGAGCTTGCGGGCTGCGTCGTGAATTTCGCGAGAGGCTGTATCCAATTTAACCAAGCCGGCTGCTGAGCAGCTTATGGGCCTTGAGAATTCCCCCCACAAATCCCAAACCGCCAAACAACATCATAAATACCGGGCGGGTATCCAGCCACGTATCCACTCCGAAGCCCAAGGCGAATCCGGTAATAACCATCGCGGCGAGATGCGTTCCGACCCCAATCAGAATCATCCCGGCCCCTTTGGACTTACTCATGAACGAGGGACCCCCCAACAGGCGCGAAAGTATAGCGCGAGCCCGCGCATCGTCGCAACCGCGCTCCCGACGCGCGGCGGAGTATATAGAGGTCGTCTTAGGGGGTCAATGGAGGGAAGGGTCGGCAGAGGAAAAATGCTTGCCATTTTCCCCAAGCCCTGGCCCACGCTCTAGATGTATATTCTATATAATATAAAGTTAAGCTAAAGTTTGAAACGCCAAAATATCGTCGAACCAACTGCGGTCAGCGCGGCCCGCCCGGCTTACAGTTGGAGAGAATCCGAACGATGGTCGCCAGGGCCTTCTCCAGTGCGTTGCGCAGCGCGCGGGTCTGGGCGGAGAAGCGGCCATCGGCGCGCAGATCGAACCCAATACCGTCATCTCTAATCACATAACCGATGCTCAGCATATCGGGCCGCGGCCCGATGGGGCCGAAGGAAGCAACGCCGGCACAGCCGGAACCGTTGGCGGCCAGCACGTCTTGACGAAACAACGCCTGCAAGCCCTTATCAAGCCGCGACAACACTGCGCGGTGCCAGGAGTGTGCCCCATTATCGGAGGCATCTTTTGCCTGAATGACATTGAGCGCCAGCAGGTGGGCAATTAGGCCGCGGCCGTTCTTGGTGCGCATTACCAGGTGCTGATGTTCCTTGGCGGCGCGGCGCACACGCTGGGTAACATGATATTGATTGGCGAGGGGATCGCGCAGGGCGGCCACAGCGGACAGGGACTCGGCAGTGACCGGCACGATGAAGTCCAAGCGGCCGCCCGCGAAGTGGCGCAGCTGCACGGGTTCAAAGGTGGCGGGCGTCTCGCCGGTTACCTCGTGGACGGCGAGCTGAATAGCCAATTGCACCACGGCGTCGGCGTTGATCTCTAGCGACTTGAGACGGCATTTACCGACATGGGACGTGGTCCAGGTCTCGATGCCCCGTTGGTTGCGTCCCTCGGCGATAAACTTTTTCGCCGCTAACAATTGTTGCCTGAGCGCCAAGGACATGGCCCAGGATGCCGCCCGGGTGCGAATGCCTTGCGCCGCCGGCTGTACCGCTACTTCCTTGTCGGCGGCGGGCAACTTCAGGCCCTCCCCCTGCAGCCGCGCGGCGAAACCCAGCGCCACGCTGCCGTCCACCGCGGCGCGCTCGAAACACAAACCCGCCTTGCCATTTTCCATAACCACGATCTGCATACTTTTATCGTAAAACCGGTTGTGACCGTTGCCGTCGCGCAGATTGGCGGTGAATCCGCTCGCAGAGCCCGGCGTGACGCCGGTGTCCAGGCATACTATAAATAGCGCCTGTTCCAACAGCGACAGCGCCTGTTGATTGCGGTTGTGCTTGAGCAGCTCGCCGCGTTGCTGCGCCCACTGTTCACGCGGCAGGGCTGACAGCATCCCCGGCGCCAGATCGGTATCGTATCCGGCATCGGCATTCTCGACGATGTGATCCAAGACCTGCTGGATCGCATGGAGCGACACCGCACCGCGTTGCAGGTCCACCGATAGGCAGTGGACCTGGCCATCGATGAGCACGGCAACATGATGGCTGCCGGTGACGATTACCAGCTCATCGCAATTTGGACGAGGGAGACGATGGGTGGCAAAACAGCGCAGGTACTGATCCATCTCCAGAGGCAGATTGGCCGCCACGTCCGGCGACAAGGCCTGGGCGAGGATGGATCGATAGAGATTCAAGGCGGCGACGATCAACCGCGCGGCGCGTTCGGTGAGTGTTGCGGCCCGCGGATCATCCTCCAGCTGCAGCACGTAATTGTTGGAAAACGGCAGCCCGTTCCGCCCGCTCAACCAGAGATGTGTAAGTCCCGCGGCGCACCAGTTGATGGGCCGCTCCTGTGCCAGCCTTAACAGGCGTTTCTGTTGTTTCGCCTGCGAAGCGCCGTAGAGTTCGAACACCAGCTTCGACTTTAGACGTTGCAGACCGTTGAGCAGGGGCGAGACGCTGCGCTTGGCGGCATTGAGTGTCTCCGCCAAGGGCGGAATGGGTTGACGCGGAAGTTTACGTACTGCGTGTGCCATGGCGTAGTGTCTCTTTGAAAAATTACAACGGAGCAATGGGCACAAGTGTAGGCGCGGAGATGATAAATACCGTGAAGGGCCTCACAGCCGATGATGCAATTCGTCAGTTTGTGACGCAGTACGTCCAAAAGTGTCCGAGTTTGACCGGCGGACGTTTCTTGAACCGCGAAAGAAATTTCAGAATAACTAGAGGGATCGATCGAAGAAAAGTCGAAGCACAGCTAATTACCAACCCTATCGCCAGCGCTACTTGATATGCGCCAGAATACCTTCCAGCTCGTCCAAGCTGTTGTATTGAATGACTAGTTTGCCTTTGCCCTTGGCGCTGTGTTGCACCAGCACTCCCGCGCCGAGTTTTTCCGAAAGGTCTTCCTGGAGACGACGGATATCCGGATCGATGCGCGCGGGCGGGTTCTTGGCCGGGGCTTCACTGACCAGGCGTCGAACCAGGCGTTCGGTCTCGCGCACCGATAAGCCTTTGTCCGCCACGCTGCGCGCCGCGGTACTTTGGGCGGATCCCTTCAAGGCCAGCAAGGCGCGGGCGTGGCCCATCTCCAAATGACCTTGCTCCAACATCCGTTTGACGTCGTCGTTGAGTTCCAGGAGGCGCAGCAGATTGGACACGGCCGCCCGGGAACGGCCCACCGCTTCCGCCACGTCCTGGTGGGTAAGTTGAAATTCGTTGATCAGACGTTGCAGGCCATTGGCCTCTTCCATGGGGTTGAGATTTTCGCGTTGGATATTTTCGATGAGGGCCATGGCCATGGCGGCTTTGTCGGATACGTCGCGCACCACGGCGGGGATTTCCTGCAAGCCGGCCTGTTGCGCGGCGCGCCAGCGACGTTCGCCGGCGATGATTTCGTATTGGCCGCCGGCGGCAGGTTTGACCACAATGGGTTGCACCACCCCTTGGGCGCGGATGGAGTTGGCCAGGTCTTCCAGACTCTCGGGGTGCATGTCCACCCGGGGTTGGTATTTGCCGCGACGGACCTGGTCCACGGGCAAGCGGCGCAGCTCGCCCTCTTTGCGAACCATAGTTTGCGGGTTGCTTATCGGCTCGATCCCCCCGAGCAAGGCATCCAGGCCGCGGCCCAATCCACGTTTTTTCACCGTCATGCTTGTGAACTCTATTTGATTGTTAGTTAACAGGCTGACCTTCTTGCCATTGGACAGGAGCGGTTGCGGCCTCCCCTGCCATCGAATGGCTTTGTTCCGCACGGCGCAGAATTTCTCCGGCCAACGCCAGATAAGCCTGGGCGCCGCGCGAGCTTTTATCATACAGCAACACCGGCAGGCCGTGGCTGGGGGCCTCCGCCACCCGCACGTTGCGGGGAATCACGGTGCGGTAGACACGATCGCCGAAGTGGGCAATCAACTGAGCTGAGACGTCATTGGCTAGGTTGTTGCGCGGATCGAACATCGTACGCAACACCCCGGCCACACCCAGGTCGGGATTGAGGGTGGCGCGGATCTTGTCGACCGTTTTCATCAAGGCGGTCAAACCCTCGAGGGCATAGTATTCGCACTGCATGGGGATGAGGATCGCTTCCGCCGCCACCAAGGCATTGAGGGTCAGCAGGTTCAGGGAAGGCGGGCAATCTATCAATATATAGTCGTAATCGTGGCGTACCGCCTCCAAGGCACGCTTGAGGCGTAGTTCGCGTTGCGGCATATCCAAGAGACCGATCTCGGCCCCGGTGAGATCATCGTTGGCCGGCAAGAGACTAAAACCCGGCCGCCCCGTTGCTACCACCGCCGAGGGAATATCCCTCTCCTCCACCAGCACGTCGTAAATCGAGGACGGCACCGTACGCTTGTCCACGCCGCTGCCCATGGTGGCGTTGCCTTGGGGATCAAGGTCGATTAACAACACTCGCCGTTTGGTGGCCGCCAGAGATGCCGCGAGATTGACCGAGGTAGTGGTCTTGCCTACGCCGCCTTTCTGATTGGTGATGGCGATGATTTTGCCCAAGCCTGCCCCCTCACAACCCCCTGTAATTGGGAAGGGATTATACGGCAGAGAGGGCGGAGGGGCATCTTATTATGTGGCGCCGCGTTGCCTATAGTGCCTTAAGCCCGTAATCGGCAGAATCGATTGCTCTGGCGTATCGTCTTGACTGCTTTCAGCTTCAGTTAAGCTCAATTCGATAATCTCCTGTCTCGGGATGATTGCGGTATGCGGTCGGCAACATGGCCGATCGCGTCATTGCGATTATCCAACCTTCCCCTTTTGGCAGAAGTCTTCCTTCTGCCATTTTTTTGAGCTATATCCGTTTGTATTTTCCCTTTGCTCTGGTAACCGATAAAAATGCGGTTACGCCGGGTAATTGCAAGTTAGGTATCGCCTGCTGTTCATCCACCACGATGTGTTATATTTCATAAGACTAGCCCCGGCTGAGGCGCACTGCATGCCGCTCCTCAGCCAAACCCGGAACGCTCAGTCGCACCACTTCCGAGAGCTGAAATCCTTGCGGTAAGACAGTCAATTCTTCTTCGGGAAAACGACCCTTCATGGCCAATAACACACCATCAGACCGACACAGCGCTCCCGCCGCGGCGACAAACGCGGCGATGCTGCCGAAGGCGCGCGAGATCACCGTGTCGAACAGCGGGTCGGGTTGATAATCCTCCACGCGCCGCGTCGCCACCGTCACGTTGCCGATCCCCAATTCGCTCGTCGCCTGCTGCACGAAACGGGTTTTCTTCGCCACGCTGTCGAGCAGCACGAAATCCAGCTCAGGCAGCGCCACGGCGAGCGGAATACCGGGCAATCCCGCACCAGTGCCGACGTCTAGCACGCGCGGCCCTTTGACGAGCGGGATTACCGCCAAGCTGTCGAGGAGGTGGCGGGTGATCATCTCACCGGGATGGCGCACCGCGGTAAGGTTATAGACCCCGTTCCACTTGTCGAGCAGTTGCAGATAAGCGAGTAGCTTAGCGCATTGCGCCGCTGTCGGGGACATTTCCAGCGCCGCGATGCCTTGCAACAATTGATCAGCGAGTATTTTCTCTTGTACATTCATGGCTGGAAAAATCGCAGGTCGAATACGTTCAAGCGCGAGCCTGCAATTTCAGGCGGATTGGCGGGTTTGTGCGGAGCGTTTTTTTAAATACACCAATAATAAAGAGATGGCAGCCGGGGTCACACCCGCAATGCGCGTAGCCTGGCCCAGGGTGGCGGGGCGAACACGGGCCAATATTTCACGCACTTCGGTCGATAAGCCTCGTACCTGCCCGTAATTGAAATTTTGCGGTAAGTGTATTTCTTCGTGAAGGCGATGACGTTCGATCTCACTGCGTTGACGATCTATATATCCGGCATAATGCGCCTGAATCTCGATTTGCTCGGCCACTTTGGGGTCGGCGCTTCCGGGGCCGACACCGGGCAGAGTCATGAGTGAATTATAAGTTACATCGGGACGCCGCAACAGTTCGACGGCGCGCTGCTCCCGCACCAAAGGTACGCCCAAGACTCGTTCCATGTCTGGAAGATTGACCGAACCGGGCCGCACCCAGACATCGTGCAAGCGCTGTTGTTCCAGCGCGATGGCGTCGCGTTTTTCGGCGAAGGCTTGCCAGCGCAAGTCGTCCACCACCCCTAACTCGCGCCCTTTGGCGGTAAGACGCAGATCTGCATTGTCTTCGCGCAACAGTAAACGGTATTCAGCGCGGCTGGTGAACATGCGGTACGGCTCCAGCGTACCGCGGGTGATTAAATCGTCGATGAGCACTCCGATGTAGGCCTCATCGCGGCGCGGACACCAAGGTGACTTTTCCTGCGCCTGAAGTGCGGCGTTCATACCGGCGATCAACCCTTGCGCCGCCGCCTCCTCGTAACCGGTGGTGCCGTTGATCTGTCCGGCGAAAAACAAACCGGCAATATGCTTGGTCTCCAGCGACGCCTGCAAATCGCGGGGATCGAAGAAATCATATTCGATGGCGTAACCGGGACGGGTAATGTGGGCGTTCTCGAAGCCGCGGATGGACCGCACCAAATCATATTGCACATCGAAGGGCAGGCTGGTGGAGATACCGTTGGGATAGACTTCGTAAGTGCTCAAGCCTTCGGGTTCGACGAAGATCTGATGGGAGTCCTTATCCGCGAAACGTACTACTTTATCTTCAATGGATGGGCAATATCGCGGCCCCACTCCTTCGATCACGCCGGTATAGAGGGGTGAGCGGGACATGCCGCCGCGAATGATCTCGTGGGTTCCGGTATTGGTGTGAGTGATATAACACGATACTTGGCGCGGATGTTCCCGCGCATCGCCAAGATAAGAAAATACCGGCGTAGGAGTATCGCCCGCTTGTTCGCCTAATTGACTGTAATCGATGCTGCGGCCGTCGATGCGCGGGGGCGTGCCGGTCTTGAGTCGGCTTACCCGCAGCGGCAGTTCACGCAAGCGCGCCGCCAAGGCAGTAGCGGGCGGATCGCCGGCGCGGCCGCCTTGGTAATTAGCGAGTCCGATGTGAATGCGGCCGGCAAGAAAGGTGCCCACGGTAAGCACCACGGTACGAGCATGAAAACGCAAGCCCATTTGGGCCACTACGCCGCGGACGCGATCATCCTCTATAATAAGGTCATCCACCGCTTGCTGGAACAGCACTAGATTTTCCTGGTGTTCCAGCGCCGAGCGCACCGCCTGCTTATATAGAACACGGTCGGCCTGGGCACGCGTGGCGCGCACCGCCGGGCCCTTGGCCGCGTTTAAGATACGAAAGTGGATCCCGGCCCGGTCCGCGGCGCGCGCCATGAGGCCGCCCAAGGCATCAACCTCTTTAACCAAGTGGCCCTTGCCAATGCCGCCGATGGCGGGGTTGCAGCTCATTTGTCCCAGGGTTTCTATGCTATGGGTGAGCAGTAGCGTGCGTGCTCCCATGCGTGCCGCCGCCATGGCGGCCTCGGTACCGGCATGGCCGCCGCCCACGACTATCACATCGAAATGATCTCGGAAGTTCACTGTACTGACCTTGGTAGATAACTAACCCTCCCCTATCGAGGGCGGTCTATTTTAACCCTTGCCTGATGGACTTGACCATCTATAGACATATGGTCTAACCGAAAGAGTCTTTCCACCCCGATCCGGTGCGTACCCTCAGGGCACGGTTATCGCTTTTTGCTCGAAGCGAATTCGATAAATTTTGCCAGCCGCTGTGGCGCTATACCCACCGAGCATATCGTTCTTAGCCCATCGATAGCGTTTTACCTCATGGAATTTCCGTCGCAACGCACAAACAGACTTCGACGCGCGGCTCCTTGCGCGGCTCGGTACAATGATGTCTAATGCCATGAAAGTCAGCGCCTCAACCCATATGGCCCCTTCTAATGTGTCTTTCCTGTTAATACCTAAAGGGGGATCCTTACCGGGTCTAGACTATGCAACACCGTAAAAATGCCCTTTTGCCTACTCCGCAACGGCTTTTGCGCTGTATCCGCCAACTCCACAACGAATACAAGCGGTCTTGCGATACACAAGAGCTGTTCGCCGCGGCACTCGATATGCTCCTAAACCTCACCGGCAGCCCTTACGGCGCGGGCGTCGAAGTCTTGTTCGACGCGCAGGGCGATCCCTATTTCAAGATCCGCGCGGTCATCTACCCGGAAAATGTCACACCGGATGTACTCGACAGGCTCTTCACGCGAGTGATCGACGACGGTCGCATCTTCATTTCCGGAAAACCCGCGGAAAAGCGCCGCGGCGGCATTAGTAGCTTCCCTGAAACCTTCTTGGGCTTGCCCGTCTACTGCGGCGAAACCCTGGTGGGAGCCTTGGGCATTGCCAATCGAGGCGACGGCTACGATAAAAAATTTGCGGTTTTTCTCCAGCCGCTGCTTTCCAGTTTCGGAACCCTTTTGCAGCTACATCGCAATGAACCGCGGCTAGAGCAAGCGGCGCAGAAGTTGAAATTGGAAACCGCCGCGCGTGAACGTATCGAAAATGTTTTGCAGGATATCGCCACCACCGTAACGGCTAGTATTGGCGAGGAATATTTTCATTCCTTGGTGCAGCAGCTCAGCAATGCCTTGAACGTCGATGCCGCCTTCATAAGCATCATTGCCGATGACGAGCCCGGCATGGCAGACCTGATCGCCTTCTGCGATCGCGGCATTATGCAGGAAGGTCGTCGCTATTCGCTGCTCGCCTCTCCTTGTGAAAATGTCCTAAATAAAGGAACTCTATTTTATCCCAGGGAACTTCAGAGAAATTTTCCCAGGGGTACGCTGGCGTTGGAATACGGATGGATGAGTTATATCGGCGTGCCCCTCCGCGACATATCCGGCAAGATTCTTGGTCTTGTTGCGGCGGCGGACCGCAAACCCCTCCCGGAGCGACAACCCGCCGAGGCGGTGTTGCAGATATGCGCCACCCGCATTTCCGCGGAGATGTCGCATCAACGCGCCGAGGAGAAGATGTACAAACTGTCACGGGCATTGGAGCAGACCGCCGACGCGATCACCATTACCGACAACAAAGGCGTCATTGAATATATCAATCCGGCCTTTGAGCTAATGACGGGTTTCAGCGCCGGCGAGGCGTTGGGACACGGTACCAACATCGTCAAATCGGGGCGACATGATGCACAATTTTACCGACAGTTGTGGAATACCCTGCAGCGCGGGCAGTCTTCCAGCGACGTTTTTATCAACCGTAAAAAGAGCGGCGAACTCTATTACGAGGAAAAGACCATTACGCCGCTTAAGGATGCGCGCGACCAGATTACCCACTATATTGCCACGGGTAAGGACATCACTGAGCGCATGCAGACCCAGGAACGTCTGCATTATCTTGCCTATCACGATGTCCTGACGGAACTACCCAATCGCGCCTTATTCTTGGAATGGCTTAGTCGCGCCCTATCCCAAGACAACAAATCTGTCAGCCGTCTGGCGGTAATTTGCCTCGACATCAACCGCTTTAAGATTATCAACGACAGCCTCGGCCATGACGTCGGCGATAAAATGTTGCTGACCATTGCTCGGCTGTTGAAGGACTGTTTAGGCAAGGGAAATACGGTGGCGCGCCTCAATGGCGATGAATTCGCCGTGCTAATGGAACATGTTACATCGCCGACCGATGTGATAAGCAGGATCAGCCAGATCCTGGAAACCCTCGCGCAACCGCTGCAGATCAACGACCACGAGTTATATATAACCATCAGTATCGGTATCGCCATGGCGCCGGAGGACGGTACCGATGCCAACACCTTGCTGAAGAATGCCGATGCCGCCCTGTATCGCGCCAAGGGGCAGGGCCGCCATTCCTATCAGTTTTATTCCGCGGACTTGAGCGATAAGGCCCTGAAACAGCTCAGCCTGGAAACAAGTTTATACCGCGCGCTGGAGCGTCAGGAGTTTCATCTCTGTTATCAACCCCAGGTAAGCCTGGCCTCGGGAAAAGTCATGGGCTTGGAAGCACTCCTACGCTGGCAACATCCGGAACACGGGCTAATTAGCCCCCTGGAGTTTATCCCGCTCCTGGAAGACACCGGCCTCATCATTCCTGTGGGCGAGTGGGTGTTGCGCTCGGCCTGCGAAGAGGCCAGCCAGTGGCAGCAGCTGAACGACTCGCCGTTGCGTCTTTCAGTCAACCTATCCGGCCGGCAATTTAACGACCCCCATCTCCACAATAGCGTGGAAACCATCCTGGCCGAAACCAAACTTGCGCCGCCGCAATTGGAACTGGAGATTACCGAAAGCGTATTGATGCAGAACGACCAGGCATCCACTGGTAACTTGAAGGCCTTTCAGTCCCTAGGAGTACGCATTGCCATCGATGATTTTGGCACCGGTTATTCCTCGCTCAGCTATCTTCAGCGTTTTCCGGTGGACACCCTCAAGATCGATCGCTCATTCATCCACGATGTCATACATAATCCCGGCGACGAGACCATCATTAAGGCTATCATCGCCATGGCTCAGTCATTAAAGGTCGATACCATCGCCGAAGGGGTAGAAACTCTCGAACAATTGCAATTTCTCCGCGACAACGGTTGCCACACCGCTCAGGGATTTCTGCTCAGCAAGCCCTTCCTCGCCAGTGAACTCCCCCGGTTCTTGCAGCAGCCGTTCGCGCTGGCCTGAAATTGCGATTCAGGCCGTAGCAACCGCGATCAGGCTTCATCCATTTGGCCAACAGATGCATTGGAAATGCCGAGCGGAAATCGCTCGCCCAACCACGGGTCTACGGAGAACGACAGCCTTGGGAAGAATCCGGGTATATTACTAATGAAACAAAAAATCACTCTTGGTGATTTTGTAAACACAAGATGATCTCACAGGAGCAATTGAAAACCGCTTCAGCGATCCAAAGGAAGCGTTCTAATCGATGACAGTTATATCAACTTGGAAAATCCTCTCAATCGCTTGTCCTGCCAAATGAACATCGACTATATCAATCTCAAGCGCCCGGAATAAAGCCAGGCTCTTGCATCCGATCCGCCTTATGATCGCGGACCGGTATCCTCTACATTTCTCTAGAGCGCAGGTTCTTTAGCAGCAGTCGAATCGGCCGGATAATGTAATAGAGAAATGACAAGGATCGGGGCAGATAACAATATTCCCGGTCGGATGAGGTCGGAGTCAATATCAGCCTAACCCATTCCAACGCCCGATGAACCCGTTGGAACGGGCTGTCAGTTAACGCGATAAAATAGGTAGTCTTATGTCGGCTTGATGATACGACCCCCCTCATGAACAGGTGATTCTCCAGTTCCTGAGCTACCCTGCCGGCATAAGAATATCTATTTAAATTGTAAAGCATGGACTTCGGCAGCGGCAGGGTCAATAAATTGTGCGCCGTAAGGAGTGATGCCATCACCATTCGTTCACAGCCGATGGCACTGGCCCGCTTGAACAACGCATCCCATTTTAGCTCGGTGTGCTCGATGAACATTTTAATATCGTAGAATTGCTGCAAGGTCGGTCTCCAATATTCCTTGGTGGCATTGATACAGTGGATCAAAAACATATCGCAGACAGAGAAGGTCGGAACGTTTTTGCCGGCCAAATTGAAATCCTCCAGATTTTTACGCAGGAGACCAATATTAAGATCGAGCTCCCTGGGTGGGATACCCCAATGCAGATCGACGTTGATTTCGCTTTCTCCGTGCTCCAGTGTCGACTGCATGGCGGATTCATATCGTTTGGTCACGGCATATCCACAGGATTGCAGAATCGATACGGCCTCTGGATAATCGCTCCGGGTGACCAGAATATCCAGGTCGCCGCACGTCCGCAGCGACAAGTCCCCATATGCCATCATCGCGGTGATCGGTCCTTTGAACGGAATCGCGATGATATCCCCCGCCTTTAAAAAATCTAATAGTCTTGATAACTCCATCAGCAGCGCCAAATTATGGCGCGTGCTTTCGAGGTGCCATGCTTGCAGGGCGCTTGATACCTCGGTAGGAACATTCCCCTTTGGAAAACCGCGGAGCATGTTGGAAACTAGCGGAATGACATGGTGTGTTTCGGCCAAGTCTAAAAAGACTTGCCAGTCCAGATCATCCACCGGAAAAGATGGTAATAGACTACCGTTGCCGAGGCACCATAACAGCAATTGTTGTTCGCGATTGAACGGCATGATCACTACATCGTCACTTGGGGCTCTGACGAGAGACATGCCCAATGGTGCCATTCATTATCAATACAGCGCAGGCAAAAAATCGGGCGGGGTGTCAGCGGATTTTACACAAATGGAACTGAATTAAACCTTCACACCCACCGATCCATCGTAACTAATTGTAAATTATTAATATTAAATTTTAATCCGCCAGTGGCATTTTTATTGCTAGCTCTTAATTGAGTCTTGCATAAACAACAAGATTTATCGTTGTGCGGGTAGTGTAGCGGGGTTAGGTATGGAATTGCGATCAGATCTTGTATTGCAAAAGGTCGGGGAGGAAGCCTTAGTCCTTGATATAAAAACCGATCAAATACATCAGTTTAATACAACGGCCGCTTGGATCCTGGAAAGGATAAATAGCTTCGAAACAACGGAAAGCCTCGCGAGACAATTTGCGGAAAGCTTCTCTATAGACAGCGATACGGCACTTTATGATATAAATTGTTTAATTGGTAAATTAAGCCAGCTAGAGCTTTTACACCGCGCTGATTGAAAAGGTAATGACATTCTACATCAATAATTAATTTTGTACTTACAAAGGGGAAAAAGCATGAATCCGCAAGGCCCAGAAAATCACGACTCTTCTAAACGTAAATTTATCACCACTGCGGTTAAGATCGCCTATATCGCGCCATTAGTGATGAGTCTTCCCGCCAATGCCGGATATACACGCAATGGGTCGAATTGTGACACTAAGACTTACGACTTCAAAAAAGATGATTACAAGAAGTACGACTTCAAAAAAGACTATAAGAGCAGGTGGTGATAGCTAGCCAAACAAAATTGTAGGCATATGTTTGACGGGCAATGGAGACGGGCGCGCTCAGGGCATGCCATCTAATATGATGGTTGCTTAGGGCAAAACCGTGATTACGCCCGGTACAGGCCCGTTGCGTATTTGTTTAACTGTATTCGGCGTCGACGTCGCCGTATCCTGCAGCGATCCCGATATCCGTGACTGGCTGTTAAGAGGTTACGGGTCCCTCGTCACCCAGGGGCGTTCCGCAACACTGAACTATGCCGCCGGACAACAGGCTGACGGCGGCTACTTTCTCAAGACACCCGAGGGCGCGACCCTCATCGCCGACAGCGACAGCCAGTTTCTCTATAATTTTGAAAAAGATCTCACCCTTGCCTTGCAAGCCGTTCGCCAGGACCTCTATTTTATTCACGGTGCGGCCTTGGCGCTTGCGGATGCAGGGTGTCTATTCGTGGCAGCCTCGGGCAGCGGCAAATCCACTACGACGTGGGCCGCACTGCATTACGGCTTCGATTACCTGAGCGATGAATTGGCGCCGATTGATCTCCAAGAAAAGACGATCATTCCTTATCCGCATGCCCTCTGTCTAAAAGCCCTTCCACCGGCGCCTTATGCTCTCCCCGCAGGTACTCTATATACGACGCGAACAATTCACGTCCCGACAGCATCCTGCCTTCAGTGGTGCGTTTCGATCCTATCCCGCTAAAGGCCATTTTCTTCATCAACTACTCTCCCGAACGCAGCGAACCCTCGATTTCTCCCATAAGTCAGGCCGAAGCGGCGGCACGTCTTTACACCAACGGCTTGAACCAGTTGGCGCATAAGGACAGTGGTCTTACCGGTGCCGTTGCAATATGTAGAGACTTACCGGCATTTGAACTGTTCACAACATCCCGCTTGGAATCAGCCGTCCAACTGCTTCGCGCGACCCTTAACATATAGCCTACCTCATTCACTGCCTGGGATCCGACCTGATTGTCACGCGAATGAAGCATCAGCAATACAACAGTATTGCAAAGCGACTTTTCATTACTGTAAAGAATGGTTGCTATGTCAACACGTCGCAGATGGGAATGGCTGGTAGTGTCGTAAATATTTAGAGGAAAATTATTTTCCGATACAAAAGCTACTGAATATTCTGCCCAACAACGCTTCGGTACTAAATTCGCCGGTGATTTCCCCTAACTTGTGTTGCGCTTGGCGCAGGTCTTCCGCCAACAGCTCGCCCGCCCGGTGCTGCGTAAGCGCGGTCTGGCCATGTTGCAGAATCTGGGATGCGGCAAGCAAGGCTTCGATATGGCGACGACGCGCCATGAATCCACCTTCGCCGGCGGAAGAATAACCCATTACCTCGATGAGATGACGCCGCAGCTCATAAAGTCCCGTGCCGCATTTGGCTGAAATAGCAATATGATCGCCAAACTCGTCACGCCACGCCTCGGGATAACGGTTGCTAAGATCGATCTTGTTGTGCACCACCGTCACCGGCAGTTCCGTCGGGAATCGAGCCAGGATCCCGCGCGCGCCATCACACAGACCGACTTGATCATCTACCACCAATAGAACTCGATCGGCCTTGGCGATCTCCGACCAGGCACGCAGGATACCTTGGCTCTCCACCGGATCAGTGCTGTCGTGCAAGCCAGCGGTATCGAGGATGTGCAGGGGCAGGCCATCGAGGTGAATGTGCTCGCGCAATATGTCGCGGGTAGTGCCGGGAATCTCGGTGACAATCGCGCTTTCGCTCCTGGTGAGTGCGTTCAACAAGCTGGACTTGCCGGCGTTAGGCCGACCGGCGATGACTACCGTCATGCCTTCCCGCAACAAGCGACCCTGTTGCGCGGTACCCATGACTTGATCAAGTTCGCTCGTCAACTCATTCAATTCGGCGGAAATGCGGCCATCGGAGAGGAAATCAATTTCTTCCTCGGGAAAATCGATGGCGGACTCTACGTAAATGCGCAATCGAATGAGGCGTTCCACTAGGTTATGGACTCGTTCGGAAAACACGCCCTCCAAGGAGCGCATTGCGCTGCGCGCCGCTTCTTGTGAGGCGCTATCGATAAGATCGGCAATGGCCTCCGCTTGTACTAGATCGAGTTTACCGTTGAGGAAGGCGCGCTCGCTGAATTCTCCCGGCCGCGCCGGCCGCGCGCCCAAGCCGCAAACCCGCGACAACACCATGTCCAAGACTACCGGCCCGCCGTGGCCTTGCAGCTCTAATACGTCTTCGCCGGTAAAGGAATGTGGGCCTGAAAAAAACAAGGCAATGCCCTGGTCCAGCGCCGCCCCCTTTTCGTCGCGGAACGACAGGTACTCCGCTACTCGCGGCGCGGGCAACCGCTTCAGGATTTGCGCGGCAATATCCCGCACTGCAGGACCCGATACGCGCACGATGCCCACTCCTCCGCGGCCGGCGGGGGTAGCCACAGCAGCAATGGTGTCGCGCGCATCAAACATGGTTGATACCAAGCCGCCGTATAACGGGCAGTAAACTCTTCTTAGCCCTTAGCGGTCATCTTCTCGAGTCGGCGTGTAATGTACCATTGTTGCGAAATGGAGAGGATGTTATTGGTTACCCAGTACAACACCAGGCCCGAGGGAAAGAAGGCGAAGAATGCCGTAAATACTACCGGCAATGCCATCATAATTTTGGCCTGCAAGGGATCGGGCGGTGCGGGGCTTAGTTTCTGCTGAACAAACATGCTTATGCCCATAATGAGAGGCAGCACATAATAGGGATCTTTGGCGGAGAGGTCATTGAGCCAGAGGACAAACGGCGCCTGCCTCAGTTCCACGCTCTGCAGCAATACCCAATACAAAGAAATGAAGACCGGGATCTGAATTAGTACCGGGAAGCACCCGCCGAGCGGATTGATCTTTTCCTTCTTATACAGTTCCATCATGGCCTGACTCATACGCTGGCGATCATCGCCGTAACGCTCACGGATCTGAGCCATCTTGGGTTGCATGCGCCGCATGTTAGCCATGGAGCGATAACTGGCCTCGGAGAGTTTGTAAAAGGCCAGCTTAATGATCACGGTCAACAAAATAATGGACCACCCCCAGTTGAGTACCACACCGTGTATGGCCTTCAGCAACCAGAATATCGGCTTGGCGATGAAGGTCAGCAGACCATAATCCACGGTAAGCTCCAGATTCGGCGCCACCGCCGCCAAATGATCTTGCAACTTCGGCCCCACATAGAGGCGGGATTTGAATTTGCCTTTGCCGCCGGCGGGAATGGTTTGCTCGGGCGAACTTAAGCCAAGCACATAGAGCCCGTTGCCCAGCGCCTTGCTATATAGATGATTGGTCTCGTCCTGTTCCGGGACCCAGGCCGCTACAAAGTAGTGCTCGATCATCGCTACCCAGCCGCCTTTGATCTCTTTGTCGAGGACTTCCTTGTCCATGTCATCGAAAGACAGTTTGTGGTATTTGTTCTCTTGACTGGAGATGGCGCCGCCGGTGAAGGTATTAACAAACCGCGATTCGCGCCCGACCCGTGCTCGCTCAAATTGACGATACTGACGGCCCCGCCATTCCTGGGAGCTGGTGTTCATCACTTCATAATCGACATTTATCACATAGCTGCCGCGATGAAAGGTATAGGTTTTGATAACGGTGATCCCTTGATCGTTTGTCCAGACTAACGGTACCTTCACTTCATCGGTACCCGCGGCCAATCTGTATTCGTTCTGAGCCGCTTTATATAGCGCATGATGATCGGGCGCCGCGGTTGCCGCCAGCAGTCCCGATTGCGCCACAAAAATTTTAGCGGTATCGTCATTCAATAAACGAAAGGGCTCATCCGGGTGGTTTTTGGCCATGGGATAATCCGGCAGATCCACCTGGCGCAGGTCTCCTCCATAAGTATCGATCACCACTTGCAAAGTGTCCGTGGTCACCTTGACGCGTTCCCCATGAACGGGACGCTTCTCGTTTGGGACGGCGGAGGTGGTTATTGCGGGCGTTGTTGTCGTTGTTGCTTGTGCGGGTGAAGCCGGCGCGTCTTTATCAGCAACGGCAGGGGCTATATTTGCCGTTGCTGTAGCGGGCGCCGAAGTACCGGGCCGCTTGCTAAAATCCCCCTGCCAAGCTTGCCATAACAGCAGAATCACAACGCTCAGCGCAACAAAGAGAATAAGACGTTGATTTTCCATATTTAAGAATGTCGTCGAAATTTTTCGGGCACCGGGTCGCATCCGCCCTCATGCCAAGGATGACAACGCAAAATCCTGCGCATTGCCAGCCAAGAGCCGCCGATGGCGCCATGTCGCTCGATCGCTTGCTCGGTATAGCAGGAACACGAAGGATAGAAGCGGCAGTTATTGCCCAGAAAAGGACTTAACGCTACACGATAAGCGCGTATTAAGTAGACGAGGACCTTGCGCATTGCTCCAGTTTCTTCCAATGCCCTTCCAAACTCGCAAACAACTCCTGGTTGCTTTGCTTAACCGCGCCAGGCCGTGCAATAACCACAACGTCCCAACCTTTGATCTTTTGCTGCTGCATCCGGAAACTTTCCCGGATAATCCGCTTAATACGGTTTCTCGCTACCGCCCGCCGTGCAATGCGTAAAGACACGATGACCCCCAATCGCGGATAATCAACACGATTACCGCGAACCAAGATGCTTAGCCCCCCCCCCGATAACTGATATGTCTTATCGTCGAAGATGCGCTGATATTCACTTGACTTGACCAGCCTATTGCGCCAGCCGAAACGCCAGCGAATTGTACTCAAGAGTCAACAATCGCGTTTTACGGGGTGAGCCGCGCCCGCCCCTTCGCTCGGCGATTTTTTATAACCTGCCGGCCTTTGGCGGTACTCATGCGCACACGGAAGCCATGCGTGCGCTTGCGGTGAAGATTACTGGGTTGATAGGTTCGTTTCATGGCTCTATCCGATTACAACTATTAAAACAAATATCCCGCAACTAACTGGAGCGCTATTAAGCGACGAGCACCTATCAAATGCCTGTAACAATGCATTTTCATCGCGACGCGTCTCTAGATAACGCGGTCGCGCCTCGGCAATCCAATCCGGGAGGGCTAACGGCGGCATAGCATCTCCAATACCACCGAAAGGTTATTTTCTCAGCTACGCCGTGGGCTCTATTGGAAAGCGCGGTAGAGTAACGATTTTTTCCAATCTCTGTCAATAGAACCATCAAAAAATCGGCGAGAAGGATGTGGATAACTTAGCTGAACCGGTATAGACTGCTTGGCTCTCTCGGGGCTGGGAGAGATTCTGATGGGGGGAGAGGACGCGTGGACTCGTCTTTGTGGCAAAAGTGTGTTGCTTATCTTGAGAATGAACTTTCGCCGCAACAGTTCAATACCTGGATACGCCCTTTGCACGCCGTAGAAGAAGGTGAGACCCTACGTCTTCTCGCGCCAAACCGCTTCGTACTTGACTGGATAAACGAACGCTTAATTGGTCATATCAGCGATATCGTCAAAAATATCAAGCAAGGCTCCCAAGTCGTACTGCAGGTCGGAACGGTAAAGCCGATCGTATCACGCCTGCGGCCGGAGCCCGTCGCCGCTGTTTCCGAATTTCGACGCAAGGGTGACGCCAGCCGTAGTCCCTCCAATTTGCGGCCTGAGTTCAACTTTGATTCCTTCGTGGAAGGCAAGTCCAATCAGTTGGCGCGAGCAGCATCAACCCAGGTCGCTGAAAATCCAGGAACCGCTTACAATCCGTTATTTATCTACGGAGGTGTCGGCTTGGGAAAGACCCATCTTATGCATGCGGTAGGCAACCTAATGCTGAAAAAAAACCCAACAGCCCAAATTGTCTATCTCCATTCCGAACGATTCGTAGCTGATATGGTGAAGGCCTTGCAGCACAATGCCATCAACGAGTTTAAGCGTTTCTACCGATCCGTTGACGCCCTTCTGATCGATGATATCCAATTTTTCGCCGGCAAGGAGCGCTCACAGGAGGAGTTCTTTCATACTTTCAATGCTCTATTAGAGGGTCGTCAACAGATCATTTTAACTTGTGACCGCTATCCGAAAGAGGTCGACGGCCTTGAGGAAAGACTCAAGTCTCGTTTTGGCTGGGGGCTTACTGTTTCCATCGAACCCGCCGAGCTTGAGACGCGCGTAGCTATCCTTATGAGCAAAGCCGCACAAATGGACGCCGAATTAACGCCTGAAGTGGCTTTTTTTATCGCCAAACGCATTCGTTCTAATATTCGTGAATTAGAAGGGGCTTTACGGCGGGTGGTGGCAAATGCAAAGTTCACCGGTCTCGCTATTACCTTGGATTTTGCTAAAGACGCCTTGAAAGACCTTTTAGCCCTCCAAGACAAGTTAGTTACTGTCGAAAATATCCAGAAAACAGTAGCCGATTATTACAAAATAAGGGTTGCAGACTTGTTATCGGAGAGGCGCAGCCGTTCGGTAGCGCGACCGCGCCAGCTTGCTATGGCGCTTGCAAAAGAATTAACCAATCATAGTTTACCGGAAATTGGGGATGCATTTGGCGGTCGCGATCATACGACGGTTATGCATGCTTGTCGTAAAATTCATGAATTACGCGAGCAGGAAAATCGCATTCGGGAAGATTATGTAAACCTGTTAAGAACGCTTACTAATTGATGTGATCAACCTATGTATAACTTCCTGGAAAATACCTTAATGCAAGTTATACACATTTCATACAGTATTGATAACAAGATGACAATGCCGTTATGCATCTAGCTATTAACATAGCAACATATTGTTTTTAATTTATTTAATATTAAATTTTAGACTTGTACACCGGCTTAATTATAGTAATCATAATATCTACTTTTAGGTAAAGAATATGAAATTTACTATTCAACGCGAAGCAATACTAAGGCCCTTGCAAATGATAAGCAGTGTTGTGGAGCGTCGCCAGACCTTACCTATTCTGTCAAATGTTTTAGTAAAAGCCGAATCAGATAACTTGACACTGACCGCAACCGATTCTGAAGTGGAATTGGTGGTGTCCACTGACTTGGATGGTACCGAGGCAGGAACAACAACACTGCCCGCGCGTAAATTCTTGGATATTTGTCGCGCATTACCAGAAGGCGCAATGCTTGATGTCAGCCTTGAAAAGGATCGGGCCATAATCCGCTCCGGTAAGAGTCGTTTTATCTTGGCCAGTTTGCCCGCAAGTGAATTTCCAGCCGTGGATGAGATTCGTTCACATCTCAGTTTTTCCATAGAACAAAATAGCCTAAAGCAACTCATTGAACATACTCAATTTGCAATGGCGCACCAAGATGTTCGTTATTATCTCAATGGGTTATTGCTGGAGGTTGGTGGGGGTGAGTTGTGTGCAGTAGCAACTGATGGTCACAGGTTAGCGATATGCCAGATGGCTTCTCCAATAAAAGTAGATGGAAATCAACAAATTATAGTGCCTCGCAAGGGGGTCTTGGAAATACAAAAGCTGCTCGAGGAAACTGAGCAAGCAGTTGAAATAGAAATAGGCCCTAATCACTTACGGATGAGAACGACTAACCTTCGGTTTACTACGAAGTTAATCGATGGGCGGTTCCCAGATTATCAACGTGTTATCCCACAAAATACGGACAAAAGTCTAATAGCTAACCGGGAAGACTTGAGGCAAGCCGTGCTTCGCACTTCTATCCTAACAAATGAAAAATACCGTAGCATTCGCTTTCAGTTGGAGCCGAACATTTTACGGGTTTTAGCCCATAACCCTGAGCAAGAAGAAGCGGAAGAAGAGGTTAGCATTGAATATTCCGGTGCGAATCTTGAAATAGGGTTTAATGCCACGTATGTGTTGGATGCCTTGCAGGCTGTGGTCGATGAAAACGTTGAGATTCGTCTTTCAGATGCTAACAGCTGTTGTCTGATACATGTCCCAGGGGCAGATGATTGCAGGTATGTCGTTATGCCCATGCGCTTATAGTTCAAAACTTAAATTAATTTCTTCGTATCCTGGAGATCAATCAACCGACGTGAAGTGATTTGTTTGATGGGTATATCGCGGCTAGAAATCCAGAATATACGCAACTTGCATTCAGCACGAGTGGATTTGAGCCCTGGGTTCAATGGTCTCTATGGTCTAAATGGAAGCGGCAAGACCAGCTTTTTAGAGGCCCTCTATCTTTTAGGGCGGGGAACATCCTTTCGAACACGGGATCTTGAACGAGTCCTCCAGAATGGCGCCGAGCAATTTTTAGTAGCAGGAAAACTAGAATTCACAAATACCCCAATTGGGATTGAATATCGGGACAAAGGCATTGAGTTCCGTATAGGTGGACAAGTGGCACATAGTAGACTCGATCTGGCTGCTCAATTGCCCCTTCTCTTTATCAGTCCAGACAGCCATTTGCTAATTTCTGAAGGTCCTCAGCGGAGGAGGCGGTTTTTAGATTGGGGAGTGTTTCACGTGGAACCGAGTTTCCCATCGGTATGGCGTCGTTACCAGCGTGGAATAAAGCAAAGAAACAAGGCGCTGGTCCTAGGCACCCCCGGTATAGAAACTGTTTGGGATAATGAATTGGCTAGAGCAGCAGAAGATATAACGACATTGCGCCGTGCCTATTTGGGCAAGCTCGAGCCCTATGTTGATCAATATCTTGAGCGACTCGTCCATTTGGACGAGGTTAGTTTAAATTTTGCTTGCGGGTGGCGGCCAGGACTGGATTTTATGGAGGCACTACGCACCTCACTGCAACAAGACTTGGAATATGGCTTTACCCGCCATGGGCCACACCGGGCGGACATCATTATAAAGATTGGGAATCGGCCGGCTCGAGACATAGTTTCACGGGGACAGCAAAAGCTATTGGTTATAGCTATGTTGCTGGCACAAGTTGCCTTGTTAAACGAGGCAACAGCTCTCAGGCCTATTATTTTATTCGATGACTTGGTGGCCGAGCTTGATGTCCACCATCGTCATCGCTTGATGACGGTATTGGCTGAACTGAAGGCACAGGTGATTTTGACCGTAACGGAGAGACAATCCCTACCGGTGAGTGATGAACTACCGATCAAATGGTTTCACGTGGAACAAGGGGAAATAACGCCATGCTGAGAGCCTAGGGCAACAAGCTAACTCGTTGTTATTAATAATAATATAACTGCATATTCCCGAGAGGAAATGATATAATGCATGTCCGCCGATAGGGACGCGAGATGAACAACGATACCCACACCTATAATTCTTCAAACATCAAAGTCTTAAGAGGGCTTGATGCTGTGCGGAAACGCCCGGGCATGTACATTGGTGATACAGATGATGGCACAGGGCTACACCATATGGTGTTTGAAGTGGTCGACAATGCCATCGACGAGGCCTTGGCAGGCTATTGCAGTAAGATTCAGGTATCGATACATGCTGATGGCTCCGTGACGGTTTCTGATAACGGACGCGGCATCCCTGTGGACCTTCATCCCGAAGAAGGACGCTCCGCCGCCGAGGTGATCATGACGGTTCTCCATGCGGGAGGTAAATTTGACAGCAATTCCTATAAGGTCTCCGGCGGACTCCATGGCGTAGGTGTTTCGGTGGTAAATGCCTTGTCGGAGGAACTGCAATTATCAATCCACCGCGATGGCAAAATTTATAAGCAAACCTATCGTCTGGGGAATCCCGTCGCGCCTCTGGAGGAGGCTGGAGACAGTGATATTACTGGCACTATTATCCGCTTCAAACCCAGCTCCACTATATTTACCAACACGGAATATCACTATGACATTCTTGCCAAACGATTAAGGGAGCTTTCTTTTTTAAATTCTGGCGTACATATCGAGTTGAATGACGATCGCAACGGAAAGCACGATGTCTTTAAGTATGAAGGAGGCATACGCGCCTTCGTAGAACACCTCAACCGCAACAAAACTCCACTTCACCCTTCAGTATTTTATTTCTCTGCCGAGCGTGACAATATGATCGTGGAATTGGCGATGCAGTGGAACGACTCTTACCAGGAAAATATTTTTTGCTTCACCAATAATATTCCGCAACGCGATGGCGGCACGCATTTGGCTGGGTTTCGTGGTGCCTTGACCCGCACCTTGAACCAGTATATCGAGAACGAAGGGTCGGCCAAGAAGGCCAAGGTAGTGACCACCGGCGATGACGCACGCGAGGGATTGACGGCAGTGTTGTCGGTGAAGGTTCCGGATCCAAAATTTTCTTCTCAAACTAAGGACAAGTTGGTTTCATCCGAGGTTAAGGCCGTGGTGGAATCCGCTGTCGCGGAGAAACTTCAAGAATTTTTGCTGGAGAAGCCAGCTGAGGCCAGGGCCGTAACCGCTAAAATAATTGACGCAGCCCGCGCCCGAGAAGCGGCGCGCAAGGCTAGAGAAATGACCCGGCGCAAGGGCGTCCTTGATATCGCCGGCTTGCCCGGAAAATTAGCCGACTGCCAAGAAAAGGATCCTGCCTTATCCGAATTGTTTTTGGTCGAGGGTGATTCCGCCGGCGGATCCGCCAAACAGGGCCGCGATCGCCGCTATCAGGCCATTTTGCCCCTCAAGGGCAAGATCCTCAACGTGGAGAAGGCAAGGTTCGACAAGATGCTTTCTTCCTCTGAGATTGTAACATTGATTACCGCCCTGGGCTGCGGCATCGGGCGCGAGGAATATAATCCGGATAAGCTCCGCTATCATCGGGTGATTATCATGACCGACGCCGATGTGGACGGTTCACATATTCGTACCTTATTGCTGACCTTCTTCTATCGTCAGATGCCGGAACTTATCGAGCGAGGCCATTTATATATCGCGCAACCCCCTTTATACAAGGTTAAAAAGGGTAAACAGGAGCGCTATGTTAAGGACGATGGCGAACTCAACAAGTATCTCCTGGAGACGGCGCTGCAAGAGGCGCAATTAATGGTAAATGCCGTGGCGCCTGCAATTAGCGGTCCGGCCTTTGAAAGTCTGGCCAGCCGCTACTTGGCGGTTATGGCGACCATCAAACGCCTGGCGCGTCGAGTGCCTGAAACCTTGCTTGAAGCCATGATTTACATGCCGCCTTTGACTCCTCAAAATATGCGCGATCTATCCAAGGCGCAGTCTTGGTTTGGGGAGTTACTACAGCGTTTATATCGCGGCAACAGCGGTGCAACGCACTACGACTTTCAACTTGAGAAAGAAGAGGGCGGTGACGGCTACGTTGCGACGATCATCGAGACGGCACATAGCGTAAGCACGGCCCGGATGCTACGAGCCGAGTTTTTTAGCTCAGGCGAATATCGCGCCATCGTGGAGCTAGGACAACAGCTGGATGGATTGCTGGGCGAAGGCGCCTTTGTGCAGCGGGGGGAACGACGCGCTGATATCAAGACTTTCAAAGAGGCTCTCATCTGGATCATGGAAGAAGCAAAACGCGGTCAGCACATACAGCGTTACAAGGGATTGGGTGAGATGAATCCAGAGCAGTTGTGGGAGACCACCATGAATGCCGAGTCGCGGCATCTCCTTCAGGTCAGGATCGAAGATGCCGTGGCAACGGATGAGATATTCACCACCCTTATGGGTGATCATGTAGAACCGCGTCGTGACTTCATCGAAAAGAACGCTTTGTCAGTGGCCAATTTGGATATTTGAGCCGATTGCCCCGGCATTGCGCCGGGATGTGGAAATAAGGGGTAGGCCATTCCCCTTTTTCATACAATTGCGACGCTCCACTGCGCAGAACGGAGGGGCTTTTGCTCGCCTTGGGTGGATTGGAGCGCACGCGTGCACTTGTCGTTGATAAGAGGGAATTGCACGGCGTCACGCTTGACCAACCGCGCCCACCGGTCTGAGGATGGCACCATCAAGAGCCTTGCAATCGCGAGGCTACTAGGGACGCCCCGAGTAGGCCGATATCCTGTGAAAGAATAATTGAAACGGGCATTTGCTTCACTAATGGGGACATTCGTCCCTTCTGTCCATAGGCTTCTACAAATCCGCCCTCGCGCATTTCCATCCGGAGTTTTGGGGCGATCCCGCCGGCGATATAGATTCCACCATAGGCCAAGCTGACCAATGCGAGATCGCCTACCGTCGCTCCGTAAATGGAAATGAACATGGACAGCGCTTGTCGCGCGACGAGATCGCCGGAGCGGGCCAAGTCCACGATCACTGCGGCCGGATCCGGCGCTTCTTCAGCAGAATGCGGTTCCGCTGCGAGGGTGGCCTGCTTGCGTAACGCCAAGAATTGATGGATGTTGACAAGGCCCGTGCCGGACAGTAAACGCTCGTACGAGACACGGCCATAAAGTTTTAACAGATAACCCAGTAGTTCAATTTGCAAGGCATCTGTCGGGGCGAAATGGATATGCCCTCCCTCGGAAGCAAAGGCGCGGTAGCGCCCGTCACACCACAATATCTGGGCAACGCCTAAGCCGGTACCCGCGCCAACCACCAAACGTGGCGCGCGGGGTCTTCCGGATCCAGGGTTGAGGACATCGAGATCCTCGTTATTCAGGGCTTCAATACCGCTGGCGGTGGCGAAGAAGTCATTGATCAAGCACACCCGGGATATTTGCAGCAGATCTCTCAACTTGGTTTCGTCAATATGCCAAGGTAAATTGGTTATCATCGCTTGGCGCGGCCCTCCCGCTGGCCCGCTGATGGGCCCGGCAACGCCGAAACAGGCGCCGCTGATGGTATCTCGCAACAAGGCAGGCGCCTGATCGAGAAACTCGCGAAGCAGAGTTTCGAAGTCTCTATATAATTTGCTAATAAATCGGGATTGATGGAGGACCTTGATATGGGCGCCATGAACCTCGGCGATGTGCACTAATGTCTTGGTGCCGCCGATATCAGCGGCCAGTATTTTCATGAAAGCAGTTCTTTGGGCAACAACGCGGCAGCGGCCTGATCAATGTGCCATTCCAGCGTACCTTGCGGATTAATGAGCTGAACCGGATACGGCGGGGCCTGACGAGTGGAAAAGACATCACGCAAGATGGGCGCTTTGCTCTCGCCGCTCACCAGAATCACTACATGACGGGAGTGGTCGATTACGGGCAAGGTGACGGTGATGCGCCAGGTATTGAGCTTATCTACATGCACGGCTTCCACGAGACGCGCCCGTTCATGCAAGACCGGCGAGCCTGGAAACAAGGACGCAATATGCCCGTCAGGCCCAACTCCCAGCAGTAATAAATCAAACTGCACCACGCCCTGGGCGGAAAGGGGTAGATTTTTGGTGAGGACCCGCGTGTATTTGGCGGCGGCGGCGTGGGGATCTAAGGCCTCCCCTTCGATGCGATGAATTTGCAAAGCGGGCACGGGCACATGATCCAACAAGATCTCTTTGGCCATGCGATAATTGCTGTCGGCATGGTCGGGAGGCACAGTTCGCTCGTCGCCGAAATATACATGTACGCGGTCCCAGGCAAGACGACTCGCGAATTCGGTATGAGCTAGCCTGCTATACAAGGCGCGCGGTGTGGAGCCGCCGGAAAGCGCAACATGAAATTTCCCGCGAGCAGAGATGGCTCCGTCAGCGAGCGAGATCCAACGCTCAACAACGGTATCTATAAGAGCATCCGCGTCGGTGTGTATGCGCAATTCTCCAAAGAACATTACTCCTTACTCCTGTATGACGGACACTATCTTCGTTAAGAGAAATATTACGCCAACCAGGGAAATTATCTTGGAAAGCATCCACTATGTTATCTAACTACACAAGCGCACGGCCCGAGATGGCGCACGTGGTGGAAAGATTCCTACAGTCCTTTCTCATAGTAACGCAATGCGTCGATGATAAAGCCGTTTACCTTAGTTAATTGGACAAAACCAACGGGCAATAGGTTTCCCCATCAGCTTGTCGAAGTGTCGCCGACCATTATTTCTTCCCCATCCATTAGCGCTTTAGAAAACAGAGCGGAAGCAGGTTTAATCGGAGAAACATTGATTAAGTGTATCTCGCTGAGTGCCTGCGGCCAAGCTCCCTATAGAATTTCGGGGTCCGGTGTAACCCAACACAGTAACATGTGTCTTGCTTTCCACGTGACTACGGCTAATGGGCGGAAGCTACTGAACCTTCCGCAAAAAATGCCAATTGCTTCCGCCGCAAGAACGGGCTCGGCCGAGCGCCTAAGATTTAACGGTCCGATAGTAGGAACTTATTCTATTGCCCAGACTGCGGCCGACGCCGCTCCAAAATAACGAAACTATAAGAATAGGGGTTGTTATTGTCCGATTCATGGTCTTCCCGCTGTATTTCCCGCCATTCTACGGCTTCCCATGTCGGGAAAAATGCGTCGCCCGGAAAGGCATGATGAATCTGTGTGAGGTAGAGGCGTTGCGCACGCGGCAGCAATTGCGCATAAAAGGACGCACCGCCGATCACCATGATCTCCTCGGCGTTCTCGGCGCTGGCCAGCGCCGCTTCGATGGAGTTCGCTACGTGCGCGCCTGCGGGAAGAAAATGCCGATCCTGGGTCACCACGATGTTGATGCGTCCCGGCAAGGGTTTACCGATGGAGGCAAATGTCTTACGGCCCATCAGCACCGGCTTGCCCATGGTGAGGGCGCGGAAGTGTTTCATGTCAGCGGGCAGGCGCCAAGGCAGCCGATTGTCGATACCGATTACCCGGTCTTTACCCATGGCGGCGATGAGCGAAATGATCACTGCGTTACACCGCCACCAACGCCTTGATGGCCGGGTGACTTTGGTAACCCACCAGTTCGAAGTCATCGAAGCTGAAATCAAAGATGGATTTAACCGCGGGGTTGAGGTTCATGTGCGGTAACGGGAGCGGCGTACGACTGAGCTGCAACTCCGTTTGTTCCAGGTGGTTGAGGTAAAGATGGGCGTCGCCCAAGGTATGAATGAATTCACCCGGCTTCAGACCGGTGACCTGTGCGATCATCAAGGTCAGCAAGCCGTAAGAAGCGATGTTGAATGGAACGCCCAAGAAAATATCAGCGCTGCGTTGATAAAGTTGGCAGGACAGTCGACCCTCCGCCACATAAAATTGAAAGAAGGCATGGCAGGGGGGTAAAGCCATGCGCTCAATGTCCGCCACGTTCCAGGCGCTGACGATAAGGCGCCGGGAATCGGGTTTCGTTTTGATCTGCTCCACCAACTGGTTGATCTGATCGATGTGACCACCGTTCGGCTTCGGCCAGGAGCGCCACTGATAGCCGTAGATCGGCCCAAGCTCGCCGTGCCCATCCGCCCACTCGTCCCAGATGGTGACGCCGTTGTCGCGAAGATATTTAATATTGGTATCACCGCGCAGGAACCACAGCAATTCGTGGATGATGGATCGCAGGTGCAGCTTCTTGGTAGTCACTACTGGAAAACCCTGCGCGAGGTCGAAACGCATCTGATAGCCAAACACGCTCAGGGTGCCGGTGCCGGTACGGTCGTCTTTGCGGACGCCGTGGGCTTTGACGTGGCGCATTAGATCGAGATATTGCTGCATGTCGTAACGCCGATAGCGGATGAAAGTCAAAACGCGCTCATCGCGCCTTGCGATAGGCATACCATAACAAGCCTGCTCCCCCGATGATTAACGGGGTCGAGAGAATCTGGCCCATGGTTACCCAGTTTAAGGCGAGATAACCCAATTGCGCATCAGGCACGCGGACGAATTCCACCACGAAACGGAACAGCCCATAGCATAAGAGAAACAGGCCGGATACCGCCATCATCGGGCGGGGTTTGCGCGAGAACAACCACAATATCGTGAATAAAACCAAGCCTTCCAAGATGGCCTCATAGAGTTGCGAAGGGTGGCGCGGCAGGGGCCCGCCATTGGGAAATACCATGGCCCAAGGCAAGTCCGATACTTTACCCCACAATTCCCCATTGATGAAATTACCGATTCGCCCGGCACCGAGACCGATAGGCACGAGCGGTGCCAGGAAATCCGTGACTTCGAAAAAACGTTTGTTGACATGCCGGCTATAGAGCCCCATCGCCGCCAGCACGCCGATCAGACCGCCATGGAAAGACATACCGCCTTCCCAAACCTTGAAGATGCGCAACGGTTCGGCGATGTAGGCGGTGAGATCGTAAAACAGCACATAGCCAATTCGGCCACCCAGCACCGCTCCCATGGCACCGTAAAATATCAAATCGCTGATCTGATGCTCCGTCCAAACGGAATCCGGGCGCCGCGCCCGCTGCCGACCAAGCCACCAGGCGGCGCCGAAGCCGATCAAATACATAATACCGTACCAATGGACCTTGAGAGGTCCTATCTGGAAGGCAATGGGATCGATGTCGGGATAAGTCAACATAGGCCTGCGGCGATTTGCCGCTATTGTAGCCTTAAAGAAAGCGGTGAGTAAGGTTTAGGTGGGCGCGAAAAGGATCAGCCGGGATTGCGATAGGCGTCTTGGAGTTTTAATACCCGGTTGACGTAATTGACGGTTTCCGGAAAAGGCGGAATACCGCCGTAACGCAATACTGAATTTTCGCCGGCATTATAGGCGGCCAGGGCGAGACGCATGTTATTGCCGAAAGCATCCAACAAGTCTCGCAAGTAACGAACGCCGCCCATTATGTTCTGCTCGGGATTGAAGATGTCACGAACGCCGTAACGCCGAGCAGTCTCCGGCATGAGCTGCATCAAGCCCAAGGCCCCTTTGGCTGATATCGCGTAGGCATTGAAGTCGGACTCGGCATGGATCACCGCTTGAACCAGGGCTTTATCCACCGCATAGCTGTTGGCCGCTTGATTGACGATGGCGTCGAGACTGGCCGGCAGGGTAACCGGGCCATAGCCATTGCCCAAATCCATGGATGTAACGAGTCGAACGACCGGCCGGCGGTCTTTATAAGCAATATGTACCTTATAATGAGCGTCATTGGGGCGGATATTGGTAAAATTGAGCACGCCGTTCTCATCCCGGTAAGAATAGATGTCGGCCCGCGCCGTAAAGAAACCTGACACGGCAGTCAACAGGGTGATCAGGATCAGAAATCTCGAGGGCATAGCTAACCTGCTTGTTATTTATGAGCTTATATTAGCTTGGATAAGCGACTCACTACGTGGCACCTACTTGCCGCGACTCCCTGCAGGCGACTTATTCTCTTTAACGGGCAGTTATGCCATGTCTTGAGGGGAAAGGGCAAGGAGGCCGGAACCGTTTCTTGCCCTTCCTACCCCCCTTAATTGGGTAACACCCGGCAAATAAAGGCTTTTAAATATTCGGTCTCCGGCACAGCCGGGAGCAGAGGATGGTCCGGCCCCTGGTGCCCCTGCTCAAGAATCACTAGGTTGCGGTCCACATGGCGGCTGGTTTGCAGCAGCACTTGGCGTAGATTTTCCTGCGTCAGGTGATAGGAACACGACGCCGAAATCAGCATCCCGTCCTTGGCCAGCACCTGCATGGCTGCCTGATTGAGACGTTGATAGGCCGCTTGCCCGGCACGAAAATCCTTTTTACGTTTGATAAAGGCGGGAGGATCGAGGATAACGACATCGAAGCGTTCCCGGTCGGCGCGCAAATTTTTCAAAACCTCGAGGGCCTCGCCATTTTGTGGCTGAATCTTTGATTCCACCGCGTTAAGCGCGGCATTACGGACAAGCTGCGCCAGTGCGGTATTCGAGCTATCAACGCAAATAACTTCGTTTGCGCCGGCTGCCGCGGCTTGAATAGCCCAGCCGCCGATATAACTGAACACATCCAATACCCGCTTGTCACGCACATAGTACCGCATGCGGGAGCGATTCAAGCGATGATCGTAAAACCAGCCGGTCTTCTGTCCGCTGAGGATGGGCGCTTCGAATAGCACCCCATTTTCTTCCAGGGACACTCGCTCGGCCACATCGCCCACGACGGTTTCCACATAGCTGTCCAAACCTTCCAAAGCGCGGCCCGCGCTGTCGTTGCGAAGCACGATACGCGCGGGCCGTACAGTCTCCCGCAGCGCCGTCACCACCTGGTCTTTCATCCGCTCCATCCCCGCGGTATTGATTTGGGCCACTAGGGTATCGCCATAACGATCCACGATTAACCCGGGCAAGGCGTCGCCCTCGCTGTATACGAGCCGGTAAAAAGGCTTGTCAAAGAGCCGCTCACGCAAGGACAACGCCACATTAAGACGATGCACCAATAGTGATTTATTCAAGAAATAGTCTGGGTGGCGGCTGACCAGACGACCGCTGATCAGTGAATTGGGATTCACATAGCCGTTGCCCAGGCTCTTGCCCGCGCTGTCTTGAAAGTCGACCAATTGGCCGGGTTCGAGGGCGTCGAGCGGGGTGGCGGCCACGTCTACCTCGTTACTGAACACCCACACATGACCGGCACGTATCCGCCGGTCTTCATTTTTCTTTAAGCGCAAAGGCGCAAGGTTCATGGTACAGACCTGCTTATTCTAGTTCGGCGTGCGTTAAGGACCGTTAAGCGAAGGCGGCGCGGTCTTATCCCGGTTTTCGGGGGCCAGCGCCTCCTTTTTCTTGTGCTGATAATCATCATAGCTTTCGCGTCCAGGGCAGTTGCCGCTCAGGTCCTTGCTGCATTGTTGCTCACGCATATTTTGCAAGGTCTCGAATGAGGTCCTTTTGACCGTTTCGCCGGAACAGCCCTGTAACAACAACAGCCATCCCGCGATTGATATTATAAATGCGCACCTGCTCATCGTTGATCCCGCAGTGAACGGAGGCCAGCGACACGCGGGTATTTTTCGTCCTGAAACAGGTTGATTAAAACGTCGATCACTCGGGATGCTTCCAATCCGCTTCGGCGGCGCGGCTATCGACGCTACTTTCACGTATGACATAGGACCGGGTTTGGCTGGATTCGAAATAGGTGCGGGCCATCATTTCGCTCAATACTCCGGTGGTGAGAAACTGTACCGACATGACCACCAGCAACACGCTTATCAGCAATAAAGGCCGGTTACCGATGTCTTCGCCAAGGATAATCTTGAGGAAACCGAGATACGCCAGTCCCGCCGTGCCCAAGCCGCCGATGATCAAACCGATCCTGCCGAAGAAGTGGCCGGGACGGCTACGAAAGCGCATGAAGAAATACACCGCCAGCAGATCGAGGATCACCCGGAAGGTGCGGCCGATACCGTACTTGGATTGGCCGTATGGCCGCGAGTGATGCCGAACCACCTCTTCCTTGATACGGCTGGGCGCGGTGTTGGCGGCCAACCAGGCCGGAATGAAGCGGTGCATCTCGCCGTAAAGCCGCACGCTCTTGATGATACTGGCGCGGAACACCTTGAGGCTGCAGCCGTAGTCGTGGAGTTCCACCTGGGTGATGCGGCCGATGAGGCGGTTGGCGATGCGCGACGGGATCTTGCGCGCCAGAGTATCCTGGCGGTCCTTGCGCCAGCCCGCCACGAGATCCAGATCCTCTTCCAGCAGGCGCTTCACCATGTGCGGGATGTCGATGGGATCGTTCTGCAGGTCGCCGTCCATGGTGGCGATCACATCGCCGCGAGCGGCGTCGATGCCGGCCTGCATGGCGGCGGTTTGGCCGAAGTTACGTTGCAGATTGATGATGCGCACGTAATCGCCCCATTGTTTGCCGGCGCTGCGCATCTGCTGTTCGGTGCCGTCGGCACTGCCGTCGTTCACCAGCACCAGTTCCCAGGCGTGGCGATAGTGGGCCAAGGCATCGTGCATTTGGGCCACTAGTGGCGCTACGCTGTCCTTTTCGTTGTACATTGGCACCACCACGGAGAGGCGATGGGGTCGATCGGTTTGGTCGATTTCACTCATGGTATGAATTCCCTGGAGGACCCTTGTCCCGCAAGCCTTGTATAAAAGGAAGATATCTTAATCCCAGCCACGCTCCGGCAAGTCCCCATACCGTGCCAATGATGGCGCCTATCGCGACCTGACTGGGATAGTGTTTGGCCAAATAGACGCGGGACAGCGCCACTAGGGCAGCCAGAGTAAAAAGGATGCCGCTCCACAGGCCTCGCCGCAGTATAAGTGAGAGAAAGGCCGCCGCCGCAAAACCGTTTACGGCGTGATTGGAAGGCATGCCGCTCAAATTGCTACCGCAAGGCTTCCCCGGCTCACCTTGAAGCTGTCGTACCTGTTTCGCGATGGCATAACAGGGGCGGGCTTGAGTAAAGATATGCTTCAAGCCGTTGCCTAATAAATCCCCGCTGCCGACCACCAGCAACATGACCAGCCATAATTGCACGCCCGCCTTGCGCCAACGCCAAATGAACAAGATCAGCAACATCGCCGCAAACGGAAAGGCAAAGGCGCGCCGTGACGACAATAGGCTGAAAAAGCCGTCAAGCAGGGGATGGGCCCAGGTTTGATTGATCCACAGCAGCAGGGCCTCATCCATGCCGTTGTCTTCCTATAAATAGGCTGATGGCGCCACCCGCCAAGGTGGTTCCTAATAGAAAGAGGTGTAAATTCACCGCCGCCGCCAGCGCCGGTTGCGGCGCAATCCCATAAGGTAACAAACCGGCCATTACCCCGGCCTCATAGGTGCCGGCACCGGCGAGACCGTGGATAGGTAAGACACTGGTAAGATCTCCCGTGATAGTGCCCATCCAGGCGGCGGGGTAGCTGATGTCGATGAACAGGCGCAGCACCCAGACGAAGGCCCCGAGTTTCGCCAGCCAATTGACTGCTGTCCACCCATAAGCGCGCCAAAACGCTGTGGCTTCTTGGGGCAGGCCCTGCAACAGCTGGCCGGAAAACTGGGCGAGGCGGCTGTGATCGTAATATCGAGACAGCCAGCGCCGCCAACGGTTACTGAAGTGAAAGGCCAGCCACGGCAGTGGCAACCATAAGATCAGACCGACCCCGGTCCAATCCCATTTCCACCATAAAGTCCCTTGAAAGGCCAACAGGGCAAATATTCCCAACACATGTAAATCCAGCAGGCGGAACCATAACAAGGCCGGCATGGAACGCAAGGCCGGCACGGCAAAGTAACGCGACATCAGCACCGGGAAGCTCAGTTCGCCGGCGCGCATCGGCAACAGATTGTTGAGCAGGTTATGTTGTAACATCAATTTAATACACAGGCTGAAACATCCCGCCATTTCCGAGCGAAAATAGTCGTAAAAACGTACTGCGCGCAGCCAATAACTGGCTAAGCTTAGCAAGGCCGCGATGCCGATCTGATTCAGAGGGATGTGCCGCCAGGGTGCGAGCAGGGCACGCCAACCGAAATAAACCTCCACGAAGGCGATGAACCCCACCAAAATCGCTATGCCGATCAAGGGCCGCCACACGGGTTTCAATGGCGCTCCCGCGAAGGTTGGTAAATTCTACAAATATAAGTATCCAAACGCTTATCCCGATCATCTAGTTACCGACCGACTCACTAAGCCGCTATCCGGCCGAGCGCTTTATTTTGCCAGTTTAAATCAGGATAATAACGCTTTATTTTTTCGGCCTGTCCGCTGTCCCTATCCCGGCGAGGCACGAAGGGAGTACCCTCTTTTTAAACGATCGCATTTATTTTCATCTACTGAGGAAACGGCACCATGAGCACAGGCATCACTATTACCCAATTCATTATCGAAGAGCAACGTCGCATCCCCGGCGCCACCGGCGAGTTCACCCTGTTGCTGAATGATATTGTTACCGCCACCAAGGTTATCGCCAATGCGGTGAACAAGGGCGCGCTGGCGGGGGTATTGGGCGCGGCCGGCTCTGAGAACATCCAGGGCGAGGATCAGAAAAAGTTGGACGTAATCTCCAACGATGTAATGATCAATTCCACCAGTTGGTCGGGGCATCTGGCGGCCATGGCATCCGAGGAAATGGAAGAGATATTGCCCATCCCCGCCATGTACCCCAAGGGTAAATACCTCTTGCTGTTCGATCCGCTGGACGGCTCGTCCAACATCGACGTCAACATCTCGGTGGGCACGATCTTCTCTATATTGAAAGCCCCCCAAGGCAAGAAGGAGGTTACCGCCGCGGACTTCCTGCAACCCGGTACCCAGCAGGTATGCGCCGGATATGCTCTGTACGGACCGTCCACCATGCTGGTACTGACCTCCGGCCACAGCGTAAGCGGCTTTACCTTGGACCGCAATGTCGGCGAGTACTACCTCACGCATCCCAACATGCAGATCCCGGCGGATACCAAGGAATTCGCCATCAACACCTCCAACCAGCGCTTCTGGGAAAAGCCGGTGCAGCGCTATATAAACGAATGCCTTGCCGGCAAGGAAGGTCCTCGGGCCAAAGACTTCAACATGCGGTGGGTGGCTTCCATGGTTGCCGAGGTGCATCGCATTCTCACGCGGGGCGGCATCTTTATGTATCCCATGGATAGCAAGATGAAGGACAAGGGCGGTAAATTGCGCCTGATGTATGAGGCTAATCCCATGTCCTTCATCGTCGAGCAGGCGGGTGGCGTCAGCTCCACCGGTCACGAGCGCATCATGTCCCTGCAGCCCAGCGGGCTGCACCAACGTGTGCCGGTGATTCTTGGTTCCAAGAATGAAGTGGAGCAGGTGATCTCCTATCACAAACAGACGGATTGACCGCTGTCGAACGTCGAATCTTTCCCAGTTAAGTCCGACATCCGCAAGGGTGCCGGGCTTGTGGATTTTGCGGCAAGAATTCTACCTTATTCAAGGCGTAAAGCCCGCGCGTCATTGTCCGATACAGATCAAGGCAATACTTGTGCATGCCGTTAACGGAGTTAGCGAGGCCGGCCAACAAGCCGGTAACTTGTCAGGGAAATTTGATGAAGATTGCACACAGTCACTTTCTGGTTATGACGGCGCTGCTGATGTGGCTCGGAAACGGCATGTTTGTCTCGCCGGCCATGGCGGGGGAACCGGTAAACGATGTCCGCATCTTGATCGATATTTCCGGGAGCATGAAACACAACGACCCGCAAAACCTGCGGGCGCCGGCACTGCGTTTACTGACCCGTTTGCTGCCCAATGGCGCCCGGGCCGGGGTGTGGACCTACGGTCAATACGTCAACATGCTGGTGCCCCACGGTGAAGTCACGCCAGCTTGGAAGGATCAGGCCGAACGCGCCGCTTCCCGGATAAATTCCTTCGGACTTTTCACCAATATTGAAGATGCAATGCAAAAGGCGACCCGTGACTGGATCGATGCGGATGGCAATAGCCAGCGCAGTCTCATCATGCTCACCGACGGCTTTGTGGATATCAGTAAAGACCCGGCCCTCAATGTTATGGCGCGGGATCGTATCGTCAATAAGATTTTGCCGCGACTGCGCGATGCCAAGGTAAAGATCTATACCATTGCCTTATCCGGTGAAGCGGACCACACATTGTTGCGCCAGCTGTCCGCCGCTACAGACGGCTGGTCCGAAGAGGCGGACGACGCGGTCAAGTTGCAGAGGATCTTTCTGCATTTATTCGAAAAGGCTACCAATCCGGACACGTTGCCCTTGGTGGGCAACCGCGTGCAAGTGGATAACAGTATCGAAGAGATCACTTTTCTGGTATTTAGCGATCCCCAGGGAAAACCCACGGAGCTGGTAGATCCGCATCGGCAGCGATTTGGAATGGCGAATGCGCCGAAGCAAGTGCGTTGGCACCGCGATACCGGCTATGATCTGATCACCATCACTAAACCTCAGCCCGGCGAATGGCATATCCTGGGGCCGGAGGACGCGGACAATCGCGTGATGGTGGTGACTAATCTCAAGCTGCGCACCACACAGCTACCTAATAATCTCAGCGTCGAGGATGCCCCATATTATTTCGTGCAATTGATTCAGGATGGCGAAGTGATCCGGCGCAAGGAGTTCCTGGATTTGGTCAAGGTTACTCTACGCCAGAGGCAACAGGGTGGCGAGGAATGGGAATGGCGACTGCTGGATGATGGTAAGGGCGCCGACACGGCGGCGGGCGACGGCATTTTCAGCCAGAAATTATCCGAATCCATGAAGGAAGGGCGCCATGAACTGAGCTTGCTGGTGGATGGCACTACCTTTCAGCGCGAGCAGCGACAGGTCATCAACATTCATTCGCTGCCTGCCCAGGCAACGGTCACGGCAGATCCAAACGCACGGGGTCGATATGTCTTATCGTTGATCCCTTATGCGGGGATGATTGAACCCGACAGCATGGAGGTGACCGCACTGGTCGAAGACTCGCAGGGCAAAACTAATGAAATCAAGATGGCGCGCAGCGGACCCGCCGAGTGGCGCGCGGAATTGAACGGCTATAACGATCCCGCCGGCTATCAAGCCGAATTTACGGTGACTGGGAACCATGCCGGAGGCAAACCCATTGCCGCCCAGTTGGGACCTTTCCAGTTTAGCTCCATAGGCACCGCCATCATTGACAAACTACCGGAGCAGAATCCACCCCCCGCCGCGGAGGATATGCCTTCTCCTGCTGACGAGGTGCGAGCGGACCCGAAGACGATCAATTGGTTTACCGTGGCTTGGCAGACTTTATTGATCAATGCGATTTTAATCGGTATAGGATATTTCGCCTATAAGCGCTGGTGGAGATCCGCCAAGCCGGCTGTGGACGTTTTGGAAGACGCCGAAGCATGAACATCACTTTGACTATTATTTTGGCGGAGATATGCCTGGTATTGGCAGTAGTGCTGCTGGTAATCGGCGGCAAGGCGCTGCGCCGCCGTCGTCGCGGCAAGGCCGCGGTCAATACCTTGGTGACCCGCATTAAAGAGAATCAATCGGCGCGAGTTGAAAAGTTGGCGGGGATGATAAAAGGCGGCGGCCAACTCAACGATGTGGACGCCCTGGGCAAGGCCAATGAACTTATCAAGAAACAAAATAAATTCTATCAGGACGCGATAGATCTCTATTTTAACCGCAATCACGACGTGCTGAGCAAGCTGGATAATCGCATTGAGGATTTATTAACCCAATACCAAACCTTGATTACCGCCGCAGACGGGAGTGCGCCTCCCATGGACAGTGCCGCGGTAGAACGATTGTCCAAAGATATCACGGCCCTGAGCAAGGAGCTTGAAGGGCTGCGCTTCGAAAATGCCAATCTGGCGTCACAACTTAAAGCCGCCGAACATGAACTGGATCAACTTGGGCGGGAATATGTGTCGGCCTTTAATAAACCAAAGATCAACAAAGCCAAGGTGGGAGACGCAAATCAAGGCGAAGCTGGCCGGGAGATCGAACTTGCCGATGTAGTTCCTGCAGTGGTTGAAACAGGTGCGCCGCGGGACGAGCATGAGACGGTGACCATACCGATCGCCGCAGAAGCGGCTACCGAAACCGCCGATAAACATGCAGCGGATCAGGTTCAGGCAGACAAGGAAACGATCGGTGGCCACGCTATATCGACCGCGGATGATTTAGAAGATGATGATTTAGAAGATAAGGAAATACTGGATGAACTGGATTTGGCCGAATTGATCGGAGATCAACCTAGCCAGCCTGGCGGCAACGGCAAAGTCGCCGACTTTAAGTGACCGCATATTGTAGTAATAATTAAACACAGAGCGTATTTCGGCGATTCATCTTTGATAACCGCGGCGGATTGATATATAAAATTACATCCATATTTAACGACAAGAAACGGAGATGGTCACTGTGCCGGAAACAGAAGAACGAACCTTGGCCTCTGAGGAAACAGAGAGGCGTGTTAAAGAAACCTTTCCTATCGACATATCCCCGGAAGAGTTCGCTGCACGGGATGGTTATGGTTGGCTGGATTTCCCCTTTGCCGGTTATCGTTACCGCGATCTCCAATTGGATACCTGGATACAGGACGTGAAAGGAATATTGTGTTCACCTGACAAAATGCGCGAGTGTCAGGCTAAATATCTTACACCCGCGGAAAAGCGTCTGATCGATAAATATATGCAAGACGATGATGAATCCATTGAAGATTGAGACACTCCCCCTCGCGGCGCGCATGAAGCGATCAACTGCCCTCCTCGAATTAGGAACCCCGTTAATTTTTTTCTTTCTGAAGCGCGAGATATTTTATTGCAAGGGGATCGCCCTTTAAGGCCGCGGCTCGGTAGAGTTCCAAGGCTTTGGCGGGATCCTGACGCACCCCTATTCCGTTCAAATAAAAATCTGCTAAATCCCGTTGAGCTAAACTCAATCCTTGCGCGGCGGCGCTATGCATCCAGCTTGCAGCGAGTTTGAAGTCTTGCGGGACGCCGCGTCCGCGCCAATAACGCAAAGCCAGCAGTCGCTGAGCACGGGCATTGCCCTGTGCGGCGTCTTCACACAGAAGTGTAATTTTTTGTACATCTCCATATTTATTCATAGCAGGTATGCATTTAAGCGGCGATTTCCAGCAGGCGGCTTGGCCTCCCGGTTATAAGGAGGTAGACTTGCGGAAAATTGTATCGTCGCGAGGGGATTTCAATGCAAGTTGTCAAACACAAAGTCATTTCCATAGATTATACCCTCACCGATGCCCAGGGAACGGAACTGGACAGTTCCCGTGGCAAGGGTTGTTTTGATTATATTCACGGCATCGGCAATATCGTACCGGGCCTGGAAGCGGCGCTTGAGGGCAAATCAATAGGCGATCAGGTTAATGCGGTGATCGCCCCGGATAAGGGTTACGGCGCGAGAGATGAAGGTTTGGTGCAGGAGCTGCCCCGTTCTCAATTCGACACCGAGGACGATATCCAGGTAGGCATGCAGTTTCATGCCATGAGCGAATCGGGGCCACGGGTGGTGACGGTGGTGAGCGTGGATGCGGATAACGTAACTATCGACGGTAATCATCCCCTTGCCGGCGTCACGCTGCATTTCGACGTAACGGTCAAAGAGATTCGCGATGCGAGCGGCGAGGAGCTGAGCCACGGTCATGTACACGGTCCCGGAGATCATCATCACTGACGTGGTGATGGTTGATATTTCCTTTTAGCCCTCCGTTATCTTTGCGGACGAGCGCGATGAGAGCCGGCCGTAGCCAATCTTGACCTTCCTTTGGCGGGAAAATCCTTGATCTCCCCTTTTCCGTATGCGTGCGCTCGAAGTCGGATAGCGCTATCGCTTTTTTTGGAAATTGCAATTAAGCTTCCAATAGGCTCGATCCCGCGATAACAGATAAGGGTTACCGCTTTCCCGGGCGTTGAGTCTGCATTTCCCGAACTCGCTGCGCACTTCCTCCGCCGTTCCTACAATGATCAGATCGGCATGCGGCACCATATCATCGAGCGAGCTGTGTTACAGCGGTTAGACCTTGGGCACGCTTGCTCAGTACCAGATCTACCATATAACGAAGGCGAGGTAATTTTTTGTCTCGCGGTGATTTCATAAGATGCTCTGCGGGGGCGATTGACCATAGTAGAGAAGCGTGGCCTATTTTTGCTTATTCTTGTGTCAATATTGTCGCAAATCGCTTTCTCAGAGAATGTCGAGCTTAAAACGGCGATGCCGTGCTAGAGTGTATTTCCATGGAGATTCTACTCAATACCTTTGTCGTGTTATTTATCGTTATTGATCCTGTGGGGCTGGCCCCGATGTTTATCGCCCTGACTCCTGAAGCCAGTCCCGTTTATCGACGCAAGATGGCGATCAATAGTACCCTGCTGGCTAGCGGTATGTTGTTGGTGTTTTATTTCCTCGGCGATCCTTTATTGAAAGCCTTGGGCATCGGCATCCCCGCCTTTCGTATCGCCGGCGGCGTACTGTTGTTCTTGTTGGCTATCGACATGGTTTTTGCCCGCCAGTCGGGACTGCGCTCTACCACCACCCGAGAGCAACGCGAGGCGGAAACCAAGCGGGATATCTCGGTCTTCCCACTGGCCTTTCCCCTCATCGCCGGCCCCGGCGCCTTGACCACAGTGTTGATGATGTCCACCACCGCAAAGAGTCCTCTGGTGTTCGGCGGCACCCTGGTGCTGTTGGTAGTGGTAGTGGGCATTGCCCTGGCGTCCCTGCTCTTTGCCGCACGCATCTTAAAATTCCTCGGTGAGACCGGCACCAATGTTATCAGTCGTTTATTGGGATTGATCCTCGCCGCCCTTGCGGTCCAATATGTGTTGGATGGTATTCACGGCAGTTTCCTGGGCTAATGGAGTTCGCCTAGGCGCACGATGTGAATTTCCCGGTTTAGGTATTGATGCGAATGCCTCGCCTTGCGCCAAATACTCCGGCACCTGTATCACCAAGCCGGTAGCCAGCGTAGCGGGCTTACTGCGGGCGGTGGCGGAAGAGCCCTTCATCGCCCGCGCACACCGCGATTTCCATCTCCACCGTGCCCGGGCAGCTCGACCCCCGAGACGGCATCGCCCGAGGCCAGCAACTCTATACCTTCCATCCCATCCAGAAGATAAGGCAATTCGCGCTCAAACAGAGCATTGGGCAGACTGTCTTGTTCGTAGCTTTCAAGATTTATGAAGGCACATTTCCCGCCATCGCGAAAGATCGACTGCATCGGTCGGTGCGCGAATTCCATCTCTTGCACTGCGTCATCGCCGCGGAAAGTCTGATCCAGCTTGTGCTTGGCCACCACATTACGGAGGCTCACATTATATATATATGTATTGGCGCCTAGGAGGATGGCATCTTAACCGTTACCTCCTTGGCGATATAAATCACGCCGCCAATATCGACCACGGTGCTGTTCTTGAAATCGCTGGCTTTCATCGCTCGATTACCCTATGACTGTAGATGCAGCTGGATTATAGTTGAGACTTGGCAAAACGGGATTGTCGGACGCCTACGGCCGGATACAATGAAGCTGCGTACTTACAAATCGGCTTGGCCCCATATCGATGATTCCGCCTATGTGGACTCGCAGGCATCGGTTATCGGCGACGTGGTAATAGGTCATGATTCCTCGATATGGCCCATGACGGTGATCCGCGGCGATGTAAACTCGATTCGTATAGGCGCCTGCACCAATGTCCAGGACGGCAGCGTCGTCCACGTCACCCATCCTTATGCGGACCTGCCACAAGGCCGCGCTGTGACCATCGGCGACAATGTAACTATCGGCCACCGCGCCGTCATCCACGGTTGCAGCATCGGCAATCAATGCCTGATAGGCATCGGCACCATCATTTTGGACGGCGCTGTGCTGCAAGACCATGTGCTGTTGGGAGCGGGCAGTCTGGTGACGGAAGGCAAATTATTGGAAAGCGGCCACCTCTACCTGGGCAGTCCCGCGCGCAAGGTGCGTGAATTAACCGCGACAGAGCTCAAGTGGTTTGTATATTCGGCGGAGCATTACGTGAAATTGAAGAACGATTACTTGGTTTCGGGTTAATACTTCGTTGAACTTTACGGCAGGGCAAGCTCCAAGATCAGTTTACCGTCGTGCACGGTAATGGACTTTATTTCACTGCCCATGACGCGTTTTGATTCACCCATTTGTCCCAGTACATAGATGGGCCGGTTCTGCAGCAGCTCCCTAACTACGCCGTCGGCGATCTGTTGAATCTGATCGAGATATAAGGGGGAGACATTTTCCAATTGCATCTCTTCAATACTGGCGTCGTCGAGATAGAATTCCCCGCTTTTACTCGTGAAGCGCAATATGCCGTCCACCCTGGCCAGACCGGAAACGGAAAACAGATCGGCCGCGGTGGCGTCGATCTGTAAGCGCAGACCGATACGGTCGCTGCCTTCGTTCAATATCACTTGCGGATGCCGCAATCGCACGGTCACCAACGCGTCTTCGCGAGTAATCGGAAACAAACGGTCGATGCGGCGCTGTAGGTCGGCGCGATCCAAGGTGATGGTGAGATTCATATCCGCGGCGTAGACGGGGTACAGCATCAGCCAGCTCATCATTATTATCGTCCAGAAAATGGATCGTTTGCGCATGGCGACGGCCTGTTATCGGACGGGTTGTACTTGACCCTGGTTTGTGGCGCGATACTGACGCAAGAGGCGTTTGAATTCTTCTTGGGTAATTTTCGGCCGGGAGAAGCGCGCCATGACCACCTGCAGGGCATTGGCATCAATGAATGAATCGCCGTTATTGGCGCGCAGCATCAAGCCGTAGCTGCCCAACGGGGTATAGGGTGGAAATTTTACCGTAATAGCGTCGGCTCCTTTTTGTTCCGTCACGAAGTTCGGCAGCGGGAGGAGGGCGGTGATGGCGCTCTCGCCGGCAAAATAGAGCGTGCCATTGTGCTCCGTGACGCGCGTCGCCCGAGATGTCAATGGATAGTGTTCCCGCAGGTGGAAATTTTTAGCGTCGAGAGTGAACAGATAGACTCCATCGTCCGCCACGGTGACATATAGTTTGTCATCAACCGCGGCCATGTCGGTTATGATTCCTTTGAAGGGATAACTGGCAAAGGGTTGTATACTGCCGCCCTGATCGTGTAATGCCGTCAGGCCTTGTTGTGGTTGATAGGTCACCAGTGCGCTACCCATGGCGCGGAGCAGCGTATTGTCGTGGCTTAGCATTTCCTGACCGCGTATTGTAGGATGGCGCGGTTCGCTCACGTTCAGGCGGCGCAATACAGAGGACGGCGTCAGCACATAGAGCGTATCGCCATCCAGACACATGTCCGTCACCGGTGTGATAAACCGCGCTACCTCCTTGGGCCAGCGCGGCACGCTGATATCGGCGATGACGATACCGAGCTTGGGGACGGCGAAATAGGCCGTGTCGCCCTTGATGGCCATAGCCACTGCCGCTGCCGGTAAATTCAGCTCTCCGATCTCGTAAGATTGAAAGGGATTTTTGATGTCGATCAGACTCACCACACCGTTGGTCTGGTCGAGCAGCACAAGATTTTTGTCGAGCATGATGCGATCGGCGGGATGATCGGTATCAACACCGGTCACCCAGGTGGGATTGAGCGGATTCTTGTCATCGAAAACCTGAAGCCCGCCGCTGCCGTTGGCGGTGTAGAGAAAATTACCTTGAGCTGCGATCTGCTCCACTCGGCCCCGTTCGTGATAGCGGCTGGCGAGTACCGGATGTTGGGGGTCCTTGATGTTCAAGGCCATGAAACCACCCCACCAATCCATCACATAGACAAATTCGCCTTGTGCGTTCACGCCCCAGGCCGCGCCGGGCGTGTCGTAGCTGCCCACCAATTGTGGCCGTACCGGATCATGGACATCGATGACCTCCACCCCCGCTAGCCAATCGGCGAGATAAAGATAGTCGCCTTGCAGCGCGATGCCGCGGGCATTGCCCGGGGTAAGGAGATGGGCTATTTCCTTGGGCGCGGCGGGATCGCGCACGTCCACCACATAGAGACCTTGATCGAAAAAACTCACATAGGCGATACCGTCGCGCACCACCACGTCCTCGGCGCGGCCACCGGGATTGAAATCACCCAGCAGACGCGTTTTACCGGAATCCTTCACGTCGATGAGCAACAGACCAGCCTGATCGTCGGCCACATAGGCGATTCCACCATCGACGGCGATGCCCCAGGCCATGCCCGGCGTTTCCACGCTGGTGATGAGGTGCGGCTGAGCGGCGTCCTTGATGTCGATGATCTGAAAACCGCCGCGATGGCCGGCAAGATACAGGGTGTCGCCCACCAGCTTGGGAATATAGGCCAGGCCGGGCGTAGCAAGATTAGAGATCAGATTTGGATTCAGCGGATCGTGGACGTCGACGACTTGCAGGCCGTGATCGTCATCGGCCACATAGGCGATGCCGTTGCGTACGGTGATGCCTTTTGCAGACCCGGGGGTGTGAAAGCTGGAGAGCAGCGTGGGATGATCGGGGTGGCTGATGTCATAGAGATGAATCCCCGAGAACCAATCGGCCACATAGATGATATTACCGTCTATATAAGCGCGGCGTTCGCCGCCGAAGTTTACGCCGCGCCCCACGTCCAGCCCTTCGTTACTGATCTGCGGGGGCTGCGCGGTAAAGTCGATTTGCCGCAGCTGTTGCCCTGACGCTGCCAGTGCTAGCCGACCTTGCAGGGCGATGGCGCGCACCGTGTCACGGATCGGAAAGGTAGCCCAGGTGGAGGGCATGTCAGGCCGGCTGATGTCGACCATAGTGACTTGCCCCTGCCGGTTGAACAGCAAGGCGCGATCATATTGCACCTTCACCCGTTGCACGTCGCCCAGCTTGCCGTGACTGCCGATCCATATCGGCGCGGCGGGGGTTCTGACATCCAGCACCAGCAGGCCGTTTTCACCTTGGGCGACAAATACCAGACCTTGTTGCACGGCCACATCCAGGGCCGGTCCGGTAGTGCGATAGCGCCCTATGAGTTTGCCGTGATTGGCATCGAGTATGAGTAGACCGTGCTCACCGGCGGCGACAAACACTTGGTTGCCGTTATCGGTGAGGGACAGAGCCGCGTCGTCTAAATGCGGCGCGGACAGTAATTGCAACCTGACCGCGTTTTCGGTAGCGACGATTTGCAGCATGCCGTTGTCAAGCAGCAGATAGGCATGCGCGCCGTGCCAACTCAAGCCTATAATCTTGGATGCCAGTTGTAAGCTGCCCTGCAAGCGGGGTTGGTGCGGGTCGTGTATATCTACGCGGATAAGACGGCCGTTTTTGTCGGCGGCCAACACTTGTTCGCCATGCAATGCAATATGTCCGTAATCGCCGCCGTCGTGATAACTGCCGGTGATTTGTAAGTTGGTTGAGTTCATCATCAGTATCCCCGCCGTTCCCGCGGCGATGACGGTGACGTCTTTGTTGATTGCGATGTCCTCGGCGGGAGCGGGCAAATCCACCGCGCCTTGCACAACAGGCCCCCCGGGTATGATCGACAATTGTGTATAGGGCGCGGCGCCGCGCAAGGTGACCGTAACCTCCCCGCCCTTACCGTAATTGACCAAGTTCGGCGTGACGTTCTCGACGCCGGGTGCGGCCATCAGGGCGGTGGTAAACAGGGCACAGCACAATAATGCTGAACAGGATGGTAAGGCACGATGATGCATGGCGTTATAATTCCATCTCTTTAGTGCCGGGCAGCGTGGGTTTAGGGACAAGGGTTGGGATTATCCTGGTGAATCTCCTCGATGCCGGCCGTTACCAGCGGCGACAGTATCAGGTCCAGGGATTTGATATTGGCGGCAAGCTGTTCCAAGCCGGTAGCGCCGATGATCACGCTGGTGACGAAGGGGCGCGAGGCCACATAGGCCAGGGCCATCTGCGCCGGATCGAGACCCTGGCTACGGGCCAGGCTCACATAGGCCGTGGTGGCCAATTGTCCGCGTCGACTGCGGTAGCGGCGGAAGCGATCGAATAAAGTGAGGCGTGCGCCGGCGGGTTGATTGCCGCCTAGATATTTGCCGGATAAGACGCCGAAACCCAAGGGCGAGTAGGCCATCAATCCCAGTTCCTCGCGATGGGCGACCTCCGCCATGCCGATTTCAAAGCTGCGATTGAGCAGGCTGTAAGGATTCTGCACGGAAACCGCGCGCGGCAGGTTTAATTCCTCGGCCAAGTGCAGGAAACGCATCGCTCCCCATGGAGTTTCATTGGACAAGCCGATATGACGTATCTTGCCGGCGCGCACCAGACCGCCCAACACTTGCAGCGTCTCTTCAATGGGTACGGATAGGTCGGCGGGATCGTGCTGATAGCCTAGCTTACCGAAGGTGTTGGTGCTGCGGTCGGGCCAGTGCAATTGATAGATATCGATGTAATCGGTCTGCAGCCGCTTGAGGCTGCCGTCCAGCGCGGACTCGATGTTGGCGCGGTCGAGCCGCGCCTTGCCTGCGCGTAAATATGGCAAATCGCGGGCGGGCCCGGCCACTTTGGATGCGAGAATAACTTGGTCACGATTGCCGCGACGCTTCAGCCAAGTGCCGATGTATTCTTCGGTGCGCCCATAGGTGTCGGCCCGGGGCGGCACCGGATACATCTCGGCGGTGTCGACGAAGTTGACGCCTTGTGCCAGGGCGTAATCCAATTGGGCGTGGGCATGGGACTCGCTATTTTGTTCGCCGAAGGTCATAGTGCCCAGACAGATGGCGCTGACCTTGATATCGGTACGACCTAAGCGGCGGTATTCCATGTCGGTCTCCAGCGCTGCGGCGTTTATAGCCGTGAGAATACTTGCTCCGCGGTGATCAGGGTATCCTTGATCTCGCGCTTGCCGTGGGAGGCGGAAACGAAACCCGCCTCATAGGCCGAGGGCGCCAAGTACACGCCCTGTTCCAACATGCCGTGGAAGAACAGTTTGAAGCGCTCTACATTGCAGTTGGTGACTTGATAATAATCCTTCACCTGTTCCTCTTCGGTGAAGAACAATCCAAACATGCCGCCCACTTGATTGGTGGCGAGTGGGATGTCGAATGCCTTGGCACGAGTCACCAGACCGTGAGTGAGATGCTCGGTGCGGTTGCTAAGTTCGTCGAAGAACCCCGGCTTCTCGATTTCCTTGAGCGTCGCCAAGCCCGCGGCCATGGCCACCGGGTTGCCCGACAGCGTGCCGGCTTGATACACCGGACCCAGGGGCGCGATCTTTTCCATGATGGTCCGCTTGCCGCCGAATGCGCCCACCGGCAGACCGCCGCCGATCACCTTGCCCAGGGTGGTGAGATCGGGCGTGACGTTATAGAAGGACTGCGCGCCGCCCAATGCCACGCGGAAGCCGGTCATCACCTCGTCGAAGATTAAAACGCTTTCATACTCATCGCAGACGGCGCGCAACCCTTGCAGAAAACCGGGCAGCGGCGGCACGCAATTCATATTGCCGGCCACCGGCTCGACGATGATACAGGCGATCTGTCCGCCGAGATGGGCAAACGTCTCAAGCACCTGGTCGAGATTATTGTAATCGAGGGTAATGGTATGCTCCGCCAGCGCCGGTGGCACGCCGGCGGAGGATGGCACGCCGAGGGTCAGGGCGCCGGAACCGGCGTTGACCAGCAGGGAGTCTGAATGGCCGTGATAGCAGCCTTCGAATTTAACGATCTTGTCGCGTCCGGTGTAGCCGCGGGCCAGGCGAATGGCGCTCATAGTGGCCTCGGTGCCGGAGTTCACCATGCGCACCATCTCGATGGACGGCACCAGCGCGCAGACCTTGTCCGCCATCTCGGTCTCGATGCGGGTCGGTGCGCCAAAACCTAAGCCCATGGCAATGGTCTCCTGCACCGCGGCGATCACCTTGGGATGGGCGTGCCCCAGAATCATGGATCCCCACGATCCCACGTAGTCGATGTATTGCTTGTTGTCCTCGTCATAAAGAAAGGCGCCAGCGCCGCGTTTGAAAAATACCGGATCGCCGCCGACGCCGCGAAAGGCGCGCACCGGCGAATTTACGCCGCCGGGGATATGGCGCTGGGCCTGATGAAACAAGTCATGAGACCGGGTCATGCTTTACTCCTAATCGCTATGCGCTGAAGGCCTGGAATTTATGGCTTGCAGGCTCTTGGTCGAATAATCCGGCGATGCGCCGCGCCGCCGCCGAGACATCCGGCTGAGCGAACAGGCCGTTGATGACCGACAACAAATCCGCACCGGCCTCGATCAGCATCGCGCCGTTATCCGCGGTAATACCCCCAATGGCCGCCACTGGAATATGCAAACGCTGCTTGGCGTCGTGCAGTAACTCCACCTCTGCCTGTACGGCGTCGGGCTTGCTCCGCGAAGGGAAGAAGCGTCCGAAGGCCACATAGTCCGCCCCCGCCTCCGCGGCGGCGATCGCGCGTGGCAGCAGATTGTAACAGGACACGCCGATAATGGCGCGCGGTCCCAGTCGCTGCCGTGCCGCGGCCAGCGCCGTATCGTCGCGGCCGAGGTGGACACCGTCGGCGCCGATGGCGTCGGCCAGCCCGACATCGTCGTTGATCAGCAGTGGGACTTCATGGGCGCGGCAGCAGGCCAATACCGCGCTGGCTTGTACATGGCGTTGCGTGCCATTGGCGCCCTTATCACGATATTGCACCAGCACGGCACCGCCCGCGATCGCCGCGCCGACCTGCGTCGCCACGTCTGCGCCGGCGAGCAGCGTCGAATCGACGACGGCATACAGGCCGCGTTGCCAAGAACACATCACTGCTCTTCGTCCTCCTCACTCTGCGCCCAGAAAAAACGGTTGGGGAGGTGCTGGCCCATGCCCGCGCGATAACCGTGCTTCAGGCTCTGCCAGGTGAAATCCTGCGCTTCATGCACGGCGGCCACCGGGTCCAAACCGTGGGCGAGCAGACCGGCAAGGGTCGCAGCCAGTGTACAGCCGGAGCCGTGATAACTGTTGGGCAGGCGTTCCCAGGCATAGCTCTCCAACAGGCGGCGATTGCTATAGAGGGAATTGATTACCTCCACTGTACGTTCATGGGTTCCGGTGACGAGCACATATTCGCAACCGGCCTCCAATAATTCCTGGGCGCAGGCATCCAGACTGTCGGCCTCGGGGGCCAAGGCCCGCGCCTCGCGGCTGTTGGGGGTCAGAACCGTGGTCATGGGGAACAGCAGATTGACCATGGCGTCGATCAGATCTTCGTCGGCGAGCATGCCGCCGCCACCAGCGAGGATGATGGGGTCCAATACCACCGGGATCTCGGGATAATCCGTCAACACACTGTGCACCGCTTCGACATTTTCCACGCTGCCCAACATGCCGATTTTGAAGGCGGCCACCGATATATCTTCCAACACGGCCCGCGCCTGCTCAATCACCAGGCCGGCCTCAATGGCGGCATAGCTTTTGACGTTCTGGGTATCCTGGACGGTAACGGTGGTGATCACTGGCGCCGCATGACAACCAATACTGGCCAAGGATTCAATATCGGCTTGAATGCCGGCGCCGCCCGTGCTGTCTACCCCGGAGAAGGTCATCACCACCGGGGGAGATTCCGGTTCGCTCATCGGGCTACCTCCGTTTGTTTGAAAAAATGCGGTTAACCTTGCCCTGTCCTCTACGATAAAGGGGCGTGCCCATTCTATCATCTTCACTCTTTCGCTGGATGGGGCCGCATGCGAAAATCACCGGTCTCAAAGAGTGTTACAGGGGGTCACCTTGGCAGGCGTAACAACGGTTACAGGTTACAAAAAGTATATGTGTGTGATTTGCGGTTTTATCTATGATGAAGCATTGGGTCGTCCCGAAGACGGAATTGCGCCGGGCACTCCCTGGGAGGAAGTGCCTGCTACTTGGTGTTGTCCAGATTGTGGCGCGAGTAAAGACGATTTTGAGATGCTGGAAGAATAATTCACCGCAACCTAATTGCGCCTCTGCTAATTCTATATTGCGATTTCAAAGAAATAGCGGGCGTGGACGCTTGCCCCTCATATTTTAAGGCTATTTATGGCGTTGCGTCGCCCCGGGGGGCTTTCCCGAATGATCGGGGCGCGCGAGACCCGTAGGAATGTCCCATTGGTTGTTTGGCTCTTTTGCCAGATAGCTTGGAAATTCCGCAGGAGTTGCAACAAAGGCGCTTGACGACTGAATGCCTCTTGCAAAAATCCACGGCGCTAGATAGATATTCTTCGCCAAGAATACCCATCCAGTGTAATAAATTACAGCCGTCTATGGGGCGAAGCAGGATTTGCTTGGCAATGCATTTATTGACGGTATTCATATAGTCTTTAATGGGAACCGTCACGAGAGTTATAGGGTTTGATTTGCAATGGCGCATAAAACAAAAGCCAGCCCAATGGCTGGCTTTTGCAGAACCTCAAGGGACGAGTATTACTTGGCGAGGCCCAACACGAAGTCCACCAATTTCGATATGTCTGCGTCGGAAACGCGCGGCGAGTAGGGGGGCATTGGCACACCACCGGTGACTGCGGTCCAATCACCCTTGCCGCCTTTATGGACCTTCTGGGTCAGAACGTCTTTGGGCGAACCCTTGACTACCGAACCATCGGTTAGAGTTGCCGAAATTTCAGCCTGACCCTTGTATTTATTAGCGACGTCCTGCCAAGCGGGGCCGACAACCTTTTTTTCCACGGAGTGACAAGCCAGACAGCCGCTTTTCTTGGCTAGTTCCAATCCTTCTTCTGCATTTGCCTGGACAGCGGTTAGGGCCAACACGGTCGCGGCGGAGACGCTCAACCAAAGTGCTTTCATGTGTTTCTCCTTAAGATCATCATAGTCAATAATATTATTTCACCTACCCTCACGGGTTAAACCATTTAGGGGAGGCGCGTTCTTTAATTTGTATTATTTGAGGGCAAAGGGTCGCAATCCAACAAGGGATATTCTTCTTCCCCTACTCCCTAACGGAGTCAAGCCAATTCGGCGAGACGCGAACTTATGCCATGACGCCCTCCGACTGTCAAGTTGTCGCCAAATTAATATTTTAGTGTTTTTGTCGGGAAATTCGCCAACTTGTAAGGTGGCTGGCTATTCAGAGATCATTTGGCCCGCCTATGTCCTCGGGTGGCGAAGGAAACACACCAAGCTTCCTTGAGTTAAAGAATGCCCGGCATAGTGGGGCGCGAGGATTATGACGCCATGCCCAAGTTTCAACGGGAAGCCTAGCCATTATCTGGATCCGGATGCCATCTTGGATAGTTGGATGTTCGTTGCGCAAAATTCAAGTTGTATTGCGCTTTGTCAGTGGTTGCGGGCGATGTAGCTCATGAGGAATTCGACGATCTCGACGCGGTTGTATGCCTCTTGTAGAGATCGCCCCCATACCGTCGTGCCATGGTTGTGAATCATGAGCGCCGGCAGGACGGGTGGCGCGATGGTGAAGCGGCGCCATATTTCCGCGGCAATGGTCGGTACGTCCAGCAAATTGGCAAAGAGCGGCAGGGTAACTCCGGGCCGTTCTTCCCAGATATCCAATCCTTTAATCATCTCCAGTGCCGGCAAGGGCAATTCCGTACTGTCGGCCGAATAATGCGCGACGGCTAGGCAGGCATCGACGCTATGGACGTGCAGGCAGGCGTTAACATCGGGAAACAACTGATAAATTATGCGGTGGATGGCGGTCTCCGCGGAGGGTTTGGCGCGGTCGTGAAAACTCTCCAGCACCCGCTCTTCGCCAAGGTCGATTCGCAAAAAATCGGTTTTATCCAAACGGCCTTTGGGCTGACCGCTGGCGGTGATCCAAAAACTGGCGGGATTCTGCCGATCGCGAGCGCTGAGATTGCCCGCGGTGCCCGCCATCCAGCCGCGTCGATGGAAATCCCGAGCGATCTCCGTTAGGGCGGAACAGGGATTCAATTCATCGAACGATTGCGGCATAGCGGGTTACGGCTGTTCGCGGCGATGTGAAACCGGTTACGAACCGTGACTGGGATTGGGGGCATGGGTTTTGCGCGCTCGGCTGCCGCGCCGCCGACTGTCGCTGCGTCCCTGCTCTCGGCCCTTGCCGCCGCGCTTCGCCTCAGAACGGTGACGCCGGATCGACGAGGGTCGCTGTACCTCCGCCAGAAGGTTTGGGGTGACGGCGGCGCTGAGGATGGCATGGCCGATATAGTGTTCTATATCGGGCAAGGAAAATGCGTAGCTCTCACAAACGAAACTGACGGCGTCGCCGCTGGCGCCAGCGCGCGCGGTACGCCCGATACGGTGCACGTAGTCTTCCGCGTCCTGGGGCAGATCGAAATTAAAGACATGACTGACGCCGGGTATATGCAGGCCGCGGGCTGCGACATCGGTGGCCACCAAGATGGGGATTTCACCGCGTTCGAATTGCGATAGAAATTGCAGCCGCTTTTTTTGCGGCACGTCTCCCGAGAGGGTTGCCACATGAAAGCCGTTGTTTTCCAAATAGGCTTGTACTTCCTCTCCAGTGCGTTTGGTGTTGACGAAAATCATGGTGCGGGTGGCATTCATGGCGCGCAGCAGCCCGATAAGCAAGGGAATTTTTTCCTCATTGGCGGGATAATAACTGATTTCACTCACTTGGTTGGCCGTGAGATTGTCCGTTTCAATCCGGATCAGGCGCGGATTATTCATGTGTTCATATGCCAGTTCGGTGACCCGCAGCGACAAAGTGGCGGAAAATAGCATGCTTAAGCGCTTTTCGGGCTTGGGTAAGCGGCGTAATAGAAATCGTATATCTTTGATGAAGCCTAAATCAAACATGCGATCCGCCTCGTCCAGAACCACCACTTCCGCAGCCTTAAGGTCAAATATATGTTGGTGGAAATAGTCGATGAGGCGGCCGGGGGTGCCGATTAATATATCTACCCCTTCTTCCAGTTTTTTCCGTTGTGTGTCATACCCGGCGCCGCCATAGACTACGGCTAAGCGCAGTCCGCTATATCGTCCGAGCAGTTCCGCATCCTTATGAATCTGTACCGCTAATTCGCGGGTAGGGGCGACGATAAGAACGCGGGGTTGTCGCACGGTGCGCGCCGGTGGCGGTGCATGGCGCAGTAGGCGCGTCATGGCGGCCAGAAGGTAGGCGGCGGTTTTGCCAGTCCCGGTTTGGGCCTGTCCTGCTACATCATGGCCCTTCAAAGCAAGAGGCAGAGTTTGGGCCTGGATCGGCGTGCAGTAGGTAAAGCCAGCCCCGTTAACCCCTTTGATAAGCGTATCCGGGAGGTCGAGACTTGCAAGAGGGGTGGTGGTAAGATGTTGCTCGCTCATTGGTTAAAGCATAACAGAAACCTTGTTCTAAATTGCGATCTTGCGCTATTGTTATAAGCTGGGATAGTGTTAGGCTATGCGTTGCGATTATCAATCTGATAGGTTATCGTAACTTGGGGATTGATTTTGAAACGGCGGAATGCGTGGTAGTGGCTTGCCGCTGGAGCGGGGACTACCAAGACCGGTTGATGTTTAATCCTGTCTGAGAGGGGATGTAGAGTGAGCGAGCAAATTGTCCATGTCTCTGATGCCACGTTCGATAGTGAAGTGCTCAAAGCCGACGGTCCAGTGTTAGTGGATTTTTGGGCGGAGTGGTGTGGCCCGTGTAAAATGATCGCCCCGATATTGGATGATGTTTCCAAGGATTACGCAGGTAAGCTGAAAGTCGCAAAGCTGAATATTGATGAAAACCCGGGGACGCCGCCCAAATACGGTATTCGCGGGATTCCAACCTTGATGTTGTTTAAGGGGGGTAATGTAGAGGCTACCAAGGTAGGTGCGGTGTCCAAGTCGCAACTGACCGCGTTTATCGACAGCAATTTGTAAGGCCCGCGGTTCACTCTAAAGAAATACTAGACGCGGGCCGATTACAGTGGTAAGTTTCGGAAAAAATTAATTACACTGTAATTTTATAGCCGCTTCAAACCGGCACTCCCCCAGAACGGTTTTTGTTTATCCGGCCGGCCGGCGCACTGTCTACCCTTTCGTCTTTAATCTAAAACCAGCCAATCCGAAAGCTACAAGTATGAATCTTACCGAATTGAAGCAAAAATCCCCCACTGATCTTTTGGCCATTGCCGACTCGATGGGTATCGAGGGCATGGCCCGTTCCCGAAAGCAAGATGTGATCTTTGCCATTCTCAAGGCTCATGCCAAGAAGGGCGAGGACATCTTCGGCGACGGCGTATTGGAGATTCTCCAAGACGGATTCGGATTTTTGCGTTCAGACGACAGTTCTTATCTGGCCGGACCGGATGATATTTATGTGTCCCCCAGCCAGATCCGGCGCTTCAATCTCCGTACCGGCGATACGGTATCGGGTAAGATTCGGCCCCCCAAGGAAGGCGAACGATATTTTGCCTTGCTCAAAGTCGATGAGATCAACTACGAGCCGCCGGAAAACGCCAAGAATAAGGTGTTGTTCGAGAACCTGACCCCGCTATTCGCCAATAAGCGACTCAACTTGGAGCTGGGCAATGGCAGCACCGAGGATATCACCGTGCGCATCATCGATTTGGTGGCGCCCATCGGCAAGGGGCAACGGGGCATGATCGTTTCGCCGCCCAAGGCGGGAAAAACCATGATGCTGCAAAACATCGCGCATTCGCTGGCTCACAACCATCCTGAGTGCTATCTAATCGTGCTGTTGATCGACGAGCGGCCAGAAGAGGTGACGGAAATGTCCCGCTCGGTGCGCGGCGAGGTGATTGCCAGCACTTTCGATGAGCCGGCCACCCGCCATGTACAGGTGGCGGAAATGGTGATCGAAAAAGCCAAGCGCCTAGTGGAGCACAAGCGCGACGTGGTGATTTTGCTGGACTCCATCACCCGTTTGGCCCGCGCCTACAATACCGTAATTCCCTCCTCCGGCAAGGTGCTCACCGGCGGCGTTGATGCCAACGCGCTGCAAAGGCCCAAGCGCTTCTTTGGCGCGGCGCGCAACATCGAAGAAGGCGGCAGCCTGACCATCATCGCCACGGCGTTGATTGAGACCGGTTCACGTATGGACGATGTTATCTACGAAGAATTCAAGGGTACAGGTAACAACGAAATACACTTGGATCGCAAGATCGCGGAGAAGCGCGTCTATCCGGCCATCAACATCAATCGCTCCGGCACCCGCCGCGAGGAATTGCTCACGCACCCCGATGAGCTGCAGAAGATGTGGATCCTGCGCAAGCTGCTGCACCCCATGGAAGAGCTGACGGCCATGGAATTTATCCTCGACAGACTCAAGGCCACCAAGACCAATTCGGAATTTTTCGAGTCAATGAAACGCTCTTGAAACATTGAAGGGCGGAAAGTCGGCCATCCGAATTTCTGTTTTATTGGTAGACGAGTTTACAAAGGGTATCTGTGCAAGCTCACGAAGCACACTTCTTGGCGCCGGTGCTTAATACTCTAGTGTCATCACGGCGACGGGAGTTTTGTCATCACCGGCTTCACGTCCCAAATCTCCTCGGCATATTCGCGGATAGTGCGGTCTGACGAAAACTTCCCCATGTGTGCGACATTGAGGATGGCTTTGCGCGCCCACTCATCGCGATTAATGTAGAGTTCCGCCACCTTTTCCTGGCAGGAAATATATGAAGCGTAATCCGCCAGCAGCAGATAAGGGTCGCCGCCATGGGTGAGGCGATTCACGATGGGCTTGTGCAGATCGGATGCCTCCGGAGAGAAATAGCCGGTAGCGATCATCTCTAAAGCCTGCCGCAACTCTTGATTGGCGTGGTAATGGTCCCAGGGGCTGTAACCGCGAGCGTGCTGCTCGGCCACTTCGCCGGCGGTGAGTCCGAAGATGAAGATGTTTTCCTTCCCTACTTCGTCATGAATTTCCACGTTGGCGCCGTCCAGGGTCCCAATGGTCAGCGAGCCGTTCAGGGCGAACTTCATGTTGCTGGTGCCGGAGGCCTCGGTCCCTGCGGTTGAAATTTGTTCCGATAATTCGCAGGCCGGGATGATAGTTTCCGCCACTGAGACATTGTAATTGGGGATGAATACCACCTTGAGTTGGTCACCGATGGCGGGATCGTTATTAACGATGTCCGCGACATCATTGATGAGTTTAATAATGCGCTTGGCCATGGCGTACCCCGGCGCTGCTTTGCCGGCAAAGATGACAGTACGCGGAACACGGGGAATGCTGCTGCCTTGGCGGATACGGTTGTATAAGGTAATGACGTGCAATACGTTTAAGAGCTGGCGCTTGTATTCATGAATACGCTTGACGTGTACATCGAACAAGGAATCAACGTTGATCTCGACGCTGCATTGGCACCGGATAAATTCAGCGAGACGTTTCTTGTTAGCCTGTTTGACGGTGGTAAACTGCTTGCGGAATCCATCGTCTTTAGCCAAGGGCGCAATACGGCGCAATTGGTCGAGCTCTTTCACCCAGTCGTTGCCGATACGGGAACTGATCAATTGCGACAAGCTGGGATTGGCCATGTGCAACCAGCGACGCGGTGTGATGCCGTTGGTTTTATTGACGATCCTGCGCGGAAAGTGCTCGTTAAAATCGCGGAAGATAGTTTCCTTCATCAGATCGGTGTGAATCTTCGCCACCCCATTGACCTTGTGACTGCCCACCACGGCCAGGTGGGCCATGCGTACCCGCCTGTCGCCTTGTTCACTGATAAAGGACATGCGGCGCAGGCGCTCGCTGTCTCCGGGAAAGCAATGCGTTACGTCTTTGAGAAAGCGATGATTGATTTCGTAAATGATCTGCAGGTGGCGCGGCAGAATCTGCTCCAGCACCGTCACTGGCCAACTTTCCAGGGCCTCGGGCAGCAGGGTATGGTTAGTGTAAGAGAAGGTACGCTGGGTGATGTCCCAGGCCTTTTCCCACTCCACATGGTGAATATCCACCAACATTCGCATCAACTCTGGGATCGCCAATACGGGATGAGTATCGTTAAGTTGGATGGCAACCTGATCGGGTAATGCATCAAAAGAGTCGTGGAATTTCATGTAGCGGCGCAAGATATCCTGTAGTGATGCACTGACGAAAAAGTATTGTTGCTTCAGACGCAGCTCCCGTCCGGTGAAGGTGCTGTCATCGGGATAGAGCACCTTGGACAGATTTTCTGATTCATTCTTTTCTTCCACCGCTTTGATGTAGTTGCCCGCGTTAAAATAGCGCAGATCGAAGTCGCGGCTGGACTTAGCTGACCACAGCCGCATGTTATTGACGGTGGTGGTACCGAATCCGGGAATAGGGGTGTCATAGGCCATGGCCATCACGTCGTCGGTGCCGACCCAATGATATCGTTTCCGCCCTGCGTCATCCGGGTACTCCACCACTCGGCCGTGAAATTTCACCGGATACAAGACTTCTGGACGGGGAAATTCCCACGGATTACCGTAGCGCAGCCAGTTTTCCGGGTGTTCTACCTGGTTACCGTTTTCGATGTGCTGGGTAAACATGCCGTATTCATAACGGATACCGTAGCCGTAGCCGGGTAGACCTAAGGTGGCCATTGAATCGAGAAAACACGCGGCCAGCCTGCCCAGGCCGCCGTTGCCTAAGGCCGCATCCGGTTCTATGGCGCGGATAGTTTCAAAGTCAAGGTCGAGTTCACGGAAGGCGGTAGCGAGTTCGTCGGCAAAACCCATGTTGATCAAACTGTTGCTCAAAGTGCGGCCAATAAGAAATTCAAGGGAGAGGTAATAGATGCGCTTGGCATGGGCACGGTAGTAGGTACGCTGGGTCTCCATCCAGCGTTCCATCATACGGTCGCGTACCACGTAGGCCGCTACGTTGTACCAGTCTCGTTCGGTGGCGGTATAGATATCCTTGCCGGCAGAATACTCTAAACGGTTCGCAAGAGCGTGTTTGATGGATTCGGCGTCGAAGCCGAGGTAGTCGTACTTTAGCGCGGTTTTGGGGCGTTGCTGGGCCATGATGTTTATCCCTAGGAGTTGCTTTTTCTGTGAGCCGGGGCGATAGGTTACGCCATAGCTTTTACGGCTACCGTGGCTGAAACTTAAATAAAAGGGGTGCTGTCGAGTGTCGCCGCCCTTGCCGGGCTGGCCGGAATTGCGTATCATCCCCAGCTTTTCGGGCGCCTAATAAGGGCGTAACCCGCAGATCCCAATGACGAGGTAGCGCATGAAACCGGACGTACACCCCGCCTACAGCGAAATCAAGGTGACTTGCAGCTGTGGCAACACCTTTACCACCCGCTCGACAGCCGGCCGCGAACTTCATTTGGATGTGTGCTCCGCTTGTCATCCCTTTTACACAGGTAAGCAAAAATTGGTGGATACCGCCGGACGTGTGGATAAATTCCGTCAGAAGTATGGAATGACTCGCAACTAGGTCGATAATAATGCTTGGCGATAGGAAAAGGGCGCGGCGCAATCGTGCCCTTTCTTATTTTCAGCATGCTATCGCTGTTTGCTTAAGTGCGAGTTTGTCTATGCCACCCGTTATGGCTGCAATGACCTGCGCCGCAGACCACGTCGATGAACGTGCGCAAGTGGCCTATGTGCACGATGGCGATACGGTCAGATTGCAAGATGGTCGCAGCCTACGCTTGATCGGTATCGATACCCCGGAACTGGGGCGCGATGGAGAGCCCGATCAACCCTATGCGGTGGCGGCTCGAGATGCCCTGCGCGCTTTATTAGCCAAAAGTGCGGAGCTAGATTTGCGTTTCGACGAAACCCGCCAGGATATTCACGGCCGCCTGTTGGCCCACGCCTTTCTCCGCGACGGCACCAGCGTATCGGCCTGGTTGTTGCGAGGGGGTTACGCAACCCTTTTGATAGTGCCGCCCGATGACTGGAATATCCTTTGTTATCAAAATGCCGAGCGGCGCGCCCGAGGGGAGCGCCTGGGTATCTGGGGCCTGTCCAATTATCAGCCGATTCCCTCCGCACACTTGGATCAAACGGCGCACGGTTATCATTTGATCCGAGGCCGTGTCGTGCATGTCGGTGAGAGCGCTCATTCCCTGTGGCTGGACCTGGAAGGAAATGTGGCGGCGCGTATCGATCGCAACGACCTGCGCTATTTCGACGCAATCCCATTGCGAGACCTGAACCATAAAGAAGTGATCGTGCGCGGTTGGACGCGGCCCTACAAGGATGAGATGCGGTTGCGTCTGCGCTATCCCACGGATTTGGAGGTTGTAGAGTAAAAATGGAAGGATCGGCAGTAAAAAGATCGGCGACAACTTATGCGCTGTTAAAAATCAAGAAGTGGAAACCACCGTGGGGAATTATACTCGGGGGCTTGAACTTAAACATCTGACTAAGAGTAATGTCGCCGCCTGCGGATTTTAACCCGAGCAGATTATGAAATATTTATGAAAAAAAATCGCAAGAAAGCCGCCCTTGATTATCATTCCCAGCCTCGGCCCGGCAAGATAGGTATAACCATCACCAAGCCGTGCCTGACTCAGGAAGATCTGTCGCTGGCCTATACTCCGGGCGTTGCCGAGCCGGTACGGGCCATCGCCACCGATCCCGATGCGGCCTACCGCTATACCGCCAAGGGCAACCTGGTGGCGGTGATCACCGACGGCAGCGCCGTGTTGGGGCTAGGTAAAGTCGGGGCCTTGGCGGGCAAGCCAGTGATGGAAGGGAAGGGTGTGTTGTTCAAGAAATTCGCCGACATCGACGTGTTCGATATCGAAGTGGATGCCGGTTCGCCGGAACAGTTCATCGAGACCGTTGTCGCTATCGCACCTACCTTCGGCGGGATCAATTTGGAAGACATCGCCGCGCCCCATTGTTTTATGATCGAGGAAGAATTGATCCGTCGTTTGAACATTCCCGTTTTCCACGACGATCAGCACGGCACCGCCATAATCGTTGCGGCCGGGTTGCTCAACGCTCTGGAAATACAAGGCAAACGCCTGCGGGATGCGCGCATCGCCTGTCTGGGTGCGGGCGCCGCGGGCACGGCCTCCATGCATTTGCTGGTGGCCTTGGGCGCAAAGAAAGAGAATCTCACTTTAGTTGATCGAGCTGGCGTCATTCACAGCGGCCGTGACGACTTGAATATTTACAAACGTGAATTTGCCATCGACAGCGACAAGCGCAGTCTGGGAGATGCGATGCAAGACGCCGATGCATTCGTGGGTGTATCAGGTGCAAATTTGGTGAGCGAGGAAATGCTGGAAGCCATGGCGCCTAAGCCCGTGGTGTTCGCCTTATCCAATCCGGATCCGGAAATCAACCCGGAACTGGCCTATGCAGCACGGACGGATCTCATAATGGCTACCGGCCGCAGCGATTATCCTAACCAGGTTAATAATGTGCTGGGTTTCCCATTTATTTTCCGCGGCGCGCTGGATGTGAGGGCCACGCGCATCAATCAGGCCATGCAGGTTGCGGCGGTACACGCATTGTGCGCGCTGGCCCGCGAGCCGGTACCGCAGGAAGTATTGAAGGCATACAATTTAAAGCACCTGGAATTTGGACCGGAATACATTATCCCCAAGCCGCTGGATCCGCGTTTGATCGATCGTTTGCCGCCCGCCATCGCGCACGCCGCGGTGGCGAGTGGCGTGGCGCGGCAAAAATATCCGGAACATTATCCGAAACAGTCCGTATCAACCTATTGAAATGCGGAGAGCAGATTTCACACTACAGACCCAAACCGTTAGGGATTTCTCCGCGTCGATCTTATATCTTTACAAAATGCCGTTTGCCGCTCATCCTTTTCGCAGGGCCGCATCGAGGAGGGGCTTATGCGCAAGATCGCAGTGGTCGGGCCGGGGCGGGTGGGAGAGTCAACTGCGGAGTTCTTAGCCCAGCAGTCCTTGTGCCGGGAGTTGGTATTGCTGGGTACCAAGGAGAGCGTCGCGCGCGGCATTGCCTTGGACATCCAAGAATCCGCGCCGTTATTTGGGTTTGATACCAAAGTTACCGGTGGCGCCGACTCCGCGCTTCTGACGGGCTCCGATATGGTGATAATGACTGCGGGCCTGCCGCGCAAGCCGGGCATGAGCCGCGATGAATTGCGCGATGCCAATCTGACGGTGTTGCACTCGGTGGTGGACGATGTGATGCACTACGCCCCCGATGCCATGCTGATCGTGGTGAGTAATCCGGTGGACGTGCTCACCTATCATGCCTGGCAGCAGACCGGATGGCCCAGACAACGGATATTCGGTCTGTCCGGGGTCTTGGACAGTGCGCGCATGGCGAGTTTCGTGGCCCAGGCCAGCGGCTATTCGGTGCGCGACATCACGGCCCTGGTCATAGGCGGTCACGGTGATGCCATGGTGCCCCTGCCTGAATACACCTGTATCAACGGCATCCCCATTAAAAATTTTCTCGACGAGATCACTATTGCCAAACTGATCGAGCATACCCGTCAAGGTGGGGCGGAAATCCTCGCATTGAAACAAACCAGCAGCGCCTACGACTCCCCCGCCGCCGCCATCGCCGCCATGGTGGAAGCGGTGATCCGAAATCGCAAGCGCATCCTGCCTTGCGTGGCAGTCCTGGACGGCGAATACGGTCAACGCGACATCGCCTTGGGTGTGCCGGTGACTCTGGGCGAAGCAGGAATGGAGAAAGTCATTGAATTGCCGTTAACGGAAGATGAGCGCCGTGCCTTGCAACGCTCGGCGCAATCGGTGCGGGCCAGTCTGGCCGGTTCGCATTGACTTAGCGGCGCCGCACCCTATCGTAAGGAGTCACGGCCGTGGCAGATAAAAGACACACCCTGACGCTAACCGACAATGCTACCGGAAAGTCCATCGAATTGCCGGTGCGACAAGCCACCCACGGGCCGCCGGTGGTGGACATCGGCGCCTTGTATCGCGATTTTGGGTATTTTACTTACGATCCCGGTTTTGTCTCCACCGCCAGTTGCCGTAGCGGCATTACCTTCATCGACGGCGATCAGGGCGTGTTGTTATATCGCGGTTATCCTATCGAACAGCTCGCTAAGAAGAGCTCATTTCTGGAGGTATCCTATTTGCTGTTGTACGGCGAATTACCGACGGAAGATCAACTCGCCAAGTTCAGCGAGATAATCATTCACCATACTATGATCAACGAGAGTTTGAAGAGTTTCTATCAAGGGTTTTATCATGACGCACATCCCATGGCCACCATGGTGGGTGTGGTAGGTTCGCTGTCGGCGTTCTATCACGATTCTACCGATATCCGAAATCCACAGCATCGCGAGATCGCCGCGCATCGCATGATCGCCAAGATGCCCACTATTGCTGCTGCCAGTTATAAGCATTCCATCGGCGTGACTTTCATCTATCCGAAAAACGGCCTGAGCTACACGGGCAATTTTCTGCGCATGATGTTCGCCGTGCCCACCGAGGAGTATCAGGTAGACCCCGTGGCGGAAAAGGCGCTGGATTTGATCTTCATGCTGCACGCCGACCACGAACAAAACGCCAGTACCTCTACGGTGCGTCTGGCTGGCAGCTCCGGGGCCAACCCGTTCGCCTGCATCGCCTCGGGAATCGCGGCCTTATGGGGTCCCGCCCATGGCGGTGCCAATGAGGCGGTCTTGCGCATGCTGAGTCAGATCGGCGTTGTTAAGAATATTCCGGAATACATCGCCAAGGCCAAGGACAAAAACGATCCCTTCCGTCTTATGGGTTTCGGCCACCGCGTCTACAAGAACTACGATCCCCGTGCCCGTATCATCCGCAAGATGTGCCACGAGGTATTGGATAAGCTGGGCGACGACCACGATCCTCTGTTTGAGCTGGCCTTGCGTCTCGAAGAGGTGGCTCTCGAGGACGATTATTTCGTGGAGCGCAAGCTCTATCCCAACGTCGATTTTTATTCAGGCTTGATATATAAGGCGCTGGGGATCCCCGCCAACATGTTCACGGTTATGTTCGCTATCGCCCGCACCGTGGGCTGGGTGGCGCAATGGATGGAGATGATTGGCGAACCCGACCAGAAAATTGGCCGGCCCCGCCAAGTCTATGATGGACCCGTATGCCGCGATTATGAGCCTATCCATCGACGTAAAAGGGGAGCTCATAAGGGCGGGGCGAATGGACAGCTCAACGGCGAGGCGCGCAATACGGATTAGCCGCTATGAAAGTTATATACTTTCAGGGATAGTTGCTTGGCTTATTAAGCAATATCCAGAAGCTTGCGGACTTCGTTGAGCGCGGCGCGTCGCATCGGTAGGCCGTCCACCTCGCTGCGTAAGGCTTGATGTATGCCATTAGCCGGAAACACCACCAGTAGGAACGGCACCTCTCCGGCGATAAAACGATAGGCCGGATAAACTGAGAATTCGCCATGGGCAAGGGTTACCCGCTTGTCGCAGACTTGATGGGGTATATTCCGATCCATCAGAAACAAACCGACTTCCTCCGAGGTATCGGCAAAGAGGTGAAGAGTTACTTCGCCGTGCTCATCGGCGCTACCGCGCAATACCGGACCAACTAGCCGCGGGATGAAGCGCGCCAGAAATTCCATGGCGTGCAATGCCGTCTCTCGCAGTCGCCGCAGTCGCGCCGGTTGGCTGTCGCCGCGGAATAGTTTTTGATATTCCATCAGGGCCTTTTCAATTTCATCGTTACGCGGCAGATTGCGGGTATTGCTCGCGCCTAATCGCACCGCCGCTTTATGCTTGGCCTTGTAAAAATCGGCAAGGTGTTCCTCGGTCATGATGCGCGCGGCCTCTACAGCGAGGCGTTGGCGCATCCGTACGTCGTTGGTATTGCCGCGGCGATTGTTCATGACGCAAGCCCACCTAGAAGAGTTGTTCCGGCATTACGGGTGGACCTGCCTGGCCGCCATTGCTCTCTGCGGAGCCGGCCCCCGCCTCTCGAGTAGGGACATGATCCGCAAGGAAGGTTTCGAAAATGGCCTTGCGATCTTTAGTATCGGCGAGCAGGCCGGTGTCGGGATCGATACGCACTGTCACCAAGCCGGCCGGTTGTTCGGGTACATGGTCGGGAACGCCCTGCAAAGCCGAGCGCATAAAATCGATCCACATCGGTAAGGCCGCACGGCCACCGGTCTCGGCGTTACCCAGCGGATGCGTATCGTCGAAGCCCACCCAGGCCACCGTTACTATGTTGGGATTGAAACCGGCGAACCAGGCGTCGCGTTGGTCGTTGGTCGTGCCGGTCTTGCCGGCGATATCGCTGCGGCCGAGCTCCTTGGCGCGTACACCTGTGCCGCGGCGGATTACGTCGCGCATCATACTCGTGATCAAATAGGCATTTTGCGCTGTGATTACCCGTGGTGCGCTATGTTCAGGTTTGGATTGGTCTATTGGAGGAGCAGCGCACTCTTTGCAAACCCTGTTGGGTGTGGACATTACCAGCACCCTGCCATCGATGTCTTCGATACGGTCGATGAAATACGGGGTAACGCGATATCCGCCGTTGGCAAAGATCGCGTAGCCGGAGGCCAGATTAAGCGGAGTCACTGCACCGCTACCCAGGGCAAGCGACAGATTACGCGGCAGGGCGTTTTTGTCGAATCCAAAGCGAGAGAGGTAATCGATGGTACTGTCGATACCGATGGCCCGCAGGACGCGAATCGATACCAGGTTACGGGAATGTACCAAAGCCTCGCGCAAACGGGTGGGACCATAAAACTTGCCAGTATAGTTTTCAGGGCGCCACGCGTCCTCTAATCCGGGATCATCGAATACCACCGGGGCGTCATTGATGACGGTGGCTGGCGTCATACCTTGATCGAGCGCCGCGGAATAGATGAAGGGTTTGAAACTGGATCCCGGTTGACGAGCGGCCTGGGTGGCGCGATTGAATTTGCTCTTGAAAAAATCAAAGCCACCCGTCATCGCGACGATGGCGCCATCATCAGGACGTAACGCAACTAACGCTCCCTCCACAACCGGTACCTGTGCCAATCGCCACCGGTCGTCCTGGAGGTGCTTGACGCGGATAATGTCGCCTCGCTTCACGATGTCGGCGGGGCTTTGCGGCGCAGGACCGGTTTGATTGTCGTCGATAAAGCGGCGCGCCCACTCGAGCCCTGTCCATGGGATGTAGATTAAAGTGCCATCTTTGAGGAATACCTTAATGTTCGAGACGCCTACCTCAACCACGAGGCCTGCTTGCAAACCGCCTACCGGGTCGTGATTCTCAAGAGCGCTGGCCCATTCATCCGGTCCTGATTGAGCGGATAATGTAATCCGGGCCTCCGGTCCGCGGTAACCATGCCGGTAATCGTAATCCAGCAAGGCGTCGCGCAGTGCAGTATTTGCCGCTGACTGCAGGCGGGTATCGATGGTGGTAACAACCTTGTAGCCGGCGGTATAGGCATCCTCGCCGAAGCGTTGTACCACGTCCGTACGTACCAGCTCGCCTAGATAAGGGGCTTCGGCTTCGATAGTGAGGCTATGGAGCGCGGCGGTATCGGGCTCTTTGAGCGCCGTACGGTAAGTCGCTTCATCAATATAGTTGACGGTTCGCATGCGTCCCAGCACATAGTTACGTCGCTCCAGCGCCCGCGGTGGGTCGGCGATGGGATTGAAACGCGACGGCGCCTTGGGGAGACCGGCGATCATGGCCATTTGCGCCAGGCTCAACTTGGCTAAATCCACCCCGTAATAGGTTTGAGCCGCAGCTGCGATACCGTAGGCGCGTTGACCTAAGTAGATCTTGTTGAGATACAGTTCCAGAATCTCTTCCTTGGTAAATTCACGCTCGATTTTTAGAGACAGCAGGATCTCCGTCAGTTTCCGCAGGTAGGTCTTTTCCCGACCCAGAAAGAAATTGCGCGCCACTTGCATGGTGATAGTGCTGCCGCCTTGGGACTTTTGACCGGTAGTTGCCAGATGCCAGGCAGCTCGTAATAAGCCTTGATAATCAAAACCTGGGTGCTGGAAGAAGCGGTCATCCTCCGCGGCCAGTATCGCCTTTATCATCAGGTCGGGGACCTCGTTCAATTTGACTGGTGAACGCCGCATTTCTCCGTATTCCGCCAGCAACTTGCCATCTTGGCTGTAGACCCGCAGCGGCACTTGGTAGCGCACGTCGCGCAGGATGTCCGCGGATGGCAGCTGCGGGGAAAGGAATATATATAGCCCCCCCGCGGCAATCGCCCCGGCTAGAGCCAGGCCTGCTACAGTGATTGCGCCCAAGCGCAGGATTTTTACAAGGAGGGTCATCGGTGGGAAACGAGTGTGAACTGAGTCAAAGGAAAATTAGTTAAGGTTTAGTATAAAGGTTCCGATAATCTCAAGCGAACTGAATTGTGTTACGAACGGTTATTGATTATGGTTGGCATGGCTCGCAATGCCTTAACTTTAACCATACAGGCTAAATAGAGCAACCTGAACGCGTGAAAGGGACAAACCTTGCGGCTTTTTAAAAGGAAAGGTTCGGCCGTACTGGGACTGGATATCAGTTCTACGGCGGTTAAACTACTGGAATTGGGTCGAAGCGGCTCACGCTACCGCGTAGAGAGCTATGCGGTGGTGCCTCTACCTCCACACGCGGTGGTTGAAAAAAGTATCGCCGATGTGGAGGCAGTGGGATCCGCTATCGAAAAAGCGGTGAAGCGCTCAGGGACTCGGGTTAAGCACGCCGTGGTGGCGGTGGCTGGATCCGCCGTGATTACCAAAGTCATCGCTATGCCGGCTTCACTAACGGAGAGCGACATGGAAAGCCAGATTCGCTTGGAAGCGGATCAATACATTCCTTATCCCATGGAAGAGGTCAATCTGGATTTCCAAGTGCTGGGCCCTTCGGAAAAGAAACCGGACACCCTGGACGTGTTGTTGGCGGCTTCCCGCAGCGAAAATGTGGATGTGCGCGTCGCCGCCGTGGAATTGGGCGGCCTGACCACCAAGATTGTTGATGTGGAGGCCTTTGCCATGGAAACGGCCTTCGGACTATTAGGATCACAATTGCCCGATGAGGGTAGGGGCAAGATAATCGCCGTGGTGGACGTAGGGGCAACTATGACAACCCTCAACGTGCTTCACGACTTCAAGATCATTTATACCCGTGAGCAAGTGTTCGGTGGCAAGCAGCTGACCGAAGAAATTCAACGCCGCTATGGACTTTCCTATGATGAAGCCGGCATGGCGAAGAAACAAGGCGGATTGCCGGATAATTATGGCACTGAAGTGCTCGATCCCTTTAAAGAGGCGATGGCGCAGCAGGTAAGCAGGTCGTTACAATTTTTCTTTTCTTCCAGCCAATATAATAATGTCGATCATATCGTGCTTGCCGGCGGCTGCGCTTCCATATTGGGGATCGATGAATTGATAGCGGAAAAAATCGGTACCAGCACCTCCATCGCCAATCCTTTCGCCAGCATGGCATTGTCGTCGCGTGTTAAGCCCCATGCCCTGAGCGGTGATGCCTCCGCATTGATGATTGCATGCGGTCTGGCCATGAGGAGTTTTGACTGATGACACGCATCAACCTCTTACCTTGGCGTGAACTGCTGCGTAAAGAGCGTGAGCGGGAATTTTATTCCATTGCCGGCGGTGCCGCTGTTTTGATGATGTTGGTGATGGTCTACATACATTTTCACATGGCAGGCGTGATAGATACCCAAAATGGGCGCAATGCATTCTTGGGCGATGAGATTAAGAAGGTCGAGGAGCAAATCAAAAAAATCAAAGGTCTGGAGGCGGAAAAGGCGCAGTTATTGGCTCGTATGAAAGTCATTGAGGAATTGCAAGGACAGCGCCCGCAAATGGTCCATCTCTTCGATGAACTGGTGAAGGCGGTACCTGATGGTGTGTATTTGACCAGCCTAAAGCAGACCGGTAGTGGAATTACCATCGAGGGTGTCGCCCAGTCCAACGCCAGAGTATCGGCATTCATGCGCAATATCGACGCTTCAAAGTGGGTCGCCCAACCGAGATTGAACGTAATTCAAGCGATTGATGGTAAGGACGGTCAGAAAGGTAGTAAGTTTATCTTGGATATTAAACAGGTGATGGAGGGTGAGAGTCCCGGCTCCGAAAAGGATGCCGATGCCACCGGCAAGTCGACGCCTAAGGTGGCCGCCAAGCGCAAGGCTGTTGCTCCCAAGACTGGCAAGGCGGGTAAGCCGTAATGAAATTCGCAGAGCTTAAAGAACAGTTACAAACCCTAGACCCTAAAGACGTCGGTAACTGGCCGTTCGCCATCAAGGTGGGCGCCATCGTTATTCTTTGTGTCGCCGTATTGGCGGCGGGATTTTGGTTCGATACGCGTAATCAGCTCGGTGAGCTCGAGCAAGCCCAGAAGAAAGAAGAAGCGCTGAAGGTCGATTTCCGACAGAAGCAGCATTTGGCTGCCAATTTGGAAATTTTCACGCAACAAATGGAAGAGATGAAGCGCTCCTTCGGTACCATGTTGCGGCAACTTCCCTCCAAAACGGAAATTGCCGAATTGTTGGTGGACATTTCGCAAACGGGGTTGAGTAACGGTCTGGAATTCGAGTTGTTTAAGCCGGAGGCCGAGGTCCCCGCCGATTTTTATGCGGTATTGCCGATCAAGATTAAGGTGACCGGCGACTATCATGAGTTCGGTAAATTTGTAAGCGATGTGGCGGTATTGCCGCGCATCGTAACGTTACATGATATTAATATTACGCCTGCCAAGGACGGCAAAAATCTTGTCATGGAGGTTACCGCCAAGACCTATCGTTATCTTGAGGAAGGTGGGCAATGAACTGCATAAAAGCCCTCCCGGTTAGTATTAAGGTCGATGCCCGGGCGCTGTGTTCATTGGGCGCCAAAAAGGGCGCAATGCAGGGACGACTATCGAAGATCGCCATGGTGGTAATGGCAGGATTAATCATCTCCGGTTGCAGCGGGGACAAATTCAGCGACCTGCGCAGTTTTGTTCAGGCTGAAAAGGCTAAACCGGGTGGGCGCATTGAACCAATACCCGAGGTAAAGCCGTTTGAATCCTTCACCTATCTGCCCGCCGGGCGCAAGTCGCCTTTCGAACCCTGGGGGGTCAGCGCCGGTCTTGCCAAGCTCTCCGGATCGTCTAATGGGGGCTTACATCCCGATGTAAACCGTCGCCGGGAGGCCTTGGAGGCGTTCCCCTTGGATACTTTGAAAATGGTGGGGACGCTAGCTCAAAAAGGAAGTGTGTGGGCTATTATCAAGGCGCCGGACGGCCTTGTGTATCGAGTTACACTCAAAAATTATTTAGGACAGAATTATGGACATATTACAAAGATAAGTGACGAAAAGGTGGAGTTGGTGGAGATTGTTCCTGATGGACTCGGGGGATGGCAGGAACGCCGAGCCAACTTGGTAATATCGGATAAGTCCCAGTAGGGAGCCAGATGTGATGAGCGGAACATACTTTGTTAAAGCGCGAATCGGGGCAGGTATGGCGGAGCGAGCGGCCTATGCCTGTTGTTTAGTAATGCTGCTGGCCCTGACGCTGGCGGTTGGTATTGCCCAAGCGGCGGATAAGGCGACGCCTCAACTGGATGACATCCAGTTTTTATCACTGCCCGGTAACCGCGTGCAAGTGGAATTGGTGATGACCGCGCCCGTTAATAAGCCGAGCAGCTTTACCACGGATACGCCTGCGCGCATTGCCTTGGATTTTCCACATACGTCAAGCAATTTGGCCAAAAAAACCTTTGCTATTGGGGTCGGCGTGGTGCGCAGCGTAGCCGCCGTGCAGGGTAAGGACCGTACCCGCGTCGTGGTGGATCTGGTGAAGATGGCGCCTTACCAGACCCGCGTGGAGGGCAATCATTTCTTCATTATCGTAGAGGGTGGCGATGTCGCGGAAGCGGCCGTTCCTGTCCCCTTATCAGCCGCTACCGCGAAGGCGCAACCCGACTCTTCCTCCTTTAGTATCAAAGCCGTTGATTTTCGGCGTGGCGCAAAAGGAGAGGGCCGCATCTTAGTGACCTTGTCCGATGCGTCTATCCCGGTGAATATTCACCAAGAAGGCAATAAGATCGTGCTGGATTTCGCTGGCGCCGCACTTCCCAAGACGCTGGAACGACGTCTCGATGTGACGGATTTCGCTACGCCGGTGACCAGGGTCGATTCTTTTACCGTGGGTAAAGACACCCGCATGGTTATCTCGGCTACTGGAAATTTTGAATACTTGGCCTATCAGGCAGAGCGCCAATTCACCTTGGAGGTGAAACCGGTGACCAAGACCGCCCAGGAATCACTTAAGAAGGATGAAACGGGGTATACCGGCGAGAAGCTGTCCTTGAATTTCCAGGATATCGAAGTTCGCGCTGCCCTGCAGATCATCGCCGATTTCACCGGCTTGAATATGGTGGTAAGCGATACGGTGAAAGGCGGTATCAGCTTGCGCCTCAAGGACGTGCCCTGGGATCAGGCTCTGGATATCATCCTCAAGACCAAAGGCTTGGGTATGCGCAAGATGGGCAATGTTATTCTGGTAGCCCCAAGCGCCGAGATTTCCAGCCGCGAGAAGGAAGAGTTGGAATCGCAGAAGAAAATTTCGGAATTGGAGCCCACGCATTCGGAATTGATTCAGATCAATTACGCGAAGGCCGCGGAATTCGCCAACTTCATCCGTTCCAAAGAGAGTTCATTATTATCCGAACGCGGAACGGTCACGGTGGATGAACGAACCAACAGTCTGTTGATTCAAGATACCCCGTCGCGACTGGCCGATATTCGCAAGATGATTCATCAGCTGGATATCCCGGTGCGGCAGGTGCTCATCGAGTCGCGCATTGTTATCGCTAACGATGACTTCAGCCGCGATCTTGGCGTACGCTTCGGCGTGACTAATGTTTCAAAGAACGGCAACAGCGGCGTGATCAGCATTAGCGGGTCCGCGACCGGTAACGACACCATTACCAACAGTGCCTTGACCAATCTCGGCGCGGGAAATAGCGCCTTCCCGGTGACCATGCCGGCCTTGGATAACCGGCTCGGTGTCAGCTTGCCCGTGGTAAGTCCGGCGGGGAGCATTGGGCTTGCCATTCTGGGCAGGAATTCACTGGTGGATCTTGAACTCTCGGCATTACAGGCGGAAGGACGCGGAGAAGTGATTTCCAATCCGCGGGTGATCACCGCCAACCAGAAGGAAGCCCGTATCGAGCAGGGCGTGGAAATACCCTATCAAGAAGCCTCCTCCAGCGGCGCGACATCGGTGTCGTTTAAGAAGGCCGTGCTGAGTCTCAAAGTAACGCCCCAGATCACGCCCGACGATCGCGTCATCATGGATCTTGATGTGACCAAGGACAGTGTGGGCGATGTTTTTGCCGGGGTGCCCAGCATCAACAAGCGCGAGGTCAATACGCAGGTGTTGGTGGCCAACGGTGAGACCGTGGTACTCGGTGGTATTTACGAGCAGACTCGCAGTAAAAGCGTGACTAAGGTGCCGCTATTGGGCGATTTGCCGTTCATGGGCGCGTTGTTCCGGACGACCTCCCAGGTGGATGATAAGGTGGAGTTATTGATCTTTGTCACCCCCAAAATATTGAAAGAGGGTCTAAGCGCCATTAACGATGTGAATTCCAATTCGCGATTTTAAATATAAGAGTTGCGAAGCATCTTCATGGGGCGGGCGAGATTTACCATGGATTGTTTTGCGGAGGCATGGGTAAATATGAAGATCTTTATCAAAAACACAGTCGTCTTGCTCATCATGGCATTGGTGGCGGGATGTGGCGGCAGTGATGCCTTTATCGCCGCGTCAACATCAGGCAACACGACGGGTGGGACCACTGGGGGCAGTACTTCAACCACCGTGCGCATCGGAAATGGTTCGGGCGCGGGATTTGTCGCCGGTGTGCTAGCCCTCGGAGTATCTTCGCTCTCGGCTGGCGGGAGCACCAGCGTCACCGCCAATCTCGTGGATGAGAATGGGAGCCCCTACACGACTTCCACAGCCGTGACTTTTACGTCAACCTGCGTCAGTCAGAACAGTGCGACGCTGACGTCGCCGGTGACCACGACTACTGGTACGGCTGTCAGCACCTATGTGGCGATAGGGTGCTCGGGTGCCGACACGATCACGGCGACCGCGTCGGCGGGCGGCGGCACTATTAGCGCGAGTGTGACTATTACCGTGGCGGCGGCGACCCTCGGTTCCATCCAGTTTGTTTCGGCCACGCCAACTAAAATTGCCTTGAAAGGCACCGGGGGCGCGGGTCTGTCTGAAACCTCCACCGTAATCTTCAAAGTCTTGAATAGCGTCGGTGGCGCGGTACCGAAACAAAACGTAACTTTCGATTTGGATACCAATGTCGGCGGGTTGTCGATAAGTCCGTCAACAGCCCAGACAGACGCCAGCGGCCTAGTGCAGACCGTAGTGCAGGCGGGGACGATTCCCACGCCGGTGCGGGTGAGTGCGACGGTGAATGGAACGGCGATCGCTACCCAGTCCGATCAGTTGTCAGTCACCACCGGAATTCCTACCTATAAGAACGTGTCGCTGAGCATCGCGACATTAAATCCGGAAGCGTGGCTCATTGATGGCGTAACGGTTCCAGTCACCGCCCGACTTGCCGATCGCTTTAACAACCCGGTCCCTGACGGTACCGCGGTGACCTTTACCGCCGAGGGCGGCTCCATAGGGGGATCGTGCACCACAGTAGAAGGCGCCTGCAGCGTAAATTGGGTAAGCCAGAATTTTCGCCCAAGTGATGGTCGGGTGACGATTATCGCCTCCGCCAGCGGTGAAGAGAGCTTTGTCGATACTAACGGTAACGGTGAATTCGATGACGCCGATATCTTCCCGTCCCCGCCCTCGGCGATAGACCTACCCGAGGCTTATCGAGACGACAACGAAAATGGCGTCCACGACAGTGGCGAGTTTTTCGTGGATTATAACCACAACGGTCTCTATGATGCGGCGGACGGCAAATTTAACGGCATCCTTTGTACGCACAGCACACTATGCAGCACTACGACCAAGCTGATCGTATGGAATCAAGGTGTGTTGGTGATGTCGGATTCGTTTGCGCAAATCGCTACCGTTGCGGCCGCGACCGTCGCCTGCGGCGCCAGCACCTGCGCGGATGCCGCTACCGGCACGACGATTACATTTACCATCGGAGATTTTTCTCATAATCAACCGATGCCTAAAGGTACTACCATTGCCATTTCTACCGACAATGGCAAGCTCTCCGGTCCAACCAACTATACGGTGGGCAACACCAATTTCAACGGTCCGCTAGCCTATAGTATCTTTGTGGGCACGGACGGCACATCGAGCACCGGCACCGTTACGGTAACAGTGACGGCGCCCAGCGGCACCAAGACCTACGATACCATCGGCGTTAAAGACTAAAATCTCGGCATAGCCGATCGCGGGCGCAGTTAACTAGCCGCGCGCCCGCTCTTCTCATTCCGCGGCCCGCGGCATACTATTGGCCGTATGGGCAAGCCTAAGAATATCTTCCTAGTCGGTCTCATGGGCGCCGGCAAATCCACTATCGGCCGCCATCTGGCCAAATCGTTGGATATGGCGTTCGTGGACAGCGACCATGAGATCGAGCGCCGCACCGGCGCCAGCATCCCCTTGATCTTCGACGTGGAGGGCGAGACCGGTTTCCGTCAGCGGGAAAAAAAGATCATCGACGAACTCAGCCAGCGCAACGGCATCGTGTTGGCCACCGGCGGCGGAGCGGTGCTGGACCCGGAGAACCGCGCCTGTCTTCAGGAACGGGGTACGGTGATCTATCTCTATGCCACGGTCGATCAATTACTGGTTCGCACCGCCAAGGACCGGCATCGTCCGCTGTTGCAGACCGCCGATCCCCAAGCCCGTCTCCAAGAATTGCTATCGATTCGCGATGCCTTATACCGCGAGGTCGCCGATTTAGTGGTGGACACCGGCGGACGCACGGCCCGCGGCGCCGAACGTGAAATCCTCGCTAAAATTCGTGAACCTGGTCGTGCCAAGGGCCATAATAAATCTTCAGTACGCGGCAAGCGGCGCAACCCCTTAACCGAAACGACGGTGGATGATGAAGACCCTGGTTGTTGAGCTCGGCGAGCGCCGCTATCCCATCCACATCGGTGAGGGCCTATTGGCGCGCACCGAACTGGCGCGGCCCCATGTCGTCGGGCGCCAGGTGATGCTTGTTACCAACGAAACGGTGGCGCCGCTCTACTTGCAACAAATACTGGCGACCTTCGCGGATTGGCAATGCCATACTGTAATGTTGCCGGACGGCGAGCAGCACAAGACCTGGGAAGCGCTGAACCGCATCTTCGACGCCCTGTTGGAAAATCACTGCGATCGACGCGTCACGCTGGTGGCCCTGGGCGGCGGCGTCATCGGCGACATGGCCGGTTTTGCCGCTGCCTGTTATCAGCGCGGCGTGCCCTTCATTCAAGTGCCTACCACGCTCCTCGCCCAAGTGGATTCCTCAGTGGGCGGTAAGACCGGGATTAATCATCCCCTGGGCAAGAACATGATCGGCGCCTTCCATCAACCGCAATGCGTGTTGATCGATACCGCTACCCTGAATACCCTGCCCGACCGGGAATTGAGCGCCGGTCTTGCCGAGGTCATCAAATACGGCTTGGTCCGCGACGCCGGCTTTCTCCAGTGGCTGGAAACCAATATGGACGCCCTGCTACATCGCGATGCCGCGGTCCTGGCCGAGGCCATCGAACGTTCTTGCCGCAACAAGGCGGAGGTAGTGGCTGCCGATGAGAGGGAGAGCGGCGAGCGCGCGCTGTTGAATCTGGGCCATACCTTCGCTCATGCCATCGAGACCGGCATGGGATATGGCGTCTGGTTGCACGGCGAGGCGGTGGCTGCCGGGATGTGTATGGCCGCCGCGCTCTCCGCGCGTATGGCTTGGCTCGATGCAGTTGAAGTGGCGCGGATCGAGACCCTCTTGCAACGCGCCAGACTGCCGGTGCGCGCCCCCGCGGGATTGGATCCGGTACGGATGTTGGAATTGATGGCGGTGGATAAAAAGGCCCAGGACGGTCGAATTCGCTTAGTATTGTTGAGGGCCGTGGGCAATGCGGTAGTGACGGCCGAATACGATCCAGCCTTATTACGCGAGATACTCGGCGCTTACCGCGAGCGATGACACTATATGACCCAAACCGCAGGTGACACGCGCTTAGCGCCCTATGCCGCTCGGGAACAGCTTTCCCGCGGCCGGCGCCTTACGGAGCCGGCGCCCAGTTACCGCGGAGAATATCAGCGCGATCGCGACCGCATCATCCACTCCAGCGCCTTCCGCCGTCTTGAATATAAGACCCAGGTATTCGTGAATCATGAAGGCGACATGTTCCGTACCCGTCTCACCCACTCCATCGAGGTGGCGCAGATCGGCCGTTCTATCGCCCGCACCCTGCATCTCAACGAAGATCTCACCGAGGCGATCGCCCTGGCCCATGACCTGGGGCACACGCCATTCGGCCATGCCGGCCAGGATGCCCTCAATGCTTGCATGAAGGACTACGGCGGTTTCGAGCACAATTTGCAATCGCTGCGGGTGGTGGACGAATTGGAGGAACGTTATGCTGAATTCCGCGGACTCAATCTAACTTTCGAGTCGCGCGAAGGGATTTTAAAACACTGCGCGCCGGCCAAGGCCAAGGATCTGGGCGAACTGGGGCAGCGCTTCTTGAACAAACGGCAACCCGGCCTGGAGGCGCAGCTTGCCAACGTCGCTGACGAGATTGCTTACAACAATCACGACGTGGACGACGGTTTGCGTGCCGGTCTTATCTCCGTCGAACAATTGCGGGAGATCGGCCTATTCAGCGAACAGTTCGAAGTGGTTATGTTGCGTTATCCCGATCTCAGCGGCCGGCGCCTGATTCACGAAGTGGTGCGGCGCATGATTAACCGGCAAGTCACTGATTTGGTGGAGGCCAGCCGGGAGCGATTGACCAAGGCGGCACCGGCCGACATCGACGAGGTGCGTATCCAGGCCGCACCCCTGATCGGGTTCGGTGACGCCATGCGCGAGTACAATCTCGAGCTCAAGCGCTTTCTACGCAAGCACCTTTATCAGCATTACAAGGTGCGGCGCATGACCGCCAAGTCGCAACGGGTGATCCGTACCCTGTTCGAGGTTTTTGTGAACGACCCGGCATTGTTGCCGCCGGAGTTTTCAGTGCAGGCCGACACCCGGGAGAAAAGCCAGGGTGCAGCGGGCCGCGCCCGCGCGGTTAGCGACTACATCGCCGGCATGACCGACCGCTATGCCATTGCCGAATATGAGCGGGTATTCAACCCAGCGCAGTTGACGTAACATCCCGTTTGGTGTGATGTAATGGCTAGTTATGAGAATTTATATGCAAATGCCGGCAAGCGGCGACCACCCGCCCCGTTACTATCAGTTGTTGTTGCAAGAGGATTTGCTGGGAGGCTGGTCCTTGATCCGCGAGTCGGGACGACAGGATGCCGTGGGGCGCAGCAAGCGGGAATTTTTCTCCAGCCACGAAGCGGCGGAGTGTGCCATGATCAAGGCGCGGGACATCCAAGTAGCGCGCGGCTTTCGAGTGGTATTCGTGGAAGGAGCGCGTACCCGCGTTCGCCGCTGAAGAGGATTTTTGGCGGCAAATTGTGGTCCAGGTGATAGGATAAACCGTTGCCCGGGAGGGGCGACCTCGTACCGAGGTAAGGCATGATTCCACAACCCGCTAATCTACGCCACGACGATATTTCTCCCCTTTTATCGGGCGAAGGGCTGCTCAACGATCCATTTGCCGAAAACGCCGCCGGCCACTTTTTTTATGCGTCCACCGACGGCGCGCAACGCCTCGACCTCTTGCTCCATCTTGCGCCTTACAGCCCCTTACTGTTGGTTACGGGCAAGCCGGGGGTAGGCAAGACGGCCTTACTGCGGCAATTTGTGGCGCGCGCCAACGATATCTGGCGGATCGCGACAGTAACCGCTCGGGTCGATATGGGCCGCGACGAATTGTTGCGGGATATGGCGCGGGGCTTCGGTCTGTCCTTGGACAACCGTATCGAACCCCAGGCGTTGTATGCGGCCTTGATTACACAGTTGCGGGCACTGCGGCAGAATGCCCAGACACCCATCCTGCTGCTGGATGATGCCCAATATCTCAGCGCCGCCATGATGGAATTGGTCCTGAATCTCTGCGCCGAGAACGACACCGGTCATACCCTGTCGATAGTATTGTTCGGTACGCCACAACTGCAAAACTTGTTCGCCAGTCCCGCCCTGACTTCTCTCGCCGCCCGGGTGACTCATACCTTCGAAATGATGCCCTTTACCGAACAAGAGACCGGAGGCTATATCCGCCACCGGCTTCGCGCCGCCGGGGCCGCCGATGACGGCCCTTTTAACGCGATACTGATCAACAAGGTTCATGCGTCTTCGGGAGGAATAGCAGCGCGCATCAATGAAATGGCGCGGCGGGTGTTGCAGGAAAAGACCTTGGACGGTAAAGAGTACAAAGCGGGAAAGGGTGGTTCGGATAAACCCGGGGTCGTTAAGCGATTTACATGGATGGCGGCAGCGGTGCTTGCGCTGATCTTAATAGTGGCCATAGTGGCCGGCCCCTTGCGAACCGCCTTACTTAAATCGCCGCCGCCGGCTGCACCGCGACAAACCGCTACCCTGGAATTGCCGCCACCCTTGACGGTCGGGGATGAAGATCATGTCATCCATCCGCCGGGAGCGGAAAGGGCGCAGGCCGATACCGCGCCCTCCCTGTCTGAAACGGTCTCATCCGCTCCGGAGTCGGAGAAGGCTTTGCCCCTCCCCCCTCTTTCCCCGGTGACGAAAGAGGTGCCCGTCCCTGCCGCAGAGCGTGCCCCGGATGTCGCGGCCACCCTCACGCCGCCGCTTCCCCAAACGCCTCCTCCGCCATCACAGGTAGCGCAAACAGCCGCGCCAGAAGTTGCAAAACCCCAGGTTGCCAAGGCCAAACCGGCGGTACACCCCGCCACCGGTACTATTCGCGGCGAAAAATGGGTGCGAGCCCAGCCGGATGACCGGTACACCTTGCAGTTGGTGGTGCTCAAGGAAGAAAAGGTTGCGCGACAATTCATTGAGATACACCATTTGCAGGGCAAGGCCGCATATTTCCCAGTGCAGCGCGATGGGCAAATATTCTATACCTTGGTTTACGGCGTCTACGGCACCCATGCCGAGGCCGAACAAGCGGCTAAAGAAGTGCCCGCCAAATGGGGGGTGACAAATCCGTGGATCCGGAGTTTTAAGATCCTTCACGACCAACTTGAAAAACAACCGGAATCTCAAGGCCAATAACGCCCGGACAACTATTTGATTAGCGGTAAAACCTGTGTAAGATCAAGGTTTCTCCGCGATTTCCCTCTTGCGTTGAAATCCATGCGTGTACACTTGTATACTCCTGTCCCATTTCGTCTCTTGTGAGGCGGGTTATTGTGTGCGCGCAACGGGTGGCGGCAAGCGCCAAAGCAATCAGGCGGGCTTAATTCCAGTGACGACCAATACGACAATGACGGGGCTCTACCGGCCGGAATTTGAGAGAGACAGTTGCGGCTTCGGTCTGATTGCCCATATGGACGGTAAGGCCAGCCATTGGTTAGTGCGGACCGCCGTCAACTCCTTGGCATGCCTGACGCACCGTGGCGCGGTGGCCGCGGACGGCAAGACGGGGGATGGTTGCGGTCTGCTGATGAAGGTGCCGGAAACCTTCCTGCGCGCCGTTGCCGCCGAGGCGGGTTTCCGGGTAAGCGAGCGTTTTGCGGTAGGTATGGTGTTTTTGAATCAGAACGCCAAATTCGCCGATGCGGCCAAACAACGTCTCGACGACGAAGTGGCAGCGCAAGGTTTTCAGATCGCGGGTTGGCGTGTCGTGCCGGTGGAGCCCGCTGCCTGCGGCGCCGAAGCCCTCAAGAGTCTGCCGCGCATCGAGCAAGTGTTCGTCAATGTCCCGGCGGCCATGGACGATGCGGGCTGCGAGCGCCATCTCTACATTGCCCGCCGTCGCGCCGAGAAGGCCATATCATCCCAAGACCCAACTTTCTATGTGTCCAGCTTGTCGCGCAGGGTTGTGTCCTATAAAGGACTGGTGATGCCCGCCAATCTTCCGGTGTTTTACCGCGATCTCGAGGATGAGCGCCTGATCTCGGACCTGTGCGTGTTCCATCAGCGTTTCTCCACCAATACCTGGCCGGAGTGGCGCCTGGCGCAGCCCTTTCGCTATCTCGCCCACAACGGTGAGATCAACACCGTGCAGGGCAACCGTTATTGGTCGGTGGCGCGCGGCAGCAAATTCCAGATGCCCGCGATTCCCAATATGGACGACATCCGCCCGCTGGTGTCCATGACCGGCTCCGACTCCAGCAGCCTGGACAACATGCTGGAGGCCCTACTGGCCGGCGGCATGGATATCTTCCGTGCCATGCGCCTGTTGATTCCGCCAGCCTGGAACAATGTGGAAACCATGGATCCGGATCTGCGTGCATTTTACGAATATCACTCCATGCATATGGAACCCTGGGATGGTCCCGCCGGTATCGTGCTCACCGATGGCCGCTATGCCGCCTGTGTCATGGATCGCAACGGCCTGCGCCCCGCACGCTACGTCGTGACCAAGGACCGTCACATCACCCTCGCCTCAGAGATCGGGGTCTACGGCTACAAACCGGAAGATGTGGTGGCCAAAGGCCGCTTACGCCCCGGCGAGATGATCGCCGCCGATACGCTTACCGGCGAGTTGCTGTTGCCGGCGGACATCGACAACCTGCTCAAATCCCGGCAGCCTTACCGGCAATGGTTGAAAAAGTACCACCGAACCTTGGAAACCGGCAAAGCGGCATCTACCTCCCAATGGGATGAAGCCGAGGTCGCGGTTTATCAGAAGATGTTTCAAATCACCTTCGAGGAGCGCGACCAGGTACTGCGGGTGTTGGCCGAGGCCGGCCAGGAGGCAGTGGGCTCCATGGGCGACGATACCCCCATGCCGGTGCTATCCCGCTACGTGCGTTCGCTCTACGATTATTTTCGCCAGCAATTCGCCCAGGTCACCAACCCGCCCATCGATCCGCTGCGCGAGCAGATCGTAATGTCGCTGGAGACTTGCTTCGGCCGTGAGCGCAACCTATTTGAAGAGACCCCCGTCCATGCCGCGCGCTTGGTAACGGAATCGCCGGTGCTGTCGGAAGAAAAATATGAAAAGCTGCTGAGCATCGAAGACCCGGCCTACGCCGCCGCGCTTATCAGTCTTCAATACGATGACTCCCGCGGTTTGCGCCCCGCCGTTGAGGCGGTGTGTGATGCGGCGGAGGCGGCGGTGCGCGCCGGCAAAGTAATATTGATCTTGTCAGACCAAGATATTGAACAGGGCAAGTTGCCCGTTCACGCCTTGCTGGCCACCGGCGCGGTGCACCACCGCTTGGTGTACAAGGGCTTGCGTTGCGACGCCAACATCGTGGTGGTGACTGCCACAGCCCGCGACCCTCATCACTTTGCCGCGCTGATCGGTTACGGGGCCACCGCTGTCTTTCCCTATCTCGCCTATCAATGCCTATACGACATGGTGCGCAGCGGCGAGATCAAGGGCAGGGAACTGGATCAATTGGCGCCCGCCTACCGCAAAGGCATCAACAAGGGTCTGTACAAGATCATGTCCAAGATGGGCATTTCCACCATTGCCAGCTACCGCGGTGCGCAATTGTTCGAGGCGGTGGGACTTGGCGACGAGGTGGTGAACTTGTGTTTCACCGGCACATGCAGCCGAATTCAAGGCGCCGGTTTCGAGGATCTGGAGAACGATCAGCGGCAATTAGCGCACGAGTCTTGGTTGACTCGCAAATCGATCCAGCAGGGCGGCCTGCTCAAGTTCATCCACGGCGGCGAATACCATGCATACAACCCGGATGTTGTGACCAGCCTGCGCCGTGCCGTGCAGAGCGGCGACTACGCGGATTACAAAATATATGCCGATGCGGTCAATGGCCGGCCCGTCACCACCTTCCGCGATCTGTTGAAAATCCGCGATGGCATTAAATCCATCCCGATCGACGACGTTGAACCCGTCGAGGCCATTTTGCCGCGTTTCGATTCGGCCGGTATGTCCTTGGGCGCCTTGTCGCCTGAGGCCCACGAGGCTCTGGCCACGGCCATGAACCGCCTGGGAGGCCGCTCCAATTCCGGCGAAGGCGGCGAAGACCCGGCGCGCTACGGTACGGAGCGCATGTCCAAGATCAAGCAGGTGGCCTCGGGCCGCTTCGGGGTGACGCCCGCTTATCTCATCAACGCCGAGGTATTGCAGATTAAGATCGCCCAGGGCGCCAAGCCCGGCGAGGGTGGACAGTTGCCAGGCGACAAGGTAAACAGGCTCATCGCCCGTTTGCGTTACGCGCGGCCCGGCGTGGCCTTGATTTCGCCGCCGCCCCATCACGATATCTATTCCATCGAAGATCTGGCGCAGCTCATCTTTGATTTGAAGCAAGTGAACCCCAAGGCGCTGGTCTCGGTGAAGCTGGTCGCGGAACCCGGCGTCGGTACCATCGCCGCCGGCGTGGCCAAGGCCTATGCGGATTTGATCACCATCGCCGGTTACGACGGCGGCACCGGCGCCAGCCCGCTGACCTCCATCAAATATGCCGGGGGGCCCTGGGAGTTGGGTCTCAGCGAAACGCATCAGACCCTGCGCCGCAATGACCTGCGCGCCAAGGTACGCGTACAGACCGACGGTGGATTGAAGACCGGCCTGGATGTGATCAAGGCCGCCATCCTTGGCGCGGAGAGTTTCGGTTTCGGTACCGGACCCATGATCGCCTTGGGTTGCAAATATTTGCGCATCTGCCATTTGAACAACTGCGCAACCGGCGTTGCCACTCAGGACGACAACCTACGCAAGATGCATTTTATCGGTTTGCCCGAGATGGTGATGAATTATTTCCGCTTTCTCGCCCGCGAGACCCGGGAGTGGCTGGCGCTGATCGGCGTGCGCAGCATGGCGGAGCTGATCGGCCGCACCGATTTGCTGGAAATCATGGCAGGCCAGACCGCCAAACAGCTTCGCCTGGATCTGTCGCCCCTCCTCTCCGACGGCGGAGTGTCCAAGGACAAACCGCAGTTCTGCACCTCGCCGCGCAATGAACCTTTCGACAAGGGCGAGTTGGCGGAGAGAATGGTACGGGATTGCTTGGAGGCCATTGAACATAAAAAAGGTGGCGGCTTTGAATACCGCCTGCGTAACGTCAATCGATCCATCGGCGCGCGCCTGTCCGGTGAGATCGCCCGCCGTCACGGCGATAAGGGCATGGAGGACGCGCCCATCACCTTGCACCTCCAAGGTACGGCGGGGCAGAGCTTCGGTGTTTGGAACGCCGGCGGTTTGAATTTGCTTCTGGAAGGCGACGCCAACGACTACGTAGGCAAGGGCATGGCCGGCGGCAAGCTGGTTATCTTTCCGCCCAAGGGCAGCCGGTTCAACAGTCGCGACACCGCCATCATCGGCAACACCTGCTTGTATGGCGCCACCGGCGGCAAGTTGTTCGCTTCGGGCATGGCGGGCGAGCGCTTCGCGGTGCGCAACTCCGGTGCGCATGCGGTAGTGGAAGGCTGCGGTGATCACGGCTGCGAATATATGACCGGCGGCGTGGTGGTGGTGCTGGGCAATACCGGTCTCAACTACGGCGCCGGCATGACCGGCGGTTTCAGTTTCATCCTGGATCTCGATAAAGGCTTCGTCGACCGCTACAACCACGAGTTGGTGGATATCCATCGTATTACCACCGAGCCCATGGAGGTTCACCGCAATTATCTTCGCGGCATGATCGAGGAATTCATCGCCGAGACCGGCAGCGCCTGGGGCCGCGAGATTCTCGAAGACTTCGCCTCTTATCTCCCGCGATTCTGGCTGGTGAAACCCAAGGCGCTGGAGATCCATACCTTGCTCGACGCATTACTTAATGCGGCGTGACGCATCGTGGCCCATCGCTCCGCACGTTCACAGGTCAGCAGTGCTATGACAAAAAATTTTGAATTCGTCGAGGTCCCGCGCCAAGACCCCGCGAAGGCGCCGGCGGAGATACGTATTCGGGATTTCCGCGAGATCTATGGTCATTTCGATCCCAAGCATGCCGCGGCGCAAGCGTCGCGCTGTCTGGGTTGCGGCAACCCGTATTGCGAGTGGAAGTGCCCGGTGCACAACTACATCCCCAACTGGCTAAAGCTGGTGGAAGAAGGCAATTTTTTTGAGGCGGCGGAGCTGTCGCACCGCACCAATTCCTTGCCGGAAATATGCGGCCGCGTCTGTCCGCAAGATCGCTTGTGCGAAGGAGCCTGCACCCTCAACGACGGCTTTGGCGCGGTGACGATCGGCTCTATCGAGAAATACATTACCTTCGAGGCGCTGAAGCGCGGCTGGCGGCCGGACATGTCCGGCGTCAAACTGAGCGGTAAACGCGTCGCTGTTATCGGCGCGGGCCCGGCGGGATTGGGTTGCGCGGATGTCTTGGTGCGCAATGGGGTCGAGCCGGTGGTGTTTGACCGTTACCCGGAAGTGGGCGGCTTGCTCACCTTCGGGATTCCCGAATTCAAGTTGGAAAAGGCGGTGGTGCGCACCCGCCGCGCGCTAATGGAAGAGATGGGCGTGAAGTTCGTGCTTAATACCGAGATCGGCAAGGACATCCCTTTTCAAAAATTGCTCGACGAATACGACGCAGTGTTCCTCGGCATGGGTACCTATACATACATGAAAGGCGGATTTCCCGGCGAAAAACTCCCCGGCGTCTACGAGGCCCTGCCGTTTTTAATTTCCAACATCAAACGTCAGCTCGACATGCTGGAGAATCAGGCTGAATTCATCGATATGCATGGGCAACGGGTCGTGGTCCTGGGCGGCGGCGACACCGCCATGGATTGCAATCGCACCTCGATACGCCAAGGGGCGGCGAGCGTGACCTGCGCCTATCGCCGCGATGAGGCCAATATGCCTGGCTCCAAGCGCGAAGTGGCCAACGCCAAGGAAGAAGGCGTGGAGTTTTTGTGGAACCGCCAACCGGTGGAAATCATCGGTGACAATGAAGTCAAAGGCGTGAAGGTGGTGACCACGGAGTTGGGCGCCCCCGATGCCCGCGGCCGCCGTACTCCGCGGGTAGTACCGGGTTCCGAGGAGATCATTTCCGCCGATCGCGTGATCATCGCTTTCGGTTTTCAACCCAATCCCGCGCCGTGGTTCAGTGAATTCGGCATTCAATGCGATGAGCGCGGCCGGGTGAAGGCGCCCGCCATGGGGCAGCGTAAACATCAGACCGCCAACCCCAAGGTATTCGCCGGCGGCGACATGGTGCGCGGATCGGATCTGGTAGTGACTGCGGTATTCGAAGGCCGTAACGCCGCCGCAGGTATCCTGGATTACCTGGGTGTTTAAACGTTAAGTCAACCTCGCCGCTTTTTGGCGCCCTCAGCGGGTGGGAATCTTACATGACAGAACTTAAGAACGATCGTTTTCTCCGCGCCCTGCTCCGCGAACCCGTGGATCGCACTCCCATCTGGATCATGCGCCAGGCTGGGCGATATCTGCCCGAGTATCGTGCTACCCGCGAGAAGGCCGGCTCGTTCATGAATCTGTGCATGAACCCCGACTTGGCCTGCGAAGTAAGCTTGCAGCCGCTGGCGCGTTTCGATCTTGACGCTGCAATCCTGTTTTCCGACATCCTCACCATCCCCGATGCCATGGGTCTGGGGCTGAGTTTCACCAAGGGTGAAGGCCCGCAATTCGCGCACCCGGTGCGCAGCGCCGCTGCGGTCGAGAAGCTGGGCGTGCCCGATCCCGAACGCGAACTGCGCTACGTGATGGATGCGGTGCGGGTGATCCGCCGCGAGCTCGGCGGCCGGGTGCCGCTCATCGGCTTTTCCGGCAGTCCGTGGACCTTGGCCACCTACATGGTGGAAGGCGGCGGCAGCAAGGAATATTCTCAGGTGAAGGGCATGCTGTTCGATCGCCCGGACTTGCTGCATAAGTTGCTGGACACCACCGCGCGCGCGGTGACCGTTTATCTCAATGCCCAGATCGCCGCCGGCGCGCAGGCGGTAATGATCTTCGATACCTGGGGCGGCGTGTTGAGCCCCCGCGACTATATCGATTTTTCCCTGCGTTACATGGCGCGGATCGTGGACGGGCTGAAGCGCGAGCACGAAGGCCGCCGCGTGCCGATTATTATATTCACCAAGGGCGGCGGCGCCTGGTTGGAGGCCATGACTGAAACCGGTTGCGATGCCTTAGGCGTGGACTGGACCACCGACATCGGTGCGGCGCGCCGGCGGGTGGGAGACCGCGTGGCCTTGCAGGGCAATATGGATCCCTGCGTGTTGTACGCCTCGCCACAGCGCATCCGTCAAGAGGCGGCGGCGATCCTGGGCGCGTTCGGTCACGGCGCGGGACACGTATTCAACCTGGGACACGGGATACACCAGCATGTCAATCCCGAACATGTGCAGGTCTTGGTGAATGCGGTGCATGAATTGAGCGAACCTTACCATCAGTCATAAGCCATCGGCCGAGAGCTAAATTATGATTCCTCACTTCGAAATATTGCGGAAGATGGACACCTTCAGCGAGGATATGTTCAACCGCATCATCGCCTTTCAGGAACGCCAGCATCCGGCCTGGAAATCCGAGATGCCGTTCGCGGAGCGCATCAAAGGCTTGCCGTTGCACTATCTGGTCTTCAGCAATCCGGACCGTGATCCCGCCAAAATGGGGCCGACGGTATCGCCGATCATTCCCTTGCGCGACGAGCTGCGCCGCATCGCGGCCTACGCCCGCCGGGTATCGGACGCGCCGGTGATCTGCGACCTCCATGCCGGTAACGGTTTTATCGGCAGCTTGCTGGCACGCGAAGGCATCAAGGTGATCGGCGTGCGCGATCCCAATGCCAAGCCCAATCAGATAAAAAATTTCCATGACGGCGACTGTTACGAGTTGCGCGAACAGGCCATTGAATCCATCGACTTTCCCTTCGACGTGGCATTTTCCTGCTGGATGCCCGCCGGAAAAAATTACACGCCCGAGATACTCAGGCACCAACCCAAATTGATCGTATTCATCCATACCACGCACGCCAGACCGGAAACCGGCGAACCCCAAACCGGCGTGCCCGAGGCCTTTGTTAATTTGCCGGAGCGTTACCAGTTGCTACATGAATGGGGGATGACCCGGCCGAAGGATTTGTTCAATAGTATTTGGCCGGACCTCACGCCCAGCATCGAGGAGACACGTTATGTCAAGGTTTATGCCGACCGGGATTATCATGACATCGACGTGCCTGACGAGCTGCCGGCGGCGGAGCCTTATGATTGGGAGGAGGAATTTGAGATGGCCCTGCTCGCCCGTCAGGCCATGGATCACCTCAAGGCGCAAGGCTTATCGATGACGCAGCTTCCTTTTTAAGAGAAAGCTTCCGTTTCGCCGTACGCGATGCTTTATCTATTTGCCGCATGCCATGGAGGGTAAAGGGTGTCTAGGATTTTATCGGCCGGTGTAGTGATTATCAGGGGACAAGGTATGGCGCGCCGGTTTCTGTTATTGCGCGCCTATCAAAATTGGGACTTCCCCAAGGGAGTGGTGGAGCCGGGGGAAGACCCCTTGCATGCGGCGATACGCGAGGTCACCGAGGAAACCACGCTTACCGAACTCAATTTTCGATGGGGACATGATTATCGCGAAACCGCGCCTTACGGCCGCGGCAAGGTGGCCCGCTATTACGTGGCCGAGACTACGCGGGCCGACGTGATCTTGCCGATCAGCCCCGAGCTGGGAAAGCCCGAGCATGATGAATTCCGCTGGGCGGCCTATTCGGACGCGCATAATTTGTTGCCCGTGCGCCTGTATCCCGTCTTGGAGTGGGCGGAAAAACGCCCGTCGCCTGGCGGCTAAGTGCTATCCCGCTTGGTGGGAAAGATCGGTGACGGGAACGGCGTTACGTTCTCGCCTTTGTCGGAGACAGCGATAATTTTGTTGATGCCTTCCTTTTCCACCTCGTCGATGCGCACTACCGCCTGCATGGGAATAATGGTGCGTTTCACGCCGGCGAACTCGGCCTTGAGCCGTTCCTCGGACGGATCCACCAGTACGCCGGAACCGGTGGTACCGAACATCAGGCCCTCCACCTCGACGAAGCCCAGTAGGCTGCCGGGATTTACGCGTTTGGCATACATCTCGTAGATCTTGCCTTGGTTGTGAAAGATGATCTTATAAATTTGTTTACCGCGCGTCATATCCGTCCTTTCCTTAATCCAGTTCGCTCAGCAAGGAATCCATCATGTGTTCCGCCTGAGAGGCATAGCCGCCGCCGAACAGGTTGACGTGATTGAGCACATGATAAAGATTATAGAGGATCTTGCGTAGCGGGTAGCCTTCATTCAGCGGATAGTGTTCGCGATAAGCGGCATAAAACCGCGGGGAAAAACCGCCGAATAGCTCGGTCATGGCCAGGTCCGTCTCCCGGTCGCCGTAATAGCATGCGGGATCGAAGATCACCGGCCGACCGTCGCGCAACGCGGCATGATTGCCCGACCAGAGGTCGCCGTGCAGCAGCGAAGGCGGCGGCGTATGGCCGGCGAAGGCCGGTCCCAGGACATGCAGCAAACGTTCACCCTTGCGTTGCAGGGAACCGCCGAAACCATGGCGCGCCGTCAGGCGCAACTGATAGGCCAGCCGCTGCTCTCGCCAAAAATGCGGCCAGTTATCGTCCGGCGAATTAAGCTGCGGGGTGGAGCCGATGGCGTTGTCGCGATGCCAGCCGTAGTATTGGCCGGCGTGGCGGTGCAGTTGCGCCAGCTGCATCCCCAACAATTCTGCGCTGGACGCGGTTTCCCCGCCGAGGTCCAGATGCTCCAATATCAGATAGGCCGCTTCGCCCGCGACGCCCCAACAGATCGGCGCGGGTACGCGGACTGTGGCGGTGGCTCGCAACGCGTTCAGCGCCTCGGCCTCGGCGGCGAACATCTCCGCCGCCGCCACATCATTGAGCTTTGCGAAGTAGCAACGGCGGCCGCCCTCCACACGGTAGGCATGATGGATACAACCGCCGCCTACATCATGAATCGTCTCGACGGCGAATCGCTCGCCGGTTGCGGCGGCGATCGCAGCGCCGATGTCGGACCAGTGGCTCATGTGTTCATGATACGCCTGTGTTTACATAGCCTTATTTTAACGGGAACGGCGCGGTACATCCGCGCCTATCTGAATAGCAAGAACAACGTTCCCAGCAGACTGGATGCGGCTCCCAATGCAAAAATCAACCAATCGCCTCGGCCCAGGCCGGGTTCGAGCGTGGCCTGGCCGGGTTGCTTGGGATCATAGTAAACCCTCACCTTGATTCCCTGTGGGTATTTCTTGACGTAGTTCTCGGCGAAATCCGGCGTTACCCCGGCTCCGCCGGGTACGGCCAGGTCGCATTGATAACGGCGCCCGGCAACCGTGTAACTGAATACGATTTTAGGGAGAACGTCGGATTCCGCCGATGTAAGCGAGGATTGCTCGATGACGCCGTCGACGCTGGGCCAGCGCGAGGTCTTTCTCCCTCGGGCGATAATGGTCAAACCCCAGACGGTCACTCCGAGGGCGGAAAGGGTAAACAGTGCGAGAGTGACGCTGTAGGGATTCAAACTCAGTCCTTCGATAGAATTAAAATAGGTAATATTCTTTAAGAACATTTACTGTATCAATATTACAAAATAAATAAATCAACTTTTCACAATCATGCTCCCGCCGCGTCATCACTGAATCTAATTCGAGCCGGTTGCATTTAGTGCCAATAAGTTATGTATACTTTAGCCGTTATAGACTGTTTAAGTTTTTGGGCGGAAGTCGATCCTCATGCGGTGCGGGATTGTATTCCAAGATGAAGATGAACGGGAAAGTCCTTTCTATGCAGACAGTGCGATTCAACTTTAGGATCAAGGGTGAAACGTTGTCGCGCAGCGTCATGCTCGTTCTGGCGGTGAAGGCGGCGTTGCTGCTGATATTGTGGCTCGCTTTTTTCAGCCGCGTTCCGACGCTGACTTCAAACGATCTCGCTGCGACACTTCTGGGTCCCATTGAATCCGCTGTCCTGCCAAAGGAAAAGGTAAGCCATGACCGGTGATGATGTCGTTATCCTGTCACGATTGCAATTCGCCATAACCGCTATGTATCACTTTCTCTTCGTGCCGCTGACCTTGGGCATGTCGTGGTTACTGGTAATTATGGAGTCGGTGTATGTAATGACCGGCAAGCCTGTCTACAAAGATATGACCCGTTTTTGGGGCAAGCTGTTCGGCATTAACTTCGCTTTAGGCGTCACCACCGGCATCACCATGGAGTTTCAGTTCGGCACCAACTGGTCCTACTATTCTTATTATGTTGGCGATATCTTCGGAGTGCCGCTGGCCATCGAAGGGCTTATGGCCTTTTTCCTCGAATCCACTTTCATAGGATTGTTCTTCTTCGGCTGGAACCGTTTGAGCAAGGTACAGCATTTGCTGGTAACTTTCCTGGTGGCGCTGGGATCCAACCTCTCCGCGTTGTGGATATTGATCGCCAACGGCTGGATGCAGAATCCGGTGGGGGCCGAATTCAACTATCAACACATGCGCATGGAATTGAGTAGCTTTGCCGACCTCTTGTTCAATCCCGTCGCTCAGGTTAAGTTCGTCCATACGGTTGCCGCCGGCTATGTTACCGGCTCGGTGTTCGTTCTGGGTATCAGTGCTTACTACCTGCTCAAGGGACGCGACCAGGGCTTTGCCCTGCGTTCTTTTGCCATCGCTTCCGGTTTCGGTTTGGCCTCGGTGTTGTCGGTAATCGTCCTCGGCGACGAAAGTGGTTATACCCTGGGCGATGTGCAGCGGGCCAAACTCGCTGCTATCGAAGCTGAGTGGGAGACACAACCGCCGCCCGCCGCCTTCACCGTATTCGGCTTACCCGATCAACAGCGGGAGACTACCGATGATGAGGTGCAGGTTCCCTGGGTGCTGGGATTGATCGCTACCCGCTCGGTGGATAAGCCGGTGATTGGCCTCAAGGACATCGTCAGCGCAAATGAACAACGTATTCGCCGTGGCATCCAGGCCTATGCGGCCTTGCAAAAACTCAAGGCAGGCGATGCCGACCCCGAGACCAAGGCGCGCTTCGAGCACTACAAGCGCGATCTTGGTTATGGATTGCTGCTCAAGCCCTATACGGCAAATGTGATCGATGCCGGCGATGAGCAAATCAAACAGGCTGCGCGCGACAGTATCCCGCGGGTCGCCCCTATTTTCTGGACGTTCCGCATCATGGTGGGGTTGGGCTTTTTATTGTTGCTGCTTTTCGTATTGGCGTTCTACTATGGCGCCCGCCGCCGGATCCGGGAAAAACCTTGGTTGCTGCGCCTGGCGTTGTATAGCATCCCGTTGCCATGGTTGGCGGCGGAGATGGGTTGGTTCGTGGCGGAATACGGCCGCCAGCCTTGGGCTATTGGCGGCATTTTGCCCACCCGCATGGCTGTTTCCAGCCTCACAGCCGGCGATCTTTGGTTCAGCCTCGGCGGTTTTATATTTTTCTATACCCTGTTGTTGGCTGCTGAGCTGTACCTGATGTTCAAGTACGCCCGCCTCGGCCCCAGCAGTCTGCACAGTGGGCGCTATTATTTTGAACAGGCATCCATATCGCCGGGTATCGTGGGAGAACGGCAGTGATATTCGATTACGAAACGCTCAAGCTTATCTGGTGGCTATTGATCGGCGTGTTGTTGATCGGCTTTGCGGTTACCGATGGGTTCGATCTCGGCGTCGGTACGTTGCTTCCCTTTGTGGGCCGCAACGATGAAGAACGGCGGGTCATTATCAACTGCATCGGGCCGACCTGGGACGGCAATCAGGTGTGGCTGATCACCGCGGGCGGGGCGATATTCGCCGCCTGGCCGGCGGTATATGCGGCGGCCTTTTCCGGACTTTATATCGCACTGCTGCTGGTGCTCTTCGCGCTGTTTTTCCGGCCCGTGGGTTTCGAGTACCGCAGCAAGGTGGCGGATCCCCGGTGGCGCAATGCATGGGATTGGGGGCTGTTTACCGCCGGCCTCGTGCCTTCGCTGGTATTCGGCATCGCCTTCGGCAATCTCTTTCGGGGATTGCCCTTTCATTTCGACACCAGCATGAGAGCCCATTACGACGGCTCGTTTTTCGCCCTATTCCACCCCTTTGCCTTGCTCGCCGGCGTGGTGAGTCTTGCCATGCTGGTGATGCACGGTGCCGTGTTTTTGAATCTGCGTACCGACGGCGTAATTCAACAGCGTGCCGCACGCATGGCCAGATTGGCCGCTATCGTCTTCATCGTCTCCTTTGCCGTGGCGGGTGTTTGGGCATCCGGCATGGACGGTTTTCGGCTGGCGGTTTTGCCCGCCGCCGGTGTCGTGTCGACCATTATGGACAAAACCGTGACAGTTGTACCGGGCGGATGGATGGAAAATTACGAACGCTATCCGTCCATGGCTGCGGCGCCTGTGGTTGCCTTCGTGGGAGCCGCGCTGGCAGCTTATTTGATCGGTAGACGGCCTGGCGCCGCGTTTCTGTGCAGCGCGGCCGTGCTGGCCGGCGTTATCTTTACGGCGGGCTTCAGCCTGTTTCCCTTTCTTATGCCCTCGACTTCGAATCCCGCGAGCAGCCTTACCCTATGGGATGCCACCTCCAGTCATCTTACGTTGACCTGGATGTTCTGGGCGGTCGTGGCGTTTCTGCCGATGGTTCTTTTGTATACGGCTTGGGTGTATCGGGTCATGCGGGGACGGGTAACGGTCGACACGGTGCGCCAGCAAAGCGATTCCTTGTATTAACGAGGTGGAGACGGGTCATGTGGTACTTTTCCTGGATATTGGGCGTAGGCGTGGCGGTGGCCATGGGCGTTATCAATGCGATGTGGCTGGAGGCATACTATTCCGCCGATCAGCGGCGCGAGGATTAGTTCGTATTTTTCGCCGGATGGGCCAAGACGCAGTTCATATCCGGCGAAAAAACCGAGTCGTTTGCCAGGAAGGCGATGAAACCTTAAGAGGGTGGTGGATTGCGGCACCCGTAAACGCGGATGCCGCATTTTTGGGAATTCGTTTAGCCGACGGCACGTTTAGCGGAACGTAGTGAGTCGGCTTTCGCGGCGATGGCATTCAATAAGTTGACGAAGGATTTGGCGAAGGATTTTACCCCTTCGTCTTCCAATTGGGCGGTGACCGCCTCCATGTCGATTCCCAATGTCTTCAGCGAAGCGATCTGCTTTTCGGCTTCTGCCAGGCCCTCCGTGAGGGTAGAGTTCGGCTTGCCATGATCCTTATAGGCGGCATATGTCGCGGGCGGCACGGTATTGACCGTGTCGGGGCCGATCAAGGAATCGAGATATAACACATCGCTGTAATCCCGATTCTTGGTGCCGGTGCTGGCCCACAGCAAGCGTTGAGTGGCGGCGCCGGCCTCGCGCAGGCCATCGAAGCGAGGCGAATTAAATACGCGTTGATACCAGGCGTAAGCCAGCTTGGCATTAGCGATAGCGATATGCCCCCGCAATTGCGCGGCGGCGGGCTGGGCGGTGCTGCGCTCCTCTAATATCTTGTCCAGCGCGCCGTCCACGCGGCTCACGAAGAAACTGGCGACGGAGGCGATACCGTCTACCGCTTGCCCTTGGCGCAGGCGCGCCTCCAGACCTGCAAGATAGGCTTCCACCACTTCTTTATAGCGTTCCACGGAGAATAAGAGGGTAACATTGACGCTGATGCCCTTCATGACCAGGGTTTCGAAAGCCAGCACGCCCTGTTTGGTTGCGGGGACCTTGATCATCAGGTTGGGGCGATCGACACGTTCATGGAGGCGTTCCGCTTCGGCGACGGTGGCATCGACGTCATAAGCGAGGTCGGGCGATACTTCCAGGCTGACATAACCGTCGCGTCCTTTGGATTGCTCATAGACCGGCATCAACAAATCGGCGGCGCCCTGAATATCCTCGATGGCCAGATTAAAGAACAAGGCGCGGTTATCTTGGCGGGCACTGCTATGAAGCCACTTGGCAAGGCTGGCGTCGTAGTCGTTGGAACCGGCGATCGCCTTTTCAAAAATCGTGGGGTTGGAGGTAATGCCGCGCAGGCCGTCCTCATGGATCATGCGCGCCAGTTCCCCCGATTGGAGCATGCGGCGCTCGATGTTGTCGTACCAAATGCTTTGCCCGAAGTCCTGGAGTCGACGCAGAGGGTTCATGGTTTCTTATCTCCTGATTCATTAAGTGGGGCTTGAGCCTTCTTCCACATTCAATATCGGCGTAAGCGGATGTTTGCTTAGAAAGAATTGTCTTGGTGCCAAGCGCTGATCTTACTCTTTAGAATTAAATAAGACAGGTGACGTTCATCAGGGTTCGAGAGTATGCTGTCATTATACTTGTTCAGTAGTTTAGTGGTGCAGATAAAACCGGCATGGATCAAATGGATACAGGCCCGACGTCAGGGTGAAACTCCATGTATTTGAAGCATAAAAATGGTTCAATGGTGGAAGTCTTGGCGGTTTCCGACCTATTTGACCCCAACCGCAAGGTGGTATCGGGGCGGTTCCATGCTGGTGAGGAGCTTCAGGAGCCCATGACTTTTATCAAGCATGAGCTGGTGTTTCCTTCGGGTGAAACCCTGCCGCGCTGTTGGCTGGATCCAGCGTATAAGCATAAATTAAGTAATTGAAATACATATCATAGTTTTACTACTATCGGAGCAGAATAATAGATCTATTATGATCAAGTTAACAGACCGCCGGAAGGGGCCGGTACATACTATTTATATAGGGAGATGGTGTTTTAGGCAGGGAGCCGCTCAATTATGAGAGTGTAGTGCTATGCAGTACCGCAAGCCGCATGCCCTGATGTTATTGACCTTGATGGCTCTTGGTGTGGCACTAAGCAGTCCGGCTTATGCGGACTCCGCGGACAAAGGCAGCCGCACCTATTTCAAGGGGCCGACCAGCACATGCTTGAGTCGCTCCATGCTGATTTATCCTTGCGTATCCCTTTCACCTTCAGCCTACCTGTATTCCGGGGTAGGGGTCATGCCCATAACTCCTGCGCTCGATTTGCCACTGGATTCAGGGATACACGACAACAACTGGCTGGAGGAAATAAAAAATGAAGAGTACTGGAGTAAATGGCATCTTTCCAGCCAGCTGCAGGACCCGAATAAGGATTACTCCTTGAACCATTCGGAGACAGCGGTGAATATGGATATTGGGCCTTTGAAGTTTAATGTCTTCTCCGAGAGCGGTAATATTTCCGTATCAGGTTTCTCCCTTGGCATTGAGCGTTCTTGGTAAGCGCTCGTCTCATTACCCTTTAAGTAAACATCAGTTGAACCAGCATTGTCAGCCCGAGTAAGGCCAGTCCCACGCTAAAACCTCTTTGCAGCGGTTTACGCGGAATGGTCTTTAAGAGATGGGATCCGAAAAAACTTCCGAGCGCGGCGAGCAGACCTATGGTTAACAGCAGACGGAAATCGGTAGTTATCGTACCGAGGTAGGTGACACCCGATGCGGCGGCGTTAATCGTGATCAAGATGAGCGAATGAGCGACCGCCGTAGGAAAGTGAGATATTCCCAAGGCAATGAGGGCGGGGACCATCAGAAATCCTCCACCCACCCCCAGCAGACCCGTTAGCAGACCCAGGCCGCCGCCGGTGAGCAAAGCGATGCTGCAATGACATGTAATGGCGGGTTGAGGAAATTCGTGAATACGTACCCGCCATGTCCATAATGATACGGCCAACAACAAAATACCGAACAGTGCCTGTTGCAGAGCGGCATCCACCCAACTGCCCAACCATGCGCCCGCAATGCCGCCGACTATGCCGCCGCCGCTGAAAAATACCAATAACTTCGGTTGTAGTACGCGCCATGCACGCTGTTGCAGCGCGGCCGTCAGGCTGACCCCACCGACGATCCATACGCTGGCGGCGATGGCCTGTTTGAGCGGCAGCCCTCCTCCGTACATCAGCAGCGGTACCGTGAGCATGCCGCCGCCCGCGCCGAACAGCCCCAGCATCAGGCCGATCAAGGGCGACGCCAGCCACAGCCACAGACTCATACCGGAGACCGCATGATGCCGTCGCGGAGAGCAACCTTCACCTTAGCTGGCGCCGCCTTGCTGGACACAGCCCGATTTGACGCCGACCCGTTTCAGGATTTGTTCCATAAGACACCAACGGGTGAATCCCGATTGCAGCAAATTGGCGCCTACAAAGGCGGTAAACCATAACCACGTGGGTCCTCTCAGCAAATCGACGCCGTTGTATACATGAGCCAGTACCAAAGACAGCAGGATAAAGCCGCCCGCGATAATGCGAATTAGTCTTTCGACAGTCATGATAAGGTTCTCCTAAAATTTACTTAACAACTCATTACGCGCCGGCGATGATTGCGGCGTATCGCCTTGGGCTTTGTCGGACGGCTCGCAATAGATATTCTTCAGCGCCTCGATGATTTGCGCGAAAGCGGGATCGGCCAATTGGTATACCACCTGTTGGCTGTGCCGCTCGCAGCGCAATAGCCCCATCATCCGCATCTTGGCCAGATGTTGCGACAGGTTGGACTGGCTGGCGCCGGTCAAGGCCATCAGTTCGGACACCGTACGGGGACCCTCGCCCAAATGACAGAGGATGGCGAGGCGTAGTTCATGGGCTACCGCCCGCAACAGTCGCGTAGCCTCGACGATCTTCTCTGTGGGAAATTGTTGCATGCTAAAAATATATAATTAAATTCTAATATTTTCAAGTATAGGATAACTATATATTAGTTAAGGCTATTTATAAAAACTAATTAGATTTCTTCCGAATATCGCGCGGCGGGCGGTGAAACAGCCGCTCTAGCCAAATATCCACCCAACCCCAAAAGGTCTCCAGCACGCGTCGTTGCCAAGGGCGGTTGCGCCACTCCTCGAACAGGCATTCCTCGCTGTCCCGGAAATCCCGTTCCAGCATGGCGCTCACCTCCGCGGCAAAAACGGCGTCATCGATCTCCTGATTGGCTTCCAGGTTCCAGCGCAGCGTCCAGCGATCGATATTGCTGGAGCCGATGGTGACCCAATCGTCGCACATCAGGATCTTGGAATGGGTGAAGCGGGGTTGGTACTCGAAGATATGTACGCCATCACGCAAAAGGCGCTGATAGAAGCGTCGTCCCGCATGACGTATGGCGGGGTGGTCGGTATGAGCGCCGGGCAGCAATAGGCGCACATCGACGCCGCGCCGCGCCGCCTGGCGCAGTACGCGCCGCAGCTTTATGGAAGGAACGAAATAGGCGGTCGCCAGCCACACCCGACTGCGTGCGTTGCGTATTTTATTGACCACAGTACGCTTGATCTCGGTATAAAAGAACCCGCGGGTGTAATTGACACGCCCGGGCTTGCCGCCCGCAGCGCCGGGATGCGGACTGGACAGCAACGGTAAAGACGGACCGCTGACGTGGCGCCAGGAATTGCCGAATAAATCTCGCCAATCGGCGACTACCGGTCCTTCGATGGCGACCACGGTTTCCCGCCACCGTTGCTGCGGATTATCGGGAGAAGCGAATGCATCGGTAATACCCGCTCCGCCGACGAAGGCGATATCGTCATCGATCACCAGCAGTTTTCGATGATCGCGAAAAAAATTGCGGCGCAATTTGCCGTAGCGCAGGCGATTGTAGTAGATCACCGCGATATTCCCCTGCCGCATACGTTCCCGGTCTTTACGATCCAAGCCGCGGGAGCCGAAATCATCCAAAAGCAAATACACCGCCACACCGCGCGTGGTCGCTTCGAGCAGGGCTTCGATGAAACGCTCGACAATTTGGCCGGATTCGACGAGGTACATCTCCAATAATATGTGACTGCGGGACGCCGCGATGGCTCGCAGCATGGCGGGATAAAACTGATCTCCGTCGATGAGCAATTGAAAGCGATTACCTTCACGCCAAGGATAGGGTGACCCGTATGACTTGGAGCTTGCCATCAAGCGGAGTCGCCTTTGTGGAGGAGGAGATACCGCCGACTATAACCGAATTCAGGGCGCTTTGGATTTGAGCCGCGGGGATTTGCGGCGATCACCGCTGGATGAACGCCGTTCGCCCAAGGCGGGAGCCGGATACTCGGCCGACGTGGCCGGCCACTGTGATTCGGCCGGATAGAGATAATTGCGGGTGATGGGCAAAGCATCGAGGCTGCGGGCCAATTGAAGCTGGAATACCACGGTATCGCGCCAGCGGAACGCTGCCGCGCAGGCCGCCAGATAGAACTCCCACATGCGGTAGAAGCGCGTTCCCCAACGGTCGATAATTTCGCCGCGGTGCTGCTGCAAACGCTCCAGCCAGGCGGAGAGAGTCCATGAATAATGAAGACGCAGCACCTCAATGTCGGTACTGATCAAACCGGCCGCCTCGACGGCGCGGTGGATATTTGACAATAACGGACAATCGCTACCGTGGAAGATATATTTTTCCAGCCACGGGTTGGCGCCTCCGGTGTCGGTGAAGCAGCCGATGGTATGCAACAGGACGACGCCGTCGGGGGCCAATAACCGTTTGACGGTTTCGAAGTAGCGGCGGTAATTCGGCAGACCAACGTGTTCGAACATGCCGACGCTGACGATGCGGTCATAGCGGCCTTGATGACGGCGATAATCTTCCAAGACAAAGTGCGTCCGCTTGTCCAGGCCGCGTTGCCGGGCGCGCTGTCTTGCAATATTCAGTTGATCATCGGCAAGGCTTAGCCCGGTGACATGGACGTCGGCGTGCTGAGCGAGATAGCAGGCCAGCCCTCCCCAACCGCAGCCGATATCGAGCACCCGCTGGCCGGGACTCAGTATCAGTTTGTTCATGATGTGGCGGCATTTGGCGCGTTGCGCCTGTTCGAGACTGATACCGGGTTCTGCGAAGTAGGCGCAGGAGTAATGCATCTCCGGGTCGAGAAAATAGTGGAACAGATCAACGTCGCGGCCGTAGTGATGCATGATGTTGTGCCGACTTTTTACCAGGCGATTCCATTGCCGCCGCCACTGGCTGATGAGTTGGGAAATGTGCCGCAAACCCCGCCGGCGTTCCAGGGGAAAATTGCGCACCAGAATTTCCAGAAGCGGTAACAGCCCCTGCTCGCCAGCGTCCCATTCACCGTCGACATAAGTCTCGCCCAAGCGCAGTTCCGGGTCGCGGGCGATCTTTTTCAGGGTCCCCTGAGTAAGCAGCAACCACTCCGCCTCCGGTTTGTCGTCCCCGATACGGTGCACGGCGCCATCGCGAAAGCGCAGGCAAAGCCGCCCGTGGTGAATACGTTGCTCCAGCTGTAGCAGTGCGTTCATTGCAGTCTCTAAGCGGTGAACGATGTCCTTTAAATCCCTTAAATACTATTCGATACCTGGAAGTGGTCAAGAGTTCGCGACAAGAGCCGCGCCACCGTCAGTGTCCCCGGTGCGTCGAGCCTCGATAGACGCCATTAATATAATGAGGTCAATGCTGGGTCAAGGAGGAAAGTGATGCGAATTCGGCTTTGTGCGCGGCGATCTACGGGTTATGATTCAATAATTTGCAGGTAAGGACGGCGGGGATAATGGCGTGGGGACAGCGATGATGGGGTCCATCCCTTACCGGAGGCCAAGCCGGTGATAAAGTTCATGCAGTTTTTCTGGGGGCTGTGTACCTTGAAAACCGCGCCGCAAGACCTGCCGGCATCTCCCGCCTTATTGGGAGTTACTTTGCTGGCTTACCTTTTGTCAGGCATCGTGGTGGCGGTATTGCAGTGGTCCGTACCGAAGGCGGTGTTGGCTGCCATGCTGGACACCGTGTTATTCACCCTGCTGTGCTATGTATTGTTGTGGGCGCGCCTGCTCGATAACCGCTTTCCCCAGACCATGACCGCCTTGGCTGGCAGCTGCGCATTGTTGACCCTGATCGCCGCGCCGCTGGTATTTTGGCAAAAGCAGGTCGCCGCGCCGGGCGATAGTATCGCCAGCTTCCCGACCTTGCTGTTGTTGGTCTGGACCGGATGGAATGTGTCGGTGGTGGGTCATATCCTCCGCCACGCCTTGTCCACTGCCTTCGCGCTGGGCATAGGCTTGGCGGCGGTCTATACCTACATTACCTTACAATTGATGCGCATCATTTTTCTCTATTAAGTAAGGGCGTTATGCACATTCACATCCTCGGAATTTGCGGCACCTTCATGGGCGGCATCGCGGTGCTGGCCCGCGAGATGGGTTTTACCGTGAGCGGTTCCGATGCCAATGTCTACCCGCCCATGAGCACCCAACTGCAACAGGCGGGCATCCAACTCGGCCAGGGTTACGACCCCGCCCATCTCGACCCCGCGCCGGATGTGGTAGTGATCGGCAACGCCCTGTCACGCGGTAACCCGTCCATCGAATATGTGCTGAACCGGGGCTTGCCCTATACTTCCGGCCCCGCCTTCCTCGCCGATCATGTGCTTAAGGATCGCTGGGTGCTGGCGGTGGCGGGTACCCACGGTAAGACCACCACCGCCAGCATGCTCGCCTGGATACTGGAACACGCCGGACTCAACCCCGGCTTTCTCATCGGCGGCGTGCCCGGCAATTTCGCCATCTCGGCGCGACTCGGCCGGGCGCCGTTCTTCGTGGTGGAGGCCGACGAATATGACACCGCCTTCTTCGACAAGCGTTCCAAGTTCGTCCACTACCGGCCGCGCACCGTGATTCTCAACAACCTGGAATTCGACCATGCCGACATCTTCCCCGACCTCGCCGCCATTCAGCGCCAGTTTCATCACCTGGTGCGCATCGTGCCGGGCAACGGCCTGATCATCGCACCCCGCGACGACCTGGCGCTCGACGAGGTGCTGGCGCAAGGTTGCTGGACGCTGTTGGAACGTTTCGCCCTGCATGGAAACGATAGCGGCGACGCCGACTGGTCCGTTCGAGACATCGACCCCGGCGGCCGGCGTTTTGCGCTGTACTGGCACGGTCAACTCCAAGGCGCGGTGGAGTGGGAATTGATGGGCATGCACAACGTCCACAACGCGGTGGCTGCCATCGCCGCCGCCCGTCACGCCGGCGTGCCCGCCGCCCACGGCATCGCCGCGTTGTCTGAATTCCGCGGCGTAAAGCGGCGCATGGAACAACGCGCCCGGGTCAACGATATCACCCTCTACGACGACTTCGCCCACCACCCCACCGCCATCGCGACCACCCTGGCGGGCCTGCGCCGCCGGGTCGGCGCGGCGCGCATCATCGCCCTGCTGGAACCGCGCTCCAACACCATGCGCATGGGTGTCCATCGCGAGCATCTGGCCCCCAGCCTCGCCGAGGCGGACGCGGTATTCCTCTATAATCCGCCGGACCTGCACTGGGATGTCAGCGAAGTGGCCAAGGCGTTGGGCGCCAAGGCCCGGGTAGCAAAAAGTATCGAAGACCTGGTCAAGTCCGTAGCGGCGCTTGCGCGCCCCGGCGATCACGTGTTAATCATGAGCAACGGCGCATTCGGGGGTATCCACGACAAACTGACGGAGGCACTGAAAAAGTGAGCCGCGACGCTATTGCCCTGGCCATGACCGGTGCCTCCGGCGCCGTCTACGGCCTGCGGCTGCTGGAATGCCTCCTCCAGGCCAAGCAGCGGGTGTATCTCATGCTGTCCGCCCCCGCCCAGGTGGTGATCGGCATGGAGACCGATCTCAAGCTGCCGGGCCGGCCGGTGGAGATCGAAGACGTGCTGGCCGCCCGCTTCAGCGCCGCGCCGGGACTACTTACCGTGTTCGGCCGCGAACAATGGACCGCGCCGGTGGCCAGCGGCTCCAGCGCGCCGCGCGCCATGGTCATCTGCCCCTGCACCAGCGGCACCCTGTCCGCCGTTGCTCAGGGCAGCAGCGACGATCTTCTGGAACGCGCCGCCGACGTGGTGCTCAAGGAAGGCCGCAAACTGATCCTGGTGCACCGCGAGATGCCGCTGTCCGTCATCCACCTGGAAAATATGCTCAAGCTGGCGCGTCTCGGCGTAATCATCATGCCCGCCAATCCCGGCTTCTATCATGAACCCCAATCCATCGCCGATCTGGTGGACTTCGTGGTGGCGCGCATCCTCGACCACCTCGACATCGAGCACTCGCTCGGGCCGCGCTGGGGATAGCCGTGGCGACCCGCATTCGCATCCCGCTTTTCCCGCTCAACAACGTGCTCTTCCCGGGCGGCGTCCTGCCGCTGCGCGTCTTCGAACCGCGCTATCTGGACATGATCAGTAATTGCATGAAAGAGGGCAGCGGTTTCGGCATCGCTTTGATCCTCAGCGGCAATGAAGTGGGCGAGGCCGCCAAGACCTACGACATCGGCAGCCATGTCCGCATCACCGACTGGACGATGCGCGACGACGGCCTGCTCGGTATCTCAGTGCAAAGCGAAGGACGCTTCCGCATCCTCTCCACGGAGGTGCAAGCCGATCAACTGATCCGCGCCGAAGTGGATCTGCTGGAAGAACAGCAAACACCGCCATTTCCGACCGCCTACAACGCCGCTGTCGATCTGCTGCGCGACATCATCGCCAAGGTCGGCGGCCACTACGCGGAAATCCCACCCCACTATGACGACCCCGCCTGGGTCGGCGGCCGCCTGGCGGAACTGCTGCCCATCGAGCTGTTGCAGAAACAGTACCTGCTGCAGATGGACGACCCGCTGCAGCGCCTGGAGCGACTATGCGCGATGTGGGATTGTATGGAGAGCGAGGAATAAAACTATCAATGATTGGAAAGGGTGTTGCTGGCGCTCTTGCATTAAATTAAGGACGCTGTGACCGAGTTAATCATAAGGAATAAGGAAAGTGCCGCCCATGCCGCCTACCAAATCGTCAAGCCGATATGCTTCCTGATTTGGAGCCGTAACTGATATCGACGTCGATAACCTGGTGTTGTTCCAACGCACTCGATTTCCATGTAGCGTTTTATATTGGTCAATTGGCGGAGCGGGACCCTAACGCTTACTTTCATATCAAATCTAAGGATACCGGGTTCGATCCACTCATAAAGCATCTCAAAGAAAGGAAGATTTTTGCGCAACGTGAAAAGGATTTGGCAGAAATTCCATTGTTGCGTGTCTCTAATTCCACCTCAGATGAAGAAAAACTGGAGGCAATTGTTAAGAGTCTCGCCGCCCGGGCTCATTCGCGGCCGCGCAAAGTCAAAACGCTCAAAAATACGATTAACTCTCTTTTCATGAAAACCCTTGGTGACGCCGAGTTAACAGAGATAATCGAGCAGATGAAGAAGCGCAACCTATTGGCGGTCGAAAACGACAATGTCAGTTACAAGCCTCCTATCTGCCAGCCCTAACCACGCGATCAATCAGTAGGGTCAGCTTCGATTGATTGAACTGGTCCGCACCTTTTCTATCGCAAGCGGCGGCATGGGGCTGTCCAGACAACTGGCGATGGTGCGCAACAACTCCTGGCCCTTGATGGTTGCATTGCCGTCGTACATCAGGCAGGCGGCGCAGGCCTTGAGGATGCGCGGTTTCAGCAGGGGTTTGAGTTCCGCGAGCTTGTCGATAGCGTCGTTTATATCGTCCACGCTCAGTTGCCCGCGGGGCACGAACTGCAAGGCGGTGGTCCCCGCCGCGGCGATGCCGGCCCTGAAGGCCCGCTCGGCCTCGGCGTCGTCCGTGTGTTCGGTGTGGGCCGCCAGCGACAGCAGGATTTCCGCTTCCCGTTTCACCGCCCCCAGATAACTGTATTTGGCCTTGGGCCGCGGACGCAAATTGAAGTGTTCGTCCAGTTGCCGGATCAGGAAATGCTGCAGGATCCATTCTTTCAGGTCGACCTTTTTGTCCGCCGCGATCAACGCTCCCACCGTGGCGCGGAAGCGGCGGTATTGTTCCATGGACAAGGTGCGCAGCACCGGTATGGTCAAACCCACCAGCGGCAGGCGCGCCGCCTCGGTGAGTTGAGGTAACTGCGGCAGCAGTTCCCCGGTGTGCTGCGTCACCGCGGGGTCGGCCAGGTGCGACATCAAGGCTTGTTGCTTGGCCAAGGTCTCGGGCTTGGTATCGAGCAACATACCGTAGATCACCGCCCGCGCGCCGAACGGTTCCGCGGCGGCCTGGCGCAAGGGGTCGGGGATGGATGCCAGGATGTCGCGCGCCAGATCGACATGTTCCTGTTTGACATTGCCCACCAGCGCGACGGCATCGTCCGGCTTCAACATCCCCGCGGCCACCGCCCCCGCCATCACGGTTACCTTGGCGGCGGCGATGTCCGCGGGCGCCCTTTCCGCGGCAACCTCCTGCACCTTGGGCTCGATGAATTTGCCGTCCCAGCGGGGATCGATGCGTTTGATGCGCAGCGCCAGGGGCGGATGGGTGGCGAACAGGCTTTGCAGAAATCCCGTGACGCCCATGGAAAAATAGGCGTGGCTGTATTGTTGCGCCGAAGGGCTTTCCAACAATGAACCCCAGGTGGAGCCGCCGATCTTTTTCAGGGCGTCGGCGATGCCTTGGTTGTTGCGCGTGTACTGCACCGCGGAGGCGTCCGCCAGCAGTTCGCGCTGGCGGCTCACCATCGCCTTGATCCATTGGCCAAAGAAGAAGCCCACATAACCGATCGCCACCAGCCCGGCGCCCAGCGCGAACATCGCGACCACCACGTTGCCGCCGTTTTTGTTGCGCGAGCCGCGCATGAAAGCCGTGGAACGCAGCAGGAAATATCCCGCCAGGCCGAGCAGCAGGATGCCGTGCAGTATGCCCATCAGCCGGATGTTCATGCGCATGTCGCCGTTGAAGATGTGGCTGAACTCGTGGGCGATCACGCCCTGCAGCTCTTCGCGGTTCAGATAGGTGACGGCGCCCCGCGTCACCCCGATCACCGCGTTGTTGGGCGAGTGGCCGGCGGCGAAGGCATTGATGCCCATATCGTTCAGCAGGAACACCGGCGGCGCCGGGATGCCGGAGGCGATGGCCATCTCTTCCACTACGTTGAGCAGGCGCTGCTGCGCCGGATCGCCGGTGTTGCGCGGAATGTGGCTGCCGCCCAGCATCTCGGCCACGACGCGGCCGCCGCCGGACAGCGCCAGCATCTTGTAGACGCTGCCGAGAACGATGACGATCGTGACGGCCGCGGCGACGGCGGTGAACAGGCCCCAGTCGAACTGCTGCCAGAACGTCTCGCCGTAGGATCGCCGGGGGCCATTGTTGTAGGCGATCAGCGCCATCACCAGCAGATTGGTGAGGACGATCAGTCCCGCGACCGCGAGGCCGAACAGCAGCAGCAGCCAACCGGTTTGGCGTTTAGCCCTGGCCTGGGCCTCGAAGAAATTCATGGGAGGCGGTCACATCAGAACGAAACCTTGGGCGCCGCCTGGATTGCCGCGCGGTCCTCGAACTCCAGCAGGCTCGCGTCCGGTCCGTGGCCGAACATCGCGGCGAACATCTGCGGCGGGAAGGATTGCTTGTAGGTGTTGTATTCCATCACCGCGTCGTTGAAGGCCTGGCGGGAGAAGGCCACCCGGTTCTCGGTGCTGGTCAGCTCTTCCGACAGTTGCATCATGTTCTGGTTGGCCTTGAGGTCCGGGTAGGCCTCCATCACTACGTTGAGACGGCCCAGCGCCCCGGCGAGCGTGCCTTCCGCCTGGCTCAGGGATTTGATCGCCTCCGCATTGCCCGGATCGGCCTGGGCGCGGCCCAGCACGCCGGCGGCCGCGTTGCGCGCCTGGGTGACCGCTTCCAGCGTTCCCCGCTCATGTTTGATATAGCCCTTGGCGGTCTCGACCAGATTGGGGATCAGGTCGTAACGCCGCTTCAACTGCACCTCGATCTGGGCGAAGGCGTTCTTGAAGCGGTTCTTCAGCGTGACGAGGCGGTTATAAATCGAAACGATGTAAAAGACGATGACGGCTATCACCGCCAGGGTAATTATTCCCGTGACATCCATGGCACTCCTCCCGTTGCGGCGCGATTTGCGCATACAGCCTCGATAGTATCAATAATACCGAATCAGACGAAGCCGGGAACACGCCAAAGTGATTTTAATCTTGAAATGCCCGGCGGCCTGGGGCAAGGCGATGGGGGAAGAACGGGTATTCATTACCCGTGCGCGGTCGGAACAATTGTCCCGCTGCGCCGATTTATTACTTTGCGGCTGCTTCGTACCAGCTTCGCGAATTGTTGACCGCCTTCACCACCAGCAGCATCACCGGTACCTCGATGAGGACGCCGACCACGGTGGCCAGGGCCGCGCCGGAATTGAAACCGAACAGGCTGATAGCGGCGGCGACCGCCAGTTCGAAGAAGTTGCTGGCGCCGATCAGCGCCGAGGGGCAGGCGATGTTGTGTTTTTCCCCGACGCGGCGATTTAGCCAATAGGCCAGACCGGCGTTGAAAAACACTTGGATAAGGATCGGCACGGCCAACATGGCGATGACCAGCGGCTGTTTGAGGATGGCCTCGCCCTGAAACGCGAAGAGCAGCACCAGCGTTACCAGCAGCGCGCCGATCGACCACGGGCCGATCTTGTGCAGCGCGGCGGCGAGGGCGGCCGCGCCTCTGGCGAGCAGCGCCTTGCGCCACAGTTGCGCGAGGATGACGGGAATGACGATGTACAGCACCACCGAGGTGAAGAGCGTATTCCACGGCACGCTGATCGCGGAGATGCCCAGCAACAACCCCACGATCGGCGCGAAGGCGAAGATCATGATCGTGTCGTTGAGCGCCACTTGCGACAGCGTGAAGTAGGGATCGCCGTTGGAAAGCCGGCTCCACACGAACACCATCGCGGTGCAGGGCGCGGCCGCCAGCAGGATCAGTCCGGCGATGTAGCTGTCCAGTTGATCGGCGGGCAGGTAGGGAGCGAACACCTGGCGCACGAACAGCCAGCCGAGGAAGGCCATGGAAAACGGTTTGACCGCCCAGTTTACGAGCAGGGTGACGCCGATCCCCTTCCAATGCGCCTTCACCTGATGCAGCGCGCCGAAATCGATCTTCACCAGCATGGGAATGATCATCACCCAGATCAACAGACCGACCGGAATATTGACCCGCGCGATCTCCATGCGGCCGATCGCGTGAAATACGCCGGGGAGCATCTGCCCGAGGGCGATTCCCGCCACGATGCACAGGAATACCCAAACCGAAAGATAGCGCTCGAAGAATCCCAGCGGCGCCGCGGCGGTTTGTTTGGCAATGACGCCGCTTTCCGCGTTCATCGCCTTACCCGTCTTTATTCTGCATGTGGCCGATATTGTCCATCTCGCGCTTGACGGCAAGCCTGTCGAGTTTATCGAGCGGCAGACTGGCGAAGACGCGCACTCGATTCATGATCTGCCGGAAAATCCTGGCGAAGGCGCGGCGCTTCACCTCGTCGCTGCCCGCTACCGCGGCCGGATCTTCGAACCCCCAGTGCGCCGTGATCGGCTGTCCCGGCCACACCGGACAAACTTCGCCCGCCGCCCGGTCGCAGACCGTGATGACGAAATCCATCTTCGGCGCATCGGGCGCGGCGAACTCGTCCCAGCTCTTGCTGCGCAGTTTGTCGAGTGGATAGTCCAGGGAGACGATCTGTTCGATGGCGAAGGGATTGACCGTGCCGGCCGGATAACTGCCGGCGCTGTAGGCGTGGAAGCGGCCCTTGCCCAGGGTGTTGAAGAGAGCTTCGGCCATGATACTGCGCGCCGAGTTGCCGGTGCACAGCACCAGGATATTGTAGGTTTTATTGTTCACGATAGTTCTTCCGATGTTGTGAATTTATTGCGGCGCGCGATCAGCAGCATCCGCCGGCCGCGGCCTTGCCGGGTCGCGCCGGTTCGCAGCAGGCGGAGGCTTCGTCTTTCTGCGCGGCGGGCGCCGGCGGCGCACAGCAGGCGTCTCCGCCGGCTTCAGCGCCGCCGAACACGGGGATGCTGTTCAGGGTGTGGAACGTTTCCCACGGAATGCCCGAGGGGTCGGTCGCCCAGTACTTGTCGGACTTGGCATAGCAGCAGGCCGTGCCGGCCTCTTCGATCAGATTGGTTTGTAGATTTTCCAGGCGCGTGTGCATCTCGGCCAGCTCGTCCGCCGACTCGACCTGCACGCCGAGATGATTCAGTCCCGTCGCCGCGCCGCGTTGGGAGATGGCGAAATTGACGCGCGGGTCGTCCAGCATCCACTTGGCGTAATCGGGTTTGGCGACGCTCGGTTCGGCGGCGAACAGCGCCGAATAAAAACGGATGCTCTCGGCCAGGTTGTCGACGGCGACATGGATATGCAGGCGTTTCATGATGCTTTCCTTTTAACGGCGGATTTGGCCGGCGCGCGCGCCGGCAGACAGGACTTGCCGCCGCAGCAGTTCTCGGTGAGAAAGCCGATCAGGGTATTCATGGTTTCGAAGCTGGCGGCATAGATAATGAAGCGGCCCTCTTGGCGCGAGGTCACCATGCCGGCATGCGCCAGTTCCTTCAAATGAAAAGACAGCGATGAAGGCGGAATGCCGGTCGCCTCGCTGATCTGTCCGGCGGGTAAACCTTCGGGGCCGGCCTGCACCAAGGCGCGAAAGATCGCCAGACGGGAATCCTGGGCCAGGGAGGCAAGGGCGGCGAGGGCGGCTTTCGTTTCCATATTTCAATGATAGTTGAAATATGGAAACGAAGCAAACTCTACGTAGCCTGGCGATGTAATCCGGCTCGATGTAGCGCTAAATTCTCCACCCAAGGTGGATAAAATCCGCCGGCAATGAGAGAATACCGCCCGCTTTTGAACGACCCGCGTTATCCCGTTCCGCCGGTTGCGCAGCGGTAACCGCCGCCGACACCATCCTGCCTGGACACCCATGGCCCGCGAATCGCGGCGGTAGTGCGCGGCGGCCCGAGAGTAAACGTCAATACAATTTTGGGAATGCGACTTTGATTTCTACCGCAAACATCACCATGCAGTTCGGCGCCAAGCCGTTGTTCGAGAACATCTCGGCCAAGTTCGGCGACGGCAACCGCTACGGCCTGATCGGCGCCAACGGTTCCGGCAAGTCGACCCTGATGAAGATCCTGGGCGGCGATCTCGAACCCAGTTCCGGCAACGTCAGTGTCGATGCCGACGAGCGCCTGGGCAAACTGCGCCAGGACCAGTTCGCCTTCGAGAATTTTACCGTTCTGGACACGGTGATCATGGGCCACGCCGAACTGTGGGAAGTAAAGCAGGAACGCGACCGCATCTACGCCCTCGCCAACATGAGCGAAGAGGACGGCATGCGCGTAGCCGAGCTGGAGATCGCCTTCGGCGAGCTGGACGGTTACACCGCCGAGGCCCGCGCCGGCGAGTTGCTGCTGGGCTTGGGGATTCCCATCGAACAGCACGCCGGCCTGATGAGCGCCGTGGCGCCGGGCTGGAAGCTGCGCGTGCTGCTGGCCCAGGTGTTGTTCGCCGATCCCGAGATCATGCTGCTCGACGAGCCCACCAACAACCTGGACATCAACACCATCCGCTGGCTGGAAGGGCTGCTCAATCAGCGCACCAGCACCATGATCATCATCTCCCATGACCGCCATTTCCTGAATTCCATCTGCACTCACATGGCCGATCTCGATTACGGCGAGCTGCGCGTCTACCCGGGAAACTACGACGACTATATGACCGCCTCTACCCAGGCGCGCGAGCGCCTCTATGCCGACAACGCCAAGAAGAAGGCCCAGATCGCCGACCTGCAAACCTTCGTCAGCCGCTTTTCCGCCAACGCCTCCAAGGCCAAGCAGGCCACGTCGCGCGCCAGACAAATCGAGAAGATCAAACTGGAAGAGGTCAAACCCTCCAGCCGTGTCAGCCCCTTCATCCGTTTCGGCCAGGAGAAAAAACTCTATCGCCTCGCCCTGGAAGTGCAGGGCCTGAGCAAGAATTTCGGCGATCTGTCTTTATTGCGCGACCTCAATCTCGCCATCGAAGTGGGCGAGCGCGTCGCCATCATCGGCCCCAACGGCATCGGCAAGAGCACGCTGCTGCGCTGCCTGATGGGTGAACTCAAACCGGACAGCGGCATCGTCAAGTGGTCGGAGAACGCCGCCCTCGGTTATTACGCCCAGGATCACGCCGCCGACTTCGCCCGGGACATGAGCCTGTTCGACTGGATGGAACAATGGCGCAAACCGCGCGACGACGAGCAGGCGATCCGCGCCACCTTGGGCCGCATGCTGTTCTCCTCGGACGAGACGGGCAAATCGGTCAAGGTGCTGTCCGGCGGCGAGCAGGGGCGCATGCTGTTCGGCAAGCTGATGCAGCAACAGCCCAACATCATGCTCCTCGACGAACCCACCAACCACCTCGACATGGAAGCCATCGAGGCGCTCAACCTCGCTTTGGAAAACTATCCCGGCACGCTATTGTTCGTCAGCCACGACCGCGAATTCGTCTCATCACTGGCGACGCGCATCATCGAACTCACTCCGCACGGCATCGTCAATTTCAACGGCAACTACGAAGACTACCTGCAACGCCAGGCCCTGGAAGAAACGAACGCCGTCAGAAAGGCCGCCCGCTAATAACTATCTTCTCCCCTCCTTTCCCAGGAGGGGTGCCCCCCAAATGGGGCGGGGTGGTCAAGCCACCCGCCGCGTCGCCGCAAAATATATACAGCACCCGATCCGAACCGCAGTGCATGACGCGCCGTTTAACGCAATGACAACGCCGAGGACAATCCTCTATCATTCTCCCCTGTCGACGTGCCCCACCCCGAAACCCCGGAGGCTTGCCATGCGTTATGAACTTTTCTACTGGCCTTCCATCCAGGGGCGCGGCGAATTCATCCGCCTCGCTTTGGAAGAGGCGGGCGCCGACTACGCGGACGTGGCGCGGCAACGGGGGCGCGGAAGGGGCGTCGCGGCGTTGATGCGTCTGCTGGAGGACGAGCCGCGGCCGCCGTTCGCGCCGCCGATTCTGCGTGCAGGAAAGCTGGTGATCGCCCAGACCGCCAATATTCTCCAGTACCTGGGCCCGCGCCTGAACCTGGTTCCCAAGGCCGAGGCGAGCCGGCTTTGGGCCCATCAGTTGCAGCTTACGGTGGAGGACTTCGTGGCGACGGTGCACGACACCCACCACCCGATCGCCGTCGGTCTCTATTATCACCAGCAAAAACCCGAGGCGCGGCGCCGCGCGCGGTACTTCGCCGCGGAGCGCGCACCGAAGTTTCTGCATTATTTCGAGCGCGTGCTGGAACGCAATCCCGCGGGAAAAGGTTATATGGTCGGACGCAACCTGAGCTATGTCGATCTTTCCATGTTCCAGATCGTCGCCGGATTGCGCTACGCCTTCCCCAATATGATGATGCGCATGGGGCGCAAACTTCCCTTGCTCGTGGCGCTGCACGGGCGGGTCGTGCAGCAGCCCAACATCGCCGCCTATCTCGCCTCGCGGCGGCGCATCCCGTTCAACGAAGACGGCATCTTTCGCCATTATCCGGAATTGGAGATATAGGCGGCGGAGAAAGACATGCTTGGCAGGGCATGCATGGAAAATACAACGGACGCCAGCGTGCTTACTGCCGTCCCACCGTGACACACCGCATATCGATGGCGCCCATGTCGATGCCTGCCACCGGAAAGCCGACCGGTTCCCCCGGCTGTTGCAGCGCCAGCACGTAGAGCAGCGGCAGGTAGTGGTCGGGCGTCGGCGCGCTCAGCCGCGCATCGTCGCCGGCGGACAGGTAATCGATCAAGGGCGCATGCCGGCCGGCGGCGACGTGGCCGTATACCCAATCGGAAAAGCGCTGCGCCCAGTCGTGCGGCGGCGTATCGGCGGCCCAGGTTAAACGGCCCAGATTATGGACGATGTTGCCGCTGCCGATGACGAGCACGCCCTCGTCGCGCAACGGCGCCAGCCGCTGCGCCAGCGCGTAGTGCCAGGCGGGCGATTGCATGGCGTCGATACTCAGTTGCACCACCGGAACGTCGGCTTCGGGGAAGGCATGCACCAGCACCGACCAGGTGCCGTGATCGAGACCCCAGCCTTGCTTCTCATCGTCATCCAGCCGCGCGTCCACTAGCGGTGCGAGCAAATCGCGCACCCGTCGGGCGAGCGCCGGCGAACCCGGCGCAGGATACTGCACCTCGAACAAGGCGCGGGGAAAGCCGCCGAAGTCGTGGATGGTGCGGGGCCGCGCCATGGCGGTGACGCGGCAGCCGCGGATATACCAATGTGCCGACACCGACAGGATGGCGGCGGGGCGGTGGAGCGATGCGGCCACCGCCTCCCACGCCGCTGTGTATTTATTCGACTCGAGCGCATACATGGGATTGCCGTGGCCGAAGAAGATCGACGGCATGCGTTGGGATGGAGTGGTCATCGCCGTATCCTCCTCTGTGCGCAACGGGTGATTGCAGCGCCCATTATCGCCGGATTCTTCATAGAGTACGTCATTTGACCGAATGCCTGGTAACTTAATGCCGCAACCTCTCAAGCCGGTGCTCCCGGATTACCCTTGCTCAATAGAAAAGAGAGCGTTTATGCTTCCTGTCGCCTGTGCGTCACTGGTCTGGCGGGCAGTAGGTTTTTAATATTGAGCGGAAAATATGGCAGTTTCCATCCGGGCATTGCGGCTTGCACTTCGGGACATGATTATCCGTGCCGGTCTGTTACTCGCCGATTTAACCGGTGTCTGGCGCTATCCAATCAATCGGGACACTTACAACACCCCCCGCGACCGGCTGGCCAAACTAAACTGGATATATAAATCGATCCATCCTGTCGTCAGGGCTGAGAAGGGCTCCGGGCTTGAAGACTACTTCTCACAGCGGCGTCAAGCCGGCGCGCCTCTCTTGCCTGAAGGATTTCAACCGATAAGCGCAACGCGGCTGAGCGCCGTTGGCGATTTGATGCGCGCGCACGGTCTTGAGAATTAGCAAGGACGGCTCTATGCGTCGGTTGCCGATCGAATCTTCGGCGCCGATGTGTCGTTCGCTAACCTGGAATCCACGGTCATTGAGGTAGATGAAAATGAAAAGGGTTTGCACGTATTCGTGACTCGAGATGAATATGAGGCCTTCAAGGGCCACGCCGGCCGGCGCTACACGGTATTTTCCACGGCAAACAACCATGTCCTCGACGGCGGCGTTCAAGGCGTCGATAGCATCCACGCCTTGCTGGATGCCGACGGCTTCCGCTATGTCGGCACAAACCCGGCGCGCGAACGCCGCAAGGAAGGCGCGATTATCGATTCGAACGGCATCAGGTTCGGGATCGTGGCCGCCACTTACGGCATCAATCACAAACCGCTTCCTCACGGTAAGGAATATCTGGTGAATCAGCTACCGTTCAATCGCGATAAAGCGACAACGGACTTGTCGCTGTTAAAGGATCAGATCGACTGGTGCCGCGCTTGCGGCTGCGACTTTGTGATTGCCTCGCTGCACTGGGGACACGAGTTCGAATTTTTTCCCCGGCGCTATCAAGTGCAGATTGCCCACGATCTGATCGAGTTGGGCGCCGATGCCCTGATCGGCCATCACACCCATACCATTCAACCTTTTGAGATTTACCAGACGCGCCGCGATCCGGACCGCAGGGCGCCCATATTCTACAGTTTGGGAAATCTCGTTTCCTGGTCCCGCGCGGCCTATCGCTGCTTGAGCATGGTCGCGCTGCTGGGCGTCGTCAAAGGCCGGATTGGCGGCGAAATGAAGACGCTGGTCGCCGATCTTGAAATCCTTCCCCTGCTTCAGGTCGAGTACCAAGCTGACGGGGTATCTTATTTGCGGCTCGACGCATTGGGCGATCTGGTTCGATCCGCGCGCGATGAGCGCGTCCGAAAATTCACCGAAGAAGCCGTTCCGTACGCCGACTTGGTGCTGGGCGAGAGTTGGCGTGAGCACAATGGCATCCATCGCTCCTAGCGTAGTGTCCCGCTAATCGCTTCAATAATTGCATTGCTATAGCTGTTTCCCCCATCCCTAGCCGGCTCCGCTCCCTCGCTTCGCTCTCCCCAAAGGGAGAAGGGTTAATGCCCCTCTCCCATCGGGAGAAGGGTTGGGGTGAGTGAGGCTATTCTGTCCGGTGATCCATGGGACACAATACCAGGTGCAATGCCGACATGGATTTAAGCCTAATCGATAGTCTAATAGGATATTCTCTGATCTAATTACGTCCTGCGTTACAACAAATCATTGTTGCTCACATGGTATCGGGAAAGATCAGATTTGTTCTCGGAATTTTGCGGCACCCGCGCCAGGCCTGGCGAAGGCTCCGGGAGCTATACCGTATCGTCGCCGCACCGCCCGAGTCCAGTATTGTTCCGACCGGAAGTTTGCCCGACGTCAACCTGATTCCCGTCACCCAAACCGATATGCTGGGCAGAAAGCTGGTTGAAATGTATGCGCGCAACCCGTCACCCTTCGTATCCGGACCGGCCGGTATAGATGCACTTGAATTCAGTATGACTCAGGGCGTTCGCTATTTCCTGGTTGCAAACGACCGGGGTGAGATGGTCGGCGCCCGGGCGTTCGACCCGGACAAGAAACTGCTTCTCAGCATAGTGACGGACTACCGCTTTCGGGGTCGCGGTTACCAGCTTAGCGCCGGTAAAAAGCTGATTAGGCACTTGGCCGAAGAGGGCCACAAGGAGCTTCGCACCGCGGTGTTTCGCGGCAATTCGCGGATGCTAAGGACAATGGCGGCCGAAGGCTGGCACTTGGAAGCGGACCCGTACAATCCTGACCTGATACAGGGAACGATCACGCTGAGCAACGCATTGGACTGAAAGAGTCGGATTGCCCGCCAGCTATATAAATTTCTCTTCCCAAACGAGCGTGAGGCGGTAAATGGAATAGTTCCGGTAGCCGCACTACCGGCCGCGGATCATACAAGGCGGACGCGAAGCGGACGGGGGTGGTTAAGGCCTTCACCGGATTCTTTTTGATAGAGTAGGTCATTCGACCCCGCGTCCGATAGCATAGTGTCGCAAGCCTCAAACCAACACCTGCCGCGTCTCCCTCAAGAATTGATGCACCCCCTCCTCGATCTCCGGCGCGATCATCGTCTCGGGCCGCCGGCCATGGGGACAGGCCAGCCGCGGCGTCGTCCCGAACAAACGGCAGATCAGCGGCCGCTCCGCATAGACCCGGCAACCGGAATCACCCAGGTGCGGGCAACTCCACGCGGCCAGCGCCGCTTCATGCACCGCTTCGCTCTTGACCGGCAGCCGCGCCATCTCCTCGCTGGAAGTCGTCACCGGCCCGCAGCAGTCGTGACAGCCGGGGATACATTCGAAAGAAGGAATGTGCTCGCGGTAGAAGCGGATTTTTTGGTAAATTCTAGTCATCGGGCAAAATTTGCCGCTAAAAATAAATTCTCACGGTGGAATTCTAAGTAAAATTTCTGTCTCTCCGAGAAGCTCCCCACATTACGTACTGTATCAACGGGAACGCCCATCCTTCGCAACGATTCCTTATGTGCAACGGGTGAAACTAGCAGTGCACCATTATTCTCAAAAGAAATAAAACCTCTATCGAATAAGTGATCAATATTTGGAGTAAGCAAGAGCCCATTCTCTCCATCTAGGCGTTCTTGATTCGAATCGCAATCTCTCCAAGGCTTACAATGACTGGCAATCAGGTGCTCAATCCGATCAACTCCTGTTACCCGGCAGCGACCTTCGTGTTGTTGTACATTTCTTTTAAAAAGGCCTTGCCCTCTTCGAGCCATGACAAGCGCTTCACGCTCAGTCTCGGGAATACCTTGTGCTGTAATCTGCTGTATAACATGGTCCTCCCATCGAAGAATGTCAGGGACTGCAATATCAATTATATTTTGATCTTTAACAAAGGTTCCTTTAACAAGCTGAATCGCTTCGTGGCCGATCAAACCCACTAACGCAGTTGCAAGACCTGGCGGTACAGCCGTGAGATATACCGATTGGTTTCCTCTCCCTGTGGATTGTAGTGGGGAATAGCGTTCAGGTAGCAGTGGTAACAATATCGAGATTTCATCTACAGGGCGTATTTGATTCTGAAGCGAATAGTACTGAACCTCGACTTTCCAGCCTATATCACTCCAATTGGAACCCGCGGTGCCAAATTCGCTTGGTTTAGGGGATTCGTAACAATGAGATAGAGCAATCCCCATCGCCCTAATCAAAGTACCTTGGAATGAAAAGATAATATCCCCGGGCGCAACTTCGCGCATAAATTCATAGAAGGGATTACGCTGCTGATTAGATTTACGTTTTGGAGACCAGAGATAACACCCAGCAAATTCCTGGTCAAACGTCTGATTCTGATTTACCCACCAATAGCGCATATACTATAGGGAAACGACTACAAGAAATTCAGTTATAAGATTTTTCATTACATATTTCGTCATTACTGTGCTTGTGCTAATGTTTATGACGTGCATTGATTTAATCAATGAGAAATCTTTACAAAGATTCGAAAGAACCGTATTCGAATCCCAATTGTTCAGCCTCACCCCCCACTTAACGCCTGCACGATCTGCACCGAGTCACTCGCGCGTGGCGGTCGCGCCATACCGAACACCTGCTCACCATTGACGAAGAAGCGCATGTGAGCGCGCATTCTTTCCTGATCGTCGATGACGCGGAAGCGCAGGCCGGGGTATTGGCGGTCGAGGTCGGTGAGCAGATCGGCAATGGTCGTACCGCTCGCTTCGACCTCCCGCTTGTTGGTGTAGGAGAGCAGGGGGCCGGGGATTAGGACTTTCATGGGTTCAATGTTGGGTCGATGTGCAGCAGTAATATTGTACATCCCTCACCCAAGCCCTCTACCCTAAAGGGCATAAATCCCGGAGGGAGAGGGGACTAAAAAGAGTGAGTGTCATAAAATCTCGGCGGCTTCCACCGCGTAGATCTCGGGAAGGTTGCGCGCGATACGGGTCCAACGTTGGCCTTTGTCGCGGCTCATCCACAGTTCGCCGTTGACGAAGAAGCGCATATACGCCAATCGATATTATTTTCCTTTGCGCTTGCGGAACAAAGCCAGTAATAACATCGGTACGACTTGCCGCACCAGCATCGCGGGCGCCATTAGGGAGGAGCGTGACCGCCCGGCGATAAAGCCGCTGGCCAGCGCCGCGGCAAGAACGCCGCCTTTGTGCTGGCTCATCCAATTTATCAGGCTCACCCGTTCCGCGGCCGCCCGCAGTCTGACCTTGGCCTCTTCGGGGGTTAGCGGGTGAGTCGTATCGCGGTCCATGCCAACAATCCCGCCAAGAGCAACATGAGTACGCCGATCACAAGGGCAGCGCTCGTCGCGCCCAGTTGGACGGCCAGGCCTTGATAAGCCGCCCACAGACAAAAACCCAGGCCGACGAATACGAACAATCCCGCCACCGCGATGATCGCCAGCCCCATGCCGGTGCGCATGGCGGTACGGCGCAGGACCCTGCCCTCGGCTTCCAGAAGATCCGCCAGGGCGATGATATATTCCGTCAGGTGGGTCAGCGCCGGCCTCCCATGTCGAGTAATTTGGCAATGATGAAACCAATACCGAAGGCGGTCAGCACGCTGCCGACCGGGTGTTCGCCGACCTGTTGCTCGGCCTTGTTGAATGTGGCCTTACCCTCGTTCAACAGTTTCTCGAAGCGTTCCTCGATATCTTCCCATGCCTTGTGCACGCGCTCTTCCGCCTTGGCCTTGGCGCCCGCGATGTTCTCGGCAGCGACGCCTTTGACCGCGTTGGTCAATCCGGCAATGTCTTCGCGCAGCTGCGCCATGTCCGCTTTTACGGCATCCATTTCTTTGCGTATGGTATCGTCCGCCATATATCCTCCTTTGCTATCACACACTTCAGAGTTACTATCATTCGCCATCTTGGATGGCGGGTCGCAGGGTGTTGCATCAATTGCTCAAAAAATTACCGCTCCATTTGATGGTTATCATAATCCAGCGGGCCGATTAAGAGTAGCGCTCGCTGTAGGAGATAGCTCGCCGCGGCGAAATCGCGGGGAAAATAGCATGCCATCCGGTCCGCGCCATGCTGAAAGCTTGACTGCCGAACATGGTTAATGCGACGCAAGTGGAGAGAGCAAAGGAAGTTTCGGTGATCTTTCACTATTAAATTCTTTAGCTATGGGATATTTCCGACACCGTTGATTTAATCCGGGTTAACAACCCGGTTGGGAGCAGGATAATCGCCAAGCTTCGCGGCGGCGAATGCGAAAATCATTGTGAGAGATAACGGGGGAAATGCGGGCAAGAAGCGTTACTTACTTTGGCATGACGTCATCATCGGCTCCCGGGGTTCCACCCGACGCCTATACCACGGACAAACCTCACCCCCCGCTCAGGGCCTGCACGATCTGCACGCTGTCGCCGGTACGCAGCGGGCGCGCCATATCGAACACCTGCTCGCCGTTGACGAAGAAGCGCATATGAGCGCGCATCCGGTCCTGTTCGTCGATGACGCGGAAGCGCAGGCCGGGGAATCGGCGGTCGAGGTCGGCGAGCAGTTCGGCGAAGGTTGCGCCGTCGGCATCCACCTCACGTTGATTTGTGTAGGAGAGCAGTGGGCCGGGGATTAGGACTTTCATGGTTCCTTTAAACTCCCCTCACCCTAGCCCTCTACCCTAAAGGGCATAAATCCCGGGGGGAGAGGGGACAAAAAAGAGTGAGTGTCATAAAATCTCGGCGGTCTCCACGGCATAGATTTCGGGGAGGTTGCGCGCGAGGCAGGTCCAGCGTTTGCCTTCGTCGCGGCTCATCCACAGTTCGCCGCCGGTGGTGCCGAAGTACAAACCGACCGGATCGTGCGCGTCCGCCGTCATGGCCTGGCGCTTCACCGTCCACCACGCCTGGCTCTCGGGCAGACCGTTGGCGAGACGCTGCCAGCTCTTGCCGCCGTTGCGCGTGACAAAGGCGGCGGGTTTGCCGTCCGGGCTGGTGCGCGGCCACACCATGGTGCCGTCCATGGGGAATACCCAGGCGGTGTCCGCGTCGCGCGGGTGCACTACCATGGGAAAGCCGATGTCGCCGACCTTCTTGGGCATGCTCCTGCCGATGCGCGTCCACTCGTTGGACGGCCGGTCGATGCGGTAGATGCCGCAGTGATTCTGTTGATAGAGGCGATCCGGATCGCTGGGACACAGCCGCACGCAATGGGGATCGTGGAAGGCGATGTTGCCCGCGTCGAACCCCTCCACCACCTCCATGCCTTTCACCAAAGTGGCGAAGGTCTTGCCGCCGTCCCGAGATTCGTGGATGCCGCCGCCCGACATGGCGAAGTAGAGGTGGGCGGGATCGCGGGGGTCGACGATGATGGAGTGCAGCTTCGGTCCGTCCGGCGTGCCGTCCTGTACGCTGCCCATCCACGTTCGGTACTGCGGGTCGTCGTTGATGTGGGAAAACGGCTGCCAGGTGTCGCCGCCGTCGCCGGAGCGGAACAGGCCTTGCGGCGAGGTGCCGGCGTACCAGGCATTGGGTTCGTTGGCGTGGCAGGGGGTGAGCCAGAAGGTATGATCGACCGTGCGGCCCTTTTCACCCTCCGGTGCTTTGGGAAACGCCGGCGGCTTCGCCGCTTCTTTCCAGGTGCGCCCGCGGTCCGTGGAGCGAAAAATGGTCGGGCCGAGGTGGCCGGTCCTGGCCGCCGCCAGCAGCGTGCGTCCGTCGCGCGGGTCCAGCACCAGATGATTGATGATGTGGCCGAGGAAGTGCGGTCCGTCCACGCGCCAGGTGCGGCGCGTGGCATCGCCGTGAAACAGCCACGCGCCCTTGCGGGTGGCGACCATCACCAGCACCCGCCGCGAGCGGAGCAGGTGCGAGACGCGCCTTGAGCGGGTCTGGCCTTTCTTTTTAGTCGCCGACTTTTTGGTTGCGCGTACCATCCCCGGTCCTCCTCTGCGATAAGTGCCGCCTAATCATGCCATAAGATAATCGAACGATCCCCCTTTGAATCGACAGCGGCGTGTCGCCGATTGCCGTAAAAGAAACAGCAGCGATCGGATCAGGGTGCGGCAGGCTTGTGGCGATGACAGAATGCGTGGTCCGCACTCCAGGCGCCGCCGCCCGCGGCAGCCAGATAGAGAAAAATAAAGCAGTACAGCACCGCCGGTTCGCCATGGTTGAGCACCGGCCAGAAACTATGCGGCGCGTGCGCCATGAAATAGGCGAACGCCATTTCGCCCGACAGTATGAACCCGGTCGCCCGGGTGAAGAGTCCGATCAGGATCAAAAAGCCGCCGACCAGTTCGAGTATGCCGGCAAAGCCCATCAGCGACAGCAGCGGAATATCCCCCATGGGCGCGGGAAACCCCAGCAGCTTCATGCCGCCGTGTTCCATGAACAGAAAGCCGGTGACGATGCGCAGCAGACTCAACAAGTACGGCGCCCAACCGGCGCACCAGGCAGTGATCTTGGACATTGTCTCTCCTTCTTGAAAAAGTTAAAACGTCATCGATCGAATTCATCTTAGCACAAGCTAACAAGACGCAGATTGCGGCGCCTCTTCCTTATAGATTCGGAATGGACGGAGCCGGTTCGGCAAAGATAATCCACTAAGAGCAGTAAGGAAACAGTACGCCGCGCCTTATCCGCGCCATCGCCAAAAAAGTCACCATTTCAATATCACTTTTCCCAACCACAGACCGATGAATCCGGCGGCGAGCATGGGCAGGTAATGCCATTCGACGACGTGTGCGATGGAATCGTTTACTTCATGCAGGCGCAGCCACAAGGCGCCGATGCTGAACGCGGACAGCACCGCGAGACAGCCCGCCAGATAGTAGTGGGTGCTGGCCAGTTTGCGGATTGTATAAAACGTCCACGCGGCCGGCGGCAGCGCGACCAGGATGATGCAGGAAGTGCATTCAAAGGTGTGCGCGGGCAAGGGCGCCGGCGGACGGTCGGCGTGCCACGCGAAAAAGATGACCGCCAGGAACAAGACGAACATCGCCAGCGGCGCAAAGGCGATGCCACGCTTCTGATGCAGATCGGGAAAGGCCAGCAATGCGGCGCCGACCGCGGTGGCGATGAAGATACCTAGCAGGGACGCGAGTTCGGCGGCAAACCACGGCCGGTCGAAAGCGTGCAACAAATCCGGGCGCAGACCGGAAACCGCCAGCAGCGCGGCGAGGTAGACCGCGGCCGCGCCTGCCCATTTGAGGCTCAACGTGAATGGATGCGGCGCGGCCCGCACCTTTCCCGCGTCTTCGCTCAGGGCTTTGATCAATTGTTCGGTGTTTCCCATCATTCCTCCAGCTTTGCTCTCAATACCTTATAGGCGCGATGCGCCGCGACCTTCACGGCCGACTCGCTCATACCGATCTTCTCCGCCACCTCTCCGGCGGTGTAGCCCTCCTGATGCATCATCCGCAATATGGCCGCCTGCTTTTCGGGGAGTTTGAGGATTTCCCCGCTGATAGATTCGTAATTGAAGGGGGATTCGGTTACATCCTCGCGCAAATCATTTTCCACCTCCGACAATTCCACGGCCAGGCGCAGGCGGTCGGCATAGTGCCTGCGCAGGTAGTCGTGCAGACGGAATTTGGCGATGGCGTAGGCCCACGGTTTATACGGGCGCCTGCCGTCATAGGTGTGGCGCGACTTGTGGATGGATAGCAGTATCTCCTGCAACAGGTCGTCCACCTCGCTTTCGAGATGCAGCCGCTTCAACAAAAAAGACCGTAAAAACCGCGCGGTTTCCCGCAGCAGCTCGGCATAGGCGCGCTTGTCGCCCTCCAGCGCCTGCCGCATCGACGCCTCAAGGTCTGTGATGTTCTCGGTCATTGAAGCCGGCTGTAACCTTTTTCCAAGGCGGTTCGAATAAGCCAACGCACGGGTCAACGGCATAGGTTGTCGACACTATCCGCACCGCGGATTTTGAAATGCATTGCCGTCCCGGGGCAATAATCTTTCGGCACTGCGACATTGGTAATGATGCCACTTTACTTTACAAGGAGATACACGATGAACAAGCTTCATTATGCTTTATTTTCCACTTGCCTGCTGGCCTTGGGCAGCTTGGCGCTGGCACAGAACGCCGTCGCGGACGGTATGGCCAAGGACAGCATGAGCACGGACGCTGCGGACACCAGTGCGATGGATAGTGATTCGATGGACAAGGATGCCATGGATAAAGGGGCGATGATGGAGAAGAAGTCCTCCAAGAAAAAGAGCAAGCAGGGAGATAAAATGGGACAAGATGATCAAATGAAGAAAGACGAGATGATGAAGGACGATAAGATGGGTCAGGACGGCATGATGGATAAAGGCGGCGACATGCCGATGTCGCCGATGAAATGAATTGCGGCGGCGGCCTTGTTTGATCCGGGGATGACAGCCTCCAATGGGCGTTCAGCGGCCGAGCCGGCGCCAGATCCCGCTAATGCTATTGGAGGCGGTTTTAAGCATGTGTTGGCGTGACCTTATTGGCGATGTAACCCTTTGGGCATTCCGCCCGAATCGATGAATGGACATGGCAGTGACGGCGGATGCCGATTTTTTGCAGAGGAGCTATGAACAGACGACATTTTATTAAATTGGCGAGCGGTTTAGGCATGCTGATCGCGGCGCAATTTCTGTTACCGGCAAGGGCTATGTCGAAAGAAATTATTGAGAAGATCAGCCGTACCGCCGCGGAATGGAAACGGCTGTTGACCCCGGTACAGTATGATGTCCTGCGCGAGGAAGGCACCGAGCGGCCTTTCTCGAGCCCGCTCGATCACGAGAAACGCGGCGGCCTGTACGTTTGCGCCGCCTGCGATCTTGCTTTGTTCCCGTCGAAGTTCAAATTCGACAGCGGCACGGGCTGGCCCAGCTTCTTCGATGTGCTGCCCGGACACATCGAGACCAAGGCCGACTTTACGCTGATCCTGCCGCGCACCGAATACCACTGCGCGCGCTGCGGCGGCCACCAGGGCCATATTTTCAACGATGGTCCGGCGCCTACCGGCCTGCGTTATTGCAACAACGGCGTGGCGCTGAGGTTTATTCCGGACAAAGCCTGAACATGAGCACGCTAAATATAGGCCTGGCCTTCCTCGAAGGTTTGGCGCTGATCGCGTCGCCTTGCATCCTGCCGGTGCTGCCGCTGGTGTTGACGGCATCGGTGGAAGGCGGCAAGCGCAGGCCGTACGGCATCATTATCGGATTCGTGTCCGCTTTTACGGTGTTCGCGCTGCTGTCGCGCAAGATCGTCGCGGTGCTGGGCATCGATCTCGATATTGTCAAGGACGTTTCGCTGGCGCTGCTGACCCTGTTCGGCCTGATACTGCTGTCCTCCAAGCTCTCGGAAAAATTCAGCGTATGGACGCAGGGCGCGGCGGATTTCGGCAACCGCCTCGCCGCGACGGGCGGCGGCGGCTTGGGCAGCGGCGTCGCCATCGGCGCGCTCATCGGTCTGGTATGGACGCCGTGCGCCGGACCGATCCTGGCCGCCGTGCTGGTTCAGGTCATCCGCGAGCAGACCGATCTCGCCGGCGATCTCATCATCGTCTCTTTCGCCATCGGCGCGGGGGTGCCGATGCTCATCATTGCGCTGACCGGGAGAAAAATCATGAGTAAGCTGGGTTTCTTCGTCAAACATGCCGAGGCGGTGCGCAGGTCGTTCGGCGCGCTGATCTTGCTGTCCGTCGCTTACATTGCTTCCGGCGTGGACGCGCAGTCGTTGTTTTCGTCCGCCGGTGAAAAGCAAACGCCGTCCGGCGCACCCGCTTTGCAGAAGGGCCTGGATCGGCCGTATCCCGCTCCGGAATTTTCGGGGATACAAGCCTGGCTCAACTCGCCGCCGCTCACCATGGCGGGATTGAAAGGCAAGGTAGTCCTGATTGATTTCTGGACCTACTCCTGCATCAACTGCGTGCGGACCTTGCCCTACATCACCGATTGGGACAGGAAGTACCGCGACCGGGGTTTGGTGATCGTCGGCGTGCATGCGCCGGAATTTGAGTTCGAGAAGAAGCTGGACAACGTCAAGACCGCCATCGCGCGGTACGGCATCCGCTATCCGGTGGCGCTGGACAACGACCTTGCCACGTGGACAAATTTCAATAACCGTTATTGGCCTGCGCATTACCTGATCGACCGCGACGGCCGGGTGGTTTACACCCACTTCGGCGAGGGCGATTACGCCGTGACGGAGAACAACATCCGCTACCTGCTCGGTCTTAAAGGCCAAGGCGCCGCCGTGCGGGCGGCAGAGCCGTCGTACTCGCCCGGCCAGACGCCGGAAACCTATCTGGGTTACGGCCGGGCGGAAAACTTCGGCGGCAAGGAACGCGTGCATCGCGATGCGGAGGAGGCCTATCGCTTCCCGCCGTTTCTCCCCGAAGATGCCTGGGCCTTGAGCGGGAAGTGGCGTGTGGAAGCGGAGAAAATCGTCAGCGCTGAAAGCGGCGCCGCGCTGCGTCTCAACTTCAAGGCCCGCAAGGTGTTTCTCGTGCTCGGCGCCGCCGCCGGCAAACCCGTGCATGTCTCGATCAGGCTCAACGGCGAAACCATCGGCGGCGATGCCGGCAAGGATGCCCCGATGGGAAGCGCCACCGTCGACCACAACACCTTATATGAGTTGGTCGACCAAAAGACACCGCGGAACAGTTTGCTGGAAATCCAGACCGATGCGCCGGGACTGGAGGCCTATGCGTTCACCTTCGGCTAGATGCGCGGAGGTTGCGGCCGGGTCACCGGGACTGCTGCCGGCCTTTGAAACTTTCCGCGTTCGAGTCGGTCGTATGGTCGGAAAGGGAATTGTCTTTTCCAGGATGATAATATGGCTTCTGTCTACCCTCGAGATGAAATCTCATGGGGGTATGGACGACGTAGTCCGGTGCGAGATCAAGGAAAAAGAGCCCGGCCGTGGCGCGGTAAGCGTGAAACCGAAGATGAACCGCTAAGTAACTAACGGAAATCCGGGATTGGACTGGCCTGCGGCTGAAGATGTCGTGTATTGTCGTGGACGGCGCACAGGCGGAGCGGCGGTTCAGCTCGAAAATCCAAACGAAATACTGAAATTCAGGTTTTCATTTCGCGGGGTTGACAATGAGCGCATCAATAACGCCGGAGGCACCGGCGGGGATCTCTGCAACACAAGCGGCCTTACACCGGGTTAAGCAGCAAATATCGCAACGCATCATTGGTCAAGAAACGCTGGTCGAGCGGCTGTTGATCGCGCTGCTGGCGGACGGCCACTTGCTGGTGGAGGGCGCGCCCGGCCTGGCCAAGACGCGGGCGATCAAGGTGCTGAGCGAGTGCATCGAGGGCGATTTCCACCGTATTCAATTCACTCCGGACCTGTTGCCGGCGGATCTCACCGGCACGGATATCTTCCGGCCCCAGGACGGCTCCTTTCAATTTCAACCCGGTCCCCTGTTTCATAATCTGATTCTGGCCGACGAGATCAATCGCGCGCCGGCCAAGGTGCAATCGGCGTTGTTGGAGGCCATGGCGGAGCGGCAGATCACCGTCGGCAACACCACTTATTCCCTGCCCAAGCTGTTCCTGGTGATGGCTACGCAGAACCCCATCGAACAGCAAGGCACCTATCCCCTGCCCGAGGCGCAACTCGATCGGTTTCTGCTGCACGTGAAGATCGATTATCCCCAGGCGGAGACGGAACGGCAGATCCTGCAACTGGCGCGCCGCGAGGCCCGCGCCGCGCCGACTGTCGGCGCGGCCGCGGCCAAGCTCTCCCAGACGACATTGATGGCGGCGCGCGACGAGGCGCTGGCCGTCTACATGTCCGACTCGTTGGAGCGCTATCTCATCGAGATCGTACTGGCCACCCGTGATCCGTCGCGTTACGGCGCCGAACTCGGCGGCTGGGTGCAATGGGGCGCCAGCCCCCGCGCCACTATAGCGCTCGATCGCTGCGCCCGCGTCCACGCTTGGTTGGCCGGCCGCAATTATGTTGGTCCGGAGGACATCCAGGCCATGGCCTACGATGTGTTGCGCCACCGCGTGTTGCTCAGCTACGAAGCGGAGGCGGAGGGCCGCGCACCGGATCACATCATCGAGACCCTGCTGACACTCATTCCGGTACCATGATCAATGCATTGCGCCGCCGCAAATCGGTAGCCTCTTCCGTTGCCGAGACGCCGGCCGCCGCGGGCGACGGCTTGATACGGGTCAGCATGGCGTCGCTGCTTGCCCTGCATCGCGGCGGCGCATCTCTGGCGCTGCAGCCGCGGATGGTGCGCGCCATCGCCGGCGGCGTTTACCTGTCGCCGTTCAAGGGACGCGGCATGGAGTTCGACGAAGTGCGCCCCTACGCCCAAGGTGACGACGTGCGCAGTATCGATTGGCGTGTCACCGCGCGCAGCGGCAAGCCCCATACCAAGCTGTTTCGCGAGGAGCGCGAGCGGGCGGTATTGCTGTGGATCGATCTGCGCGCCTCCATGTTCTTTGCTACCCGCGGCGCTTTCAAGGCGGTGCGCGCCGCCCAGGCCGCCGCCCTGCTGGGCTGGAATACGCTGCATCGCGGCGATCGTCTCGGCGCGCTGATCTTTGACGAACGCCATCATGAGGAACTGCGCCCCAAACGCGGCCAACCGCCGTTAATGCATGTGCTGCGCAGCTTGGTTGAGCACCCGGCTTGGCGGGAAGCGGCGCACCGCAACGATGAACACGCGGCCGCCGCGGCGCTACAGCAGGCGCAGCTGCGCCTGCGCCGGGTGGTGCAACCGGGCAGTCTCATCGTCATGCTCAGCGATTTCGCCGCGCTTGATGCGCGGAGCGGCGTGCATCTGGCGCAGCTCGCCAGCCACAATGACGTGATCCTCATTAACATCCACGATCCATTGGAGGCCGAATTGCCGCCGCCGGGCCGTTATCGGGTCAGCGACGGCCGCCGCATTGTCGACGTGGAGAGCGGCGATTTGCAGCGGCGCGAACGCTATCGCCGCCGCTTTGCCGAGCGCCAAGCCGAGTTGCATCAACTCTGCCGCGGATATGGCGTCACCCTGCTGTCTCTCTCCACCGCCGCCGAGCCGCTGGCGGTGTTACGGCGCGGACTGGGAAGGCGGCGATGAATCCAGACCTGAGTCAATTGCGCGATATTCATTTGCCGGCGGCGGTGCCGTGGTGGCCGCCGGCGCCGGGGTGGTGGGGATTGCTGGCGCTGGCGCTTATCGCCGCCAGTGTTGCGTATGCGGTCTATGCGCGCCGCCGCCATAATCGGTGGCGCGGCGGCGCGCTCACCGCATTGGCGCGGTTGCGCAACGAGACACCGGAGCGGTTGTTGCGCGAATTGTCGGTGCTGTTGCGCCGGGTGGCGGTCAGCCGTTATCCGCGCCAGGATGTGGCGGCGCTTACCGGAGAGGCCTGGCTCGCCTTCCTCGACCGCACGCTCGGCGAAGGTATGGCGTTCCGGTCGGGAGTGGGGCAGGTGTTGCGTAGCGGTCCCTATGCGCACCACGCGGAAGTCGATGCGGCGGCGTTGATCGACCTGTGCGAGCGCTGGATCAAACGACTCCCCGCCCATCGCCAAGGAAGCAGTGCGCGATGATCCACTTCGAATGGCCGTGGATGTGGGTGTTGATTTTGCTGCCGCTGGCGCCGCGTTATCTGCTGCGGCCCGCGCCCGCTGTCGAGGAGGCGGCGCTGCGCGTGCCGGCCATCGTCCCGTTTGCCCTGGGCGGCGATAGGCTGCTTGGCGCCGCGGCGCAGCGTCGTTGGCGGGTATGGCTCGCATTGGCCGCGTGGCTGTTGCTGGTCGGCGCGGCGGCGCGGCCGGTGTGGCTCGGCGCGCCCATCGATCTGCCGGTGAGTGGCCGCGACCTGCTGCTGGCGGTGGATCTCTCCGGTAGCATGAACACCCAGGATTTCACGCTTGATGGCAAGCAGGTGGACCGTCTCACCGCGGTCAAGGCCATTGCCGGCGACTTCATCAAGCGACGGGTCGGCGATCGCCTCGGTCTGATCCTCTTCGGTTCGCAAGCCTACGTGCAGTCGCCGCTCACCTTCGATCGCCAGACCGTCGACACCTTGTTGCAGGAAGCGGTCATCGGGCTGGCGGGTCAGCAGACCGCCATCGGCGATGCCATCGGTTTGGCGGTGAAGGAACTGCAGCGCCATCCCAATGGTAACAAGGTGCTGATCCTGCTCACCGACGGCGCCAACAATGCCGGTGAGGTCGATCCTCTCGCGGCGGCGAAGTTGGCGGCCAAGGAGGGACTTACTATATATACCATCGGTATCGGCGCCGACTCGGTGATGGTGCCCTCGCTGTTCGGTATGCAACAGGTCAATCCCTCCCAGGACCTGGACGAGGGGGCCTTGCGCGCCATCGCGCAAGCGACGGGTGGACGCTATTTCCGCGCGCGCGATAGCGCGGCGTTGAACAAGATCTACGCCGTCATCGATCAGTTGCAGCCGGTGGATCAGGAGAAGCAGACTTTTCGCCCGCAGCGCAGTCTGTTCTTCTGGCCGCTGGGCTTGGCCTTGATGCTGGCGACGCCGCTGTTATGGTTGCAGGGCGGACGCCATGCATAGCCTTCACATTCTGCGCCCCGCTTGGTTCTTGGCATTGCTGCCGCTGGCCGTGTTGCTGGCGCTGCTGTGGCGCCGCCGCCGCGCCAGCCGTAGCTGGCAGGCGGTGGTCGATGCCGGCCTGCTGCCGTATTTGCTCATGGACGGCACCAACCGGCGCAGTGGCTGGGGCATCGCCGCGGCCGCCATCGGCGCCGTGCTGGTCGTCACCGCGCTGGCCGGTCCGGCGTGGGATAAATTGCAGCAACCGGTGTTCCGCCGCGATTCGGCGCTGGTGGTACTGCTCGATCTGTCGCGCTCCATGGATGCCGCCGATCTGCAGCCGAGTCGCCTGCAGATGGCCAAGTTCAAACTGCGCGACATCCTGGCGCGACGCAAAGAGGGTGACACCGCGCTGGCGGTCTACGCCGCCGATCCCTTCGTAGTCACGCCCTTGACCAACGATGTCGACACCATCGCCCGCCAGTTGTCTAGCCTCACTACCGAGCTGATGCCGGCGCAGGGTTCCCGCGCCGACCGCGCCATCATCAAGGCCCAGGCGTTGTTGCAACAATCCGGCGCGGTGCACGGTGATGTGCTGATGATAACCGACGGTGTCGATAACGATGCACCGGCGGCGTTGCATGCCGCGGTAACAAAATTGGTGGCGGCCGGTTATCGCCTCTCGGTGCTGGGCGTGGGTACCGCCGAGGGCGCGCCGATTCCCTTGGCGGATGGCGGCTTCTTCAAGGACGCCGCCGGGGCCATCGTGTTGCCCAAACTGGATGATGCCTCCCTGGCCCGCTTGGCCGCGGAGGGCCATGGCATCTATCGCCATATCGCCACGGACGACAGTGACACCAATAATCTGATCGCTACCTTCGATAGCGGTTGGCCGTCGCTGCAATCGCAGCGGGTGGCGGGTATGAAGAGTGACCAGTGGCGCGAGGCGGGACCGTGGTTGCTGATACCGCTGTTGCCCCTTGCGGCCCTGGCCTTCCGCCGCGGTTATCTGTTGATGTTGTGCCTTATGGTATTGTTGCCCATACCGCACAGCGCCTATGCCTTCGGCTGGTCCGATCTGTGGCAACGCGCCGATCAACGCGGCGCGCAGGCGCTGGCGGCGCAGCAGCCCCAGCAGGCGGCCACGCTGTTCAAGGATCCGCAATGGCGCGCCGCCGCGCACTACCGCGCCGGCGATTACCAGGCGGTGGTGCGGGATCTCGCAAAACAAACCGACGCCGAGGCCAATTACAACCGCGGCAACGCCTTGGCGCATCTCGGCAAGTATCAAGAGGCCCTCGGCGCCTATGAAGATGCCTTGAAGCGCGACCCGGATTTTAAGGACGCCGCCTACAATCGCGACCTGGTGAAGAAGTGGCTGCAGCCAAAGCAAGGCCAATCAACCGGCAACGGACAACAGCAGCAGCAACAGCAAGCCGGCGGGCAGCAAAAGCAGCAACAGGGCCAACAGCAAAGCGGCAAACAAGGACAGCAACAGCGAGGATCGGGACAGCAGGCGAATGGGTCGCAGGGCAAGGATCAAGCCGCGAACCCGACGAAGTCGCAGCAGGGGAGTGATAGGTCCGTTGCGCCGCCGCGGAAACAATCGGGCGATCAATCGCCCGGGCAACGCAACGGCGCGATAAAAAGGGACGCGCAAGGGAGCGAGCGGGCGCGGCAAGACATTGGCGACAAGAACGACGCGCAGGCGCAAACGTCCACCGAGGGCGTCCCGCCACAGAGCGAGTCTGACCAGGCCACGGCGCAATGGCTGCGGCGCATCCCCGATGATCCGGGCGGTTTGTGGCGCCGCAAGTTTGAATATCAATACAAGCGTGAGTATCAAGCGCAGCAAGGCGAGGCGAAACCATGGTGAGATGTAAGCTGACGCGAATGACGACCATGATAGTCGTGATGTTAGTTATTATGAGCCCGTTGCCGGTATGGGCTGCGCTTCAGGCCTATGTGGACCGCAATCCGGTGCCCGAGGACGAATCCTTCACCCTGACGCTGGAGACCGGCAGCGATGTGAATGGCAGCCCAGACTTATCAGTGTTGCGCCAGGATTTCGATGTGCAGGGCCAAGGCAAAAGTAGCAGTATCGTCATCGACAACGGCGCGATGACCCGCAAGACCCAATGGCGGATCAGCTTGATGGCGAAACATAGCGGTCAATTGCGGATTCCATCCATCAGTGTCGGCGGCGAACAGAGTCAGCCCATGACTATAACCGTGACGCCGGCAAGTCAGGCCCGGGCCGCGGCGGGGGGCGGCGACCTATTTTTGGAGGTGAGCGTCAAGCCGCAGACCGCTTATGTACAGCAACAGGTTATCTACACCGTTCGCCTCTATCACGCGATGAATTTGGCCAACGGCTCCACACTGACGGAGCCGACGGTGCCCGGCGATACCGCCGTGGTGGAGAAGCTGGGTAAGGATAAAAGCTTTGAAACGCAGCGCAACGGTATGCGTTATGACGTCATCGAGCGGAGTTATGCCATCTATCCGCAGAAGAGCGGTGGTATCGATATCGCACCGGTGGTGTTCGACGGCGATATCGTACGGGGGGGTGGCGGCGGTGGTTTCTTCGCCATCGACCCCTTCAATCAAAGCGTCCGCCACAAACGGCTGCGCTCTCAAGCCGAGCGCATTGACGTCAAACCCATCCCCGCTGCCTTTCACGGCGGCCAATGGTTGCCGGCTCGCAGCCTGGAGCTGGACGAGAACTGGTCGCCGTACCCGCCAAAATTTACGGTCGGCCAAGCAGTGACGCGTACCATCGCCGTCATGGCCGACGGTCTCACCGCCTCCCAGTTGCCCGCGCTCGATAACGGCGCCATCACCGGACTCAAACAATATCCGGATCAACCGGCGTTGAAAGACACTCAGGGTAGTGCGGGCGTGACCGGACTGCGCACCGAGAAGATTGCCTACATTCCTACCCGGGCGGGCAAAATTACCCTGCCCGCCGTCAAGATCGCGTGGTGGAACACTGCCACCGATAAAATGGAAGAGGCGAGATTGCCGGCTCGCAACTTCACCGTCCTCCCCGCCTCCATAGGCGGCAATGCGCCTTCGCCCATGCCACTGGTGAACTCGCCGGAGCCTGCGCAGCAAGCCGCGCCGCTCGCCACAACGCCGCCGCAAGCCTTGCCCCAGCCATCTTCCACCTCCGGTCGTTGGCCTTGGATTGCGTTGCTGCTCGGCCTCGGTTGGTTGGCGACGCTGGCCGCCTGGTGGTGGCGGGCAAGGCGCGGTACCGTGTCCATCGCGCCGGCGGCGCCGTCAAAGGAAGAAGAATCCCTGCGCAGCCTGGAAAAGGCGCTGCAGGCAAGCTGTCTCGCCAATGATGCCGCTCGGACCAAGGGCGCGGTGCTCGCCTGGGCGCGCCGCCGCTGGCCGCAGCATCCCCCTATCAGTCTCACCGCCGTGGCGCGACTTTGCCCGGCTCCCTTGTCCGCTACCTTGATAGAATTGGACCGCGCGCTCTATGCGCAAACGGCGGCATCATGGCAGGGGCAGGGCTTGTGGCGGCAATTCACCGCGTATAAAACCAAGAAACGGAATAAGACCAAGGACCAGGACGTCGGGCTCGAACCGCTGTATCGCAGCCGTTAATCTGGTGAGATAGCTGTGACCCTCATGGGTGAAACGGGTCTATAAGCATGGCATGATTTCATGCAATGCGGACAATGCAATCAGCGATTGAGATCCCGCTTCGTCAAGATTTCCCGCAGTTCCCGCAGCTTCGCCTTGACCTGCACGGCATTGTCGCGGCCGATGCGTATCATAATCTTTTGTCCCGATGACAGGGCCTCCAGTTGCGGATCGGCATATTTATAGAGCACCGACGGTTGTATCAGCGGCACGGGATCCGTGACGTCCGGTGCGGCGAGCAGGTCGTCGATCACCGCGATCAGCCGATCATTGAAATAGGACGATTTGTATCCCAGGTCCAGGTAGGCTTGTTGAATCAAGGGATAGAAATGAAAATAGACGGCGGCAATCTTGCGGCTGTCCAACCCGGCGAAAAAGGCCGCGTAGCGCGCGTAGCGCTTGTAGTTGTCGGGGGCGATCTCCGCCTTGCCGATGCCCTTGTCGATGACCAGAAATTTTCCCGGTACCGGCAGGGTGGGAAGCGTGCGCAGCGGCAGTTTGGCGCGCGGCAGGTTATCGACGGTGACCACGAAACGATTGATCATGTCCTTCACGACGAACAGTTCGCCCAGGCGATTCGGGTCGACTATTCGGCCGAGTGCCTCCAATAGGGCGGGGTCGCTTTCCTGCATCGTAGGAAGAGGCTCCGCCGGTTCACTCTCCGCGGTGGCGGATGGCGGCACGGGGAAGCGGGTAAGGGGTTCGTTATCCGCCGGCGGCGGCTCCTCCTGCTTGGGCGCGGCGGCGGGTAGCACCGGCGCCTCCTGGCGATGACGAGACTGGAAGAAATATCCCGCGGCGCCGCCCAAGATAATCGCTGCAATCATCAACCACACCGTCGTTTTATTCATGCGTGTTCATTCCCGTCAAGCCGCGGCGGCGGCGATTAAATCCCGTAGCCTTCCGTGTGGAAGGATTACCGATATCCCGGAGCAAGGCAAGCCCCATCATTACCGTGTTGCGCGGTGTTTTATGACGGTAAATGACATGCATGACCGAGTTCATAGCTTTATGACACGCGTTCCGTCAGTGATACACTCTATATAGAATAGGAGACGAAGTCCGGGTTGGGTGAGAGCGGGATAAGCTGATAACCTGCGCGCTGCGTTGCCCAATGGACGGGAACGGTTGTTTAATGCCCGCCGGAGAACATGCCAGGTGGATTTGAAGATTTTATGACATCGCGCTCGACGTCTTTGCCCGCCGCGAACGGCCGACTTAACCAAGGTTATGCATACCGCGAGCGCCTGGGTCCCGATGCCCACACGCAGACCGTGCTGGTCTATCTCAGCCGGCGGCATCGTCATTCCACCCGGGCGGAATGGGCGGCGCGCATTGACGCCGGCCAGGTGCTCGTCGACGGCCGGCCCGCGCGGGCCGACTGCGTGTTGCGCAGTGGCGGCGAGTTGGTATGGCGGCGCCCGCCCTGGATCGAACCCGACGCGCCCTGCTCTTTTAGCGTGCTCTATGAAGACGGCGACTTGTTGGCCGTCGCTAAGCCGGCGGGTTTGCCGACGCTGCCCGGCGCTAATTTTCTGCAGGCGACATTGCTGCATCAGGTGCAATCCTATGCGCCCGATGCCGCGCCCCTGCATCGCCTGGGACGGTGGACATCGGGCGTGGTGTTGTGCGCCCGCAACCGTCGCGCCCGCGCATTATTGACGCGGCAGTGGTCGACACCGGCAGTGGCCAAGCGCTACCGCGCCCTTGCCGGCGGGTGTCCGCAATGGGATGTGATGACCCTCGCTGCGCCCATCGGCCCGGTAGCGCATGCCCTGCTTGGCTCGATTCACGCCGCCACGCCGCAGGGAAAACCGGCCTTGTCCCATGTCACCGTCATCGAGCGCCGCGAGGACGCCTTTCTGTGCGACGTACAGATCGCCACCGGCCGGCCGCACCAGATTCGTATTCACCTGGCGGCCGCCGGTCATCCGCTGGTGGGCGATCCGCTCTATGCCGCCGGCGGTCTGCCCGCCGTCGGTAGCCGCGTCTTGCCCGGCGACCCAGGATATCAATTGCACGCCGCCGAGCTGCGCTTCCGCCATCCCGGCAGCGGACGGGCGCTATCCATCGCCTGCGCGCCGCCGCCGCCGTTGCGCCGCAGTGAAGCCGGAGCGAAGGAGGATATCCGCTATTCATTCACTTGCAACAATGAATAGGGAAGCGCGGATCTGCCGGAGAGTCCATGAATTATTACCATTAAACAGGACTGCCGGAATGGAATATGATAGGCACTCCCGCCCGAGAGGAGTGCCCGCAATGAAATCACTAACCGCTTTTGGCTTCTTGGCGGCATTGGCCGTAATGCCGGCCTATGGCGCCTTGAATATCGGAGAACACGCCCCCGACTTCACTACCCAGGCCTCTCTGGGCGGCAAGGTGTTTACTTACTCGCTGGCTGCCGCCCTGAAGAACGGGCCGGTGGTTCTGTACTTTTATCCGGCGGCGTTCACCAAAGGTTGTACCATTGAGGCGCACGATTTCGCCGAAGCCATCGGCAAATATCAAGCCCTCGGCGCGACCGTTATCGGCGTCTCCCATGACAATATCGAGAAGCTCAACAAATTCTCGGTCAGCGAGTGCCGCAGCAAATTTCCGGTGGCGTCAGATGCCGATCAGAGCATCATGAAATCCTATGACGCGGTCCTGACCGCAAAACCCCAGTATGCAAACCGCACCTCCTACGTCATCGCCCCCGACGGCGAGATTATCTACACCTACACCGACCTCCATCCGGACATGCATGTCGAAAACACGCTGACCGCGCTGCGAGAGTGGGCGGCGGCGCACAAGGCCGATTAGTATCCCGCTTGGGTGAGCGTAGCGCGGCGCAACATTACAACGTATGCGTGCCGCACGCTTTCATCCTATTATCCTTGCCCGCCCAGGCGCGATTCTGGCGCACACCGCAACCAGCAGCGCAAATAGCAGTACCGTCAGCGCCAGCCACTCCGCCGCGATGCCGGCAAACAGCACCGGCGCCTTCATCAGGGTAGTCATCAGGGAGTCCTGATAAAAGAAGAACCATTGATGGCCGGGCGGAAAGATCCAGGTGTGTACCTTATAGAAGACGGTTTTCGCGCCCATAGCCACCACCGCTCCGATGCTCAGCAGGATAAATCCGGCGAAATAGAACAGATATTTTTTCATCGTACTCCTGGGCGCCGGCTTTAGCCGCAAAGATACGGCAACGGCGATGAATACTATTAAACAGACCCAGCCGAATATCCGCATGGCGCCCACCAGGCGGGCTACATCCCGCAAGTGCACGATTTCCGGACGGGTCAGCAGCAGGTCGATGGGTTTGCCTTGCGCGTCGCGATATTCCAGGTCCTCCAGGCCGCGCCCGCCGCTCTCCACCGCGCGCACGATGGCGGCGAACAGTCTGGCTTGTTCTCGGCCGGTGGTGCGTTCGAAACCGCGGCGATTGCGATTTTGCGGACCATAGACGCGCACCGTGTCGCCGATATCCAGCGTCTTGTGCCACAGGGGATAGAGAAAATCGATGCTGCTCAGTGTCTGCCAGGCGATGAACAGCGCGGTAAAGAAGGCGCTCACCAACAGCAGCGGCCAGCGCAGTCGGTTCATTACGTCGGCCACCAGTGCGTTGGCAAGTGCCCCCGTTGCAGCAAGGCCAGCATGTCCATGCTCAAGGCCACCGTCATGTGCACCGCCGCGCCGCCCCAAATCGACCGCGAGCACAAGGCCAGCATGCCCAGGAAAATACCGAACAGGACGGCCCCCGTCGCCTCCGGCCAGGGTTTGGCGAAGTGGATCATCAGATAGGGCACGCACATCACGAACACCGCGTTGGCGCCAAAGGCGGGACGGCAGGCGTGCAGCAAAAACCCGCGAAAGAAAAATTCCAGGAACACGAACTGGCTGAGATAGATGGCCTCCCAGGCAAGCAGATCGAAGCCGCTACGGAAGGCCAACCGGTAAAAGGGATAGGTGTTGAGAAAGTCCTGGCGGAAACTGGCGAAGTAGGCGAAAAACACGATGGGGACCGCCAGTGCGGCGTACCAAAAGAGATAATGACGCGTGTTCTCCAGACGCAGACCGTTGTCCATCACCCGTTGCTTGAGTAGCAACTTGATGACCAGAACGGGGATCGCCACATAACCGATCAGGTGAATGCATCCCCACCATGCGTAGTTGTACAAATCGAAGAACGGATCGCGCTGCAGCTCTAACAGGAAACCAGCCCCTTTATGAGCGGCGGCGGCGTAGAACTCCAGCAGCGTGTGGAACGACGTCGCATATTTCAGGTAATGGATAAACAGCAGGCACATCGCCGCCGTCAATAGCGCGATGGCGGGCGCAGTGTCGAATCGTTCCGGCGGGACAGGGGAGCGCTCCGTCTCCCGGTCGATTTCCCGGAGGATGAGATACAGATTCCGCGGGTGAAACCGTTGCAGCCAGTTCTTCATGCGCTCATCGCCTGATTCTGGCGATAATGTACCATGCCGCTGCATTTGGAGTTCCCCGCCCCGCCGCCATAGTCCCGCATCCGCTCGTCGGGATAAGGGTTGCAAGTTGTTCCGCAATAACCTTGAAGATCGAATGATGAGTTTTGGCCAAGACGATCGTGCTTTGTGACGGCGCGAAAATCAAACCGTCGAAAATAGCATCAGCACCGCCACCCACAATGCCCCGATGCTCAAGATCAACACCGCCGCCGCGGCGCAGTCCTTGACGATCTTGATGCGCGGGTGTTGTTCGGGGTGCAGGTGGTCGGCGAGGTTTTCCATGGCGGTATTGATGAGTTCGGCGGCGATGACCAGGGTGACCATCACGCCGCACAAGGCCCACCACAATAATGCGGGGCGCAGGATCAGCAGCGCCGCCAGCAACAACAGGCTCATCATGATCTGAGTGCGCAGGCTGGCTTCGCTGCGCCAGGCGCTGCGCAGGCCGGACCAGGCGCAGCTGAGGCGTTGTTGGAAGGCGCGGTTTTTCACGTCAATGCCTATCCGACATCCCATGGGTGCGTATCAGCAGGACAGTGCCGTTCCACGGCATGTCCGCTTCCCGGGGGCGCTGCACCATCTTCCACTCCAGACCGGTCAGGCTGGTCTGCAGGGTTTTCAGCGGCTCATCAAAGTTTTTGCCGGTGATGGGTACGGTGAGCCACGGCATGGGGGTGGAGGCTTGGACGAAGGTGACCGAGCCGATCCATATTTTGCCGTCGGGGTCGTGCAATACGTAGTTGGACGACCACAGGCGCAGGACGATAATTTGTTGCGGATTCGCGGTGACGCGGGCCAGGCGCACGATGTCGTAGTGGCCGTCGTGGGCCTGGGGCAGGATCGGCAGATCGTGCAAAGCCGGCGTGGAGCGCAGCCACTGCAGGACGTTGCGGCCAGTGAGAGGCGGCGGTTTTTGCCAGCCCTGTGCCTTGAGTTGATCGATCAGCCGCGGCAGGGAACCGCTCAATTGCACGGTGAGGGGTTGTTTGCCGTGGCCTTCCAGGTCGATGCGGTAAGGCGGCAGGGTTTGCCATTGCGACGTCCACCACGCGGCGGCGGCAAGGTCGGTCATGGAACGTTGCGGGGAGTAGCGCGCCAGGTCGCGGTCGTAGTTAATGCGGTTCTGCGCCGAGGCGGCGACGATCAATGTCAACAGGGCGATGACGGTAAGGCCGCGCGGCGCCACGGGGACGGTGGCATGCAGCCGATAGGCGGCGCCGAGGATTACCACCCACAACAAGGCGAGCAGCGTGCCGGCAGCCGCTTGCGACAACCACACCGCGCCGAGATAGAGTTGCGACAGGTTGATGGCGACGATCAGCATGCCGGCGACGGCGTAGGGGATCCAGCGCCGCACGCCGCTCAGTCCCTGAGTGATCATCACCGCCAGTAATCCATAGAGCACGCCGCTCATCACCGCCGGGCCGCTGGCCCAGGCGGCGCCGAAACTGCTCAAAGGAGCGGCGCGGCTCCAGTCGAGGGCGATGGTGAGGATCGCGGCGAAGGCGGCGGCGATTACGCAGTGGGCCACCGCCAACCACACCCGGCGCCAGGCGAGCCACAGGGCGGCGGCGGCGGCGACGCTGAGCAGCACGGTGCCGCTGCCCAGTTCGGTGAAAGACACCATCAGGCGATCGGCCCAGGGGACGCGCAGCTCTTGCAGCAAATGATAGAAGGCGTTGTTGGTCAAGGTGAGTTGCGCGCCGAACAGGCGGTGGCCGACGGTAACCAGCAGCAGGGCGATGCTGATCAGCGCGGCGCCAAGGATGGCCAGGCCGCGCGCCTCCGATTGTTCGGGATCCAGCACTGAGGTCACCACCTTGCCGGCATAGCGATGCGCGTCGCCCCAGGTGAGCAGACGTTCCACGATCCGGGCGCCGCGGGGTTGCAGGTATAAATAAATGCGGTACACCAGCCAGGCGGTGAACCACAGAGTCACCACCATCGTCAGCGATAACACCGTGAGCCGCGATGCAATCTCCGAGGCCACGCCCATGGAGGCGCCGAACAAGACGCCTGGCAGGGTATAAGTTGGCGCCCAGGCGATGGCCGATATCACGTCGATCGTGACGAAGCGGGCGGGTCGCATGCCCAGCATGCCGACCACGGCGGGGAGGACGGGGCGCACCGGTCCCACGAAACGGCCGAACAGCACGCTCTTACCGCCGTGCTTGCGGAAGAATTGTTCGCCGCGCGTCATGAGTGCGGGATAGCGGCGGATCGGCCACATCACGCGCAGCCGGTCTCTATAGTGATAGCCCAGCCAGAAACTGAAGCCGTCCCCCACCGCCGCGCCGGCGGCGGCCCAGGCCAGTGTCGCCCACAGGTTCAGGGCACCCACCGCCACCAGAGTACCGATGCCGAACATGATGATGGTGCCGGGAAAGAGCAGCCCCACCAGCAGCATGGATTCGGCGAGGGCTATGACGAACACCGCCAGTCCGGACCAGCCGGGATGGGCGGTGAGCCAATGCAGAAGGGGTTGAAGGCTGGTGAGATCCATAAGGCCCGACTGAGTTGATGATTATTAGGGCGTTGTACCGTCGGGCGGTAATTTCGCCAAGACTATCCCATTTTTTCGATAAAGCACATCCACCTCGCCAAGTTGCGATAAAAAGATGGCCTTGGTCAAGACCACGTCGCCCGGGCGGGGTTCGCGTTTCTCCACCAAGCGCTCACTGTACACATCGAAGCTGGGGGTGTTGAGGCGCCACATGACCACCGTGTAATTCTGCTGTTTGGCGAGCAGGGCCGCTTCTTTGATGGGGGTTTGCTGCAGTCCGGCCACCACCGGCAAGACATAGGCCGACACGCCGAACACCGTGAGCAGGCCGCAGGTATACAGTTTGATGGACTTGGGTAGGCGCGGTTCCGCGATGAAATATAGAGTGAGAACGATGGCGGCCAGGAAAAATATCCGATAAGCCGGTGTGAAGTAAGCGGCGTAGCCGCTCAGCATGTCGCGGACGAAGGCGTCGCGGATGTAGGGGAGCGCATGGCCGAACAGCGCCGGCAGGAACAGCAGGCCCAAGAACAGCAATAGCGGCGGCAACAACAGCCATCCCCGCGCCGGCCAGCGTTCGCCGCATAGGGCCATCAAGATATACAAGCCCGGGTAACCGTAGACCACGTAGTGGGGGAGTTTAGTGCCGGACAACGAGAAAAAAATAAGGACGAATAAAAACCAGATCAGGGCAAAGCGTCCGAGATCGTCGCGCCACAATGTTTTGACGCGGGTCAGGGCAGTGAGCGTCAGGGTGGTGTAGGGCAGCACGCCGAGCAGCACCACCGGAAGATAATAGAAGACGTTGCCGCTATGGGTCTCCATGGCGTCCTGGAAGCGGTCGATGTTGTGCTTGAGAAAGAATCCCTGCAAGAAGGCGTCGCCTTGTTGCAGATACTGGGCGATGTACCACGGCAAGGCTACGGCGAGAAAGATCGCGATGCCGACGGGGTTGAAGGCGCCGCGCAGCCAACCGCGGAAATCGCCCTTGCTGAGATAGAACAGCGCGGTGGAGGCGGCGGGAATTAACACCGCCACCGGCCCCTTGGTAAGAAAGCCGAAGCCCATCAGCGCGAAGCTGGTATAGAGCCAGCGCCGTCGGCCGTCGCGGTGGAACAGGAAGGCGCTCAGCATGGTGGCGGTGATGAACAGATTGAGCACCGCGTCGGCGATGGCGGCCTTGGCGATGACGGGAATTTCCAGGGAGGCGGCCATGGCGATGGCGGCGAATAGGGCGGTACGTTCGTCCTTCACCATGCGCAGGAAGGCGTAAATCGCCGCCACCCACAGGCTGGCCGCCAGCGCCGAAGGCAGGCGCAGGGCGAATTCGTTGAGACCCAGCATGCTGACGCTCGCCGCCTGCAACCAATGGATGAACACCGGTTTGTCGAAGCGCGGCACGCCGTTGAGATAGGGGGAGATGAAATCGCCGCGCAGCAGCATCTCGCGGGTAGCTTCGCTGAAGGCGCCCTCGTCGAGATCGAACAGCGGGATGGTGTTGATGTTATAGAAAAAGCCTACGGCTACCGCCAGTATCAGTGCCGCGCGCCATGCAATCTGGGCTTGTATCATGTCGTCATAGCATGCACGAGTTTACTGCCCGCCTCGGGTTGCTGGAAGAGTGTGATATAGGTGTGGAGTCGGATCATAGGCGCGACGCGAATTATAACAGGCTGGGCAAAAAGTGCTTTTAACCTTTATTGACCCGGGCGTTAATGCGTCGGCAATCGTCGATCGTCCGCCCACTGCCATGACCTCGGCAAAAGATATTTACGTCGAAAACCGGATGTCGGGAGGGTTATCGCCCGCTCTGCGATCATAGCCCGCGCCTGAGATGTTTGATAAGCGTAGCGCTGTAGCGGCGGGGTTGCGGCCACGGTGATCGCGCGTCCGAGCCATCGGTGGATATTTCTTTTACATCGCCGTCGGGCCGGGCTCGAATGAAAAGCTATCCGCCGAGCTTAGTGAGAGGGGATGTACTTTACGGACTGGTAAACGTAGGGGTTGCAAACTGTAAATGTAAATAGGAGCGGTTCAGGTAAAAGGATCCAGGAATTTCCGGATGGCCATGAACATCAGCATATTGTCGTTGATGTTGCCTGTCTCGAATTCGATGCCGATGCGGTAGCCCTCGCCGGCGGAATCGTCGTGGGGCGACTTGTCTCGACACCAGTGTACGGTGGCAGGCAGATTGATTTCAAAGTCCCGGGACATATAGCCGATTTTTAATGGCGTGCCCGGGTTGATGGGGACGGGTAACCGAATTCCCATGCCCGAGATGGAGACATCGTGAACTTCGGTGAGAGGATACCATTCGCCGTTGAAATGCAGGCGAAAAAACCCGTCCATCTCTTGAAGATGGATTGCAAGCCGCGTATGACGGCGCTTTTCTTGAGACATGCTACCTCGCTTGTTAGAAACAGGGAATATGCAATTAAATTACTGCGCACGCCGTGTGAGATCCTCGGTGGGCGCATTGTGTCGTGAATAAATCTTCACATCCGTTCACGCTGGTGGATCGCCGCGCAACTGAATTTAATAGAAGTATCCTACGTCATGTTTACTATCGGCCTGAGCCGAGTTTTCTGAGCAGAGGGAGAGGCGGTGTGTGACGGAATCGATATTTTTCTCAATCGGCTCCGAAGGGATCGATAAATTCACGTAAGGCGAGGAATAGCAGGGAGCTGTTTTTTAAATCGAGGGGATTAAAGCGTATGCCCATACGATAACTATCGCCGTTTATGGGATCTTGCGGTTCGATATATTGGCACCACACTACGGCGCCTTGCACCCGCACCTGAAAATCTTCTTGGTCAAAGCCCAGCACTACGGTACTGGTGGGTAACAGCGGCACCGACAGTTGCACGCCGGCGCCGGATACCGAGACATCCTTGACTTTATCGAAGTTATAGCGCTTACCCTCGCCTTCGAGGAAGAATATCCCTTCCTGCTCGAGGGTAAGGAGCGGTTTACGTTCATACTCCCGGCTTTCGCGCAACATTACAGTCTCCTTTGTCGGATGGGACGGAGTAGCGGGTTTGTTGGCGGCGAATATCGACTTCAACTAGGCGCTCGTTGCGTCAAGGCAGCTGGATTGCGCCTGCAAATACGCCGGATTTTGGGTCGCCTATGTGGAAAGTGTTCTCATGATGGCCTTAAATCGGGCAATTGTAAATGTTGCAAGAACCAATTGATTCTAGGAAAAGGCCTTTCACAACGGGGCCTTGCCATCAGTTTCGACCAGGATTGACAGGTCCCGACTCGATTGACCAAACCAAGCGGTGCCGTCAGTGGCGCACTTGGATAGTTGCTTTGAATGTGATCACGGCCCAGCTCTCGGAGCTGTTCCAGGATTTCCCTTTTCTCATGCTCCATCATCACAACGCAGGCCATGCTCCTGGATTCTCCCGCGCTTAATATCTTTTGCCTTTTGCGAATTGTCGGCGCGTCACGCATGGGATTGTAGAATATTCTATCTGCAGCCCGATCTTATAGGAATAGTCCGGAGATAATTCGCTGGACGCGACGGGCTTTGGAACATAACATCTCGACATATCTAAAAATATCGTCTGTGCCGATATCATTACTGAGCGCAAGTACAATGATTCAGGCCGTCTATACGGTGTGCAAAATAAGTGGCGCGACGGGGTGAACAGGGAGGCATCGTGAGGCCGCCATGTTAGCGGCGTCTAGGAGGCGGTAGCGTGGGCTTGCGGAGCAGGATAATCAAGAGATTCACCGCCTGGCTGGTGCATGAGCATGATCGGCCGGAGATGCCGCTGTGCGATTTCGAACACTTGGCCTTGGAAGTCCGACCCTGCGACGTGCTGCTGCTGGAAGGGCGCAGCCGCGTCAGCGATATCATCAAGGGCATCACCCAGACCCTCTGGACGCATTCCGCCCTGTGCATAGGGCGTTTGCGGGACATCGATGACCCTGAGCTGCGTGCCTTGATTCAAAAATTCTACACGGGGGAGCCCGACGAACAACTGATCGTCGAGGCCCTGCTCGGCGAGGGTACCCTGGTGAATCCTTTGAGCAAGTATCGCGGCGAACATCTGCGTATCTGCCGGCCGCATAATTTATCGCCCGAGGATGTCCGGCGCATCATCGAATTCTCCGCGCGCCATTTGGGCACCGACTATGACTTTCGCCAACTGGTGGACCTGGCGCGCTTTATGTTTCCCTACGGTGTCTTGCCGCGGCGTTGGCGTTCCACCTTATTCGAATATCACGCCGGCATCCCCGTCCGCACCGTGTGCTCGTCAATGATCGCTTCGGCCTTCGCCGAGATCCACTATCCCGTCATGCCCTTGGTGCGGCGCGGCGCGGACGGCAAACTGCAGCTTTTTAAGCGCAATCCCCGCCTCTACACGCCCCGCGATTTCGACAACTCGCCCTATTTCGACATCATTAAGTACCCCATCCTGGGTTTGAATGAATTGGCGTCGTACCGGCGCCTGCCTTGGAATAATGACGGCGTGATCTGCAACGATGAAAACGATTGCTTCGTCCCCGCTGCCGCACCGCCGGAGACCGGACTGGACAATGACCGGGATGACGCGGCACAAACCGGCGGCGGCGTCACAGCGCAAGCGGAATTGTCATCCACGGGGAAGGCGATGATGTTCGGCAAAAAGGAAGGCTGTTCATGATCTGCGCGATGTGGGTGATCGTGGGGGTTGTGGTGCTCGCGACGCTTGCCTATCGGCGGGTTTCATTGCTTGTCGCGATTATCGTCACTGCGGCGTTGATGGCCGTGGCTACGGTGCTGTGGTCATTGCCCGCCTTCATACTGATAGCGGGCTGGTTGACGGTCGCAGCCTTGATTGCGTTGTCCGTAACGCCCTTGCGCCGCAGCTACATCAGTGATCGCCTCTTGCCCTTGTTGCGCCGCGCCATGCCCGCCATGTCGCAGACCGAGCGCGAAGCCATCGAGGCCGGCACGGTGTGGTGGGACGCGGAGCTGTTCAGCGGCCGGCCCGATTGGCGCAAATTGCTGGATACCCCGCCGCCGCGCCTCAGCGCGGAAGAACAGGCCTTCGTCGACGGTCCAGTGGAGACGCTGTGCGCCATGCTCGACGATTGGCGCATCAATCAGGAAGATTTCGATCTGCCGCCCGAGGTGTGGGGCTACATCAAGGAACACAGTTTCTTCGGCATGATCATCCCCAAGAGTTACGGCGGCCTGGGCTTTTCGGCGCTGGCACATTCCGCAGTGGTGATGAAGATCGCCACCCGGAGCATTGCCGCGGCGGTGACGGTGATGGTGCCCAACTCCTTAGGTCCCGCCGAGCTGCTGCTGCATTACGGCACCGAGCAACAAAAGAATCACTATCTCGGCCGCCTCGCCCGCGGCGAAGAGGTGCCGTGTTTCGCGCTCACCGGACCGGAAGCGGGGTCGGATGCCAGTTCCATCCCCGATACCGGCATCGTGTGCCGCGGCGAATTCGCGGGCGAGGAGACTTTGGGTATCCGCCTCAATTGGGAGAAGCGCTATATCACCCTGGGACCAGTGGCCACGGTATTGGGCCTGGCCTTCAAGCTCTATGATCCGGACAGCTTGCTGGGAAAGCGCCGGGAGTTGGGCATCACGTGCGCGCTGATTCCCACCTCTACCCCCGGCATCGAGATCGGTAACCGCCATTTCCCGCTCAATATCGCCTTTCAAAACGGACCGAACCGCGGTCATGACGTCTTTATCCCCATGGAATGGGTGATCGGCGGTGCGGACCGCATCGGCCAGGGCTGGCGCATGTTGATGGAGAGTCTGGCGGCGGGACGGTCTATTTCTTTGCCGGCCCTGAGTACCGGTGCCGGCAAGTTGGTGTGTCGCGCCACCGGCGGCTACGCCAGGATCCGCAAGCAATTCAAGACTCCCATCGGCCGCTTCGAGGGCGTGGAGGAGGTGCTGGCGCGCATGGCGGCCACTACTTATATGATGGACGCGGCGCGCACCATGACCGCCGGCGCCGTGGACAGCGGCGAAAAGCCCTCGGTGATCTCGGCCATCGTGAAATATCAATTGACGGAACGCATGCGGCGCATCGTCAACGATGCCATGGACGTGCAGGGCGGCACCGGCATCTGTATGGGGCCGCGCAATTTCCTGGGAAGGGCCTATCAAGCCATTCCCATCAGCATCACAGTGGAGGGCGCCAACATTCTTACCCGCAGTCTGATTATCTTCGGCCAGGGCGCGGTGCGCTGCCACCCCTATGTGCTGAAGGAGATGCAGGCGGTGGCGGAAAAGAATCCCTATACCGCTTCGCGGGATTTCGACGCCGCTTTGTTCGGGCATTTCGGTTTCACCCTCAGCAACGCGGTGCGCGCCTTGTGGCTGGGGTTGACAGGCGCACGGTTTGCCGGCGTGCCGGCTGGCGGTCAACCCCGCCGTTATTACCAACACATCACCCGCATGAGCGCGGCCTTTGCCCTGGCGGCGGATGTAGCCATGCTGGTGTTGGGCGGCACGCTCAAGCGCAGGGAAAAACTTTCCGGCCGCTTCGCCGATGTATTGAGCCATTTGTATCTGGCGTCGGCGGTGTTGAAGCGATTTCAGGACCAAGGCCGTCCCGACGCCGATTGGCCGTTGGTGCAATGGGCGTGCGACGACGCGCTCCATGCAATTCAGGAGAGTCTCGACGTTTTGTTGAAGAATTTTCCGGTGCGCTGGCTGGGCTGGATAGTGCGGGCATGGATATTTCCGCTGGGAAAACGCTTTGCCCCGCCCGGCGATCGTTTGGGATATCAGGCGGCCAATCTGCTGTTGACTCCCTCCGTGGCGCGGGATCGTTTGACCGCCGGCATGTTCGTGCCGAGCGGCATGCACGAACCTCTAGGCCGCATCGAGGCGGCGCTGGCACAGATCGAACATGCGGATGCGGCGGAAAAAGTATTGAACAATGCGGTGAAGAACGGCGCCTTGCCCAAGGCGCCCATCGCGACCCTCATCGATCTGGCGGTGGAGCGCGATATCATCGATCAGCATGGCGCCGAGCAACTCCGCGCCGCCGAGACCCTGCGGCGCGAGGTCATCAGTGTGGACGATTTTCCGAAGGAAAATCTGCCGCGGTCGGCGCAGCGCGGTGTTTGATACGAAGATCGAATCCCTGTTAAGGAGGCAACGATATGTCTGAAGGCAATGCGAGATACAGCGGCCGCCCCGTGTATGTCGTGGACGGCGCGCGCACGCCGCAGTTGAAGGCGAAAGGCGCGCCGGGGCCTTTCAGTGCGTCCGATCTAGCGGTGGGCGCGGGCCGGCCGCTGCTGCTGCGCCAGCCTTTCGAACCCGATACCTTCGACGAAGTGATCCTCGGTTGCGTCATGCCCGGTCCCGACGAAGCCAATATCGCCCGCCTGGTAGCGCTGCGCCTAGGTTGCGGTGAGCGCATCCCGGCCTGGACGGTACAGCGCAATTGCGCCTCCGGCATGCAGGCCTTGGATGCGGCCTTTCACGATATCGCCGACGGCCGCGCCGAGCTGGTGTTAGCGGGCGGCACCGAGGCCATGAGTCGCGCGCCGGTGTTGTTCGGGGAGGCCATGGTGGCGTGGCTGGGGCAATGGAACGCGGCGCGCACCGCGGGCGCGCGCATCAAGGCGCTTACCAGGCTGCGTCTCGCCTACTTAGCGCCGGTCATCGGTCTGTTGCGCGGTCTCACCGATCCTTTGGTGGGATTGAACATGGGACAGACCGCGGAGAATCTCGCCTATCGCTTTCACATCAGCCGCGAACGGATGGATGCCTTCGCCATGGAGAGCCATCGCCGTCTTGCCGCGGCGCAGGACCAAGGACGGCTCAACGAGATCGAGACGCTCTACGACAACAAGGGCAACGTCTATACCGCCGACGACGGTCTGCGCCGCGATACCCAGATGGCCAAGCTCGCCGGCTTGAAACCGGTGTTCGATAAAAAATTCGGCAGTGTCACCGCCGGCAACAGCGCCCAGGTAACCGACGGCGCCGCCCTGCTGATCCTGGCCAGCGAGGACGCGGTCGATCGCCATCGGCTGCCGGTGTTGGGACGGCTGGTGGATAGCCAATGGGCGGGAGTGGATCCGGCGCAAATGGGCCTCGGTCCCGCTAACGCCATGGCGCCTCTGTTGCAACGCGGCGGCTTCAGTGTCGACGACATCGACTATTGGGAGATCAACGAGGCCTTCGCCGCCCAGGTATTGGCGGTGCTCGCCGCCTTGAATGACGAAACTTACTGCCGCGAAGAGCTGGGTTGGGACCACGCCGTAGGGTCCATAGACCTTGCCCGTCTCAATGTGGACGGCGGCGGCGTTAGCCTCGGCCATCCGGTGGGCGCGAGCGGCGCGCGCATCGTCCTGCACCTGATGCAAGTGCTGCGTCAGCGTGATGCGCGGCGCGGGATCGCCGCGCTGTGCATCGGCGGCGGACAGGGCGGCGCCATGTTGGTGGAGAGGGAGGGCTGAATATGACCGAGCACAAGGTCTATAGAAATTGGCGCTTGGAAATGGATGCGACTCGCATCGCTTGGTTGTATGCCGACAAGGCCGACGGCAACGCCAACGTGCTTTCCAAAGAAGTCATGGAAGAACTGCACTTCATCATCGATCACATCGTCGCCGAGCGGCCGCGGGGACTGATCTTCCTCTCCGCCAAGGAGAGCGGTTTCATCGCCGGCGCCGACGTCAAGGAATTCACCGCCATCCGCGACTACGATCAGGCCCTGGAACTTATCACCCGCGGCCAGTCCGTCTTGGATCGCATTGAGAAATTGCCCTTTCCCACGGTGGCGATGATCCACGGCTATTGTTTGGGCGGCGGTATGGAGCTGGCCTTGGCCTGCCGTTATCGCGTGGCGGAAGATGATTCGCGCACCCGTTTAGGGTTACCGGAGGTGAAACTGGGCATTCATCCCGGTTTCGGCGGCACGGTGCGTCTGCCGCCCCTGGTGGGTGCGCCGGTTGCGATGGACTTGATGCTTAGCGGCCGTACCGTGGAGGCGCGTCACGCGCAACGCATGGGGCTTGTGGATTACGCGGTGCCGCTGCGGCAATTGCGCCGCGCCGCGGCGGCCATGGTGGAAGAACAGCCCTTACCGCATCAACCTAAATTTCCGGGACGTCTCAGCAACAGCGGCGCGATACGGCCGCTGCTCGCCGCATATCTGCGCAGGAAGACTGCGGAAAAGGCGGCGCTGGAACATTATCCGGCGCCCTACGCAATCATTAGTCTGTGGGCGGAACACGGCGGCAATCGCGAGCGCATGATGTTGGAAGAGGGGCGTTCCGTAGCGCGACTGCTCACCGGCGCGGCGGCGCAGAGCCTGGTGAGGGTGTTCCTGTTGCAGGAGCGCCTCAAATCCCTGGGGCGGGGTGATTTCACGCCGCGGCGTGCGCATGTCATCGGCGCCGGCGTCATGGGCGGCGATATCGCGGCGTGGTGCGCCTTGCGCGGATTACAGGTGACGGTACAGGACCGCAATCCCGAATCGTTGGCTCGGGTGATGAAGCGCGCCCATGATCTCTATAAGAAGAAACTTAAAGTGCCGCGACTGGTGCAGGCTGCCATGGATCGCTTGATGCCGGACAAGTGCGGCGCTGGATTACGGCGCGCCGATGTAGTCATCGAGGCGATCTTTGAAGATATCGATGCCAAGCAAGGGTTATATCGCGAGATCGAGCCCATCATCCGCGCCGACGCGCTGTTGGCCACCAATACCTCCAGCATCCCGCTGGAGACCTTGAGCCGGGCGCTGGCGCGGCCCGAACGTTTGGTGGGCGTACATTTCTTCAATCCCGTAGCGCAGATGCAGTTGGTGGAGATCGTGAGCGGTGCGGCGACTTCTTCCGATGCCGCCAAGCAGGCCGCCGCCTTTGTGCGCCGCATTGATCGTTTACCCTTGCCGGTGAAGAGTTCGCCGGGCTTTTTGGTAAACCGCGTATTGATGCCGTATCTCTTGGAAGCGGTGGCCCTGGAATCCGAGGGCGTGCCGGCAGCGGTCATCGATCAGGCCGCCACCCGCTTCGGTATGCCCATGGGGCCGATCCTCCTGGCCGACACCGTGGGCCTGGATATTTGTCTGTCGGTGGCGGAGATCCTCTCCGCGCAAGTGCACGGCAAGGTGCCGGATCGTCTGCGCGAACTGGTGGCCGCCGGCCGTTTGGGACGCAAGAGCGGTCAGGGGTTTTACAGTTACAAGGACGGCAAACCGGATACGGTCAAGCCCGATAAGACGTACCGCGGTCCGGAGGATGTCACCGACCGCCTGATGTTCCGCTACTTCAACGAGGCCATGGCCTGCCTGCGGGAGGGCGTAGTGGCCGATGCGGATCTGCTGGATGCCGGCATGATCTTCGGCACCGGCTTCGCGCCGTTCCGCGGCGGCCCCCTGCATTACGTGCAGGCCGCCGGTCTGGTGCGCGGGCAACAACGTTTGCAGGAATTGGAACTCGCCTACGGCGACCGCTTTCACCCCGATCCTTTCTGGGCCGGGGTGTAAACCGCAAGAGTTCGTCCGTCAAAAATCGGCGCGATAGCCGATGCTGAGGTAGTAACCGGTGGTTTTGTCGGTGGTGCCGGCGGTGTCGCGGCTCGACCACTCGCCCCCGGCCTCAAATTCCAGATTGAAATCCCTGCGCCACATGTAATTTACCCGCACGGAAGGGGAGGTGGTCCATTGGGTGCTGCCATCGGTGGCGAAGTGGCGATGGTCGATGAGTAGACGCGGGTTGATGCGCCAGGCTTGGTCAATGGGGTAGCGGGTGTTGAGATTCAGGGAGGTAGTATCTGAAGTAGTATTAGTGTTGCGGCGCACGGCGATGATAGCGATGTCGCCGATCTTTACCAGATCGTTGCCCATGATTTGAAGTGAGTAAGACCAATCATTGCCGCTGGCCGGCATGGCGTCCACGCCGCCGGAAGTCGGGGTGGAGGATAAGATGGAGAGGGTAATATCGCCGCCGATTTGCAATTTGTTGCCGAGAGGATGAGCGAGGCTGGCAGTATAGCTGTGGCTGTCGGCGCTGCGGTCCCGTGCCAGCGCCCGGATCTGATCTTCGGTGTAGTGTTGCGCCAAGGCGGTGAGCGCAGCGTCGGTTTGACCGATTAGGGCATTGCGGGTGGTTAAAATGGGACTCTTGCGCTGGTCGTATACCAGGTTCAGGGCGGTGTTGTCGACGAACAGCCAATTACCCAACAGCAATATCATATTCAAGGTTTGATAGGACACGTCATAGTCCGCCAGCCCCAAGACGGAGTGATTCGTTTGGAAGTAGCGCATCTCGCCGCCCACGGCGCGGCGATCCAAAAGACCTTCGGAGGTTTGCTCTATGGCGAACACATTAAAGTCCCAGGCGTTGGCGAATGTGCCAAGATCGGCGTTGATCCCGTAGAATTGAGTGTCAGTGGCGATCTTGTCGATGGTGCTGCTGTCCACGGGATAGCCGCTTACCAGATTGAGCTTGACGGTGGGGTTCAGCTGGCGGCTGAGCAGCAGGCCGTCGAAACGGCCCAGCACGCCGCCGCGGCTCTGGGATTGCCGGCCGATGCGGCCCAGGGTTTTGCGATGACTGTCGGATGCGTCGACATACAGCGAGCTGATGCGTAGCGGATTGCTGAAAGAACCGTCGATGAAGTCGTTACGGTAGCCGGCAGTGAAACGGCCCTGCATTTGGTAGTCCGGTTTCACCATTTGGGCAATCACGTCGATATCCGTATCAAGTTCGGATTGATTGACCGAGGTGCCGGCGGCATCGGTGGTGCTGACGTCACGGCGATAGTATTGCGAGAAGCCGCCGCGCACGTTCCACGACGCCGGAATCTCCCGGGGTTTTTCTTCGGGCAGTTTTTCCCTGGCGGGGGCCTGGGCGGTTAGCATACCTGTCAGGCGTTGCCGTACCCGTGCGGCGCCTTCGCCCTCGGGGTAGAGTTGCAGATAGGTCTCGTATTCGGCCTTGGCATGAGCCAATTGACCGTTACGTTCCCGGGCGAGTCCGAGGAACTCTTGTGCATCCTGGCGGTAGGCGTGATCAGGATATTCCAATATTTTGGTGTATAGCGCGATTGCGCGACCGTAATCATTTTTCGCCATTGACTGTCGCGCGTCCTCCATCAACTGGGCGAAGACTTCAGCGTTTGGCGCGGGAGGCGTATCGGTCGCCGCTAGGGCGGTTTCATGAGCGGCGGGTGGCGCGGCGCCCGGCAATACCAGGTCGATCACCAAGCGATATCCCCGATTATTCGAGGGTTGCAAGATAGTGCTTCCCGCCGTTACATTTTCGTTTACTTCCAGTACCATCCTCAAATCGTGACTGTGGCGAATTCCGCTGCGCAATCCTCGCGCCAGGCCATTACGGGGATTCACCTTGGGAAGCGTGGATGTTAAGCGTGCGTCGCTGAGATCGATGACTATCCGCGGCGGATTCTCCAGAGTAAAGACTTTATAGGAAGGTAAGCCGGTAAAGCTCAACACCAAACGGCTTGACTGTGCCGCGGCCGTATACTGCACCCCGTCTACTTTGACCTCGGCCATTGTCTGAGCCGACACCAACGAAAGTATCAGAGCAATTATTCTTTTCATCGCCCGGCTGCCCGCGGCAACGATGAGAAAATGCAAAAATGGATCTGTGGAAATGCTCGCCGATGGTGTCGATTTTTCGGAAATGCTCTGACACCAAATGTTAGTGGCGATCACATGTGTCATGACTGGAATTCTGGCGGCAGTTATGGATCTGAATGTGTCATTCCGGGACAGCTCGCCGCGGCAACGCTGAAAGAGACGTTCATACTGCGGAAATCCGTGCCCTGCGCCACGGTGAAATGCGCGGTACGGCTGAATTGCAGGCTGAGATAGGGGCCGCCTCCCGTCGGATCACCCTCGTACGTTACGTTATTTAGCAGCGCTGCATCATCTGTTGGAGAGAATGCTTCACGCCTTAGCAAATCCGGTTGTTCCGAAGGGTTGACGGCGAGCAGCTTCAACTGGATACGCAGTTCGATTCCTTCTTTCTGGGGAAAGTGAGCGACATAGCGTATGGGATAATTGAAACTGATCTGCGCCGTCTTGCACTCAGCGTCACCGCTTACGGTGATATCAGATAGAACCCTCCCGCCGGTGGGTTGGGCCTTTAATGAGAGTGTAAGTAATAAGGTCAATGCGCCCACCGCCGTGGCGGCGATCGCCAGTTTTTTGGGTGCAGCGGCCCACAACAATTTCCTTAACATTGTTACCCCCCAAAACTTCTGTCTGTGACACGGTGTTTATGGCAACTTCCATAGCAATCCTTGTTGGTTGCAACGGACTTGCCACCGTGTGCGCTCGGTTTGTAATCTTTTTCATGACAAGCAGCGCAGTAAGGCGTGTACGCTGGGCTGCGCCAGGGCACGGTCTCGCTATTGGTGGAATGGCAAGAAGTGCAGGTGAGAGCGACTCTATGATCGCCGGGATAATTTCCCGAGATATGAACGTAGTTAAAAGTCGGAGTCCAAGCCGTGGGAGTGTGGCAGACGTTGCATTCCTTTGTAGTGATGAAGTGGCCGTTATTTTTACCGGTGGCGCTGCTCCCGTTGTGGCAGGTAGAGCACGAGCCGGTAACGCCGGTATGGTTGAAGTGCGCCGGAGTCCAGGCCGTAGTGGTGTGGCAGGTGTCGCATTGCGCCGTAGTGGCGATGTGCGTAGCGTTCTTGCCGGTGGCGGTGCTGCCGTTGTGGCAGCTGCTGCAGTTGCCGGTGACCCCGGAGTGATCAAAGTGAACCGGCGTCCAAGCCGTGATGGTGTGGCAAAGATTGCATTGCGCCGTGGTGGCGATGTGTGTGGAGTTCTTTCCGGTGGCGGTGGTACCATTGTGACAAGTGGTACAACTGCCGGTGACGCCGGAGTGATCGAAGCGGGCCGGTATCCAGGCCAGGGTACTGTGGCAAGAGTCGCACTGCGCCGTAGTGGCGATGTGTGTGGAGTTCTTTCCGGTGGCGGTGGTGCCGTTGTGACAGCTGCTGCAGGCACCGATCACCGCGCTGTGGTCGACTACCGCGCTCGTCCAATTGTTGGTGGTATGGCAGGCGTCGCAATTATTGCTGCTGTTGACGTGTTTGGCATCCTTGCCGCCGGCGGTGGTGCCGTTATGGCAACTGGCGCAACTGCCGATTACCGCCGTATGATCGACGCGCGTCACCGGACTCCAGGCCTGGATAGTGTGGCAGGCATCGCAGTTGTTGTTGGTGGCGATGTGCTTGGCGTTCTTTCCGGTGGCGGTGGTGCCGTTGTGACAAGTGGCGCAGGAACCGCTTACCGCGGAATGATCGAAGTGCGCCGGCGTCCACGCGGTAGTTGTATGGCAAATGTCGCATTGCGCCGTAGTGACGATGTGAGTGGCGTTCTTGCCGGTGGCTTTAGTGCCGTTGTGGCAACTGGCGCAGGTCCCGATAACCTCGACATGATCGACGCGCGTCACCGGATTCCAGCCGCGGGTGGTGTGGCAGGCCGCGCAACTATTACCGGTGGCGATATGTCTCAGACTCTTGCCGGTGGCGATGTTGCCGTTGTGGCAGGAGACACAAGTGCCGGTGACATTGCTGTGATCAAAGTGTGTAGTCGTCCAATTACCGGTGGTGTGGCAGGTATCGCAGGTAGCATTGGTAATGATGTGGCCGGTGGCCTTACCGGTGGCGGTAAGGCCGTTATGGCAACTGGCACAAATTCCCCGCACTTCATTATGGTCCATCCTGACGGCAACGGCCCAAGTGGCAGTAGTGTGGCAGGCCTCGCAATTATCGCTGCTAAAAATATGCTTGCTGGACTTGCTCGATGCCCCGACCAAGGTGCCGCTGTTGTGGCAGCCGACGCATTGAGTAGGGGTGCTTTTGAATACCCCGCGGGTATGACAGCTCTCGCAATCCAGACGCAGGTGGGCGCCGTTGAGGGGGAAGCCTGTGGCGAAGTGATCGAAATTGATTCGCGATGCGGCGAAGGTTGTACCGCTGAAAATGACCAGCAACAGACAAGCTATACCCGTCCGGGTTATACCTGGCTTTATGTAGTCGTGATTGATAGCCATAAATTTTATCGCTTAATAGTTGTTGAATATCTCGTGGTAACTCGCCGTCGCCTAAAGCCTTTTTAAGGCTGCGATTTCCTCCGACCGGTGAATCGTATTTGTTTGAATGATTTGGTGGTGTGGCAGCGTTCACATTGCTGGCCGAAACCGCCGTTGTGAACATCGTCATGCTGATGGCATGCGCCGCAAGTCTTCGCCAGGCGAATCTTGTCTGCGACCGGTTCGTGATGGCAGACACGGCAGTGGAGGTCAGCGTGAGCGCCGTCGAGTTTGTAATCGGTCTGGATGTTGTGGTCGAAACGCCATACCCGCCAGCCGTTGGGGTTGTGGCATAGGGCGCAGTTGTTCCCCAGAGTAAGCTTGTGGACGTCGTCTTTCTTGTGGCAAGCATCGCAGCCGTAGGAAGCCACCTTGTAGCTGGTGCTTAAATGGCACTCCTCGCAGGGCACCGCGGCATGCAGCCCGATGAGGGGAAAACGGGTCATGTCGTGATCAAACACCACCCGCTTGTCCCAGCGCTGCTCGTTGTGGCAACGGGCGCATTGCTTGCCTTCCTTGCCTTTATGCACGTCGTCATTCTCGTGGCAGGCAAAACAGGTGTTACGACCTTTTTCCTTGTCCAGGTCGCCGCGATGGCAGTCCTGGCAGGCGACGTCTTTGTGCGCGCCCTTCAAAGGAAACTTGGTGTCCTTGTCATGATTGAAGACGGTGTGCCCCCATTCGCGGGTGGTGTGGCAACTGTCGCATTTGCGGCCGTAGCGACCGGCATGCTTGTCGTCATGCTTATGGCAGTCATAACAGCCGGTAGCCAGCTTGACGCCGTATAGCTTTGCCGGTATGGCAGGTATCGCAGCGTATGGTGCGGTGCACGCCGTCCAATTTATAACGGGTGTCCTTGTCATGATCGAATATCACGTCTTTCCATTTCTTCTCTTTGTGGCATTTTTCGCACTTGTCGCCATAGCGTCCGGCATGGACGTCGTTGATGCGATGACAGGCTATGCATTCCGTCGCCAGATTTTTATAGTGCTCATTGGGGTGGCAGCTGTTGCATGTTGCTTCCTTATGTTTTCCTTGCAAAGGAAATTTTGTCTTGTCGTGGTCGAAGCGGCTGGTTTTCCAGGCCTTGACGCTATGGCACTTGTCGCATTCTTTACCAAGACGCTCTTTGTGCGGATCATCTTTGTGATGGCAGTCATTGCATGCCGAAGGCGCGTCACGATGTTTGCCGTCTTTTTTATGGCATCTGGCGCAAGCCAGCCCCTTGTGCGCGCCTTCCAGGGGGAAATCGGTTTGTTGATGATCGAAGGTATCCGTATCGAGATGGACGATGTCGGCATCGCGGCCTATATGTTCGGTGTGGCAAATCTTGCAAGCCAATTGCTTGATGTTTTTGATGCGGCCGTGGAATCCCCGTTTGTCATCGATATCCGCCTTGACCTTCTTATGGCAGTCGAGGCATAATGCTATTCTGCATCGTTTTTCTGAAGGGTTCATGGCATTTCTCGCAGGCCGTTTCCCACTTGGCATGGCCGTTGATCACTTTGCCGGGCATGATCAAAGTCTCGAGGCTCGAGGCGGCAGCTAGTGTCGGATAGAAACTTGCGACAAAAACCACGGCAATGGTCCCAAGGATATTCCTTAACACGTCATTGGCTCGTTCAATAGATATGAACGGCAATGACATGAATGATGCCGGATATCACCAACATCAAAAAAAGTGGAAAATGCAGCACATGCCATAACGAGAACAATCGCTCGTAGTACGTCAATTGATTTACCTTGCGCAGCATTTCCAGATAAACCGTAAGGCACCGCCGTTCTTCCCTGAGCTGCTTGATGCTTAAGCACGCGGCGCCCGCGGCGTCTTGTTTATACATCGCCGCCTTGAGCAGCCTGCCAAGATTGATGCTCATCCAATGGCTGCGCAGGTTGTAAACGATGATGCGCAGCGGGTCGCGCACGGTCTTGTCCTGCGATGCCAGCGCTGTCACTTCCAAGGCGTGCAGCTGCATTGCCAGGCGCGAGGCCGCAGGCAGAGGGGACGACGATTGATCCTTAAGAAGATAGATGTCTTGGCGCAGTTCCTGGGCCGTGGCCCTGCGGCCATAGAGGCCGTAATGCAGCTTGCTGTAGAAGTAACGGCCGATCAGGCCGCTACTGGCGACTAATATCATGCATAACAGAGAGACGTTGCTGTTCAACGCGCCCAATTTGAAATTGCAATGATAGAGGATAGTGACCGGTCCCACGATGCCGAGAATCATGTGAGTCCGGAACCACCATTTGACCGGCCCGAAGCGCCGCATGAATGCAACGCGCTTACGGATGGGATAGAGCAACAGCAGCAACATTAATAAGCCACCGATGATGCCCAAGGCATACCCCATCCCGCTCTCTGCGGTCAGGCGCAGGCTGTTGCGGTCCTGCCAGCCGAGGTACAACACAATTAATACCCCGATGAAAAACAGCGCAGACCCTAATCCATCCCATCGGGATTGACGCACGCCTGCACGGGTTGTAAGTGCGCCGCGCTTTTGCGAAACAGCGGGAGACTTTTTCTCATTTAATCTTAGCGCCGCATTGCCCATAGGATATTATTCTTTATATTAAATGAAACTTAAATGAAGCTTAAAAGTTGAATTGCAAATGTGTCTCCAATCTCTAAAATTCAGGCGTTTTTTACTGCGCTGGCGTATGCTGATGCCACTATAACGGCTCTACCAAGCGATGCTTAAATGGTGTTTATCGCCCTGCAGTATCGATGAATTCATGCTGTTTGCAAGCCGTTACCGATCGACGACTTATGTGTCTCATTACGGAGACGGCTAATGGAAGATCATGTCCGGCCCTATAATGCCGAAACGCTTATGTGCGGGGCGTGATGAATATCGCACTTGTTATTTGACGCTAGATATAGAGTGACAGCTGTGCTGACAGCCAACGATTTAAAACTTGTCATGTACTTCGCGCCCATGCTGATGATATGGGTGCTGTACCTGCGCCGCCGCAATGTCCGCCAGGAGCGGATGATTGCTTTGCGCGACGCGTCGCGTCGCGATGGCTTAACCGAACCTCCCTCTTTGCATCCGGTGATTGATCCGCTGCGCTGCATCGGTTGCGGTTCCTGTGTCAGCGCCTGTCCAGAACGTTCAGTGCTGGGCATCATTCATCGCAAGGCCGAGCTGATCAGCCCGACTTCCTGCGTAGGTCACGGCGCCTGCGTAGTCGCTTGTCCCGAAGACGCCATCACCCTGGTGTTCGGCACGGAAAAACGCGGTGTGGATATCCCCCTGGTCAAGCCCACTTTTGAGACCAACGTGCCCGGTATTTTCATTGCCGGTGAGTTGGGCGGGATGGGCTTGATACGCAACAGCGTGGAGCAAGGCCGGCAGGCCATGGCGTCCATCGTTAAATTGAGGGGCATCGGCAAAGGCCAAGGATTGCATGTGGTGATCGTGGGTGCGGGCCCCGCCGGTTTCGCCGCATCGCTGGCGGCTATGGAAAGCAAATTGCGTTTCGTCACTCTCGAACAGGACAACGTGGGCGGCACGGTGGCGCATTACCCGCGCGGCAAAATAGTCATGACCGCGCCCATGAATCTGCCCCTTTTTGGCAAGGTAAAACTTGCCGAGACGAGTAAGGAGGCGTTGTTGGCCCTATGGCGAGAAGTGCAACGCAAGACCGGTCTTAAGATCAATGAAGGCGAGCGTGTGGAAGAGATTCATAAAAGTGGTGACGGATATTGCGTTAAGACTAGCCGCGGCAGTTACCAGACGCACGCAATATTGCTTGCCATCGGGCGGCGCGGCACGCCGCGCCGGCTCGGCGTGCCGGGCGAGAACTTGTCGAAAGTCGTTTACCACTTAATCGATCCGGAACAGTATCGCGGCCGGCATGTGCTGGTGGTGGGCGGTGGAGACAGCGCCTTGGAGGCCGCCGCCTGTATCGCCGCCGAACCGGATACCACCGTGACGTTGTCGTATCGCGCCGCGGCCTTTTCCCGCAGCAAGGAGAAGAATCGGCAGAAGGTGCAAGAGGCGGCGGCTGCCGGTCGCCTGCGGGTGATGCTGCAGTCCGAAGTCAGGGAGATCACCTCCGACGGCGTCAAGTTGGATCATAATGGCCAGTGCGTTGATCTGCCCAACAACGCGGTTATCGTCTGCGCTGGCGGCGTGCTGCCCACTGCATTTCTAAAGACCATCGGTATCGAGGTGGAAACCAAGTATGGAACGGCCTGAGAATGGATGGATCGATCACTAAAAAGCTTATATCTATACATAGCGGCATCCTTGTAACCCGCTCTTTGTGTTTATTTCTGGCGCTGACCTTATCAGCGTTCGGCGGCAACTTGGACCAAGTCGATATCGCCGTGCGCGTTAAGGATTACGCGCGAGCCGTGCAATTGTTAAAGCCTTTGGCGGAAAAAGGCAATGCGGAGGCGCAATATCGGCTTGCGGGCTTTTATCGCATGGGCACCAGCGTTGAAAAGAGCCATGAGGCCGCGGTGCTTTGGTTAAAGCGTGCCGCGGATCAGGGATACGCCAAGGCGCAATACAACCTCGGCATGATGTACGACAACGGTTGGGGCGTAAATCTGGATCATATTATGGCCGAGCAGTGGTTTAAGCTGGCGGCCGCTCAGGGATATGATATGGCCGTCGCCAAGTTGCGCGAGATCGCGAACGCTGCCAAACCTACGGCGCAGGAAATGCTGGATGTGGTGCGCCGGGGCGAAACCAACCAGGTGCCGGCAATGATCGTGCGCGGCGCCGATATCAACGCCGCGGATGGTTACGGTCGTACACCTTTGATGGAAGCGGCGGAGGCGGGTCATGACGATGTGGTGGATATGTTGTTGCGCGCCGGAGCCGATCCCAACATTAAGGATCGTTATCAGGACAGCGCCTTGATTTTGGCGGTGCGGGAAGGTCACGAGAACATAGTCAGACGTCTGGTGGCCGGTGGCGCCGACGTCAAGACCAGCGACGCAAACGGCAATACGCCATTACTGCTGGCGGTAACCCAGGGGGATGTTGAGGCGGTGGGCGACCTGCTTAAAGCCAAATCAGATATCAACGCGCGGAATCAGCGTGGCTGGACTGCGGTACAGTATGCGCAGTCGCGCGGCTACAAAGATATCGTCTTTCGCCTCGTCGCAGCCGGCGCAAAAGTGGAAGGACAGGAAAAGACAAAAACCGCCGCCATCATCGAGGCTGAGCCCGAACCGGTATTGGCGAACGGCGATCGACCTTACCAGGGTTGGTCGCCGTTGATGATTTCCGTCTGGCGCGGTCAAGACGATGTGGTTCGGGCCTTGTTGGCCAAGGGTGTGGAGATCGGGCTGCGCGATGAAGAGGGGCATACCGCACTAAGTCGTGCGGCATGGCGCGGTTACGACGGCATCATCAAGGCCTTGTTGGCCAAGGGCGCTGATCCCAATGACAAACAGGGTAACGGCAAGACGTCCTTGATGTGGGCGGCACAATATGGTCGCCTGGAGGCGGTGAATGCGCTGCTGGCCGGCGGCGCGGCGGCCGCTTTGCAACAGGACAATGGTGAAACCGCGTTATTGTATGCGGTAACAGGCGGCCATGAGCCGGCGGTAAGCGCCTTATTGAACGCCGGTGTCGATGTAAATATGGCTCGCAACAACGGCCAGACACCCTTGATGATGGCGGCGCTGCGGGGCGATGTCTCGTTGCTGCGAATGTTGTTGAAACACGGCGCACGTCTCGATTCCTTGGATAATACCGGTCGCAGCGCCTTGTGGTATGCCGCCGATAACGGTACGGTGGAGGCGCTGGAGACCCTGACGGATCATCATACCAACGCAATGGCCGACCAGGACGGTTACACCCCCTTGTCCCGCGCCGCGCAACAAGGTCACGCGGCTGCGGTGACGGTCTTGCTGCAAAACGGCAGCGACATCAAGCATGTCACTGCGCAGGGGAATACCCCCTTGCTGTTGGCGGCGGACGGCGGTCATACGGCGGTAGTGCAGCGCCTGCTCGCGGCGGGGGCTCAAGTCGACACGAAAAATGAACGCGGCAACACCGCGTTAATGCTGGCCGCCGCGGGCGGCTATAAGCAAATCGTACAATTGCTGTTGGAGCGCGGCGCGGACGTTGATGTCCGCAATCTGAAGCGCGAACAGGCTCGCAGCCTGGCGGAGGCCGCTGGCCACCACGATATTGTGCAGGTTCTGAAGACCTATCCCGCCAGAAAAAAAGGTTTTTTGGGACTCTTTTAGTAGTATAAACATAGGGTACGGGCCTTCCTTAATGTATTGGCGCCAATTTCTTTTCCATCTTTCGCCGCGGTTAAACTAGGGCGCAGAGACGCCCGAAAAGGTATATATAAAACGGTCGTCTTCCGTTCCGGTCGATATAGTAAGCTGAGCTGTGCTGCGAAGAGGCTGGTAAAGAGGCATGACAGACGGAACCCTCGATATTATTTCCCCGGACGTCGCCGTCAGTCTGGCGGGGTTATTCCGCGAGCGGGTACGCCGCACGCCCGATTCCCCCGCCTATCTTTATTACAACGAAAATAGAGGTGCCTGGCAGCCCAGTTCCTGGGCCGAGATGGCGCAGACGGCGGGACGCTGGCAGGCGGCCTTTGCTCAAGAAGACCTGGCCGCCGGCGATCGCATTGCCATAATGGCGCGCAATTGCCGGGAATGGGTGTGCTGCGAACAGGCCGCCCTCGGTTTAGGCTTGGTAGTGGTCCCACTCTATGCCGTCGACCACGCCGAAAACGCCGCCTATATTCTGCGTGACGCCGGCGCCAAGTGGCTGCTTATCGAGGGTGAGGAACAATGGCAGTCACTGCGCATGGTCAGCGGGGAACTGGCTACGGTGAAGCGGATTGTCAGTTTACGGCACCTGACGGCGGCCGATGATGAACGTATGCGCAGTTTAGCGGATTGGTTGCCGGGGTTCGGCCATGAATTCCGGGTCGAGTCATGTCGTCCAGGCCAACTGGCCTCCATCGTCTATACTTCCGGCACCACCGGCCACCCCAAAGGGGTGATGCTCAGCCACCGCAATATTTTATGGAATGCCCATGCCTGCCTTGACAGTGTGCCGGTATATCGCGAGGATTTGTTTTTATCGTTTTTGCCCTTGTCCCACACCTTTGAGCGTACCGTCGGCCATTACCTTCCCATGATGGCCGGCGCGGCGGTGGCCCATGCCCGCGCCATACCCTTGCTGGCGGAAGATCTGTTGACGGTGCGGCCGACCATCCTGATCTCCGTACCGCGCATCTTCGAAAGGATCTATGCCAAGATCCAGTCACGGCTGGCGACGAAAGCCGTGTCGCGCCGCTTGTTCGAATGGGCGGTGGCGGTAGGGTGGCAACGTTTTCGACATCTGCAAGGCCGCGCCGCGGGACACATATCCGAACTGTTTTGGCCGTTGCTGAAGGCCCTGGTAGCCAGCAAGATCATGGCCAAGTTGGGCGGGCGCCTGCGTGGCGCGATTTGCGGCGGCGCGCCGCTGTCCAACGATGTGGCGCGGGTCTTCATCGGTCTTGGTATGCCGTTGTTGCAGGGTTACGGACTCACCGAGACCAGCCCGGTGATCAGTGCCAATCTCTTTGACGACAACGACCCCGCCAGCGTGGGTATCCCATTGCGGGATGTGGAGGTTCGTATCGGCAATGATGACGAGTTGTTGGTGCGCAGTCCCGGGGTATGCATGGGCTATTGGAATCAGCCCGAGGCCAGCGCCGCTTTGATCGACCGCGACGGTTGGTTGCACAGCGGCGATAAGGTGCGCATCAAAGACAAGCATATCTACATCACCGGACGGTTAAAGGAGATCATCGTGCTCGCCAACGGCGAGAAGGTGCCGCCCGCGGACATGGAGGCGGCCATCGCCCGAGATCCGCTGGTGGAACAGGTATTGGTCATCGGCGAAGGTCGACCTTACCTTAGCGTGCTGGTGGTGCTGAATGATCAACAGTGGCAGAGTGCCGCGAACGGAATCGGGGTGGACCCGCAGGCGCTGCACGAGCCTCAAACAGAGGCCTGGGTTTTGCAGCGCATCGCCCGGCAATGCAACGGATTCCCCGGCTATGCCAAGATTAGACGCGCGGCCTTGAGTTTGTCGCCGTGGACGGTGGAAAATGGCCTGTCGACGCCCACCCATAAATTGCGCCGCGGCCGGATCATCGCCTATTTTCACGATGACATCGAACGGCTGTATGAAGGACACTGAAACCGAGGATGGCTATTTATGACCATGGACCCCTTACCCCGGGACCGCGAACCCACCATCCGCGTGCTGGCCATGCCCACCGATACCAATGCCGCCGGCGATATCTTCGGCGGATGGATCATGTCGCAGGTGGACATCGCCGGCAGCATCGCCGCATACCGCCGCGCGCGCGGCCGGGTGGTGACGGTGGCGGTAAACTCCTTCGAGTTTCATCAACCGGTATTCGTGGGCGATCTCATCAGTTGTTACGCCGAGGTGACCCGCATCGGGCGCACTTCATTGACGCTGCGGGTGGAAGTCTATGCCGAACGCAACCGCCAGCAAGATGAATGCATCAAAGTTACCGAGGCTATCCTGACCTTCGTGGCGGTGGACGAACAGCGTAAACCGCGGGTGGTGCCGCGCGACGAAGAATAATGCATATCGGACTATGGATCGCGGACTCGCAACCTTCCGCTGGGCGAGGCCTTGCGAGCAAGGCCGGTACCGAATTCGCGCAAAAAAATTTGGATTATAAAATCTATTTGTAGCGCAGGGCGATGTGTGCCGCAATCAGGGACTGCGCCTTGCCGCGGATAACCGTGCCGTCTACATCTGAAAGCCACAGTTGGATAAGTCCCTTCATGAAGGTATAGCTATCCAAAGCGCATTGTGACGGGTTGATTCCCTTGCGTAACAAACCCCGCTTTTTCGCGTCTTCATAGGCGCGGGTCATTTTTTTAACGAAGGCGCAGCCGGTTTTTATGACGCGGCTGTCCAGCAAGGCGAATTCATCGACATATTCGCATTTCAGGGTAACGATCTCGAAGGTGGTTCGGGCAATAACGTCTTCCTTGAGCAGGCGCAGGATTTCGCTCATGCTGGCTTGGACGCCGCGCAGGGGATCTCCCGGATTATCCTCGGGCAGTGTTCCGTCGATGCTGTCGATGAGGGGCAAAGACACCTGTTCCATCATGGCGAAGAACAGCTCGGGCTTATTCTTGAAATGCCAATAGATGGCGCCGCGTGACATGTTGGCCTCCTTGGCGATCTGCGCCAAGGTGGTGCGGCTGACGCCGCGTTTGGCAAAGACCTTGCGCGCCGCGGCAATGATCTGCAGCCGCGTTTGCTCGGTCTCGATTTTGGTTTTGCGGACCATGGGTCAGCGCTGCACCATGGATGCGTCGTCTTTGGGCGACCAGCCGCCGCCCAGGGCCTTCATCAGATCGACGCTGTATGCCAGTTGCGCCTGGCGGTTTTGAACCAGGGCCAGTTCGGCGGCATTGGCGGTGCGTTGTGAATCGAGCACTTCGAGATACTCCGAATAACCGGCCTTGTAACGCAGATCGGACAGGCGCAGGGCATTGTGCGCCGCTTCGACCTTAATTTGCAGGTCGCTTGCCGCGGCGGCACTTTGCGCTACGTTGGTTAAGGCATCTGCCACTTCTTTGAAGGCATTCTCGATACTCGCCTGATAATTCGCCGCCGCTTGGCGTTGTACCGCCTCGGCCTCGCGGGTCCGGGCCGCATATTTGCCGGCATCCAAGACCGGTAACACGCCGGCTAGGCCCAAGGACCAGATACGGGCACCAGACTTGAGTATATCATTCAAGTCCTTGCTCGACCCGCCGAAGTCACCGGTTAGGGAAAAGCTTGGTAATTGCGCGGTTTTGGCGACGCCGATCAGAGCGTTGGCCGCGATCAGGGCCTGTTCCGCCTGTTGCACATCGGGCCTGCGTTCCACCAGGGTCGAGGGCAGACCAACCGGCGGCGGCGCCGGCAGCGGCAGCTGCATGATGTTGCCTGCCGCGATTTGCAAGTCCAGTTTACCGGTGAGCAGACCGAGCTGGTGCTCCACCAATGCCCGTTGCCGCTGCAACTCGCGCAATTGCAGAGATGCATCGGCGCGCTCGCCCTGAGCCTGATTGACTTCCAGATCCGAGGCGAGACCGCCGGCGGCGCGGCTTCTTATCGCCGCAAGGGATTCATCCCGCGAATTCAGGGTCGCCTGGGTCGCCGCGATCTGTGCGTCCAAGGCGCGCATAGTGAAATAGGACTGCGCGGTGGTGCCGGCTAAACTCAGCGCCGTTACGTCGCGGGCATATCGGGAACTCAAGACCTGAGCACGCGCCGATTCCGAGGCACGGCGCAGTTTTCCCCAGAAATCCAGCTCGAAGGACGTTGAAAGCGCCAGACGATTGGAAGTTGATATCACCGGCTGGCCTGAAAAGATCGGCTGCGCATTCAAAGTGCTGATACGGGAACGGTCGCTGGATGCCTCAAGATCGATTTCCGGAAAGAGCGCGGCACCGGCTTGATCCAACACCGCCTGGGCCTCCTCGATCCGCGCCACTGCCCGGCGCAGGTCGGTGTTGTTCAGCAGCGCGGCCGCTACCAAGCCATTGAGCGTCGCGTCGCCATACAGCGTCCACCAATCGGAGCTTAGGGCACTTTGTTCGCCGGTAACGCCGGTGCTGTGCGTGGTATCGGGAAAGGCGGCGGGCAGCGCCATGTTCGGACGTTTGTAGTCGGGTCCTACCGCGCAGCCGGTGAGCAAAACGATCATGGTAAGACCGGTGATTCCCGGTACAAAAACAAAACGGGATTGCGTGCTCATGATTTATCCTCCTGCTTCACGGCGGGATGGGGATCGTCGTGGCGATGCGAGGGCCGCGGTTTACGCGCCAACAGCGTGAAGAACAGCGGGACGAAGATGGGCGCGATGAACGTTGCGACGATCATGCCGCCGAATACGCCGGTGCCCATGGACTGCCGTGCCGCGGCGCCGGCGCCGGTGGCCAGCACCAGCGGCAGTACGCCGAATACGAAGGCCAGGGAGGTCATAATGATGGGACGGAAGCGCAGGCGCGCCGCCTCGACCGCGGCCTCGGCGGCGCTCATCCCTTGTTCCATCCCCTGCATGGCGAACTCCGCGATCAGGATCGCGTTCTTCGCCGCCAGGCCGATCAGCACTACCAGGCCGATCTGGAAGTAAATGTTGTTGTCCATGCCGCGTAGATAGATGAAACCCAGCGCGCCCAATAAGGCGAATGGCACCGCGAGCACCACCGCCACCGGTACACCCCAGCGTTCATAGAGCGCAGCAAGTATCAGATACACCATGATGAGCGCAAAACCAAAGGCGAATACCGAGGCGCTGCCGGTGCGCTTTTCCTGAAAGGCCTGGCCGGTCCATTCGATGTCGTAACCTTTGGGCAAGGTCCGCTGGGCGGTCTGCTCCACCGCCTGTATCGCTTCGCCCGAGCTGTAGCCGGCCTTGGCGCTGCCGAGCACCTTGGCGGCGATATAGCCGTCATAGCGCTCGATCTGTTCGGGGCCGATGATGTTCTCCACCGTGATCAGCGCCTTGAGCGGGATCATGGTATTGGTGGTTGTGGAGCGCACATATATATTTCCCAGATCCTCGGGTTTGGAGCGGTACTTGGCATCAGCTTGGATGGTCACGCGATAGGTCCGGCCTGCCTTGTTGAAGTCATTGACATAGAGCGATCCCATCTGCGCCTGTAGCGCGCCGAACGCCTCGCTGACCGGCACGCCCAGGGCCAAGGCCTTCTCGCGATCGACCTCGACGCGTAATTGCGGTACGGTGGGTCGATAGAGGGTGCGCAGCCCTTCCAGCGCCGGATTCTGGCCGAGGGCGACGATGAAGTCGTTGGTAACTTGCGCCAGCCGCTGCGGATCGGGATCGGTACGGCCGCGCACGTACACCTCGAACCCGCCGGTCGCCCCCAGGCCGCGAATGGCTGGCGGGTTGATTGCAAAGGCGATACCGTCGGAGAGCATAAAGCCTTTACCGCTCACTTCCTGCACCAGTTGCTGGGCGGTTTGCGGACGGTCTTCCCAGGGCCTCAGGGGCATGAAGATGGTCGCGGCGTTACTCTTGTTGCTGCTGCTGATCAGGTCGAAGCCGTTGACGATGAAAATATTTTCGATCGACCGGTTATTGGCCATCATGCCCCGCAATTGCGCGGTAGTCTTCATGGTGCGTTCCAAGGTGGCGCCGTCGGGCAGCACCACGACACTGATGATATAACCCTGATCCTCCGACGGTACGAAGCTGCCGGGAATCCGCATAAATAGAAACGCCACGATGGCGATGAACACTCCGAACACCGTCAGTGCGGCGATGCGCCAACCCAAGGCTAGCCTGACCGCGCTGAGAAAAAGTTGCGTCACCCAGGTGAATCCGCGATTGAAGGGGCTGAACAATTTGGCCATCATGCCATCGCCATGATTGCGCGGTTTGAGTAAGACCGCACACAGCGTGGGCGTCAAGGTCAGCGCCACGAAGCCGGAAAGCACCACCGCGATGGCCACCGTCACCGCGAATTGGCGATAGAGCTGGCCGGCGATACCGCCGAGAAAGGCTACCGGGATGAATACCGCCACCAGCGACAGCACGATGCCTATAATGGCATTCTGTACTTCGCGCATCGCTTCCACCGCGGCATCGAAGGGCTTCATCTTTTGTTCGCGCATCAGGCGCTCGACGTTTTCCAACACAACGATGGCGTCGTCGACCACGATACCCACCGCCAGCACCATGGCGAATAAAGTCAGGGTATTGATGGAGAAACCGAACAGCCACAGGCCGGCGAAGGTGCCGATCAGCGATACCGGCACCGCGATCATGGGTATCAAGGTCGCGCGCCAGGTCTGCAAGAATATGAACACTACCAACAGTACCAGCGCCGCCGCTTCGAGCAGGGTATGTATCACCGCTTTGATGGAGGCCGAGACGAAGCGGGTGGTGTCATAGGGGATCAGATAATCCACATCGTCGGGGAAGCGATCCTTTTTTAATTCCGCCATCTTATCGCGCACGGCTTGCGCCACGTCGATGGCGTTGGCGCCAGATTGCAGGAACACCGCCATGGCGATGGCGGGTTGGCCGTTGACGCTGTTTGCCTGGTCGTAGCTCTGTGCGCCAAGCTCAATGCGCGCCACGTCCTTAAGTTTCAGCACGCCTTTAGGTCCGCTGGAACGTAAGATGATATTGCCGAATTCCTCGGGTTGGAGCATTCGCCCGCGCGCCGTGACGGTATAGACCAGTTGCTGTCCCTTGGGCGCCGGATCGTCGCCGATCTTGCCGGCGGCGTACTGGGCATTCTGCGAGTTGATGGCGTTGGTGACGTCGGCGATATTGAGCCCGAGCTGGGCCATGCGATCCGGTTTCAGCCATATCCTCATCGAGTAGTCGCGTGCGCCGAAGATAAATACATCCGCCGCGCCCGGGATACGCTTCAGTTCATCGAGGACATTCTGGGTCGCGTAGTTCGACAGATAGAGCATGTCATAGGTACTCCGCGGCGAGTTGAGCGCCACCACCAGCAGGATGTTCTGCGACCGCTTGGCGACCGTCACGCCGTTGCGCCGCACTTCATCCGGCAGGCGCGGTGCGGCAAGTTGCACCCGGTTGTTGACATTGAAGGTCGCCTTGTCGACGTCGGTCCCGACCTCAAAGGTGGCGGTGATGGAGATTGTGCCGTTGGAAGCCGCGGTCGAGTTGAAATACAGCAGATTTTCCACGCCGGACAGCTGTTCTTCGATGGGCGCGGCGACGGTCTTAGCCAGGGTTTCCGCCGAGGCACCGGGATAGGACGCAGTGATCGTCACGGTAGGCGGCGAGATCTCCGGATATTGAGCGATAGGCAGTATATTTGCAGCGACCAGGCCGGCTAAGACGATGATGATGGCCAAGACACTCGCAAAGATGGGGCGGTCGATAAAAAATTTTGACATGGCGTAGCTTTCGCTGAAATACCGCTGTGGTTACCAGTGACGGCTATTATTTGGCCGGTTTTCCGGCATCGGATTTGGGCACGACCGGCGCTTTGTCTCCGTCCGCGGGTCCGCCGGGACCGGCGCCGGGCGCATGGGGCGTCACCGCCGCGCCGGGACGCAGCTTCATGAGGTTGTCGGTGATGATTTTGTCTCCCGGTTTCAGGCCGGACGTTACCACCCAATCATGTCCGGACCAGCCGTCGGTCTCCACCGGCCGCGGCGCCACGGTGTTGTCCTCCGAGGCAATGAACAGCAATTTGCCTTGGTCGGTCTGCGCTAAGGCGGCTTGCGGTACCAAATAGGCCTCGCGTTCGCCGATGGTGACTTGGGCGCGGACGAACTGACCCGGCAGCAGCGTCGATTTGGGGTTGGGAAACTCGGCGCGCATTTGTACCATGCCGGTGTCGCCGTCCACCGTTGAGGCGGTAAAATTGAGTTTGCCCTGCATAGCATAGGTGGTGCCGTCGGCCAAAAGCAGTTTAACTTTGGTCTTACTGCCCGCCCCGCGCATCTGCGATGCCTCGCTTTCCGAGAAGCCGAATCGTACCCAGATCGGATCGATGATATGCAAGGTAGTCAGCAGGCTGGTAGCCGCGCCGGGAGTGACGAGCGTGCCTTCGGAAAACTGGGCGCGATCGGTCACGCCGGAGATCGGCGCGGTGATATCGGTATAGGACAGATTCAGTTCGGCATCGCGCACCTTGGCGTCGCTGGCCATGATCGAGGCCTGCGCCGCCAGCAGCGCGGTATTGGCATCATCCGCTTCTTTTTGGCTGACGGCCTTTTCCGCGACCAAGGGTTTTAGACGCGCCGCCTCGCGTTTTGCCTTTTCCAGATTGGCCTTATCCTGTTCCCGCGCGGCGCGGGCTTGCGCCAGCGCGATTTCGAACGGCGCGCGATCGATGGTGAACAGCGTGGCTCCTTCTTTGACCTTGGCGCCTTCCACATAAAGTTGCTTGGTCAAAATGCCGGAGACCCGTGCCCGCACCTCGACATCCTTGGAGCCTTCCGTCTGGCCTACCGCCTCGATGATGATCGGTACCTGTTGCGGCGTGGCCCGGATCACCGTCACCGGTATGGGGGGCATGCCCACCGGTGGACCCGCAGCCTCGCCATTCTTACCGCAACCGCTGAGCAGGCCAAGCACCGCTGCCGCCGCGATGACGAGATACAGCCGCCGATTTTGTTCTTGATGGTGTTCGCCGGAATTATGCATAACAGGAAGAAGCGCCATGGCTTGAGTCCGAGTAGGGAAATTTAAGCGTCGCATTATATACAATCGTGCATGTATGTATACTCTGACGAATTTTGTGGTTTCGCGGGGGGAGAACAGCGCGGTTATCATGGAATTTTTTAAATCTAACAAATATATAAACCCCGGAGATTCCATGGCTTCCTGTTCATGGCACATAATATATTTAAGTGCGCCGAGTAATCGGTGCACTACTTGCCGGCACTTTGGGTGGCGACAATCACCGCGCCCGCCATGATCAGCGCCGTCCCGGCAAATTGCACCGCGTTCATATTCTCATCCAACAGTAGATAGGCGAGGAAGAGGGTGATCACCGGGCCGATGGAGCTGATGATGGAGGTGGCGCTGGCGCCGATACGATGCATGCCGGCGTTGAGCAGAAAGGCGGGTAGTACCGTAGAGAGGATGGCCATGAGCAGGGCGAGCCCGTAAACCTGTAGCGGCAGGACGAGGTTGGCGATGGTATGGGTAGCGGCGAAATGCATGCCGGTGGCGATACAGGCGCTGCTCATGACATAGGCGGTGAAGCGCGTCGAACCGAGACGTTGCATATAGCGGTTGCTGTTCAAAATGTAAATCGCGAATGTTAGCGCCGCGCCGAATACCAGTGCCGCGCCTAAGAGCAAGTGGGGGGAATACCGCACGGCATTGCCGCCGAATACCAGGGCGACGCCGATATAGCTAAGCAGCAAGGCGCTGCGTTCACGGGGCGTAATGGGGCGGCTCAAGAACAGCGCCGAGAAAATCACTACCAGCGTCGGATACAAAAACAAGATCAAGCGCTCGAGACCGGCGGAGATATAACTCAAACCCGCGAAATCCAAGAAGCCCGCCAGATAGAAACCCAGCATGCCCAAGCCCGCCACCGTCGCTGATTCCCGGATTGTCAGACGCTCATGTTCGCCGTTGCGGTATGTCCATAGCCCGACGGCAAGAAAGAACGGCAGCGACAACAGCATGCGCAAGCTCATGAGGGTGATGGCGTCCAGCTTCGGGCTGTGGGCATAGGCCAGCTTGACCAATACCGCCTTGGCCGAAAATCCGACCGCCGCGAGCAGCACCAGCAGGCCCCCCGAAAGGACGGCGCGCGATCGCGGTGTTGATACTGACGTCGGTGTTGCCACAAGGTTCTCCCGGTTGGTAACGGACCTAGGGATCTTGCGGCAAGAGCGAATAAGCGGTTCCGGTAAGATCCGTAGCCGCCATTGTGTTATTTACAAAAGATCGATCTCAGCGAGGATAGATTTCAGTGCACAAGACGGCGGGCGGATTGGATACGCCACAGTCGCATCGGGCATTTGTCGAGGGAAGATAGGTTTTGCGCGACGGTGATATTCATGGCTTAAGCCTATAATCGCCCGGATCGGTATGTCAAGCGACAAAATAATTAAGGTACTCTTGATCGTCGGGTGGCCGGGATAGCATCGTCGTCTTGCGATTCTTTGGAGAATTTTACATGAGCCCAAGCATCAAACGACTTTTCTGTGCCCTGAGTATGGCTGCCGCGGCGGCGCATACCAGCGCTCATGCACAGCAGGATACATCGAATCACGAGGCGGCCGTCCCTGCTGTCCAATCGAACCTATGGCATATCTGGGATTTGGAGCAGGGCGAAAAGGGAGATACCTTTCGTATCCTGCCCGATCTGCCGACGTATTTTTTGCCGGTGCGTTACAGCGACAGGAGCAATACGCTGCCGCACAGCCCCGCATTGAACCATACGGCGGCACAGCCGCTGCCTATAGAGTCAACCGAGGCTAAATTTCAATTAAGCTTCAAAACCAAGGTATGGGAGGATATCTTTCACGGCAACGGCAATTTGTGGCTCGCCTACACACAGCAATCCAATTGGCAGATATACAACGACGCGGCTTCAACGCCGTTCCGGGAAACGAATTATGAACCCGAAGCCATCGTCGCCTTTCGCACCAATATCGATGCGTTCGGCCTGCGTTGGCGTTTATCCAATCTGGGTTTTGTTCATCAGTCGAACGGGCAAGCGGACCCCCTCTCCCGCAGTTGGAACCGCTTGTATACTCAGTTCGGTCTCGAACGCGGAAAATTTATGCTGTTCGTGCGGCCGTGGTGGCGCTTACCCGAATCCGCGGCAACGGATGATAACCCCGATATCGGTAGTTATCTCGGCAACGGCGATGTGCGCGCCGTATACGGCAGCGGCGGCCATATCTACTCGATGCTGGGGCGCTATAGTTTCTCGGGCCACCGCGGAGCGGTGCAGCTCGACGCCGTTTTTCCCATTTCCGGTCCTCTCAAGGGTTACCTGCAGATTTTCAGCGGTTATGGCGAGACGCTCATCGATTATAACCATTATCAAAATGTATTCGGTATTGGCTTATTGCTGATGCCGTGGCAGTAACGCGAAGTTTTCGATCTTTAATCAGAAATCGCTGCGCTTATCTATAATCAGTAGAGTTGCCGGGCAATCTTTCAATTTGCGGGTCCACGGCGTGCTCGTAATATTCAAATGCAGCTGCGGAGAAGGTCAATGAAAGTGCGCGGTCTATTAGGCCATCGGCAAATACGTACAACGGCCTGAGCAGGAGACAAAATATTAACAGGGGAAAAATTGTTCATGATTGCGCGCCTCAGACGGGCGGCGGGGCCCAATAGGCCCACAGGTAATACGCCCCCCACACCACTAGCCCTATCGTCACTAGTTTGAGCCAATAGGGGACATAGCCGTGTCGCTCCGTCAGGCCCGCATCCTGGTAGAGGAACACCACATCGGCCTTCTTCGCCTTCTCGGCCGAGCGGTAGTGGGTCTTGCTGGATAATTCTTTGCGTTCTTCGCCGGTTGGGAGTGTCATGGCAGCGGCTTTCCTATGTTTGGTGTTGCGGTGGCATGAGCGAGTTGGATCCGCTCGGATGCGCCGTAGTAGTTGCCGGCGACCACGGCGTCGTCGATTCGGCCGCCGTCCGCCGCTTGAGATAGCGAGGCCCACAGGCGCCGCCGCGCCACGTCCTCTTGATCTTCCTCCAAACCCGCGACGCGCATCTCCTGTAGATGCGCATCTATCCGCAGCGATTGAACGAAATGAACGATATCCCACACCTGGTCCGGTGTATACGTGCCGGCGAAGGCCGGCATGGGCGTACCGCCCACGCCGGTCATGACGGTCTTGAAGATATGGCGTCCATCGTGACCGAGTTTGACGCCGCCGGGCACGCCGGCAGGCAGTGTGAAATTGGCCGGTGTGACCGCGTGGCCCCAGGTATCGGTGAGGCTGGTGGCCAGCACGCCGTCGCCTTTGCCGTCCTTGCCATGGCAAGTGAAGCAGATCTCCATGAAATGGCCTTTGCCGCGAGCAATGGATGCGGCGGTCACCGACGGCTCGGGAGGAATGTCGATGGGTGGATTGACGGGTTCTTTCCGCCAGCGATCGGAGAAGGTCTTGATGTATTGGATCACCGCCAGGCGTTCTTCGCTGGATATCTTATACCAGGGCGGCATGGGCGTGCCCCAAAGACCGTGGCTAATGGTGATGAACAGATCCTGGTCGGAAGGCAGGGTATTGGCGCCGCCGCCGGTGGAACGGAATTTAAAGATCCCCGAGGTGAAATCCCGCGGCTTGACGGCGAAGAAACGCGCCGCCGGTCCCTGGCCGTCGCCTTTGACGCCATGACAGCCGATGCAGCGCCGCTGATAAACCCGCTTGCCTGCGGGGATGAGGGCCTGTTTGTCGCGCTCACTCAATTGCAGCGCGGCGCCGTCGGTGAGGCGCGTGGGGGTGAACGTTTCGCGCCAGTCGCCGATGTTGGTCCCCAGCTTCTGGATATAGGCCACCAGGGCCTTGCCGTCGTCATTGAATTGCGGGGTCTCGTCGCCGTGTACCGGTTTAAATAACCACGGAAAGCGCGGCATGATGGAATCGGGCACGATGCTGCGCGGATTCCAGTGGTGCGCCGCATGCCAGCCGTCGGCATACTTGCGCCCTACCCGGAACAGATCCGGACCGATACGCCGGGTGCTGAGTAGATGGGGTTGATCAAAATCATATTCGCCCGCCTGGGAGAGCGGTCCCCAGCGCAAAGTCTCGCCCGTGACCGGGCGGATATATTGCGAATGGCAGTACCAGCACCCCTCACGGATGTAGACCTGTCGCCCGCGTCGTTCCAGCGGCGTGTAGTCCGTCGCCTTGATGGCCAAGCCGGTCTCGGCGTCCGCCACCTTCGGGGTATTGGTCTGGGGCAATAACGAGGGCCAGATGCCCTGGATCACCACCGCGAGGAAGAAATAGCAGATTCCTGCTATGAGCACTACGCCGGAGGGCGAGCTAATGATGCGGCGCTCCTCGCCGGCGGGACGGGTCTGCAGCGCCTCGCTGTAGGCGGATTCCTCAAACGGGGCCCCAAGCCGCGCCGTCTGGATGAAATTGAAGACCATCAGTACGAACCCGATGTCCATGGTGGCTCCGGCCAGGGTGCGCGCCACCCACCAGGGTTTCATCTCGACGACGGTATCGACGAAATTGCTGCCGTATTCCAACATGCTGCCCTGGATGAAACCCTGCGCGGTCAGCCCCAGCAACATCACGCTGGCGCCGGCGATTGTCAGCCAGAAGTGCCAGCTCGCCATACGAGCGCTCCACAACTGGCGGCCGGTGACGCGCGGCCATACGTAATACATGGAGCCCACCGCCGCCACCACAAAGGTGCCGAACACCGTGAAGTGGGAATGGGCGATGACAAAATCGCTGAAGTGGGTGAGTTCCTGGACGCGGCGCAGGGCTTCCGTCGATCCTTGAAAGCAGCCCACCAGATAGAAGAACACGGCCAATAATAAAAACTTGGCGCCGTAGCTTTCGGCATCGGTGCCGTGGGCGATGGCGCCCCAGCGTCCCAGCGCGGTGCCGAAATGGTTGGTGACCACCGCCCACACCGGGATGATCAACAGCATGCTGGTGACGATGGAGATGGTTTGATTATGAAAGGGGATGGGGCTGAATAGATAGTGATGCGTGCCGACGAAGGGGTAGAGCAGGGCGATGGTCCAGAAACCGAACTTGGAAAGGGCGTGGCTGAACAGGGGGTTTTTACACGACAGCGGGATGAAGTAATACATCAGGGCCAGGCCCGCGGGCGTGATCCACAGGCCCACCACATAATGAATGAATAGGCCATGCAGCGCGGCGTTGCTGATCCCGGACATCGGCACATACGGGAGGATGACGTTGCCCAGGATCAGATTCATCAGTGTCCACACCAGCGCGGCGATGGTGTACCACAGTGCGACGTAGAATCCCTTCTCCTTGCGCTTGAACAGGGTAACCAGCACCTGGCTGCCGATGATCGCCAGGACCACGAAGCGCAGAATGTTCCAAGGCCATTGGAATTCGTCCGCTTCCAATCCCAGGTTATAGCCGAACAGGAAAGACAGCGTGCCGGTGATCAGAAACAGCTGCCAGCCCCACAGGGCCCAGCGGCTGAAGGCCATGCCGGCCATGGGTCGGCCCGCCAGGCGCGGCACCAGATAATAGAGCAGGCCGAGGAACGGGGTGCTGAAGGCGCCGAAGATGACGCCGTTAACGTGCACCGGCCGCAACCTGCCGAAAGTGAACCACGGCTCGGTCCCGAGGAAATCCGGATTGTGAAATTTGATGGAGACCAGCAGGCCGACCAGCGGAAAGACCGTAAGCCACGCCAAGGACCAGTACAGCCAAGTCTTGACTAAATGGGTATCAACCAACTGAGGCTGCGAATCGATAGTGCGATCCATCTTAGTCAGCTCTCCGGTGAAACCGAGTCGAAAGCCTAGTCGTCCTTCGATTCTGTAATTAATCGTCGTACGACCTTGTCGTCAAACTTAACTATTATCAGGCGAGCATGGCGTAACCAGAAAAAATTGAGTGCCGCTTTGTTGACTTGCAGGCTCGCTATTGCCGAAAGCGGGTGCGGCGGCAAACGTGTCCAATAGTTAAGACACTACATCGATTGATGCGGGAATGCGCCAATTCTCCATTCGGACATGGATAGATTAGAGGTTTTCCAAGAAGTTCGCAAAAATAATTTCCGGTTGCTAATTTGGCACTTAGCCAGCCGTATCATTGATCTCGGGCTGTTTCCGCGGAGATCGGGATGGTGCGGGCCGCCGGTCGGTCATGCCGAACTTGCCGCCTTGTAATCCTGAAGGAATGAAAATAAAGGCATCGGGTTCCGCCGGCATCAAAACCAATGATTCTTTCCGCGTTGGTCGAAGGCCTGTGCGATCTTCGAAAGTTGCCGGCCTAATGCGCAGTCGCGATATTCGCGGGACTGCGGCCTTTTCCACTGATCGTCCATTTTTCCTCGCTTTTATAAAGGGCGGGTTCTCAGCACGCCGCCAACAACGGATTGAACGCCTTGGACATCAGCATCACGCGTTCGCCGGGGTTGAGTCGTTGCGCTTCGTCGGCGGTGGCGATCACGCGCACGATCTGGTTGCCGACCAGGAGGGTGACGACGTACACCACGTCGGCTGCTTCGATGGCGAGCACTTCTCCGGCGAAGCTGAACTTGCCGCCGGCCCGCCCTGCGCCAAACACTTCCGCAGGCGGGCCGTCGCGCACGAGGCGGCCTTGTTCGATGATGAGCACACGTTTGGACAGTCGATAAACCTCGCCGACGTCATGGTTGACCATCACGGTCGTGAGTCCGAAGTGGCGGTGCAGCCGGAGCACTTCGTCTTGCAGGAATAGTTTGGTTTCTTGGTCCAGCGCGGAGAATGGCTCGTCGAGCAGCAGTATATGCGGTTCGGCGGCGAGTGCGCGTGCCAGCGCTACGCGTTGTTGCTGGCCGCCGGAGAGGCTGTGCGGCTTGCGATGTTGCAGCTGGCCAAGCGCCATGACCTCGATCAACTCGGATACGCGTTGCCGGTTTGCGCCTCTCCGCAGGGCGAACTCGATATTGCCGCGCACGCTCATATTCGGGAACAGTGCATAGTCCTGAAACATATAGCCGACACGGCGCTGTCGCTCCGGCAGCTTTGTCCGCCTTTTGTTTTCGAACCAAGTTTTGCCATTGATGCGGATACGGCCCTCGTCCGGCCCCGTCAGTCCGGCAATACAACGCAACAAGGTGGTCTTTCCCGCGCCGGATTGCCCGAACACGGCGACTAATTCGCCATGCTCGATACGCAATTTCACCTCGAGGTCGAACTCGCCTTGCGCGCCTAAAAGCTTCTTTTTGATGTCGAGTTCAATCATGTCCCACCCAGTTTCGTGGGAAGCTTCTTGTTAAGCAAATGCACCGCGAACAGGATGGAGAAGCACACGCCGAACAGCATCAGCGCGTAGAAGTTCGCCGAGTCGTAGTTGAGAGATTCCACTTCATCGTAGATGGCGATGGAGGCAACTCTGGTCCGGCCCGGCAGATTGCCGCCTATCATCAGCACCACGCCGAATTCGCCAATGGTGTGCGCGAACGCGAGCACCGCTCCGGCTAGAAGCTGCGGTTTGATGTTGGGCAGCAGCACATGCAGGAAGATCTGCCAGCGGTTCTTGCCCAAGGTGTGCGCCGCCTCGCTCAGACTGGGCGCAAGATTCTGAAAACCGGATTGGACGGGATGCACGAGGAAGGGGAAACTGAAGATCACCGAGGCCAACACCAGCCCCTGAAAACTGAAGGCCAGTTTCAGTCCGGCAACGTGTTCGACCCAACCGCCGAACCAGTTGGCAGGGCTGAACGCCAGCAACAAATAGAAACCCAGCACCGAAGGCGGCAGCACCAATGGCATGCTGACCAATGTTTCCAGCACGGGTTTGCAGCGCATCCGGGTTTGCGACAACCACCATGCGAAGGGAATGCCGATCAGGCACAGGATGATGCTGGTAACTGCGGCCAGCTTGAAGGTAAGCAACAGTGGTTGCCAGTCATAGCTCATCGCGCACCTCCGCCAACGACACTTCATTCGCCTTCACCAGTGCTTCCACTTCGTCGCCCTCTTGCAGCGCGAGTCGTTTCACCGCGCGCGCGGTGATAATGCTGGTCAGCCCCTGACCATCACGATCCAGTACGACTTCACAGAGGATGCCGCCGTGCCGAATCCGCCGCACGGTGCCGGGAAAGCGATTGCGCAAACTGAGGTTGCCTGAAAGATTCTTTGCCAGCGCCACCTCGGTCTCTTTGAACAGTACCGCCACCGTTGTGCCTACTGTCAGATACGGTGCACTCCGCGGCGTTTCCAGCAGCATGGCGGTGAAGGTATCCTGTCCGACCGCCACGTCGACAAGCGAGAGGTGATCATTGGATTCGATGGCGGCGATTGTACCAAGAAGACGGTTCATGGCAGGCCGTATCCGTAGTCCGCCAGAATCTCGCGCGCCGGGGCCGAGGCGAGGAACTGGATAAAGCGCCTGTGGTCCGCCTCCGCGGTGTCCGCGCCGTGTTTCAGGATTACCGCGCCTTGGGCGATGGGTTGGTAAGTGTGCCGCGGGACCTCGATCCAATGTCCCTTGCCGCGCATAGCGCGTGACAGCACCACCGATTTGGCGGTGAAACCGATATCGACGTTGCGCGAATAAATGTATTGATTAACTTGTGAGATATTTTCGCCGAACACCGTCTTGGCCCGCACGGCGTCGGCGACCTGGTAATACGCCAGTGCCTCCAATGCCGCACGACCGTAGGGCGCGAGCTTGGGACTGGCGATAGCGATCTTTCCCACCTTGGGATCGACCAATAGCGGCACGCCCGGCGTCAGATCGAGATCGCTCAGAGTCCACAGCACCAAGGTGCCGTAGGCGTAGACTTTCGGCTCGGTGCTCGCCAGCGCTTCCTTCCGCAGCGCTTGAGGGTAATCCATGTCGGCGGAGAGGAATACATCGTAGGGGGCGCCATTGCGCACCTGCGCGGCGATCTTGCCCGAAGAACCGATGACGGTTTGGACCTCGATGCCGGTTACCCGGGTAAAGGCGGCGCGCAGGTCATCGAAGGCGAACTGGACGTTGGCGGCTACCGCAACGGTCAAGGATCCCGCCGCGGCGGGTGTCGCCAGCGGCAGCAGCAACAAGGTTGTATATAAAAATCCGATCAATTTTTTCATGGCTGTTTCTCCCCAGCGATGTTTAAAATTTGATGGCGGTGCCCATGAGATCGCCGTAGTCGAGCAAGGGATGGTTTCCGTGTCCCGGCCAGATGCCGCCGCGGACCCTGAGCTTTTTGGAATGACGCATCGATCGACTTCCTTGGATAGCGCTGTATGGCAAAATATACAGTGCAAGCCGCAAAAGATACACGCATGCCAAGGCAACAGGCAGCGACTGCGTATTATCCAGTCCAAACCGCGCGCGGTTTATCCGATGCGGCGCCGCGTCGCTTTTATGGCCGTTATTTGGAGAGCCAGCCTTACCCTGCCGTGGAAATGCGATCGGATAATGAAGATATGGATGAATTCCAGGACCTCGTTGCCTTGACGCGCCGCATTGCCTAACCTTGAGCGCTCGTGGCTACTTGTGAATCCCGTTACCGCTCGACAGCAAACGCGGCACCGGTCCGTCGATCCAGTCTGCGATAGGAGATCGCCTCGCTGACATGGGGGATTTCGATGGCAGATGAATTCGCGAGGTCGGCGATAGTGCGCGCCACCTTCAAGACGCGATGATAGGCGCGGGCGGACAGACCCAATTTTTCTACCGCCTGCTCCAGCAGGCTTGCCACGTTTTTTTCAAGGTGACAAAGGCGTTCGATCTCGCGCGTGGACATGGCGCGATTGAGTTTGCCGGCGCGTTGTAGCTGCTGTCGTCGCGCCGCTTCCACATTTTGGCGAATCTCGGCGCTGGTAGGACCGGCGGTTTCCGTATTGCTCAATATCTGATGCGGTACTTTCGGCACTTCCGCATGCAGATCGATACGATCCAGCAAAGGGCCCGATAGACGGGCGCGATAGCGATGAACTTGTTCGGCGGAGCAATGACACCGGCCGCTGGCATCTCCAAGATAGGCGCACGGACAAGGATTCATGGCGGCGATCAGTTGAAAGCACGCCGGGAATTCCGCTTGGCGTGCGGCACGGGAGATGGTGATGCGGCCCGACTCCATGGGTTCGCGCAGCACTTCCAGGGCGCGTCGGTCGAATTCGGGCAATTCATCAAGAAACAAAACACCGTGATGGGCGAGAGAGATTTCGCCGGGCCGCGGTTGCGAGCCGCCGCCCACCAATGCCACCGCCGAGGCGGTGTGATGCGGGGCGCGAAACGGCCGCATGCCCCACTGCGCGACGGTGAAACCTTGATCGCTGAGAGAAGCAATGGCCGCGACCTCCAAGGATTCTGTCTCCGTCATCGTCGGCAGGATGGAAGGCAGGCGCCTCGCGAGCATGGTCTTGCCCGTTCCGGGCGGGCCGATCATCAGCAGATTGTGTCCGCCTGCCGCGGAAATCTCCAGCGCGCGCTTGGCATGATGTTGGCCGCGCACATCGGCAAGATCGCCTTCGCCGCGGTTGTGCATGGGCATTGTGGAACAGATGTGAGGAGCAAACGGTTTAGCGCCGCGCAGATATTCGCAGACTTCCAATAGATGGGACGCGCTCAAAACGGTGGCGTTGCTCACCAGAGCCGCTTCGTCGGCATTGACGGAGGGCAGTATCAATGCGCGTCCGGCGTCGCGACTGCGCAGGGCGGCAGTGAGTGCGCCACGGATGGCGCGCAGCTCACCGGTCAAGGCCAGTTCGCCGATGAACTCGTGTCTATTCAGCTGCTCCTCGGGAATTTGCCCTGAGGCGGCGAGAATCCCTAAGGCGATGGGCAGATCGAAACGCCCGCCTTCCTTGGGAAGATCGGCCGGCGCCAGGTTAACCGTGATACGCCGCATGGGAAACTCAAAACGGGCGTTGAGCAGTGCGGCCCGCACCCTATCCTTACTCTCTTTGACAGTGGTTTCTGGCAGGCCCACGATAGACAGGCCGGGCAGGCCGTTGGCGAGATGGACTTCAACCGTGACCAGCGGCGCGGTGATCCCTTCTTGAGCACGGCTATAGACGACGGCAAGAGACAAGGAATCCGTTCCTATCAATGAATCGATCAAACCTCGCCCGTATCCTTGGCGATGGCATCCTTCTTAATTGCGATTATTTCCTTTGCCCGACGAGGTTGCAATCCTTATTAGCCGTGGGGCTGTTGATTAACTCCGCTGTGCTTGGATGAAGCGCCGGGCTCCTCGCATTGCATGCGCCCTTCCAATTCCATGACTAGCCGTTCCAGCTCCTGAACTTTGGCATTGGCGCGGTTGAGCACGGCGGTTTGCACGTCGAATTCTTCCCGGGTGACCAGGTTTAGTTTGGTTAACGCGCCTTGCAAAATGGCACGGAAATTCTTTTCCGCGTCTTGTTTGATCTCTTTGATCCCGGGGGGCAGCGCCGCCGCCAGGCGGTTGGCGAGATTGTCGAGCATCTTGGGGTCGATCATGGCCGTTCCCTTTCTATATGACTAATTTTGCGGTGCTTGCTCCAGGCCTGTTTAGTCTACGTGAACTCGATTAAGAGTGTAGCATCTCGCGACGCACCGATTTAGTGCAATCGATAGCATGCTCATCAAAATTGGTGCATGGCCTTGTACGTCCGCAGGGATAAAAAAGAATAACTTTATGTATTTACATATTATTTTTGAATGGCATGGAATGTGCCTAAGGGTATGCGTAACTTAAATAAATTCCGAATTGTGTTGTTTGTGGATCCACTCGACGGGTGCGACAAGTGAATGGAGCAAGCCGTGCCGAGGATTTCTGACTGAGGAGAACTATTCATGAAGCTAGTCGTAGCCATTATTAAACCATTCAAGTTGGACGATGTCCGCGAGTCCCTTTCCGAGATCGGGGTTCAAGGCATCACGGTGACCGAGGTGAAAGGTTTCGGCCGCCAAAAGGGGCACACCGAATTGTATCGCGGTGCGGAGTATGTGGTGGATTTCCTGCCCAAGGTAAAGATCGAGGTGGCGGTGGATGACGGCCTTCTCGATAAGGTGATGGAGAGCATCGCCAAGTCCGCCAACACCGGCAAAATCGGTGATGGGAAGATATTTGTGTTCAACCTAGAGCAGGCCATGCGGATCCGTACCGGTGAAACTGGTCCCGACGCACTGTAACCGTGAAGAGAGAGGTGTCAAATGAAGCTTTATAAAAATCTGTTGGGTCTGTGTGCCTTGTTGTTTATGTTGTTGGCGGCGCCACTGAGCTTTGCCGACGACATGGCGCCGGCGGGTGAGACGGCGGCCCCCGCCGCAGAGGCTCCGGCTGCGCCCGCCGCGGCTGCGCCCAAGCTTGATACGGGTAACACCGCATGGATGCTTACCTCTACGGCCTTGGTGTTGATGATGACCATTCCCGGACTGGCCTTGTTTTATGCCGGTATGGTGCGCTCCAAGAACGTATTGTCGGTGTTGATGCAGTGTTTCGCCATCACGTCGCTGGTATCCGTTTTGTGGATGATGTTCGGCTATAGCTTTGCCTTTGGTGATGGCGGCGATATGAACGCTTATCTTGGCGGTGGCAAGGCCTTTCTCGCCGGCATTCGTGATGCCATCAGCGGCAGCATACCCGAAACGGTATTCATGACTTTCCAGATGACCTTCGCCATCATTACCCCGGCGCTGATCGTCGGTGCCTTTGCCGATCGTATGAAGTTTTCCGCCATGCTGTGGTTCATGGGCCTGTGGTTGCTGGTCGTGTATGCCCCCATTGCCCATTGGGTGTGGGGCGGCGGCTTCTTGGGCAAGCTGGGCGTGCTGGACTTCGCCGGCGGCACCGTGGTGCACATCAATGCCGGTATCGCCGGCCTAGTGGCGGCGCTGGTGTTGGGTAAACGCAAGGGTTATCCCACCACCGCCATGCCTCCCCATAATCTGGGTTATACGGTGACGGGTGCGGCGCTGCTGTGGGTGGGTTGGTTCGGTTTCAACGCCGGTTCCGAATTGGCCGCCGACGGCACCGCCGGCATGGCCATGGCGGTGACGCAGATTGCCACCGCCACCGCGGCCTTGGCCTGGATGTTCTCCGAGTGGCTGGTTCACGGCAAGCCCAGCGTGCTGGGTATCGCCTCCGGTGCGGTGGCCGGTCTGGTAGCCATTACACCCGCCTCCGGCACCGCCGGCCCGATCGGCGCCCTGATCATCGGCGTTGCAGCCGGTGTGTGTTGTTATTTTGCCTCAACCAAATTGAAGCGCGCCCTGGGCTATGACGATTCCTTGGACGCCTTCGGCGTGCACGCCATCGGCGGCATCATCGGCGCCATGCTTACCGGCGTCTGCGTCGATGCCAGTCTTGGCGGATCGGGTCTGGGCGAAGGCATTACCATGAGCGCCCAACTCGGGAAGCAGGCCATCGGCGTATTGACGACCATAGTCTACGACGGTGTGGTCAGCTTCATCCTGCTGAAGATAATCGACATGGTCATCGGTCTGCGGGTCACGGAAGAGCAGGAGGCCGTGGGCCTGGATCTGGCGTTGCACGACGAACGCGGTTACAACCTCTGAACCCAGTGTGGTACTCAGTGAGGGCGCCTTCCGGCGCCCTTTTTTTTTGAAGCATACCGCAGGAATAAAAATAACGTGAAGAAATGGTTTCCGCTGCATCAGGCTTATTTCCGCAGCGGGAATTCACCAAGCTCCCACAAAGCGCCACCCAGTACCCATATCGTCATAGGATTCGAAACCGATGGGGTCCACGTACACGCAGCCCTTCATTGTCTTCCCTGTGAAATTCATCTCGCGCGCATGCTGACGTTAGAGAACGGCAGTGTAATGACCGGGATCCGCCCGCGCTTAAGGGTGGCGTTCGCGCTACCGCGGCGATTGGCGGAAATTTCCCACAATCCGTCCGCGAGTTCTTCGTCGCAGACCATGAGTAAAAGGTTACAGGGAGGTTGAAACCTCGCTTATTCCATCAAAGTGTATTGTGTGTGCCGTCGCAGTGAGGTTTGTTGCCGCTGTGTTTGCAACCGCACAGCGCCTGGGGCGCCTTGGAAGTAACGGTGAATTTAACAGGGGTAAATTCACCGCCTTTGTGAGAACCGTCGCAGAAGGGCTGATTGGCGGACTTGCCGCAGGCGCACCACCAATAGTCGCCGGGCGCCAGCTGCATAATGTAGGGGGATTTTTTTGCGATGTTCGGCTCGGCCATGGCGCGTTCCTTGGAGTTTAAGAAACAGTCAATTTTTGAATTTAAGCCTTTCGGATCCATTTCTGTCAAGGCAAAAGGACGGGATATGGATTGTTGTCAGAATGTTTTCGGCGCCGGTTCGCCGTCATTCCTGCTTGAAGGCGGGCGACGTTATTTTTTGATTTAAGGGGCTTCATCCGTCGCGGCAAGCTTTTGTCCTTCGGAGTTTTGGTTAGTGACGCGATAGTGGGAAGGTGCGGACTTGTTTTTATCTTTAATAGGGTAACACGTCGTTTAGGTGCTGATGTACTTGCATGAGGTAATCGAGAAAAGTATTTGCCACCACCGAGAGCTGTTTGCCCTTGGGGTATGCCACATACCAGTGACGTTCGATGGGAAACCCTTCCACATCCAACAGGGCAAGCCGGTCCAGCGGAAAGTCCATGGTCAGGGTATGGCGGGATAATACCGAGATGCCCAACCCTCCGATCACGGCTTGCTTGATGGCTTCATTGCTGCCCAACTCCATACGCATCTTTATTTTTAAGTTATATTTTGCGAACAATTGTTCCGTCGCGATCCGCGTTCCCGAACCGTATTCGCGCAATAGAAACGGTTCTTCCGCTAGGCGCCGCAGCGGAATTTCTTTCGCCTGCGCCAGGTGGTGATCGGCGGGCGCCAGCACGACCAAGGGATTGGACAGAAACGGTACCGCGATGACATCGATCTCTTCCGGCGGCAGTCCTAGAATATACAGATCGTCTTCATTGTTACTCAGACGCTCCAGTATCCGTTCGCGATTCGATACCTTCATCGAGACATCAATGCTCGGATACTCCCGGCAGAAAGGGCCGAGGAGGCGCGGGATGAAATACTTGGCGGTGGTGATCACGCCGAGCCGCAATCCCCCCTTCTTCAAACCTTTCAAGTCGGCTACTTGCATCTCGAAGCGGGCGAAGTGTTCAAATATTTCCCGCGAGAAATTTTGCAGCGTGCGTCCCGCCGCCGTGAGATAGATTCTTTTCCCCAGTTGTTCGAACAAAGGCATACCCACGGCATCGGTGAGCTTCTTGATCTGCATGGACACCGTAGGTTGGGTGAGATGCAATTCCTCCGCGGCGCGCGTAAAACTGCCGAGCCGTGCGATGGCTTCAAAGACTTCGAGTTGACGCAAAGTGGTGCGTCGCATAGATAAGGCGCTCGTCCAAATGGATTATATAGATAGACAAAAGTCTATCATGATGATCGAAAAAATTGACTGTTATTGATGGCTATCGCCGGGCAGGATAAGGTCAACGTAGTGACATTGCCGGCTACACCGCCTGCGGCGTAGCACCCTTGGGGGCAGGATTGGCTACGGTATAGACAGTATAACTACTTGAGGAGACTAGAGTCATGGCTAAGTCAGAAACACTGAAAGAAGGAAAGGAACGCTATAAATCCGGCGTAATACCCTATAAGAAGATGGGTTACTGGGAGCCGGACTACAAGCCCAAGGATACTGACGTAATCGCGCTGTTCCGCATTACGCCTCAGCCTGGCGTCGACCCGGAAGAGGCCGCTGCTGCGGTGGCCGGTGAATCGTCCACCGCCACTTGGACCGTGGTATGGACCGACCGCTTGACCGCCTGCGAACTCTATCGCGCCAAAGCATTTAAGTGCGAACTGGTGCCCAATACCGGTGAAGGTACCAAGACCGAAGCCCAGTACTTTGCCTACATAGCCTACGATCTCGATCTGTTCGAGCCGGGTTCCATCGCCAACCTGACCGCCTCCATCATCGGCAATGTTTTCGGTTTCAAGGCCGTCAAGGCGTTGCGCCTCGAAGACATGCGCATCCCGGTCGCCTACCTCAAGACCTTCCAGGGCCCGGCCACAGGCGTTATCGTGGAGCGTGAGCGTCTGGACAAGTTCGGCCGTCCGCTGCTCGGCGCAACCACCAAACCCAAGCTCGGTTTGTCCGGCCGCAATTATGGCCGCGTGGTGTATGAGGCGCTCAAGGGCGGCCTCGATTTCGTGAAGGATGACGAGAACATCAACTCCCAGCCATTCATGCACTGGCGTGACCGCTACCTGTATTGCATGGAGGCCGTAAACAGGGCATCCGCCGCGACCGGTGAAGTCAAGGGCCATTACCTCAACGTCACCGCCGGCACCATGGAAGACATGTATGAGCGTGCCGAATTCGCCAAATCGCTGGGTTCGGTGATCATCATGATCGACTTGGTCATCGGCTATACCGCGATTCAATCCATGGCCAAGTGGGCTCGCAAGAACGACATGATCCTGCACCTGCACCGCGCCGGTAATTCGACCTATTCGCGCCAGAAGAACCACGGCATGAATTTCCGTGTCATTTGTAAATGGATGCGCATGGCGGGTGTGGACCATATTCACGCCGGTACCGTTGTTGGCAAACTCGAAGGCGATCCGCTGATGATCGGTGGCTTCTACGACACCCTGCTCGACACCCACACCCCGATGCAGCTGGAAAAGGGTCTGTTCTTCGAACAGGACTGGGCCTCGTTGAACAAGGTCATGCCGGTGGCCTCCGGCGGCATTCACGCCGGTCAGATGCACCAGCTGCTGCACTATCTCGGCGAAGACGTGATACTGCAGTTCGGCGGCGGCACCATCGGTCATCCGCAAGGTATCCAAGCTGGCGCGATTGCCAACCGTGTAGCTTTGGAGGCCATGATCATGGCGCGTAACGAAGGCCGCGATTATATGAAGGAAGGTCCGCAGATCCTCGAGGCCGCCGCCAAGTGGTGTTCACCGCTCAAGGCCGCCCTGGATACCTGGAAGGATATCACCTTCAACTATGAGTCCACTGATACGGCGGACTTCGTGCCCACCACCACTGCCAGTATGTAAGACAGATTAAGGAGACGCCATCATGATGACTAATCACGGCAATCGAATCACTCAGGGCCAGTTCTCGTTTCTCCCTGACTTGACCGATGCACAGATCACGGCGCAGATCAAATACGCGCTGAAAAACAACTGGGCGGTCAACGTCGAATACACCGACGATCCGCACCCGCGCAACACCTATTGGGAGATGTTCGGCATGCCCATGTTTGATCTCAAGGATCCCGCCGGGATCCTCATGGAGATCAACAACTGCCGCAAAACCTTTCCCAATCACTACATTCGGGTGACGGCCTTCAACAGTACCCGCGGCGTGGAATCGCCGACCATGTCGTATATCGTCAACCGTCCCAAGCACGAGCCGGGCTTCGGTCTGTCGCGACAGGAGGCGGACGGCCGCAACATCCGCTACACCGTGCATAGCTATGCCACGGACAAGCCGGAGGGTGAGCGGTATAAGTAGTAGTAGGTAAGATGAGATGTAAAGACCGGTGGCGGACACGTTGTCCGCCACTTTCCTTACCCAGTTGTAACAGGATACTTGTGGTATGAGTAATGCCAAGAATTCAGAGATCGCCATGACGGACGACGCGCGGGTGGATCTTGAGGCCGAATTCAAGGCCTCTAACATCCAAGAGGTGTTGGACAAACTCGACCGGGAATTGATTGGATTGAAGCCCGTCAAGACTCGCATCCGCGAGGTGGCCGCCTTGCTGTTGGTCGATCGCCTCCGCAGGAAATTCGAGCTCAGTTCCGAAACGCCCACCCTGCACATGTGTTTCACCGGCAACCCCGGCACCGGCAAGACCACGGTGGCGATGCGTATGGGCGAGATATTGAAGCGTCTGGGTTACGTGCGCGAAGGCCACCTTATTACGGTTACCCGTGACGACCTGGTCGGCCAGTATATCGGCCATACCGCGCCCAAGACCAAGGAGGTCATCAAGAAGGCCATGGGCGGCGTGCTGTTCATCGACGAGGCCTATTATCTTTACAAACCGGAGAACGAACGCGATTACGGTCAGGAGTCCATCGAAATCCTGCTGCAGATCATGGAAAACAATCGCGACGATCTCGTCGTGATCCTGGCCGGTTACAAGGACAAGATGGAACGATTCTTTCAGAGCAATCCGGGCATGCGCTCGCGTATCGCCCATCACATCGATTTCCCAGACTACACGGGGGAGGAGTTACTGCACATCGCCAGGCTGATGCTGGCGCAGCAGAACTATCGTTTCAGCGCGGAGGGTGAGAAGGCCTTCGCCGACTATCTGAAGCTGCGCATGAAACTTCCGCATTTCTCCAATGCCCGTTCGGTGCGCAACGCGCTGGACCGCGCGCGCCTGCGCCAGGCCAATCGTCTGTTCGCCGACCCTAAGAGAAAGCTCAGTAAGTCCGATCTGATTACCATCGAATCCGACGATGTCTTGGTCAGTCGGGTGTTTACCGAAGGCAGAAGTGACAGTGACGAGGTGGATGCCGAGGATTAAACCGCGATTTCGGTATTACATAGCTATTCGAATAGACCTCTATGCGCGAGCGGCCCACATCGATGGTACTGCGCAAGATGCCCAAGACCATCGAGGCGTCTGTCTACAATCGTGCGCGTCTGGCCCTGCGGCGCTTGGGCGCTCCTCTGCGGGTCGCCGTGCCGGAGCATCGCGGCTTGGAGATCCTGTTGGACGATAATCTCTGGCTCTGCGTTGATGCCAACGCCGAGGATCAGCCGGTGATGGCGTGGGTGGAATTCGCTGTGCGGCATCGCGACAACCTGCATGAGCCCATATCCTGTACCCTTGAGTTGTACCATCGCTGTGCCGGTTTGGTCATGGGTTCGGCATTAGATGCGTTGAACGCGGCGTTAAACGAACTTCTTAATGGGAAGAATGGATGACCCATGCTATGTCGAATTGATAATGCAATCCGCTCTTTCGGGAGAGAGGCGTGCCGCTAGTCAACATGCGGGATATGCTGGTGCATGCGCGCGGCAATCATTATGCGGTGGGCGCCTTCGATATTGTCTCCCTGGAGCTATTGCAGGGGGTGATGAAGGGTGCGGAAACGTGCTGTGCCCCGGTGATTTTAAATTTCGTTGTACCGCAGTTCAAATACTACGATGTCGAAATGTTGATGGCGGCGGCTGTGGTGGGGGCGAAGCGCAGCCCGGTGCCGGTGGCCATACACTTGGATCACGCCACCGATCCGGACGGTGTTGTGCGAGGCATACGCCTGGGCTGCAACGGCGTGAAGTTCGACGGCTCCCATTTATCGTTTGAGGAAAACGTAAAGCGGACGCGCGCCATCGTCGAAGTCGCTCACGCGTGCGGAATCCCTGTCGAGGGTGAGATCGGCATCGTATCCGGTTATGCCAGAGAAGCAGAAACGGACGGCGTGCCGGGCGTGTATACCTGGCCCGACGAGGCGCAGCAATATGTGCGGCAAACCAAGGTGGATTTCTTAGCGGTTTCCATCGGTACGGGTCATGGCTTGTCTGCTGAACGGCCTCAGCTCAATCTGGAGCGCTTGGCACGTATTAGTCGGGTGGTGGATGTGCCGCTGGTGATTCACGGCGGCAGCGGTCTCAGCGATGCGGAGTCAAAATGTCTTGTCGATCGAGGTGTTGCCAGGATAAATTATTACAGTTCGCTTTCATTCATTGCGTCGCGGCGCATTCGGAGCAATTCCCTCGAAGATCCCAACGGAGGTTATATGGCCTTGCTTCAAGGGGTCAGTGAAACCATCGGCCGCGAAGTGGAGCGCTGTCTGCGCGTGTGGGGCGCCGCAAAGCGCGCGGATGCAGTGCTGGCCGCGGCGGCGGCCTGGAACGAAGTGGAACACTTGATCATATACAATGTCGAGGGCAAAACGGAACGACAGGCCGAGGCCATGATGGCCCAAGGTCGCCGGGTCCTGGCGCAAGTGCCGGGTGTGCGGCGCGTCTTCTGCGGCCGCGCCGTGCGGGAAGGCGATAGGTACCGTTACTGCTGGCTGGTGCGTTTCGCCCATTCTCAGGTGATCGACAGCTACCGCGTCCACCCCGAGCATGTGGCCTTTGCCGACGAATGGTTCCGACCTTGTGCGACGGACCGTATCAGTATCGATTATCAAGCTGTATCGGCGCCGGCGGCAGACGCCGCCTTGGAGGAAGACGGCGCGCTTCCGGAGCGATAGTACATTGCGCCGCCGAGCAATGTGGTCGGCCTACGCTCTTCACCGTATAGCGATACGCCGCTTCAACCCAACCCCGTCTCTTTGCAGAACTCCGGCTGCGCCAGCGCAGCGCGGTGGATGTCGGCGTTGTAGTAGCGTGTCTTGAAGGGTTTATTGCGGGCGGCCGTCTCGCGGAAGTCGGGAATCTTGCCGTCCTTGCAAGCTGTCGTAGCGGACCACCAGCCTGAAGGATAGATCGGTTGCGGAAAATAATGGGTCTTGCTGTCTTTGAAACCGGCGGTGTGCATGGCGCCGCGCATGTCTTTGATCAGCCGCGGATGGTAGAGCGGCGATTCGCTTTGCTGCACCAAGAGCCCGCCGCTGCGCAGGATGCGGTGGCATTGCTCATAGAATGCCCGGTTGAATAGGCCTTCCGCCGGGCCGATGGGGTCGGTACTGTCAACGATGATGATGTCTAGGCTGGCGCTGTCGGTATCATGCACCCACTTGATGCCGTCGGCGAACAGCAGTTGTGCGCGCTCGTCGCCGTTGCGTTCGCACAGCTCGGGGAAATGGATTAGGGACAGGCGGGTGACGGCATCATCAATGTCCACCTGCCAGGCGCGATCCACCTCCAGGTGTTTAAGCACTTCACTCAGCGTGCCGCAGTCGCCGCCGCCGATAATCAGTACCTTTTTCGGATCAGGATGGGTAAATAAGGCAACGTGGCTCATCATCTCGTGGTAGAGGAAATTATCCCGGGTAGAGACCATGTAAAAGCCGTCGATGGTCATGAGCTTGCCCCAGTGCACGGTGTCGAAGATCTCGATACGCTGAAAGGGCGTCTGTTCGTCGTGGAGCTTGGCCTTTACCTTGAGAGAAAAGGCCGAGCCGTCGGCTTGGTGGATCTCGGTGAACCAAGTGTCGTCCAGGGCCATGGTGTGGCGGCTCCTCGATAGTGGCTTGAAAGGGCGTAACGATACAGGATGGCCGCCCCGCCGCCAATAAGCGCGGCGGGGGAATTTCTTCTATAATCCCCCATCATTACCCAACAGGGGCGATAGGATAATGCATGAATGGGATATCCAACAGGCGCGGGACACCTATAACATAGCCCATTGGGGCGGGAAGTACTTCGACATCAACGGCGAAGGCAACCTTCAGGTACGTCCGCGCCCCGGTGGCGATCACCCCGGCGTCGACCTCTATAGGTTGAGCCGGGAGGCCCAGGCTGCCGGTTTGGCATTACCCTTGTTGGTGCGCTTTTCCGATATTCTTCACGACCGCGTGGATGTCATGTGCGGTGCCTTTGCGCAGGCCATGAGCGTGGTGGATTATCAAGGCCGCTACACCGCGGTATACCCCATCAAGGTCAATCAGCAGAAGAGCGTGGTGCAGGAAATTCTACGCCACGGCGATGCGCGGGTGGGGTTGGAGGCGGGCAGCAAGCCGGAGTTGATGGCGGTATTGGCCTTGTCCAAACCCGACGGGGTGGTGGTGTGCAACGGTTATAAGGACCGCGAATACATTCGCCTTGCTCTCATAGGAAGAAGCATCGGTCACCGGGTGTACATCGTAGTGGAGAAACTTTCCGAATTGGCCACGGTGATCGAAGAGGCACGCAAGATGAAGGTCGCGCCACTGTTGGGCATCCGCGTGCGCTTAGCTTCCATCGGACACGGAAAGTGGCAGAACACCGGCGGCGATAAGTCCAAGTTCGGTCTATCCGCGATGCAAGTCCTTGCCGCCGTGGACGAACTGCGTCAGGCGGGGATGCTGGAGTCTCTGCAATTGATGCACTTTCACTTGGGATCACAGGTGGCCAATGTACGAGACATCCAAAGCGGGATGCGCGAGGCAGCGCGCTATTATGCCGAATTGCACAGACTGGGCGTGAACATCCGCTGCGTCGATGTCGGCGGCGGGCTAGGCGTCGATTACGAGGGAACGCGCTCGCGCAGTTATTGCTCCATGAATTACAGCGTGCAGGAATATGCCAATAACGTCATCCATACCCTGTGGGAAATTTGCAAGCAGCAAGGCCTTCCCCATCCCGATGTAATTACCGAATCGGGCCGGGCCATGACCGCCCACCACGCGGTATTGATCACCAACGTCATCGGCATCGAGCAGGCGCACGTCGGTAAAATGCTCCCGTCGCCCGGCGACGATGAGCCGCTGATTATTCACGACCTGTGGCAAACATTGCAAAATTTGAGTTCGCGTTCGGTGCTGGAAGGCTATCACGACGCCGAACATTGGGTGGGCGAGGCCCAGTCCATGTATACCCATGGCGTTTTGAGTCTGGCGCAGCGCGCCCGCGCCGAACAATTGTTTTTTGCCATCTGCGCCGAGGTGCGTAGTCTGTTGAAGCCGGAGACGCGCGCCCATCGCGAGATGCTCGATGAGTTGAACGAGAAACTGGCGGACAAATATTTCTGCAATTTTTCCTTGTTTCAATCCCTGCCCGACGTATGGGCCATTGATCAGGTATTTCCCATCATGCCCTTGCATCGTTTAGACGAGCGGCCCGATCGGCGCGCCGTTATCCAGGACCTCACCTGTGATTCCGACGGTCGTATCGATCACTACGTAGACCGCGAAGGCGTGGAGTCCAGTCTACCCCTGCACAGCGTGCGCAAGGACGATCCGTATTTGATCGGTGTGTTCTTGATCGGAGCTTATCAGGAAATCCTCGGCGATATGCATAATCTGTTCGGCGATACCGATGCGGTGAATGTCGAGCTCGGCGCCGGCGATACTTATAAATTAGTGCAGCCGCAACGCGGCGACACCGTGGACGAGTTGCTGCGCTATGTGCACTTCAACGCCGAAGATCTGCTCGCCGCTTATCGTCGCAAGCTTAACGAGGCGGATCTGAGCCATGACTTACGCAAGGCCTATTTGGTGGAATTGGAAGAAGGCTTGGCGGGCTATACCTATCTCGAAGAATGAAGGCCCCGCGGGGATAGCGCAGGCAACCCTGCGTGTTCCGACGAATTTCGGGCAAATAGGCTGACAACGGCGTCATTATGACAATTAATCGATCAGTATTATTGACCATGCTGGGACAGTGCTTATGCCCTATTCGGCATCCGCCCGGGACCGGACCTATTTTGGACTGCGGCGTTGATCGATTTTTTGGATACCAGGCATAACCATTGCCCCATGGGCTCGATGAACCCCCACGCCGCAATTTAAGCGAACGTTTCGCTCTGTGGGCCGCTGTGGCGGAAGCGCCGGTCCGCAGCCCAATCTAATCAGCACTATCGTGTAGACGCAGATCTACAGCGCATATAATACGTTTTTGTGGATAAGTAGTCGATCCGCATAGGTAAAAAATAACCAACCGATTAATTTCTTTTGGCCGACCATCGTGGCCTCGTCGTCGATTCCGGGTCTGGAGTTAAAATTCATATATCAAGCGTTAAAGGAGTGATGATGAGGGTCGATAAGTTAACTGTAATATTCCTAAGTGAATGAGGCGGAGCTGCAAGAAGGCGGTTTAATTATGTCAATAACGCGGCGTGATCTTGCAGACAAATTCGCCTGCTCGTGAAAAAGCAATATTGTAATGCAAGCACCAAAGCTAAATAAGCAGATTGCGGAATCCAACCCGCCAAAAGTTGATCCTTCAGAAAAAGGTCGGCGCGCCTTCGTGCGTTATCCTGTGGTGTTGGGTGCGACACTCATTGCTCCCGATGGGCGCAAAATTCAATGCGAGATGAAGGATTTTTGCATGGGGGGGATGCTGCTGCATTATTCCCCGCAAGCGGCGCAAGAGCAATTGCACTTCTTCGAAGTAAAAAACAGGTTTGTGGTACAAACTATCGTCCCCATGCCGGACGGCGATAAGCTTCTACAGTTTCAAGCGCGCATCGTCCGCGCCATGCAAAACGGCGTTGGTCTTGCTTTTGTCAACCCGGAACGCGATGCACTGCGGACCATGCAGCAGTTTGCGCTGCAATTTTCCTCGGGAAATCCACGGCCCCATGAACTGGAGATAGGCAGTAATCGCGGAAACTCGATCGATCTGCAATGCAGTGGCATATTAGCCGATTGTGGTCGTCTCGTTCTAGCGACAATGGACTCCTTATTGGAGCAACTAGGTGACCGGCTCTATCAACGCTTATTTGATCTTTCCAGTAATTCTGTCGGTATCGAGGAACAGAATGTCTATTTTATTGCAGCTGGAGATATCAAAGCAAATCAGAATAAGTTTCTCGATATAGTGCACTCGAGTTTTAAAGAGCGATTACAGGCGGCCCATGAAAAGACGTACGGTACTAAAGAAGCAGAGGGGCAGCGTATCGCGAATCTGTCTTTTGAAAACTTGTCGCTTATCGGTGATGAGGATTTAGGGACGTGGTTGGCAATTTCAGATGTTACCGGCAAGGTTGAGGAAAAATACAAAGAGACGCTGGCCATGCTCGAAGAGCGGTTGTCGGTATTATTCAATGCGCAGATCAGTCACGCCAATAATCCCTATGGGCCGGCTCTTTTCGCAGAGTCATTTCAAGCCGGACTGAGTTACTTCAAGTTCAAAGAAGCTGTCAATACTGCTTGTTATGCTGTGTTCAAGGATATTCTAATCAACTTGTCGTCGGATCTTTATGCAAAACTCAACGGCATCCTGATCGAATATAGCGTATTACCCGACCTCAAATACAGAATGCTTCACCGGTCGGCATTATCGAAGCAAAGTACCGAGCCGCCAACCGTAGCTGTGAAGTCCGGAGTTGCTGTGAACCCGCAGAGCGAAATGCCCGCGCCCTCTTTCATTTCTCCTACGGCAGCAGCTTCTACCGGCGGACAGGCAGCGCCCCAGAATCTGTTCCAAGTCGTGCAGGACTTGCGCGCATTGCGGCACGGGCTAGCTAGGCAGAGGGCGGATTTGTTGCCGGGACAGCGCGAATTATCACCCGGCATGACGGAACTAACCGAGATTACGCCGGAAATCACAGATATCAGTAAGTGTTATGCAACTTCCGATTTAGTCGCTGCTATTGCCGACTTGCAGACAACTCCTCAAAGCTTTCAGTATAGCGAAGATCAGCCTCATAACCTTAAGTCGCGCATTGCCGCGGTCTTGCTGTCACGAACCGGGGAAGGCAACGTGAAGCAACTTAATCCCCGCGACAGTAACGTACTGGAGGTCACCGGCGACCTACTAGGTGCCATGCAGACCGATCCCTTAGTGGCTGAAAGCGTCAAGCCGTGGCTCAGGCAACTCGAGCTACCCGTTATCAAGATGGCGTTATTGGACCCCACCTTGTTCTTTGATCACTCCCATGTGGCTCGCCAGGTAGTCAACAATATCGCTCAACTTGAATTCTATCATCAGGGTAAGGCCAATTCGAAGCAAAGCGCCATTAGCGCAGCCATCGAGGAACTATTGGAAAAGGTTGCCAAGGAAAGCACCGATGGCGCGAAAATCTTTGAGGAAATACTCAATAAACTGACTAAGCTTATCAAGGTTCAAAACAAGGCATATGAGGACAACGTAAGAGATTTAGTCAAGGAATGCGAAGCGTCTCCTCCGGAGCCGGAAATATTTGAAGATAACGTAGTGAGTGATACCAGTATCTCCACAGCCGAAAAGCATAAATGGTTGATGCATGTGCGTAGATTGCGTGTAGGCGATAGCATGCTTCAAACCTTTCCAGGGGGTAGCCCTCAAAGGTTACGCGTCGGTTGGGTGGATGATCAAAAATCGATCTATGTATTCGTGAATTTGAAGGGAATAAAGGAAACAGTATTAAAGGCCGCCGACGTGGCGGTTATGATGCATCTTAGAATCATGAAGCCCCAGGACAATGTCGCCGATCCCGCCATGGATAGAGCCCAATACGTTATTATGCAGGATCTCTATCAGCAGGTCTTACACGAAAGCACTCATGACAGCGTGACGGGGCTGATCAATCGTCGTGAATTTGACAGACTGATGCGAGAAGCCGTGGCGAGCGCCAAGCGAGATGACGCAAGGCATGTCCTGTTGTTCATCGATATAGATAAATTCAGCGCCATCAATAACAGTTGTGGCTATGCGGGCGGTGATCAGTTATTGCAAAACTCGGTGAAAATCCTTCACGACAACTTGCCCGGCAATGCGGAAATCGCGCGTCTTGGCGGCGATCAGTTCGGGATACTCCTTAAGGAGTGCTCATTGGACGACGCCCTTGCTGTCGCAGAACAGAAAATCGAGAGCGTCGCCGGGTACAAAATGGAATGGAAGGGTGATGTCTATTCGGCCACATTGAGCATGGGATTGGTGCCAATTAGCTCCCGTAGCGGCGATGTCGATGAGTTGTTGCTGGCCGCCGAGTCGAGTTGCAGCATCGCCAAGGATAATGGCGGAAACAGATTGCAGGTCTTTCATGCCGGCCACTCGCGCGTCGCGCACCAGGCGGAGGTCATGAAGTGGATCGGCAAGATTGATACGATGTTGGAAGAAGGCGCGCTGGAGATCAGGTGCCAGCGCATTCAACCGCTGGCAAGCGACAGCGAGGAACGGCCTCATTTCGAGATATTGATGGGTGTCAGGGACGAGCATGGCGAAATCGGTTCGCCGAGCGAATTCATCAAGGCCGCGGAATGGTATCGCCGGATGTCAGCGGTGGATCGATACGTGATTATAGGAACCTTATCGTGGATCGAAAGCAATCCCGAAGTCATGGATAAGATAGACGGTTTCTCTATCAACTTGTCTGGCCAGTCCATTAATGAAGAGGGTTTCTTGGATTATTTATTGGAGAAACTGAAAGCCGTGAGCGTGCCTCGTGATAAGATTTGCTTCGAGGTGACAGAGACGGTCGGTATCGCTAGTCTTTCCGATGCCATCTTATTTATCGAAAGGATTAAGGAAGAAGGGTGTCGTTTCGCATTGGATGATTTCGGCAGCGGCATGTCAAGCTACGGCTATCTAAAAAACCTCCCCGTTGATTCGGTAAAAATTGACGGCGCATTCGTGAAGAATATGGTCGCCGGCTCCAGTGACTATGCCGTGGTTAAATCGATCACGGAGATAGCGCATTTTATGAAAAAGAAAGTAGTTGCGGAGTTCGTTGAAAACGCCGCGGTTCTCGAGCTGTTGCGCGAGATAGGCGTCGATTATGTTCAGGGTTATATGATCGACAGGCCGGATTCCATCAACCGGCTGCTAAATATGGACTTCATGCATTGATGGCGTCTCTTGTTGCAGCAGCCATCACTCACCGGATAAATAAGAAATAGCGTCGGGAAATTCACCGGAAGCGCAGTTGCGATCCCGCAGCAATGTCATGCGGCTTTCGCGGGTCTCTGCTGTAACCCTTAGCAGGCTGGTGCCGCGAATAATGCAATATATAGGATGTGCACCAACTATGAGTGCCAGCAAGTATGTAGATGGTGCCTGTATCCGATCCCAATCCTTATTGACTTTCTTGTCGATCAAGTCATCTCTGACTTGTCCCTGCCGTGTAATCGTAATCTATGAGGTCGCATGGATGCCGAAAGGAGACACTTACTATATGCACGGTTGGCGTTACGACTGCCTGTTGTAGGTATCGGGGAGGTTCCCGAGTCGGGCCTAGCCTTCTATTTTCTCGCCGATGCCGATACCTCGATCGAGTTTATCGATGATAAAGCATATCAACGCCGCGTTCTCACGGGCCGCAGCGGGGGACCGATTACTATCAGTCTGGCAAAGGCCGATACCGGTAAGCGTGAGACCATATATGAAACAATGAATGAGCTGTATCGAACCTTGTTGGGACATTTCCGTCACGAGAGTGGTCATTATTACTGGGGCTGGTTGATCCGATCAGGACAGCGCGTCGAAAAATTTCGAGCGTTATTTGGCGACGAACGGCAGGATTATAAGGAGGAGCTGGATTGTTATTATCAATCTGGCGCTGAACTGCACTGGCATCAATACTACGTAAGCGCATACGCGACTGTCCATCCTTGGGAGGATTGGGCGGAGACATGGGCGCTCAACCTCCGCATGGTGGACAGCTTGGAGACCGCTGCGGACGAGGGAGTGGCTGTTCGCGGCAATGCGGTGCCATCGATTCTGTTCGGTGCGACCGCAACTCTGCAGAGATATGCGGGCAATGGGCTGTCCTGACCCTGGCCTTGAATGCGACGGCCCGCAGCTTAGGTTCGGCAGACCCCTATCCCTTTGTCCTGTCTGGACCCGCTGTGATCAAACTGCGATTTATCCGCGATTTGCCGAGGCCCGCCTGTCACCGTTAATCTGCCTTAGGTTCCCACTCGAAACGGGGCAGACCGTTGAACGCGCGGCGCAGGCCGTCATTCCAGCGTCTTTGCATGCGGCGAAACAGCGGCGAATTGCCATCAAGGGTTATGTGACGATCCAGCGCCAGTTGATTTTTTCGGTAGAAGGCCAGTTCCAGTGGCGGCCCCACTGAGATGTTGGAGCGCATGGTGGAGTCCAGCGATACCAGCGCGCAGCGCGCAGCTTCTTCCAGGCTGGTTGCCGGGGTGATGATGCGGTCGAGAATGGGTTTGCCGTATTTGGATTCGCCGATTTGCAGATATGACGTTTCGGGCGAGGCGGCGATATAGTTGCCTTGCGGATAGATTAAATAAATCTCATGAGAGCTGCCGGCGATCTGTCCTCCTAGAATGAAGGAGGCGTCCGCGCTGGCGCCGCCTTGCTTGAGCGGTTCACTGTATTCCAGCTGCATCTGATAATTGATGCCGCCGACATAATGAGCTGCATCGAAGGCATGGTCCACGGTATTCAAGCTCAGTTTCGCATGAGGATTGTTGAGATCGCGTTTGATGATGTTGACGACAGCCTGGGTGGTGGCGAGATTTCCCGCTGTGAGCAGCACAAAGAAGCGTTCGCCCGCTTTATCAAACACATGCATTTTGCTGTAAGTGCTGACGTAGTCCACGCCGGCGTTGGTGCGCGAGTCGGAGGCTAGTATTAAGCCGTCGTTTACTTTGATTGCAAGGCAATAGGTCATGGTGGTAGCGCGGTACTATTATTATTCGAGCCCATCATAAGGTCTATCACGGTAATCGTCCACAAGGCTGTGGCTGGGAATGGTGGCGTTTCCGGGGTATAGTTGCAAAATGGCGATTCGTTGGAAAGAGTATCCCACTCGGGGTCTGTATGACGAATTGATGCGGGGCGGTGGTCGCCCGCGCGAGGCCGCCCGTTTTCTCTGCCAATATCTGAAATGCCTATCCGGTGACGAGATCCGGGCGCGCAGAGCGGCGGCGGAGCTGGCGATCCGCGTCATGGGCATCACCTTCACCGTTTATTCCCAGCAGGACGGTTCCATTGATCGCGCCTGGCCTTTCGACATTATTCCGCGCATCATCCCCCGCGCGGAATGGGAGCACATCGAGGCGGGTCTCAAGCAGCGGGTGCATGCCCTCAATTTGTTCATCGATGATATCTATCACCAGCAACGCATCGTCAAGGATGGGGTCTTTCCCGGAGAGATTCTGACAGGCTCGAAAAATTTTCGGGAGCAATGCGTCGGTGTCAATCCGCCACTGGGAATTTGGGCCCACATCTGCGGATCCGATTTGGTCCGGGACAAGAGCGGCACGGTGTATGTGCTGGAAGACAATCTGCGAGTGCCGTCCGGCGTGTCCTACATGCTGGAAAACCGCCAGGTGATGAAACGCGTGTTCCCCGAGTTGTTTCAAGAGGCGAGTATCCTGCCGGTCGACGACTATCCTTCCCAGCTGTACGATTGTCTGGCCGCCATCTCGCCGCGACCGCTGGCGCAGCCGGAGGTGGTGGTGCTGACGCCGGGTGTCTACAACTCCGCTTATTTCGAGCATGCCTATCTTGCGCAGCAAATGGGCGCCGAGCTGGTGGAAGGGCGCGATCTGGTGGTGGCCGATGATGATTGCGTATACATGCGGGCGGTGGAAGGCCTGATTCGGGTCGATGTCATCTATCGGCGCATCGACGACCTATTTCTCGATCCGGAAGCCTTCGATCCCGCTTCCGCCTTGGGCGTGCCGGGCCTTATGCGCGCCTGGAAAAAAGGCAATGTGGCATTGGCCAATGCGCCCGGCGCCGGGGTGGCGGACGACAAGGTGGTATATGCCTTCGTGCCGGAGATGATCCGTTATTATCTGGATCAAGACCCGATTCTCCCCAACGTAGAGACTTATTTGTGCGCGGATAAGAAGCAGCGCGAATATGTGCTGGCACACCTCGATAAACTGGTGGTGAAACCGGCCAATGAGTCCGGCGGCTACGGTATGCTGATCGGTCCCCAGGCCAGTCGCGATGAGCGTGAAAAATTCGCCAGGCTTATCCGCAAGGATCCGCGTAATTACATCGCGCAGCCCTTGCTGATCCTGTCCACGGCGCCCACTCTGGTGGGCGAGCGCGTTGAACCCCGGCATTTGGATCTTCGGCCGTTCGTATTGTCGGGACAAAAGACCTACGTTACCACCGGAGGTCTTACCCGCGTCGCCCTGAAGAAGGGCTCCACGGTAGTGAATTCCTCCCAGGGCGGCGGCAGCAAGGATACCTGGATCGTGGACATCGAGTCGCTATGACCATGTTATCCCGCGTCGCGGAAAACGTTTATTGGATGGCTCGCTACCTGGAACGCGCCGAGGACACCTCACGCCTGGTCAATGTTACTACCCACCTGGTACTGGACCTGCCGAAAAAGATCGCTTTCGACTGGGAGACATTGGTGGATATTACCGGTTACAGCGAGCTCTTCAGGGACCATTACGGAGTGGCCGACGAACGCAACCTGGTGGGCTTCTTGGTGGGGGACACGCTCAATCCCGGTTCGGTCATCTATTCATTGAATAATGCCCGGGAAAACGCGCGCACAATCCGCGACATCATTCCACGCGAGGCCTGGGAGCAGATCAACAACCTTTATTTGAAGTGCAAGGGCAATCTGCAGTCCGGTCTGTCGCGGCGCGGGCGTTACGACTATTTGCACTGGACCATCCTGGGGGTCCAGACTATTACCGGTATGCTGGCGGGGACCATGACCCATGACGCCGGCTATGGATTTTTGCGCATGGGCCGTAATCTGGAACGTGCGGATATGACCACTCGTATCATCGATGTGCGCTCCGTCAATCTCCTAGCGGAGAAGTTGACGGATTTGTTACCCTTCGAGAATATTCAATGGATGAGCGTATTGAAATCTCTGACGGGTTACCAGATGTATCGCCGCGCCATGCAGGTGCGGGTGCGGCGCCCCGATGTATTGAAGTTTCTATTCCAAGATCGGCGTTTCCCGCGCTCGTTTTATCATGCCATTAGTGAAGTGGAGGGTAGTCTGCGGGATCTGCCGCGCAACGATGCGCCCCTGCGGCTGATAACAAAATTACAGAGGGTGGTGTCCGATGCCGAACCTGAACGTCTGTCCCAGACGGAGTTGCACCAATTTATTGACGAGCTGCAAGCGCAGCTCGCCGAGATTCATGATCAAATCACCACCGGTTACTTTTTAGCGCCGGTGTCTACTGCGCGCTAGCGGAATCCTTGTATTCATTTAGCCGTTCACCCTTAACAAGATGGCGCTGAAATTGTTGTTGAGGAGGCGGGTGCGAATCCTATTGAGTTCGCGTAGATCCTGGGTGGGACCGACCCGCACCCGATGCCAGGTATCGGTATTATTGACGGTAACGGACTCGATCTTGGATTCCACGCCCAACAGGGCGAGTTGCGCCTTGAGATTATCGGCCTCGCCAAAGCTGCGAAAGGAACCCACCTGCAGAATATAGGTCCCCGGTTTATCGATAGGCGCCGCTTGCCCCGACTTGTTGCGGTTGTCGGGCACGATGACCTCCATCTCGGGGAGAATCGTATAAAAGTCGAAACGGGGTTTGGCGGGTTTCTTCTCCTCGGGCTTGGCATTGCCGGCTTTAGACTGCGCGGAAGGTTGCGCCATACCGGAGGTCGCCGGCGGCGGCCGATTGGCGCGATCCTTCATGGAAGTCAGCAGCGCAACGGACAGGCCGATGGCAAGGCCGGCCAGTAACCAGGCCCATCCCGGCACGGCTTGGGTCCGGCGCGGCGAATTCTTCTTGGCGGCCTTTTTGGTGGCTTGCCCCATGGCTTACATGGACTCGGGGGCGGACACCCCGAGCAGGCTCAAACCATTGCGGATCACTTGGCGGGTCGCCGCGATCAGATTGAGCCTTGCGTCGCGCAGCGCATCAGACTCCGCCAGGAACTGGTGGGCGTTGTAGTAAGTGTGGAAGTCGTAGGCCAATTCCCGCAGATAGTGAGCGACGGCATGCGGTTCGTGGCTGAGGGCGGCCGCCTCCAGTACTTCGGGGTAACGCGACAGGCTCACCATCAAGGCCTGCTCGTGATCTTCGTGCAAGAGATGCAGATTATCAGCGCCGCGCTGTTCATCGCGGCGCAGGCCCTTTTCGTTGAGCTGGCGCAACACGCTGCACACCCGGGCATGGGCGTATTGAATGTAATATACCGGATTATCCGCCGACTGGGATTTCGCCAGATCGAGGTCGAAATCCATGTGCTGTTCGCACTTACGGGTGACGTAGAAGAAGCGCGCCGCGTCGTTGCCGACTTCGTCGCGCAATTCCCGCAGCGTGACGAATTCGCCGGAGCGGGTTGACATCTGCATACGCTCGCCGCCCTTGTAGAGAATCGCGAACTGCACCAACAGCACATCCAGTTTAGACGGGTCGTGGCCCATGGCCTGCAGGGCGGCCTTGACCCGCGGCACGTAGCCGTGATGGTCCGCGCCCCACACGTCGATCACCCGGGCGAAGCCGCGTTCCAGCTTGTCCATGTGATAGGCGATGTCCGAGGCGAAATACGTCGTTTGGCCGTTGTCGCGCACCAGCACCCGGTCCTTCTCGTCCCCGAAATCGGTAGCGCGAAACCACAGCGCGCCGTCCTTTTCACGGGCATGACCACTGGCCTTGAGCCGCTCCAAGGCACGCTGTACGGCACCGCTCTCCGTCAGAGTGCGCTCCGAATACCATCGGTCGTAAATGACGCCGAACTCTTCCAAGTCCTGGCGGATGTCGGCAAGAACTAAGTCCAGGCCGGCGTCGAACACCGTGCGATAGTCAACGGCGCCCAGCAATTGTTTGGCACGCGCGATTATGGCGTCGATATGCTCTTCCTTGTCGCCGCCCGCCGGTTCATCCGGCGGCAGATCGGCCATGACCTGCGTCGCGGATCGGCGGAAGTTATCGCCGTGGATTTGGCGCAGCGAAGCGGCAATGTCGCGCACATAAGCGCCCTTGTAACCATTGACCGGAAATTGAAACTGCCCGCCCAGCAATTCCAGATAACGCAGCCACACGCTGGCGGCGAGGATGTCCATCTGCCGGCCGGCATCATTAACGTAGTATTCGCGGTGCACGCGGAAACCGACGGCGTCCAATAGATTGGCCACCGCCGCGCCGTAAGCGGCGCCGCGGCCATGACCCACATGCAAGGGACCGGTGGGATTGGCGGAGACGAATTCCACTTGTATGGGCAGATCGGCGCCCACCGTGCTCCGACCGTAAGACTCACCCGCCGCCAGGATGTCGCCGATGGTTTTTTGATAGGCGCCGGACGTCAAAAAGAAGTTGATAAAACCCGGTCCGGCGATCTCCACCTTGCTCACCAGCGCCGAACTTGGCATGGCGGCGACGAGCATCTGCGCCAGTTCCCGCGGCTTGCGCCTGGCGGTTTTAGTCAAGGTCATGGCTATATTACTGGCGAAATCGCCATGCTGGCGGTCGCGGGCGCGTTCGACCTTGCCCTCCGCGCTTATCGCGATGGGCAAATCGCCTTGTTGCCGGAGTTGCTGCAAGGCGCGGTTGAGTAAAGACTCAAGATGGCGTTTCATGATTATGGGTGTCTTTAAAGAGGACGAGATGACTGGCTCAAGCGCGTATTATCCGGGGTCTGAGCAAGCTTGCAAGGGCCATTGACTCAAAGTTAAATCATTTCCATGGGATCTATATCGAGGGACCAGCGTACTTTGCGGCTCAAGGGAATTTGGGCAAGCGGCGGCAAGCAGACATCCAGCAGGCGATGTAAATCGGCGCGTTGTGACGCCTGCATCAACAACTGTGCACGGTAACGGCCGGCGCGGCGTTCCATGGGAGAGGGGATAGGGCCGAGCAGGGTGACCCCCGGGGTGCCTGCCTCATTGGCGAGGGCGGCGGCCTCGTTGAGAAAGCGGTTGGGCGCCTGCGCGTCGGTGGACTCGGCACGCAGCAATGCCAGATTCATATAGGGCGGAAGCTCGGCCTCGCGCCGTTCCGCCAGTGCCGCGGCGGCGAAGGCTTGATAACCTTCGGTCAACAGGGTGCGCAGCAAGGGATGATCCGGATGATGGGTTTGGATTAATACTTCTCCCGCTTGTTCGGCGCGGCCCGCGCGTCCCGCAACTTGGGTGATCAACTGAGCCATGCGTTCGCCGGCGCGAAAGTCCGCGCCGAACAGGCCTTGGTCGCCATCGAGGATAGCGGCCAGAGTAACCTTGGGGAGATGATGGCCCTTGGCCAGCATTTGCGTGCCCAGCAGGATGCGATGGCGACCGCTGATGGCATCGTCGAGCAGTTGTTGCAAGGAACCTTTGCGACGAGTGCTGTCGCGGTCGATGCGGGCGCAGCTATAGCGCGGGAAGTGTTCGTGCAGGGTCTGCTCCACTCGTTCCGTGCCATGGCCGAGGGGGCGCAGTTCGCTGCTGTTGCAGGTGGGGCAGTGTTGGACCATCGCCTGTTCGGCGCCGCAATGATGGCAACGCAGGCGCTTATTGCCGAAATGATAGGTAAGTTGGGCGTCGCAGCGGCGGCACTGCGCCACCCAGCCGCAAGCGTGGCATAGCAGTGTCGGCGCGAAACCGCGGCGGTTGAGGAACAACAACACCTGATTGCCCTGCTCGAGATGCAGGCCAATGGCCTGTAGCAGGGGCGGTGAAAGATTGCCCGTCAGTTTTTGGCGGCGCATGTCCACGGTGCGCAGCCGCGGCGGATGGGCGTTGCCGGCGCGTGCCGGAAGAGTGAGAAGCCGATAACGGCCGCGTTCCACGTTATACAGGGATTCGAAGGATGGCGTAGCGGAGCCGAGCATGATGGGGATGTCGAGCTGGCGTGCCCGCCATACCGCCACGTCGCGGGCGTGATAGCGAAAGCCCTCCTGTTGTTTGAAGGACAGGTCGTGCTCCTCGTCGATGATAATAATCCCGGGATCTTTCAGGGGGGTGAACACCGCGGAGCGGGTGCCGATGACGATGGGCGCTAGGCCTTTGCGGGCCAGCAACCAGGCCTGGAGACGTTCGCTATCGCTGAGGCCGGAATGCATGACCGCCAGAGGATGGCCAAAGCGCTCGGCGAAACGCTGCACCAGCTGCGGGGTAAGTCCGATCTCCGGCACCAATACCAGCGCTTGTCGACCGGCGGCGATCACTTGGTGGATGATCTGAAGATAAACCTCGGTCTTGCCGCTGCCGGTGACCCCGTTCAATAAAAAACTGGCAAAACCGTCAGGCGCCGCGGTGACGGCGGTGACGGCATCACGTTGCGCGGCGTTAAGACGGATATCGACCGGCGCACGGGTCGCGGTCGTGTCGATGCTTGGGGTTTGTATACGACATTCCACCCAGCCCTTGTCCATCAAGGCGCGTAGGGCGCCGCGCCAACCGCCTTGGTCATCGTCAAAAGCAGCGTCGTGCAAGCCCTGGGAAGCAAGTTGCAAGCGGTGCAACAGCATCGCTTGGCGCGGCGCGCGCTTTAAGTCGACAGGTGAGACGGCCATACCGGCGGCGGTGGCCTTCCAGACGCGTGTGCCGGTAATTTCCGCCGGCAGTCCATTGCGCAAGGCGGTGGGCAGGGACGTGGCGATGACTTCTCCGAGCGGGTGATGATAATAACGGCTGGCCCAGGCGTTGAGTTCGAGAAGATCCTTGGTGAGCAGCGGCTCTTGATCGAGAAGGGAAAATACCGGCCGCAGGCGTTGCGATGCGATACGACTTTGGCCGCTGGTCTGAATCAATACCCCGATGGCTTTTCGTTTGCCAAAGGGGACCTGTACCCGTATACCGGGTTGCAGTGCCGCGCCGGGGCAATGCGGCGGCGCTAAATAATCGAGGCTGCCATGGAGAGGACTGGGTACGGCGATTTGGAGAATGGGGGGATGAACCATGGCGGTACTCTAACAGGTTTGGTTGAAACGGAGGCTTGTCAGGAATTCGATCACGGGATTACACCCGCGCATTAATCCAGCGGTTAACCAAAGTAGGCTAACTCATTAGCTAAAAAGAGGTTTGTTTCTTATCCACAAAAACTGTGGATAACTATGTGGAAGAAATGGGATCAGGTGGCGCTAAGGCCCGCCGTTATTGATGAAGTGACAAATTGGTGACAAATTGATCCACTGTATAATATATTTATTATCAATTAGTTAAAAATATTTATGTGATATTGGATGGCGAAAGCCGGTTATGTCGATCGAATGGAGATCCAATAAGGACAATTGTGTATAAAAGCTAATTTCTGGCTTGCTTTTCTTCAATAATTATGACTTTGTACGGGACGGAGAGGCGTTGGAAAAGGCCCTTCTTATATATAGAGAGAGGGAGAACGGAGGTGGACGCGCAATCCCCTGAAAAGGCTGATGCTAAAACGGCCGTACCACCACCAGTATTATCACCCCGATGAGAATCAGTACCGGAATTTCATTGAACCAGCGGTAAAAGACATGGCTGTGCCGGTTGCGGTCATGTTTGAAGTCGGCCAGAAATTTTCCGCAGTAGAGGTGATAGACGATCAGCCCCGCCACCAAGGCCAGCTTGGCATGTAGCCAACCGCTGTGCGAATAGGCTTCCCACCCATAATCGATGAGCATCCACGCCCCGAGCGCCACGGTGAAGAGTGCGCCGGGCGTCATGATGCCGAAGAACAGTTTGCGTTCCATGATCTTAAAGCGTTCGTTGCCAGCCGCATCTTCGGTCATGGCGTGATAGACGAACAGGCGCGGCAGATAAAACAGTCCGGCGAACCAGGTCACCATGAAAATGACGTGAAATGCTTTGACCCAGATCATGACCCTTTCCTGCGCTGATGAATGACCGCGATTATACGCCCTGCATGTGCCATAATATCGCCTGCATGTCCCGCAAGATTGTTATCAATTTTGATTTCCGCTCATAACGGCCACGATGACATTGCGTAAGATTTACAAAGCCGGCATGAGTGTTCTCTCCCTCTCCCGTTGGCGCAAACGGCTGATCTTCTGGTGCGGCGCGGTCGTGGTGGGCATTATTGCGGCGGGCTATGCCTCCATCGCGGATTATGCCCAAAGGCTGTTCGGCGGATTCGCGGAATACAACTCTTTTTTACCGTTGATTTTTTGTCCGTTGCTATTCGGACTGGGTGCTTGGCTGACCGCGCATTATTGCCCCGGCGCCATCGGCAGCGGGATTCCGCAGGCTATTGCCGCGAGAAATCTACAACGTCCCGAGGAACGGCGTTACCTGTTGGGGATACAAATTATCGTAGGTAAAATCCTGTTTACGGCGCTCGGCCTGCTGGCCGGGGCTTCCATCGGCCGTGAAGGCCCGACCGTACAGGTCGGCGCCGCGATTCTTTATCTCGGCGCGAAGTTCGGCAAGGTGAGCGAAGAGGTCTCCCGCAGCGTCATTCTGGCCGGCGCCGCCGCCGGTGTGGCGGCCGCCTTCAACACGCCGTTGGCGGGCATCGTGTTCGCCATCGAGGAGATGGCGCGCGAGTTCGAACATCGTTACAGCGGCGTGGTGCTGACCGCTATCGTTCTGGCCGGCGCATCGTCGTTGTCCATTCTGGGCAATTACAGCTATTTCGGCAGCGCCGACGGCGGTTTCGCCATCGGCCGTGATTGGCTTGCCATCTTTGTCGTGGGGGCAGTAGGCGGCTTGTTCGGCGGCTTGTTCGCGAGGATATCCATCGACGGCGGACCGTGGCTCTTCGCCGCCTTTAAGAAAAAGGACCTGCATCATCCGGCGCTTGTTGCGGCGCTGTGCGGCCTCATCATTGCCGTGCTCGGGATTGCCACCGCCGGCGCAACTTACGGCAGCGGCTATGAACAAGCCAAAGCCTTCCTGCATGGCGATAGCACGGGTACATGGAGCTATACCATCGCCAAATTTCTTGCTACGGCAGTTTCCGGATTCAGCGGTCTGCCCGGCGGCATTTTCTCCCCCAGTCTATCGGTAGGCGCCGGTTTAGGCGCCGCGATGGCGCCGTGGTTCTCCGCAACGCCGGTGGCCGGCATGGTGCTGCTGGGTATGACCGCCTATTTTGCCGGCGTGACCCAGGCACCCATCACCTCCTTCATTATCGTCCTCGAGATAACGGGGCGGCAATCGCTCCCCTTTCCCCTTATAGCCGCAAGCGTCATCGCCGTTGCCGTCAGCCGTTTGCTTTGCCCGGTGTCGCTCTATCATGCGCTGGCGACGATTTTCATCGCCAGGGCGAAGCGGCCTGAGACCGAACAGAAAGCGGCGGTTGACGGTGTGAGCTAAACAGCGGGCTCGGAACGGGGGTCCAATCCATCCTGACGAATACTGGATTAATTATATTTGCCGTGACGTATGCGCGCGCGAGCGGGGCTTAGTGAGCGTTATCGATTCAGAGTGGAGCCTGTGGGCGCTGTTTCTCAGCGCCTTCACCTCGTCCACCTTGCTGCCCGGCAGCTCCGAAGCGGTGTTGTTGCTGGTCGCCGCCAAGGGCTCCGCCGACAAGTTGCTGCTGTTGGCGGTGGCGACCGCCGGCAATACCCTGGGCGGGATGAGTTCCTGGGGTTTGGGGCGTTTTATCGCCTGGCGTTTTCCCTCGCGGCAGTTGGCTGACAAGGAGCTGCGCGGCGTCGCCCGTCTTCGGCGTTGGGGTAGCCCCGTCCTGCTGATGTCGTGGCTGCCGGTAATTGGCGATCCCTTGTGCCTTGCCGCGGGATGGTTGCGCACCCATTGGTTGCCATCCCTACTGTTCATCGCGGTGGGCAAGGCCGGACGTTATGCGGCGCTATTGCTGTTGACTTGAAGCGCCCAAGGGAATCTCCGCGCTGAGCCGTGTTACAATTTAGCCGCGGCTTTTTTATATGCCAACAAGGTTTCCCCGCTCCACGACGCACGCCCATGGTAGCCAGCAGTCAACCGCGCATTCGCGAGATACCCTACAACTACACGTCGTTCTCCGATCGTGAAATCGTCATTCGTTTTCTTGGGGAACCCATGTGGACGGCGCTAAACCAGCTGCGCGACAGCCGCCGTACCGGTCGTTCGGCGCAGATGCTGTTCGAGATCCTGGGCGACATGTGGGTGGTGACCCGCAATCCGTACATTCAAGATGACCTGCTGGAAAATGCCCGGCGGCTTACATCCTTGTCCGCCACGCTCTATCAGCGCCTCGATCAGATCGTCGGCCGCGCCGAAAATAACCCCGTTGCCCTGCAATTGACCAACCGTGCCCGGGAGGCGGTGCGCGAGTTCGAGGGCTGGTTCGTGGAACAGCGCAGTCTGCGGCAGAGGGCGCTGCGCCGTTTCGCCAAGGCGACGCGGCGCGACAACATCCGTTTCGACGGGTTTGCCCGCGTCTCCCATGTTACCGACGCCACCGATTGGCGTGTGGAGTTCCCCTTCGTGGTGCTCAATCCCGACGCGGAAGGAGAAGTCGCGCCGCTGGTGGCGGCCTGCATCGAACTGGGTTTGACCATCATTCCCCGCGGCGGCGGTACCGGGTACACCGGCAGCGCGGTACCCTTACACGCCGATACCGCGGTGATCAATACCGAGAAGCTGGAAGGTCTGAGTAAGGTGGAGCATCGCCTGCTGCCCGGTTTGAGCGAAGCGGTTCCCACGGTGCGCGCCGAGTGCGGCGTGGTGACCAAGCGGGTGGCGGAAGCGGCGGAAGCGAATCATTTGGTATTCGCCGTCGATCCCACTTCCATGGATGCCTCCACTATCGGCGGCAACATCGCCATGAACGCCGGCGGAAAGAAGGCGGTGTTATGGGGCACCGCCGTGGATAATCTCGCCTCATGGCGCATGGTAACGCCGGACGCCGAGTGGTTGGAGGTGGAGCGCCTCAATCACAACCTCGGCAAGATTCACGAACAGGAGATTGTGGAATTTCGACTGAGCCGCTTTCGTCCCGACGGCAGTACTCCTATAGGCGAACCGGAGATTCTGCGCCTGCCGGGCCGCTTGTTCCGCAAGGCGGGTCTGGGCAAAGATGTCACCGATAAATTCCTGGGCGGTCTGCCCGGTGTGCAAAAAGAGGGTTGTGACGGACTGATCACCTCGGCGGTGTTCGTGTTGCACCGCATGCCCAGATACACCCGTACGTTGTGTTTGGAATTCTTCGGCAACGATTTGCGCCGCGCCGTATCCGCCATCGTGGAGATCAAGGATTATCTCGACGCCAACCCCGACGCCGTACTGTCAGGTATGGAGCACCTCGACGAGCGCTATCTGCGCGCGGTGAAGTACAGCACCAAGGCGCCGCGCCGCGACCGCCCCAAAATGGTATTGTTGATCGACGTCTCCGGTGACGACGACCACGCGGTGGCCGAGGCCTCCTCTACCGTAGTGCGTCTGGCTAACGCCCGCGAGGCGGAGGGATTCATCGCCGTGAGTCCTGAGGCGCGACGCCGTTTCTGGGTGGACCGCGCCCGCACCGCCGCGATCGCCGCCCACACCAACGCCTTCAAGATCAATGAAGACGTGGTAATCCCCCTGGACAAGCTCGCCGATTACAGCGAGGGCATCGAGCGCATCAATATCGAACAATCCATCGCCAATAAGCTGCGCCTGTTGGATGCGGTAGAGGAATATCTATGCGGAGAATTGCCCGAGGTGCGGCAAGTGGCGGATTACGAGGCCAGCGTCGAAGACAATGCCATCATCGCCGCTAAGCGGCAGACGGCGCGCGAGCATATCTCCGCGGTGCGCGGGCGATGGTCGGTGTACCTGTCGCGCATGGAGGAACCCGCCGCGCAACATCAGGCCTTATTGGGCGAGGAACCGCGCAATAGCGTGCTGCCTGGCGAGACCCTGCTGTCATTGTTGCTGCGCCGCGCCTTACGGGTGTCTTATCGCCGCGAAGTCGATCATCCTCTCAAGGAGATCTTCACCGGTCAGGCCTTCGCGGGTGTGCGGGCGCGTCTCGACGCAATTCATGCCGCCATCCGCTCCAGCCGCCTGTTTGTCGCCCTGCACATGCACGCCGGCGACGGCAACGTACACACCAACATCCCGGTCAACTCCAACGACTATCAAATGCTGCAGGAGGCGGAACGGGTGGTGGACCGGGTGATGGCCTTGGCCAAGGCGCTGGACGGCGTCATCTCCGGCGAGCACGGCATCGGCATCACCAAGTTTCAATATCTCGCACCGGAGAGTGTCGCCGCCTTCGCCGACTACAAGCGCAAGGTGGATCCGGAGGGCCGCTTCAATCGCGGCAAGCTGTTGGCGGGCGCCGATCTGGCCAATGCCTACACGCCCTCGCTGCGCCTGGTACAGCAGGAGGCCTTGCTGTTGAAGGAGAGCGAACTGGGCGCCCTCAACGACGATATTCGCCACTGCCTGCGCTGCGGCAAGTGCAAGCCGGCGTGTAACACGCATATCCCCCGCGCCAATCTGCTCTATTCGCCGCGCAACAAGATTCTCGCCACCGGCCTGATGATCGAGGCCTTCCTCTATGAAGAACAGACCCGGCGCGGTATCTCCATTCGCCACTTCGATGAGATGAACGATGTGGCCGACCATTGCACCGTTTGCCACAAGTGCCTCACACCTTGCCCGGTGGACATCGATTTCGGCGACGTGTCGGTGCGCATGCGCAAGATCCTCAAGGATCGCGGTCAGCGCCATGCCAATCTGGGAACCTGGGTCTCCATGGCGTTCCTGAATGTCACCGATCCCGCCACCATCAAGCTGATGCGCAAGACCCTGATCGGCTGGGGATACGCCGCGCAGCGCAGCGCTCACGGCGTGGCCAAGCGCCTGCGCCTGCTGGGTGATAAGGAGTTGCCCGCCGCCACCACCGGCAAGGCGAGCGTAAAGACCCAAGTAATCCAATTCATGAAGAGGCCCCTGCCCAACAAACTGCCGACCCAGACTATGCGCGCGCTGTTGGGCGCGGAGGACAGCAAGGTTATTCCGGTGTTGCGCGACTCCGCCAAGGTCACGGAAGATAGTGACGCGGTGTTTTATTTTCCGGGCTGCGGCTCGGAACGGCTGTTTAGCCAGATCGGTCTCGCCACCCTGGCCGCGCTGTATGAGATCGGCACGCAAACCGTCCTGCCGCCGGGTTATCTTTGTTGCGGCTACCCCCAGACCTCCAGCGGCGATGCGGCCAAGGGCCAGAAGATTACCACCGAGAACCGCGTACTGTTCCACCGTGTCGCCAACGCCCTCAACTATCTCGATATCAAGACAGTGATCGTGTCCTGCGGAACCTGCATGGACCAATTGCTCAAATACGAATTCGACCGGATTTTTCCCGGCTGCCGCCTCCTTGATATTCATGAATACCTGATGGAGAAGGGCGTGAGCCTGGATGGCGTCACCGGCGTGCGCTACCTCTATCATGATCCCTGCCACACGCCTATGAAGACCCATAACCCGGTAGGCGTAGCGTCGAAGCTGTTGGGCGGCGCCGAGGTGAAGCTCTCGGACCGCTGCTGCGGCGAGGCCGGCACCTTCGCCGTGGCGCGCCCCGACATCGCGAGCCAGGTGCGTTTCCGCAAGGAAGAAGAACTCAAGACAGGCATCGAACAACTCACCGGCGTGCGCGAGGTTCAAGACGGCAACGTCAAACTCCTCACTTCTTGTCCGGCCTGTCAGCAGGGCCTGGCCCGCTATCGCGCCGAAACCGGCCTCGACACCGATTACATCGTGGTGGAGCTGGCCAACAAATGGCTGGGCGCGGGTTGGCAGGAACGCTTCGTGGAGCGTGTCAAACAAGGCGGCATCGAGCGGGTGCTGTTGTAGGCGCTCCGGTGCTCAACGGCGAAAAAACCATGATGTATCCGCTATGCCATCTCTATCAACAAGGAGTCCGTCACATGAAACGTCTGTGCGTATTATCGCTTGCCTATTGGCCGCCCCCGCGGTCGTTAAGCCTCATCAAGTCTCCGGTCCTGAACCGGAGTGAAGGGCTGTAGGTTCGTGGTACAAAAGGGCAGCGAGGCAGAGACCAAATACGTTGCGACAAGATGCCATCGACGGGCAGGGCATCTTTTCCGGTGATTTTTTGCCCGGTTTTGCGCGGCGGTAGAAATATTGTTCAATTTGATTTTATTCTGATTATAATCGTGCTTCCCGCCCCGCCGGGGCCGAACATCCGTCATGCGGGTAAAGGGGATAATTCATCCGCCAGGTCGGGTTAAATGCCTGGGAGTGCTTTAGGGACGGTCTCAGGTACGATAAAGGCGCGAAAGCTTATCAAGACTCTATTAAGGTGAACGGTATGAAGGTTCGAGTGCTTTCTCCCTCCTGCTTTATTCGAATGCTGCATTGCTTGCCAATTATATTGTTGGCCGCGATCTTCCCGCGCGGCGTTTCGGCCGCCTTGGGCGGCGATATGGAGTCGGTGCAGGCCGATCAATCCGCCATGAATGCCTCGCAACGCATCTCGGCGGCTACCGACAATTACACGGTTTACGAACTCCAATCACCGGCGGGAACGATCGTCAGGGAATACTTGTCCATGTCGGGCACCGTCTTCGCCGTCGCCTGGCAAGGGCCCTTGCTCCCCGACTTGCACCAGCTGCTGGGCGCCAAATTTACGCAATATACCGCCGCCGCCGCGGCCCGCCACGCCGATGACGGGCGTCATGCCGATCACGGGCATCTCGATATCCAATTGCCCGATCTGGTGGTGGAATCGAACGGACGCGTGCGGGCGTTCTATGGGCGGGCTTACTTGCCGCAAGCCTTGCCGCAAGACGTTGCCGTCACCGATATCCAATGAGGTGTTATACGTTGTTTAAAATTCGGATGGCCGCTTCATTGGCGTTAGCCGTGCTGCTCTCGGCGTGCGGCGGCGGAGGCGGCACCGTGACAAGCGGCGCTGCTGGCGGCGGGGGCGGCGGCGGTGCGCCAATCGCGTCCCCCGCGGCCAATGTACAGAAGACAACGATCGATTCCGGCCCGGTCGGTAATAGCACCAACGTCCTCTTCATCAGCGTCACTGTCTGTGCTCCCGGTACCGCTAACTGCCAAGCCATCGATCACGTACTGGTCGATACCGGATCGAACGGTTTGCGGATCATATCATCGGTGCTGAATCCCTCCCTGGCCTCGGCCTTGCCGACGGAGGAGACCGCCGACGGGAATCCCATCGCCGAATGTACCCGGTTCGCCGATGGCAGCGCGTGGGGACCGGTGAAGATCGCCGATGTGAAGATGTCAGGCGAGGCCGCCGCCTCGGTGCCTATCCAGGTGATAGGGGATCCGGCTCCGGCCTTTACCGAGCCGAGAGAGTGTGTGAACAGCAATACCCCGGAAAACACGGTGCAGGATTTCGGCGCCAACGGGGTAGTGGGGGTGGGCGAATTCTTACAGGATTGCGGTGTTTTTTGTACGGCTGCAGGAAGCGGTTTTTATTTTACCTGCCCCTGCGATGTAAATACGCTAGATAGCGGGATAGCCGTGGATCTGCAGGTGGCGAATCCGGTAGCGCGGTTCGCCAACGACAACAACGGCGTTATTGTCGAATTGCCGGGGATTAATTCCACCGGCGCGGCAACGGTCAGCGGCGCGCTGGTTTTCGGTATCGACACCCAGCCCAATAATGGACTGGGAACGGCGAAGGTTATCCAGACGGCGCCGGCTACCGGTTACTTCACCACCGTGTATAACAACAGCCCAATTACCTTCAGCTTGTTCGACAGCGGTTCATCGGCCTATTTCTTTGATAGCGCCATAAAGGTTTGCACAAGTCAAAACCCGCCGCAGAGCATTGCCTTGGGATTTTATTGTCCGCAGTCACCACTGTCGCTTTCCGCCGTGATTCAGGGAACGAATAGCGCCGGCAACGCCGTTGTCCCGTTCAGCGTGGGCAATGCCTTCAGCCTGTTTGCCGGCAATCCGACGTATACGGCATTCAATAATATTGGCTTGCCGCAACCCAATGCCTTTATTTGGGGATTGCCCGCCTTCTTCGGGCGCCATGTCTACGTCGCTATCGAGGGGCAAAATACCAGCGCCGGCGCGGGGCCCTACTTCGCAATTTGAGGTCAGATTTGCCGATGACGGGCGGTTTGCCGCTTAGCGGCGAAATAACCAGAAGAGGATGGTCAGTATCAGACTGATGATGATGGAAGTGGCCAGGGGAAAGTAGAAGCGGAAGTTTTGCTTCTCAATGATGATATCGCCGGGCATCCGGCCCAAACCGAGCTTTTGCAGCACGGGCCACAGCAGACCCGCCGCTACTATAATCAAGCCGATCGTAATCAGCGCCTGCGCCATGGGTGATTTCATACTCATGTTCGACTGCCCCGCCACGGCCATGTTCCCCGCGGGCCGGCGGCGCAGTGCCCGTTTGGCGACCGCGTTGCGAGTCAGGTCAGGGTGCGTACCCCTTGCGGAGTGCCGAGAATCAGCACATCGGCGGGACGCAGGGCGAAGATGCCGTTGGTGACCACGCCGGGAATATTATTCAGTTCGGCCTCGAGTTTGGCCGCGTCCATGATCTTGAGGTTGCGCGCGTCGATGATCACGTTGCCGTTGTCGGTGGTGAAACCTTGGCGCAGCGCCGGTTGGCCGCCCAGCTTCACCACCTGGCGCGCGACATGGCTGCGGGCCATGGGGATAACCTCGATGGGCAGCGGGAACGTACCCAGCATGTCCACCAGTTTTGATTGGTCGGCGATACATATGAATTGCTTGGCCACCGCCGCGACGATTTTCTCCCGGGTCAGCGCGCCGCCGCCGCCTTTGATGAGTTGCAGGTAGCTGTTGGCCTCGTCGGCGCCGTCCACATAGAGAGCCATCTCGTCGACGCTGTTGAGATCCAGCACCGGGATGCCGTGTTGCTTGAGGCGTTCGGCAGAGGCAACGGAACTGGCCACCGTACCCTCGATTTTGTGTTTGATGCCCGCCAGGGCGTCGATGAAGAAATTGGCGGTGGAGCCGGTGCCGATGCCGACGATGGCGCCGACCTGCACGTAAGCGAGGGCCGCTTCCGCGGCGGCCTTTTTGAGAGTGTCCTGAGTCATGGAAGTTCTCCGGGAGGCAGTGCTTAACCAAGATCATACCCGATCTTTCCCGGTAAAGTCATGGCGCTAGGCAGTGATGGATGAAGCTGCTACTGTATTCGGATGCCGAAGAAATACTTGGAGAAAATACTCAAGGCGCGTGTCTACGACGTGGCCATCGAGACGCCGCTGGACGTCATGCGTTCCCTGTCGGAGCGTTTGGGAAATACGGTTTGGTTGAAGCGCGAGGATCTGCAGCCGGTGTTTTCCTTCAAGCTGCGCGGCGCCTATAACAAGATCGTCAGTCTCGATGCCGAACGGCGCGCCAAAGGGGTGATCACCGCCTCGGCGGGCAACCATGCCCAAGGTGTGGCGCTGGCCGCGCACCGTTTGGGCATACAGGCCCTCATCGTCATGCCGCGCACTACGCCGGAGATCAAGGTACAGTCGGTGCGCAAACTCGGCGCCAAGGCGGTATTGCACGGCGATACCTATGACGAGGCCTACGCCCGCGCCATCGATTTGGCGAAGGAAAAGGATCTGGTGTTCATTCATCCATACGACGACCCGGAGGTCATCGCCGGTCAGGGAACGGTGGCCATGGAAATACTGCGCCAGCATGAGGAGCCGCCTCACGCGATCTTCGTGCCGGTGGGCGGCGGCGGATTGATCGCAGGCGTGTCCAGTTACGTTAAGGCGCTATATCCCAAGGTGAAGGTGATCGGCGTGGAACCGGAAGACGCGCCGACCCTGTATCGCGCATTGGAACGCGGTAAGCGGGTAATGCTGGATCAAGTGGGGATTTTCGCCGACGGCGTGGCGGTACGTCAGATCGGCAAGGAACCGTTCCGCATCGCCCGGCAATGTGTCGACAAGGTGATCCTGGTCGGTACCGACGAGATTTGCGCCGCTATCAAGGATATCTTCGACGATACCCGTTCCATTGCCGAACCGGCGGGCGCCTTGAGCGTGGCGGGGATGAAGCGCTATGTGCAACGCACCAAGCTCCGCGGCGCGCACTTGGTAGCCATCGACAGCGGCGCCAATATGAACTTCGATCGTTTGCGCCACGTCGCCGAGCGCGCCGAGCTGGGCGAACGCAACGAGGCGATTTTGGCGGTGACGATTCCCGAGCGGCCCGGCAGTTTTCGCGCCTTTTGCGAGGTGCTCGGTTCGCGCTCCATTACCGAGTTTAACTACCGCTATGCCGATGCCGCCGCCGCGCATGTGTTTGCGGGCATCCAGCTGCGCGGCGGGGATACGGAACGGCACGAGATCGTGGCCCGCCTGCATGCCGACGGCTATCCGGTCATCGATCTCACCGACAATGAAACGGCTAAACTGCATGTGCGGCATCTGGTGGGCGGGCATGCCGCCGGCATCGAGCAAGAAATGGTCTACCGCTTTGAATTTCCCGAACGCCCGGGCGCCTTGTTACGTTTCCTGACCAGCATGGGTCAGCGTTGGAACATCAGCTTGTTTCACTATCGCAACCACGGCGCCGCGTATGGCCGGGTGTTGGTGGGTATGCAGGTGCCGCCCGGCGATCGCCGACGCCTTGAAATCTTCCTTAAAGAGCTGGGTTATCCCTACGCGGATGAGACCGCCAACCCCGCCTACTCTTTATTCCTGCGCTAGATTGCCCCTGTAACGCAGGATACAAAACTAATTCCGAGGGTGGTCCAGATACACGAAGGGCCCGCTTTTGGCAGGCCCTTCGTACCGTACTACTAACCGGAAGTTACTTCTTTTTCCGGCGGGAAGCTTTCTTCTTGGAAGTGGCCTTAGCCTTCTTCTTCGCAGTAGCTTTCTTCTTGGGAGCTGCTTTCTTCTTTACGGCCACCTTTTTCTTGGCGGCTGACTTCTTCTTTGAAGTCGCTTTCTTCTTTGTTGCCATTTTATTTCCTCCATATTGAACGTAGTGTTCACTAATAAGTATAAACAACTTCTTTAAAAATCAAAGAGTGTTTACCTACTCGATAACACTATCGAAACATGTTGTACATTCCTTTAGCCCAAAATGGAAGTTTTTTTTTCATGGGTGGGCAAGCTTCGTCGGCGATATTCTGATGTCGCGATGAGTTTGCCGCAAGTGGATTTTGCGCGGCGCTAAATATATAGGAAGTGAATTCATTCTATACGTATGCCTGTTTTCACATCGCGATTATCGACGAGTGAATGCGCGACGAATGTAAAAATGACGGTTTCAACGGCGGTTAATGTCCGGAAAAAATTTTTCGAGACCCAGGATGAAATTCCACTGTTCGGGGGTGACGGGCATGATCGAGAGGCGGTTTCCTCGTCTTAGCAGTGTCAAAGCGGCCAGCTCGGGGTGTCCTTTCAATTCCTGGAGAGTAATGCAACGGCGAAGCTTGCGCCTATAACGCACATCCACCATGTACCAACGTACGCGCGTCGGCGTACTCTTTGGATCGTAATGCCGGCTCTTCGGGTTCCATGCACTATCGTCCGGATAGCCCTGCCGCGCAATTTCCATAATGCCGACGATGCCCGGTTCCTTGCAGCTTGAGTGGTAAAAAAAGGCCTGATCGCCATTTTTCATCCGGTCGCGCAGCATATTGCGCGCCTGATAATTGCGTACGCCGTCCCAGTGCTCCGTTTGGCGGGGCCTGTTTCTCAGGTCGTCAATACCGAACACATCCGGCTCCGATTTCATCAGCCAGAAATTCATCACCGTGCTTCCTTGCGCCTGCCGGGCATCATGGTCGAGTGTTGTTAAAAAGATACAATCGCCGGTCGGTGGCGACGCCGTCCAGCGGGACGTCCCACGCTTCGGCGGACAAGGCGGCGACACGTTGCAAATCGTGGGCGACGCCTACCACGCGTGGTTTACGCCAGGCATGGCGGTGGCGCAGGAATGAAAGGGTACGATCATAAAAACCGCCGCCCATCCCCAGACGATGGCCTTTATCATCGAAGGCCACCAGCGGCGCGAGAATCACATCGAGCAGCCGCGCGCCGACCAGTGGCAGACCGGGGCGCGTCGGTTCGGGAATACCGAAGCGGTTTAACGCCAAGGGATCGCCGTCGGCATACGGTGCGAACCATAAACTTTTTCCCGGCGTGATCACCGGGAGATAACAGACTTTGCCCATGTCCCATGCGCGTTGTAAAAGAGGGGCGATGTCCAATTCGCCGTCGTTGGCGAGGTAAAAGGCGATATGGCGACCGCGGCGAAACAGTGGGCAATGACCGAAGATACGTGCAAGGCGTTCCGCCGCCTCGTGCTGCGCCGCGGCGTCGAGCGCCCGCCGCTTGGCGCGCATCCGGGCGCGCAGTGTGGTTCGCTTGGTCGGCAAGTGTGTCGTTTTAGGGTGGAGGGGAGACGTGCTTGCGCGGGACGGTTTAGTCGTCATGCTGAATGAGTTTCCCAGAGAACAAGGCATCCTCCGCATGAACCGTCGCGAACCACGGCCCTTGAACCAAAAGGTTCACGTGGGAATGCTAGCCGCGTCTTTAGGCTTTCCGATTGATACGGACATGCACACCGACGCCGTCGTAGCGTCCCCGAAGGGTAAATATTAGGGTCAAGGAGTAACTTGGCCCACAAACGGGAACCGCAGAGGATGCCAGGTGATTCTACCGCGAAATCGCCTCAGCGCAATACCGGGGTGGCGCGCGACGGTCAGAGATCCATCTGTTTCGAATCGTGGAGGGCGGCGTCAATCTTGTTTTGCAGGTTACGGATACGGTTGCCCAGCGTATTGCTGCTGACATCAGTGTCGGACTGGGCCTTGAGCAGTTCATGGGAGATATTGAGGGCGGCCATTACCGCGATGCGGTCCGTGCCGATGACTTTGCCGCTATCGCGTATTTCCTTCATTTTTTTGCTGAGATAATTCGCCGAGCGCAGCAGTTCTTCGTGTTCCTCGGGAGGGCAGGAGACTCGGTACTCCTTGTCCAAGATATGAACGGTGACCACATTGGCGCCGTTACTCATGCCTCCACTTCCAAGGCCTTGACTCTGATCAACATGCTCTCGGTTTGACTGCGGGCCAGATCGGCCTTGTGTTTGAGTTTCCCGCGTTCCGTCACCAAGGCCGCCTGATGTTGCTGAAGCAGGCGATTCTCTTCCTTGAGGCGGTGACAATGGTGAATGAGTTCATCAATGCGGTGTTCCAGACCCTTAAGGTCAGCGTCAGTAGTGCGATTCGATTTGTCGGTAGCCATGGATCACCAATATAGAGCGGCCACTGTACAGTGGTCAATCGTTAGGAAGTCATTTCGCATGTACCCGCTTATCCCTGCAACGGGCTTACCGGATTTGTTGTTTAGTTCCTGGCGTACAGCCGGCTTCCGTCACTTGGATCTAGCGACGGGCGGATCGACATAGGTTGGAACGGAAGCCCATGATAGCATACGCCGGTGGCAGCGGAGGGGAGAGCAGGAACCGGGCCGCGTTTCCGTCTTCTATATATAGGGAGTGACGATAGCTTATGAGCGTCCCCGAACATGTGGTTGATTTCACGAACATCGCTGCGCTTTTTCATCATCTTGGCCTCAGCCTCGACCCGGCGGAGTGCCACGGCAGCTTGTGCGGCATATTGTGCGCCACGGAAGCGGTGAAGGCGGCCGCCTGGGTTAATCAAGTGCTTGCCGGTCAATTGGATCTTCCGGTGTCGGAGTTTGCGTCCCCGCAAAACCAGGCCGACGGGGAGGGGCGCACCTTATTATTGATGCTATATAAGGATACCGCCGCCCAGTTGGAAGATCCGGAATACGGTTTTTCCCTGTTGTTGCCGGATGATGATCACGCGCTGCGGCAACGGGTGGAATCCCTCTCCCGCTGGTGCCAGGGGTTTCTGCTGGGACTGGGTTTGGGGGGCGTGCGGGAACAAACCGGTCTGCCCGGTGAGAGCCATGAGGTGATGCGGGACTTCGTGGAGATTTCCCGCCTGGGACACGGCGAAGGCGGCGGGGACGAAGAAGACGAGACGGCCTTCGCCGAAATCGTGGAATATGTCAGGATGGCGGTGTTGCTGGTCTATGAAGAATTGCGGCCCTTGCGCGCGGTGCGTCCCGAGGGCGCGCCGGTTCATTAAGCGGGAGGACGGCCGAGGTGCTGGACAAGAAGGAATTCGCAAAGCGTCGCCGCCAGTTGATGCGTATTATGGGCGCCGATACCATCGCCATCCTGCCCGCCGCGGGGTTGCGCTATCGCAACCGCGACGCGGAGTATCCGTTCCGCCAGGACAGCGATTTTTATTACCTTACCGGATTTAGCGAGCCGGAGGCGGTGGCGGTGCTGGTGCCGCACCGCGCCCACGGCGAATACATCGTTTTTTGCCGCGAACGGGATCCGGCGATGGAGATCTGGCATGGCCGCCGCGCCGGTCCCGAGGGCGCTCAACAACATTACGGCGCCGACGATGCCTTTCCCGTCGCCGACATCGACGACATTCTTCCCGGCCTCATCGAGAATAAAGAACGCATCTATTACAGCATGGGTTATAGCCCCGAGTTCGACCAGCGGGTCATGGGATGGGTGAACAGTATTCGCGCCAAGTCGCGCGGCGGCAGTCTTGCGCCGGTCGAATTCGTGGCCTTGGAACACGCGCTGCACGATATGCGGCTCTATAAGAGTCCCGCCGAGGTGAAGGTTATGCGCCGCTCGGCGCGGATCGCCGCCGGCGCCCACCGGCGCGCCATGCAGGCGGCGCGGCCGGGCATGATGGAATATGAGATCGAGGCGGAACTGCTGCACGAGTTTCGCCGCCACGGCGCGTGGACGGCCTACAATTCCATCGTAGGCGGCGGCGCCAACGGCTGCATCCTCCACTATACCGAGAATGACGCCCCGCTTAACGACGGGGAATTATTATTGATCGATGCCGGCGCCGAGCTGGACGGTTATGCCTCGGACATCACGCGCACCTTTCCCGGCAACGGCCGCTTCAACCCGGCGCAACGCGCCGTCTACGAACTGGTGTTGGCGGCGCAGCACGCGGCGCTGGAACAAGCGCGGCCCGGTAAACACTGGAATGATCCCCACGACGCCGCGGTACGCACCTTGACCGCGGGCTTGGTGAAAATGGGTATCCTCAAGGGCAAGGTTAAAGAGCTGGTTCGCAAAGAGGCCTACAAACGCTTTTACATGCACCGTACCGGCCATTGGCTGGGACTGGATGTGCACGATGTGGGCGATTACAAAGTGGGCGGTCAGTGGCGGGTGCTGGAGCCGGGCATGGTGCTGACCGTGGAACCCGGCCTCTATATTCCCGCCGGTTCCAAGGGTGTCGCCAGAAAATGGTGGAACATCGGCGTACGCATCGAGGACGACGTGTTGATCACCAAGGACGGTCATGAGGTGCTGAGCCGCGATGCGCCCAAGACCGTGAAAGAGATCGAGGCGATCATGGCCCGCGGCGGGGGGGCGCGCGAACCACGGCGCAGCGGGCGTGGCTGATACGGATTATGACGTAATCATTGTGGGCGGCGGCATGGTAGGCGCCAGCCTCGCCATCGCCTTGAGCGCCACACCCTTGCGCATCGCGGTGCTGGAAGCGGTGCCGTTTCGCTCCGACGACCAGCCCAGTTACGACGATCGCGCCATCGCGCTCGCCTACGGCACGCGGCGTATCTTCGAAGGCATGGGCTTGTGGGAGGCCTTGCAATCGGATGCAACGCCGATTCAATCCATTCATATTTCCGATCGCGGCCGCTTCGGTTTCACCCGCCTGGATTACCGCGACGCAGGTGTGGCGGCACTGGGATACGTGGCGGTGAGCCGCGCCATGGGCGCGGCGCTGGCGGCGCGTTTGCGGCAGCTTTCCACTGTGACCTTGCTGTGTCCCGCCGTCGTTACCCAGGTGTCCGGCGGCGGCGATCACGGGGTGGTGGCGATGGATTGCGCGGGTGTCGCGAGCCGTTTGACCACTCGCTTGGTGGTGGCGGCGGACGGCGCCGCCTCGCAAGTGCGTGAATGGTTCGGCATCGATACCCGGCGCTGGGATTATGGCCAGACCGCGGTGATTACCAATATCACCCCGCAACGTCCGCACCGCCATTGCGCCTTCGAACGTTTCACCGACAGCGGTCCCCTGGCCTTGTTGCCCATGAGCGATAATCGCTGCTCGGTAGTGTGGACGGTGCGCGGCGACCAAGCCGAGCAGATGATGGCGTTGGATGAGGCGGCGTTTCTGCAAGCCCTGCAAGCGCGCTTCGGTACCCGCCTGGGTACCTTCCTGCGACTCGGCAAACGCCGCGCCTATCCCCTGCAGTTGGTGCGCGCCCGCGAACACGTCAGGCCGCGCTTGGCGTTGATCGGAAACGCCGCCCATACCTTGCACCCTGTCGCGGGACAAGGTTTCAATCTCGGCCTGCGCGATGTGGCGGTGCTCGCCGAGGTGTTGAGCGATGCCGCCGACGCCGGCAAGGACATCGGCGATCTCGAGGTGTTGCAGACCTATGCCGCTTGGCGCCGCCGCGATCATAGCAAGATGATCGCTTTCACCGACGGCCTGGCGCGGTTCTTCGCCAACCCCTTGTCGCCGGTGCGCGTGTTGCGCAATGCCGGCATGCTGGCCGTGGATCTGTTGCCGCCCTTGAAACATATATTGACCCGCCACACCATGGGATTGGCGGGCAAGTTGCCGCGCTTGGCGCGGGGACTGCCACTCATCCTTCCCCCATTCGGGAGAAGGTGGCCCGAAGAGCCGGATGAGGGAGATGGGGAAATGAATTCCGTTTTCTACGGTACGCGTTCATCCGAGCAGATTCCTCGTGCTAAATCCCCTCACCTCAGCCCTCTCCCGGAGGGAGAGGGGGAGATGGTAAAGCGTGGATAGATTTGACGTCATCATCGTCGGCGGCGGCATGGCGGGCGCTACCCTGGCGTGCGCCCTGCAAGGCAGCGGGATGAAGGTCGCCTTGATCGAAACCGCGTTGCCGCCGGATGTCCGTCCGGATGACCCCATCGACCTGCGCGTCTCCGCCATCACCCGCGCCTCGCAGCAGATATTCACCGCCCTCGGCGCATGGTCGGGTATGTCGGCGCGGCGCATCAGCCCCTTTCGCGAGATGCATGTCTGGGATGCCGGCGGCGACGGTTTTATTCACTTCGATGTCGCCGAGGTGGGCGAAGATGCCTTAGGGCATATTATCGAGAATCGCGTGATACAACACGCGCTGTGGCAGCGCCTGCAAGGCGAGGGCGGGATCGAGCTGTTTTGTCCCGCCGCCGTGGCGGCGCTGCAACGCGCCGGCGCTGAGATGCACGTGAGCCTGGCGAATGGCAACACCTTGCGCACGCGCCTGCTGGTGGGCGCGGACGGCGCCCAATCACGGGTGCGGCAATTCGCCGGTATTCAGGCCCGCGGCTGGACCTACGATCAACAGGCGGTAGTGGCGACGGTGGCCAGCGAACACAGTCATCGCGAGACCGCCTGGCAACGCTTTCTGACCGCCGGCCCCGTGGCCTTTCTTCCCTTGCATGACGGCCGCAGTTCCATCGTCTGGTCCACGTCCCCGCGGCAGGCGCGGCAGTTACTGATGGCGGACGACACGCTGTTTTGCCGCGAATTGGAATCGGCCTTCGGCGCGACCCTGGGCCGCATCGAGTCCGTTGGCGAGCGGGCATCCTTGCCTTTGCGTCTGCAATATGTTGACCGCTATGTGCAACCGGGATTGGCCTTGATCGGCGATGCCGCCCACACCGTGCACCCTTTGGCGGGGCAGGGCGTCAACCTCGGCATCCTCGACGCCGCGACCCTGGCTGAGGTGTTGGCGGACGCCCATGAGCAGGGAAAGGATATCGCTTCGCTCAAGGCGTTGCGCCGTTACGAACGGTGGCGCAAGGGGCACAATCTCATGATGATGGCCGCCATGGACGGCTTCAAACGCCTGTTCGGCGCCGACTGGGAACCGCTGCGCCGGGCGCGCAACGCGGGCTTATCGTTCACCAACAGGATACCGCCCGTCAAGCAGCTCATCATGCGTCATGCCATGGGACGGACGGGCGATCTGCCCGCCTTGGCGCGGTACACGGCGCCGTGAACAATTTAGTCTGAAGCAGTCTAATCACCACGGTCGACTGCAAAGGGCTTTGCCAATAACCATGTACGCGATCGGGCGCATAGCGGTCGCATCGCTCCCAGCCTTTCCGATCTTCGCTGACATAACGTTTTCCGTTTAGACTTGAGGCATACGAGACACAACGATGAAAGTTGGTGCATGAGCCTATTTCATACCATCGCCATCCTGCTGGTCTTGGCGGCGATATTCAGCTACGTGAATAACCGCTTCATCAGGTTGCCCGACAGCGTCGGATTGATCGTGATGGCGGTGGTGCTTGAATTTTCCCTGGAGGCCGCGGACGCCCTGGGTTATACCTTGGAGGATTATGCCGCGCGTTTATTGAGCAGCATCAACTTCAACCAGACCGTCTTGCACGGCATGCTGGGGTTCCTGTTGTTCTCCGGGGCGCTGCACATCAATCTCTATGAACTGGCCAAGCAGCGCTGGACGATATTATTGCTCGCCACCGTCGGGGTGATCTTGTCCACCTTTATCATCGGCGGTTTGTCGTGGTGGATATTTAACGCCCTGGATATCCATCTGTCGTTTCTTTACTGCCTGATCTTCGGCGCGCTGATCTCGCCCACCGATCCCATCGCCGTGTTGTCCATCCTCAAGCGTATCAATACCCCCAAGAGTCTGGAGATGCAGATCGCCGGCGAGTCCTTGTTTAACGACGGGGTGGCGGTGGTGATGTTCCTGGTATTGATCGGTATTGCCACCGGCGGCGCACATATCACGGCCAGTGAGGTGGCGACGATGTTCGCCCAGCAAGCGCTGGGCGGGGTGGTGTTTGGCGTAGTGATAGGCACGGCCGCCATTTGGCTGCTGCTGGGTGTGGATGATAATCCCGTGGCGATTATGATTACCCTGGCGCTGGTTTCCGGCGGTTACGCCCTGGCCGAAGACTTGCAGGTCTCCGCGCCCATCGCCATGGTAATAGCGGGCCTGCTCATCGGCAATCACGGCCGGACCTTCGCCATGTCCGAAGACACCCGCCATCACCTGGATATCTTTTGGGAGCTGGTGGATGAAATCCTCAATGCCGTGTTGTTCGTATTGATCGGCCTGGAAGTCTTCGTCGTGATCTATACCATGAAGCATCTCATCGCCAGCCTGGTGGCCATCCCCATCGTGTTGCTGGCGCGTTTCGTCAGCGTCGGCCTGCCCTTGGGCTTGTTGCGCCGGGTACAGGACTATAGCGCCAACGCGGTGAAGATCCTGACCTGGGGCGGACTGCGCGGCGGGGTATCGGTGGCCCTGGCCTTGTCCCTGCCCGCCGGTTATGACCGCAGCCTCATCGTCCCCATCACCTACGCGGTGGTGGCCTTTTCCATCATCGTCCAGGGGCTTACCATCGGCAGGGTGCTGGCGCGCAAATGAGGTAGCGACGCGCACATTACCGCATTAGGATTATGGATGCCGAGACGTTTCCAAGGCCCTTGGTTTCCACCTTACTCCCCGGTATAGTGTGTCGCTTCAACCTTGTCTCCCGCGGGAGAGACCCTGCGCCAGCCGCGGGGCGCCGAAGGCGCAACCAGCCCGGAATCGCTCAGGCAAAAGGACCGCAGCGGGACGTTGACTCTGGAGAGAGGCCGCTTATGCACGCGGCCCACCGAAGGTGCTAAAAGCTCTCAGGTAGCCGGACAGAGGGGCAATGCCGCGTCGCGGCGTTGCCCTTTTTATTTACGGATGCGGGGGGAGCCGATGGCCGATACTAAAATGCAAACCATCATGCCAGTTGCGTCGGCGCGGGTGAGCCGCCATGGCTAATCGTACGCCGCTCTATGCCACCCATTTGACCGCCGGCGCCAAGATGGTGGACTTCGGCGGCTGGGACATGCCCTTGCATTACGGCTCGCAGCTCGACGAGCATCACGCGGTACGCGGCGATGCCGGCATGTTCGATGTCTCTCACATGACCATCGTCGATCTCAAGGGCGAACGGACCCGGGAATTCCTACGCTATCTCGCCGCCAACAATGTCGATAAATTGAAGACGCCGGGCAAGGCGCTCTACACCTGCATGCTCAACGAACAGGGCGGGGTCATCGACGATCTCATTATCTATTTCCGCGGCGAGCGCGAGTTCCGCCTGGTGGTCAATGCCGCCACCCGGGACAAAGACCTGGCGTGGATCCGGCGCCATGCCTCACCCTTCGCCGTGACGGTGCAAGAACGGCGCGATCTCGCCATGATCGCGGTGCAAGGACCGCATGCCCGCGACAAGGTCCATATCGCCCTCGGCGAAGTGGCCGGTCCCGCCGCGGCCTTGCAGGCGCCGTTTACCTTCGCGACGGCAGGCGATATCTTCATCGCCCGCACCGGCTATACCGGCGAAGACGGTTATGAATTGATGGTGCCCGCGACCCGGGCGGCGGAGGTATGGCGGTCATTCGCGGCGGCCGGCGTCAAGCCCGCCGGTTTGGGCGCGCGCGATACCTTGCGCCTGGAGGCGGGCATGAATCTCTACGGCGCCGACATGGACGAGACCACCACGCCCCTGGAATCGGGGCTGACGTGGACGGTCGGCTGGGAACCGGCGGATCGCGGCTTCATCGGCCGCGCCGTGCTCGATGCGCAGCGCGCTAAACCGGATGTGGCGCGTTTCATCGGCCTGGTGCTGTTGGACAAGGGCGTGTTGCGCAATCATCAAAAGATCATGGTCCATGGCGAAGTGATCGGCGAGATCACCAGCGGCAGTTTTTCGCCGACGCTGGGACGGGCCATCGCCCTGGCGCGGGTGAATACCGACCCGGGCGCGGTGTGCCAGGTGGAGATGCGCGGCAAACCGGTGGACGTCAAGGTGGTGAAACCGCCCTTCGTGCGCAACGGCAAGGTTTGTGTGGAGATTTGATTGGGTGATGCGGGCGTACGAACATTTCTAAGCTTTGTGGTAAACCATGCATCCCTCTCCCGAAGGAAGAGGGAGAGTAGGTGAAAAGATTTAGGTAGAGTTGCCTCACCCTCTATCCCTCTACCCTGAAGGGCATAAATCCCGGAGGGAGAGGGAAGAAAAAGCCCTTCTCCCTCCGGGAGAAGGGTTGGGATGAGGGATGTTAGTTATATCCATTGATAAAGGGCAATCAGATGAGCACGATTCCAGCCGAGCTGAAATACACCAAGAGTCACGAATGGGTGCGGCGCGAAGGCGACGGCACCGTTACCGTGGGCATCACCGACCATGCCCAGGATCTATTGGGCGACATGGTGTTCGTCGAACTGCCCGAACCGGGACGCCGGCTCAAGGCCGGCGAGGAATGCGCCGTGGTGGAATCGGTGAAGGCCGCCTCCGACGTCTACAGCCCGCTAGCCGGCGAAGTGGTGGCGGTGAACGAGGCTATCAGCGACAGTCCGGAGCTGGTGAACAAGGAACCCTTCGGCGCAGGCTGGATGATGCGCATCAGACCCGCCGCCATGGCCGAGGTGGATGCGCTGCTGGACGCCGACGGTTACCGGGCGCAGGTCGAGAGCGAAGAACATTGATACAGCCCGCAGCGTGGGGAGGCATTTCTAAAGAGTAGCGTCATGCCGTTTATTCCGCACACTGAACAAGAAGTCCGCGACATGCTGGCCGCCGTTGGCGCGGCGCGCATTGAGGATCTGTTCGATGAAATCCCCGCGGCGCTGAGGAGTACCCTCAAGCAGGTGCCCGCCGGTCTTTCCGAAATGGAGGTCGCGCGCCTGATGGCCGAACGGGCCGCCCGGGACGGTAACGCCCTGTGCTTCGCCGGGGCCGGCGCCTATCAGCACCACATTCCCGCCGCGGTATGGGAGATCACCACCCGCGGCGAATTTTACACCGCGTATACGCCGTATCAGGCCGAGGCCAGCCAAGGCACCTTGCAGGTGCTCTATGAATACCAGACGATGATGGCCGGCCTCACCGGCATGGATGTGTCCAATGCCTCGCTCTACGACGGCGCCTCCGCCTTGGCCGAGGCGGTGTTGATGGCGGTGCGCGCCAACCGCCATTCCAAATCCAAGCGCATTCTCATGCCGGCCACGGTACATCCCGTCTATCGCAAGGTGGTGCATGCCGTGGTGCACAATCAAGGCATCGAGTTGGTGGACTTGCCCTATTGCGGAGAGTGCGGCGATACCGTCCCCAAATCCCTGGCGCGTTTCGAGGGCGAAGACTTCGCGGCGCTGGTCATCCCTCAGCCCAATTTTTTCGGGGTGATGGAGGATGCGGATACCCTGTGCGATTGGGCCCATGAACATGGGATGCTGGCAATCGCGGCGGTGAATCCCGTGTCCTTGGCCTTGCTGAAGGCGCCGGGCGAATGGGGACAGAGCGGCGCGGATATCGTGTGCGGCGAAGGCCAGCCCTTGGGTATTCCGCTGTCTTCCGGCGGACCGTATTTCGGTTTCATGTGCTGCAAGCGGGATTGGGTGCGGCAGATGCCGGGGCGCATCGTCGGCCGCACCTTGGACCGCGACGGCAAACCGGGTTTCACCCTGACCTTGCAGGCCCGCGAGCAACACATCCGCCGTTCCAAGGCGACGTCCAACATCTGTACCAACCAGGGCCTGGCGGTTACCGCCGCTACCATCTATATGGCGCTGCTGGGCGCGGACGGACTGGAGCGGGTGGCGGCGGCCAGCCATGCCAATACCGTGCGCCTGGTAGAGAAGCTTACCGCGCTACCCGGAGTGTCCCGCGTCTTTACCCGCCCCGTATTTCATGAGGCGGTGTTGCGCCTCAATCGCCCCGTTGCACCCGTGCTGGAGGCGCTGGCGGCGCAGGGCATCGTGGGCGGATATAGCCTTCGGGAAGATTATCCGGAACTGGGCGAGGCGCTGCTGGTATGCGCCACCGAGATCAAGACCGAGGCCGATCTCGATGCTTACGCGACCCGGCTGGACGCTATACTGAAACAATAACGGTTGTTGATCACCCTCTGAAAGGAGCACACCATGGCGACGATTACGCTCAAAGGCAATGCGATCCACACCAACGGCAATCTTCCCGCGGTCGGCAGCCCCGCGCCGGACTTCCATTTGGTGGACAAGGATCTCAACGATGTCAAACTCGGAACGTACAAGGGCAAGAAAAAGTTATTGAACATCGTACCCAGCCTCGACACCTCGGTATGCGCCATCTCCACCAAGAAGTTCAACGACTATGCCAAGGGCCGCGACGATGTGGTGATCCTCACCGTCTCCGCGGACCTGCCCTTCGCTCAAGGCCGCTTCTGCAAAGCGGAAGGCATCGCCAATGTCGTTACCCTGTCCATGATGCGCTCGCACGACTTCGCCAGGGATTACGGCGTGCTGATTCAGGACGGCCCCTTGGCCGGTATTACGGCGCGGGCGGTAGTGGTCGTCGATGCGGATAACCGGGTGGGGTACACGGAACTGGTGCCGGAGATCGCCCAGGAGCCCAATTACGAAAAGGCCCTGGCGGCGCTGTAACCATCATAAAGAGGTAACTATGTTGATCTTCGAACAATCCCGTCCCGGGCGCCGCGCCTATGGACAGGCGCCCAAGGCGGTCGCCGCGGTGAACGATATACCGGATGCGCTGCGGCGCAAACGGCGGCCCGCGCTGCCCGAGGCCTCGGAGTTACAGGTGGTGCGCCACTACACGCGCCTGTCGCAGAAAAACTTCTCCATCGACACCCATTTTTATCCGCTGGGCTCCTGCACCATGAAGTACAACCCGCGGGCCTGTAACAGCTTGGCGTTGTTGCCGGGCCTGCGCGATCGCCATCCCTTGAGTCCGGCGTCCCTGAGTCAAGGCTTCCTCGCCTGTCTATACGACTTGCAGGAGATACTCAAGGACGTCACCGGCATGCGCGGTGTGTCATTGACGCCCATGGCCGGCGCCCAAGGCGAATTCGCCGGCGTGGCCATGATCCGCGCCTATCACGACGCCCGTAACGACACGGCGCGCCGCGAGATCCTCGTGCCCGACGCGGCCCACGGCACCAATCCCGCCACGGCGGTGATGTGCGGCTACACGGTGCGGGAGATTCCCACCGACGATCAGGGCGACGTGGATCTCGATGCCCTGCGCGCCGCGGTGGGTCCGCACACCGCCGGCATCATGCTCACCAATCCGTCCACCCTCGGGGTGTTCGAACGGCGCATCGTCGACATCGCCAGGATCGTGCACCAGGCGGGCGGCCTGCTCTATTATGACGGCGCCAATCTCAACGCCATCCTCGGCAAGGTCAAGCCGGGCGACATGGGTTTCGACGTGGTGCATCTGAATCTGCACAAGACCTTTTCCACGCCCCACGGCGGCGGCGGTCCCGGCGCCGGACCGGTGGCGGTGAGCGAACGTCTGTTGCCGTTCCTGCCGATACCGCGGGTGGCGCGGGAGGGCGACAGCTATCGTTGGCTCACAGAAAAAGATTGTCCGCAAAGCATCGGCCGCTTGTCCGCCTTCATGGGCAATGCCGGCGTGCTGTTGCGCGCCTATATCTACGCCCGCATGCTGGGCCGCGAAGGCATGGAACGGGTCGCCGAGTTCGCCACCCTGAACGCCAATTATTTAATGGCGGAATTGACCAAACGCGGTTTCAAACCGGCGTTCCCCAAGCGGCGCGCCACCCATGAATTCATCGTGACCCTCAAGACGCAGGCCAAGGAACTGGATGTCACCGCCATGGATTTCGCCAAGCGCCTGCTGGATTACGGCTTCCACGCGCCGACCACCTATTTTCCGTTGCTGGTGCCCGAGTGTCTGCTCATCGAGCCCACCGAGACCGAGAGCAAGGACACCCTGGACGGGTTCGTCGCGGCCATGGAACAGATTCAACGGGAGGCGGAATGCGAGCCGGCGCTGGTGAAGGGCGCCCCCCACAGCTTGCCGGTGAAGCGGCTCGACGACGTGCGCGCCGCGCGCGAGCTGGATCTTGTCTGGAACAACCCATCTCCCGCCGGGATGGTAAAGGCCGCCGGTTGATGTTATGTCCGATCATTGGTACTCCCTGACGCGTTTGAGTAAGGCCACCGGTTATTCCCTGGCCGGGCTGCGCGCGGCGTGGATCCAGGAGGCATCGTTTCGCTTCGAGGTCATTGTGGCGGTTCCGCTGATGCCGCTGGCTCTGTGGTGGGGGGAGAGCGGTTTACAGCGGGCGCTGCTGATCGGTAGTCTGTTGCTGATCTTGCTGGTGGAGCTGCTCAATTCCGGCGTCGAGGCCGCGGTGGATCGCGTCAGCCTGGATCACAATCCGCTCTCGGAGCGGGCCAAGGATTTGGGATCGGCGGCGGTGTTTGTGGCCATCCTCAACGCGGTAATCGTGTGGACCCTGATACTGTCGAGTTAATACTAAGCCGCGCGGCCGCGCGGCGACGATGAGGAATAAAAAAATGTCGGCATTGATCTGCGGTTCCATGGCCTTCGATACCATCATGGTGTTCAAGGACCGATTTAAAAATCACATCCTTCCCGACAAGGTGCATATCCTCAATGTGTCGTTTCTGGTGCCGGAGATGCGAAGAGAGTTCGGCGGCTGCGCCGGCAACATCGCCTACGGCTTGAAGATGCTGGACGGCAAGCCCTTGCCCATGGCCACGGTGGGCGCGGATTTCGCTACTTACGCCCAATGGCTCGAGAGCCGTCATATCCCCCTGACGCACATCAAGACCATCGACACGGCCTATACCGCCCAGGCCTATATCACCACCGACATGGACGACAATCAGATCACCGCCTTCCACCCCGGCGCGATGTCCTTCGCCCACGAGAACCGCGTGGACAGCGCCCGGGGCGTGAAGCTCGGCATCGTCTCCCCCGATGGGCGCGACGGCATGGTCGAACACGCCGCGCAATTCGCGGCGGCCAAGATCCCCTTCATCTTCGACCCCGGCCAGGGCATGCCCATGTTCAACGGCGACGATTTCAAGGTCTTCATCGATCAGGCCGCCTGGGTCACGGTCAACGATTACGAATCGCAGGTCTTGCAGGAACGCACCGGCCTCGCGCCCCACCAGATCGCGGAGCGGGTGGAGGGGTTGATTATCACCCTGGGCGCCAAGGGCGCCCATATCTATGTCAAGGAACGGCGCATCGATATCCCCGCCGCCATGCCGGGACAGGTGCTCGATCCCACCGGCTGCGGCGACGCCTTCCGCGCGGGACTGCTCTATGGCTTGAGCAACGATATGGATTGGGAGACCACCGGCCGCATCGCTTCCTTGATGGGCGCCATCAAGATCGAGACCCACGGTACCCAGAACTATCGCTTCACGCGCGAGCAGTTCCACCAGCGCTTCAAGGAAAACTTCGGTTACGGGTTCTGAGAAAAAACCGGGGCGGCTGCGCCGCCGCGGTCGCGAAGAACACCGGGCAGATATGTTATTTTCTCCGACGCGGTTTAGCGAGTTTACTCAACCCATCTCCATCGAACGTTTCATTAGCGCCGCGCGGACGCCGGCGCGGCAGGACCATGCCGAAGATCAAGCCCGCCAGGGCATTGAAGCCCGACACGCGGAAGATCAAACCGCTGGCCGACATCGGCGGCACTTCGCGCACTTCCCGCAAGTGGGGGATGAGCAGCAAGGCGATCACCAGTCGGAGCAGCGTGGAGATGAGAAACACCCCCAGCAGGGCACTGTCCCAGGAGAGCAGCTTGCCGCCCAAGGTGATGTGGGTGGGCAAGACCTGGCCCAGCCAGCCGCCAAGCATCGCGCCGATGAACACCCCGATGCCCATCAAGATATTGTGATAGGCCACATAGGTGGCGCGCTTGGGGCTGGGCACCAGGTCATAGACGAAATTGCTCGCGCTCAAACTGAAACCGGCCCACACCAAACCGCCCACGGCTTGCAGGGCCAGCAGGTACCAGTAATCGACGGATACCAGCCACAAGGACGGAAAGAACGGAATGACCGCGCCGGTGGTCGCCAGCACCAGGCGATTGCCGAAACGGTCGCTGATCCGTCCCCACATGTTCAGGGTCAGGAACTGCATCAACACCGTGGCGGCGGTATTGGTCATGAACATCAGATAGGTGAAGTGCAGATCGCGCAGCATATACAGCGTAAAAAACGGCGAAGCGACGGCCACGGAAAATTGCATCGCGGCGAAAAAGAACGAGAAGCGCGCGAAGGCGGAATGGCGGGCGCGGCGCAGGATATCCCCGGCGCCGGGAAGCGCGAAGACCGCGCCGGTGCGCGGCGGATCGTGCATTTGACCGAGGTGATAGGCGGAGATCAGGCGCGCGACGGCGGCGACGGCGAAGATCACCAGGTAACCGGTCAAGGTCGACCCGCTGCCGTCGAAGTGGTTCAAGGTCGCACCGGCGAGGATCAGGGCGATAAACGACATCACGCTGGCCAGCCGGGTGCGCAGTGCAAAGAATCGGCCGCGCGACCGTTCCGGCACCAGATCGCCGATCATGCTGCTCCACTGGGGGACCGCCAGGTGGCCGGCGGCCTGATAGCAGATTACGCATACGATCAACAACGGCATCGCGTACTCGGGAAACAATAGGGGTAAGGCCATCAAGGGCAGCCAGGTGGCGGCTTGCAGATAGACGCCGTTGAGGATGAGCGATTTGCGCACGCCCTTGCGATGTCCCCACCACGCCGAAAACAATTGGGCGAAGGAACCGAGCAGCGACGGCAGCGAGGCCAACAACGCCATCTGCGTGGTGGTGGCCTTGAGAAACACCGCAAAGGCGGAGAAATAAGTCTCGCCGCCGCCGGTCATTACCGAGTAGGCCGCCGCATCCCGCACCGAGTGGCGCAGCGAACGGTCGACGACCGGGTCGTCGGCATAGGTGCCGTGTGACGTTGCTGACGCCATGGGAGGGTTTTACTCTTGCGGACTAGGGGAGGCTATTTTCAGTCATTTGCCGTATAAGTGAAAGTGCCGGGATAGACGGACCGATAAGAGCGCGGTTGTAGAATTCGCGGATGATAATTTGCGGTGAGTCAGGCTTGAGATCACCGCCTCGAAGCGACCACCGGCATATTAACGGCAGCGGCCGCAATCACCGATTAAGCGAGTGCGCGCCGCCCGCTTAGGCTAGTTGGATTACATGCCGGGCATCGCGAGACACTCACTCTTTGAACGGCTCGATCGCTCCGGGATTGCGCAGCATCTTGTTCACCTCATCAAGATGCAATTCTTCCGCAACGATCATGTCTCGGGCATATTCCTCAAGCAGGACGGAATGGCCCTCGGCAATCTTCAAGAGTTCATAATACGCGGCGAGCGCCGCTTTCTCATGCTCAAGGCTTTCCCGCAAAATGTCGCCGATGTTGTGATTCTCCGTTTCAAGCAAAGCGCCGATCTTTAAAGAAGGATGACCGCCAAGCAAGGTCACCAGTTCACCTGCCTTATGGGCATGATCAAGGCTTTCCTGCCCATTGGCCTTGAGCCAGGCAACAATAGGGATGCGGTTGTAACCAAAAACCATGAGAGAATAGTGCGTGTAGCGCACCACGCCCGCCAATTCCAGCTCCATGATGCGATTGAGCGCATCGATGGCGACGCGATTTTTAGTGTCCTTCATGTTCTTTCTCCCGCTCGGATTCAAATAAGAAAAAATAAGCGCGCGACTAACGGGCTATTTAAAATCGACCCCCTGATTTTACCGCGATTGTCATGGTGGCGACAGCTTTCGCCGCCGATCCCCTATTAATTGGCGCGGCGCGTGCCAGAGGGACCATTGAGCATCCCCTGCCGCACGATTTATCCTGTCAGATTGAGACCGCATTTGACCGAAGGCATTCTGCAGACCCGCCGGATTATCAACAACTACACATTCCCGCTCCTATGGAGCATAGAGGAGTAATCGTCAGGGGGAGTGTCTTGCCGGGCGATTTTTCAGTTCGTTGATCTCGGATAATTGTTCGATCTGGATCTCCTGTATCTGCACCAGCCTCTCCCATTGTTTGTTCAGGAGATGGTCCAATTTCTCATGGATTTGCCTGATCTCCAACTCCGCCTTGAGGTTCACTTTATAGTCATGCTCGGCGCGCCGGCGGTCTTTTACCTCCTGGCGGTTCTGGCTCATCATGATGACGGGGGCCTGAATGGCGGCGAGGCAGGACAGGATCAGGTTCAGAAATATGTAAGGGTAAGGATCGATCGGCCGCCAAAACAACACCATGCTGTTCATTATGATCCAGACGAGCAAAAACAGGCCGAAAATGATGAGAAACGACCAGCTGCCGCCAAACGCGGCGAGCCGGTCCGCCAGTCTTTCGCCAAGGCTGCGGTCGCGCTCGAAGGCATCGTCTATATTCGATGAGATGAGTTCATGCTTTTGCAGGCTGTCCAATACATCTTTCTCGAGATTCGAGAGTTCGCCCTTGTCCGACTCCAGGAGCGAATGTACGTATTTGGTGCGATAGACGGCCAGATCGGAGCGGCAGATATAACTCTCATCGGACCAGTCCGGGTGGTCGTGTCGGATAAGCGCGTCGATGGAATCTCTCACCAGATGCGCGGAGAGTACATCGGCAGGAGCATAGACCTTCTTGCAAACGGCGCATTCATGACCGTTCTTTTTCATGATGTAGACTCCGGCCGGTTAGTGTAGGTCCCAACGCGGAATTATACGGCATGCCGCGAACTTGGATGACTCGCGGGAATCGGTCACTGGTAACGCTTACCTTGATGTTGCAGCCAGCCGGCCGCGTGCGCGCCGGCTGGATCCCGATGGGTCCAATGGATGAGGCCGCCTTTTTCATTCCATAGATATTCACCGTAGAACTGGATGAAATCGCCCACGCGCAGCGAGTCGATCCTGGGAGCAAGGTCGATATTATGGGCAATTAACAGGGTTTGTCCGGAGGCCAGCCTAACGATGAATCTTTGATGCCTGCTGCCGCTGTCATCTTCCGCTAACAACCGCATGACGATACCTTGTCCGTGAACCTGAAGATGACTTTCATGGTTGGCGAAGGCATTGGCGATGACGGCATCGGATGCGCGGGCGCTTTGTCCGGATGAGACGGCGGGGTCTACGCTTAAGGTCGCGGCGTATTGATTGCCGGCGAAGGCATAGCCTGCAAAGAGAAGCACCGCGGCGAGAATACGTATTTTCACGTCAAGGTCTCTTATTCTATGTGCTTAAGGCACGCCCTCGCCCGGCTAGGCGGAGCGGCCCGCCTTGCGGTACCGCAGAAAGGTCGTGGGACCGTAAATTGCGACGACCAGCGCATAACCCAGGATGCCCAGGCCCACGTAATAGCCGAGATCGGTATCGGGGTTGGGGTAAAAGAGCATCACCGCCGCCGCCAGTATGGCCATGAACAAGGCGGGCATCAGGGAGAAGACGAGGCTGGGCCCCGGCTGGGCGCGCGCCGCCATGCGCAGCATCATCGCCAGGTATTCCGTTTCGCCCATGGCGCGGGCCAGCCAGATCTTGCTGCTGTTCGAGGCGGATACCAGCAACGAGGCCACCAGCACCACGATACCCGCGCCCAGGGACCAATAGGGGAGGATGCACACCAGCGTCGTCAGGCCGGCATACGGCCATCTCAGGCGCCGCACCACCGGGTTGGATTCGAGCGTCAATTTGGGCGAGACCAGATAGGTGGATCCGATATCGCCGAGGCGGGCGATGAAAATGAGAACGGCCAAGATTAATTTGAGACTCTGATGTTCGTCCACGGCGTAATATCCCCGAAGCTAAAAATTTTGGTGTGCGCGTTGCTCGCGTGGCGCTCATGTGCATATGGACATTGCCCCATGGCGCATCCCCTGAACTTGCATAATAGCGGCACAATCGCCCGGCTGGCGTACACCGCCTTGATCGCCGCGCGGCTCTCCCGTTCCGCGCCCGGGTTCATCTTAGTGGATTTACCTTAGCCGGTAACGCGATGCCGCGCGATTCAGCGTTTTCCCGGTCAGTTTACACTTACGAATTCTTTGCGGTAATCGACGACTTTTTTCAAATAGTCGCGGGTTTCCTGATAGGGCAATTCGGCGCGGAGTTTGTTATAAACCTTGGCGGGGTCGCTGCGGTTGATGGTATTGATGGCCTCGCTGCGGTTGCTTGAAAATACTTTCAGGACATTGCCGGTGCCGGTGTTGTATGCCGAGATCATGCAATACTCGCGAGACACCTCGCTGCTCACCGCGTCGAGTTGATTGAAGGCCAGTATATTCAGGTAGGCGGTGCCGAGTTCGATGTTGTTGTCGGCATCGAACAGGTATTCCTTGCTGGGGACGCCGTCCGAGCCGGTCACCTTACGGTAGGCGTCGCGTCCGCCGCTGGTCGGGACCAATTGCATCAGGCCATAGGCGGGCGCCGCGCTGACCGCGTAAGGATTGAAATTACTCTCGGTACGGATTACGGCGTAAACCAGACTGGGGCTGATGTTGTGCCGGGCGGCGTATTTGTTCACCGCGGCGCTGTATTTCTGCGCCTGCTTGTTGTTGAAGTTGCTGACCATGGGGATGGTGACGTACAGGGCATTCTTGCTGCCGCCGTTCACGTCGATGTCGCGGCGCTTGGCCGACGTATCGGCGAGGGATTTCGCGTAGGCCTCGGCGGCGGCCGGCGTATCGACGTTGCGGCCGTTGCCGTCCACCACCAGGCCCTTCAAATAGGGGTCTTTGTCGCCGGTCAACGTGATGCCCTTGTCGCTGAACAGGTCCACGGCGCGCGGGTCGTCCGGCGTCAACAAGGTGGTCACGATGGCATTGACGAGGCTGCCCTTGGGATCGCGCTCGTCGAGCGTCTCCACCATCACCTCGCCCTTGTCGAAATCCACCACCGCGCGGCTCATGTAGTTTTGCGTGTACTTGACGTACTGGGTCCGCGTCGGCACCTTGACCTCCTTGCCGCCCCAGGTCTTGCTGACATTGCCTTGGAGAAAATTCATCAGCTTGTCGAAGTCGCGCTTCACGGCCTTGACATCGTCGAGGACGGCGCCGGGATGGCGCTTATAATAGTCGGCCCGATCCTTGGCCTGTTGCCTGAGCACGGCGGCGGGGTCCTGGCTGCTGGCGATCTGGGTGATGTTCTTCACGGTGCCGGTATTGACGGCATTGACCGCCGAATCGGCGGTCTTGATGGCGCTATCCAAGGTCTCGCAACCCGCCAGCAACAATGCACCTCCCGCCATCGCCCATCTCAGGCACATTAATCCGGTCTCCCCTCGGCCTTAAAAAATGAAAAATTCATGATACGGGGAATATAAACCCACCGCTATCAACCGCACAACGCGGCGTTTTTGTCGGGAATCCGCCTGGCGATGGTTTCCGTCCATCCAGTCTTGCGGCTTAAAAGGCCGTTCTGTAGAGTCTCTCCTGAATTGCAGTCAGAAGGAAAGATCATGCCATCATTCGACGTAGTGTCGGAAGTGGATATGCACGAGGTGACCAACGCGGTGGATCAGGCCAACCGCGAGGTGACCACCCGTTTCGACTTCAAGGGCAGCGATGCCCGCTTTGAACGCAAGGAGGCGGAGATCACCCTGTTCGCCCAAGTGGATTTTCAGTTGAAGCAGATGATGGACATCCTCAAGGACAAGCTGGCGCGGCGCAGCGTGGATATCGCCTGCCTGGAGGCCAAGGACCCGGAGATCGCGCTTAATCAGGCGCGGCAGACGGTGATATTGCGCCAGGGCCTGGAGGGCAAGCTGGCGAGGGACATCGTCAAACGCATCAAGGACGCCAAGCTCAAGGTGCAGGCCGCCATTCAGGGCGACAAGGTGCGGGTGACGGGCAAGAAGCGCGACGACTTGCAGGAGGTCATCGCCATGCTGCGCAAGGAGAAGTTGGAGTTGCCGCTGCAGTTCAATAACTTCCGCGATTGAAGGTTTCACCCCTCTCCCTGTGGGAGAGGGGCAGGGGTGAGGGGGCTTGGTTCTCCTCGATGCGCCCTCACCCTCGATCCCTCTACCCTGCAGGGCATAAATCCCGAAGGGAGAGGGAAGCAAAGAACTACTCCGCCGTCACCTTTTCCAGATTACCCACGAAACGGATGGCGGCGAAGCGCCGCTGCAGGTACTTGCTGAAAAAATCCCGCATCCAGATACCGTCGCTGTAGCGGATGTGATCGCCCGCCGCGATGTCGGCATGGGCGGCGGCCAGCCACTCCTTGCCTGCGCCGGTATCCACTTCCAGATAGATATAGGTCCCGCCTTCCAGCGACTGCATGACCGTGCCGCCGTTGGGCAGTTCCACGCGGTTGACCGGCGCGGCCGGCGCGGCGCGTTGCCCGCCGCGGCCGGCGCCGGATCGCCGCGCTTGTCGATGCGGGCGTAGTACACGCTATTGAAATACCCCTTGGGGCTGGTGCCGCCTATGACATACATCCAATCGCCATAGACGACGACGCCCAGGTCCGCCAGCGGCGCGGGGAGCGGTGTCGTGTCGTGCCATACGCCCAGCGCGCCGTCGGCGTCGACGTGATTTTTTTCGATGACATCGTAGAAGGTCGCGCCGCTCATGCCGCCCAGGGCGTAGAGGTAATCGCCGTGGCTGGCCGCGGCCAGACCGTAACGTCCCTGTATCAGGGCGGCGGTGCCGTGCCATGACGACAGATCCTTCTCCTTGCTCAGCGCGGTGAATTCCACGGCGGCCTCGCCCATGCCGCCCTGCTCGGCATGCCCGCCCACAATATAGAGACGGCCGTTCACTTCCGCCTCGGCGTGGATGTAGCGGGGCCGGGTGAGTTTGTCCGGGAGCATCTCCCACGGGCCGAGACTGCCGTCGCCGTTGAAACGCGCCCGTTCCACGGAATCCAGCAAGGCGCCGCCGAAACCGCCGATGGCGTAAAGATAGTCGCCCGAGGCCACGACCTTGGCGCAGCGCCGCGGCAGATTGAGCTGTTGCGTTTCCCGCCACGGACCGAGACTGCCGTCGGCGCGAACGGCGGCGCGTTCCACGCTGCGCAACAGATGGTGACCGCTGGGACCGTTGCCGCCGCCCACCGCGTAGAGGAAACCCCCATGAGCCGCCACGCCGAAGAAGCCGCGCGCTTCATTGAGTTCGCTGCCGGCCCGCCACGCGGCGAGGGTACCGTCGTCATGAATGGCGCTGTATTCGCTGCTGCGCAGAAACTGCTTGCCGTCGATACCGGCGATGGCGTAGATGACGCCGTTGACTTCAAGAACGCCGGCGCCGGAACGCGGCGCGAGCAACGGGGAGGTTTGCAGCCAGGGGTTTGGCGATGGGGCGGCGCCGGCGGAGTGGAAGGCGATCATCATCAACAAAGTGATCGCCGCCAACATCGCACTTGAACGCGGCGATAATTTGCGAACAGGAGAAGGCGTCATGCCCGCGCCTCGGTTTCCGCCAGCCGGGTTTCCAGTTCGCCGAGTTCGGTGATCGGCGCCGAACAACTGGTGCCGCTGCACACATAGGCGCAGATCGCGCCGCGCGGCGCGCAGTGGCCCAGGGTGCCGGCAAGTCGCATAACGTGATTGGGAATGGCGAGGCTGATGCGCCGCGGCGCATAGTGGCGGTCGATACGCGCTTGCCAGTCTTTAAGCGCGGCCCCTTCGCCGCGCACCACGATCAGTTGCGGCGGATAGAGCTGATCCTCCAGGGCGGCCAACAGCGAATCATGGGCATAGGGCAATTCCGCGACCGCGCTCCACGCCGCGCGCAGACCGCGCTCCGCCGCATCGAGGTAGCGCGTCTCGCCCATTATGTGGCCCAGGCGCCCCAGCACCGTCGCCGCCACGCCGTTGCCGGAGGGCGTGGCCTCGTCGGTCAGCGGCTTGGGGCGATGGATCAATGGCTCATGATCGTCGGCGGTGAAGTAGAAGCCGCCCTGGTCTTTATCTTCGAAATGCGCGAGCACCGCGTCGGCCAGGGCGACGGCGAAATCGAGATCGCCGTCGCGCCAGCGCGCCTGCAACAGCGCGAGGATGGCGTCGATGACGAACACGTAATCGTCGAGATAGGCGTTGAAGCGCGCGCGTCCGTCCTTATAGACGGCCAGCAAACGGCCGTCCTGCCACAAGGTGGAGCGAATGAAATCCAGGGCGCGTTCCGCCGCGGCGAGATAGGCGGGCTCATGCAATACGCGGCCGGCGACGGCCATGCCCTTGATCATCAGCCCGTTCCAACCGGTGAGAATCTTTTCGTCGCGGCCGGGATGCACGCGTTGCTGCCGCGCCTTGAACAGTCGGCGGCGCGACGCATCGATGCGGGTGATGATGGCGTCGATGGGCAGGGAGAATTCCTGGGACAGGGCGCGCAAACCCTGGAACACATGTAGATGCCACTTGTCCTCGAAATTGGGCTCGCGGTCCAGGCCGAAGCGGTGGGCGAACAGGGGATAGTCGGCCTCGTCCAGCACTGCCCGCACTTCTTCCGGCGTCCAGGCGTAGAACTTGCCTTCCTCATGTTCCGAATCCGCATCCAGCGACGCATAGTAGCCGCCCCGCGGCGACTGCATGTCGCGCATCGCCCACTCCGCGGTTTCCCGGACGATGCGCTCGAACAAGGCGTCGCCGCCGATCTGCCACGCCTGGGCATAGAGGGCGAGCAGCGGGCCGTTGTCGTAGAGCATCTTTTCGAAGTGCGGGATCATCCACTGCGCGTCCACCGCGTAGCGGCAGAACCCGCCGCCCAATTGATCGTAGATGCCGCCGTCGGCCATCTTGATCAAGGTGGTGCGCGCCATGTCCAGCGCGCCGTGATCGGGATGGCCCGCGGCGGCGGTCGAGGCCCAATGGTGCAGCAGGCGTTCGATGTGGGTGGGATGGGGAAACTTGGGGGCGGCGCCGAAGCCGCCGTGATCGGCGTCGTAGCTGGTGGCCAGTTGATTGCGCGCGATATCCAGGGGCGCGGCATCGAAGGGCGCGTCGTTGCGCGCCGCGGCGCTGAGACGCTGCAAGACCTCCAGCAGGCGGCCGTGCTGCTCGGCGATGTCGCCGGGCCGCTCGCGATAGAAGCCGGCGACCTGGCGCAACACCTCGGTGAACGGCGCCATGCCGTAGCGGGCGGTCTTGGGAAAATAGGTCCCGGCGAAATAGGGCACCAGATCCTGGGGCGTGAGAAACACCGTCAAGGGCCAGCCGCCGCCGCGCCCGGTGAGAATCTGATGGGCGAGCTGATAGATCTTGTCGAGATCGGGGCGTTCTTCCCGATCGACCTTGATATTGACGAACAGCTCGTTCATCACCGCCGCCGTAGCCGGATCCTCGAAGGACTCGTGGGCCATGACATGGCACCAATGGCAGGCGGAATAACCGATGGAGAGCAGGATCGGCTTGTCGTCGCGCCGCGCCGCCGCCAGGGCCGCCGCGTTCCAGGGATGCCACGCCACCGGATTCTCGGCGTGCTGCAACAAATAGGGACTGGTCTCCTGGGCGAGCAGGTTGGACATGGGACTTCCAAGCTATAGGCGAAGGGGAAGTATACCGACTTGCCGCATAGCTGACAGCAACGACTGCATTTGCAAAACCTCCCCAGGGCGCGCAAATAGCGTATTCAGAAACCCCTCTCCCGCCGGGAGAGGGGTAGGGGTGAGGGATAGAAACGATGAAAGCGCTAGCTCAATGCCTCATCACCCGGCCGGCCGCTGATCAAGCGGGCTGAACACCCCGCGCCCGCCGCGGTTCAAGACATGAGTGTAGATCATGGTCGTCGACACATCGGCATGGCCAAGCAGCTCCCGCACAGTGCGAATATCGTAACCTGACTCCAACAAATGCGTCGCAAAGCTGTGGCGCAGCGCGTGGCAATTCACGCGTTTTTGTAAGCCTGCCGCACCTGTTGTAAATGTCCCCGCAGCGCCTCTGCCAAACGCTTGGGGAAGGGCACGACCCGATCCTTTTGCCCTTTACCGTCGCGAATCAAAATCTGCTGATAACCGAAATCCACATCTTTCACGCGCAGCCGCAGACATTCCATGAGCCGTAGGCCCGATCCATACATCAAGGCAGCCATTAGCCAGTTGTCGCCCTTTAGGTAGCGCAATACGGACTCTACCTCTTGCCGAGTCAGAACCACCGGCAGGCGCTGAGGACGTTTTGCCATAACCACGCCCTCCAAGTTTCCCATATCCCGCTCAAGGACATTGCGGTAGAAGAAGTTGAGCGCATTAAGGGCTTGATTTTGGGTAGAAGCGGAGACTTTTCGCGCCACGGCCAAGTGCGTAAGGTAGGCTGAGATTTCTACAGCGCCCATCTCGGCCGGGTGCCGTTTGTCGTGAAACAGGATGAATCGTTTAACCCACTGGACGTAGCTCCGTTCCGTACGGATACTATAGTGACGAACGCGAATTGCTTCACGCAGGCGCTCAAGCAAGGGTGATTTCGCCATCATTGCCCTCCTTGGCATTGCGGTGGCGGAAATGCGGTATATGCAACACAAGCATAAACCATAACTCAATAAAGTCAAAGAAGTGGGGAGGTTACCAATGAGTGCTATACCGCAAAGGTCTGTGTTTAAACACAGCCATATGCTGTCTAATCACTGTTAGGTGCACTCGTTCGAGGTGGAAATTTTATGACTCAGGATCCTAAGTACTGGTTTCCAGCTAAGCGGTATGGTTGGGGTTGGGGACTGCCTCGTACCTGGCAAGGCTATGTTGTGATGATTTGCTTTGCGCTGCTAGTACTGGCAGGCATATTCCTCTTTCCGCCAGGACACGATTCAGTAGCTTTTACAGTTTACTTTCTAGCCCTTGGTGTCGGAGTTACGGCCATTGCTTGGCTCAAGGGTGAGCCACTGGGGTGGCGTTGGGGCAAGAGAAGACGCCCCTAACCATACGCTGCAGCCGACCGCAAACAGCGCGGCGGCTGAGCTTTATCGTTAGCCGTATAAGGAGTCACCATTGAAGATCGCAATTCTGGGGTGGGGGTCATTGCTCTGGGACAAACGCCCCGAATTTGATGAACAGCATGAGGATTGGCAGTTTGACGGCCCGAGCTTAAAGATCGAGTTTTCCCGTGTGTCCCAAACAAGATTTGCCGCTTTGACCCTTGTTCTGGATTCCAAGTATGGAGTGCCGTGTCAAGTCGCATACGCATTTAGCAAACGCAATAATCCAGATGACGCCATCTGTGATGTTCGAAGCCGGGAAGGAACCACACTGAAAAATGTCGGTTTCTGCTTCGCCGACAATTCTCGAAAACAAGCACGGGATGAAGAAGTACTAAAATCGATCCAAGATTGGGCGTCAGAGAAAAAGATCGATGTTGTTATTTGGACAGATCTGGAAAGTAACTTTCAAACGAAGAGTAAATGCAAAAAGCCATTCTCAGTCGAGGCCGCGCTTTGTCACATTCAATCCCTCGACAGTGAAGGAAAGGCAAAGGCGGCGGAGTACGTTTGGCGCACGCCTACATTTGTTGAAACTTCGCTACGCAAGGCGTTGGAAGCGCAACCATGGTTTTAAAAACACGGCTAACAACACAATCCACCGGACTGGTATTACGCGGCGCCGCTTCGCTCTGCCGCTCCAAACCAGCCGGTGATTGTGAGCGTTGGGCGTCGTAAGATCGTGTCGCGTACTGTTCAGCTCTTTCGCTCACCGCAAACGCCGCTAGATACGGCGATGGCTGGTGCCGTTGTCGCATACCTGCTGTCCGCCGTGTTCATGGAGCCCGGCGCAATCACGGGTTCCCTTTCCCCGCTCTTGCACATCCCGACTTTGGCGCTCGCCGCACTCGTCATAGTTGGTGCCTTTGTCGCGCTGTCTCTTGTACTTCTACCGCCCATCGACAAAGATGCAACTCGCACCGCTGCAGATTTCACAACCAGGGTGGAAATAGTGCGCGCTGCTCGAATGAAAGCGAGAGTTTCCGTCGCGCGTACTTCGCGTTGGTGGCATCATCTGTTCGCCGTTAGCGGCGGTCTCACCTTTGGCGCCTTGCTGGCTCGCTCACTAATATGGCTGCTGAAGTAGCTCCCCCGGCCCACTCAACGCCCAACCCCTCCGTCAATCGGACCGCCTGCAAGCTGCGCTTGCAGGTTCGCTCCGGCCTTCGGCCTCCGCCGGCCGGTTACGTCGAACGTTAGGTAGATCAGTCATGTGGTGGATATTAGGTTTATTATTTTCCCTCTTGGTAGGGCACTTCGGTACGCAATATTTCAAAGATTGGTTGCGTTCTCGCATAGACCTAGATGAGAAGACTGCGCTTAGTGAAACCAACTCAAAGCGCGTTCCGCCGGAAGTCACAGGTTTAGTTGAAAGATGCTTTTTCACTGTTGTTGTAGGTGTAAACCTGACTGGTGCTGGTACGGCTATGATTGGTTGGTTAGCCCTTAAGATGGCGACAAATTGGAACCACCCAGATTGGAAAGACAAGCCAGAGGCCCGAAGCTTTGCTTTTTCAGCATTGCTCAGTGGGCTTGTCTCGATGGGCTTCGCCACCCTTGGAGGTCTTATATGCAGGTTGTGAGGAACATCTCATATGACTTACCTAACAACTCAATCAAGTCGTGCGCTTTGCGCACTGCGACGCCGCTCCGCGGCGCGTCTTATTGTGATCGTTAGCCGTTTCTATGAGCGATCCAATCATCCAAGCAGCCCAGGTAGCCTTCAAACAAAGGCTCCAAGACAATAACGATGTCTCTGATAACACTCGTAATGCACAGGCCATAGCCAAAGCATGGCGCTCTGCCGTACACACCCTCGATCCAGATCGCTACCAAATCGAGGCTCTGGTCGCGCCAGACCTCGACCAGAAAATTGACATATTGGACACAGAAACCAATACGGTTTATGAGTTTAAGGTTTCGGGCAAGAATGCAACGGGTGAGTTTTATAAAGACGTTGTAAAAGTCATTGTGTGGAACCAAAAGCGAAAGAAAAAGTTGAACCGCTTGGTTTTTATTACAGAAGAAGAATGGGGGCGCAAATATCTCGATACACCTATGCCGCGCGCTTACATCGACTATCTCGCCACTCATGGTCTTGAAGTTTCGGTTGTTTATGTACGCCACGGCTAACAATCGCTTCGAGAGGGACGCTCCAACAGCCGGCTTCGCCGTCTGTTTCCACGCCCCTCAAGCTCAACGTTAGGGCTCTTCGAACTTGCATGGCTACTTACACTATCAAAGTCGAAACTGGTCATTACCATATGAGCCCGTTTGCCTTCATCTCCTACGCCGAAGATTTTTATGAGGCGTGTATATCTCATACAACAAAAAGACCTTTTTCACCCACTTCTTATTATCTTGCGAGCCATTCTATTGAATTATCCTTGAAGGCATTTCTGCTTTTACAAGGTATCTCAAGAGATGCCTTGCGAAAGAAATCACTTGGCCACGACCTACATAAGATATTAAAAAAGTGTAAAGAGTTAGGTATTTCTCAATACTTCAATATCACTGACAAACACTCGCACAATATTGAGAAATTAAATAAATGGTATTGGCGAAAGGGGTTTGAGTACTTTGAAATACAAAATCTAGTAGATAGCCATAAAGAATTGCCGGACCTTGTAGATGCGCAAACCCTGGCTTCTGAGTTGATTACTAGTCTAAAGAGGCCTTGTCTAAATGAAGCAAACAAGCCCTAACACGTTGCTTTTTGGGACGCTTCGCCGCGATGCGGCTCGCGCCTCACAGCTCTATCGTTGGACCGCAAAAAAAGAGGAATCCTGATTCATGAAAATCTGCAAACCTGTTGCGCTGATAGTGGTCATATCGATCGCTCTCTCCACTTCAGTATTCGCTTCTGGCCCAGTTACAGTTCAACTGCCTTTTCCTGTCAGTGACGTCTGGAAACGAGCGGTGCAAGCGTTTGCCCTGGAACACATCACGATAACAAACAGCAATGAAGGGGCCGGTATCCTTCAGGGGTCCGGCTCTTTTGCCGACCAACCTGGACTGTTTAGTTGCGAAAAAGGGGCAGGAATCCTTTACAAAGAGGAATACAACGTCACCGTTGTGGTCAATCCAAGCGGCGATAGTGTGACAACAGTCAGTGTTCAAACTGAGGCGAAAACCACGTGGCTCCGACACCATAGAATTTTTTTCATCCGCGGGAAAAATCACTTAAAATACGTCACGTGCACGAGCACTGGGGAGTTGGAGAAGTTTTTTTTGCAGCTTTTGTCGGCGCCGTGATGCGGTCCAACCAGCGCTTCCAGCCGAGCCTTTCGCCTTCCGGCGATCGGCCAGCTGAAACTAGGCGTTGGGTGCCAGAAAAATGAATCCCAGCATTCGCGCACAGGAGATTTTTGCGGCCTTCCAGCGCTACTTGGCAAATAATGATTCAACCGAAATTGATGCTCTTTCGTTAAAAGAGCTTAGATCCGCCGATGAGCAGCTTGGTCAAAGAGATGTTGGTTCAGGTCCGAGAATCGCGATTCAGAATAGAATTAAAAACCTAGAGCTAAACGATGCAAGGGCGCACGAAAGCAAAATAAGAGCATGGAATCTTATTACTGGAATTATAGTTGGGTTGGTTGTTGCTGGTCTCTCCGCATGGCTATTCCGCACCTAACAATTAGCTCAAGTTGTTCGCTGTCGCTCACTGGGACGCTTCGCCGCGCTGCGGCTCCGCGCCCCTTAGCAAAACGTTATGTGTCACAAATCTAATGAGTGAACCACCTTTGGCAGAGTCATTATTCTGGAAACTGTTTGATCTCCTGCGAAAGGTTGTTGGTTGGGCCTTTCTTGTCGGCGGCCTCATTGTGGGTTCGTATTTTCTGGTAAGCGCTCTCAGCCTTGGTGGGTCGGTCAATGTAAACGGTGTGCCGAGCACTGATCTCGGGAGCCGGCTTATGGGTGTGCTCTTACCGTATGTCATGGCTGTGTTCGGTTGGCTCATTATCCGAGCCAAACCATACTATCCAAACAAATAGTGCCGCGGTTCACACTTCATGGAGAACTGGCAGTCAATGACACATAACCACGCGTTCGAGAGCGGACGCGCTAAATCGCAGCGCGCCGCTCAACGCGGTCGTTAGGATGCGGCCCCTCGGAGTGATCACATGACTTCTACGGCTCGAGTTGGGTTTGTCTCTGCGATGTGCCTATTCGTGGTCGGATGCGTCTATATGATTGTCGTCGCATTCGGCGTGCGTCAAGTCGGATTAAGCGAACCAATACTTGATCCAACCCTTGCAGTCATGGAGTTACTGACTGTTGTCTCAGCTCTCCTTTTTCTAGTTTTAATGGTAGTAATATACGAATCTGCAAGTACGGAGCGTAAAGTGTTCGGCGGCATGGCGCTGACATTTGCTATTTTAATGACCGGGCTACATGTGCGGTTCATTTTGTCGCACTTACGTCTGGTCGCCAATCCGGATTTTCTGTCCTTCAATGGCCATCCACGCTATATGCAGTAGAGTTGCTCGCATGGGATTTCTTCTTGGGGTTGTCTCTCATGTCGGCAACATTTGTGTTCCGTGGCAGTCAGCACCATACCGCGATTCAATGGGTACTTGGTATCTCTGGCGCTTTGGCTCTTATCGGTGTTGTTGGCCCAATTACCGGGAATATGCCTCTGCAGCGTATCGGTTTAGTGGGCTACGGAATTGGTTTGCCGATTGCTGCGTTAATGCTTGCGTTATTCTTCAGGCGGTTCCAGAATTCATGACGCGGGACAAACAACAATCGCACCCTAACAAGGGCATCGAGTTCGCCGCTTCGCGGCTTGGACCTCGCTACCGCTCGGCCACTCATGCCAAACGTTAGGGTTCTATAGAGATGGAATGCTCAAGGTGTGCATGATAGGTTTTATTCTTGTTATTGAATAAAGTATCTGCGACGCTCAAGTCGATAATGAATGCAGAGAAATAGTTTTCGTAATTTCTTAAAGAAAACATGAGCCGAATAGAGAAGCTTATTGGTTTAGTTATCCTCGTAGCCGGATTTGTTTTTAGTATTTATACGTGGATCGATCATAACAATAAGGACTTAATAGAAAAGAGAGTGGGGGCCATAGAAAGAGCCGAAGAAACAAAATCATTATTCATTACCGCTTCGTTAAAAGATAAAGAGCTTATTGAATATGTAAAAAGGGCTCCTATTCCCACACATATTAAACAGGATGGAAAATGGATTGAAAGACCTGATGTAACTAAAGAAGTCGTAGATTTTAAAATGAACGCTTTGCCTGAATTAGAAGAATTATTAAAGAAAATCGAAAAAAACATCAGTGAAGTTGATACTATTACGCATCAATTAGAGGATTTTGATAATAAATTAGATATTGAAATAATTGAAAGCTATAGAACAACTATAGAAAAGAAATACAATGTAGCAAAAGGACTAAATGAAATCCGGGATCCAGATATCCTGCCTTTCGAATATATGACAATAAATAAAGACGGAAAAGTAATTAAGAAATTTGTAGCTGGCAACCGCAATCCTATGCGCTCACAGACTAATTAGCATTACAAATGCAAGGACACCCTAACAAATGGGTCGAGTTCGCGCCTCCGGCGCTGGGACCTCGCTGCCGCTCGGCCCCTCACCCATATCGTTATGCGCTATAGAAATGGCATATCGACTCAAAAATAATTGTCGAAAAATTTCTGAATGTGGCCTCCCTTGCAGGAGATTCTCTGAATGCTTCTGATATTACGATTGAAGAATTGAAGGCACCACATCAACCAACGGGGTTACCTGTCGGCTCAATGGCTGTTTACGTGTTCTCGTTGAATGGAAAAACTTTGAAGGTTGGAAAAGCTGGATCAAATAGCGATGCGCGCTTTCGAAGCCAACACTATAATCCTAAGAGCGCTGCAAGCACTTTAGCAGCAAGTATATTTAAAGATCCGGCGCAAGTGGGAAACCCAACTATTGATATAGATTCGGTTGGAAGATGGATCAGAGAGAATACTGATAGAACAAACTATATTCTAAAAGCTGATATCGGTATTGAAATACTAACTTTGCTTGAATCATTTCTACAATGCCTACTAAAACCCGTATATGAAGGTTTTTCTAGTCAAAGACGCGCATAACCAAGCGCCCCAGCCGCCGACGCCCAAAAAGCGGCGCGGTTGGGCTTTAACGTTGGGCAATCAAGGGAATCGATGGGAAGCAACCATGATGCATGATGCCTCCGACGAGACGGCAATCGTAGAAGCACTACGCGCCGAACTAGCGAAGTCTGAGCCAAGCCGACGGCGGAGAATCATAGAGAAGTTCGTACTGGCCGCTCTTGGAAGTATCCCCTGGGTCGGAGGCTTTCTGAGCGCGGCGGCATCTTACAAGGCAGAAGAAGGATCTCTTCGGCAGGATTCGTTGCAAACACAATGGCTCGAGGAGCATCAGGAGAAGCTTCTAAAGCTTCGTGCAACACTGGAAGACATCCAGCACCGCTTCGCAAGTCTCGGTGAGAGCATTGAGGCACGCATCCAGAGTGAGGAATATCTCGGGCTGGTGCGCAAAGCCTTTCGAGCGTGGGACGAAGCGGATAGGAAAGAGAGAGCGGACGACGATACACCGCGAATCTTATTGTGAATGCTGCCGGTACGCGGGTCTGTTCGGATGACGTCGTGCGCCTCTCTTTCTGGACTGGCTGGAGCTCTACCACGAAGCCCACTTCTCGGTTATTCGAGAGGTATTTCAGAACCCCGGTTCTTCGCGCTATGAGATCTGGACGAGCCTTTATGGCGACACCCCTCGCGAAGACTCCGCGGAGGCGGACTTATTCAAGTTTCTGATTCGAGAGTTTGACACCGGTGGCGTGGTGCGGCAAGAACGCGATACAAATGCCCTTGGCCAATTCGTGCGAAAGATGCCCCAGCGTAGGCGACGAGGCACTACGCCAATAACAGTGGAATCCGCCTTCGAGGACTCGAAACCATACGTCCTCACAGAGCTTGGAAAACAGTTCGTCCACTATACGATGAACGAGGTCGTGACACGAATCGGAGAGGAGCAGGGGCGTGGCCAGTAAGGAATGCTCAACAAATTGCTGCACGCGACGCGCGTCGACGCACGCGCGTGAGCAATAGCGTTAAGCACCATAAGATGAATCGCATGAGCTGGAAAGAATACGAAACATATATAGGCGCTAGCAAATCGCATGACATCGCCCGGCATACTCAAACTTAAGAGTCCTTACTCGTTCACTGAAACAGTGCAGCGACTGCTCAATGCGTTTGCTAAAAAGAGCATCAAGGTCTTCGCAACCATTGACCAACAAGCGGAGGCTCGGGCTGTTGGTTTGTCGATGCCCCCGACGGTACTGCTAATTTTCGGTAACCCCAAAGCAGGCACCCCACTGATGCTTGCCAATCCAGAGGCGGGCATCGATCTCCCCCTAAAAGTGCTAATTTGCGAGCCTCGACCCGGCGAATGCATTGTGATGTATACAGCTACGTCCGAACTCATGCGGCGGTACTCGCTTGCGCCCGAATTGGCATTCAACATCGCGCCTGCGGAACATCTTATTAAAAGCGTCATGGACCCTGGCGCCTAACTACTCATTCCAGCGGACGCTACGCGCCCCTCGGCGCCTTAGCGCGAACGTTAGCCATTTACTCACAAGGGGAGAAACAGGAAGAATGAGCATGATTTTTTTGCTGTTGATTGTTGTCTTTGCAGTAATAGCAGTACTGGCTATTCTCAAAGCAAAATCCAAAGGCGGTGGTGCCGATGAAGTGTGGCCGTTCTATGCAAAGAAACCGCTATCTCAACCCGAGCAAGTCTTGTATTTCCGCCTTGTCCAGGCTTTACCTGAACACATAGTCCTTGCCCAAGTTCAGCTTTCACGCTTGCTCGGGGTAAAGAAAGGCAACAACTATCAGGCATGGTTCAATCGCATCAACCGCATGAGCGCTGATTTCGTGGTGTGCAACAAGGACTCCAGCATTGTCGCTGTCATCGAGCTTGATGATGCAACCCATCAAAAGGCAGATCGCCAGGCCGCTGATGCAAAGAAAGACAAGGCTCTTACTTCGGCTGACATCCGCATAGTGCGTTGGGAGGCAAAAGCCATTCCCGATATGGCCACTATTGTGTCAACCTTCATGCCTAACATTGCGGTCAAGCGGAACGCGCCGCAAGCGGCGCACCCCTTATCTTGAACGTTAGGGGCAAAAGGAAGGCCACTTGAAAGAAGAAGACATAAAATATTTCTCAAGCTTCCTCAAGGAGTTTCAAGAAGAGACTGATCGTGGCGCTGCTTTAGTTGGTGCGGCATTAATTGATGAAAGACTTGAGCGCTTGCTTTATGCACATTTTGTAGAGTGCAAACAGTCGAAAGAGCTGATGGATGGTAGTAACGCACCTTTAGGCACGCTTAGTGCTCGAGTAAAGCTTGCCTACTGCTTGGGCCTAATTACCGAGCTTGAATATAAAGAAATGGAAGTAATTCGAAAAGTTAGAAATGAGTTTGCTCATAAAGTACACGGGCTTACATTTAAAAACCAAAAGGTACACGATTTGTGCCAAAACCTAATGGCAAACACTCCTGACGGTAAACGCTTTGACGGAGATCCCCGGCAGTTATATATAAACTCCGTCATTCTCACATCGTTGTCATTATGGTACCGCCCGGAGTATGCGTCAAAATTGAAAGCGGAGATTAGAGAGTGGGAATACCAATTAACCCCCTAACCATCGCTCGTGTGGGACGCTGACGCCGCGATGCGGCTTGCGCCCCACATGCTCAACGTTAGGCATCAGGCAACGCATTGCGGCCGCACATGAATTTACCTTTCCAGTCATGAATTCTCTCTCGCAAACCGTGCTGGGCATTAAGGACTTCCGATTACTCTGGCTCGGGGAGGCCATCTCCGCGCTTGGCGATCAGTTCGCCCTGGTCGCGCTGCCGTGGCTGGCACTTGTTCTCACCGGCAGCGCATTGGCGCTGGGGTCGGTACTCGCATTAATGGCGATTCCCCGGGCGCTGTTGATGCTTGTCGGCGGCGTTTACGTGGATCGGCTGTCCCCGCGGCGCGTGATGCTCGCTTCGAATGCGATTCGCCTGCTCGCGGTTGGAGCGCTGGGCTTGATTGTCCTCACCGGTGGCGCCCGGCTCTGGGTGCTGTATGTTTTTGCACTGGTATTTGGAATTGCCGATGCGTTTTTCTTCCCCGCCCAGAATTCCATCGTCCCGGCGCTGGTGACGGAAGCTCGGTTGCAACAGGCAAACGGGATCATCCAAGGAACGGGCCAGCTCGCTGTCTTTATAGGTCCCGGGCTTGCAGGCATCGTTATTTCCGCGCTCGGCGGCAGCGGTGCCAGCCCCGACTTGACGGGCATCGCGGCGGCGCTTCTCGTGGACGCCATCACCTTCCTGGTGTCACTGGTCACCCTACTGGTTATTCGGGGCGGATCGGATGGGAACGCGAACAACGAATCGGTCGTCGAGTCCATCAAGCAGGGCATTGGCTTCGTCTGGAATTCGCCTACCTTGCGCTTTGCCGTGCTGATTGTCATGGCTATCAATGCGCTGGTGGTCGGGCCGTTCGACGTGGGCGTGCCCATGATCGCCTACACACGTCTGTCAGAGGGTGCCAAGGCTTATGGCATGCTCATGTCGGCATTGGGCGGGGGATCGCTGCTGGGGATGATCGTGGCAGCGGCATTGCCCGGCCTGCGACCCGCGGCGTTCGGAACAGTCGTCATGGCAATTCTCGCTCTCACCGGGGTAGGGCTAGCGTCGCTGGCCGTCGTCCAAACATTCATGCTAGCCCTGGGCCTAACGGCCGTGATCGGCTTGGCCACGGGCTACGGAAATCTGATGCTGATCACCTGGGCTCAGCAGCGGATTCCTCAGTCGCTCATGGGGCGCGTGATTAGTCTGGTCGGACTGGGCACGATGGGGCTGATTCCCGTGTCGCAGGTCATCGCTGGGGCGGCCGTGCAACTGAGCCTCACGGCAATGCTTACTGTCGCCGGAGGCATGATGGCACTAATCACGCTTGCATCAATCCTGACGGGAACGGTGCGCGGGATGGGGTTCGTGCCGACTGTCGGCGAAATGGCCACGAAGGACGGGAAGACGGCCGCAGGCAAAGCTCAATCGCTTCGCAGCTGAACTGGTGATTGGAAGGTTTTCTAGAAGTGATGCCTAACAAGCCCTTGGAGAGTCGACGGTCTCCTTCGTCGGCCGCGTCTCAAGGGCAGCGTTATGGAATAATAAGCTATGACTGAAAAAGAAAGATCTAGAAGAATATATAAATGATGGCTTCAATACACATTTGGTCATCAGAAAAATATCTGATGACGAAAAATAAGTCTGCGACTTTGAGTACCCTGTAATTTATACTGGGACAAAGAAGTGTTCGCGTTGCCGTTATTGCGCCAAGACAACCAAAAACTGATGTTTTATTTTATACAGAAATGTTAAACAAAGGAGTATGCGCAATCATTAATTGAAAAAGGGAAAGAGATTATCGGCTACCATTTGGTAGTTTATATAAGTGTTCTCAGCGATGAGGCAATACATGGTCGAAAAGTGCAAGTCTTGCACCGGTGATTGATTTCGCTAAAAGAATTAAGGGGTGGGATGTCTCAAACCTTCTCAGTATCCAAACGTTTTTGAAATTCATTTTGATATAGATTGCTTCCAGTTCCGAAGAACGAGAAAGTTTGAGCAGGCCATAAAGTACGCTAATACGTAAAAGACAAAAACGGCTTCACTCGACTATAAAGTCCAGGAAAACGGTTTCGTCGATCAACCCTTTGCGGTAAATTTCGGTTTAATAGAAATGAGATTGGATGGAATTTCCCAAAAGAAATAGAAAGGTATAAAGAGGTAATAAAAAATGATAATTTTATCGAAGCTCGGAATGCTCTCAAGCTCATCTATTCGCAAATAAACCATATCTCTAAGATCACTGTTTGTTGCGGTTACGATTGAAGATTTATTCGGCCATAGCAAACCAACCCACATTCTTGAGCAGAATGTAAATTAATAATAGATAATAGATGCTATAAACGAAACTGATATAGAGGATGTGAAAAAGGCTGCGCTTACTAACAGAATTAAAGACTCTTCATTTTTTTCTAAAAAAAATCGAAATGAAAGGATTGCAGAAAATATTAGCAATTTATTGGGTCAAGATCTGGACAATATACAAGAGCTATTAAAGGGGATGTCGAAAGCAAGGGGCAAATTGGTTCATTCCGTTAGCATGGAATGATGTGGACATAAAGCCTTATTTGCAATTTACCGAAATAAATTCTTTTAAAATATTTGGATAGTCTTAATCCATAACATGCCAATTCAGCGGATCGCAAAAAGTGCGCGCCCGCTGATTGGCGAGCGTTAGGCCGACATCCGAACACGCGAGAGGAGAGTCATGAGCAAAGTATTCGTCAACATTGGACTTAGCCTCGATGGCTACATGGCACCGGAAGGAATGACCATGGGCAAGCCTGAGTACAAGAACTGGGGTGCCAAGTGGGGTGCGCTGATGGCCTGGATCATCAATCAACAGTACTTCCGCGAGAACCTCAAGCTCGGACCAGGAGGAGAGACCGGCCCGGTCAATGACCTGCTTCGCAGCACCACGGAGCGCATCGGTGCCAACGTCATGGGCAAGCGAATGTTCGACCAAGGCGAGGTCGCTTGGCCAGAGGAGGCTCCGTTTCACACTCCGGTATACGTTCTTACCCATGAGAAACGCGAACCCTGGGTGCGTCCCGGCGGGACGACCTTTTACTTCATCAATGACGGACCGGAGCGTGCCCTGGAGCTGGCTCGGGAATCCGCAGGCAGTCGTGATATTCGTATCGCGGGTGGGGCGGATGTGATCCAGCAGTATCTGAACCTGGGCGTCGTCGACGAGCTGGAAATCGCCTTGGCACCCGTGTTGTTCGGCGGCGGGCGGCGTCTCTTCGAGAACCTACGCGAGCCCGGGCCGCAGTTTCGCATTGACAGGGTTCTTGACGGTCCAGCCGCCACACACTTGCGCTATGTGCGTCAATAAGCGGATTGGTGAAAGATGGGCAAGAACAGACTTGAGGCATTTAGCGACGGCGTCATAGCGATCATCATTACGATTATGGTGCTCGAGATGAAGATTCCGCATGGCGACAGCGTTGGGATGCTGAAGCCGCTCGTTCCGGTGTTCATGAGCTACGTTCTCAGCTTTGTTTATCTCGGCATTTACTGGAATAACCACCACCATATGCTGCTGACCTGTACTCGCGTAACGGGCGGCGTACTCTGGGCCAACCTGCACCTGCTGTTCTGGCTGTCGCTATTCCCATTTGCCACCGGATGGATGGGGGAGAATCATTTTGCCGCTACGCCGTCCGCGCTTTACGGCGGAGTCCTGCTCGCCGCTGCGATTGCCTACTGGATACTTCAGCAGTCAATTATCGCCGCTCAAGGACCGGGGTCGCCGCTCAAGGCGGCAATCGGCGGCGACTGGAAGGGCAAGCTTTCGCCTGTATTGTACCTGATCGGAATCATCTCCACGTTCATGTGGCCTTGGGTGGCGCAAGCGCTCTATGTCGCGGTCGCGCTTTTGTGGCTGGTGCCTGATCGCAGGATTGAAAAATCATTGCGCCGCGATGAAGCGTAACAACAGCATGCGGTCGACGCGCGAAAAGCCGCGCACGACTGGTGCCGGACGCCAGCGGTCACTGTGATGGGAAATCCAGCAAGCAAAGAAAATTATCACGGATAAATTACTACAATGGAAAATAGTGAAAGCAAGAACAAATCGAATGAACCTAAAGCAACGCCATTTGCCCAGACGTTCTTTCATGGAACGAAGGTCGCCCTAAAAGTTGGAGACTTTATAGAAGTCGGTTTTGACTCGAATTTTGGACAACGAAAGGGAGCTAAATATATCTTCTTGACAGCGACCTTGGATGCCGCTATTTGGGGGGCTGAACTTGCTTTTGGAGAAGGGCGCGAAAGAATATATTTAGTAGAACCAACAGGGTCCATTGAAGATGATCCGGATTTAACTGACAGAAAATTCCCTGGCAATCCAACAAAATCGTATCGTTCATTACATCCTTTTAAGGTTGTTGGTGAAGTCACAATTTGGCAAGGGCATTCACCGCAGCAAGTTAAAACAATGAAAGATAGATTGGCCAAACTTAAAGAACAGGGAATTAAGTCATTAAATGACTAGCTGAAAGGAAAAGGAGTTATTAATTGAGATCATCATTAAACTGCCGCCAACAAACGCTCGTTCGGACGCAAACTACGCCGCGCTTCGTTTTCGTCGCACAGCTTGATCGTTATATGCTATGGACACTTCTCTAGTAAACCGATGATCCCCTGCGGCGCCCGGATGGCGGCATTGATATTGCGCCGGCCGGTACGCATCTTTGCCAATGCCGAAGCAGCCGCGGCCCGTGCATGGGTATCGGAAACCGGCCGGTGATGACAACCGTTCATGGGATTTCAGTACCGGAACTAAGGTGTCCATCTTCGGGGTTATGCCGCTGATCCATTAGGAAATAGGATCGAGAGGATGGTGACGCAATATGGCGCGCAACCTTCGGGCTGCGCCTGCCAAAGCGCCACAGTGGGCGTGTCTTTGTTCGACCGTCCTTGGACTGCGGTTGAACGCTCATGCCCCGTTATCCGGTCTCGACGTCCTCTAGGCGTAACTGCTACGCTAATCGAGGCGTACGGAGACACGAGGAGGTTCATATGAAGAGGTATCTTGCAGTTTTCACCGGTCTGCCCAGCGCGATGGCCCGCTGGGAAGCGCTCTCCGAGAGCGAGCGCCAGCGGAGGCAAGCTCAAGGCGTGGCCGCTTGGAAGAAGTGGGTTGGCGACAACGCGGCGGCCATAGTCGAACTAGGCGGCCCGCTCAGTCGAACCAAGCTGGTATCCCCCGGCGGGATCACGGACATTCGCAACAATCTCTCAGCCTTCTCTATTGTCCAAGCGGAGTCGCAGGAAGACGCCGCGAGGTTGTTCTTGAATCATCCTCACTTCACGATCTTTCCTGGAGAGGGAGTGGAAGTGATGGAGGTGCTTCCCATTCCGGCAGGGTAGGAACTAGCGTTGTGGCCTAACCCATCAATCAACCGCGGCCGCCTTCGACGGCGCGGTCAGCTCGAACATCAGGCGCCTAAAGAGCGGACTGCGCGTGGGGGATAGTGAATGAGCAAGTCGAGCGTGACGCCACGAAAGGCCATCGTCCTGGCCCCGGGGCAGGGGCGTGCATACCCGATGGGCCGAATCTCCGCTGTGTTCAAGGCAGACGAAGAGGAAACCCGGTCGCGGTATTCGGTATCGGAATGGTGGCTTGAGCCGAGAACTCAGGGACCCGGAGCCCACGCGCACGCCGAAGATGATCTCTTCTATGTCATCGAAGGCGTAATGAGCGTCCGCGTGAACGATGAGTGGTTTGAGTGTCCGAAGGGGACTTTCGTTCTCGTGCCCGGCGGCGCCACGCACGACTTCGAGAATCGAGGAGGAGTTCGTGCCGGCGTCCTTAACTTCTCTTCGCCCGGGCCCTTTGAGCCAGACATGCCGAGCATCGTCGAGTGGTTCGCCCAGAATCCGCCGAAAGACACGGGTACCTAATATCTTGCTGCGCGCGACACGCTTAGTGGATCGGTTTAATTCAATTCCGTCGCGGCGCGCGGCCTGGTGTAAAACCGAATGAACGGATGACCTAAAGTGAAAATTTCAAAATCGATGATGATAAGTACGAAGGTGATTTTATTGTTATTGATCAACCCGCAATAATATCAAAGGGAATTAAAAGGAGTGATGTTGTGAATTTTAGCAAACAACATATATCGACGCTTAAACGAACTTATATAATGTAAGGCATTATTTGGCATCTCGCGTCAACAATTGTTTTACAAATAGATAGGAGTGCGACAATGAGCGACTATAAGAGTGTTTGGAAATATTTTCTAGGTGCCGTTGCAGGAATCACATTTGTAGTTGGGTGCGGTTCAGGCGGGAGCGGTATGTCGGTAGGATCCGCCAGTGCTGCGGATCCGGCAAATCCTAGCGATCAACTTTTCTGCGAAGGATCGCCATCGGCAATGGCGGGAGAAACGACCGATACGATCACATGTATCAGTAGATCAAGCTCACAACCACTGACTTTCCTGAATTTCTACAGCATCGCTAAGAAGGGATGGATAATGGAGCAATTTAGCACCGCCGCTGGAAGTGGAGTAAATGGTTATTTATTTTACAAGTAAATCGTACGGAAATATGACTCCAAGCTAAAGTGGATTCCTAGACATGACAGAGGCTGTCCGAGCGGCCACGAGCGGAAGAGAAAGGCGCGATAAGTGATATACCGCAACATGCCGTCTACTCACTGTCAGCCACTTACCACTTAGGACTGATATGACCTACGATGTCGAAATCATAGCTAAAATTGCATCACCGATATTAACCTTGTTGTTAGGCGCCGTAATTAAGCATTACACCGAACGAAGATCAAAACTCGTATCATTTCTTGGCCACATTTCATCATTCAAGTTGCGTGATGAAAATCAAACACCTGTTTTTACTCACGGCGTTGTAGTCAGAAACGCTGGTTGTAAATCGGCAATAGCGGCTTATGCTAACCTATGTCCTTTTGCGGGGAAGTACCGATGCGAATCCAAAATATTGTAGGTTACCGGGTGGCGGCGTGCGTGTTATGCGTTTGGTTGGCGGGCTGCAGTGATCCGGGCAACTCGATGACGGTGGCCAGACAGGTGGCCGACAACTTTTTTCAGGCGGTCAAGACCAAGGACTTTGAAAAAGCGGCATCCTATTTCCAAGATACACCTAGCGATCCACGCGGCAGATGGCTTGAGGAATTGCGCGAGAGCAACGCCAAGCTTGGGGATCTGCAAGCTTATAAGCTGGTGGACAAAGAGGTCGACACAGTCTACAGCGGCACGCGCTATATCTTCGTATTTCAGACCCTGTATACGAAATCCGCGGCTCAGGAGACCTTGATCCTGTTTGACGGCGTTTCCGCGTTCGGCGGCGGCAATAAGAACACCATGGAGATTCAAGGCCTGGTTGTCAAACCCCGCCCAGGATAACGCTACGGGGGCGGCGCCTATTTGAAGTAGATATACAGCATCTTGCCGCCGGTTATTTGGGCGATCTTGCCGTATTCATATAACCGTCAAGACAACCAAAAGCGCTGCTTTGACCTGCTTTTGCGCGCCGGTTATGGAGAACGTAATGCATTCCATTAAGAGACACGGATGAATCCCGAGGTTAAATACGCAATCAGCAAAGTTCCTGAAGTTACCTTCGGCTTCTGGATCATCAAAATTCTCGCCACCACCCTCGGCGAAACTGGCGGCGATACGGTTTCGATGTCGATGAATCTTGGCTATCTTGTGGGGACGGCCATATTTCTCGCTCTGTTCGTTATTGCAATTGCGGCGCAAATAGTAGCAAAAAAGTTTCATCCGCTTCTATACTGGGCGACGATTATTGCCTCGACTACCGTTGGTACGACGCTAGCGGATTTCGCCGATCGCTCATTAGGTATCGGGTATCCGGGTGGTTCTCTACTATTGGCGGCTCTGCTGCTTGCCGCCCTCTTTACTTGGCATCGAGTGCTCGGCACTATTGACGTTTACTCAGTAAGTAAACCAAATGCAGAAACCTTCTATTGGCTCACCATCATGCTTTCTCAAACTCTTGGTACGGCGCTCGGTGATTGGACCGCCGATTCAGCCGGTCTTGGCTACATTGGCGCCGCGTATATCTTCAGCGCCGGTCTGTGCCTGATTGTCGGGGCATACTATTTCACATCTATTTCTCGAACATTATTGTTCTGGATTGCATTTGTTCTCACTCGTCCTCTAGGCGCGGTGGTTGGCGACTTTCTAGACAAACCAATCGCTCAGGGCGGTCTGGAGTTCAGCCGCTATACCGCAACGGGAGTTCTATTAGGCGCTATTGTTCTTCTAGTCTTCTTGCTCCCTCAGCGTGCAGCTGCAAAGGGCCATTAGCTTGTGAATGTAGCGGCTGACAATTGCATGGGGAGGGATGGATGTTTCGCCGCTTCTTTCGAGCTTCACTCAAAATGCGTCCCTCACGCAAGGCGCTGGCCATCTAATAATGCGTGAGATCGGATTAACAGCTCTTCTTCTTTCCATGAGCAATGTGTTCATGACGTTCGCTTGGTATGCCCATTTAAAGGATCTGGGCTCCAAGCCTTGGATCGTCGCGGCGCTCGTCAGTTGGGGTATCGCTTTTTTTGAGTATATGTTTCAGGTGCCGGCCAATCGTATCGGCTATAGCGTGCTGTCGTTGGGACAGCTCAAAATTCTGCAAGAAATCATTACTCTGTCGGTGTTCATCCCCTTTGCCTTCTTCTACATGAAAGAACCGCTCAAACTTGATTATCTTTGGGCCGCCTTTTGCATCCTCGGCGCCGTCTACTTTATCTTTCGTAGCAAATGGGGCGGTGCCTAAAGTACTCTCAGGCCATTTCGCAGCTTGGTTATTTAGGACAAATCTCGCTATGATCGGCTTGGGAACCGGCGCGAGAGCGAAGTAATTGGGCAATAAAAATATGGGCGCAGCGCAAAATGATCCGAGGGTGCTTTTCGCGGCGGAGCGAACGTTGCTGGCCTGGAATAGAACCAGCCTTTCATTAATTGCCTTTGGTTTTCTCGTCGAGCGCGCCGGGCTGCTTGTTCAGGCTATCGAGCCTAAAGGTACTCATTTCGGTCAAGTCACCGCGACGTTTTGGCTTGGACTTTCATTCATCTTGCTGGGTTCTGTTGCGTCCGCTTACTCAGCTCGGCGGTATGCGGTTTTCTTGCGCACGCTCAACCCAGCGGAGGTCCCGCCCGGTTATGCGGCAAGGTGGGGATTAGCGGTTAATAACATCGTTGCCGCGCTAGGCGTATTGCTCATGGTTGCCTTAATAGTCGGACGACTGCAATGAGCGCGAGCATACCCAGCCATTATGGCGCTCCAGGCGACGCCAAAAGGCGGCGCGCCTGGGCATCCGTTTGGCTGACTACCGGAACCCGTTCGCGAAGGCGGAGAATATGAAGAAATCGGGATCGACCGAGGGCCGGCCGGCATCTAAGCTGATCGACAATAGAATCGTCGAGCTTGGGGGCTGGCGCGGGGAGACCTTGGGCAGGATGCGCAAGCTCATCAAAGAGGCAGACCCGGACGTCGTCGAGGAGTGGAAGTGGATGGGCACTCCCGTATGGTCGCACGACGGGATCATCTGCACCGGCGAGTCTTACAAGTCGATAGTGAAGTTAACCTTTGCCAAGGGGGCTGCGTTGCCGGACCCGGCCAAGCTCTTCAACGCGAGCCTCGACGGAAACGTCAGGCGCGCGATTGACATCCATGAGGGAGAGGAGGTCGACGCGGGCGCGTTCAAGGCGCTCATCCGTGCCGCGGTTGCCCTCAATACCTCCGTCGGAAAGGCAAGGCCAAGACGGGCGAAATGAGCCGCGGGATTTGGTCGCTGGCATGTAGTCCAGCCAAACAGCCAAGCCGCTCATAACGCTCCCTACTCTGCAGGCGCCGCGTGGTGGTTGTTCGGCTACGGAAATTGATGATGCATTTTGCGGAGGAGCATTCAGTGTCCAGGCTACCATGTGATCTTAAAGAAGACTGGATAAGCGCCGATTCACCTGCCTAACCCATCGACGGCCGGATCGCCTTGAAGCGGCGCAACGCGGCCCGCTATTTTTCCGCAGCTGTTTCTTGATCGCGGGTGCCGGACCGAATTTTTACGATTTTTCCACCGGCTTTCAGAAAGGCGCTGGTATGTTCCGCGATGGCTTGACTGGTGCCTTTAGCCGCTGCTGGCGATTTAGTCTTTGATCTCGTTGTGCTTTTAATGTCTGGCTGCATGGAAGTCCACTGCCTGCGATCATGGAGGACCATCATCATACGCCATTTCATGGCGAATTGCTTTATATAGCGCTTTGCATGCGCGAATCCTGGGCCTCAAGGGAGCGGGCGCGTTTGCAGTATCGATGCCGCCTTCGCCTCGGTCGGCAAAAGGCCCATCGCCGCTTTTAGCCTGCAGTAGACCGACGCTGGCTGACGAATTTCTATGTCGACGGCAGGAAGTCGATAGGCCAGGTGAATACCGTGGGTTCCACGTCCTTGGCGCCGAAATTGATCAGACGGATGCGCGTCACCAGTTTGTGAATCAAGTCGGCGGCGTCGAGTTCGGCGGAGACCACTTTGCATTCGGTGACTTCGCCCGACGGCGCGATAGTGATTTCCAGAACGACCTTGCCCTGTAAAGCAGGATTGGTGCGCAGGGCGCGGTGGTAAAGGGCATAGAAGGCGCCTTTGTTACGGTCCAATATCAGTTGGATTTGCTCGGTGCTGCGGCCCGCCTTGTGGCCGGGCTGCGTGGCCGTCTCCCGTTGTTCCGCATTCAGTTCCGCGCTTTCCACCTTCGTGATAGCGCGCGCTGCCAGACGCGTTTGACCGGGATCGCGGCTCAGTTGCGAGGTATTGATGCCGCCGCTGCCCTTGGCCGCCTGCGAGGTGATAATGGAGCGGTGTACCGCGCCTTGATCATCGGCCCTGGTCAGAGGGCGGTCCTTGATGAGGTCGCCGAGGTTCTGCTGTTGCAGGGCCGTCAGTTCGCTGCTGAAGGCCAGCAGGCCGCTGTGCTCTGCCTTTTTACGCGCCGCTTTCACATCGACGGGCAAAGGTTCCTTTTTCGGTTCCGGTTTGGGCTCTGCACTTTCTTTTCCGGTTCGGGCTCCGGCTTTTTTTCCTCGGGGGGCGGCGGAGGCGGCGGCGGTTTGGGCGTCTCCTTGATTACCAGTTTGGCCAAGCGGGGCGGGATGCTCTCCACCTCGGCACGATTCAGGGGCGGCAGTTTAATCACGGCGCTGATAAGAGAGAGCAGGGTAAAAACTACCAGCAGCGTCGTGACGATGGCGCGGAAGCGTTTTTCTTCCGCCAGTGTCGGACTCCAGGGCAGGTCGGGCGAGCGATAATAAATGGCGGTCACGGCACTACTCGACCTTGGGCTGCTTGTGCATGACGGCCAAGGCGATGTCGGTGAAATTGGCCTTGGTACAGGTAATCATGATTTTTTTCAGCAGCAGATAGGGAATTTCCTTATCGCCCATGATGGTGATGTTGCCGGCTGTATCGGTAGCGGCCGTTGTTTGGCGATTGCGCCGCGAGAGGTAGTTGAGTTCGGTAAGCAGATCGGGAATGACATCGCCCGCCAAACGCAGCGCGTCGCCGGTGACGGCCACTTTGCGCCCTTGCACCAAAATGTCCTCGTTATTGACCAATATCGTCACGGTGTCCCTCGGTGCTCTTTCAGCGGTGGAGGCGGGAAGTTTCAAAGTTTTGGTACTGGGCACGGTCTGCACGGAGGACGAGTTGACCAACAGAAAAAAGACCAGGATCGTGAAGATGTCCATAAGGGACACGAGTTGAATCACGGCTCCGCCCTTACCGCGCCGGTGATGTCTTTCCATGCGCGCGGCGCGGCGCGACATCTTCATGGTGTTTGCTCCGCGGGGCGGGGCGCGTCGCCGATCGATATGTCCGGAAACAGTTCCGCCTGAACGACCGAACCCGATTCGAAAACCGGCACGGCGCGCGTAGCGTCCATGACATGTATGAGCACTTCATAAGGCACATCGGCCTCAGCCAGAATGGTGGCCGCCGTTTTGTCGGGAAAGCGCGCCTTGATTTGTTGCAGCACTTCGCTGAGGGTCTTGTAGTCGTATTGGCCGTTCTGTTTGTCGATGCGGCGGATCATGCCGTGATCGCGATCGCCCACCTCCACGGACTCCTTGCGGATGGTGATCTCCAGTTGCAGGGCCTCGGCGGGGATCGCCGTGTTTTCCAGGGCCGGAGGGATGTTCAGTTCCAGGATGCTGATATGGGAAAACACCGCGGTGATGAGCAGAAACGGCACCAACACCACCATCAAATTCATGAAGGCGGTGATGTCCAGCTCGGGAGCGGACAGCGAACGGCGGTGGAACTTCTTTCTCATCCCTGATTGGTTTCCTTGCTCTGATGCTCGATGATGATATTGAGAAACTTCACGGCGGCCATTTCCAGACTGTCCACCAGTTCCGTGGTCTTGGTCTGCAGGAACGAATAGAGCAGCAACAGGGGGATGGCCACGATCAATCCCAGCGCCGTGGTATTCATGGCCACCGAGATGCTGGACGAAAGTAACTCGGCCTTTTGCGCCGGGTCGGCGTTGGCCACGGCCGTGAAGGCCTGAATCAGGCCGATGATGGTACCGAGCAGGCCCAGCAGGGTAGCGATATTGGCGAATGTGGCTAGGTAGTGGGTACGTTTCTCGAGGCGCGGCACCATTTCCATCAATCCTTCTTCCATGGCGGTTTCGACATCGGTGCGGCGGCGCGTCGAGGTGAGGCGGGTCAGGCCATAGGCCAGTATCTTGCCAACTGCCGTTGTGGAATTCGTGGCAGCGGTTATTGCCTGCTTGAAACTTCCTTTCTCTATCAGAGGCAGCATTTCCTCCCAGGTTCTAAGATTGGACCGCTTGCTGTAGCTTAGATAAATGAATCGTTCGACGGCGATGGCGAGGCCCAAGGCCAAGACCAGGATAATGGGGTACATGAAGAACCCCCCCTCCTGAATAAAGCGAACAATTGTCTCGATACTTCCCATGTCAATCTCCTCGCGTTGCTAAATAATCTCGGATCCTGGCGCTGGCGGGTGCCGTCGCCCAAGGCCGCGCGCCGCCGCATGCTTGCTCGTCGCTGCGATAGCATCATTAACGACTCGTCTGGAAAAATTGTTAACAAAACCAAGTTCTAACAATTGCTTCGCGCCCTGGAGCAGTGAAGCAAATACCCGGGAGCCGGCGATCAACGGATTGTAAGCGCAGGTTTCCGGCTTGCGCCGGAATGGCATCACAAAAAATATCGGTCTTGGTGCGGCGATCATTGGCTTTGCCGTGGCTTTTCGCCACCCTGCGGATTATTGAGCTGTCTTAGATAGTCCAGCTTCCGGTGGTAAAGCTCGCGGTCCAGCGGCGTCACGAAAGGCTGCGACGGGGGGCCGGGTTGCCACGCGGGGATGGCGCCGGGCACATCACGCCACGGTACCACGAAGGTCACCCTGGGTAATTCGCGATTGCCGAGGATGGTGGTTTTGTCCAATTGCAGACGCTCTTCGGCCTGCGCCAGGCCGCAGGATAACGCGATGCCTAATGCCGCGATGCGTAGTGATCGGTTCATGGTTTGGCCGAGCCTCCGGCGGTTTTCATGCGTTGCTCCAAATCCGTCAGCCAGCCGGCGAGCTGGGGGTCGGTATCGCCGACGAGCTGTCGGTATTGTTGATAATGATCGAGTGCCTTAGTCAGATCGCCGAGGTACAGGTCGTAAAGTATTGCCAGATTAAGGTGGGCGTAGGCGTAGTCGGGTTTAGCGGTGAGCGCCTGTTCGTAGGCCGAGCGGGCGTCGCTAAAGCGGCCTAAGGCGCGGTACGTCATTCCCATATAATTGGCGGCTACATAATCCTTCCCGTCGCGTTGCAATGCCTCCTTGAGCGCCGCCTCCGCTTCCGCCAGCCGTTTCTGGCGATAAAACAGGACGCCGAGATTGGTGTAGGGGCTGGCCAGTTGTGGATTCTGTTTGGCGATGTCGGTGAATAAACTTATCGCCTGGTCGTCCTTGCCGGCCTTCATGGCGTCCACAGCTTTTGCGAATTGATCCTTCACGGCCTCGCTGGGTTCGGCGCCGACGGCGGCGGCCGGTACCGGCGGTGCTGCCGCCGCGGGTTTCGCCGGCGCCGGGATGGACGGCGGCGCCGGCATGGGCGCACTGCAAGCGGCCAGTGCCGCGGCCAGCGAAAAGAGTAGAGCAGCGCGGAGTTTAATAAATCCTGTCGACATACGCCTCCCCCTTTTCGGTTTTGGCATACCTGACCGGCAGCAGTTTGCGCAAGGCCGCGAAACTCATTTTGACCGCATCATCGTAAATATTCTCGATGGTGCGCCTGGCGTTGGCTTCATGCAGCGCGATGGCCCGCTCCTCGAAGGGGTAGGCCTGTTCTTCCAACAATACATTGTACTGTTCCAGTTCCAGGGCGCTTAAGCCCTTGGGGCGCTCGGAATCCAGGATCGCCCGCCCGAGGTCGCTGTAGATCTGCGCAGTGCGATAGGTGGCGGCGGTGGTGATCTCGGCAATGCCGTATTCACCGGCGGCGCGATATTTTGCCAGCAACTCTTCCATGACTTGCTTTTTGAGCGCGAGGCTCTTCTTCAAGGGATTGTTCAATTTGACGGCGGCGTAGGCCGGGTAATAGGCATCGGCCAGAATCAACGCGGCGCGTCCGGCCAAGAGGCGGGTCCGGTCGGTACGCTCGGCGCCGGCGTGTTGATCGGCGTCGATAATTTGCTGCAGCCAATAATGCTGCTGTCCGGAATCTTTCTGTTGCGCGTAGAGGTCGGCCAAGCGCTGCCGGGCTTCGATAGCCTCCGCGGCGGGCGCGGGAAAACGGCGGATGTAATCTCGAAAGACACGCTGCGACTCCTGCGTGTTGCCCGCGCGCGAATACAAGTCGGCCGACTGCCAAACCGCATCGCGTTTGAGTTCCGCTGTCTCGCCGTGCGCGGCAACGGTCTCCAGTTCCGCGGCGGCCTTGGACCAGTCGCCGGTTTTTTGATAGGCCACCGCCAGCTTGGGCGCCAGTTCCTTTTGCAGGGGATTGTCGGGATAGCGTTCGCGGAAACGTTCCAAGATCTGGATGGCCGGGCCCCAGTCCTCCACGGCGAGCAAGGCGGCGGCGGCGTCGTATTGCGCGGTGGCGGCGATGGCGGTATTGGGCGCTATATCGGCGATGCGCAGGAAGTGTTTGGCGGCGTTGCGCATATCGCCGCCGGCGCGTGCCAGTTCTCCCTGTTTGTAGATGGCGGCCGCCAGGTTTTCCTCTATGCCGCGGCGCTTGTCATCGTCTTTGGCCGTCAATGCCAGCGCCTGTCGGTAGCTTTGCTCGGCATCGCTGTAACGTTGCTCCTCGAACTGGCCATGTCCCAGTATGGACCAGGCGGCGCGCCGCATCTCCGGGTCGGCTTCGGGCTTCAGGTCGAGCAGACGTTGCGCGGCCTGCTGCGCCTGCGGCAGGTCATGAAGTTCAAACCATTCTTGCGCGCTTTTGCTGAGAACCGCCGCGGCGCGGGGATCGCCGGGAAAGGTTTCGGCGAATCGCAGCAGGGCGGTCAACGCTCGCCGTTCGGCGGCTTGACGCTCGGCGCCGGTGAGGGAGTCGGCGACCTTCTCATGGGCAAGCGCGGCGGCATAAGCGGCTTCCGCCGCTCTATCTTTGTCCCTTAACTCATAGGCCACTTTTTCATATTCCTGGGCGGCTTCGCCGTAGCTATGGTTCTCATAGAGGAGTTCCGCCAGCAGAAAATGCATCTCCGCTGCGAGCGGGTCCTGGGGAAATGATTTAAGGAAGAGGCGGTACCAATGCTCGGCGCGTTGATAGTCGGAGGCCGCCTTACTGCGTTGGTCCTTGGCGTGGGAATAGCGTGCCAGTTCGTACAGATACTCCCGTACCCGCTTGAGAGTGTCGCCGCGGTCGGCGCCGGGGTTCTTGATCCAATACTCGGCGTCGGGTCGATAGCGGTTGACGAAATCTTCTTTAGCGGTTTGCAGCAAGTCGTAGAAACGGCCCTGCTGATAAACGTCCAGGACCTTGGAATCGAATTGCGGCGCCAGCGGATGATTGGGGTGCCGTGCGATGAAGGCTCGGTATACATTTGCCGCGTCCTCGAAGCGTTCCTGTTCGAGGTATAGCCGGGCGAGCGTTTCGTAGAGCAGGTGCTCGTAGTTTTGTTCTCCATGCTTTGCAAAATAATCGGCTAGAGATTGCGCGCCTTTGAGCTGAGCCACACTTAAAACGGCGCCGCGCTGAATGTCGTCGATCAATTCTTCTTCACCGCGCGTCCCGGTGGCGCCGGTGGCTTTGGAATCCCGCGCCGCGGTAGACAGCTTATGGCCCAGCAGCGGGAGGAAGGTGTCAACGGCGGCATCGTATCGCCCCTCTTTATATTGAGACCAGCCAAGCTTGTAGAGGGCCCTTTCGTAAAACGGCGATGAGGAGCCGTTGGCGACGATGGCACCATAAGCCGCGCCAGCCTGGTCTGGAAGTCCCAGGGAGAAGAGCAGTTCTCCGCGCCGAAATTGAATCTCGTCGATATGGGCGCTGTGCGGGTAGCTCGCGGCGAAGCGATCCAAGGTATCCAGTAAAGAATCCGTTTCTCCGCGGTGGTCGTAGGCCTTGGCGAGGTTGTATAGGATACGCTCGCTGTCCGGGTCGTTCGGATAGTCCTTGATGTGCCGTGTCAGGAGGGCGATGGCCTCGTCGTACAAGGCATCGCCGCGATCGCCAGCGCTTTGACCGCCGTTGAGGTTGTCGGCCTGTTGCATCTTGAGGTATGCCAGACGCAACATCACTTCGCGGCGGAAGGGCGCCTCGCCGCTTTGATCCAGAACGGCTTGATAGGCGGCGATGGCCGGGCCGTAATCCTTGTCGGCGGACGCGGTGATGAGTTGGTCGGTGGTCCGGGCAATGCCGAGGTTTGCCTGGCGCGCATAGAGTCTTAACCGCTTCTCGCCGTCTTCCAAACCCTGAAGGAGGTGCGCTTGCAGATACGTAAATTGCGCATCGGCTAACTTTTTCGCGGACTCCGCTAAGGATGCTTGTCTGGTATGCAGGTCCTTATAGGCGATTTCCTGCGCGGTTTGCGTGCCGTCGCTCCGGTCCTGGCCGCGGTCCTGCGGAGACTGAGCAACCTGAAACTTGGATAATTCCGCATCTATCTCCCGCAATTGCCGTTTCACTTCATCGATGCGCGACTGGAATTGCTGGTTTAAATCCCAGATCATCAAACCGCGCAACAGATCGTATTTCGCCTGAAGATTTTCGTAATCCACGATGTAATTCTTTAGCTTGACCAGGAGCTTATTTGTCCGGTTTAGGGTTATCAGGAGCTCCTTTTGTGCAGGAGTGGCGACCATCATTACATCGTGATCCGTCTCGGCGCGCTCAAGATCCCGCCGAATATTGTCGGCCCGCGCCAGCAGCGCAGCGGGATCAAGGTTTTTGTTGATTAGTAGAATTTGCTGTCGCCAGTATGCGTACAGATCTCGTTTCTTTGACAGTAGATCGAGCGAGGCGTCTATATTCTGGTTGTATGTAGCCAGCAACTCTCGGGCGGTAAGCGTATCGCGGTAATTTATCAATGCTTCCTGAAAGCGATGGCTGGCCACTGTAGTCGAGAGATAAGAAGAGATCGGCGATGCCGGCAATGTTTCCGCGTGCCACAGCGCGTTGAATTCCTTTTCGCCGGGGTTGGCCGCCAGCAGCGCGTCGAGGTAATTGCCGTCCGTGATAGTCCCGCGCGCGGATTCGATGCGCGATGATTCCCGCTTATAGACGTCGATGGCCCGTCGGTAGTAATTCAATGCCCGCGTGTAATCCTTAAGCTGGTAATAGGCGTTGGGAACCGCCAGCATTCCCTCTTGCACCGCCTCGTCACCGGGTGTGCGGTCCGTCAATGGCAGCCAGTTCTCCAAAGCCTTGCGGTAGTCGCCTTTGAGGGATGCCGCCCACCCGGCGCCGAGCAACGCATAATTGGAAAGGACGTCGCTCCGCGGGTATCCCTCCAGTAAAGAGGCGGCTTGATCAGGCTGCTTCTTGCCCAGCAGGAAATAACCGAGATTGATGTCGGCGAGATCGTGTACGGGCAGGGCGGGGGCGGATTGATGAAGTTTCGCGATGTAGGTTGTCCCCTCTTGAAGTCTGTCCCTGTCGAGCAGGGCGAGCCCCAGGTTGTAGCGGTCAAGAGCAATCAGTTCACCTTGGTCTTGCTTGCTGAGGCCCTGTAATGCGGCGATGGCCTCGTCCTCGCGTTGACTCCCCAGAAACACCAACGCCGCAAGCGAGTCTCGTTCCGTCTGCATCTCGCCGCTGGGCAGGTCATGCAGATGGGCAAGCGCTTGCTGCGCCTGCGTTAGATCACCCCGACGGTAATAGTAACGCGCCATGGCGAGCCAGCTATGATTGGCGGCGCCTGCGTACCTGGGGCTCAGGCGGCGCAGCAAATCTTCGGCCGCTTTCGGCATGCCCGTGGCGAGATAGAGATCGGCAATAATGATGTCGGTATCATCCCTGCTTAACAGGGTAGCGGACAGTTGTCCCTCCGCGAGGGTTCGCAAATAATCGGATAGATCATGCTGCTGATTAAGACGACCGGCGAATAAGGCATTGTCGTCCCTGGCGCCAAACATGGTACCCGGCGGCAAACGACTTGCTTGGAGGAGTTGGTTGATGCTCGAGAAATAGCGCCGCCGATAGATGTCGAACAACGTCGCGCGGTACTCGAGATCGGCGATGGCATATTGAGCGTCGGCGCTGTTTAAGCCGTTCCCGTCTTTGAGTGTGGGCGCCGCGCCGTCGACGCAGGGCATCGCGAGGAGGACGGCGGCCATCAACGCGATTCCCGCACGCACGCTCCTTGCTCTATTCCGCAACACCATAGCTGTTCTTACGTTATTCCCATTCCTTGAGAATCAGTTGCGGGGTGTCGGCCGCTCCCTTGGTGAGCTTGATTTCGATGAATTTGGCGGCCATCGACTTTTCGAATTTGCCGTTGACGGCACCGCGCTTTTCATTTCCCGTCGCGTCCTTGCCGGTGACCGCCGCGCTGAGCCGGTGGGGCCCGACGGCGACGTTGCCCGCATAGAGCCGTTGTACCCCGCCATGGCGCAGCGCTTCCTGTTCGCCGGCGGTGTAGATGTAATTCGCTACGGGACGGTCGTCCAGTTGAAGTTGCATGGCTTCAATGTTCATGGACTCTTGCGCATCGAGAGACACGAAAACGCTGATCTGGGTCGCGGCGGGTGTCAATAGATTATTCTGCAGGCGGGACAGATCCTGGCTCAAATTGAGTACGTCCTTTCTCAACGATTGCACCTGATCATCCAGGCTTTTAAAAGTCGGATCCGGCAAGATGGTAAACCGATCTGGAGTATTGCCGCCCTGGCCGAAACTAGAGGAAGGCAATAAGATGAAAAGCAATAGCAAAATTCTGGAATTCATCATCAAATCTCTCCATTTAGAGTCGAAGTCAATTAAACGTGGAGTTGTTAACATCCATCGGCGACTTGACCCTGTTCGCAAAACCAGGAACGAAAAATCCTTCCATCGCAATTTATCGGAAGCCCGCCATCCCCGCCCTTAAAGCGACAAATTCGGCGAGTCATGAAATGGCGTTGCATCGGCATTGTGGCATATCGTTGTCGTAAACGGCGTCCTGCGGGCTTGACTCGCTCGATTTGACAGGGATCTTTGGAGGGTGTTCATCCGGTCCAGAATGTATCCTATCAAGGCGACTGAAGCCGTTAGCTGATAGAGTTGCGGATCATATCTGTAGAAGCCTTTCAGAATACCATAAAGCAGGGTATGAATGGACTCGCGGCCGGCCTGTCGATTCGGTTGCGGATGCGTGAGGAAAGGGGAAATTATTGAATAGGTTATCCAATGACAATTTACTGCGGGCTTACACGGTTCCCACCGTGGCGTTGGCATTGACCTTGGGCATCTTAATTACCCACAGCAACGAACCCTTGTTTCTTCTGTTTAATGGGCTGGGACGCCGTACCGGCGATGCCTTATGGGCCAATTGGACCTTGCTCGGCGACGCCTTGGTGCTATTGGCGTTGTCATTGCCGTTTATCGGCCGCCGTCCGGCCTTGATGTGGGCCTTGATTATGGCGGCGCTGCTTGCGGGGATAGCGGTGCCGCTGTTAAAGCATGCCTTTGCGATGCCCCGTCCCCCCGCGGTATTGGCGTCCGATATGATACACGTGATTGGCCAAGCCTATCATTCGCGCTCGTTTCCTTCGGGGCATACTACGGCGGTCTTCGCCTTCGCGGGGATATTGAGTCTGCATTTCCGCTGTCTTTGGATAATGGCGGTCGCCTTGTTTATCGCCATCGGAGTGGGAATATCGCGGATGGTGGTAGGGGTGCACTGGCCTTTGGATGTGGCGGGCGGCGCGGCGCTGGGATGGTTGTGCGCCGTGGCAGGCAGTTACCTGGCGGCGCGCTGGCGATGGGGAGAATCGCTTGCCGGACAACGGAGCATTGCGGTGTTATTAGTACTATGCGCCGTCGGCTTGTTGTTTTTCTTCAGGGCGGATTTCCCGGGAGCAAATTTGCTCCCCAAGGGAATCGCCGTGTTGGTCTTAATCGCCGCCGCCCCCGGCCTGGTTCGTTTGTGGCGGGGGCGAGCCTGATCGGGGAGGCTTAACCGAGAGCCCGGCGCTTCGCCTCAATCATGTTATGAATGATTGGAGTGAGGATTACCTCCATGGCGAAGCCCATCTTGCCGCCGGGGACCACGATGGTGTTAGCGCGCGACATCCATGAACCGTGGATCATCTGCAGATAGTAGGGAAAATCATGCTTCTGCGGGTAACGGAAACGGATGACGATGAAACTCTCATCCGGCGTAGGGATGTCGCGGGCGATGAAGGGATTGGAGGTGTCCACGATGGCTACCCGCTGAAAGTTGATGTCGGTGCGCGAGAATTGCGGGGTGATGAACTGCACATAGTCCGGCATGCGGCGCAGGATGGTTTCGACGATCGCTTCCGCCGAATAGCCGCGCTCCTTGTTATCGCGATGAATCTTTTGAATCCACTCCAGGTTGACGATGGGCACCACGCCGATCAGCAAGTCCACCCATTGCGACACATCGACCTCGCCCGCCACGACGCCGCCATGCAAACCTTCATAGAACAGGATATCTGAACCGGGGGGGATGGGTTCCCAGGGAGTGAAGGTGCCGGGCGCGCAGTTGTGCTCGGCAGCCTCGATTTCGTTATGGACATAATACCGTTTTTGCCCGACGCCGGTATCGCTGTAGGTTCGGAACAGTTCCTCCAACGCGTCGAAAAGATTGGCATCCGCGCCGAAGTGGCTAAGGGTAAGCCCCTTTTTGCGCGCCGCCTCCACCGCCTTTTTCATAGACTCGCGGTCATATTTGTGGAAGCTGTCGCCTTCCACGACTGCCGCCTTGATCCCTTCGCGGCGGAAAATATGCTCAAAGGCGATTTTTACCGTGGTGGTGCCCGCCCCTGATGAACCGGTAACCGCAATAACGGGATATTTTGTAGACATAGCGTATTTCCCTTCAACAAGCCTTTAAAAGATCGAAGCGCATTTACCGGGATTGTCTCCCGGACGCCGCCATAATGCGATGAGTCTTAATTGTGGCGTTGCCTTGTTTATCATTCCATCGCTATCGACTAGGGTTCGCCGTCGATCACTATTGTTCGGCAAGGTTCGCCATTATACGCGAGGATTGCCAGATAATTTCAAGCATGTCTATCCAGAGTGGGCGCTTTTCGGTCTAATCAAGTTGGGCGAGTATGACGCTTGTATTCAGGGGGTGGGAGTGCGATTATCCGTTGTTCGATCATCTTGAAAATCGCTAGCTTGGGAGTGGGGCCAAAGGGGGGGGTTCCTGATGGTGGAGCGTTGGATTAAAACTTACAAGTGGTTGATAGTAGCAGCGTCGATTGGGCTGGGGGGGTGTGCCGCTTGGAGCTGGAACGGCACCCAGGTAAATACCGGCAACCCCCTGATCAGCGCGGCCGGCGAACCTTTGTTTTCCACAGTGTACTTTCTCAGACCTCGGACCGAGCGGGCCATGGGGTTTCCCGACGATGCACTGACCGTCTCCCTGGACGGCAGTAAACTGCTGACCATCGAAAAGGGCGACTATACCTTGGTATATGTGCGTCCCCGGGTGCGGATCACCATGACCCTGCAGAACCTCACCGAGGTCGGCCCGTTCTGGAAGACCAAAAAGATGGATAAAGATTACGAATTCAGTTTTGCGGAGGGCGAGACCTATTTCATCGTCTTGAAACCGGTGGATGGCGAGTTCCGCGGTGTCTATTTCACGGCCCGCAACGTGGATTTATTCACGGCTAAGCAGCTTGCCCAAACTCTCCGTCCGGCGGGAAAGGCCAGGAAAGCCCCGCTCGGCGGGTTGTGATGAAGGTAATCGCCTCGCGGTCGCCAGGCAAACCTAGTATTTTTTTGGATGTAAAATATTCATTTTTGCGGTGAGAAATAATACCGGGCGCTGCTCTCAAGCGCGCGCCGCGGTTTTCTTGACGTGTAATCCGCACTCCTTGCTTTCCGGGTTTTCCCACCACCAGCGTCCGGCGCGAATGTCTTCGCCTACTGAAACGGCCCGCGTGCAGGGGGCGCAACCGATGCTGGGGTAGTGTTGGTCGTGCAGGGCGTTGTAGGGCACTTCGAAGTGGCGGATGTAGTCCCAGATTTCCTCGTGGGTCCAATCGATGAGCGGATTGAACTTCTGCAGGCCGTTGCCCGCGTCCCATTCCGAGATGCCGAGATCGGTTCGGGTGGGCGCCTGCTCGCGGCGTAGGCCGGTTATCCAGGCTTTTTTGCCCTTGAGGGCGCGCTTGAGAGGCTCAACCTTGCGAATATGGCAACAGCGTTTACGCAACTCCACGCTGTCGTAAAAGGCATTAGGGCCGTGCTCGCGCAGGTATTCTTCCACTGCCGGCGCCTCCGGGAAATAGGGGATGATGCGCTGACCGTAACGCCGCAAGGTCTCCTGCATGAGGTTATAGGTCTCGGCGGGCAGTCGGCCGGTGTCCAAGGTAAAAACCTCGATGGTCGGCGCATGTTTGCAAATCAAATCGGTGAGCACCATATCTTCGGCGCCAAAGCTGTTGGCAAAGCTTGCTGGAGTGAAGTCATTGCCGATATCGAGCAGTAAGGTCTTGGCGGCATCGATTTTTTTTTGCAGTTCCGTATTGACACTCATGATGGCGATACTCCTCGATAGCTTAAGCGGTTTTACAAATTTTTAGCACGGCTTGCTCCTCCCGCGTCTCAATGGCCGCCACGGTGTAGCCTTGATTACGAAGGCGCGATGCAAGCCAAGCGGCGTCGCATCGCGATTTCAACTTCATTCCCAATGAACCTATGCGCCGGGTTCGCTGCAGCATGATTAGAGCCAGAACATAACCGGCTATGCTGCGGTACTCGGTGAGATCAAGCAAGATATCGGGCGATTCGATCATGATAGTCTACCTGCGGGCTAACCTACCGCTCCGGTGTCAGCCGCCTTACGCACTTTGATCCTGGTGGCGCTTCCTTGCTCCTGGATGCTGACGATCTCATGACCGTCGTTTTCCAGGCTGGAAGATACCTGTTGAGATGGATCGCCCGTGACGAACAGGAAGTCCACTAACTCGCCGCCGTTGAATTTGCGCAGTTCGTTACGGGCCTTGATGTAGTGAAGCGGACAACCGTAACTGGTCAGATCGATGACTGGGCTGGCCCCGTTTCCCTTTACGCCTCGGGAGGCGGATGGAGTATTGCCGGGACGCTTGATGGGCGGCAGGGATGCCGAGAGATCGAGTTGCTTGTCGATGCCTTGACAGGCCTCGGCGGCATCCAGCATCCACTCGTCCATGCGGTCGGATAATCCTTTGAAGATAGCGTCTTCAAAGACATTTTTTTGCTCCGCAAGGCCGACCCGAAATTCCGCCAAGCGCGGACCTAGCTTGGTGTTTGGCAAGGCCTTGTCGAGGCTGTCCGCAATCTCACCAAGATCGTTACTGGATTCGCGCCCGGCTAGGAATAATAAGGACTGCCCCACCAAGCGCAGCAAGTGTTCGGCGCACTCGATGGCGTCATCGGGTTGGCGCTGCATGCGGAAGGCGTCGCGATAATTGCGTTCGTGGGCGGCCTCGGAGAAGTTGGAGGCCACCAGGCTCTGGGCCGCGCCGGCGCATTCGCCGCCGCCCAATTGCAGCACCTTGAACTGCTCGGCTTCACCGTGATCGCGCAACAGCGAAGCGACCTGTTCCGGCGCGACCTCTTTGAGATCGGCAAGCAATCCGTCGAAGTGCTCCATGCCGCGCCGCCGCGACCAGTGGAAGAAGCTCTCGCCGTCGCCGCGATCCGCGGCGAAATTTTGCTGGACCCGCTCCACCGCTTTTTCGATGCGCGCCACAGGGATAGAGGGGCCCTTCAAGCCGATGCCGCCGTTGCCGCGGCCGTCGCCGCCGAAATACATCTGATAATGGGGCACGAACTTACCGTGCAGGCGTTTGCCTTCGCCGTAAATGCCGATGTCGCCGGTCTCGGGCTGGGCGCAACCGTTCTGGCAGCCGCTGGCGCGGATACGTAGATCCAAGGGGCCGCCGCTCAGTTTCATGCCGATGACCTTGGAGGAGGTGATGCCGAGACGGCAGGTGGAGGTGCCGGGGCAGGCCACGACGTTGTCGCCGGCCTTGGGTTCGCCCAAGCCGACTTGAGCCAGTGCGGCGCGGAGGCGCGGAACGCTCGCCTCGCTCACGCCCGTCAGCATCAGGTTTTGGTCCTGGGTGGTGCGTACATCGCTAAGCCCTTCTTGTTTCATGACGGCGGCGATGGCGCGCAATTGAGGCGGAGTGATATCGCCGATCGGCAATTTGATGGGGAAGACATGCAACCCCGCTTGTTTTTGCGCAATGATGCGGCGCGGCGCGCCGGGGAAGGGTGTCTCGGCATGGTCCGCACCCTTGGCCCACTTGCCCTTCGGATAGTCGAAGTCGGCGTAAGCGACCCGGGTACGCGCCAGCTCTTCCCGGTATTTTTCGAGGAAACCCTCGGCGCCGAATTTGTCCACCAGGAACTTGATGCGGGCGCGGGCGCGCCGTTTGCGATCGGAATATTTGTTGTGCAGGGTGATGATCGCCTCCATGGAGGCAAATAAATCCTTCTCCTCGACGAATTCTTCTATGGTCAGCGCATGGCGCGGTTTGTGCCCCAAACCGCCGGCGGCCAGGACCTTGAAGCCGAAACGGCCGTTTTGATGTACCGCGACGATGCCGAGATCGTGCATCATGCCTTGGGCGCAATCGGTCTCGCAGCCGGAGAAACTGATCTTGAATTTGCGCGGCATCTGCTGGGTGAGCGGGTAGCGCAGAAAGCGCTCAACGGCGCCGATCATGTGCGTGGTGATATCCACATGCTCGCGCGGGCAGACGCCGGCCAGGGGGCAAGCGGAGACATTGCGGACGGTATTGTTGCAGGCTTCGCGGGTGGTGAGGCCGGCATCCCCGAGCATACGCATCACCGTGGCGGTGTCCTTGGTCGGCACATAATGCAATTGGAAGTCTTGGCGCGTGGTGACGTGGGCCAACTTGTTTTGCCCGTAATCTTCCGCGCAGTCGGCGATCGTATTCAGGTGATCGGGATTCAGACGGCCGCCGGGCGCCTTGATACGCACCATGTGCACCCCATCCTGGCGTTGGCCGTAGATGCCGTGTTGCAAGCGGAACGACATGAAACGCTCCGCGTCCATCTCGCCGTTCATGAAGGCATGCACGCCTTCCTCGTAACGATCGATTTCTTCTTTATTTACCAGGTTTTTAATAGCGCTCATCTTGCAAAGAACTCCTACAACTATAAGTTATCGAGACCCTACCACATGAATTTAACGCCAATGAGCATCAACATGCTTGCCAGTATCGGGCGCATGATACGCTCCGGCACCCTAGTGCTAAGGTGGCTGCCAAGATAGATACCCGGCAACGACCCCAGCAACAGATTACCCAACAATAGAAAGTCCACCGTGCCCATATGCATATGGCCCAAGCCGGCCACGGCGGTGAGTGGTACCGCATGGGCGATGTCGGTGCCAACGATCCGCGCCGTTGTCAGTTTGGGATACAGGAAGAACAACATCGCGGCTCCCAATGCCCCGGCACCGACCGATGTCAACGTCACCAGTATTCCTAGGATTAACCCCGCCACCACCGTGATCGCGCCCCGCCACTTCGTCCAATCGGGCGTGATCGCGCTGCTGATTTGTCTTCCCAGACGTTGGATGTTTCCCTTGAACAGCAGGGCGATAGAGGTAAGGATGAGGGCAATACCGAGCGAAGTGGTAATGACAGTGTTAATTTCGGATTTCTGAACGATGAAATTTTGGAGAGCCACCGTCGTGAGTATGGAAGCAGGCACACTCCCAGACGCCAACAGGCCCATAATGCGCCAGTCGATCGTTTTGCGCTTGGTATGTACCCACACACCGCTGGCTTTGGTAATGGCGGCGAACAGCAGATCAGTACCCACCGCCGTCACCGGTGAAATGCCGAACAGAAACACCAGCAGCGGCGTCATGAGCGATCCGCCGCCAACCCCGGTTAGGCCCACGAGAGACCCCACTAGCAGGCCTGAAAATGTATACGCCCAGTCCATTTTATTGATCCAATTGAGAAATAAACGTATTGCTCGATCTTGAGAGGAAGCGTTATAGGTTCTGCTATTTCTTAAGCTTGCGTTACTTTAGCAGAGCTTGAATATCATAAAAAATACTATTATCTTCTATTTTTATCTTTAAAATTTATAAGTCATGATATGAAACTGCAGCAACTGCGCTTTGTCAGGGAAGTGGTTCGGGCCGGTTTCAACGTTTCCGCCGCCGCCGAAGAGCTGCATACCGCCCAGCCTGGGGTCAGCAATCAGATTCAGTTATTAGAGCAGGAACTCAATGTGCTGATTTTCGAGCGCAAAGGTAAGCGATTGACCGGGTTGACCAGACCGGGCCAGGTCATTGTCGCGATGATTGAGCAGGTACTGCGCGAGGTGAATAATATTAAGCAGGTGGGAGCGGAATTTTCCAATGAGACTGTGGGTACCCTTTCCATCGCCACCACGCACACCCAGGCCCGATACGCCCTGCCGGCGGTGATCAAAACCTTCACCGAGCGCTTCCCCAAGGTGCGTTTGGACATCCATCAGGGCAACCCCACTCAGGTATCGGAAATGGCGATGTCGGGTGTGGCGGATATCGCCATCGCTACCGAAGCCATCGAGCACTTTCCCGAGCTGATCACGCTACCGTGCTACGAGTGGAACCGCTGCGTGGTAGTCCCGTCTGGTCACCCCCTCGTCAGCCGCCAACCGCTGACCCTGGAGGCCATCGCCCAGTATCCCGTCATTACCTACGACTTTGCCTTCGCCGGACGCTCCAAAATCAACAAGGCCTTCGAAGCCAAGGGTCTCAAGCCCAATGTGGTGCTCACCGCCATCGATTCCGATGTCATCAAGACCTATGTTGAACTGGGTCTGGGCATCGGTATCCTGGCCAAGATGGCCTACGACGCCTCCCGGGATAGTCATCTCGCCATGCTGGACGCGTCCCATCTGTTCGAGTCCAGCATGACTCGCATCGGAATTCGACGTGGGACCTATTTGCGCGGCTATGTCTATGCCTTTATAGAACTATTCGCTCCCCACCTGAATCGCAAGACGGTGGATGCCGCCATGACGGAGGATGCCAAGGAAAAATCGCACTAAGTGGCGATTTACTTATTTGGGTTATGAGGCGGTTTGTTCCCCGGGGACAGGTTCCGCGTAACCGCATTCCTTCTGCGGGCAAACCTTTTCGGTGCCGCGGCGTTTAGTGGTTTTGAGGGTCAAGATCGGCCAGTTACACTGTGGACAGGGTTCATTTACCGGCTCGTTCCACACGGCGTATTTGCATTCTGGATAAGTCGAGCAGGAATAGAATATCTTGCCATAACGCGACTTGCGCTTGAGCAGCGTGCCTTGTTTGCACTCCGGGCATTGCACGCCGGTGTCGGCGGGTTTCTCCAGAGGCTCGATGAATTTGCAGGTGGGGTAGTTGCTGCAACCGATGAACTTGCCGTAGCGTCCCTGGCGGACGATCAGTTGCGAAGAACATTGCGGACAGACGCGGCCCTCGATGGTTTCCGGCGCCTCGGGTTCCTTGTCTTCGCCGAGACTGCGGGTGTAGTCGCAATCGGGAAAGCCGCTGCAACCGATGAAACGGCCGCGACGGCCGAGGCGAATGGTCAAGGGTTTGCCGCACTTGGGACAAACCTCGTCCGTGGCCTCCTGGGTGACATCCTTGCGCGCCACGTTTTGTTCGACATCGTCCACCAGCTTTTTGAACGGTTTCCAGAAGAACTTCAGCAAGGGCACCCATTCTTCTTCGCCGCGCGAGATGGCGTCCAGTTCGTCTTCCAGCTTGGCGGTGAAATCGTAATCCACATATTGGGTGAAGTAGCCCGTCAGAAATTTATTGACGATCCTCCCCACGTCGGTGGGGATAAAGCGGCGTTTTTCCAGATTGACGTATTCGCGCGCCTGCAAGGTGGAGATGATGGCGGCATAGGTGGAGGGGCGGCCGATGCCGTATTCCTCCAGGGCCTTGACCAGGCTCGCCTCGCTGTAGCGCGGCGGCGGTTCGGTGAAGTGCTGTTCGGGACGGACCTTGACTAGGTCCACCCGGTCGCCCACGGCGAGGACCGGCAGCAGGCGTTCGTCTTCCTCGGCCTTGCTGTCGTCGACACCCTCCTGATAGACCATCATGAAGCCGGGATCGACCACTGTGGAGCCGGTGGCGCGAAAGAGATTGCCCTCGCCGGCGGCGAGATCGACGCTGACGGTGTCCAAGGTGGCGTGGACCATCTGGCAGGCAACAGTTCGCTTCCAGATCAGCTCATAGAGTTTTTGCTGATCGGCGCTGAGGTGTTCCTTGACCGACTCCGGGGTTTGCGCGGCCACGGTAGGGCGGATGGCCTCGTGGGCTTCCTGGGCGTTTTTGGACTTGGTCTTGTAGACGTTGGGTTTGGCTGGGACATTGTTCTTGCCGTAACGCTCGCTGATCAAGGCCCGGATCTCGTCCACCGCCTCCTGGGCCAGGTTGACCGAGTCGGTACGCATATAGGTGATGAGACCCACGGCGGTGCCGCCGATATCGATCCCTTCGTACAGTTGCTGGGCGACGCGCATGGTCTTCTGCGCGGTGAAGCTTAGCTTGCGGGAGGCTTCCTGTTGCAGGGTCGAGGTGGTGAAGGGCGGCGCGGGATTGCGCTTGCGCTGCTTCTTCTCTACGTTGGCCACCGCCACCTTGCCGCGGGTGGCGAGAAGGAGCTGCGTCTCGATCTCCTTGGCCTCGTCGGCGGTGGTGACGCTGAACTGGGTGAGTTTTTTGCCCAGGAAGGTATGCAGCTTGGCGTCGAAAGCCTCCTTGCCCATGGCCAGGTCCGCCTCGATGGTCCAGTATTCCTGGGAGACGAATTTCTCGATCTCCAGTTCCCGTTCCACGATCATGCGCAGGGCCGGACTCTGCACCCGTCCCGCCGATAGGCCGGGGCGGATCTTCTTCCACAACAGCGGCGACAGATTGAAGCCCACCAGGTAATCGAGGGCGCGGCGCGCCTGCTGGGCGTTGATCAGTTCCATGGAGATATCGCGGGGATGCTCCACTGCCTCCTGGATGGCGCGCTTGGTGATTTCGTGGAACACTACGCGCTTCACCACCTTTTTATTCAGCAGTTTCTTTTCCTTGAGCAGCTCGCACAGATGCCAGGAGATGGCTTCGCCTTCGCGGTCAGGGTCAGTGGCCAGAAACAGGGCGTCGGCGCTCTTCATCGCCTTGGCGATGGCGTCGAAATGTTTTTCGTTTTTCTCGATGGGCTGGTACTTCATGGCGAAGTCGTGTTCGGTGTCCACCGCACCTTCTTTGGGTAGCAGATCGCGCACGTGCCCATAGGAGGCGAGGACGGTGAAGTCCTTGCCCAAGTATTTCTTGATAGTTTTCGCCTTGGCGGGCGATTCGACGATGACTAAGTTTTTGCTCATCGGAAATTCAGCTCACTCATTCCTTGCTATCACCTTGTCCGTCCTGGCGCAGAAACTTCGCGCCTGGCGGTGAGGTGGTTGGGAAAACGTTTGATTGTAGGGCTGTTATCGCCGCGTCCGGACGTTAGTTTAGTGCAGCCATCCTGCGGTTCCCTCAAACACCAGATCTTCCATCCAGGCAAAGGCGGCTTCCTTGCCGGGCTGATTGAAGAGGACCATGAGGATAACCCACTTGAGGTCGGTGAGGTCAGTCTCAGCCGATTCGAGGACCATGATGCGATCAATGACCAATTCGCGGCTTAAGGGATCAAGCACCCCTATCTGTTCGAGAAACATCAAAAAGCCTCGGCACTCCGCGTCCAGTCGTTTGGCTTCCGCCGCGGTGTATATGCGCAAGGCATGATGGGCGGTGATGGACATACCCGGGCTGCTCTCTCGCAGGGCTGACAGTCCGTCCAGCCAGGAGAAGGCCTTTTCTATCTCCTGATCGGGGAATCCTGCGCGCAGCAATTCAGCCTTCAGCGATGCTTGATCGGCATTGTCGTCGATCTCGCCGCACATGAAATTTTCCAGCAGGTACATCAGGATATCCAGTACGTTTTCTTTCATTTCGGCTCTCTGTGTCAATGGATGCGGGTATACAAACCCCCCGGCGCCGACGCAATTTGTCCATGCAATTCCAGTACTACCAGCATGGAGGAAACCTGTTCCGCCGTCAATCCGCTGCGCTCTACCAAGGTGTCGACGGCCGTTGGTTCGAACCCGAAATGGTGGAGTAAGTTCCGAAGTTCCGGGGACTGATCCATCATTGGCGATTCTGCCGTGCCAGGCTCGGCCGCGGCGTTTTCCCAGGCGGCGAGGGCCCCCAGCTCTTCGAGGATATCCTGAGCCGTTTCCACCAATTTGGCCCCTTGACGAATCAGGGCATGGCAGCCGCGGGCCAGAGGATTTTGAATGGAGCCGGGAATGGCGAATACCTCGCGTCCCTGTTCCGCGGCCAGCCGTGCAGTGATCAGTGAACCGCTCTGCAGGGCTGCCTCCACCACCAGGGTACCGAGGCTCAGGCCGCTGATGAGGCGATTGCGCCGGGGAAAATTTTCAGGACGGGGTGGCGTACCGGGCGGAAACTCGGAAAGCAAGACGCCTCGCTCCATGATCTCATGAGCCAGTTCGCGGTGGCGAGCGGGGTAGACCCGGTCGAGCCCGGTGCCGGCCACCGCGATCGTGCGGCCATTGCCTTGCAATGCGCCACGGTGAGCGGCGGCGTCGATGCCGATGGCCAGTCCGCTGGTGATGGTAAGCCCTACTTCCGTCAGATGCCTGGCAAACCCAGCCGCAATCATTTCGCCCGCGGCGCTAGGATTGCGGCTGCCGACAATGGCGAGTTGTTTGCTGGCCAGTAGATGCGCAGCGCCTTGGGCGAACAATACCAGGGGCGGGTCGGCGATCTCTTTCAGCAGAGGAGGATAGGCAGCATCTTGCAGGGTAATGGCATGGCAGTGGGCTTGAGCAAGCCAGGCGAGGTCACTTTCGACGGCCCGCCAATCCGGTTGCAGGAGATAGGCCCTGGCGGCCTCGTCGAGTCGTCCTAGACCGTGTGAAACTGCGGCCCCCGCCGCGAACAAGTTACGCGGCGTCTCCCATTGTGCCAGCAAGGTCTGCGCAGTGACCGGGCCGACCCCCGGCATGCGCACCAAGGCGAGCCAATAAGGTAGCTCCCGGGTATTGGTTCTAGTCTCCGTCATCGCCTCGGCGTATCCGTGCCATGGAGGTTGATTGAGCGTCCTTAAGGGTTTCTGACCATATCATAGAGATGGACATCGCGGGTGGCGGCCATCACCAGGCCGTAACTCACCTTGTCGAACACCCGGAATACCATCAGTACGCCGGAACGGGTATCCGGCAAGGTTATTTCTTTGTCATGACCATTGACGCTGTCGCGTACCTTGGCGCCGGCGCGATAGACGGCCAGGACGTGGCCGGGTTGCAGGCCGTCACCGCGTCCCTTATTTAATACCACCACTTGATATTGCCCTACCCGCGATACCGCGTCGAATAGAGCGATGATCTTCCCTTCCACTTCCTGTTTGGGCGCGCTGGGAATGAAGTTGTGGTTAATCTCTGTTTCATCCTGGGAGGGCAGGAGACGGTCGCCGATCAAGGATTCTCGTGCGGCCTTGACGATAGTGAGGGTGCTGGGATCACCGTAGGCGTCGACTTGCGCATCCGCTATGTGCAGAGCCTCATAGCCGAGTACATCATTCTTATCCGCGCCGGGGTTACGATACACCTTGCCCAGCCGCACCACCTCAAAGTTTCCCCCGGCATGGTTTTTAAGGTGGCGGGCATAGATCTTATTGCCGGTACCGCCGATTAAGCGCTCTTCTTCCATCGAGATGATATAGCCCGCATTTTTCGATTCATCGGGCGACACCACTTGCGCCTTCAATAAGAACGGATCTATGGCGTCGGCGGGTACCGTTGGGATAGGGCGTTCCAAGGGGGTGGACCGAATCTCGGGCGACAGCTTGACCACATTCGACGGCTCGCTAGACGCGTCGGCCGTCGCGGCCCGTTGCACGGTCAAAACCGGTTTGCCATCCCGGAAGACCAGGGATACAACATCACCGGGATATATTAGATGAGGATTTTTGATCTGGGGATTCAGTTCCCAGACATCAGGCCATTTCCAGGGGTCTTGGAGAAAACGCGCCGAGATGTCCCATAGGGTATCCCCCTTTACCACCACGTAGCTCTCAGGGTGATTGGGGTTCAGTGCGACAGTATCCGCTTGGGCGCTTGCGCCGATGACCAATGCGAGCAGCAGCGCCGACATGGTGTTTCGAATAGTCATAAACGCCCCTTTAAATATGTTGATTCCGGGAGTTTAGCTTAAACCCACCCGCTACTCCACGGGTGGCGTCGCCGTCTCCGAATTGGGTATGATCAAATTTCTTAGCAGTATAAACGGCAATTTGGCGCAGACCTTGATGGATGTCACATGGCAATACTTCCGATACTTCATTTTCCCGATCCCCGCTTGCGCAACAAAGCTCACCCCGTGAGGGAGGTAGATGACTCGGTGCGCGCGCTCTTGGGCGACATGTTGGAGACCATGTACGAGGCCCCCGGCATCGGCCTTGCGGCGCCCCAGGTCAATATCTCTAAGCGAGTCATCGTGATCGATATTTCCGAAGCGCGCAATCAGCCGCTGTATTTGGTGAATCCGGAGATCCTGGCGCGGCGGGGTGAGATCCAGACGGAAGAGGGCTGTCTGTCGGTCCCGTATATTTATGAGCCGGTGGACCGGGCGGAATGGATCAAGTTCAGGGCCGTGGGGCGAGACGGCCAAGCCTTCGAAATGGAAGTGGAGGGGTTGTTGGCGGTCTGCGTTCAGCACGAGATCGATCATCTCGAAGGCAAGTTGTTCGTCGATTATCTTTCCGAGATCAAACGCAGTCGTATCCGGAAGAAGCTGGAAAAGTTTCGGCGCAAGACTTTATGACACAATGGTTAGCAGCGAGTAGTAATTAACGAGGCGAAGAAAAACCTCGCTACCCGCGATGCGCTACTTGATACTCACCCTATGGCTGAACGTTTGAAAATCATCTTCGCCGGCACGCCGGAGTTCGCCCGTCCCGCCTTGGCGGCGTTGCTCGCAACGGAGCATGAGGTCTGCGCGGTGTATACCCAACCGGATCGTCCCGCCGGCCGTGGCCGCAAGCTGGCCGCCAGTCCGGTAAAGCAAATGGCTGTGGAACAGGGGATACCGATTATGCAACCCGCCAGCCTGGTCCCGGTGTCGGAGCGCGAGACGTTGCGACGCTTCAACGCCGACGTCATGGTCGTGGTGGCGTACGGCTTGATTCTGCCTCAAGCGGTATTGGACATTCCCCGTTTCGGTTGCCTCAATATTCATGCCTCGCTGTTGCCGCGTTGGCGCGGCGCGGCGCCGATTCAACGCGCCATCCTGGCGGGCGACCGCGAGACCGGCATCACCATCATGCAAATGGATGCCGGCCTCGACACCGGGCCGATGTTGCTGCGACTGCCCTGCCCGATACGCGACGATGAAACCGCCCGGAACCTGCACGATGAGCTGGCGATCTTGGGCGCCCAGGCGATCCGCCTGGCTCTGGAGCAGGTGGCGTCGGGCACGGTCTGCGCCGAGCCGCAAGATGAGCGATTGGCCTGTTATGCCGCGAAACTCAGCAAGCGGGATGCCCGCGTCGATTGGTCGCTATCCGCGGCGCAGATTGAACGGCAGGTGCGCGCCTTCAACCCCTGGCCCGTGGCGCAAACACAGTGGGGCGATAAAGTGTTGCGCATCTGGCGCGCCAAAGCGGGTGAGGGTTCGGCACCGCCGGGTAACGTGACAGCGGTAAGCCGGGAAGGTATCGATGTGGCGACCGGCACTGGGACATTGCGCCTGCTGGAGGTGCAACTGCCGGGCGGACGTCCACTGTCGGTAGCGGATTTTCTCAATGCCCATCGTCTGGCTCCGGGGATGGTGCTCGGTTTGTACCGGGGATAGGCTCATGCCGAAAGTGATTCCGGATAAAGAGGGCGAGAGTTATTTTTGCTCCCTCGCCCCTTGCCCTCTCCCAAAGGGAGAGGGGGAGTTGGCGAGTAGATATGGATAACTCGGCCCGCGGCGCAGCCGCCCGAATTGTGGCGCAGGTATTGGAAGGGCATTCGTTGTCTGGAGTAATGGCACCGGCCTTGGCCGATTTACCCGCTCAGGAACGCGGTTTTGCCCAAGAGCTGTGCTATGGTTCACTGCGCTGGGGACCGCGCCTCCAGGCCGTGACCGAACGTTTGCTTCACAAACCTTTGCGTGACAAGGATCGGGACGTACTGGCCCTGCTGTGGATAGGGTTGTATCAGTTGGTTTATACCCGTGTGCCTGATTTCGCGGCAGTGGACGCGACCGTGGCGGCCAGCCGCCATCTGAAAAAACCGTGGGCCGCCGGATTGGTGAATGCGGTGCTGCGCGGCTTCCAGAAGCGACGCGATGACTTGCTTGCGGAAGCGGACGAAGATGAGGTGGCGGCCACGGCGCACCCGGCGTGGTGGCTGCAGATCTTGCGCAGCGGGCGTAGCGACTCGTGGAGGGAAATCCTGGCGGCTAACAACCAACGACCGCCCATGACCCTGCGGGTGAATCGTCTTCGCGCGAGTTGCCACGACTATATAAAGGCACTCGCCGCGGCGGGGTTGCAGGCCAGACCGGCGCCGCATACCGACTGCGGCATTATATTGGATAAACCGGTCGATGTGTCACAGTTGCCTGGTTTTAGTGAGGGGTTGGTGTCGGTACAGGACGGCGCGGCACAATTGGCGGCGCTGCTGTTGGCTTCCCGGCCCGGGGAACGGGTGCTGGATGCCTGCGCCGCGCCCGGGGGTAAGACCGCCCACCTCCTGGAGTTGCAGCCGGCCTTGGCAGAGGTGGTTGCCGTCGATAATGATGAAACACGCATGGCGCGGGTCAAGGAGAATCTCGTACGCTTGGGATTGCAGGCGCGTTTGGTGGTGGAAGATGCCGGCGCGGTGCAGCGCTGGTGGGATGGAGGTACCTTTGATCGGGTTCTACTGGATGCTCCGTGTTCCGGCAGCGGCGTGATCCGCCGCCACCCCGATATCAAATATTTGCGCCGCCCGGCGGATATCTCGGTATTGGCGACAGGACAGCAGCGGTTGCTGACGGCACTGTGGCCGCTGGTGAAGCGCGGCGGTACGCTTATCTACGCGGTCTGTTCCGTTTTGCCGGAAGAAAACGAGCGGCAAATGCAAGATTTTCTCAATCGGCATGAGAATGCGCGTGAAGAGCCGCTTGACGTCGCTTGGGGACGGTCGCTGCAACACGGTCGCGTGATCTTACCCGGCACGGAGGGAATGGACGGATTTTATTATGCTTGCCTTAAAAAGCGTTGATGGCGATGAACTTCAAGCGCTTCCTTATTATTGAAGGGGTCCGCTTGCAGCGGCTGATGCTGTGGGCTTTATTGTTTGGCTTATTGCCCGCTGCTATGGCCGCCTCATCAGAGGCGCCGCCGCGATTTGTGATTCGCAACGCCAGCACGATTTTGATCAATCAAGTTTACTATCTCAACGCCAATATCGATTATCGCTTCAGCGCCGCGGCTTTGGAGGCGCTTGACAACGGCGTGCCGTTGGTAGTGGAACTTACCATTGAGATCGAGCGCGAGCGGGAATACATATGGGATGAGACGGCAACGTCTTTGCGTCAACGTTACCAATTAAGCTACGAGGCTTTGACGCGGCGCTATGTAGTGAGGAATCTAAACAGCGGAGCTGACACTTATTATACCGACCGAGTGATGGCCATCGCCGCCATGGGCGAGGTTGTCAAACTCCCTATTCTTGATGCGGACCTGCTCAATCCGGATGAAAAATACACGGTGCGCCTGCAGGCCAGCCTCTACCTTGATGCTTTGCCGGTGCCTATGCGTATCGTCGGCTATTTTTCCAGCGATTGGCGAATCAGCAGCGAGTGGTTCCAATGGCCCTTGCAATAATAAAAAGGTTCCAAGCCGGCGTGGTGCCGATTATCTTGCTATTCGGCTTGCTGCTGGTTTCCCTGTATTTGATGGGACGTGCCACCCAGAACTCGGAAGCGTTCGGACGCCTGTATATCACGCTGCTGGTTATCAACGGGACGTTGTTGATATTATTGCTGGGATTGATCGGCGCCAATATGGTGAGGTTGTGGCGTCAATATCGCAATCACGTTACCGGTGTACGGCTCACCCTGCGTTTAGTGGTAATGTTCGTGGTGTTATCGATGGTGCCGGTGTCCATGGTGTATTGGTTTTCTCTGGACTTTATTAAGCGCGGCATCGACAGCTGGTTCGACGTGCGCGTTGACCGGGCTTTAGAGGATTCTTTGGAGCTGAGCCGCACCGTTCTCGACAGCCGCATGCGCGACTTGTTGCGGCGCACCGAGTCGATGACGGCGAAGTTGCAAACCATATCCGATGACAAAGCCCTCCTTGCGCTCGCCGATCTTGACAAGGGCAGCGATGCGGGTGACCTGACCCTGTTTACCACCGCCGGCAAGATCATCGCCTCGAGCAACGCCGACCCCGCCCGGCTGCTGCCGGTTTTTCCCACTGATGCCATTCTCTTGCAATTGCGCCACGGCGTGGCGTACGTCGGTCTGGATCAAATAGCCGGTTTGGGGCTCAACATCCGCGTGGTAGTGCCGGCGGGGGGAGGCGCTGGGCGCCTGTTGCAGGCGTTGTATCCCGTGCCGGAGCGACTCGCGATATTGACCGATAATATACAATCCACCTACGCTCGTTATGACCGGCTGCGCTATCTGCGCAATTGGCTGAAATACAGCTTTGCACTTACGCTATCGCTGGTGTTGTTGCTGAGTTTTTTGACCGCGGTATGGGCGGCATTCTATGCGGCGCGGCGTCTGTTGGCGCCCATTCGAACCCTTGCCATCGGTACAAGCGCCGTGGCCAGCGGTGATTATACCCGCCGTCTGCCGTTGCCCAGTCACGATGAATTCGGTGTGCTCGTGCAGTCGTTCAACGACATGACCGGCAAAATCGCCCTGGCCCAAGAAGAGGTGCGGCGCAGTCAGCGGCGTGCGGAGAGTCAACGCGCTTATCTGGAAGCGGTGTTGGAGCGGCTTTCTTCCGGCGTATTGGCGCTGGATGATAAACAAGTGCTGCGTACCGCCAATGCGGCTGCCGGACAGATCCTTGGTTTAGAATTGAGTGAGATGATTGGCCGGCCGTTACGCGCCCTTGCGCAAAGCCATCTCCATCTTCTGCCGTTTGTCGAAGCGCTCGCCGATTCCCTCGAAGATGGCGAGCAAGAGTGGCGCGAGGAAGTGACTCTATTCGGCGCGGGGGGACGGCAGTTGTTGATCTGCGGCGGCGCCTCGCTGCCCGGTATCGACGGAGCGGATTCCGGGTATGCGGTGGTGTTCGAGGATGTAACGGCCCTGGTCCAAGCCCAGCGCGATGCCGCGTGGGGGGAAATGGCGCGCCGCCTCGCTCATGAAATCAAGAACCCCCTGACGCCGATCCGCCTTTCGGCGGAACGCCTGCGTCATAAATATCTCAGGACGATGTCTCCTGAAGAGGCGGATATCCTAGATCGCTCTACTCATACCATCGTTCAACAAGTTGAGGCCATGCAGGAGATGGTGAAGGCATTCTCCGAATACGCGCGCACGCCCAAGCTCGATCAACACCCCTTGGATATCAACGATCTTATCAGTGAAGTGCTGGATCTTTATCGCGACCATGTCCCGGTGCAATGGATCTTACAACTGGAGTCCGAGCTACCTGCCGTCGAGGCTGATTCCGGCCGCTTCCGTCAGTTGTTGCATAATCTGATTAAGAATGCCTTGGAAGCCTTGGCCGATCGTCCTGGAGCATGCATCACGATCATCACCCGGCATGTGATAGAAGAGTCCGGCTTTCACTTTGTGGAATTGCGGGTGGGCGACAACGGCCCCGGGTTTCCGCCGGAATTGCTGGGCACTTTGTTCGAACCCTATGTCACTACCAAGTCGAAAGGAACGGGCCTGGGGTTGGCGATCGTTAAGAAAATCGTGGAAGAGCATGGTGGAATGATCAGTGCGGGGAACGATAACGGCGCCTACGTAGTGATACGTCTGCCTTTAGAAGCGCCATTGCCTAAGGCGGCGCCGGAACTGGTCCATCACGATAATGATCCATCTCGCGTTCACGGGCGAGACAACGGAGCCGTCACGCAACGCGGAGAGACCGTATGAGTGCGCCTTATATCTTAGTGGTCGATGACGAGCGCGATATCCGCGAGCTTGTCAAGGAGATACTCGAGGACGAAGGCTATGAGGTGAGCGTCGCCGATAGCGGCGGGGCCGCGCGCCGCGCGAGACGAGAGCGCCGTCCCGATCTTATATTGCTGGATATCTGGATGCCGGATATTGACGGGATTACCTTGCTCAAGGAGTGGAGCGATGAGAGCGGACTCATGTGTCCGGTGATCATCATGTCCGGACATGGCACGGTTGAAACCGCGGTGGAAGCAACCCGCCTTGGCGCCTACGATTTCATCGAAAAGCCTCTGTCCATGGCTAAATTATTGCTCACCATTTCCCGCGCGCTGGAGGCGGAACGGCTGCGCCGCGAGAACGCGGGGCTACGCAGATATGCTCAGCCGCTTTTGGAGCCTTTGGGCAAAAGTTCGCAGATACGGCAGTTGCGCGAGCAGATCCGGCGGGTGGCTCAGCACGATACATCCGTGTTAATCAGCGGCGAGCCGGGCACCGGCAAGGAATTGTGCGCTCGCTATTTGCACAGTTGTAGCCCGCGCCACGCCGGGCCCTTCGTCGACGTGGGCGTAGCCGCTCTTTTGCGGGAAAATTCCGCGGTGGAGCTGTTCGGATTCGAGGATGGCGGTAATGTCAAATACGGTCTGCTGGAGCAGGCCAATGGCGGCACCTTGTTTCTCGATGAAGTGGGTGATATGGACCTGGCGGTGCAGGCGCGTTTATTCGGTGTCTTGGAAGGTCGTAGCTATTTACGGGTTGGCGGCAGTGAACCGGTCAAGCTCGATGTCCGTATCGTAGCCGCCAGCCATCGCGACTTGGGGCAGGAGGTTCATGCCAAAGTTTTCCGCGAAGATCTTTACTACCAACTCGCGGTGGTACCGCTGCATGTGCCTCCTCTGCGCGATCATGCCGACGATATTCCAGAATTATTGGCTCATTACGTAGACATATTTGTGAGCCAGGAGGGTTTGCCGTATCGCCGCTTCACCGTGGCCGCCCAAAATCGCATGCGCCACTATGGTTGGCCGGGCAACATCCGCGAGTTGAAAAACCTGGTGCAGCGGCTGCTGATTCTCGGTTCGGGTAGGGAAATTCTGGCGGAGGAAGTGGATGTCGCCTTGGCTCAAATACCTACACCGGTCGAGACGTTTCCCGTCGGACAATTTGCTTTGCCCCTGAGGGAGGCGCGGGAGCAGTTCGAGCGCGCCTATTTTGAATATCAACTGCGCCAAAGCGACGGCAGCATCGGCAAGGTGGCCAAGCAAGCGGGCATGGAACGCACCCACCTTTATCGGAAGTTGCGGGGACTGGGCTTGAATCCCAAGGACATTCGCTTGGAAGATGGCGAATAAATGATACTATAGGCGCCCCAAACGCGTTGGGGCGCCGAAGTTCACGCGCCGCCGCGTATTGAGGTTCTTGGGGGGCAAATGAAAATCATCATTCTCGGCGCCGGACAAGTGGGATCTTCAGTCGCCGCTGCCTTGTGTTCCGAGGCCAATGATATTACGGTGGTCGATTCCGACAACCACTGCCTGCAAGCCTTGCAGGACCGCTTTGATTTGCGCACTGTGGCGGGGCATGCCTCGCACCCGGATGTCTTGAAGCGGGCCGGCGCCGAAGACGCCGACTTGATCCTTGCCGTCACCAATAGCGATGAAACCAATATGGTCGCCTGCCAGGTGGCTTACACCTTGTTTCATACGCCGACTAAGATCGCCCGCGTGCGGGCCCGCGATTACCTTAATCACCCGCAATTGTTCACTCAAGAAGCGTTGCCCATTGATGTGCTGATCAGCCCCGAGCAGGTAGTGATCGATTATGTGCAGCGACTCGTCGAACATCCCGGCGCCCTGCAGGTATTGGATTTCGCCGGCGGTCGGGCGCAACTGGTGGCGGTGCGGGCCTATTACGGCGGGCCGCTGGTGGGCCATGAATTGCGCGAATTGCGCAACCACATGCCTGGCGTAGATACACGGGTTGCCGCTATTTTCCGCCGCGGAAAACCCATTACCCCGGAAGGCAATACTGTTATCGAGGTCGATGACGAGGTGTTCTTCATTGCCGCACGTAAACATATTCGTATGGTGATGAGCGAGTTGCGCAAGCTGGACAAACCGACCAAACGCATCATCATCGCCGGAGGCGGCAATATAGGGCGAGGTTTGGCCAAGGTCTTGGAGAATAATTACCAGATCAAGCTCATCGATCATAATGTCGGGCGCAGCCGTGAAATCGCCGAGGAATTAACCAAGACCATCGTATTGCTGGGTGATGCCGCTGATGAAGAATTGTTGTCGGAAGAAAACATCGAAAATACCGATATATTCTGTGCGCTGACCAACGACGACGAAGCCAATATTCTCTCCGCCATGTTGGCCAAGCGCCTTGGCGCGCGCAAGGTGATGTCGCTTATCAACCGCGCCGCCTACGTGGATCTGGTAGAGAGCGGCGATATCGACATCGCCATCTCGCCGCAACAGGCCACTATTGGCGGGTTGCTCGCCCATGTGCGACGCGGCGACGTCGTAGTGGTGCACTCACTGCGCCGCGGCGCTGCGGAAGCCATAGAGGCGGTGGCGCATGGCGACAGTAAGACTTCTAAAGTGGTTGGCCGCACCATTCAGGATATCAAGTTGCCGCCGGGCGCCAATATTGGCGCCATTGTGCGCAACGACGAAGTACTTATTGGACATCACGACACGGTGATTGAATCGGAAGATCATGTAATTCTGTTTCTGGTGGATAAGCGGCGCATCTCCGAGGTGGAGAGGTTATTCCAGGTGGGAATAACCTTTATCTAGCCGCGAGTAACGAGTCTCTAATAAAAGCTATGCGTAAAGACCGGTCCCTATCCGAATTTTCATCGCGAGTCACAAGCAGATACTGATCTCAATGCAACTTCGCGCCATTCAACGTATTCTCGGTGTATTGCTGATGATATTCAGTTTTACCATGCTGCCTCCGGCGGGGCTGGCGTGGTGGTATGCAGACGGTGCCTTGATACCGTTTCTGCTGGGCTTTGCCCTGATTCTCTCCGCTGGTTTTATACTTTGGCTGCCGGTGCACAGGATTAGGCATGAGTTGCGTATGCGCGACGGTTTCGTAGTGGTCACCATGTTCTGGACGGTGTTGGGGATGACCGGCGCCGTTCCATTGATGTTGGCGGAACATCCCCATATGAGTTTCACCAATGCGGTATTCGAGTCCGTGTCAGGCTTGACCACCACCGGCGCTACGGTGTTGCTCGGTTTGGATAGTTTGCCGCATGCCATCCTCTACTATCGCGCGCAACTGCATTGGCTGGGCGGTATGGGCATCATTGTCCTGGCGGTGGCAATCTTACCCATGCTGGGCGTCGGCGGGATGCAGCTCTACCGCGCCGAGACCCCGGGACCGATGAAGGACACCAAACTCACCCCGCGCATCACCGAGACCGCCAAGGCCCTGTGGTATATCTATTTGGGCCTGACCGTCGCCTGTGCGCTTGCGTACTGGCTGGCGGGGATGACGCCGTTCGACGCCATTGCTCATAGCTTCGCTACCTTGTCCACCGGCGGTTTCTCTACCCATGACCTCAGCATGGGTTATTTCCACAGTCCCTTGATCGAGATGGTTGCCGTGGTGTTCATGGTGCTGGCGGGGGCAAACTTCTCCTTGCATTTTATGGCGTGGCGCTCCATGAGCCTGAGGCCTTACCAGGTCGACTCCGAGGTCAAGGCCTATCTCATCATCTTGGCGGTAGTGTCTTCCATCACTATCGGCTATCTCTACGGATCGGGTACTTACGCCACGCTGGGCAGCGCCGTGCATAACGGTATTTTTCAAGTCGTCTCGTTTGCGACATCTACCGGTTTTACCTCCGGCACTTACGACAAGTGGCCGGGTTTTCTGCCCATCTTGTTGCTGTTCACCAGCTTCGTCGGAGGCTGCGCCGCCTCCACCGCCGGCGGTATCAAGACCATCCGTTTTCTGCTGCTGTTAAAGCAGGGCGCGCGGGAAGTGCGGCGACTCATTCATCCCAACGGCCAGTTCGTGGTCAAGATCAATGGCAAGGCCCTGCCCGACCGGGTCGTGGAAGCGGTGTGGGGCTTTTTCTCGGTATACGTAGCGGTATTTATCATCATGATGCTGACGCTGATGTTTACCGGGCTTGATCAAATCACCGCTTTTTCGGCGGTGGTGGCCTGCATTAACAACCTCGGTCCCGGGCTGGGCAAGGTCAGCTCCAACTTCGCCTCACTAAACAATACCGCCAAGTGGACTTTATCACTGGCCATGATCATGGGAAGATTGGAAATATTCACCTTGCTGGTATTGTTTACGCCGACCTTCTGGCGCCGCTGACGCGAAAGGCAGTCATGCCATGATTGATCAAACCACACAAGACAGATGGGACAGCCGCTACCGCGAAGCGGATTTGCCCGGCGCGCCGGCCACGGTGCTGCTGGAAAACGCCCATCTCCTGCCGCACCGCGGTACGGCGCTGGATCTGGCCTGCGGCTTAGGCGCCAACAGTTTGTTTCTGGCAGAGCACGGACTGCAAACCCACGCTTGGGACATCTCGCCGGTGGCCATCGAGAAATTGCGCGCCATTGCCGTGGCGCGCAAGCTGCCCGTCGTGGCCGAGGTGAAGGACGCCGTACACGATGTCATTCCGCCGGCGCAGTTCGACGTGGTGGTGGTCGCCCATTATCTGGAGCGTGTTTTGACCCAGGCCATTATCGGCGCCCTCAAGATGGGCGGTCTGTTGTTCTATCAGACCTTCACCCGCACCGCGGTGAGCGACGCGGGGCCGCAGAAAGACGAGTGGCGCCTGGCCGACGGCGAATTGCTGACGATGTTCGCCCCTCTGCGGCCGCTGGTGTATCGCGAGGAGGGCCGCATCGGAGATATCGGCCGTGGCTTCCGTGACAAGGCCCTGTTGGTGGCCGTGAAGGAAATAAGCCGCGCCGGAGATTGCATTCAGGCGCTGCAGGATTGATGAGCATTAGCGCGGCGATAAACCGCTGTTTGTTTTATTTTGCGCTTCTTTAGTCCGGGTTAAGCCGGATTCCTCGCGGTAATGGTCCAGGAACTTGAATCCATGATGATGCGACCGCCTTTCTCGTAGCGGGAGAGGCTCGTGCGTAGCGCCGCCTCGATTTCATCTTTGCGACGTTCCGCCTCTTGTCCCGCCTCGCGGAAAATTTCGCCGGCCGGACCCAGAGCCAATTGGAATTGCATGGCTTGTTCCACCGTACCGCCCACCATTACCGGTCCGTCGGCGCGCTCGAAACCGACATCGTCGAAGCCGGCGGCCCTGAGTTGCGCCGTCACGAGGGAGGTGCTCGCCATGGAGAACGGACCGGGTCCGCAGGTCTGGGCGCCTTCGCCCGGCGGTGGCAGGAAATTCAGCACCACCTTCTTGGGGATACCCAGCCAAGGATTGTCATCGATCGTGCGCCAGGTGATGAACATCAAGCGCCCGCCCGGCTTGAGCGCCTTGCGTACGTTGCGCATTGCCGCTACCGGGCTGGCGAAGAACATCATGCCGAAACGGGAAAAGCATAGATCGAATTCCGGCCTGAACGGATAGGTCTCTACATCCGCTTCTACGAAACGAACATTAGCGAGCCCTGCCGCCGCCGCATCCTGCCTGCCCTGCTCGAGAAATGCGCCGCAACAATCGAGGCCGATCACCGACCCCGTCGGTCCCGCCATTTTCGCCAATCGAATCGCGGTATCGCCCCATCCGCAACCGACATCCAGCACCTTCGCGCCGGGCATTAGGTGCAACTTGGCCAGCGGCACCTCGCTGTGATAGCTCAAACCCTCCATCAGGATATTGCGGAAGCGTTCGAATTTCGCGACCAACACTTCATTCCAGAACGCGACGAACTCATTTCTGGGTTCATTGGATTCAGCCATGAGTGTTACCCTCGGGATCCCGAATCAGTAATGTAGCATTTTCATTTGAGCGATAACCACGGACGGCACGAAAACAATCGTTTGCCGTCTGTATTTCTTTAGCTGCACGAGGATAATTTGTTCAGCCTCGGAAAAATAGATACACGGCGCACGCTACAATTTATTGAAATACAACATCCAAAAGTTGACAAATGTAGATTGGGTGGCCAATGTACTTTCCGCAAATAATCTATCTCCATGTTCTCCGTGGTTAATAAATCTTCGCTTCTCCCTTCGGCCGGGTGCGGAAGCGCTTATAGCCCCATTGATATTGTTCCGGTTTTTGCCGTATGAGCTTTTCGATCGTCTCGTTCATGACTGCCACGGAGCGTTCCAGCGGTTCTTGGTTGATGGCGGGCGGCGCGGGGAGGAAGTGCAGATGATAGCCTTGACCGCGGGGGAGACGCTCCGCATAACAGAAGATCACTGCCGCGCCGGTTTTGATGGCGAACCGTGACAGCAGCGCCATGGTGCTGGCTTGCATGCCGAACAGCGGCGCGAATAGGCCGTTGTCTTCACCGGGTTCTTGATCCGGCAGCATGCCCACCGTTTCGCCGCGGGCGAGGGCTCGATGCAAGGCCCGTACGCCGCCGGCATTCGCCGGGACCAGCTTGGCGCCGAGGTGTTCGCGACCGTGGCGTAGCAGTTCGCCTAATTCCTTGAGCCGCGGCGGACGGTAGAGAAAGGTGACAGGATAGTGTACAGAACCGTAGAGCCCCATCATTTCCCAGGCGCCCAAGTGGGGCGTAGCGAAAATCACACTTTTACCTTGTGTTAGCGCGGCGCGCGCATCTTCCTCGCCACTGACGGCCTTCACCAGCGCCAGTATCCGCGGGGCGGACCACAGCCATAGGGCGCCGGCCTCGCATAGAGTCTTAGCCGCTTCCATGAGACTGGCGCGCAGCAGGCGCTTTTGTTGGAGGGGGGTAAGTTCCGGCAGGCACAGCGAGATGTTGATACGGCTGACGCGCCGCAGTTCATTGGGAACGAGGATTAGGCCCCAGCCGATGACCGTGCCGACGGCATGAGAGAGCGGCAGGGGCAGTGCGGCGAGTGCATGCAACAGCCAGCGGATCAAAAGGCTACGCATACCTCATTCGCCTTGTGCATCCACGTCGACGGAGTAGTCGGTGGCGAGAATTGCCCGCGCTTGTTCTTCGTATTTAGCTTCCACCTGCAGTTTGATCCAGCCCAAGGCGATATTGTAGAGCCAATCCGTCTGTCCCAGGTTTTCGTCCTTCAACCAGCATGGGATCCCCTCGGTTTCCAGCCGTCCCTTGACGATATAAGCCGCCGGCATATTGTCAAAGGTGGCGATGGTAATCACTTTCACGGCGATCTTTCCCGGCAACAGGTGTGAGTATAGTGAATAATGGCCAATCCGGGAGCAAGCACTGCCGTCGTGGCGAGCGGGTGTTAGAATAAACTTCCTTGGCCATTTTCAGTGGTCTTTTTCAGTATTACAGGCCCCTGAAGCGGGGTGATGGGATCAATAGACATGTCGAACCTGCAAGAACAATTAAATAAGCGCATCCTGATTTTAGACGGCGCCATGGGGACCATGATCCAAAGTTACCAGCTTGCGGAGCATGATTATCGCGGCGAACGCTTTACGGACCATCCCTGCGATCTCAAGGGCAACAACGACCTGTTATCCATCACCCAACCCGGGATCATCGGCGATATCCACCGCGCCTATCTGGAGGCGGGTGCCGATATCATCGAGACCAATACCTTCAACTCCACCTCTATCGCCATGGCGGATTACCGTATGGAGAAACTGGTCTATGAGTTGAATTTGGCCGGCGCCCGGGTGGCGCGCGCCGCAGCGGATGAATACGGCGCCAAGACCCCGCACAAGCCGCGCTTCGTCACCGGCGTACTCGGCCCAACCAATCGCACCGCCAGCATCTCGCCGGACGTCAACAACCCGGGTTTTCGCAATATCCTTTTCGATCAATTGGTGGAGAGCTACGCAGAGGCCATCCGCGGCCTGCTAGACGGCGGCGTGGACGCACTGTTGGTGGAGACGGTGTTCGATACCTTGAACGCCAAAGCGGCCCTGTTCGCCATCGACAGTTATTTTGAAGAGCACGATATTCGTTTGCCGGTGATGATCTCCGGTACCATCACCGACGCCAGCGGCCGCACCCTGTCGGGTCAGACGGTACAGGCGTTCTGGAATTCTCTGCGCCATATCCGGCCCATGAGCTTCGGCTTCAATTGCGCGCTGGGGGCCAAAGAACTGCGCCAGCATATTGAGGAGTTGTCTGGCATTGCGGATACCCACGTCTCCGCCCACCCCAATGCCGGCCTGCCCAACGAGTTCGGCGGCTACGATGAGTCCCCCGAGGCCATGGCCAAGGAGATTGCGGAGTGGGCCAGTAGCGGCTTTCTCAATATCGTGGGCGGCTGCTGTGGCACCGGGCCGGCGCATATCAAGGCGATTCATGACGCGGTGGCCAAGTATCCGCCGCGCGCCATTCCTTACATTGAAAGGCAATGCCGCCTCGCGGGCCTGGAGCCGCTCAACATCGGTTCCGAGTCTCTCTTTGTCAACGTCGGCGAGCGCACCAATGTTACCGGCTCGGCCGCCTTTAAAAAGCTGATCTTGAACGGCGAGTACGACAAGGCCTTGAGCGTGGCGCGGAGCCAGGTGGAAAACGGCGCGCAAATGATTGACATCAACATGGACGAGGCCATGCTCGACGGCGAGCAAGCCATGGTGACGTTCCTGAGCCTCATCGCCTCCGAGCCGGATATTTCCAAGGTGCCGGTGATGCTCGACTCGTCGAAGTGGAGCATCATCGAGGCAGGTCTGAAGTGCATCCAGGGTAAAGGCGCGGTGAATTCCATAAGCCTCAAGGAAGGCGAGGCGGAATTCATCAGGCATGCGCGGCTGGTGCGCAAGTACGGCGCGGCGGCGGTGGTGATGGCCTTCGACGAACAGGGTCAGGCGGACACCCAGGAGCGCAAGGCGGCGATATGCGCGCGCTGTTACCATCTGCTCACCGAGCAACTGGGTTTTCCCGCTGAAGACATCATCTTCGATCCCAACATCTTCGCCATTGCCACCGGTATCGAGGAACACAACAATTACGCGGTGGATTTCATCGAGGCCACCCGTGAGATCAAGCGCACGCTGCCCCATGCCTTGGTCTCCGGCGGCGTGAGCAACGTGTCGTTTTCGTTCCGCGGCAACAATGCGGTGCGCGAGGCCATCCATTCGGTGTTTCTCTATCACGCTATCCACGCTGGTATGGACATGGGTATTGTCAACGCCGGGCAGTTGGCGGTGTACGACGAGCTGCCCGCGGAATTGCGCGACTGTGTCGAAGACGTGGTCCTCAATCGCCGTGGCGACGCCACCGAGCGGCTGCTGGCTATCGCCGACAAGTACAAGGGCGAGGGCGGCGAGGAGAAAAAAGAAGACTTGGCCTGGCGTACCTGGCCGGTGGCCAAGCGCCTGGAACATGCCCTGGTCAAGGGTATCGATAGCTTTGTGGTCGAAGACACCGAGGAGGCCCGCCACCAATTTTCGCGGCCCATCCAGGTGATCGAAGGTCCGCTCATGGACGGCATGAATGTGGTGGGCGATCTGTTCGGCGACGGCAGGATGTTTCTGCCCCAGGTAGTGAAATCGGCCCGGGTGATGAAGAAGGCGGTGGCCCATCTCATTCCCTATATCGAGGCGGAAAAATCCGAAGGCGCGCGTGCCGTGGCCAAGATCGTCATGGCCACGGTGAAGGGTGATGTCCATGATATCGGCAAGAACATCGTCGGCGTGGTATTGCAATGCAATAACTTCGAGGTTATCGATCTGGGGGTGATGGTGCCGGCCCAGACCATTCTCGACGCCGCCAAAAAAGAGAACGCCGACTTTATCGGATTGTCAGGCCTGATCACGCCGTCTTTGGAGGAAATGGCGCATGTGGCCAAGGAGATGCAGCGCCAGGGCTTCACCTTGCCCTTGCTCATCGGTGGCGCCACCACCTCGCGCGCTCACACCGCCGTGAAGATCGAGCCGCATTATCGCGGTCCTACGGTGTGGGTAAAGGATGCCTCCCGCGCCGTAGGCGTGGCACAAAACCTGATCAGCGATGAATTCAAGGTTGAGTATGTGGCGAAAATGCGTGCCGAGTACGTGCAGGTGCGCGAACAGCACGCCGGGCGCCGCGCCCACACCAAATGGTTGAGCCTAGCGCAGGCACGCGCTAACAAGAGCAAGATCGAGTGGGCGGGCTATACGCCGCCGACGCCGACATATCTCGGTGTGAAGGTGTTCGAGAATATCTCGCTGGAAGAGCTTGCCTCGTACATCGATTGGACGCCGTTCTTCCATACCTGGGAGATGCACGGCAGTTACCCCAAAATTCTCGACGATGCCGAGAAGGGCGTCGAAGCGCGCAAGCTGTTCAAGGATGCGCAGCGCATACTGCGCGAGATCATCGCCGGTAAATGGCTCGCTGCGAAGGCGGTGATTGGGTTTTTCCCGGCCAATAGCGTCAATGACGACGATATCGAGGTCTATACCGATAAAACGCGCAGCCGGGTACTCGCCACCTTGCATCACCTGCGTCAGCAGGATGAAAAACCGCCGGGCCGTCCCAATCAATGCTTGAGCGATTTCGTCGCGCCCAAGGAGACCGGGCTCAAGGATTACATCGGTGCCTTCGCCGTTACCGCCGGTCTGGGCAGCGACGAACATGTCAAGCGCTTCGAGGCGGCCCACGACGATTACCATGCCATCATGGTCAAGGCCCTCGCCGACCGTCTCGCCGAGTCCTTCGCCGAGTTGATGCACAAGCGGGTGCGTCAGGAGTTTTGGGGTTATGTCCCGCAGGAGCGGCTCGACAACGAGGCGCTGATCCGGGAGGAATACCGCGGTATTCGTCCCGCCCCCGGCTATCCCGCCTGTCCGGAGCATACCGAAAAAAGTTTATTGTGGCAGTTGCTCGCCGCAGAACAAAACGCCGGAATTATGCTGACCGATCACTATGCCATGTGGCCCGCTGCCTCGGTATGCGGTTGGTATTTCGCCCATCCTGAATCCAAATACTTTGCCGTGGGCAAAGTCAACAAGGATCAGGTGGCGGATTACGCGCGGCGCAAAGGGATGAGCCTCGCCGAGACGGAGCGCTGGCTGGCGCCGATCCTGGGTTATGAACCCGAATAGCGCGTTCCGAAACATGGGGTAAATGCGAGCGACGTATTCCGAGATACACGGCGTTTCTCAAGTTTTACGCTTGTGGTTTTATAAGTTTTGCGATGCACGATGTCTGCTGGACAAAGACGGCATATCGATGGGGAGGGATTGGCTGGCAAGCCGGTTGGTAATCTTGGATTGTAGGATACTCAGCTTGCCGTGAAAGTAGTGGCCTACGCCGTCAATATAAATGGTTTCCGGAGCAGGATAAAGGCGGCTGACCCATTTCAATACGTCTTTGAACGGCACCACTTCGTCGTCTTTTCCCTGCAGCAACAACCAGGGACAATCCGGCGTGGTGAGATCGGCCAGATCATAAAGGTTGACGGGAGGCGCAACGGTGATGAGGCGCTTCACCGCGATGTGCTGCGTCGCCCGCAAGGCGACATAGGCGCCAAAGGAGAAGCCCGCCAGCCACAACTCCCGGTCGGGATATAAGGCTTGTGCCTGGCGCATGACGGCGAGCAGGTCTTCGGTTTCGCCGATACCGGCCGCAAAGTTGCCCGAACTGGCGCCTACGCCGCGAAAGTTGAAACGTAACGCCGCGACGCCCAAGGCGCTCAGGGTACGCGCCAGGGTGGCGGTGACCTTATTGTCCAGGCTGCCGCCGTGCAGAGGGTGGGGGTGGCAGATGACGGCCACCGCCTTGTGAGACGAATCCGTGACAGGCGGCGTCATACGAAACTCGATATTGCCCACTGGCCCGGCCAGCGTAAGGCTGTTTTCCGCATAAGGGGTCGTGAGGGAAGGGAGTTTTCGCATGGCGGTATCCTTGGCAGGCGCTTTATTCAATCGGGTTCTGCTGTCGGGATGGGGCATGATACGGGGTGACTCGGTGGCTGTCAAAGAGGGCGGCTGCAGTGACATTTGATTATGGCGACTTATATTTAGATTACTTAATAAGTCAGTGCCTTCTTTTGTAAAAGAGAAATCGGGCTATGGTTTGGCCAATCGCGGCGCTTGATCTTTGTCATGGGTAGTGTGGCTCACCGTGTTGATCGCGGTAAGCTACGATCACGGCATTCCGCCTGTCGTTATCATTCCGGTACCAGCCAGTCTACCCGCTGACTGCCCTGGCCTTCCGCGGCGAGCGCGCGGCTTAACCACGCTGACAGTTCCCGCAAGCGCACATCCAATTGCCAAGGGGGATTGATGATGACCATAGCGGAGCCGTTCAATTGCCGCGCCGTCAACGGCGGACGGATGCACAGCTCGTTGACGAGGATCTTGCGAATCCCGGTCTTTTCCAGGCGTCGATAAAGATCGTTCAAGCCGGCGCGATTGGTGATGGGGAACCATAATGCGTAGACCCCGCTCGCCCAGCGCGCAGCGGCGGTTTTCAATCCTGTGATCACATGCGCCGCTTCATTGCGACGTTCGAAGGCCGGATCCATCAACACCAAGCCGCGCCGTTCCTTAGGCGGTAGAAAGGCCTTAATGGCCTGATAGCCGTCGAGGTGTTGCACGACCGCCCGGCGGTCCGAGGCGAATTCGCGGTAAAGGTGCTGAACGTCAGCGGGATGCAGTTCAGTCAGCACCATGCGGTCCTGCGGTCGCAGGACATGGCGGACGATGAGCGGCGAGCCGGGATAATAACGAAGGGATGGCGCATTGACGTCGGGATTAACGGCGCGCACGGCGGCGAGATAGGGCCGCAGCGCGGCAGGGACGTCGTCTCGTTGCAGCAGTCGCACTATCCCTTGCAGATGCTCGGCATTTATTTGCGCCTCGGCGCAGCCCAGGTCGTAGCGTCCCGCCCCGGCATGGGTATCCATATAAAACAAAGGCGCATCCTTATGCAGCAGACCCTTGACCAGCAGGCTCAATACCGCATGCTTATGGACATCGGCGAAGTTTCCGGCGTGAAAGGCATGGCGGTAGCTCAGCATAGGCAACGGCCGGGGAGCGGGGTATCGCTGGGTAGGCTGGTATTCATGGGGGTCATTACCATAATGCAATGGTTTTATCCTGTCATCTGGTCAGAATTTTTTCTGGGGGCCGGCGTTCAACATCGAATTCGCCGCGCCGTTATAGTAAAAGGTTTTTGAAGAAACAGGCCAACGGCCGGAAATGAATGCGGCAATGATCGAGAAGTCTTACCAAATCGTTGTCACCGGAGAACTGGTGGAGGGCGGCTATTTGCCTGACGTCAAGGTGAAGGTGGCGGCCCTGTTCGGCACGTCCGCGGAAAAGCTCGATGCGCTGTTTTCCGGTAAACGGGTTGTAATCAAAAAGGGGCTTGGGCACGATGCCGCCCAAAAATATGTGGCAGCGGTGCAGAAGGCAGGTTTGCGGTGCGTCACCGAAATGATGGCCGCGGAGACGTCGCCAGCCCCCGCTGCCGGCCCGATGGCCGGGGTTAGCGTGGCGCCGGTCGGAACTGTCTTGGCGGAACCTCCCGCAGTGGCGGCGCCGCAGATCGATACCAGCGGTCTCAGTGTGGCGCCGTTGGGCGGCAATTTGGTGGAGCATGCCCCGCCTGAGGCGCCTTCCATTGATACCAGCGACTTATCCATGGCTCCACCCGGCAGTCAGCTGGCGGAGTCCAAGACGGTCAAGCCGCCGGCCATCGATATCAGCTCCCTGGATATGGCGCCCGTGGGCAGCGACATGGGCGAAATGGAGCGCGATGATGCGCCGCCACCGCCGGATACCCGCCACCTCAAGCTGGATGAGCCTTAGCGATCAGCGCCGCCATTGGCACGAATTTGTCTTCATGACGTATTGCCGGTCGTAACCGGCGAATCCTTTTTACTTGTACCTTGGGCCGCGCTACCATTTAGCCCTCCGGTCTTATTTACCGTCTCCATTTCGCCATGAGTAAACGACCGCCATCCGCACCCCGTGGACGGGGCGCGCGCAGTAGTCCCGATAACCGCTATGCGGAGCATGGCCGTGAATTGGTGGATGACGGCTGGCGCAGTTTGGACCAGGAACCGCCGCCGCTGCGCACCACCCTGACGAAGGATACCAGCCGCAGCATCATTAACTATAATCAGTCGCCGGACGTGGGCTTCGATCGTTCCATCAATCCGTATCGCGGTTGCGAACATGGCTGTGTCTATTGCTTTGCCCGCCCCACCCATGCCTATCTGGGCTTGTCGCCGGGATTGGATTTCGAGAGTCGGTTGTTCTACAAACCGGAGGCGGCGGCCTTATTGCGCAAGGAATTGGCGGCGTCCGCGTACCGTTGCGCGCCCATCGCCGTGGGGATCAATACCGACGCCTATCAGCCGGTGGAGCGCCGGCTGGGCATCACCCGCGCGGTGCTGGAAGTGTTGCATGGCTGCGATCATCCCTTCACGCTGGTGACCAAATCCTCCTTGGTGGAACGGGATGTCGACCTGCTTGCGGAGATGGCGCGTAAACGGTTGGTGCGGGTAATGATCTCTATCACCACGCTAAACCATGATTTGGCGCGCACCCTGGAGCCGAGGGCCACGGCGCCAGCCCGTCGCTTGCAAAGCATCCAGCGTCTACATGAGGCCGGTATTCCGGTGGGAGTGTTGGTGGCGCCGTTGATACCGGTGCTTACCGACAGCGAGATGGAGACCATCCTCGCGCGGGCGCGGGAGGCAGGGGCGGGCAGCGCCGGCTATGTATTACTACGCTTGCCCCATGAGGTGAAGGATTTATTCCGCGAGTGGTTGACGGAGCATGAGCCCACCAAGGCGTCGCATGTGATGCAGCGTATTCGCGATAGCCGCGGCGGCAAGGATTATGCTGCCGAATTCGGTGCGCGCATGCGCGGCAGCGGCATCTTCGCGGAACTCTTGGCACAGCGCTTTCAGCTTGCTCGCCAGCGACTGGGTTTCCAGAAGCCTGAGCCCCTGGAAACCCGCTATTTTATTGCGCCGCTACTCGAGACTATGCAGTTAGATTTGCTTTAGCCGGGTAGTTAAGCAGACCGCAGCTGCATGATGTTGAACGGATTTCCGTACAGGTCCAGAACCGTCGCCACCGTTCCCCATGGGTAATCCTGTGGTTCGCTCTGGAACTTGACGCCGCGCGCCGCGAGTTCCTTGCAGCTGGCTCGGCAGTTATCGCTATGCAGCATCCACAAAGTGCCTTGGCCTACCCAGGATTGCTCTTTGGCATCGCGTGCTTTAAATAGCACTATTTCCACCTCCGTTTGGTCCTTGGGGGCGATGGTGAGCCAGCGGTAACCAGGCATACTGGCAGCATCATCCACACGTTTCACGAACCCCATTTTTTCCATATACCACTTCAGGGCTTCATCCTGATCGCGGACAATAATGGTGACGTGAGTGAGTTTTTTTATTGGCATGGCTATATCTCCTGTCGACTTGTGGGGAAAAAATTTCCTACCGTGTCTACTATCTGATTCGTGAGATTGCGATGACCGGTAATCGCATTTCTTATGGGGTGTTGCCGAGTAATGCCTGTATATCACGGAAACTGCGTAGCCACGGGGAGGCATTGCGCAGCGAAGGCGGCAATCGTTGCACAGCCTGATGGGCCACTTCACGGCTGGGATAGCTGCCATAAACCACCGTGAACCACGGCTGACCGTTACGCATTGTCGAATAGTAGGCGGATTCCTTCTCAATGCCATGTTTGCGGATAAAACGGATCACTGCCGCTTCGCTGCTGCTGCCGATCAGTTGCACCGTGTACTGTTGCGGGTCTTGAGCCATGATCCAGCTCCGGCCATTGACCCCATCTTCTGCCGGTTTGGCAACCAACGCTTGGTGAGGGATCGATGGCATTGCCGATGGCGGCGGTGAGGCGGGAGACTCGGTCATTGCCGGAGGGACAGTCGTTCGCGGCGGTGTTGATGGGGCGGGGGCCGGTGGCGTGGATTCGGCCTGAGCCGTTTGCCGTGAGGGAGGCGCAGGTGGCTGAACGGCAGGCTCGCTTTGTTCGGCGGGGTTCGGGGTGACTGTCGTTACGGGGACGGCGGCTGCAGGCGCCCCTGCAGCTGTGCCAGTGGCTGTTTGGGAAGTGGGCCGGACAGGTTCCTGTTTTTGCTGGCTGATAGGTGCAGCGCCCGCTGCACCGTCTTTGACATCGGTTAGTGGCGGCTTAGCGGCGGATTCCATCTCCTCTTCCTGTTTAGATGGAGGTAAAGAGATACGCTGCAAGGCTTCTTGAGCGGGAGCATAACCCTGTTTGGCGGCACGCTCTATCCATTGCTTGGACATCTGTCTGTCCATGGCAACGCCTCGTCCGTAGTGGTACATATAGCCTAGGGTATATTGCGCCCAGCCCTCGCCGGCGATGGCCAATGGTTCGACGATGGTCAGCGTACGTTTGTAATCATTGGCGAGATAGGCGGCTTTAGCTTGGGCACGAGCTGCCTCGCTGGGGTTTGGAGCTGGTGGAGTGGTGGCGCAGCCTTGTAGTATCAGGATCAGGCAACCCATCAGTAGTGACGCCGATCGTTTGTTTTTTTGGCGAACGCAGGTTTGCTGCGGATCCACAGACATTTTCGACGCAATTTCACACATGGACGCGGCCCCTAGTTGACCTCTGGGTTTGCATTATCCATGAATATCATGAGTTGCTCCAGCGCGGGAGAACGGAGCCGGATTCTTTTGCGGTTCCTTGCAGTAAGGTCCTTCCTGAGCTGGAGACCCGGGGCATAGCCCGATTCATGAGTTTCAGTTACGAGAGGGTGCGGCAAACATCGGCTTCGGCGGCCCGGAAACCTTCCAGATTAGTGAAAGGGTCGCCCCGACCTGCATAGGCCTCGGCAAAATCCGACGGTTTTTCCAGAGCCATTTAAACCCGCTAGCCACGGTATTGTAGTTGTCTTTTCGCGTCTTATTTTCCCGTTTTGGTAGATTTATGTGGCGGCCATTTGGGGCAACGTATCGGCAGGTGCGGATGTATTCAATGTTGTAAAGGTATCGGTCATCGCGAGGCAAGAACCGAATATTGGGTCTTAATCTTGATAAAGCTCGGGGGAGATGCCGTCTCCTTTCTGCCAACGGTTAATGCCAGCTGAGATGCGCCAGGCATCATCCGGATACAGATCCCGACAAATTATGCGGCGACCAATCGAAGGGTCCCAATTATGAGCGGATCGAATTGTGCGTGACGGTTGGCTCACTTAGTTCATAATTTGGAGCCTGGTTGTGCGGCTGGTATGCTTTTGCAGCGAGCATCGATTATTTCGTCGACGTTTCCATACGGTTGATATCGGGAGTGCTGATTTTTGTCTCTTTCCGTAATTTGGCCGAGTTCACAGGTGCTTTCAATGGGCAGCTTGATTCAACGGTTTGATCGGGGCGAGCGAATAAGCAGAATGGACCGCTAGCAATGGCCAAGATTTCTCTGAGACCTCATCACCGGATAGAGGCATTTAACTTCCGTGCAGGCAAAAGACTGCGCGGCGGTTATGAAATAGTGACCCACCTTGGCGCCGGTTGGGAGGGGGAGGTCTATCTCATCCGCGAGCGGTCGACGGGGATCGAAAGGACGGCAAAGTTTTTTTTCCCCCACCGTAACGAACGAGATCGAGCCTCGATCTTCTATGCCAAAAAACTACATAAATTGCGCCAGTGCCCCATCGTCATTCAATACTACTCGCAGGATACGGTGTTATATCGCGGTATCCCCATCACCTTTTTGATCTCTGAGTATGTTGAGGGTGAACTTCTCAGTGCCTTCCTCAATCGTCAGGCAGGCAAACGCTTGAATCCTTTTCAAGCCGTGCATTTATTGCATGCGCTGGCTACGGGAATTGAATCCATCCATCAGATGGGCGAGTATCACGGCGATCTCCATACCGAAAACATCATGATTCAACGCTACGGATTGGGATTTGAATTAAAATTACTGGATATGTTCCATTGGGGAGCGCCCAGCGTTCAGCATATCCATGATGACGTTATCGATTTGATAAGGTTGTTCTATGACTCCTTGGGCGGCGCCAAACACTACGCCCGCCAACCGCGCGAGGTGAAGGAAATCTGTTGCGGGCTAAAACGCTCTTTGATACTGACAAAATTTAGGGCGGCCGGGCAACTGCGCCGCTATTTGGAAACCATGCAGTGGAGTTGACGATTGTCCTCTAAAGCATTGCTGTTCCATCCTCCGCGCATCTATGCGGAGTCCGACCTCAGCCAGGTGGAGGCTTATCCCTTTGTCACCGGGCAGGCCGCCGTTTTTACCGCGCGCTCACCGTTAAAAGAGACGACGAACGAGGATGCCGTGGCTTTAATCCCCGTGAGCGCCAGGGCCGGCGTGCTGGTGATCGCCGACGGCTTGGGCGGTCTGCCCGGCGGTGAAGTAGCGGCGCGGCTGGCGGTAACCACCTTGGAAGACGCGCTGAATAACGTGGCGGAGGATGGTTTGAGTTTACGCGAGGCTATACTCGACGGTATCGAGCGCGCCAACGCCGATATTCTTGCCTTGGGGACGGGTTGTGCCACAACCGTGGCGGTAGTGGAGCTACATGAGCGGATGATGCGTTCTTATCACGTAGGCGATTCGCTCATTATGTTGGTGGGGCAGCGCGGTAAGCTCAAGTTTCAAAGCGTATCTCATTCGCCGGTGGGTTATGCGGTGGAGGCCGGTTTGTTAGATGAAATCGAGGCGGTTCATCATGAAGAGAGACACCTCGTGTCCAATGTGCTCGGTACACCGGAGATGCGTATCGATATCGGGCCGGCTATCGAACTTGCGCCGCGCGACACTTTGTTATTGGCCAGCGACGGGTTGCCCGACAATCTTTATATTGAGGAAATAGCGGCGCGGGTGAAGGCCGGGCCGCTGCTGGCGGCGGCGGATACGCTGATCCGAGATTGCCGCGCACGCATGGAGAACCCCTTACAGGGTCGTCCCAGCCATCCCGACGATCTTAGTGTCCTACTTTATCGTCCCGCTTGAAACGTGCCGCAATGGCGGGGTGATAGCGCAACTAGTTAGATCTTGCGACCGGTAGCCAACAGATATTGATGAGGCACTACCAGTCGCCCGCCTTGGATATATAACTTGCGGCAAAGTGCTTTATCTCTTCTCTTGCCGCCCAACGCTGCACTTCCGCAAGGACATCGTATTGCGCCTTAAGGATGTCCGACGATGCGACTAAATCCCAATAGGCCTCGAATGAGGGGAAATCGTAATGAAAGGTATGCGCGTCGACGGCGTAATCTCTGAAGCCGGCTTGCTGCAATACGGCATCAAGCGCGCCTCGACGGCCCAGTGAGGTGACCTTGGCCAGCGGCGGGTGCTTATCTTCAGGCAGACGATCTTTCAAGGCATTATATGCCCAGCACAGAGTCGTCATCGTTTTGGGGCTTGCCCACACCGCCAACGCGAATAACCCGCCCGGCTTGAGCGTGCGATACATCTCCCACAGTCCTTGCAGGGGATCGGCAAACAGAATAACACCGAAACGACACAACACGCGGTCAAAGCTGTTGTCCGCGAACGTCAATTGTTCCGCCGGCATGCACTGAAACATAATATTGGCGATCCGCTCCCGGGGGACTTTTGCCTGCGCCACTTTGATCATCCCCTCCGCGGCATCGATGCCGGTGATGCTGATGGTGCCGGAAAATCGCCGCGCCAAACTGAGCGCCGGTTCGCCGGCACCGGGAGCAAGGTCGAGAATCCGGTCGCCGGGCTGTGCCTGCAATGCGTTCAACAGTGCTTCTCCAACCGGGGCGATGTGCGGTAACCACAGGTCGAATTTTTCGCGATCTTATTCCAGTCAGGTTGATTACAGATACACGTCATATACGTTTTCCTTGAATACGGCGACAGCAGAGTTATGCGGCGATGATTAAAGGTGATGGAGGATTGTATCCAAGATGTATTGCATATTGGCGAACAAAAGCAAAAGAATCGCCGCGGCGATTTCAATGGTGTGAGTCCTGTTTAGTCACAAAGAAATGGATTGCCCAGCCGCTTAAGTTGAGAAAGCTCGGACAGCGAATTGCATGATCTCTCTATAATTTAGCCATCAATGGCAACTTGACCCGGCCGCGAGACGAGGCGGTGGCGGCTTTGAGACCGCCCGATTGCGGGTGTACTATTCGAACGTACCCTCCTTGCCGATCGTGCGCGATCAAGCGGCGGTCGTCCGGATTCTGTAGCACGACAATCGGGTTTGGCGCGCGAATGGACGGAATTTTGAGAGTGATTAAAGATCATTAAAGGCGATTTTTATCCTTTCGTACCGTGCATGGTGCAAAGCGGGCTTCACACTGCGAACGTGGCTGGCCGCGGGTTTGGGTTTGTGGAGATGGACGACGCGGCAGCGACGAGCGCCATTTCCGCGCTCAATAGCGAAACCGGCGCGCGGACATCGCGGTTTACGAGGCGTGAGCGCAGGCCGCGTTAAGAGGGGCGCCGTTGCTAATCACAACGAAAAAATCTCGTCGATAAGATGTCACCGCCTCGTGCCGATGAGTTTTGGTATGCCAAGAAATCTCGTTCGGTCTCATTATGGGACTGATCCCTGCCAAGGCCTTGGCTGTGCCCAGGGCAGGAGATAGCGATGGGTGCATTCGACCGTCATCCGATAGCCATGATCCTTAGTTTACGCTTTGAAATCGATGTATCTCTTCAATTTGAAATATTGCTGAGTTCGAGCCTTTGTTATAGTAAGGCAGCCGAAATCCGATAAATTATTAGACCCGGTAAGCGCGATGATAGGGTTCTCGTTCCTGAAAAATCACGGGGGTATCCTGCGATGTTAAGTTATATCCTTGGTATAGCCTTTCGCTTTGAGCGGGAGCACGGTTGTGCGCCCAATATACTTTATCTCGGCCAGGGACATATGGAGCGTTTATGCGCTGAATTGGGGGTGGCGGCGACGCTGAATTTGTCCGACCGTCTCGGGTTGTTCGTGATGGTACATTCGGCTATGGTCCATCCTCATGTGGCCTACCTCCATCAATCTCGCAATGCGGCGTGGGTTCATTAAGCATCTAAGTGCTACCCGAGTTTCTATAGGAGTCATTGCCGGCCCGATCCAAGCTTTTGCCCGGGGCTGGAGATAAAATATTCATTTTCTCGATTGATTTATAATAAATTAATGTAAGATTAGCAGGATGGAATTGTCGCCCCGGGAGGGGTATATCCTATGCCGGGAGTGTGAGGCTGGGTTTGTTCTGAGGAGAAGACTGATGAAAGTATTGGTGATCGGCGGTACCGGGGCGGTGGGTAGCGGGGTTATTGCCGCCTTACTTCGTGCCGGCATCAAGACGCGCGGCATGAGCCGCTATGCCAATAAACTTAAATCCTTGCCGGCAGGAGTGGAAGCTTGTGTGGGGGATTTGGAAAAACCGTCTACCCTGGCTAAGGCCTTTAGCGGGATTGACGGTGTTTTTTTGATAACCGCTTTGAGTCGTAATGAGACTCTGCAGGGGTTGGCGGCGGTGACGGCGGCGAAAACGGCAGGGGTGGATAAAATCGTGTATCTGTCGGTGCCTATGCCTCCCGGTTCGGAGCATATTCCCCATTACCTGGCCAAAGTCCCTATTGAGCGCAGCATTCGCGAGTCCGGTTTGAATTATACAATCCTGCGGCCCAATAATTTTTTTCAAAATGATTCCCTATGGTGCCGTGCAGCGGTGATGTCATATAGCGTCTATCCTCAACCTATCGGCTCGGTGGGGTTGAGCCGTGTCGATAGCCGCGACGTGGCGGATGCCGCGGTGAACGCCTTTATACAGCCGGGACATGAAGGTAAGGAATATCCCTTGCACGGACCGGATGTCATCACCGGCGAAATTGTCGCCCAGACCTTCAGCAAATACCTGGGGAGGGAAATCCGTTATGGAGGTAACGACTTAGAGGCTTGGGCCAAGCAGTCGCAGCATATGATGCCCGAATGGATGGTGAGAGATTTGCGCATCATGTACGACTATTTCCAAAAGCATGGGTTGATCGCCGCCCCCGAGGATTTTGCCCAGCAATCTATTATTTTGGGACATGAGCCGCGCCGATTCGATAAATTCATTGCTGAAATCGTGCCTATTTGGCAACGCGAGATTGCGGGAAATCCGACCTTTCATTGATGCCCAAACTGCTTTTTCCTGATTACGCGGGGCGCATTCAAAATACTGTAGCAGCGTGCCGCTAAAATGAAGAGGCGCTCGCATGCGGTTCCCGGTTGTAGGGATGGGAGCGAGTTTGGGAATTCTTGTGGGAGAACTCTGCCATGATAAGCTTTCTAACGGAGTCCGTCGTAATATCGTTCTCACTTGGTGGCGTTGTTGGCGCGATTGTGACCATGCATTTAGTGCATCCCAACAAAGCGGCCGCCGAATTATCCGAGCAAGCCGGCGAAGGGGCGCTCGACCCTTAATCGGCTCGCAGGTGGGGCATGCTCAACGCAGAGCGGGAAGTAGCCGAAGAGTTCCTTGGTTGATGAAGCAAGCCCGGGTCCCGGTTTTGCATTGACCGCCCGATAATCGCCGTTCCTGCATATTGCCAATTTACTTCATGGTAGTTGAGTAAACGCAGCCGCTGGTAGGCCGGCGGGTCCTTGCTGACGTCATGTGTGGCTGCAGGCGCGGTTGGCAAGCATACCCCAGGTCTGGCCGCACGGGCGCCGCCTTTTTTGTTATCCTATCGCTCCTGTCAGCCCACATATTCATTGTCGTTGTGAGGGAATCAATCATGGCAAATCCCCTGTTGGCCCTAAGCGGCCTGCCGCCGTTTTCCGCGATATTGCCTCAGCACATTGAGCCCGCCATCGATCAAGTGTTGGCGGATAACCGTGCCACCATCACCCGTTTGTTGGCGGGCCAACAAACTTATACCTGGGCCGACTTGGTGGAGCCACTGGAGGAGTTGTCGGACCGCCTGCGGCGGGTGTGGTCGCCGGTAAGCCATATGAATGCCGTGGTTAACAGCCCGGAATTGCGCGCCGCGTATAACGCCTGCCTGCCGAAACTCAGCGATTACGCCACCGAGTTGGGTCAGAATGCGCGCCTGTATCAAGCCTATCAAGCCATCGCCGAGAGTGCGGAATGGCAACGGCTTAATACGGCGCAGAAAAAAATCATCAACAATGCCCTGCGTGATTTCCGGCTCTCGGGCGTGGCCTTGCCCGCTGCGGAAAAGGCCCGATTCAAAGAGATCATGCAGGAGCTGTCCAACCTCAACGCCAAGTTCGAGGAAAATCTTCTTGATGCCACTAACGCCTGGCACAAAAAAATCACCGACGTGGGCGAGCTGAAGGGCTTGCCGCCTACCGCCCTGGGCCTGATGGCGCAAGCCGCCAAGCAGCGCGACATGGACGGCTGGGTAGTGACACTGGAGTTTCCTTCCTATATCCCGGTCATCACCTACGCCGATAATCGCGCGCTGCGCCGCGAGATATACGAGGCTTATGTCACCCGCGCCTCCGATGCCGGCCCCCAGGCCGGGCAATGGGACAACACCCCGGTGATGGAAAAGATATTAGCCCTGCGTTACGAGGCGGCGCGTTTGCTCGGATTCAATAATTATGCGGAATATTCCATTGCGCCCAAAATGGCGCGCTCTACGGAACAGGTGATGATGTTTCTCCAGGATCTGGCGGGGCGTTCCCTGGCCATGGCGCGCGGCGAGTTGCAGGAGGTGCGGACCTTCGCCCGCGGACAGCACGGCATGAGCGATCTGGAGGCCTGGGATATCCCGTATTACAGCGAAAAACTGCGTCAGCACCGGTATGCCATCTCCAAGGAAGACCTCAAACCCTATTTTCCCGAGGCTCGGGTGGTGGCGGGTATGTTTCAGGTAGTACGGCGCTTATATGGCCTGGATATCCGCGAGCGCCAGGGTGTGGATGTGTGGCATCCCAGCGTCCGTTATTTCGACATAATTGATGAAGAGGGCGGGATGCGAGGCCAGTTTTATCTCGATCTGTATGCCCGTCCCAATAAGCGCGGCGGCGCATGGATGGACGAATGCATCACCCGCAAGCGCGGTGCCGCGGACCTGCAAACCCCGGTGGCCTATCTCACCTGCAACTTCTCGCCACCGCTGGGCGATGACCCCGCCCTGTTTACTCATGACGAAGTGCTGACCCTGTTCCATGAATTCGGCCACGGTCTGCATCACATGTTGACCAAGGTCGATTATCCCAGCGTGGCCGGCATCGCCGGCGTGCCGTGGGACGCGGTGGAATTGCCCAGCCAGTTCATGGAGAACTGGTGCTGGCAGCACGAGGCCTTGGACCTCATCGCCGGCCATTACCAAACCGGGGAACCTTTTCCCGAGGAGTTGTTCCGGAAAATGCTAGCGGCCAAAAACTTCCAATCCGGAATGCAGATGGTGCGACAATTGGAATTTTCACTGTTCGATTTCCGTTTGCATCTCGAATACGACCCGAACAAGGGCCCTCGGGTCTATGAGATCCTCAGCGAGGTGCGCGAACAGGTGGCGGTAATGAAGCCGCCCTCCTTCAACCGTTTCCCGCACAGCTTCTCCCATATCTTCGCCGGTGGTTATGCGGCGGGTTATTACAGCTACAAGTGGGCGGAGGTGCTGTCGTCGGACGCCTTCGCCGCTTTCGAGGAAAAAGGCATTTTCGATCGCGATACCGGCATGCGCTTCTTGAGTACCGTGCTGGAGCAGGGCGGTTCGCGCGAGCCCATGGAGCTGTTTGTGGAATTCCGCGGCCGCGAACCGACCATCGATGCCTTACTCAGGCATAGCGGTATTGCTGCATAAGATTGGTGAATCGTCGTGGCGGTAAGATGAGGTATGAAAATCGCGACTTGGAATGTCAATTCGCTGAACGTGCGGTTGGCTCAGGTATTGGAATGGTTGGCCGCGACACAACCCGATGTGCTCGCTTTGCAGGAAACCAAGCTCGCCGACGACAAATTTCCGGTGTCCGAGATCGAGGCGGCGGGCTATCACGCCTTGTTCTCCGGACAGAAGACCTACAACGGCGTGGCGATACTGAGTAAAAAGCCGGGGATGGGCGCAGTGAAGGACGTTCCCGGCCTCGATGATCCGCAGCGCCGCGTACTTGCCGCGGTCTATGGCGATGTGAGAGTCGTCAATCTCTATGTGCCCAACGGCGAGAGCGTCGGATCGGACAAGTATCGATATAAAATCGGCTGGCTGGATAGGCTTATCAGCTTTGTTGATATCGAGCTGAAGCATTATCCAAAATTGGTGGTGGTGGGCGATTTCAACATCGCCCCCGAAGCGCGCGACGTGCACGATCCTTTACTGTGGGAAGGGAGAGTGCTGTTCAGCGAACCGGAGCGCGCGGCGTTTCAGCGGCTATTGGCGACTGGCTTGTGCGACACCTTTCGCTTGTTCGAGCAGGAAGAAAAACAATTCAGTTGGTGGGATTACCGCATGAACGCATTTCGCCGCAATCTGGGCCTGCGCATCGATCTTATCCTGGCGAGCATGGACTTGCGCAAGCAATGCCGTTCCTGCGTCATCGATAAGGCGCCGCGCAAAAATGAACGTCCGTCGGATCATACGCCGGTGGTGGCGGAATTTTCATAAGGAGGGGACTGTAATGAAATTGTATGGATCGTTGACCTCGCCCTACGTGCGTAAGGTGCGGGTATTTCTCATGGAGAAAGGCATTGCGTATGAATTTGTCGTCGAAGGTCCCGGCGATGCGGCGGGGAATGTGGCGCGTTTGAATCCACTGGGAAAGGTGCCGACCCTGGTTCGCGACGACGGCGAGGTATTGTTCGACTCGTTCATGATCGTCGAGTACCTGGACAGCCTGATTGGTACGCCACTGATTCCGCCGCCCGGCGAGGCGCGCTGGCAGGCGCAACGCTGGCATGTCTTGGGTCAGGGAATGGCGGACGCGACGGTAACCCGGCTTATGGAGAGCCGCCGCGCCCCGGAACGTCAGGAGCCCGCGGTCATACACAAACAAGAGGGCAAGATTGCGGCGGCTCTCGGTTTTGCCGAAGGCCATCTCAAGGGCGGCGAATTCCTGGTGGGCCAACAGTTGACGGTGGCCGACGTCGTCCTGGGCGTGGCCTTGGGCTACTTGGACCTCCGCTATACCCATGAGTGGCGCGGTTCACACCCGCGACTTGCCCAGTGGTTTTCGGTATTCAGCCGGCGTCCATCCTTTATCGAAACTACGCCGGCATGAGCTACAGTGATCTGCGCGATTTTCTCGCCAAACTGGAGCGGGAAGACGAACTCAAACGCATTTCCCTGACGGTGGACCCTCGTCTGGAGATGACTGAGATCTGCGATCGCACCCTGCGCGCCGCCGGGCCGGCCTTGTTGTTTGAAAAGCCCACAGGCCACACCATCCCGGTGTTGGGGAATCTGTTCGGCACCCCGCGGCGCGTGGCGCTGGGCATGGGCCAGGATTCCGTGGCGGCACTGCGCGACGTGGGCAAACTGCTCGCCTATCTCAAGGAGCCGGAACCGCCCAAGGGCTTCAAGGACGTCTGGGAAAAATTTCCGTTGTTCAAGCAAGTGCTCAATATGGCTCCCAAGGTGGTGAGCCGTGCGCCTTGTCAAGAGAACGTGTTGGAGGGCGATGAAGTCGACTTGGCGAAACTGCCGATCCAGACTTGTTGGCCGGACGATGCGGGGCCGCTCATTACCTGGGCCCTGGTGATGACTAAGGGGCCGCACAAGGAACGGCAGAACATTGGTATCTATCGCCAGCAGGTGATAGGCCGCAACAGGGTGATCATGCGCTGGCTGGCGCAGCGCGGCGGGGCGCTGGATTTTCGCGAATGGTGCGATACTCATCCCGGAAAACCTTTTCCGGTAGCAGTGGCCTTGGGCGCGGATCCGGCCACAATGCTTGCCGCGGTGACGCCGGTGCCTGACACCCTGTCCGAATACGCCTTTGCCGGTCTGCTGCGCGGTTCAAAGACTGAACTGGTGAAGTGCCGCAGTCATGATCTACAGGCGCCGGCCTCAGCTGAGATCGTGCTGGAAGGTTTTATCCATCCCGGCGAGACCGCGCAAGAGGGCCCTTTTGGCGACCACACCGGCTATTACAACGAGGTGGAGACCTTTCCGGTGTTCACCGTCGAGCGTATTACCCACCGCGACAATCCCATCTATCACAGCACCTATACCGGCCGGCCGCCCGATGAACCCGCGGTGTTGGGGGTGGCGCTCAACGAGGTGTTCGTGCCGATACTGCAAAAACAGTTTCCCGAGATCGTGGATTTTTATCTGCCGCCCGAAGGGTGCTCCTATCGCCTGGCGGTGGTGAGCATGAAGAAACAATATGCGGGTCACGCCAAGCGGGTGATGTTCGGGGTATGGAGTTTCCTGCGTCAGTTCATGTACACCAAGTTCGTGATCGTCACCGACGATGATATCGATGTCCGGGAGTGGAAGGACGTGATCTGGGCCATGACTACCCGCATGGATCCGGGGCGGGATACGGTGATCATTGATAATACGCCCATCGATTATCTAGACTTCGCCTCGCCGGTGGCGGGCCTGGGTTCCAAGATCGGTTTTGACGCCACCAATAAATGGCGCGGCGAGACCCGGCGGGAATGGGGCCGGCCGCTCCGCATGAACGATGAGGTCAAGCGGCGGGTGGATGATGTCTGGGACGCTCTGGGGATCGTTTCTTCCACTACCTAAGAGCAATTATTATAAGTAACATAGTGGCAGGAGGATTAAATGCGTTCCATCATGTTGCTTAATACCAAGGGCGGTTGTGGTAAGACCACCTTGGCCACCAATCTGGCCAGTTATCACGTCAGGAAGGGCCATTCCGTAATGCTGGCGGATTTCGATCCCCAGGGAAGCAGCGTAGAATGGCTGGCGGGGCGCCCCGAAGAACGTCCCCCTATCCACGGGGTGAAGGCCTGGAAAGACCCGGTGCGTGCCCCTGAAAAACCCGATTACATCATCATCGATGCCCCGGCAGGGGTGCATGGCAGGGAATTGACCCACCTGGTGCGTCATGCCCACCATATTCTCATCCCCGTATTGCCCTCGCCCATCGATATCCGTGCCGCCGCTCACTTTATCGGCGACCTGCTGCTGACCTGTAAGGCTATGAACAGCAATGCCACGGTAGCGGTGGTCGCCAACCGCGCCCGTGAACAGACTATCGTCTATAAAGACTTGGAGCGGTTTCTGAGCAATCTGGAAATCCCCTTTATCGCCACTCTCCGCGACACCCAAAACTATATCCGCGCCGCCAAGCAGGGCTTAGGTATCTTTGAACTGCCATTTGCCCAAGTGGCGGACGATCTGGTGGAATGGCAGCCGATCTTGGCGTGGCTGCGGGAGCAGGATGATATGCCCATCATTGAGATGGAGGCGGTGGGCTAGTTATCGCCGCGACGGTGCCTGATTACTCCCAATGATATCCATCCCGACATGGATCAAATAGATTAAATTATATCAGTCGATGAACATAGCCGAGCTTTGTTACCCGAGTAACCGCAGCGTTGCGGGATAGAGCGCTGGGAAGACAGCGAACGGCAATGAGAATAAAATAGAAAATCTAATTGAATGGGGAATGAAGTTATGGACACGCCGGATCTGGTCGATGAGATCAAGCTGCTGAGCCTCTATAACCTGTCTACTAACCAGGAGGGGATCAAGGTGCACAAAACGGCGGGGCCGTCGGCCATCGCTGCTGCCAGGCGATTGCACGAGAAGGGTTTGATTACTCAAGCCGACGGGGGCTATTTAACCAGTCTCGGTATCGATGCGACGGAACATGTCCAAGCCTTGCTGTCTATTTTGGGTCCTCGGTGATCATTGTTTCAACTGATGGCCTATGGGTGGATGTTGCGCAAAATATGGCCTGTTCTAAAGTAATGTCATCGCGCCGGAAGGCGGCAAGCGCACTGTAAGAAATCGATTATGTTGTAACCGCCATACAGCACGAATTAAACGCGTTGACGGGCGGGTGAAATGGGCAAATCAATCCCCGGCAGATTGGCCGGCTTGACGCGCTGTTCTCAGCAGGTCATCCAGTGATGCTGGAATTGGCCTCACCCGGTATCTTGCCGGCGTACTCATGGCGAAAAGTGCCTTCCCGACTAGAGTCGTCCCCGTCGGCGGCTCAACTGGCATCTGCCGATGTAAACTCCCCGGCAGGAAGATTTTAAGTCGTTGCGCCATCCTCGGTGACGACGCCGGCTAAACCTTCGCGCAAGCTTGGATAGCGCAAACGCACATGCAGTTCTCCGAGCATCTTGCGATTGTCCAGCCGCCGTGATTCATTCAGATAAGACATCATCTCCGCGCTTAGGCGGGTCTGCGCCTCGGCCAAATTGATTTGCGGCGGGCGGGGCAGCCCATAAAGGTCCGCTACCCGGTTGAAGTAATCGGTCATGGTGCTTGGATTGCCGTCACTGACGTTATAAATACCTTGCCCGCGCTCCGCGGCGGCTACGCAAACCGCCGCGAGGTCGTCGGCGTGTATGCGGTTGGTGTAGCCGCACTCCTGCTCGTGCAACACCGGCGCCCCTTGCCGGAGACGATCCACTGGCAACCGTCCCGGTCCGTAAATTCCTCCCACCCGCAGTATTGCTGTCGGTATTCCATAGGTCCGTTCCCATTCTTGTATTAGTGTTTCGGCGGCGAGACGGCGGCGGGCCCGGTCAGTCCCCGGTTTGGGCGCGGTATCCTCCGCCACCCGAGCTCCCCGGCAATCGCCGTAGACACCGCTGGTGCTGATATAGATTAGCTTGCGGGGCAATGCCTGATCGGTAATTCGGCTTAGAAAGACATGCAGCCGAAGATCACCTTCGCCGTGCCTGGGGGGCGGGACGAAATAAAAGACCGGGCTATCGCGAGTAGGCAGTCCCGGTAATGTTTCCGGTCGATCCAAATCGCCTACGAATGCGGTGAAACTCTGGGAAGACAGCGCGTCCGCCGTGGTCTGATGGCGGGTTAGAGCGGATACCGGTACGCCACGGTCCCGATAGAGGTTTGCCACCCGCCGGCCGATATCGCCGCAACCAATGATAAGGATGCTGTCCAGCATTTTGTACTCCGGGCTAAAATCGGCCACAATGTGCCGCTTTGGTTTACGTGTCATTAAAGTATCAGGGAATAGTTATGACGTGCAAAGTCCGGGTGCGGCCCAGTGGTCATGAATTCACCGTCGAGGACAATGAAAGCGTGTTGGATGCCGCCCTGCGCCAGGGGGTGACGCTCCCTTATGGCTGCCGCAATGGGACCTGCGGCTCTTGCAAGGGCAAAATAGTATCCGGACAAGTGGGATACGGTGATAGTCAGCCCGCGGCACTCACAACATCCGAACGGGGAGCCGGCCTGGCCTTGTTTTGTCAGGCTCGGCCCCATGGCGACCTGACCATCGAAGTGCAGGAGACCGGCGTGCAGAATCTTCAGGTGAAAAAGTTGCCGGCTCGTGTGGTGAAAAAGGAATTGCTGGCCCCTGACGTGATGCGCCTCTATCTTAAGCTGCCCGCGGCGCAGCGCCTGCAGTTTCTCGCCGGCCAATATATCGATTTTCTATTGCCCGATGGCAGGCATCGCAGTTTTTCCTTGGCCAATGCCCCTCATGACGATGAATTTATCGAATTGCATGTCCGCCATGTGGAGGAGGGAGAATTCACTGAATATGTCTTCGATTACATGAAAGAAAAGAGCATGGCGCGCATCGAAGGCCCCCATGGCGATTTTTATCTGCGCGAGGATTCGCCGCGCCCCATCATCCTGGTGGCGGGCGGCACCGGCTTCGCGCCGATCAAGGGTATTATCGAGCACGCCTTTGCCGCCGGCGTGGGCCGCACCATACATCTCTACTGGGGCGCGCGGGCTAAGGTGGATTTATATCTCGATAAGCTACCGCGGCAGTGGGGGGAGGAGTACGCCAATTTTCGCTATACAGCCGTTTTGTCGGCGCCGCCGGAAACGGATAAATGGCAAGGGCGCATCGGCTATGTCCACGAGGCCGTGGCGGCGGATTACGCCGATCTCGGCTGCCATGATGTTTATGCCGCGGGGCCGCCCGCCATGGTGCGCGCCACCCGAGACGCCTGCGTTTCCCTTGGTTTGCCGACGCGGCAATTTTATTCTGATCCCTTCGAATTCGCCCCGGATGCGGTGGCGAGGCAGCGGGCCAAAACTTAACTGTGGCCTTTTAGCGAGATTGCATCGGGAGTTGCAGCGGCGGTATCGGGCGCTGCACTTGCGCATCCGGCGGGGCGAAGAACTTTTCCGGTACCAGGGAGAGGGCCTTGCGGTAGCAATCCAGCGCGGCACCTTTGTTGTCGAGTTTTTCCAATAACGCACCCAATTCGCGGTAGGTCTCGGCATGAGCCTCGATTCCGAGACTGGCCTCCAGGTAGCTGCGCCCCTTACCCCACAGTTGATTGCGCACGCATAGCCGTCCCAAGGTGAGCAGCAATACGGCACTGCGGCTATGATGTTTCAACCAGCGCTCGGCAAATGTCAGTTGCTCGCCGGGGTTTTCCGATGGAATCTGGCCGTAGATATAGACTAGCGCATCGTTCCAGTGACGATCGATGGCGTCGGCGAGCAGCGATTCTAATTGTGCGCCGGCGTGAGGGTCAATGGCGACGAGGGCGCGGGCATAGTCGAACAACATGTCCTCGTTACGCCGCACGGAACGCGGGACACGGTCCCATAACCTGTGTAGCCCTTCTCTATCCTTTTGCAGCGCAGCCTGCGCGAACAAGCCGCGATAGGCGAGGCACAGTAGTTGTTCGGATATGATGCCATGGACCACATCGCGCCGCTCCAGTTCGGGGATGATATCCAACAGCCTTTCCCACTCTTGCAGAGCGATATAGACTTCCATGAGCCTCTTCAGCACCGCCGGTTGTTTGGGTTGCGCTGCGTGTAAACGGTCGAGTATCGCGCGCGCATCGTCGGCCTGTCGATTTTCGAGAAAGTAACCGGCCTGTGCCAAACCCACCGCCGCCTCGGCCTTGGCGTCCTGTTCGGCGGCAGTACGCAGATAACTGTCGCGGCGCGCCTGAGAACCCTGCGCTTCGGCGGATTGTGCCGCGGCGATATAGTGCAGCGCTTTGGCGTCGCTGTGGCGCACTTCCTTTAACAAATATTTCTCGGCAGTCGTCCATCTGCCTTCCAACAGCGCAGTCATGCCGCGCAGATAGCTGGCTCGTACCTTGGCATCGCGGCGTTGACGCCGCCAGCGCCGCACGCGGCGTGGCAGAGAACGCAAACCGCTCCACAGGCGCAAGCCGTAATAAAACACTATAAACAGAATCACTATACCTGCGATGAGCAACGTTAGACTGGATTCGATGGTCCAGTCCCGATAGGCGATGATGACGTGGCCGCTGTCTTGCAGGATGAACAATGCCGCTGCCACGGTAGCCGTCAACAGCAGAAGGCTGACTATCAGCACTTTCATGGTTGCGTTGCCTTGTCACTTTGCCTTTTCTGGCGCGTTAACCAAGAGCGCAGGGCATTCAGCGAACCGGAAATATCCGGCAGGCTCGGCGCGATGTCGATTTGCTGTAGTCGGGTAAGCTCTTTGAGAGTAGCCTCAACGGCTGGGGCGGTGTCGTCAAAATATAGGGCAATCCATTCGCGGGCCGAGCGCAGTGCTTGCTGATAGCTTTGACGGTCATGCCGCAACAGGGCGATGCGCGCCGACTCCAGATTCAGGCGGAGGTTCTGTGTTAGGAAATAGCGTTCATCCGGAGCGAGCAAGGCGCGATCGGCCTCGCCGCGGCGTTTAATGACCACTAGGCTTCTTATTTTTTGCCAGAAATCATTCAGTAGGCTCCGCCAACCCCGCGTGCCGACAGGGCTTGCGGCTAGTTTCCTTTATGCCTTCGCCGCCGACTACGGGCAGGCGATCGATGCCTTCGATAAGCGCGTCTAATCTCAGGGACATGCCGGTGATATCGGGTGCGGGGATGGCGCGCAGGGTAGTGATCTCATCGGCGAGTAAGCGTCGAATCTCTATCAATGCAGGGTTTTTCAGGGACTCGATATGGCGGTCGGCCGCCTCCAGCGCCGCCAATGCGACGGCGACATCGCCTTCCAGGTGCAGGCGGTCATTGGCGATCTGCAGCAAGACGGCGATTTCCTCCACATCCCAGGTGCGCGAACCGCCGCTTGCTTCGCTGCGCAGCTTGCTGACGGCCTCTTCCATTGCCTGCTGCTGGGCCTGCAGGGTCGCAATGCTCCCGGGTAATGCCCCGACCTGCCGCTCAAGTTGTTCACTACGGCCAGCCAGGGCATTCAATTGTTGCTTGGTGGACTCGACATCGGCGTACAGTTTCTGTTGGGTGACTTCCAGCCTGTGCCACAAGAAATAACCGCCGGCAGCGATGCCCGCCAGCAGCACCAACATGAACAGGGTAAGCCCGATAATGCCGCTGCTCTTAGCATGCTTGGCTGCGTGGCGCCGTTGCGACGTGTCGGCCGCGGACTTGTCGATGTCGCTATCCGTCACGCCTGGCGTGTAGGCAGAATTATCGGGAGAGGGAGTTTCGCTCATGCCGGATCCTTCAATATCTATTAGGTGGTTTGCCGGTTGTGTCGCCAAGAGGCGATGGCCTTCACCAGGGCTTCATCCGAGGCCTGGTCCGCCACCAGCGCGGGATGGGAAAATCCCAATTCGCTTGCCAATTGCGCAACGCGCCGGCTAATGGCCGCCAAGGGTTTGTCCAATAGCCACCGGCTGCGCCCCGCCATGTTCGCCATCTCCATGAGATTACGCAACCCATCCTGACTGGTTACCACCACGATATCAATCTCTCCAGCTTGCGCAAGTCTATCGGCAAGCCGCGCGTCCGGCTTCATGCGGCGATAGACCTCGGCATAGACCACGTGGGCGCCGCGTTGGCGCAAGGTCTCCGCCAGTAATTCTCTGCCGCCGCTGCCGCGAAAGATCAGGATGGATTTTCCCTTGACGGAATGAAGCTCCGCATTGGCAAGCAAAGACTCGCTGTTGTACGGCGGCACTGCCTGGATCGCAATCTTGGCACCATGGCGTTCCAGGGCCTCGGCGCTTCGCTGTCCTACCGCGGCCAATTTAATATGGGAGGGTAAACCGCCTTGCTGATGAATGAGGGCCATTCCCTTTTCCGCCGCATTGGCGCTGACAAAAACGGCGATGTCGAATTCCTTGAGCCGCGCTACCAGTGTACGGGCCGAACTGGGGTCTTCCGGCTCTTCTATCGCCACTGCGGGCAACGCTATAGCGTTGCCGCCCGCCATGCTGATAATTTCGCACAAATGGGCGGCTTGGTGGGCAGGGCGGGTCACCATGATGCGCAGTCCTTGGAGTGGCCGGGTTGCTACCATGATTCATGAAGCGGCAACGCGCCGCCTTTATCCCTTCCACTGAATCGCCGGCAAGCCCTAAGTTTGGTCGTTGCTTGCGGCATATACTGCCTTGAGGATGGCGGCGGCGCCGCGAGACAGCAGTTTGTCGGCCAAAGCGACGCCTAATTGCTCCGCTGCGTCGCGGGGACCGCTGATCTCGCCGCGAATCACCTGCCTGCCGTCGGGGGCACCTACCAGTCCGCGCAGATACAACACGTTAACGTTGAGCGTGGCATGGCCGGCGATGGGTACCTGGCAACCGCCTTCCAGACGATGGTTCATGGCGCGCTCGGCGGTGACGCGGGTATGGGTATCCGCGTCGTCAAGGACGGCGATAAGGCGATTCACTTCCGGGTCGTCGCGCCGGCACTCTATTCCTATCGCGCCTTGGCCGACGGCAGGCAGGCTGATTGCGGGGTCGAGATAGACGGTGATGTGCTCGCCGAGGCCGAGACGCAGCAGCCCGGCGGCGGCCAGGATCACCGCATCGAAATCGCCGTCATCCAGCTTGGCCAGACGGGTGTTGACGTTGCCGCGCAGGCTCACGATCTCCAGGTCGGGACGCCTGGCCTTGATCTGGCACTGGCGGCGCAGGCTGGAGGTGCCCACCCGTGCACCGTGGGGTAATTCGTCGAGGGATTGATGACGGCGGGATACATAGGCGTCACGCGGATCTTCCCGTTCACATATCACCGGCAGATGCAGGCCGGCGGGCAATTCTATCGGTACATCTTTCATGGAATGCACCGCCAAATCGGCGCGTCCGTTCAACAAGCCATCTTCAAGCTCTTTAACGAACAGACCCTTACCGCCGATCTTGGCCAGAGGGCTGTCCAAGACTTTATCGCCTTGGGTGGTCATGCGCACTAATTCCACGTGCAGGCCCGGGTGGGCCGCCAGGAGCCGGTCGCGAACATATTCCGCTTGCCACAGGGCAAGGGGACTTTTGCGGGTGGCGATACGTAGTAATTTCTCGGTCATGTAACCGCTCATTATTTCAGTACGGCCGCTAATCGTACGGCGTGTCGGGCTCCAGGGCAAACCCTGGGGCGGTTGACGGCGGAAAGTTGGTATACTTCAAGTCGATATAGCAGAGGACTCGCACGTGGCTCAAGACGATATCCATAAACCCTGGACAGGACGTTTCACCGAGGCGACCGACCGTTTCGTCGAGGAATTCACCTCCTCGGTGAGCTTCGACAAGCGCTTATACCGTCATGATATCGCCGGATCCATGGCTCATGCCCGCATGCTACAACAGGTGGGAGTGTTGACCGATGCGGAGTGCGAGGCCATCGTCACGGGCTTGCGGGATATTCAGACCGAGATCGAGCGGGGCGATTTCGCCTGGTCGCTGTCCCTGGAAGATGTACACATGAACATCGAGGCGCGGCTCACGGAGCGCATTGGCGTCGCGGGAAAAAAGCTTCACACCGGCCGTTCCCGAAACGATCAAGTGGCTACCGATATTCGCCTCTATCTGCGCGACGAGATCGATGCCATCGATCAGGAGATCAAACGTTTGCAGATCGCACTGCTCGATGCGGCGGAGCGGGAAGCGGATACCATCCTGCCCGGCTTCACTCACCTCCAGGTAGCTCAGCCGGTAAGCTTCGGCCATCATCTCCTGGCGTGGTTCGAGATGCTGGTCCGCGACCGCGAACGGCTGCGGGATTGCCGCAAGCGGGTCAACGTCATGCCCCTGGGGGCGGCGGCCCTGGCGGGAACCAGTTATCCCATCGATCGGACCTACACTGCCAAGTTGCTGGGCTTTGCCGCCGTCGCCGAGAATTCTCTGGATGCGGTGAGCGACCGCGACTTCGCCATCGAATTTGCCGCTGCCGCGAGTCTGATCATGACGCACTTGTCGCGTTTCTCCGAGGAGTTGATCCTCTGGACTTCAGCCCAGTTCGATTTCGTGGTCCTTCCGGACCGGTTTTGCACCGGCTCGTCCATCATGCCGCAAAAGAAGAACCCCGATGTGCCCGAACTGGTAAGGGGCAAGAGCGGGCGGGTTAGCGGCGCCCTGGTAGCCTTGCTCACCTTGATGAAAGGACAGCCTCTGGCCTATAACAAAGACAATCAAGAGGACAAGGAGCCGTTGTTCGATGCCGTAGACACGGTGAAGTCCTGTGTGCGTGTCTATGCCGATATGGTGCCCGCTATCGAAGCCAAACGTGACAATATGTATCAATCCGCCTTGCGCGGCTTTGCGACCGCTACCGACCTGGCCGATTACCTGGTGCGCAAAGGCATGCCCTTCCGCGACGCCCATGAGGTGGTAGGTAGGGCGGTGCGTTATGGCATTGAGCGGGGCAAGGATCTGGCGGCCATGGAGCTGGCGGAGTTACAGCGCTTCGCCGCCGTCATCGGCCAAGATGTATTTGAGGTATTGAGCCTGGAAGGCTCGGTCGCCGCGCGCGATCATATCGGTGGCACCGCGCCGCGCCGAGTTCGGGAAGCAATCCAGCGAGCGCGATTGAGAATTTAGCCGCGCGCGCACTCATAATAATACTAAGCGCTATCCAGTGAATTTTTTCTAGGAGTCTATTCTAACTTCTCGCGCGTACGGCGTAACAGCTTGGTGAGATCATCTCCCTGTTGCCAGCCAGCCAATCCGAAGTGAGTGATCATGGGGATGGCTCTGCCGTCACCGCTGGTGAGAGAGAGCGCGGCGAGGCGTTGACGCAGCTTGTCCAAGAGGCGAATGGCGGCGTCTGCGTCGGTCTCGGGCAGCACCAGCAAAAACTCATCGGTATCGATGCGCCCGATCAGGTCGGCCCAGCGCATTTGATCCTTCAGCATTCGAGCAACGGCGGTCAATACCAACTCGCCATTACCTTTGCCGAATTCGCTGTCAATGTCGGCGAGATTGTCGATGCGCAGGCGGATCACCGTCAATGGGTTGTGATAGCGTCGGCTCCGGGATACCAGGGGTTCCAACCCATGCAACATGGCTTGGCGGTTGGGTAGTCCGGTGACCGGGTCGCGAGTGGCGTGTTGTGTCAGTTCTTCATTAAGTCGATTGCAGTCATCCAGGGCATTTTGCAGACTGCTGATGTCCGCATAATAGTAGATGACGCCATCGTTCCCCGGCGGGGTCGCACTCCAAGTTTGCAGCCAACGGGCGCGGCGGTTAGCAGTGGCCTCCAGGAATAGGGTTTGCTCGGGCGCGAACAGTAGACTGCGCCAAGCCGGATCGGCGTTGTCCGCACTTTGGCCAAGCAGACGATCCGCTGCGACATCCAATAATTTTTCCAATTCGTTGTTTAGCCAAGCGATACGTCCTTCTTTGTCTAAGATCAGCACGCCAAACGGGGCGTTCAATAATACCGCGGTGGCGGTGGTGCTGCTAAGTGCGTGACCCATGGCGAAGTTCTCCCGGAACCTTTACTTGGATATATCAAAGGGGCGTGCCATTAGGCAAGTATGGATCTGTATATCAGGCTGCCAGGGTTCAAGAGTGCGGGACAAAAGAGCGTGATGGATAAGAGCCGAACACTTTAGATACGAGCCCAATTGACGATAAACAGAGCAGGGTGAAATCAATGCAATCAGCGGAATTGACAGAGGGCTTCGCCAGCACCTCGGCCATCAAGCAGCGTTTTCTATTGCTTAATAGGGAACGCTTGCGTCGCGCCAAGGAATCCATGCGCAGGCGGCACCGGGACTTTCTCGACTTGCTTCCGTTGCTGTTTCATGTCAATCACCCCATTCTGCCCGGTTATGCGTCCAATGAGTGCCCAGTGGGCGTGTCCGATTACCGGCTGTCCAAGGACGCTTTGCATGCCGTCAAGAAGATCGCCATCAGCTTCGATGTCAAGCGTAAAGCACTGCCGCGCTACGATATTTATTCGCTATTTATCATGGGCAGTAGCGGTACCGTCGCCTATTCGCAGTCCAGCGACTTCGACGTATGGGTGTGTCATCGACCCGAATTGGATGCGGGACAGCTGGCCGCGCTGCAACAGAAATCGACGCTTATAGAGAAATGGGCAGCCAGCATTGGTTTGGAAACCCATTTTTTTCTGATTAACCCTGCACGTTTCAAGAAAGGTCAACATGCCGATCTTTCCAAGGAGAGCAGCGGTACCGCACAACATTACTTATTATTGGAGGAATTTTATCGCACCGGCTTATTGCTGGCGGGACGCTATCCATTATGGTGGCTGGTGCCGCCTGGACAAGAGGATCACTACGAAACGTATATGAAGACCTTGGTCGGAAGGCGCCACGTAAACCAGAACGAATTTGTGGACTTCGGCAATATAGCCCAGGTGCCGGCGGAAGAATTTTTCGGTGCCGCGTTATGGCAGTTGTACAAGGGTATCGACTCGCCCTATAAATCAGTACTTAAGCTTTTGTTGATGGAGATCTATACCAGTCAATATCCGAACATCGAATTGTTGTGTCAGCGCTTCAAGCGTGAAATATACAGCGGCGAGACGTCGCTCGACCTTCTCGATCCTTATATCATGCTCTACCGCGCAATCGAGGAATATTTGGACCGATCCTCCGAGTATGACCGGCTCGACTTTGTACGGCGCTGCTTTTATTTCAAGGTCAACGAACGGTTGAGTACGCCGGATAATCCGCGCTTTATCAGCTGGCGGCGAGAATTGATGCGTTCACTAGCCACCTCTTGGGGATGGGGGGGGGTCTATCTGGAGATGTTGGATGCGAGGGCAAGCTGGAAGATAAATCGTGTACTGCGGGAACGTAAGATATTGGTCAACGAACTCACTCATTGCTATCGCATCCTATCTAATTTTGCGCGCGAACACGCCGGCCTAATGCTTATCAATCAGAAGGACATTACAGTGCTCGGCCGCAAGCTCTATGCGGCCTTCGAGCGTAAGGCGGGTAAAGTGGAAATCATCAATCGCGGTATATCCGACGACTTATGGGAAGGCCAGGTATCCTTGCATCAATTCCTTACGCAGGACGGACAGGATATGTGGGCGATGTTTCGCGGCTCGGTCGCCGTCAACGAGGTTATGCAAAGCACGCCATTGAAGAGGGCGCGCAGTGTTTGCGAATTGGTCATCTGGAGTTATTGCAACGGTCTAATTGACGATAGGACCTCGATCGTTCTTCAATCTTCCAAAAGCAATCTCTCAGTACGGGAGATCTATGCCACGCTCCAAGTTCTTCGCCGCGTGTTTCCTCTCGGCCAAATCATGGAAACCAACATTAATGATCTGGCCTTTCCGGCGAAGATGGTTACCTCGGTGATCTTTGTCAATGTGGGGCTCGATCCTCAGTATCAACATACCAAAGAAGGCAGATTTCTCACCACCGCGCGCACTGACGCACTCAATTACAGCGGTTTAGCCGAGAATTTGGCCTTGACCTTCGATCAGGTAATCTTGAGCAGCTGGAAAGAAGTCCTGACATTCCGTTATCTCGGGGTAGACGGCTTGCTGAATTGTATAAGCGAATATCTGCAATGGACGCCTCCAGGCGGCAATGACGTTCCTACTCTGCCGGAGTTTTACAGTTTTTCGTCAAGTCGGGGTGCGGCGATCAGTATGCGTATCAAAGAGCTGTTCGACGATGTGCTGGCTTGTTATTACAAGGAGGGCGTCTCGCAAGCGGCCCGCTATATTTTGGCGGTTGAGCAGACTTATTATGTGCTGTTTCTGGAGAGTTCCCTGTTGCGTTACAGCAGGCTGGGTAATTATGACGCTCTATTGCGCTATCTTTCGCGAGGACAAGTTGAATTCAGCCGGGTAGTCATCGATCGTTATGCGCTCAATGAGGGATTCCTGCCGCTTATTTCCAAGATCAATAGACCCGGCGTCATTCAGGTGGTTTACCGGGCGGATGAAGGTTTTGCCGATGTCTATATTGCCGACGAGCGGGGTTCATTGTTTAATCAGCGCGTCAGTTTCTTCGATCGTGCGACACTGGTGGAGCAGTTCAAAATATTCTTCGATGCCGTGCTTACCAGGCAAAGCAACGAAGTCTCGATCGATAACAGCCATATGCCTGCCCCGGAGATTGAGTTTTATGAAGCCGTAAAAGACAAGCGCGGTGGGAGAAAATTGATATATTCATCCGCCAGTCCCTTACGGCGAGTTAGAAATTATTTCAACCTTCAGGTCATCGGCAACACCGGCGATGACGATCAGCCGCGGTATACCATTTATTGCAATGACATGGAATTTCCCGGTTTGGAGTACGGCGAAAGGCTGTTTCACGAAGTGGCTGGGTTTGTCTTAAGTCAACGGCAAGCAGGGGCTCGATATCCCATCTATATCACCGATATCGATTTGCCGCGCGCCATGTTCGGCGGCGAAGCGGGAGGCCGCATCCAAACCGTTCATTTCTTGAATTATAAAAAACAAATCGAAGATCAGCTTAACCAGGCCATAGAACAAATTGATAAGGACTAATATAAACTTATACCACTCCCTGAAATTAATGGTCTAAAACGTGGGTCAGCCATTTCCCAATATCCATGATTTCGTCATGACATAGGCTGTGCGGCATCGCATAGCTGTGCCATTCCACTCCATACCCCAATTTCGTTAAGCGACTCCTGGACATCTGGGCATGAGGAGGAGGTACTACGGAATCTAGGTCGCCATGGGCCATGAAGATGGGAATATCGCGGTTGGCCGCATGCGCCTCCAGCGCGATGCTAGTGGCAAGGGGCAGATAGGTGGAAAGGGCGAGAATCCCGGCAAGTCGCCGCGGGTAGCGCAGTCCGGCATGCAGGGCGATGGCCCCTCCTTGGGAAAATCCCGCCAAGACGATACGCCGGGGAATGATACCGTTGTGAACTTCCCGTTCGACGAGGGCATCGATCTGTTGTGCGGACGTATGGATGCCTTCTTCATCTTCACCGCGGGAAAGATCCGCAGCGGTAATGTCGTACCAGGCGCGCATGACATAGCCGCCGTTGATGGTAATAGGACGGCGCGGCGCATGAGGAAAGACGAAGCGTACGGGAATTGATAAATGTAATTGCGGAACGATAGGTTCGAAATCATGGCCGTCAGCACCCAGGCCGTGTAACCAAATTACCGTGGCTTGTGGAATGGACGGCGGATCAATCTCGATGCTGGGGAGAACGCTTAGCATTGTTGCTTGACCATCGGCTTGGGTTTAGTCCATCCGCGCTTTATACTACGGGAGGATTCCATTCGCTTTTACTGTATTGTAGCGCGATGCGCATGAAGGGACTATCGGTGAAATGCTTGAAGATAATTTGTTGGTTGTTGATTCTCGTGGGCGGTGCCGTATCATTGACCGCTTGCGGCCAAAAAGGACCGCTTTATCTCCCCGATACGCCTGCCCGGCAACCAGTGAAATAAGAGGAATTTAAACCCTCGATTATCGTGGCAGCGGTAGAGGTGTCGGCGGTGACGACAGGCATCCTACGCAATTTCTGGACAATCCTACTGTCCGCCACGTCAAAGCAAGCCGGACGGTACTTATGCGGCCTGGATGTGCCGTGAAGGCAGCGCCCGCAGTGACTTGTAGGCGACGAGCGAGCCCATGACGCAAGCCCGCGCTGCGGCTTTTTATAGGATTTCCTTGGTAGGCTTGGGGCAGGCATCGGTATCTATCCAAATATGCATATACTATTCTCCCGATGATGAAAGCCGCTTAGCGAGAGGCCTTGGGCTAAATCAGCCAATCTTGCCCTCAGCCCCACTCAGCAGACGTTGGATGTTGCCGCGGTGTCGCCACAGCAGCAGTATACTGGTGACACATATCATAACCAGCAGCGGTGTGGAGTCTTCCAATAGCCAAGTATAGATTGGAGCCACCGTTGCGGAGATGATTGCCGCAAGCGACGAAATGTGGAGCACCTTTGCGATGATTAACCAAGTAATCAATAGCGCTACCGCCACTGGCCAAGCCAAACCCAACAGCACACCCAAGGCCGTTGCTACCCCTTTTCCGCCGCGAAAGCCGAAATAGAGCGGATAAAGATGGCCGAGGAAGGCCGCGAGACCAGTTGCCGCCAGTGTATTTTGGTCTACATCTAGGGCTCGCGCCACTAAGACGGGGATTAGCCCTTTCAGCAAATCGCCCAGCAATACGATTGCCGCGATCTTTTTGCCGGCGATGCGCAGCACGTTGGTAGCGCCCGGATTGCGCGAACCCTGGGTACGCGGATCGGGCAGCTTCAGCGATTTACTGATGACAATGGCAGTGGATAAGGAACCGAGCAAGTAAGCGCCGAGAACCAGAAGTATTGAGCTGATCATGAAAATAGGAGTTAGGCGCTGAGTTTATTGTGTACCTGCCAGTAAGATTTTATTTACGTAGCTGCTATGGCTTCTCGGCTTTAAACGGAAGAGCATTGCACTTATAGTGTTGTTTTTGGAATTAAGCAAGGCAGGACATGGATATTATATATCTCCACGACCTTAGAATCGATACCGTAATTGGGGTGTTCGATTGGGAGCGGCGGGTGCGGCAGACGGTGATCCTTGATTTGGAGATGGGCGCCGATATCCGTCGCGCAGCCGCCAGAGACGATTTGGCCGACACGCTCAATTACAAGGCGGTGGCCAAGCGCTTGATCGATTTCGTCGGGCACAGTGAATTCCAATTGGTGGAGACCCTAGCCGAACGGGTGGCTGAACTGCTTCTTAAAGAGTTCTGCGTGCCATGGTTGCGTTTGCGGGTCAACAAACACGGCGCGGTGCGCGGTGCCCGCGACGTGGGTGTCATCATTGAACGTGGTAAAGGCGCCTGATCATGGCGCGAGTCTATGTAAGCGTGGGCAGCAATATCGAGCGTGAACGACATGTCCGTTCCGGCGTGGCGGGATTGCGCGAATGTTTTGGACCCCTCACCCTGTCGCGCGTTTATGAGAGCGAGGCGGTGGGTTTTGCCGGTGGCAATTTCTTCAACTTGGTAATTGGCTTTGATACCGAACGAGAGGTGAAAAAGGTAGCCGTATGTCTTCACGATATTGAACGGAGGCATTCGCGTGATCGTCGCGCGCCGCGCTTCTGTTCCCGCACCTTGGATTTGGATCTATTACTCTATGACGATCTGGTTATGGAACAAGCGGGCATCAAACTGCCACGCGAGGAAATCACCCGCTATGCCTTTGTACTGGGGCCGCTGGCGGAAATTGCGGGCGACATGCCGCATCCGGTTAGTGGGCGCAGTTTCAAGGCGTTATGGCGGGAGTTCGATAAAGACAGCCAGCCCCTGTGGCCGGTGGAAATAGATTTAGGAGGTTGATTACTCGACCCCACCGCAATAAGGTAGGATATTAAGTGCTCAGCGATCTCCCGCCGTCCACCGTTAATACCTGTCCGGTAACGTATGGGGCATCCTTGACGAGAAAGGCCACGGCGCGCGCCACATCCTGAGGATTCCCCTGCCGCTTCAAGGCGGTACGCGCGATGATGAGTTTGCGGGTCTCTTCGCCCGCATCATGCTCCGGCCATAGGATGGCGCCGGGAGCCACGGCATTCACCCGGACCTCGGGAGCCAGTTCCCGCGCCAAGCTCTTGGTAAGCATTACCAGTCCCGCCTTGGCGATGCTGTAAACCGGGTAGCCCGTGAGCGGCCGTTCCGCATGGATGTCCACGATGTTGACAACGCAGCCCCGTTGCTGACGGAGAAAGGGAGCAGCCGCCTGCGCGAGGAAAAACGGCGCCTTTAGGTTACTGCCGAGCAAATCGTCCCATTGTGCTTCTCTAACGTCTTCCATCGGCGTGGGATAAAAGCTGGAGGCATTGTTGACGAGGGCATCAAGCCGACCCTGCCAATGATAAGATTCGTGAATCAGGGATGGCAGAAACGCCATATCGTGCAAATTACCTTGAATTAGCTGTACCGAGTCGAGGCGCTTTGCCCGTAACTCGTCTTGCAGCCGTTCGGCGGCACTACGGGAATTGCGGTAATGGATGATGACGTTCATGCCGTGGCCGTGCAGACCGCGGGCAATGGCGGCGCCGACGCGATGCGCCGCGCCGGTGATGAGCGCCACTTTTCCCGACAGTGTATGATGATCCTGCATGAGGTACCCGCTTGTCGTTGGGAAGTTCACTGTAGCGCACTGCGCTGAAAAACGAAATTGACATGACTCAGGATAGTCGTTTTCACCAGCCAAGCCCGGCGTTTGCTGCTTTGCCGCCGCCTGATCTCGAGGCCCGGGACCACAGCGCACGTTTACAGCAGATCATCGCCGCGGAGATGATCGTTGCCGGTGGCCGTCTCAGCTTTGCTCGCTTCATGGAGCTGGCGCTGTATGCGCCGGGCTTGGGTTATTACAGCGGCGGATCATTGAAGTTGGGGGCGGACGGAGACTTCATGACCGCGCCGGAATGGTCGCCTTTGTTCGCGCGATGCTTGGCCCGCCAAGCGGCTCAGGTATTGGCTGTCCTGGGGGGTGGCGATGTATTAGAGGTCGGAGCGGGCAGCGGGTTAATGGCCGCTGATCTACTGGAGACGCTGGCCGCCGGCGGTAGTTTGCCGAATCGGTATTTTATCCTCGAACGCAGCGGTGAGCTGCGGGCGCGCCAACGTGCCTTGCTGCAAGAACGGTTGCCGCAATTGCAAGGTCGCGTCGTGTGGCTGGACCGATTGCCCGAGTCCGGTTTCCGCGGTGTGATCGTCGCCAACGAATTGCTGGATGCTTTGCCGGCACATTGTTTCGTCCTGACGGAGCAAGGCGCCGCGGAGCGTTATGTGCAACGAGAGGGCGGGCGGTGGCAGTGGTGTCTCGGTCCGATTGGCGACGAGACGCTCGCCCAACGCATCGATACATTGCGGCAGGACGAGGATTTTGCCGCCGGCTATTCCTCTGAAATAAATCTGGCCGCCGAGGCGTGGGTACGCAGCATTGCCGGCACATTGGCGGCGGGGATGCTGTTGCTCATCGACTACGGTTTCCCGCGTCACGAGTATTATCATCCCCAGCGATCCACAGGTACCTTGATGTGTCACTATCGTCACCGCGCTCACGACGATCCATTAATTTTGGTGGGACTGCAGGATATTACCACTCACGTGGATTTCACCGCCGTGGCGGAGGCAGGGCATTCCGTCGGTTTGGAGGTAGCGGGCTACACCACGCAGGGCGCCTTTCTATTGGCCGCCGGTATTACCGAGTTGTTGAATACCGGCGGCGATGAAATGACCCGATTACGCTGGGCGCAGCAGGCCAAGAAACTGACATTACCGCATGAAATGGGCGAATTGTTCAAGGTAATGGCCTTCACCCGTTTTATCGATGACCCCCTGCTTGGATTTGCGTGGCGTGATTTACGGGACCGGTTGTAACTGTCGCCGGATTTATGCGGCGTTGTCGTTGAGTACGATGTCGGGGTGTATCTCCAGAAACGCCAATATCTCTTCTTTGCGCGCCAAGGTGTCATGATAACCTAGGGAAATCAGTTCTTGGCAGTATTCCCGCTCGAATAATAGATAGCTGGTAAGATTCGCTCCATCGGGGTTCATGGCGCCGATTCGTTTCAACAGGAAGCGGATGGAGCGCGGCAACAGCCCGGCATGCTTGGCCGCGATCTCATCCAGCTCTTGACTGGGTGTCACCACTAGGTAGTCGACCTGACGCAGGGTGATGTTCCCTTCCGTTAGATGATGGGATGGAATGAGACTCACGGTCTTGTTGATTCTGCTCAGGCGTTCCAGATCAACTTCCAGTGAATCGAGAAAAATACTGTTTAGAACATTACCGGCGATTTGCGCCAACGACGGGTAAGTCTCCGTTCTGATCTGGGTTGAATTGAATGCTTGGTTGCGGGCGCCGACGATCAAAACTCGATCGGCTCCCATATGCAGAGCTGGGCTAATGGGGGCGATTTGCCGCATTGAGCCGTCACCGAAATATTCATGGCCGATTCTTATGGCGGAGAACACCAGGGGAATGGCGGATGACGCCATAATATGGTGAAGGCCGATCATTGCCGGACAGCCGATGCGACGCGCGCGATGCCATGGCGGAATCGATGGCGAGCCTTGGTAGAAGGTTACCGATTGACCCGAAGTATAACCAGAACAGGTGATGCCCAAGGCGTGTAATTGACCATCCTCGATGGCGGTTTGGATGCGATCGAAGGTCAAGCGCGCTTGCAGCAATTCGCTAAGAGGAGTTCGGTCCAGCAAGGAATGGGGATTGTATCTTCCGATGCCCCCCAGCATCATGGCGGCCAGCCAGTGAGCACCGGTCAAGATCACCCCCATGGGATCGGTACGAAATACCCGATCGGCATGAAAGTTTTCCCAGACACTGACCATACGGTGCACTGCCGTATGAAAATTCGACGAATATATGGCCAAGGCGGTGCCGTTAATGGCGCCGGCCGACGTGCCGCTAATGACTTGGAAAGGGTTGCTGGCCTTACGCGGCAACATGGCGGAAATGGCCTTGAGCAGACCCACTTGATAAGCGGCGCGGGCACCGCCCCCCGCCAATATCAATCCGGTTTTCTTTTGGCTTGGTTCCTTACTCACCGCGGTTGCCCTTGTTGATCAAGATCGCATTTCGGCCGGAGACGCTTAGTGCCTAGCTTATATGTCGGTTCCGCGGCAAATTTTATTACCAGTTAAGAATGAGCATGCATTCTGGTTCGTCGCACATGGTTCATAAGAGGCTCTGGCTACTGGAATCTAAGGAACGGCGGCAAATGAGACGCACGTCACAGTTTACATCCTGCCATAAATATAAATTTACGGTCGGGAACAACCGCATTCTGCCTAAAGTACAGGAACTTTACTGTCGATATTCTAAAGTATGAAAATACTATGCCGTTTACTCAGAGATGATGTTTGTACCCCAGCGCGCAGCAAGGGGTTTACACTTATTGAACTGATGATTGTCATCGTGATCGTTTCAATCTTGACGGCGATTGCATTTCCCGCTTATAGCGACTACGTCATACGCAGCCGCATAATCGAATCTACCTCGAATTTGGCGGCTAAGCGCGTCCAGCTTGAGCAGTTCTTTCAGGACAACCGAACATATGACGGGGCGCCAGCCTGCGTTGCTGATAGCACAACCAGCGAATATTTCGATTTTTCCTGCGCTGTACAGACAGCCGCAACCTATGTTTTGCAATCTACAGGCAAGGGATCCATGGCAGGCTTCACTTACACCATAGACCAGGACAACGCCAAATCGACGACGTCCGTTCCTAGCGGTTGGGATACGAATGCCTCGTGCTGGGTAACAAAAAAAGGTGGAGTATGTTGAGCCAGCGCAGGCAGCAAATAGGCTTCACGTTGGTTGAGCTGATGGTTACGCTGTCGATCGTGGCTATTTTGGCCAGCCTCGCCGTACCGAATTTTAAAACGTGGATGATGAATCTCAAGATTCGTTCATCCGCGGAGTCAATTCTCAACGGACTGCAAATCGCGCGCGCCGAGGCGGTTCGTCGCAATACACCGGTACAATTCGTTCTCGGTGCGGGATCGGAGTGGTCAGTAAGCTGCGTCACTGTGACCGCCGTTTGCCCGGCCGGTATACAAAGCAGTGGATCGGATGGGGGCGCAAGTGACTTCGTTACCGTCACGGCGACGCCCACCGCGGCAACCACCGCGGCATTTAATAGTTTTGGGGCCGTAATTGCAACAGGCACGACATTGACGCAACTGGACATCGACCTGCTCTCTTCGGTCTTGCCCGCTTCTCAGAGCGATGATTTGCGTATCGTCGTTGGCGCCGGCGGGAACATTAGATTATGTGATCCAAATTTTGTATCTCCGGATACGCGCGCGTGCTAGGGACATCTATGAAACCAAGGCTTTCATATCCAATATTATTTCTGCAGCGAGGTGGAACGCTGCTGGAAGCGCTGATTACCGTCCTGATCTTTTCCATAGGAGTGCTCGGCATCGTCGGCTTGCAGGCGGCGAAGATCAAAGAGACATCGGACGCCAAATATCGCTTCGATTCGAGTTTTCTAGCTCAGCAACGCGTAGGTGAGATGTGGGCAGACCCGAATAATCTAGCAAATTACGTAGAAGCAAATACTGACATTTCCGCTCAGCTGCCTGCCGGTACGAGAACAACGACCCTGCCGGCTGCCGGACAGGTGCGCGTCGTTATTACGTGGCAGCAGCCGGGTTCACCTGATACGCACAGTTTTACGTTGAATACGAGTGTGTCGGGGGGATGACATCGTGAATTATCACCGCCACATTATTTCAATAAATAAGGGCTTCAGCCTGGTTGAAATCATGGTGGGCCTTGCCATAGGAATGCTTGCGACCCTGGTCATCATGCAGGTGCTCAACTCGTTTCAAACGCAGCAACGCAGGACCACGGGAAATACTGATGCCCAAACTAGCGGTGGTCTCGCGATGTATCTATTGCAGCGCGAATTGCAATTGGGCGGCTATGGGCTTCCTGTCTTCGATACAACCAACCCGGCGTTAGGGTGCAGTACGGTAACCGATAGCACGACTGGTAACCCCATGGATATTTCGCCGGTATCCATTATTGACGGCGGTACGGGGCCCGGCGGCAGCGATCAGATCATCGTGCGCTATGGCGATGCCCAAACCGGCGGGATTAATGCCAGGAGCGTCACCTTCACCGGAACGACCCAGGTGGCGTTTACCACTTATTTCGCGCCCTATCTCTACGCGTCGGGACCCAATAACTGCCCGATTACCGCCAGCGACTGCCCAGCACCGCAATTGGTGATGGTCGCATCGGGGGGAACCTGCACAATCTCTCCCGTCTCTAATTCCAGCGCCATCGCGGTAACCTCCTCCGCCAGCCTGGCTTACCTCGGATCCTGGAATACGGTCACCTTCGCGGTGAATAACGGCCAATTGGAGCGCAATGGCATCGCCATTGGGCCAAGTGTCGTTTCGATGCAGGCGCAGTATGGAATATCCGCGGTCGCGACTAGTAATGTCGTCACACAATGGGTGGACGCGACAGGCGCCACCTGGGGATCACCCGCTATTGCGGATCGCAATCGCATCAAGGCAGTGCGCATCGCAATTGTTGCCCGCAACGATAAGCCTGAAGGCAGCGATGTCACGGCCGCGTGCAGTTCACTGACGGCCGCCAATCCGACCGGACTCTGTGCCTGGGAAGGTACCGCGACATCGCCGGCACCGGAAATTTCGCTCGCCGCGGCGGATTGGCAGCGCTATCGCTACCGAGTCTTTGAGACGATTATTCCCTTGCGCAACGTCATCTGGTCCAGGAATACCCTGTAATGAAAGCAGCGGCGCACCAAATCTTGCAACACGCTAACGCGGCGCGGCAGCGCGGGGCATCGCTGTTCATCGCGCTGGTCGCGCTGGTCGCGATGCTGTTGGCCGCCATTGCGCTGATACGTTCCGTCGACACGGCGACGGTCATCGCGGGCAATCTGGCCTTCAAGCAATCCAGTACGTTATCCGCGGAAATCGCGTTGAATAACGCCAGCGACTGGCTCAGCGCCACCAGCCTCGCCAGCCCTACCGATTTGGAAAACGACAGCGCGGCCGCCGGCTATTATGCGACGTCAACCGGCCTGAATCTAATGAACGACGCCACGTGGGCGACGGGCGTCAGCGCGGCCGCGACCGGCACGGGCATTGTGGCGGGCGTCGACACCAGCGGCAATGCCATACGTTTTGTGATCCAGCGCATGTGCCAAGCCACGGGGACCGCGACTACCGGCAATTGCCTGTTCGGTTCAGCCACGGCGTTCTCCGGTTCGCAGGCTATCAAGGACGCGACCGAGTCAGGGGGAACGACGACGCTGTCGGCCAGCCCCATGTACCGTGTCACCGCCAAGGTTACCGGCCCGCGGAATACGGTCAGCTACATCCAAGGTTTCCTCTACTAATACTAAGAGCCGCCACGCAAAATACTGCTGATACTGTAGGAGCATGCCATGCATATCAATACTGACACACGCTACGTCGCGCGTTATTTGGTCGGCCTAATGCTGGGGGTATGTCTGATCGTGCCGCGGCCCGGCCTGGGCGCGGCGCTGACGCTGGCCACTTCCCCGCTGGCGAACAGTACCACCACCACCGTGCTGCCCAACTTGATGTTCATCTTGGATGACTCGGGGAGTATGGGAGATAACTATCTACCCGACTGGGCCAAAGGTGCCGACGACCCGTTGTTCAAGAATGCCGGCTACAATGCCGTCTATTACAACCCGGCCATCCGGTATGATCCGCCAGTGTTTTATGACAGCGACGGCACCCTCAACACCACCAACTATCCCAGTCAAACCGGCGCCTCGACGGCGACGGGTGCAAGCTCCGCTAGCAAGCCTAACTGGCGAGCGGTTAAGAATGACTACTACGGCGTCCAGTCCAACAGCACCAGCAATCTTGAGGGGAGCGCGTCCTTCTACACCTTCATTCCCGGCGAGTACTGCACTCTACCGGATTTGAAGACCTGCGTCGCGCAGTCCGCGCCCTCGGTAAGCTATCCTTATGCTGGCGCGCTGCGCTGGTGTAGCAACACGGCCCTGACCAACTGCCAGCGGGTGAACACCTCGACTTACCAATATGCGCGCTATGCGGGGGAGCCGGCCACCGCGACCATAAGTATAAAAAGCATCAATAGCATCACGTTCTCCAGCATCAAGGTGAGTAATAAGCAAATTCTTTCCGGCAGTGTTTCCTATGGCGGAACCAACGAAGCAACGTTCGCTGACAGTGTCGTGACCGCCATCAATAATTGTACAAGCGTCATTACGGGAAGTTGTCAAATAGCGGGTTACAGCGCGGTCAGGCAAGGTAATGGCAACAGCACCGTCGTGATCATTACCGCGCCCTCTTCCTTAGGCGATCTTACGGCGTCGCCGGTTGTCACCAAATCAGGCACGGGCACGATTTCCGCCGGGGCGTTCGGCGGCTGGACGCCCGGGCAGAATATCTATACCAATATCGTCTCAACCACCACCAGCTATCCCTATCCAGGTTCCGCCGCCAAGGCCGCGTCGCGCACCGACTGCGCCGGGGCGACTTGCACTTATGCCGAGGAAATGACCAATTATGCCAACTGGTGGACGTACTACCAAACCCGCATGCAGGCCATGAAGACCTCGGTCAGTCGCGCTTTTAAGGGCGTCGATAATCGCTTCCGGGTCGGCTTTACCACTATCAGTTATACCGGGGCGACCGATGGCACGAATTTCCAGCACATCGACAAATTCGAGTTGGCGCAAAAGAATACTTGGTTCACTAGACTCTTTGGTGCAGACCCCGGTGGGAGTACACCGCTGCGCGGCGCGCTAGCGAAGGTAGGACGCCTTTACGGCCACATGATTTCCGGGGCCGACGATCCGGTCCAGTATTCCTGCCAGCAGAATTTCACTATTATGTCTACAGACGGGTACTGGAATACCGCTGATGAAACATCCAGTTATGGTCCCAAGGGATTGACCGGTTCCAATGTGGGGAATTTAGATGGTGGCAGTACGCCCCGGCCGATGTATGAAGGGCCAACCGCGGTTTCCAATTCGTTGGCCGACATCGCCAAGTACTATTACGATACCGATCTGCGTACCTCGACATTGGGCAACTGCACCGGCGCCCTGGGCGGCAGTATCGACGTCTGTGACAATAACGTGTTCGTTAGCAGTACGGATAACAACACCCAGCAGCACATGACGACCTTTACCCTAGGCCTGGGCGTGGACGGCGTGCTGGATTTCTCCAGTGACTACACCACCATCAAGAAGGATACCCCCACCACCACCTATCCTGCCCCGACCAACGGCAGCATGGATTACTACAATCTCATCAACGGCTACGGTTCGCCGACCGTCAACTGGCCGAATCCGCAGACGAGTTCAAGCAGTAACAGCGTCGTGGAAAGAATTGATGATTTATGGCATGCGGCGGTTAACGGCCACGGCGTGTATTTCAGCGCCAGCGATCCGGATTCGATTTATGCCGGGTTCCAGACGGCGCTGGCGGCCATCCAGTCGAGAGTTGGCGCGGGCGCGGCTGCCGCCACCAGTACATTGAATCCGGTCGCCGGCGATAACCAAGCCTTTGTCGCCAGCTATACGACGGTGAAATGGACGGGCAATCTTGAGGCGCGGAGCATCGATACGACGACTGGCGCGGTAAGCCAGAGCGCGATCTGGTGCGCGGAGGATGTGGTTGCCAGCGCCCTCGGTGCCACGGCTTGCAGCGGTACGATGGCCAGCAAGGTCGGTCCATCGAGCGACTCCCGCACCATCTACATGAAGAGCGGCGCCAGTCTGCAGGCCTTCAACTATGCCAATCTGGTCACCGCGGGACTTAGCGGCTATTTTGATAGCGGCTATCTGAGTTCACGCCTCAGCCAATGGGGTTCCCTGACGAGCCCTCAGCAGACACTGGCCGCCGGCGCCAATCTGGTCAACTATCTCAGGGGGCAATACGGTTACGATGATCGCAGCACCAATACCGACGGGCTGTATCGCTTCCGGGAAGCCGTGTTGGGCGATGCGACGGAATCGAAGCCGGCCTATGTCGGAAAACCAACGTTCAGTTACGCCGATCCGGGCTACAGCGCCTTCGTTACCGCCAAGGCCAGCCGGTCTGGGGTCGTCTATCTAGGCACCAACGATGGCATGATGCACGCCTTTCAATCCAGCAACGGCAACGAATTGTGGGCCTACGTGCCGACGATGGTGATCCCCAATTTGTGGAAGCTGGCCGACGAGAATTATTCCGTGCAACATGCCAATTATGTGAACGGCAGCGCCGTGATTTCTGATATTTGCTCAGCCAATTGCACTGATGCCGCCACTGCCGTCTGGAAGACCATTCTGGTCGGCGGACTCAATGGCGGCGGGCGGGGATATTTTGCTCTCGATATCACCGATCCCGCTTCCCCCGCGCTGCTCTGGGAATTCAGCGCCAGTAATGATAGCGACTTAGGTTACTCCTTCGGTAACCCGGTGATCACGAAGAAGTCCGACGGTACCTGGGTGGTGCTGTTGACGTCCGGGTACGACAACGGCACCATTAGCGGCGACGGCGTGACCAACAACGCCATTGCGGGTAACGGACAGGGTTACCTGTACGTCCTCAATGCCAATAGCGGTGCGCTCATCAGCAAGATCGGAACCGGGGTGGGCAGCGCCGCCACGCCCAGCGGTCTTGCAAGGATCGCGGGTTGGGCGGACAATTCCATCACCAATAACACCGCGACCTACGTGTACGGTGCCGACCTGCAGGGTAACGTCTGGCGTTTCGATATCAACGCGCCCGCTGTACCGGGCACAAATCCCTTCAAGCTGGCGACATTGTATTCTGATGCCGGGGGCTCGGTGGCCCAGCCTGTAACCGTCAGGCCGGAGCTCGGCAACGTCAACGGCAAGCGTGTTGTCTACGTGGGGACCGGGAAATATCTGGAAACCAGTGACCTCAGTACCACGCAGCTGCAGACGCTTTACGCAATCCTAGATGATGATGCAACCACGACCCTGGTCAATCCCCGCACCAGCCTGACGCAACAGACATTGACGACGTCCGGCGCGCAAAGGACGGCCTCGAATAATGCGGTTGATTGGTCGACTGGCAGGGGCTGGTTTGTGGATTTTCCAGACGTCGGTGAGCGCCAGAACGTGGATGGGAAATTGGAAAGCGGAACACTGCTGGTTCCCACCACCGTCCCCTCCGATACGGTATGTTCGCCGGGCGGCTATGGCTGGTTGAATTACTTCGATTATGAGACGGGTGGACCGGTAAATACCGACACCAATCTAGCAGGGGACAAGACCAATGCCCCCATAGTCGGCATCAATATCTACTATATAAACGGCAAGCCAGTGGTTGCGGCGGTTACGGCGGATGATCCGACCCCGCAAGTGCATGACGATGTGCCCTTTAAATCGCAGTCATCCTCCTTCCAGAAAAAGAAGGTAATCTGGCGCGAACTCATCCAGTGACGTTATGTGCTCATGAGTCGGGTTCAGTCGCATTATATGGTGACATGGTGACGCAAGTCCCGCGCGAACACCGCGACAGTCAGCCGGGCCTGCGCCTGATTGGAAACTTGGGCAGTATGAAGGAGGCAATGTTGGCCGGGATGGCGCAGGTATCTCCGCACCATGCCGCTTTAGGTCTTACCAGACCTTGTTCACGTGTTCTGCAACCATTGCTCACGAAGGTCCTGTCTAGACATAAACAAACAAGGCGGCCTGGCCGCCTTATTTGTTTATCATTGACGACGAGAGAGGGTCACCCACATTTTGAATCCCCACAGTTCAGGCAGGTCAGGCAGCCGTCCATAATGATGGCCGCCTTAGTGTGGCACTTGGCGCATAACCGTGCACTGTCGGGGAAACCGGCGCTTTTGGCGGCGGGCGCCGGCTGACTCTGTTCGAATTGAGCGCGTTTTTCCGCGATCAGCTTTTGCTGGTGCTCATCCGGCCCGTCGTTCTTGATCAGGCCGATAATGCGCAGATGATATTCGATGGCGTCGCCGATCTCCGCCACCAGAGACGGCATGTATTTCCCGCCTTTTTTGAAGTAGCCGCCGCGGGGGTCGAACACCGCTTTGAGCTCTTCCACCAGAAAAGTCACGTCGCCACCCTTGCGGAATACTGCGGAGATGATCCGCGTCAGGGCCACGATCCACTGGAAGTGATCCATATTCTTGGAGTTGATGAAGACTTCGAAGGGACGGCGCAATTCGTGGGGCGTGCCGGCATTAAGCACCACGTCGTTGATAGTGACGTACAGGGCATGTTCCGACAACGGTGTTTTCACCTTATAGGTTGAACCGAGCAGCACATCGGGCCGCTCGATCTTTTCGTGCATGTGGATGACGTTGGAGAGTTCCTCGCCCTCATCGCTCGCCGCGACTGGCGATAAGATTTTTTGCTCGTCTTCTTTTACTACGCCGTATTTGACGATCTTCTTGCCGATCTTGGTAGCCATATAAGCTCCTTGTACAATCTTTATATTAAATATAAGCCAGGTTAGAGCAGCATAATCCCGCTACATTAAAATTTACCGTAATACCCTTCCTTCAACGCATCGTAGAGATTGGCGGCGGTATGGATCTCGCCGTCGTACTCGATCTCTTCATTGCCCTTGATCTCAATGGAGGAGCCGTCTTCCAAGGTAAAACGATAGGTGGTGTTTGCCAGATCGCTTTCCTTGACCAAGACCCCCTGGAAGGCCTCCGGGTTGAAGCGAAAGGTGGTGCATCCCTTCAAGCCTTGTTCGTAGGCGTAGAGATAAACATCCTTGAAGGTCTCATAAGGATAATCGGTGGGCACGTTGGCGGTCTTGGAGATGGAGGAATCTATCCATTTCTGCGCCGCTGCCTGAATATCCACGTGTTCCTTGGGCGTGATGTCCTCTGCGGTGATGAAATACTCGGGCAATTTCTCGTCTTCCTTATCCGAGAACGGCAAGGCACGGGGGTTGATCAATTCCCGGTAAGCCAGCAGTTCGAAGGAATACACGTCGACCTTTTCCTTGCTCTTTTTCCCCTCGCGGATCACGTTACGGAAATAGTGATGAGCGAAGCTGGGCTCAATGCCGTTGCTGGCGTTGTTGGCCAGTGACAGCGATATAGTGCCGGTGGGGGCGATGGAGGTGTGATGGGTAAAACGCGCACCCTGATCCGCCAATTGCTCCACCAGTTCCGGTGCTACGGCGGCGACCCGCTGCATGTAGCGGCTGTAACGGGCGTGCAGCACTTTGCCCTTGATAGTGTCGCCTAGCTTCCAACCGTCCCGGGTCATCTCGGGACGCTTGCGCAGCATTTCTTCGCTGACAGCGAATTCCTCTTCCATGATAGGGGCGGAGCCTTTTTCTCCAGCCAGTTCCAGCGCTGTTTTCCAGCCTTCGATGGCCATCTCGCGGGTGACTTGTTCAGTGAATTGCACGGATTCTACGGATCCGTATTTCATGCGCAACATGGTTAGGGTGGAGCCCAGCCCCAGATAGCCCATGCCGTGGCGGCGCTTGTGATGGATCTCGTCGCGTTGTCCCTGCAAGGGCAGGCCATTGATCTCCACCACGTTGTCCAGCATGCGGGTAAATACGCTCACTACCTTGCGGTATTCCTCCCAGTCGAAGCGGGCGCGTTCGGTGAAGGCATCGCGCACGAACTTGGTAAGGTTTACTGAACCCAACAGACAGGAGCCATAGGGCGGCAAGGGTTGTTCTCCGCAGGGATTGGTGGCGCGGATATTCTCGCAGAACCAGTTGTTGTTCATCTCATTGACCTTGTCGATAAGGATGAAACCCGGTTCAGCGAAGTCATAGGTGGAGGCCATAATCATGTCCCATAAGCGGCGCGCGCGGAATGTTTTGTACACCTTGCACGCCACCAGTCCCGCGGCGTTGCTGAGATAGTCTTCCTGCACCGGCCACTCCCGCCACAGAATTTGTTCCGGGTCGTTGAGGTCGATTTGCTCCGTCTCCGCCTCTTTGCAGGTGAGAGGGAAGGCCAGCTTCCAGTTGGTATCGTTTTTCACCGCTTCCATGAAGTCCTGGGTCACTAGCAACGACAGATTGAATTGGCGCAGGCGGCCGTTCTCGCGCTTAGCGCGGATGAAGTCCGTCACGTCCGGGTGCCCCACATCGAATGTGCCCATTTGCGCGCCGCGCCGGCCGCCGGCGGAGGACACGGTGAAACACATCTTGTCGTAGATATCCATGAAGGACATCGGTCCGGAGGTATAGGCGCCGGCCCCGGATACATAGGCGCCCCTGGGGCGCAAGGTGGAGAATTCATAGCCGATACCGCAACCGGCCTTGAGCGTCAGTCCCGCTTCATGCACTTTCTGCAGGATATCGTTCATGGAGTCACGCACTGTGCCAGACACAGTACAGTTGATAGTGGAGGTGGCCGGCTTATAGGCCATGGCACCGGCATTGGAGGTAATGCGTCCCGCGGGGATGGCGCCGTGGCGCAAGGCCCACAGGAATTCGCTATACCAGCGCTCCCGCTGCTCGGGGGTATTTTCTACTTCGGCGAGGGCCTGTGCGATACGTTTATAGGTGTCATCGAGCGCGACGTCGACGACCTCACCATCCTTTGCCTTGAGGCGGTACTTCTTGTCCCATATATCTAATGAGGCGGGTTGATATGGGATATCGGCAACGTTGAGTGAGACGGCTTTAAGATGGGCGGTCTTCATTAGAATTTCCCCCTCCATTTTGCTGCGAATAAATTATAAGTTCCTTCATATATCCATATCTTGGGGGCGGTTCTTCTCGTGAGCCGCAAACACAAGATATGGGATGGAGGAAAAGAGTAGGCGCGCTGGATAAATCTGTCAATTGATTTTTTGGCAAGAATAATAATATAAAATACAAATATATATCAATAAGTTAATATTTATATTACTACACAGTGGCGGTTGCTGACATTATATGCCGCCACTACACTGCAAAATTGTTACCACAATATATAGTGGCAATGTTATTAGGGAAATGGGATAGAAAAAATCAGAGATGACAAGGTCCACAGACAGAATAACTTTAATTATTCGACTAAGATAGCCAGCCGAAAGTGGGGTTTTAATGGCTGAACCCTAAATAGATCAGCCTATCTAACAGCCTTGGTTAGTAACAGAATCAATGGCACGAAAATGAACTGGGCTTAATTCGAGACCATGAAGGGACTACAGATAATCATGAATAAATCTTCTCTGATGAAAAAAATCGTTGGCTTGCTCTTGGCGGTCAACGTGGCGGGATGGTTGCAAATGGCGCAGGCGTCATTGCCACCGTCAGATAGTCAAGGTCAAGAGCTTCCCAGTCTAGCCCCAATGTTGGAGCAGGTGCTGCCCTCCGTGGTGAACATCGCAACTGAAAGCCACGTCAGAGTACAGGACAACCCGCTATTCCAGGACCCCTTTTTCCGCCGTTTTTTCGGTGTCCCCAATATGCCGCCGCAGGTGCGCCGCACGCAGGCTTTGGGCTCCGGCGTTATTGTCGACGCTGAGCACGGGTATGTGTTAACCAATAATCACGTGGTCGACAAGGCGGACAAAATAACCGTCACTCTGAAAGACGGCCGCAGTCTCGCGGCCAAATTGGTGGGCAAGGATCCGGAGACCGATGTAGCGGTGGTACAGATTCCTGCCGTGAATCTCAACACCGTGCCTTTGGCCGATTCCGATCGCTTGCGCGTCGGGGATTTCGTAGTGGCCATCGGTAATCCCTTTGGCCTGGGACAAACGGTGACTTCGGGAATCGTAAGCGCCTTGGGACGTACCGGCTTGGGGATAGAGGGCTACGAAGATTTTATTCAAACCGATGCCTCCATTAATCCCGGTAATTCCGGCGGTGCATTGGTTAACTTGCGAGGAGAATTGGAGGGAATCAATACGGCGATCATCGCGCCGGGCGGTGGTAACGTGGGCATCGGTTTTGCGATTCCCATCAATATGGCCAAGCAGATCATGACTCAACTGGTGGAGCATGGCGAAGTTCGTCGCGGCCGAGTCGGTGTGGTGGTTCAGGATTTGACGCCTGATCTCGCTAAGGCCTTCGACATCAAGGAGACCCAGGGCGCGGTCGTCGCCAGGGTAGTAAAGGACTCTCCCGCCGAACGGGCGGGCTTACAGGCCGGCGATGTGGTGGTGAGTGTTAACGGCAAAGCGGTATTGACCTCCAGTGAATTACGCAACGACATCGGCCTGTTGCCAGTGGGGGAGACCGTGACCATGAATATAATTCGCGATGGCAAGAGTCGCACCATCAAACTCACCATTGCCGAACCGGAGCATGCCAAACTGGAAGGCAAGCGAGTCAACCCTCGTTTACAAGGCGCGACCTTCGGCGAGATAGGAGAGAACAATCCTGATTTCGGCAATCTGCAAGGTGTAGCGGTGCGGAACGTGGCGCCGGATAGTCCGGCTTGGGCGGCAGGCTTGCGTAAAGGCGATATCATCGTCTCCGTCAATCGCCAGCCGGTTACGAGCTTGGAGGAATTCTTTAAGGACGCCAAGGGCAATGATCGGGCTTTGCTGTTGAATATTCGACGCGGCGATGGCGCATTATTTATCCTGATCCAATAGATGCGCCGGGTATAGAAAGGGGAAGGTCTGTTAGTAAGAGTAGTGTGATGAGGCCTCTTGTACCACAGGGCCAACTATATTCTGTCCGTAGAAGAGGGAAGTTAAAAGTCGAATTGTGCCTGGTAGTGCATTGAATCATTAAGCAGGCGGCTGAATACGATCCGGGTTTAAGCTGCATAAGAAAACGGGGCAAAACGCCCCGTTTGTCGCATCGCTGATCTTCCCTCAGCGGGCGGAGTGCCCGCTGAGCTTGACCTCAACTTTTTCATGTTCGGCGAGATTGGCATAATACTCGCGTAGTATCGCCAGCACTTCTGGGCGCGAGAATTCTGCGGGGACCTCGCCGTTCTCAGAGAGGGCCTTGCGCAATTTGGTGCCAGACAGCAGCAGGCGATCCGCGCCTTCGTGGGGGCAGGTACGCATGGAGGCCATGCCGCCACATTTGTAGCAGTAGAAGGTCCAGTCAATCTTGAGCGGCTGAGTCTCCAATGAGCCTTTCGGGATTTCATCAAAGATATGGTGGGCATCGAAGGGGCCATAGTAATCACCTACCCCGGCATGATCGCGTCCCACGATCAAATGGGAACAGCCGTAGTTCTGCCGGAACAATGCGTGCAACAAGGCCTCGCGTGGGCCGGCATAGCGCATGTCCAAAGGATAGCCGGATTGCACTACGGTGCCCTTGACGAAGTAATTTTCCACCAGCGCATTGATGGCTTTGACGCGCACATCGGAAGGGATGTCGCCGGGCTTGAGTTTGCCCAGCAGGGAATGGATCATCACGCCATCACAGATCTCGATGGCGATCTTCACCAGATATTCATGAGAACGGTGCAGTGGATTGCGGGTTTGGAAGGCCACCACCGTGGTCCAGCCCTTTTCCTCGAACAGCCTACGGGTCTCGGTCGGGGTCATGTAGACGTCGGCGAACTCGCTGGGGAAGCGACCCTGGGACAAAACCTTCACCTGGCCCGCCAGGTTCACTTCGCCCTGCTTCATCACCATCTTCACGCCCGGGTGGTCGATATCGACGGTCTTGAACACCGTGGCGCACTCGTGTGCCTTGTCGATGGTGTATTTTTCGGTGACCTTCATAGTAGCCATGATCTCGTCGTACTCACGGTCCACCAGAGCTATCTCATCGCCGATCTTGATGCCGTCGGCGCGCTGCTGATCGGTGGACAAGGTGATAGGGATGGGCCAGAACAGGCCGTTTGCCAACTTCATGCCGTCGCACACGCCTTGCCAATCGGCATGGGTCATGAAGCCTTCCAGCGGCGTGAAGCCGCCGATACCCAGCATGATGAGGTCGCCCGCTTCGCGGGAGCTGATGTGGACCTTAGGCAGGGTATCGGATCGTCTGCGCTCGGCGGCCAACGCCTCTCCCTGCATCAATAACGGTTTGAGCTGTTCGGTCCCATGGGGTTTGACGAGTTTGGACATGGTGGTATGGACTCCTCGTGATCGTTGCCGCCGGTGTCGACGGCCGTATGGCGGGAAAAGCGGCCATTTTAGCAGGTAAAAGTCGGGCTACGCCAAACAACATGCAATTAAGAGCGTATTGAAAATGACAAAATTAGCCCCAAGCTGGGAACTAGGATGTCGGGGCATTACTTTTTCGTTCCGGGCCGAGCGTGTATATTAGAGGTTTATCCTCGAGGAACACCCTGTGGAGCAATTTCGAGGCACGACAATCTTGTTGGTTCGTCGTGGCAACCAGGTAGTCATCGGCGGCGACGGCCAGGTATCGTTGGGCAATACCGTCATGAAGGGTAATGCCCGCAAGGTACGGCGGCTGTTCAGCGACAAGGTCATCGCCGGGTTTGCCGGCGGGACGGCGGACGCTTTCACCCTGTTCGAGCGCTTCGAGGGCAAGTTGGAGAAATATTCCGGCAATCTGATACGGGCGGCGGTGGAAATGGCCAAGGACTGGCGTACCGACCGGATATTGCGCCGCCTGGAGGCCATGCTGATAGTGGCCGACAAACAGAGTTCGCTACTTATCTCGGGCAACGGCGATGTCATTGAGCCAGAACACAATGTGGCGGCCATCGGTTCCGGCGGCCCCTACGCTCAAGCGGCAGCGCTGGCCTTGATGGAGAATACCGATTTGGATGCCCGCACTATCGTGGAAAGGGCGCTTACCATCGCTGCGGATATCTGTGTCTATACCAATCATCACTTGACCCTCGAGGAACTGGATGCGGGGAAATAGTTACCGTTCCTTACAACCCGTCGTGCAGTACTAAATCTAAATGATGGCGTATTTTGATTAAATTTAACCGATAGAGCAGTTGATATGTCGACCATGACCCCCAGAGAAATCGTCCAGGAATTGGACAAGCATATTGTCGGTCAGGGCGAGGCCAAGCGGGCAGTAGCCATCGCCCTGCGTAATCGCTGGCGGCGAGCCCAGGTCAGCGAGCAATTACGCAACGAGATCACGCCCAAGAACATACTGATGATCGGGCCTACCGGCGTGGGCAAGACCGAGATCGCACGTCGTTTGGCCAGGTTGGCCAACGCGCCCTTCATCAAGATTGAAGCCACCAAATTCACCGAGGTGGGTTATGTGGGACGCGACGTGGATTCCATCATTCGTGACTTGATGGATGTATCCATCAAGATAACCCGTGAGGAAGAGATGAAAAAGGTCCGCCACCGCGCCCAAGATGCCGCCGAGGAACGGGTGTTAGAGGCCTTATTGCCGCGGCCGCGCAACGGTTACAGCACTGCTCCCGAACCAGCGGAGGAATCCACCACCCGTCAGGTGTTTCGCAAAAAGCTTCGTCAGGGTGATATGGACGACAAAGAGATCGAGGTCGAAACCAACGTCGCGTCGGTGGGGGTGGAGATCATGGCACCGCCGGGAATGGAGGAGATGAGCAGTCAGTTGCAGTCCATGTTCCAAAATATGGCCGGTTCCCGGACCCGCCGCCGCCGGGTAAGGGTCAAGGAGGCCATGAAGTTGCTGAGCGACGAAGAGGCGAGCAAGCTCATCAACGAAGACGATATCAAGAGCCGCGCCCTGCATAATGTGGAGCAGAACGGCATCGTTTTCCTCGATGAGATCGACAAAATAGCCAAGCGCGGCGAACATGGTGGGCCCGACGTGTCGCGAGAAGGCGTGCAGCGTGATCTGTTGCCTTTGGTGGAGGGCAGTACCGTTACTACCAAGCACGGCGTAGTGCGCACTGATCATATCCTGTTCATAGCGTCCGGAGCCTTTCACCTCTCCAAGCCTTCAGATTTAATCCCGGAGTTACAAGGGCGTTTGCCTATCCGCGTGGAGCTCAGCGCCTTGTCGGTGGATGACTTCGTCCGTATTCTTACCGAGCCGGATGCCTCTCTTACCGAGCAATACAGCGCCTTGCTTAATGCCGAGGGCGTAGAATTACGTCTTTACCGAAGACGGTATTCGCCGCATTGCGGAGATCGCCTGGACCGTGAATGAACGCACTGAAAACATCGGCGCCCGAAGGCTGCATACAGTGATGGAGCGCTTGTTGGAGGGCATTTCATTCGAGGCGCCTGATCAGCAGGGGCAGTTGGTGACCATCGACGGCGCCTACGTAGATGGGCAGCTCGCCCATCTGGCGCGGGACGAGGATATGAGCCGGTATATACTCTGAAGTTACGGGGTTCGGCCTAAGGAGAGAAGAATAGAAATGCCGACAAAGCTACCGTGCCCGACCGATATCAAGCTGCATCGCGGTTCGCGCATCTTGGAGCTGGCATTCGACGACGGGTCACGATTCAAGTTGCCCTGCGAGTATCTACGAGTAAATTCCCCTTCCGCCGAGGTTCGAGGTCATGGTCCGGGACAGGAGATATTGCAGGTGGGTAAGGAGAATGTCAACATCACCGCCATCGAGCCTGTGGGTAATTATGCCGTGAAGCTCTATTTCGACGACGGTCACAACACCGGCCTTTATTCCTGGGATTGGCTGTATAAATTGGGGGCGGAACAAGAGGCCAGATGGCGCGACTATCTCGCACAACTGGCAAAGGCGGGTTATCAACGCATAATACCGGCGTAACGACCTGGGCCTGCGATTCTCATGAATGACAACGATTCATCCGATCAGTCTGCGCATTTCGGTTTCCGTAAAGTGGCGGCCGAGGACAAGGGGCGATTGGTAGCCGGTGTCTTCAATTCAGTGGCGGACAAATACGACATCATGAATGATTTGATGTCATTGGGCGTACACCGGCTGTGGAAACGGTTTACCATCGAACTGAGCGGTGTCGGTGCGGGACAAAAGGTCTTGGATGTGGCTTCCGGTACCGGCGACTTGGCTGCGGCCTTCGCCGAATGCGTCGGGAATAACGGCTTTGTGGTGGCCACCGACATTAATAACGCGATGTTGGCGCGCGGCCGCGATGCCCTGCTGGACCGGGGGATCAGCGGTAATATCGGCTATTCCTTGGCCAATGCCGAGCACCTGCCTTTCCCCGAGAATTGTTTCGATTGTGTATCCATTGCCTTCGGTTTGCGCAATGTTACCCACATTTCGGCTGCCCTTGCCGCTATGCAGCGGGTATTGAAACCCGGTGGACGGCTGCTGGTTCTGGAATTTTCTAGGCCGCTGGCGGCGGTGCGTCCATTGTATGACGTCTACTCAAAATTTTTGCCATGGTTGGGTAAATTAGTGGCGAGGGATGCCCAGAGCTATCGTTATCTGGTCGAATCTATCCGCATGCATCCGGATCAGGAAACCTTGAAACTTATGATGCTAGAGGCCGGCTTTGCCCATTGCGATTATTATAATTTAAGCGGCGGCATCGTGGCGTTGCATCGGGGATATAAGCTGTGAATCTGCCCTCCCTGCTCTTAAGCAGTTTAGAAATTTCCCTGAATCGTTATCTAGCTCTGGATGCGGACGCCACGTCGCGTTTGGCTGCATTTACAGGCAAAGTCATTGCGATAGAACTTCAAGGTACCGGGATTGCTTTGACAATGGCGCCCCATAGGGCCGGAATACACTTGCTTGGCGATTACCGCGGTGCGCCGGATACCGTTATCCGCGGTATGCCCATATCGTTGGCACGTGCCGGGCTCGATAGAGATCGCGGCGCCGTATTCGCGGGCGAAGTGGAAATCCACGGTGATGTTGCGTTGGGTCAGCGTTTCGAGGCGGTGCTGCGCGAGACCGACATCGATTGGGAAGAACAATTATCGCGGCTGGTGGGGGACGTAGCGGCTCACCAAATTGGCAGGCTGCTACGGGACACCGTGGCGTGGGGTACGAAGAGTGCGGACAGCTTGAGCCGCGACGTCAGCGAGTATTTGCAAGAGGAGAGTTATCAACTGCCACATCGTGATGAAGTCGACGCCTTCCTAGGCGCCGTGGATAAATTACGCGATCATGTGGCGCGTTTGGAGGCGAGGCTGAATCGGCTTCAAGCTAAGAATATATTCAGTGATGACGCCTAATTTGGGATGCCGGGTCGTGGGAGTTGATACGCCGGCCGCGAAGTGCGTGAGCTTATGTTGATATTACGTCCCGGCCAGATAGTCCGCTTGCTGTATATCAACTGGGTGTTGGTGCGCAACAGCCTGGATGAGATCGTGCTCGCTACCCATCTGTTCCGGCCTTTTCGCTTTGTACTCTATCTTTTGCCCTGGCATTGGTTTCGCGGCGACATGGCGCCGCGCGGCGAGCGCATCCGTCGGGCCCTAGAGGAATTGGGCCCTATCTTCGTCAAGTTCGGACAGATGCTCTCCACCCGTCGCGATCTGCTGCCCGATGACATCGCCCAAGAACTGGCTAAGCTGCAGGACCGGGTGCCGCCATTTCCGGGCGGTGAGGCGCGCGCCATCGTAGAAAAGGCCCTGGATAAACCCGTGGCGGAACTTTTTGCCAGTTTCGATGAACAGCCTCATGCGTCGGCTTCCATCGCCCAAGTGCATCTGGCGCGGCTGCAGAGCGGTCAAGATGTGGTGGTCAAGGTGGTGCGGCCCGGTATTCAAAGGACCATTGCCCGCGATATCGGCCTGCTGTACGTGGTGGCGGATTTAGCGGAGCGCTACTGGCGCGAGGGACGACGCTTGCGGCCGCGCGAGGTGGTGGCGGAATATGAAAAGACCATCATCGACGAACTCGACATGTTGCGCGAGGCGGCTAATGCCTCGCAGCTGCGGCGTAACTTTCAGCATTCGGAGTTGCTCTATGTGCCGGAAGTTCATTGGCCGTTCTGCCGCCGTCAGGTGATGGTGATGGAGCGCATTCACGGTACTCCCATCAGCGATGTGGCGGGACTCAAGCGTCAAAACATAGATCTTAAGAAACTCTCCGAGCGCGGCGTGGAAATCTTCTTCACCCAAGTGTTCCGCCACAGTTTTTTCCACGCAGACATGCACCCTGGCAATATCTTCGTCTCTCCCGAGGGTCGCTACATCGCGGTGGATTTCGGCATCATGGGCACCTTGAGCCCCACCGATCAGCGTTATCTGGCGGAAAATTTCGTGGCCTTTTTCAAGCGCGATTACCGCCATGTCGCCGAGTTACACGTGCAATCTGGTTGGGTGCCCGCCGGTACCCGAGTCGAGGAGTTCGAGGCCGCCATCCGTACCGTGTGCGAACCGATCTTCGAGCGGCCACTCAAGGATATCTCTTTTGGGCAATTGTTATTGCGCTTATTTCAAACCGCGCGCCGATTTCATATGGAGGTTCAGCCACAGTTGGTATTACTGCAGAAGACACTGCTCAATATCGAAGGCTTGGGCCGCGATCTCTATCCCGATCTGGATTTGTGGCAAACGGCCAAGCCCTTTCTGGAACGGTGGATGAGCGAACAGGTAGGGGTGCGGGCCTTTTTCCAAGGTTTGGTAAAGGAAGCGCCGCGCTGGGCGGAGCGTTTGCCTCAGGTCCCGGCTTTGCTCTACGACGTACTGCGTCGCGCCGAGTCGGGGGAACTTCGGGTGGTGGTGAGTCCGGCCGAATGGGAGGAATTGCGCCAGACCCTGCAGCGCGGTCAGCAGCGCATCTATCTCGCCATTACCGGCGCGGCCTTGATGATAAGCGCGGCAATTATCCTGGGGTTGGATAGCTATGCGCCCCAGATGCTTGGAAGTGCGCCTCTGCTGACCTGGCTGCTCGGTGGTGCGGGTGCGTTCCTGCTCATCGCCTCTTGGCCTAGCGGTCGGGATTGAATCCCGCATTGTCTTCAGCGTGGCCAATTCATGGAATGACGCCTAGTATTGATCGGTTCCGAACTGCCTAGATATCGCGACGAGTATTACCATATATCTAGGGAGATGAGACCTTACCTTTCCCCGGGCCGCAGGTGCTGATTCCCAGCAGCGCATAAGGCGGACACCAACCGAATAGGGCGGTGGCTAGGGGGATCACGCCCAGCCATCCCCACGGAGTCTGCGGGCCGACAAAGGTCAGACTGATCAGTCCTGCCCCAAGGATAATGCGTACCGTACGATCGAGTGATCCAACATTTTTATTCATGGTTTTCTCCTTGACTTGCGATAAGACCCATCTGAACTTATAGCGAGTATATTAAAAAAAGATTAATTTATTAAATTAGTGTTATAAAGTTGATTTTATTTGATAAATAGGGAGCGTCGCAGTCTGATTAATGAATGCTTACTTAAATAAGCATTTTTGAACGCACCTACTTTATGGGGGCATTCTTACCAGCCCTTGTTCTACCTGATCGCGCCGGGTCTTGCCCACCAGTGCCTCGATGAGGGCCAGTGCAAAATCGATGGCTGTGCCAGGACCGCGGGAGGAGAAGATGTGCCCGTCTTTTACAACTGCTGATTCTTGATAATGGACGCTGGCGAGCTGAGCCTTGCTTAACGAACCGGGAAAGCTGGTGACGTGTCGCCCCTGCAAGAGACCGGCGTCCGCCAGAACTTTGGGCGCTGCACAGATGGCAGCGATGTATTTTTCATTTTTCGCCATAGTTTTCAGCAGTGCGTGAATACGTCGATCGGCATTGAGGCGATCGGTGCCGGGTTGTCCGCCTGGAAGTACTACCATGTCGAATTGTTGTTGCAAGGCTAGATCCAACGACACATCTGGGATCAACATCGTGCCGCGGCTGGCACGTATCGCTTGCGGCGTCGCCTCCAATCCCGCGGTGATCACCTCGATACCGGCTCGGCGCAGCAGGTCGATGATCGTAACTGCTTCCAGTTCCTCGCAGCCATTGGCGAGGGGGACGAGAACCTTAGCCATGTTGCGATCTCCTTAGTGAGTTCGGGGCTCAATGTTAAAGCTAGATTATTGTTATGCGGGCCTTGAAAGCCAAGAGACCGGTTGAGAGCTACTGGGTAACGACAATCCCAACAGGGGATATCTCCAGGGTTTTGGCGGCATAAATTGTTTTAGGATGTTGCTTGAGTGCGATCAATTGAGAGGCCGAGATCAGTTGGACGCCCTGTTCGCCGAGGTGGGGCAGTTGTTGTTCTAGAAAATGCAGCGTAGCGGGATGGGGGTGGCCGATGGCGACGGCGCTGCCGTTGCGTTTGGCCAAGGCCAACAAATGGGCAAACTGTTGGGCGATAGCCTCCGGGCGCTGGTCGTTATCGAGGAAGATATTACGGCGAAGACTGGGAACGTCGCTTTCTTGCGCGACTTGTTGCGCGACGGTAGCCACGGTGGTGCGACTGTCCACGAAGAATAAATTGCCTTGGTGGTAGATCTCCTGCATCAACCATGACATGTGCCCCGGGTGGCGGGTAAGGAGGCTGCCCATGTGATTGTTTACCCCCGCCGCATAAGGGACGGCCGCCAGGTCATCTTGGAAGGTAGTGATAAACTCCTCTTGAGTCATGGCCAAGGTCAATGCGCCAGGGCCGGGAGATTGTTCATTTTCTGCTTCCATGGGGAGGTGGAGCATCACCTCTTTATTGAGCTTATGAGCGGCGATCGCCAATCGCCGGGTATAGCGGGTATGGGGTAAGAAGGCGCAGTTTACTGACCCAGGCAACTGCACGGCGCGCAGGCCATTGCTTAGATTATTGCCAATGTCATCAATAATGATAACGATGCTAGGCTCGGAGTAGCTGAAAGAGGGCGACGATTCCACCGCCACGCAGGAAAGTAGTAGCAGGCTCAGTAACAGGCTATATAACAGAGGCTTTTTCATGCCGGCGCGAAGCCGTATGCAGTAGTAAAGCCGTTATACTGAACAATCCTTGTCCTTTCCTAATTCAATTGTTCCGGAGGGATTCTTCCAAAAAATAGAAAACACAAGATATGGGATTGGGCAAAAGAATAAACGTGAAGAATTAATCTGTCAATCATTTTTCGGAAGGAAAAAAATAAATACATATCAAAAGATTATAATTTAAACCGATATAAATAGGCCTAGATACTAAAAATCGTTACCACTATATCTAGACGCATTGATTTTATGGATATAGTATAGAAATTAGCTGCGATTGTTAGCGGGGGAGTGGCTGAAGCGGCGCGACGCTTCAGCCAACCCGCAGTATGGTAGCAACAGGCTCAGCAACAGCCAAAATGCTAGCGTCTCTTTCATGCCTCGGGGCTAGGCCGTATATCAGTCCCGTAGAGCGGTTATTCTAATCAGACTTAGCGCTTTCCGAATCCTTTTGGTCTACCTCTAGGTAGCTGAGCCCTTTGAGCAAGTTTAGCGCCTCGTACAAATAATAGTCATTATTGACCGAGGGCATTTCATCCTTGTTCTTATCGGCTTTATCCTGTTGGACGCCATTAGCGGGGGATTTTTCACTGGTGTTGGTCTTTTTGCCATTGGCTACATCCGCATCTTTATTCGGGTTGGCCAAGTGTCCGGTCAAGTTGGCCTCTTTCACCGGATCGAATTCCGGCTTGTCGGCGGCGCTGAGCTTGACGTCGCTCAGGGCGATATCAGGAACGATACCTTCAGCCTGGATGGAACGGCCCGACGGGGTGAAGTAACGGGCGGTGGTCAGCTTCAAGGCGGTGTCGGCGCTGATCGGCACAATGGTTTGTACCGAACCCTTGCCGAAGGATTTCTCGCCCATGATGACCGCCCGGTGGTGATCCTGCAGGGCGCCGGCGACGATTTCCGAGGCGGAGGCGGAACCGGCGTTGATCAATACCACCATGGGGGCACCGTCAAGTACATCACCGGGCGTAGCCTTGAATTTTACGTCGGAGTCTTTGATTCGTCCCTCGGTATAGACGATCAAGCCGCTATTGATAAAATCATCGCTTACCGATACCGCCGCGCTCAATACGCCGCCGGGGTTGTTGCGCAGGTCCAGCACTACCCCTTTCAGGGTACCTTTATTGTCCTTCTTGAGCTTGCTGAGGGCCTCCATGAGGTATTCCGGAGTATGAGATTGGAACTGCGTGATGCGTAGATACCCATAGCCTTTCTCGAGAGTACGGCTCTTGACGCTCTTCACCTTAATGATGGCACGGGTCAGAGTAAATTTCAGCGGCCTTTCTTCGCCTTCGCGAATAACAGTGAGCAAGATGTCCGTGCCGGGTTTGCCGCGCATCAGATCCACTGCATCCTTGAGAGTCAGGCCCTTCACCGGGGTTTCGTCGAGGCGAATGATCAGGTCTCCGGAACGGATACCGGCGCGCTGCGCGGGCGTGTCGTCGATGGGGGACATGACCTTGACGAAACCGTTCTCCATAGTGACTTCTATCCCCAGGCCGCCGAATTCACCGGTAGTGCCCACTTGGAGCTCTTTGTAGGCTTCCGCATCGAGATAATTGGAGTGAGGATCGAGGTTGGATAGCATGCCGCTGATGGCGTATTCCAATAGGGTTTTATCGTCAACTTCCTCGACGTAATCGCTCTTGATCTTGGCAAATACATCGGTAAAAGCACGAAGATCATCAAGCGGAATACTGGAATCGGCGGGCGCCGTACCGCGCTCCGCCCATACGCCGTGACCGATGGCGATGGATATGCCCAATGCTATGCCGAGAAAAAGGACGAGAAAATTGCGTTTACTGTCGTTCATGGAAAACTCCGCGGCCGGTTGTTATGGGCCAAAAATGCTGGTAGAGGATACAAGTTATCTGATTACATTTTCAAGAGATACGGTTGTTGTCGCCTTATTTGCCTTTACACCAGATTAGTGGGTCGACCGGCGAGCCTTGACGGCGGATCTCGAAATACAGCCCCGATTGGTTGCGCCCGCCGCTGTTCCCTACGGTAGCGATGAGTTCGCCGGCCTTGACCGAATCTCCAACGTTTTTGCGCAAGCCTTGGTTATAACCATAGAGACTCATGTAGCCGCCACCGTGATCGAGGATGAGCAACAGACCGAAACCACGTAGCCAATCGGCGAATACCACGCGTCCCGCGGCTACCGCACTGACATCGGCGCCGTCGGCGGCATCTATAATGATTCCCTGCCATTTCAATAGCCCATTCTGGCGCGGCGCACCGAAGCGGACGGCAATGACACCCTCGGCGGGTAGGTGAAGTTGTCCTTTCAATTGAGCAAAAGATTTACCCGGTCCGCGGGGGGTGGGTATCTCAACCAAGGCGCGACGCAGGCGCTTCACCAGTTCCTGCAGGGATTGTTCATCCTCTTTCAATTGGCTTAGGCGTTGCCTGGTATTTTGGATATCGCGGTTGAGATCCGCTAGCAGGGTATTGCGCTCGCGCCGGGATATCTGGAGCGCCTCGCGCTGAGAACGCTGGTGGTCGAGCAGGTCATCCAACTTCTGTTGATTGCCTTGAATGGTTCGTTCCAGGGTGTTGAGTTTAAGCAAGGTGTCTTTGATGTTCGTGATTTGTTGGCCGCGGCTGCGGTAAAAATAATCGTAATACCTGAGACTGCGTTGGAGTTCCGCGGGTTCCGTGGCGTTGAGTAGTAATTTAAGTGAACTTTGTTTTCCCAGGAGATAGGCGGCGCGCAGCTGTTGGGCCAAAGCCTGGCGTTGACGAGCCAGTTGGTATTGCTCGGCCTTCCTCTGCTGCTGCAGTTCCATCAGATTGTCGGCCTGTTGACCACGTTGCTCTTCCGTATCGTGAAGGGCCTGGTTTATCTGGTTGATTTTTTGGTTCAGGGTACGCAGTTTGGCGCGTTCTTCTTGGTGCTGATTACGCAGGGTGCCGAGATTGTCGCTGAGTTCGCGGATGGTATTGCGCAAACGTTCGAGCTCGGCCTCCTTAGCCTTGGCTTGCGTAGTGCCCAGTGACGGTGCGGCCTCTACCCCGGACTCTATCAAGATCAGGCAGGTAAGGAGCAGGCTGGTCCAGATGAATCGCTTCAAAATGCTCTGCCGTGATCCTTGCAGCTCCAAACCGGGGCCGGTGGTTAGTGGCCTTTAAGCTTAATCAGGGATTGCCCGCTCATTTCCGGGGGCTTATCGATACCCATGATATATAGCATGGTAGGGGCAATATCCGCCAGGGTGCCGGTGGCACACGGTGTTTCGGCGGGACGCCCGACATAGATGAAGGGTGCCGGATTGCAGGTATGCGCGGTATGTGCTTGATTGTTAACGTCATCGCGCATTTGCTCGGCGTTGCCGTGGTCGGCGGTGATGATCAGTTCGCAACCCGCCTGATGCGCGGCGGCGATCAGGTGTCCCAAACAGGCGTCTATAACTTCGATAGCCTTGACCGCCGCCTCGAAGGAGCCGGTATGGCCCACCATGTCTGCGTTGGCATAGTTGCAGATGATGGCATCGTAGTGTCCGTTTTTGATGACTGCGGCCAGTTTGTCCGTGACCTCGGGAGCACTCATCTCCGGCAATAGGTCATAGGTTGCGACATTGGGAGAAGGTATCAAAATCCGGTCTTCTCCCGGATAAGGTTGTTCTACTCCGCCGTTGAAGAAAAAGGTGACGTGAGCATATTTTTCGGTCTCGGCAATACGCAGTTGATGTAGCCCGAGTCTGGCGATGTATTCTCCGAAGGTATTGCGCAATCGTTCAGGAGGAAAGGCCACCGGGACGTGGAAATGCTCGTTGTACTCGGTCAGACACACAAAGGCGCCAAGCGTGGGGGTGACACTCCGGTGGAATCCAGAAAAATCGGCCTCAATAAAAGGACGGGTAATTTGCCTTGCACGGTCCGAGCGGTAATTCATGAAGATTACTATGTCGCCATCGGCGATCTTCACCGGCTGTTCGCCTGGCGGCACGACGGCGGTGGCCTGCATGAATTCGTCGCTCTCATTGCGCGCATAGGCCATTTCCAAGGCGGCGAGGGCGTCGGGCGCACGGTAGCCTTTTCCTTGGGTCAGCAGGTCATAGGTGGCTTGAATGCGCGGCCAGCGGTGATCGCGGTCCATGGCGTAATAGCGGCCGATGATGGAGGCGATGCGTCCGGCGCCGAGTTGTTTGAAGGTATCCTGCATTCCCCGTAAGGAAACGGCCGCGCTCTTGGGCGGTGTATCGCGCCCATCGAGAAAGGCATGCAGGTATACTTGAAAGGCGCCGCGTTCCACGGCGAGTTTGGCCATGGCTTGAATGTGTTCTTCATGACTGTGCACGCCGCCTGGCGAGAGCAAGCCCAAAATATGTACCGCTTTGTTATTCGCTATGGCCTGATCCACGGCATGAGTGAGGATATGATTGGTGAAAAACGACCCGCTCTTGATGGAATGGCTGATCCGGGTGAATTCTTGGTGCACGATCCTGCCCGCGCCCAAGTTAAGGTGACCCACCTCGGAATTTCCCATTTGTCCCGCGGGTAAGCCCACGTCGGTACCGGAACAGCGAATCAATAGATGGGGGTATGCCTGCCAGAGGCGATCCCATACGGGCGTTTTGGCATTGAGTATGGCGTTGGCTTCACGGCTCTCGCTGTAACCCCAGCCGTCCAGCACTATCAAAACGACAGGTTTACCAGTTAGTTTACTCATAATTCACCAAACATATCGAAGAATATCCGCGCCGGGAAAATTTAATGAGGTACGCCCATTTCTTTGTGATTACTGGCGCACTCGGCGATCGTAATAATGGCCGGTGTGACCTTGAGTTTCCTCAGACTGGGCGCTGATTGTATAATCTTTCCCGTTTAAAGGCAGCATAAAATGAGCCGTGTGGTTGGTCATGGCTGGATAACGCAATCGTAGAGGTAAAAAATATGGATGATATGAATGCCGCATTGCCTACGGATGACCAAGATATTGAGCAGGCGGCGCGTTCACTCAAGGCGATGTCCCATCCATTGCGGTTGAAGATTCTATGCGCTCTGGGGAGTGGGGAGATTAGTGTGCAAGATATTGTGGAGATAGTCGGAACCTCGCAAAGTAATATATCCCAGCATCTAGGTATTTTGCGGGGGAAAGGGATTTTGGTCACGCGTAAACACGCCAACCGGGTCTATTATCGGGTGGGAGACAAACGTACTTTGCGATTGATCGGAATGATGCGAGACGTCTTTTGCCATCAGGATACCTGAGCGATATTGTTTCGGACGAATAGTAGTTATGCCAGAAACAAAGCTTGCCTCTTGCCGTTACGGCGCGGTTTTTGATTCAGTCGCCGAGCTTGGATTTTTGTGGGACATTTAGGCGAATTTGCCATTAACCATTGGTTATTGGTGCTTGCCTTGGCGGTGATTGTGGCGTTGCTGATAGTCGACACCTCAAAACGCCGAGTGTTAGGGTTTCGGGACATCAAGCCTCAAGAGGCGGTACGTCTGATCAATCACGAAGGTGCGGTTGCGGTGGATGTGCGTGAGGACAAGGAATATCTCGAAGGTCACGTGCTCAACGCCGTTCATATCCCCTATGGTTTGATGGAGGAACGCTTGCAAGAATTGGATACCTACAAGTCGCTGCCTTTGATCGTGTACTGCCGTACGGGACAACGCTCGGCGCATGCTGGCGTGTTGTTGCGTAAGCACGGATTTGAGCGGGTGTATAAGCTTAGTGGTGGTATATTGGCGTGGCGTAGCGCAGATCTGCCGGTGGTTAAATAGCGAGGCTCTATCCGCATGCGATAGTTGGATGGCGGGATGGATAGTTACACTGAAATCCGAGGTAAATACGGACTCGTTAACGTAGCGAGTAATTAGGGCGATCGGGGAGGACTTAGAGAATGGCGGAAGCATCCAAGCAAGATGGGCCGACACAATTTACGATTCAAAAGATATATGTCAAGGATCTCTCTTTCGAGATGCCCAATTCCCCCCAGGTATTTCTGGAGAAATGGGAGCCGGATGTCAGTTTGCAAATAAGCAATTCAGCAACGGCTTTAAACCAAAACACCCACGAGGTGCTGCTGAGCCTTACGGTGACCGCCAAGCTTAAGGATAAAACCGCTTATCTGGTGGAAGTACAACAGGCAGGCATATTTAACATCGAGGGCTATGATGAGGCTCAGGTGGCCGCGATGATAGGCAGTTATTGCCCGCATGTCTTGTTTCCCTATGCCCGCGAAGTGGTATCCGATTTGGTTACGCGCGGCGGTTTCCCCCAGTTGCTATTGGCGCCGCTCAACTTCGACGCCTTGTATCGTCAGCACCTGGAGCAAGGAAAACCCGCGCAGGCGGGTGAAAGTAAACATTAAAGCGTGTTTAGGCGCCGAGCATTGTATTGGCCGCCCGCAGCCATGATCTAAGAAAGGGAGGTGCTAGGTGAGCCCCATCCGTCCCGCCATCGCGGTGTTGGGCTCCGGTTCCTGGGGCACGGCTCTAGCCATCTTGTTGGCTGGCAACGGACAAACCTGCATTTTGTGGGGACGCGATGCTGCTTTGCTGGCCGAAATGGCGGCGCAGGGTCGTAACCCTCGTTATCTTGACGAGATTCCTCTCCCGCCGCAATTATGCATTGAATGCGACATTCATCGGGCCGTACGTGAGGCGAGTGAGATCTTGTTGGCGGTACCTACCCAGGGTTTCCGAGACTTATTGCAGATAATCTCACCGCATTTGACGGCGGGTGCGCGGGTAGCATGGGTAAGCAAGGGCATGGAGCCCGGTAGCGCTAAATTGCTGCATGAAGTGGCTGAGGAGGTGTTGGGGGCGTCGCGGTCAACTGCGGTGGTATCGGGGCCGACCTTTGCCAGGGAAGTGGCCATGGGCTTGCCCACAGCAGTGACCGTGGCCTCTACGACGGCAGATTTCGCCACCGATCTGGCGGCATACTTGCGCAATGACCATTTTCGCGCCTATACCAGCGATGACGTAGTGGGCGTGGAGGTGGGCGGTGCGGTAAAAAATGTAATGGCCATCGCCGCGGGTATCGCGGATGGGTTGGGATTCGGAGCCAATACTCGGGCAGCCTTGGTCACCCGGGGTCTGGCGGAGATGATGCGGTTGGGAGTGGTATTGGGTGGACGGCGCGAGACGTTAATGGGTTTGGCCGGATTGGGTGATCTAGTGCTTACCTGTACCGATGATCAATCACGTAATCGCCGGGTGGGCTTGGCACTGGCCCGTGGCGAATCGCTAGCAGAGGCCCGCGCCAGTGTGCGGCAAGCGGCCGAAGGTGTTTACGCCACCCGCGAAGTGCGGGGTTTGGCGGTCAGATATGGAGTGGAAATGCCGATCACCGAGCAGGTTTATCATGTGCTGTATGAGGGATTGGCGCCTCGCGCCGCAGTGAAGGCCTTGTTGCGACGGGAACAAAAGGCGGAAGATTTCTGATGTCGTAGCGGGCGTACTCATAATGCTGTGGCATAGGTTAGGAGGCGCAAAATGAAGGCGATGATCTTGGCGGCGGGCCGCGGTGAGCGTATGCGCCCCCTAACAGACGCGACACCCAAACCCCTCCTCCGCATCGGCCAGCATTGCTTGATCGAATATCATCTCAAAGCTCTGGCTCATGCCGAAATAAAAGAAATTGTCATAAATCTTGGTTACTTGGGGGAACAGATTGAGGCCTTTCTGGGTGACGGCAGTCGCTATGGCCTTTCCATTCATTATTCCCGAGAAGGGAAGCAGATTTTGGATACCGGCGGCGGTATCAATCAGGCCTTGCCCTTGTTGGGGTCAACACCGTTTCTGGTGATCAATGGCGATATTTTCACGGATTACCCATTTAATCGCCTGCCGACGCAACTCGCCGGACTTGCTCATGTGGTGCTGGTAGCCAATCCGGCGCATCATCCCCACGGAGATTTTGTGTTGGTAGACGGGGCTGTATACACTGAGGGTGCAATGCGCTCAACCTTCAGCGGCATCGGCGTGTATCATCCGGCATTGTTTGCCGACTGTGCTGCCGGGGCGTTTCCGCTTGCACCCTTGTTGCGTCGCGCCATGACGTTGGGGCAAGTGAGCGGCGAGACCTATCAAGGGGTGTGGCACGATGTGGGGACACCGCAGAAGTTGCGAGCACTGGCGGCGCAGTTGGTGGGAGGTCCGTGCGAAAATGCCGATTAATGGTGCTTGGTCGCCTGTGGGAATGATGCTGAATTCTTTGACCTGATTCATCTTACCCAGGGTGTCGGAGAGAAGATGCAAATTGCCGGCATTGTGGGTACGAATGGTCATCGAATACTTGAAAATCTTGCCTTCTTCCGCCAGTTGATAACTGGGGTTACCGGGGAATATGTCATGGGCCTTGATAACCTCGCACAGTTCGTCGAGGGTAAGTTGATTTTGGCGTTGAAAGCGCGCCATTAGCTTGGCATAACGATGCGCAGGCATGATAGCTTCCACCCAGCGAAACACGGCCAAGGCGCCAAGTGTGAGAGCGACACCCAGGCCGGCGGCGGAGTATATGCCCATCCCGATCACGATTCCGATGGCCGTTGTGATCCAGGTAGACACGGCAATGGTTAGTCCCCTGACCGTGAAACGTTCCTTGATGATAACCCCGGCAGCCAGGAAGCCAATGCCGGTCATAAGGCCTTGCGCCATGCGCGTAGGATCGATGAACAGGGTTGCAATTGGGACGCCAGACAGCAGCCGCTGATAGACTGAGACCAATACCAGCAGCGTAGAGGCGCTGTAGACCAGGATATGAGTGCGAACGCCCGCAGATTTACCATGAGATAAGTACCCTCGAAGCCGATGATGCCGCCGGCGAATAGCGCCAAAAATAGACGGCTCGCCAGAGTGGTTAATTGATCATCCATCCTGGTACGGGTCTCCATACACATCCGCAGCCCATGGCGGTGGCGTGATGTTTAGCATCGTCTGCTGAAATTATTGTTTAATCAATGAATAATGCTATTCGGCGTGGAAGTGGCACTTAAACAGAACTCCGCTACCTGTATCATAAATTAGCTCAGTAGGGAGTTTGCTGAATAGTTAGGAGGATGGCGGGTCTATGGTAAGATAAAGCCTGTGAATTTGCCTGTAACTAGAATCCGATTAGTTAAGCGGTTTACCTGAATGAATCTTAAGAATTTGACAGTGGCTGTCGACATAAAACCTATCATCTACTTCTCTATGAATAGATATTGCGAATTTTTACAGGCGTATCGAGCCTTGATATGCGGCAGCCGTCGCTGCGGTTAATCTGGAGGATCTGAAGAATGAAGGGGAAAGATCGTCGCTTGGCGGAACTGAAGAATGCCATCCCTGAAGTGACGCCGCAAGAGGCATTGGCCTTGCATAAGCAAGGGGCGGTGTTGCTTGATGTACGTGAGGCGGATGAGATCGCCAACGGTAGCCCCAAGGGAGCCTTACGCATGGGCCGCGGTTTTCTTGAACTGCGTATTGAAGATGCTATGCCGGAATTTGATCAAACCGTGGTGGTGATGTGTGCCGGTGGATTGCGCTCGTTGTTTGCGGCTGAGACCTTGCAGAATCTCGGTTATAGTAATGTGAAGTCGATGGCGGGCGGCTTTAACCGCTGGAAAAATAATGGTCTACCTTTCGAGATGCCGAGGGGGCTGGACGATGATGCACGGGAACGCTATTCGCGGCATTTACTATTGCCTGAGGTGGGTGAAAAGGGGCAGTTAAAGCTCATGGACAGCAAGGTGCTGTTGATCGGTGCTGGCGGCTTGGGTTCACCGTCTTCTCTTTATCTGGCGGCGGCCGGAGTCGGCACCTTGGGTCTAGTCGATCACGATGTGGTGGACCGCAGTAATCTGCAGCGACAGATCATCCACACCGAGTCCCGAATCAATACCTCGAAGGTGGCCTCAGCCCGTGAGGCCTTAGAGTCACTCAATCCACGAGTCAAGATCGTTGGTTACGAGACCCGATTGGATAGTAGCAATGTGGAGGAAATTCTCTCCAATTACGATGTGGTAGTGGACGGTTCCGACAATTTGCCAACCCGTTATCTGGTTAATGACGCCTGCGTCAAACTGGGCATCCCTAATATTCATGCCGCGATTTACCGCTTTGAAGGGCAAATTACCGTATTCTGGCCCGGCTATGAAAAGCGGCGAGGTGGTTGTTATCGGTGTATGTTCCCTGAACCACCGCCAGCCGAGTTGGCTCCCTCTTGTTCTGAGATCGGGGTGCTGGGGGTGTTGCCGGGAGTGCTCGGGATTCTTCAAGCGGTGGAGACCCTAAAAGTGTTGCTTGATTTGGGTGATCCGCTGGTGGGCAAGTTGCTTTATTACGATGCACTACAGGGCTCGTTTAATCAATTCAAGCTTGCCCGTAATGATGAATGTCGGGTATGTGGCGATAACGCCAGCTTTGCGGGGTACAGCGATTACGCGGAGGTGTGCAACACCCCGGGTTGAGATATATAGACCGCAATAACTCACTGCGTTGCCGCGAGTTTCCTCTAAGCCACATTTCATGGTGAACTATAGAATAAAGCGCGGATTATAACAGTGAATGCAAAGCTGAACTGATGGCGCTGTAGTCTTCTTTAGTGAGGATCAACAAAAACGGAACGCTTGTTTCAGGCCAGATGACAAGTTCGTAGCCGATCAATCCTACATAGATGCCAAATATCGAATAGATGACGTGCCTGATACGTATCAGGTTAAACAATAGGATATGGTGATAGCTTACCAGGACTATCATACATATAGCCGTCAAGCCCAATTTGACGGCCAAAAATAATACCATGCTCCTGCGGATGAGGATGTCCATCAAAAGATTGGCTTCCTGCGCGCCCTGCCATAACAATTGCAGAGTGTTGTGCGCGTCCACGAAGCACAGAAACAAGATCGCCAAGGTAATGTAGAGTAAGCGCGGTTGATGCCAGTCCAATGTTAGTGACGGATTGTTCGTATCAGCTACGCGGCGATACGCACGCCTTCTACCACGGAGGCAATGAATATTTAACCAAGGATGGGCCTGTTTCTGGCGACGATCCATCCCAATACGTTGTAGTGAAATCTCCATTTGTTCTATATTTTATAGACTTTATAAACACTTAGCAATGCCAAAGTTGTTTCCATTTTTGCATGTGAGTTCAGGTTATTAGCGATTACTGATCGGAACGCTTGGTAGATGCTCGTAAAGCCAGCCAACTGAAAGGTATGGATAAGGCCTCAGACGGTAACGCTTCAATTTCGCGAGGTTGCGGCCGATATTGTGAGTAGGGGGCATGAAGGGAATTCCCTGAGAATACCAGGGCAGATGGATTTTATTGGTCAGCCATAGGGATGTCGAGCGCCAGTGAAAGTACCTGCTAGGAATGCAATACGACGTGAATGAGGAGCTGGCGAATGGCGATTGCGGAGAAGGTAAAGACCTATCTTGATAGGAGGCACATCATTTACGATGTGCATGAACTACCCCCTTTTGTCTCATTGCTCCAAGCCGCTGAAGAGGGAGGGATATCGCCCTCATTTATAGCCAAACCCGTCGTACTTAAGGATGAGCTCGGTTTAGTCTTGGTGGTGGTGCCTGCCACGCATGGTGTGGATGGGGACATCTTAAGCAAACTGATGTATCGCAAAATTGATTTGGCCGAGGAGTCGGATATCAAAAGGGCTTTCCCTGATTGTTTACCGCGCTTTGTTCCTCCCTTGGGCGAAACATACGGTATTAGAACCATTGTCGATGATGCGCTAACGGGCGCTGCTAGGGTTTATTTCCCTGCGGGTGACGACAAAAATCTCATCGAAATCAGTGGCAAGGATTTTTTTAATCTGTTGAATGGCGCCTGGTTGGCAGGCGATTTTGCCAGTCGGATTGGTAAAGAGGGATCCGCTGTTTCAACCGTTACCGAGCAGGAGGGGCCGGATGCCGAGGTGGATATAAAAAAACGCGTTCAAAAGATCCAAGACTTGCCCGCCATGCCACAGCTGGCCTTTAAGCTTACCGAGCTTCGTGCGGATCCCAATGCCAGTGCGGAAAAACTCGGCAAGCTGGTGGAGTTAGATCCTAGCCTGGCTGCACAAGTAATACGCTATGCGCGTTCACCCTTTTTTTCTTATCAAGGCAAGATCGACTCCATACAAACCGCCATTTCCAGGGTATTGGGCTTTGAAATGGTCATGAATCTGGCATTGGGGATCGCCACGGCCCGCCCCTTCAGGGTCCCTGTTATCGGTCCTTTGGGTTTGAGCGCCTTTTGGCGGCACGCGACCTACAGCGCTGCCTTGGTACAGGCCTTAAGTCGCGAATTACCCTCTTCATCGCGTCCCCCGGCTGGCTTGAGCTATCTTGCCGGCCTATTGCACAATTTCGGATTTTTGTTGTTGGGCCATTTGTTCAAACACGAATTTTGTATATTGAATAATTTGATCAGCGATAATCCCAATACGCCTATCCTTGAACAGGAACACGCAGCGCTGGGCATCGATCATAGCGAATTGGGGGCTTGGCTACTGGAAAAATGGAACATGCCGGAGGAGGTTATCGTCTCGGTACGACATCATCACCGTGAAGATTATGACGGGCCGCATGCACTATATCCGCGCTTGGTACTGCTCGCTGACCGTATGTTAAAGGGGCATGGCATCGGCGATGCGCCAACCCACGAAGTACCAGATCATCTCTTGGACAAATTGGGTCTGCAAGAGATTCAGACCGTGATGGTGATGGGGCGTATTTTGGAGGGTGTGGAAGGCCTCAATGTAATGGCCAGAAGCTTGGCCGCCACATAGGGGGACCTCTCTCCGCTGTCAAATGCCCGTAGCGCTCTGAACGTTACTCGCTATTAAACCGAAAAGAACAGGCCAAACCCAAGCCAAGTAGGCGGCCGGGGATTTCTAGCGCCGTTAACTGCAAGTGGCGACCCAACAAGTCAATCAATAAACGAAATTGTTTTTAGCGAAAAATTTAGGGTAAATCCTGGGATGGATAAAAGACAGGTGCTAGTTGCGTCGCATTGTTTGCTAGAATACGGGTAAATCGACGAATAACAGGGACAGCGGACATGCGTCAAATTCCAGTTTCCACTTTTAATGTCGAAGAGCGAATCTTGTTCGCCAAATCAGATCTCCAATCCATTGAGGATTGGTGTGATGAGCAGGTTGGCGTCCTATCGCCAAGACTTCGCACTGCAGCTAATTCAGCGGCATGACAAAATCCATCATCCTTACTATGCGTTTCTGTCCCTAAAGATCCTCTTCGCCACTGAGTTTCCTCGGCTGTTTGATGTCTTCACACTCGGCAAGGAAACAGTGGGTCTTGATTAATGATAATGGCTATGCATGAGATGTTGACGAACCCTGCTTTCCAGTCCGGTATCATTCCATTCGGCGCGGCGTTGATAGCTGGCCTATTACTTAATCGCTTGGGTTGGTATTGGACTGGCTTAGCCCTAATGGTGGGCTTCGTTGCATCGGTGTATTTAACGGTCGGGTTTCAATTTCAGCCGTGGACCAGCGTACGAAAGGTTCTTGCCTTGGGCTTCGCCGCTGTTGGATTAGGATTGATATTGGATATCTATCCAGGGGGGCGCCGGTGGTTACCGGCAATATTATTTGGCCTTGCGGCGACGGCAGTGTTGTGGGTGATATGGCCCGCGCTGCAACGCCGCGAAGGGGTAGATATGTGGCTGCTGGGTGTGGGCAGTGTTTTGTATTGCGGGTGGTGTGTGGCCGGTATGGAATCGCTGCGCTCGAAGCCTGTTAATGCTATGAGCGCCGTTGTAGCCTTGGGATTTGGAACCGGGGCGGCGACCTTATTGGGGGCTTCAGCGTTGCTCGGCCAATTAGGCTTGGCATTGGGCGCGGCGGCAGGCGCGCTAAGCGTGTTTGTAACTTTTATACGCAAGACCAAAGTCGGCTCCATGGTGTTGTTGCCGTCCGGTATTTTGCTTGGATTGATCGGGATCAGTGGCCACGTCTATGCCAAGGTACCATGGTATACTTTGATAATACTGGCGTTCGTACTAGTTTGTGCGCGAATGCCGGTGTCACCTCAATGGCCGCGTTGGTTGCAAACTTTGACAACTTTGGTATTGGCTGGCGCCCCGGCCGGAATTGCTGTGTGGTTAGCGTGGAGTGTTGCGGGTGGGATACCGCTGTAAAATAATTGGGTGGTTAAACTAACAGGAGGTTAAACATGGTAAAGATTATAAGTGTCGTTGCGTTTTCCGTATTACCTTTGACCGCAATTGCGGCGGATTCTTATACCATTGACCCGCTGCACACCTTTCCAAATTTCACCATTAATCATCTTGGGTTTTCCACCATGCACGGCCGTTTCGGCAAAACCTCCGGTAAACTGATGATTGATGATGCCAAGCATACCGGTTCGGTGGAAGTCGTAATCGACGCGGCATCGGTCAATACCGGGTACGATAAGCGTGACGATCATCTGCGTTCACCGGATTTTTTAAACGCCACCGAGTTTCCTGATATTACCTATAAATCCACCAAGGTGAACATCAACAAGGATTTTTCGGCGGTGGTGGAAGGTAATCTCACCATCTCCGGCATCACCAAGCCAGTCACTTTGAAGGTAAAACGCATGAATTGCGGCATCAATCCAATGGATCCTAAGAAAGAACAATACCGCTGCGGTTTCGACGCCGCTGCCACCATAAAGCGTTCTGATTTCGGGGTGAAGTTCGCCGTGCCCGCCGTCGGTGATGAAATGAATATCGACCTTGAGGTAGAAGCTATTCGGGATTGATTCGACATGAGAAGAGATGGAAGGGTGAATCTAGAAGCATCATAGGCTTCTTATCCCTTCCCTGCTCATGCCCCATTTTTCTTCGGGACATTGCTCAGTGCCGCATAATCGGCCAGCGTTAAGGTTTCGGGTCGCCGAATAGGATCGATACCCAGCGACGTTATCTCCTCCGCCGCTAACCAACCCCTGAGGGCATTGCGCAGGGTCTTGCGCCGTTGCGAAAAGGCGCGGCTTACCAGTTCAGCGAAGCGGTGCCGGTCGTTGATCTTTACTGGCATCTCGCAATGGGGCGTGAGGCGTACCACTGCCGAGTCAACTTTTGGCGCCGGTTTGAAGGCCCCGGGTCGCACGCTAAACAGTAAGTCCACAGCGCAGTGCAGCTGTACCATGATGCTGAGCCGGCCATAATGTTCCGTGTCAGCTGCGGCCGCGAGTCGTAGAGCCACTTCTTTCTGAACCATGAAGTGCATATCGCGAATCGCGGATAGTTGATTTAAGATATGAAATATCAACGGCGTGGCGATGTTATAGGGAAGATTACCCACCAGGCGCACGGCTTCTCCCGCCGCCAAGGATACAAAATCGCATCGCAATGCGTCCGAGTTGCGGATATGTAATTCGCCTAGCCCCGCACAATTATCCTGCAGAAGGGGTATGACATCTCTATCGATTTCGACTACATCCAGCCGGCCGGCTGCGGTAAGCAAGGGTCGGGTGAGCGCTCCTAAACCCGGCCCGATTTCCACCAAGCGTTCGCCCCATCGGGGATTGACGTTGCGAACGATGCGCTCGATGACAGCGGGGTCATGTAGAAAATTTTGCCCGAAACGTTTGCGAGGGCGATGCGCGGGGCTGGTCACATTATTCCCTCGCGTCGCGCGATTTCGATAGCCAATGTTAATGCCGCCTCCAGGCTTCCGCAATCTGCTTGACCGCTGCCGGCCAGGTCCAGTGCGGTGCCATGGTCTACCGAGGTGCGAACGATGGGCAGCCCCAAGGTAACATTCACTGCTTTGCCGAAGCCTTTATACTTTAATACCGGCAGACCCTGATCGTGATACATGGCGAGTACGGCATCGGCTTGATCGAGATATTTAGGAATGAACAAGGTATCGGCAGGCAGCGGACCGGTTAACGCCATCCCTTCGCCCCGCAAGCTGCGGAGCACAGGTTCGATAATCGTTCGCTCCTCGTTTCCAAGGTGGCCGCCTTCTCCGGCATGAGGGTTGAGACCACAAACCAATATGCGGGGATGCGCTATGCCGAAGCGGAACCGCAAATCGCGGTACAAGATGCGGATCACGCTTTCCAGGCGCGGCGCGGTGACAGCGGCACTGACATCTTTGAGCGGCAAATGGGTGGTGGCCAGCGCTACGCGCAATCCTTCGGTAAGCAGCATCATCACGACTTGCGGTGTTGCGGTGAGGTCGGCGAGAAATTCCGTGTGGCCCGAAAAAGGAATGCCGGCTTCGTTGATGGTCCCTTTATGTACCGGTCCCGTGACCATGGCCGCGAAGTCGCCGTTTTGGCAGCCACGGGCAGCGATACGCAGGCTGTCGAGCACATATGCGGCATTGTCTGGATCGATCTTGCCGCAGCTGGCCGGGTTGCGCATTTTGAGCGGCATGACCTTGAGGGTATCCCGATCTTGAGGCTGGGGAGGCTGCGCAAGATTGCAGTTATCGAGGTTCAGCACCAGGCCCAGTTGCGCGGCACGCAGTTTCAGCAATGCGGGATCGGCGACGGCTACCAACTCGGCATCGTGAGCTTGCCGGGTGAGCATGATACAGAGATCTGGGCCGATGCCGGCAGGCTCCCCGGGGGTGATGGCGATACGAGGCACGGCGGTCATGTTCATCAGGCTATTGCATCACTATGGATTCAGCAACATATGTCTTGCAAGGAATCCTTCGGTTACTTTGTCTATTAGGTGTAAATATTAAGGGGTAACCAAACGATTTTCGATATAGGCGTCATCGCGTAAACGCGCTAACCACGATTGTAATTCTTCCTCGGTTTTGCGCTGACGGAGAGTGTCACGGGCCTGGCTGCGCACGAAGGTGTCGGTATTGTCGTGGCTGCGCCGCTCCAGTACCTGCACGATGTGCCAACCGAAATCGGTTTTAAACGGCTGACTGATTTCCCCCGTCGCCAATTTGTCCATTTGTTCTTCAAAGTTCGGCACCATCTCTCCGGGATTGATCCACCCCAGATCGCCGCCATTATTAGCGTTGGCGGTATCATTGGAATACTTGCGGGCCAACTCGGTGAAATCCGCGCCGGCTTCTATGCGTTGGCGCAAATCACTCAGTTTTGTCCGCGCCGCTTCGTCGCTGGTAAGTTCATCGGTGCGAATCAGAATATGGCGCGCATGGGTTTGAGTGACGATATGTTGCTCGTTGTTACGTTGCTCCATGAGTTTGATTATATGAAAGCCGCTAGGGCTGCGGATCAGGTCGCTGATGTCGCCGGTCTTCATGCGCGACACGGAGTCTACAAATAAGGTAGGTAGTTCCCCAAGCTTTCGCCAGCCCAAGTCGCCGCCCTGCAGTGCTTGTTGTCCATCCGAGTCAGCAATAGCCATTTCCTGAAAATTGGCACCTGAGTGCAGTTTCGCCAGGATACCTTCGGCGCGCTGGCGCGCGATTTGAATACGTTCGGCCGAAGCGCCATCGGGTACGGCGATGAGAATGTGGGCGATTCGATACTCCGCCCCGATGTTGCCCTGAGCGCGTTGTGTGGCAAGAAAGTTGTCTATCTCCTGTTCGGTGACCATGATGTGGTCATTGACCTGACGTTGCTGGACGCGGCTGATGAGGATTTCCCGGCGGATATCCTCGCGGAAAGAGGCGAAATCGTAACCTTCCTTTTCCAGGACGGCGCGGAACTCCGGGAGTGATAACTTGTTGTCCCCGGCGATTCTCTCGATGGTGCGGTTAAGAGTCTCGTCATCCACCCGGATACCGTTGTGATCGGCGAGCTGCAGCTGCAAGCTTGCAAGGATCATACGGTCCAAGACTTGCTTTTCAAGTATCGCATCCGGCGGCAGGGGCGAGGACTGGTTTTTGAGTTGGTCCTTGATGGCGTGCAGGCGGTTATTCAACTCGGTGCGGGTGATGACATCGTCATTGACCACCGCTACGATCTTATCCACGTTTTCACGCTGGATCGGCGCGGTATCGGCGACGGCCGCATTGAGCGGCAGATTCATAAATAACCAGCATAGAACCGCAAAGCGTAACATAAGCTGTAAGTTTATCCTATTCGGTGGTATGTGAGACTAACAGTGATGGCATGAGTTCCACATAAAAGCCCTGACCTGCTAGAGTCCCGGCTGAGGGCCTAGATTATCACGTTCCAGCACGTTCTCGGCGGACTTGCCGATGCTCCCCAAGCCCTTTAGTTCCATCTGCAGATAGAGAGAATGGCTGCTATTACTAGAGAGGTCACTTATGTAACGGCGGTTGGCGGCTCGAAATATCCAACAACAGCTCTCATATTGAATGCCGGCCAGGGTCTCTAAGGTGCGGTGGTCGCGCTGGGAATAGTTCCAGCGTCCCAACAATTGCCAACGGGGCGTCAACAACCACAAGAAGGAGAGATCGGTTTGGGTCAATAACGTGGGATTGGTCTGGTTCAATTGATCGCCCCAAAAGCGATAGCCGGCATTGAATAAGTGCCGATCGTCCTTGCGATAATGGAATTGCACGGCGGCTTCGTCGACCTGATGTGAATCGGGATTCCACTGTGTATCCAGGGTGGAGGACCAGCGTTTGCTAAGGTGGGTACTGGCCTCGGCCACCAGATCTGAAGTTTGACTATCTTGTTGCACGCTTCCCAGCGTGACTCGGCGATTATCCAAGTAAATAATTGTCCCGAGAGAGCCGCTCAACCACTCTTTGCCGCTGTCCTGGTCGATAAGGCGGCTGGTGAGTGCGATACTGAGCTGATTAGCATCGCCCAGTCGGTCGGGCCCGGTAAAACGATTTTCCCTAAAAAGTTGGGCGAAACTGAAATCGAAGTCGGCGGTATCGAATATGGGGAGATTGGATTGATCTCGATAAGGCACCCGCAGGTAATAGAGGCGGGGTTCCAGGGTGTGTAGAAAATGATGTTCGCCGAGGGTGGTTTCCCGTTCAAAAAACAGGCCGCTATCGATGCTGTAAAGCGGTGTGGTACGCGTAGGATCCGTCGGATTCCCCGGTGTCTGGCCATCCAGCTGATACTGAGTGTAATTCACACTGATCTTGGGTTTGAAGAAGTACCCTTGAGTCTCTATGGGCCATGCCAGTGAAGGCGTGAGATTAAGACGCGTACCGGTCAGGCTGGCTTCTCGTTCGAAGCGCACAAACTCGCCGTTGAAGCGGTAGGTCGCCTCAAAGGGACGGTCAGGCGTAGCGCTGGTAACCAGTAGTTGAGGGAGACGCTCATAGGGTCGGGCGGCGGGCAACAACGTGGGATCCAGCGTCTGGTAGCCCTGTACCCGGGCGAGAAAATTAGTGTAATCGCCATTGTAGTTGAGGTCCATGCGCCTTTCCACTTGGGTAGTGCTCGCGGTGGCAAGGCTGCTGCCCAAGTCTGATAAAAAACGATCATCCGAGACATAATTGGCAATGATATTGCTGTTCCAGCGCGAGCCGAGCTGGGTTTTATTCTGGTATTCCAAGGTGCCGCGGTCGGCGCCGAACTTTCGGTCATCGGGCAGGAATTCGACTTGAACCTCTCCTTTACTGCTGTCGCTGAGGTAACGGAATTCCCCTTTGGTGAGCAGGCCCCGCTGCCCTAGAAGACGCGGGGTGATGGTGGCATCGTAATTGGGCGCGATATTCCAGTAAACCGGGATAGCGAGATCGAGGCCGGAGGAATTTGAATATCCCAAAGTCGGCGGCAGCAGGCCGGTTTTACGCTCGTCGTTGAGCGGAAAATTGATGTAGGGAAAATAGAAAAATGGCACGTTTTTAAAGCGTAAACTTACGTTATAGGCGTCGCCCACCGCTGCGGCATGATTGAGGGTAACGGCTCGGGCTCGCAATTCCCAGTCTACGTGACCGGGGTCGCAGGTAGTATAGGTAGCATGGTACAAATGCGTGAGGTCGGCGTTTTCGTGGATGATAGTGGCGGCTTGTCCGTGGGCGTGTTGTTGCAGGTATTCGTATCGGGCGGAATCCAACTCGCCCGTACCGGCGTTGATGTCAAAATGCGCCTCCGTTCCTTGCGCGATCAACCCGCCCTGTTGGAAACGCACATTTCCTACGGAATCCACCCTACCGGTGCGGCTGTCATAGACGGCCTTATCCGCCTCGATATGTTGTGTGCCGCGTCGAATAGAGACATGACCGCTCAAAGTATATATTTCATTCAGCTTGCCTTCCCCGGAATCACTGCTCAAATAGGTGGGGGATTGGGCGAGGGTGACGCTATCACTGGGCGCAAGGTCGGGTTGTGAGACCTTCTGGCATAGCCCCCACATCTCATCGGACTTGTCCGCGGCGGCCGCGATAGTCAGCCACGCCAAAAGGCCTAGCGCCATACATGCGAGCTGAAGCGACTTGTGAATTATCACCGGGAGATGCATCTTGCCGTCAGTTAAAGGCTGCATAAAATCGCATAGAATACCTCTTCCTTTCAATCACCGGTCGAGTGCATGCCGGATATCGAACCATTATGAGGTAAAAAGTACCGCCATGAGCCAACGATTAGCAGAATTAAAGGCGTGGTTGCACGACGACCTGGGGTTGACCGCATCCACCATTGTCCCGGCCTCCAGCGACGCCAGTTTTCGCCGCTATTTTCGCGTCAGCGGTGATAGGGAGAGCTATATTGCGATGGATGCGCCACCCGATAAAGAAGATTGCCGCCCTTTTATGGCTGTTGCCCGCGCCTTTGCCAGGCTGGGTTTGAATGTGCCCCGGATATTGGCGTCGGATATAAGGCGTGGTTTCCTGCTATTGAGCGATCTTGGGTCCGATCATTATTTACAGGCCTTGAATGAACAGACCGTGGAGCGCCTGTATGGCGATGCCATGGGCGCATTGCGCCTGCTTCATGCGGCGCCGCATGAAGGCGCCAATCTTCCGGACTACGATCGTTCTTTGTTGCTCCGAGAGATGAATCTGTTCCGCGATTGGTATTTAGAGCGTCATCTGGGGCTGGGCCTGAGTGAGGAATCTGATGAGATATTGCAGCAGAGTTTTTCCATCTTAGCGGACGAAGCATTGTGCCAGCCTCGGGTGTGGGTACACCGAGATTATCATTCGCGTAACCTCATGGTTACGGCGGCGCATAATCCCGGTATCCTCGATTTTCAGGACGCGGTTATCGGTCCGGTAACCTATGACCTGGTTTCTCTGTTGCGCGATTGTTATGTCAGTTGGCCACGAAAACAGGTGGCCATGTGGGTAAGGGAGTATTTGCTTAATTTGCAGGCTGACGGCGTATTGAATGATGTGGAACCGCAGCAATTCACGCGCTGGTTCGATCTCATGGGGGTCCAGCGCCATCTCAAGGCCATTGGCATTTTTTCCCGCCTCAATCTCCGAGACGCGAAACCGGGTTATTTACAAGATATACCGCGCACCCTGGCTTACGTGGTCGAGGTGAGTGGCCGCTATCCCGAGTTGAATCTCCTGCACGGGTTATTGACGGAGCGCGTCCGTCCTAAACCACAATAACCCACGCGGAGTCAGGGCGCGAAAGGCAGCATTCGGCGGCGGGATTCGCGGGACACATAGGCAGGACGATGACGGGTCTCGTAGGTACTTGCGCTGCTCATAGCTTGACCTTGCCAAGAGCGACGTAACCTAACGCGCCTTGAGTAGATCGCGAGTGAAGTCAGGCGATGTCCGTCGTCCGGAGTTGGCGATGGGCCAACCTACTGGGAATCCACAATCTGGAATTGGAATAGTGAATAGGCGTTGGTGGCGTCCAGCAACTTGGTGAGATGGGCGTAAAATACAAGCTTGCCGGTATTGACGAAAATAACCGAATCGACATCATAGATCGCCGCAGGCGTAACCAGAGCGGCGGGGCTCTGCCTGGGATCCGATTTTAGAATCAGCAGGCTGCGGAGATATTCGCCGCCCTTTCCCACTCCTTTGACGCCCCGGGATGCCACCGGCAGGAAGTCTTCAGCCAGCTGGCGAATGCCCAGCTCCAGCTTGTCTTGCGTCAAAGTGCGCAGCCAGCGCGCCTCGCCAATGCTCCAATCGCCGCCGCCGGAGGCTTGTTCCGATTTGAAGCCGATGATTTCTCCTGGAATAAGGCGAAAACCGCGGACATTCTTGCAGGAAATGGCCATACCGCCGCGGTTTTCGTCTCGAAGTTGACAGACGGCGCTCCCGAATGTCCGGCTGCTACCGTCGCCACTGCCTTTGTGGTGTTCGTAGTAGGTTTGAGTGGAATAGACCTTGCCCCAAATGTCGCTGCCTGTTACGGGATCGGCATTGAATTGAGATACGCGGGGTTGAACGATGCCAGCTTTCAAACGTTGAACCTGATCCTCCTTAAGCCATGGCGTATCGCTTTCCGCGGTCAAACCAAGGCCGCGGGGCGGAGTGCTCATGGCGCCTTTGCGCAATTCGATTTCGGTGATCTCCGGCTTAAACGCCGAGCCTTTACTCGCGAAGTGATGGCAGGCGCTGATGCCAACCACGATCTCGACGGGAGTCGCGCGCTGCTTGCGTTCTGACAAGCGTTCAGTGCGCGCACCCCACGCCGCGATCAGACGATTGTACATGTTGCGCAGCCTACGTCCGGCCATGTTGAGCTGGCCGGATTCGGTTGTGTGGGAAATCGACAACTCATTTGTACGTTGTTCTAGAACGGGAATGACCGTTGAAATATCCAAGATACGGCCATCTCCGGGTTGCGTGATATTCATGTGGGCAGGCATATAGCAGGGAGGCGAGTCTCTTTCTAAGTCCAAAAACAAGCGACCATTCGGCGACATACCGGCAAGGATAGCGGATATCCGGCAAGTAGACGCCCAGTTGTCCAGCTCACGGAATATCAGGAGCGCTTCCCCCTGCATCAGGTGGTAGGGGTTGGCTAGTGCGAGCATGAGGATGCGTCGATACGTATGATCGATCGACCCGATGCCGCGTATTTTTTCATCTTGCTGGAACGTGACGGTCAGGAATTCCTGTTTTTCCGCCAGACGGTAAATTTGATGAAGCTCCAGCCACAGCGTCTTGGGGACCGGTGCGTAAATGCTGTAAATATTCACTAATGATCTTGCAAGGTGATGCGTAGCATATAATGCGGAAGCAATCATCATGGCGCGGGTACCTTTCGCGCTTGGCGAGTTTGACGCCGCGAGTATGACCGCCTTATGGCCATAGGCCATCTCGGTCAGCAAGCCATGGGCGAGGTCGGCGCAGGCGCGTTGCTTTTCCGCAAGGGGAACGGCGGCTGTGCTGTATTGTTTATAGAGGGCTTCTAATAGGTCGGCGACCAGAGGATGGCATTGCGCCAAGAAATGATAGCGTTGACTGATGGAGGCTTCCGTTCGGTTAACCCGCTGGAGGGCTTTGAGGAGTTCCTCGCCCGACCTTGCAGAGTTGCCCAACGGCAAGGATTCGACCCACGCTTGCAGTTGCACCGCATCGAAAAAAGCGGCAACCTCAGAATTCGGCGCCTTCCGAGGAACAGCCAGCCGTATATTGTCCATAGCGTCAATTACCCTTGCATACTAAACCATCACTATTCAATATCGGTCAAAACAATCGCATATTAAGACCATTTAGAGGTCATGGACCTTGGATTTTGGCTGGAATGAAGGCGAGATCGCCGTCTTATTCTTGAAATGGTCGGCAAGGAAGTCCTAGAAGCTGAAATAAAATGTTGTTTACTATGCCGGCATGGGACTCACTTTTATACCAATGAAGCGAGGGATCGCTACATCCATAATCAAGCTATGCCGAAAGGCGCTTATTACACTCCTGAGCGCCGTGGGTTTGAAGTCCGCGATCAAGGGGCTGTTCCGGGCGGCGCGGAGTTGGGGTATTCCAAAAAGCGAACCAAATTTACTGGGTATCCTTCCTCATGACCCAGCGGCGTTTACCCAGGGGTTGCATATACATGATGGGGTTCTTTATGAGAGCACCGGAATCGTAGGGTGCTCGAGCTTGCGTGTTGTCGACCGGCAGACTGGCGAGGTTTTGAAAAGTATAAGCGTTGAAGGTCAGTTCGCGGAAGGAATTGCAGCTGTAGGAGACCGGTTGGTTCAACTTACCTGGCATGGGGAAAAGGCCAGGGTTTATCGGCTACCTGATCTGGCGCCTCTTGAGCCCTATAGCTATACCGGTGAGGGTTGGGGTATGACAGCCACTGCGGAACATTACCTTATCAGCAACGGCAGCGATGAAATCGTTTACCGCGATCAGCAGTTCTATAAAATAAAGTCGCTGAAAGTCCGGATCAACGGCTTTCCCCTCAAAGGAATTAACGATCTTGCCTGGGCCAAGGGCAAAATTTACTGCAATGTACTGCACGATGATTATATATACGAGATCGACGAGGGCAGCGGCATGGTTCTGCATATGCTGAATTGTTCCCGCTTGGCGGACCTGGCGGCACAGCCCGGTGATTCCAATGTCTTAAATGGCATCGCATATGACCAGCAAGAGGATTACTTTTTTATTACAGGGAAGAGATGGAAAAATTATTTCCAGGTCAAGTTCACTGAGTCCAGGGTGGATGATCCGGCTTTACGTGGCGGCAGCTAATTCCGTTGTGCTCACCAGGGTGGCATCATCTGCATTATAGATGTCCAACCATTCGATCCCCGCAATAGAGTAGTTGGAGTAAAACTTGGCAACCGCCGCCTCCCGGGATTGCTCATCAGGCTCCGAAAAAATTGCGCACCTATGCTTGCCATTGCGCACATGGATAAACGGATTATTTTGGAGAAACGCCTTCACGCCATCGTTTTGTTTTCGTACGCTGATCAGCAACCCATCCTGCCATGCGCGGTCCAGTGTCATTCCCCATTTCCGCTTATGCTGGTAGCCGCCGTCGTTTACGAGGGCGCGAGTACCGCCGCAAAGTATTTTTCGATACCCGAGATTTTTGAGATGTTCAAGCTGAAAGTAGTAAACCGCGGACAAGGCCCCTTCGCTGATCAGTTTCCGATCTCCTCGGCTAACTCCCAGCTTCCAGGTATGGGCTTGGCCGTCAATATAGAGCAGAATCGAACCCGCAATATCCTCGCCCTCTCGAGTTACCAGCAGTAGTTCACTCTCGTCAAAATGGCTGACCATCTGGCTGTAAGACATCGGCAACGCCTGACTTTGATGGGCCTTTGTGATATGCGGCAGATACATGCGGTGGTAAAAATCGTCGAAGTCCATCGGGTCCCGCGAGATGCGATACTTTAGGCCGTATTTGCGTATCTTGCGCAGATCATTTTTCACATTTTTGCTTTGCAGGAGTTGTTTTTCGAAATTTGACAGGTCTATAACCGCCTCAAACCAGCCGGGCACATAAAATTCCGCCGCATATCGGTTACGATTTGCAGGCTCTCCTCTCGTTTCAGCTATGGCCAAATCGCTATTTTTATATCTATGGCATCTAAAATTAAGCGCATTCCAGGACCATATGCGCGATGATCGCGCGGCGATCGTGCCGTCGCCAAAAGCCATTTCACTCACATAGTGCATTCCTGCGGCGTGTCCCGCATAGGCTATTTGCAGGGGACAGGCTGAATACCGTTCCCTTCCAGACAATTGCCACAGGCGCAGTCTTTGCCCGCGAAAGCGGCCACGTAGGTTTTCAATCATTTTAATAAGATGATTCCGGATATTCATATTAGCTAGTGTACCCACCATTAAATAGCCTGCAACTTACGCGGCGATATTAGAGTTTTGCCGTCGATAGGGAAATAATCAAATATGGTGCTCTTGCCGATCGATGACCGCGCAAGACCGGACCAATGGATTATAAATAACGGAAAACTGTTACGGCGCTACTATCCGATTAGGCCTGCGCCGTCACTGGTGGTCAAATTTCACCCGGGGTCGAGAGCGGGGGCAAGCCGAAAGTAAAATAGCGATTGATGGCAGAATATCGGCAAAATGCTTATTGATTGGCTCGACAATTATAGAATTTGGGTACATTTAAGGAGAAGTAATCGGCATTGAAGCGTTATAGCTATGGCACTATAGCTAACATGCCGAATGCTCGGCTGAATAGCGCATAACTATCGTAAGAATCCTAGAGGAAGATCCAACGGGCCAATATAATTTCCCGCGGAAAGCCGGGGACGGTTCACAACCCCGCAGCAATTAGGGCGAGCTGACATCAGTTGTTTCCCCGATCTCCCGCCGGGTTACTCCTGCGACGAGGGGAGATGCCATATAGGCGGTGATTGATCTTTCGCAGTATCGAAAGTATCGCCTCCTCGTAACGCAGCAAACCAAAATAATATAGTAATTTTGAGACGTGCTCGGTCACCCAAAGATAGCGCGCCTTACGCCGGACCTTTTCGACCGCCAGCGCGACGTGCTTGGGTATCTTCATAGGGATACGTTCGTCTGAACTTCGACGGCAATCGACTGCGTCGATCGCGCGCAGCAGCTTTTTGGCATTTAGAGAGATGGGATTAGTGTTGATTTCGAATACCTGGATGCGGCCGTTGACCATGGCATAGTCGATGCGTCCATAGTCTATACGCGCAATATCGAAAATCGAGCGCAGCATTGACTCGTGGGGATTGGTCTCTACGTAGTGTCGGTGCGCCGCCTCGAATTCACCACCCGTCAGCAGACCGGCACTGTCCTTTGTCACCCACGCGGCGCTAAAATGCTGGAAAACCGGGAAGATTTGCGAGCCGACCCGATGCGCCCCATACCAATGGTATATTCCCTTACTATCGGACACGTCGATGAAATCGACGATAAGCTTATTGTCGCGGCTAATTCCCGCCGCAGCCAAGTTATCGATGGCAGTCTGTAGCTCAGCTTCTGACCACAGGAGCGGGGTCGCACTGCCGCTATGTTCGTCTTCGTCCCGGATGAATACAGGGAAGCGCTTGATTTCTCCCACGTCGGTGAGCCGGCGTACGTCAAAGTCATTGATGTCGCGCGCATGGAGAGTGCGCAGGAGTTCAAAGCGGCGCATTGACAAAATCGGATTGTTCAGTAAATCAAATCCGTATTCCCGCCGGCGTTCGGCAAGAGTGTTCCATACGGCGGCGGCCTTCTCCGTAAACTCCCTGTTCAGTCGTTCGAGATCCGCAAAGATATATGTGCCGACGGGCAGTGATTTCATGCGGAAGAGCATTTCATAGGAAAGCAGCGTGACTCGCCCGGCCAGCCCCGTGTTTTCCTTCAGGTCGGAGAGAAGGGTGCGCCTGACTGTGTAGTCATGTGCTTTGGTAGAAAGGAAAAAGATCATGGCAATATTTCTCAAAAAATGTCTTACTCATTCTTACCCGGCGACATGAACAAGCATACGCACGAAATCCACAATGCGTCCAATTTTTTATCTCGCCGCGCTGGGCACAATGCATTTGTGGCGACGCCGGCTGAAAATGTAACTAATTGTTAAATAATTAATTTATTAAACATCCAATGTGCAGTGGATTCGCCGGCAACTTAGCTATAAGCTTTTATGGAGAGGTTATCCTGATTTACTGTTACGGGTCGATAGTAATTCCGATTCAAATAAAAAACTCAAAACTACGTTTAACTATGAAAAATGTCCGCCGGTCATCAGACCTTGCTCTAGTCGTTCCATTCCATAATGAAGAACGCACCCTGCCGAGCGTTTTTACCGCGTTGCAGGCGCAGACGGTCCAGCATATCCCCATCGTTTTCATCGATAATGCCTCGACCGACGGATCCGCTGCGCTGCTCCGCGATTGTGAGGAGGTCAAGACAGGTCGGTGGACGTGCCTAGAAGAAAAGAGCATCGGTAAGATTAAGGCGATGAAAACCGCCACTGCGTATTGCATGGAGCGCTTTGACGCCAGGTACGTGTGCTTTCTCGACAGTGATTCCTATCCCGCGGACAGCCATTGGATAAGCAAGAACCTGGAGATAGTGGAGAGCGCCGGTTCGCGCTTTGGGTACACCTATAACGCCTTTACCTACTTCGGTTTTGATGCGTTGCCGGTTTTCTATGAGGCGTATCTGGCCTATGAGGCCATACTGCAAATATTGATGGAGCGCATCGCTTGGCTGGCAAACGGCCAGGGATTCTCATGTTCGGTGGAGACTCTGATGAGCTATTTCGAAAAGGCCGAGCTCACCACAGAGGTCGATTTGCGCTGCTCATTGCTGGCATTGTATGAAGGACGTTCGCCGCACTATAACTCCGTCCTGTTAATGTCGTCCGGCAGGAGAACGGTGGTGAATAACCAAAACTTTGCCGCCTGGTGTTTCTACAAGCGCGAGTTCTATACCAAGAAAGACATTAACGCCAAGAAGAAACTCAATCTCAATCTTAACGAGCAGATTCGAGACCTTCTGCCGGCCGAGGTGCCCCGATTCTTCGCGCGCCGCGCCATCAAGATCACCAGCCGTCATCTGATGCCGCTGGCCATTTTTGGCGATTCCCTGATTCATCAGAAGATCAAAACGCTCTTGGGAATCGATGTATCGCATGAGATCCGCAGTTCATTCGGGCACGCCCGGCGTGACGTTGATTTATTGCGGACGGAACGGTTCGATACCCTGATTAAGGCCATCGAATGCAATCCGGTATGCCTCGCGGTCGCTAAGCGGATAGAGGATATGATGCAAGAGAAGTACAAAACTGATCGACCATAATAATTGCATTGCTACCAGCCGCCGCCTTTAACCCAAATTTGCATAAGTGAAGTGTCCCCTCTGACATAGGATAAATGCCTTTAAATTTAGGATGATAGCAAGTATTCTATGGCGCTGATTGACCTGCTTGGGAGGTAAACAATGGCAAGGATTTTTCTTGCGGCAATGATCGCCGTCACTCTGGCAAACATTACTGCACATGCTGCGGAAGGTAATGTGCCTCAGAGTCAATTCGGCGCTCTAGATCACGTTTTCCTCATCATAATGGAAAATCAGACCGATTCCGACATACTCCTCAATTCGAATGCCCCATTCATTAATACCTATGTGAAAGTTGCCAATCATGCGATCAACTACTTCGCAGTCGGACATCCCAGTCTCCCCAACTATCTAGAGATTGTCGGGGGATCAAACTTTGGTGTGTCGAATGACTCTTGGCCTAATTGGGTTGGTAAAGGTTGTGTCGATAACGCGCCGAACAGTAAGGATTGTAACCGCACGGTGAATCCCATTGCGATAGCGGGGGTTGACAATTCGATTGTAGCGACGGCAACAAACTCGTCTCAATGCAATGGTCAGATTAAGGATAGCGACTTGCCGATCCGCAATAATTGCGCGCTATACGATTATCCGGCGACGTCATATACTCCAAAATCGATTGTTGATCAGCTAACCTTCAAGCGTATGACCTGGAAGACTTATCAGGAAAGCTTGCCGATGGTTGAGACCAGCGTTTTCGGCGTCAATTATTCGGATGGAATGTTCTCTAATCTAAGCCCCGTTGCGGTATTCGGGCCTGGCCCAATTCAGATGCTCTATGCAGTGAAGCACAACCCGTTCGCCTATTTCCAAAATATTGAGAAAGGCGAAGCGGAAGCGCTAAGTCTTCGCCAAGTCAAAGATTTCGATGGTCCCGATGGACTGTGGGCTGACCTGAGATCAGGGGTACCAAACTTGGCTGTCATTGTACCCAATCAATGCCATGATATGCATGGTAACGTCTTGGGTGGAACGCCCATTTGTAGAGCTAACGTACCGGGGTCCCCCGAAGCCGGGCTCCTAATGTTTCAGGGAGACGCTGAGGTCGCGAAGCTAGTGTATGGCATCAAGTCATCGCCAGCCTGGCGGCACGGTCGAAATGTCATTGTCTTGGTTTGGGACGAGAATGACTTCACAAACCTGGCCAACAAGGTGGTAATGTTGGTTGAAACAAACTACGCCCCAAACGGAAATATGAGCTACCAGCCATATGATCACTTTTCACTGTTACGGACATTGGAGGCGGGCTTCGGTTTGCGATGCCTCAATCATGCCTGTGACGCGACCTCAAAGGTGATGAACGACATGTTCGGGGGCAAGCCGGCATCGAACACCTCTCATTAGCGTATCTGAATTTTCGGTCGCGGTGCCTGGGCGACAGGCCATTGATTGTGATCTACTTGAATTTGGCATGGGAATTGTCCGTTGACTCGGCGGTAACTTCTTTAACGCCCTGTTCCTTCCCGCGCGACCAACCGGCTATTTGAAAGGCGCGATGTGCAGAATCGAAGTACTCGGTAGACCAATGGCGAGAACCGATTTGTTGAGGCTCAAACATAGTTAAAGTATAATTTAGCAAAGGAATTTTCCGATCCGCAGCGGAATGCTCATGTCGAACTTTACTAATGACAGACTATTATGACTCGCTGAAGTAATACCTTTTTCAACGATTGCTGAAGCCCAGAATTTTTGCATCCCACCAGCCCCGGACATACAATCACGAACGCCTCACCATGGGCTTTAGAGGAGTTTCGCCTAACAGCGCTGTGCTCGGGAATCTATGGCAAGAGTCATCTATCTATGCAGTCGGTCAGGGACACGCCTTCCATTCTCCCGTGAGAATATGGAGGTGGCGCTGGCCTTACTCGCGCCAGACCACATCGCACCATATCCGCCGCGCATTATCGAAAGAGACGGATTTTTGGTCGGAGTATACAACCCAGCCGATAGTATGCGGGTTCACGATCATGCAGTGTGCTTGGGTGTGCTCCTGGAGCGGGGTGAAGATTGGTCGCGGGTAGGTTCGCCGGCGCCGGATGGTTCATACGCGTTGTTCCGGGATGACGGTGTGACAGTAGAGGTGCTGACCGATATCGTTGGCACACGGTCCGTGTGGTATGCGCAGACGCCGGAATGGTTTATAGCCTCCACTTCCCAGCGCGCCATTGTTATTTTTCTCCAAGATTACCAGCCCAATCCCGCCGCGTATCCTTGGATGTTATCATCCGGAACTCTAGGACCGGGTTGGTCTTGGGACCGGCGCATCCTTTGCCTGAGCGGAGACAGCCGTCTTAGGCTGGATCGCATTGCCTGGACGGTGAATATCGAAAGACAAGCCGTCCGCTATAAACCCTTGGAACTTCCGGCAGCAGAACACACGCGGCGATTACAGCAGGCGCTGGCGGAGACCTTCGCACGGCTGGATGTGGATTACGGCAAATGGATATTACCTCTATCTGGCGGCGTGGACAGTCGGGCGATACTAATGCTACTCAAAGATCGGCCGGGGCTGCGGACTCTTACATGGGGAATGAATGCAGCGCTTAGCGACCGCAAAAGCGATGCCCAGGTGGCAAAGGCGCTCGCCGCGCATCTGGGTGTGGAACATCAATATTATCCTCTCGATGCCCAGTCCGAACCGATAGAAGACGTCTTTAAGCGTTTTTTATTCGCGGGAGAAGGCCGCGTCGACCATATTCCCGGCTACTTCGACGGATGCGGCATTTGGAAATATTTACACGACAGCGGCTGTCAGGGTGTGATTCGCGGCGACGAGGCCTTCGGCTGCCTGGCGGCGCAAAGTCCTTGGGAGGTTTATCGCAACATGGGGCTGGTGACGATGGAGGATTACCGAGATATCGACCCTGCGAAGAAATTCGCCCGTCTACTGGGGCAACATCGACCGAAAGAGCTGGAACAGCGCGCTGGCGAAAGTTTAGAAGCTTGGCGTGATAGGCTGAACGCCGAGTTCGAAGCTCCGGCGGTTTTCGCCGCTCTCAATGATCTCAAAGTGGCTTATATTGAAATTATCAGCCCTCTGCTCTCGCGTCGCATCGTAAAGGTGGTCAGGCAGTTCCCCGACGCCATGCGCACGAACAAGTTCCTATTTCGCCGGCTTGTGATCGATATGGCGCCGCATATCCCATTCGCAAAAACGCCCGCCATTGCCCGGCGTGAAGACATTTTGAAAAATCCAAGCGCCATTGAAATTCTCGCGGATCAACTAGGTACTTCTTATGCTACGACGCTCTTTCCCAAAGAACTGCGCGATGACATTCTTGTTTCGCTAAGAACTTCTAAAGGACCAAATTTGGTCTCCACTACGGTCCGGCGAGTAGGGCGAAAGCTGGTCCGCGTCTTCGGCATGCGGAGTTCCATATTGACGCTGGATTACCATGTGCTGGCATTTCGCGCGTACATCATTGCTCAGATGCACGACATATTGACGCAAGATGCAACGGCGTTGAAACGGATGGCAAGTGCGTCCCGTGTTGTCGAGTCGATATCGTGATCTTTAGCGCGGCTACCTTGATAATATCGCGCCGTTGTAACGAGGCGAATATGGCTGTAGCGATGCTCGGATTTGTATCGCTCGATGAAGTAAAGCATAAATATATGACCATGAACCGAGTCCACTTGATAAAAGTACTTACCGGTATATTGATGTACGAACTTTCGGTTCCATTCAATAGTCGTTAGGCAAGTAATGACAGTGATTGTCAAATGGGCAAGTTCAGCGGTGGGCAAAGCGCGTAAGTCGCTGCGTCGTTGGCGGCTTCAAAAATGGGAGGTCTCAGGCAAGGAGCGTTATTCCGGTTTGCCCTTAAGTTTGGCCTATTTTGGCCATGATTTTGGATTTCGCACAGTCTTGCAAAAGATGTTCACGCGCGGCTATAACACAAGGAGAACCGGTCGTGCGTGGTTGGGGACGCCTGGGTTCCCGCTGACGCCGACGAATCTCGACAGCGATATAGTTGCAATTGAGCTTGACCCTGTTCGGTGGCAAGCGCATGACACCGGTTCAGGATTTCTCCTGCCGCTCTGGTCGCAAACCAACATCATGGTTGCAAATGCCTACGATCAGATGAAGAGAAGCGGCAGTTTGAAAGAAGACCTGAGAAGAATACGCAAAAACAAGATTGTCTGTGAAACATCCCGCGAGAGCGCCGATCTCCGAATGTATTATGAGAAAATGTATTTCCCTTACATCACAGGTCGTCATGGCGATTTATCGCTCCCCGACAGCTGGGAGAAGATAGTCGAAACTGAAAAGCGAGGCGAACTTATTTTAGCCGGAGATTCTGCCGGCAATTCAATCGGAGGAATAGTCCTTGAACGAACCACTGAGAAATTATCTGCACGATCGCTTGGTCTGATAAGTAAAGAAAAAGATATCTTGAGAACAGGAGTTATGTCTGCACTATATCTAGCCTGCTTTGAACGAGCCAAGTCGTATGGGTACGATAGTGTTGGCTTTGGTTTGACAGGCCCCTTCCTGAACGATGGGCTGCTTCGATTCAAAAAGAAATGGGGGTTACAGCTGGTGAATAGGTGTCAGCAAGGTATATGGCTACAATTTAACAAAGCCACATCTGCGGTGGAATCCTTCCTAATTAACAACCCCTTTATTTGCCGCCATGGCGGTAAACTGCATGGAGTGACCTTCATCGCTGATTCGGAATCGACGGACAGCGAAAGGCTGCGCACGCTGCATTCACTTTACTACTTGACAGGCATGGAGTCGCTGCATATATGCGCGATAAAACCTGGCTCGGGGCTATTGACAATTCCGGAAACGCTTAAAAAAAATCTTGTCTGGGGTACAAATCGGACCCTGTACACAAGGGCAATATGATCGCGATCCTGATACCCGCTCAGGCGCGACCGATTGTTTTGAAGAAGCCGCTTTGTGCCCGCTAGGATAGTCCAATAAATGTTGCTTGTAGGCGGATAGCCCGTCCCTATAGTTACTCATTATAGTTACTCATTTGGCGACGGTGAAATTATAGATGGGTCCGATTCCGGCCAATTGGGGTAATAATCATTAATATCTGCGTTCTACAACTTTTTCGCATAGTAATCGTCCGGCCTTTCGTCTAACCGATAAAATTATTTAGAAGAAAAATAGGCGGCGAGGTCGGCGATGTCTTGCTCACTGAGGTTACTGGCCATCGCGTTCATCGTATCGCTCACACGTGCGCCACTTTTAAAGGCCCTTAGCTGTTCCGCTAAATAATCGGCCGTCTTGCCGGCGAGGGGGATGTTGCCCTTGCCGTCAAGGCCATGACACATTGCACAGCTCTTGGCCTTTTCGGCGCCAGCAGCCACGTCACCGGCTGCTTGTACTGCTGTCGCCGTCAACAATGCGGTGAATATTAGGCCCGCGTTAATTATCTTCCGATAAGCAATCATAACTACCTGGCTCCACTTAATAAATTGTGACAACTGTTACTGACCTTATTAGTACAGACTTCGTGACCCCATCAAGAGCGGCAAAGGCGCGATGCGTTCCGCCAGGTTATAATCGTGCGTGGCGGTGGCTGTATTCATGCCCTAATTCTGTGAGAGACATACGTAGCAGTCAAGTCTCTGATTTCGCAGCTATGGTTATTTGTCTCGAACCTTATCTTTTTATCCGAGTGGTGAACTTCCGAAATCGACCTAATCTGTTGAAAAGCCAGAAATCTTCAAGGCATCCAAATTTTGACCGATAGGCAATTCATTCGAGGTCCCCATACAAAAATGGCCTACGCCAAATTTCGTGACCACATGGCGGGACACAAGGTAACTTAGTGGGCCGCTGTTCTTTGCAAGCTTCTTGCCGTGTAAAGGCTGTAATTTTTTCATCCGTCCGGGAGAAAGAGTTTTTCTACAGAATAGACCCAAATCAGACTTCCGTGCACCCTGGCTCAAATGTCCGTTTTGCGGTCTAATTCATGTAGTCAGCTTCTATCTGCCTGGACCAAATTATTGGGCATGTCGGTACAAAATGTGGGCTGGAACTCAAAATCAGCACTTAATGGTTCCTGTTAAGTAAATATAATCTTGATAAAGTAAAAACCCGTCGGCGTAGATCTTTGTAGTTGGCCTCACCGGCGGTTCCTAAAATGACCTCGCATACAGGCGAGCCAGTATGCGCACTTTTATATGAAATGGCCGCGATAGACAATTATTAATTTTAAATTTTTACCGATATATAAGTGAGCCACGTTCTCACCAGTGATGTGTGCGAAAAACGGAGACAAAATCAACCATAATTCGCCCGTAAAAGGGTAGAGGTATGTCACTACATTATTACGTTGGCAGACAACCGATCTTCGATAACAGTTCGCACGTTGTGGGCTACGAATTATTATATCGCTCCGACGAAGTATCGAGAGGCGAGTTTAATCCTGATCAAGCCACATCAAATGTTATTTTGAATCTCTTGGAAACAGGCCTCTCCGAAGTCGTAGGTGAGCATCCCGCCTACATTAATGTCACTAAACACTTCATTGCCGATGATATATTGCCTACACGAAGCGTCAGGCAGATTGTACTGGAAATACAGAACGATATTGATGCGAACCCTCAAGTCATCGAATCAATCAACAAACTACAATCGCTTGGCTATTTAATTGCGCTGGATAATTTTACCTATCAAAAAAGCCTGAAACCCCTCTATCAACTTGCGAACATCGTCAAGCTCGATATACAGACATATTCCAAAGACACATTAGAACAAGAAATCTCGCTACTAAAAAACTATCCGGTAAAAATCGTTGCGCTGAAAGTTGAGACGCCTCAAGAACTGCATACCTGTAACTTGCTAGGCATTGATTATTTTCAGGGCTTTTTCTTCAGCAAACCCCAGGTTCTAAAGAAAACTCGTCTCTCACAGAATCGCCTCGTTTCACTTCGCCTTCTGCAGGAAATAAACAATCCGAAAATAAACATTGGGGGCATTGAAGAGATTATAAAGCTTGATGTGACTTTGTCATACAAATTGTTGCGCTACATTAACTCTGCTGCATTCGGGTTACAGCATGATATAAAGGGCATAAAGCATGCGATTGTTTGCCTTGGGTTAGACGAAATAAAAAGATGGGCCAGTTTGATAGTCCTCGCCGATATAAGCGACAAACCAGACGAATTAACAAAAGTTTCACTTGTCCGCGCTGAGATGTGTGAACTTATTGCACGCGCTAGCGGCAAGGGTAATCCTGAAACGGCATTTCTAGTCGGTCTTTTCTCTACACTTGATTCGATGATGGATATTTCATTGAATGAATTGTTTCAGTCGCTGCCAGTTAGCAAGGATATAAAAGAAGCGTTGCTCGATAAAATGGGCGTATACCGCGATTATCTGGACGCCATACTGGCTTATGAAAAAGCCGATTGGCCAAAAATTGATTCAATAAAATACATTACGAAGAAGTCAGTTACAAAATTCTATATTCAATCGATAAAGTGGGCTGATGATAAAATGAAAAAACTCACCGCTCGATAGGATATGCGGTGCCTGAAATTGCATATAACGAGGGAGGAGTCATGGAATTAAATTTAATTGGATCAAAATATCCGGCAGGTTATATTGAAAAATTTAGTATTTCACGTTCTTCATAAGCAAAATTATTGCTCATAATAACTTATATCATTGTTATTAAATTACAATTCTGAATTCGCTAGACAATGCAAAAAACAACTTCTTAGTTATTTCGGGAGATGCCGCTGGGCGATTGCACCGCTTCTGGTTGTGGGAACAGCGTTAAATGTTGTCTCAATATCTCGGTAAAAGCAATGACGGGCAGAGGTCTGCTGAGATAGAAACCTTGTACTTCATTGCAGTCCCGGTCCCTGAGAAACAGAAGTTGCTCCTCCCTCTCAACACCCTCGGCTACTACCCGCAGGCGCATGCGCTGGGCCAGGCCGATAATCGAGTCGGCAATGGTGGTAGCCACCGGCTTGACGATGATGTCGCGCACGAATGACTGATCGATCTTGAGTGCGTCGAGAGGAAAGCGGCTGAGATAAGCCAAACTGGAATATCCGGTGCCGAAATCATCCAGTGACAGTTGAACACCGATCTTCTTGAGATTATTGAGAGTCTCCACGACCTCGTCGGGATGCTCCATCAACATGCTCTCCGTCAGTTCAACTTCCAAATATTGGGCTGGAACGCCGTATCTACTCAGGGCTTGTTCCAAAACGTTCTCCAGATCGCCGACCCTGAATTGTTTCGCCGAAACGTTCACGGCGACTCGTACTACTTGCAGTCCCTCGTCAAGCCACTCTCGGATCTGTCGGCAGGCGCTGTCGATTACCCATCTGCCGATGGGCAGGATCAGGCCGGTCTTCTCGGCCAGGGGGATAAATTGGCCAGGCGGCACCAGCCCGAAACCTTGCCGCTGCCAGCGCAGCAAGGCTTCGGCTCCCGTGACCTTTCCGCTCCACGTATCGACTTGGGGCTGGTAATAGAGTACTAATTCATCGCGCTCAAGGGCGCCGCGCAGCGCCGTCTCCAGTTCCATGATTTCCAGAGCATTGATATTCATATCGCGGGTATAGAAGCAATACTGGTTGCGACCGTTTTCTTTGGCGCGATACATGGCGGCATCGGCATCGCGCATCAACTCCATGGCCGTTATATTGTCTTCCGGATAAACGCTGATGCCGATACTGGCGGTAACAAAGACATCGTGGCCGTTGGACAACGTAAAGGGGGTGGCTAACAATGCCAGTAGGTTCTGGGCCATCGCCGCAACCTCGTTGAAATCCGGCACCGCCTCCAACAGCAAGAAAAATTCATCGCCACCCAAACGGCCGAATGTGTCTTCCTGACGGAGCCTGCCTTTCAAACGTTGTGCCACAGCGACCAGTAATTCGTCGCCCTCGTGATGGCCCATGCTGTCGTTAACCTGTTTGAAATTGTCCAGATCCAAATAAAGTACGGCGATGCGATGTCCGTGGCGGGATGCATGCTCCAAGGCATGTTCCAGACGCGATAAGATGAGGCGCCGATTGGGCAAATCGGTTAGCGGATCATAATGCGCCAAGCGTTCGAGTTTCTCCTCGCTACTCTTGATTCGCGTGATGTCTGTAAAAACTCCGAGGTAGTGACTTGGGTGACCCGCCGGGTCGCGTACCATGTTGATAGTCAGCCATTCGGGGTAGATTTCGCCGTTCTTGCGTCGATTCCATATCTCACCTTCCCAAATTCCCGCTTCGTGCACTTTGCGCCACATCGCTTGATAGAATTCTCCGCCTTGGTGTCCCGATTGAAGGAGGCTAGGATTGTGACCCAGTACCTCGTCCTCCGCGTAGCCGGTTACGTCGGTGAAAGCGCGGTTGACGCCAATGATATTTCCCTTCAGATCAGTAATGACCACGCCGTCGCGGGTATTATCGAAGACCATCATTGCCCGCCGTAATCTTGTCTCCAGAGTTTTGCGCTCCGAAATATCCCGGATTAAGGCCACCGCATACCAGAGGCCCCGCACAAGCACCGCCGATAGGGACACTTCTACCGAAAATTCCCTGCCATCCCTGCGAAGGGCCGTAACCTCCAAAGTCCTGCTATTCTCATGTTTATGGTCGTTGGCAAAGAATCTTTGTAGGCCTAGTCGATAGGCCTGTTGATAGCGAATGGGAACCAGTAACCGATGCGCCTCGCACCCAAAAGCTTCGGCGGCGGTATAACCAAACATGGACTCCGAAGCGGGATTCCACAGGGTGATGCGGCCTGCGGTGTCTACCATGACGACCCCATCCTTGGCCGAGGTGGTGATCATGCGAAAGCGGTTCTCACTCTCGGTTAAATTCTGTTCCGTCTCTTTGAGGGCGGTGATGTCAGTCATGGTGCCGACCACCTCGATGATCTGGCCAGCCTTGTCACGCTGCCAGGAGCCTCGCGTTAGTAGCCAACGCATGGTGACCCCGTCCTTGTGCCAGGCTCGGGATTCTATAGAGAAATCTTGGTGCTGTGCCAAACCCTCCTGCAACTCCTGAATCACGCGGGCGCGGTCGTCGTCGTGCAGTTGCCGCTGCCAAATCAAGGGATCTGCCAAACATTCGGCCGGGGTGAATCCGAATATCTTTTCCACAGCAGTGCTCACCAGGGTAAACCGCAGGTCCGGAGCCGATGCGGTGAAGAGAATCTCCGGCACCGCTTCCACAATTCCGCGTAAGCGGTTTTCTGAGGCGCAAAGTTTATCCATCAGGCGTTCACGATGCAGCGCAACGCCGATTTGGCGGGCAATGCTCTCCAACACCGGAACGTTAGTGGCATCAAAATAATTTGTCTGACTGCTGTTCGCAATTTTCATTACGCCAACGGGACCATTTCGTGCCAGGATGGGAACCACTATGGCGCTACGCACACCTAGACGAAGAAAGGGGTCAGAGGCCTGGCCGCAGTTCTGACAGTCGGATATGAGTTGGGCCTTGCCGGAAGTGAGCGCTATAGTGCTCAAACTGCACTCTTCGATATCATGCGACTCCCGCAATACGGGAATCAACTCGAAGTCTTCGGGAATGCCGCAATGCCAGCGAAAACGAAAGCGCCGGCCGTCGTTATCCAGTAAGGCGATGATGCCGACATTGGCGCCCGTGAGGTGCATGGCCGTCGCCAGGGCCTTATTCCCGAGGATGTTCGTGTCCGTCTCGACGGACAACTCCTCGATGAGGTTTCGCATCACCGTCACCCGGTCCTGCGTATCCTTGATTTCTCCCATTTCCAGAAACAACACTATATAACCGTTCAGTTTCCCTTCGTCATGAATGGCTTTCACCGTAACCTGAACCGGAACGCGGAGACCGTCGCGCATCACCAGGTCGAGACCACCGCACCAAGTTGTGCCTTCATCGCTTTGTTTGGGCCACGTCGCTATGAGATCGTCATACAAATGTGACAAAAGCGATGGCAACGATTGCCCTAGGATGGCCTCCGCTGGTCTATCGAGGAGCCGTCTCATCACGGCATTGGTGTACCTGATATTAAACAGAGAATCCAGAATCGCGATGCCCTCGTCTGCCAGCTCAACTATTTGATTCAGCGTACGGTTCTTTTGTTCAAGTTGTCGCCGCCGGGTCTCGGATTCCCGTAGTTCAGCGTGTAAAGCGGAGATAAGAGCCTTAGCCTGGGTAAAATCTGAAGGCAACGAATAGGGCGCGTCCTCTCCAGCAGCTAATTGTTGGGAAAAGGGTTTGCGGGAGCGATGGTTAACGCGGCTTTTTGTCATTCGGCTGGTCTTTAAAAGTCTTTCATTCTTACAAGGCGGAAGATTGGGAAACTGAGTTCTTGCCCGAAGCGTGACGATATACTCTATATCGATCCTTCTGCCTGGATACTTAGGTAGGCGTCCTTAGCTAATTTCTCACCGGCTAGAACGTGTAGCTCTTGTGAAAATTATCATCACAGAACAAATCGTCCAAAATTTCTTGGATAATGCGATTTACCTGACGAGTGATTGCCGGTTATGGCTTTATATGTTCGAGGGTAAAGCACTTCAGCTGCCGACCCCTTGCAACCTTCCGAGTGATTTATTCGTGTGTCCGCTCTCAGGAGGAAGCGGAATGCGGAAAGCACTGACCGAACACGCTTATCTCGTCCATGAGAATTTCACAATCTGGGGTAATTCGTCCAACCCGGATTTTCGAAGCCAGTGTCCGAAGCGCCTGATTTTGCCATCATGCCTGTTGCGTAATTTATCGATCAAGCAGTGGCTTTTTGTATTTCCTCAAGCGGTATTGCGTGAATAACACGGATCACAATGATCAATTTTGATCGACACGGTAATGAGTAACATCAGCGGCGGGAAGTACACCACTCCACTACGGCCAAGATGAAATCGATCCGACGTTTCACTGATTGCTCCGTTTCGGGTTAATCGGAGATAAGTCCACGAAGTAAAACTGGCGCGATGCGGGTTGAAATATGATGAATTGTGGTGATGCCTATTCTTCCGCATTTACCGATTTCAGGAATAGCGCGAATATCAACACATCACAATACGACGAAGTGCATAATAGGTCACAATTTAGCCATTTTCGGCTGATATAGTCTAAAGAAAATATGCGCAAGACTCGATTACCAAGGAGAGACAGAACAACTCTTGTTGATTGTGCTGAAACGAACGAACCAAGTATGCATGTTGTCGTTTAAACCCCTCATCGCGCGGCTGATGATTGCCGTCGCGTTGGGTTGTGCGAGTGTTGTCGCACAGGCACAACTAAGCAGCTTGCCCGAATTTTTCGAAAACCATTTTCACACTGAAGCGACGGACGCACAGGATGGTCCGAAGCTACACACCCATTTCGATTACAATGCTTACGATATGCTGATCACCAGTAACCAGGTGAATATGAACAACGATGGGTTCGAGGACTACATGACAGTGGGTATGTTACAGAAGTTTGGTAACACAAACGCAAAGGTCACATACAATTTGCATCGATTTGACTACTCTAGCGGAGAAACTCAAGCCAGCGATGTTACTTTTGATTTCAACTATCGCACCCTGCGCGTACAGCATCGTCTGGAAGACACAGCGGAGGTTTCAACGATTAGCCGTCCTTTTGATTTAAGTGGGGCACATCTTGATTTATCATTTAACAAGACTCACCGGAATGACTCGGCAGATACCATTGACGAATATCGATTCGTCTCTCGCTTCAATCAATTGAAATTTTCCGCAACATGGATGAAAAGTCCCGTGGACACTGGGATCGACTTCAACGCCGAGTATCGTCCATTAGGCTGCTGGCTGATGACATATTCTTATACTGCTCATGGCGACGACCTGCAGAGACAGTTTCGCAGCGAATATACCGCGATGGGATTTCGCTTGACTGGTGAATACATTTCGGATGCCGTGCCGGGGGGAGAACAGACCCGTATTGCCAGTGCTATCGGTATCGAGAAGGACACCAGACTCGCGGTACTCAAATTGCGCCTCGAACACAACGAATTCATCGAAGTTCCCACGATTGTCTTTAAATTGGAATCGCGTGTCGCCTTTTAACGCTAACGCGCCATCGGGTAACAGTCAGCCGTTACCTAGCGCATTGCGACTCGTTACGTCGGAATGCTGGCCGATAATCTATACGTCTGCTAGTCTGACGTTCGGGACGAACTCACAAGGGTGGTCCACACTATCGCCCACTGCGTTTGCCGTTTTCTGGACCAGACATTAGAAGTCATAGCCCGAATGCCTGAGTTGGCCGATGGAAGACATTCCGCGGCGCCAATTATTTAAATAATTTTAATGGGGGCAGAAACATCCCCGTCCTATTCTTATAGGCCCTATAAGCACCAGCCAGCATCGAGCTTTCATATTTGTGCTCTTGCTGTTTAGCGGCGAGCCAATAAAAGCACAACATAATTGCAGTGCTTATATCCGTTCTAAGACAGTGCGCCTCTAGCACACCGCCAAGCCAGGTCAGGCAAAATGCAAGAAAAAATGGGTGACGAATGAAAGAATAAATTCCTTTATTGAACATCCAGTAAGGCAGGTCAGGCGCAAATGAAAGAGTCGAGTTATAGGTTGAAGTCGCTTTTTTTGCGGACAGAAATATAATCAGCCCGGCGATATAACAAAGAGACGCCAAATTAGCGAACTTATGCGATTGTACGGGTGTTCGCCACAATAGCCACAGATGAATAATCGCGAATAGTGTGGCGCAGGCTACAATGACTATTTTTTGGGCTTCCGAGCCATAATCATGTGAGAAGACAACCTTGCTTTCCTTGGCGTATAGCAAGAATGAGATTAGTGCAACCGCGAATAGAGCGTAATTCATGGGTCGATAGTATCAGAATCTGTACAAGATTGGCTCGCATTGGCAATGCCCGGCATTTTCATATCCAACATTATAGAAGTAAATTTATGCATTTGTATGAAGGTGGACACTTAATCTTACCTGATTTAGGTCCGCTCTTGGCCGAGCGTGGACTTTCGCGAGCCGAGCACAACCGACATTGTGTACTCGACTCGGACTACTACACCTTGGATATCTACCGCGTGCTACCTTTCCCAGTTATAGAGTAAGACCACTCACTGCTTGTCACGCCGGGCGGCACTTTTACTTGGGTGTTTTCGTCCAACGGATCGTGACTGTCTTTCAATGCAAATTTTTGATGCGCTCTGAATCGCTTGATAGCACATTACCCGTGACGGTCGTATAGGCTTTCAAGATTATTTTGTCGACTGGCAAATGAGACAGCTTTCGTTTAAGGTCAAAAAATACAGCCGCAATCTCCGCCAGCTCGTATCTAGTTATGTCGTTTATTATGGAACATTGTAGGTCCTTGGGCCTTGGTACATAAAAAATAAAGTAGATTCTATTCGGGAAGTATCCGTAAATTGTACGTATTTCGGCGCTTTTCTTCGGTGAAGTATTAATTGCTTCATCGATGACGTCAGTAATATGGAGCGGTAATCCGTCCTTGAAATTGACCAAATCATTGCCACTATTAATCGTTCCGAATATATGTTCAACAGCAGGCATTGTTTCAGTTTCGGCAAGCATACTGTTCTCTCCATATTGATGCTAAGCTATGCCCGAAAATAAGCCTGGAATTTCCGCTTGTCAATAGTCATTGACCTCGCGATACATAGGAAAATTCGTAAAATCCGCCCCCGTTTTCATTCCTAGCGTTCTCGGCTCTTCTTTCCGAACTATACCCGCTATTAACTAACCCCTTTCCCCGTTGTCGAGAAAGACCGCCCGGCGCTTGTCACGCTGGGCGGTATTCTTTAGATATTCGCGGGCATTGTTGGTGCGGCAGACTAGGATCGCCGATGGCCGTCTTCGGCAATGATCTGTCAAACCGCCTCACGGCATGCGTGAGGCATAACCACTATTTTGCAACGGCCATCCTTAAGTGCCGGGATATCCAACGACTAGTCAGCCACAATGGTCTTCAGTCGCCGATTCTCGTCCTCCAGCTCTTTCAGGCGCCGCGCCCCTAAAAACCTCCATCCCACCATACTTCGATCGAAACTTATAAAATGTGACGTCGCTGATACCGTGTTTTCGGCATAGGTCCTTCAACATTTATCCCAGCCTTCGCCACTTTAAGCGCCCAAATGATCTACGCCTCTGTAAATCGACTCTTCTTCATGCCTGCCTCTCCCTTTGTTGGAGACCGCAGGTCCTAACTGTACTGTGGTTCGCTAGATAGAGGGGAGGTCATCTGCAGTACTAAATATTCATGAGAACGCGTAGATTAGAACTAACTGCTATATCGGGTACAACGCCATCTGATAATATTAAACAATCAATGGGCGCCGAATGGCCCATCATGCTAGTTACTGCATGAGCTAGCCGCTAGCCACCAATATATATAGAGACCTGGCCATTGAAGGAAATCCAACAGACATCAAATACATATCTTGGCACATCTAATACTCGTGTTGCGTCCCCTACTGGGCCGCGCCACGCAGCGCTTTTTGTTTTACTGCTTGAAACCACCCATTCTAAATAATTAAAAAATCAATTATTTATGTGTGGTATCGCCGGGTTCCTAAATCGCAAAAACGCAGCAGATAAATCTGTTCTCGATGCCATGCTGGAAAGTATTGAACATCGTGGTCCGGATGATCGTGGTATATGGACATATGGGCCTCTAGGTCTTGCGCATGTGCGATTAAGTATTCTTGATCTCAGTAAACTTGGGCATCAACCATTCATCACTGACGACCGGCAAGGCATCATTGTATACAACGGTGAAGTCTACAATTTCTACACATTAAGAAATCAACTTGAAAAAGAAGGCATCCGATTTAAAAGCAATTGTGATACTGAAGTTGTTCTCTATGCATTACATCACTGGGGACCGGAACAGGCCGTCAAACAATTTAATGGAATGTTTGCTTTTTCTTATTACGATGCGCGAAGCAATACATTGTGGCTAGGACGCGACCGCCTTGGTATTAAGCCTTTGTATATCACGCGCACCGATAATGGCATTGTGTTCGGTTCGGAGATCAAGGCTTTGCTGGCACACCCTGATGTACGGCCAAGGCCGGATATGCATGCCATCATTACCCAGATAATTTATGAGAGACTCGATGGTTCCTGGACGCTGTTTGAAAATGTTGAGTCAATCTTGCCGGGTACCTTAGTAAGAATTAACGCTGAAGAACAACAACAATTAACGTACTTTGATGTGCTGCGAGATATTGAACCACAAAGAATACTGGAAGGTCGCGGCACAAATTATTCAACAGTCTTTCAGCATTTTGAAAAGCACTTTAACGCGAGCGTTCAACAACATTTAATCAGTGATGCGCCCCTTGCTACGTTATGCAGCGGCGGACTGGATTCGAGTCTCGTGACTGCAGTGGCAAAAGATCATAAGCAGGACATTGTTGCTTATGTTGCCGATATTGAGGGTATGCACGGAGAAGAAGTTCGGCGAGCTCATAGTGTCTGTCATCACCTCGACGTCGAACTACGGCCAGTGCCCGTCTCTATCGATACCTATTACCGACTGTGGCCGCAGACGATTCTGGCACATGATCAACCCAATTATTTCGCTCAAAATACGGCAGCGATGGCGGTTGCCGAAACCATGAAAGACGACGGGTTCAAGGCCGTGTTGACAGGGCACGGCGCGGATGAATTGTTTGGAGGATACACCTGGTATGAAGCCGTCTATAAGATGTGGCGAAAACGACGACTGCATGCCAAATGGATACACAATAATGCATTCTTCAGATTTCTGGGTAAACTTAATCCGCTGCTTTCACCGCTGGACTTAGAGTCTCTATCAAATCGACCGTTTACACATCTGCATCAGCATGATTTAAGCGGATTAATGGGACCGGCCATTAGCGCGGTTGATGGTGCTAAAAGACACATTCGCAGCGCCGCCATATTCAAGCGTCTCGAGATATTGCCTAAGCAGGAAGAACGTGCGTTTTTGGCTATGTCTTATGAAGATATTTACACTCATCTTGCAGAATCACTTTGCACTAATGACAAGATGGCGATGTGGTATTCGATCGAGGCGCGATTTCCATTTCTGGATAACACATTGATTGATTACGGGCTCCATTTGCCTTTTCACGCAAAATATTTTGGCGGTGAAAGAAAACGACTGATCGCGGCGCTTGCCGACAAACGCCTGCCAAAAGAAATTGTGCAGTTACCGAAGATTGGCTTCTGGGCACCTAGTTCATTATGGCAAGGTATGGCTGGGGTATTACGTAACGGCAAGGTCGCAAGCATGCTTAAATGGCGCGCACAAGATCAGGATGTCATCTTAAATATGATACCGCGATATCCGCGTTTCTTATATCGCCTGTTAAGTATGGAAATATGGGCGCGTATGTATTTTGATAGGCAACCACCGACGCAGATAACTGAAATGCTGCTACATCACCGGCTAAATAAAAATTAGTAAAATGAGTGTTCTAATGTTGGCAGCCGACCAGAAACAATCTGTATCGATATGTCAGCGACAACACCAATTCCATCTACCGTAATTGCCGACACTCTAGGCTCTGCGCTTTCCTTGTCGCTTAGCCTGCTCTGGCATCCGCCTTGAGCAACTACAAGCAATTAAATCCTAAAGAGTTGAGCGCTCTTTGTTTGTCATTGATATCTTCCTCGCTTATCCCGAATAACAGCGCTCTAAGCCGCGGTCCAGGATTATAGTTTTCATTACAGCAGGTCGGATCAAATGTGCTGATGGGAATTAACTGGTACTTCTCAGCCGCCAGTCTCAGCGACTTTATCATGTCGTCAAAGCTGTGCCTAAATTTCCAGGAAGCAATTTTCGCAATCGGCATACGAGTGCGCTGCGCGAGGGCTTCATATAAAAGGAGAGCTGCTGTGGAACCGTTGAAGCGAAAATTGAGATCGTAGATATGAAAAGAGCCGTCTTCCTTGATGGCCGCATCAAAGCCCGCGAAACCGCGATAACCATGTTGATAGGCTTTTTGCATGACTTCGTATCCAACATGTATAAGGCGGCCCATCTGCGCATCAGGGGGTTCCAGCCAATTACCGAGATAGCGCAGCTTGTCGTCAATGATTTGACGTGCCGCGCCTAGGTACTCGATCCTGCCATCGGCAAACACGGCGTAATTCAAGCATAGATTCTTATGCATGGCGAGATAATCTTCTACGATAACGCTGTCTAATGAGCTAAAGAAGTGACAGGCGTCGTCGACTTCGGATTCATTGTGGCAAATGCGGACTCCGAATCCACCGCCGCTGCTTTTTTCAGTTACTGATTTTATCACCACCGGGAACCGTTCCGGCCGTTTGGCGCCGCGCCACAGTGATGCAAGTTCACAAATTTCCCGCGCCGGGACTTGTGACGCAGGCACCAACATGGACAAATTACGTTTATTGTTGAGTTCAGAAAGCTGGGCTGGATTAACCCACGATACGCCGGGGTGCAAAGAGGCGTCGGTCTGGACATGCTGGTCGATGAATGTCAGGTTACGCGCGGCAAGCCGCTTCATCTTGGCCAGGCGATCTGCGGTATCCGTGTAGGTGACGATCTCGGCTTCTATCGCGAAGCCGACCTCACGCAGCAACGTCAAGCCGGAGACCGTAGCGACGCCTGTGCTACAAAGTACTGGCATGTTCCCTATTACGGTCAGCGCACTCCCGGTCGCGGCATCCGCCGCGGCCGGGCTATCGAAGATCCATTGCGCCGCGTTTTCTGGGGCGCGCGAATTGAAGACAAATCCTGGTCCACATAGATCGATCAACTTGAATTTGGGGCGGATGGTTGACATGAAGGTATGGAACCTGGATGAAAGGGTCAGCAGGAGTAGGTTTTCGCTTGCCACAAAAATATCATGTGATGGCGTGGGTTTTGCTGTTTCAAGTATTATGCATTAAGCATCGGACCCCCATACTGGGAATATAGATCGTCATAAACATGAAAAAGTTGAAGGCCTTGTGGTCCTACATGCGAATGGCCGCACCATATCGACGCATTCCTCAACAGCTTGTAGATCTTATTTTGCATAAAATCGTCATCAATTTCAGCGCTGCGGATTATTATCGATTCGAATTTTACAAAAAGGGCAAGAGCTGGGAGGAGAAAAGCCGCTATGTAGCAATGGATGGATCACGGTACTGGCCATTCGCTAATAATGAGTCTAAATACTCGATTACCTTAACTGATAAATATATCCAGAAAAATTTGTTAGTTGGATTGGAATTGCCGACACCGAGGTTGATTACCACCCTGGGGAAGGGTCGTGAGATTCAAGGTGAACAGCAATTTTACGCATTTCTCGAGGGCCTAAACCAAGAAATCGTACTCAAACCGATCAGCGGTGCGGGTGGCAGCGATGTAAGGGTATTGTCCCAAAAGGATGGCAGGCTGTTTTCGGCTAACGCGCCCTGTACCCGGGAAGATCTCTGGGTGAAGCTACATAAGCACATGGATAGGGGCTTCCTCATCGAGGAGAGGCTCAGTAATATCGGAGTGCTAGCACGGCTGAATCCGAATTGTCTCAATACTTTCCGCGTTGTTACCATCAAAACCAGCGATGGCCAGTGGCATTGTCCGGCGACATCGGTAAAAATCGGCGCAGCTGGAGCCGTCGCCGACAACAACGCCGAAGGCGGGATTCAACTTAATTTGGATGTTCAAGGCAGGCCTTACTGTGCGTATGATTTCGGATTGCGCGAATTGATCACCTACGATAAAACCACCGGGATGAATTTGTTGGATCTGGAGTTCGAAGGATACGCAGAGGTCGTCGCACTTGCGTTGAGGGCATCCAGAAAGCTCAATTTCCTGGGTACTATCGGCTGGGATATCGGGTATACCGCAAGAGGGCCGATGATCATCGAAGGAAATATAGTATGGGGATGCAGCAGCCTGCAGCGGGGCAGGCCCGGAATTATTACGGATGAGTTGGCGCGTGGATTGAATAGACATTTCGTGCTCGGCCGCTGGGATAAATCCAGGTTATATCCCGGCTACTGGAAGAAGAAGGGTCTGCTGCGCAGACTTATTTCTTAGCCTAAATTTCTTATAGCTCCATTTTTTGCTGGTTGCCGAATTGTAGTGCCGGCTTACACAGCGATTCATTGCTTACCCAACAACCTTAATTTTTATCAGTTTGTCATTAGGATGGATGACTCTTTTCTCATTCGGGGTCGATCTGGCCTAGTGCGCATCGTGGGGGACTCGATGAATATTAAACTAATAAAAAACCCGCAGTTATGCGGGTTCTGTGGATGTCGTTGGACTGTCTTGGATGACTGAATGGTGGGCCCGCTAGGACTCGAACCTAGGACCAAGGGATTATGAGTCCCCTGCTCTAACCAACTGAGCTACAGGCCCCAAAAGGATGAGAAGTATAACGTGTTGCAGCGGTGCTAACCAGCCCTGGAAAAGAAGGGGAGGCGATGCCCCCCCTCCGTACTTCTGGCTTTGTTATATCTTATAGGGGTCAAGCGGAATCAAGAAAGCTGCGCAATTGTTCAGAGCGGCTGGGATGACGCAGCTTGCGTAGCGCCTTTGCCTCGATCTGGCGGATGCGTTCGCGGGTGACGTCAAACTGCTTGCCCACTTCTTCCAGGGTGTGGTCGGTATTCATGCCGATACCGAAACGCATGCGCAGTACCTTGGCCTCGCGGGCGGTGAGGCTTTCCAGAACCATCTCGGTGGCCTCGCGCAACCCTTCGAATGTAGCGGCATCGGGCGGCGATAGGTCATTGGTGTCTTCGATGAAGTCGCCCAAGTGCGAATCCTCGTCGTCGCCGATAGGCGTCTCCATGGAGATGGGCTCCTTGGCGATTTTCATGACCTTGCGCACTTTGTCTTCCGGCATCTCCATGCGCTTTGCCAGTTCTTCAGGGGTGGGGTCACGCCCCATCTCCTGCAGCATTTGGCGCGAGATGCGGTTTAGTTTATTGATGGTCTCGATCATATGCACCGGGATACGAATGGTCCTAGCCTGATCCGCTATGGAGCGGGTAATGGCCTGGCGAATCCACCACGTCGCATAGGTGGAAAATTTGTAGCCGCGGCGGTATTCGAATTTGTCCACTGCCTTCATCAGGCCGATGTTGCCTTCCTGAATTAGATCGAGGAATTGCAGTCCGCGGTTCGTATATTTCTTGGCAATAGAAATTACCAAACGCAAGTTGGCTTCCACCATCTCCTTCTTAGCGCGACGGGCCTTGGCCTCACCGATGGAGATTCGGCGATTGATATCTTTGATCTCGGCGATGGACAGGCTACAAATCTGTTGAATGGCGCGCAGTTTGTCCTGGATCTTGCGGATCTCATCGGCGTGCTTTGCCAGGCTTGTGGCATAGCTGTGCTTGCCCTTCATTTCTTGGTCGAGCCAGGTGGAATCCGTTTCATGATCAGGAAAGGAAGTAATGAATTGCTTGCGCGGCATGTGGGCCGAATTGACGCAAATATCCATGATTTCACGTTCGTGGGAACGGATGCGGTCGACGGTGTCGCGCAGATTGGTCACCAGGCTATCGATAAACAGCGGCGCTAATTTGAGTTCCAGGAATTTAGTGCCTATCTCATCCAACGCCTTCTTGGCCTTGTTGTGGTCTTTGCTGTGTTTGGCAACGACCGCTGACCATTGCCCATGCACTTCTTTCAGCGCGGTGACGCGTATCCGCACTTGTTCGGGATCGATATTGGGATCGGCATCCGAGCTATCATCTGTGTCGCCGCCTTCTTCCTCGTCTTCGTCATCAAGATCATCCGCATTTTCGTCCGACAAGCTTTGTGCAAGGGCGGTGGGATCGGCGATCCCCTGGTCCAAATTGGGATCATTGATACCGCGGACGACCTCTCCCATACGTATTTCATTGGCTTCAACACGCTCGTATGCTCGCAACAGTTCGGCAACGGTTTGCGGATATTGCGCCAAGGCCGACAGCACTTGAATTTCACCATCCTCTATGCGCTTGGCGATTTGGATCTCGCCTTCGCGAGTAAGCAGCTCGACGGTGCCCATTTCACGCATATACATGCGAACGGGATCGGTGGTGCGGCCGAATTCGCTATCCACGGTGGCAAGTGCCGCCGCCGCTTCTTCGGCCACATCTTCATCGGTAACCGGGGTATCCGCCAGCAACAGGGCATCCGCGTCCGGTGCGATTTCATGCACCGGAATACCCATGTCATTGATCATAGCAATGATGTCTTCGATCTGCTCGGGATCGACGATCTCGTCCGGCAAGTGGTCATTGACTTCGCGATAGGTTAGGAACCCCTGTTCTTTACCGCGGGCGATCAATAATTTTAGTTGAGACTCTTGCTGTTCGTAGTTCATTACCTATACAACCTACTAGAAGTTAAAAATTTAGCCGGGCATTCTACCCCACATTACTACTCGCTGCGAATCCCTCTTCTAATGAGAGGTTGCTGTGGGGCCGCCGGCACACCGGCGCTGCAGCTCCACAAATTCCGTTTTTTCCTCCTGGCTCAAACCATCCCGTTGCCATTTGGCATGCAATTCCTCGCGACGCTGTTCCGCTAGCCGCATATCCAGCCACTGTACGACGCCGTGGAACTCTGCCTCCAGGCCTTCTGTAGGTAGGAGGGGGTCCCACTTGGCCAGCTCGGCGAGATGTTCCCCTTCAGGCGAGTCGCGCCAATGTTCCAGCAGCGCTCCGCTATGGAGATGGGGTTGGACCTGAAGTAATTCAAGCATATCAATCAATAAGTTTATTCCGGGAATATCCAGTCTTTCCCAACGGCGCGGCTGACCGGCCAGAGCCGCCAGGCTAGATGTATGCAGCAACAAGCTTATTCCCGAACGTAATGGTGACATGGCAGGTCGTTGGGCGTGGCTTTTTCGAGTCTTAGCTTGGATAGTCCTGGATGAGGATGTTTGCTGGCGCGCCATGCCCAAGGTTTGAACTAACACATCGGTGTCTACTTTGGACAATTCTGCAAGCTTAATCATCATCATATGCTTCAACACCCCATCTGGTAATTTTGACAGCCCCGGCTTTGCAAGTTCCACGAGTCGAGCGCGTCCTTCCATGCCGGATATGTCGGCTTGTCGGGTCAGTACTTCATAAAAAAAGATGGAAAATGGGATGGATCGCGCAATTCTCTCCTCAAATCGGTCTTGACCCTCCTTTCTTACCAAGGAATCAGGATCTTCCCCTTCTGGTAGGAATAGGAAGCGAACCTCACGACCTTCCTTCATGGCAGGGAGGACATTCTCCAATGCTCGCCGGGCGGCATCTCGGCCGGCGCGGTCACCGTCAAAGCAAAACACGACATCCGAAGTCAGGCGAAATAAGCGCTCCACGTGCTCGCCACTGGTGGCGGTGCCTAAGGTGGCGACGGCATAACGAATACCATGTTGGGCGAGGGCGACCACATCCATATAGCCTTCTACCACCACCAGTTTGTCTAAGCGTCGCAGGGCCTTTTGCGCCTCATGGAGACCATATAGTTCTCTGCCCTTGTGAAAGATGGGCGTTTCAGGAGAGTTGAGGTATTTGGGGTTGTCTTCCTTGTCCAAGATGCGTCCACCAAAGGCGATGACTCGGCCGCGCCTGTCCCGGATGGGGAACATAATGCGGTTGCGGAAACGATCGTAATATCCATCTATATCTTTCTTTACGATAAGGCCCGCCTCGAACAGGAGGGCTTGATCTTTCGGAGTCTTGCCGAGTTCATTTAGTAGATTGTCCCAGCCCGGGGGGGCAAAACCGATAGCGAATTCAGCAGCAATGGCTCCGCTTAAGCCGCGTTGTTTTAGGTAGTCTACTGCCTGAGAATGATCGCGGAGGCGTTGACGGAAAAAATTCGCAGCTTTATCCAGTATCTGGTACAGAGAGTCATGGTATGCAGTGCCGCTTGCATCGGACACCGATTGAGGTATTTCCATACCAGCCTTGGCGGCAAGCTCGCGCACGGCGTCACCGAATTCCAAATGCTCATACGCCATGAGGAAGCCTAGCGCCGTGCCGTGGGCACCGCAGCCGAAGCAGTGATAGAACTGTTTGGTCGGGCTGACGGTGAACGACGGGCTCTTCTCGTCGTGGAACGGACAACGCGCCGAGTAATCACGCCCTGTTTTGCGCAAGGGAACCCGTGAATCAATGAGGTCGACGATATCCACACGACTCATGAGATCATCGATGAATTGCTGGGGGATGCGGCCGACCATGGTAGAGGATTGTATGTCGACAGGCAGGATAACGTCAGCTGCTATAAAACTGATCGTCGGGATCTTAGGCGCTGAGCCTTTCCTTTACCTTGCGGCTGATTAAGCCCATGTCAACGCGACCCTGGAGGCGTGGCTTCAATAAGGCCATGATTTTTCCAATGTCTTGCGGGGAAGTGGCGCCGCTGGAGGCGATTGCTTCCACGATGGCGGCTTCTATTTCGGCTTCGCTCAAAGCGGCCGGCAGATATTCATGAAGGACTGCGATTTCCGCCGATTCCTTATCGACTAGATCTTGGCGACCTGCCTGTTCAAATTGGGTGATGGAGTCGCGCCTCTGTTTGATCATCTTATCCAGTACCGCGAGAATATCGGTATCGGTAAGCGTGATGCGCTCGTCGATTTCACGTTGCTTGATGGCGGCAAGGGCCAAGCGGATAGTGCCGAGGCGGGCTTTGTCCTTGGCGCGCATCGCGGTTTTCATATCCGACTCTATGCGTTGCCTAAGTCCCTCGGTGGCTTCACTCATGAACTAGCTAGAAAGAGGTCAATAAAGACGCACGCGGTTCGTGCGGTCCCGTTGTAGCTTTTTGAGATGGCGCTTAACGGCGGCCGCCGCTTTGCGCTTACGGACTGAGGTGGGTTTTTCATAAAACTCACGTCGACGGGTTTCGGTGAGGACCCCGGCTTTTTCACAGGTGCGCTTGAAGCGTCGCAATGCGACTTCAAACGGTTCGTTCTCGCGGACTCTGACTGATGGCATGTGTGCTCTAACCTCGTTGCCCTTTGCAATAGTGATACAAAAGCGGTTGAATTGGGGTCTGGCCAAGGCGCAACAGTCTAACTAGAGACCGCTTGGTATTCAAGTGGCGTTTTCTTGTGTGGCGGGGATGAACAGATAGTACAAGCAGGGTCTCCCTTTAGGATTGACATGCGCCAAGCCATGGTTAAAGCGTCTACTTGCAGTAAGCGCCCTTGCAAGGTTTCTCCAAAATTAAGGAGAATTTTAAGGGCTTCTATGGCCTGCAAGCTGCCGATGACGCCAGCTAATGGGGCGAGTATCCCGCTTTGAGAGCAGGTTTCTTGGATGTCTCCTTCGTCTGAATAGAGGCAGTTATAACAAGGACTGGGGGACTGATCAAAACGAAAGCTGGTGACTTGTCCCGCCATGCGAATTACGGATCCAGAGATTAGTGGCGTATTTTGGGAAAAGCAGGCTTCATTGATCGCATGGCGAGAATGGAAATTATCTGTTGTATCAATAACTATATCCGCCCGGGCAACCTCCTCGTTTATAGATTTTCCTGTTAATACGGTAGGGATTGTGATCACGTTGACGTCAGGATTAAGCGCTTGTACCGTTTCTGCTGCTGAGGATACTTTGCTGCGATTTATATCTTTGTCTTTATGTAAGATTTGACGTTGAAGATTGGAAAGCTCAACCACATCATGATCGCAGAGCACCAAATTGCCAACCCCACTGGCAGCTAGGTATATTGCGACAGGTGACCCCAATCCGCCGAGGCCAAATAATAAAACTCTTGAATCTATTAGTTTTTTTTGTCCTGGAAGGTCAATCTCCGGGAGTAATAGATGACGGCTATAGCGACGGAGTTGCGCATCATCCATAATTTGACTGACTACGCGGGGGTAAGAGCAAAGACCTCGGCCTGCGGGGTGCGGCCGTCATCTGCCCAGCCACCAATTAGATAAATGGTGTTTTCCAAGGTGGCTACGCCCATGGCGGCCCGAGGTGCGGGCATATCAGTGATGCGCTGCCACTTTCCCAATGCTGAATTGAAAAAGGCCGCACGATTATGAATATTGTCAGTGCTGTATCCCCCGAAGATATAAATGCGCCCATCCATCGTGCATGCACCTAGGCCGGCGGCGGGCCACGGTAAGGTATACCGTTCGTCCCTGATCCAGCGATTAACGAGGGGATCATAGCGTTCCACAAGGGTGAAATTATTAAATCCATCGGGGGTAAATGCCACTCCTCCCATGGCGAGAATGGCATCATCGACAACCACGGCCGCGAGGGCGAAGCGGGGTTGGATCAAAGGTGCTATTTCTTCCCATATACCTGTCGTTGGATTGAGGCGTTCACAAAAATCGAAACCAGGATCAGTTTTGGGACCGGCCTTAGTGGCATCAGGATGATGGCCCCCAAGTACGTAGATCTCTCCACTAAGTACCGCTACAGCTGGGTAGTCGTGAGGCATTAATAGATCAGGGCCACTTTCCCATGTATCTGTTTCTGGGTAGTAAATTTCAACAACATTGAGAAATTTGAATTGACCATTAGCTTGCTTAAACCCGCCTGCCATAACATAAATACGATTGCCTATGACGGCGGTGACAGAGCCAGAACGAAGTGTCGGCATCTCGGCCTTTTGCTCCCAAGTATCCGTTGATGGATCATAGGCGTATACCGAGTTCAGGCTGGCAAAATGGGGTCCTCCGCCGCCAAAGACATAAATTCTATTTTTATAAACGGCGGGAGGGCAATGTGACCGAGCATGCCATATGGGTGATTTATTACTCCATTTACCGGAATTTGGTTGTGTTTTTAAAGGGATCATTGGATTCCGTAACTTTTATAAGATAATGTATCTACTAGAATAAACCGCTTAATCACATGGTACTCTTGCGTCTTTACTTGTAAAGTAAATTCTGACAGTATAAAGACCTGTAGGGTTTGGCGCAAAGTATAAATAGTTGATATGGATTCGTCGAAAGTGAGTAATGCTAAAAACTACACCTGCTTTAACATTTTGGTTGATTGTCGATATTTTATAGGTGCTAGTTAAATTGCCGTTCTCGTGAAGGATTTAAGGGCGGTGTTGGTAGAGGGTGAAAGACGGCTGATTCTGGTCCTAGAGGGATTTGGTCTTGGAATATTTGCTGTAAGCTTCGTGCTCTGCGCATAGGGATTGAACCGAAATTGAGGGAGTTGAAGATATGATTTTCGGTGAGCAGTAGTGAGCCCGTTGCGAGGCTGGGTTGTGTAAAAGTAAAAATTGTTTTGTATCGACCCTAAGTTAAACGATAACCCGCAGAGGCAAGCCCATGCTTAATAACGAGACATTGCTCAAGAATGTTGTATCTGCTGATTCAAAGCCCGCGGCTAGGGCTTCAAGCAATCAGACCGTGAACACCAACCCCTTTCCGTTGCCCCCATTACAAGATCAGTTCGGACGAACGTTTGACTATATTCGTATTGCAGTGACGGAGAAATGTAACCTCCGTTGTACTTACTGCATGCCGGAAGAAGGGGTCGATTTCAAACATGGTGATCAGATATTACAAGCGGATGAAATAATTCGCGTGATCGGCGCAGTAGCTCGAATGGGGATCAAGAAAGTGCGCTTTACCGGTGGTGAGCCGCTAGTGCGCAAGGATATTGTAAAGCTTGTAGCAGGGGCGGCTAATACGCCTGGAATTAAAGGAGTGCATTTAACAACCAACGGCATTTTGTTTAGTCGCTACGCCAAAGATCTATTATCGGCTGGTCTCACGGGGGTAAACATTAGTCTGGATAGTTTGGATGGAGACAAGTTTCAGCGGATCACCCGGCGGACCGGCGTAGAAAAGGTGCTGGATAGTATTCGTTTGGCCTTGGATTTGGGATACCCGCGGGTCAAAGTGAATGTGGTGTTAATGCGCGGTTTCAATGAAGATGAGTTGCCCGCCTTTTGTGAATTGACCAAAGACATGCGCGTGACTGTGCGGTTTATCGAGTTTATGCCATTTGATGCCCATCAAATATGGGAATCGGGAGAGCACTTCGCCAGCGCAGAGAATATGGTGGATAAAATGAAGGCGATGTATCCGGGAATCATGGATACCTCCGGGACGCGCACTGAACATCATATTTTCCAGGTGCCGGGATATGCCGGCAAGATTGCAGTTATTCCTGCCTTTACGCGCAGCCTCTGTGGGAACTGTTCGCGTATTCGCTTGACGGCTGATGGCCGTATACGTAACTGTCTCTATTCCGACGATGAGTATGATGTGAAGACCGTAATCCGTGGAAGTGACGGCGATGAGGGCATTGTCGAAACATTTCGTCGGGCATTTTTCGACAAAGCCAAAGACGGATTCGAAGCCAAGAAGCGCTCTTCGGTGAAGCGGGTCAATATCAGCGACATCGGTCGAGTGAGCATGACGCAGATTGGCGGCTAAAGGGATGATATTAGGGCTCTGAGGTATATCAGGGTAAATATATTTGTTTGGACGTCATTGCTTAGCGACGTCAGATTAGTGAGTGAATCTGAATGGAAGGTAAACTGACACATTTTAATGCCAGCGGTGAAGCCCATATGGTTGATGTGGGCGAGAAAAATGTTACGCAGCGTGAGGCGGTAGCTGAAGGGCGCATCTTTATGAATCCCAGTACTCTCAAGTTGATTATGGAGGGGGGCCACAAAAAGGGTGACGTATTGGGAATTGCTCGAGTGGCAGGTATCTTGGGAGCAAAAAAAACGCCTGAGTTAATACCTTTATCGCATCCCATCAGTATTACTGCCGTAGATCTGGATCTTATGGCTGAACCGGATAAAAATTCTGTCTACTGTAAGGCCGCCGTGCGTTGTGTAGGGCAAACTGGTGTAGAGATGGAAGCTTTGACCGCAGTACAGATTGCATTGCTCACCATCTATGATATGTGTAAAGCGGTGGATCGCGGCATGGTGATGCAGGAAATTGGATTGCTCGAAAAGTCCGGTGGTAAATCTGGTACTTGGCGCAAAGCCGCCTCGTAATAATGATTTGAGGGCAGGCTATGAAAATTACTGTTAGATATTTTGCAAATATGCGAGACCGTATGGGTCGTGCGGAAGATAGCGTTTCTATTGATGGCGATTCCGTAACTGTGGAAGAATTATGGAACAAAGTTTCCCCGCAACAGGAGTTGCCGGGAAATATCTTGATAGCAGTTAATATGGAATATACTGATGGTTCGCGGGTTTTAAAGAGCGGTGATGAAGTGGCTTTTTTCCCGCCGGTAACGGGAGGTTGACGTGAAAGTTATCGTAAAAGAAGGCATTTTTGATCCATATCAGGAAACGCGAGCTTACGAGGAAAAGTATTTACCTGTGGGTAAGCATGGGGCCGTTGTTACTTTCGTTGGAACCATGCGTGATTTTAACGATGGCCATGATGTATCCGCGATGTTTTTAGATTACTATCCCGGAATGACTGAGCGACATATCGAGGCAGTATGCAATGAAGCGGCGGAGAGGTGGGATGTAATTGACGCGCTGGTGCTGCATCGACACGGAGAGATTTCCATTAGCGAACCAATAGTGTTGGTGGCGGTTTGGTCCGCTCATCGGGCTCATGCCTTTGATGCTTGCCGCTATATCATTAATTATTTGAAGGAACGCGCTCCGTTTTGGAAATGTGAATCGACTCGGCAGGGAAAACGTTGGGTGGAGCACAATACGGAAGATCCTGGTGTTAACCCTGATGGCTTAAAGAAGCAGCAGTTAGCTTAAATTACTTAACTTAAGGTTGTTTAGTGGTGGTGTGGAAAAGGAAGGGGTCGTGTCGCTAGTCGACTCGACCCTTTGTTTTTTTAGCTAGCCATTAGGAGATGTTCATGAGTGAGCTGGTTCGTTTTGGGGTCTCTATCGAAGAAGAGTTGCTGACTCAGTTTGATAAGCAAATTCAGGTGAAGGGTTATACTAATCGCTCCGAGGCCATTCGCGACCTTATCAGGGAGGGAATAGTAGAAGAGGAGTGGCAGACAGACCAAGAAACTGTAGGTACCATTACCATCGTATACGATCACCATACCAGAGACTTGATGGGTCAGCTGACACATCTTCAGCATTCTTTTGAAGGCGAAATTAAATCTGTGTTACATATTCATCTTGATCACCATAACTGCCTTGAAGTGTTGGTGGTGCAGGGAAAAGGCCGCATCCTTAAGTCCTTTGCCGATAAGCTTGAGAGCACCCGCGGGGTAAAATACGGCGCCTTATCAATGGCAACCACTGGTAAGGCGATACCTTCTAAGGGGGACTATCATCATCATCCTCATCCTCATGGGTAGAATATCTCAACTACTATCAGTATGTTACGATAAACAGCGTTGCATAAAAAATGATGACGCTAACATGGTCTGCCGTATCCCGATTGTTGTTCAGGTCTAAGGGCTTACCTTTGATGATTTAGGTCTAAATAGGTTGTGCTTATGATTTCTAAAAGTATTGTAATGAGCTTGTCATTGGTTTTTTTAAGCACAATTACTACTACCGTTTCAGCGCATAAAGTCAATTTGTTTGCCTATGTTGAGGGAGACCAGATTTATGTTCAGGGTTATTTCAGTGATGGGCACATAGCTAAAAACAGTGAGGTAATAGTTTATGGCGGCAAAGGTGATAAACAGGAGCTGCTCAAGGGTAAGACGAATGAAGAAGGTGACTTCACTTTTCCCATCCAAGGTAAGCAATCTTTGCGAATAGTATTGAATGCCGGACAGGGGCATCAAGCCGATTATTTGATACCTGTGGAAGAAGTAACCGGCACGGTTGCAGCGACCAATTCTAATGTTAGTATTTCAGATGCCAAACAATCGTTACCCTCGAGTGAGGCGTTTATTCAAGGAAACGGAGGTACTTTTTTAGCTTCTGAATCAATGATGCGAAAAGCAGTGGCTCAGGGTGTCCTGCCCCTTGCCCGTGAGATTTCCGAACTTAAGGAACGGCGTGGGTTCTCCGATATCGTGGGAGGAGTAGGGTTTATAGTTGGGCTCCTGGGTATTTTAGCCTATATCAGGGCCCGCCAGGAATTGCGTAAGGGAAGGGAGTTGAATTCCTGAGGGTGATGGTTGAAAGATAAGGCCTATTACAATTTGATTTAAGTTATCGCGCCATTGGGTTCACGGTTTGCCCAACCTTTTACTAACCCGTCCTTTGAGGCGTATCTATGCATATTTCCGATGGTATTCTTTCTGGCCCTGTATTAGCAGCGGGCTTTGGTGGGGCCGCTGTCCTAGCGGCCATTACCATGCGCCGGATGGATATGGAAGAGATCCCAAAAATTTCCGTAATTACGTCTGTTTTTTTTGTGTCCTCATTGATTCATGTTCCTGTCGGCCCTAGCAGCGTGCATCTAATATTGAATGGTTTGGTTGGCATAGTGCTTGGAATGCGGGCATTTCCCGCAATTTTATTGGGGATCATTCTCCAGGCTATTTTGTTTGGGCACGGAGGTGTCTCTGTTATTGGGGTTAATAGTGTCATGATGGGGAGCGGCGGTTTACTTGCCTTTGGCGTTTGGCAGCTCAGGCATTATTTCAAATTTTCGCACAAAGAAGAGGTGTTCGGTGCTCTAGCAGGTGGGACTGGTGTTCTGGTATCAGGATTGATATTGGCTCTCGCGTTGTTAACTACAGGTGAGGAGTTTGCGGCCACTGCTGGGCTGGTATTGGCGGCGCACGTGCCGATCATTATTATTGAGACCATTGTCGTGGGGGCATGTGCGGGCTTTTTGACTCGCGTGAAGCCGCAGCTTTTGGCCGGGAATGGACGCAAGGTAATCATGAATAAACAATCAATGGAAAAAGTGCCTTGATTTCAATATGCGATATAACTTTCAGAACAGTAATAGGTTGTCATTAGATGCCACTCGATATAGATCGATTTTCCCACCTTGTATCGCCCCTACAGCGCTGGGACCCACGGTTTAAAATATTCTCGTTGGGACTTTTTGTCTTGGGAGTGGCGCTCATCAAGGCTATTCCGCTAAGCGCTATTGCGCTGGTAATCGCATTGGTGTTGGTATGGATGGCCGGGTTGCCGACCCATTTTGTTGCTGGTGGTGTGAAATGGGTAATAATATTTTTGCTTCCATTTTTTATCATTATGCCCCTCAGTTATCCCGGGGAAAATGCAATTCGACTGGCAGGATTGCCTTTTGCATGGGAAGGATTGCGCTTGGCTGTCTTAATAGTGCTCAAGGCAGTTGCAATAGTTTTGACGGCATATGCTATTTTTGGGTCCAGCCGCTTTGATATTTCCATGCTAGCTTTGCAGCGACTTAAGTGTCCTAGGATCCTTGTTCAAATGCTCTTGTTTACATACCGCTATGTCTTTGTGTTTCTCGCAGAGATGCAACGTATGGAGACGGCTATGCGGGCTCGAGGTTTCGTCAAGAAAACAGATTTAAGAACGTTGCGTGTGGTCGGTAATTTTATCGGTACCCTTTTGATTCGCAGCTTTGAGCGTACTGAGCGCATTTATAAGGCGATGTTATCCAAAGGGTACCAAGGAGAGTTTCATTCGCTGACGACATTTAAATCAAACAGAGATGATTGGTACAAGATGGTCCTAGTGTTAATGTTAGCATTGTCATTGATGAGCATTGATTTTCTGGGGATGTTTCATCCGGCGGCTCGGGCTTGGTATTAGAAGTTTCCAATTGATGCTCGGAGAAATGGAGCAAGTTAAGATGGCTGATGAAATTGCTATTCGGGTTGATGATGTTTCGTTTAGTTATCCCGATGGCCATGAGGTATTAAAAAATATTTCATGTTCGATAAAGCGGGGTGAAAAGGTGGCGTTAATAGGGCCTAACGGCGCCGGCAAGTCCACCTTTATGAGCCTATTGAATGGCGTGGAAATGCCCTCTTCCGGGAAGGTTATTGTGAGTGGTTTGGATGTTGATAGGGAAAATTTGATCAAGGTGCGGCGTAAGGTCGGCATCGTGTTTCAAGATCCTGATGACCAGTTGTTTTGCCCTACTGTCTTTGACGATGTGGCATTTGGTCCCTTGAATCTTGGTTTGTCCCCGGATGAAATTCATGCGAGAGTGCAAGAGGCTCTGGCATTGGTGGGATTGACGGGCTTTGAGCAGCGTTCTTCTTTTCATCTTTCCTTTGGTGAGAGAAAGCGATTAGCATTAGCAACTGTGCTGTCTTATCAGCCTGACATGCTGGTATTTGATGAACCGTCCACTAATATGGATCCATTGAATCGTCGCCGGATGATAAATTGGCTCCAGGGGTCCGATAAAACGATTTTGCTATGTACCCACGATCTAGATATACCTTTGGAGGTATGTGATCGTTGCCTAATGTTGGTAGGCGGTAAAATTGTTGCTGATGGTTCTGCGAGAGATATTCTTTACAACAGGCAATTATTGGAAGCAAATAATCTTGAATTGCCTTTAGCGCTCATGACCCATGAGTTATTACATGAAAAGCTGCGAAATGGAGAAATGGACGCTGAGCACCGCCGCATCATTGAAACATTCTTACATGCCCATCGTCACGCTCATGGACCTGATCAACACGAGCATGTTCATTTGCATGTCCACCCCCATGGCCATGATCATCTGCATGATCAAACTCGTGACGAGCACGCCCACGTATTAGACTATGGAAATCATCATCAAGATGTAAATGGTGGAAACCAAATGAAAGGGGATAGTGATTTGGATAAAAAATCGGGGGAAAGTGGCCCCCGTTTTCGCCCCATAAAGGGCGGAAAGGGTAAGATCTAAACCGCACTTTCTAAATAGTTACTGAGGCCTAAGTTCTCATGAGAGAGAAAGAACCAACTACCTGTGTGATTTACGTGCGTCACGGTAAAACCGATTTCCCAACTGATAGGATTTACTGTGATGATAGGGAAGATCCGCCGTTAAATGCAGTCGGTATCGCGCAGGCTCGATCTGCGGCAAAATTATTGCGAGCGCATCATCCTATCGACGTGATCTTCTCTAGTCCCAGTAGCCGAACTCGGATGACGGCTGATGAAATAGCTCAAATCGTCAATGCACCCATTATTGAAGAGCAAAATTTGCGAGAGCGTCGTTTTGGAGAATGGGACGGTCTATATTTCAAGGACATAGCCCAAGATCACCCCGATGCCTATCAATTATGGCGTCAAGATCCTGTTTACTACACACCGCAAGGGGGGGAAACGATTGAGAGGTTATTGGGGAGAGTAACTTTGGCGGTTGAGAAGATGATCCGGGACAATCATGGGAAGACGATTTTGATAGTTTCACACGTTGGCCCTATCCGGGTTTGTCTGACGGAAGCGATGAAAATACCCATAAACCACTACCGACAGCTACGGATAGATTACGGCGCCCTTAGCAGGGTCGACTACGGCTCCCAGCAAAATAATTTAGTGTTTACCAACTTGACAAATATACTGTTTGATTTATAAAGAGTTTATTACCAAGTATCAAGTATAATATGGGCTGATTTTTATCGTTGAATCATGCAATTAATGCGACCCGCGGCCATCTAAACGCTTAGGGCAAAGTGATGCATCATACTAATTTCAAATAATTTATTAGCTGTTGGCTAGGTTTATATTGACGTGGTATCGTTATTAATGGTATAGATGATAAAAATCCGGGAATTAGATATAGGCAGTAGCTTCATATTCTGCAAAGGTTAAGAGGGATTGGAGTTATCAGGAACGAACTTTGGCAGCAACAGAACAGTCAAGCAGATATCTAGCCATTACGGGTTGGACTTGACAATTTGGAGTCATATCAATGCGTAAGCCAAATAATGTCTTATTAACCATGGGTTCGGTCTTGCTGCTCTCTTCGGGTTCAGCTATGGCGGGTCCGCCAATGGCATATGGGCAGTTTAATGCCAGCTCCAGTGGAATTATAACCTCTACGGGTACGGGTGGCTGTCCGGCGGCGGCAACGAGTTGTGGGGCTGCAATTACAGGCAATGGCTTCTTTCAGCGGACTGTTGTAATAGGTGGTGAAACATATTTCCAAACTATTGTTTTACCAACAAATACCGCTGTAACTGCTGGTGATGTGTCAGGGTTGGCATTTGCGGACGAAAACTTTGTCAAGCAAGGTGGCGCCAACGGTATCGCTGATCAGCAGCACGTTTTTGATAATACTACGGGTAATGGTGACTTCACGGGTAATGCCACAGTTAATGCGGGATGGGCCACAGGCGCCGGCAGTGTGATCGCGCTAGACCAATCTGTGGTTGATGCAGTCAATGGGTTTAATGTGAGCTTCTCCCTGACGGGAGATGGTACCAATGCGACCAGCCTCACAGTGACCCAGGATGTTAGCTTGAACGCAGCGGGTACGGATAAACAGGAGTTTGATCTCCGTCGGCTTAGTGAAGCTTCACCTGGTACTACCGCAACATCGGTGTTTTTGCCGACTTCCATTTCATGGACCGCAGGGCAAATCATCCAGGCGATATGGATGGGGCAAGCCGTAACTACCGCAGGCACGGATCAGCAGTTGTCTGGCTTTCAGAGCTACACCAATGTTACAACCGATACTTCGGTTAGCTACACTGATCAAACCACGCCAGGGCCATTCAGCTACGATGCTGCCGTATTTGGAACAGCGCCGACGTTCTAGTGGCGATTTTGTTTTTAGCTAGCGATTAGTGCAGACTGCCAGGGGAGGGCTTTCACCACTCTCTTTTTTTATGGGGGAATGGCAAAGTGTCATGGTTATCCACTTCCCCCTAATTTATTCGAACTAGACAACAGCCGCGAGGTTTTGGTTGGTGCCGCAACAATATCTTTCTCGACTACCAAAACTTTATTTCGGCCTGCTACGGATATAGCCAATTGCCCAGATGACGTCTATTCCCGTTTTTCAAAAGGTACAAGCGATATTTTTAATTACTAATTACAAGGATCACTCTCAATTGCTACCCAAACTCCCTTCGTGAGGGGGTCGCGTATATAGGGCAATCCAAAAGCAAGGCGTTATCGCTTATAACCGCTTACCATGATAAACGGGCTGGGGGGCTCCATTTGGAGTGACTTCACATCCTTGAAACCGACTTCATTCAACATGTCTTCCATTTCCGTGGTGGAATAAGAAGTGCCCGAGATGGTATTGATGATTTGATTGACGCCGATTAGTGCCGCCAGTGCTGGGCCTTTTTTATCCGCATGCAATAGCTGCTCCTGTATCATGAGTACGCCGTCTTTGTTCATGGAGTTATAACATTTCTGCAGTAGTTTTTTGATATTTTCGGGCGACTCTTGATTCGTCATCGACGAAAGGAGCATGGCGTCGTTGCCGTGGCCCAAACTGTCGGTGTTGTAGTCGCCGGGCAGTAACTTGACGCGATTCTGCATATTGTATTTGTCTACGATTTCTTTGGCGATCTTCAGATTTTGAGGACGGTCCATGGCGATGGCGTTGAGGCCATCATAGCGTTCGCAGAACTTTACGGCGAATGTCGCCGGCCCGCACCCGACGTCCATTAGCTGTTTCTTGCCTGTCAAGTCAAACATGCTGGTCAGGACGCTCGATTGGGACAGTGCGCGGTTGTGCATCCCCATCATGTAATCATGCGTTTCCTGGTCGGTGTATTCCTTGTGCATCAAGGCGGAAGGTTTGCCCGTCTTGACCGTGTTATAGAGTCCTCCCCATGCCTGATACCAGTTTTCAAACATATAGACGATGCCGCCCTGGTAAAATTTGCTGGAGGTGGTCAAGAAGGTCTGGCTGAAACGGTTATTCGCGAAGATATCGCCGTTACGGTCCAACAAGTCCAGGGAAACTAGGGCGCTTAACAAGGCGCCAAGGCAACGTCGATCGGAGGACGTTTCCCTGGTCAGCGTATCAAGATCCTTGGGTTGTCCATCCAGCAGGTTGAAAATATCCAGCCTGTTGGCGGCGTGCAGGACACAGGAGTGCCAATAAGCCGAAGCGATCTCCATAGTCTTCATTGGGTTTAATCCGTCAGGCAACCCCCAGCTGCTGCCCCCCTTATTATTCTCTGTATAATCAGACATTTAAAATCCCTCATTAAAAAAGCAACGCGTGGATGAAATTCGAGTAAATATGCCACAATCGGCAGGAAAAATCATTCGGCTTCAGGGGGCGGGAACTTTAATTAGTACGTAGTACGTCGCTCACTTTGTGCCCATTGGCTCATCTGACATAAATAACCGTAATCAGATCATTCAAGAAATGTTGTCTAGATTTGGACAGCAAGAGAAAGTGTGTATATCACAGGCGGACATTGTTTGAGGATCGATGTCGGACCCGCAGAGGGAAGGAAAGGGGCGGTCGTGTCAGTGGCAATGACGATGAATATGGATTTGCCTTTGGCGGAAAATGCACTATGGTTGATTGGTGATCAAGAACAATCATTGATGACTAGGGCCGGGCGTCCGAGTTTATTTGGGACGCGGGCTTATTGCCTTGCTCAGGATATCCCAGGATACCCTGGGTGATATCGTTAGGTCGACACTGATATCGCTGACATCAGGGAAGAGATCATAAAAGATGCTCATGTCTATGGCGCACTTGGCGCTGCGAATGTTGAGCCGCCAATCGATAGGATATGGGTGATATAGCTCCGGCGGCGAGCGGCTGATCTTTTTTCATGTCGAGTTTTAGCAACGCAATAGTCGGGATTTTGTTGGTTAAGTGCGTTGCTAATTGCCTATGTGCGGGTAGTTGTCATGTCATGCATATGGTTATTGTTTAATCTTTGCGTAAGCGGAGTGTAGATAAGCTTTTGTTGGTATTATGAACACGCAGCTACCAGTGAAATAGCTTTAGTTTTGGCATGAATGTCTGTGCGGGTTGGGGATAATAATCGTGGCTTGCTCTTATGTAAGGGTATGAGGCGAGGTCCTAGTTGACAAATGTATAACAAAGTTATACGTTAGATCAGCAATCAGTTTCAGATTGCTGATCGCCTATATAAAATCGCGTTCGACCCGTTAACTCACATATTAAGGAACGAGGTGGTGTATGTTTACATCAGAGAAATTTGCACGTTCTCGACAGGGGATAGGAGCAAAAGTGCACGCTATTGCTATGAAGCGCAAAGAAGAATATTTGGGCGCGCGCGTCCCAAAATTGCTAAAGAAAAAAGTGATTACACGAGCAGAGGAATTGGGGATCCCTGTCTCGATACTTATTAGAAATGTGCTGGAAGATGCCTTTGGCGAGAAAGAAACAGCGCAGAAGTCCGGCCCTTCCGGAATAGGCGCCTACATTCAAAAAAACGGTCCGGATGCCACTGGTACAAATAAATTTCCCATGGTTCTCGGCTGGGAGGATATACGCCTAAATCGATCGACTGTATGTGCGGGATGTGGTAAGAGCTTGGAGCCTGGATCATATGTAACTTTGGGTATTGCAGCCTCCGGGGAAGAACGCGTTTTATTGTGTGCTATATGCAAGGAGTCCTTATAAAGCGGTTTGATAGGCTGCTACCCGGAGTTTCTGCCTTGTTCTGTGTAATATTACTATCTTTCGGGGGTCGCATCGCGAGCGCGGATATCTCGGGTAAAGAGGGTGGTTTGAAGGATGGATTATCTTCCGGTGAGTTAGCGGAATCGGTTCAGGGGGGTGATCGGAACTCCTTTTTGTCCGATGTCCAGTTGAGCGGTTATCTGGAGAATCAAACCGCTTATCGATACCGGAAGCCACGCTCGATTACAAAAATAAGAAACGTGGCCTATCTCAATGCGAAGTATCCCTATAGCTCTCACTTAAAGTTTAATTTTTCAGGTTGGGCATATTATGATCTTGCATATGACCTGTTTGATTACGACACAATCGCCGCGAGGTATCAACGGGATGCCAACCAACCTTTGGCCTATCTTGAGACTCTTCCCAAGGAGAAAGACGCGGTGGGCGCTGCCATTAGAGAGCTTTATGCAGATATGTTTTTTGGGGACCTCGATATACGATTAGGTAAGCAATTTGTCGTTTGGGGAGTTTTGGAAGGCGTAAGAATTACTGATGAAATAAATCCAGTGGATTTTAGAGAATTAATCCTGCCCGACCTTCTAGACTATCGTATTCCCCTCTGGATGGCTAAGCTTGATTACTATCGGCAAGAAGCGTCATATCAAATGCTGTGGATACCAGACATGACATTTGATAAGCCTGCTCCGCCGGGTTCTGAGTGGGAGCTATTGCAGGAAGTGCCTGGAACTAAATATCCCAAATCTTTCGATTACAAGAATTCGGAATTCGGGTTTAAGGTAAATACCACTATCTGGAATACGGAGTTTGCACTTAGCTATTTTTATACCTGGGACGATTTCCCGGTCATTTTTCGCCATGTTTATCTTGATCAATCAATAGACCCTGAATTTTTCCCCACTTATACGCGTATATCTATGTACGGCGCTACCTTCGTGAAACAGCTCGGAGCTTCAATTTTGAAGGGCGAATTGGCATATGTTACTGGGAAATACTTCGCAATCTCCAATGCGGATGAGAATCACGACGGGTGGTTGGATGATAATGGCGAATTTCGACGGGATCATCTTAGATGGGGTTTAGGCGTAGACTATAATTGGTTGGGTGCAAGTTTTTCCCCCAGTATTGTGCAATGGATCATTTTTAATTACGACCCAGCCATTATTCAGGATCAATATGACACGGGTATCAATCTGTTTGTGCGCAAAGAATTTCCGGAAAGCTCCACGATATTCACCTTCCTGGCCATATACCTGGTCAATTTGGAAGAGATGTATTTGAAGCCGGAATGGACATTACGCATGACGGACCATTTCCAAATACAAATGGGGCTCGATATGTTCTTCGGAAATGCATCACAATTTGGCGTTTCTGGCGTCTTGGATGCGCTTGGCAATGTAGCGGTGCCAGAGCAGCGTGCCCAATTTTTGGGTAATTTTCATGACAACGACCGCGTATTTTTGAATTTTAGATATTCTTTTTGATTGATTTTTAAGTGCAAAAAGGGCAGATCTTAATCTAGAAAAATTTGCATACGCAAATCATACATCTAACGTTGCAGGGGCGATATGGTAAAACAACTTTATTCAGCGGCGATTCGATTTCCCAAGACAACTATTGCATTGATCTTAGGGGTAACGGTCTATTTGGCCATGCAGTTGCCCAACCTGCACTGGGAGACGGACGCGCGGGTTTATTTGCCCAAAGATCATCCCGCCATTAAATATGATGAGAAGATTGATGAAGTGTTCGGTGTCAAAGACTCGGTCATTGTCGGTATCGTCAATGAGCGGGAGGGGATCTTTAACCCCACAACGCTGGCGCGTATCGCTCATATAACGGAAAAGATCGCGGCGTTACCCGGTGTAATCGCCGATCGTCCCATTGATGTGGCGTCGTTATCTACCGCCACTATCTTTGTTGGAACGAAATCTAGTATCGGCACCGTACCTTTGATGCCCCATGTCCCCACCGATGAAGCGGATATTGCGCGCTTAAAAGAAACAATCTATGCCAATAGCAAATTATTCGTTGGCAATCTCGTTTCTAGCGACGGTAAGGCGGCCATGATTCGGGCCAAACTCAAGGAAGGCATCGACACGCGCTATAAGACTTATTTCGAGATCAAGTGCCAAATTCTTCCGCAAGAAACGGGAGATTGGAGCGCCATGCAGGAGTGCGCCAGTGCCGGCGGTGGGGGCGAGTGGCAAAAGGGTAAGCAAGGGCAGTCCGGCTGGCAGCAAAATAACGCTGGTGGCGGACAAACTTCCGCGAAGCAAGGAAGTGGAGGATGGGGACAACAGTGGCAGCAAGGCGAGGATAAGGGCGCCGCTGGCAATCAGGCGGTGGGACAGGCGCAGAATGGCGACAGGATTTACCTCGCTGGCAGACCCGTGATCGAGGTGACATCCGGACTGAACGCTATAAGCGACATGTGGAAGATCATTCCACTGCTACTGGCCGCGCTCGCGATCACCCTGTTCTTAATTTTTCGGACGGCGCGCAGCGTGGTACTTCCTCTATTCGCTTTGGGGGCGTCTATCGTCTGGACCATGGGCATCATGGCGCTCCTTAATGTGCCCCTCTATACCATTTCTACCATGATGCCAGTGATTTTGGTTGCGGTAAGTATCGCGGATTCGGTGCACCTGCTTAGTGACTATTATGATCACGTTCTGCACGACGCGCATTGCACGAGTTCCGAGATCCTCTTAAAGGTGATGAGTCGATTGGGCCTGCCTATTATTACAACAAGTATCACTACAGCGGTCGGATTTCTTTCGCTGATATTTGCGGAGATGCCGCCCTTTATTAGCTTCGGACTCTTCACGGTCTTGGGCATTTTCATCAGTTGGCTGCTTACGGTCACATTCATTCCGGCGTCTCTAAGCTTGATGAAGCCGAAAGTGGCCAGTTATCTCGCTAAACGCAGGGCATTGCGTGTAAACGGGGAGCAGAACACGTTAACGACAATATTGGTACGTGGGGCCGAGGTGCTTCATACAAACCGCTGGGCAGCAGCGTTCGCCTTGCTCGTGATATGTACGGTTGCAGCAATAGGAACATCCAAGTTGCGCGTGGATTCCAGTTGGATGAGTGATTTTCCGAAGGATAGCGAGGTTGTTTTAGGGAATAAGATGTTCAACAAAGAATTCAATGGCACGATTTTTCTGAGCGTTGTGTTGGAGGGAGATAGAAAAGATATTTTCAAATCACCCGAGTTGTTGCGGCGTATAGAGGGGCTGCAGAACTACGTGGGTGGTTTGCCCTATGTGGGCGGTTCATTATCAATCGTTGATTATATAAAGAATATGAACAAAACCCTCCATGCAGAGGATGAGAAATTCGATGTCATTCCAGACAGCGCGGCCCAGATTGGCGAGTATTTATTTTTATTCTCTGTCTCCGGGCGCCCCCAACAATTGGATGAGTTGGTTGATTATGATTACCGGCAAGGGTTGGTAAACTTTTACATTAAGACGGATCATACGGCTCCTTTGAAATATATTATTGATCAAACAAGGAAATACATCGATAAAGAATTTGCCAACCTGCCCGTCGAAGCTCATTTTGCCAGCTCGGCGAATAATTCATATGTGTGGTCTCAATTATTAATTAAAAGTCAAATCAGTTCGATTCTATTGTCGAAGATTGCTATCCTTTTGATAGCAATATTACTATTCAGATCGTTTAAAATGGGGATATTTGCCGTTATCCCTATTACCATCACAACTCTTATTGTCGCGGGGGTCGCTGGATTCCTGTCTATTCCTATTGATGTGTCTACCACATTGGCGGCTGGGGTGGCGATCGGCGTCGGGGTAGACTATACGACGCATTATATATATAGGTATAGATCTGAATTGAGTCGCACCGGCGACGTTCTTCTGGCCACCCAGGCCACGATACGAACTATCGGAAGGACTATCGTATTCAATGCGCTCGTGGTGACAATCGGCTTTGCCGCTTTATTCGTATCAAATTTTCCACCCAACATTAAATTGGCCTATTTTGTGACTTCCTACATGGTGGTGAGTTGCTTGGCGGCGCTAATTATTCTGCCTGTGATGTTTGCATTTGGGCGTGCTCCAGAGTCGGGCCAGAAACCGGCGCATGCGCCATAGAACCATACGAACCTCATTAATTATTATCATCAGCCTGGCCGCGGTGAATGGATGGGCACTTGACGGCGGGCACGATTGGGGCATATCGCCCTATTTGGGGTTATTCAGCCCATCCTTAAAATCACTCAATAAGGGTCTATTTCGTTCCCCCTATGAAGGGACTGCGGACATCGTCGACCAATCTGGTAATAATAATAACGTTACCGTTCCATTTACCTTTCGTGACCCGCTACCAGAATTAGATCCAGGCTATTTGGGAGGGTTGGAGCTTCAATGGCGTATCAATGAAAAGTACTCGTTATTAATCGGCGGAGCAACTTGGGAAGCGAGCTCTTCAACGAATGTGCCGGGGATATTCCCCATACAGGGGGCTTTCGAATCGGTGATCGCGCGCAGAAAGGGCGATATTGCATTCAATGAATTTTATCTCGGATGGCGATACAACGCTGTTCATAAACCCAAGAATCATGATTTTTACTTCACGCTGACCTTGCATGATATTTTTGATGTCAATTACAGAGAAAATTTTTCATTGCTGTTTGTTAGCGGGCCGCCGCAAAGTTTTAGAAGATCCATGGTGGTCGAGACCAGCGCCACTGGATTGTTGCTTCTGCAGGGCGGAGGTGGAGCCGAATGGTTTATTAACGACTGGTCCTCTTTGGGAATTGAGGTAGGTTACGCTTTTGGATTTAAGCCTCTTAGGCTAGGCAACGGCAATCTGACCACCGATTTTACTGATAATGACAATCTATTTCTAGAAATACCGATAATCCAGAATCCGGCCACAGGTAACATACAATATAAGGCGGAGAGCGGTGGAGAATATCGCGATTTAAGATTGGATTTTGATGGATGGAAGGCGCTGTTAAAGGCGACCGTCTATTTTTAGAATAATAGCATTTTAATCCATGCTTATAAAATTAGCCGCCGACTGTGAAGATGGCATCTCTGTGATGAGGCGGCTGGCCGATATTCTTTTATTGTTGGGCATTCTTTGCTGTTCCAACCTCTGTGGCGCACAAGAAAAATCGCTTACCGCGCCAGCAGCGGGCAACGTAGAGAAATTAATGGCCGAAGGTCGAAAACTGTTGCAGCAAAGCGAATTGGAGCAGGCATTGCGGGTCTTTCAATCGGTTCTTCAGCTGGATGGGAAAAACTCCGAAGCCCTGTTTCGCGCAGGGACGATTTATCTACGCATAAACCAGATCCCAAAAGGTATTGAGTACATGAATCGCGGTGTACAGTCGGAGCCGGCCAATATTAAGCTTCGCTTGGTACTGGCACAAACCTTTGAAGGCGCACAGTTGTGGGATAAAGCTCTGGAGGCATATCGCAAAGTAACGGAGATGGCTCCAAATACGCCGGAGGCAAAGATTGCCCATAAACGGATTCGAGTATTGTTGGGCAAGCAATACGGCAGAGAGGGTAATTTTGATCGAGCTTTACAGGAATTCTCCAGTGTATTGGCCGATTATCCTGATGATGTCCCTACGCTCATGGATGAAGGGCTGACCCTGTTATTTATGGGGCGCTCTACTGCAGCGCAAAGCGTATTGGAAAAAGCCATGGCGATTCAGCCAACCAATGCGCTGGTATATAGGTATCTTGGCGATGTTTTCGAAAAAAAAGGCGAATTGCAAAAGAGCGCCGACTATTATGAGCGGGCTCTGCAGCTGGCTCCTCGCGGCGCGCCATACATTTCTCTCCTCGAAACCAAATTGGCATTTGTGCACGGTGCTTTATATATGGCCAAGGGACAGCGGGCGGATGCCCAGCGCGAATATGAAAAAGTAATTGCCGCGGATCCGCATAATCCCATTGCGAGGTTTAATTTGGCGACGATTTATCACGATCTTGGAGATTTCTCGCGCGCGCGAGAAATGCTGCTTTCACTCCAGAGCGATAAACCGGCGGATCTTGAGGTGAAGCTTCGTTTAGGAACCTTGTACCTGGAGCAAGGCAACTTGGAAGAGGCTGTTGGCGAATTACAGGAAATTATTGCTAAAGGCGGAGATGCCCCTCAAGCGCAGCAGGCCGCAAATCTATTAGCAAATATCAAATCCGCGGAACCGCAGACGCCCGGGCGCTCAGCCACGGCCGATGAACGCATTGCGTCATATCGCGCGGAAATTGTGAAAAATCCCAACGACCGTCAGGCTTGGCTTGATCTTGGGTTATTGTATTCGCAACTACGACGGACCAGTGAGGCGATAGAGGCGTTTGAAAGCGCTGTGCGACTCGGCGCCGATGACTCCCGCAGCTTGGCCATGTTGGGTAACTTATACGATGATGCGGGAGAAGCAAACAAATCATTGGAGATGCTTGGCCGGGCCCTGGACTTGGAGCGAGATCCCGCCCAAAAGCAAAGGCTGGCGAGGCAAATAGCTCTGATACTGGCTAAAAAGGCGTTTAATGCGGGTAATATGGGTGAAGCCGAAAAGGAATTCAAGGCGATCATCAACGAGAATAGAGATGCTTATGTCGCACACTTCTTCTTGGGACTCACCTATGCAAGAGAAGACAAAATTGAAGAAGCGACCGCGGAATATAAAATGGTGCTGCGTATCGTGCCCGGCCATGCTTTGGCGAAACTAAGCTTGGCTGATATAGATGAGCAGTCCGGCCGCGAGGAGGACGCGATCACCGAATACCAGGCTGTAGCGATTAGCGGGATTCCGGGACTTGCCGATACGGCCAAGGCGCGTCTAAGGGCATTAATGAAGCGCGTGAACGGGTATTCTATTGACGCGGGATACTCTTTGACTTTCGACAGCAACAGTAATCTAAGTCCTACCAACCCGACTCAAGAATTACGATCGGACACAAATGGTTCAATATCGTATAAGCGCAAGATAAGTGGCAAAAGAATATTTCTGGGGATGAGACTAAGTCCCACCTATACCGTTTATCATCAACAGCAGTTCGATTTTTTTACCCTGGAGGCCTCGCCGTCCATCAACGGCGTATGGCGGGATCTGTACTTATCCGCTAATTATAGTTTCAGCAAGACGGACGGCGTTTTGGTTGAACAGCATTACAATCAGTCCCAGAGTTTTTATGCGGATGCTTTAAAGCGGTTTAGGATGATGGCTCTATTACCTATGCTGACTACGCATGAGCAGCGGGATTCCGTTCCTAGCGCCTGGCGGATAAATGGCTCATATCGTATTTTTAGGTCTACTGCTTCCCCAATTTTTGATGCGAATAGTTATTCCATAGGGGCGTTACTTAATCAGTCGGGGGCCAACGGGTGGTCCTGGACCGGGGGATATACGTACTTTAATAATCAGAATATAGCATCAATAGGCAGCGATTTTGCCTATTCCAGCCATGGTCTCAACTTGCAATTGTCGAAAAGCCTCACTCCCAAAATGAGCGCGAACGGCGGATATGGATTTACCTATAGCCATTATACTCATCCCGACTCGGTGACTAAGTTTACCCAATCCCGGGTCAATACATTCCATTCGCTCTCCCTGGGCTTGAATTATTCCGTGAACAATTCCATGAGCATCTTCTGCAACTACTCTTATCAGCGCAATAATTCCAATTTGCCGACGGGTTTCATCCTGAGTACCGAGAATGTCGGTACGGCAATAGGTCTGCAAAGTCCCTCGCTGGGCGATTATCACAAGTACAGCATTGCGGCCGGACTCGCCATACAATTTTAGGAATACTTAGGCGTATGCCGAATCCGGTTTGTTCAGCTCTTTGTTCGGCTCAAGGAAATAAGCATTCCGCAACGGATGGCATTATCAGCAGCGCGGTTGGATCTGCCCTTCTCCCCATTATGTCGCCGGTTTGAAGTGGGGTTTTACCTTTGTGAGTCCGCGTACCTGTATCATGTAGGCGCTTCCTGTAGTGAAATGCAGGCGGTCTTTTTTTGGCGCCCGCGAGATTGACCGGGATCGCAGAGGATTTATATTGCACGATGAAAAACTTCTTAGATCCAAATCACAGAGCAAGCCTAATTCCGGCGCCGGGGAGATGAGCGGATGCGGATAATAGGCTTGGAGACTTCCTGCGATGAGACCGGGATAGCGATCTATGACAGCCAGCGTGGTCTTGTGGCCCATGGCCTTTATAGTCAAATAAATTTACATCAAGACTATGGCGGCGTAGTCCCGGAATTGGCCTCTCGCGACCACGTGCGCAAGGCCTTGCCTTTGCTTAAGCAGCTACTGCGACAGGCCGGAATGGACCGCGGGGATATCGGCGGCGTGGCTTATACCGCCGGACCAGGGCTTATCGGTGCCTTGCTGGTGGGGGCGGCTTTGGGGAGGACGTTGGCCTGGGCCCTCGGGGTGCCGGCTGTGGCGATACATCACATGGAGGGACACCTGCTGGCCCCTATGCTGGAGGACAATCCGCCGGCTTTCCCCTTCGTCGCCCTCCTGGTTTCCGGCGGTCATACCCAGTTGGTGGAAGTACACGATATAGGGCGTTACACCTTATTAGGCGATACCTTGGACGATGCGGCGGGGGAGGCCTTCGACAAGACCGCCAAACTGCTGGAACTGGACTATCCCGGCGGCCCGGCACTGGCGCGGTTAGCCGAACGGGGGAATCCGGCGCGCTTTCATTTCCCCCGTCCCATGGTCAATCGTCCCGGTTTGGATTTCAGTTTCAGCGGACTCAAGACCTTTGCCCTCAGGACCTTGAAAGAGCAGGGGCACGATCCGCAGACGCGGGCCGATATCGCCCGCGCCTTCGAGGACGCCGTGGTAGAGACGCTGGTGATCAAGTGCCGGCGCGCCCTCGTCGAGACCGGCCTCACCCGCTTGGTGGTGGCCGGCGGGGTCAGTGCCAATCGGAGTCTGCGTGAATGTCTCAAGTCAATAACGGCGGAAGAGGGGATAGACGTCTTTTTCCCGCGCCCGGAGTTTTGTACCGATAATGGCGCCATGATCGCCTATGCCGGTTATCTACGCCTGCGCACCGGCCAGACGCAGCCACTGTCGTTTGGCGCATGGCCGCGCTGGGTCTTGACCCAGCCGGTTCCGGTTTCCGACAAGACCCAATAATATCGAGAATGGATTTCTCGATGCCTGTTAAAAATTGGTTTGAAGAAAAACAGTCTGCGTGGTTTTACCGGATCGTTACCCATGCCGAGCCCGATTCCCCGGTAGTATCAAATGCCGCTTAGATATCGGGAGTGGCGGGGACCACCTCGGGTCCGTTCTTGGCTTATCATTCCGTCATTGCCGGTCTGTTGGCTGGAGCCTTTTCCATGGCGGCGTGGTCATCTTTTCACTCCTTTGCCGTTGGCGGGGGGTTCCCCTGCTGGCATTTCTGTTCGGCAACAGCGGGGCGGGTAATGATCTTCGTGGCGGTCACGACCGGTTTTGCCCTGTTCTTGGTTGGGCCGGCCTTGAGCCTGTTAACCGGGTAAAGATGCCTAGTGGAGTGGCCTGCTGAGGGTGCTGATAGGCGGCGGGCGGGGTCAATCACCTTCCTGGCCGGTCGTTTGTTGGGGGGGAGGGCTGTAGTAAACCGTGCTCATACATCCGTTTTGACCGGTTTCCTGTATAATGCCGCACCTTTTGACATACCCTGGAAAAGACTGTGCTTCAGAATTTGCGCAACATCGCCATCATCGCCCACGTCGATCATGGCAAGACCACGCTGGTGGACAAGCTCCTCCAGCAATCCGGTACGCTAGCCTCGCGCGGTCCCACCCAGGAGCGGGTGATGGACTCCAATGCCCTGGAAAAAGAGCGCGGCATCACCATCCTGGCCAAGAATACGGCGGTTAACTGGCGCGACTACCATATCAATATCGTCGATACCCCCGGCCACGCCGACTTCGGCGGCGAGGTGGAGCGGGTGCTGTCCATGGTGGATTCGGTATTGCTCTTGGTGGATGCGGTGGACGGTCCCATGCCTCAGACCCGCTTCGTGACGCAAAAGGCCTTTGCGCGCGGACTCAAGCCCATTGTGGTGATCAACAAGATCGACCGCCCCGGCGCACGGCCCAACTGGGTGCTGGATCAGACGTTCGACCTCTTTGATCGTCTCGGTGCCACCGAGGCGCAGCTGGATTTTCCGGTGATCTATACCTCGGCTTTGATGGGCTATGCCGGTCTCGATCAGGACGTACGCTCCGGCGATATGACGCCGCTGTTTGAGACCATCGTGAAATATGTGCCGTCGCCGCAAGTGGACGCGGCAGGCCCCTTTCAAATGCAGGTATCGCAACTGGATTACAACAGCTACGTGGGCGTAGTCGGTATCGGCCGTATCACCCGCGGCCAAGTGAAATCGAATACCCCGGTGGTAGTCATCGATCACGACGGCAACAAGCGTAACGGCCGTATTTTGCAGATATTGGGATTCCTAGGCTTGGAGCGCGTCGAAGTGCCCGAGGCGCAGGCCGGGGATATCATCGCCTTTACCGGCATCGAGGAGCTGAACATCTCCGATACCCTATGCGATCCCAAGGTCCCCGAGCGATTACCGGCCTTGATGGTGGATGAGCCGACGGTGAGCATGACTTTCCAGGTCAATACTTCGCCTTTCGCCGGCCGCGACGGCAAGTACGTTACCTCGCGCCAGATCCGCGACCGTTTGCAGCGCGAGTTGCTGCACAACGTGGCCTTGCGGGTGACGGATACCGATGATCCCGACAAACTCCGGGTTTCCGGCCGCGGCGAACTGCACTTGGGAATACTTATCGAGAATATGCGCCGCGAAGGATATGAACTGGGCGTGTCCCGCCCCGAGGTGATTGTCAAGGAAGTGAGCGGCGAGAAACACGAACCCTTCGAACAATTGACCGTGGACGTGGAAGAACAACACCAGGGCACGGTGATGGAAAAACTCGGTACCCGCGGCGGCGATCTGCAGAACATGGTCCCCGACGGCAAGGGCCGGGTACGTCTGGATTACATCATCCCCTCCCGCGGACTGATCGGTTTTCGCACCGAATTTCTGACCTCAACCCAAGGGACGGGATTGCTATACAACGTCTTCGACCATTATGCGCCGGTCAAGCGGGGCAGCTTTGGGCAACGGATCAACGGCGTGCTGATCGCCAACGGTATGGGTAAGGTCCTGGCCTTCGCCCTGTTCAACCTGCAGGAACGGGGGCGGCTGTTCGTCGGGCCGGGCGACGAGGTCTATGAGGGCATGATCGTCGGGATACATTCGCGGGACAACGATCTGGTGGTGAATCCCCTCAAGGGTAAACAATTGACTAACATGCGCGCCGCCGGTTCCGACGAGAACATTATTTTGACACCACCCATCCGTCTCAGCCTGGAGCAGGCCTTGGAGTTCATCGATGACGATGAACTGGTGGAGGTAACCCCCAGTTTTATCCGCTTGCGTAAAAAGCAATTGCTGGAGCATGAGCGTAAGAAGGCCTCTCGGGCAAGCAATGATTAATTAGCCGGCAGGGGCGGTGTCGCCTCACACCATTTCCGGTTAAGATGGATCCCAGGTTTGCATGTGTGCGAAAGGCGCTGCCGAGCGTTATGTATTCTCTGTACCCCGACATCAAGCCCTATGCCAACCATAGCCTGCGGGTGGATGATATCCACACCCTTCACCTCGAAGAGTGCGGGAATCCGAATGGTATCCCCGTAGTATTCGTGCACGGGGGTCCCGGCGCCGGTTGCGAAGCCTATCACCGCCGCTTTTTCGACCCCAATATCTATCGTATCGTGCTGTTCGACCAGCGCGGCGCGGGTCGCTCCACGCCTCACGCCGAACTTGCCGGCAATACCACCCAGTATTTGGTTGCCGACATGGAGACGATCCGCGGCCACTTGGGGATAGAGCGATGGATAGTATTCGGCGGGTCGTGGGGTTCGACCTTGGGCTTGGTCTACGCGGAGACTCACCCCGATCGGGTATTGGGGCTGATCCTGCGCGGCATCTTTCTATGCGCGTCGTGGGAGATCCAGTGGTTCTATCAGGAGGGCGCCAATCGTATCTTCCCCGATTACTGGGAAGATTATGTGAAGATGATCCCCGCCAACGAGCGCGATGACATGGTAAGCGCCTATTACCGCTTACTCACCGGTGATAACGAAATTGCGCGCATGGCCGCGGCTAAGGCATGGTCTACCTGGGAAGGACGTTGTTCCGCCTTGAAGCCCAAGTCTGAGATAGTCAATCGGTTCGGCGATCCCCGCACTGCCCTGAGCTTGGCGCGCATCGAGTGCCATTACTTTATGAACAACAGCTTCCTCGAACCGAATCAGATTATCCGCGATGCGCCGCGCCTCAAAGCTATCCCCGGTGTTATCGTCCACGGCCGTTATGATGTAGTATGTCCAGTCGAAAATGCTTGGCTTTTAAGCCAGTCCTGGCCCGAGGCAGAACTCAAAATCATCGCCGATGCCGGTCACTCGGCCACGGAGCCCGGTATCGTTGATGCCTTGATCTCCGCCACGCGCGCCATGGGGATGCGCTTGGAGTGATCGGCTTGTTGCAGCGAGTGAGTTCGGCTCGAGTTTCCGTGGCGGGCGAAGTGATCGGCGCGATTGATCGCGGTCTCGCGGTTTTGCTAGGGATGGAGCGCGGCGATGATGTCCGCCAGGCCGATCGTTTGTTGGAACGTATATTGGGTTATCGCGTCTTCGCCGATACGGACGGCAAGATGAATATCAGCGTGCGCGATATCGACGGCGGCCTGTTATTGGTGCCGCAATTCACCCTGGCCGCCGACACACGCAAGGGCATGCGGCCCAGCTTCACGCCCGCCGCCGTGCCCGGGGAGGGCGCGCGTTTGTTTGATTACTTCATTCGTCAGGCGCGCGCGGCGTACCCGCGGGTGGCCGCCGGACAATTCGGCGCTGACATGCAAGTGACGCTGACCAACGATGGGCCGGTAACCTTTTTACTGCGCGCGGCGCCTGGCGACGGCCAGCCCTGAGGTAAATTTAGAGAGGGTTGGGGTTTGCCGGTCTTGATCATTTTCAGTCCAAATCCTGAATTGTATTTATGGCCACTTACGCGATCGGTGACATTCAAGCCTGTTATGACGAGCTGATGCAGTTGCTTGATGCGCTGTGCTTCGACCCCGGACGCGATTACTTGTGGTTCACCGGTGATCTGGTCAATCGCGGCACACAGTCCCTGGAGGTGCTGCGCTTTGCAAAGTCGCTGGGAGATAAGGCTGTAGCGGTGCTGGGTAACCATGACCTCCATCTCTTGGCGATTGCCGCCGGCGCTTCGCCTCTGCGTCCCAAAGACAGTTTCGTGGATGTGCTGCAGGCCCATGACAGGAATGTCCTGCTGGATTGGCTGCGGCAGCGTCCCTTGCTTCATCGCGACGCGCGCCTGGGCTATACGCTGATTCACGCCGGACTGCCGCCGCAATGGGATATCGTCACTGCCCAGGCCTGCGCCAACGAGGCGGAGGAGATGTTGCAGAGCGTGGACGCCAAGATATTTTTTAGCGAGATGTACGGCGACCAGCCAAGACAATGGCGCGACGATCTCGCCGGGACGGAGCGGCTGCGGTTTATCGTGAACTGCTTTACACGGCTACGCTACTGCGACAACGAAGGTCGTTTGGCCTTGAAATATAAAGGCGCGCCGGGTACGCAAGCGGTCGGCGCGATGCCGTGGTTTCAGGTGCCGGGGCGCAAGAGCGCCGATTTGAAAATTATCTTCGGTCACTGGTCCACATTGGGCCGTTATCAAGGCCAAGGCGTTTACAGCCTGGATACCGGTTGCGTGTGGGGGGGTAATCTCACCGCGCTGCGGCTTGACGACGGCCAGTGGTTCAGCATTTCCTGCGAAGGGGCGTGCGCGCCGGGGGAAGATTAATTCACGGAAAAACGCATATCCCGCGAAATTAAGACCCGCCTGCCAGCCAATCCCGCGGTTTCAGATAGATCTCATACAGCGCGGCCTCTGGCGTGTCCGGTTCGGGCCTCCAGTTGTAGCGCCATTTCACCAAGGGCGGCAGCGACATCAGGATGGATTCGGTGCGTCCGCCGGACTGCAGGCCGAACAAGGTCCCGCGGTCGTAGACCAGATTGAATTCCACGTAGCGTCCGCGGCGGTAGAGTTGAAAGTCGCGCTCCCGATCTCCGTACCGAGTGTCCTTGCGCCGCGCCACGATGGGACGGTAGGCCGTGATGTAGTGATCGCCCACACTCCTCATGTAGGCGAAACATTTTTCGAAGCCCCATTCGTTGAGATCGTCGAAGAACAGGCCGCCGATGCCGCGCGGCTCATTGCGGTGCTTGAGGAAGAAGTAATCGTCGCACCATTTCTTGAAGCGTGGGTACACGTCCTTGCCGAAAGGAGCGCAGGCCTGTTGCGCGGTGCGATGCCAATGCACCGCATCCAGTTCAAAACCGTAATAGGGCGTGAGGTCGAAGCCGCCGCCGAACCACCACAGGGGTTCCGCGCCGGGTTTTTCGGCGATGAAGAAACGCACATTGGCGTGGGAGGTGGGCGCGTAGGGGTTGCGCGGATGGATGACCAGTGACACGCCCAGGGCCTGCCAGCGCCGTCCCGCCAATTCCGCACGATGGGCGGTGGCGGAAGCGGGCAGTTGTTCGCCGAACACATGGGAAAAGTTCACCCCCGCCTGTTCGAACACCGCGCCGTCGGTCAATATCCGGCTGCGGCCACCGCCGCCTTGCCGGCGGTCCCAGGCGTCTTCCTTGAATTTTCCGTTGCTATCTTCCTGTTCAAGTTCGCCGCAGATGCGGTCCTGCAGACTCAATAGATATGTTTTGACGGCATTGATGTCAGGCGCGCTCATGGCGATGTTCCCCTAAATGTATAAATTATTTCTTTACTTCAGGCTGGACGGATGACGGCCCCGGTTTGCGCCTCACGAATCTCCGTGGGTTGGCGTCGATCGCCCAGTTTGCCGGGTACGATATAGTCGATATCGATGCCGAAATCACGCTGTACCTGCAAACGGCGGCGCGCCGCCGGGCGGCCGGTGAGATTGGCGCTGGTGGACACCACCGCGCCGCCGAAGCGGCTGCACAGCGCCGCGGCCAACGGGTGTGCGGTAATCCGTACCGCCAGGCCGCGGTGCATGCCGCGCAACCAGGTTGGTGTCGATTCCCGTGCCGGTAATAGCCAAGTGACGGGCCCCGGCCAGGTCGCGTGTACCCGCTTCATTACCTCGGCAGACGGCATGGCGATATACGGCCGCACTTGTTCGAAGCTCGCGGCGATCAAGATCAAACCTTTATGCCAGGCGCGTTGCTTGAGCGCCAGCAACCGCTGCACCGCCTCGCCATTGGCGGGATCGCAACCCAGACCCCATACCCCCTCGCTGGGATAAGCGACGATGCCGCCCTGGTGAAGGATCGCCGCCGCCCGTTTGATATGCCAATCCATCTTGTAAGGCCCAAGGCACGGCGCCGCTACTTGTCAGCGGCTTTGCAAGCCTTTGAGTTTGGTCTGCAGTTCGGCATCCTTATTTTGCACTTGGCGCATGTTGGACTCGCGGTCTTCGCGCAACCGGGCCGCAATGGCCGGATCGCTGAGCGCCAGCATTTGCGCCGCAAGATACGCGGCGTTCTTGGCGCCGGCCTTGCCGATAGCGACCGTCGCCACCGGAATGCCGCCTGGCATCTGCACCGTCGAGAGCAGGGAATCCATGCCGTTGAGCGGTCCGCCGTCCATGGGGATGCCGATCACCGGTTTTAAGGTAAGGCCCGCCACCGTGCCGGCCAAATGCGCGGCCAGGCCCGCCGCGGCGATGAACACCGCGCAACCGCGGCCCTCCGCCTCCTTGACGTACGCATGGGTCGCGGCGGGGGTGCGATGGGCGGAGGTGATCTTCACTTCATGGGGCACACCCAGCGCGTCCAAAATGTCGAGGGTGTTCTGCACCACCGGTAAGTCCGAGTCGGAGCCCATCAAGATTGCGACAAAAAGTTTGGCCATGGTTTATTCCTCAAATAGCGATGCCGGATTTAGGCGAGATGGATAATCTCCAAAATACTATATTAAGACGCTCAATGCCGCTGTTCCCGGGCGACGGCGCGAAAGCCGATGTCGGAACGAAAGTACACCCCGTCCCAGCGGATCAGATGTGCCGCGTCATAGGCGCGGAGCTTGGCCTTATATACCGTGTCACCCAGGGCGCAGGCGCACAGCACCCGCCCGCCCGCGGTGACGATCTGGCCGTCGCGTTGTACGGTACCGGCATGGAAGACCTTGCTATCCGCCGTTTCGGCGGGCAATCCACTGATCACGTCGCCCTTGCGATAGACGCCGGGATATCCCCCCGCCGCCAGTACCACGCCCAGGGCGGGACGCGGATCCCATTGCGCCTTGGTTTGATCCAGGCGTCCGTCCAAGGCCGCTTCGACCAGATTTACCAGATCGGAGCGCAAGCGCATCATGATAGGTTGGGTTTCCGGGTCGCCGAAGCGGCAGTTGAACTCCAGGACCCGCGGCGCGCCGTCGATGCCGATCATCAGCCCGGCGTAAAGAAATCCAGTATAGGGTATGCCGTCGGCCGCCATACCGCGCACCGTGGGTTCGATCACCTCGCGCATCACCCGCGCGTGCACCGCCGGCGTGATCACCGGCGCCGGCGAATAGGCGCCCATGCCGCCGGTATTGGGGCCGCGGTCGCCGTTGTCGCGCGCCTTGTGATCCTGAGAGGTGGCCATGGGGAGAACATGTTGGCCGTCCACCATCACGATGAAGCTGGCCTCTTCGCCGCGGAGAAATTCCTCGATCACCACGCGATGGCCGGCGGCACCGAAGGCGTTGCCGGCCAGCATATCGCGCACCGCGGCGATGGCCTGGTCTTCCGATTGCGCCAGAATCACGCCCTTGCCCGCCGCCAAGCCGTCGGCCTTAACCACGATGGGCGCGCCTTGCGCGCGGATATAGGCGACGGCCGCATCGATGTCGGTAAAATTCTGATAGGCGGCCGTGGGAATACGGTGGCGCGCCAAGAAGTCCTTGGCATAGGCCTTGGAGCCCTCCAGTTGCGCCGCGGCCTTGCTGGGGCCGAAACAGCGCAGGCCGGCAGTCTGAAAGGCGTCCACCACTCCCGCCACCAACGGTGCTTCGGGTCCGACGATGGTGAGGTCCACGCTATTGTCGCGGGCAAAGGCCGTCAGATCGGCGACGGCCTCGGCGGCGATCGGGACGTTTTCGACCTTGGTTTCCAGCGCGGTACCGGCGTTGCCGGGGGCGACGAATACCTTTTCCACCCGGGGCGATTGCGCCGTCTTCCACGCCAGGGCGTGCTCGCGGCCGCCGCCGCCGATGATCAAAACCTTCATGACTGCCTCAACATCGCGGTTTCCAGATTCGGGTGCAAAAGGATACCGCAAGCCCGCGGCGCTGTCTCGGCGCCCTACTAAGGGCGCGGCCTGAGAGCATGTTAGAATGAGACCACCTTCTGGCAGCGGATGAGTGGGCGCTATGCAAATTGTGATTTTCCGGCGCCGTGCGTGGCGCGGGGCAGTGGCGGGGCTCGTCGTGTCAGCCGCGGCAGGGGGATGGTGGTATGGGCATGCGTCCGCCAACCGGACCGTTGCCGGGTTGCCGTTCGCCAATCATCCGGTAAAGGTCGCCAGCCTCCTAGCCCAATCACCGCTCGCCTTCGAGCCCAACCGAGGGCAGAGCGACGGCCGGGTGCTGTACCTGTCCCGCAATCCCGGTTATGCCCTGTTTCTCACGGCCCAAGAGACCGTAGTCGCCTTGCGCGGCGCGGCGCGGCCGCTGCAGCTGGCCTGGCAAGGCGCCGACCCTCATCCCCAGGTGGCGGGGGTGGAGACCCTGCCCGGCAAACGAAATTATCTGAAGGGGAATGACCCTGGCGGATGGCAACGTGACATCCCGACTTTCAGCAAGGTGCGTTATAGCAACCTCTATCCCGGCATAGATCTGGTCTACTATGGCCAACAACGGCAGTTGGAATATGACTTGGTGGTGGCGCCGGGGGCGGACCCCGCCGCTATCCGCTTCCGCTTGGCGGGCATGGATACGATGAAACTGGATGAGCATGGCGCACTGCAGTTGCAGGTCGCGCAACGCTCGCTCAGCTTGGATAAGCCGCTGGTGTATCAAGAAACCGCGGGCGAAAGATCAATCGTGGACGGCGGCTATGTTTTGTTGGCGGACAATCAGGTGGGCCTGCGCCTGGCGGCCTATGATCACACCAAGCCGTTGATCATCGATCCGGTATTGACCTACAGCACCTATCTCGGCGGCACAGGTACGGATCAAGGCATGGGCGTGGCGGTGGACGGTAACGGCGACGTTTACATGGTGGGTCAAACCGCCTCGACGAATTTTCCCCTCGCAACGAAGTCGGCAACGGATACGGATGTCTTCGTGGCCAAGTTCGATTCCAGCGGCACTCTGCAGGCTGCGACTGTTTTGGGCGGCAGCGGCACGGACCGGGGGTTTGCCATCGCGGCGGATACCGGCGCCGTCTATATCGTAGGTGACACTACATCTTCTTTCGACTTCCCTCTCTCAAATGCCGCTCAGCCTGCCTATGGCGGCGGCGGCACCGATGCCTTCGTCGCCAAATTGAATAGCGACGATCTGAGTCTGGCGTTCTCCACCTATCTGGGCGGCTCCAATGGTGAGGAGGGGCTGGGTATCGCTCTGGATAATGCCACTGCCGGCGGCAATATCTACGTGGCGGGCTCGACACTGTCGAATAACTTCCCCACGACAACGGGCAGCGCCGCTTTTAACGCCGCCGCTCCCGGTAATGCCAATTGCACCGACCCATTGCATCCTGGGAGTTTTATTCCTTGCTCGGATGCCTATGTGGCGAAATACGATAACGACGGGGTCAGGCAATATGCCGTTTATTTAGGCGGACCCAAGGAGGATGTTGCTACAGCCATCGCCGTGAACAGCGCCGGCGAGGTCTATGTGACCGGCGTAACCTATAGCTTTACAAGTTTCCTCACAACCACGGTCGGTTTCAGTCAGACATTTAATGGCGGCCTTACCGATGCGTTTATCAGCAAATTGGCTGATACGGGCGCCGTCAGTTATGACACCTACCTCGGCGGCAATGGCTTTGATCAGGGACAGGCCATCGCCGTGGATAACAACGGTAATGTCTATGTGGCGGGTATTACCAATTCCACGGATTTGCCCGTGGCCAATCCATTGCAAGCCGCTTATGCCGGTGGCGGGCTGGATGCCTTTGTCGTTAAATTGAATCCTAACTTGAGTTCCCAAGTTCAATATTTCACTTACTTAGGCGGGTCTCCGCAGGGTTCGACGGTAGCCAATGCCGGGCGGGACGAGGCCTTCGGTATCGCGGTGAACGGCGCCAGCGGCGTGGCCTATGTGGTGGGCGAGACCATGTCGGCGGACTTCCCGGAGAAATCTCCCCTGCAGTCCGTCTGGTTCGGGGGCGGCAATAATTCTTGGGGGGATGCCTTCGTGACGCAGATAGGCGACTCCGGGGCTTTAGGCTGGTCCACCTATCTCGGCGGCGGCGATGACGACTGGGCGAATAGCGTGACCGTGGACGGGGCGAACGGCATATATGTGGCGGGTTCCAGCTTCTCCAGCGATTTTCCGACGGCGAATCCCTATCAGGCCGGCGTGGCGGGCAACAGCGACGCCATCTTGATGAAGTTGACGGACACGTTCTCCCCCCCGACCTGCAAGTCAGCGCCAGCGGTTCACCCGATCTGGTCGGAACAGGGGAGACCCTGACGTATACGGTTGCGGTGCATAACGTCAGCGCGAATTTCCCGGCCGACGGTGTCGTCATTATCGCAACGCTGCCGAACGGCATCGCGTATCAAACGGCGACCGTACCGGGAGGGAGTTGCGTAAACAGCGGCGCGCAGGTGACCTGCACGTTAGGCAACATCGCGGCGGGCGGCGGCGCCACGATTACCATGAAAACTACGAATAAAACGGCAGGCGATATCACCTTTACGGCGAAAGTGGTGCGTGCCGATCAATCTTATACTGACAGCACCAACGGCAACAGCAGCGCCAGCATCACGACCAAGGCGGCATCGGGAAGCAGCGGTGGCGGCGGCGCATGGTCATTGCTCGACTGGGTAATGGGCGTGATGGCCTATTTCGCGGTGCGGCGGCGGGATGTGCGGCTACGATAATTCTTTCCGAGAGGAAAACGGCGCCGATATCACTGCGGCGTCTTGAGCAGGACCGGTATTCCCCGCCAAGAATCGGGATCTAATTGCCGCGGCGCGGCGGCATCGCAAGTTTATTTATTCTTGCGCAACCATATTAATGCCTGAAATGACGCATCCCGGTAAACATCATGGCGATACCGTGTTCATCGGCGGCGGCGATCACCTCATCGTCGCGCATCGAGCCGCCCGGTTGGATGACGGCGGTGATGCCCGCCTGGGCCGCGCTGTCCAGGCCATCGCGAAAGGGGAAAAAGGCGTCGGAGGCCATGACTGAACCTTGTACTTGCAAGCCCGCATCGGCGGCCTTGATCGCCGCGATGCGCGCGCTATAGACGCGGCTCATCTGTCCGGCCCCCACGCCCACGGTCATGTTGTCCTTGGCATAGACAATGGCATTGGACTTGACGTACTTCGCCACTCGCCAGGCAAACATCAGGTCGCGCAGCTCGGCATCGTCCGGTGCGCGGCGCGTGACGATCTTGAGCGCGTCACGGCTGACTATGCCGTTGTCGCGATCCTGCACCAGCAGACCGCCGGTGACGCGCTTGTAGTCTAAGCCAGGCATGCGATCTTTGCCCCACCGGCCGCATATCAAGGCCCGCACGTTTTTCTTGGCGGCGAGGACGGACAGGGCATCGTCGGCGATCGCCGGCGCGATGATGACTTCCACGAATTGACGATCGAGCATGACGCCGGCGGTTTTTGCATCCAGCGCCTGATTGAAGGCGATGATGCCGCCGAAGGCGGAGGTTGGATCGGTTTGATAGGCGCGGTCATAAGCCTCCAGCAGGCTTTTGCCCACCGCCACGCCGCAGGGGTTGGCATGTTTGACGATGACGCAGGCCGGTCCTTCGTCAAAGGATTTCACGCACTCCAGCGCCGCGTCGGTGTCGGCGATGTTGTTGAAGGACAGTTCCTTGCCTTGTAATTGTCTGGCGGTGGCAACGCTCGCCTCGGCGGGGTGAGGTTCAACGTAGAAGGCGGCCTGTTGATGGGGATTTTCGCCGTAGCGCAGGTCCTGGGCCTTGACGAATTGCGCGCTGTAAGCGTGCGGGAAACGGCGGAGCGCGCCGTTCTCCGTAACGGTGCCCAGATAATTGGCGATGGCGCCGTCATAGCGCGCGGTATGTTCGAAGGCCTTAACCGCCAGGCGGAAGCGCGCCGCATCGCCCACGGCGCCGTTATTGCCTTTCATCTCGGCGATGATGCCGTTGTAATCGGCGCTGTCCACCACTATCGCGACGGCGGCGTGGTTCTTGGCCGCGGCGCGCACCATGGCAGGGCCGCCGATATCGATGTTCTCGATGGCCGTGTCGAGAGTGCAGTCGGGGCGCGCCACGGTTTGTTCAAAAGGATAGAGATTCACCGCCACCAGGTCGATGGGATTGATGCCGTATTGCGCCATGACGGCATCGTCGATGCCGCGCCGTCCCAGCAGACTGCCGTGAATCTTGGGGTGGAGGGTCTTGATGCGGCCGTCCATCATCTCCGGGAAGCCGGTGTAAGCCGAGACATCGGTGACGGCTATGCCCTTGTCGCGCAGCAGCTTGGCCGTCCCGCCGGTGGAAAGGATCTCCACACCCCACTCGGCCAGTTGCCGGGCGAAATCGGCGATGCCGGTCTTATCGGAAACGCTGATCAGCGCACGTTGAATCTTCGCCATGCGGGTTATCGCTCAATTATAATGAAAAATCGCCGTCCGCCGGGAGGCGGGTACTCCGTAACAGGCCCTGTTACAAGATCAAGCCAGCCCGTATTGTTCCAATTTTTTTCTGAGCGTACTGCGATTGATCCCCAGTATCTTGGCGGCCTTGCTTTGATTGCCGCGGGCGTGTTGCAACGCTGCTTCGAACAAGGGCCGTTCCACTTCGTTGATCACCATGTCATAGAGGTTGTCCGGGGCGTGGCCGTCCAGATCTTGGAAGTAGCACATCAATGCGGTTTGTACCGCGCTGCCTAGGGGCTTATTGCGCCGTTCCTGCAAGGTAATGGACTTGTTATAGGCGCTGTTCTGCTGCTTGGCAATAGTTGTGGTCATCGGTTCTAAGCGGCGAGGTCGACGTGATCTTCTACAGCGTCCAAAAACGCTGCGACCAGTTGCAGTTGTTCCGTAACGGTATTTGCCCGGTTGATGGCCTGGCGGAAGACGCCGCCGCCGGGTTGGCCTTTGCTGTACCAGGCGATATGTTTGCGCGCCACCAGCACGCCGGTGTGTTCGCCGTAGAAATCGTAAAGGCGCAGCAGATGTCCGAGCAAGATATCGCGACGTTCCGCCAGGGATGGCTCCGGGAGGGAAACGCCGGTGGCGAGGTAGTGATGTATCATCCGAAACAACCACGGTCGGCCCTGCGCCGCACGGCCGATCATGAGCGCGTCGGCATGGGTACTCAGCAAAACCTGCCGGGCCTTTTCCGGGGTGTCTATATCTCCGTTGGCGATAACGGGAATTTTAACCGCCGCTTTGATGGCGGCGATAGTATCGTATTCGGCGCTGCCACTGAAGCCGCAGGCCCGGGTACGGCCGTGAACGGCGAGCGCCTGGATACCCGCCTGCTCGGCGATACGGGCGACGTCAACGCCGTTGCGCTGCGTCAGATCCCAACCGGTGCGGATCTTGAGCGTGACCGGCGCCGAAACGGCATTTACCACCGCGTCCAATATGCGCCCGACTAAATCTTCGTCGCGCAACAGGGCCGAGCCCGCCATGGCATTGCATACCTTTTTTGCCGGACAACCCATGTTGATGTCGATGATTTGAGCGCCGCGGTCAACATTATAACGGGCGGCGTCGGCCATCATGCGCGGATCGGCGCCGGCGATTTGCACGGAACGCGGTTCGTTCTCGCCTTGATGATCGATACGGCGCTGGGTCTTGCGGCTGCCCCACAGCAGTGCGTTGCACGAAACCATCTCCGATACGGCCAGGCCGGCGCCCAAGTCCCTGCAGAGTTGCCGGAACGGCCTGTCGGTTACGCCCGCCATGGGGGCGAGTATTAAATTATTGGACAAAGTATACGGACCGATGCGCATAGTGTTCGCCGGTTTTTTTACTTTTTAAGCGGTGAAGGGTCGCCATCATACTCCCAAGTGCGCGTCAGAATAAAGGGCTTGACGAGTATTTTTGCGATGTAAAATGGTGCAAGTATGTTGTACGGCGTCGCACGTTTAATGCGGGATCATAATTGTCGGCGGCGACGAGAAATAAATTAATGGTTTGTGTTGCCGATCTACAAATTGCCGGGGGGAAAGCAGCGGGCTCATTTGATTTTCTTCGCACTAATTACTCAGCCGGCCGGATTGGGAATCCCGCCGTTTAATTACAACAAGTCAAATTGAAAACTTACCGCATCCTTCCCCGGGTCGGCGATTTCAAGAATGATATGAACCGGCTGATGTGGCGCCATGCCTGTCTGGAGCGGGGTGCCGGTCGCCAGGTATTCGCTGGGACGAAAGCGGCGGCCCGCGACAAGTTGATTATTGAGGTCGGAGAAGCGGATCTCTAGCAAGGGGTAAGGCTGGGGAAAGTCCGCGTCGTTTACCAAGGTGGCGTTGATCAATAGGGCATTGGCATGGCGGGGATGAGATTCCACGCTGCGATTGGCCAGGACGATGCGGCTGACATCGCGTTGCAGCGGCGTATCGCACGCCGCTATCTGGCAAAGGCCGGCCAACCACGGGCGCAGTTCCGGGTACTGTGCCAGTTCTCTGCGATTGTAATAAGCATATTGTCCCAGCAGCACCAGAATCAGGACGAAATTTAGCGTTGCCCATACGCCGGTCTTTAATCGACTGACGGATGGTTGCCGTGCAATGATCGGGCGAGGTTCCGCCGCAATAATGCCGAGGTCCGGCAAGGTTGCCTCTATTCGTGCCGAGGGTGGGGTATCCGGCTGCGCTTGGTTTGCTGGCGGTATGGGCTGCTCGTAAGTGATGGGCTGTGTCTCGATGGCCTGATCCGGCCGGGCAATATTCTCTATGTCAGCCGAGACAGCGATGGAGTTTTCCCAGGCATCCCGCGCGACGGTGGCGGAGGAAACGGGCTCATGTATCTCCATTGACTCCACGATGGGCACAGTCGCGGGGGCGGCTTTGGCCGCCGCTTCCATGGCGAGTTCCGGCTCGACGCCCACGCCGGCCGTTTCAGTCTCGAGACGCTCCTCCGCCGGTGCTGGCATAGAGGGCGAATTGTTCTCGATCTGTTTACTATGCGCGAGAGCCCCCCCTTCCGCGGCGGTGGAGACGGGAGGCGGCACAGGGTGTTCATTGAGGGTTGTCAGGGCATTAAAGCAATAATTGCAAACGCCGCACCGCACTTGACCGCGCGCTTGTGCCAGTTGCTCGGGGTATACCCTGAATAAGGTTAGGCAATGAGGACAGTGACTGTACATGAATAGTGGTGGACCCCTTCTAAACGGGTAGATCGTTTGGGCAGTCAGTGATGGCGCTGCAGCGTTGTCCGCAGAGTTGTACCCATTCTTCCCGGATAATAACGGGCTCCATGTTAAACCAAGCGCTATATTTTGCCATTACGGCAGGCGCTTGATCAGTCAAAATGCCGGATAACACGATGTGACCGCCGGGACGGACCAACCGCGCGAACCTCGGGGCGAGTTCTTGCAGCGGACCGGCAAGTATATTGGCCAGCAGGATGTCGCTGCCCGCCTCTGCCAAGTCATTAGGCTCATGGAGAGATACCACATCCCCGACGTCATTGATCTCGGCGTTACTGGCGGTGGCGGTGAGGGCCTGGGGGTCGTAGTCCACGGCCCGAACCCGCCGTGCCCCCAGTTTTGCCGCGGCGATGGCCAGGATGCCGGAACCGCAACCGTAATCGATGACGGTCTTGCCGCGAATATCGCGGGCATCCAGCCATTCAAGACACAAGGCGGTGGTGGGGTGGGTGCCGGTACCGAAGGCCAAGCCGGGGTCCATCATCACGGTAATATCTTCTGGCTTGGGCGGTGTATGCCCACGGGGACAGATCCAAAGACGTCGCCCGAAGCGCATCGGCCGAAATCGTTCCATCCAGACGCGTTCCCAATCCTGATCTTCCACCGTTACGATCGTGGTTCGCAGCGCGGGGTCGGCGACTGCCTGGCGCAGCCGGTCTACGATCCGGGGACCGTCGCTGCCGGCCGCGAACAGCCCGCTGACTTGGGTATGGTGCCACAAGCGGGTTTCTCCAGGCAGTGTCTCCAGAACCGCTTGGTCGGCGGCGTCTTCAAAGGTGACGGCTTCCGCTCCCGCGGCGCTCAGTAATTCCGAGAGCAATTCCGGGTCGCGGACGGTACTGTCGAGGGTGATGCGCAACCAGACCATAAAAACTACCGGCCAAGAACCATAGGCCTTCAGCCGTAATCCTTCAACTTCTTTTCCAGAAAATGAATATTGGTGCCGCCGGCTTGAAACGCGGCATCGCTCATGAGTTCGCGGTGGAGAGGGACATTGGTCTTGATGCCTTCCACCACGATCTCGGTCAGGGCGGTGCGCATACGTGCTAGGGCCATGTCGCGATTGTCACCGTAGGCGATGAGTTTTCCGATCATGGAATCATAGTACGGCGGTACGGTGTAGCCCGTATACAAGTGGGTGTCGACGCGCACCCCCGGTCCGCCGGGGGGATGATAAAGCGTGATAGTCCCCGGCGAAGGCGTGAAGGACTTGGGATCTTCCGCATTGATTCGGCACTCGATGGCATGGCCGTAAAAGACGATTTCCTTTTGCTTAAAGGACAAAGGCTCCCCGGCGGCGATCTTCAATTGCTCCTTGACGATATCGATGCCGGTAATCATTTCCGTTACCGGGTGTTCTACTTGCAACCGGGTATTCATCTCGATGAAATAAAATTGGCCGTCTTCGTAGAGGAACTCGAAGGTGCCGGCGCCGCGGTAATTGATATCGACACAGGCCTGGGCGCAGCGCTTGCCCATCTTGTTGCGCAGCTCTTCAGGGATACCCGGGGCGGGTGCTTCCTCAATAACCTTTTGATGGCGGCGTTGTACCGAACAATCGCGTTCGCCGAGATGAACGGCATTACCTTGGCCGTCAGCCAGCACCTGGAATTCGATATGGCGAGGGTTTTCCAAGAACTTCTCCATATAGACGGTGGCGTTACCGAACGCCGCCGCCGCTTCGCTCTTGGTCAGGGATACGGAATCGAGCAAGGTCGCCTCGGTATGCACCACCCGCATGCCGCGGCCGCCGCCACCGCCGGCGGCCTTGATGATCACCGGATAACCGATCTCCTCGGCCAAGGATATAATCTCGTCCTCATTGTCAGGCACCGGACCGTCGGAACCGGGTACACAGGGAATGCCGGCATTTTTCATAGCGGCTTTTGCCGAGATTTTGTCTCCCATCAAACGTATGGTGTCGGGACGCGGCCCTATGAAGATAAAGCCGCTGCGGTCCACCGCCTCGGCGAAGTCGGCGTTTTCCGACAGGAAGCCATAACCGGGATGAATCGCCACCGCATCGGTTACTTCGGCGGCGCTGATCACCGCCGGGATATTAAGATAACTTAATGTCGCGGCCGGCGGACCGATGCACACCGATTCATCGGCGAGGCGCACATGTTTGAGATCGCGGTCGGCGGTGGAGTGTACCGCCACGGTCTTGATGCCGAGTTCTCGGCAGGCGCGCCAAATACGGAGTGCGATTTCTCCGCGATTGGCGATAACGATTTTGTCCAGCATGGATTCGGGTACCGTAAGTGAGCCGATGGTTATTGGCGACGTTTACTCGATGACGAACAAGGGCTGGCCGTATTCCACCGGCTGGCCGTTTTCCACCAAGATGGCCTTGATGGCGCCCGCCTTGTCCGCCTCGATTTGATTGAACATCTTCATCGCCTCGATAATGCATAAGGTATCGCCGGCATTGACCCGTTGTCCCACCTCGACGAAGGACTTATTGCCCGGTGCGGAGGAACGGTAGAAGGTACCGACCATCGGGCTGGCGATGACGTGGCCGGCGGGGATGCCGGTCTCCGGCGGAGGCGCCGGTACGGCCGCCGCCGGTGGGGCGTGCATGGCGCCCGGCGGGGCGGCCATGTACACGGGCGTTCCGCCGCCGGTGGGGTGGCGACTGATGCGTACTGATTCTTCGCCCTCGCGAATTTCGAGTTCGGCGATTCCCGATTCTTCCAGTAGTTCGATGAGTTTCTTAACTTTACGTATGTCCATGTGGTGTCGGGCTTTGTGATTAATTGTTCGAGAGATGCCGCAGGGCCGCCTGCAGCGCCAGTTCATAACCATGCGCCCCCAAGCCGCTGATGACACCCAGGGCCGCATCGGAAAAATAGGAATGATGGCGGAAGGGTTCACGGCGGTGGATGTTGGAGAGGTGCACTTCGATAAATGGTATTTTCACTGCCAGCAAGGCATCGCGCAGCGCCACGCTGGTGTGAGTGTAGCCTGCCGGATTGATGATGATAAAGGCCACACCCTCACGGGCGGCGGCGTGGATACGGTCGATTAAATCATGCTCGGCGTTGCTTTGAAAACTTACCAACTTGTGACCGGCTGCCGTGGCCAGGGTAACCAGGTTCTGGTTGATGGCGTCCAGGGAGGTTTTTCCATAGTGCCCGGGCTCCCGGCTGCCCAGTAGGTTCAAGTTGGGCCCATGCACTACCAGCAATGTCGCCATCGTCTATCCTTAAAGCGAGGTAGGGGGGATGACTCCCCCTCTTTCAATCAATTTTAGATTATTTGGCGATTATTCTGCATGGGGCGCAATGATTTGTCCAGATTTGCCTATGATGCCGCTAATTCGCGGTAGATCGCGGCGAAATAGCCGCAGGTTATCTCCATGGAGCTTGAGTTATAGCAGGGATTCGATGATCTCCCGGGCGAGATCCGGAGAAATCGCCCCATATTGAAGAAAGGCGATCCTTCCCTCGCGATTGATAAAGGCGGTATAAGGCACGACTCCCTTATCATCGCCGAAACGGGTAGCCAATTTCATGGCCTCGTCCTCGCCGCCAACCAGCACCGGATACCCAATGGCGGTAGATTTGAGATAGTCTCTCACGGCTTCGGCATCGTCCAAAGCGACCCCGATAAATTGCATACCCCGCTGGCCATATTGCTTTTGCATTGCATTAAAACTGGGAATTTCCTCTTTGCATGGACCGCACCAGGTGGCCCAGAAGTTGACCGCCAACACCTTGCCGTTCCATTCCTTGATGGCGCGATGGGCGCCGCTCAGGTCCGGCAGGCTGAACTCCGGCCGTAGCTGGCTGATGAGGGCGGACGGTGTGTCCTCGGCAAGCCCGGGGCCGCCATGAGAGGGCGCGCCCTTGGGCCAATTGCGCACGATGCCGAGCACCAATGCAATTGCCGTGAGACTGAGAACCGCGACTAAGACCAGGTTGGACCGTTTAAGGGACGGAGACTTCATTGTGTTTGTGTTTGGAACGCATGGATCGCATGATTTACGAATTCATGCGGGCCGAGATACCCGATTAAGCGATAGGGTCGGCGTTCTTTGCCGTCTGGTCCAAAAAACATTATGGATGGCGGTCCAAAAATGCCGAAGCGCTTCAACAAGGCCTGATCCTGTTCGTCATTAGCGGTGACGTCCGCCCGTAACAATGTGGTATTCCACAGTGCCTTTTTCACCGCGGGATCGGAGAAGGTGTCACGCTCCATCTCTTTGCAGCTTACGCACCAGTCGGCATAGAAATCGAGCATAGCGGGCTTAACGTCGGCGCGACTCGCGTGCAGAGCCTCTTCCAGTCCGGCTATCCCTTTGACAGGCAAAAAGCGCAAGGCCTCATTTTGAGTTGCCGTTTGGTTACTGGCGAGACTCAGCCCGCGCAACGGCTGCAACGGATTTATGCCGCCGCCCGCCGCACCGACGATCAGTATACCGCCATACAATAGCAATACTAATCCCACGCCCTTCCCTAAACGGGCCCCGCCGCCGCTATCCGCCGCAATACGGTCAAAGGCGCCCATGTAGATGGCGGAAACAATCAGGAGCGCGCCCCACAAGGCCAAGGTGACTTGAGGCGGAACGATGCGATCCAGCATCCACACGGCCAGCGCCAGCAGCAGTATGCCAAAGACGGCCTTGACGGTGTTCATCCAGCCGCTGGCCTTCGGCAGCCATTTGCCGGCGGAGGTCCCGATCGCCAAGAGGGGAACGCCCATGCCCAGGCTCATGGCGAACAAGGCCGACCCGCCAAGCATGGCGTTGCCGCTCTGGCCGATCACGATCAGCGCCGCCGCCAAGGGAGCGGCCAAACAGGGACCGACTATCAGTGCGGACAACACCCCCATTATCGAGGCGCCCATCCAACTGCCGGACTTTTGCTGATTGCTGAGTTCACTGAGCTTCGTTTGCCAACTATTGGGCAGCTGCAAGTTATAAAAGCCGAACATGGACAGAGCCAACATCACGAATAACGCACTGAATCCACCGATAATCCAGGGATTTTGGAATAGCACCTGCAAGTTGGCCCCGAATAGGCCAGCCAGGATTCCGGCTACGGTGTAGGTAACCGCCATCGCCAACACATAGGCCAAGGAGAGATTGAATGCCCGGCGCGTGGTGATCTCCGTCCCTTGGCCCACGATGATGCTGGAGAGGATGGGGATCATGGGGAACATGCAGGGGGTGAAAGCCAGCAGCAAGCCCGCGCCGAAAAAGAGCAGGATGGTCAGCACGCGGTTGCCGCCCAACAAGGACTGCGCCAAGCGGTCTTGTTCCGAGACGAAAGCAGTCGACGATGCGGTGGCGGGGCTTAAAGGTGTCCGCGATATTGGGTTCGTAGGCGTCGCCCCCGCCGGCAGTATGATAGTCGTGGTCTTGGTGATGGGTGAATAACACAATCCGGCGTCGGCACACCCTTGATAGTGGGCTTCCAGGGTCAGGGTGTGCGGCGCGCCGGCACTGCGTTGCAGCGGTAAGCTGACGTCCACTTGCTTGTAATAGACCTCGCTAGTGCCGAAATTCTCGTCGGTCTTCTCCACGCCCTTGGGGAAAACGTAATCGCCGAGGGTGGTTCCCTCGGCATCGCGCAGACGAAAGGAGATTTTATTACGGTACAAATAGTAGCCGTCGGCGATTTCCCAATGGGCGACGATGCGGTCTGATCCCGCCGCCTCGGCGAGATAGATAAAGGACTGGTCCGGGTCGAGGAATTTTTGCTTGTTACTTAGTAAACCCAGGCGGTTGCCCAATGTGTTGAAAAATCCCTTTACGCCACTGTCTTCATTGGTTTGAAAGGGGGGAGCCACGGCGGCGAGGTGTAACTCGGCCGTTTGCGTGTGGGGCGGGAAGCATACCCCGGCATCGGCACATCCTTGTGAGGTGGCCTCGAGGGTAAAGGTTTGCGATGAGTTACTCCGCTGGCGGATAACGGGGATATCGATGGAGAGTGTGCCGCGGTAGATGGCCATCTTGCCGAAAAATTCATCGGTCTTATATTCACTGGGTTCGGGAAAGACGGGTTCGGCCAGGCGCAATGCCGGGTTGTCGGACTGAAAATGGATTTTATCCCGGTACAAATAGTAGCCATCGGCAATATGCCATTCCACCCGCACCATGTCGGCGCCGATTTCGCGAGCCGCGAATTGATAGGCCTTATCCGGGGACATCAAATCTTGGGCGCGAATATCCGCCGCGCCGCCGACGCTGGTCAAGATCAACCACAATAAGGCGATGAGTCCTCCCTGGCGCGGTACCATAGACCAAGAGCGAGACGATAAAGCGAGCGTACTGCGGGGCATGTCGATTACCGGATGTTCATGTTTGAGGAGTCTTCACCTTTCCATGTGCTACGGCAATTTCTGCGCTGACGTTTATATCGGCGCCGTTGCTTCGTTGATCCATGTCAGATAACTGGGCAGGCCGGCAGCAATTGGGACTGCAATGATTTCAGGTAGTTCATAGGGATGCAATTCGAGTACGGCCTTTTCCAGTGACGGGTAGATGGCGGCGGACGTCTTGATGATGAGCAGATGTTCCTCGGCGCTCTCGCACGCGCCTTTCCAAGTGTAGATAGAACGTAATCCCGGAAGAATATTAACGCAGGCGGCAAGTCTACGTTCAATCAGCATCCGCGCAATTTCCTCCGCACTGGACGCATCGGGGCAGGTATTGAATACCACGCAATGGTCATTTTCCATGATAGGGGCGAATTATAGCAAAGGAGAAGATTGTCTGTCCGTCTACGGACGAGGCTTGAGTTAAGGAGGTCGGCGCGGTACCTTCGTAATATGGTATTCAATAAGCTCTCGATGATTTTTTTGCTGGGCGCCTTGGGCGAGCTGTATTTGTTCGTCAAGGTGGCGGTGTGGATAGGGTTTTTACCCATGGTGCTGCTGGCCACATTGACCTCGATGTTGGGTATGGTGCTGTTGCAGATGCAGGGTGCTGCACTGCGAGAACAGCTGGGTTTGGCTGTCATGCACGGTAAGTTACCCGGTCCGGCCCTGCTCGAAGACGGGGTCGGCTGGATCAGCGGGGTTCTGCTGATTATCCCGGGGTTTCTCACCGATGCCCTGGGATTTATCTGCCTGATCCCGGCGGTGCGGCGCGGGTTGGCGCGGCGGCTGTTAGCGGGGCAGGGCACGGCGTCAAACGGCGCGCGAGCTGCGCGGCCGAACGGTCCGCGTATTATCGAAGGCGACTTCATCCGCGAGAAAGATGACCGCCAGTAGCCAGTATCATTTAGGACCCGCCCGAAAATATTTGTCCTCTCCGGGCTTGACTCTGCAATTTTCGCCACTATTATAATTGGCACTCACCGCTGGCGAGTGCTAATAATCCCTCGCCGGCTTTTGATGTTCATAGTAACTAATTGTTTTGAATAAATTAAGGGAGATTTTCGAATGAAGATTCGTCCATTGCATGATCGTGTCATTGTCCGCCGCCTTGAGGAAGAACGTAAAACGGCGGGTGGAATCGTGATTCCGGATACCGCTGCCGAGAAGCCGAGCCGTGGCGAGGTTATCGCCGTGGGTCACGGCAAGATCCTTGAGAACGGCGACGTCCGTCCCTTGGATGTCAAGGTCGGTAACAAGGTGTTGTTCGGCAAATATTCCGGCACAGAGGTCAAGGTTGACGGCGAAGAACTGGTAGTGATGCGCGAAGACGACATCATGGCCGTATTGGAAGCTTAATCAATAAGATTTTGAATATTCTGGAGGATTAGACATGGCTGCAAAAGAAGTACGATTTAGCGATGATGCCCGTAGCCGTATGGTCAAGGGCGTTAATATCCTGGCCAATGCCGTCAAGGTTACGCTGGGCCCCAAGGGCCGCAACGTGGTGCTGGAGAAAAGCTTCGGTGCCCCTACGATTACCAAAGATGGCGTCAGCGTTGCCAAAGAGATTGAACTCAAGGATAAATTCGAGAATATGGGTGCCCAGATGGTGAAAGAGGTCGCCTCTAAGACATCCGACGTGGCTGGAGACGGCACCACCACCGCTACCATATTGGCCCAGGCAATCCTGCGCGAAGGCATGAAGTCGGTGACCTCCGGCATGAACCCCATGGATCTCAAACGCGGTATCGACAAGGCCGTGATTGCAACTGTGGAAGAGTTAAAGAAACTGTCCAAACCCTGTACCGATAACAAGGCCATTGCCCAAGTCGGTACTATTTCCGCCAACTCCGATCACGCCATCGGCAAGATCATCGCCGATGCCATGAATAAGGTCGGCAAGGAAGGCGTGATTACCGTGGAAGAAGGCTCCGGTCTGGATAATGAACTGGACGTCGTCGAAGGTATGCAGTTCGACCGCGGCTACCTCTCACCCTATTTCATCAACAATCAGCAGAGCATGAGCGCCGAGCTCGAAGACCCCGCCATCCTGCTTTATGACAAGAAGATCTCCAATATCCGTGAACTCCTCCCGCTATTGGAAGGCGTTGCCAAAGCTGGGCGTCAGTTGCTGATCATCTCTGAAGATGTCGAAGGAGAAGCCCTGGCCACCTTGGTGGTGAATACCATTCGCGGCATCGTCAAGGTGTGTGCGGTGAAGGCGCCGGGCTTCGGCGACCGCCGTAAGGCGATGCTGCAGGACATTGCCATCCTTACCGGCGGTCAAGTGATCTCCGAAGAGGTAGGCTTGAGCTTGGAGAAGGCCACCCTGGACGACCTGGGTCATGCCAAGAAGGTAACAATTACTAAAGAGAACAGCACGATCATCGATGGCGCCGGGAAGAAGGCCGATATCGAAGGGCGTATCAAGCAGCTTAAGGCCCAGATCGAAGAGGCCAGCTCCGATTACGACAAGGAAAAGTTACAGGAGCGGGTAGCCAAGTTGGCCGGCGGTGTGGCGGTTATCAAGGTGGGCGCCTCCACCGAGGTGGAGATGAAAGAGAAAAAGGCCCGCGTGGAAGATGCCTTACATGCCACCCGCGCCGCGGTGGAAGAAGGTATCGTTCCCGGCGGTGGTGTGGCGTTGATCCGCGCATTGCAGGCTATCAAGGGTCTTAAGGGCGATAACCACGACCAAGATATAGGCATCAACATTGCCCGTCGCGCCATGGAAGAACCGCTGCGTCAGATCGTTGCCAATGCCGGGGATGAGCCGTCCGTGGTGTTGAACAAGATCCAGGAAGGTAAGGGTAACTACGGTTACGACGCCGCGACCGGTGAGTACGGCGACATGGTGCAGATGGGTATCTTGGATCCCACTAAGGTGACACGGTACGCCTTGCAGAACGCCGCCTCCGTAGCCGGTCTGATGATCACCACGGAGTGCATGATCGCCGAGTCGCCCAAGGAAGAGAAAGAGTCGGGCGGCATGCCGGGTGGTATGGGCGGCATGGGCGGCATGGGCGGCATGGATGGCATGATGTAAAAAGCTGTTTTTGAGATAATGCCTCAAGCTAAAAGCCCTGCCGTGACAACGGCAGGGCTTTTTTATTGAGTTTTTTCGTGTAGTTAATGTTTATGCGGCTGTGCGCGTCACAGGGCTAAATGAAAGATGGCATGGACCCCGCGATGATTGCCGAGACAAACAACATAAGGGGAGTGGTTTTGTCCATAAAATACCTTCTTAACGAAGTGACTGCGACCCAACCATTAATTAAGGATGAAGACGATGAAGTTTTCCCGGGAGAGGGAATCTGGCCAGTAATGGCCCGGTACGAAGTTCCTGTTCGGACGGGAGGATGCTAGCGTCTTAGACCCGATACTTGATCGTCATCATCTACCAGACTCAAGTTTAGACCCGAACTCAGCGCTACGGCGACGTTTCTTTGCGCCGCGCCGGCTGTCGCCACCTTGTTGGGTTCAGGAGATGATGGCGCGGAGGCAGTCGGATCGCCGCCCCTCTCCTCCAAGCTAATGCGTAGACGTAAGTTGTTCTGCGAGTCGGCGTTGCGCAACGCCTCTTCGAGGGTGATCCGGCCGGACTTGTAGAGTCGATACAGGGCCCCGTCGAAGGTCCGCATGCCGATATTTTCCGATTTTTCCATGATTTCTTTGATCTTATGCACCTCGCCTTTCAAAATCAGATCGCAAATCATCGGTGTTCCCAACAACACCTCGACTGCCACAGCGCGTTTGCCGTCCACGGTGGGGATCAAACGCTGCGAGACGATACCACGGATGTTCAGCGACAGGTCCATGAGCAATTGATTGCGTTTTTCCTCCGGGAAAAAGTTGATGATACGGTCCAGGGCCTGATTGGCGTTATTGGCATGGAGCGTCGACAGACACAAATGGCCGGTCTCGGCGAAGACGATGGCGTGTTCCATGGTTTCGCGGGCTCGAATCTCGCCGACGAGAATGACGTCGGGTGCTTGGCGCAAGGTGTTTTTCAAGGCTTCGGCGTAGCTGGTGGTGTCAATGCCCACTTCACGCTGGTTGACGATGGATTTTTTGTGGCGATGTACGAATTCGATGGGATCTTCGATGGTGATGATATGGCCCGCCGAGTTGGCATTGCGGAAATCGATGAGCGATGCCAGCGAGGTAGATTTGCCGGATCCGGTGCCGCCCACGAACAATACCAGGCCGCGCTTTTGCATCACCAGCTTGGTGAGAATTTGCGGCAGCCCCAAGTCTTCCCATTGGGGAATTTCCAATTTGATGGCGCGAATCACCATTCCGATTTGATTGCGCTGCATGAAAATGTTGACGCGAAAACGACCGATGCCCGATTCCGACAACGCCAGATTCATTTCGGGGTTTTGTTGAAAGGCCTGGCGTTTCTGTTCGTCCATGAGGTTAAAGGCGAAGTCGCGCAACCGCTCCGCCGACATGGGAGTCGTCTCTACGGGAGCCATCATCCCTTGAATGCGCGCCGTGGGAGGGGCACCTGTGGTGAGATAAAGGTCTGAGGCGTCTTTAACCACCATGAATTTTAAAAAGTCGCGAAACTCCATGAACGTCTCCCGGTGATAGCGAATAACTCTAATGAATATCGGCTTGGACGAGGACGGCTTGAGTGGTGTTATGATGGCCTACAAGGGCGTTAGGTTGACTTATGTGTCTAATTTTTAGAGGCTTATCTTCAGTTCATGAGCTTTACTCCTGATTTCCACAGTTTGCCTCCGCGCCACTATGCTCGAGTGGCCCAGTATTGGGAACAATTCACGGCGGCTGCCCGCTCCCAGGGCGTGCGCCTCGGCGACGACCCAGCGGTAGCGGCGTCCTTGCCCATGGTATGGGCGGCCAGCACCTTCGTGGCCCAAAGCTGTTTCCTGGTCCCCGCTTTATTGGCGGAACTCGTGTCTTGCGGTGATTTGACCAGCGCTTATACCGAGGGCGTGTTTAATGAGCGGCTCGGCGCCTTGTTACAGAACGTGAAGGATGACGCTTCTCTTCTGAGTTGCCTCCGCCAATTTCGTCGCCGGGAGATGGTGCGCATCGCCTGGCGGGATCTGGCTGGATGGGCGGACTTGGGCGAAACCTTGGCCGATCTCTCGGCCTTGGCGGCGGCATGCGTCGATCTGGCCTTGGGTTATCTGGATACCTGGCAGGCGCAGGAATCGGGGGAGCCCCGGGGAGAAAGTGGCGGGATGCGCCAAAGACTGGTAGTGATCGGCATGGGTAAGCTGGGGGCCGGTGAACTTAATTTTTCGTCGGACATTGATCTTATCTTCGCCTACGACCAAGATGGGGAGACCGTCGGCGGCCGGATCCCGGCCAGCAATCAAGAATATTTTACCGCTGTGGCACGGCGTTTGATTCGCGCCCTGCAAGCCGCGACCGCGGAGGGTATCGTGTTTCGGGTGGACATGCGGTTGCGGCCCTTCGGGGACAGCGGTCCGCTGGTAATGAGTTTTGATGCCATGGAAGAGTATTACCAGGCCCACGGCCGGGAGTGGGAGCGCTATGCCTGGATCAAGGCGACGGTGGTCGCGGGCGACCGTGCCGCCGGGGCGCGCCTGATGGCGATGCTCAAACCCTTCGTCTATCGCCGCTATCTGGATTTCAGCGCGTTTGAATCCCTGCGCGCCATGAAGGCGCTGATTGAGACCGAGGTGAAACGCAAGGGCATGACGGACAACATCAAGCTGGGCGGCGGTGGCATCCGTGAGATCGAATTTATCGGTCAGGCCTTTCAGTTGATCCGCGGCGGTCGGGAAACGGAATTGCAGGAACGCCCTATCTTGACCGTGCTGCAACGTCTGGCGACGGCCGGCTATTTGCCCGATCATGTCGGCGCGGAGCTTGCCGAGGCCTATCGTTTCTTGCGGCGTACCGAAAATCGTCTGCAGGAATACGCGGATCGGCAGACCCATAGTCTGCCGAGTAATCTCGAAGACCGCGAACGTTTGGCCTTTGCCATGGGTTACGGCGACTGGGAGCGCTTTGTCGGCGAACTCGATCGGCATCGCCGCCGGGTTCAAGCGCATTTCCAACAGGTATTCGCCGCCCCGCAAACCGGACAGGCCGTCACCGACGACGGCATGGAGTTGGCGCAACTGTGGGCCGGTACCCTGCGCGGCGAGACGGCGCAAAGGCTCTTGAACGCCGCCGGGTTCAAGCAAGCCGAGGAGGTGCTCGCGCGGTTGACGCGTTGCCGTGCATCCTCCAGTTGTCGGCAACTCAGTGCCCAGGGCCGCGGACGTTTGGATCGACTCATGCCCTTATTGATAGGGGCGGCGGCGCGATCGCCGTATCCCGATACCGTGTTGGCGCGCCTGTTGGATCTTCTGGAAAAGATCGCGGGCCGCACCACCTACCTGGCGCTACTGGCGGAAAACCCCATGGCCTTGTCACAGCTGGTACGTTTGTGCGCGGCCAGTCCCTGGATCGCGGGGTTGCTGACGCGCCACCCGCTGTTGCTGGATGAATTGCTCGATCCCCGCACGCTATACGCGCCGTTGAACCGCGCCGCCTTGGAGGCGGAACTCGCCGCGGAGCTGGCGCGTGTCGGCGGGAAGGATTTGGAGCGGCACATGGAGGCATTGCGCCATTTCCAGCAAGCCAATGTGCTGCGGGTGGCGGCGGCGGATGTGGCCGGGGTCTATCCCCTCATGGTGGTGAGCGATCATTTGACGGAGATCGCCGAAGTGGCGGTCGGCGCCGCACTGCGTCTTGCCCGCGAACATCTCGCGGACCGACACGGTACGCCACGCTGCCGGATCGACGGCGAGGTCATCGAGCCGGGGTTCGCCATAGTCGGCTACGGCAAACTGGGCGGCATCGAGTTGGGCTATGGCTCAGATTTGGATTTGGTCTTTTTGCACGGTAGCGAAGGCGAGGACTTGGGTACGCAAGGCGCCAGGCCCATCGACAACAGCGTGTTTTTCGCGCGTCTGGGCCAGCGTATCATCCACATGCTCACGGCCCATACCCCGGCGGGGGTGTTATATGAAGTGGATATGCGGCTGCGGCCCAGCGGCGCTTCCGGGATGTTGGTCAGCAGCGCGGCTGCCTACGCCGAATATCAGCGCCATGATGCCTGGACCTGGGAGCATCAGGCCCTGGTGCGGGCCCGGGTGGTGGCCGGTGATGCCAGGCTGGCGGAACGCTTCACTACTGTCCGCCGCGAGGTGTTGGGGAGGCCGCGGGACAATGCGCAATTGCGCCGCGAGGTGCGGGAAATGCGGCAGCGGATGCGCGCCGAGTTAGGACAGCGTCAGCCCGAGCGCTTCGACCTCAAACAGGATGCGGGCGGTATCGCCGATATTGAATTTATGGTTCAATATGGCGTCTTGGCATGGGCGCACACCTATCCCCAGCTGCTTCGCTATACCGACAATATTCGCTTGTTGGAAGGATTTGCGCGAGCCGGTTTGGTGGACGCCGCGGATGCCGATTTGTTGAGCGACATCTATCGCGCCTACCGAGCCAAAGTACATCAACTTACCCTGTTGCAAGAGCCTGCCGTGGTGGAGGCGGAGGAGTACGCCGACAAGCGGTCGGCGGTGTTGCGGTTGTGGGCGATGTTGCTGGAGGACGGCGAGTGACAAGAACAAATGGCACGCCGATGAAATATAGATTCTTGGGAGAAATACGCAATGTCGATGGCTGATCGCGATGGCGTCATTTGGCTGGACGGAAAGTTGGTGCCCTGGCGCGATGCGAAGGTGCATGTATTGACCCATACCCTGCACTATGGCCTGGGGGTATTCGAGGGAGTGCGCGCCTATAAAACAGAGCGCGGCACCGCCATATTTCGTCTTCGTGAACATACCGATCGCCTGTTTCGTTCGGCGCATATCCTGCGCATGGTAATGCCCTACGATAAGACGGTCGTCAATGAGGCCATTCGCACCGTGGTGCGGGACAACAAACTGGAATCCGGCTACATCCGTCCCATGTGTTTCTATGGCGCCGAAGGCATGGGCTTGCGCGCCGACAAATTGCAGACCCATGCAATGGTGGCGGCCTGGGAATGGGGCGCCTACATGGGCGAGGAAAATCTGCGGCGCGGCATCAAGGTGCGCACCAGTTCTTATACGCGCCATCACGTCAACGTCACCATGTGCAAGGCCAAGGCCAACGCCAATTACCTTAATTCCATGCTGGCCCTCAACGAGGCCCTGTCCAGCGGCTGCGACGAAGCCATGCTGTTGGACGCCGAAGGCTACGTCGCGGAAGGCAGCGGCGAAAATATCTTCATCATCCGCAACGGCAAGATCTACACGCCCGAGTTGACCTCGGCCCTGGACGGCATCACCCGCGACACCATCATCACCCTGGCGGGAGAAATCGGTTTGACGGTGCAGGAAAAACGTATTACCCGCGACGAGGTGTATATCGCCGACGAGGCCTTTTTTACCGGCACCGCGGCGGAAGTGACGCCGATCCGCGAGGTGGACGGGCGCTTGATCGGTAGCGGCAGTCGCGGCCCGATCACGGAGCGTTTGCAAACTCTGTACTTCGATCAGGTGCACGGTCGCAGAAAAGAGTACCCGGAGTGGTTGACCTTCGTTAATAAGCTGTGAGCGGTTTGATAAGGGGGTTAACGTGATCGCGGAGTCAGGAAACTTGAAGAAAAAAATTATTCCATCCAACGCGCAGAATCGCTATGAGATCACGCGCGCCGATCTGCCTTTGCACTGCCCCATGGACGGTATGAGTCTGTGGAACTCGCATCCCCGGGTGTTCTTGCCCATCGAAAAGACCGGGCAGGCCAAGTGTCCTTATTGTGGGGCCCAGTATGTACTGAGCGATCGCGGTGGTATGTGACCGACATCCAGGGTGGCGCGCGCGGCGCTTCCCGCGCAGTGGTGGTGTGGTGGTTTCGCGATCGCCGATCGCAATTCGAAGATCAGGCCCGGGGTCTGATCAAGGCGTTGGAAGGGCAGTGCGCGTTGCGCGTCTATGCGGCGCCCGTGGTGGGAGCGTGGAAGGCGTGGCGTTATCTATTTCGCCGCTATTACCCCGCCGTCGATTTGCCCGATCCGGATATTCTGATCGGGGCCGGACGTGAGACTCATTGGTCGATGTTCGCCGCCCGCTGGGCCCGCGGGGGGCGTAGCGTGACGCTCAGCAAGCCCTATCTGCCGCGCTGGTGCTTCGATTTGTGTATCGTTACGAAGCAGGAGGCGCGGCGCGACTCCAAACGATTGATCTCCACCCGCGGCATCCTTCCCCCGCCCGGTGTACCGCATTCCAAAACGGCGGGTACGGGGCTGATGGTGATCGGCGGACCGGCACCCCAGTTTCGCTGGTCCGACGATCAAGTTTTGGCGCAGGTCGGCGAGATCCTCGCCCGTTATCCCGATCACCGCTGGTATTTGACCACCACCGTGCAAACCGTCACGGAGACTGAACAACGCTTGCAGCGCCTGTCCGGGCAAAATGTGTTTTGCATCCCCCATCACGACACCGATGCCAAGTGGTTGTCCAGCCGGATCCAGGATGCCGAGCAGGTTTGGTTGACCGAGGACAACGTGGCGATGATTTATCGAGCCTTGACCGCCGGCGCCGCCGTTGGCGTGTTGCCGGTGCCGCGGCGCAAGCCCGGCAAGGAGATTGCCGCGCTGGAAGGTTTGGTGGTGTTCTTTCCCGCCTGGCAGGCCGGTACGGCATTGCATGCGCCGCAACCGCCGTTCAACGAGTCGGCGCGCTGCGCGACAGAGATCTATCAGCGGTGGTTGAGCAGCGCCATTTAAGCGTAGTGCAAGTGCTGCCCGCTCTGGAGATGGGCGGTGTTGAGCGCGGTACCTTGGAAGTGGCGCGCCGTCTGGTGCAGGAAGGGCATCGCTCCACCGTGATATCCGCCGGCGGACGTTTGGTGGAACAGTTGGAGGCCGAAGGCAGCACGCACTTGGACTGGGACGTGGGAGCCAAGCGCTTGGCCACCCTGCGTTGGATCCCGAGATTACGGCGTTTTCTGCGCGAGGCGCGCCCTGATGTAATGCATCTCCGCTCGCGGCTGCCGGCCTGGATTGCCTATCGCGCCTGGAAAGGATTGCCGAGCGCGGACCGTCCGGCCCTGATTACCACCGTACATGGTTTCTACACGCCGGGCTGGTACAGTTCGGTGATGGTGCGCGGCGAGCGCATCATCGCCATCTCCGAGTCGGTTAAGGAATACATTTTAAAGAATTATCCAAGCGCGCATCCTTCCCATATCCGGGTAATACCTCGAGGCGTCGATCCCCAGGTCTATCGTTTTGGATATAGACCTTCGGAGGCGTGGTTGCGGGAATGGTATACGAAGTATCCGCAATTACAAGGTAATTACGTCGCGACGCTGCCGGCGCGGCTGACCCGTCTTAAAGGACAGGAGGATTTGCTGGAAATTATCGCGGCTCTGAAGGACAGCCTGCCTATTTACGGATTGATAGTGGGGGGAGCGCACGCAAACAAACTTAATTACCAAGCCGAGTTGATGGCGCGGGCCCGGGCTTTGGGAGTAGAGAGGAATATTGTCTTCACGGGCCATCGTCAGGATCTGAAGGAGATTATGGCCGTATCGAATGTGGTGTTGTCCATGTCGAAGTATCCAGAGGCATTCGGGCGAACCGTGATCGAAGCATTAAGCATGGGCGTGCCGGTGGTGGGTTATGATCATGGAGGGGTCGGCGAGCAGCTCGCCGCGATTTTTCCGGAGGGCCGGGTGCCGCGGGGAGACATAAGACAAGTGCGGGAGCGCCTGTCGGCATGGTATGGTACGCCGCCGCGGATGCCGTCGCGGCATGCATTTACCTTGGAGCGCATGTTGGCCGCGACCCTCGGAGTTTATCGAGAAGCGGTAGCGGCGCGCGCCGGGTAGGGCGGATTGAAAAAATGTCCCGCCTTGAAATGCAAACGGTGAAAAGCAACCGCATCCATCTACGATCGAGTGCGCGGCTATTGCGTAGATACAAGGCGGAATAATGAACTTTTCCGCCGGGTTTATGATGTCGGCACGACCTCATCGCACTGTGCGTCTATGCGGCGAGATGATTTTTAGGGGTTATTCGGACGTGGATCTTTATGGCAGTAGCCGATAGTGCGCTGGCGCCGCTGGCGATCGTTTTGCCGCGCAGAGAGCCTTTTCAGTCCGCCGGCGCGGGCGCCGTCAGCAGCTGCGTGCGTGATGCAACCGCGGCAAGCAGTTTAGCATCCCGCATTAAGATACTGGGTCAGGCGGTTTCAGAACCCTTCGACCCGGCGAGATTCGTGGCGGTGCCGCTCGCTTCATGGTTTTACGGGCGGCGCACCTCGCGCTATGTGAAAGGCGTGATCAGGATATTGCGCGCGTTGTCGCCGGCCTATATCGAGATCCACAACCGTCCGGTATATGTGGCGGCCCTGCGCAATGCCTTTCCCGATACGCCTATCTTGCTGTACCTCCACAACGATCCGCGTACTATCCAGGGTATCCGCGAAGTTGAGGAGAGGTCCCATTGTCTGGACCAGGTAGCGGCGGCGGTGTGTGTCAGCGAGTTTATCCGACGCTGTATGCTGGAAGGTTTGGAGGATCATCCCCATGCCGGCAAGGTGCGGGTAGTATTGAACGGCGTGGATACCGCGACAGTGCAACCCGGCATGCAAAAACGCCGCGAGATCATTTTCGTCGGCAGGATCACGTGGCAAAAGGGCGGCTTGTTGTTCGCGCGGGCCGCGCGGCAATTGACGGAACGCCTGCCCGACTGGCGTTTCGTGCTGGTCGGCGCGCGGGATTTTGGCAAGCCGACCCTGGCCAGCGATTACGAACAACAAGTGCTGGAGGCTATGCGGCGGCTGGGGGCACAAGGCGAAATCACCGGCTATCTGCCGCGGGAACAAGCCATGGCGCGGCTGCGGCAGGCGGCGATCGCCGTGATTCCCTCGCAATGGGACGACCCCTGTCCGCTCAGCGTTATAGAGGCATTGGCCAGCGGCTGCGCCGTGGTGGCAAGTTCTCTCGGCGGTATACCCGAGCTGATTGCCGATGCCGGCATCCTGCTTGATAGCGGCGATGTTACCGGGTGGGTCGAGCAGCTATTTCAGCTGGCGAACGACGTGGAGTTGCGGCGGAGCTATCAATTGGCGGCGCGCACCCGCGCCGTACGGCATCTCGACATTCATCGCACCAGCGCGCGTCTCGACGCCATACGCATGGCGTTGATGCGCGGTGATGAGGAATTCAATCCATGAGCGTGGCGGCTGAAGATCGGATGCTGTTGGCCGCGCGCATCCTCGTATTGATATTACCTGTTTGCCTCATGGGCGGCAGGGTCGTCGTTGACGCCTCCCTGTCGTTGACGGCGATCTTGTTTTTGCTGAGAAGCTTCAAGGCGCGGGATTGGCGATGGGTACATACCGCGTGGTTTAAGATCGCTGTCGGTCTGTGGTTGTGGATGGTGTTCATCAGTTTTTTCGCCTTCGATCGTTCCTTGTCATTTAGTCAGACACTGCCTTGGATGCGGTTTTTGATCTTCGCCGCGGCGCTGGAGGCGTGGGTATTGAATGAGATATGGATGCGCCGGCTGTTGTGGGTGACTACCGGCGTTCTGGTGTTCACATCGCTCGATGCCTTGTTGCAGTATATTCACGGCACCGATATTTTCGGTCACTCGCGCTTTGGGCCCGAACGCCTTACCGCGATGTTTGATCGGCCCAAGGTCGGCATATTTATCGCCAAACTCATGTTTCCCGCGGTATTCGGGGTCTTTGCCTGGCACAGCTGGCGTCGCGGGCGTCTGGCGCCAAGCGTCGCGTTCGCGGGTTTGGTACTGCTGCTGATAACGGCGATCTTTTTGAGCGGGGAACGGATGGCGCTCTTACTGGCCTTGCTCGGCTTGGTCATAGGCGCCGTGCTGCAAAAGGGGTCGTTGCGCATCATAGTGGGGGGGGCCTTGTCGCTGGGTCTTGTGGGTATGGTCGTTTTATCCTTATACAATCCGCTCATGATTAAGCGTCATGTCGATGAGACCTACGATACATTGACCCATTTGGCCGAGTCGCAATATGGCATGATATGGAACAGCGGTCTGCACCTGGCCATGCGGCATCCTCTGCTCGGGGCCGGCATGAAGAATTTCCGGGTGGCATGCGCCGGTCTGGATCTGCCGCAGAGCCCGGAAGATCGTTGCGGTACGCATCCGCATAACCTGTATTTGGAATGGGCGGTGGGATCGGGGATCCCCGGATTGCTGGGATTTCTGCTGCTGATAGGCGCCTGGTTCCGCGGATTGTGGCAAGCGGCGTCGCGCTATGGCTTCGGCGTGTGGCTGATGGGGCCGCTGATAGCGATGATTATTCAGCTTTGGCCGCTGGGGCCTTCGGGGAGTTTCTTTTCCAACTGGGCGGGCGGGATGTTTTGGCTGGCGGTGGGATGGGCGCTTGCCGCGGCCCGCCTATTGGAGCGGACGCCTTCGACGGCGCGCGAGTCTTTCTGAGTTTCCCAGAGCATGCCGTTCCGAGACTAGCATGAAGATATGCCAGGTATTGGGAAGCCGGGGTTGGGGCGGTTTGGAGCGCCATTTCATCGACCTCTGCAATCAACTGGCACGCCGCCATCAAGTCATAGCCGTGGCCCATCCTGAATTCCGCGACGGGCTCGATTCAAGGGTTGTACTCGAACCTCTTGATTTGAGCGGCTGGCGTTACAATCCGTTGACGCTCTATAAGCTTTACCGCGTGCTGGCGCAGCATCGCCCCGAGATCATCCATGCACATGCCAATAAGGCGGCGGCGATGGTGGGGACGTTGCGATCCTTGCTGGCCGGAAAATGCGTAGCGACCATACATAATTTTAAGCGCAACACGAGAATGTATCGTCCCTTCGATCGTGTCATCGCCGTGAGCTATCAGACGGCGAGCCGGCTCCACCATCCGCGTGTCGATGTTGTCTATAACGGCATCGAGCCGTCCCTTTTCCCCACGGAGGCGGGAGCCGCTTATATACAAGCCGCGCTGGGCGGGCACCTGACGCGGCCTATCGTGATGGCGGCGGGCCGCTTGGTTCCGGCCAAGGGCTTCGATGTGCTATTGCGGGCGTGGTTGGACATCCCGGCATTTTTGGTCCTGGTGGGCGAGGGGCCGGAACGATCCAGGCTTGAGGCGTATGTCCGGGATCATGATCTCGGCGGCCGGGTGATTTTCGCCGGGTATAGGCGGGATGTTCCCGCCCTGCTGGCCGGCGCGGACTTGATGGTGATCTCCTCCTATAAGGAAGGATTCTCTTACTTGCTGGCGGAAGGCCTGCATGTCCGCCTGCTGGCCGTTGCCACCCGGGTTCCCATAGCCATGGAGATATTGCCGGATAAATTCCTGGTTGATTGCGGCGATGCTCGCCGTCTTGCCGAGGTGATCAACGGCGTCTTAAACGATCTCGACGGCGCGCGCCGCGACTTCGCGCCGGTGTGGGATCTCGCGGCCCGGGAGCTGACCTTAACGCGGATGGTGGAGAAGACCGAGCAGGTATATGAAAAGGCGATACTCGCGCGATGATTTACCGCCATAATGACGGCAATGATAAAGGTGAGAAGGTGACAGGAATGAAAAAATTGTCAGTATGTATCACGACCCTCAACAATGAGCGCACCCTCGGCGCCTGCCTGGAGTCCGTGAAATGGGCCGATGAAATTATCGTGCTGGATTCATTCAGTACCGATAAAACCCTGGATATCGCACGCGCCTACGGTTGCCGCCTGTCCCAACACCGCTTCATGGGCTACGGCAAGCAAAAACAAATGGCGATCGACTCCGCCGAAAATCAATGGACATTGTTGCTGGACGCCGATGAGGCCCTTTCTCCATCCCTGCAAGAGCAGATAAAGGAACTGATGCGGGCGGAACCGCCGGCCGACGGCTATGAGTTTCCGCGGCTGGAGCAGATGTTCTGGCGGATGAATGATCCGAGAACCCGCCTGAATTATTTCTTGCGCCTGTTCAACAGGGCCCAATGCCGCATGAGCGAAATGCCGATACACGCCGCGCCAAAGGTGCAAGGCGCGGTCAAGCGGCTGCACGCGCCCTTCTACCATTACGGCGAGATCGATATTCATACCAAGGTTGACAAGATCAATGCCTATTCCACCGGTCTGGTCGCCGACAAGGTGGCCAAGGGGAAATCGGCCAACCCCTGGATTTTGGTGTTTTACCCGCCCTTCTTTTTCCTGCGCGCCTATTTCTTCAAGCGAAATTTTCTCAACGGTTGGGGGGGGTTCATCACCTCGGTGGTGGGAGCGTTCTACGTGTTCTTAAAATACGCAAAGCTGTACGAATACCATCAATGCAAGCGTTACGGCGACAGCCTGCTGCCGCCGGGCGCGCCGCCGTCGCGAGTTGAAGGGGAAAACCAAGGTGGCGGGTTAAATCGCGAGGCGAGCGAGAGTTTGTAAGGTCGCGGCGGCCAAGGCGGGATCATGGTGAACGACAGGGAAGGCAGTGGGTTTCGCTTGCGCGGCGCGGCGTAAAACCATCGGTTACCGCGGTGCATCCGTCTTCGGAATTTTATGGAAACCAGAAGATGCCCCGATTTATCGCCCGTGAATATAGACGCCTGAAGGCATAATAATGCGTGATATGAGACATCAGGAACGATACCCTTAATGGGCGCCGCCTTTTCCCGCAATGATGGGCTTATGCTCATGGTATTGGCCGCGGCATTGATCGGTGTCAAGTCATGGCTGATCCATGCCGCGGGCGTGGAACTGCATTTTGACGAGGCCCAGTACTGGGAGTGGTCGCAACAACTCGATTGGAGCTATTACTCAAAAGGTCCGTTGGTCGCGTGGCTGATCGCCTTAGCGGAACGGTTGTTCGGACACAGCGCCTGGGCGGTGCGTTTGCCGGCGTGGCTGGCATACGATGCCCTGCTGTTTTTGAGCTATGCATTCGCCCGCGACGTCTGGAACAGCCGCGCCGCGGCATGGTGGGCGGTGGCCCTGGTTTTGATCAACCCCGTATATTTCACCCTCGGCCTGGTGATGACCACCGACATCTGGTTGTTTTTGTGCTGGACCGCCGGTTTATGGGCCGCCTATCGCGCCTTGATCCTCGATCGGCCACGCGCCTGGTATGCGCTGGGTGCGGCCGTAGGCATAGGCGCGCTGACCAAACTCAGCATCGGATTGTTGCCGGCGGGTATAGGCATCGCGGTCATGCTGAATCCGCGCTGGCGGCGCCATCTCGCATCGCCGCATTTGTGGGGCGGGCTGGTGTTGATGGCGCTGATCATGAGTCCCGTGGTGTGGTGGAATGCCGAGCACGATTGGGTGATGTTGCACCACGAAGCCGGGCACATAGGGCGGACGCAATGGTCGCTGTTGCGCGGGTTGTCATTTCTGGCGGAACAATTTTTTGCGTTTTCGCCATTGATAGCCTTGGTCGCGGTCGGCGTGCTATGGCGTCGGCCGCTACCCGAGGGGCAGCGTCTGCTGTGGGGCCTGTCGCTGGGTTGGTTTGCGTTTTTCTTTGTCAAGGCCCTGGCCGCGAAGGTGGAGATTAACTGGCCGGCTCCGTGCTACATGGGTCTATTGATACTGTTCGCGGGCCATATTGACGCATTGCCGCGCCGGCAATATCGTGTGCTCATCGCCGGTTTTGGGTTGGCCCTGGCGACGATGATGATCGCCTATTTTCCCTATCAGATCGGACTTACCTGGAAACAAGATCCCTTCAAGGACACCAAGGCATGGGCGGAACCTGTTGCCCGGTTGAGCCGGCTCTCTCCCCCCATCGATTTTATTCTGACCCCCAATTACAAGATCGCGGCCGAAATCGCCTTCTATTGGCCGCGGCGCTTGCCGGTGTATGTGGCGGGCAGCGCGGAGCGGCGCTACAATCAACACGACATGTGGCCCGCCATTGACCGCGAAGCGGGGCGTGACGGGTTGTGGGTAAGCACATCGACCGACTATCCCCCGGAGCTGCTACGCGCCTTTGCTGAGTGCGAGCCGCTCACGCCCGTGCCCGCCGTTACGCCGGACGGGAATACGCTACGCACCTTGTATGCCAGTTATTGCCGCAACTATCGGCCCATCATCTGGCCGCGGCCCGGCAGTTACTGACCGGCGGATTGTTGGGTGCGAGGTCGGCCGGCATAGCCATGCTTCGCCAGTCTTGTCAGACCCGCGGTGAGGGTGCGGCAAGGACTGGCGAGACAAGATTTATTCAAGCGAAGGGATTGAACTGCTTGAGGCGCGCCGACATGCGGTGGCGGGCCAGTTCGTGTTCCACCACGCTGGCCTCCGTGACCCAATTCAACTGAATGGAACGGCGCTCGCCCACGAAGGGTTTGTGGCCATGATAGGAATTCTCGGCGCGGCGGAAGGCCAGTACGGTTCCCCATTCGGGCGGTACCTCGGCGATCATGTCGTTCAAATCGTCGGCGCTGCGCAACACGCGCAGCCGGCCGCCTTCGTTTTCCCAGCCCTGATTCATATAGATCAGCAGGGTGATGATCTTGGTTTCGGTGTCGGTATGGATACGGCCGTCCTTTTGCTGGCAGCGGCCGCGCACCGTGACCATGGTCGGGCGCCCGGTCAAATCGACCCCGAACTTCTCCGCGACGACGGACGTGAATTCGGGGCCTTGAATTTCGTCGAGCAAGGCTTGGAACGCCGCGCCATACCGGACCTCGCTCACCGGGTAGCTGCCGGGTTTGGTGATGTCAGGGAAGTCGGCGTTCAGCGCCGCGCGCGCCTCCTGACGCAGAAAGCCCGGCACGATGATGAAATCGAAAGGATCGCGGGTCAGCGGGGTGGTCCTGAATTTTTCCAGATTGAGGAACGACATGTTATGCCCTCCAAGGTGAAGTATTGCGCTGGCGCGGCGGTTGCCGGCTGAGTGAAATTTCAAAGCGCAAACTATAGCAAACCGTCATAAACAAAACACGGGTATAAGACGGCGTTTCAGCGCTGCGCCATAAGGCGGCTTACCTCCGCCGCGGCGCGTTCCGTGTCGTTTAGCGGCGCGTAGTTCCAGTTTTCCACTATCCCGGAAAATTCCCGGGTGATGCCCTCGGCACGCAGCCCCTCATGAAAACGGCGAAATTTTTCGGAGCCGCCCTCAAGATCCACCACATAGACCGGCTTGCCGGTGGAGCAGGCCTCGGACACCATGGATACCGAATCCGCGGTGACCACGATGTAGTCCGCCAGGCCCAGGTAAGCGAAATAGGGATTGTCGCCGCTGCCGTTCCAGATCACCGCGGGGATGCCGGCCAACTGCTCGCGCAATATCGCCTCGGCCTCGGCGCCGCTGCGGCGCGACAGCGTGACGGCAAGCCCGGCGCCGGTCGCGCGGCTCATGGCGGCCAGCTTATCCGCCAGGTCATGGAGAATCCGCGGGGTCACGCGATAGATCTTATTGGAACCGCCTATCAATACCGCCACGATGGGGCGTGGCAAATGCGCCAGCATGGGTGCAAAACGCGAGGCTGCTTCGGCCAGGCGTTGCGCTGTTACGCGGTGCAAGGCGCCGCGGGTCGGGAAGACATTGGGGCCGGCGCAGTTATCGTGGCGCGGCGGGATGACCAGATCGAAGTGACGGAACGGTACCCCGGGATTTTGAATCTGAACCGTGAAGGTACGGCCCCGGCTGGCGCGGCGGATGGCGATGGAGGCGGCCACTGTCGCTCGGCCCGTCGCGATCAAGATATCCGGCCAGGGCGGGACGAGAGAGTCGCTGTCCGAAGTGTAGGCTTGTAACGCTGTCCACCACAGATACGGCGGCAAGTATTTCCACGGCGGCCGCGGAAACACATGTTTGCGCGCGGCGTGTAAACCCAGGGCCTCGGCCAGCCCCAGGCACTGGTTTTCCATGCCGGGCTTGGCGTCTGTCATCACCCAGCAGCTGGCGGTGGTCATGTCATACATGTTCGAGCGGTCGGTCATCCTGTTGCAAATCCATACATGCAGCCGGTCTGCGGGACGAAAGCGGCGGGTATCATACCAAGCGCCTTAACCGCGCGCGCTCATTAAAGGTGTATGCGGATGTACAGTTGGGTAAAGAACGGCACGATACATCGACGTCGCGGCAGGGCGGCAGCTTGTCAAGGATCGGTCGTAAAGTCCTAGTCAAGATGGCATAATTCGCGGAAGTCCCGTGTGACGGATAATGCCATCGGGAATTCTCCAAGGGTACGTTAACCATGTCTATTAACATCTCAACTTTCAGTAACGTGACCGGGGGCAACGCGCTGTTCAAGGCGCTGACCCATCCCAAGACGGTTGACGCGGCGCGCACCTTGATCGCCGCCCTGCGCGCCGCCGGTACGGTGGCGGTCTATGATCCGCTGGGCCATGCCGAGGCCTTTGCTAATATCTATAGCCTCGCCGGCGTGAATATCAAAGCGGTATTCGTGCAGCGCGTCGAAGACGCGGGCCGCAACCTGTTCGGCCACGCGGCTCAGCCCATAACAAGTTTGCCGCGCTGCCAGGCCAATGCGCTGTTCGTGATAGCCTTCGATGCCCAGCGCGCGGTACAGCAGATCCAGCATCTCATCCCGGCCGACCTCAAGACGGTGACCCTGGATACCATGCGCCTGCCGGATAAGATGCTCACCAACCCCCGGCGTTATCTCGACCCCCTCAACTTCGCCACCAATTTCGCCCTGTTTCGCGACCGGGCCGGCCAGCACACCCGTTTGATCACCAGCAATTACTGGCACGGCTACGGCGCCAAGGACACAGGCTTGTGGTTGTGTCTGTTCGATCACGACGGCCGGGTACTGGCGCAATGGTCGCAGGACCTGCCCGCCGGCGTGGCGAGCATCGTCATCGACAGCGCCGAGCTGCGCACACGTTTCGACCTGGACGAATTCGCCGGGAGTTTGTTCATGCACGTCACCCACGTCGCCGGCCACGACGTAGTGAAGTATGCCCTGGATACCTACGGCGACGATCCTCAGGTCCTGTCCTGCACCCATGACGCCAACTCCTGGCCCTCGGAATTTTACGGCGGCCTGCCGGCGCCCCAAGCAGATGAAAAAGTCGTGATGTGGATCGAAAACAGCCTGCCCATCCCCATCCCCGCCGGCAGCGTCGGCCTGCGCAAGATGGGCGCGGACAACGATACCCGTTATCTGCAAAAAGAAATATCCGCCTTCGGCACCTATGGTCTGGAGGTGGCGGATCTGCTGCCCGAGGTACGCTGGCCCGAACAACTGGAGGTCTGCGCCGGTAAATATTTCGTCCGTCCCCGCTATGAGATCTTCAAACACCAGGGCCGCAGCCGCATCGCCCACGTCAACGTGGAGCGCAGCGACCTCAGCTACGATACCCAATATCCCAAAGTCGCGGCCTTGCTGGGCAAGGGCTATATCCTGCCCGCGCCGATCTTGCCCATCCAACAATTTCGCACCGAGTTATTGCCCACGCCCATGGCCACCTGCCAACAGGAACTGGCGCTGGCGGCGGTGATCTACGACGCCAAGGGCGCGGAGGTGGCGCGCCATGCCTTCGGCCGCATGCCGCGCAGCGAAATGCGCCTGCTGGACATCAACGCCTTTCTCGCCAAGACCAAGCAGACCCTGCCCAGCGGCTACGGCCATGTGGAACTGGCTTACGATCTCGCGGCGGGCGACAAACTCGACGGTTGGCTGCACGGCCTGTTCCGTTATCAATCCTTGGACAACGGCCACATCGCCGAGACCAGCTTCGGCGCCCACATCTTCAACATTCCGGTGGTGTACAAGAGCGAGCCGCAATCCTACGCCGGTCCGCCGCCCGGCCTGAGCACGCGGCTGTTCCTGCGCCTCGGCGACGCGCCGTGGGATTCGATGTGCCAGTTGATCTATCCCGCCTCGGGGCCGTGGCATCCCCATTCCACCACCGACCTGATCCTGTGCAACAAGGAGGGCGTCGAGATCGCCAAGTTCGCGGCGGCCATCCCGTGCAGCGGTTCGCTGCTATGGCGCTACAGCGAGATGTTCGACGCCAAGACCCGGTCAGCTGCCGGTAACGGCGCCTACGTGATGATCCGCGACGTGACCTGCCGCTTGTTCGGCTATCACGGTCTGATCAATCGGGAGGGGGCGTTCAGCTTCGATCATATGTTCGGGTTTTAATATAGACATTTCATTCGCGGAATGCGTTGCGTGTTTCCGCGCTAGTCATTTTCCGCATGAAATGGCAACGATGCCCTTGGAGCATGAAATTGCGCAACAACTAGGGTCAGATCACAGTTCTTGCTAATATAGCTCTACGCCACCATCAAGCCTAACCCACAAGGAGTGCATATGGCGCGGATATATTTAACGGTTTAGATACCTCATCGTGCGTATTTGTGCTCCGCCCAGGATCTGCGTGCGACGAGGTATTTCGCTGCCGCTCGCTTATTAACGGTCCGCAGGAGCGGATTGTTGGGCGCCATTACTATGTTGCCTCTCCAGAATTACCAGCGCGATTCCGCCGAGTATCGCCGCGGAGGCCAGGGTCAGGCGCAGGGTGATGGGTTCGCCGAGGAACAGAATGCCGCCCGCGGCGGCGATGACCGGCACGCTGAGTTGTACGGTTGCGGCCCGGGTGGCCTTCAACGCGGGTAAGGCCGTGTACCAGATGGCGTAGCCGATTCCCGAGGCCAGCGTACCCGACGCCACCGCATACCAGAATCCCGCAGTATCCAGAGAGGCGTCGTTGAACATTACAAGGCTCAGTGCCGCCGCGATGGGAACGGCGCGCAGGAAATTCCCCGCCGTGACCCGGGTGGGGTCGCCCGCGCCTTTACCGCGCAGGGAATAGACGCCCCATGCCATGCCGGCGAGCAACATCAATAGCGTCCCGGCCAGCGGCGGTGCAGAGAGACCCGGCAGCAACAGGCCGACCAGTCCACTCAGTGCGAAGATAAGACCGGCGATCTGCGGCTTCCGCAGGCGTTCTCCCTCGCGGATGCCTTGGCCGATCATGGTGGCCTGGACGGCGCCGAACAGCAGCAATGCGCCGGTCGCCGCGGGCAGGCTCACATAGGCGAAGGAAAAGCCGGCGGCATAAACGAACAAGGCCAAGGCCGACGGCCAGTTGCCCCGGCCGCCGTGGGTGCGGCGGCCCAAGCGCACCACCAGCCACAGCATCAGCGCGCCTGAGATCAAGCGGATAGTGGTGAAGCTGGCCGCATCGGTGCCGGTGTGTTTGAGGGCGAGCCGGCACAGCAGCGAATTGCCGGCGAATGCCGTCATGGCCAGCGCCGTCATGGCAATGATACGGGCATATGACATGAAAGGTTTTCTTTCGGACCCTTAATCCGACCTGGGCTTGGGCGCCCGGTTATGTTTTCGAACTTAAGCCTGAGTTAGCGAGCAATACTTTCTAATAGTAGCAATAAAGACTCTCTGCTCCGGACATTTTGCAACCGCACACTGCTAAGCTTGCGCTTAGCCTGGCCGTTTGGTGAGAAGTCGAGCCGATGTTGCACTTACCGCTCGATCTGAGGAGATCCCTTGGGCGGAAAACCGTGGACTGACTACGGTTCGAAATTGCATCCTGCGCACGATCAGAAAAAGTCCCAGCAAGCCCAATATGATCGGGCTGATGGCGCCGCCCCCACCGCCACCCCCACCCCCACCCCCATTACTCCCGCCGCCTCCGCCACTGCTATCGGCGGTGCACGTTACAGAGATGTTGGTGATGATGTCGCTGTCGACGGTGCCGGTACCGTTTGTTACATCGCAAGTTTCCCCGGTCGGCTGCGTGATCACGGAGACGTCATAAGCGGCACCGCTGGGGAGTTTGGCGATAAACGCGAAGACGCCGTTCGCCGTAAGCGACAGGGTATCATTGTTGTTTTTCAGCAGTACCGTGCCAGTCAGTCCGGAGATTGCGCCTCCGATAGCATAGGGGCCCGGTATGCACGATACCGTCACGCTGGTGATATTGGCGCCGGCGATTTTGCCGGTGCCGTTCGCAACCGTGCAGGTTTGTCCGGCAGGCTGTATGGCGACCGAGACAGTATAGCCGAGAAAGTTGTTGGACTGGCTGGAGTTGGCAAGGCTGGTGGGAAAAGTGAAGGCATCGGTCGCTGACAGTGACACGGCATCGCTGCCGTTATTCTTGAGCGTGACCGTACCCGTCAAGCCCGTAATCGTACCGCCGATGGTGTATTTGCCCGCCGGGATATCCTTGCAAGTTACCAACACGTTAGTGATATTGGCGGTGCCGACGATCCCGCCGCTTAGCGCCAGCGCACAGACTTGTCCGGCAGGCTGGGTCTTCACCGCGACGCCATAAGGCTTACCGCTGGCAATGGGCGTAAAAAACGTATAGCCGCCGTCGGCGTGCACTGTCGTATCATCGGCGCCGTTGTTGGTGAGCACCAGCGTACCCTTGAGCCCGATGACCGCGAAGCCGATGGCGTAAGAGCCCGCCGGAATGGTCGCGCAGATCACGTTGGCATTCGTGACATTGGACCCGGGGACGACGCTGCCGGTGATATTGGAACCGCTGACGATGCCGTTGCCATTGGTCACTTTGCATATCTGGCCTTTAGGCAGCGTGGTCACCACAACATTATAGGGGGTAGTGCTAATCAGGGCGGTGGGAAAGGCGTATGAGCCGTCGGCGGGTATTGTGTCGGCGGAAAGTGTCAGGGGATCATTGCCGTTATTGTTAAGCACCACCGTACCCGTCAGCCCGGAGATTGTGCCGCCGATGGTGTAGGTTGGCGCCGGATCGACGAACAGTGTTGTATTGCCTTCGATGCCACTAATACCGCTCATGGAGACCGTTATGGTTGCCTGCCCGGCGGCGAGGCCGGAGGCCAGGCCGCCGGCGCTTATCGTTGCCACTTCCACGTCCGGGGGGTTGATGCTGCTCCAAACCGGGCCAGTTACTGGGACAGGGATGGGGGAGTCGGTGGCCGAGCCGTCGCCTAACTGACCGCTGCCGTCAGCCCCCCAGCACTGCGCCGTGCCGCCGGGAAGCCGCGCGCAGCTGTGCGAGCCGCCCGCCGCGATCGCAGTCGCGTCGGGAATGCCGCTCGCGTAGGTTAGGCGTTTATTCCGGTCGGTGAGCGGTAGAATACCGTCGCCCAGCTGGCCGCTGCTGTCACTCCCCCAGCATTGCACATTCTGTGGGGGCAGATTGACGGGGGTAGCGAGTATTACGCAATTGTGCGCGCCCCCCGCCGTGATTGCAGTGGAAGGTGTACCGGTCGCCTTCACCGGGATAGGGGAATCGGTGTTTGTGCCATCGCCCAGCTGGCCACCGCTATTTAGCCCCCAACACCATGCCTGACCGTTGGATACCTGACCGCTGCTTTGGATGACGCCGTTAAGCAGCATGCAACTGTGGTGGCCTCCCACGGCAATTGCCGTGACCGCGATGGTGTTGGGGGGGATGGTAACCGTCACCGGGGTACTTGAGTTCGTGGTCGTGCCATCGCCCAGCTGGCCGTTGCTGTTATCCCCCCAGCATTGCACCGTGCCGCCGGTAAGCAGCGCACAGGTGTGAGCGTCGCCTGTCGCGATCGCCGTGGCGGTGCTGATGCCGGTGACCGGCACGGGGCTGTTGCTGAAGCCGCCCGTAGAGCTGTTGCCCAGCTGGCCGTTGCTGTTATCCCCCCAGCATTGCACCGTGCCGCCGGTAAGCAGCGCGCAGCTGTGAGAGCCGCCCGCCGCGATCGCCGTGGCGGTGCTGATGCCGGTGACCGGCACGGGGCTGTTGCTGAAGCCGCCCGTAGAGCTGTTGCCCAGCTGGCCGTTGCTGTTATCCCCCCAGCATTGCACCGTGCCGCCGGTAAGCAGCGCGCAGCTGTGAGAGCCGCCCGCCGCGATCGCCGTGGCGGTGGTGATGCCGAAGACCGCCGCGGGGATGTTGCTGAATAGGTCCGTTGAGGCGTCGCCCAGCTGGCCGAGACTGTTATCCCCCCAGCATTGCGCCTGGCCGCCGGCGAGCAGCGCACAGGTGTGGGCAGCGCCCGCGGTGATGGTGGTGAGAGATCCGCCCAGCACTTGCGGGGGGCCATCGCTAAAGGTCCCGGTGACGGTGAAGCCTTGGAACTGGTCGACAAATATCCTGGGGAGGGACGGGGTGATGGCGAGCGACTGGAGCGTTGCCGCCTTTGCGGGGGAAATCACGGCCAAGGGCAGTATAAGGACGCTGAAAAATACAGCACCCAAACCTCTACTTATGCTACGCATGGCAATGACTTCACTGTGGTTGGGAACTTTTGTGCTGCCTGTAAGGAACGGTGGCGATCACTAAATGTAAGACATATATATCAATAACGAAAAAGTACCTGGTTATATTCACCCTTGGCCTGTATCACCGCTGCCTGTTCCGCCCCTATCGTTTTAGGGCGGACCACGGCCCCTGGTTGCGGATGATTCCGGCGTCACTATCGACCTGACGGCATTCCTTACCTCCCATCCCTATGAGCAGACTTGAGCGGCCGATGTCCTCGCGTAACGGCCTGGGTCCTTGGTTTACTTCCGCGACAAAGTACTTAATTATACCTTAATCGTTTCGCTAATCCGTACCGGTCAGGGCATGGTCGCGTGGAAGAATTATATCAAGTATTTCATTGACTAAGGGTGGCGCGGGCGGAGTACGGCTGGATAGGGTAAAGAGGCACATGACATATTCGTGCCGCAAGGCGCCGGTGTCTAATAACCGATATTTACCATCTTGAACGAGGAAAATAGTGCTATGTGGAGCCTGTTAGAGTACTTTCCCCAGGATTTTCAGATCAATATTCTCGATATCGGGGCGGCGCTCAGCGTTCGGCCACCCTATCAGTCGCTGGTGGAGGCGGGTCGGGCGCGGATTATCGGCTTTGAGCCCAACCCCCAGGAATGCGAGCGGCTGAACCGGGAGTATGGGCAACCTCACCGTTTCTTCCCCTATTTCATCGGTGACGGCTTGCCGGCGACTTTTCACGAGACCAATTGGCACGAAACCGGGTCGCTCTACGAGCCGAACTCTCCGCTCCTCGAACAATTTTATAATCTAGCCAATCTCGTTACGCCTAAGGCGACTCACGAGATCAACACGACACGGCTTGACGATATTCCTGAAATTGACGATGTGGATTTTATTAAAATCGATGTGCAGGGGGGTGAGCTCGCTATTTTGCGGCATGCCGCGCGCGCGCTTTCCGCGGCGCTCCTTATTCAAGCCGAAGTTGAGTTTGTCGAGCTCTACAAGGGGCAGCCGATGTTTGCCGATGTGGATGTCTTCCTCAGAAAAGAAGGTTTTCAGTTTCACACGTTCGACGGGTTCGGCGGGCGCTCCTTCAGGACCCTGGTTGTCGACGGCAAAATCCATGCGGGAATTCGCCAGTATCTGTGGTCGGACGCACTTTATATACGCGACTGGATGCACTTGGAGGACCTTTCCGACATAAAGCTGCGAAAATTCGCGATTCTTGCGCACGATGTACTGAAATCTTATGACCTTGCCCATCTGATTCTGACATTGCTGGATAGTAAGACGAAAGGCAATTTAGCCGATGTCTACCGGGATCGGTTAGTTAAGGGAGGTGCGCGGCCAAAATCGTGAATAGCCGCATCGAGGGCATTTAGCTCCTTACACGGCGACCCGCCCGATGATTGTTGAATAGCGGAGGCAATGACCGCTCTAACCGAACATTTATTCCAAAATTTGGCGGGCGCCGTTGCCGGCTGCAGCGTGAAACAATCGGTACGGAGTTGGCGTATCCACGATCAGGCACGTTATCAGCGGGGACTAATCGCAGCCGCAAACCGGATTAACTCTGATTCTATACGCGCCAATACACCGTCCCAATCGTGTGGTTGTGGCATTCTGAACAGGCGTAATGTCGGATACCATGGACTGTCACTTCCTTCCGGCATCCACCTCCAGTCCGGATTGTAGGGCAGCATTACCCAGATTACCTGACCCAGAGCGCCTGCCAGATGAGCCACGGAGGTATCAACCGAGATAACTAAATCCATTTCCGCGATCAAGGCCGCCGTATCGGCAAAGTCATTGATCTCGTGCTTATGGCTGCGAATTTGAGTATTTTGTTTCAGGATAGCCTCGTCTTCCGGCCGGATCTCCTTTTGCAGCGAGTGATATTCAAAATCCACGGGTAAAGATCGTTCCAGGATGCGCAAGGCAACGCTGCGATTGCGATCATTCTTGTAGCCCGCGTATCCCGACCATGCCAGGCCAATCCTTGGGCGGGTTTTTGCTCCGAGCCGTTCGCGCCACACGCGGCGCTTATGAGGATCGGCGGATAGGTAGGGCACCGCTGACGGTATGGTCTCGACGGTGGTCGCAAAGGCAAGCGGCAAACTCATGAGTGGGCAATGCAGCTCAAAAACCGGAAGCTCATCGCCTTTCGCGAGTAATGTGCATGCGCCCTTGAGCGTGCTCAGCAGCGGGACGAGGGGGGCTGGAACCTGCAAGACAACCTTGGCGCCCAGCGCTTCTACCATAGGGACATATCGGGCGAATTGGATTACATCGCCCAGTCCCTGCTCCGAGTATAACAGGATGGTCTTGCCCGCAATCGCCGGGTCGCCCAGCCACAAAGGCTGCTTAAAGCCCCTGATCCATTCTTTGAAGGCGTCGATCTTCCAGCGCCACTCGTAGAGCGGCCAGCCTTCCTTATAATGTCCCAATAACAGCTTGAGAAAACCCTTATTATACCGGGCTTCAGCATAATCGGGCCTAAGAACGATTGCCTGATCAAAACTTGAAAGTGCTTCCTCATAGCGCTTGAGACTAACGAGCGCTACGCCTCTGGCGCTATGTATGTCGGCGCGGTCGGACTTGAGAAAAACGGCCTTGTCGTAACTTGCTACGGCCTCCTGATGGCGCTCCAGTTTTTGTAATAACAAACCGCGGTTATAGTGTGCCGGGGCATACCTGGGTTCAAGAGAGATGGACTTGTCATAGCTGGCCAACGCCTCCTGATAGCGCTCCAAATCATCAAGTGTTTTCCCCAGGTTGAAATTAACGAGAAAATTATTCGGCCGAACCGCGTAGGCAAGCGCAATGTATCTCAAGGCTTCATTAATGTCCCGCATTTGATAGTGGACGATGCCCATGCCCTGCAGGCCATCGAAGTTATTTGGATCTTCGGCCAGCACCCGCCGGAACAAGTTGATTGCCTCCGTCAATTTCCCTTGTTTGCTCCAGGCGATCGCCTGAGTTATCAGGTCCATGATGTTGTCATTCATGTCCGTGGTGCAGACCTTGCAATGGGGCGATTATTTCCGTTGTATATCGTAGGGTGTCATTATCCCACCTTGCAGGCGCCCACGAAAATCCTGATCTTGAAGGGACGGTCGCCAGAGAGACTCATGTTCGTGGGTTGACGTTCTCGAAATCGATCAGTATGAAATGCGCCTTCAAGTTACCTCCCGTCATCGTGTATTTGCTTATGTAAACCGCGGTCACCCTTTAGTGAGTGTCATCAGGATGTCGGCGTACCAGGCGCAGTTCAGGCCGAGGGCCTCGTCCAATTTCAGGTCGCGCGTACCCACGTCGAGCCGCGCCGAATGGACGCCAAGCAGTGTCCACGGCAGGTCGCCGTGCGCGGGTTCCGGCGCGGTGGCGCGCATCACGATCGACGAACCGCTGGTGCCGCGGTGGGTGCGGGCATCGGTAAGGAAATAGCCCTGGCCCTCGAAGCGCAGGCCGAAGGAAGAGGCGATCGCCGCCTGGCGTACCACCGGCATGTGGTGCAGCGTGTCGTGGAAGCCGAGGGGAAAGCCCACCAGCAAAAGTGAACTGCCGATCTCAGCCTGGTCGAGCGCGCCGAGTAGGTGCGCAGGGGTGAAGGCGCGGTAGACCGTCGGCTGGGGCAGCGCGGTGCGTTCGATCTCGATTACCGCCACGTCGATTTCCCCCGCGGCGTCGAGGCCTTGGCGCCAGAGGCTCTGGCCGTTGCGGTACAGCGGAATCGAGAATCCGGTGGACTTGGCCATGTTGTGCGGATCGGTGTGCAGTTCGATCTCGATACGGTCGGGGAAGTGCTTGCTCGGTTCGTCGATCATCACATGCCGGCTCGTCACCAAGAACAAGCGCCGGTCGCGCTCGAAGAAAAAACTACTGGCGTTGGTCAGCCCTCGCTGCTGGTCGAAGGTGGAGACGCGCGCGGCAGTGAGTAGAAGCGATTCGATCATCGGCGTGTCAGTGTCTCGTGTAGTTGGCGCATAGGGTGTCGGCATTGCGCGTCTGGAAGCTATTGTGCGTCAGCGGCGCAGGTCCGCGCAATGCAACACGCCCGCTTGTGTCCCGTGCGCGCGCTCACCGATTGCCCAATGCGCTCAAGCCCAAGTTGAGCAGGCGTTGGATGAACTGCGGATAACTCATGCCGGCCTTCTCGGCGGAGAAGGCCATGTCGTCGATGCTGGACACCGCGGCATTGGGATTGACGTCGAGCACGTAGACTTTGCCGTCCTTGCCGAGGCGCAGGTCCATGCGCGCGTAGCCGCTCAGATCGAGGATGCGATAAATGCGTTTGCACAATTTGGGGATGGCGTCGGCGCTGCCGGCCGGCAGGTTGCGTACGAACTGATAGTCGATGCCGTGGCGTTCGCGGTATTTCGGATCCCACTTGACCTTGTAGGTGGCGATGCGCGGTTCGCCTTCCTCATGACCGCTGAAGATCAGCTCGCGGATCGGCAATACCTGCAGACGGGTATTGCCGATCACGGTGACATAGAGTTCGCGCCCGTCGATGTACCTTTCGGCGATGGCATCGCCGCCGGTCATATCCTGCACCTGAATCACGCGCTGGATGAGTTCGTCCGCGTCATTCACGAACGATGCCTGGGCGATGCCCACGGAGCCCTGTTCCAGCAGCGATTTCACCACCAGCGGATAAGGCAGATTGCGCACGTCTCTCACCGGAATGGTCCGGCCCCAACGGAACGTCTTGAAATGAGGCACCTTGATGCGGTGGTAGCTCAACAATTTTTTGGACAATGCCTTGTCGCGGGCCAGCAGCAGGCCGCGCGGATTGCAGCCGGTGTGCGGCAATTTAAGCATGTCCAGGTAACTGACCACGTAGTAATCGAGCGCCGCGCTGCCCGCGAACGCCTCCAGCAGGTTGAAGGCGATGTGCGGCCGCCATGCGTCGATGGTGCCGCGAATCGGCGCCAGATCGGCCTCGACGGCGATCACCCGCACCTCATGGCCGAGGGCCAGCAGCGCTTGGCGCACGTCGTGCTCGGTGCGGAACTTATCCATCCGCGGATCATCATTGTCGGCCAGATCGTCCGGCGGCACCAGGTCGGTGTGCACCAACATCATGACCCGCAGTTTTTTGTTGTTCATAGATCGATGCGGAATCCGCCGCTATAGAGTTTTTGCATCACTACCAGGGTGAGGAGCGCCGCCATTTCCGGTTTCATCTCCTGTTCGCCGCGCGCGACGCGCAATCCGAGCTCATCGCAGCGCCGCGCCATGCCCTTGAGCACTTCGCTGATGCGGTATTTATACTCCGCCGTCCAGCGCTCGACGATGTCGATGATGTCATTGCTGACCCGCCGGATGTAGCGCGACGCCTTTTCGTTGCGCGCGTGCGCCGCATCGCCGGAAAACAGCTTCAACAGGTCCCGGTCGGAAAATTCCGGGCCGTCGGAGCCGTAGCGCGCGACTTTTTTGGCGTAGTATTCGCGCAGGGTCGCACGGTTCTTCTCCACCGGACAATCTTGATGGCGATTACGCAGCCGCGGGCGCTTCTCGCGGATCTCGTGCATGAGTTCGTCGACGTATTCGAGTTTTTTGCGGGCCGGCCAGCTCCGGTAGCGCCGCCGCCAGTCCGATTTCGGCCGCAGCCATACGGCGAAGGTCTCCGCCCAGTCTTCGTGGGGATGCGACTGCGCGTACCAGTTGGGCAGGTTGAGCACATAGCGCTTGCTGTAAGGCTTGGGCAGGTAGGTGTCGGGATATGTCGCGTTGGGACGGCCGAACACCCGTTTCCAGTCGCGGCGTTCGTGCAACCGATAGGCGTTCAACAGGGCATGGGCGGTTTCATGGCGCAGCAGCCGCATGCACCAGTCGCGCGTGCCGCCTTCAACCTCCATGAGTGCTTCGAGTTCGAGGCGGCGCAGCCGCGGGTGGGAGAGAAAGAACGGGATGGCGATGCCGGGCACGCCGTCCGGACAGTACCATTCGTCCGACAACCAGAAATGCGGCCGGAACGCGAAGCCGCGCTGCGCCAATTCGCGGTAGAGTTGTTGAATGCGCGGCTCCAGGGGCGAGCCGGCGATGCGCAGGCCGAGATCGCAGATGCGCGCGTCCAGCAGCCTGTCCTTGGGCCAGCGCGCCCAGCGATATCGCCCCCCCGCGGCTTTATTGGATTTTATCCGGACGGCCATGGCGCAAGCATAGGTGATAAGCGGGGGCGATGGAAACGATATGTCGCCGCCGTCGCCATCAAGCGCGCAGGGCGGATTCCGCGGGGACTTCCCGCCCTAGGCGCGCTTAGTCATCGTGCCAGCGGCCTTGATAGCGCTCCATGCGCTCAGTGAACTCATCGTGCAGCTTCTTTTGCTGCGCCGGCGTTAAGCTGTCGTAGAAGCCGGCGAAGGCGGCCACGATTTGCGGGGCTGTATCGTCCACCTCTTGGGTGCGCTCCTTGACCATTGCCAACGCTCGCGCCTGATCGAAGGTCGGTTGTGAGAGCAGCTCATCGACCGTTTTAGGGATAGCGCCGTGTTTCTTCCGCAATTCGCCGCGTACGGCCAGCAGTTCGTCCTTGAGCGCGTTGAGTTTGGTCAGTTGCGTGTCGTTCAACTTCAGTTCGTCGCTGATGTTCTTCACGATCCGGTTCGCGCGTTCTTGCGGGGTCTTATGCGCGAAGTGATGGCCACAACCCGCCATGAAGGCGAAGATGCCGACGCCGAATACCGCAGTCATGGCGAGTTTTGCAAGGGGTTTCATGTGTCGTTCTCCTGAGTCGTTGGCATTTGACGCGATCTGGAAATCAGAAAGGTTTATTGGCCGAGGATAGATTTCTCGCCGTTGACCAGCCAAAATGGATTAAACGCCTCTTTATCTGCTGCGTCGCCAGGAGGCAGCGGGTATTTATTCCGTCATAAACACCTGTAAGACTTTTTTCCGCGCTATAGGTTCTATCGGTAAGAATGATGCTAGAGGCGGACACCCTCGCCGCCCGGGGCGTTGCGCTTCAAGCCGCAGTCCATCTTTCGATAGCACGGACCTGCCGGGCCTAATAAACCGACTTTTCACCGGGCGGGCGGGTCTTGAAGCGGCGGTGGACCCACAAATATTGCTCGGGGATTTGGCGCACATGCCCCTCGATGACGTGCAGAATGCGCGCCGCATCGCGCACTTCGTCCTTGCCCGGGAAATCTTCGAGCGGGGCCTGCAGGGTGATGCGGTAGCCCGTGTCGTCGGGCAGGCGCTGCGCCAGCACCGGGATTACCGGCGCGCCGCTGGTCTTGGCGATGCGCGAGGTGGCGGTGATGGTGGAGGCGGGGACGCCGAAGAACGGGACGAAGGCGCTAAGTTTACCGGCGTAGTTTTGGTCGGGCGCGTACCACAATGTCTCGTTGGACTGGAGGGCGCGAAACATCGCGCGCAGATCGGTATGGGGGATGATTCGTCCATGGCGGCTATGGATTTTTTCGAACATGGTTTGGTAAAGCGGGTTTTTATCCTGGCGGTAGGTAACATGCAGCGCGGTATGCAGGGCCAGCACGCGGGAGATCACCGGCATGGTGGTGAAATGGCCGATCAGCAAGATCGCGCCGCGGCCTTTCCGCAATGCCGTGTGCAGATGCTCCAAACCTTCCACTTCCGCCAAGGGGCGTAATCTTTTGGCAGGAATCCACCAGCTTACGACCGTTTCCATCATCGCCATGCCTATTGCTTCCATATGTCGCGCTAACAAGCGTTCCCGCACTGTTTCATCAAGTTCCGGGAAGCAGAGTGACAAATTAACCCGGGCAATATGTTTGCGTTCCGTCCCCAGACGCCCCATCAACCTGCCCAAGACACGGCCGAGGCGCATCTGCCAACGATAGGGTAGTTGGCTGAGACACCACATGGCGCCCAGACCCAGCCAGGTGGGCCAGTAGCGCGGCGCGAGGAATTGCCAAGTGAATGCGGCTGTGGTGGTCACGTCGGCCGATCAAAAAGGAAAAAATTCTACAGGCCCGCCGTGACGCTGTCCAAGAACCAAATCGGGAGTCCCATGCTAAGATACGCGAACAAAACAAGATTGACGGCATGAGAATCTCTATTCCAAATTTTGCTTCCGCCCGGGTGCTGGTGGCGGGCGATGTGATGCTGGACCGATACTGGCACGGCAGCACCTCGCGCATTTCCCCCGAGGCGCCGGTGCCGGTGGTGCGGGTCGAGAATACGGAAGAAAGGCCCGGCGGCGCCGGCAATGTGGCTCTCAATATTGCCGCGTTGGGTGCCCAGGCGACCTTGCTTGGGGTCACCGGAACCGATGAGTCCGCGCAAACTTTGGCCGACCAACTCGGCGCCGCCGGGGTGCGGTGCTTATTCCATAACGCGCCCGGGATGGCCACGGTCACCAAGCTGCGGGTCTTGAGCCGCCACCAGCAATTGATACGACTCGACTTCGAGGGCGGCATTCCCGGCTTTGAGCCGCGCAGTTTGTTGCCGGTGTTTCGCAATGCCCTGGCGGAGACGGACGTGGTGGTGCTGTCCGATTACGGCAAGGGTGCGCTGGGTGCGGTTCAGGAGATGATCCAGGCCGCCCGCGCGGCGCGGCGTCCGGTGTTGGTGGATCCCAAGAGCCGCGATTTCAGCCTGTACCGCGGCGCTACGGCGGTGACGCCCAATCTCGGCGAGTTCGAGGCGGCGGCGGGTCCTTGCCATAACGAACAGGAGTTGGAGATCAAAGGTGCGGCGCTTATGGCGCAACATGATTTGGGCGCGGTGTTGATCACCCGCGGCGAGCGCGGCATGACCCTGTTGCAGCGCGGCAAAGCGGCCCTGCACCTGCCCGCCAAGGCCCGCGAGGTTTACGACGTTACCGGCGCGGGGGATACGGTGATCTCGACCCTGGCCGCGGCCTTGGCCGCGGGCGAGGAGATTTCCCAGGCCACCGCCTTCGCCAATATCGCCGCCGGCATCGTGGTGGGCAAGCTCGGTACCGCCACGGTCAGTGTACCGGAACTTCGCCGCGCGCTGCATGAAGAGGGCGCGCAGGAACGCGGCATCCTCAGCGAGGAACAGTTGCTGGCGGCGGTGGAAGAGGCCCGCGGCCGCGGCGAGCGCATCGTCATGACCAACGGCTGTTTCGATATTCTCCATGCCGGTCATGTCGCCTATCTGCGGGAGGCGCGGCGTTTGGGAGATAGATTGATAGTAGCCGTCAACGACGACGATTCGGTGCGGCGTCTCAAGGGCGCGACCCGCCCCATCAATCCCCGCGATCACCGCATGGCGGTGGTGGCGGCCCTGCAATGCGTCGACTGGGTGGTGCCGTTCGGCGAAGACACGCCCGAGCGTTTGATCTGCCGGGTGGGGCCCGATTTTCTGGCCAAGGGCGGCGATTACCGGCCCGAGCAGGTGGCCGGTTATGATTGCGTGACGGCCAAGGGCGGGCGGGTGGTGATCCTGGCCTATCACCCCGGTCATTCCACCACCGGCATCATCGCGCAATGCGGCAAGAGTGGCTGAGATGAAAGACTTCGATTTGCAGGTTGCCATCGCCGAACATGGCGCCGCTGTGGAGAACGTGGTCGCTATGGAGCCGGCGCTGCATCAGGCGGTGAAATTGATCCGCGAAAGTCTGGACGCCGGTCGGCGCTTGTTCATCTGCGGCAACGGCGGATCGGCGGCCGATGCCCAGCATTTCGCGGCGGAACTCACCGGACGCTTTGAGAAGGAGCGGCGCGGCTATCCGGCGGCGGCGCTAACCACCGACACTTCGGCGCTGACCTCCATCGGCAACGACTACGGCTTCGATCACATCTTCGCCCGGCAATTGCAGGCGCTGGCCGCCAAGGATGACGTATTGGTGGCCATCACCACCTCCGGGAATTCTCCGAACATCATCAAGGCGGTGGAATCGGCGCGGGCCATGGGGGTGCGCACCGTCGGTCTGTTGGGCCGGGACGGCGGCCGCTGCGCGGCATTGGTGGATATTCCCTTGATCGTGCGCGTGCCGCGCACGGCGCGGATTCAAGAGGCCCACGTGTTGATCATGCATTTGTTGTGCGAGGGTTTGGATGCGGCGATGAACTGAAAGACCGACGAACATTATCTTGCGCTACCTTTATAGTTTGCTGCTTTATTTTCTTGCACCCTTCGTCATCCTGAGATTGTTATGGCGCAGCCTGCGGGCGCCCGCTTATCGCCGCCGCTGGGGTGAACGTTTTGGTTTTTTCGCGCGATTGCCGGAGGAGGGCGCGGTGTGGGTGCATGCGGTATCCGTCGGCGAAGTGCAGGCGGCGCTGCCCTTGATCGACTGGCTGCGCGAAGAGCGGGGATTGCGTGTGATGGTGACCACCACCACGCCCACCGGTTCGGCGCTGGTGCGCCAGCGGTTCGGCGAGCAGGTGTTTCATGTCTATGCGCCTTATGATTTGCCCGATGCGGTGACGCGTTTTCTCAAACGGACACGGCCGCGCCTGGCCATCATTATGGAGACCGAGATTTGGCCCAATCTGTTTTACCGCTGCCGGCGCGCCGGGATTCCGCTGCTTATCGCCAATGCCCGTCTGTCGGAGGATTCTGCCGGCCGCTATCAGAACTTCCGTAGCTTTACCGAAGCGACCTTGCGCCATGTCACCGTGTTGGCGGCGCAGGCCAGGGCCGACGCCGATCGCTTTATCGCCTTGGGCATGAGCGCGCAGCGTGTTCATGTCACGGGTAATATCAAATTCGACGTCAGTCTGCCCGCGGATTTGCGTTCGCGGGCAGCGCAATTGCGCCGTGAGTGGAATGAGCGGCGTCCGGTATGGGTGGCGGCCAGCACTCATGCCGGTGAGGAGGAATCGGTATTGAGCGCCTTTTCCATGGTGCGGACGCGTTTTCCGGACACGCTGCTGGTATGGGTGCCGCGTCATCCGGAGCGTTTCGATAAAGTGGCCGAGCTGTGTCGGCGACGCGGTTATGCCGTGGCGCGGCGCAGTGAACGTGGGTCGGCCGGCGCCGAATGCGCCATATTCCTCGCCGATACCATGGGTGAACTGCCGTTGTTTTACGCCGCCGCCGACGTCGCCTTCGTCGGCGGCAGTCTGGTGCCCAGCGGCGGGCATAACATTCTCGAACCGGCGGCCTTGGGCGTGCCGGTGGTGGTGGGTCCCCATACCTATAATTTTTTGGAGATCAGCCAATCGTTGATCGGATACGGCGGCGGCGCGCGGGTGCATAACGAAACCGAGCTCGCCACCGCGGTGGTGCGCTATCTGGAAGACGCCAAATTGCGCGATGCGGCGGGGTCCTGCGGACGGGAGCTGGTGGAGCGCAATCGCGGGGCCCTGGCGAAATTGCAGACCTTGCTTACGAGCTATGTATAGCCTTGCGCATCAACCCGCAGGCATCCCCACAATCTTATCTTTATTCCAACCAGCGATTGATCTCTTCCACGTCGCCGAGATTCAGTAGACCGGCTGCCTGTTTCAATTGCAGCGAACTGACTACGTATTTGTAACGGGCCTGGGCGTAATTGCGCTTGGCATCGAATTCGTTGCGCTGGCTTTGCAGTACATCCACGATGGTGCGGGTACCGACCTCATAGCCTGCCTGGGTGGCTTCCAATGCGCTTTGGGTCGATATCAACGCTTGCTTGAGCGCCTTGACGCTGTTGATGCTGTCGATCACCGTGAGATAGGCGCTGCGGGTTTGGCGGTCGGTGCTGCGGCGTTGTTGTTCCAACGCTTCCTTGGACTGCGTCAAACGGAATTGCGCGGCATGGACGCGGGACGAAGTGCCGCCGCCTTGATAGAGGGGGAGGTTGAATTGCACGCCGATCTGGGCGTCGGTGCTTTGGCTGCCGCCGAACAGGCCGGCGCCCACGTCGGCATAACCATAGCTGGCGATGGCATCCAATCGGGGGTAATGCCCGGCGCGGTCCAGCTCCACGTCCTGCCGGGCTTTATCCACACCGGCTTGCGCGGCGAGCAATTGGTAGTTTTGCTCTAGCGCGGTACTGACCCATTTCTCGACATCGGCGGGATTCGGCGCGGGTAATATGATCCCCTCTTTGAGCGGCTGCAAGGCGTCGGGGAATTTTCCGGTGACTTCGCGCAATTCTTCCTTGGCGACGGCGATCTGATTTTCCGCGGTGATCTCCCGCGCCACGGCGAGGTCGTAGGCCGCCTGCGCCTCTTGCACGTCGGTGGTCGCGACCAGGCCGACGTCAAAGCGCTGTTTGGCCTGTTCCAGAAGGCGTTGATTGGCCTTCTGCTCCGCTTGGGCGAAACGGAGATTGTCGGCGGCGGCGAGGACATTGAAATAGCGATCGGCGGCGCGTACCGTCAGCTCCTGCTGTGCGGCCCGGTAGCTGGCCTCGGCTTGCGCGGTGGCGGCGCCCGCTTCCTGCAATTGCGTGAAGAAATCGCGGCGATACAGGGCCTGGCTCAGAGTGAGGTCATAGGTCTTGGTAGTGGAATAAAAGGTGAACGGCTGAATCGGCACAGGCGCACCGGTGATGCTGGTGTAGTCTTGGCGATCCCGGGTCAGATTGGCGCCCAACGATAGTTGCGGCAGCAGCTGTGCCCGGGCTTGAGTCTTGGTCTCCGCCACTGCATGGAAGGCGGCTTCCGCCTGGCGGAGTTGGGGATCGCTGGCGATGGCCAGTTGATAAATATCCAGTAGGGTATCCGCCTTGACCATGGCGGAGGCCGCCGCAAGCAAGCCCACAATCGCCAGTCGAACGGTGGCGGGTAGCGTCATATCCAATCCCTTTTTAATAAGTCGGCATCGTCGGGTCCACCTCGCAGGCCCAGGCATGGATGCCGCCGACGAGATTGAATACTCTGCTGAAGCCGATTTGCTCTAAATAACCCGCTACTCGTTCACTGCGCACTCCCAAGTGGCAGATTACGATGATTTCTTGATCCGGGTCCAGGGTTTCATGGGCCTCGGCGATTCGATTCATGGGAATGAGACGCGAACCGGCGATATGACAGATCGCGTATTCGGACTCCTCGCGCACATCCAGCAATAGCGGCGGCGGGTCGGCGACCGCCAGATATTCTTTCAGCTCGATGGGGGTGATTTCTGACATGGCGCCATTTCCACTGTCCGATAAGGATACCGGTGAAAAGTATACTACTTGACGTGTCGCGAGTTAAAAGGAGAACCGCCGCAGTTGCGGGGCATTGATCAATGGCGGCAGGACGGTTTCAAACAAGGTCTTTTCGATCCATTCCTGTTCGGCGGTGCGGGTGATCAGGCGCGCTGCCATTACCGGTGCGTCGCCGGTGATGACGAATAGCCGTCCGCCTAACTTCAAGGCCTGGCGCAGGGCATCGGGCAGAATCGGCATGGAGCCTGTGACGGCGATGATATTATAAGGGCCATGGCCGTCCCAGCCGTTGGCCGCATCGCCGGTTTCCAGGGTGGCGTTGTCGATGCCGCGGGCCGCCAATTTGCGGCGGGCATTTTCTACGAAATCGGGGTAGATGTCCACGGAATGGATGTGTTTGCCGCTCCGGGCCAGCAAGGCGGTGACATAGCCGCTGCCGCAGCCGATTTCTAAAATGGTGTCAGACCCTTGGATGTTCAGTGCCTGTACCAGGCGCGCTTCTACCTTGGGGGCCATCATGACCTGGCCGTGCTCCAGCGGGATATTGATGTCCGCATAGGCGAGGCCCAGGTAGGCCTGGGGGACGAATTCGTCCCGGGGCAGGTCGGCTAGCAGTTCCAGTACCCGATGATCAAGGACTTCCCAGGGGCGAATTTGCTGCTCGATCATATTGTGGCGGGCTTGAGCCATTCTCATCGCGGTCACCATCCTTATTTCTGGCTTGATTCATAAAAACCCAAGTAAGACTAAGCGGTTTGGCGTACTGAGACAAGAGCCGGACTGGGCTTGACCCGCCCCTGACTATGGCCTATGCTTAGTAGCACATAATTTAATTAGATAACACAGGAGGCACCTATGTCCTGCGATAGTACTGATCAGCGTCGCGCGCAGCGTTTCGCCCAGAGCGGCGGCGAGAAGCAAGATAACCCAACTTCGGATTGCCTATGTGATTGTGCCGTGGTGGAGGCCTTGAAGGGAAACGGCATGAGATCCGAGATAAGCTCGGCAGGGCAAGTCAACAACATCATCTACATCAAGCCAAAAGGAAGGTAATGCTATGACTACCGGAAAGCACGAACATGAGCACGATCATGACCATGAGCACTCGCATACGCACGACCATAAACATCAACATGGCAAAGAAGAGCACGCGCATGAACATGGTCATACCCATGCCCATGAGCACGGACATATGCACAGCCACGATCATGCCCACGCGGGCAAGCAGGATGACGGCCACGATCATACTCACCCCGGCAATCAGGAGCATGGCACCCATACTCATACCCATGCGGGACACGAGAAAGAACCCCACGATCATAAGCACGATTAGAACCCGCTCATGCGGATAAGACCGATGCGGGTATCAAGCGCCGATCTTAACTTTTTTTAAGTATTTTCGTTCCCAGCCCTCCTAGGTATTGCGGGTTGCCCGATGCATCGGGCAACCCACTTTTTTGCGCATTATTCTGTTCTCGAGACTTGCATTTAAGATGAGTATGCTTTAGGTTTCATCCTTCTCCAGCGGTTGTTTTTCCGTTGGACAGGCTAGGGGTGCCCCCTGATTTATTAAGGCGGGGCTGAGAAACACCCTCTGAACCTGATCCGGTTGATACCGGCGTAGGGAAGCCGTGCTAATTCGCCGCCCGCCCTGCGTTCATCTCACCTCACAACCGAAGGATCGCGATATGAGCGCACGCGCCGAATTGTTTTTGAGCAAGACCGCCCGGGTCGATGAAGCCGCGATCCGACCCTTTCCCAATTCCCGCAAGATCTATGTGCCGGGTAGCCGTCCGGACATCCGCGTGCCCATGCGCGAGATTGCCCAAACCGCCACACCCGCGGGTGCCGGGATGGAACACAACGCACCCGTCACCGTTTACGATACCTCCGGACCCTATACCGATCCCGAGGTACGCATCGACATTCGCCATGGCCTTCCGGATGTGCGCGGTCCGTGGATTGCGGAACGCGGCGACACGGAAATATTGCCGGATCTCACTTCGGAATTCGGCCGGCGCCGCGCCGCGGACCCCCTCCTGGACCGTCTGCGTTTCAGCGGCCATCAACGCCGGCCGCGCCGGGCGCAAGGCGGGTGCAGCGTTACCCAGATGCACTACGCCCGTCGCGGGATCATCACCCCCGAGATGGAATACGTCGCCATTCGCGAGAACCAGCGCCTGGAGTTGTATCGCGACCTGCTGGCGCAACAACACCCCGGGCACGATTTCGGCGCCAGCCTGCCCGCGGAGATTACGCCGGAGTTCGTGCGCGCGGAAGTGGCGCGCGGCCGGGCGATTATCCCCGCCAACATCAATCATCCCGAATTGGAACCCATGATCATCGGCCGCAACTTCCTGGTGAAGATCAACGGCAACCTGGGAAATTCCTCAGTTACATCTTCGATTGAAGAAGAAGTGGAGAAGATGACCTGGGGTATCCGCTGGGGCGCCGACACCATCATGGACCTGTCCACCGGCAAGAACATCCACGAGACCCGCGAGTGGATCATTCGCAACGCGCCGGTACCCATCGGCACCGTGCCGATTTACCAGGCGCTGGAAAAGGTGGAAGGCAGGGCCGAGGAGCTGACTTGGGAAATTTTCCGCGACACCTTGATCGAACAAGCCGAGCAGGGCGTGGATTATTTCACCATTCATGCCGGCGTTCTGCTGCGTTACGTGCCGTTAACCGCCAAACGTCTGACCGGCATCGTGTCCCGCGGCGGTTCGATCATGGCCAAGTGGTGTCTGGCCCATCACCAGGAGAATTTCCTCTATACGAATTTCGCGGAAATCTGCGAGATCATGAAGGCCTATGACGTGGCGTTCTCCCTGGGCGACGGTCTGCGTCCCGGCTCCATTTACGACGCCAACGACGAGGCCCAATTCGGCGAATTGGCAACCTTGGGGGAACTCACCAACATTGCCTGGCGGCACGATGTGCAGACCATGATCGAGGGCCCCGGCCACGTGCCCATGCACATGATCAAGGAGAATATGGACAAGCAACTGGCGCTGTGTCGCGAGGCGCCGTTCTACACATTGGGACCGCTCACCACCGACATTGCTCCCGGTTACGACCACATCACCTCCGGCATCGGCGCCGCCATGATCGGCTGGTTCGGCACGGCGATGCTGTGCTATGTCACGCCCAAGGAACATCTCGGTTTGCCCGGCAAGGACGATGTTAAAGAAGGCATCATCACCTATAAGATCGCCGCCCATGCCGCCGACCTCGCCAAAGGGCACCCCGGCGCGCAGATCCGCGACAACGCCTTATCCAAGGCGCGCTTCGAATTTCGCTGGGAGGATCAATTCAATCTCGGGCTCGATCCCGACCGCGCCCGTGAATACCACGACGCCACCTTGCCCAAAGATGCCGCCAAGGCGGCGCACTTCTGTTCCATGTGCGGGCCGCACTTTTGTTCCATGAAGATCACTCAGGATGTGCGCGATTACGCCGCCGGGCAGGGAGTATCCGCGGATGAGGCGCTGCGCCGCGGCCTGGAGGCGAAGGCGGTGGAATTCAAACGCCAGGGCGCCGAGATTTATAAGGCGAGCTAGCCCGGCGGCGCCGGGCGCTCGCGCGTCTCTCGCTTATTTCCGCAAACCCAATGGATCGTCCGGATCGACGCCAGGCATGAAAGGCAGGCGGCGGTCCTGATTGGTGATCTGATAGACCTTGCCGATCCAATTGTTGATAACCGCCTCCGCCGTGTCGTGCCAGGTATTGTCGAGCTTGTTCACGATCAGGGACTCCGGCAGATCGGGACCGGATTGTCCGCCGGCGCGCGCGGCGATGACCTGTGCACGGTATTCATCGAGGATGGCCTCGGTTTGGCGCGAGAAATACCTCTCGGGATAGGGCGGATAATCGGTTCGCTCGCCGCGTATGAACCTTCTGACTTCGCGCTTGTATTCTTTCAAGATGCTGATGATGTCGTATTCGGGATGGCCCTGAAAGAACACCAGTCGGAACAGGTCTTCGCTCACCGCGAGATGCACGCCGGCTTCCTCGCTTTCCGCGAGTACGTGCAGGCCGGCGGCCTCGAATTGTGCGCGGCTGATGTCGTTGAAACGGGAGTGAGGCACGTCGAAGCGGGTATCGACACCCAGCACCAGCGGATGGTGGCGCTCCAGCACGCGGTGGGAGTAGACGCCCCAGCGTTTAAAGCCCAAGTGACGGCGGGTCTGTCCATAACGAAATTGCAGGACCGCGTGGGTGGCCAGGCACGAGCACAGGGTCGAAGTGACGTTGGCGTAGGCCCAATCAATGACCTCGATGAGCGGTTTCCAGAACGGTTCATTGGCGAGGTCGGACTGAGTGACATTGGCGCCGGTAATGATGAGTGCGTCCAAGCCCTGCGCCTTGATGGCGTCGAAGCTTTCATAGTATCGGGCGATATGCTTGGCGATTTCGGGGCCGCGCGGCAATTCCTTCAAGGTGAAAGGATGCATATAGAATTGCGCGATCTGATTGCTCTCGCCCACCAGGCGGAAGAACTGCCGCTCGGTGGCTTCCAGCGCGGCATCGGGCATCATGTTGAGCAGGCCGATGTGCAGTTCGCGGATCTCCTGATTCAAGGCTATTTCGCCGGGAATGACGGTTTCGCCTTCCTGGCGCAAGCGGTCAAAGGCGGGCAACTTGGAATTGGCGACCAGGGGCATGGTTCGGGCCTCTCGTAGGGATTCTTTCGCTCAGGATTGTCTAACCAGCGCCGTTTCCACCAGGGTCAGGAAATCGCTCTCAACGCGAACCTGATACAGCTCATCGGTAGTGATGGTGTAACCGTATTGTTCGGCGATCTCCTCATAACGGGGGATGCGCGAATAAAACAGGCGCGGGAACATCCAGCGCACGAAGGCGTCGGGATCGATCATCGCCACGTAGGGCAGCCCGGTCTCGCGCATGTAAATCTCCAGTTGCTGATCGAGAAAGGCCTCGCGGTAATAGAGCGGTTTGGGATCGCCTTCGGCGCGGCGGATCAATTCCTGCTCATCCTTGGCGGAGGCTTTGATATAGAGGATTACGGTATGTTCCGCCAGTATTCGCAGGGTCACCGGATCATCCAATTCGCAGACGCTGCCGCCGGCGTCGTTGACGAAGTGTTTGTAGCCGTAGATAGCCTGCGCCTTGCGGATGAATTCCGGCACGTCGCGCATTGCGGCGATCTCCGCCGCACGGTGCAATTCCTGGCGGCGCTTGAATTCCGCCAGTGGCAGGCCGCCCGCTTCCGGGTTGCCGAGTTTGCCGAGAAAACTGGACACCGGCTTGAGATTATCCACGGTGATATTATTGACGATGTAGATGGAATCCGAACGCAGCAGATCGCGCAGGAACGGGATCTGCATGGCCTGTTGCTTGATATTGTCGAGAATGGATTCGTCGAGATAGCGGGTCCCGATGCGGTAATCGCCGGAATAATGGAACCAGTTATGCTGGCGCAGGATGTTGGCCAGGCAAGTCTTGCCCACGCCGGACATCCCGAGCAGGGTGATGCATTTGTGCTCCCACCCCCTGAATTGCTCGATCGATAATTTCACGGAACGCTCCCGCTCTCGTTGCAGCGACTATTGTAGTGTACCGTCCTTGGCTTTCCGAGTCTTTCCGTCGCGCTCGGATGATTTTTACCCGGCTTGGGGTAAACTGGCGGGAGTAGAGGAGGAAGTATGAGCTTCGCTACGCTCGTTACGGCGGCAACACTGGCCAAGCATCTCGACGACCCGGCATGGGCGGTGTGCGATTGCCGTTTTTCATTGGCCGATCCGGGCGGCGGCGAACGTGCTTACCGCGAGGACCATATCCCCGGCGCGCGGTATGTCCATCTGGAACGGGATTTGTCCGCGCCGGTCACCGCCGCCAGCGGCCGTCATCCGCTGCCGGAGCGGGAGGTCCTGGCGGCCAAGCTCGGTGCCTGGGGTATCACGCGCGACAGTCAGGTAGTGGCGTACGACGACGCCGATGGCGCCTTCGCCGCGCGCCTGTGGTGGTTGTTGCGTTGGCTGGGACATGGCGAGGTCGCGGTGTTGGACGGCGGGTGGGGATACTGGCTGAAACAAGGATATGCGAAGACGGCGCGGGCGGACCCGGCGCGGGCGGCCGTGTTTCGGTCCGGGCCGCCGCTTACGGGGTGCGTGAGTGCCGGCGAGGTGCGGGACGGTATGGCGCGGCAGTCTATTTTCGTAGTGGATGCCCGTTCTCCGGAACGATTTCGCGGCGAGGCGGAGCCGATCGATGCGTTGGCCGGCCATGTGCCGGGCGCGGTCAATCGCCCGTTTAAAGACAACCTCGCCGCGGATGGGCGTTTTCTGCCGCGCGATGAATTACGCCGGCAGTTTTCGCTGCGAATCGCGCCCTATTCGCCCGAACACGTGGTGCATATGTGCGGTTCCGGGGTTACGGCCTGCCACAATCTCCTGGCCATGGAGGCGGCCGGTCTGAGCGGCTCCCGGCTCTACGCCGGGTCATGGAGCGAATGGATACGCGATCCGGCGAGGCCTGTGGCTACGGCCGCGGAGTGAAAATACGGGTAAACGCATCATTGTAATGATTGGGAATGACCGGCCTGTCTTGCGCGGTGTAAAATTTTACGGCAACGGTAGCCGCGTTGTGCGGGGAGAGGGCGGCGGCCGCGGCGATAACTTGGACAGCAACGAGGGAGGCGATAATGAAAACGATGACTCGGTTCGTGATGCGTACGATAGGCAATGCCGTGGTGATGAGCTTGATGACGTGGAGCTTGCAGGCGCCCGCTTATGCCGGCATGGTGGGAACCCAGGAAGTGATCGATCAGCAGCAGACGGCGATGGACCGCGGCCGGTTGCTGACGGCTCTCCATCGTGAGGACGTGCGCAAAGAATTGGTCGCCATGGGCGTGGACCCCCACGCGGCGCAGCAACGGGTAGCGGCATTCAGCGATGAAGAAATTCAATCCGTGAATGGGCGCATCCAGTCCTTGCCGGCCGGTGGCGATGTCTTGGGGATTGCGCTGATCGTCTTCCTGGTATTGTTGCTTACCGATATCCTGGGCTATACCGATGTCTTCCCCTTCGTCAAGAAGACCGTGCATTAAAGCGACGCGCGGTTTACAAATAATGAGTATCTCATCCGCCGCCCGGCTTATGCCGGGCGGCGTCGTTTTGGCCTTGCTGGTGCTGGGCGGATGCGCGGCGCCCCTGCAATCGACCAAACTGCTTGACGCGCCGCCGCCCGAGCTTATCCACCGTGTGGAATTGGAACAGGTGCCGTTCTTTCCCCAGGAACGCTATCAGTGCGGACCGGCGGCCCTGGCGACGGCTTTGGCCTGGAGCGGTGCGGCGGCGCGGCCGGAAGATTTGATCGCCGAAGTCTATCTTCCCCGGCGCCACGGGAGTTTGACCTTCGAACTGGTGGCCGCCGCTCGCCGTCACGGCCGCGTGCCGTATGTCTTGGAAAAAGATATGCAGGCCGTGTTGAGCGAGGTACAGGCGGGACATCCCGTGGTGGTGTTGCAGAACCTGGGCCTGTCCTGGTATCCGCGTTGGCACTATGCCGTAGTCGTGGGGTTTGATATACGGCGCGACCTTATAATCCTGCGCTCCGGCGCGGAGCCGCGCCATGTTGTTGCCATGGAAGTATTTGAGCGGACGTGGCGGCGCGGAGATTATTGGGCCATGGTGGTGATGCCGCCGGATGATATTCCCCGCACGGCGCAAGAGCTGGCCTATTTGGAAGCGGTGTTGCCTTTTGAACAAGCCGGGGATTGGCAGGTAGCGCGGGTGGCCTACGCAGCCGCCCGGCAACGCTGGCCCGACAGCGTTGGGGCGGGGATGGGTCTGGGCAACAGTGAGTACGGGCGGGGGGATTATGCCGCGGCGGCGGCGGTCTTCCGTCGCGTACTGGCCCGGCATCCAGGCTTTGCGCCGGCGCTTAACAATTTGGCGCTTACCTTGGCGGCATCAGGCGAGTTTGCGGCGGCGGAACATTATGCCGAAGAGGCGATGGCCGCCGCCGGTCCGCGCGACAAAGTGTACGCTGAAACTTTGCGGGAGATACGCAGTCGCATAAAACGTTAGCCCCGAATATCAATGTCCGGGCATCGCCTATGGACATAGCGGCGCGTTTCGGCGGCCGCTCGATCGACTGCGGCGTCAGTCCCCGCATCAGGAGGAGCGCGCATGAATGACACAAAGGCAATACTCATGGTGGTAACCAGTTTCGGACGCATCGACGGCGATCATCCCACCGGTCTATGGTTCGAGGAATTCGCCGTCCCTTTCGAGCGCTTTGCCGAAGAGGCTTATGTGGTCACCGTAGCGAGTATCAAGGGCGGAAGCGTTCCCATCGATCCGCGCAGTCTCCCGGAAGATCGGTCGGCGCTGGCCGTACAAGGGCCGATGCAGGCGCTCAAGCATACGCAGCGTCTGTTGGACGTGGATGTTACCGAATATGATGCGGTATTTTTCCCCGGCGGTCACGGCACCATGTTCGATTTTCCCCACAGCCATGAGGTAAGCGAACTGGTCAGCCATTATTTGGAGCAGGGAAAGCCGGTGGCGGCGGTCTGTCACGGCCCCGCCGCGTTGACGCAGGCCAAGTACCGCGACGGTACGCCGGTGGTGAAGGGGCGCAAAGTCGCGGCGTTCACCAACGACGAAGAGAGAGCGGTGCAGCTGGCCGGGCTCATGCCCTTTTTACTGGAGGACAAACTGCGCAGTTTAGGCGCCGACGTGCAAGTGGCGCCGCAATGGCAGGACAACGTCGTGGTCGACGGCAACCTGATTACCGGACAGAATCCGCAATCCAGCCGTACCGCCGCGGAACAGGTGATCGCCGTCTTGTCGAGATAAGGGCATGCGTTCTTCCGGGCAGCGGTTTTTCCGGCCGGCGCGTCTTCGCTGAGCCGGCGGCACGATGACATTCTTTTACATTCTGTGACGATGCTGTGATTCTCACGATGAGCGGTGACGAATACAGTTATGCCCAAGTCTCGGCCTGTTCTTGCGGAGGACGCGCCGAGCATAAGGGCGATGCGTGATTATTTTTCGTTGCCCGCTTTCATAAAACCCAATTGTTCAGGAGATATAGCGTATGAATAAGTTGATAGTGATGGCTACCGCCGCGGCCCTGATGGCCAGTGTTTCCGTGTCCAGTTTCGCGGCCGGGAAATCAATGGAAGAGCGCTGCAAGGCCCAGGCGGAGAAGCACAAGATTGCCGAAGATAAGTTGGATGCCTATGTCAAGACCTGCGTAGAGAAGCATACCAAGAAGATGAAGCATCATAAGGCTGCCGCCCCTGCGCCGGCCGCCGCCCCTGCTGCCCTGCTGCCCCGGCAGAGCCCGCCAAGTAACACTCTTGTCCGGCGGGAGTATCTGAACCCGCATCAAGACGGTGTCGGCCTAGCGAATCCCCTTCAGTCGTGCAGACTGCGGGGGATTCTTATTCAAAGAATTTGAAGGAACTTATTCCCCGTTGCGGCGCACTAATTCCGGCCGGAACCGGGGATCGGCCGCCTAGCCGAAGGCCGAAGACCGGAGTCGGTGCTATAGTGTCGCGGCGTCGTCAGGCAGTTAACACGTAATAGCCGATTTTCACTGAGAACCCCAGTAGTGCGAATGAGCGTAACAGGCCGTGGTGCTGCATTGTTGTTTATGACGGCAGTCGGCACCGTCTCTGTGGCGATCGCGGCCACGCCGGACCCCTTCACCACCGCTGCCGAGATTGCGAAGTCACCGGCGGCATCGGCAGCCGGAACCGGTTCGAACCTGCCCTGCGATTTTGCGGGCCTGCCCAGCGCGCCTCTGTCCTTATCCGCCGTGGTGGAACGGTCGCTGTGCGACAATCCGCAAACCCGCGCAGCTTGGGCCGATGCCCGACTACAGGCCGCCCAGCTCGGTATCAGCCGATCCGCCGATCTGCCCACCCTCAGCGCCAACGGCGCCATAAGCCGTAACGACGCCACTGGCCGCGGCGCCCAAACCGGCAATGCGACATCCTATAGTCAGCAAAGCCTGGGGCTTTCCTTGAGTTACCTGCTCTATGACTTCGGTGCGCGCGGCGCCTCCATCGAGAATGCCAGGCAGGTGCTGCTCGCCGCCAATGCCGCCCAGGATACCGCCATCCAGACGGTATTTCTGGCGGCGGTCCAGGCGTACTATCAGATCTTCGCCGCGCAATCCGCGGTGCAAGCCGCCGTGGAGGCGGAGAAGGATGCGCAAGAAGGCTTGAAGGCCGCGACGGTGCGTTACGAGGTCGGCGCCGGTACGCCGGCGGATAAATTGCAGGCGCGGACCGCCTATTCTCAGGCGGTGCTGAATCGCATCCAGGCGGAAGGCGCCGCCAAAACCGCCGAGGGCGTGCTCGCCAACGTCATGGGTCTCGACGCCAATCTTTCCGTCAACATCGTGCCGCCGGCCGCTAGTACGCCCGATGAGAATTTCGAACGGGATGTGGCGCGCCTGATTGACGAGGGGCGGCGAAACCGCCCCGACCTGATGGCGGCGGAAGCGCAGATCAAGGCCGCGCAGGCCAACGTCGCGGCGGCACAGGCCTCGGGGAAGCCCACCCTTAGCGTGTCAGCCGATCTCAATTATAACGATACGACGGTTTCCGATCCCTTTCGCAGTTCGGCCTTGGGCCTCACCTTGAGCGTTCCACTCTTTACCGGATTCAACACCACCTACGGTATACGGGCTGCGCAGGCCCAAGTTGCCGCGCGCGTGGCTCAGCGGGATCTCTTAAGTCAGCAGATTGCCCTGGATGTGTGGAAGGCCTATCAGACCCTTATTACCGAAACGCACAGCTTAAAGTCCAGCGCCGATTTGGTGGCGAGCGCGGCCGAATCGGAACGCGTCGCTTTGGGACGTTATAAGGCGGGCGCGGGGAACATCCTGGACCTGCTCGCCGCGCAAAGCGCTCTGGCCGCCGCTCATCAGCAGAACATCCAGGCGCTGTACGGCTGGTACATCGCCAAGGCGACCCTGTCCCAGGCCATGGGGCAATTGGATTTAACCGCCGTCGCCGCGCCGGCGGCGACACGGGCTATGCAACCTATCAAGCCAGTGGAATCGCCCCCATGAACACCCGCAAATCGCTGTTGATCAAACTGATCCTGGTAGTGGCGCTCGCGGCCGCCGCCGCCGCCGGATATCGGTGGTGGCATCAGGAGCATCAAGCCGCCGCCGCGGATCGTTATAAAACGGAAAAGCTTGTCTACGGCGACATCGTTCAGACGGTTTCCGCCAACGGCACCTTAAATCCGGTGGTCTTGGTCAGCGTCGGCACGCAGGTGTCGGGGACTGTCAAGAAGCTTTACACGGATTTCAATGAACGCGTAAAGCAGGGACAGATATTGATGGAACTCGATGATTCACTATTTCAGGCCCAGGTGAAACAAAGCGAAGCGAATGTCAGCAGCGCCGAGGCCGCGCTGGCCTTGGCGGCGGCCAATGCGGTCCGAACGCGCGATCTTTATGCCCAGGAATTCGTGGCCAAACAGGATCTCGATCAAGCGGAACAGGCGTTGAAAGCGGCTCAGGCGCAACTTGATCTGTCTCGCGCCGCTTTGGCAAAGGACCGGACCAATTTGAGTTATACGGTGATTCGCTCGCCCGTCTCAGGCGTGGTGGTCGACAGGGAGATCGACGTGGGGCAGACGGTCGCGGCGAGTTTCCAAACGCCGACGCTATTTAAGATCGCCCAGGATCTTAGGCATATGCAGATCGATTCCAGCTTCGCCGAGGCCGACGTAGGCAATATCCGCGAAGGCCAGACCGTGCATTTCTCCGTCGATGCCTTTCCCGATAAATCTTTCAATGGCGTCGTCAAACAGGTCCGTCTCAACCCCACCACTCAGCAAAATGTCGTCACTTATGACGTGGTGGTGACGGTGGAGAATCCCGAGCAGATATTGCTGCCCGGTATGACCGCTTACGTCAATATCGTTACGGCCGAGCACAAGAACGTACTGCTGGTATCCAACGCCGCCCTCCGTTTCAAGCCGGAGGAATCCATCGGCAAGAACAAATCGGGAAACCGCGCGCCGGGGAAACAGGGGCGTGACAGAACGAAAGTCTATGTCATGGAAAATAATCAACTCAAGCCGGCATGGGTGAGTACCGGCATTACCGACAACAAGGTGACGGAAATCCTCTCCGGTCAACTCAAGGTCGGCGATCGCATCGTCGTGGAAGACACCCGGATATCCGGTGCCGAACATCAATCGGGGGGGAGCTTCAGGATGAGAATGTTTTAAATGGGAGTCGAGGCGGTAATTAGCGTCCGCGCATTGTTTAAGCGCTATGACACGGCGGCCGGCCCGGTACCTGTCCTGAAGGATGTGAATTTGACCATCGCCCCCGGTGAATTCGTGGCGATCATGGGGCCTTCCGGTTCCGGAAAATCGACATTCATGAATATCCTGGGATGCCTGGATATGCCGACCAGCGGCACCTATGTTCTCAACGGCAAGGAAGTGGATACACTAAGTTCTGACGAGTTGGCTCATCTCAGGAATGAGACCATCGGTTTCGTTTTTCAGGGGTTTAATCTCTTGACGCGGGCCAATCTCGAGAACAACGTCGCGTTGCCGCTCGTTTACAGCGGCAGCGGCAGAGCCGACCGCGCGAAACGCGCCGGTGAAATGCTCGATAAAGTCGGGTTGGGAAGTTATAAGATATCGCTGCCGAACCAAATTTCCGGCGGACAACAACAGCGAGTGGCGATTGCCCGCGCGCTGGTCAATCGCCCGCGCATTATTTTGGCCGATGAACCCACCGGTAATCTGGATACGGCGACCAGCCGGGAAATCATGGATATTTTTGCGCGGCTAAACAAGGAAGACGGCATCACCATCGTCGTGGTGACGCACGAGCCGGATGTCGCCGCTTTTGCGAATCGACTGGTACGCTTTCTCGACGGCAAGATTGTCCATGACGGTGCCGTGACGCATCTCGAGGCGGGTAATGCATGATAGGTCCGATGTTAACCGAGGCGTGGTCCGCCATGGTCGCAAACCGGCTGCGCAGTTTTCTTACGATGCTGGGGATGGTGATCGGCGTGGGAGCGGTGATTTTGATGCTGGCCATCGGCCAAGGAGCCCAGTATCAAGTCGAGCAATCCATCGCGTCGATGGGCAGCAATTTGTTCATTATTTTGTCCGGCTCATCGACCTCCGGCGGCGTGCGCATGGGTGGCGGCGCCGCGCCGACCTTGACGCTGGCGGATGCGCAGGCGATCTCCGAGTTGCCCACCATAGCCGCGGTTGCGCCCGCGGCACCCGGTACCGCCCAGGTGGTTTACGGACAAAATAATTGGAGCACGATGGTAGAGGGGACGACCCCCAGTTTTCTGGAAGTTCGGGATTGGCCGCTGGCGTCGGGTTATCCGTTCACCGATGCCGATGTGCGTGAGGCGACGCGGGTGGCTCTGCTCGGTCAAACAGTCGCGAAAAATCTGTTCGGCGAGGCGAATCCGATCGGCAAGACCATTCGTATCCAGCGCAGTCCATACCTGGTGACGGGGTTATTGGCGGCGAAGGGGCAGAGTCTCGACGGGCGCGACCAGGACGACACCATACTCATTCCCATCACCACCGCCCAGCGCAAGTTGTTCGGCACTCCATTCGCGGGCAGCGTGCGCTTTATGATGGCGGAGGCGGTCTCCGCGCAGGCGATGCCGGCGGCGGAACACGCCATGAATGAATTGTTGCGACAGCGCCATCATCTGCAGAAAGGGGCCGACGACGATTTCAGCGTTAGGAATTTGACCGCCCTGGCCGACGCCGCGTCGGCGACCGCGCGGGTCATGTCGCTGATGTTGGGGGCGATCGCCTCCATCTCGCTGCTGGTCGGCGGTATCGGCATCATGAACATCATGCTAGTGTCTGTGACGGAGCGTACCCGCGAGATCGGCATACGCATGGCGGTCGGGGCGCGGCGTCGGGATATTTTGCTGCAGTTCCTCCTCGAGGCCGTTATCATTTCCATCGCCGGATGTCTGGTGGGCGTAGTGCTCGGTGTGGGCGGCGCTATTGCGATAAACGCCGCCACGGAAACCGCCGTCGTAATCACCTTGAGTTCGATTTTGCTGGCCTTTGCCGTGGCGGCGGGGGTGGGTATATTCTTCGGTTATTATCCCGCCAACAAGGCGGCGCGGCTCAATCCCATCGAGGCGCTGCGTTATCAATAGCCGGCGGTGATCTCAATGAACATCGACAAGTCCATCGGCGTCGAGCCCGCTAGCAAGCCTCCCGCGAGGTTGATGGGGAAGGGCGGCGGGCGCGTCAGGGGCGGAATGCGTACCCGTACGTCGATCGCCTTGCTGGCGGCGTTGCTGATAGCCATCGTTGCCGTATCGGTGCTGACCATTAAATTATTGAAAGGTCAACGTGCCCTCTTGCAGGAAACCGTACGGGAATCTCAGGCGGAAACGATGGCCTTGTTGAGCAATCAAGTCGAACAGGCCTTATTTTCCGCGATGCGGCCGCCCTTTTTGGCCTTAAAGAATATTCCGTCCTCGGACGTGGATATGCAGCTTTTTACCAGTGTCCGCGAGACCTTCCCCGAGGTGGAGCAAATATTGTTCCTGAACGAAAACATGACTTTGGACAGCAGTTTCCCGCCGCCGACCAGCGAGAAGGAGCGTCGTCTCAACGAATGGTTGGTGCAGCGTACCGCCTTGGAGGGCATCGAGAAAATGAAAGACCGTTATATTTTGCACAGTTTTGTGGAGTCGCTGGAAGGCCGAGTTAATTTGTTCGCCGTGCAGCGTGTAAATGAAATTGACAAGTCGGCGGGCTGGATTTTGATCCGCTTTAATTTGGATGTGGTGAGACAGCGCCGTATTGCGCCTTTATTGACCGAGTTCAGCGCCAAGTTGGGCGGAGATGTTCAATTGAAGGATGCGGACGCCGCTTGGAACGACGATGCCTTGAATTGGCCGATCGGCCGGGTATTGCCGGGATGGCTATTGGTATTTGATGCCGCGGGCCGGGTGGAGGCGCAACGTATGCAACGGGACAGCGTCCTGGTGCTGGGCGTGACCGCCGCGGTGATACTGGCGATGGTCATGGCGACCTTCGCGGTATGGCGGGAACTGCGGCGGGAACATGCCTTGGTGGATCTGCGCAACCGCTTTGTCGCCAATGTGTCCCATGAGTTGAAGACCCCTTTGACCTTGATACGTATGTACGCCGAGACCCTCTATTTACGCCGCGTGAGCGGTGAAGAGCGCCAGCACCAATACCATCGCGTCCTGCTTCACGAGTCCGAACGCTTGAGTCAGATGATCAATACGGTGCTGGATTTCTCCCGTCTCAGCGAAGGGGTGGCCCTGTACCGGCTGACGGAGACCGATTTACTCGCCACGGTGGCGGAGGTGTTGGACAGTTATCGTTGGCGCGTCGAGGATGCGGGGCTGGGCCTTGAGGTCTCGCTGGATGAGGATGTTCCCTCCGTCGCCCACGATCGTTACGGCATCACCCAAATTCTTATCAATCTAATCGATAATGCGGTGAAATACGCCGCGGCGGGCGGGATCGTCCATGTGTCGTTACATGCGGTCGATAATGGGGTGGATCTGATCGTCACCGACCAGGGGCCGGGCATCCCGGAGGAAGATCGCGAGCGGGTGCGTAAACCGTTTGAGCGCGGCAAAGAGGCCGATCCTGCCAGCGGCAGCGGTCTGGGCCTTGCCTTGGTGGAGCAGATCGCTAAGATGCATCATGCCAAACTGAACTTGTCCGTCCCGGCGAGTGGCAACGGTCTCGAGGCCGTCGTCCGATTTCCCGTGTATGGGGTCGTATCATGAGCAGCAGTGCCTCCATTTTGATCATCGAAGACGATGCGGCCATGATCGCCGGCCTGAAAGACAATCTGGAGATCGAAGGGTATCGTATCATCGCCGCGACGACCGTCAGCCAGGGACGCGCGGCCGCCTCGCGGGATACCCCCGATCTCATCGTACTGGACGTGATGTTGCCGGACGGCGACGGCGTGAGTCTGTGCCGCGAACTGCGCGCCCAGGGATTGCAACAGCCCATCATCATGCTCACCGCCCGCGGCGAGGAGATGGATAAGGTGCAGGCCTTCGAGGGCGGCGCCGACGATTATATCGTCAAGCCTTTCGGTCTTCGCGAGTTGCTGGCGCGCATTCGCGCCCAATTGCGCCGCAGCACAGGCATGGGCCAAGTGCAGGGGAAGGTGGCGGTGGGTATGGCCATAGTGGATTTTCGCCGTCATCAAATGAGCCGTGACGGGGCCTTGCTGGAAGGTAGCGCCAAGGAGTTGGAGCTGCTGAGGTATTTGGTGCAGCACCGCGGCGAAGTGGTGTCGCGCGAAACCCTGCTGGCCGAGGTATGGGGCCATCAGCGCGAAGTGGCGACGCGCACCGTCGACAACTTTATTGTACGCCTGCGCAAGAAGATCGAGGTCGATCCCGCCGTTCCCCTGTATCTTATTACGGTTCACGGTAGCGGTTATAAGCTCGTTGAATGATAATGCCCGCTTTCGATTGTGCGCCATCATTAATGATGTTGACGCGGGGCGCTCGGGGAGACTCTTCTGCACACTGAATTCACGCTCACACAGCGCATCGCCTATTTCTCCATGGAGATCGCGCTCGCCAATGCCATTCCCACCTATGCCGGCGGTTTAGGAGTGCTAGCCGGGGATACGATGCGCACCGCCGCCGATCTGGATGTGCCCATGGTAGCGGTGACTTTGGTGAGCCGCATGGGCTATTTTCGCCAGGAATTGGATGCGCGGGGACGGCAATGGGAGATGCCCGATCCCTGGGACCCGGGCGCTGTCGCGACGCCGCTGGATGCCAAGGTGGCGGTGGATATCGAGGGCCGCAGGGTGTGGGTGAGCGCCTGGCTGTACGTCGTGAAGGGCGCAAGGTCCGGCCGCCAGCCGGTGATCCTCTTGGACACGGATATCAACGAAAACTCCCCCGGCGATAGACCGCTCACCCATTATCTATACGGCGGGGATCAAATCTATCGTCTCCAACAGGAGATCATACTCGGCGTCGGCGGCGTGCGTATGTTGCTGGCGCTGGGTTTCGAGGTGAGCGCATATCATATGAACGAGGGCCATTCGGCGCTGTTGGCGGTGGAACTGTTGCGCCGCTATGCCTTTCCCGCCGGAAATTTGCAATTCGGCGAATCGGCCTACGATATCCCCCGCGTCCGCAACCTCTGCAACTTCACCACCCACACACCGGTGGAGGCGGGGCAGGACCGTTTTCCCTACGAGTTGGTGCAGCGGCTGTTCGGCGAGGACTATATTGATTTCACCACCCTCAAGCGGCTGGGCGGCGCCGAGGAACTCAATATGACGCGCCTCGCCCTCAATCTCAGCGAGTATGTGAACGGTGTGGCCGAGCGTCACGCCGAGGTATCGCGCAAGATGTTTCCCGGCTATCGTGTCAAGGCCATCACCAACGGCGTGCATCCCTATACCTGGACCAGTCCGAGTTTTTCCCGGCTTTACGATCAGCACCTGCCGGGATGGTGCCATGAACCGGAACTGTTGCTGCGCGCCGATTGCGGTATCCCCGACGCCGCGGTGTGGGAGGCGCACCGCCAGTCCAAGGCGGCGCTCATCGACACCGTCAAGACTATCAGCGGCGTCACGCTTAACCCCAAGGTGCCCATCTTCGGTTTTGCGCGGCGCATGACCGCGTACAAACGTCCCGATCTATTGTTTACCGATCTGGAACGCTTGAAGGCCGTCGCGCAACAATGGCCTTTTCAACTGGTGATAGCGGGCAAGGCCCATCCCCATGACGAGGGCGGTAAAAGACTGATCGAACAGATCTACGTCCATTTGCATGACCTGGAAGGCATTATTCACGGCGTATTCTTGCCCAACTATACAATGGATCTCGCCCTGGCCATGGTGGCTGGCGTCGATCTATGGCTCAACACCCCGCTGCGCCCCTTGGAGGCGAGCGGCACCAGCGGCATGAAGGCGGCCTTCAACGGCGTGCCGCAATTGAGCGTATTGGATGGCTGGTGGATAGAGGCCTGTATCGAAGGCGTGACCGGCTGGGCCATCGGCGACAGCAGCGAATCGGCCAACGGCAACGACGCGCAGTCGCTCTATGACAAGTTGGAGCAGACCGTACTGCCCTATTACTATACCAATCAACCCGGTTGGATTGCGGTGATGAAGGGCGCCGTCTGCAAGAGCGCCTCGTATTTCAACTCCCACCGCATGATGCGCCGCTACGCCACCGAGGCGTATTTGCGGTAAGTAAATAGTCGCCTACCCCCCGCCGCGTCGTTGACCGGACGACGCTGGCGTAACCCTCAATCGCGCAGGGCATTGAAGGCGGCGACCGCCCACCATACGGCGGCGGCGGTAAACGCGGCCAGGATTAATACCGCCATGCCGTAGGAGGCCATATCCGGGGTGCCCACCAGCACGGCGCGCACCGCTTCAACGGCGTAGTTGATGGGATTGATCGCCGAGACATATTTGATCCAGGCGGGCATGAAGTTGACCGGCACCAGGGCGGTGGAGAAAAACATTAAGGGCAGGGTCATCAAATTGCCGATAATCACCAACGGCTCTTCCCGCTGCAGCACGATGGCAAAACCGTTGGATACCGCGGCGAAACACAACCCCAGCAAAACGACGACCAGCATGCCCAGACCGAGGTCGAGCGGATTGAGGTTGAGGTGCGCCCCCAGGGCCCACGATACGATGAGCATAATCAACACTTGGACCACGACTTGCGCGGTGGAGTGCAATACGCGGCTTAGTACAATGGCGACCCGCGACACCGGGGACACCAGCATTTTGTCCACGGTCCCCGATTGAATCTCCCGCAGCAGGCTGACGCCGCTCCATGACGAGCCGAACAGCACGGTCATGATCAATACCCCGGGGACAAAGAAATCCATGTACGTCTGCGTAGGGAAGCCGGGTAACTGGGTAATGTTTTTGAATAACTGGCCAAAGATTATCAGCCAGATCAGGGGCTGCACCAAAGTGAATAACGTCCACATCGGCATGCGGATGGTGATGCGCATGTATTTATTGAACAGGTACCAGGTATCTGCAAGCATGCTGTTTCCTCGAGGTTATGGCGCTAGGGATTGTTCGCGGGATTATTTTTTAGAAGAATCGTCGGCCCACTTTTTGTTTTCCAACGGCCGTTCATGCTGGGTACCGGAGCCGGCATCTTCCCGCGGTTGCGCTTGCTCGGCGGAACCTTCCGTGCCGGGAATGGGGTCAGGCGACTGATCTTCGCCCGAGGCGCTAGCGGCCTGCTGCTTCCGCCATTGCGCCGCTTCCTCGGCGGTCCACTGACCCCAGCCGCCCGTTTGCCCGCTACTCTCCGCGACCGCCTGCTCGGTGGCTTCCGCTTCCTCTGCCGCGGCCGTCTCGCCGCCGCCGGTGGCACCCGAGGCGACACCGCCCTGCTGCTTCAGCCATTGCGCCGTTTCCTCGGCGCTCCATTGACCCCAGCCGCCCGTTTGTCCCGAACCTTCCGCGGCCTCGCTCGGCCCATCGCCGTCCGTCTCCGCGGCAATCCCGCCCTGTTGTTTCAGCCATTGCTCGGATTCCTCGGCGGTCCACTGACCCCAGCCGCCGCTTTCATCATCGCCGCCTTCCTGGCCCTGCGCCTGCTGCCATTTTTTCGCCCATTTTCCGCCGCCGCCCTTGCCCGCCCACTGCTTCCACCATTCGTCGCCGGACTCTTCCCCGGTGCCTTCCATGCTGGTGCCGGTGTATTTCAGGAATACATCATCCAGGGTCGGACGCGATAAGCCCAAGGTCAGGATATGGACTGAATAGGTTTTGGCCAGCTCGGTGATCTTCGGCACGCTTTCAGCGCCATTAGTGACATAGACATAGAGCTTGTCGCCTTGCCACATCGAGTCCTTGACATAGTCCGTTTGGTTGAGGGCGACGGCAAATTGCTTGACGGGCCAATTTTTTTGTTCGAAATTCAAAGTTAATACCTCGCCCGCGATGCTGCTTTTCAGCTCGTCTGGCGTACCCACGGTGCGGACCTTGCCCGCGCTGATAATGGCCACATGGTTGGCGAGCTTGTCCGCCTCTTCCAGATAGTGGGTCGTCAACAGGATGGTGAGCCCCATCTCCTTGTTGAGTTTTTCGATGAGGCTCCACAGCATCTTGCGGCTCTTGATGTCGAGCCCCAGGGTCGGCTCGTCGAGGAACACCAGCGTAGGATGATGGATGAGCGCCGTGGCGATATCCAGTTTGCGCCGCATGCCGCCCGAATAGGTCGCCACCTGAAGATCCAGGCTGCCTTCCAGTTCGAAATATTTGGCCAGCTCCGCAACACGGTTCTTGATGTCAGTTTTCTTCATCCGGTACAGATGACCTTGCAGTTCCAGATTTTCCCTGCCGGTGAGGAAGTAGTCGATGCCGGTATTCTGCGCAACGACCCCGATGGCCTGGCGGACCTTCTCGGGCTCTTTGTCCACGTCGTAACCGGCAACGATCACCTGCCCCGAATCGAAGCCGCACAAGGTGGAGAGGGCGCGGATAGTGGTAGTCTTGCCGGCGCCATTCGGGCCGAGCAGACCCAGGATCTCTCCTTGATACACAGTGAGATCCAAACCATCCACCGCCTTAGCCCCGCCGGGGAATATCTTTGTGAGTCCGCGTACCTGTATCATGTTCAAGGCTTTTCCTTCATCGTCTATGAATTTGGTCAGAGTTTATTCAAGCGCGCCCCACTACTGTTGCACAACGCGTCTTCGCCTGGACTTCCGCCGCTGGAAACGCCGCCGCTGCAGGGGACATCCCGGGCAAATTACAGTCGCATACCCTCTCTCATCAATGCGCGCTAATAAACAGTATCGGACGCTGTTCGGATTTGTCCTGCCATGCCCCGGCGCTTGAGTTTTTTCCGGCCCGACCCCGTTGGCGCGCCTTTTACTATATATTTACTCAATTGATAAATAAATTCAGAAGCCCCCCGGCATGTCGGCGAGCGTCCGTTCAAATTGGCATTGAAGCGGCGCCGCGTCAAAGAATACATGATCGTGCCCGCGGTCTCCAAGCCGTATTTCCAGTCGGAACTTCGGCGGCGCGCGGTTATTAACCGGCGCGCCGCCCGCGGATTTGTTCCGGCATACTCGAGTCGCGGCGCGAGACGCAACTACCTCGATTCCCAGGGGAAGTCGGGGTTACCCGTCTAAGATCGGGTGCTGGCAAGTTGATAGCGTCGTTCCATGGCCTCCGAGCAATAACCCAGACGCCTCAAATCAGTAACGATGCCGACAGTCTCCTGGGGGGCGAAATAACTGGAAAAAGCCCGCTTCGATTCATAGGCATCGAGCGCCGCGGCCACAGCCCAGTTAACTTTATTCTCGCCGGGATCAATCTGCTCGAACGCCGGCGCCGGCGGCACAAAGGGCTCGCCGATGAAGATGCCATTACTTGACCTGATGTGATCAATGACGTGCTTGAGTACCCCCACCGCCACCGCACGCTCGCCGCTATCGGCGGCAATCCGGGCAAAGGTGAGCAGCCTGGGCATACTGCCCCCGACCTTGATTAGCCCTTCCAGCTGCAGGTAGCTCGTTACCAGCGAGGCATATCTCACCGCGATGGGCTGCCCCGCGTCACGGGAACGGGCATACAGATTGAGAATATGCCGGTATTTTTCCCATCCGGGTTCCGGCCGGGTCGCGGTCGTATCCAGCCAGGCCGTCATGAAGGACTTGGCGAACGCCAGCCGCGCAAAGCAGGTGCGCCATTGATCGGCATCGCCGACGTCGCCGTCAAGCGGCGGCAATACGAGCAATCCCCGGGCCGCCAGCTGTGCCGCGCGATCGGGCTTGCAACAGAATAGATTCAACTGGTAGCCGTCGATGGGTTTGCTGCCGTCAAAGGGCGCCAGCGCATTGAGGCCCGGGGTCAGTCTATAGGGAGCATAACCAAAATTTTCCAGTCGGCCGACCGGCGCCATATCGACCTGGGTGCCCGCCTTAATCTCGATCATCACCAGCGGCGATAGGGCGGAGAAGAAATCCTGGCCGCCTTCGATGACCTTGACTTCATGACCCTCGGCATCGATCTTGACGAAATCGACCTGGGTCAATGCCAGATCGCGCCGGGTCGCATCCAGCGTCGTCAGGGCGACGCTCTCGCCTCCCGTCGGCGCGCTGGGGGTCTCCAGGCGGTTCAGTTCGGAGTTGGCCTCGGCACTGAGCCTGCCGGTACCCGGCTGATTGGAAACCGCCTTTTCAATTAAAGTGATATGACTGAAGCGATTGGTCGCGATACTCTCCCGCAGCCAGCCCGCTGTCGCGGCGCTCGGCTCGAAGGCGATGACCTTGCCATCCGGCCCGGCGTGCTGCGCCGCCACCAGGGTGTACACCCCATAGTTGGCGCCGACATCGACGATCACATCGCCTGTTTGAATGAGGTTGCGCACGAACTTGATTTCGTCTTCAAACCAGTCCCGCTGTTCCGTGAGGATGTAAGGCGTCATCAGCCGTGGATTGCCGGGCGCGCAGACGCGCAGCCCGCCGGTAATTTCATAGACTGAGCCGCTGCTGGGGCTATTCATAGGGGAATCTCTTAAGTTCAAGTCGTTAAACACATTCTCGGCGTCGCCGCGGTCAACTGATTTCCGCGTACGGTGAGCTTACGCGGGCGTGACCCGCCATCATCAGCCGCGTGCGCGACAGCGTGTCGCGCGCGTAACCGCGGGTATGCCTCGAATCTTGTACTAGCGACGGCCACCGCATGCCCCATCTTGCTGATAACACGCAGTATCGCCGTTAAGGGATGCCCTTGTCCATCCTGCAAGCGGCGGTAAAAGCCGGCGCATGGATCGCGGAACAACGGTCATCCAGCGCGGGGAGGGGGCGCCCGTCGCCGCCCTTGACAACGTCGACTGCGGGGGCTAGTTTTAGCGTCGATGGGGTACCCGATATACATAGTGCCAAATCCCAGGGGGGCTGAGGCAAAAAAACATTACAATAATAGGGCCCTTCTGTGCTGTATAACTTTAAATTTGTATAGCGGGAGAGCCAAAAATCCGGCGATGCGCATAGGGCCAGAAAAAGAATTTACGTTGGCGGTGTTTTTCGCTTGCAATCGGGTGACGGAGCGTGGTATATAAATCGTGAACTGGGTCACATCTTAAATAGGCGAGATAAACCGCCTAAGCCTAAGCCCGGTGATTTGCGTGATAAGGGATGAAGAACGAACGGACGCAAGTAGGCACGGAAGCTCAATAGCGGTAAGGGGTGAGTCGTAGCAGAACCTTTAGGGTATATACGTAGATACGCGAAGGAACAACGCAGCACCCCGGAGAGTGACGGAAAGGTACTTTTACTATAGATCTATGGTTAATCAGTTTAAGAAGTGGGGTAAGTAATTCGAGAGTTAGGGTAAAAAAAGTTCGGCGCTGCGCATGCGGCGCTAAAATATTCCTAGGAGGCATTTGATATGAATAAATTTCTAGTTCTTACGGCGGGGTCCGCCGGTCTGATCTTAGCGGCTGGGGGTTCCATGGCCGCGGTCCCCGGCACGGGTGGCTTCGGCCAGTTTACGTCTACTGCCGGCACCATTACCGGGTGCGTGGCGGGGGCAACCTGTACCACGATGGTCTCGAGCAACGGCTTCTTGCAGCAAAAAGTCGATGTGACAGCCGGTTTGGGTACGGGCTCGTCTTACTACCGCACCATTATCCTGGATAATAACGCCACGGCGACCGACGGCGCGGGCTATGCGGCCCTGGGGTTCCGCAATGAATCCTTCGTCCCCGCGGGTGGATCAGCCGGAGGCGGTGATGTCGCCGCGGACGGCTTTGTCAAATTGGCCGCCCCCACGGGCGTCGCCACGGCGGGATCCGGCGGCACTGGCACGACCACGTTGCTGGGCACAGTGACCCCCGTGAACTCCACCGAGGCAATTTTGTTGCACGGTATCTTCGGCGGCACGGGTACAGCCTCAGAAATGGTGGCGGGCACCTCCGAGGTTAATGGCATCAAGATCTTGCAGAACAATGACTTCAACTACGACACCGATGCCAGCGGCGCGACCTTCGCCGATAGCTCGGGTGGGGTAGGTTCTTCCGGCATTAACGATGCCGCGTCGAACCGCTCGATCAACTTTGCCTTCCTGTCCGATGGCACGTTCTCCCAGCCCAACCAGGCCGATCGTAGCAACTACATGCGCTTAGACGAATACGCGAACGGCGCCTTCCAGGGCACCATGACCGTACGTCGCACCAGCGGTGAGTTCACCGTGGCGAACGACAACGGCTCCGGTACCGGCGTCCTGGCATTTGGCGTGGGCGGTGACACCCTGGCCTACAGCGCCGGTGACGACATCGCCGTCACCCTGTTGTCCAACCCGGGTTTCGGCGGCGGTACCTTCGGCTACCCCACGGGTGATCCCGCCAACACCACGCTCACCACGGTCGGCAGCGCCGGCTCGAACAACAACATCGTCCAGACGCAGTCTTTCCGCAACTACACCACCGGCGGCTACATCGCAGCGGTTAACGATAACTATCGTGAACTGCCCACCAATGGCGGCGTGGTCGGCGGCGGCGATGCTGGCAATGACAGCACCGGCACGGGCTACATGCAGACGCTGTTTATCCCGCAGAACACCACCAGCGTGGCGGCTCAGTGGGATCCGACGTTCTGGGATCCAAACTTCGGTTCCGCGCCCGTCATGATGTACGTGAACTCGGCCGGTACCGGGCAGGTCAACCCAGCCAGCATGAGCGCGGCGTTCCCGCAATAGCGGCGACGGCATAGCGTTGCGACAGACACATTATTTGGTCTAACGACCTAAAAGTTTAGGAGAGCAAAATGAGCAAAAAACTTAATTTACACATGCTGACGATGGGTTCGGTAGCCCTCATCGTCTCGGGAGGCGCTATGGCGGGGGCGCCGACGAGTCCTGTCACGTCCCTGAGCACCCACACGGCGTTGAACTACGCTATCAGCCAGACGCCCGGCATTGCCGGTGCCGGTAACTATGACAGCAACGGTGACCTGTTGACTGGCGGCCTGTCCTGCGGCAACGGCGGTACCGTGACCTGTACGGTGATGGATGGAACGGGTGACGGCATGATCCAGTACAAGGTTACGGACAACAGCAACACCGCCGCACCCAAGACTCACATCGAGTTGGTTGTGGGGCAGATGTATGACGGTGGTCTGTTCCTGAGTGACACCTTCGTCCGCTACAACGGCGGGCAGAGCCTGAACTCCATGGCCAACAAGCTGGTCATCGCGGATCCGACCGAGTTGGCCGCGGCCGGCACGGGGTTCAGTTTGACAACCGAGTGGCTGCGCGGCGACTACCAGACCTTCCAGCCCACCGCCGGTAATAATGCCATCGGTAACGGTAATACGGCGCAGTCAGGTGGTGCTCCCGGCACGCGTATGGACTCCATCGTCGACATGAACATCGGCGGCGTGGAGACCTTCCATGCTGACGGTCAAGTCGGTGAGAATGGTGACTTCTCCATTGGCGGTACTGTCGATATCACGGCCGGCACCACGGTCGCCAACACCGCTAGCGGTGCGGGCGATGCGGCGGCCATGGGTGTATTCCACATGAGGAGCCAGGGCGGTACCAGCGCCACGGCGGGCGCCATCGACTATCAACCCGGTGCCAGCACAGTGGTACTTGGCGGGCAGACACTGGCCCTGGGTGCCAACGACGGCGTGAGTGCTACCTACATCCACCAGGATCAGGCGGGCATGGGCTTCAATGGTTCACCGACGGACAGCTACGCCACGGACGATCCGACCCTGCGTGACTTCGCCTACGTGAATGTGACCACGTTCTCCGCGGCTGGCGGCTTCCCGCCGGTCAACATCGGGCAGCCACAGGATCCGATGAACGGTATCCCGGTCCAGACCGCGTCGTTGCAGACTACCTCGCAGCGTAACGTCGCTGCTGTCCTGGGCGGTGCTGTAACGGCAGTCAACAATACGCTCCACGGGCCGGACTTCAACGGTGCTGGGGCAGCGGTTGGCGTCAACGATCCGTCAACGTACACGAATGGCGAGTTCCTGCAGAGCAATGTTACCGACATTCAAACGGCGTGGACCACGATCTTCGGCTCGGCTCCGCAATAAGGTTGGTCGCATAACAAAGGCAAGTGGCTCAGCGAGGATGTTTAGCTGAGCCGATAAGAAAGGCGGGGAGAGGGCGCAATGCCCTCTCTCCCACTCTTTCAAAACTGGTTTCTGGAGAAGTGCGATGAGAAATAATCAGCGCTTACAAATGTTGACGATGGGCTCGGTGGCGCTCATCGTGTCCGGGGGGGCCATAGCCGGGGCGCCGACGAGTCCGGTGACGTCCCTAAGTGCCCACTCGGCGTTGAACTACGCCATCAGCCAGACTCCCGGCATCGCCGGTGCCGGTAACTATGACAGCAACGGTGACTTGTTGACTGCCGGGCTGACCTGCGGTAACGGTGGTACCGTGACCTGCACAGTGATGGACGGTACGGGTGATGGCATGATCCAGTATAAGGTTACGGATAACACCAACACCGCCGCGCCCAAGTCTCATATAGAGCTGGTCGTGGGTCAGATGTATGACGGTGGGCTGTTCCTGAGCGACACCTTTGTCAATTACGGGGGCGGGACGAGCCTGAACTCCATGGCCAACAAGCTGGTCATCGAGGATCAGACCGAGTTGGCTGCGGCCGGCACGGGGTTCAGTTTGACTTCCGAGTGGCTGCGCGGTAGCTACCAGACCTTCCAGCCCAGCGCCACGTTCAACGCCCTGACTAACACCAGCGGCGCCTTGATGGACTCCATCGTCGACATGAACATCGGCGGTGTGGAGACTTTCCATGCTGAAGGACAAAATGGTGCGAGTGACAGCCAGGGTGATTGGAACCAGGGTAATGCCGAACTTATCGATATCCAGTCCGGCACCACTGCGGCCAACACCAGCAGCAACGCCGCCGATGCGGCGGCCATGGGCGTGTTCCACACGAGGAACCAGGGCGGTGCCGCATTGGGTACCTATAACTATGAACCTGGGGCCAACACCATCGTCTTGGGCGGTCAAACGCTGGCCTTGGGTCCCATTGATGGGGTGGCTGCAACCTATATCCATCAGGATCAGGCAGGTATGGGCTTTAACGGTTCCCCGACCGACAGCTACGCCACGGATGATCCGACGCTGCGTGACTTTGCCTATGTGAAGTTTGTCCAAGTTGATGTCACCGGGTTTCCGCCGGTCGATATCGGCAAACCGCAGGATCCGATGCTTGGTCAACCGCAACAGGTTGCGTCTTTGACTACAACCTCACAGGTGGGAGTAAATGGCGCATTGGGGGGCCTTGTTTTTCCGACTAACAATAACGTCCGCGAGCCCGACTTTAATGGGGTAGGGGCGGCCGTTGGCGTCAATGACCCGTCCACTTATACGAATGGCGAGTTCCTGACGAGCAACGTGACCAATATACAAGCGGCATGGTCGACGATCTTCGGCACGGGTCCGCAGTAAGGTCGAAGAGTAACATTGTCTGGCTGGACGTATTCAGCCAGGTTTAACTGATGATTCTGGAGAGGGCGCAAAGCCCTCTCTGCATTTGCAGGGTTGAAATTTCAACTGCCGCAGGTGAGTGACAGTTCTGCAGTCACCCATCTATAAGCTATCGTGCCGACCAAGTCCTGACCCAGCGAAGATCTTTTGCTCCCGGTCCTGGGAATGAGCCAAGCCAGCAATCCGATCATATCTTACCGTCAAGTGCCGGGGCGTCCGACCTTTCGTCCGTGAGGTCTGGTAGTATGAATGCAGTACCAACAGCCTCGTTTGCCATGTCGAAGTCGAAAATCGCGCTATTTTACCGCAGTGATGGAGAGGTGGGTGGCAGCAGCGCGAACACCCATACTCATTTGTCGAATCGAGAACCGGGCCTGACCTACGACCTCGAGGCCGCCTACCGGGCGATGTGGCGGGCATGGTGCGCGCCATGACGCCGGCCGTCGCCCCGGAGCCGCGCCGCAACGACCCCTGTCCCTGCGGCAGCGGCAAGAAATATAAGAAATGCTGCCTGGGGAAGGCGGCGTCAGCGTCCGCGCCGCCGCCCATCGCGGCGTGGCTGCATACCGCCTCTCAGTACCATCAGACCGGCCGTCTGGCGGAGGCCGAAGCGCTGTACCGCGACGTGCTCGCCCAGGCACCGGACCATCCCCAGGCATTACACCGTCTGGGGTTACTGGCCTACCAGCTCGGCCATCTCGAGACGGCTCAGGAGCTGCTAAACAGGGCGATTGAGGTCGACGGGACCGATGCGTCGCAACACAATGATCTGGGTCAGATCTATCAGGCCCGCGGTCGCCTCGCTGAGGCCGTGGCGTGTTATGAACAAGCCATCCGCATCAAGCCGGGGAGTGCCGCCTATAACAATCTCGGCCTGGCCCTGGATTGGCAGGGTAAGTCCGACGAGGCCGTGACCTGTTTTCAGCAGGCCCTGGCGATCGACCCCCATCTCGCCGAGCCCTACAACAATCTCGGCAATACCTATATCAAACTCCGCCGCTACGCCGCGGCCATTCCCCATCTGCAACAGGCGCTGCAGATTAAACCCGACTCCGCCGAGGCCCACCATAACCTCGGCAACGCCTATTTCAACCTCGACCAATATGAGCGGGCCGTGGCCAGCTATCAGCGCTCGCTTGCCTTGGGGCCCGGGAATGCACGGGCGCATTGTCATTTGGGGAATACCCTTTATCGCCAGGGCCGCTATCAGGCGGCGGTGGACTGTTATCGCGCGGCGCTCGCGATTGATGCCAATTATGCGGAGGCTCACAGCAATTTGGGCGCCGCACTGGTGGACTTGCAACAGGCGGATAAGGCCATCCCACACTTTGAGTCGGCGCTGGCGATCCAGCCCGATCTACCCTTGGGCCATTATAATTTAGGCACCGCCCAGATCGATCTCGGTCAACTCGATGAGGCGGTTGCGAACTTCCTCCGTGCGCTGCACACCGACCCGCGGCTGGTATGGGCCCACCACAATCTGGGCCATACCTATCTGGCTCAGGGTAAGCCCGAAGCGGCGATGGCCTGTTTTGACGCCGCCCAGGAGATAGCACCCGAATTTGCCCCCGCCTATAACATAGCGCTAGTCACCCTCAACTACCTGCCGTCGACGCGGCCGGCGGCGGTAGTCAGCGCCTGCCGCCGCTACGCCGAGCAATTTGAAGCGCCGTTGCGGCCGTCATGGCCGATGCATACGAATAGTCGCGACCCGGAACGGCGGTTGAAGGTGGGCTATGTCTCGGCGGATTTTCGGCTGCACTCGGTGGCGTATTTCATGGAGCCGCTGCTGGCGCACCACGACCGGGACGCGGTGGAGGTGTATGGGTATTACAACAATACCCGCGAAGACGCGGTAACCGCGCGGTTGCAGGCCAGGGTGGATCACTGGCTGCCGTGCAAAGGGATGGCGGACGAAGAACTGGCGGCGCGCATCCAGGCGGACGGCATCGACATCCTGGTAGACCTGGCGGGGCACACGGCGGGCAACCGGCTCCTGGTATTTGCGCGCAAGCCGGCGCCGGTGCAGGTGACCTACCTGGGCTACCCGGCGACCACGGGACTGAGCGCCATCGACTATCGGCTGGTAACGGCGGACACCGACCCGCCGGGGGCGGAGGCGTGGCACAGCGAACGCCTCTATCGCCTGCCGCGCAGCCTGTGGTGCTACCGGCCCGCGCCGGCGATGCCGGCCGTCATCGCCGAGACGGCGGCGCGGCGCCAGGGTTTTATCACCTTCGGTTCCATGAACAATATTGCCAAGGTTTCGGAGCCTGCCGTTGTCCTGTGGTCGCGCCTCCTGCAGGCGGTGCCGGGGTCACGGCTGGTGCTGACCAACGTCGCGGCGGGCACGGCACAGCGGCGTATTGGAGAGCGCTTTGCGGCGCAGGGGATTGGGCCGGAGCGGCTCACGGTGCACGGCAAGCTGCCGGCGGCGGAGTACTACGCGCTGCTGAACACCATCGACATCGCGCTGGACCCGTTTCCGTACACGGGCACCACCACCACCTGCGAGAGTCTGTGGATGGGGGTGCCGGTGGTGACGCTGATCGGCGAGACGAGCGTGGCGCGCTCGGGGTATGCGTTGCTCAAGGGCATTGGATTGGAAGAACTGGCGGCGGGCGATGAGAAGGAATACGTGGCGATCGCTACGGCGCTGGCACAGGATCTGGACCGGCTCGATGCGCTGCGCGGCGGGATGCGGCAACGCATTGCGTCCTCGCCCCTGCGCGACGAGGCGGGCCTGACCCGCGACCTCGAGGCCGCCTACCGGGCGATGTGGCGGGCATGGTGTGCCAGGGGAGCGGGTGAATGAACGCCGCTGTAGTTGCCGACACCCTGCGTCGGGCCGTGCAGCACCATCAGGCCGGCCGTCTGGCTGAGGCCGAGGCGATCTATCGGGAGATCCTCCGCCATCAGCCGGACCAAACCGATGCCCTGCATCTGCTTGGCCGGGTCGCGTATCAGGTCGGCCGCCACCAGGCGGCCCTCGAACTTATTGGTCGCGCGCTGGCGATCAACGCCGCGATCCCGAGCTACTATCACGATCTGGGTCTGGTCTACCAGGCCCTTGATCGGTTGGAAGATGCGGCCGGCAGTTACCGCCACGCCTTGGCGTTGCAACCGGCGCTTGTCGAGGTCCACATCAACCTGGGCGCCGTGTATTGTCTTCAAGGCAGGCTGGAAGACGCCCTCGCCTGTTTTAAGGCGGCCTTGGCCGTCAATCCCGATCACGCCGATGCCTATTACAATTTGGCATACACCCATAGCCTGCTGGGTGATCAGGCGGCGGCCGTGGTCCACTATCAGCAGGCGCTGGCGTTGAGGCCGGATTATACCGATGCCTACAATAACCTGGCCGCGATCTTCATTGCTCAGGGTAATTGGGCCGCCGCGATCGTCAACGGCGAGAAGGCCGTGGCGCTCAGGTACGATCTCGTTCAGGCCCACAATAATCTTGGAATCGCCTATTTTGAGCAGGGCAAGTATGACGACGCCGTGGCGAGCTATCAGCGGGCGCTCGCCGTCAAGCCCGATTATGCGCGGGCCCATTGTCATTTGGGAAATGCCTATTGTAAGCAGGGCCGTAATACGGAAGCCGTCGCCAGCTATCGCCGGGCGCTCGCGCTTGAGCCCGATTATGCCGAGGCCTATGACAACAAATTATTCGCCCTCAACTACCTGCCATCGATGCACCTTGAGACATTATTAAGCGTCCGCCGCCGCTACTCGGCGCAATTCGAGGCGCCGCTACGCGCCGCGTGGCCTAATCACACGAACCGCCGCGACCCGGAGCGGCGGTTGAAGGTGGGCTATGTCTCGGCGGATTTCCGGCTGCACTCGGTGGCGTTTTTCATGGAACCGCTGCTGGCGCACCACGACAAGCGTGCGGTGGAGGTCTACTGTTATTACAACCACACGCTGCAAGACGCGGTGAACGAACGGCTGCAGGCCCATGCCGACCACTGGATTCCGTGCAAAGACCTGAGCGACGCCGAACTGGCGGCGCGCATCCAGGCGGACGGCATCGACATCCTGGTAGACCTGACGGGACATACGCGGGGCAACCGGCTCCTGGTATTTGCGCGCAAGCCGGCGCCGGTACAGGTGACCTACCTGGGCTACCCGGCGACCACGGGGCTGAGCGCCATCGACTACCGGCTGGTAACGGCGGACACCGACCCGCCGGGGGCGGAGGCGTGGCACAGCGAACGCCTCTATCGCCTGCCGCGCAGCCTGTGGTGCTACCGGCCCGCGCCGGACATGCCGGCGGCCATCGCCATCGACCCCGGCGCGCCACAGCGGCTTCATCACCTTCGGTTCGATGAACAATATCGCCAAGGTCTCGGAGGCCGCCGTCGCGGCGTGGTCAAGCATTCTGCAGGCCATGCCCGGTGCGCGGCTGGTATTGACCAACTTACCCCAAGGCGAAGCCCGCGAGGTGCTCGTGCAGCGCTTTGCGGCGCACGGCATCGGCGCCGGAGCGGCTCACGGTGCACGGCAAGCTGCCGGCGGCGGAGTACTACGCGCTGCTGAACACCATCGACATCGCGTTGGACCCGTTTCCGTACACGGGCACCACCACCACCTGCGAGAGTCTGTGGATGGGGGTGCCGGTGGTGACGCTGATCGGCGAGACGAGCGTGGCGCGCTCGGGGTATGCGTTGCTCAAGGGCATTGGATTGGAAGAACTGGCGGCGGGCGATGAGAAGGAATACGTGGCGATCGCTACGGCGCTGGCACAGGATCTGGACCGGCTCGATGCGCTGCGCGGCGGGATGCGGCAACGCATTGCGTCCTCGCCCCTGCGCGACGAGGCGGGCCTGACCCGCGACCTCGAGGCCGCCTACCGGGCGATGTGGCGGGCATGGTGCGCCAGGGGAGCGGGTGAATGAACGCCGCTGTAGTTGCCGACACCCTGCGTCGGGCCGTGCAGCACCATCAGGCCGGCCGTCTGGCTGAGGCCGAGGCGATCTATCGGGAGATCCTCCGCCATCAGCCGGACCAAACCGATGCCCTGCATCTGCTTGGCCGGGTCGCGTATCAGGTCGGCCGCCACCAGGCGGCCCTCGAACTTATTGGTCGCGCGCTGGCGATCAACGCCGCGATCCCGAGCTACTATCACGATCTGGGTCTGGTCTACCAGGCCCTTGATCGGTTGGAAGATGCGGCCGGCAGTTACCGCCACGCCTTGGCGTTGCAACCGGCGCTTGTCGAGGTCCACATCAACCTGGGCGCCGTGTATTGTCTTCAAGGCAGGCTGGAAGACGCCCTCGCCTGTTTTAAGGCGGCCTTGGCCGTCAATCCCGATCACGCCGATGCCTATTACAATTTGGCATACACCCATAGCCTGCTGGGTGATCAGGCGGCGGCCGTGGTCCACTATCAGCAGGCGCTGGCGTTGAGGCCGGATTATACCGATGCCTACAATAACCTGGCCGCGATCTTCATTGCTCAGGGTAATTGGGCCGCCGCGATCGTCAACGGCGAGAAGGCCGTGGCGCTCAGGTACGATCTCGTTCAGGCCCACAATAATCTTGGAATCGCCTATTTTGAGCAGGGCAAGTATGACGACGCCGTGGCGAGCTATCAGCGGGCGCTCGCCGTCAAGCCCGATTATGCGCGGGCCCATTGTCATTTGGGAAATGCCTATTGTAAGCAGGGCCGTAATACGGAAGCCGTCGCCAGCTATCGCCGGGCGCTCGCGCTTGAGCCCGATTATGCCGAGGCCTGTACCAATCTCGGTGTTGCCCTGGTGTGTCTGGACCAGTCGGATGAGGCCGTCGCCTACTGTCGCAGGGCGTTGGAACTCAAGCCCGACTATGCTCGGGCGCGGCATAATCTGGCATTTGTGCTGATGCATATGGGCATGGCGGATGCAGCCCTGGCGTGCTGCCGGCAGGCGCTGGCGTTCCAGCCGGATTTTGCCCTGGCGCAGGATACCAGTTTGCTTGCGCTGCTATATCGGACCGCCGGCAACCCCCGGGAGATTATTGCCGCCCACCGCGGCTATGCCGCGCAGTTTGAAGCGCCGCGGCGGCCGTCGTGGCCGATGCATACGAATAGTCGCGACCCGGAGCGGCGGTTGAAGGTGGGCTATGTCTCGGCGGATTTTCGCATGCACTCGGTGGCGTATTTCATGGAGCCGCTGCTGGCGCACCACGACCGGGACGCGGTGGAGGTGTATGGGTATTACAACAATACCCGCGAAGACGCGGTAACCGCGCGGTTGCAGGCGAGGGTGGATCACTGGCTGCCGTGCAAAGGGATGGCGGACGAAGAACTGGCGGCGCGCATCCAGGCGGACGGCATCGACATCCTGGTAGACCTGGCGGGGCACACGGCGGGCAACCGGCTCCTGGTATTTGCGCGCAAGCCGGCGCCGGTGCAGGTGACCTACCTGGGCTACCCGGCGACCACGGGGCTGAGCGCCATCGACTATCGGCTGGTAACGGCGGACACCGACCCGCCGGAGGCGGAGGCGTGGCACAGCGAACGCCTCTACCGCCTGCCGCGCAGCCTGTGGTGCTACCGGCCGCCGGCGACCATGCCGGCCGTCATCCCCACGACAGCGGCGCGGCGCAACGGTTTTATCACCTTCGGTTCGATGAACAATATCGCCAAGGTCTCGGAGGCCGCCGTCGCGGCGTGGTCAAGCATTCTGCAGGCCGTGCCCGGTGCGCGGCTGGTAATGACCAGCGTGCCGGCCGGCACGGTGCGCCAGCACCTGCACGAACGCTTTGCGGCGCACGGCATCGCCGCCGGCGCGTCTTCATCCTGCACGGCAAGCTGCCGGCGGCGGAGTACTACGCGCTGCTGAACGCCATCGACATCGCGCTGGACCCGTTTCCGTACACGGGCACCACCACCACCTGCGAGAGTCTGTGGATGGGGGTGCCGGTGGTGACGCTGATCGGCGAGACGAGCGTGGCGCGCTCGGGGTATGCGTTGCTCAAGGGCATTGGATTGGAAGAACTGGCGGCGGGCGATGAGAAGGAATACGTGGCGATCGCTACGGCGCTGGCACAGGATCTGGACCGGCTCGATGCGCTGCGCGGCGGGATGCGGCAACGCATTGCGTCCTCGCCCCTGCGCGACGAGGCGGGGCTGACCCGCGATCTCGAGGCCGCCTATCGGACGATGTGGCGGGCGTGGTGTGAAGGAACGCGGATCACCCGGCAATGAACGCGCAGCGTAACGATCCCTGCCCCTGCGGCAGCGGCAAGAAATATAAGAAGTGCTGCCTGGGGAAGGCAGCGTCAGCGTCCGCGCCGCCGCCCATCGCGGCGTGGCTGCATACCGCCTCTCAGTACCATCAGACCGGCCGTCTGGCGGAGGCCGAAGCGCTGTACCGCGACGTGCTCGCCCAGGCACCGGACCATCCCCAGGCATTACACCGCCTGGGGATACTGGCCTACCAGCTCGGTCATCTCGAGACGGCCCAGGCGCTGGTGAGTCGGGCGATTGAGGTCGACGGGACCGATGCGTCGCAACACAATGATCTGGGTCAGATCTATCAGGCCCGCGGTCGCCTGGCCGAAGCCGCGGCCTGCTACCAGCAGGTCATCCGCACCAGACCGGGCGGCCCGGTCTTTAATAACCTTGGGATCGTGTATTTCGATCAAGGTAAATACGATGAGGCGGTGAGCTGCTTTCTTCAGGCCCAGGCGATCGATCCTCGCCTCGCCGAGCCCTACAATAATCTCGGCAATACCTATATCAAACTTCGCCACTACGCCGCGGCCATTCCCTACCTGCAGCAGGCGGTGAAGGTCAAGCCCGCCTATGCCGAGGCTCACAATCATCTCGGGATCGCGTATTTTGAGCTGGGTGAACTGGAGAAGGCGGCGACCTGCCATCAGAAGGCGCTGAGCCTCAATCCCGACTTTGCCGAGGCGCTGACCAATCTGGGCAATATCATTGTCAACCAGGACAGGGTGGATGAGGCCGTCAGGCTGTATCAAAAGGCATTACACTTAAAGCCTGATTTGGCCATGGCGCATCTGAATCTTGGCGTTGCCTTGTTTAGCCAGGGCCGCACCGAGGATGCCGTGCCCCGAGTTCTGCAGGCGCTCACCCTCCAGGGCGATCTTGCCCTGGCCTACGACTCGTGGCTGTTCACCCTCAACTACCTGGCGTCGACGCGGCCGGCGGCGGTCGTCAGCGCCTGCCGCCGCTACGCCGAGCAATTTGAAGCGCCGTTGCGGCCGTCATGGCCGATGCATACGAATAGCCGCGACCCGGAACGGCGGTTGAAGGTGGGCTATGTCTCGGCGGATTTCCGGCTGCACTCGGTGGCGTATTTCATGGAGCCGCTGCTGGCGCACCACGACCGGGACGCGGTGGAGGTGTATGGGTATTACAACAATACCCGCGAAGACGCGGTAACCGCGCGGTTGCAGGCGAGGGTGGATCACTGGCTGCCGTGCAAAGGGATGGCGGACGAAGAACTGGCGGCGCGCATCCAGGCGGACGGCATCGACATCCTGGTAGACCTGGCGGGGCACACGGCGGGCAACCGGCTCCTGGTATTTGCGCGCAAGCCGGCGCCGGTACAGGTGACCTACCTGGGCTACCCGGCGACCACGGGACTGAGCGCCATCGACTATCGGCTGGTAACGGCGGACACCGACCCGCCGGGGGCGGAGGCGTGGCACAGCGAACGCCTCTATCGCCTGCCGCGCAGCCTGTGGTGCTACCGGCCCGCGCCGGACGATGCCGGCCGCCATCGGCGTCACCACAGCGGCGCGGCGCAACGGCTTCATCACCTTCGGTTCGATGAACAATATCGCCAAGGTCTCCGCAGCCACGCTGGCGGCGTGGTCAAGCATCCTGCAGGCCATGCCCGGGGCGCGGCTGGTATTGACCAACTTACCCCAAGGCGAAGCCCGCGAGGTGCTCGTGCAGCGCTTTGCGGCGCACGGCATCGACGCCGCGCGGCTTACCCTGCACGGCAAGCTGCCGGCGGCGGAGTACTACGCGCTGCTGAACACCATCGACATCGCGCTGGACCCGTTTCCGTACACGGGCACCACCACCACCTGCGAGAGTCTGTGGATGGGGGTGCCGGTGGTGACGCTGATCGGCGAGACGAGCGTGGCGCGCTCGGGGTATGCGTTGCTCAAGGGCATTGGATTGGAAGAACTGGCGGCGGGCGATGAGAAGGAATACGTGGCGATCGCTACGGCGCTGGCACAGGATCTGGAGCGGCTCGATGCGCTGCGCGGCGGGATGCGGCAACGCATTGCGTCCTCGCCCCTGCGCGACGAGGCGGGCCTGACCCGCGACCTCGAGGCCGCCTATCGCGCGATGTGGCGGGCGTGGTGCGCGCCATGACGCCGGCCGTCGCCCCGGAGCCGCGCCGCAACGACCCCTGCCCCTGCGGCAGCGGCAAGAAATATAAGAAGTGCTGCCTGGGGAAGGCAGCGTCAGCGTCCGCGCCGCCGCCCATCGCGGCGTGGCTGCATACCGCCTCTCAGTACCATCAGACCGGCCGTCTGGCGGAGGCCGAAGCGCTGTACCGCGACGTGCTCGCCCAGGCACCGGACCATCCCCAGGCATTACACCGTCTGGGGTTACTGGCCTACCAGCTCGGCCATTACGAGGCGGCCCAGGCGCTGGTGAGTCGGGCGATTGAGGTCGATGGCACCGATGCGATACAGCATTATGACTTGGGCCTGATCTATCAGGCCCGTGGCCGCCTGGTCGAGGCCGCGGCCTGTTATCAACAGGCCATCCACATCAAACCGGGCTGTCCTGCGTATAGCAATCTCGGAACCGTGTATTTCGATCAGGGTAAATACAATGAGGCCGTGGCCTGCTATCAACAGGCCCTGGCGATCAACCCGCGTCTCCCCGAGCCCCTCAATAATCTCGGCAATACCTATATCAAACTCCGCCACTACGCCGCGGCCATTCCCTACCTGCAGCAGGCGGTGAAGGTCAAGCCCGCCTATGCCGAGGCTCACAATCATCTCGGGATCGCGTATTTTGAGCTGGGTGAACTGGAGAAGGCGGCGACCTGCCATCAGAAGGCGCTGAGCCTCAATCCCGACTTTGCCGAGGCGCTGACCAATCTGGGCAATATCATTGTCAACCAGGACAGGGTGGATGAGGCCGTCAGGCTGTTTCAAAAGGCATTACACTTAAAGCCTGATTTGGCCATGGCGCATCTGAATCTTGGCGTTGCCTTGTACAGCCAGGGCCGCTCAGAGGATGCCGTGCCCCGATTTCAGCAGGCGCTCACCCTCCAGGCCGATCTCGCCTTGGCCTACGACTCGTGGCTGTTCACCCTCAACTACCTGCCGTCGACGCGGCCGGCGGCGGTCGTCAGCGCCTGCCGCCGCTACGCCGAGCAATTTGAAGCGCCGCGGCGGCCGTCATGGCCGATGCATACGAATAGTCGCGACCCGGAACGGCGGTTGAAGGTGGGCTATGTCTCGGCGGATTTTCGGCTGCACTCGGTGGCGTATTTCATGGAGCCGCTGCTGGCGCACCACGACCGGGACGCGGTGGAGGTGTATGGGTATTACAACAATACCCGCGAAGACGCGGTAACCGCGCGGTTGCAGGCGAGGGTGGATCACTGGCTGCCGTGCAAAGGGATGGCGGACGAAGAACTGGCGGCGCGCATCCAGGCAGACGGCATCGACATCCTGGTAGACCTGGCGGGGCACACGGCGGGCAACCGGCTCCTGGTATTTGCGCGCAAGCCGGCGCCGGTGCAGGTGACCTACCTGGGCTACCCGGCGACCACGGGACTGAGCGCCATCGACTATCGGCTGGTAACGGCGGACACCGACCCGCCGGGGGCGGAGGCGTGGCACAGCGAACGCCTCTATCGCCTGCCGCGCAGCCTGTGGTGCTACCGGCCCGCGCCGGACATGCCGGCCGTCATCCCCACGACAGCGGCGCGGCGCAACGGCTGCATCACCTTCGGTTCGATGAACAATATCGCCAAGGTCTCCGCGGCCACGCTGGCGGCGTGGTCAAGCATTCTGCAGGCCATGCCCGGGGCCCGGCTGGTATTGACCAACTTACCCCAAGGCGAAGCCCGCGAGGTGCTCGTGCAGCGCTTTGCGGCGCACGGCATCGACGCCGCGCGGCTTACCCTGCACGGCAAACTGCCGGCGGCGGAGTACTACGCGCTGCTGAACACCATCGACATCGCGCTGGACCCGTTTCCGTACACGGGCACCACCACCACCTGCGAGAGTCTGTGGATGGGGGTGCCGGTGGTGACGCTGATCGGCGAGACGAGCGTGGCGCGCTCGGGGTATGCGTTGCTCAAAGGCATTGGATTGGAAGAACTGGCGGCGGGCGATGAGAAGGAATACGTGGCGATCGCTACGGCGCTGGCGACCGATCTGGAGCGGCTCGACGCGCTGCGCGGCGGGATGCGGCAACGCATTGCGTCCTCGCCCCTGCGCGACGAGGCGGGGCTGACCCGCGATCTCGAGGCCGCCTATCGGGCGATGTGGCGGGCATGGTGTCGGACAATGGCGGTAACGGGCCTATGAGCGTGTGCTGGCGCAATACGCTATTGTCCGGCGCGGCATGGCGGCACTCCAGTGCAATAGTTTGGAGATTTGCGCGCCGCGATGGGGACACACCGTGACGATAGTGCGCGCGATGGATAGTTTATGAACGGGCCGCAGGAACAACTGGCCGCGTATCGTGAGGCCGTGGTGAAAAATCCCGTTTCGGCCGCGGCGCATTATGAACTGGGAAACGCACTGCTCAGCGCGGGGCAAAGCCGGGAGGCGGCCGCCTGCCTCGAGAGTGCCGTTGCACTCCAGCCGGGGCATGCGGATGCCCAGTATCGGCTCGCCTATGCTTACAGTCTGCTCGGCCGGCTGGACGATGCCCGGGGTTGTTGTCTCAAAGCGATAGCACTCCAACCTGACCACGCGCAGGCTTATTTTCATCTCGGGAAGATATACACTCACCAGAATCAATTTCAGCAGGCGGCGGCATGCTTTCGGCAGGCCGGGGTGCTGAGGCCCGATTTTGCCAAGGCGCACAGCGAATTGGGACGAGTTTGGGTAAAGCTCGGGAACCCGGAGGAGGCGCTCGGCTGCTTTCGCACGGCACTGGAACTTGCGCCGGGCGATGCCGAGACGCTTTACCAGTGCGGCATCACCAGTATTGGCCTGGGCCGAGCGGAGGAGGCGCTCTCAGCCTTGCGCCGGGCGATTGCGCTTAGGCCCGATTTCGGTGAGGCCTATAATGGTATCGGCAATGCATTGCTCCAGCTCGGCAGGCCGGCAGAGGCCATACCTCATTATCATCAGGCCTTGGCACTGAACGTGGACCCCGGGCTCGTCTCTGCCAACCTCGGTACCGCACACGACCGTCTGGGGCAGACCGATGAGGCCATCAGGTTCTACTCGAAGGCGCTAACGACCCACCCCGATAACGCTGAACTGCATCAAAATCTAGGTACAATCTGGTCCAGTCAGGGCGGATTGGACGAAGCGCTGCGCTCCTTTGAGCAGGCGCTCATGCTGCGGCCCGATTTCACTCCCGCTTACGACTCGGCCTTGTTGTGCCTGTTGTATGCCGATGGCGGTAGGCGCGCCTCTCCGCACTTGTCGGCCCGTGACTATGCCCGGCGCTACGAGCAGCCGTTGCGGCCGTCATGGCCGACGCATACGAATAATCGCGACCCGGAACGGCGGTTGAAGGTGGGGTACGTCTCGGCGGATTTTCGGTTGCACTCGGTAGCCTATTTCATGGAGCCGCTGCTGGCGCATCACGATAAGCGCGCGGTGGAGGTCTACTGCTATTACAGCTTTGGCGTGCACGATGCGGTGACGGCGCGGCTGATGGCTTACGCGGATCACTGGCGAGACTGCGCGGGCCTGGCCGATAGCGAACTGGCGGCGCGCATCCAGGCGGACGGCATCGACATCCTGGTGGACCTGGCGGGGCACACCGGCAGCAACCGGCTCCCGGTATTCGCGCGCAAGCCGGCGCCGGTGCAGGTGACGTACCTGGGCTACCCGGCGACCACGGGACTGAGCGCCATCGACTATCGGCTGGTAACGGCGGACACCGACCCGCCGGGGGCGGAGGCGTGGCACAGCGAACGCCTCTATCGCCTGCCGCGCAGCCTGTGGTGCTACCGGCCGCCGGCGACCATGCCGGCCGTCATCCCTGCGACACCGGCTCGGCGCAGTGGCTGCATCACCTTCGGTGCCATGAACAACGTAGCCAAGGTCTCGGATGCCACGGTCGCGACATGGGCGCACCTGCTGCGGGCGGTGCCGGGTGCGCAACTCGTGATGACTAAACTGGCTGATAGCGCGCAGCGCCTAATGCACGAGCACTTTGCCACGCAAGGGATTGCTGCGGAGCGTTTGATCCTGCACGGCAAGCTGCCGGCGGCGGAGTACTACGCGCTGCTGAACGCCATCGACATCGCGCTGGACCCGTTTCCGTACACGGGCACCACCACCACCTGCGAGAGTCTGTGGATGGGGGTGCCGGTGGTGACGCTGATCGGCGAGACGAGCGTGGCGCGCTCGGGGTATGCGTTGCTCAAGGGCATTGGATTGGAAGAACTGGCGGCGCGCGATGAGAAGGAATACGTGGCGATCGCCGCGGCGCTGGCACAGGATCTGGACCGACTCGATGCGCTGCGCGGCGGGATGCGGCAACGCATTGCGTCCTCGCCCCTGCGCGATGAGGCGGGCCTGACCCGCGACCTCGAGGCCGCCTACCGCGCGATGTGGCGGGCGTGGTGTGACAGGGGAGAGGGTGAGTGAACGGCGCCATCCCGGAAACCGAATCTGCCGCGACCTTGCATAATCTCGGCCTCAAGGCGCTACAGGCCGGGCGTTTTGCCGAAGCATTGCAAGTGCTCGTGCGGGCATCGCGGGTAGCATCCGCCGATCCCAGGCTGCACAATGATCTCGGCTTCGCTTATCAGGCGCTGGGGAATCACGATGCGGCCGTCGATTGCTATGAAAAGGCCCTTGCCCTGAAACCGGACTATTTCGAGGCCCTGGCGAATCTTGCGACTACCTGCGGCAGCCAGGGTAGGCTGGACGAGGCAGGTTCGTACCTGGAAAGGGCGATAGCGTTGAGGCCGGATATCGCGGAACTGCACTACAATCTGGGTAATTACTATAGTGATCGACAGCGCCGGCAGGAGGCCATCGCCTGTTATCGCCGTGCCCTCACACTCAAGCCCGATTATGCCGAGGCGCACTACAACCTCGGGATAATGTTAATGGAGGAGCCGCGGCTGGATGAAGCCGCGCGCTGTTTCCGCGCAGCCGTCCGCAGCGATTCCGGCTATGCCGCCGCCTATTATAACCTGGGCTTAGTCCTGGTGAAGGGAGAGCAGCGCGATGAAGCCGCGCGCTGTTTCCGCGAGGCCATCCGCCTCAATCCCGGATACGCCGAGGCGCACTACAATCTGGGTGTAATGTTAATGGAGGAGCGGCAGTGGGAAGACGCCGCGCGTTGTTTCCGCGAGGCCGTCCGCCTCAATCCCGGATACGCCGAGGCGCACTACAATCTGGGTGTAAAGTTAATGGGGGAGCGGCAGTGGGAAGACGCCGCGCGTTGTTTCCGCGAGGCCGTCCGCCTCAATCCCGGATACGTTGAGGCGCATTACAATCTGGGTTGTGTTCTGATGAAGCAGCGCAGCCATGCTGAGGCCATGAACTGTTTCGATACCGTGCTGTCGCTGAGGCCGGATTATGGCGACGCCTTGCACAATCGAGGACATTGCCTGCTACTTCTTGGTCGCGGTGATGAGGCGCCGGCGCACTTCGAACGCTGCCTGGCGCTGCAGCCCGGCGTGGCCCTGGCCTACGACTCGTGGCTGTTCACCCTCAACTACCTGGCGTCGACGCGGCCGGCGGCGGTCGTCAGCGCCTGCCGCCGCTACGCCGAGCAATTTGAAGCGCCGTTGCGGCCGTCATGGCCGATGCATACGAATAGCCGCGACCCGGAACGGCGGTTGAAGGTGGGCTATGTCTCGGCGGATTTTCGGCTGCACTCGGTAGCGTATTTCATGGAGCCGCTGCTGGCGCACCACGACCGGGACGCGGTGGAGGTGTATGGGTATTACAACAATACCCGCGAAGACGCGGTAACCGCGCGGTTGCAGGCCAGGGTGGATCACTGGCTGCCGTGCAAAGGGATGGCGGACGAAGAACTGGCGGCGCGCATCCAGGCGGACGGCATCGACATCCTGGTGGACCTGGCGGGGCACACGGCGGGCAACCGGCTCCTGGTATTTGCGCGCAAGCCGGCGCCGGTGCAGGTGACCTACCTGGGCTACCCGGCGACCACGGGACTGAGCGCCATCGACTATCGGCTGGTAACGGCGGACACCGACCCGCCGGGGGCGGAGGCGTGGCACAGCGAACGCCTCTATCGCCTGCCGCGCAGCCTGTGGTGCTACCGGCCCGCGCCGGACGATGCCGGCGGCCGTTGGCGTCGACCCCGGCGCGGCGCCGCGGCTTCATCACCTTCGGTTCGATGAACAATATCGCCAAGGTCTCGGAGGCCGCCGTCGCGGCGTGGTCAAGCATTCTGCAGGCCATGCCCGGTGCGCGGCTGGTATTGACCAACTTACCCCAAGGCGAAGCCCGCGAGGTGCTCGTGCAGCGCTTTGCGGCGCACGGCATCGACGCCGCGCGGCTTACCCTGCACGGCAAGCTGCCGGCGGCGGACTACTACGCACTGCTGAACACCATCGACATCGCGCTGGACCCGTTTCCGTACACGGGCACCACCACCACCTGCGAGAGTCTGTGGATGGGGGTGCCGGTGGTGACGCTGATCGGCGAGACGAGCGTGGCGCGCTCGGGGTATGCGTTGCTCAAGGGCATTGGATTGGAAGAACTGGCGGCGCGCGATGAGAAGGAATACGTGGCGATCGCTACGGCGCTGGCACAGGATCTGGACCGGCTCGATGCGCTGCGCGGCGGGATGCGGCAACGCATTGCGTCCTCGCCCCTGCGCGACGAGGCGGGCCTGACCCGCGATCTCGAGGCCGCCTATCGGGCGATGTGGCGGGTATGGTGTCGGACTGAGGGGATGGATCGACACAACGGGCATGATGGACATGGCGACGGTTTGGAAACGGAGCATACGCCGCAATGAGCGACCTCGAAGCCAATCTCGTCGCCTGTCAACAGGCCGTGGCGCGAAAGCCGCAAGCTGCCGAGGCGCATTTTGCATTGGCGAAGGCCTATCTGGATCTGGGACGGCGCGAGGAGGCCGTGTCTTGTTTTAAGCAGGCCATCGCGCTAAAGCCCGATTATGCCGAGGCTGGTTATCATTTGGGTTACACCTACAGCTTGCTGGGCAACTTTCATGAGGCCATCGCCTGGTGCCGGAAGGCCTTGGCGATCAGGCCCGATTATGCCGAGGCCTGGAACAACATCGGTTACTCCTTCCTGAGTCTTGGCGATATGAATGCCGCCGCCGCTAATTTTCGCAAGGCCGTAGCGGTGCGGCCGGACTATGGCCGGGCGCAGTTCAATCTGGGATTGGCCCTGCTCAAGCAAGGCCAGGCCGCTGCGGCTCTCCCCTCGCTACAGCAGGCGGTGCGACTGCAGCCCGATTTGGTCGAGGGACTATACAATCTCGGTCTGGCGTATCTGCATCTGGATCAGCCGCGGCAAGCCGCGCAATATTTACAACAGGCGGCGGCGCTCAAGCCGAACGAGCCGGAGATTTACTATAACCTGGGCTATGCGCTTTATCGTGGCGGCGATCCCGAAGCGGCCGTGGCGTGTTATCAAAAGGCCCTTAGCCTGCGGCCCGACTTTCTGGAAGTACATTACAATCTGGGAACGGCCTACAACAATCTGGGCCGCAATGAGGAAGCCATCGCCTCTCTGAAGAACGCCATTCGGCTCAAGCCGGATTATGCCGAGGCGTACTCCAATATGGGCACGGCCTTTCTCAATCTGAACAAGATCAACGAGGCGATACCCTGTTTTCAGCGGGCGCTGGCGCTCAAGCCGGACTACCTCACCGCGCTCTACAATCTGGGCACGGCGCTGGGGCACGTATATCGGCAGGATGAATCCATCGCGATATTGCGGCGTGCGGTGGCGATTGATCCCAATTTTACTGAGGCGCACTACAATCTGGGCAATTCCTACAGCGATATGGGCAGGCTGGACGAGGCGCGGTCCAGCTTTGAGCGCACGCTGGCCATCAAACCCGATCATGCCCCCGCGCTGATCAACCTCGGCAACGTCTATTTATATCAGGGCATGCTGGCTAAGGCCCTCGGTTATTTCAATGAGGCGCTAAGCCTCCGGCCCGACAAGGACTTGTCGCACAACAACAAACTTTTGGCATTGAATTATGTGTACCCGGCGGCGGCCGCGGAATTACTGGCGGCGCACCGCCGCTTCGGCGCGCAATTCGAAACTGCCTTCAAGCCGTGGCCGGCGCATACGAATAGTCGCGACCCGGAACGGCGGTTGAAGGTGGGCTATGTCTCGGCGGATTTCCGGCTGCACTCGGTGGCGTTTTTCATGGAACCGCTGCTGGCGCACCACGACAAGCGTGCGGTGGAGGTCTACTGTTATTACAACCACACGCTGCAAGACGCGGTGAACGAACGGCTGCAGGCCCATGCCGACCACTGGATTCCGTGCAAAGACCTGAGCGACGCCGAACTGGCGGCGCGCATCCAGGCGGACGGCATCGACATCCTGGTAGACCTGACGGGACATACGCGGGGCAACCGGCTCCTGGTATTTGCGCGCAAGCCGGCGCCGGTACAGGTGACCTACCTGGGCTACCCGGCGACCACGGGACTGAGCGCCATCGACTACCGGCTGGTAACGGCGGACACCGACCCGCCGGGGGCGGAGGCGTGGCACAGCGAACGCCTCTATCGCCTGCCGCGCAGCCTGTGGTGCTACCGGCCCTCACCGGACATGCCGGCCGTCATCCCCACGACAGCGGCGCGGCGCAACGGTTTTATCACCTTTGGCGCCATGAACAACGTCACCAAGGTCTCGGATGCCGCGATCGCGACATGGGCGCGCCTGCTTAAGACCGTGCCGACGGCGCGCCTCATCATGACCAATCTGACTGAGGGCGCGCGGCGAGTGATGCACGAACGCTTTGCGGCGCACGGCATTGCCCCGGCGCGTTTCATCCTGCACGGCAAGCTGCCGGCGGCGGAGTACTACGCACTGCTGAACACCATCGACATCGCGCTGGACCCGTTTCCGTACACGGGCACCACCACCACCTGCGAGAGTCTGTGGATGGGGGTGCCGGTGGTGACGCTGATCGGCGAGACGAGCGTGGCGCGCTCGGGGTATGCGTTGCTCAAGGGCATCGGACTGGAAGAACTGGCGGCGGGCGATGAGAAGGAATACGTGGCGATCGCCGCGGCGCTGGCACAGGATCTGGACCGGCTCGATGCGCTGCGCGGCGGGATGCGGCAACGCATTGCGTCCTCGCCCCTGCGCGACGAAGCGGGCCTGACCCGCGATCTCGAGGCCGCCTATCGGGCGATGTGGCGGGCGTGGTGTGATATTTCGTGAGACTCCTTAATGTCCGATCCCGCTGCGCTTCTCAATAAAGGTCTTGAACTCAAGACACTCAACCGTCTCGATGAGGCGATGGCTTGTTTCCAGCAGGCCCTTGCACTCAACCCCCAACTTGCACCGGCTCACTTCCAGCTCGGCCTTATCTATAGCATCCAAGGCAGATTCGCCGACGCCATCGCCTCCCAGCTCAGGGCCCTGACCATCGATCCCTCCAACTTCGAGGCCCATAACAATCAGGGCTACAGCCATCTTTCACTTGGCAATCTAGCGGAGGCCATTGCCTCGTTTCAACGCGCCATCGCACTTAAACCGGACTACGCCAAGGCCCACTATAATGTCGCCATTACATTCTTTAAGCTGGGCAAGCTCGATCAAGCCGCACACGGCTTTCGCAGTGCCCTCGCTTTCGATACCTCTCTCGTTGCCGCCTATATCAACCTCGGTTATATCCTGAGTATCCAAGAAAAAGCTGATGAGGCGATAGCTTGTTATAAAGGGGCCCTGACGATCCAGCCCGATTCCGCTGAGGCCTATTGCAGTCTCGGATATATCTATTGCGCGCAGCTTAGACCGGACGAAGCCGTAGCGTGTATTCAAAAGGCACTGGCAATAAAACCTGATTTGGCTGACGCGCATGGCAAGATTGTGGTTGCATTGCTTACCCAGGGTGATCGCGACGGAGCGTTAGCGTGTATCCGCAGGTCATTAGCGGCAAAATCCATTGGGAATGAGGCCCAAAGCACCTTGCTATTCTCAATGTTAAATCTGGCGGCTTGCTCTCCAAGAGAAGTGCTGGCCGCGCATCGTCTGTATGCCGAGCAGTTCGAGACACCATTTAAGCCACAGTGGCCGCATCATAAGAACGTGCCCGATGCCAACCGTCGCCTCAAGATCGGCTATGTTTCGCCGGATTTTAGAATCCACTCCGTCGCCTATTTCATAGAGCCCATCCTCGCCCACCACGACAAAACCCAGGTGGAGATATATGCTTATTACAGCAATACGTCACATGATGCGGTAACGGATAAGATCAGGGCCTGCGTGGATCACTGGATCCCCTGCATGATGATGTCGGATGCACAATTGGCGGAGCGTATCGACGCCGACGGTATCGATATTCTTGTAGATCTGGCCGGGCATACCTTCAACAATCGGTTACTGACTTTTGCCCGCAAGCCAGCCCCGGTACAGCTAACCTATCTGGGTTATTCGACCACCACAGGCCTAGGCGCGATGGACTATCGGCTGGTGACGGCGGACACCGACCCGCCGGGGGCGGAGGCGTGGCACAGCGAACGCCTCTATCGCCTGCCGCGCAGCCTGTGGTGCTACCGGCCCGCGCCGGCCATGCCGGCCGCCCAGACGCAAACACCGGCGCGGCGCAACGGCGTCATCACCTTCGGTTCGATGAACAATATCGCCAAGGTCTCGCCTGAGGCGATCATGCTGTGGGGCCGAATCCTGCGGGAGCTGCCCGCCGCACGCCTGGTGATGACCAATGTCCCAGAGGGTTTGGTTCGGGGGCGGCTCGTCGAACGCTTTGCGGCGCACGGCATCGACGCCGCGCGGCTTACCCTGCACGGCAAGCTGCCGGCGGCGGACTACTACGCGCTGCTGAACGCGATCGATATCGCGCTGGACCCGTTTCCGTACACGGGCACCACCACCACCTGCGAGAGTCTGTGGATGGGGGTGCCGGTGGTGACGCTGATCGGCGAGACGAGCGTGGCGCGCTCGGGGTATGCGTTGCTCAAGGGCATTGGATTGGAAGAACTGGCGGCGCGCGATGAGAAGGAATACGTGGCGATCGCTACGGCGTTGGCACAGGATCTGGACCGGCTCGATGCGCTGCGCGGCGGGATGCGCGCGCGTATCGCCGCCTCGCCCCTGCGCGACGAGGCGGGCCTGACCCGCGATCTCGAGGCCGCCTATCGCGCGATGTGGCGAGCGTGGTGCCTATCCCATTCAGAACAAACCTCATGAAGGATTCCACGACTCAACAGGCCATGCACGCCGCGATGCAGCACCATCAGGCTGGCCGTCTGGCCGAGGCCGAGGCGCTTTACCGCCAGGTGCTGGAACGAGCGCCGCAACACGCCGACGCCCTCAACCTGCTCGGTCTCCTTGCGCATCAGGTGGGGCGGCATGAGGCGGCAATGGAGCTAATTGGCCGGGCCATCCTGGTCAACAATAGCAATCCCGATTTTCATAGTAACCTGGGCATTGTCTATCAGGCGACCAATCGGCTCGACGAAGCCGTCGCCAGTTATCGGCGGGCAATTAGGCTTGCACCGGATTTTGCGTTAGCGCACTGCAATCTTGGCAGGGCGTTAAACGCCCAGGGCAAACAGGATGACGCGGTGGCCAGCTACCGGAAGGCGCTTGCGCTCAGGCCCGATCTCGCCGAGGCCCAGAGTAATCTCGGCAATGTCTTGACAGAACAGGGCAAGCTCGATGCCGCGATTAGTTGTTACCAGAAGGCACTCGCGCTCAAGCCCGACCTCGCCGAGGCCCACGGCAATTTGGGAAATGCCTGCAATAGACTGGGCAGGCTCGACGAAGCCATGGCCGCATTTCAGAAGGCGCTGGCGCTTAAACCAAATTATGCGGGCGCCTATGCAAAGATGGGGAATGCATGGCTCTTCGCCGGCAGACCGGACCTTGCGGTCGACTGTCTGCAAAAGGCGCTTGCCATCAAACCTGATGATGCAGAGGTGTACAGCGAACTTTTGTTCACACTCCTCTATCGCCAGGATTGTTCGCCTGCAGAATTGTTGGCGGCGCACCGCCGTTACGCCGAACGGTTTGAAGTGCCGCGAAAACTCGATTGGCAGACCCCCACCAATACGCGCATCGCGGAGCGGCGGCTCAAGGTGGGTTACGTCTCGCCGAATTTTCGGCGTCACTCGGTGGCCATGTTTATCGAACCCGTTCTTGCCCACCATGACAAAGATCAGGTAGAGATCTATTGCTATTACAACCACCCCCGGCTGGATGACGTCTCCGCGCGTATCGCGGACTATGCGGATCACTGGCTCCACTGCACAGGATGGCCCGACGGCAAGCTGGCCGAACGTATTCGCGCTGACGGCATCGATATCCTGGTAGACTTGGCCGGACATACCCGCGACAACAGCCTGTTAACCTTCGCCCGCAAACCCGCTCCGCTGCAGCTTAGCTATCTTGGTTATCCCGCTACCACCGGCCTGTCCGCCATGGATTACCGCTTGAGTCACAGCGATGTCGATTCCCCGGGTTGTGAAGCGCATTACAGCGAGAGCCTCTATCGTCTGCCGCACACGTTATGGTGTTTTCGCCCGTCCCCCGACAGTCCAGAGCCCGCGGATTCCACCCCGGCACGGCGCCAGGGTTATATCACCTTCGGTTCGATGAACAGTTTTTCCAAGGTATCCGCCGCGGCGCTCGGCCTGTGGATAGCCATCCTGCAAGCGCTGCCCCGCTCGCGCCTGGTGATGACCCGGGTGCCGGAAGGCGCGGTCCGCCGCGCTCTCCAAGAGCGCTTTGCCGCCCAGGGGATCGACCCGGACCGTCTCAGCCTCCACGGCAGACTCCCCGCCCGGGAGTTTTATGCCTTGCTCAAAGGCATTGACATAACTCTTGACCCGTTTCCGTACAACGGCACCACCACCACCTGCGAGAGTCTGTGGATGGGGATACCGGTGGTGACGCTGATCGGCGAGACGAGCGTGGCGCGCTCGGGGTATGCGTTGCTCAAGGGCATCGGACTGGAAGAACTGGCGGCGCGCGATGAGAAGGAATACGTGGCGATCGCTACGGCGCTGGCGACCGATCTGGAGCGGCTCGATGCCTTGCGCGGCGGGATGCGGCAACGCATTGCGTCCTCGCCCCTGCGCGACGAGGCAGGCCTGACCCGCGATCTCGAGGCCGCCTACCGCGCGATGTGGCGGAGGTGGTGCGCGCCATGACGCGTGCCGCCATAAATGCCCAGCGTAATGCCCCATGTCCGTGCGGCAGCGGCAAGAAATACAAGAAATGCTGCCTGGGCAAGAAAGCTGTCGTGCCTGCGTCGTCCAATCCCCAATTGCAACTGGCGATGCAGCACCACGGCGCCGGACACCTGGCGGAGGCCGAGGCACTGTACCGCCAAGTCCTGGCCCGCGAACCGGAGCACCCCGAGGCACTGAATGGCCTGGGCGTGCTGGCGTATCAGCTGGGACATCACGATGTGGCGTTGGATTTGATCGGCTGGGCGATTAAGATCAACGATACTGACCCGGGGCAATACAATAACCTGGGCTTGGTCTGTCATGCCCTCGGGCGCTTCGAGGAGGCCGTGTCATATTATCAAAAGGCAATTAGCCTCAAAGCGGATTATTTTGTGGCGTATAGCAACCTTGCGACTACGCTTGGCAGCCAAGGCAGATTTGAAGAAGTCACAGCGTACTTGCAGAAGGCGTTGGCGATAAGGCCAGATCAAACGGAACTGCTCTACAATCTCGGAAATAATTATACTGATCAAAACATGCTGGATGAAGCAATCGCCTGCTATCAGAAGGTGCTGTCGATCAAGCCTTATTATTCAGAGGCACATTACAATTTGGGAACGGCCTTGCTCAACCTCGATAAGATGGAGGAGGCGCGGCGCTGCTTTCAAAGGGCTATACAGATCGATCCCAAGAATGCCCAGGCTTGTTATAACCTGGGCTATGTTCTAAAAAAACTGGGGCACTATGATGATGCAATAGAATATTTGCACAAATCGCTTACCTTGAACTCGCGTAATGGCGGTGCGCTAAGCAATCTTGGTAATGCGCTTCTTAGCTTAGGCCGGCCGGAGGAAGCGCTAGCCTATGTTGACCGTGCGCTGGCGATCCAGCCTGATCTTGTCGTGGCGCAGAACAACAAATTATTCATTCTCAACTATCTTCCGTCAATTTTGCCCGAGGCGCTGTTAGCGGCGCACCGTAGTTACGCCGACCGGATCGAGACGCCGCTCAAGCCGCACTGGCCGATGCACGGCAACGACCGCGACCCTGCACGGCGGCTCAAGGTGGGTTATGTGTCGGCGGATTTGCGGCTGCACTCGGTGGCGTATTTCCTGGAACCGCTACTGGCGCACCACGACCGGCGCGAGGTGGAGGTGTATTGCTATTACAACAACACCCTTGAGGACGCGGTGACGGTGCGGCTGAAGGGCTATGCGGACCACTGGCTGGTGTGCAAGGGGCTGACGGACGAGCAACTGGCGGCGCGCATCCAGGCGGACGGCATCGACATCCTGGTGGACCTGGCGGGGCACACGGCGGACAACCGGCTCCCGGTATTCGCGCGCAAGCCGGCGCCGGTGCAGGTGAGCTATCTGGGCTACCCGGCGACCACGGGACTGAGCGCCATCGACTATCGGCTGGTAACGGCGGACACCGACCCGCCGGGGGCGGAGGCGTGGCACAGCGAACGCCTCTATCGCCTGCCGCGCAGCCTGTGGTGCTACCGGCCCGCGCCGGCGATGCCGGCTGTGATTGCCGAGACGCCGGCGCGGCGCCAGGGTTTTATCACCTTCGGTTCCATGAACAATATTGCCAAGGTTTCGGAGCCTGCCGTTGTCCTGTGGTCGCGCCTCCTGCAGGCGGTGCCGGGGTCACGGCTGGTGCTGACCAACGTCGCGGCGGGCACGGCACAGCGGCGTATTGGAGAGCGCTTTGCGGCGCAGGGCATCGACGCCGGCGCGGCTTACGCTGCACGGCAAGCTGCCGGCGGCGGAGTACTACGCGCTGCTGAACGCCATCGACATCGCGCTGGACCCGTTTCCGTACACGGGCACCACCACCACCTGCGAGAGTCTGTGGATGGGGGTGCCGGTGGTGACGCTGATCGGCGAGACGAGCGTGGCGCGCTCGGGGTATGCGTTGCTCAAGGGCATTGGATTGGAAGAACTGGCGGCGGGCGATGAGAAGGAATACGTGGCGATCGCCGCGGCGTTGGCACAGGATCTGGACCGGCTCGATGCGCTGCGCGGCGGGATGCGGCAACGCATTGCGTCCTCGCCCCTGCGCGACGAGGCGGGCCTGACCCGCGATCTCGAGGCCGCCTATCTGCACGATGTGGCGGGCGTGGTGCGAAGGAACGCGGATCACCCGGCAATGAACGCGCAGCGTAACGATCCCTGCCCCTGCGGCAGCGGCAAGAAATATAAGAAGTGCTGTATGAACAGGGCCACGGTGCGAGCGTCCCAACCCGTTCCACCACCCAGACCGAATGCGCAGGCCCTGTACGACCAGGCATTGAGTCTGCATCGCGCGGGTCGACTGGCGGAGGCCGTCGCGCTGTATCGTAACGTGCTTACCCGGCAACCCGCCCATTGCGATGCCTTGCATATGCTCGGTGCCGCGCAAATGCAGGCCGGCCAATTTCAGGAGGCGCTGCACAGCCTGGACGAGGCCTTGAAAATCAATTCAAGGGACCCGGGGCTGCACTACAACCGCGGCAGGGCCTTGCAGGCGCTGAACCGTCTCGCGGAGGCCTTGGCAGGCTATGAGCGCGCCCTGGCGCTCAAGCCCGACTTTGCCGAGGCGTGGAACAATCGCGGCCTGATCCTGCGGGACATGCAGCGAACGGAGGAGGCGTTGACGAGCTTTCGGCGCGCCGACGAGATCAAGCCCGGCGATGTAAACGTTATCAGCAATTTGGTGAATATCCAGCGCGATCTGGGGCGCTATGACGAGGCATTAATCTGCGCCGAGCGTGCACGCGTACTCAGACCGAACGATGCCGCTGTCTATACCAATATGGGCACGTTACTGCACGCGATGGGTCGCCTTGACGATGCCATGGCGTATTTCCTGCGCGCCGAGGCGCTGGCGCCCGCGGACGCGGAGGCGCATTGGAACGAGGCGCTATGCCATTTGATACTGGGGGAGTTGCGCTCGGGCTGGGAGAAATACGAATGGCGCTGGAAAAAGGCCGAGTTCGCGCGGGAGCGTGCGGCCTTTCCCCAGCCCCCATGGCTGGGGCGCGAAGATCTGGCGGGCAAGACCCTGCTGCTGTGGGGTGAGCAGGGACTGGGCGATACGCTGCAGTTTTGCCGTTATGTTCCGATGCTGGCGGCGCGCGGAGTCCGGGTCGTGCTGGGCGTACCGCCGCCGCTCAAGCGGCTGCTCGCGCGCCTGCCGGGACCGGTGCAGGTGATAGGTCTGGACGAGCCGCTGCCGGCGTTCGACTATCATTGCCCGTTGCTTAGTCTGCCGCTGGTGTTCGGGACCACGCTAACGACCATTCCGGCGACGGTGCCTTATGTGAGCGCCGCTAGCGAAAAGGTCGCCGCTTGGCGCGAGCGGCTGGGCCCGGTATCGGGCCGCCGCGTCGGCTTGGTATGGACCGGCAGTCCGGGGCACAAGGATGACCGCCGCCGCTCCATTCCTCTGACGGAACTGACGGCGCTCTTAGGCACCGGCGTTGATTTGGTTAGCCTGCAAAAAGAGGTCAGGGAGGCAGACCGCGCAGCCCTGGCCGCACAGCCGGCCATCCATCATTACGGCGATTGCCTGGAGGACTTTGACGACACCGCGGCGCTCATTGCAAATTTGGATCTTGTTATCAGCGTCGATACCGCCGTGGCCCATCTGACTGGGGCGCTGGGCAAGCCGCTATGGATCCTGCTGCCCTACGCACCGGACTGGCGCTGGTTGCTTGCTCGCAGCGACAGTCCGTGGTATCCCACGGCCACGCTGTACCGCCAGCTCCGCCCCGGTGATTGGGCGAGCCCGATTCGGCGCATCGTCGAGGAGTTACGAAGGTGAATGACGCGGTGCTGTCAGAAGTATTGACCGAGGCGGTGCAAGCGCACCGCGCCGGCAGGCTCGCTGAGGCGGAGACGCTGTATCGCCGCGTGCTGGCGCGGGCGCCGGAGCACGCCGAGGCGCTGTACGGCCTCGGTATACTGGAGCATCACGCCGGCCGGCACGCCGCGGCACTGGAACACATCAAGGCGGCGGTGCAGAGCAACCCCGCCGAGCCCGCACTCCATTGCGATCTCGGCATGGTGTTACTGACCCTGGGGCAAACCGCGGCGGCGGCGGACAGTTACCGTCGGGCGCTCGCGCTCCAACCGGACTATGTGCTGGCATATCACAACCTGGGAAACGTACTGAGCGGCCAGGGGAAGCTCGAGGAGGCCGCTGTCTGTTATCAATCCGTGCTCAAGGTCCAGCCGGACAGTGCCGCCGCCCATCTCAGTTTGGGAAATATCTTCCACCACATGGACAGACTGGACGAGGCGCTGACATCTCTTGAAAAGGCGGTGGCTCTCAAACCCGAGGTTGCGGCAGCGCACTGCAGCCTGGGGTCCGTGCTAGGCAAGCAGGGCAGGCTGGAGGAGGCCGTGGCGCACTTCCGCCAGGCGGTCGTCCTGCAACCGAACTATGCCGAGGCCTGGTATCAGCTCGGTTATACCCAAAGTCTGCGCGGCGAGTTTGACGACACTATCACCTGCTGCCAAAAGGCAATCGCCATCCGGCCCGATTACGCGGACGCTTACAACTGTAGGGGCACTGCCCTTGTCAAGCAGGGTCAGGTAAGTCAAGCCATCGCATCCTACCGGCAGGCGCTCGCTCTGGATCCCCGGCATGCTAACGCGTCCTACAACCTGGGCGCCGCCTTGTGCAGCGAGGGCGAATTGCAGGAGGCCGAGGCGGCCCTGCGTGTCGCCATTGCGCTACGGCCGGATCATGTCGATGCCCACGTGGAGCTCGGCATCGTTTATGGCAAACAGCATAAAATGGCCGACGCCTTCGCCAGTCTCCGCCACGCAATAATGCTCGATCCGGATCACGCGCGGGCTCTTTACAATCTAGGCGTGGCCTTGCTCATGGTGTCCAGCTTTGACGAGGCGGCGGACAACTTCCGGCACTTGATAGCGCTTAAGCCCGATTACGCCGCGGGATGGAATCATCTGGGCATTGCCTTATTCAAACAGGATCAGGAGATCGAGGCCATGGCATGCTTCAGGAAAGCGGCCGACCTCAAACCTGAGAACGCAGACGCTTACAACAATTTGGGTACGGCCCTGATGGAACAGGGACTGCCTGCCGAGGCCCTGCCCTTTTTCCGCCAGGTGATAGACCTTACCCGCGATGAGGCAGGACCCGGGCAGCGTCGCGCGGAATCCTGGTCCGGTTCTCTGGTGGACCTTACATTTGAGGCCTACAACGGGGTGCTCTTAATCGCCATGTACCTATCTTCGACGCGATCGGCGGATCTGGCCGCGGTATATCAGGATTTCGCGCAACGCTTTGAAGCGCCGCTGCGGCCGTTGTGGCCGGCGCATACGAATAGTCGCGACCCGGAGCGGCGGTTGAAGGTGGGCTATGTCTCGGCGGATTTCCGGCTGCACTCGGTGGCGTTTTTCATGGAACCGCTGCTGGCGCACCACGACAAGCGCGCGGTGGAGGTCTACTGTTATTACAACCACACGCTGCAAGACGCGGTGAACGAACGGCTGCAGGCCCATGCCGACCACTGGATTCCGTGCAAAGACCTGAGCGACGCCGAACTGGCGGCGCGCATCCAGGCGGACGGCATCGACATCCTGGTAGACCTGACGGGACATACGCGGGGCAACCGGCTCCTGGTATTTGCGCGCAAGCCGGCGCCGGTACAGGTGACCTACCTGGGCTACCCGGCGACCACGGGACTGAGCGCCATCGACTATCGGCTGGTAACGGCGGACACCGACCCGCCGGGGGCGGAGGCGTGGCACAGCGAACGCCTCTATCGCCTGCCGCGCAGCCTGTGGTGCTACCGGCCCGCGCCGGACATGCCGGCGCCGTTCATCCCCACGACAGCGGCGCGGCGCAACGGCTTTATCACCTTCGGTTCGATGAACAATATCGCCAAGGTCTCGGAGGCCGCCGTCGCGGCGTGGTCAAGCATTCTGCAGGCCGTGCCCGGTGCGCGGCTGGTAATGACCAGCGTGCCGGCCGGCACGGTGCGCCAGCACCTGCACGAACGCTTTGCGGCGCACGGCATCGACGCCGCGCGGCTTACCCTGCACGGCAAGCTGCCGGCGGCGGAGTACTACGCACTGCTGAACGCCATCGACATCGCGCTGGACCCGTTTCCGTACACGGGCACCACCACCACCTGCGAGAGTCTGTGGATGGGGGTGCCGGTGGTGACGCTGATCGGCGAGACGAGCGTGGCGCGCTCGGGGTATGCGTTGCTCAAGGGCATTGGATTGGAAGAACTGGCGGCGGGCGATGAGAAGGAATACGTGGCGATCGCTACGGCGCTGGCACAGGATCTGGACCGGCTCGATGCGCTGCGCGGCGGGATGCGGCAACGCATTGCGTCCTCGCCCCTGCGCGACGAGGCGGGCCTGACCCGCGACCTCGAGGCCGCCTACCGGGCGATGTGGCGGGCGTGGTGTGAAACATGACGCAGGACAGCACGGCAGAGGTCGCCGCACTATACAGCGAGGCCGTCTCCCTGCATCAGGCGGGGCAGCTGAGCGCGGCCGCCGCGCGTTACCGGGAAGTACTCAAACGCCAGCCCAGCCATTTTGGTGCCTTGCATATGATGGGGGTATTGGCATTTCAACACGGTGATTTCCAAGAAGCTGTCCGCAGTATCGATCGGGCATTGGAGATCAATCCCCGATCGGCCGCCGCGCTGATTAATCGCGGCCTCGCGTTGCAAGACTTACAACAATCAGAGGAGGCCCTGGCAAGCTTCGACAAGGCACTGGCCATTAACCCTGATGCCGCCGAGGCTCATTGCAACCGGGGCACGGTATTGAATGACCTCAATCGTTATGAAGAGTCGCTCGCGAGTTATAACCAGGCCCTGGCACTGAAGCCGGATTATTTTGAAGCACAGATCAATCAGGGCGCCGTATTGCAGGTATTGGAACGCCCTGACGAGGCCTTAAGGAGTTACGACCGGGCATTGGCGCTGAAACCCGACTTTGCCGACGGCTATAATAAACGCGGCGTCGCCTTGCAGATGATGAATCGCTTGGATGAGGCAATCGCGAGTTTTGACCGGGCGCTGGCAATTCAGCCTGATTTCGCCTTGGCCTTTGGTAACAAATTATTCACCCTACACTATCTGTCCAGTACTCATCCCGCGACGCTGCTCGACGCCCACCGCCGCTACGCGGAACAATTCGAAGCGCCGCTGCGGCCGTTGTGGCCGGCGCATACGAACCGCCGCGACCCGGAGCGGCGGTTGAAGGTGGGGTACGTCTCGGCGGATTTCCGGCTGCACTCGGTGGCGTTTTTTATGGAACCGCTGCTGGCGCACCACGACAAGCGCGCGGTGGAGGTCTACTGTTATTACAACCACACGCTGCAAGACGCGGTGAACGAACGGCTGCAGGCCCATGCCGACCACTGGATTCCGTGCAAAGACCTGAGCGACGCCGAACTGGCGGCGCGCATCCAGGCGGACGGCATCGACATCCTGGTAGACCTGACGGGACATACGCGGGGCAACCGGCTCCTGGTATTTGCGCGCAAGCCGGCGCCGGTACAGGTGACCTACCTGGGCTACCCGGCGACCACGGGACTGAGCGCCATCGACTATCGGCTGGTAACGGCGGACACCGACCCGCCGGGGGCGGAGGCGTGGCACAGCGAACGCCTCTATCGCCTGCCGCGCAGCCTGTGGTGCTACCGGCCCTCACCGGACATGCCGGCCGTCATCCCCACGACAGCGGCGCGGCGCAACGGTTTTATCACCTTTGGCGCCATGAACAACGTCACCAAGGTCTCGGATGCCGCGATCGCGACATGGGCGCGCCTGCTTAAGACCGTGCCGACGGCGCGCCTCATCATGACCAATCTGACTGAGGGCGCGCGGCGAGTGATGCACGAACGCTTTGCGGCGCACGGCATTGCCCCGGCGCGTTTCATCCTGCACGGCAAGCTGCCGGCGGCGGAGTACTACGCACTGCTGAACACCATCGACATCGCGCTGGACCCGTTTCCGTACACGGGCACCACCACCACCTGCGAGAGTCTGTGGATGGGGGTGCCGGTGGTGACGCTGATCGGCGAGACGAGCGTGGCGCGCTCGGGGTATGCGTTGCTCAAGGGCATTGGATTGGAAGCACTGGCGGCGGGCGATGAGAAGGAATACGTGGCGATCGCCGCGGCGCTGGCACAGGATCTGGAGCGGCTCGATGCGCTGCGCGGCGGGATGCGGCAACGCATTGCGTCCTCGCCCCTGCGCGATGAGGCGGGCCTGACCCGCGACCTCGAGGCCGCCTACCGGGCGATGTGGCGGGCGTGGTGCGAAACATGACGCAGGACGGCACGGCAGAGGTCGCCGCACTATACAGCGAGGCCGTGTCCCTGCATCAGGCGGGACAGTTCACGGCAGCGGCCGCGCGCTACCGGGAAGTACTTAAACGCCAGCCCAGCCATTTTGATGCCTTGCATATGACGGCGATCACTGAATTTTTGGCGGGCCGGCAGGAAGAGTCCCTGCCCTGGATTGATCAGGCGTTGCAGATCAAGCCCCTCGATCCTGTCGCGCTCTATCACCGGGGCGCGATCCTGCTCAGGCTGAACCGCGCGGAGGAGGCCTTGGCGTGTTTCGATCGCGCCTTGGCAATCAAGCCCGATTATGTCGAGGCACACGGTGATCGCGGCATAGCGCTGCGGGATCTGAAACGTCATGAAGAGTCCATGGCGAGTTATCATCGCGCCTTGGCGCTGAAGCCCGATTATGCCGAGGCGCTGAATAATCTCGGCGCCGCTTTTCTTCAACAGGGCAACTTGGCCGAGGCGGCAACGTGCTTTCGCGGCGTCGCGTCGCGGCGTCCCGATTTTCCCGGCGCGTGGAATAACCTCGGCATCGCCCTCGTCAGACAGGGCAACTTTAACGAGGCCAAGGCGTACTTTGAAAAGGCCATCGCGCTTGATCCGCGTCTTGCGGACGCGCATTACCATCTCGCCACTATTCATCTGAATCAGGGCAGCGTGCAGGACGCCGCGGCCGGCCTGCGGACGGCGCTGGCGCTCAAACCCGATTTTGCCGAGGTGTTAAACAATTTAGGCATCGTCAGCAGCCGGCAAGCGCACCTTGAGGAGGCGATTGCGTATTACCGGCAAGCCCTCGTCCTCAGACCCCGTTTTGCCGAGGCGCATAACAATCTCGGTATGGCCTATCTGGATCAAGGCAAACCGGAGCAGGCCCTGCCTTGTTTTCAAACCGCCTTAGCCATCGATCCTCATCTGGCCTCGGCGCATTATAATTCAGGCACTGCCCACCTTAATCAAGGTCGCCTCGATACTGCTGTTGCCAGCTATCGGCACGCCCTCAGTATCGCGCCTGATTTAGTTCGGGTTCACCACAATCTTGGGCATACTTTTCTTAATCAGGGAAAAATAGACGAGGCGATCGCTTGCTTTGATCAGGCACTGGCGATCCAGCCGAATCTTTCCGCAGCCTATGAAAACAAATTATTCACCCTCAACTACCTGGCGTCGACGCGGCCGGCGGCGGTAGTCAGCGCCTGCCGCCGCTACGCCGAGCAATTTGAAGCGCCGTTGCGGCCGTCATGGCCGATGCATACGAATAGCCGCGACCCGGAACGGCGGTTGAAGGTGGGCTATGTCTCGGCGGATTTCCGGCTGCACTCGGTAGCGTATTTCATGGAGCCGCTGCTGGCGCACCACGACCGGGACGCGGTGGAGGTGTATGGGTATTACAACAATACCCGCGAAGACGCGGTAACCGCGCGGTTGCAGGCGAGGGTGGATCACTGGCTGCCGTGCAAAGGGATGGCGGACGAAGAACTGGCGGCGCGCATCCAGGCGGACGGCATCGACATCCTGGTGGACCTGGCGGGGCACACGGCGGGCAACCGGCTCCTGGTATTTGCGCGCAAGCCGGCGCCGGTACAGGTAACCTACCTGGGCTACCCGGCGACCACGGGGCTGAGCGCCATCGACTATCGGCTGGTAACGGCGGACACCGACCCGCCGGGGGCGGAGGCGTGGCACAGCGAACGCCTCTATCGCCTGCCGCGCAGCCTGTGGTGCTACCGGCCCGCCGGCGACCATGCCGGCCGTCAGTCGCCACGACGGCGGCGCGGCGCAACGGCTTTATCACCTTCGGTTCGATGAACAATATCGCCAAGGTCTCCGCAGCCACGCTGGCGGCGTGGTCACAGCTCCTGCAGGCCATGCCCGGGGCCCGGCTGGTATTGACCAACTTACCCCAAGGCGAAGCCCGCGAGGTGCTCGTGCAGCGCTTTGCGGCGCACGGCATCGACGCCGCGCGGCTTACCCTGCACGGCAAGCTGCCGGCGGCGGAGTACTACGCGCTGCTGAACGCCATCGACATCGCGCTGGACCCGTTTCCGTACACGGGCACCACCACCACCTGCGAGAGTCTGTGGATGGGGGTGCCGGTGGTGACGCTGATCGGCGAGACGAGCGTGGCGCGCTCGGGGTATGCGTTGCTCAAGGGCATTGGATTGGAAGAACTGGCGGCGGGCGATGAGAAGGAATACGTGGCGATCGCTACGGCGCTGGCACAGGATCTGGACCGGCTCGATGCGCTGCGCGGCGGGATGCGGCAACGCATTGCGTCCTCGCCCCTGCGCGACGAGGCGGGGCTGACCCGCGATCTCGAGGCCGCCTATCGCGCGATGTGGCGGGCATGGTGCGCGCCATGACGCCGGCCGTCGCCCCGGAGCCGCGCCGCAACGACCCCTGTCCCTGCGGCAGCGGCAAGAAATATAAGAAGTGCTGCCTGGGGAAGGCAGCATCCGCGCCTGCACCCGAATCCGAGCCGCTTCTGATCGCAATGTACAACCAGGCCTCGGGTCTGCATCGCGCGGGTCGATTGGCGGAGGCGGCCGCGCTGTATCGCAAGGTTCTTGACCACCGGCCGAATCATTTCGATGCGCTGCACATGCTGGGGGTCGCGCAACTGCAGGCCGGCCATTTTCAGGAGGCGTTACAGGTGATGGATGAGGCGCTGCAAATCAATTCGTCCGATCCGGGCTTGCACTATAATCGGAGCATAGCCTTACAGGAGCTGCAGCGTCCGCGGGAGGCCTTGGCCAGCCTGGATCACGCCCTGGCCCTCAAGCCCGATTACGCCGAGGCGTGGAACAATCGGGGCACGGTCTTGCGCAACATGCAGCATCTTGACGAGGCGCTGACCAGCTATCGGCGCGCGCTTGAACTCAAACCCAATCATACCGGGGCCTGCTACAACATCAGCAGGGTGCTGCTCGCGCAGGGCCGCGTGGAAGAAGCCTTACGCTACTCCGCGCGCGGGGTATCCTTGTCGCCTGAGCTGGTCGTGCCGTATGACAATCAGTTATTGATGCTCAATTATGATGCGCATACCGAGCCCCGGGCGGTGTACGCGGCGCATCTCGAGTATGCACGACACTTCGAAGCGCCGCTGAAGGCCTCGTGGCCGGTGCATGTCAATACGCGTGATCCGGAACGGCGCCTCAGGATCGGGTATGTCTCGGCGGATTTTCGCGATCACTCAGTGGCGTTATTCCTGTGGCCGCTGTTGGCGCATCACGACAAGCATGAGCTGGAAGTCTATTGCTATTACAATAATACGCTCCACGATGCGGTAACGGCGAGCTTGCAGGGCTATGCGGATCATTGGCTCCCGTGCAAGACCATGACCGATGAGGCATTGGCGGCGCGTATTCAAGACGACGGTATAGACATTCTGGTGGATCTGGGGGGGCACACCCGCGGCAATCGTCTGCTGGTATTCGCGCGCAAGCCGGCGCCGGTGCAGGTGAGTTATCTGGGCTACCCGACGACCACGGGCCTGAGCGCCATCGATTACCGGCTGGTGACGGCGGACACCGATCCGCCGGGGGCGGAGGCGTGGCACAGCGAACGACTCTATCGCCTGCCGCGCAGCCTGTGGTGCTACCGGCCGCCGGCGGCGTTACCGGCGGTAGAGGCGTCGTCGCCGGCGCGGCGTACCGGCTTCATCACCTTTGGTTCGATCAACAACGTCGCCAAGGTCTCGGATCCCGCGGTCGGGGCGTGGGCGCGCCTGCTTCAGGCCGTACCGGGGGCACAACTAGCGATGACCAATCTGACCGAAGGCGCGCAGCGTCGCATGCGCGAGCGATTCGCCGCCCACGGCATCGCGCCGCAACGCCTGCTTCTGTACGGGACGCTGCCGCACGATGCGTACCTCGCGCTCTTTAACCGCATCGATATTGCGCTGGATCCGTTTCCTTACGCCGGTACCACCACCACCTGTGTAGCCTTGTGGATGGGGGTACCGGTGGTGACGCTGATCGGCGAGACGAGCGCGGCACGCTCGGGCTATGCGCTGCTCAAAACCATCGGACTGGCGGAATTGGCGGCGCGGAATGTGGACGAGTACCTGAGCATAGCGATTGAACTGGCTCGGGACCAGGGACGTTTGGATAACCTGCGCGGCGGGATGCGCGCCCGTATTGAAGCCTCGGTACTGCGCGATGAAGCGGGGGTGACCCGCGATCTCGAGGCGGCCTATCGCACGATGTGGCGGGCATGGTGCCGCGGCGCCGTCGATGCTACCGCTCCTCACCATGGCAGCCCCTGAGCGCAACGCGCCCTGTCCCTGCGGCAGCGGCAAGAAATATAAGAAGTGCTGTCTCGGCAGGGAGGCAACGCGCGCGCCGGCCGGCGGCGCCCCGTTGCAAACGGCCTTGCACTACCATCGCGCCGGACGGCTGAACGAGGCCGAGCGCCTGTATCGGGAAATTCTCGCGGGCACGCCCGACCAGCCCCAGGCCTTGCATGGCCTCGGCCTGCTGGCCCATCAACTCGGGCAGCATGCGCCGGCGTTGGAACTGCTGAATCGGGCCCTTACCAGCTTTGCGCAGCATCCCGTGTCATCACTCAGGGAAGAGAGGGCCGAGGCATATAACAATCTCGGCATAGTCTATCTAAGCACCGGGGATCCGGGGCGCGCCATGGCGAGTTTCCGGGAGGCCATCCACATCCGCGGGGACTACGCCGAGGCGCATTACAATCTCGGTACCGCCTTGCTTAATTTGGGCAGGTGGGACGAGGCGATCCCCATTTTTCACAGCGCCATTGCACTCAAGGCGAACTATGCCGAGGCCTATTACAACTTGGGCACGGTCTTCGGCAATCAGGGCGAACTGGACAGGGCCATAGCGTGTTTTCACAAGGCGCTCAGCATCAATCCGGCGTACGCCGAGGCGTACTACAATCTCGGCACGGCCTTTATGAATCAGGGCAGCTACGACCAAGCCGTAGCGAGCTTCAAAAAGGCGCTGGTACTTAAGCCCGCCTACATCGAGGTGCATTATAACCTTGGAACCCTGTATCTATCCCTAGGCGCGGTGGAGGAGGCCATGTCTTGCTTCAAGCAAGCATTAGCGTTGCAGCCTGAATTCGCCTTGGCCCATCTCAATTTAGGCAACGCCTTGCTCAATCAAGGGCGGGTGAACGTCGCCATGGAGAGCCTGCTCTATGCCCGCAAACTGCAGCCCAATCTGGCGCTGGCCTACGATAGCAGACTGTTGGCGCTGAATTACCTGCCGGAGTCAACGCCCGCCGCGATATACGAGGAGCACCGCGGTTACGCGGCGCGATTTGAAGCGCCGCTGCGGCCGTCATGGCCGATGCATACGAATAATCGCGACCCCGAACGGCGGTTGAAGGTGGGCTATGTCTCGGCGGATTTCCGGCTGCACCCGGTGGCGTATTTCCTGGAGCCGCTGCTGGCGCATCACGATAAGCGCGCGGTGGAGGTCTACTGCTATTACAACCACACGCTGCACGATGCGGTGACTGAGCGCCTGATTCCGCTAGCCGATGATTGGATCCGGTGCAAGGCGCTCACCGATGAGCAACTCGCCGCACGCATCCAGGCGGACGGCATCGACATCCTGGTGGACCTGGCGGGGCACACGGCGGGCAACCGGCTCCTGGTATTCGCGCGCAAGCCGGCGCCGGTACAGGTGACCTACCTGGGCTACCCGGCGACCACGGGACTGAGCGCCATCGACTATCGGCTGGTAACGGCGGACACCGACCCGCCGGGGGCGGAGGCGTGGCACAGCGAACGCCTCTATCGCCTGCCGCGCAGCCTGTGGTGCTACCGGCCCTCACCGGACATGCCGGCCGTCATCCCCACGACAGCGGCGCGGCGCAACGGCTTCATCACCTTCGGTTCGATGAACAATATCGCCAAGGTCTCGGAGGCCGCGCTCGCGGCGTGGTCACAGCTCCTGCAGGCCGTGCCCGGGGCGCGGCTGGTAATGACCAACTTACCCCAAGGCGAAGCCCGCGACGTGCTCGTGCAGCGCTTTGCGGCGCACGGCATCGCCGCCGCGCGGCTTCATCCTGCACGGCAAGCTGCCGGCGGCGGAGTACTACGCGCTGCTGAACACCATCGACATCGCGCTGGACCCGTTTCCGTACACGGGCACCACCACCACCTGCGAGAGTCTGTGGATGGGGGTGCCGGTGGTGACGCTGATCGGCGAGACGAGCGTGGCGCGCTCGGGGTATGCGTTGCTCAAGGGCATTGGATTGGAAGAACTGGCGGCGGGCGATGAGAAGGAATACGTGGCGATCGCCGCGGCGCTGGCACAGGATCTGGAGCGGCTCGATGCGCTGCGCGGCGGGATGCGGCAACGCATTGCGTCCTCGCCCCTGCGCGACGAAGCGGGCCTGACCCGCGACCTCGAGGCCGCCTACCGGGCGATGTGGCGGGCGTGGTGCGAAACATGACGCAGGACAGCACGGCAGAGGTCGCCGCACTATACAGCGAGGCCGTGTCCCTGCATCAGGCGGGACAGTTCACGGCAGCGGCCGCGCGCTACCGGGAAGTACTTAAACGCCAGCCCAGCCATTTTGATGCCTTGCATATGACGGCGATCACTGAATTTTTGGCGGGCCGGCAGGAAGAGTCCCTGCCCTGGATTGATCAGGCGTTGCAGATCAAGCCCCTCGATCCTGTCGCGCTCTATCACCGGGGCGCGATCCTGCTCAGGCTGAACCGCGCGGAGGAGGCCTTGGCGTGTTTCGATCGCGCCTTGGCAATCAAGCCCGATTATGTCGAGGCACACGGTGATCGCGGCATAGCGCTGCGGGATCTGAAACGTCATGAAGAGTCCATGGCGAGTTATCATCGCGCCTTGGCGCTGAAGCCCGATTATGCCGAGGCGCTGAATAATCTCGGCGCCGCTTTTCTTCAACAGGGCAACTTGGCCGAGGCGGCAACGTGCTTTCGCGGCGTCGCGGCGCGGCGTCCCGATTTTCCCGGCGCGTGGAATAACCTCGGCATCGCCCTCGTCAGACAGGGCAACTTTAACGAGGCCAAGGCGTACTTTGAAAAGGCCATCGCGCTTGATCCGCGTCTTGCGGACGCGCATTACCATCTCGCCACTATTCATCTGAATCAGGGCAGCGTGCAGGACGCCGCGGCCGGCCTGCGGACGGCGCTGGCGCTCAAACCCGATTTTGCCGAGGTGTTAAACAATTTAGGCATCGTCAGCAGCCGGCAAGCGCACCTTGACGAGGCGATTGCGTATTACCGGCAAGCCCTCGTCCTCAGACCCCGTTTTGCCGAGGCGCATAACAATCTCGGTATGGCCTATCTGGATCAAGGCAAACCGGAGCAGGCCCTGCCTTGTTTTCAAACCGCCGTCGCCGTCACGCCCGACGTAACAGTAGCGAATCAATTTTCCGGCGTTGACCCGCACTGGAACGAGGCCTTGTGCCGTTTGCTCATGGGGGACTATCGCCAGGGCTGGGAGAAATTCGAATGGCGGCGGAAATTGCCCGAATTTATCGCGCGGCACAGTCCCCGCCCCGCGTCGCCGTGGCGGGGGCAGGAAGATATTACAGGTAAAAGGCTGCTGCTGTGGGCGGAGCAAGGGTTAGGCGACACGCTGCAGTTTTGCCGCTACGCGGAGGCGGTGGCCGCCCGGGGCGCCGCCGTTGTGCTGCAGGTGCAGCCGCCCCTCAAGCTACTGCTCAACCGGCTGCAAGGTGTTGCCCGAGTGATCAGCGAGGATGAGGCGCCGCCCGAATTCGACTATCACTGCCCACTGCTGAGCCTGCCGCTGGCCTTCGGTACCACGCTGGACACCATCCCCGCCGCCATTCCTTACCTTAGCGCCGATCCTGCCAAATCAGCGCGCTGGCAGGCGCGGCTCGGGTCCGCCGGAGGATTACGCCGGGTCGGCTTGGCGTGGTCGGGAAACGTGCAGCATAAGGGTGATCGCAGGCGATCGATCCCGCTGGCGGAACTGCGGGTTCTGGCCCACCCGGCTGTGCATTTTGTCGGACTGCAACATGAGGTTCGCGACGCGGACCGCCCCGCCATGGCGTGTTTTCCCAGCTTAGAGAACTGCGGCGAGGCCTTAGCCGATTTCGACGACACCGCGGCGCTGATCGCGTGTCTGGACCTGGTGATTACCGTGGACACGGCGGTAGCCCACCTGGCGGGTGCGCTGGGCAAGCCGGTATGGATCCTGCTGCCCCATGCGCCGGACTGGCGCTGGTTGCTCAATCGGAATGACAGCCCGTGGTATCCGACGGCCCGGCTTTATCGTCAGGCGTCGATCGGCGATTGGACCACGGTGCTCCAAGAGGTCGCGGCGGCCTTAGATGTACTGCCGCGGCATTGAATATTGCCGCGGCGCAGTACGTGCATTGCATTTTGCATAGGGCAGCGCTTACCGGCGCGCCCTAACACCATAGCGGGGCGTTTACGGTTGCCGGATCAGGAACAGCAGGCCGCGGCCGATGTCGGCGGACGCGGTATCCGTGATCTTGGTGGCGAGGACGATGACTTCCCCATTCGCGGTTACCGCGCCCGTGCCGGTGACGGTATCGGCACCGATGGTCAGTGAGGCTGATGTCGTGCCATCACCGGTCGGGGCCGTGATCGAACCGGAAACCGCCTCCGGCGTGGCGGAGGGCAGCGCGGTGAGTGCGTGGCTCACCGCATCGAGGCTGGCGCGGTTGCTGAGCAGGCTGCCGCCGGAGACGGTTGCACCGTCGCCGGCCAAGGTAAGTGTGCCGGATCGGTAGCCGCTGTCGATGACGGGGGAGCCGGGGATGGTGGTTGACGGGGGAGGGGTGTTGCTGTCAGAGATGATGGTGCGCTCGCCGAGTTGGCCCGGTGGTTAGATCGACCGCCATCACCGCTTTCAGCCCTTATCCACCACTAGCGCCCGGTTGCCTGTCGCTGTCCACTGCCACAGCGACAGGCGTGAAGAAGGTATTGTTGGCGTCCGGGGTAGTGTTATCGGAAAGTATGGTGCGTACGCCGGTGGTAAGGTCCACCGCTACTACGGCCTGGCCATCCACCACCAGCGCCCGGTTGCCAGTCGTGTCCACTGCCACAGCGACAGGCGTAGAGAAGGGATTGTTAGCGTCCGGGGTGGTGTTATCGGAGAGTATGGTGCGTTCCCGCGGTCGCCGGTACGGGTCAAGATCCACCGCTATCACGGATTGACCATCCACCACCAGCGCCCGGTTGTTGGCGCTGTCCAGCGCGATTGCGACCGGCGTGGCAAAGGTATTGTCTGGCGTCCGGGGTGGTGTTATCGGAGAGTAGGGTGCGTGCGCCGGGTAGCTATACGGGGTCCACTCCACCGCTACTCACGGATTGGCCATCCACCACCAGCGCCCGGTTGTTGGCGCTGTCCAGCGCGATCGCGACCGGCGTGGCAAAGGTATTGGCTGGCGTCCGGGGTGGTGGTATCGGAGAATAGGGTGCGCTCCCCGGGTAGCGAACGGTCCACCGCTACTATCACGGATTGGCCATCCACCACCAGCGCCCGGTTGCCAGTCGTGTCCACGCCACGCGATCGGCGTGAGAAAGTATTGTTGGCGTCCGGGGTGGTGTTGTCGGAGAGTATGGTGCGTACACCGGTAGTAAGGTCCATCGCCACCACGGACTGGCCATCCACCACCAGCGCCCGGTTGTTGGCGCTGTCCAGCGCCAGAGCGACAGGCGTAGCGAAGGGCGGGCCGGGATCCGGGGTTGTTTGGTTTCCGCTCAAATAATAGTTGTACGCGACCACGTTATAGGTACCGGGCGTTAGGGTGGCCGGGGTACTCGTGTGGCGGATAGCGACGGCCAGGGTATGCGTCCCGATGCCGGCGGTTGCCGCCTGGGTTCCATCGTCATTGGGCGTTTGCGACAGGGTGAAGATTTCGCCGCCGGGGGTGACATTGCCCTGCCCCAAATAGGCATTGGTAACCCCATCGTTGTCGCGCACGGTGAGGCTGCCGAATGGATCGACGTTGAAAAAGCCACCGCTCGCACCACCCAGGGAAGTCGTATCGGTCGAGCCACTGATGTCATCGGTGTCAAGGTCTAGCGCTAAGCTTTCGGCGTTGAGGGTATTGGCCGCGAAGCTGGCATAGGGGCCTTTACCGGCTATCGAGGCACTCGCAGTTGCACCATTAAAGATGACATCACCGGTCGTCGCGGTAACCGTTACGGCGTTGCTGGGCGATGGGGATGATGAGAGCGTTTGCCCCAACTGGATCAGGTGGTAGGTCGTGCCACCCGCATTGTCGAGTACGGCATTGCTGAATGCCGGAACGGTTTCGCCGCTAAAAGGCGCATGGCCGCGGGTCACGATGCGCAGTCCGCGGGCCAGGCCGGAAGTGTTATCGGTCAAGGGATACACCATCAAGGTGGCCGCGGCGTTGATCGCGCCGATAACGCCGTTGTTGCCGGGATCCGAGACGATCAGCTGTCCATCCGGGTTGACGAGGTGCATCCACCCATTGAGGTCGGTGAAGCCGCCGGACGGACTCTGTGAGACTGAATTTAGATTATGGAAGATCGGCGCAATAATGCTTTCGATACTGCCATTGGCCATCGCGTTAGTCGTGTCGATGAAGGTTCCCGGTCCAAAGCCGGTGGCCAAGCCGATGCTGGGCGCCGAGCTGAGGGTGGAAGTGATGCTGACGGTGTTATAGATGTGACCCTGCAGCGCCGAACTGGGGCTCGAGCCGGCATAGGACGCAACCAGGTTGGTCAGCAGGCTACCCGCCGCGGCTTGCACGGTGCTGACGGCGGTGCCGAAGGCGAGACCGCTTACATCGATGCCCAAGCCCAGCAGCACATTGTTCAGCGCCAGCACCTCCTGGGTGGTGAAGTTCGCGAGACTGTAACTGCCTGAGATGATTTTCTCGATCACGGCTTCCGAGGCGGGCGAGATATCGACCTGATCGCCGGTGACGAGCGCGCGCATGGTGGCGGATTGGCCCGGGACCTGCACCGCGAGGGTACTGTCCGGGACGGGAATACCCGCGCCGGAAAAGCTGTAGGCGCCGGTGCTATCCGTTGTAGTGGAGGCCAGCACCGCTGTCACGGTCCCTTGATTACTGAGTCTGACCAGATCCACCTCGACACCCGCTCCGGCCGAGGTGAGTCCGCCGAGATCGGCGGCAGCAGGGATAAGCTGTTTTTTTATTATGGGAGTTGCGCTGGTAATGCGGACTTTCCCGCTGATGGTTGCGCCCGCGCCCGTACCGCCACCCCCGCCGCTACTGCCACCACCGCTACATCCCGCCATGATCAGCGTCGTCAATATGGCAATGGCCGTTGTAATTAGTTTTACCATACGATCACCCGATGTTAGATGCCCTTAATCAATGGCCCGGGACGCAAGTATTGTCCCGGTAGTGTCGTGCGGACTGGGAGCAGATGCCCCACTTCGGCAACGTCCCGCTATTCATAAGAAAAATCTGAATCGTGCATTAGCTTACGCACGGCGCAGCATGATGGAATTCAGGACATTTTTAACCCGGTTACTTTGCATAACCCTCCACGGCGAGCGCGGCGTGGACTTGAATTGAGTCTACAAACTAACGATAAATCCGACCCTACGTCAATTTGATACAAGTTGGGCGTCATGTCAATGAAGTTCCATGACCCATGGCGCCGTCTCTGTCCACCTTCGAGATTAAGGCGCCGAGCAACCCTGGGCATGCAATGTCCCCGCGACGACCGCTGGCTGACTAGGATCGATCACAACGCTGTAGGTGCCATTCGTTACGCTTAGATAGTCCGGGCTGGAGGAGTCCAGGTTTATGACAGCATTAATCTGAGTATTGCTAGACGATTGCGCGGTGAGCACTGAGGCGTCGCCGTTTATACCAGCGATATTAATGTTTCCACTGAGGATATCGGACGCCTGGGTACTGAGGGAAAAAATTTCCCCGGCGATACCGATGTTATTCGCGGTAACAGTTTTGTTTATTGCAAAGGCGAATATTCCGCCATCGGTGTCATCGGTCTTTTCGAAACTCCCGGCGAAGCGTACTGATGAGGTTTTTGTATCAGAGGCGCCGCGAGCGGCGGTGAACGTACCCAGGGGATTACCTTGGGTGTCCGTCCAATTGCCGGAGAGGGTGTCTAACGAGGCAAACTGAAATGTGTATAGACCGTTCGCGGCCGCGACGGTGACGGCGGGCAAAGGGGCTTGATCAAAGCGCAAAGGCGTCACGGAGGTTAAAGGCAGAATCGTCAGATTTGATCCTTCTGCGAAGCCTTCCGCTTTACCTGTAATAGGGTCAATGTAGAGCGCAACGGAGCCGGTGTCCGCGCCAGTAAACGTTCCGGCAAAGGCGCCGGAATACATGCAAACCAGCATGGTTTCAAGGTGGACCATGGCGTTGTTTGGCGTGGGATCAGTTATAGACGTACCTGCGCTTGGCAAGATATGGCTTTCGTTTGTACTACCAAGATCACTCAGTATGGTGGCCCCAGTGTTGGGATCGTAAACGGTGTTCAGCTGCTGCGCTAAATCGCCCGTAAAATCGATTTGCGGCCAGGTTTGCGCCAGGCCTTGAGTTGATTCCGTGATGATAATTCCGTTTCCCGGAATCCCGTCGTTGTCCAATAACATGAGAAAGCGGGCAATATTCAGAACTTTTGTTGTCGAGATCGTACTGTTAGGCACCAAGTCAAGCGGCGTGATTATCGTATTGCCTCCGCCGATTGTGCCTAGACTGATCGCGCCGGCCGAGAACGTCATTTGCTCTCCAACAACGTATTTAAAGGCGCCGCCCGCACCGGTGATGCCGGATTGATCCACCGACGAATATTTTAGACCGGAAACGCTGCTATCCCTGAACACGCCGTCCGATATCGCCCCTACCACGCCTGTGGTTGACGGATTGCTGACGAATCCCAAATTGTTGACATTGCTTCCACATGCGGATAGACCGCAGGCAACAACCAGGGCCACGGCACGGTTGATGGTTAGAATAAATGCAGAGGAGATTTTCATGACGGCTAGCTTGAAATACGGCAATAATTACGGCGCGAACCAGCGGTATCATGCCACGTCGATGCAGAGCTTCTGAATGTGGTTACAAGAATTCGGCTTGCCGAATTAACAATTTGCAGCTGCTCATGCATATTCTACTATTGTCAGCACGGCTGTGAAAGTGTTAAATGTTCCTTTGATTCCTTGCATGGTATTTAGTTGAAAGAGTGCGATATTCCCAAGAAGGCGAAGCTCATCCCAACATTTTCACGATCCGCGAGCTGTGCGGTGGAATATATAGCCTCTGCGCGCAAGTCCCAGGCCTTGACCAAACGTAACTGCATGCCGACACCTCCGATAGGGCTGGCGCCGCTATCGTTGAACCCTTTGATGTCATTGATGGTGGAGCTATAGTTGATCTTGCTATCCCACATTAAGAGTCCGCCCTTCAAGTAAAATTGCATACGCGCGGGATTGCCTGGCCAAAATGCCAGCACGTTGAGTGCTGTGCCGCCGATATGGGTCTCACCTTTGATATTACCCGGAAGCCAGATGGTTATGGACCCATTTGATACACCCTTAAAAACTGTGTCAGCGGGCTGGAGGTAACTTATTTCTAAAGCGAAATTAGCATGGAGACGATAGCCAACGTAAACCTGGTAAGCAAAACCCGAGGTATTTAGGCTGGCGTTGCTGACGGAATTGTCGCTCCATAATTCCTGATTGACATCAACTTTGCTCAAGCCGGCGGCGGCGCCTAGATACCACCCCGTTTCTTGCGCATGCAGAATTGGGGAGACTGAGGTCAGCGAGACAATCAACCATAGAAAAATAAAGTATTTTTTTATTGACATTTCAGTGTCTGATACTCAATCACGAAGGGGAATGTCGGCGGGCACATTGCGAAAAAGTATATCTTTTCTGGGGAAAGGAACAAAGTTTAATCATAAGTGGTCGATAAGCTAACCCGATATGACTAGATTAACAAGATTTCAAATTCACAAAATTTTTTTACGGTCAAGTACAAGTAATAGTAGGGATTGAGCGAATGTAGTCCCTATATAGGTCAATTTGGATAACGATCGGCCAATCGGGTATTCTTCGGGGCGAACTTGGCGGGCTATTTGGAAAGTGAATGGATGGGGTATGAAATGAAACTTTTGACATTACAGATGGATAAGAAAAAAAAGATCATTGGCACAGCTTTGATTTTGATCTTTTGGGCGGGAATTCAGCCCGTGCAGGCGGAGGATGCCGGTAACAAGGTTACGGCCGACGACATCGTCCAGCGATGCAATTTCAAATATCCGGGAGACGATCAGAAATCGCAACTGACTACCATCTTGCGCGATAAGGATGGTAATGAAAAAAAGACCGTATATCGTCGATATTGGAAGGACTACAAGAATCGGGACGGTGTTGCCGATAAGATGGACCTTTTCACCGAATATCCTCCCGATGCGCAGGGAGTTGGGTTCATGCGTTGGGCTTATACGGCGGCTTTGGATAAGAACCCCGATCAGTGGGTGTATCTGCCCGTGTTGAAAAAGATTCGACGAGTCTCCGTCCGGGACCCCGGCGATAGTTTCCTGGGCTCCGACCTCACCCATTTCGACATCAGCGGCCGCCAATTGGTCGACACGGATAACACTATTCTTCAGGCCGTGCGGCGCGGAAACGAGGACGTTTTTGTCGTGCGCAGCGTACCGCGCGATAAAGCAAAGGCCCTCTATGGCGGCTACATAACCACCTTCGTGAAGGCGACGGGCCCGGATTGGGATAGCTGTTTAACGCGGCAAATGGAGTATTTCGACAAGCATGGCGAGCCGCTGAAAAAGCAGTCCATCAAATGGCAGAAAGTGGGCAAGGCGTGGGTGTGGGACGAGGTCTTGGTGGTCAACACGCAAACCGGCCACAGTTCACTGTTTAAAATCTCCGACGTGCAGATCAATGTCGGGCTCAAGGACGATATTTTCACCGAACGAAACCTGATGCAGGAGCAATAATTAAGCGTCTCCATACTGGAGAGCGCCTTGCCCCGGAGCCGGCCGCCCTTGTGATGATTTCCCCCGAACTCCGCGGATTGGCCATTATGCTTAACTTCGTGGGCATGAGCGGGATGTCAACGGCCCCCGGTCGATACAGTCGCGCAGTGGGATTATTGCCGCAAATCGGCAGAATGGCGTCTATGTGCGGGTATCATTAATGGCAGGCGGCGAGCAATGGACCAGGTGTTTCTTGGTTCTTGCGATGGCGGGCAGCTTTTGGTTACCGGGCGCGTCCGCCGACACATTACCACCAGGGGTCAATCCCCCGGGAATCGTCGTACCTAATAACGAACCCTTCGTCGCTCCCGCGGAACCCGAAATACCTGCCGTGCCAACTGCGGCGCCGGATGTTCCAAATGCCCCGGTTTCGCAATCCACTGAGCCGTCCAAGCAAGAGGCCGAGCCATCCAAGGAGACTGCCACCCCTACCGCATCTCCTGAGGAATCCTCCGCGCCACAAGTGCCCGCCACGGCGGCCGGCGCACCAATAGGGCCCTCGCCTAATCCCGCGGCGACCGACGCACCTTTTTCAGTTCCTACCGTTCCGGACATTGCCTTACCGGAAAAGACTGACTTGCTAGCGCCCTCGAATTCACCGGGGATCATTTGGAACGGTTACTTTAAGAACGAGACCGCGTACCGTTACAAGGAGCCGCGCACTATTACGAAAATTCGCAATACCATCTATCTGGATGGTTCATATTCCTTCAGCCCTCGTTACAAGGCCAAGTTTGCGGGTTGGGCTTATTACGATATGGCCTACGATCTTTTCGACTACGATACCATCGCGGGCAGGCAGGCGCGCAACGCGGACCAGCCGCTACCATTTTTGTTCAATTTATCAAAAGATAAAGATCAGAAAGGGGTGGATGTTCGAGAACTATATCTGGATATGCACTACGACAAGATGGATGTGCGTCTTGGCCGCCAGTTTGTCGTTTGGGGCGTGTTGGAGGGGGTACGCATCGTCGATGAAGTGCAACCCGTCGATTTCCGAGAACTGATTATGCCGGATCTGCTCGATTACCGTATTCCGCTGTGGATGGCGAAGATCGATTACTACCGCAAAGAAGGTGTGTATCAGTTGTTGTGGATGCCGGAAATCCGCGTTAATAAGCCTGCGCCCCCGGGGTCGGAATGGGAACTGCTGCAGGAAGTTCCCGGCACGACTTATCCTAAACAATACGATCCTCTCAATGCTAATGTGGGTTTGAGATTCAGCACCAATTTTTGGGATGCCGACGTCACATTTAGTTATCTTTATACCTACGATTATTTCAACACCGTATTCCGTAATATCGTTCTCAACCAGGTGGACCTTGCGCCGGAGTTCTTTCCAAAATTTACACGTATCAATATGTATGGCAGCACGATCAGCAAACAGGTAGGTGATTATATCGTCAAGGGTGAAGTGGCCTTCGTCACCGGAAAATATTTTTCAGTAGTTAATGAAGATAGAAATAATGACGGTATCCTCGACTCCCAGGGCGAGAAGAAACGCGACCATATCCGCTGGGGTATGGGCCTGGATTTTACCTGGCAGGGGATGGATATCTCTCCCGGGATGTCGCAGTGGATCATACTTGGGTACGATAGCGCCATGGTCGTCAAAAACTACGATACCGGCGTCACTCTCTTTTTGCGCAAGGAGATACCTCAGCATTCCATGTTGTTCGAGTGTCTCGCGATCAATTTTGTGAATCTAGGTGAGTGGTACCTAAATCCGAGGTTAACCTACAGCTTGACCGATAATTTCAAAATTACTCCGGGTTTGAATCTCTTCTGGGGGAAGGCTTCCCAATTTGGCGTGTTGGCGAATGTGGACGGTGCGCCCACCGAGATAGAACAATATTCGCAGTTCATCGGCAATTTTCATAATAATGACCGAGTATATGTCAATCTCAAATATTCATTTTGATGCCGCCAGATGAACAAACGGATCCTTGAGTCGCCGTCTCGGAATGGATGCTGTTCGTCACTATCGCGATTATGGGGCGTTTCGCTACTGGCTTCGATTTTGTGTATGCCCGAGACCGGAGCGGCGGATAATGAATATACATGGAGCGTTTCGCCGTATCTCGGTTTGCATCAACCGTCGTTGACAGTCCTCAACAAGGGTACATTTCCCACCCCGTATGAAGGCGACGGTACCATCACCAATTCACTGGGCTCGGGCGATGATGTGCCTTTCACCTATCAAACGCCCTTGCCGCCGTTCAATCCCGGCACGCTGGGCGGCTTGGAGTTTCGATTTCGAGTTAACGACAAACATGCCTTCTTCTTCGGGGCCGCCACCTGGGAAGCAACTTCATTCTCTAACAGTACCGGGACCATGCCGATTCAAGGAGATTTTGCGGGGATAAGCGCGCAGCGCAAAGCAGACATGTCCTACACGGAATATTATTTAGGCTGGCGATACAATCTACGCAACAAGCCAAAAAAGTACAGCTTCTATGTCACCGGCAGCCTCCATGAGGTATACGATATAAACTATCAGGAATCATTCTCATTACTCTATTTGAGCGGTCCGGCGGCGACTTTTCGCAAGTCGGTTGTTACGACGGCGCATTCGACGGGGCTACCTCTGGTGCAAGGCACGGCGGGGGGGGAATGGTTTCTAGCGAACTGGTTATCCATTGGCCTTGAAGGAGGGTATGAATTTGGATTGAAGAAATTTACCCTCATAAACGGGAAGAGGAAAACCGACATACTCGATACCGACAACCTGACCTTATTTGGCCCCGCCGTTCCGGATGCCAATACCGGGATTATGGCCTATAAAACCAAAGCGGGGGGGCCTTATCAAAATCTTAAGATCGATTTCAACGGCTGGAAGGTCATGATTAAAGCAACGCTTTACTACTAGCCGGCGGCATCCGTGAAATTACGTCGGAATGTCCTTTTTACCCTGCTGATATTAAGTTTGGCATTCACAATGCCTGCGCGAAGTCAGGAAGTGACTACGGGTCCCTCATCCGGTGATATACCCTCGCTTATTCAGGAGGCGAAGGATCGTTTGAACCGTGGCGATCCGGACGGCGCGCTGCAAGCCTATGAGGCGGTCATCGCAAAGGATCCCAAAAACATTGTTGCGCTATATTTTGCCGGCAACCTCAATTTACAATTACACAAGATCGTTCCCGGTCTAACACTGTTGAGTCGCGCGGCCGCCCTTGCACCGACTGACCCGCGGCTGTGGTTACTGTTGGGCAAGGCCTATGAACAATACGCGACCACCGAAGACGCCTTGCGGGCCTATAAACATGTGGAGGAGATTGCACCGGGCTCCCCCCAGGCTAAGGACGCCGATAAACGCCTGCGCTTGCTTTCCGGCAAGAAGATGTTGAGTCTTGGCAGCCCCAAGCAGGCCCAGGCAATATTCTCGAGTTTGTTGAAAGATTATCCCAACGATTCCGCGTTACAGAATGAGGTCAATGCTCTGAACCGACCACCGGAGCAAACCGCAAGCACGCTAAAAGGGGAGTTATCGCCCGAAAAACAGGCCGAGGCCTCACGGCTGGCGTCAAGCGATATTCCCTCGCTTATTCAGGAAGCGAAGAGTCGTTTAAACCGCCATGATCCGGAAGGTGCGCTGCAAGCCTATGAAGCGGTCATTGCGAAAGATCCCAATAATATTGTTGCACTGTATTTTGCCGGCAACCTCAATTTACAATTAAAAAAGATCGTGCCCGGACTGACCTTGCTGAGCCGTGCGGCTACCCTTGCACCCACCGATCCGAAGCTGTGGCTGCTCTTGGGTAAGGCCTATGAGCAATACGCGACCATCGAAGACGCCTTGCGGGTTTATAGACATGTTCAGGAGATTGCACCGGGCACCCCACAGGCCCAGGAGGCCGATAAGCGCCTGCGGTTGCTTTCCGGGAAGAAGTTATTAAGTCTTGGGAGCACCAAACAAGCCCAGGAGATATTCTCCAATCTATTGAATGACTATCCAAAAGATCCCGCGGTATTGACCGAGATCAAGGCCCTTAACCAGGCGCGCGAGCAAACTCGGAGTCATGTGACAAGTGAACTTACGCCGGAAAAGCTGGAGGAGGCCGCGAAGCAAATGTCCGGCGATATCCCCACGTTGCTTACTGAAGGCAGAAAGTTTGTTGCGAATAACGACCCAAAGAATGCATTAAAGACCTATGAAGCGGTCTTGAGCAAGGACAGTAATAATATCGAGGCGCTGTTTTTCGCCGGGAACTTGTACCTGGCGTCCAATCAGCCTGAGCCAGGCCTAAAATATCTGGCTCGTGCCGTATCAATCCTGCCTAAGAATGTTAAATTGCGCATGGCCTTGGCCGAAGCCTACGAGCGATTTAACCATACGGAAGACGCCAGGCGCGAGTACCAGGACGTGATTGGGTTGAGCGGCAAAACGAATGAGGGGAAAGAGGCCAATAAGAAATTTCAGCTGCTGTCCGGAAAGCTTGCCCTGAGCCAAGGTCAGGCTGACCAAGCCCTGGAGATATTTTCACGGCTGAAGGATGATTATCCGAATGACCCCGAGGTGCTCTCCGAAATCGAGGCGGCCAATAGAGCCAAAAATCTTACACAGGGCCCGGGAGAGGGCGGCAAAGGCATTGCTCCGGGTCTCGCTCCTTCAATTGAGGTCGCTTCGTTAATGGCCGATGCTAAGACCCGGTTGGCAAAAAATGACATTAAGGGGGCGCTTGCTATCTTTGAAGAGATCCTCGCTAAAGACCCTAATAATTTCGAGGCTCTCTACTTCGCCGGAAATATCAATCTGCAATTGAAAAATCCTAAACAAGGGTTAACATACTTAACGAAATGCATCAGTGTTGCGCCTAATAACTTGCGGCTGCGCCTGTTCGTAGCGCAATCGTATGAGCGCTATAATTTCTTGGGTGATGCCCTGCGCGAATATGGCAATATCGTAGGGCTAGGCATTGCAACCCCGGAAGGGCAAGAGGCAAACAAACGCTTTCAGTTTCTCTCAGGGTTGCGCGCCTTACATCAAGGCAATGCCGATCAATCGCTGGTCGTCTTCAAGGGATTGTTGCAAGAGTATCCGTCTGACACTGCGGCCCTGACGGGTATAGTCAATGCCTACATTGCCGCAAAAAAAATCGATTATGCAAAAAATTTGCTTGAATGGATCGTCGCCCACAACCCGTACGACGCCGCAGCCCACTTTTATCTGGCCGGATTTTACGAGCGCCTGGGCAATCTATTACAGGCAATTGATCAATACTCAATAGTGCTAAGGCAGATCCCGCGCGATGCTCCTGAATTTAGGGAGGCAAACCTTAAAATCGCGACAATAAAAGGTCAATTGGCTCTGCAGAGCAACGATTTCTCGGACGCTAAGCATTCTTATGAACAGCTGCTGTCATTGGATCCCGGTAATACCGCGGCGCAAGTCAATCTTGCCATGGCCTATCACGGACTGGGGGATAATGCCGAGGCCGTGAATATTCTGCAAGGTATATTGAAACAAAATCCCGATTTTTTAAATGCCCGAACCAGACTCGGCGCCCTGTACACGCAGATGGGCCGTTTGGAAGATGCCGCCGTCGAATTCGAGGAAACCCGGATTAGGGGTTGGGGGTCTCCGATCGTCAACGACGCGAATCGCGCTCTGTCGAGCATATACGCGCTGGCGCAGGGCAATGAAATGAAGACGAAAGTTGAGGATGGTCTAATCAACAAGGTCAAGAAGGCTTTGGCGCAAGACCCGGACAATTATGATGCATGGTCAAGGTTGGCGCTATTGTATGGCATATTTGGCAACAGCGGTGAGGCGCAGAACGCATACGAAAATGCTGTGCGCATCAAACCCCAGGATACCCATGCGCTGGAAATTCTGGCGGGGCTCTACGATGACGGCAATAATTTCACAAAGGCGGAGTCCACTTACACCAGGGCGCTTGACAGCGTAAAAGATCCGGCGGCAAGACAGGTCATCGAGCAAAAACTTGTTATGGTTTCTGGAAAGAAGGCCTTTGATGAAAAGAAGATGGATGTTGCGGAGGCCAAGTTCAAAGAAGCCGTCGCGAGCAATCCGCAAAATTACACGGCCTACTTCTACCTCGGCATAATAAATAGTATAAATGGAAAATATAGGGAAGCCGCTCAGGATTACGAAAAAACAGTCGACATTGTTCCATCGTATGCGGCGGCCCGCTATAGGCTGGGTATTATTTATGAACAATTGAAGCGCGATGAAGATGCATTGTCCCAGTATCGCGCCATGCTTAACCTGCGTTTAGATAAAGGACTGGAAGACGCCGCCAAGAATGAGATCGAGACAGTCGAAAACCGTATCCAGGGATTCGATTTCAGCATTAATTATTCGGTTAACTATACCAATAATTATTTATTGACCAAGGTGAGCCACGTTAACGAGATCTACTCCAACTTGGCGGGCAATATTAATTTTCATCATAAACTCTATCGCAAACCCGCGTCCGTCGGCATAAGCCTTAACCCCACCTATGTGGTCTATCACGCGTCCCAGACCGATACCCTAGGCGGCAGCGTTACACCCTTCATAGTTTACAGCTGGAGGGACTTGGATTTTTCCACGAATTTAACCTATAGCGAGGCAAATAATTTTTCTTTAAATATCCCATCAAGTAAATCCTATAACTTTGGTAGTGATGTGTCTCGATCAATAAGGATGCCGGCATTGTTGCCTTGGTTGGCCGCTCCCGATGAGCGCAAGGCGACGCTCACCACATGGCGATTTAATATCGGCGCAAACCAAGTCAAATCTGAGGTTCAGCTAAACAATCTTAGAACCTACACGCTTGGATTTTCTCTTAATCAGAGTTCGTCCAAAGGCTGGAGGTGGTCGGGTGGTCTCAACTTCATCAAGACCCGGCCCATAAACAGTTTAGGTAACGACCTGGCCAACGACAGCTATGGTTTGTCCGCGCAGCTAAGCAAGTTCATCTCAGCCAAAATCAGCGTCTTTGGCGGTTACAGTTACGCGCGCCTGTTTTATACGTATCCGGATTCATTTGCGCTATTTACAAAGAAACGCAAAAGCGGCAATCACAGCATCAACTTGGGTCTTAACTATTTCCTAGACCAAAATTTGCGTTTCTTTTGCCAGGCTGCCTATCAGCTTAACAGGTCTAATCTGCCGACCGGATTTATAGTGTCTCCCCAAGACCTTGCGCTCGTTATAGGGGCTCAAAACCCGTCGCAGGGATATTACACAAACCTTACCGCCTCGGCCGGTATTGCTCTCAGCTTCTAACCTATCAATGGCGCTATCTTTTTGGCGCGGGTTGGTTGTCAACCAGACGAGTTTGGACTTATTCCTCAGGATATTGCCCAGCTCAAAATATGTCCGGCCTTACTTGCGGAGTAGGCGCGATCTACCGGATCAACTTGGCGGATTGCGGTAGTGCCTGATTCCTTCCTTCCCCACTTCTCGCCAGCTTTGTCAGTGAAGATTCACCGTTATGCTGCGTTGTTCGGGTTGGAATAGTTCCAGTACGCTGCTGAATTGTTGTTCCACCTCGGCGATGACCGTCGAGATGCTGTCGTCGGAAAGATCGGCCAATCGCCAGGCTTGGTGGTCAACAGTGGTGACGTGCGGGTCGCCGGAATTGCCGTAGCGCAAGGCGTCGGACACGGCATCCGCGATGTGAATCAGCGCGGTATCGCGCGGGAAACGCTGCGCCATTCCCGGGCTATGATGGAATTCGGTCGACTCTTGCAGATTTTCCGGTAATTTCCATTTGCGCAGGATTTCCACGCCGACCGCGGCATGGTCGAACCCCATCACTTCCTGTTCCGCGCGATATAAAGGCACATCATTGTGTTGGGCGCGCAACAGCGCCTCCCGCGCCAATTCCGGAATTTTACGATAGACCAACAGGCTGCCGATGTCGTGTAACAGGCCTGCCACGAAAAAGCGTTCCACCAATTGTTCGCCGCGATGCGCAGCCAGGGCGCGCGCCGCCAATCCGCAGCAAATACTGTGGCGCCAGAAATCTTCCATGGTGACCAGGTCATTAGGCAGGCCCTTAAAGGTGCGCATCACCGAAGTGGCGAGAATCAGGTCGCGCAGTTCGCGGGTGCCTATAACGGTGATGGCGCGCGAGATGGTATCGATTTGAGAAGGAAAACCGTAGAAGACGCTGTTGGCTATTTTCAGCAGGCGGGCGCTGAGCGCGGTGTCGTGGCTGATGATGTGGCCGATATCCGCGGCTGAGTGGCGGGGGCTATCGATCATCTCATTGACCTTGAGAAATATTTCCGGCAGCGCGGCGATCTCGACGGCGCCGGAAACCAATTCCCGTGGGCTGATGCTCATGCCTTTCCTCTCCCCCTTGGTGTAAGCTTCAATGCTGCGCTCACCGCCGTTGTTTGGCGGTGCCGTCGCCCGGATAACTAGTCACTAAGGGCGGAATCTTAGGATTTATTATCCGTCAAACAGGCCGTGTTGCGAATTTGTTCGGTTGCCGCATCCCCTTTAGAATCTACGACCTTTGAGGGGGGACGAGCAAGAGTTTTGTGGTGGATAAAGGGATTTGATCACAGTTTGTGGAGTGAGGATTAGAGTTTGGCTGAACTCGGGCACATAAGGCTCTCCATTTCCGGCATGAGTTGCGCAGGCTGCGTGACTACGGTGGAGGGCGCGCTGCGCGCGGTGCCAGGGGTGGTGACCGCCAGCGTGAACTTGGCCGATCGCAGCGCGGATGTCACCGGGACGGTAGCCCCGACGGTCTTGCTGGACGCCATTAAATCGGCGGGTTATGAAGCGGCGGAGCTAAGGGGAGCCGACGACGAGGCGATTAAAGAAGCCTCCGAAATGGCTTATTATCGGGGCCTGTTAGGCAAAGCCATTGTCGCGGCAAGTATCGGTTTTCCATTGTTTTTGGGAGGCGTGACCGGGGTGTTGCCTAAGTTGTCAACACCTGACGGCCGCGGGTTTTGGTTGGCGGCGGGTGTGGCAACGGCCGTTGTCATGACCTATGCCGGGGGTCATTTCTTCCTGGGCGCCTGGAAGTCCTTCAAGGCACACAACGCCAATATGGATACCCTCATTGCCATGGGGACGGGCACGGCCTGGCTGTATTCCATGATCATCGTTGCCTTTCCTGACCAGGTACCCAGTCTGGCCCAGCACGCCTATTTCGAGGCGGCGGCCGTCATAATCGCCCTGATCAATCTCGGCCAGGCCTTGGAGATGCGGGCAAGAGGGAGGACCTCGGAGGCCATACGTCGGTTGATCGGCCTGCAGCCCAAAACGGCGCGGGTAGTGCGTTACGGTCAAGAACTGGATGTGCCCATTGCTGAAGTGGGGTTGGACGAGACGTTACGGGTACGCCCCGGGGAACGCCTCCCGGTGGACGGTGTGGTAATCGAAGGCCATTCCAACGTGGATGAATCCATGCTTAGCGGGGAAGCGCTGCCGGTAGAGAAAGCCACCGGCAACGAGGTGGTGGGCGGCACCATTAATACCTCCGGAACCTTCCTCTATCAGGCCAAACGCATCGGGAAGGATACGGTGCTGGCGCAGATCATTGAGATGGTACGCAAGGCGCAAAGCGCCAAGCCTGCCATCGGACGCCTGGTGGACCGGGTAGCGGCGGTGTTTGTGCCCAGTGTGCTGATCGGGGCGGTGCTCACCTTCCTGATCTGGTACAACTTCGGTCCCGAGCCGGCAATGAGCTTTGCCGTTGTGACCACCATGACGGTGTTGATTATCGCCTGTCCCTGCGCCTTGGGCTTGGCCACGCCCATCTCTATCATGGTGGGGGTCGGCAAGGCAGCAGAATATGGCATTCTGATCCGTAACGGCGACGCCCTGCAGCAGGCCGGCAAGGTAACGACGGTAGTTTTAGATAAGACCGGCACGGTGACCCAGGGCAAGCCCGCGGTGACGCACCTCATCGCGGTCAACGGTTGGGAAGAGGCGGCGCTGCTGCGCATGGCCGCCAGTGTGGAGGCGGGCTCCGAACACCCCTTGGCGGCGGCGGTAATGGAGTCGGCCCGCGCCCGCGGCGTTCAGCTTGCCGCCGCCAGTGAGTTCAACGCGGTGAGTGGTCACGGCGTGCACGCCGTGATCGAAGGTAAGAGCGTGCTGTTCGGCAATCGCAAATGGCTGGGTGACCATCGGGTGGCGCTGGACGGCCTGTCGGCGCATGCCGAGGGCCTGGCACGCGAAGCGCAGACGCCAATCTATCTTGCCGTCGACGGTGAGGCCGCCGGGCTGGTGGCGGTGGCCGATCCTATCAAGGACGATTCGAAGGCCGCCATCCAACGCTTGCGCGCCTTAGGATTGAAGGTGGTGATGATCACCGGTGATCATCGCATAACCGCCGAAGCCATTGCCCGTCGGGTCGGAGTGGATGAGGTGATCGCCGAGGTTCTGCCTCAGGATAAAGCGGCGAAGGTGGCCGCCCTGCAAGCCAGCGGCGAGATCGTGGCGATGGCGGGTGACGGTATCAACGATGCCCCGGCCTTGGCGCGGGCGGATGTAGGGTTTGCCATCGGTACCGGCACCGACGTGGCCATCGAGAGCGCCGATGTCACCCTGATTCGCGGGTCGTTGCATGGCGTGGCGGACGCCGCCGTTATCTCGCGGGCGACGCTGCGTAATATTAAACAGAACTTGTTCGGCGCCTTCATCTATAACGTGTTGGGGATCCCGGTGGCGGCGGGGGCGCTCTATCCGCTGTTCGGCGTGTTGCTGAATCCCATGATCGCCGGTGCGGCCATGGCTATGTCGTCGGTGACGGTAGTGTCCAACGCCAATCGCCTGCGCTGGTTTGATGCCAGGGGAACCCGGTGATGTCCGCCATGACGGTCAATGTCGCGGGTCTGGTCTTGATTGGACTCATCGTATGGTGGTTTTGGTTGTCGCGTCCCGTTGCCCGTCGCGTGGATTCCGCCATTACCGTGGTGGTGGAGGACGGCGTGTACTCACCCGCCCGCATCGAGGTGGCGAAGGGCCGGCCGGTGATACTGCGTTTTTTGCGCAAAGATCCGAGCCCGTGCGCCGCCAAGGTGATCTTCGGCGAATTAGGCGTCAGCGCGGATCTGCCCATCGGCGAGGAACGGGAAGTACGGCTTGAACCGCCGCGGTCCGGCGAATATGGCTTTAACTGCGAGATGAACATGTATCGCGGCAGCCTCCTGGTAAAGTAGGGAGGACGGCGCAGTGAGCTGGTGAGGGGGTCTTGTGCGGCGCCTGCGGCTATATGTTGGGAGGGATCCCCGGGCGCCTTGCTTGCGGAGTAACCCTGGGACGTAAGTCGGATCAAAGGGCCGCCGCCACTGGCTATGAACGAGTGGGATTCGACCACGGTGCCCAACAGCGGATACAAGCCGTTTTTTCATGGCGACATTTTTCTAGGTGATAGGCCATGTGGCCAAGGCCGGCGACTGGGTGAGTGAAGACCAGATAGAGGCTGCCCGTATCATGATGGCGCGCCTGGGATTGACCCCTGAATTACGCCGAGCGGCGATGCACCTGTTCAACCAAGGCTAGCAAACCGATTTCCCGTTGAACGAAATTTTGCCGCGATTCAAACGCGAATGCTGCCAGCGCCGCACCCTACCGCAGTTGTTAATGGAATTTCTGCGCATGGCGCCCTACGCCGTGCTGAATATCTCCACTCAGGACGGCGGCGAAGAGATCAAAAGGCCTATCGCCGCCTGTTAAGTCAACATCACACCGAAAAACCGGTGGCGAAGGGTTTACCTACCGGATGAGATGATGAAACTCGCCGCGTAGCGAGCCTATCAAATGCTCTCGGCCTATGAGCGGATTCGAGAACACTATGGTTTTTGATAGGGTTCTACCCTTGATGGGTCCGGGATGGGTTATAATCCGCGTTGCAGCAAAGGTGCGAAAGGGTAAGTTTCCCCTGCAGATTCGACGTGGCGAGCGCGTTGCGCCGTCATCCCGCTTACTCTTCGATGTCCTGGCGATATGGTGCAAGAGAGAGGTTCATGGCGATTTTAGCCAGTAGAAGACCTGTAATGACGCTTTTTTCCAGCGCCGACTGTCCACAAAGCCATCGTGTGCGTTTGGTGCTGGCGGAAAAAGGCATCGGCGTCGAAGTCATTGAGGTGGGGAGCGGGATCTTTCTCGAAGACTTGGCCGAACTCAATCCTTACGGTTCGGTGCCGACCTTGGTGGATCGCGATCTGGTGCTGTACAACACGCAAATTATCTTGGAATATTTGGACGACCGTTATCCGCATCCGCCGCTGATGCCGGTAGATCCCGTGGCCCGCGCCCGCGCCAAGCTATATATCTACCGCATGGAGCGCGATTGGTATGGTCTTCTTGACGCCTTTGCCGCGGGCGATGAAAAAAAAATCGCCCATGCGCGCAAGACGATACGCGACGGCTTGACCGTTATAGCGCCGATCTTTGAACATAAGCCTTTTTTTATGAGCGATGAATTGACCTTAGCCGATTGCACCTTACTGCCCTTACTGTGGCGCTTGCCTTCGTATGCCATCGAATTGCCCGTCGAGGCAAAGGCGGTGGCCGCCTATGCGGAGCGGTTTTTTTCCAGGCGCACCTTCAAAAGCAGTTTATCCGCCGCGGAAAAAGAATTGCGGCGCTAAGCGTTGACCGTGCGTCGCTTGTACAGCCCGTATATTGACGGAGTGAGAGCCGAGCCTTGCGGAAGATGACATCCAACCGCCCCTATTTGATCCGCGCCTTTTACGACTGGATCGTCGACAACGGCATGACGCCCTACATCACGGTGGATGCCAGTGTGGAAGGCGCATTATTGCCGCAGCCCTATGTGCGCGACGGGCAAATCATTCTAAATATCAGCCCCCGCGCCGTTCAACAACTGCAGTTGAGCGATGAAGGGATCACTTTTAGCGCCCGTTTCGCCGGCGTGTCGCAGCAGGTGGCGGTTCCACCGCGGGCGGTAGTGGCGATCTATGCCCGCGAGAACGGTGAAGGAATGCTGTTCGGTAATGAACGGGAGCGGGATGACCGCCCGCCGCCGCAAGGGCCCCACGCTCCACCGTCGGGGAAGGGCGGCAAGCCCAGCTTGCGGGTGGTGAAGTAAACGCTAACGGCTTGCGGCCGACACCGGCGGCAGCATTTTACCGGGGTTGAGAATTTCCTTGGGGTCAAAGAGTGTTTTGATGCCGCGCATCAATTCCAATGCCGGCGCCGCGATCTCGCGTGTTATGAAATCCCGCTTCTCGATACCGACGCCGTGCTCGCCGGACAAGGTGCCATTGAGCTTTAATACCAGTTCGAAGACCCGGTCGAGACAGAGTTCAGCGCGGCGCATTTCGTCGGGATCGTCGGGATTGACCAATAGATTGACGTGGATATTGCCGTTGCCGGCATGGCCGAAGTTGACGATGGTAATGGCGAACTCTTGAGCCAACCCCTCGATGCCGCCGATCAACTCTGCCATGCGTGACACGGGCACCACCACATCTTCGTTGATCTTTTTGGGGGCGATAGTGCGCAGCGCAGGCGACAACGCTTTGCGCGTCGCCCAAAGTGCGGCGGTTTCTTCTTGATTGCGGGCGATCGTAATGTCGAGCAGTCCTGCATTGCCGGCAGCGGCGCGAATACTGTCCACGGCGGCATCGATACCCGCATGTTGGCCGTCTACTTCGATCATGAGCATGGCGCCGGCATTCTCCGGGAGAGATATCTGCGCATAATCACGGATCATGGCGATGGCGCGGCCGTCGATGAATTCCAGTGCGCAGGGCGTCACCGCTTGTGCCATGATGCGCGATACCGCCTGCGCCGCGCTGCGCATGTCGAGGTAGACCGCCTGCAGCATCCGCTTGGTTTCCGGTACGGGCGTCAATTTCAAGCTTGCCTCGGTGATAACCGCCAGGGTACCTTCCGATCCGATCAATAAGCGTGTCAGGTCATAACCCACTACGCCCTTGGTGGTGTAAACGCCGGTGCGAATTTCCGCGCCGCTGCCGGTCACGGCGTGCAGCCCCAGGGTATTTTCGCGCGGCGTGCCGTATTTCACCGCGCGCGGTCCCGCAGAATTGTACGCAAGATTGCCGCCCACTGTGCAAAAGGCCGCACTGGTGGGATCGGGTGGCCAGAAGAAACCGTGGGCGGCGGCGGCCTGTTGCACGGCTTGATTGGTGACGCCCGGTTGAACCACCATCACCCGGTTGTCGACGTCGATATGAATGATCTTATCCATGCGCTCCAGCGACAATACCAGGCCGCCTTGCAGCGGTACGGTGGCGCCGGTGGTGCCGGTGCCGCGGCCGCGCGCAACCAGCGGTATTGCGTAGCGGTAACACAGGCCTACGATGTCGCGTACTGTTTCGTGGCGGGTGGCGAAGACAACCGCTTCGGGCAGGGCGTGGCGGCGGCTGTTGTCATAGCCGTATGGCCAGCAGTCGGCGGGATCGGTGACGACATTGGCGTCACCCGCTGTTTGTTGCAAGGTATTGAGAAATCCGGAGGGCAACATGTCGGGCGTGTGCGGGACTTTAGTCCAGATATTCAAACAACGGCACTACCCTCGCGACGCCTTCGATAAATCGCGCCGCCTCCGTCGCGGCATTCCCTTCCGCATGGCTGACAATTCCCATTAAATAGACGGTACGGTTCTCCGTGACGACCTTGGTGTTGGCGGAACTCGCCTCTTTGAGGCTGAGCAATTTAGCCTTCACCTTGGCGGTTATCCAGCTGTCTTCGCTTCGGGATTTGACGGTAGTGGGTTCGGCGACCACAATTTCATTGTAGACCTTGCGCACCTTTTCCATATAGCGGGCTATGTCAATGACGCGATCGCGCATGGCCTCGGTAGGTGTTTCACCGGTCAGCAAGACGATGTTATCGTAACTGGTGATGTTGATATGGGCCCTCTCGCCCAGGTCCTCATCTTCGTTAATCGCCTTGCTGATTTTGAGCTCGATGGCCTGGTCATCGACGATGGTGCCGGCGCTGCGTCGGTCAACGGCCACCGCGGCGCCCGCGCCGCCGGCGGCAATGATACCTCCCACGCAGCCCTGCAGCTGGATGAGCGCGAACAGGACGGCTAGGCATGCCAGGATGCTTCCCGCCGGTTTAATCATGTGCTTCAAGCTAGTGCTCCTTCTTCGCTACATAGGGACATCATAAGTCGACTCCAAAGGCATTAGGGATCCATCGCAGGTTATTATTCTCCACCTTGTCAGCCGCAATGGCTACTACGTCAAAGCGCGCCGCTTGCGCGGCGGCCTTGGGATGGGCTTGCAGATAGTGCAGCGCGGTCGCGGTCAGTTTGGATCGTTTACGGCGGTCAATAGATTCGGCGCCGTCGGCGAAACGGCGATTACCGCGATAACGCACCTCGACAAAAACTATGACACCGCCAGCGCTCATGATCAGGTCGATTTCGCCGTAGCGGCAACGGTAATTGCGGGCGACGAGTTTCAGTCCTTGGTCGAGCAGAAAGCGCAACGCTCGAGTCTCCGCGGCTTGGCCGCGTTCCCCGGGCGGCATACGGCGCGGATCCATTATTGCTGGGTTATGGCGATTTGCGGCAACAGCCGCGGCAGCCCGCCCGAAAAGCGCGCCCACAGCAAGATGCGGCGAATACGATTAAAATCGTTAATGATTAGACGCCCGGTGGCGCCGGGGAATTCTTCATAGGGAGAGGCGCGCAATGTGTCGAGGTCGGGGATCAAATTGTAGGCGTCGCGTCCCAAGGCATACAACCGCGCATATTGGTCCGCGGTTTCCGGCCACAATTCGCGGGTCTTGCCTCGTAACGGAAACTGCTGAGGGGTCAGCAGCCACGGAATGTCGGTGAATATTACCCCGTCCAGGTCGCGATCTTTGGCCCGGTCCAAGCGGCCATCGAAGATATGTGAAGTCGCGTAGATGGGCAAATCTCCGGCATATAAGAACTTCAACTGCGGCGGTATCTGCCGCGCTTGGCGCGGAAACGCCAACATGAAAATAAAATCGGCATCGTGGCGGCGCCATGCCTCGAATTTGATATCGGTTTGCAAGGTGTTGCGCAGCGCGCGCGCGCGGGCCTCGCTATCATCGATGTTGAGCAACTTGCGCAGCGAGGAAGATTGATCGTCGCTGTTGACGGCGTAGGTGTTAACGCCGACCACTGTGCCGCCCAGTTGTTGCCAGTATTCCGCGAAGGCATGGAAGGTGCGATTGCCCCAATCTCCCTCGGGGATAATCGCCAAGGCCTGTTGATGACCTTCCAGCCAGGCGCGCTCCGCCACCATGCGTGCTTCGTCTTCAGGGGCCAAACCGAATTGATATAGATCCGCGGGGGCGGGGTCGTTGCTGTCTGTGTAGTTGAGCGCCAGCGTCGGGGTGGTGACGATATTGCTTTGGCGCAAGGCGGTGATGGCGTCTTTTTCCAGCGGCCCCACCACAAATTCCGCGCCGTCCTTGACCGCCTGACCGTAGAGTTGGACGATGTCTACGGTTCCGGTGGTGTCATAGACCTGGATGACGGGCAGATAGTCTTGCGCCGGCCTTTGGAAGTAGGCGGCAAGAAAGCCGTCCCGTATCGCTTCCGCCGATTTGGCAAAGGGGCCGCTCAAGGGCAATAGCAGCGCGATATGCGCAGGTCGACTACGAAGTCTCTCCGGTTGCTGCGCCAACAAGGATGCCATCAAATCTTCCGAGGCGGGATGGTGGGGATAGCGGGTGCGCCAGTCAGCAATGCGTTGATCCAAGGCGGTGGTTTGAGTGAGCGCGGTCTTGGCGATAATCGCCAATTCCAACCAGCCGCTCAAGATATCCGGCGGCGGCGCGCTACGCAGACTTTCCAAAGCGGTACCGGACAATGACATCAAGGCTTGCCACAGCGCCTGTTCATTACGATGCGCGGCTTGTCGATCAGTTAACAGGGGCGCTAGGGCGACCCGCTCTCGCGCCGCTTCCAAAAAGTTGCCGAGTTGGCTATAGGCCGTGGCGCGCAATTCATGGATGGTGGCGCTCAGCGCCGGCGGGGTGTCGGTTTGTAAAGCCGTTTGTAGCGCGATTAGGGTTGTACGGGGATGGTGCTCCGCCAAGGCCACCGCGGCGGTGACCGTTTGCCGCCGGCTGAGTTGTAGCGGCTTAAGGCCGTCGGTTGGCAGGGAGCGCAAGGTTTGCTTGGCCTGCTCGATAAAGTTGCCGTGCCAAAATGCCTCGGCGGCGCTCAATAAGTACTCATAACGTGCGGCGTCTCTGGAGAGTGCCGCCAGTTCAAGGTATTTCCGAGCCGCAATGGCATAATCGCCACCGTCAGCGGCGCTGCGCGCCTTGTTCTCCAAGGCGGCGGGGGAAGCGGCCGTTTCTTGTTTCGATTGTGGTCCGGTGGCGCAAGCGGCTAGGGAGAGCGTCAATATAAGCAGCCGCGCCCAGTAGCGGTGGATTGTAGTGGTCGCCTTCATGATGTAGTTTGGGCGGGTCTGGTATCCATACGCAAAAAAGAGAAGCTGTTACGGCGATCACGCGATGCGTGGCGGTATATAAATGTCACAAGCGTCACAGTATCGGCAGGTGTTCAGCAGGTGTCAATTGTAAAAGGTGCGCTATATATAGTTGCTACGCCCATCGGCAATCTCGGCGATATATCGCCGCGGGCGGTCGAGGTGTTGCGTGGCGTGACGCTTATTGCAGCGGAAGATACCCGGCATAGCGCCGGTTTGCTGCGCCATTTCGGCATCAGTACGCCATGCCTTGCTTTCCATGAGCATAACGAGCGGCAAGAAGCGGAGAAATTGATTGACCGCCTGCGCGGCGGAGACAGTGTGGCGCTGATAAGCGACGCCGGTACTCCTTTATTGAGCGACCCCGGTTATCACCTGGTGCGCGCCGCCCATGCCGCGGGCATTCGGGTTGTTCCGATTCCAGGCGCCAGCGCGGTAGCGGCGGCCTTGGCGGGATCGGGCCTGCCTACCGATCGCTTTGCCTTCGAAGGCTTTCTCCCCGCCAAGAGCGCCGCACGCCGCGGGCGATTGACAAGGTTGCGCGCGGAAGACCGTACTTTATTGTTTTACGAGGCGCCGCACCGCTTGGCCGCGAGCTTGAGGGAGATGACAGAGATATTCGGGGGTACACGCGAGGCGGTGCTGGCGCGGGAGTTAACCAAATTATACGAGACCATTCGCAAGGACACCCTTGAAGGTTTGTTACGCTGGGTGCAAGAAGATCCGCAACAACAAAAGGGCGAATGCGTGATCGTGGTACAAGGTGCTGGGCCTGTTGTCGATAATGGCGCCGATGGACACGATTCACAGCGTCTTCTGGAAATCCTGCTTGAAGAATTACCGCTTAAGCAGGCGGTGGCCTTGGCGGCAAGGATTAGCGGCGAAAAAAGGAATCGGCTGTATCAAACAGCGATAAAACTGCAGAGTGAAAGAGAAAAATGTTGAAGCGTTAAAAAAGGGGGGAATGATCGGTAAAATTGATTATCCCGTCTCTCTTTCTGCTTTTACTTTACTCTTTTCACTTGTATCTTATAGTCCGGAGTCGGCCAGGCAGTCGCTGTGTCCCTGCGGGGATGTGGAGGAAAGTCCGGGCTCCATAGGGCAGGGTGCCAGGTAACGCCTGGGGGGTGTGAGCCCACGGAAAGTGCCACAGAAAATATACCGCCGATGTCCCGCTAGGGGCAGGTAAGGGTGAAATGGTGCGGTAAGAGCGCACCGCGCGGGTGGCAACACGCCGCGGCACGGTAAACCCCACCCGGAGCAAGGCCAAATAGGGGGACTTGGCGTGGCCCGCGCTGTCCCCGGGTAGGTCGCTACAGGTGTGTGGTGACACACATCGCAGACGAATGACTGTCCACGACAGAACCCGGCTTATCGGCCGACTCCTTTTACATTTTTATTTGAAGCGATTCGCCGCCTAATTTCTTAAACCATCGTCCAAAGACCCTTTCTCAAGCTGCTGATTTAGAGTGCTTCTTGTTTTTATCGCACTTCATTTCCAGGTTCGGTTTGTTCGCCTAAGTTACTGTCGTGTAAGCAGGAATGGTAGAAATTTCCCAGCAAATTTTCTTGACATGGGGGCATTACGCTACCTATAGTGTTTCGAAGTGGGAAAAAGTGGGTAATGGTGGAATATTTGCAGCGTGGTGATGAGGGGGGACGGGGTGTTTCGCGGGGTCAATCCACTCAATTTGGATGCAAAAGGCCGCTTGGCAATGCCGGTCAAGTACCGCGATCGTCTCCAGGAAAGCTGCCGCGGCCAATTGGTGCTCACCGTAGACCGTGATCGCTGCCTGCTGGTTTACCCCCTGCCCGAGTGGGAAGAGATCGAGCGCAAACTGGTCAAACTCCCCAGTTTCAACGAACGAGCGCGTCGCTTGCAGCGCCTATTGATCGGGCACGCCACCGAGGTGGAGTTGGATAGCGCCGGCCGGATACTGTTACCGCCCCCACTACGTGAGTTCGCTGACTTGGATAAACGGGCAGTGTTGATCGGGCAAGGCAATCGCTTTGAATTGTGGAGCGAGGGGAGTTGGGAAGAGCGTCGCGAGCAGTGGCTGACGGAAGACGACAGCGACCAGCCTCTGCCGGCGGAACTGGAAACGCTTTCCCTGTAGCGCCGATGGCCGAAGAAAAGGTCCATCTCCCCGTGATGTTACAGGAGGTGATGGCGGCGCTTCACATACATGCCGCGGGCATCTATGTGGATGCAACCTTCGGGCGGGGTGGTCATACCGCTGCGATTTTGCAGCGATTGGATTTAGGCGGACGCCTCATCGCCATTGATAAGGATCCACAGGCGGTGGAGGTGGCCAGGGAACGGTCGGCGAGGGATCGCCACTTTACAGTTTTTCAGGGTTCGTTCGCCATGTTGGAGTACTTCGCGGAGATCGAGGCGGTGTCGGGCAAGGTGAACGGGATATTGTTCGACCTCGGGGTATCGTCGCCTCAGTTGGATACGGCGGAGCGGGGATTCAGTTTCCTCCGCGAGGGACCATTGGACATGCGCATGGACACTACTCAAGGCGAAAGTGCCGCAGTGTGGTTGGCGCGTGCCGCCGAAACCGATATCGCTCACGCGCTAAAGATTTACGGTGAAGAACGCTTTGCCAAGCGTATCGCCAGGGCAATTATACGAGCAAGGCAGGCGGCACCCATCACAACGACCCTGCAACTGGCGGAGATAGTGGCCGCCGCCAATCCCGCTTGGGAGCGCGACAAGCATCCGGCGACGCGAACCTTTCAGGCCATCCGTATTCATATTAACCGCGAACTGCAGGACTTGGAGCAGAGTTTACGTCAAGCATTAAAGGTGCTGACGCCCGGCGGTCGTCTCGTGGTCATCAGTTTTCATTCATTGGAGGATCGTATCGTCAAACGCTTTATGCGCGACGAAGCGCGGGGCGGCAGCGACATTCTTCCCGGTATGCCGGTACCGGCGACGGCTTTCAAGCCCACCATGCGAGTAGTGGGTAAACCGCTATTTCCCAGTGATGCGGAACTGGCGGCCAATCCGCGCGCGCGCAGCGCCGTATTACGGGCGGCGGAAAAATTATGAGTCTTCGAACATCCCAGCAAGTTAAGAAGCCCCCGGTGCGTACCATTATAGCGATGATAACGCTGTTGGTGGTGTCCGCCTTGGGCGTTGTGTACGCCAAACACCAAAACCGCAAGTTGTTCGTGGAGCTGCAGTCCCTGCATAAATCTCGGGACGCCATGGATATTGAATGGGGGCAACTGCAATTGGAGCAGAGCACCCTGACAACGCATGGTCGGGTAGAAGGAAGCGCAGGCGCTAAGTTGGGGATGGTGAGTCCCGATCCCGGCCAAGTGGTGATTTTGCAACCATGACGATAAATAAGGGTGCAGCATCTTATCGAGGGCGGCGCATATTTTTGCTCGGCGTGATGATGGCGGCAGCGGGTCTGTTGTTGTGGCGGGCGGTGGATCTACAACTGCTGCATCAAGCCTTTTTGCAGGAGCAGGGCGATGCCCGTTCTTTGCGGGTAGTAAGCATTCCGGCCCATCGCGGTATGATTACCGACCGCAATAACGAGCCCTTGGCCATCAGTACCCCCGTGGATTCCATTTGGGCCGATCCCCAGCAATTGTCGGAGGTGCCGGCGCAATGGTCGCGCCTCGCTAAACTGCTGGATCTGAATGTGCGCTGGATCAGGGAGCGTTTGCGCGAAAATTCCAATCGCGAATTCGTCTACCTCAAGCGCGACGTGCCGCCGGCCTTGGCGGATCAGGTGATGGCGCTTGATATCCCCGGAGTGTCCACGCAACGGGAGTACCGCCGTTACTATCCGGCCGGCGAAGTGGCCGGTCATGTGCTGGGTTTTACCAATGTGGATGATGTGGGCCAGGAAGGCGCCGAACTCGCCTACGAACAGGTGCTGCGTGGAACGCCGGGCAGCATGCGGGTGATTAGGGATCGTTTGGGACGCATCGTGGAAACGGTGGAACGCATCAATGAGCCGGTGCCGGGCCGGGATCTGAAACTCAGCATCGATCGACGTATTCAATATCTAGCTTATCGCGAACTCAAGGCGGCAGTGCAGGAAAATCGGGCGGCATCGGGTTCGGCGGTGGTGCTGGACGTGAAGACCGGAGAGGTGTTGGCCATGGTCAATCAACCCACCTACAATCCTAATAACCGCGATAGTTTGCGCAGCAGTCATTATCGCAATCGCGCCGTCACCGATGTGTTCGAACCGGGTTCAACAGTGAAGCCGTTTACCGTGGCCATGGCACTGGAATCCGGCCAATATCGCCCCGATACCTTGATCGACACCGAGCCGGGCACCTTACGGGTGGGGTCCAACACCGTTCACGATACCCACGACTACGGGTTGATCAATGTCAGTAACGTCATCGCGAAATCCAGCAATGTTGGCGCCAGCAAGATCGCGCTGTCCCTGCCCGCCGAACGTTTGTGGACGATGTTCCGCAAGGTGGGTTTCGGCACCATGAGCGGGGCCGAATTCCCCGGAGAGACGGCGGGAACTTTGCCGGATTATCATCACTGGTACCCCATTGATCATGCCGCCTTCTCCTATGGCTACGGCCTGTCGGTATCCACCCTGCAATTGGCGCGCGCCTACGCGGCCTTGGCGGCGGGCGGTGAACTCAAGCCCGTTTCATTCGTACCTGTGGAAAATGCACAAGAAAGCGAACGGGTGATGAAAGCCAAAACCGCGCGGCAGGTGATCGCCATGTTGGAAGGCGTAGTTAGCGATGAAGGTACCGGCGGGTTGGCGCGAGTGCCGGGTTATCACGTCGCCGGCAAGACCGGTACGGTACGTAGATCCACCCCGGGCGGCTATGAGGAAGACAGCTATGTCGCGCTGTTCGCGGGCATGATCCCGGCGACTCGGCCGCGCTTAGTGATGGTGGTGGTGATCAATGATCCGCGCAGCGACCGCTATTACGGCGGCTTGGTGGCGGCGCCGGTATTCAGCCGGGTGATGAACGGTGCCATGCGTTTACTGGATATCGCCCCCGACGATCTGCCCTCCTTGAACGGAACCAAGATGGCAAAGGCGGGGGTATCATGATGCCGGCGCGCCAATCCCGGGAAGGCGGCGTGTGGCTCAGCGAACTGCTGGAGGGAGTCGCGGCGGTCCGCGCAGGCGATGATCGAGCGATACAGGGCGTCGCCCTGGACAGCCGCGAGGTGCAAGCCGGATATCTGTTTTTGGCCTGCAACGGGCTGGTGCAGCGCGGCCATGAATTTATCGCCGCCGCCGTGGCGCGCGGCGCCATCGCCGTGGCTTATGAGATCGAGGAAGGCGAAGGTGCATTCTCGTCCGCGCAAGTCGGTACGGTGCCCCTGCTGGCGGTGCCCAAGCTCTCTCGACAGGCGGGTGTGATCGCCGAGCGTTTTTACGGTTATCCTTCCCGCGATTTATTCGTGGTGGGGATCACCGGCACCAACGGCAAGACCTCTTGCAGCCAATTTCTCGCTCATGCCTTACATCGCGACGATCGTCCCTGCGGTATCGTTGGCACACTCGGTAATGGTTTGGCAGGTAGATTGACGCCGGGCACGCACACCACACCCGATGCCGTCACGCTGCATCGCTTGTTCGCCGATATGCGTGCAGCCGGCGCCCGCAGCGTCGCCATGGAGGTCTCTTCCCATGCCCTAGATCAAGGGCGGGTCGCCGGTGTGACATTCGCCGCTGCGGTGTTTACCAACTTGAGCCGCGATCACTTGGATTACCACGGTGACATGGCCGCCTATGGGGCGGCCAAGCACGGCTTGTTTCAGGCGCCCGGCCTGCGTTATGCCGTAGTAAACGGTGACGATGAGTTTGGCCGAGAGATACTTGCCAGTATTCGTCCCACCGTGACGGCGGTGAGTTACGGTTTGGGTACGGCCGCGGCGGCGCGTGTGCCTCATGTGCAAGGTACCGTGGTGCAACTCAGTCGCAGCGGTTTGGTAATGTCCGTGCAGACCCCCTGGGGAGCGGGGAGTTTGCACAGCCCGCTCCTCGGTCGATTTAACGCCAGTAATCTGTTGGCAGTCTTAGCTGTCCTGCTGGTGAAGGGCATGGCCTTGCCCGAAGCCCTGCAACGGCTTGCCCAGGTACGCCCGGTGATAGGGCGCATGGAGTGTTTTGGCGGCGACGGCCGTCGCCCCTTGGTAGTGGTTGATTATGCCCACACCCCCGATGCCTTGGAACAGGCGCTGACCGCTTTGCGCGAACATTGCCGGGGACAGCTGTGGTGCGTCTTTGGTTGCGGCGGCGATCGCGATCGCGGTAAGCGGCCGTTGATGGGCGGTGCCGCGGCGCGCTTGGCGGATCACGTGATCATCACCGACGACAATCCCCGCACTGAAGAACCGGCGCGGATCACCGACGAGATCATCGGCGGCATCCCCGATAATAGGGCGGTGACGGTGATGCATGATCGCGCGGCCGCCATCGCCGCCGCCGTGCAACAGGCTGGCGCGGATGATGTGGTATTGGTGGCCGGTAAGGGCCATGAAGACACCCAGCATGTCGGCAGGCGCAAATTACCTTTTCGCGATCAGGAAGCCGTGCAGCGCTATTTGGCGGAGTGGAGTCGATGATGCCGCTAAGCCAAGCCGCCGTCATGGCCGGCGGTCGAGTGCAAGGCGAGGATGTCGTGTTCGACAGCGTCAGCACCGATACGCGCAGTTTGCGGCGCGGCGCCTTGTTCGTGGCCTTGCAAGGTCCGAATTTCGACGGCAACGATTTTGTCGATGCGGCTCGTGCCCAGGGCGCGGTGGCGGCCATGGTCAATCGCCCCGCGCCCAACATCTTACCCGTCATTCAGGTGGAAGATACGCTTTTGGCCCTGGGTAGACTCGCCGCCGCATGGCGCGCCCGCCGCAACATTCCGGTGGTGGCGGTTACCGGCAGCAACGGCAAGACCACGGTCAAGGAGATGATCGCGGCGATCCTGGCGCAGCGCGGCGCGGTATTGGCCACCCAAGGGAATTTGAACAACGACATCGGTGTGCCCCTCACCCTGTTGCGCCTGCGTGACGAGCACCGTTATGCGGTGATCGAGATGGGCGCCAATCACGCCGGCGAGATCGCCTATACGGCACGCTTGGCGCGGCCCACTGTAGGGGTGGTTACCAATGCCGGTACGGCGCACCTGGAAGGCTTCGGCAGTATCGAGGGCGTGGCGCGCGCCAAAGGGGAGCTGTTTCAGGCCTTGGGCGATGATGGCATAGCGGTGGTTAACGCCGACGATCGTTTCGCCGTGTTATGGCAGGGACTCATCGGTACCCGCCGCACGCTGCGTTTCGGCGTGGATCAGGCGGCGGATGTCACCGTGTTAGCGGGTACGGAGCAGATGGAGGTGGGCGACGCTATGGCGATGCGCTTCAGTTTGCGCACCTCCGGCGGGGATGTCGCCGTGCGCATGCAATTGTGCGGTCACCATAATGTGATCAATGCCGCCGCCGCCGCCGCGGCCGCCTTGGCGGCCGGCGCCACGACGCAGGATATCGAGAGAGGGTTGGCCGGTTTGCAAACGGTAAAAGGCCGTTTGCAACTTAAGCTCATGGCTGCGGGCCTGCGGATTTTGGACGACACCTATAACGCCAATCCCAATTCGCTGCGGGCCGCCTTGCAGGTGCTCGCCATGGCGCCGACTAGAAAGATTGTGGTGTTGGGCGACATGGGCGAGCTGGGCGTCGGCGCGCAAGACATGCACGCTGCAATGGGTGAAGAAGCGCGCGCCAGCGGCGTGGAAAAATTATTCACTGTCGGTATGTTGAGCCGTTTCACGGCGGAACGCTTTGGCGCCGGGGCGAAGCATTTCCCTACACAGGCGGAGCTGATCGCCGCTTTATCAAAAACATTAAGCGATACGTCGCTGCGACCCGTCACTATATTGGTCAAGGGTTCGCGGCGCATGCAGATGGAACGGGTGGTGGAGGCGCTGCTGGCGCCGGGCGACGGCAAGACAAGATCGGCGGCAAAGGGCTTGCAGCCATGATGCTCTATCTCGCCCAATGGCTTGCCGAACGCTATCACGGCTTCAATGTGTTCCAGTACATCACGCTGCGCGCCATCCTCGGCGTGCTAACCGCACTGGTGTTTTCCTTTATCGCCGGTCCCGCCATGATCCGTCGTCTCAGTTCATTGCAGATAGGGCAGCAGATTCGCGAGTTGGGTCCCGAAAGTCATTTCAAGAAGGCCGGTACGCCCACCATGGGTGGCGCCCTGATATTGGTGGCGATCGCTGTAAGTACCTTGCTGTGGTCGGATCTCGCCAATCGCTATGTATGGATAGTGCTGGCCGTGACTACGCTGTTCGGCGTCATCGGCTGGGTGGACGACTACCGCAAACTCGTATTGAAAAATTCCAAGGGACTGCCGGCCAAGGCCAAATATTTTTGGCAGTCCTTGGTGGCTATCGCTGCCGCCGCCGTACTTTATATTGGCGCGCAATCCACGGAAGAAACCCGTCTGGTGGTGCCGTTCCTCAAGGCAACCTATCTGGAAGTGGGGATCGGCTTCATCCTGTTGGCCTATTTGGTGATCGTGGGCACCAGCAATGCGGTCAATCTTACCGACGGTCTGGACGGTTTGGCTATCATGCCCACGGTATTGGTGGCGGGGGCTTTGGGGATCTTCGCCTATGTCACCGGCCACATAAAATTCGCCGAATACCTGGGGATTCCCTACATCGCCGGCGTGGGTGAATTGGCGGTATTTTGCGGCGCCTTGGTGGGCGCGGGCCTGGGATTTCTGTGGTTCAACGCCTACCCGGCGCAGGTGTTCATGGGCGACATCGGCGCCCTGGCGCTGGGCGCGGCCTTAGGCGTGGTGGCGGTGATTGTGCGCCAGGAGATCGTACTGTTCATCATGGGCGGGGTATTCGTCATGGAGACATTGTCGGTAATCCTGCAAGTGGCCTCTTTCAAGCTCACCGGCAAACGCATCTTCCGCATGGCGCCGTTGCATCATCATTTCGAATTGAAGGGTTGGCCGGAACCGCGGGTGATCGTGCGCTTCTGGATCGTGACGGTGCTGCTGGTGCTGGTCGGCTTGGCGAGCTTGAAGATCCGGTAATGGCGCATGCGGCACACAACCAGGACTGGATGATAATGGCGAAGCGGGATTTACCCAATGTCATCGTAGGACTGGGCAAGACCGGATTTTCCTGTGCCCGCTTTCTTGCCCAGCGCGGTGAATCTTTCGTGGTAGTGGATAGTCGCGAGTCGCCGCCGGGCTTGGCCGAATTTCTTAGAGAATTTCCCCGGGCGGCATTGTCTCTCGGCGGTTTTGACGCCGCATTATTGGCGCGCGCGCAACGTCTCATCGTCAGCCCGGGTGTGGCTGTGGCGGAACCCGCCATCGCCGCGGCGATTCGCGACGGCGCGCAGGCGGTGGGCGATATCGAACTGTTTGCCCGCGCGGCGCGCGCGCCGATTGTCGCGGTAACCGGCGCCAACGGTAAGAGCACGGTGACGACGCTGGTGGGCGAGATGATTCGCGATGCCGGTCTCCAAGTGCGGGTGGGCGGCAATCTCGGCCCGCCCGCTCTGGATTTATTGGCGAATGCCAGCCCCGCTGTGGGCATAATACCTCCCCGCTGTGGGCATAAAGGATGAGTCTGATTTCTATGTGCTGGAACTGTCCAGTTTCCAATTGGAAACCACCTACAGCTTAAATGCCGCGGCGGCGGTGGTACTCAACATCAGCCCCGACCACATGGATCGCTATCGCGGCTTGAGCGACTACACAGTCGCCAAACAGCGCATTTATCGCGGCAACGGCGTGATGGTGATTAATGCCGATGATCCTTTGGTTTGCTCCATGATCGAGCCGGGGCGCAATACGGTGCGTTTCGGTCTAAGCGAACCGGCGCCGGGCGACTTCGGCGTGCGTGAACGGCAAAGCGAGCTCTGCTTGGCAAAGGGCGCGGAGATTTTGCTGGCCGCGGCGGAGCTGCCTATAAAAGGTCTGCACAACATCGCCAACGCCTTGGCGGCCTTGGCGCTGGGTGATGCGGTCGGTGTGCCCATGGCCTGCATGCTCGCTACGTTGCGCCGTTTCGCCGGGCTGCCCCATCGCACCCAATGGGTGGCGAACCGTGACGGCGTGACGTGGTACAACGATTCCAAAGGCACGAATGTCGGCGCAACCCTGGCGGCCTTGCAGGGTATGCCGGGCAAGGTGGTGTTGATTGCCGGCGGCTTGGGTAAAAGCCAGGATTTCACGCCTCTTAGAGCAGCGGCGGCGGCCAAGGCGCGCGCCGTGGTGTTGCTGGGACAAGATGCGCCGCTGATCGAGCGTGCCTTGGCGGGCGTGGTGCAGGTAGTGCGCGTCGCAGATATGGAGGCGGCCGTGGCGCAGGCCGCACGCTTAGCCCAGGCGGGCGATACGGTATTGCTGTCGCCCGCCTGCGCCAGCTTCGATATGTTCAAGGGCTATGATCATCGCGGTGAGATGTTCATCGCGGCGGTGCGGCGGAGGCTGACATGCTGAACCTCGATCGCTTTTCTCCCCTCAACTTTCTGGAACAGCGTCAGGCACGCAACAGCAGTGAGCCGGATCCGTGGTGCGATCCATGGCTGGCCGGGGCGGTGTTGGTCCTGTTGATACTCGGTCTGGTGATGGTGGCATCGGCCTCGGTGAGTTTGGCGGATCGCCAGTTCGGGCAGCCCTTCTATTATTTTCTGCATCAACTCGCGTATGTCGGCGTCGGGGTCTTGACCTCAGCGGCGATCATGCGCACCCGTTTGGTGTATTGGGAAAAGGGCGGCATGGTGTTGTTAATTGCGGGTGCGGCCTTATTGGTGGCGGTGTTGATCCCCGGCGTGGGGCGTCAGGTAAACGGCAGCATCCGCTGGCTGCATTTGGGTTTCTTTAATTTGCAGGCATCGGAGTTGGTAAAGTTGTTCGTGATTATTTATCTGGCCGGCTATTTGGTACGCCGGGGTGAGGAGGTACGCACTTCCCTGAAGGGTTTTTTAAAGCCGCTGGCTATTTTGACGGTACTTTCGGCGCTGTTGTTGCTGGAGCCGGACTTCGGCAGCACCGCCGTGATGTTCGCCACCGCCTTGGGGTTGATGTTCTTGGGCGGCGTGCGTTTGTGGCAATTCTCGGCGCTGCTTGCCGCGGTGCTGGCAGTGCTGGCGGGGGTAGCTCTGACCTCGCCGTATCGACTCGTGCGTCTGACCACGTTTCTCGATCCGTGGGCCGATCCTTTCAACAGTGGTTTTCAACTTACCCAGGCATTGATAGCCATCGGCCGCGGCGAATGGTCAGGTGTGGGCCTGGGCGGATCCATCCAGAAACTCTTTTACCTGCCAGAGGCGCACACCGATTTTTTGTTCGCGGTGTTGGCGGAGGAATTGGGCATGCTGGGCGTGGTAACGGTGATCGCGTTGTTCACCGTGGTGGTATGGCGCGCCTTCTTCATCGCCTATAGCGCCGAACAGAGCGGCAATCGTTTTGCCGCCTATCTGGCCTACGGCATCGGCATGTGGATCGGCCTACAGGCCTTTATCAATATGGGCGTGAATATGGGAGCTCTGCCCACCAAAGGCCTAACCTTGCCCCTAATGAGTTACGGCGGTTCCAGCATCGTGGTGATGTGTATGGCGGTGGCCTTGTTGATGCGCGTCGATTATGAGACGCGCTTCCCGCGCGGGAGGAAGAGCCGGTGATGCGGGTGATGATTATGGCGGGCGGTACCGGCGGTCACGTATTTCCGGCATTGGCGGTGGCGGCGGAGTTACGCGAGCGAGGCGCCGAGGTATTTTGGTTGGGGACACGCCACGGCTTGGAGGCCAAGTTGGTGCCGTCCGCGGGCATCAAGATAGAATGGGTGGCGGTGTCGGGGCTGCGCGGTAAAGGCGCGCTGGTATGGCTGCTGGCGCCGTGGCGGCTGCTGTGGGCGGCATTGCAGGTATTGGCGGTGATGATACGGCAACGCCCGGTGGTGGTATTGGGTATGGGCGGTTTTGTCACTGGCCCCGGCGGGGTGGTGACGTGGTTGTTACGCAAGCCGCTGGTAATCCATGAGCAGAACGCCATCGCCGGCTTGACCAATCGTTTGCTGTCGCCCTTGGCGCGGCGGGTATTGGAGGCATTCCCCGGTACATTCCACACCAAGCGGGTAGTTCTCACCGGTAATCCGGTGCGCCGTGCCATCGCCGAGTTGCCCGCGCCCAAGCAGCGCTTCGCGGGACGAAGTGCTGCGCTACGCTTGTTAGTGCTGGGCGGGAGTCTCGGCGCGCGCGCCTTGAATGAAGTGGTGCCGCAAGCCATCGCGCAGTTGCCATCGCCCCCCGAGATTTGGCATCAGGCAGGCAGCCGGAATATTGACGAGGCGCGCGATTCCTATCGATGCGCCGGCGTAGCGGCGCGCGTGGAGGACTTTATCGAAGATATGGCGGCAGCCTATGCATGGGCGGACCTGGTAGTATGCCGCGCCGGCGCCTTGACCGTAGCGGAGCTTGCGGCGGCGGGCGTAGCCGCCATCTTGGTCCCTTACCCTCATGCGGTGGATGATCATCAAACCCGCAATGCCGCCTCTCTAGCCGCTGCCGGTGCCGCAGTGGTAGTGCAGCAACGGGATCTCACCCTTGAAAGATTACGCGACTTGCTGGTCTCGCTGTTGGATCGCGCTCGCTTGTCGGCAATGGCGCAAGCGGCGCGGTGCCTGGCGCAGCCCCATGCCGCGGAACGGGTGGCGGAACAGTGTTGGGAGGTGGCTCATGGCTGAGCAAACGCTGCGCGATGTGAAGTCGCCGATGCGGGAGCGCATGCGCCGCATTTCGCAAATTCACTTCGTCGGCATCGGTGGCGTGGGGATGGGCGGTATTGCCGAGGTGTTGCACAACCTGGGTTACAGCGTGTCCGGCTCCGACATCAAAGACAATGCCCTGACACGTCGGTTGAGCGCCTTGGGCTTAAGCGTGCACATCGGCCACGATGCCCGCTGGGTGGATGGCAGCGACGTAGTGGTGGTCTCCACCGCAGTCGATCAAGCCAACACCGAGGTGGAGGAGGCCCATCGCCGCCGTATCCCGGTGGTGCGGCGCGCCGAGATGCTCGCCGAGTTGATGCGTTTCCGCTACGGCATCGCCGTGGCCGGTACTCACGGCAAGACTACGACCACCAGTCTCATCGCCAGTCTTTTGGCGGAGGGCGGGCTCGATCCCACCTTCGTCATAGGCGGCCGACTCAACAGCATCGGCAGTAATGCACGTTTGGGCGGCGGCGACTATCTGGTGGCGGAGGCCGACGAGAGTGATGCCTCGTTTCTGCACCTAGCGCCCATGATCGCGGTGGTGACCAATATCGATGCCGACCACATGAGTACCTATGGCGGCGACTTCGGGCGTCTGCACCAGACCTTCATGGAATTCCTGCATCAACTACCTTTTTATGGTTTGGCCGTGATGTGTCTCGATGATCCTGTCATCGCCGAAAGCCTCCCCCAAATACCGCGGCCGGTACTGACCTATGGCTTGTCAAAAGCGGCAGACCTGCAGGCGCGGCACATCCGCCAGCACCAAGCCACTACCCATTTTACGGTGGCGACGGGTCGGGGCGCGGAGTTGGAGATCAGTCTCAATTTAGCCGGGCGACATAATGTCTTGAACGCGCTCGCCGCTATCGCCGTGGCCCGGGAATTGGGTGTGGATGATGTGGCTATTCAACGGGCCTTGTCCGGCTTTCAGGGTATCGGGCGGCGCTTTCAGCTCTATGGCGAGATCGGCATCGCGGCGGGCGCCGTGCTGATGATCGATGACTACGGCCATCACCCGCGAGAGATCGCCGCCACCGTTCAGGCGATTCGCGCTGGTTGGCCGCGGCGACGCTTGGTGGTGGTGTTCCAGCCCCATCGCTATAGCCGTACCCGCGATCTCTTCGAGGATTTCGTCAAGGTCCTCTCCGAGATCGATGTGCTGGTGCTATTGGAAGTCTATCCCGCCGGGGAGGAACCTATCCCCGCCGCCGACGGCCGGGCGCTCAGTCGCGCGGTGCGCGCCCGCGGTCAAGTCGATCCGGTATTCGTGGATGCCTTGGAGGATTTGCCGGCGGTGTTGCGAGGCGTGCTGCAAAACGGTGATGTGTTGCTCATCTTGGGTGCGGGCGACATCGGCGCGGCGGCGGCCAAGCTGCCGGAGCAACTTCGCGAGGGGGCGTCATGATGGCGGCCAGGGATCGTAGCGCGTTGCGCGGCACGCTTCGTCACGACGAGCCAATGGCCCGCCATACCTCGTGGCGCGTCGGTGGACCGGCGCGCCGTTTCTACGAGCCGGCGGACCTGGACGATCTGACGATGTTCCTGCAGCAACTCCCCGCCGACGAACCGCTGCTGTGGTTGGGATTGGGCAGCAATCTCCTGGTGCGCGATGGCGGCATCGCGGGGACGGTGATCGCCATCGCCGGTACCTTGATGGATTTGGCGAAGGTGGACGAATATACGGTGCGGGTCGGCGCCGGCGTGGCCTGCAATAAGGTGGCGCGTTTTTGCGCCGGCTTGAATCTGGTGGGCGCTGAATTTCTCGCCGGCATCCCGGGGACCATGGGCGGCGCCCTGGCCATGAACGCCGGTGCCTTCGGTGGCGAGACCTGGTCCTGGGTGAAGCGGGTCGAAACCCTGGATCGTCGCGGTGTACGGCGCTGGCGCGAACCGGCGGCTTTCGACATCGCGTATCGCCGCGTGGCGGGTCCGGCGGGAGGTTACGCCGCCAGCGGGGGGCCGGGTGAATGGTTCATTTCCGCGGAACTGCGACTGCAGGCCGGCGACGGCGCGGCCGGCTTGGCGCGAGTCAAAGAATTGCTGGAAAAACGCAACAGCACCCAGCCCATCGGCCTGCCCAGCTGCGGCTCGGTGTTTCGCAATCCGCCCGGCGATCATGCGGCGCGCCTGATTGAGGTCAGCGGCCTGAAGGGCGTGTGCCACGGCGGCGCCTGCGTCTCCATCAAGCACGCCAATTTTATCATCAACACCGGCGCTGCTACGGCCGCCGATATCGAAGCGCTGATCGCGCGGGTGGCGGAGGCTGTGGAACGGTTACAAGGCGTGCGTTTGCAGCCCGAGGTGCACATCGTAGGTATCGCGGCGAAGGGCGGGGCATGATGGCGGCGCTGCGCGTACAGGACCCCAAGAACTTCGGTCGCGTCGCGGTCTTGATGGGCGGTTGGTCGGCGGAGCGCGAGATATCGCTGATGAGTGGCAAAGCGGTACATCAGGCCCTGGTGCGGCGCGGTGTGGACGCCCACGCCGTGGACGCTGACCGGAAGACCGTCGTGCAGCGGTTGGCTAGCGGCGGTTTCGCGCGCGCCTTCATCGTGTTGCATGGTCGCGGCGGTGAAGACGGCACAATCCAGGCGGTGCTGGAGATGCTTGGTATTCCCTATACCGGCAGCGGCGTCATGGCCTCGGCGCTCACCATGGATAAATGGCGCACCAAACTGTTGTGGCAGGCGGCGGGCATCCCCGGCGCGCGTTGCGTTGTGCTAGATGCACACAGCGATCCTTCAGCCATTGTCGCGCAACTGGGATTGCCCTTGTTCGTCAAACCGGCGCGCGAGGGTTCCAGCATCGGCATGACCAAGGTGAAGAGTGTCGCGGAATTGCGTACCGCCTATGAAGCCGCGCGCCGCTTTGACGAGTTGGTATTGGCTGAGGCATTCATCGCCGGCATGGAGGTGCAGTTTCCCATCCTCGACCGCCAGGTATTGCCCTCGATCCGCGTCGAAACGCCCTGCGAGTTCTACGACTATGAAGCCAAATATTTCCGCGACGACACGCGCTACATCTGTCCCGGGTTGCCGACGGCACAGGAGCGGGCGCTGCATGAATTGATCTTGCGCGCCTTTGACGTGACGGATTGCCGCGGCTGGGCGCGCGTCGATCTCATTGTTACACCTGAGGGTATGCCCTATTTCCTGGAGATCAACACCGTGCCGGGCATGACCAGCCACAGCCTGGTGCCCATGGGTGCCCGCGCTACGGGCATCGATTTCGACGAATTGGCGTGGCGGATATTGGAGACGAGTTTCTAGTCATGAGCGTCACAGTGAGAGACATGGTGCTGCTTAGCCCTTTGTGGCGGCGTGCTGCACGCAAGAAGGCGCCGCGTGCCGCGTTGCGCCGCAAGCCGGTGGTGCCGGTGACCCGTCATTGGGAAAACGTGACCTCCGGGCTGCGCGGCGCCTTGATCATGGCCTCGGGCTTGGTCTTGGCTGGGGTGTTGGGCTGGTTGTGGACGACGCTCACCGATCCGCACTTATTGCCTATCAAGCGCGTAGAGGTACAAGGTCCTTTCTCCCATATTGATGCTCAGATTGTACGTGATGCGGTGGCGCCTTATGTGAATGGTAATTTTCTTACCGTGAATGTGCATCGCGTACAGCAGGTAGTGGAGGGCTTGCCTTGGGTACGGCGGGCGGAGGTGCGGCGGACGTGGCCGGATGCACTACATATCAGTATTACGGAGCAGGTGGCGGTAGGGACCTGGGATAAAGATGCTTTGGTGAATGACGCGGGAGAGGTTTTTAAGCCGCCCCGCGCCGGCTACCCGACGGGCCTGCCCAGCCTGCACGGGCCGGAAGGTTCGGGAAAGACCGTAGTCACGGCCTTCGAAGATATGGGCACGATGTTGGCGCCGCTCAGACTGCACATCACCCGCGTGAACTTGGATGAACGCCGTGCCTGGACTTTGGAATTGGACAACGGCATGCAGTTGGTGTTGGGGCGCGGCGACGGTTACGGACGATTGCTGAAATTCGTCCGTTTTTATCATCGCGCCCTGCGTGATCGGACGGCGCAGGTGGAGCGGGTTGATTTGCGTTACAGCAATGGTTTTGCCGTGCGCTGGAAGCGCACCGAGAAACTAAGATAGTGCTGCGGCTTCAAGGCAGGGGAGAGATCAGAGAGATGTCGAAAAAAGGTGAAAAGGATTTAATCGTCGGCTTGGACGTGGGCACCTCGAAGGTGGTGGCTATCGTCGGCGAGGTAAAACTGGACGGCGCCCTCAATATCGTGGGATTGGGATCTCACCCCTCGCGGGGCTTGAAGAAAGGGGTGGTGGTCAATATCGAATCCACGGTTCAGTCCATACAACGCGCAGTTGAAGAGGCGGAGTTAATGGCGGGCTGTCAGATCCATTCGGTATACGCCGGGATCGCCGGCAGCCATATACGAAGCCTCAATTCTCACGGCATCGTCGCCATCCGCGATCACGAAGTGGCTCAAGGCGATGTGGACAGGGTCATCGATGCCGCGCGCGCCGTAGCGATACCGGCGGATCAAAAAATTATCCATGTGTTGCCTCAGGAATTCGTGATCGACAACCAAGAAGGAATCCGGGAACCGGTGGGCATGTCCGGCGTGCGCTTGGAGGCCAAGGTCCATCTGGTGACGGGGGCGGTGAGCGCGGCGCAGAACATCGTCAAGTGCGTGAAGCGCTGCGGTCTGGAGGTAGACGACATTATTCTGGAGCAATTGGCCTCGAGTTACTCGGTGCTCACCGATGATGAAAGAGATTTGGGCGTGTGTCTGGTGGACATCGGCGGCGGTACCACGGATATCGCCGTGTTCACCGATGGTTCCATCCGTCACACCGCGGTGATCCCCATCGCCGGGGATCAAGTCACCAATGACATCGCAGTGGCCTTGCGTACCCCGACCCAGCACGCCGAGGAGATCAAGCTCAAATATGCCTGTGCTCTGACCCAGTTAGCGATGGCGGATGAAACCATCGAGGTGCCGAGTGTGGGCGAGCGGGCCCCGCGACATCTGGCGCGCCAAACCTTGGCGGAGGTAGTGGAGCCACGGTACGAAGAGTTGCTCAACCTGGTTCAGGCTGAATTGCGCCGCAGCGGTTTTGAAAACCTGATCGCCGCGGGGATCGTCATGACAGGCGGCAGTTCCAAGATGGAAGGGGTGATCGAGTTGGCGGAGGAAATATTTCATGCGCCGGTGCGGTTGGGTGTGCCCCAGCACGTCACAGGTCTAGTTGATGTAGTGCGCAATCCAATTTATGCCACAGGGGTAGGGTTGTTGTTATTTGGACAGAAATATCGCAGCCGCAAGGCAGGCATCATGCTTGGCGGCGATGGGATATCGATATGGGAAAAGATGAAAGGGTGGTTTAAGGGTAATTTTTAGAAATGATTAGCGATTAGCTGTACGCCTTCAGAGATTGAAAGCCTAATGCTGATAGCTGGAAGAATGTCATTAACCAAATGGAGGTGAAGCATGTTTGAATTGATGGATACCTGTCCGCAAAACGCGATTATCAAGGTTATCGGTGTGGGCGGTGGCGGTGGCAACGCCGTCGAACACATGGTGAAAGGGAGTATTGAAGGGGTGGAGTTTGTGTGCGCCAACACCGACGCACAGGCCCTGCGTAACTGTTCGACCCGCACCATCCTACAATTGGGCGCCAGCATCACCAAAGGGCTGGGCGCGGGAGCCAATCCCGATGTGGGTCGTCAGGCGGCGATGGAGGATCGTGACCGTATCATCGAGGTAATCGAAGGCGCCGATATGTTGTTCATCACGGCGGGGATGGGCGGCGGGACAGGTACCGGCGGGGCGCCCATTGTTGCTCAGGCAGCTAAAGAATTGGGTATTTTGACCGTTGCTGTAGTGACCAAGCCCTTCCCCTTCGAGGGTAAGAAACGGATTGCGGTGGCCGATCAGGGCATCAAGGAGCTGTCCCAATACGTGGATTCCTTGATTACTATCCCAAACGAGAAGCTGTTGTCGGTATTGGGTAAGAGCGTATCGCTGTTGGACGCATTCCGCTCCGCCAATAATGTCTTGCAGGGAGCGGTACAGGGGATAGCCGAACTTATCACCCGACCCGGATTGATCAACGTGGACTTCGCCGATGTGCGCACGGTGATGAGTGAGATGGGTATGGCCATGATGGGCTCCGGTCGGGCCACGGGCGAGGACCGCGCCCGCAAAGCGGCCGAGGCGGCGGTGAACAGTCCTTTATTGGAAGACATTAACTTAGCCGGCGCCCGGGGCATTCTGGTCAACGTAACGGCGGGATTGGACCTGGCCATTGGAGAATTTGAGGAAGTTGGGAACACCGTCAAGGAATTCGCCTCGGAAAATGCTACGGTCGTGGTCGGCACTGTAATTGATCCCGAGATGAGCGATGAGATCAGAGTAACGGTGGTTGCGACGGGATTGGGACGTATCGATGTGGAAACATCGGAGCAGCCGGTAAAATTGGCTTACAAAAACACCGGTGAAGTGGATTACCGCCAGTTAGAGCGGCCCGCGGTGATTCGTCAGCAGAATGTCGTGGCGGCGGTCGGTGGACGCGGCGGCGCGTCTGTACAGGATGCAGGATTGGACTATCTGGATATCCCGGCATTTTTACGGCGTCAGGCGGATTGAGAACCGGACTGTCAATTGGGTATTCGTGCCTGAAGGACTGGCAGGATTTGCTAGGCACGATTTAGTAGCTATGCTACCATGCGGCGTGCCATGCACTGGCCGCGATTGGGAATTGAAGGCATCAGGAACGCATGATCAAGCAGAGAACATTAAAAAATGTAATCCGGGCGACCGGTATCGGTCTTCATACGGGAGAAAAGGTCTACCTCACTTTGCGCCCCGCCGCCGTGGATACCGGCATCGTGTTTCGGCGTGTGGATCTAGATCCTCCCGTTGAGATCCCGGCGCGGGCGGAAAACGTCGGCGATACGACCCTATCCACTTCTTTGATGGGTGACGGGGCGCGTGTCGCCACCGTCGAGCATCTGCTGTCAGCGCTGGCCGGTCTAGGGATAGACAATGCCTACGTGGATGTCAGTGCTCCGGAAGTGCCCATCATGGACGGCAGCGCCGGTCCCTTCGTATTTCTAGTGCAGTCCGCCGGTTTAGTAGATCAGAACGCCCCCAAGCGCTTTATCCGCATCAAGAAGCCGGTGAAAGTGGAGGACGGTGACAAGTGGGCTCGCTTCGATCCCTTCGAAGGATTCAAGGTCTCTTTTGCCATCGAGTTTGATCATCCCGTTTTTAAAAATCGTTGCCAGGAGGCGGTAGTGGATTTCTCGACTACTTCTTTCGTGAAGGAAGTGAGCCGGGCGCGTACCTTTGGTTTTATGCGTGATGTCGAACTGATGCGGGAGAAGCGTTTGGCCCTCGGTGCCAGCCTCGATAATGCAGTGGTGGTGGACGATTATCGCGTTTTGAACGAGGATGGCCTGCGCTATGACGATGAGTTCGTTAAACACAAGGTCTTGGATGCCATCGGCGATCTATATTTGCTGGGCCGGAGTTTGATAGGCGCTTTCAGCGGCTTTAAATCGGGCCACGCTCTCAATAATCGCTTGCTGCGGGTCTTGATGGCGGATGAATCGGCTTGGGAGCTGGTGACCTTCGAAGATGCTTCCCATGCCCCGATACTCTTCATGCAGCCCATGCCGGCGTGATCCAGGTGTGGCAGAGTGGGCTGTGGCGGGATGCCTCGCTCGGACGAAATTGAGACTAAGTCCGCAAAATGATTCTCCTCTGTAAAGTATTCTGCAGTGGCGTCGACAAGTAAGAAGCACGGTAAACCTAAGTCGGTTTGTTAATGTTTATTAGGTAGTTACACGCTTGCTGAGGCGCTGGAGAGCTGCTTTAAGTTCGAGGTTGGCAGTATTGTCAGCTAAGCTGGTAATCACGGCGGCGCTGTGTTCGGACAGGTGGAACCGGCGGTTCGTGGTACGGGAATGTTCCATTATGAGCGGCTGTACCCGGATCCGGATGCGGCAGAGAGCCGGATGGTCCGCTTGACTCTTAAGTCGTTCGAGGAGTTGAGGAATATGGTAGCGCAGCTTGGCCGCCCAGACGGAGGCGTCGCAGCCGACAACCAAAGTGTCGTCGTCGATATTGGCAGCAATGCAGTGTTGAGCCAGCGGTTCGGGAAGTGCCTTGTGGAGAGTGTCACTGATCTGGCGCAGAAGACGCACCCGACCCAGCAATAGATCAAGACGTTCAGAATGGTGTTGCAGCCAGTTTAGTGACGGTTTGGAAGGAGCACTTGCCATGGTTGGACTGGATAGTAAGGGACTTAATGTCCAAGGGTAAAGGATGATGAACATCATTTTACTCGCTAAGAGGATGCAACGTCCGGTAAAGATCCACCTGAGCCGGTTGCAGGCCATTGCTTTATTAGTCGCCGTGCTAGTAGTGCCTTTGGCTGTGGCGTCTTATCTGGGTTTTTACTGGGGCAGTCAATATGCCCGCAATGATGAAACGGTAGTTGCGGCCGATTCGGAGGCCGCTCAACCTGCCTCCGTTGATACTGAGCCGCGAGATGTGCGGGAAACCGTCAACGCCTTAACAGCTCGTCTTGGCGCCCTTCAGGCCCAAGTGTTACGTCTCAATGCCTTGGGCAAGCGCTTGGTGGACATGGCTGGATTGGAAAAGGGCGAATTCGATTTCAGTTCGCAGCCGCCGCAAGGCGGCCCAGAAGAGCCTGAAGCTTTCGAGGAGCAGGACTTGCCCTTGCCCACCCTGGTAAATTCAGTGGATAGCCTGGATCAGCAGCTAGAAGACCGTCAACAGCAGCTGAATGTTCTTGAAACGGTGTTCATGAACCGCAATCTTCTGGACGAGGTGTTCCCCGCAGGACGACCGGTAAATGACGGTTGGGTGTCCTCGTATTTTGGCTATCGTACCGACCCCTTCACTGGGCTGCGGGCGTTTCATGACGGAGTCGACTTCGCTGGGAAACTGGGTGAACCCGTCGTAGCGGTGGCCGCCGGCGTTGTGACCTATGCCGGCAAGCGTTTCGGGTACGGCAACTTGGTGGAAATCAATCACGGCAACGGCATTCTGACCCGTTATGGCCATAATTCGGTGATTAAGGTGCAGGTGGGTGAGACGGTCAGCAAGGGACAGATGGTGGCCTTGATGGGGTCGACGGGTCGTTCCACGGGTCCTCACGTTCACTTTGAAGTGTGGCGCGGCGGCAGGGTGGTGAATCCGCTTAAATATCTTAACGCCGCCAATTAATCTTGGTGTTAGAATAACCGCTTGATTTTTGCCCCGCCAGAATTAATTTATTTTCCATGATATCGAAACTGTTGAGCAGGGTTTTTGGCAGCCGTAATGAACGCTTGGTGAAGCGTATGTACGATACGGTTCAGACCATCAACAGCCTGGAAGAAGGGATCGCCAAACTTAGCAACACGGAATTGCGCGCCATGACCCCCACGTTGCGGCAGCGACTGGTGAATGGCGCCGCGCTTGAAAGTTTGTTGCCCGAGGCCTTTGCGGTGGTGCGCGAGGCCAGCAAGCGGGTATTGGGTATGCGTCACTTCGACGTCCAGCTCATCGGCGGCATGGTGCTGCACCAAGGCAAGATCGCCGAGATGCGTACCGGTGAGGGTAAGACTCTGGTTGCCACTCTGGCGGTATACCTCAATGCCCTGCCGGGGAAGGGCGTACATGTGGTGACCGTCAACGATTATCTGGCGCGACGTGATGCTCGCTGGATGGGTCCGCTCTATGAATCGCTCGGTTTGTCCACCGGCGTTATTTTGTCGGGTGGACAGAGTAACGAGGAAAAGCGCGCCGCCTATGCCGCCGACATCACCTACGGCACCAACAACGAATACGGCTTCGATTACCTGCGTGACAACATGGCCTTCAGTGTCGCCGACAGGGTGCAGCGCGGTACCCATTATGCCGTGGTCGACGAAGTGGATTCCATTCTGATCGATGAGGCGCGCACGCCGCTGATTATCTCCGGACCCACGGATGACAACTCCGATGTCTATGTCAAGATCAACGCCCTTATTCCCAAGTTGAGCAAGCAGGAAGAAGAGGGGCAGTCCGGCGATTTTAGCGTGGATGAAAAGGCCCGCCAAGTGTATCTCACCGAGGAGGGGCATCAGCATGTCGAGGAGTTGCTGGAGCATATGGGGTTGTTAGCGGAAGGGGCCAGCCTCTACGATGCCGCCAACATCAGCCTCATGCACCACCTCAATGCTGGGCTGCGCGCCCATGCCCTCTATCACCGCGACGTGGAATACATCGTGCGCGACGGGCAGGTGATCATCGTCGACGAATTCACCGGCCGTACTCTGCCCGGCCGCCGCTGGTCGGAAGGTCTTCACCAGGCAGTGGAAGCCAAGGAAGGTGTGCCGATCCAGAACGAAAACCAGACCTTGGCATCCATTACCTTCCAGAATTACTTCCGCCTCTATGGCAAGCTGTCCGGCATGACCGGCACCGCCGATACCGAAGCTTACGAGTTCCAGCAGATCTATGGCCTGGAGGTAGTGGTGATTCCCACTCATCGACCCATGGTGCGCCAGGATAATGGTGACCTGGTGTACCTTACCGCCAAGGAGAAATTTGCGGCCATCATCCAGGACATCAAGGAATGCCATCAGCGCGGGCAGCCGGTGTTGGTAGGTACCACTTCCATCGAGACCTCGGAGTACCTTGCGCAGCTACTCGATAAAGAGCGCATCAAACATCAGGTATTAAACGCTAAGCAACATGAGCGCGAGGCCCAGATCATTATCGATGCGGGACGGCCCGGGGGGGTGACCATCGCCACTAATATGGCGGGCCGGGGGACCGACATTGTGCTAGGCGGCAGTCTGGAGGCGGAGGTTGCCGCCTTGGGCGAGCAGTCTGCTGCCGTGCAGCGCACCAAGCAAGAATGGCAACAACGTCACGAGCAAGTGCTAGCCGCCGGCGGTTTGCATGTCATCGGGACCGAGCGCCATGAATCGCGGCGTATCGACAATCAGTTACGCGGTCGTTCCGGTCGCCAAGGTGATCCAGGTTCGTCGCGGTTTTACCTGTCATTGGAAGACAATCTGATGCGTATCTTTGCCCCCGAGCGGGTAAAGGGTCTGATGCAGAAACTGGGCATGCAGGAGGGTGAGGCTATTGAGCATCCGTGGGTGACTCGCGCCATCGAAAATGCCCAACGCAAGGTGGAAGGGCACAACTTCGACATCCGGAAGCAGTTACTGGATTACGATGATGTCGCCAATGATCAGCGCAAGGTGATTTACGAACAGCGTAATGAAATCATGGCGACGGATGATATTACCGACACCATTAAGGCTATTCGCGTCGACGTAGTCAACGGCGTCATTAATACCTGTATTGCGCCACAGAGCCTCGATGAACAATGGGATATTCCCGGATTGGAGGAGGCCTTGGAGCAGTTGGGATTGAAACTGCCCGTCGCCACTTGGTTGGAAGAAGATCACGATCTCCACGAGGAGACCCTGCGCCAACGTATCCTCGAGGCGGTGGAAAAGGCGTATGAGGAAAAAGAGGCTCAGGCGGGTGCTGAGGTGATGCGTCATTTCGAAAAGGCGGTGATGTTGCAGGTGTTGGACTCCATGTGGAAAGAACATCTTGCCGCCATGGATTATCTGCGTCAAGGTATTCACCTGCGTGGCTATGCCCAGAAAAATCCTATTCAAGAATATAAGCGCGAGGCCTTCGAATTGTTCTCGCAGTTGTTAAATCGGATCAAGACCGAGGTGATAAGCATCCTGACCAAGGTGAGGGTGCGCGCCGAGGAAGACGTGCAGGCGGTGGAAGAGCAACGGCGCACTCAAGTGACCATGCGCTATGAACATGCCGAAGCCGCGGCCATAGCGGCTGCGGGCGGCGGCGATGCTGTAGCGGTGGACGAACAAGTGACTCATACCCCCTATGTGCGTGATGGCCGCAAGGTCGGCCGTAATGAACCCTGTCCGTGTGGTTCCGGCAAAAAATACAAGCAATGTCATGGCCGTCTTGAGTGACGACTGGTTTATTTAGCTCTTGTGGTCGTCGGATTAAACCCCTTGCCTCCTTTATTGCCGGTGCCCGGTGTGCGGATGGCTACAGTGTGCGCCGGTATCAAAAAGCCGGGGCGGCGCGATCTGGTGTTGATCGAACTGTGCGCAGGTGCCGGTTGCGCCGCGGTGTTCACTCGTAACGCCTTTTGCGCTGCACCGATCGTGGTGGCCAAACAGCACTTGACGCAGAGTGTTCCCCGTTATTTACTCATTAACACCGGCAATGCCAATGCCGGTACCGGCGAGCAGGGCCTGCAGGATGCGCTGAGTTGCTGTCAGTTCCTGGCTAAGACCATGGACGTGGCGCCGGATCAGGTGCTGCCCTTCTCTACTGGCGTTATAGGCGAACCCTTGCCGGTCACGCCTATAATTGATGCCTTGCCGGCCGCCTGCGACAGCTTGTCCGAAACAGGCTGGGCGGAGGCGGCCCACGGCATCATGACCACCGATACCGTGGCCAAAGGGGTATCGCGCCAAGTGGAAATCGCTGGACGGTTGATTACCGTGACCGGTATCGCCAAGGGTTCCGGAATGATCCGGCCCGATATGGCCACCATGTTGGCCTTCATTTCGACTGATGCCAAAATAGCCGCCCCCTTGTTACAGCAGTGTTTGCATACGGCCGTACGGGATTCTTTTAATTGCATCACCATCGACGGCGATACCTCCACTAATGACGCTTGTGTACTGATCGCCACCGGCCGCAGCCCCATGGTAGAGATCACAGACTGCAATGATTCCGCCTTTGCAGCGCTGTCCCGGACAGTTGCCGAAGTGTGTATTGCCTTGGCGCAAGCCATTGTGCGCGACGGCGAGGGCGCCACCAAGTTCATCACCGTTGAGGTCAAGGGCGGGGCTGATGATGTGGAGTGCCGTCGAGCGGCCTACGCCGTCGCGCATTCTCCCCTGGTAAAGACCGCCTTTTTCGCCAGCGATCCTAACTGGGGACGCATCTTGGCGGCGGTGGGGCGCGCCGGCATTACTAATTTGAATGTAGAGCAGGTCAATGTCTATCTCGATGAAGTGTGTGTCGTGACGAACGGCGGCCGCGCCGCAACCTATCGGGAAGAGCAAGGTCGTGAGGTGATGGCCCGCGAGGAGATTACGGTACGAATCGAATTGGGGCGCGGCAGCTATGGCGTGCGACTGTGGACCTGCGATTTTTCGTACGATTATGTACGTATTAACGCCGAATACCGCACCTGAGCGCTAGGTTGAATTAGGGGGCTGACGCCTCTATTGTAAGAGTTAGTGTCCTTGCTCTCCAGATTTCGACGATTCATTAAGATAAGGGATGATGACTGTGCTTGATTTTATATATTAAGCTGGTAATCATTGTTAAGTAACTATGAGGTTAAACGATTAATTATGTTGAACGGCGTTATAGATTTGCCGTGGTGGGGTTATGCACTGGTGACTCTGGGCGTTACCCATGTCACCATCGCCAGCGTTACAATCTTTTTGCATCGCCATCAGGCGCACCGTGCCTTGGACCTCCATCCGCTAATGAGCCATTTCTTCCGTTTGTGGTTGTGGTTGACGACGGGTATGGTAACCAAGGCTTGGACCGCGATTCATCGCAAGCATCATGCCCGGTGCGAAACGGAAGGAGACCCACACAGCCCGCAGATATTGGGTTTGTCCAAGGTGCTATGGGAAGGTGCCGAACTCTATCGTGCAGAGGCAAAGAATCCCGAGACGCTGGAACAGTTTGGTAAGGGTACGCCTGACGATTGGATTGAACGCAGGCTCTATACTCCCTTCAGTCAATTCGGCATTGTTGCAATGTTCTTCATTGACGCGCTGTTATTCGGCCCCATAGGCATTTCCATCTGGGCGGTGCAGATGATTTGGATTCCATTCTTCGCCGCGGGGGTCATCAACGGCATCGGCCACTTTTGGGGTTACCGTAATTATGAGAGCGCTGACGCGGCGACCAATATCGTGCCGTGGGGTATCCTCATCGGTGGTGAAGAATTGCATAATAATCATCACGCCTTCCCAGGTTCCGCCAAACTGTCTTCAAAAGCGTGGGAGTTCGATATCGGCTGGCTATACATCAAATCCTTGCAGGCCTTAGGGTTGGCAAAGGTCAAGAAGGTGGCTCCCGAACCGGTAATCAATCCCGCCAAGCAGGCGGTGGACATGGAAACGGTGCGCGCTGTCCTGGTTAACCGGTTTCACGTCTTGTCTCATTATGCTCGGGATGTAGTGACCCCGGTGTTGCGCGAGGAATTGCACAAGGCGGATCAATCGTGTCGCCGCCTATTACGGCGGGCGCGCCGACCCTTGGCGCGCGGCGATGCAGTGATGGATGAAGATGCCAAAGGCAGGGTACAGGAGGCGTTGAATCGTAGCCAGACGCTCACAACAGTCTACGAATATAAGAAGCAATTGCAGGCCTTGTGGCAAAGTCACTTTAGTTCCCAGGACAATTTGTTGCACCACCTCCAAGAGTGGTGCAAACAAGCTGAGTCAACCGGCATCAAGGTCCTTCAAGACTTCGCGTTGAGTTTGCGGGGGTATACACTGACTCATGTGTAGTAGTTTTGATTGACGCAAAAAAACCCGCCTTGGCGGGTCTTTTTATTTGCGGCAAATATATAGCCGTTATTTAATCTTGGCTTCCTTATAGATTACGTGCTTGCGTACTACGGGATCGTATTTCTTGATCTCCATCTTGTCCGGGGTGTTGCGCTTGTTTTTAAGCGTAGTATAAAAATGGCCGGTATCGGCGCTGGACACTAATTTGATCTTTTCACGCATGGCGCGGACTCCCTAAGAATATTAAATCTTTTCACCGCGGCCGCGCAGATCCGCCACCACCGCGTCGATGCCGCGCTTGTCGATGATACGCATACCCTTGGATGTTACACGCAGACTCACCCAGCGATTTTCCCCTTCTAACCAGAAACGGTGGGTGTGAAGATTGGGCAGAAAACGGCGTCGCGTCTTGTTGTTGGCGTGGGACACATTGTTCCCGGTAGTGGGGCGCTTGCCCGTCACTTGGCACACTCTGGCCATGATCCTCTACTCCTGAAAAGAGAGCCGCCTAACGAGCGGCGGCCAAAGATCGCAATTTATACCAGCAGCAGTCTTGATTTGCAAGCCGCACGGGCAGGTTTTGGGGCGGCCCGGCGCTTATAACTGACCCCGTTCCGCCAGGGAAACGGTATAGCCGTCGCCGATGACGATATGATCCAGAACCCGGATATCGACCAAGGCCAGGGCGTCCTTCAGCCGTTGGGTGAGGCACTGATCAGCCTGACTGGGTTCGGCGACCCCAGAGGGGTGATTGTGGGCGAAGATTACCGCCGCCGCATTGAGCGCCAAGGCCTGTTTGACCACCTCCCGAGGATGGACGCTGGTGCCATCAATAGTGCCGCGGAACATTTCAGTGAATTCGATAACCCGGTGGCGGTTGTCGAGGAACAGGCAGGCGAAGACCTCGTGGGGATAGTCGCGCAGCCGCGCCAGAAGAAAGCGGCGGGTGTCTCCCGGACTGCCCAGGGCGTCGCCGCGCTGCAAAGTTTCGTAGAGATGGCGCCGCCCCATCTCCAGCACCGCTTGCAGTTGCGCGTATTTGGCGCTGCCCAACCCTTTGGCGCTGCAAAAGTGCTGGTAGTCAGCCTCCAACAAGGCGCGCAGTCCCCCATAGATACCAAGCAGTTCGCGGGCCAGGTCCACGGCGGTCTTGCCGCTGACACCGGTACGAAGGAAGATAGCCAGCAGTTCCGCGTCCGATAGAGACTGGGGACCGCGACTCAGCAGCTTTTCGCGGGGACGCTCCGCGTTGGGCCAATCGGTGATTGCCATGGGGTTCCCTCCCTGATACCGGCCCTTCCGAGGTTGCGCATGGCGCTGCCGGCGGAAAATCTGTTATTTTTACTGTTTTATATCGGGCTAGAATGTCGCGTATGGAGGAACTCGTCAATAAGCGGGTGGTGGTGGGAGTAACCGGCGGGATCGCTGCCTACAAGAGCGCGGAACTGGTGCGGCGCCTCAAGGAGGCCGGGGCCGAGGTCCGGGTGGTGATGACCTCGGCGGCGACTCAGTTCATTACACCTCTCACGATGCAAGCCTTGTCGGGACAGCCGGTGCATCTCCATCTCCTGGATGGTGCCGCCGAGAACGCCATGGGCCATATCGAGTTGGCGCGCTGGGCGGACGTGATCGTGGTGGCGCCCGCCAGCGCCAACACCCTGGCCAAGTTGGCCCAGGGCCTTGCCGATGATCTGCTGAGTACCCTGTGCCTGGCTACCCAGGCGCCCATCGTGTTGGCCCCGGCCATGAATCATGTCATGTGGGGTCAGGCCGCGACCCAGGCCAATCGCCGTCTGCTGGAGGAACGCGGCATCCGATTGCTCGGTCCCGCTGAGGGTGACCAGGCCTGCGGCGAGGCTGGCCCGGGACGGATGGTGGAACCGCCGCAGATCGTGGTTGGCCTGGCCGGCCTGTTTACCAGCGGCGTCCTGCAGGGTGCTAAGGTGATCATTACCGCGGGGCCGACCCGTGAGTCTATCGATCCGGTGCGATTCCTCAGTAATCGCAGTTCGGGAAAGATGGGCTATGCTCTGGCCCAGGCTGCGGCGGAGGCTGGCGCCAAAGTGACGCTGATCAGCGGTCCGGTAAGCTTACTCTGTCCACCGCGGGTTGAGCGGGTACTGGTGGAGAGCGCCGCCGAAATGCACGCAGCTGTCATGGCCGCGTCAAGCAGCAGCGATGTCTTTATTGCGGCGGCGGCCGTCGCGGATTACGCGGTAGCAGCCCCCGCGACACAGAAGATCCAAAAGATAAAGGGGGGCGGGTCTCTTCTGGATCTTCATCTGGAACGTACGTCTGACATCGTAACGGATGTGGCGGGCTTGCCACGGCGGCCGTTCCTGGTGGGCTTTGCAGCGGAAACCGAAGACTTGGAAGAGAATGCCCGCGCTAAATTGGAGAGGAAGGGCCTGGATATAGTGGCGGCCAATTGGGTAGGTCGCGACGACCAGGGGTTTGACAGCGACGACAATGCGCTGACGATAGTGTGGCAAGGTGGCGGTACCGAGTTGCCGCTGGCCTCTAAATCCACCGTGGCGCGCCAATTAATAAAGATCATTGCCGAACGATACTATGCACAACATTCAACTTAAAATTTTAGATGAACGGATAGGCACTACATTTCCTTTGCCTCATTACGCCACCGACGGCGCGGCGGGCATGGATCTCAGAGCGTGTTTGCACGAGTCACTGGAATTAATTCCCGGCGAGACGCACTTGATTCCCACTGGAATTGCGGTACACATCGCGGATCCTAACATTGCCGCGGTGTTGTTGCCGCGTTCGGGATTGGGGCACAAGCACGGCATCGTTTTGGGCAATCTGGTCGGCCTGATCGATTCCGATTATCAGGGGCAGGTGTTTGTGTCATGCTGGAATCGCGGCCATACCCCTTTTGTGATCGAGGTGGGAGAGCGCCTCGCCCAGATGATGTTCATCCCGGTAGTGCAGGTTGCCTTTGAGGTGGTTGAGGAATTTCAAATCAGTCACCGTGGTGAAGGCGGCTTTGGACATTCCGGCCGAAAATAGATTGGGCCAAATCAATGGCCAATCGAGTCGGCGGGGTTCTGACTGTTTTTTTGCTATGGGAAGTGAGTGCGTTTATACCACATCGCCTCTCTAGCAACTCTTTTCAAACGGGTTTGGAAGATACCAGCGAAGAAGCACGGGAAGTTCAGCCGTGAAAGGACTCTCATGTCGACCATCGTGTTTTTATATTCCCGCTGCCTAGGAGATCGTGGAAGTGCCAGCATGCAGAACGCTATTGGAAGTGGTGAAATAACAAGCGTATCACGGTAATGAAGGAGAAGAAGTAATGAGGGTGCCGGCGTCCATTTTCAGAGCCTATGACATACGCGGGATAGTGGGCAATACCTTGACTGAGGAGGTTGTCTATAATATCGGTTGCGCCATCGGGAGTGAGGCCTATGCCCGCGATCAGCAAACCATCATTATAGGTAGAGATGGTCGCTTATCCGGACCCGTTTTTTCTCAGGCATTGAGCAACGGTTTGCGCGCCGCGGGGCGCGATGTCGTCGACATCGGCCAGGTGCCTACGCCGGTACTCTATTTCGCCACGCACCAATTGAATGCAGGTTCGGGGGTAATGGTCACCGGCAGCCACAATCCCGCGGACTATAACGGACTGAAGATGGTGTTGAGGGGGGAAACCTTGGCGGAAGAGGATATTCAGATCTTGCGCCGCCGTATCGAAATGGAAGATTTTACCAGCGGCTCCGGCAGCGTGCGTAGCCAAGATGTCATCGCCGACTACATAGCGACCATCGTCAGCGATGTGCGGATGGCCAGGCCTCTCAAGGTAGTTCTCGATTGCGGCAACGGTGTGGCCGGCGGCGTAGCGCCTTTGTTATTGCGCACTTTGGGTTGCGAGGTGATTGAACTCTATTGCGAGGTGGATGGTCGTTTCCCCAACCACCACCCTGATCCCAGCCAGATGGAGAATCTTGAGGATCTCATCCACGCAGTGAAGCGCCACAATGCCGATCTTGGCCTGGCCTTCGACGGCGATGGCGATCGTCTGGCCTTGGTGGATGGCGGTGGCAAGGTGATTTGGCCGGATCGGCAGATGATGTTGTATGCTAAGGACGTATTGTCACGCAATCCGGGGGCGTTAATCCTTTTCGATATTAAATGCAGTCGTCATCTCGCTAAATTTATCAGCAAGCACGGCGGCCTGCCCTTGATGTGGAAGACGGGCCATTCGCTGATCAAGCGCAAGATGAAAGAGACGGGGGCATTGCTGGCTGGCGAGATGAGCGGACACATCTTCTTTAAGGAGCGCTGGTTCGGTTTCGATGATGCGCTGTACGCCGCCGCGCGCCTTTTAGAAATTCTTGCCGCAGGTCAGCAATCGGTGGCCGAGGTGTTTCAGGCATTGCCCGATGCGGTGAGTACGCCTGAATTGCGCGTGGATTTGCCGGAGGGGGCGCAGATGATTTTTATGCGGCGCCTGATGGAGAAAGTCAATCTGAAGGGAGCGGCTTTAACCACCATCGACGGTCTGCGCGCGGATTTTGAGGACGGCTGGGGCTTGGTACGCGCCTCAAACACCACGCCTGCCCTGATCCTACGCTTTGAGGCCAACACCGAGACCGCGCTTAAGCGCATTAAAGGGGAATTTCGTGCGCTGATGCACAATGTGGATCCCGCTGTGCAATTGCCGTTTTAGGCACTGTAGCGGGGGACTTGATCATAAGGTTGATGAATATGACGCTTACCGCCAATTCCGCCATGAATATCGCTCGGGTATTGACCGAAGCTCTGCCCTATATCCAGCGTTTTACCGGGAAGACCATCGTCATTAAATACGGTGGCAATGCTATGGTCGATGAGGCGCTGAAGAGCGGTTTTGCTAGCGACGTGGTTTTGATGAAGTTGGTGGGCATCAACCCCGTCGTGGTTCATGGTGGGGGACCGCAGATCGGCCAGCTCCTGACCAAGATCGGCAAGCAGACCGAATTTGTGGAAGGTATGCGGATCACCGATAGCGAGACCATGGATGTCGTGGAGATGGTGCTGGGAGGGCTGGTGAATAAGGAGATCGTCAATCTCATCAATCGCCACGGCGGTCGTGCGGTGGGGCTGAGCGGCAAGGACGGTGGTCTGATTCGTGCCCGCAAACTCACCTTGACCCGAAATGCCCCGGAGCTCGAGGTCCCGGAGATCATCGACATTGGGCATGTGGGACAGGTGGACAGCATCGAGCCTGCTGTGGTGAATATGTTGGTGCGCAGCGACTTTATCCCGGTGATCGCCCCCATTGGGGTCGGCGAAGGCGGGCATTCTTATAATATCAATGCCGATCTGGTGGCTGGCAAGATGGCGGAGGTGTTAAAGGCGGAGAAATTGATGCTGCTCACCAACGCTGCCGGCATCTTGGATAAACAGGACAAGGTATTGTCCGGTCTTACCGCCCGCGAGGTCGATTCCTTGATAGCCGACGGGACCATCTACGGTGGAATGCTGCCCAAGATTCGTTGCGCCTTGGATGCGGTACAGGCCGGTGTCAAGGCCGCGCATATCATTGATGGCCGCGTTGAGCACGCCGTGTTGCTGGAGTTGTTTACCGACGAAGGGGTAGGGACCTTAATCCGCGGCTAATTGCTGGCGGTACTGCCATTTTCTTCCTTTTGCGCCGACTTCAATTCTTTATAGCGTTTGATGTCGGCGGCAAATTTTTCTTTTACTTCGGTTTGCTGCAAGTGCTGCGCCCGGATAAAGCTGATTTCCCGCTCGATCTGGCTTTGTAGATTGGCGGTATCTCTGACCATGTCTTCAGGGACCATTTTCCCCTCCCCTTCCAAATTGGCAGAGGATCGCTTGAGTTTATCGAGGTCATGATTTAGATTAATTAATTTGTGTTGTGCAACCTTAATCGCTCCCTCCAGGGTGACGATATATCGATCGCGAGTTTCTTCCAGATCGCTCACCCGCGTATACGTATCCAGCAAAATATGATCGTAGGCCGCTTGCTTATGGGCGAGCTGTTCCTGTTCGGCGCGCTCTTGTCGCAACCGTTGTTCTTCCGCGAGTTGTTCCTTGGTCTTGGCCTTTTCAATAGTATTAATAGTGATGCCTTCCTTATTGATGATGGAATAGGCCTTATCCACTTCCTGCGTCGGCAGGTAGTCGCTGTAATGTACTTGACCTTTCTCATCGACCCAACGGTAGGCATTGGCATTGGATAATGGAGAGGCGACGGATATCACCATAGTGATAATGACAATGGCCGAGGGGACAATAATGCTCTTTTTCACTGCAGTTGCGGCTCCCTTGATAACTCGTTGCGTTACGCGTTTTGTGTAATAGGATATACCTCCATGTGACATGGATGACCGCTCTCCCTTTTGCATTGGACGGAACAACTCAGTTTGATTCTCATTTTCTGGTGGCGATCTGTTTTCCGACTTCACCGATGGTGGTGCGGGGTTGATTCAGTTTCCAGCGCTAATTTTTCCTGGAAATTCCTTTAGCATCACGCTCGCGACCCACAAGGCGGTTGGCACTGCATTAGGTATCGGCACTACTGCCAGACTCTTAAGTCAGCGGGTACCGGATTGGCCCTTTGCCCTATTCATTTTGACCAGCGGTTTGTCGAGCATGGTGTTAGGCGCAGGATTATCCTGAAAGCGCCCGATCAAACCGTGCGCATTGATCTGGGGATATTGACCATCGGTTTAGGCGATTTTTCGTGACGCCAACCCGACCCGGATTTGGCCCATACGCCGCGCCGGCTGCGTGGTGGGTGGGCGGCTTAGACTCGTTTAGCAGTATAGACATATTAAACGGATCTCTTACCTCCGGTACTGGGTGTTCGTCACAATCCGGCTGGTGATCTGGTTTGGCTTTGGATTACCAGCATCGTAGTCTCTACATTAATGTTGGTCGGCATGTTCAGGAACTGCAGCGGGGCGCTGACATTTGAATTATCGGCTGAGATTCGTCGTTGGGGTTGAGTTCCCAGTCTTATTATTGTATTCGCTGTTGGGTGATTATTCTGGAGCGTATCTGTCTATCATCAAAGGTAATCATTAGGGTTGCATGACCATATGAGGTGACACCAATAGTAGCGGGAAGAGTTTAAGCCTTCGTTAGCCCGCTGTAGGATCAAGGGGTTTCAAGTACCGTATTGTGCGCGGTACCCTCGGATGCGGGCCAGGATATCTTTCAAGTCACTTATGTCTTTCAAACAGTCCAAGATTTGGTCGAGGGTAATGATACTCAGTACCGGGATGCCGTGACGTCGCTCTACATCTTGAATAGCGGAGAGCTTACCGTAGCTGCGCTCTTGGCGGTCGAGGGCGACGATCACCCCCGCCGGCTCGGCGCCCCAAGTCTCAATCAAGCGTATGGACTCGGCAACTGAAGTGCCAGCCGAGATCACATCATCGATGATCAATATTCGTCCCTGGAGCGACGAGCCCACGGTGGTGCCGCCTTCACCGTGGTCCTTAACTTCCTTCCGATTGAAGGCATAGGGAACGTCGCGCCCGTGATGATCTGCAATGGCCATGGCCGTAGCCACCACAAGGGGGATGCCTTTATAGGCGGGGCCGAATAACATGTCAAAGACCAAACCGGAATGCATAATGGTTTCGGCGTAATAGCGTCCCGCGCGGGCAATTCTCGCGCCGCTGTTAAATAGACCGCTGTTGAAGAAATAAGGACTGATACGACCCGATTTGAGGGTGAATTCCCCGAAACACAATACCTGATGGCTAATGGCAAATTCGATGAAGTCCTTTTGGAAGGCATGCATGGACTCATTGTAACCGGTTTCACGGTAGGCTGAAAACGTGGGTCCTTTAAGTTTTGCTAAACTTACCATTTATTTTAACGGAAAAATATACCATGAAGATCATGACCTTGAATGCCAACGGCATTCGCTCCGCCGCGAGCAAGGGATTCTTTGAGTGGATGCTTAAGCAACGACCCGACATACTATGCCTTCAGGAGACCAAGGCTCAGGAACATCAATTACCGGCCGAAGTGCTAAATTTACCGGGTTATCACAGCTATTTTCATAATGCCGACAAAAAAGGGTACAGCGGTGTCGCCATCTACAGCAAGCGAAAACCCGATGGGGTACACATGGGCCTGGGTTGGTCGGACATGGATGCGGAAGGCCGTTTTCTGCAGGTTGACTTCGGCGCGCTCAGCGTGATCTCTCTGTACCTCCCTTCCGGTTCTAGTGGTCCTGAACGCCAGGCAGTGAAGTTTGATTTCATGAAACGCTTTATGCCGGTGTTAAAAAAACTGTGTCAGAGCCAGCGCGATTACATTATCTGTGGGGATTGGAATATCGCCCATAAAGCCATCGACCTTAAGAATTGGCGCAGCAATCAAAGAAATTCCGGTTTTCTTCCGGAAGAACGGGCGTGGATGGACGAAATTTTGGAAACATTAGGTTGGGTGGACGCTTTCCGCGTTGTCAATCAGGAACCGGATCAATACACCTGGTGGTCGAATCGTGGTCGCGCTAGGGAGAAGAACGTAGGATGGCGCATAGATTATCAGATAATCAATCCGCGCTTAAAAGCAAGGGTGAGCTCTGTTGCCATTTATAAGGAGCAACGCTTTTCGGATCATGCTCCCTTAAATGTCATCTATGACTATGAGCTTTGATTCGCTACGCCCGCTGATTGTCGTGAGGCCCCTGCATTGGCGTTTCCAAATTGGTAGGGGCGTCAGCTGGCGGCGCGGGACAATGTCGCAGCGCCACCCACAGAAGGGTGGGATTCGGCCGGTATGGGGATGTTCAAGCGCCGGTGAATGTTGCGCAGGTTCTCTTCTTCCCGTTCCAGCAGGGCGCAACGCTTTTCCAGTTCGCGGATCTTAGTGTCCAGCGAGTCCCGTGATTCATTGATCTTACACAAAGTCTCTAAGTACTGGTCAAGCTGATGTTTGTTCTCGCTCACTTGCTTAACCAGAGGGATTAATATTCCCTTGAACCATCCATCCGTCTCTTTATGAGCTTTGGTAAACAAATGACGTACATGACTGACCAGGGAAATGAAGAATTTTTTCACCACGTAGTGTTGCTCGGTCATAGTGGTGAGTGGGCTGTTGCGGAAGATCTCCGCCTCTTCGTAAAGCCGTTCCAGTTCAATGCGAAATTTTTGTAGCGAGTGGGTCTTGGGGTCGGCGATTGGCAAGCCCAGTTCTTCGTGGAATTTGTGGTAGATGGCCTGGACGGCATTGTGAGTCTGCTCAGCTTGCGAATTGACATGGCGCATGGCATCGCGGGCGCCGTCAAAGAAGGTCTTCATGCCATTTTTCATGCCGGCGGTGGTCCAACTGCCTTCCATATCTTTGCGAGTCTTGGCCACCAGATCATCCACCGCCTGAATACTGAGGGTATCGAGCATGCTCTTGGAGTGTTGGGCGAGGATACGGCGGCTGGCCTGAAAACTGTCTATGTTCTTGCTGTAGGTAGCTTGGCGTTCTCGGGTTTTGCGCATCAAGTTGGTAATTACATCGGAATTGCGACCACTCAAAGAACGCAGATCGTCCAGCTGCTTACGTGTGCCCTCTAAACGCTGCAATACCATGTGTTGAGTGGCGTTCAGCATTTTGTCAATAATGCCTACTACGGAGTCGCGCACGATGATCTGCTTGGCCGGCAGTATCTTGTCGGCGAGGTAGGTTTCAAGGGCGAGAATTCGGCTGCGCGCCAACAGGTTGGTGTCTTTGCGGATCTTTCCAACCAAAGCCTTTTGTGCAGATACGGGAAAAACGCTTCCGGGCTCGATGCCGAGTAATCTAGCGGTTTCCGTACATTGATTGCGAACCGATTTCTCCACATCCTCGGGCGTCTTCATTTCATCCCATAGGGTGTCGATTTTGTTCAATGCCGCAACCAGTCCTTTATGGCCGTTCTTACGATAGGTCTTGATGTGGAATTGCCACATGTCCATATCGCTGCGGGTGACGCCGGTGTCCGCAGCCAGCACGAAAAGCACGGCATGGGCATTGGGCAGCATACTCAAGGTAAGTTCCGGTTCACTACCCAGGGCATTGAGTCCCGGCGTATCGAGAATTGCAAGACCTTGTTGTAACAGAGGATGCGGGAAACTGATAAGGGCATGGCGCCACATGGGGATTTCCACGTGAGTAAGCGGTTCATCGTCTTTGTCTTTATGATGGTTGTGACTATCTTCGCTAAACAGTCCAAGACGTATCGCATCTTCCACGCCGACCTGTTTGACCTTAACCACTTCTCGTAAGGCCTCTGCCATTTGGTCTGGTGAATTGACATCGAGGGGGATGGTGGTCCAGCGATCCGGGTTATTTTTTAACTCGGTTATGCTGAGATCTTCCATCCGCGTCTCGATGGGTAATAAGCGGATGTAGGCTTCATCATGTTGCTGATCGTAAAACAACTCGGTGGGGCACATGGTGGTGCGTCCGGCATCCGAAGGTAACAGGCGGCGTTGATAATCGGAAAAAAAGATAGCATTGATGAGTTCGGTCTTGCCCCGCGAGAATTCCGCGACGAAGGCGATAACTAGGCGATCCCCCCGCAGACTTTCGAGGGTATCATGGAGGCGAAGCTCGACCTCCGGTGTCCCCATCCGATGGTCTTCCAGCCACTGTTTGTATTCGTTAACGGCATGCGCTACGTCCACTTTCCAGCGGTCATAGGCATGCATCTGTTCCCTAAAGCGATCCTGGGTGTCCGCTTTATTATCAGCCCGTAAGAGCATAGATGTCTTCTCCAAGACTACACCATGGATTATGAATCCCTAGGGCTGTATCGGTCATTTTAGATTTGGCTTTAGCTGGTAACTAATTATCGATGCCAGCCCATATTGAACCCATGATTCGCGAGGGATTCTCCAATGCGGGATCAATCATAGTCTGGGAGGGTAACGTCAGCTGTGACCCAGTTTGCACTAGCGGCTGGGGCTGACTGTAAGCGCAGCTGCCGTCTTAGGGTATATTGACCGCTTCAATGCCAGGAGGTAGGCGGCGCGGCGCTGCGATACGTACCCGTTTCACCTTGCCAGTTTCACCAGATAACAAAGTGACTTTGGACTTTGCCACACCGCATTCTTCGGCGAGAAAGGCGCGGAGCCGTTCATTGGCCTTACCGTCCACTGGCGGGGCGGCAAGGCGGACTTTGAGGGAGTCGCCGTGGAAGCCGGCGATCTCGTCTTTAGTCGCGCGAGGTTGGATACGGAGGTGGAGGATAAGGTCCGGACCCTCCCAGCGATACCATGATGGCGCCATATCCTAGCCTAGGTGGTGCCCGAAATTAAGAATGGGGGCTACCAAGAGGATTTTCAGCAGTTGTAGCACCACCAGCACCACCAGTGGTGACAGGTCAATTCCCGAGAGGGGGGGAATGATACGGCGAGCCGGAATCAGCAGCGGTTCTGCGATCTTATGGACCAGCCCGATTAATGGATTGTAATTGCCGGATGTCACCCAGCTCAGGATTACTTGGATGAGGATAGCTCCGATGCAGACATTGATAAGCAGATTCAGCAGATCGGCGAGCGATACGACTAGTAGACTGCTCACCGCCATGGCGATACCCATGGCCATATAGTAGAGAAAATTCTCCGCTATCTGTAGTGTGATAAGCAGCAACACGGAGGCAACATCGATACCACCCCATCCCGGGACGATGCGGCGCAGCGGCTTGAGCGGCGGGTTAGTTATCTTGACGATGAACTGCGATACGGGATTATAGAAATCTGCGCGCACCCATTGCAGCATCAGTCGCAACAAGATCGCCAGTATATATAGGCCGAATACGGTTTGAATGAGAAGGACGGCGGAGGCGGCGAGATATTGATTCTCCATTTATTTTTTACCTCCAAACAAGGTCGCCAGTTCAGCCGAGCGTTGATATGCGGTGCGTAAGGCTTCGTCGAATGCCTCCGCCACATGATGTTCCCGCAAGATCCTGACGGCGCGTTCGGTAGTGCCGCCGGGGGAAGTTACCCGTTGCCGCAAGGTGCCAAGCGTTTCGGTGCTCTCCAACGCCATCTTGGCAGCGCCGAAGGCGGTTTGCAGGGTGAGTAGGTGCGCCATATTGCGGGGTAATCCGAGACGATGACCGGCATCCTCGAGAGCTTCCATGATCAAAAAAAAGTACGCCGGTCCACTGCCGGACAATGCCGTGACTGTATCCATCAAGGCCTCATCATCCACCCACAAGGTCATGCCCACCGCCCGCAGAATGGATTCAGCTTGATTTTTTTGTTCTTTGCTGACGGCGGTGTTGGCGAACAAGGCCGTAGCGCTGCTGCCCACCAAGGCCGCTGTATTGGGCATGGTACGGACGATGGCCATGTCTTCACCCAACCATTCCCGCAAGTGGCTCTCCCTGATACCGGCAACGATGGAGATTACCAGCGGACGAGTTGTCTTTATTGTCCGAGTCAATCCTTGAACGACACTCTTAGCGACTTGCGGTTTGACGGCCAATACCACCACTTGGGCATTGCGTACCGCCTCGCTGTTATCGGGACTAGTGTAGACTGCGAAGTTACTGTGATGACTGTGCAGAGCCGCTTCATTGGGGTCGGCAACCCAGATGTTTTGTGGCGATATGCCGTCGGCGAGCAGGCCGCCGATCAAGCTGCGGGTCATGTTGCCGCCGCCGATGAAGGCGATAGTGACGTCTTTCATAGCGGTTCTCTGATTATGCACGGTAGAGAATAGATGTTTGAGGTTACCATAATTTATGGCAAGACTTGCTGCACCGCATCAGGGCGTATGTGGCCTGTCGCCGAACAGGGCGTTGCCGACGCGAACCAGGGTGGCGCCTTCCGCGATAGCGGCCTCCAGGTCGCCGGACATACCCATGGACAGGGTGTCGAGTGGGTAATCTTGTAAGCGTAATGTTTCGTAGGCCAATTTTAACTGGTGGAAATAGCCGCGTTGCTCATGGAAGTCATCACTGGCAGGCGGCAAGGCCATTAGGCCGCGTACGCGCAACCGCGATAGTTTCAGTAATTGCCCGATGAGCGACGGCAGTTGTGTAGGTACGGCGCCCGCCTTTTGCTGCTCCTCGCCGATGTTCACCTGGATACAGATATCGAGGGGAGGAAGGTGCTGAGGGCGCTGCTCATGCAGACGCTCGGCAATCTTGATGCGATCGATACTGTGAACCCAGGCGAATCGACCAGCTATATCGCGGGTTTTGTTCGATTGGATAGCGCCGATAAAATGCCAAGTAATGTCGAGATTGGACAAGGCATTCAGCTTGGGTAGTGCTTCTTGCAGATAACTTTCTCCGAAATCGCGCTGTCCGGCTTGATAGGAGGCCATGACGGTACTGGCGGCTTGGCTCTTGGCGACGGCCATCAAGGTGACCGACCCTGGTGTTCTGTCGTAGCGGCGTTCCGCCGCGGCGATACGCTTACGGACCGCGTTAAAGCGCGCGGCGATAACATCCTCTTCAATATTGGCGTTTGGCGTTAAGGGGATCATGATTATCGTGATTATTTGCCGGGAAGGGCGGCAGTGGCCGCTCGTTGCCGTTATGGTATCAAGAACTCGCCGTCATTGCCGCTAATGGTGTGTGATGCTTTCCTTATCCACCAGGTAGTGGGAGTGATTCAAGAGTAAGGGAGATTGCTGATGGATATCGCCGAATTACTGGCATTTAGCGTTAAGAACGCCGCCTCCGATTTGCATTTGTCTGCTAACCTTCCGCCCATGATTCGTGTCGACGGCGATGTGCGGCGCATCAATGTGCCGCCCCTTGACAACAAAGTGGTGCATACCATGATGTACGACATTATGAATGACAAACAGCGCAAAGATTTCGAAGAGTTTCTCGAGACTGATTTTTCATTCGAAATTCCGGGGTTGGCGCGCTTTCGGGTGAATATTTTCAATCACAACCGCGGCGTGGGCGGCGTGTTCCGTACCATTCCTTCCAATATTTTGTCCTTGGAGGAATTGGGGACGCCGGCGGTATTCAAGAACATTGCTGACAATCCTCGCGGTCTGGTATTGGTGACGGGACCGACCGGTTCCGGTAAATCCACTACGCTGGCTGCCATGGTCGACTATAAGAACAATACTGAATTCGGCCATATTTTGACCATAGAGGACCCTATTGAATTCGTGCATACCAGCAAGAAGTGTCTGGTAAACCAACGCGAGGTACACCGCGATACTTTGGGATTTAATGAGTCGCTACGATCAGCCCTGCGCGAAGATCCGGACATTATCCTGGTGGGTGAAATGCGCGACCCGGAGACCATTCGTTTAGCTCTGACCGCCGCCGAAACCGGTCACTTGGTGTTCGGTACCTTGCACACCAGTTCCGCCGCCAAGACTATCGACCGTATCATCGACGTGTTTCCCGCCGCGGAAAAGGAGATGGTACGCTCCATGCTGTCGGAGTCGTTGCGTGCGGTGATTTCACAGACGTTGATGAAAAAAACGGGCGGTGGACGCATTGCGGCCCATGAAATCATGATCGGTACCCCCGCCATCCGTAACCTGATTCGCGAGGCGAAGGTACCGCAGATGTATTCTGCTATTCAAACCGGCCAGAATGTAGGCATGCAGACTCTCGATCAATGTCTCCTGGATCTTGTGAAACGCGGCATTGTCGCCAAGCAGGAAGCGGCGTCCAAGGCGGCCAACAAGGATTCCTTCCTGTAAGGCGCTTGTCGAAATATCAGCCGGCGGTGAAGGCCGGTGTCCATACTTCCCCATCCGGACCCATCAGGCGCCGGATTGGATGCCCATAAAGTCTTGTAAGATTTTTTTCGGTTATTATCTCAGAGATGGCTCCGCTCAAGGTTTCACCGGTGCCGAATAATAGCAAGGCATGATCGCAATACCGCACGGCACTGGTAATATCGTGCAGTACCATGACGAGAGCGCGTTCTTCTTCGGCGACTAGTCGGGTGAGCAGTTGCAATGCCTGTACTTGATAATAAAGGTCGAGGTGGTTGGTCGGTTCATCCAATAGCAACAGCCGTGGGTCCTGAGTGAGTAATGTTGCGATGGCCAGGCGGCGTCGCTCACCGCCGGAGAGGGTGGCGATGAGCCGTGTTTCAAAACCTATTAAGTCCACGGTTCGTAGGGCATCGCGCGCCCATTGGCGGTCGTCGTTACTTTCCCATTGCCAGCGTTTGAGATATGGATGACGGCCGATCAGGGCGGTTTCCAGTACCGTATTGGGAAAAGGGTCGTCATTATTTTGCAGCAAGCAGCCTATGAATTGAGCCCGCTCACGGGGCGACCAATCGCCGAGCCTGCGATTCTTGAGTAGGATGTCGCCGCCTTGCGCGGGACGCAGGCCCGCCAAGGTATGCAATAGCGTGGTTTTGCCGCTGCCGTTGGGGCCTAATACCGCCCAACGTTGACCCGAAACGATGAGCAGATCAAGATCGCGGCATATCCATTTGCCGGCGACGACTACGGAAAGATGTTTAGTCGAGAGTAATGTCATCATGTGCGTTGCCGGTTAAGCAGATAGAGAAATAGAGGGACACCCAGCAGGGCCGTGATGATACCAACCGGCAGCTGTTGCGGCGCTAGAATCGTACGGGCCAGGGTATCGGCGCAGACCACCAGGCTGCCCCCCAACAACACCGCGCAGGGTAATAAGCTGCGATGATCCGTGGCTCCCAGTAGCCTGATGATATGGGGCACGATGAGCCCGACGAATCCCACGCTCCCCGCCAAAGTCACCGCGGAGGCGGTGAGCAGCGATGCGACCACATACATCAAGAGGGACAAGGTTCCCGTCGTTACCCCTAGGGCCATGGCTTGGATCTCTCCTCGTGCCAGAATGTTTAGATCACGCGCCGCACTCCACGCAATCAGCAATCCGGCGCATAGCACCATGAGTGCGGGTAGGGCGTTGCCGGCAAAGCTGAGATCGCCCATTAACCAGAACAACATATTTTTAAGGTTGGCGTCTGGACTCACGGTGAGAATGAAACCGATGATCGCCGCCCAGCCGGATGCAATCACCACTCCGGTGAGCAACAGTCGTGCGGGATTCCAACTGCCGCCGCCGCGTGCCAGACTGAACACCAGCACCATGCTGAACAGGGCGCCGCCGAAGGCGGCGGCGTTGAGCCCCAAGCTGCTGATGCCCAGCAACATCGCGGCCAGGGCTGCCACCGCCGCGCCGCCGGAAATTCCCAATACATAGGGGTCCGCCAAGGGGTTGCGTAGCAGCACCTGCATCAAGGCCCCTGATAATGCCAATAGGCCGCCCACCGCAAAGGCCGCCGCGGCGCGCGGCAGCCGTATATCCAATAGGATGGTACGTTGCAGCGCGGTCCCGCCATGAAAAACCACAGCCCACAAGGAGCGCCAGTCCATGGACACACTGCCTACAGAGAGGGCCACCGCAAAGCTGGCGGCGGCGACTACTAATAATGCGATGAGCAGAGTGCGTGGAGAAATCATCGCAGGCTGATGACGGGCCAACCCTTCATCTCAGCGTGTTGACGCAGTGTATCGTCGGGATCGACGGCTACGGGATGGCTCACCATCTCCAGTAAGGGCAAGTCATTATGGGAATCGCTATAAAACCAGCTGCCGGCTAAATTGGCGTCGCTTTGCGCCAACCATGCCTTTAAGCGGATGACCTTACCTTCGCGATAAGTTGGTGTGCCCGCAACTCGTCCGGTATAGCGGCCGTTAATGAATTCCGGATCGGTGGCCAAGAGGTGCTTTACCCCTAAGACGGCGGCGATAGGCTCCGTGATGAAGCGGTTGGTGGCGGTGATGATCAGCAGTGTATGTCCCTGTTGTCGATGGTGGTCGATAAGCGCTCGGGCGGCGGGAAGTATGATGGGGCGAATCTTTTCAGCTATAAAGCGTTCGCGCAGCGTCAATAATTTGTTTGGGGGATTCTCGATCAAAGGACGCAGTGAAAAATTGAGAAATTCATAAATATCGAGGGTGCCCTGGCGGTATTCCTCATAGAATCGCCGGTTTTCGCGCTGGTAATAGTCGCCGTCCACCAGCCCTTCCGCCACCAGATAGGCGCCCCATAAGTAATCACTGTCACCGCCGAGCAGGGTATTGTCCAAATCGAAAATCGCCAGAGTCATGAGGTAATGGATCGCTTGCTTGCAAAAAGTGCCAAGGATAGAAGGTACTGGGGTAAAGGTAAATTGTAGGGGGCGGAGTCGACCATTGTCAGAAGAAAATGCGATTTGCAGTATAGGTTTGTTTTATGGAAAAATGGATTAAGACCACTCCCCGAATAGTTATTTAAGTGATTGATATAGATGGATATAGACCTAATGTCGGGATCATTCTCAGTAATGATCGCGGTCGTTTATTGTGGGCGCGGCGCATCGGTCAGGATGCCTGGCAGTTCCCGCAAGGGGGGATTCGTCGCGAGGAAACCCCCGAGGAGGCATTGTTTCGGGAACTCAATGAGGAGCTGGGCCTGTACCCTGAACATGTGGCGGTAATGGGGCATACCCGAGGTTGGTTGCGCTACCGTTTGCCGCAACGCCTTGTTCGCCATCACGATAAGCCGGTGTGTATCGGTCAAAAGCAAAAGTGGTTTTTATTGCGCCTCATCGCCGCGGATGGCGAAGTGCATCTGTCGGGTAGTTCGCGCCCCGAGTTTGATCATTGGCGTTGGGTAAGTTACTGGTATCCGATTAGGAAGGTGGTCCCTTTCAAACGCAAAGTGTATATAAGGGCCCTGCGCGAGCTTGCGCCGCTAATTCTGCCGGAATCGCCGGAAATGCCAACGGCTGAACAAGGCTTGATCGATTTAGTCTCACGGGAAAGCTGAACAGTCACTCAGCGGAGGATAACGGGGTGCTTGACGTTCTGCGTCGTATTGTCCAGGAAGTGGGAGGCGCCCGCGATCTGGAGCACGCCCTCGCTATCATCGTCAAACGCATCAAGCAGGCCATGGCCGCTGATGTGTGCTCCGTTTATCTATCCGACTATTCCCAGCAACGCCATGTGTTGATGGCCACCGATGGGTTGAATCCCGCCTCTGTGGGTAATGTATGGCTTACCATGGGCGAAGGTGTGGTGAGCGAGGTTGCGGAGACCGCAGAGCCGCTCAATCTTGACAATGCTCCGGATCATCCCCGCTATCGTTTTATCGCCGAGACCGGTGAAGCATACTACCACGGCTTTCTCGGCGTACCCATCATTCAACATCGCCGCGTGTTAGGCGTTTTAGTTGTTAGGCAGCGTGTTTCCCGCAAATTTGCCGAGGACGAGGTGGCCTTTCTCATTACTATCGCCGCACAATTGGCCGGCGCCATTGTTCATGCGGAAGCAAGCGGCGGAATTAGCCGGCTATCCAGCGCCGGCACTTCCCTAAGCTCGGGGACGATTCTTGAAGGCTTGGCTGGTGCGCCCGGCGTTGGTATCGGCATCGCCTTGGTGATGTACCCCCCCGCCGATCTTGATGCCGTGCCCGATCGCGAACCCGTTAACGTGGATACTGAGATCATCACTCTCAGGGCGGCGGTGGCTACAGTGCAGGGAGAAATCCAGGCCTTGGGCGGCCGACTGGGCGAGCACCTCCGCGCCGAAGAGCGCGCCTTGTTCGATGCCTATTCTTTGATGCTGAACAGCGAAACCCTGATCAACGCCTTGGAAGCGCGGATCCGTGGCGGCAATTGGGCCTCGGGTTCCTTGCGCGAAACTATCAATGAACAGGCCCGTGTCTTCGAGCAGATGGATGAGCCTTATCTGCGCGAACGAGCGCAGGACATCCGTGACTTAGGTAGGCGGATTCTAGTGTGTTTGCAAAGCGCCGGCCGGCGCAGTCCGCCGCCATATCCCGATCGCACCGTTCTGGTGGGCGAAGAGATTACCGCCACCATGTTGGCTGAAGTGCCGCGCGAGAGATTAGTAGCAGTGGTCTCCGCCAGAGGCTCGCGCTCTTCTCACGTGGCGATCTTGGCGCGCGCCTTGGGTGTGCCGGCGGTGGTGGGTGCCACTGACTTGCCGGCGGCGAGGATGGAAGGCCGCTCATTGGTGGTAGATGGCTACCGCGGCCGGGTGTTTCTCGATCCTTCGGAGGCGGTGCGCAGTGAATACCAGCGACTGGCACGGGAGGAGGCGGTGCTGGTGGCGGGCTTGGAAGGCCTTAAGGACTTGGCCGCGGAAACGCCTGATGGGGTGCGTATTCCGCTGTATGCCAACTCCGGGCTTATCTCCGACGTGGCGCCTTCCCTCACCGGGGGGGCAGAAGGGATCGGTCTATATCGCACCGAGTTTCCCTTCATGATCCGCGATCGTTTCCCTGGTGAGGAAGAGCAACGTCGCATCTATCGTCAAGTATTGGAGTCTTATGCGCCTCGGCCTGTGGTGTTGCGTACCCTAGATGTAGGTGGCGACAAACCGCTGTCCTATTTTCCCATCGTCGAAGACAATCCCTTCCTCGGCTGGCGCGGTATCCGTATCACCCTAGACCACCCTGAAATATTTTTAGTTCAACTGCGCGCCATGTTGCGTGCCAGTGTCGGTCTCGACAACCTGCGATTGTTGTTGCCTATGATCAGTCAGCTTTCGGAGGTGGATGACGCAAAGCGCCTTGTGCAACGTGCCTATCAGGAATTGATCAACGGCGGAGAGACCATCGTCATGCCGCCGCTGGGAGTGATGATAGAAGTGCCATCCGCCGTCTATCAGGGCGAGCAGATCGCACGGCGCGTGGATTTCCTCTCCATCGGCACCAATGACCTGACCCAATATCTGCTGGCGGTGGACCGTAACAACTCCCGGGTTGCAGCTTTATATGATGCTTTGCACCCTGCGGTACTTCGCGCCATATATCAGGTGATAGCGGCGGGGCATCGCCAAGGTAAGCCCGTGGGAGTGTGCGGCGAGATGGCCGGCGATCCCGCTGCTGTTATTGTCCTGTTGGGTATGGGGGTGGATAATTTGAGCATGAGCGTCGCGAGCCTGCCGCGGGTAAAGTGGGCGATCCGTAACATCCGTCGCGATCAGGCTGAGGCGCTGCTGGCCGAGTTGCTGGAGTTGGAAGACGCCGTATCGGTGCGCGAGCGTCTTGAACAAGTCCTGGATGACGCAGGCCTGGGCGGTTTGGTCCGGGCTGGAATATAAGCCTACGCGACGCACTGTCAAAATCAAGTTGTTTGCTAAGATGAGCCCCATTTCAACCCCGCAATGAGCAGTGCATGACCGAAACCGACGCATCTCCTCCTCCCAGTAAACGTAAGACCCTGCTGCTAATACTGGTGCTGATCTTTGCTGTGGCAGGCGGTATTTCAGCCTGGCACTGGCTGACGGTAGGCCAGTATCGCGAGACCACCGACGACGCCTACGTGGGTGGCAATGTGGTGCAGATCATGCCGCGCAGCGAAGGTACGGTGGTGAGCATCCATGCCGACGAGATGGATCCGGTACGACAGGGACAGACCCTGGTGACCTTGGAAGACGCGGATGCCCGCGCCGGTCTGGACCGGGCCAAGGCCGCTCTGGCCGAGGTGGTGCGGCAAACATCGCAGCTGCTGGCGCAGGCCAAGCAGCAGGGCGCCGTCATTACCCTGCGCGAAAAGGAATTGGAACTGGTAAAGGATACCGAGCGGCGGCGTATCGCCTTGGCCGGCCAGAAGTTGGCGCCTGAGGAACAGGCGCAGCAGGCTCGGATTTCCACCGCTATCGCCGCCGCCAATCTGGAAGTGGCGCGTCGGCAACTGATCACCACCGAGACTTTGATCCAGGATACGCCATTGGCTCGCCAACCGGCGGTGCTGCAAGCCGAGGCCCGGTTACGCAGCGCCTATCTGGCGTGGGGGCGCACGTGCATCCCCGCGCCGGTATCCGGTTATGTGGCCAAGCGTGCCGTGCAATTGGGCCAACGGGTGAAGCCGGAGGATGCGTTGATGGCGGTAGTGCCGCTTGATCAACTGTGGGTGGACGCCAATTTCAAAGAGGATCAAGTCACCCATCTGCGCCTGGGCCAGCCGGTGGAATTGATCGCCGATCTGTACGGCAGTGACGTGGTATTTCACGGCAAGATCCAGGGTATCGCCATGGGCACCGGCGCGGCCTTTGCCTTGCTGCCGGCGCAGAACGCCAGCGGTAACTGGATCAAAATCGTGCAGCGCTTACCGGTACGCATCGCCCTGGATCAACAGGAATTGGCGCAACATCCTTTGCGTCTCGGGCTGTCGATGCGCGTGGCGGTGGACACTCATGACCGGGGCGGCGCGGTGTTGGTGGCGGTGACGCCGGCGCCGTCCGCAACACCGGTCTACGACGCTGCGCGCGAGACCATTGATAAAATGATCGATGCGATCGTCAGCGCCAACTCCGCTATCCTGCCGGAAACGAGGCCGTGAACGATAGAGTACGCGCCCCCCTGAGCGGCGCCGGCTTGGTGCTGGCCACGGGTTCACTGTCGCTGGCCATGTTCATGCAGGTGCTGGATACCACCATCGCCAATGTCTCCATCCCGGCTATTGCCGGCGATCTGGCGGTGAGCCCCAGTCAGGGGACGTGGGTCATTACCTCCTTCGCGGCGAGCAACGCCATTGCCTTGCCTCTTGCGGGATGGCTGGCTCGGCGTTTCGGTGAGGTGCGCCTTTTCGTACTCGCCACTATGCTGTTCACCCTGGCTTCCTGGTTGTGCGGTTTGGCTCCCAACTTCGAGACCCTGCTGGCTGCAAGGATACTGCAAGGCGCATCGGCCGGGCCCATGGTTCCTCTCTCGCAAAGTCTGTTGTTGAATAATTACCCCGAACACAAGCGCGGTATGGCGTTGGCCTTCTGGGCCATGACCACTACTGTCGCGCCGGTGGTCGGTCCCTATCTCGGCGGTTGGATCACCGACAATCTGAGCTGGCCGTGGATCTTCTACATCAACGTGCCAGTCGGAATATTGTGTAGCTATGTCACCTGGCAGATGCTCAAAAGGCGCGAGACCGCAACTCTACGCCTGCCTATCGATATGGTGGGGCTGGTGTTGCTGGTGATTGGTGTCGGCTGTTTGCAGGTGATGTTGGACCGGGGCAATGAGTTGGACTGGTTCGGTTCGAACTATATCATGTCGCTGGGCGTTACAGCCTTGTTTGCTTTGAGTGTATTGATCGTGTGGGAACTTACCGCCAAGCACCCGGTGATCGACCTCAGTCTGTTTCTCCAACGCAACTTCACCGTCAGTGTCCTGGCAGTGAGTCTCGGCTATCTGATATTTTTCGCCGGTGTGGTGCTGTATCCGCTGTGGTTGCAGACCGAGATGGGTTATACCGCTACCTGGGCGGGAATAGCCTCCATCCCCTTAGGCATCATGGCGGTGATCCTGTCGCCCATCGTTGGCAGGAATCAACACCACTTCGATTTGCGACTGCTGGCCTCGTTCAGCTTCGTCGTGTTCGCCGTTTCCTGCTTCTGGCAGAGCAGCTACAACACTTACTCCGATATCTGGCACCTCATCGAGCCGCGTTTTCTGCAGGGGATGGGCATGGCCTTTTTCTTCGTACCTCTTACCACCCTGATGCTGATCGGCATGCCGGCGCACCGCATCGCCAGCGCCATGGGGCTGTCCAATTTCATGCGGGTGCTGAGCGGCAGCATCGGTACATCCTTGAGCATCTCCTTATGGCAGGACCGCAGCGCCCAACACTACGGCCAACTCATTGAGCACATCACGCCCTACAATCCCGCCAGCACCCAATACCTCGATAGCGCCCGGCGGTTGACCCATAGTTACGACGGTGCCTTGGACTTGCTCGCCAATACCGTCAATACGCAGGCGGTTACCCTGGCCACCACCGATATCTTCTGGCTGTCGGGGTGGGTATTCCTGGGGTTGATCGTGCTGGTGTGGATGGCCAAAGCGGCGCCGCGTCGTGCGTTCTGATTCGCGCGGCGCAGCGATTTGATCCATTATTTGAGGCGTTTAATGCCGAGCGATTCCAGGGCCCACTTCTCGAAGAAGGGTTCAGATGAGCCGCTCTTCATTTTCCGCAGGTAATATTTCTCGAAGGCCACCTTGGCGACGTGTACCCATTTGCCTTTCTTCATCCACTGAGTATTGCGGGGCGGTATCTGGGGCTGAGCGACAAAGGCAATGCCGGTGTCGCCCATGTCGGCGAGACAGATGGCATCCCAGCTGCCGGATTTCTCGGGCGTCTCGCCCTTGATCTGGTGGACGATGTTATGCATCGCCGCCGTCACCATGGACTCGATCATGTAGCCGGTCTTGGGCGCGCCGGTGGGAACGGGTGTGGCCTCCACCGGTGGGATCGCGACGCATACACCGGCGGAATAGATGTTGGCGAACTTGGGCGACTGTTGGAACTGGTTGATCAATACGAAGCCCAGGGGATTGCACAGACCTTCGACGCCGGCCACAGCCGGTACGCCGCGGAAGGCGGGGATGATCATGGAATATTTAAAGTTGGCGCTCTTTTCTTCCTCGACTTCGCCCTTCTTATTGTGGACGCTGAAGTGCAAAGTGCCGCTTTCCACCTTGGTGATCTTGCTGTTGGTTTCCCATTTGATATGGTGCTGGCGCAATTCGCTCTCCAGCATTCCTTTGGAATCGCCGACGCCGCCCAGACCGAGATGGCCGATGTAAGGCTCGGGGGTAATGAAGGTCATTGGGACCTTATTACGGATTTTGCGGCGGCGCAGTTCCGTATCAAGGATGAAGGCAAACTCATAGGCGGGGCCGAAACAGCTGGCACCCGGCGCCGCGCCGATCACGATGGGGCCGGGGTCCCTGCAAAATACCTCAAACGCCTCATGGGCCTTTTGGGCATGATCCATGTGACAAATACTGTGGGTGTGGGCATCGGGTCCCAATCCTTCTACCAATTCGAAGGCGAGGCGCGGGCCGGTAGTGATTAGTAGATAATCATAAGCGAGCTCCTTGCCGTCACCCAAGGTAATGGCATTGCGTTCCGGGTGCAGCGTCTGCGCGCCGGAGGTTTCAACGGCGATGCCTTTACGCGGCAGATAGTCGCGCAAGGAGATGCTAATGTCGGCGCGACTGCGCCAGCCCACTGCTACCCAGGGATTGGACGGAACGAAATGAAAATTTTCGGTATTGGAGACGATGGTGACGCGATGGCCGCCTCCCAACTTGTCGAGCGTTTCCTTTGTTTCATAAGCGGCGGATAGTCCACCGATGCCGGCGCCTAGGATTACGACATGTGCCATGGTAAAGCCCTCCTTAGAAAAATTGGATGCGGTCGTTTACCGCCCGCATTTGATGCTGGTGCAATTTGTTGCTTATTATCCACGCGGCTAAGACCCAAGCTTGGCAGGAGAGTGACAGTTGAATCTCGGATCGAGCCATGTCGCCATGGTATACGTCGTATCTTATATTACAATTATTAAATTACGTAATTTATACGGGAGGCTAGTCCCATGGTCAGCGTCACTGTCCGCCCCCGCGAGGAAAGAGGATCTCAGGGCGGCAAGTTAGAACAGGCGCTCCCGGCGAGTGGACATATGCGTCTAGAAGTTCGCTCAACTCACAGGTCTTTGAGATAGACCATGGAGTTACGCTGGAAGTTATAGAGTTTTCGACGCGCCACCGGAAGGTCCTGGAGGGTGCCGGGGCGAAAGCCGCGCTCCCGGAACCAATGGGAGGTGCGGGTAGTGAGGGTGATGAGAGATTTAATGCCGAGTAACTCGGCCTCGGTCTCCAGCCGTTGCAGTAAAGCAGTGCCATAGCCCATCCCCCGGTAATCCGGGTGAATGGCGAGGCAGGCGATCTCCGCGGCCTTTTTTTCGGCGAAGGGATAAAATCCGACGCAGGCAATGATGGTGCCGTCGCGTTCGACCAATGTGAACCGATCGATCTCAATCTCCAGCAATTCGCGGGAGCGGGGCACCAGGATTCCTGCTTTTTCCAGCGGTTTAATCAGCTCCAGCAATCCACCGATATCGTCGACGGTTGCACGGCGCGTGCCTTCGTAGATGTCGGCGGTGACCATGGTGCCGATACCGTCACGGGTGAATAGCTCCAAGAGCAAGGCGCCATCGACGCGACGATCGAGAAGATGGGCGCGGCGTACGCCGTTGCGGCAGACGGTGACGGCACTGAGCAGGGCGCTAGCCGTTTCGTCATTCAGTGTATCGACTTCGGATAAGCGTTGCTTGGCCTCAGGTAGGCTGAGTTGCCGCAACACCCGTTTGCGATCGGCCAAGCCCGGCGCCTCTATCAAATGAATGAGTTTATCGGCCTTGAGGGCGCTGGCCGTGGCGGTGGCTACTTCGCCGGCGGTGAGGTTGAAGATCTCACCGGTGGGGGAATAACCCAGCGGTGACACTACTACAACATTGCCGTCATGCAAACGTTGGCGGATGTTGTCGACGTCGATGCGGCGTACCTCGCCGGTGTGACCATAGTCGATGCCCTCGCGAATACCCAGGGGTTTGGCGGTGACGAAATTACCGGAAGCGACCTTGATGCGCGCCCCGGCCATGGGCGAGTTGGCGAGCCCCATGGAGAGCAGGGCCTCGATCTCTACGCGTACCGTGCCCGCCGCCTCTTTGACGCACGCTAAGGCAGTGGCGTCTGTTAAACGCAAGCCGTTGACATAACGGATCTCCGCGCCGCGCTCCCGTAAGCGCTGCTCAATTTGCGGCCGGGCGCCATGCACAAGTACCAGCTGCACACCGAGGCTGTTGAGCAGGGCGATATCGTGGATCAGTCCGGCAAAGCTGGCATCCGCCACGCACTCGCCGCCGAAGGTGATAACGAATACCCGACCGCGGAAGGCATTAATGTAAGGGGACGCTTGACGAAACCAACTGACGAACTGTTGGTCGGATTTTTTCTTGGTCAATGATGGCTCCCTCTGGCTCGACGCTACATTAGCAATATCCGGGATGCTGGGCAAAGCCGAAAATTTTATATTAATAATAATTGGTTGGTTGAATAATCTGAATCCGGATGCTTTGCAGGCAAATAGTTGACTAAAATACTTGCATTAATGTTTAGTATTTTGCTAAGGTTTAAGGTATTGGGTGAGCGTTGGGTGGCCTATCCAATATCCAAGCCAAATAGACGTAACTATAAACAAGTATCGGAGGGGATATGGAGTACAAATTTTCTACTATCGCGGGGCTGGCTGGCATCTTGGTTTCGGTATCTCTGTTTATAAAAGTATTAATGACTAGTGGCGTTTAATTTTTTGTCTTGATAATAAAAAGGCCGGGGTAGCTGCCCTGGCTTTTTTATTTGCGCGGATTTTGTTTGATCCGCTAAAGCGCGCGGCGCCAAGTAACCTCAACCAGTCCTGTTCCTATCAATACCAAAGGGCCATTTGATTTCCGTCGCGCCCGATTGAGATTTGATGCCACGCAGTTGTTCCAGATTTTTGAAGTCCCATAAATCCCTATCCATCATTTGACTCGGTAGAATTTTACCAAGAGCATGCAGCATGTTGCTCGGCACTTTCGGATTCTCCGCCGCCAAATCTTCGATGAGGCGTTTGACGCGTTGGCGGCTGAGATTATCCTGCGAGCCGCACAGATTACACGGGATGAGAGGAAAACCCTTCAGCGACGCGTAGGCGGCGATATCCTTTTCCTGGCAGTAGGCTAAGGGTCGAATGACAATGTTGCGTTTATCGTCGGTGAGCAGTTTGGGCGGCATGGAGCGAATCTCGCCGTTGTAGAGGATGGACATCAGTAGACTTTGAATCAGGTCGTCGCGGTGATGGCCGAGAGCGATCTTGTTGTAATCATGCCGATACGCGTGTTCGTAGATCGTGCCGCGCCGCAGCCTCGCGCATAACGAACAGTAGGTATTACCTTCGGGGATCTTGTCGGTGACGATAGAGTAGGTGTTCTTGCTCGCGATCTCATACGGGTAAGCTCGTTGCTCGAGCCAGGCGCGTAATGCGCTGTCGTCCCACCCCGGTTGTTTCTGATCCAGGGTATAGGAAAATAATTCGAACTTATTATTGCCGCGCCGACGCATCAAGTGCAGCAGATGCAGCAGGGTAAAGGAATCCTTGCCGCCGGACAGACATACCATCACGCGGTCGCCCTTCTGGATCATATTGTAATCGGCGATGGCCTTTCCCAAATAGTGCAACAGTTTCTTTTCAAGTTGTTCAATCTTGGCCATAGAGTCACCAGGTTGCGTTTCTGCAAGTTAATGTATTGATTATAGAAGAATTATACGTGAAGACCAAATTATTTCCCCATCGGAGCTTCACAGCCTCGCCGCACTGAAATATTACTGTCACATTTCCGTTACATTTGTTTGGTAAGTTAAAGCCGTAATAAGCGAATACCTATATCCGTTCCTGGGCTAGGGATAGGCGCAGTCTCGGTTGAGGGCAATAACTGACGATGGAATAATGCTTCTTCCACGAGACAGGGATAGGGTTGTGGGCTTTCGTTAGATTGACGCAATTTTGATAACAGGGTACTCGGTCTAGAGTGGCTTGGGTAAACGCTGTTTCCGGTTGGCGATGAAAAAATGAGGTCAAGCCATGTCGATTCAATATGATACCGATGAAGAGCGCAAGCTTCATTTGAGCGCGATTCATTCACTTGCCGATCAATATCATCTTGACGAAACCTTGATCCGGGATATATACGAAAATCAACTCGAAAAACTGATGGACAGCGCCCGCGTTAAGACCTATCTTTCCGTACTGGCCTCACGGTATGTAAAAAGCTCACTGCAGGCATCCCGGACGGTATCCTAAGCAATGATGTAGTAGTTGGATTGAACTTAGGGAATATCCAGCTCGTACAGAAGCAGCCATAAGCAAGCTGGAGTCAGAGATGCGCTTCTCTTCCTAAGACATTACCTACAAAAAATTGTGACTGCAGCACAAAAAGCAACAAAGCCCCCCGGGAAACGCCGTAATCTCTACCTGCTTCGCCACGCAAAATCCGACTGGAAGGATCATGGGGCGGAAGATATCGACCGGCACCTGAACGAGCGCGGCCGGGGTGCGGCTAAGCGTATTGGACTATGGATGAAACAGCAGCGGATTCGACCGAATTGGGTAATCTGTTCCCCGGCCGTTCGTACCCGCGAGACGCTGGAACTCTTGCGTTCCCACGTGAAGATCCCCGATACGCAAGTCAGCATCGATGATGCGGTTTACCTCGCTGAGGTTCAGAAACTCTTGTCGATCTTGGCGCAATGTTCCCAAGAACCGAACGACGTGCTTATTGTCGGACACAATCCCGGCATGGAGGAGCTGCTTGCTTATCTGTGCGGCGGAAATTTGCCGCTATCCAAAAAGGGAAAACTCATGCCCACCGCCACACTTGTTCACGTCGCATTGCCCGGCGATTGGCATAGGCTTGCGCCTAATTCGGGTAAGTTGGTGAGAATCGTAAGAGCCGAGGATCTCGCCTAATTTCAGTTGACATAAAAACGTCATATTCGAACGGCGGGCGATGAGTATAATAAGTTAAAATCCTTTCAATGACGTGCGGCTATGAAACCTCTCTGTTTCGTTCTAGATGGCACTGCCGACCTGCCGACGCCCGAGACGCTCCTGAGTGACGAGTGGCGCTGTGAGAAAATAAATAATGCCGAGCACTTTCAACGGATTTATCTCGATAGTCTGGATTGGAGACTGTTAAAGAATGACTTGTCTCTCTTCGCCGACATGCGAGGAGACAAAGTTCATCTTTTTCTATTCGATCTTCGCGACAATAAATTGATCGCTAACGCACCGAGCAGACTTGTGCCTGCGTTTAGCGGGGACCTTACGGAAGAGGAATTAGCCGCGACGGCGGCTCCAATCCTGCAGCAGCGGGCATTGCTGCCTCACATCCAGATCGCGGTTACACGCTATCCCATGGCCGTTATCGACAATACTGGCGCAACGATGGCGCGTCTCGACCTCGAACTCAGTAAACCGAACTCCAAAGAGGGGGCAAAGTCGATGACGGAGGATCGGCGGCTATGGTTCACGCCAATCAGGGGTTATGAAAAACAGAATAGGACTATCATAAGTACTCTGAGTACCTTCGGGTCGCCCATGGCAAGCGCCGTGATTCCAGTGAGGAATCTGATCACCTGGCTGGGCATCGATACTTCCCGGTTCGATACCAGGCCGGTTATCCAATTACAAGCCGCTGATCGAAGCGATGGCACGCTCAAACGGTTACTTCGTTTTTGCCTGTCGGTGATGGAAGCCAATCGTCCCGGCGTCATCTCGGATATCGATGCCGATTGTCTCCATGATTTTCGCGTCGCCATGCGCCGCAGCCGTTCTTTGCTGGGTCAAGCGCGCGGCGTTATTAATGATGAACGGCTGGAGCGTGCCAAGTCATTTTTCGCCCGACTCAGCGAAATTACCAATCATCATCGTGACCTTGATGTTCTATTATCTAAATTTGGATCGTACACATCATCTTTGCCTGTTCATGCGCAACGGCATCTTGATCCCGTGTATACCAACATCATTGGACAGCGTGGGCATGCCGTCGAAAAGACGATTCGATTTCTGCAATCGGCCAATTATCATCGCTTCGTAGCGAGCTGGCAAAAATACCTTGATACCGCGGTTTCGTCCCGCACCGCCCTGCCAAAAGCCGCCAAGCCTATCAAATCGCTGGCCGATGCCCGAATTTGGAAGGCCTACAAACGCGTCATCACGCAAGGCAGCGCCATTGACGGCGATTCGCCGCCGGACCAGCTTCATGACATGCGAAAAGACTGCAAGACGCTGCGATACTTGATTGAGTTTTTTAGCTCGCTCTATCCCGCCAAGAAGCTTAAACGTGCCTTGAGCGTTCTGAAGCGCCTCCAGGATAACTTGGGGGAATTTCAGGACTATCATATCCATATCGCCCTTCTGGACGAGACCCGCTTGGCATTGATCGCGAGTAAACTCGTCGAACGGCCCGCCGACGAGGCAACTATGAATATTATAATGGCCCTGGCCAAGCATCAGGCCGTTTGCCGGAAGCGCTTTCACAAATGTTTTCTGGATTTCAGTAATGAGGCGCATCAGCGTTTGTTTAAGAGCTTGTTTAGAAATTAAATACTGCCAACTCCGCTGCACGATATATGTTGCTATTCACACAACCGTAATATAACGGTCATTTTGGCTTGATAGCTTCAACCCTTTAAAGAATTTCTTACCGACGCCACTATGCTGTCTCTCGAAAATCAGTCTTCGACCCTGTTAGCCGGCCTTACCGCCTTGCGCAGCGAGATTCGCACCGAGGCTCTAAAGATACTCTCCCAATACATGCCCGGTCGTTCCGACTTGGCGGCCAACAGCAGTGCCTTAAACCTCGCCCATTATTTGGCTCTGCGCCGGCGCGATCTGCGGTCTTTGCAGGAGGATTTGGCCGAGGCGGGCGTATCGTCGCTCGGGCGTTGCGAATCTCATGTGATGGCCACCCTCGATCAGGTCATTTCGATCTTGCGGCGGGGTTATTGCTCGCCGCCGTCCGACGTGGCGGAAGGCTACCCGAGCTACAGGGAAGGAAAATCCCTGATCGAACGCAACGCCACTCGGCTTTTCGGCCCAAAGGGGCCCAATCGCAACACGCGCATCATGGTGACACTGCCAACGGAGGCGGCTTTCGACCCCCATCTGATACAGGACCTGGTGGCCAAGGGCATGAATTGCGCCCGCATCAACTGCGCCCACGACGATCGCGCCGTGTGGCGGGCGATGATCGATAACATCATTCTGGCGCGGCAGAACATGGGCAAAGACTGCACCATTTTGATGGATCTGGCGGGCCAAAAGATCCGCACCAAAATGGGTGCTTCTGAAAGCGACGGCATCAAGCTCAAGGCATCGCACGACGGTAACGCGGTGGAACCCGCTTTGGTGGCGTTTATTTCTGCGGAGACGACCGCCCCCTCGGACTCGCCTCCCTGCTTGGCCGTGCCTGCCGCCGTTCAGGGACGGTTTGCGATTGGCGATCGCATCGTTTTCACCGATGCCCGGGGTAAGAAACGCCAAATCGATATCCTATCCCGCAGCGAAGACGGCGGCTGGATCGGTTCCTGCGCGCAGAATTCCGTCATTAACGCCGAGACCCTTTTTGAGCTGCGGCGCCGCGATGAGCGGGCGCAATTTTCCCCGTTATGCGAATTCATGACAGCGCATTTCCCCGCCAGGGTCGAGCAGCCGCGCCTTTTCGTGGGCGACCGTCTGTTGCTGTGCCGCGATATCGACGGCGATGCCGGCGCCGATGGCGTGTCGCGGGTGGGATGTACTCATCCCGTAGTGTTGGAACAACTGCGCCGCGGTCACGGGGTATGGTTCGACGACGGCAAGCTCGGCACGGTGGTTGAGCAAGTCGACGAGCGCGGCGCCATGCTGCGCGTCGTCCATGCCCGTCCCGCCGGGGTCAAGTTGCGCGGTGACAAGGGCATCAATTTTCCCGATATCTACCTGGAGCTGCCCTGTCTTACCGATAATGACCTAACTGATCTCGACTTTGTTTGCAAATATGCGGATATGGTTGGGTTTTCCTTCGTCCAGTCCGGTCGCGACATGGAAGTGCTGATGAACGCGTTGGCGGAACGCGGCGCCAACCACCTGAGCATCATCGCTAAGATCGAGACCAAGGTGGCGGTAAAGAATCTCCCGGAGATCATCTTGACCACCCTGCCCCATCATCGCATGGGGGTGATGATCGCGCGCGGTGATCTTGCCGTGGAATTGGGCGGTGAGCGCATGGCCGAGATCCAGGAAGAATTGTTGTGGTTGAGCGAAGCGGCCCATGTCCCGGTGATATGGGCCACGCAGGTGCTCGAGGGGCTGACCAAAAAAGGCGAAACCTCCCGGCCGGAACTGACCGATGCCGCCATGTCGGGCCGCGCGGAATGCGTCATGCTCAACAAGGGACCTTATCTGGCGCAGGCGGTAACTACCTTGGATTCCATTCTCACCCGCATGCAGGACCATCAATACAAGAAAGTTTCCCGTATGCGGGCCCTGCATTGGTAGGTTCCCGATGTCCAAGAATATGAGCAGTTTACCGGCGGGCGCCAATCCGGCTACACTGCAAGGATACTCGCCGTCCGGGTTCAAGAGCGCATCAAAACGCAACGTGCCTAAGAAATCCTACGAATTTGCCGCCGCCATCGATCTCGGCTCCAACAGCTTTCACATGATCGTGGCGCGCATCCAAAACGGACAGCCCGTAATCATAGACCGTATTCGCGAGATGGTGCGCCTGGCCGACGGCATGGATCACGACGGCAATATCTTGGCCGAGCCGAAAAAGCGCGCCCTTGAATGCTTGAAGCGTTTCGGCCAACGGCTCGCGGATTTTCCGGAAGGCAGCGTCAGGGTGGTGGGTACCAATACCTTGCGCAGCGCCACCAACGCCGATGAGTTTCTGGCCGAAGCCGAGCGGGCGCTAGGGCACCCCATCGACATCATTTCAGGCGTGGAGGAGGCGCGCTTGATCTATATCGGCGTCGCGCACAGCCTCGCCGCCTTTGAGCAACAACGACTGGTCATGGATATCGGCGGCAGCAGTACCGAGCTCATTATCGGTACCGGCCATGATCCCCGCTATATGGAAAGCCTGGAAATGGGCTGCGTTTCGGTCACTCAGGACTATTTTCGCGACGGCAGCATCACCCCAAGGAAGATCGAACGGGCGCGGATCTTCGCCCATACCGAACTCAAACCGCATGCCAGCACCTTTCGCCGCTACGGTTGGCAGGAGGCCATCGGCACGTCCGGCACCATACGCGCGGTGAAAAAGGTGATCACCACGGCTGGCTGGACCAACGGCAAGATCACCCTGGAGGCGCTCAGGCGTTTGCTGAACGTCATAGGCGAGAAGGGGCTGGTCGCCAACATCAAGCTGGAGGGCTTGAGCGCGGAGCGCGCACCGGTGTTTATCGGCGGCGTGATCATCCTGGCGGCGACATTCGAGGCCTTGGAGATTCAATCCATGGCGGTATCGGACGGCGCTTTGCGCGAGGGCCTGCTTTACGACCTGGTCGGTCGTATTCAGGACGAAGACATCCGCGGCCGCAGCGTCACGCATCTGGCGCAGCGCTATCATGCCGATGCCGTCCAGGCACGGCTCGTCGGCCAGACGAGCCTGCATGCCCTGCGTCAGGTGGCCGATGCTTGGGGGCTGGACCAAGAGGAGTCGGAACGTTGGTTGAACTGGGCGGCGCAACTCCACGAGATCGGCTTGGATATCGCTCACAGCCGCCACCACCACCACGCCGCTTACATTATCGAGCACTCCGATCTGGCGGGATTTTCCCAACAGGAGCAGCTGCTACTCGCTGCATTGGTGCGCAGTCATCGCCGCAAGCTGCCGTTGAAGCTTTACAAGGAATTGCCGAAACGCATCGGTAAATTGGCGCCCAAGCTCTCGGTATTGTTGCGCCTTGGCGTCATTCTCAATCGCAACCGCGGCACAACGGCGTTTTGTGATTTCACCATGCAGGTACAGGATAAACGGATAAAGTTGAAATTTCCCGCGGGCTGGATGAAGCAGCAGCCCCTGACCAGCGCCGACTTGGAGGTCGAATCCGAATACCTCTCTGCGGCGGGTTTTACCGTGGAAGTGGGTTAATCGGACTGCGCCGCTTATCTCGCCGCCGGCATGTTTTCGGCAAAATAGGCGAGCAAGGCGTCTTGAGCGGAAAACGGCGCCTCGCCCTTATCCGGCTTGGCGAGATGATAATTGCCGTCCGACGCCAGTATCCATGCTTGGCTATTGTCCTTTAGATACCATTGCAGATCCCGGATTACCCGCTCGCGCAAGGCCTTTATCTCCAGCGGAAAACATACCTCCACGCGGCGGAACATGTTGCGCTCCATCAAATCCGCGCTGGAGCCGTAGACCTCTTCCTTGCCGTCGTTGTAGAAATAAAATACCCGGGTATGTTCAAGGAACCTCCCCACGATGGAACGCACGCGGATCCGGTCTGAAATTCCCCGCACTCCCGGGCGCAGACTGCAGATGCCGCGCACGATAAGATCGATCTCCACCCCTGCCTGCGCAGCCCGATACAGGGCCTGGATCAATTGTGGTTCGATCAGGGCATTCACCTTGATAATGATGCGCGCCGCATGTCCGGCCTCGGCATTTTTCCGCTCACGTTCGATTTTTTGGATCAATCCTTTATGCAGAGTGAACGGCGAGTGCAGCAGCCTGTTGAGCTTGGCCACCTTGCCGAGGCTGGTCAATTGATTGAAGACCCGCTGCACGTCTTCTCCGATGTATTTTTGGCAGGTCAGTAAACCGTAATCGGTGTATAACCGTGCGGTGCGCAGATGGTAGTTGCCGGTGCCCAAATGAACGTAGTGGCGCAGTTGGGTGACCTCGCGCCGTACCACCAGAATCATCTTGGCATGAGTTTTATACCCGACTACGCCGTAGACCACATGTACCCCGGCACGCTGCAAACGGGTCGCTAAGGCCACGTTGGCCTCTTCATCGAAGCGCGCCCGCAATTCGATGACCACCGTCACTTCCTTGCCGGAACGCGCCGCGTTCACCAGCGCATCCACTATCGCCGAATCGGTTCCGGTGCGATACAGGGTTTGCTTGATAGCCAGTACATGCGGATCGCCGGCCGCCTGCCGAACGAAATCGATGATGGGCAAAAAGGATTCAAACGGGTGGTGCAGGAGGATGTCGCGCTTGGCGATGGCCTTGAACAGATCCTTTCCCAGCAATTGTCTGGGAAGCGTGGGTATGAACGCCGGATACTTCAAATCGGGACGGTCGATGCGGTCATAGATTTCCTGCAGGCGATTGAGATTCACCGGCCCCATCACTTGATAGACATCGTCTTCCTGCAATTCAAGGTGTTCCCGCAGAAATCCGATGACTTCTTTCGAGCAATTGTGCGCGACTTCGATGCGCACCGCGCCGCCGTAGTGGCGGGTCAGCAGCTCGCCTTCTACGGCGCGCAACAGGTCGTCTATTTCCTCTTCATCAACGAACAGTTCACTGTTGCGGGTGGCGCGAAACTGGTAGAAACCTTCGGCGGTCATGCCGTGAAACAGATCGTCGGCGTGGGCGTGAATCACCGAGGACAGGAACACAAAATCGTAGGGGCCGCTATCGGTCTCATGGCGGGGCAGATGAATGACCCGCGGCAAGGAGCGCGGGGCCGAGATCATCGCCAGACCGCTGTTGCGGCCGAAGGCATCTTTGCCGGTGAGGCTGACCATGAAGTTCAGACTCTTGTTGAGGATGCGCGGAAAGGGATGCGCCGGATCCAGGCCCAGTGGGCTCAACACCGGTTGCAACGCTTCCTTGAAATATCTGCGTAGCCACGCCTCCTGGTCGGCGTTCCATTCGTTTCTGCGGATGAAACGGATGCCTTGCGCGGCCAACGCCGGCAGCATCACCTCGTTCAAGGTACGATATTGTTCGGCGACCAGTTCATGGGCGCGGACACTGATCGCCTTCAATACATCATAGGGCGTCATATTGTCCGGTCCGGCCTCGGTGGCGCCCAGTTCGGCCTGCTGCTTTAGGCTCGCGACGCGGATTTCGAAAAACTCGTCCAGATTAAGGCTGGAGATGCACAGGAAACGCAAACGCTCGAGCAAAGGCACGCGCTCATCCTTTGCCTGTTCCAGTACGCGACGGTTGAATTCTAGAAGGCTAAGTTCGCGATTGAGATACAGCTCGGGGTGTTTAATATCTACGGCATCCATTAGCTTATTGTCCCGCCGCGCTCAGTATATCTCAGCTTTGTGAATTTTATGTGACACCTGGCCGACATCGAATCGATAATGAATTGAACGATAATTCCGCCGATCATAGCAGGGTGTAGACGGCAACAAGCTGATAATAAAAGGTTTAAGATAATATCTCTGATAGTTTGAGCATGGAAGTGCTTATCGCCGCTACAAGTTTGCGGGCCGACTTTCGCTGCGTCCACTAGCGGCGTCGAACCACGATGATCTCAATACGGCCGCGCGGGCCGATGAAGTAGGATGCAAGCCAGCCGGTAAGGCCCACCACTATCGCACCCAGCAAGGCGGAACCGAAGCCGGCTATGGTGAAATCATCGAACATCCACGCCACCAGACCCAGCATGGCGGCGTTGATGACCAGCAGGAACAGCCCCAGCGTCAATACCGTAATGGGCAGCGTAAGGATGATCAGCAAGGGCCGCACCACGGCGTTGACGATGCCCAACAACAGTGCCGCGCCCAACAGGGTCCCTACGCCCTTAACCTCGATGCCCGGTACCAGCGCCGCTGCCAGCCACAGTCCCAGCGCTGCAATGAGTAAACGTAACAGGAATCCGGTCATGGGTTTATGTCTTCATATCCAAATTGCCGGCGGTAGCGGCGAGGAGATTACCGTCATCATACTCGCAGTTCTTGATGACTTCGATGAAGTCCCCGCCATAGGCGTCCAGTTTGCGCCGGCCGACACCGGATATTTGCGCGAATTGCTCCAGGGTGCGCGGGCGATGTTCCACTATCTCCGCGAGGGTGGCGTCGTGGAACACCACATAGGGCGGCACGCCTTGCGCGGCGGCAATCTCGCGGCGGCGGGTGCGCAGCGCCTCCCACAATCGGTTATCCACATTGCGGGCGAAAGCGGCGACACCGCGCTTGGCGGCCTTTTTCATCTTTATGTCCCCAGAGGGGAATTGGGTATTATCCGGTTTAGCGTCGCGGCGCAGCATCAGCCGTTCCTCGCCGCGCAGCACCGGGCGGCAGGCGCCGTTGAGGCGCAGCGCGCCGTGGCCTTCCAGGTCCACGCTCAATAGGCCGCGGGCGATGAGCTGGCGGAGGATGCCGCGCCATTCGCTATTGCCCAGTTCCCGGCCGATGCCGAAGGTGGTGAGCTTGTCGTGGCCGAAGCGTCGGATACGTTCATCGGACTTCCCCGTCAATACATCGATTAAATAATTCACGCCGAAGCGCTGGCCGGTGCGGTGTACGCACGATAGCGCTTTTTGCGCGGGCAGCGAAGCATCCCAGGTCTCTGGCGGATTGAGGCAGGTGTCGCAGTTGCCGCAGGGCTCGGGCAAGACCTCGTTGAAATAGGCGAGCAGCGCTTGGCGGCGGCAGCTAATGAGTTCGCACAGGCCGAGCATGGCGTCGAGCTTGTGGCGTTCAACGCGTTTGCGGGCATCGTCGCTCGCGGAAGACTCCAGCATTTGCCGCAGGGTAATCACATCCTGCAGGCCGTAAATCATCCAGGCATCCGCCGCCAGTCCGTCGCGTCCGGCGCGGCCGGTCTCCTGATAATAGGCCTCGATGCTCTTGGGCAGATTGAGATGGGCGACGAAGCGTACGTTGGGTTTATCGATACCCATGCCGAAGGCAATGGTGGCGACGATGATCACGCCTTCCTCGTTGAGGAAACGCGCTTGGTTGCGCTCGCGGATTCCGGCGCTCAGTCCGGCGTGATAGGGCAGTGCGGTAAGCCCTTGGGATTCCAGCCACGCGGCAATCTCGTCGACGCGCTTGCGCGACAGGCAATAGACGATGCCGGCGTCGCCATGGTGTTCGGCGCGGATAAAGCGCAGCAGTCGCTCGCGGGCGCTGCCGCCGTCCTGCAAAATACGGTAACGGATATTGGGGCGGTCGCAGCCGCTGATGAAGACGCGCGCATTGTCCAGAGCCAAACGCGCGATGATCTCGCGGCGCGTCGCCTCGTCGGCGGTGGCGGTGAGGGCGATGCGCGGCACCTCGGGAAAACGTTCGTGCAACACCGACAGCTGGATGTATTCGGGGCGGAAGTCGTGGCCCCACTGCGAGACGCAGTGGGCCTCGTCAATGGCGAACAGGGCGATGGCGGCGCGCGCCAACAAATCGAGGGTGCGTTCCGTCATCAGGCGTTCCGGGGCGACATAGAGCAGATCGAGCTCGCCGCGCAGCAGTTGTTGCTCGACGGCGCGCGCCGTCGCGGCGTCGAGGGTGGAGTTGAGACAGGCGGCGCGCACGCCGGCCTGTTGCAGCGCGGCCACCTGGTCCTGCATGAGCGCGATCAGCGGCGAGACCACGATGCCCGTGCCCGGGCGGGCGATGGCCGGAATCTGAAAGCACAATGATTTGCCGCCGCCGGTGGGCATGAGCACCAGCGCATCCCCGCCCGCCATGAGGGTGGCGATGACCTCGTCCTGCGGCGCGCGGAACCGTTCATAGCCGAACACGGCGCGGAGGATTTGCCGGGCGTGATCGTCCATGGCTAATCCTTTCTGGTGTAACGGTGCTTTACGCCCGCGGGAAACCACTCGGTGTCGCCGCTGGACTTCAAGCTGATGCGCGGCCGCTGATATTCCGCCGGCACGTAATTGGCGAACTCGCTGTTGAGACGCCGCAGTTGTTGCAGGACGGCTTCGGCGATGGCGCCGCGTTTTGCATCGTCGTCGCTGATGCCCGGCAGCAACTCCACCGTAATGCTCAGAGCCTCGTTGCGGTCCGCGGTCTCGATGACTTGCAGCACAAACTTGCCGCTTACCCAGTCGCGGACGCGGGACTGTTCCAACCCCACGCTGATATTTTCCGGATAGATATTGGCGCCGAAATACGAGACGGTGAAATCGGCGCGGCCGAACACATAGACGAAGGGCAACTCCCATGCGCCATGTCCGCCGGCTTGCATGGCATCCCCGGCGACCTCCGCCATCTCGTCATAGGAAATGACGCCGCCCTTGTCGGCGATGTGATACCGGATTAGCGGCACGCCGTTATCGCCGCTCACCACCAGCGTGCCGTCGTGGACCTCGAACCACCGGCTGAGGGGGTCGTATTGCACCAGGGTAGGCAGGCGCGATTCGCCGAACACGTCCCGCGCCAATTCGGGGCGGCCGGCGAAGAATCTGCGGATGGCGATGCTGAGCGGCGTCTCGTTGCCCAGCACGCCGCCGTCGGCGGTGCCGTATAAGGAGGCAGTATCGTATGCGGGCTGGGCGGAGCCGATGCGCGCGCACACCAAATCGCGCCATTCCTCGCTGAACACTTCGCCGGCAAACACCAGCTTGGGTCGATAGCGCGGCCAGTCCACGCCCTCAGCGCGGCCGCCGTCGATGACGTCCTTGATGAACGGCGGATAGCCCAGCAGAACCACCTGTTCATAGTGCGGCCCCAGTTCCTGTATGACACGGTAGATCTCGTCCTTCTTGTTGCCCGGCGTCGCCACGGTGATGGCATAGCCCTTGGCGGCGAGGTGACGGCAACAGGCCGCGGTGAACATGCCGCCCACCCAGGAGCCCATGGCAAAGCACACCACCGCCAGGGTGGAACGCTCAACGGCGCGAAAGACATGAAAGATTTGTTCGAAACGGAAGGCGATATCCAATTCATTGATCACGGTGCGCGGCCACACCATGGGCGTACCGGTGGACCCGGAGGACATCGCCAGCATGTCGCAACCCGCCAGGTCGCCGCCGCGGCAACGCTGCGCCAGCGGATAGGTGCGCATGTAATTCGCTTTGGTCATCAAAGGCAGGTCTTGATAATCGGCGAGGGTCTTCACGTCGCCGGGCGCGATGCCGTGGCTTTCCACAAAGGCGCGGTAGGCGGGAACCTCCGCCACGGCGGAACGGAATAGTGCCAGGAGCGGCGCCTCGCCGCCGGTGTAGCGATGCCGGGCAAGACGTTCCTCCAGCGGCGTGCCGAAAAAGCGTTGCCAGGCGGTCAGGATTTGTTCGGTACGGCCGGACATGATTTCCCCTGGATTGATGAAGGAACTACTTTAACAGAGGATCCGCGCGGCGATGAGTGTCCGGCTTTCTTCAGCCGATAAAGCCCGCTACCATTGGGCAACGGAGCGGAGGGGGGATACACAAATGGGGGCAGCATCTGAAACCGGAATCCACGGCCACATGAGCGGATTGCTGGTATTTATGGAGATATTATCGGTGGTCTCCGTCTTGGCGATATTCATCTTTTATTTTCTGCTCAAGCGGCGGATCAAAAAGAAGAAAGCCGGAGCCGCGCCGCAAAGGAAACCGGTCGAATAATCTGGAAATTGGCGCTCAGTTAGCGGCGGGCGGAGTGCGTTCCCCGCCTGCTTTTGCTATCGTTATCCTTCGGTTTGCATCGACATCGAGAACCCCATGCCCCAGTACCGCTCCCGCACCACCACCCACGGCCGCAACATGGCCGGCGCCCGCGCCCTGTGGCGCGCCACCGGCATGAAGAATGACGACTTCGGCAAGCCCATCATCGCCGTCGCCAACTCCTTCACCCAGTTCGTGCCCGGCCATGTGCATCTCAAGGACATGGGCCAACTGGTGGCCCGCGAGATCGAGCGGTCAGGCGGCGTGGCCAAGGAGTTCAACACCATCGCCGTGGACGACGGCATCGCCATGGGCCACGGCGGCATGCTGTACAGCCTGCCGTCCCGCGAACTGATCGCCGACGCGGTGGAATATATGGTCAACGCCCACTGCGCCGACGCCCTGGTGTGCATCTCCAATTGCGACAAGATCACCCCCGGCATGCTCAATGCCGCGCTGCGTCTCAACATCCCAACGGTATTCGTCTCGGGCGGGCCTATGGAGGCGGGCAAAGTGCGGTTGGGCGGCAAGACTTTGCACGTCGACCTGGTGGACGCCATGGTAGCCGCCGCCGACGACAAGCTGAGCGACGAAGACGTGAGCGCCATGGAGCGTTCCGCCTGTCCCACCTGCGGTTCCTGTTCCGGAATGTTCACCGCCAATTCCATGAACTGCCTCACCGAGGCCCTGGGCCTATCCCTGCCCGGCAACGGCAGCCTGCTCGCCACTCATGCCGACCGCAAACAGCTCTTCCTCAAGGCCGGCAGGCTCATTGTCGATATCACGCGCCGTTATTATGAACAAGAGGATGCCACGGTGCTGCCGCGCCGTATCGCGAGTTTTGATGCTTTCGAAAATGCCATGGCCCTGGACATCGCCATGGGCGGTTCCACTAACACCGTGCTGCACCTGCTGGCCGCGGCGCAGGAGGCGGGCATCGACTTCACCATGAAGGACATGGACCGCCTGTCGCGCCAGGTGCGCCACCTGTGCAAGGTCGCGCCCAGCTCGCAGCAATATCACATGGAAGACGTGCACCGCGCCGGTGGCGTGATCGGCATCCTGGCCGAACTGGATCGCGCCGGACTGATCCACCGCGAACTGCCCACGGTACACAGCCGCACCCTGGGCGACGCTTTGAAGCATTGGGATGTGGTGGATACGCAGCGCGATGAAGTGCGCGAGTTCTACTGCGCCGCGCCCGGCGGCGTGCCCACCACCGAGGCCTTCAGCCAGAACCGCCGCTACGACAAGCTCGATACTGACAGGGAAAAGGGCTGTATCCGCGATTATGAACACGCCTACAGCGAAGAGGGCGGCCTCGCGGTATTGCACGGCAACATCGCCCTTGACGGCTGCATCGTCAAGACCGCCGGCGTGGATGCCGGCATCCTCAGCTTCTCCGGTCCGGCGCGTATCTTCGAGAGCCAGGAGGCCGCGGTGGACGGCATCCTCCACGACCGGATCAAACCCGGCGACGTGGTGATCATCCGCTACGAAGGACCGCGCGGTGGACCCGGCATGCAGGAGATGCTCTATCCCACCAGCTATCTCAAATCCAAGGGCCTGGGCAAGCAATGCGCCCTGGTTACCGACGGCCGCTTCTCCGGCGGCACCTCGGGCCTGTCCATCGGTCATGTCTCGCCGGAGGCCGCGGAGGGCGGCGCCATCGGTCTGATCGAAGAGGGCGACATCATTGAGATCGACATCCATAAACGCAGCATCAATCTTGCGGTCGACGCTAAGACCTTGGCAGGTCGCCGTGCGGCGATGGAGGCGAAGGGCGCGAGGGCGTGGAAGCCGGAGAATCGGCAGCGTGTGGTATCGGCGGCGTTGCGGGCCTATGCGGCGATGACGACCAGCGCGGCGCGGGGGGCGGTTAGGGATGTGAGTCAGCTTGAAAAGAAGTGACGAGTCTAGTTGCGAGGAATCTTGTGTGCGCACAGTGCGCCTTGATTGGCTATGACTATCTTCTTGGCGATAACCGCATTTCTTTCGTTAAGTTTCTTTGTCGCTTGGAAATTTGAAAAACGTCGATTAGGAAAATTACCTGGTCATAATGCCACTGCTAAAGTTTTGTTGCTTTTATCTATGTGGGTAATTCTGGCGGTTGTTGAAATTGTCGGCGTGGTCGGTCTAATTTTTTGGAAATGGGTTACAGGCTCTTCAACATAGCCAGGTAGGGTGCTCTGTGCGCACGAGTTTGCCGTGTGGTGGATGGGATTGGATGATTGATATTGAGTCCCTTTAGGGACGGTTTGATTTGGGCGGCATTTCGCGCCGCTTGCGAGTGACTTTCTTTTGCGCGGCCAAATAAAAGTCACCAAAGAAAAGGCCGCCCCGACGGTTTGGTCCTTCGGACTTCCCTGCGCTCCTCGCCCTTTTGGGCGCGCGCGGAACTCGCTGCGCTCAGACAGCCGCGCGCTTCTCCCCAAAATGTCTGCGGTGCTCGGCGGCACCGACGGGGACCCCAAGAGGGGTAGCTTCAAGACCCTATCATTAATTTGTCAGTAGCCTGGGTTGTGCGGGAGCGAAACCCGGGATTGGTGGTGATGGTGGTTATTCGGCCCTGGGTTTCGCATAAAACGCTCAACCCAGGCTACTTGGTTCGAGGCGTGGTGCCCGTAGTCCCTAGAAGCGCAGGGTCTCCGCGCAGTGAAGCGTCGGCTTCGTGGGCCTTTCTTTTGAATCCTTTTCTCTTTGGCTAATCAAAAAAAGATTTCGTGTTTGAGGACGAGCCCGCGGTTCAATTCAACATCGCCGCAGGCGATTCGCGTTAGTCCAATGATGGTTGTATGCGCAATATAAATGGCGATTTACTTCAAATCTGAGCCATTATGCAGTATGCTGCTATTGGGAATACATTTTTGAGGGATATTTTATGGCGGCCCCCATAACTCCGCTTGCTAGAAATGTAATCTTTACCTGCGCAATGCTCCTGCCGATGGCCGCCGGCGCTGCGGCGTATCCTTTTAAAACCAATTTGAAGCGATACAAAATCGCCGCCGTCATCACGGGATTGCTGGCCATTACAGCCATTGGCGTGGTGCTGTCTTATTATCCTTAGCCGGACCGGCATGGCCGGTTTCATCATTCTGTGCCTGCCGCGTTTCTTGCCGAGTATCAGCGCGGTTTCGCGCGCGCGGTAGCTTGGGCCTGCAACGGATCGTCGGGCCAGTAGTGTTTGGGATAGCGCCCTTTCAAATCCTTCTTCACGTCGTGATAACCGCGCGCCCAAAAACCCGCCAAGTCTTGTGTGACCTGAACCGGCCGATAGGCCGGGGAGAGCAAGTGGATCAATAACGCTACCCGCCCGCCTGCGATGCGCGGCGTCTCCTTCAGCCCGAACATTTCCTGCAAGCGCACCGCCAGCACCGGCGGATCGTTCGCGTAATCGATGGTGATGCGCGAGCCGCTGGGTACAGTGAGATGGGTGGGCGCGAGTTCTTCGAGAGAGCATTGTTGTTCCCAACTAAACCGACCAGTCAGTGCGGCGTGCAGATCGATCTTAGCGAGATGAGGGCGGCGGGAGATGCCTATGAGGTATGGCGCGAGCCAGTCGTCGAGAGTGGCGAGTAAATTTTCATCGCTGACATCCGGCCAGTGTTGTGGTTCGCGACGATGGAGAAACTGAACACGTTGCTGCCAGCTTCGCAATCCTTTGTTCCACGGCAGGCAGGCGATGCCCATCTCGCGGATGCCTTGTAGCATGGCGTGAATGACGGCGTCGGGATCGGCGTCGGTCAATGGCGCATCGTCCAGGATCAGCGCGCCCAAATGGCGCTGGCGGCGCGCCTGCACGCATTCATTGCGGCTGTCCCACTCGATGGTATCTATTGAAGCGATGAGCTCGGCGAAATGTCTTTCCACTTCCGTGCGCGTGATGGCCGCGGCGAGGAAGATGCGCGCCTCCTTTATACCCGCAGCAGGTGATTGGGTATTTTGCGCGCCGTCGAGATGGGCGGCGACGATGTACTCCGCGGTGCTCAAGGGTTCGTGTTGCGCAAAGAAGGCGCCGCGGCCGTTGGCGAGCAGATAGCGCGGCTCGCCGCCGGGACGGCGCTGGGCGATGCGGTCAGGATAGGCATAGGCCAGCAACAGGCCGGTGTGATCGGTAAGAGCCGTGTCGTAATCCGAAATATGCAATTGCCTCCGCCACAGCTCGGCCTGTTTGCGCGCCCGTGCGCAGGCCATTCGATCGATATCTTCTTGCCTACTTCCTCTCTCCCTTTGGGAGAGGGCTAAGGGTGAGGGCCTCTCTGTATGCAGCGCTTGCAATCGCAGATGCAGATCGGCGTCGCGTGCACCTTTTATGCCCCCAGCGGAAGACCGGGTATTGATGATGTCGCGTTCGCTCAATAGCGCGGCGAGGTCACAGGCCAGCGCGCCGTGGCCGAGTTCCATGCCCATGAGCACCATGTGCGCGAGCCGCGGGTGCATGGCCAGTTGCGACATGCGCCGACCATGGGCGGTGATAGCGCCGTTGTGATCCAGCGCGCCGAGTTCCTGCAGGAGTTGGCGGGCCTGTTCATAGTGGGCGGGGGGCGGCGGGTCCAGCCAGGTGAGTTTGCCGGGATCGTTGATGCCCCATTGCGCGATATCCAGTGCCAACGTCGCGAGATCCGCCTCCAGAACCTCGGGACGGTTGTACTCCGGCAATTTGTTATGAGCGCCCTCGCTCCACAGACGGTAACACACGCCAGGCTCGAGACGCCCGGCGCGGCCGCGGCGTTGTTCGGCGGAGGCCTGCGAGGCCGGCACAGTGGTGAGGCGCGTCAGCCCGCTGACCGGATCGAAACGCGGCACGCGCGCCAAGCCGCTGTCGATGACTACGCGGATGCCTTCGATAGTGAGGCTGGTCTCAGCGATGGAGGTGGCGAGGACAACTTTGCGTTGGCCTTCAGGCGTTGGCAGGATGGCCTGTTCCTGCGCCTCCTGACAGAGTTCGCCGTAGAGCGGCATGATGAGGACCCGCGGTCCGAGTGACATGTCGCGCAACATGCACTCCACGCGCTTGATCTCGGTGACGCCGGGCAGGAACACCAATAAACTGCCGGTCTCTTCCGCGATGGCGCGTTTGACGGCGGACGCGACATGATCTAGAAAGCCGGGACCTCTGGCGCGGCGCGGGTCGGGCGGCAGATAGCGGGTGGCGACGGGAAAACTGCGGCCCACGCTGGTGATGATGGGTGCCTGTCCCAGCAGGGCGGCGACCGGTTCGCCGGCCAGGGTGGCCGACATCACCAAGATACGCAGATCGTTGCGCAATGCGGCGCGGATTTCGACGCACAGGGCGAGGCCCAGATCGGCCTGCAGGCTGCGCTCGTGGAACTCGTCGAAGATCACCAGTCCCACGTTGCTTAAGCCTGGATCATTTTGCAGCAAACGCGTGAGCACGCCTTCGGTGAGCACCTCGATGCGGGTGCGTTTGCCGACACGGCTGTCCATGCGCACCCGGTAACCTACGATGCCGCCTACGTCCTCGTTCAGTTGCCGCGCCATGTAAAAGGCGGCACTGCGCGCCGCGAGACGGCGCGGCTCCAGCATGAGGATGCGTTTGCCGTTCAGCCAGGCTTCATCGAGTAATGCCAGCGGCAGGCGCGTGGTCTTGCCCGCGCCGGGCGGAGCTTGCAACACGGCATTATGTCCATCGCGCAGCGCCTCCTGGAGTTCGGGGATGACGTCGTCAACGGGCAGAACTGTGTTCATGTCGTCACCGTCGCGGTGATATTGACGCGGTTAATGCTAAGAATGGTGCAGCAAGTGCTTTTCCCACGCCAGCGCGGTCTTGACGATAAATGGCAAATCATCGTGACGCGGTTGCCAACCCAATACGCCGCGGATGCGGTCAGCCTTGGCGATGAGGGAGGGCGGGTCGCCGGCGCGGCGCGGTTGTTCGCGGATATTCAATTTCACACCGCTGACTTTTTGAACGGTGTCCAATACCTCGCGCACGCTGTAGCCATGACCGTAACCGCAGTTCAGGATTTGCGAGGCACCGCCCTGTTTCAGATACTGCAAGGCCAGTATATGCGCGGCGGCGAGATCGTCGACATGGATGTAGTCGCGCACCCCCGTGCCGTCCGGCGTGGGATAATCGGTGCCGAAGATCGCGACCTGATCGCGCTTGCCCACCGCGTGTTCGCAGGCGGCCTTGATGAGGTGTGTGGCCTTGGGCGTGGATTGGCCGATGCGGCCCTCGGGATCGGCGCCGGCGACATTGAAGTAGCGCAATGCCACATAACGCAGGTCGGAGGCGGCGGCGAGATCGCGCAGCATCCACTCGCTCATCAGCTTGGATAGGCCGTAGGGGTTGATGGGTGACAATGGGCTGTCTTCGCCGGCGGATTCGCCAGCCGGAATACCATAGACAGCGGCGGTGGAGGAGAAAATAAACCGCTTCACGCCGTTGTCCTGGCAGGCCTGGAGCAGGTTGCGGGTGTTACAGGTGTTGTTGCCGTAATATTTGAGCGGCTCGGCCACGGATTCCGGCACGACGATGTGGGCGGCGAAGTGCAGCACCGCTTCGATGCCGTGTTGACGAATGAGACGTCCGGTCAGTTCCATGTCGCCGCTGATGCCTTCCACTAATTCACCATGCAGCACGGCCTGGCGAAAACCGGTGGAGAGATCGTCGAGAACGATGACCGGATAACCGGCTTCGCCGAGTTGCCGCACCACGTGGCTGCCGATATAGCCGGCGCCGCCGGTGACTAAAATGGATTTGCGAGCTGTCATTGATCTTGTTTCCCGATGCCTGATCGAAATGCGCACGAGAATACCATCTTTGTCTTTGTTTTTCTGGTGCGGCCACGCCTAGTTGCCTACAATGATGCGATCGATTCAAATATCCGGAAAGGCAACCCATGAATGATCTGATCGCTCCCTATGGCGGGGAACTGGTCGATTTGCTTGTTGACAAGACCCGTGCAGCGGAACTTAAGCGAACTGCCATGGCGATGCCGTCCTGGGATCTTACAATCCAACAGCAAATGGACGTCGATTTGTTGATGAACGGCGCCTATTCTCCCTTGCGCGGGTTTATGGGGCAGGCCGATTACGCGCGAGTCTTACAAGACATGCGCTTAGCCGATGGCAATCTTTGGCCCGTGCCGGTGACCTTGGGTGTCAATGAGGCGTTTGCGGGCAAGATCGCGCCGGGACAGGCCGTGGCCTTGCGAGATCAAGAGGGCGTGTTACTGGCTGTGCTGCATGTCGAAGATATCTGGCAGCCCGATCTCGCCGCTGAGGCGCAGGACTTGTACGGTACAGTGGATACGAGTCACCCCCGGGTCGCGGCGCTCCTTAATGGTCATCCAGTTTACATGGGCGGACGCATTGAAGGTATCGAGCCGCTCGCCCATTATAATTTCACGGCCTTGCGACTTTCGCCGCGGGAACTGCGGGAACAGTTTGCCAAGCGGGGCTGGGTCTCTGTGGCGGCGTTTCATACCGCGGAGCCGCTTCATATCGCCCAGATCAGATTGAGTTTATTGGCGGCACGGGAGCTGGGAGTGAATTTACTGCTGCATCCGATAGTGGAAGAAGAGAAGGACTATCACTACCGGGTTCGTTGCTATTTGGCCGTTTTGCATCATTATCCCGCGCAGATCACCCTGCTGAATTTATTGTCTATGCCCACGCGCGGTGGCGGTTTGCGGGCGGTATTATGGCATGCCATCGTGCGTCGTAATTTTGGATGCAGCCATATGCTGTGGCAAGCGGGGACGGAGTATGGCTACGGCATCAGCGATGCGGCTATGCAGGACGTGATGAGCTATTACGGCGCAGAGTTGGGGATAACGCCGGTCCGCAAGGAACCCTTGGCATATATAGAAGAGAGGGCCGATTATGTCCCAGTCTCGCAGGTGCCTGCCGGGATGCGGGCACTCACCATGGATCAGGCGGAGTTGCAACGTCGCCTGCATGATGACCTGGAGATTCCTGCCTGGTTTACTTATCCCGAGGTGGTTCGGGAACTGCGGATTCACTATCCTTCTCTTTCAAAACAGGGGTTTACCTTATTTTTTACGGGGCTGTCCGGGTCCGGCAAGTCGACAATCGCCAAGGCGGTTCAGGCTAGATTGCTGGAGCTGGGCGGTCGGCCGGTAACCCTGTTGGACGGCGATGTGGTGCGTAAAAACTTATCGAGTGAACTGGGATTTTCCCGGGAACATCGCAACCTTAACATCCACCGCATCGGCTTTGTAGCCGCCGAGATTACCAAGAATGGCGGCATTGCCATTTGCGCCCCCATCGCCCCCTACACCGAGGTGCGCCGCGAGGTACGGCAGATGATCAGCCACCACGGCGGTTTCATCGAGGTGCACGTGGCCACCAGCTTGGAGGTATGCGAGGCGCGAGACCGCAAGGGACTCTATGCCAAGGCGCGGGCGGGCATCATTAAGGAATTTACCGGTATCAGCGATCCTTATGAGATTCCGCAAAATCCGGAACTGCGCATCGATACCGATGGTCTGACCGTGGAGGAAGCCGCTCAGCGGGTATTCCTCTATCTCGAGCAGCAAGGCTTTATTGCCTGAACTGAAAAAATCCTTCAAAGCCGGTTATCTAAGCATAAGGAAGCGTTGACAGGCAAGGGCTGTTTCATCAAAATACGCCCCTTGCATCTTGCGGAGGGGTTCCCGAGCGGCCAAAGGGATCAGACTGTAAATCTGACGGCTCAGCCTTCGGAGGTTCGAATCCTCCCCCCTCCACCAGTGTCGGCGGTTCGCAAACGGTGGGGTTGCTTACGGGGGAGTGCCATCTTTTTAACCGTGGATGAGAAGGCGGGTGTAGTTCAATGGTAGAACCTCAGCCTTCCAAGCTGATGGCGTGGGTTCGATTCCCATCACCCGCTCCAATCGGGGTTGATGATCTGAGGTTTGAGAGCGGCCCATATAGCTCAGTCGGTAGAGCACTTCCTTGGTAAGGAAGAGGTCACCGGTTCAAATCCGGTTATGGGCTCCATGTTGATGCATGGTTTGAATGTTAGTAATGGTTATCCATTCGTGTTGAGGAGATCTCTCGATGTCCAAGGGAAAATTTGAGCGTACGAAGCCGCATGTAAATGTAGGGACGATAGGTCACGTAGACCACGGGAAGACGACGTTGACGGCGGCGTTGACGAAGGTATTGGCGGAGAAGTACGGCGGGGAGTCGAAGGCCTACGACCAGATTGACGCGGCGCCGGAAGAGCGGGCGCGCGGGATCACGATCGCCACGGCCCATGTCGAATACCAGTCGGCGAACCGCCATTATGCGCACGTTGACTGCCCGGGCCACGCTGATTATGTGAAGAACATGATCACCGGCGCGGCGCAGATGGACGGTGCGATCCTGGTGGTATCGGCGGCGGACGGTCCCATGCCGCAGACGCGGGAACACATCCTGCTGGCGCGCCAGGTGGGCGTACCCTACATTGTGGTGTTCATGAACAAGGCGGACATGGTGGACGACGCCGAACTGCTGGACCTGGTGGAAATGGAAGTTCGCGAGCTGCTGGACAAATACCAGTTTCCCGGCGACGCCACCCCGATCATCAAGGGCTCGGCGCTCAAGGCCCTGGAAGGGGACCAGAGCGAAATTGGCGTACCGGCCATCTTCAAGCTGGTAGAGGCGATGGACGCCTACATCCCGGTGCCGGAGCGGCCGGTGGATCTGCCGTTCCTGATGCCGATCGAAGACGTATTCTCGATCTCCGGGCGCGGGACCGTGGTCACGGGGCGCATTGAGCGCGGCCGGATCAAGGTGGGCGAAGAAGTGGAAATCGTGGGCATCAAGCCCACCACCAAGACCACCTGCACCGGGGTGGAGATGTTTCGCAAGCTGCTGGATGACGGCCAGGCGGGAGACAACGTGGGCGTGCTCCTCCGGGGCACGAAGCGCGAAGAGGTGGAGCGCGGCCAGGTGCTGGCCAAGCCCGGCTCCATCACGCCGCACACCAAATTCGAAGCGGAAGTGTACATATTGAGCAAGGAAGAAGGGGGGCGCCACACGCCGTTCTTCAAGGGCTACCGGCCGCAGTTTTACTTTCGGACCACGGACGTGACGGGGGCGGTGGAATTGCCGGAAGGGGTGGAGATGGTGATGCCGGGGGACAACATCCGGATGAACGTGGCCTTGATCAATCCGATCGCGATGGAAGAAGGCCTGCGGTTCGCGATACGGGAAGGCGGCCGCACCGTCGGCGCCGGCGTGGTTAGTAAGGTTATCGAGTAGGCAGCAGCGAGTAACAAGTCGCGAGTAGCGAGTTATGGGTGGCGGGCGCGGAGTGTCTCGCTGCTTGTTGCTCGTAACTGTTTTTAGGCCAGTAGCTCAATTGGCAGAGCGGCGGTCTCCAAAACCGCAGGTTGGGGGTTCGATTCCCTCCTGGCCTGCCATTATGAAGTGGGGCGGATTTGCAGGCGGGTATGGCGGATAAGATTAAGTGGGCGTTGGTTGTAGTGTTGTTGATCGGCGGACTGGGCGGGTTCTATTACTTCGCCGAGTATTCGATGTTCATCCGCGTCCCCGCCTTGTTGACGGTCGCTGTAGTCTGCGTGGTGATTGTGCTGCGGACAAAGGCGGGCGGCCAGCTGGTGGGATTTTTCCGTGAAGCCAACATCGAGGTGCGCAAGGTGGTGTGGCCGTCCGGCAAGGAGACCACTCAGACGACCCTGGTGGTGATGGCGCTGGTGGTGACTGTCGCGATATTCCTGTGGCTGTTGGACATATTTTTATTGTGGTCGGTTAAATTGTTGACGGGCCAAGGGGGCTGAAAAAGGTATGACGATGCGCTGGTATGTGGTGCATGCTTACTCGGGCTTCGAGAACCAGGTGGTGCGCTCCTTGAAAGAGCGCATCAAGCTCTACCACATGGAGGATAAGTTCGGCGAGGTTCTGGTGCCTACCGAAGAGGTGGTGGAGATGCGCGCCGGACAGAAACGTAAGAGCGAGCGGAAATTTTTCCCCGGTTACGTGCTGGTGCACATGGACATGGATGACAACACTTGGCATCTGGTCAAGGCCGTGCCCAAGGTGATGGGTTTTATCGGCGGCACCAGCAATCGCCCCGCGCCCATCTCCGACAAGGAGGCCGACAAGATTTTGCAGCGCGTGCAGGAAGGTGTGGAGAAGCCCAGGCCCAAGGTGCTGTTCGAGCCGGGGGAAGTGGTGCGCGTCACGGAAGGTCCGTTTGCCGATTTCAACGGCGTCGTCGAAGAAGTCAACTACGAAAAGAGCCGTCTGCGGGTGGCGGTGCTGATCTTTGGTCGTTCCACGCCGGTGGAGCTGGAGTTTGGGCAGGTAGAGAAAGGTTGAAATGCTTTTCTTCTCTCCATCTTCTGAGAGAAGGTCGTCTGTTACCCTTCCCCCACCGGGAGAAGGTGGCCCGAAGGGCCGGATGAGGGATGGTTGGTTTGGCAAGATGTATTTTTTGAGGGTGTGCTGAGTTGAACATCCCTCACCCCATCCCTCTCCCGAGGGGAGAGGGTAGGCAAGAAGTATGTTGAGTTCTGATGAACTCAACATACAGGTGTATATACAGGGGAGCCGCGAGGCGTTCGCACCCACTTAGGAGTCAGTTATGGCAAAGAAGGTTCAGGCCTATATTAAGCTGCAGGTAAAGGCCGGTCAGGCCAATCCCAGCCCGCCCGTGGGGCCGGCGCTGGGCCAGCACGGCGTCAACATCATGGAGTTCTGTAAGGCGTTCAATGCCCAGACCCAGAAGGTCGAGCAAGGCATGCCCTTGCCGGTGATAATCACGGTTTATAACGACCGGAGTTTCACCTTTATTCTCAAGACGCCGCCCGCCACCGTGCTGTTGAAGAAGGCGGCCGGTATCGAGAGCGGCAGCGCCACCCCCCACACCGTCAAGGTGGGGAAGGTGAGCCGCGCCCAGCTGGAAGAGATTGCCAAGCTCAAGATGCCCGATCTCACGGCGGCGGATATGGATGCCGCGGTGCGCACCATCGCCGGCAGCGCCCGCAGCATGGGCCTCAATACGGAGGGCGTGTGATGGCAAAATTAGGCAAGCGCGCCAAGGCATATCAAACCAAGATCCAATTCGGCAAGGTCTACGGCCTCGACGAGGCGCTGGGCTTGATCAAAGATTGCGCCACCGCCAAGTTCAACGAGGCCGTGGATGTCAGCGTCAATCTGGGGATCGATGCCCGTAAATCCGATCAGGTGGTGCGCGGTTCCACCGTGCTGCCCAACGGTACCGGCAAGAGTGTGCGGGTGGCGGTGTTCGCGCAAGGCGCCAACGCCGAGGCCGCCAGGGCCGCCGGCGCCGACATCGTGGGCTTCGAGGATCTGGCCGAGCAGGTGAAGGCCGGCAATATGAATTTTGATCTGGTGATCGCCACCCCCGACGCCATGCGCGTCGTCGGTCAGTTGGGTCAGATTCTTGGTCCCCGCGGCTTGATGCCCAATCCCAAGGTGGGGACCGTGACGGCCGATGTGACCACGGCGGTGAAGAACGCCAAGGCGGGCCAGGTGCAATACCGGGCGGACAAGGCCGGTATCGTGCATTGCACCATTGGCAAAGCGAGTTTCGAGGTGAATGCCCTGCGCGAAAATCTACAGGCGTTGATGGCCGGATTGATGCGGTCCAAGCCCAGTACCGCCAAGGGTATTTATATTAAGAAGGTCACAGTGACGAGCACCATGGGCCCGGGTATTCCGGTTGATACCTCGACCTTTGCATGATGGTTTTTTAATGACTTTGGGCTGTCGGTAAAACCGGCAGCCGTCAAAGACCGCAGGCGGGCGACTTTAATTGGATTCGACTTGTTCGATTCCGGCCTGCGCAGACGGTGGAGCCCGAGACAGGTTTTCCTGGCGACGGTCGCCGTGTGGGAGGGCGGTGCGAATGCATCCGCCCACATGACGAGGTGCGAGTAGCGGGCATCAAGTGGCGAGCGAGGGCATTTTGACCTTGCCTCGAAACTCAATTCTCGCTGCTCGGAACTTAATATAGAGAGGAGATGGACTCTTGTTAACGAAAGAGCAGAAAGAGGCCATCGTCGCCGAAGTAGCCATTGTCGCGCGTAGCGCCCAGTCCGCCATCGCGGCGGAATACCGGGGGCTGACGGTGGAGCAGATGACCAAGCTCCGCTTCGATGCGCGCAAGGCCGGTGTGTATCTCAGGGTGGTCAAAAACACCCTGGCGCGCCGCGCCTTGACGGATACCGGCTATGCCTGCATGAGCGATTCCTTGAAGGGGCCCCTGGTATTGGCCTTTTCCAAGGAAGAGCCCGCCGCAGCGGCACGCATCGTCCGCGATTTTGCCAAAGAAAACGACAAACTGGTGGTCAAGGCCATCGCCCTGAGCGGCAAGCTGTTGTCCCCCGGTGATTTGGCGGCGCTGGCGACCATGCCGACCCGCGAGGAGGCGTTAAGCAAGCTCTTGGCGGTGATGAAGGCCCCCATCGGCAAGCTGGCGAGAACCTTGCAGGCGCCTGTCGGGAAACTGGTGCGGACCGTTGCGGCGGTGCGCGATCAGAAGCAGGCGGCATAGGCGACGACGGATCTTATTTTTACATCGAGCTACTTATTTTTCAGATAAATTTTAGGAGTCATTATCATGGCTGTTGCAAAAGCAGAAATTTTGGAAACCATCGGAAACATGAGCGTGCTGGAGATCGTCGATCTGATCTCCGCCATGGAAGAGAAGTTTGGCGTGACGGCGGCGGTTGCCATGGCGGCCGCGCCTGCAGCGGGCGCCGCCGCGGCCCCCGCCGAGGAGCAGACCGAGTTCAACGTCATTATGACCAGTTTCGGTGAGAACAAGGTCAACGTGATTAAAGTGATTCGTGCCGTTACCGGTCTGGGCTTGAAAGAGGCCAAGGACATGGTGGAAGGCGTGCCCGCCACCGTCAAGGAAGGTATTTCCAAGGACGATGCGGCCGCCCTCAAGAAGCAGCTCGAAGAAGCGGGCGCCAAAGTGGAGGTCAAATAACAGCGTCCACGGACGTTGTTGGGCGTATGGCGGAATATAGACACGGTATACGTGTTATTGAGGAATAGGGCTGGCGGCGATATGTCGCCGGCCCATTCTTGTTTGTTCGACGTGGCGAGTAACTTGAATTTTTTGAAACTCGCCGCTCGTAACTCGCACCTGATCTGAAAGAGGAATACTGATGGCTTACTCCTTCACTGAGAAAAAGTCGATTCGCAAGGATTTTGGCAAACTCCCCACCGTTTTGGAGGTGCCTTACCTGTTGGCGATCCAAATGGATTCCTATCGGCAGTTCCTGCAAGTGGACGCGGAATCCGAGCAGCGTTTCGATCAGGGATTGCACGCGGCATTCAAGTCGGTATTCCCCATCACCAGTTATTCGGGGAATGCGGCGTTGGAATACGTGAGCTACCGACTGGGCACGCCGACCTTTGACGTGCGGGAGTGTCAGCAGCGCGGCATGACCTACGCCGCGCCCTTGCGCGTGAAAGTGCGATTGGTGATCTATGACAAGGAAAGCGGTCCCGGCGTGGTCAAAGACATCAAGGAGCAGGAAGTTTACATGGGTGAAATGCCGCTCATGACAGACAACGGCACCTTCGTTATTAACGGTACGGAGCGGGTGGTGGTGTCGCAACTGCATCGTTCACCGGGCGTGTTTTTCGAGCACGATCGGGGTAAGACCCATTCCTCTGGAAAGTTATTGTTCTCGGCGCGGGTGATTCCCTACCGCGGATCGTGGCTGGACTTCGAATTCGACCCCAACGATTTGGTGTTCGTGCGCATCGATCGCCGCCGCAAATTGCCCGCGACCATGCTGTTGCGCGCGCTTGGCTATAACGCCGAGGAGATACTGGCATTATTCTTCGAGACCAACACCATCTCCTTCGAGAAAAGCGAGATCAAGCTGGATCTGGTGCCCGAGCGTCTACGGGGTGAAACAGCCGCTTTCGATATCAAGCTCAAGGGGAAGGTTATCGTTGAAGGCGGTCGCCGCATCATGGCGCGTCATATCAAGGAGATCGAGAAATCCGGCATCAAAACCCTGGTGGTGCCCCAGGAATATTTATTGGGCAAGACCCTGGCCCACGGCGTGGTCGACACCAAGACCGGCGAAGTGATCGCCAATGCCAACGACGAATTGACCGCGGCATTGATCGACAAGATCATCGCGGCCGGGACCAAGCAGATCCAGACCTTGTTTACCAATGATCTGGATCGCGGACCTTACATGTCTCAGACCCTGCGCAGTGACTCCACGACGACCGAGTTGGAGGCGCTGGTGGAGATTTACCGCATGATGCGTCCCGGCGAGCCTCCCACCAAGGAGGCGGCGCAGGCATTGTTCCAGAACCTGTTCTTCAGCCCGGAGCGCTATGATCTTTCAGAAGTGGGGCGGATGAAATTCAACCGGCGTGTGGGGCGCCAGGAGATCACCGGTTCCGGGGTCCTCACCAAGGACGACATCATTGCGGTGCTGAAGACGCTTATCGACATTAAGAACGGCAACGGTTCGATAGACGATATCGATCACCTCGGCAACCGCCGTGTGCGCAGCGTGGGCGAGATGGTGGAAAACCAGTTCCGCATCGGTCTGGTGCGCGTAGAGCGCGCCGTGAAGGAGCGCCTGAGCCTGGCCGAATCGGAAGGTCTGGTGCCCCACGAGCTGATTAACGCCAAGCCGGTATCGGCGGCGATCAAGGAGTTCTTCGGTTCCAGCCAGTTATCGCAGTTCATGGATCAGAACAACCCGCTGTCGGAAGTCACCCATAAACGCCGCGTGTCGGCCTTGGGGCCGGGCGGCTTGACCCGCGAGCGCGCCGGTTTCGAGGTGCGCGACGTGCATCCCACCCATTACGGCAGGGTGTGTCCCATCGAGACGCCTGAAGGTCCCAATATCGGATTGATCAATTCGCTGTCGGTGTATGCCCGCACCAACCAGTATGGATTTCTGGAAACGCCTTATCGCAAGGTGACGGACAGCCGGGTGTCCAACAAGATCGAGTACCTCTCCGCCATCGAAGAGGGTCAGTACGTCATTGCCCAAGCCAATGCCACCGTGGATGCCAAGGGCAAGCTGACCGATGAGCTGGTATCGTGCCGGCACTTGAACGAATTCGCCATGATGACCCCGGACAAGGTGGACTATATCGACGTGTCGCCCAAGCAGATCGTCTCGGTGGCGGCCTCCTTGATCCCGTTCTTGGAACACGATGACGCCAACCGCGCCTTGATGGGTTCCAATATGCAACGCCAGGCGGTGCCGACCCTGCGCGCCGAGAAGCCTTTGGTGGGTACGGGCATCGAACGCGTCGTGGCCCAGGATTCCGGCGTGACTGTGGTCGCCAAGCGCGGCGGGAGCATCGATTCCGTCGACGCCAGCCGCATCGTGGTGCGTGTCAATGACGAGGAAACCCTGGCCGGCGAGGCGGGTGTGGATATCTATACCCTCACCAAATATACCCGCTCCAACCAGAACACCTGTCTCAATCAGCGGCCGCTGGTGAAGACCGGCGATGTCATCGCCCGCGGTGACGTGCTGGCCGACGGTCCCTCCACCGACATGGGCGAACTGGCCCTGGGCCAGAACATGCTGGTGGCCTTCATGCCCTGGAACGGTTACAACTTCGAGGACTCCATCCTCATTTCCGAGCGCGTCGTCCAGGAAGACCGTTTTACCAGCATTCATATCGAAGAGCTTAACTGCGTGGCGCGTGATACCAAGCTGGGGCCGGAAGAGATCACCGCGGATATCCCCAACGTGGGCGAGGCGGCGCTGGCCAAGCTTGATGAATCGGGCATCGTCTACATCGGCGCCGAGGTGGCGTCGGGCGATGTCCTGGTGGGTAAGGTCACCCCAAAGGGCGAGACCCAGTTGACCCCGGAAGAAAAATTGCTGCGCGCCATTTTCGGCGAGAAGGCTTCCGATGTGAAGGATACCTCCATGCGCGTACCGTCCGGGATGAACGGCACGGTCATCGACGTGCAGGTCTTTACCCGCGAGGGCGTGGAGAAGGATAAGCGTTCCAAGGAGATCGAAAAGTCCGAGCTGGAGCGTTTCAAGAAAGATCTCTACGATCAATTCCGCATCTTGGAAGATCATATCTATCAACGCGTGGAAAAACTGCTGTTGCGTAAGACCGCGGCGGGCGGTCCCAAAAAATTGAAGGCCGGCACCACCATCACCAAGGACTACCTGGAGGAGGTGCCGCGCGAGAAGTGGTTCGAGATCCGTTTGCAGAATGAAGAATCCGACAAGCAGCTGGAGCAGCTCGCCGAGCAGCTCAAGGATCGCCGCAAGGATTTCGACAAGCGTTTTGAGGAGAAGAAGGCCAAACTCACCGCCGGCGACGATCTCGCCCCGGGCGTGTTGAAGATGGTGAAGGTCTATCTCGCGGTAAAGCGCCGCGTGCAACCCGGCGATAAGATGGCGGGACGCCACGGCAACAAGGGCGTAATCTCCATGATCGTGCCCGCCGAGGACATGCCCTTCGACGCCGACGGTACGCCGGTAGACATCGTGCTCAATCCTCTGGGCGTGCCTTCGCGTATGAACGTAGGACAGGTCTTGGAGGCTCATTTGGGCTGGGCGGCCAAGGGTGTGGGGCTCAAGATCGGCGAGATGCTGGACGCGCAGCGCAAGGCCGGCGAGATCCGCCAGTTTCTGGACAAGATCTACAACTCCAGCGGCAAGAAGGAAGATATCAAGTCCTTGACCGACGATGAAGTCATGGAACTCAGCAAGAATCTGCGCCGCGGCGTGCCCATGGCTACTCCGGTATTCGATGGCGCGGCGGAGGCGGAAATCAAGACCATGCTGGATCTGGCGGGGCTGCCGCGTTCCGGTCAAACCACTTTATACGATGGACGCACCGGCGACGCCTTTGATCGTTCCGTGACGGTGGGTTATATGTACATGCTCAAGCTTAACCACTTGGTGGATGACAAGGTCCATGCCCGTTCCACCGGCCCGTACAGCTTGGTCACTCAGCAACCCTTGGGTGGCAAGGCCCAGTTCGGCGGTCAGCGCTTCGGAGAAATGGAAGTGTGGGCGCTGGAGGCTTACGGCGCCGCGTATACGTTGCAGGAGATGTTGACCGTCAAGTCCGACGATGTAACCGGCCGTACCAAGATGTACAAGAACATCGTGGACGGCGATCACCGCATGGAGGCCGGCATGCCGGAATCCTTCAACGTGTTGGTCAAGGAGATTCGGGCGCTCGGCATCGATATCGAGTTGGAGCAGAATTGATGCAAATGTAGGGTGGGTTAGGCGCCAGTCAATCCACTCTTGGCCGACTCCCCCTCTCCCCCCCGGGAGAGGGACGGGGTGAGGGGGCCAGGAGCAGCGCCCAATCCATCCAATGGCGGTGGGCCACGTTTCGCTAGCCCACCCTACAAAAACTCGAAACCTTCGAGTAGGAGATACGATGAAAGATCTATTAAGCATTTTGAAGCAGCAGGGTCAGACCGAAGAATTCGATGCCATCCGTATCGGCCTGGCATCGCCGACCAAGATTCGTTCCTGGTCTTTCGGTGAGGTAAAGAAGCCGGAGACCATCAACTATCGGACTTTCAAGCCCGAGCGTGACGGCCTGTTCTGCGCCAAGATCTTCGGGCCGGTGAAGGATTACGAGTGTCTGTGCGGTAAATACAAGCGTCTCAAGCACCGCGGCGTGATCTGCGAAAAATGCGGCGTGGAAGTGACCCTGGCCAAGGTGCGCCGCGAGCGCATGGCCCACATCGAGCTGGCCAGCCCGGTGGCCCATATCTGGTTCTTGAAGTCACTGCCCTCCCGTATGGGTTTGTTGCTGGACATGACTCTGCGCGACATCGAGCGGGTGCTGTATTTCGAATCCTTCGTGGTGATCGATCCGGGCATGACTCAGCTGGAGCGCAGCCAGTTGCTCACCGATGAGCAATACCTGGACGCCATCGAAGAGTACGGCGACGAGTTCGACGCGCGCATGGGCGCCGAGGCGGTGCACGAATTGTTGTCGCGCATCGATTTGGAAAAAGAGGCGGTCATGCTCCGCGAGGAGATCACCACTTCCGGTTCCGAAACGCGGATCAAGAAGCTCACCAAGCGCCTTAAGCTGATCGAGGCCTTTAGCGAATCCGGCAATCGTCCCGAGTGGATCGTGATGACGGTACTGCCGGTGCTGCCCCCGGAGTTGCGCCCCCTGGTGCCGTTGGACGGCGGCCGCTTCGCGACCTCCGACCTCAATGATCTCTATCGCCGCGTCATCAACCGCAACAATCGTCTTAAGCGGCTGCTGGACCTCAATGCGCCGGACATCATCGTGCGCAACGAAAAGCGCATGCTGCAGGAGGCGGTGGACGCCCTGCTGGACAACGGCCGTCGCGGCAAGGCCATCACCGGCAGCAACCGCCGGCCGCTGAAGTCGCTGGCCGACATGATCAAGGGTAAACAGGGGCGTTTCCGCCAGAATCTGCTGGGCAAGCGCGTCGACTATTCCGGCCGTTCCGTGATCGTGGTGGGTCCGACCCTGAAGCTGCATCAGTGCGGGCTGCCCAAGTTGATGGCACTGGAATTGTTCAAGCCCTTTATCTTTTCCAAGCTGCAACTGCGCGGCCAGGCCACCACCATCAAGGCGGCCAAGAAACTGGTGGAGCGCCAGGGTCCCGAGGTGTGGGACATTCTGGAAGAGGTGATCCGCGAACATCCGGTGTTATTGAACCGCGCGCCCACCTTGCACCGTTTGGGCATTCAGGCCTTCGAACCGGTATTGATCGAAGGCAAGGCCATTCAGCTGCACCCCCTGGTGTGTACCGCCTACAACGCCGATTTCGACGGCGACCAGATGGCGGTGCACGTGCCCTTGTCTCTGGAAGCGCAGATCGAGGCCCGCGCCTTGATGATGTCCACCAACAATGTGCTGTCGCCCGCCAACGGCGACCCCATCATCGTGCCGACCCAGGACGTGGTACTGGGTCTCTATTACATGACCCGCGAACGCGCCGACGCCAAGGGAACCGGCATGGCCTTCGCCGACGTGGCCGAAGTACATCGCGCCTATCAAAACGGGGTGGTAGATCTGCACGCCCGCGCCAAAGTGCGTATTACCGAGCGGGTATTTGATAATAAGGGCGAGATACAAGAACGCCGCCGTATCGTGGATACCACCGTGGGCCGCGCCTTGCTGGCGGAGGTGTTGCCGGCGGGGCTGTCCTTCGATGCGGTCAATCATGACATGAACAAGAAATCCATCTCCCGCCTGGTGAATACCTGTTATCGCCGCGTCGGCCTGAAGGCCACCGTCGTGTTCGCCGATCGTCTGATGTACACCGGCTTTTATTACGCAACTCGTTCCGGGGTGTCGGTGGGGGTGGACGATATGGTGGTGCCCTCCCGCAAGGCCGGTATCGTCGCCGCCGCCGAGCATGAAGTAAAGGAAATTGAGGATCAGTACACCTCCGGTCTGGTTACCAATGGCGAGCGTTACAACAAGGTGGTGGATATTTGGTCCCATGCCAATGACCAGGTCGCCAAGGCGATGATGGATGAGCTGGGTACCGACCTGGTGAAGGACGTCACAGGCATGGAGGTTAAGCAGGCCTCCTTCAATTCTATATATATGATGGCCGACTCGGGCGCCCGCGGTAGCGCCGCCCAGATCCGCCAGCTGGCGGGGATGCGCGGCCTGATGGCCAAGCCCGACGGTTCCATCATCGAGACGCCCATTACGGCGAACTTCCGCGAAGGTCTCGATGTGTTGCAGTACTTCATCTCGACCCACGGTGCCCGCAAGGGTCTGGCCGATACCGCGCTCAAGACCGCCAACTCCGGATATCTCACCCGGCGTCTGGTGGACGTAGCCCAGGATCTGGTCATCACCGAGCCGGATTGCGGCACGACCAACGGCCTGCTCAAGATGCCGCTCATCGAAGGCGGCGATGTGGTGGAACCTCTGCGTGAGCGCGTACTCGGCCGGGTGGTGGCCGAAGACGTGGTGATCCGCGGCAAGAAGAACGAAATCGCCGTTCCGGCGGGCACCCTGCTGGACGAAGACTGGGTGGATCGCTTGGAGGGGATGAGTATCGATCACGTCAAGGTGCGTTCGCCCATCACCTGCGAGACTCGCTATGGGGTGTGCGCCGCCTGTTACGGGCGCGACCTGGCGCGCGGCCACCGCGTGAACATCGGCGAGGCGGTGGGGGTGATCGCCGCCCAGTCCATCGGTGAGCCGGGTACCCAGCTCACCATGCGCACCTTCCACATCGGCGGCGCGGCCTCGCGCTCCGCGGCGGTCAACAGTGTGGCGGTGAAGTCCAAGGGTAAGGCGCGCCTGCACAACATCAAGATGGTCAAGCATGCCAGCGGCAACAATGTGGCGGTATCTCGTTCCGGCGAACTGACCGTGCTCGACGAGTCGGGTCTGGAGCGCGAGCGTTACAAGATCCCCTACGGGGCGGTGTTGAGCATCGACGACGGCGATGCGGTGGAGCCGGGCCAGCCGGTGGCCAACTGGGACCCCCATACCCACCCGGTGATCACCGAGGTGGCGGGTCTGGTACGTTTCCATGACTTCAACGAAGGCGTGACCGTTCAACGTCATACCGATGAAATGACCGGTCTGAGCAGCCTGGTGATTACCGATCCCAAGCAGCGCAGCAGCATGGCCAAGGACCAGCGGCCCATGGTGAAGTTGGTGGACGAGAAGGGTAAGGATCTGTGTATTGCCGGCACCGACATCCCCGCGGCTTATTATTTGCCGTCAGGCGCCATCGTCAATCTGGAGGACGGTTCCCGGGTCGGGGTGGGCGATGTCATCGCCCGTATCCCGCAGGAATCCTCCAAGACCCGCGACATTACCGGCGGTCTGCCCCGGGTGGCGGATTTGTTCGAGGCCCGTAAGCCCAAGGATCCATTCCTCTTGGCGGAGATCACCGGTACGGTGAGCTTCGGCCGCGAGACCAAGGGCAAGCAACGCCTGATCATCACCGGCAGTGAGGGTGATCAGCACGAAGAGCTGATACCCAAATGGCGGAACGTCACGGTATTCGAGGGCGAACACGTGGAGAGCGGCGAAATCATCGTGGACGGGGCTCCCAACGCCCACGATATCCTGCGCCTGTTGGGCGTGGAGCCCTTGGCCAACTACATCGTCAACGAGGTGCAGGACGTCTACCGTCTGCAGGGCGTGAAGATCAACGACAAGCATATCGAAGTGATCGTCCGCCAGATGTTGCGTAAGATCGAGGTGGCGGACGCAGGCGAAACCCGGCTGCTCAAGGGCGAGCAGGTGGATCGCGCCCGGTTGCTGGAGGAAAACGAGCGGGCTCTGGCCGCCGACAAGATTCCCGCGCATTACATCCCGCTGTTGCTGGGTATCACCAAGGCCTCCCTGGCCACCGAATCGTTCATCTCCGCGGCCTCCTTCCAGGAGACCACCCGGGTGCTGACCGAGGCGGCGGTTAGCGGCAAGATGGACGACCTGCGCGGTCTCAAGGAAAACGTCATCGTCGGCCGTCTGATCCCCGCCGGTACCGGTCTGGCCTATCATATGGAGCGCCGTCGCAAGCGTCAGCGCGTCAAGGAAGAGGTTGTGGAACCGAAGAAGACCACGGCTCAAGACATTGAAATGGCCTTGAACAAGGCGCTGAGCGCCTCGGAATAAAAGAAAATGGGAAGAATAGGGGCCGCTGCCGCGGCGGTCCCTATTGACAGTCCACCGGTGCGGTCCTAAAATGCCGCTTCTTTCATAGGGCGACATGCGTCTTCCGCCTGTCACCTAACTAAATTTCAAGGAAATTTAAGCGTTCAACCGAACTAGGCGACGCTGCCATATAGGACAGCCCGACCTAGCAGGCGAACGCTTAGTTTATTTTGGGCTGGAGTCAGTATTCATGGCGACAACGAATCAATTGGTGCGCAAGCCGCGGACGCGAAAAAAAGAGAAGAGCAAGGTTCCGGCCTTGGGAGGTTCTCCGCAGAAACGCGGCGTGTGTACCCGTGTCTATACCACCACGCCGAAGAAGCCGAACTCGGCGTTGCGTAAGGTAGCCCGCGTACGGCTGACCAACGGGATGGAAGTCAGCACCTATATCGGCGGTGAAGGGCACAATTTGCAGGAGCACTCGGTGGTGCTGATTCGCGGCGGTCGCGTCAAAGATTTGCCCGGCGTGCGCTATCACACGGTGCGCGGCAGTCTGGATACCGCCGGCGTGGCGAATCGCCGCCAGGGCCGGTCCAAGTACGGTTCGAAGCGGCCCAAGGCTTAAGGCATTTTTGGTTTGGCGGATGCATTAGCATCCCTCGCCCCATCCCTCTCCCGGAGGGAGAGGGAGAGTCGGGAAGAAGATATTTAATAGGTGTGAGTTATGGCACGTAGACGAGAAGCGACCAAGCGCCCGGTGTTGGCGGACCCCAAATACGGCAGCGAGATGCTGACCCGGTTTGTCAATGTGGTGATGAAGAGCGGCAAGAAATCGGTGGCGGAGCGCATCATTTACGGCGCGTTGGATCGGGTGAGCGAGAAGACCAAGGGCGATGCGTTTCAGGTGTTGAATCAAGCACTGGACAACGTAAAGCCGGTCGTCGAAGTCAAATCCCGGCGCGTCGGCGGCGCCACCTATCAGGTGCCCGTCGAAGTACGTTCCGACCGTCAATTCGCCTTGGCGATGCGCTGGATGATCGACGCGGCCCGAGCGCGCAGCGAAAAGTCCATGGATTTGCGGCTGGCCGGCGAAATTATGGATGCCGCCGAAAAGCGCGGCTCAGCCGTGAAGAAGCGTGAAGATACGCATCGTATGGCGGAGGCGAACAAGGCCTTCTCCCATTATCGCTGGTAATTACACAGTTACGAGTTAACAAGGTTTGAGGATTTTCAATCGTGGCACGCAGTACACCTATCGATCGTTATCGCAATATCGGCATCGCCGCGCACATTGATGCCGGGAAAACGACTACGACCGAGCGCGTCCTATTCTATACCGGCGTCTCCCATAAGATCGGCGAGGTCCATGACGGCGCCGCCGTCATGGACTGGATGGAGCAGGAGCAGGAACGCGGTATCACCATCACTTCCGCCGCCACCACTTGCTATTGGTCCGGCATGGACAAGCAGTATCCTCAGCACCGCATCAATATCATCGACACCCCCGGCCACGTGGACTTTACCATCGAGGTGGAGCGCTCACTGCGCGTGCTCGACGGCGCCTGCGCGGTATTCTGCGCGGTAGGCGGCGTGCAGCCTCAGTCGGAGACCGTATGGCGCCAGGCCAATAAGTACGGCGTGCCGCGGCTGGCCTTCGTCAATAAGATGGACCGGATGGGCGCTAATTTTCTGCGCGTGGTGGATCAGATCAAGAAACGCTTGGGGAGCGTTGCCGTTCCTATCCAGCTGCCGATCGGCGCCGAGGAAGATTTCAAGGGCGTGGTGGATCTGGTCAAGATGAAGGCCATCTACTGGAACGATGAAACCCAGGGAATGACCTTCGAAGAAAAAGAAATTCCCGCCGATATGAAGGTCCTCTGCGAAGAGTGGCATGAGAAGATGGTGGAAGCCGCGGCAGAGGCCACCGAAGAGTTGATGGGAAAATACCTGGAAGGTCAGCCGCTGAGCGAGGCCGAGATCAAGAAGGCCTTGCGCGCCCGTACCGTGGCCAATGAGATCGTGCCGATCTTGTGCGGTTCCGCCTTCAAGAATAAGGGTGTGCAGGCCATGCTCGATGCGGTGATCGAGTACCTGCCTTCACCGGCCGATGTGCCCGCCGTCAAGGGTTTGTTGGATGATGCCGCCCATACTCCCGCCGAACGCCATCCTGCCGATGAAGATCCGTTTTCGGCCCTGGCGTTCAAGATCGCCACGGATCCCTTCGTCGGGACCCTGACCTTTTTCCGTGTCTATTCCGGGGTGTTGAATTCCGGCGACACGGTCTACAACCCCGTCAAGAGCCGCAAAGAGCGCATCGGCCGTATCGTGCAGATGCACGCCAACAGCCGCGAAGAGATCAAAGAGGTGCGCGCCGGCGATATCGCCGCCGCGGTGGGTCTTAAAGACGTCACTACCGGTGACACCCTGTGCAATCTCGATAAGGTCATCATCCTGGAGCGCATGGAGTTCCCCGAGCCGGTGATCTCGGTGGCGGTGGAGCCCAAGACCAAGCCCGATCAGGAGAAGATGGGCATCGCCCTCAATCGTCTGGCGCAGGAAGATCCTTCCTTCCGTGTCCATACTGACGAGGAGAGCGGACAGACCATCATCTCCGGTATGGGTGAGTTGCACCTGGACATCATCGTCGACCGCATGAAGCGCGAGTTCAAGGTGGAGGCCAATGTCGGCAAGCCGCAGGTGGCCTACCGCGAGACCATTCGCAAGTCGGTGGAGCAGGAAGGCAAGTTCGTGCGCCAGTCCGGCGGCCGCGGCCAATACGGCCACGTGTGGTTGAAGATCGAACCGCAAGAATCGGGCAAGGGATATGAATTCGTCAACGCCATCGTCGGCGGCGTGGTGCCGCGCGAATACATCCCCGCCGTGGATAAGGGCATACAGGAACAGTTGCAGAACGGCGTCATTGCCGGTTATCCGGTGGTGGACGTCAAGGTCACGCTGTTCGACGGTTCATACCACGATGTGGACTCCAATGAAATGGCGTTCAAGATCGCCGGTTCCATGGGGTTCAAGGAAGGCGCGCGCAAGGCCAATGCGGTGTTGCTGGAGCCGATCATGAAGGTCGAGGTGGTGACCCCGGAAGAGAACATGGGCGATGTGATCGGCGACCTCAATCGCCGCCGCGGCATCATCCAGGGTATGGATGACGAGGCCAGCGGCAAGATCGTCCACGCCGAGGTGCCCTTGGCGGAGATGTTCGGTTATGCCACGGACTTGCGTTCCGCGACCCAAGGGCGCGCGACCTATACCATGGAATTCGCCAAGTACAGCGAAGTACCGAACAATATTGCGGAAGCGATCATCAAAGAGGCGTCTTGATCGCAGCGGTCAATACAACAACATATTTGAAAAAAGCGTGAGGAGTAGTTAGCCGTGTCCAAGGGAAAATTTGAGCGTACGAAGCCGCATGTAAATGTAGGGACGATAGGTCACGTAGACCACGGGAAGACGACGTTGACGGCGGCGTTGACGAAGGTATTGGCGGAGAAGTACGGCGGGGAGTCGAAGGCCTACGACCAGATTGACGCGGCGCCGGAAGAGCGGGCGCGCGGGATCACGATCGCCACGGCCCATGTCGAATACCAGTCGGCGAACCGCCATTATGCGCACGTTGACTGCCCGGGCCACGCTGATTATGTGAAGAACATGATCACCGGCGCGGCGCAGATGGACGGTGCGATCCTGGTGGTATCGGCGGCGGACGGTCCCATGCCGCAGACGCGGGAACACATCCTGCTGGCGCGCCAGGTGGGCGTACCCTACATTGTGGTGTTCATGAACAAGGCGGACATGGTGGACGACGCCGAACTGCTGGACCTGGTGGAAATGGAAGTTCGCGAGCTGCTGGACAAATACCAGTTTCCCGGCGACGCCACCCCGATCATCAAGGGCTCGGCGCTCAAGGCCCTGGAAGGGGACCAGAGCGAAATTGGCGTACCGGCCATCTTCAAGCTGGTAGAGGCGATGGACGCCTACATCCCGGTGCCGGAGCGGCCGGTGGATCTGCCGTTCCTGATGCCGATCGAAGACGTATTCTCGATCTCCGGGCGCGGGACCGTGGTCACGGGGCGCATTGAGCGCGGCCGGATCAAGGTGGGCGAAGAAGTGGAAATCGTGGGCATCAAGCCCACCACCAAGACCACCTGCACCGGGGTGGAGATGTTTCGCAAGCTGCTGGATGACGGCCAGGCGGGAGACAACGTGGGCGTGCTCCTCCGGGGCACGAAGCGCGAAGAGGTGGAGCGCGGCCAGGTGCTGGCCAAGCCCGGCTCCATCACGCCGCACACCAAATTCGAAGCGGAAGTGTACATATTGAGCAAGGAAGAAGGGGGGCGCCACACGCCGTTCTTCAAGGGCTACCGGCCGCAGTTTTACTTTCGGACCACGGACGTGACGGGGGCGGTGGAATTGCCGGAAGGGGTGGAGATGGTGATGCCGGGGGACAACATCCGGATGAACGTGGCCTTGATCAATCCGATCGCGATGGAAGAAGGCCTGCGGTTCGCGATACGGGAAGGCGGCCGCACCGTCGGCGCCGGCGTGGTTAGTAAGGTTATCGAGTAGATACTATGGCAAACCAAAGAATACGCATCCGCCTCAAGGCCTTCGATCATCGTTTGATCGATCAGTCGGCGAAAGAGATAGTGGAAACGGCCAAGCGCACCGGCGCGCAAGTGCGCGGTCCGATTCCGCTGCCCACCAAGAAGGAACGGTTTACGGTGTTGGTTTCGCCGCATGCGGATAAAGATGCGCGGGATCAATACGAGATCCGCACTCACAAGCGCTTGATGGACATTGTGGATCCCACCGACAAGACGGTGGATGCGCTGATGAAGTTGGACCTCGCCGCCGGGGTGGACGTACAGATTAAATTGCATTAAGAACGAGTCTTGCGACTCGCTGCTGGAGCTTAAAGATGGCAATCGGACTAGTCGGACGTAAATGCGGAATGACGCGCATCTTCACGGAAAATGGCGACTCTATTCCCGTGACCGTGATCGAGGTCGAACCGAATCGCGTCACTCAGGTAAGGACCGCGGATAACGATGGTTATTCGGCCGTGCAGGTGACCCTGGGTACGCGCCGCGCCACGCGGGTGACCAAGCCCATGGCCGGCCACTTCGCCAAGGCGGAGGTGACCGCGGGCCGCGGTCTATGGGAATTCCGCCTGGACGACGGCGAGGGCGCGGATCTGCAACCGGGTGCGGAGATCAAGGTGGATATATTCGCGGCCGGCCAGAAGGTGGATGTGACGGGCATATCCATCGGCAAAGGTTTTGCCGGTACGATTAAGCGTCATCATTTCGGGATGGGCGATGCCACCCACGGTAATTCCTTGTCGCATCGTGCGCCGGGATCCATCGGTCAGCGTCAGACGCCGGGCCGGGTTTTTAAAGGTAAAAAAATGTCCGGCCACTTGGGCAATGCGCAGCGCACTGCGCAGAACCTGGAAGTGGTGCGGGTCGATGCCGAGCGCAATCTGCTGCTGGTGAAGGGCGCCGTGCCGGGCCACGAAGGCCGTGATGTAATCGTGCGCCCCGCTGTCAAGGCGCGGGCGGCGGGAGGTAAGTAATGGAGTTGAATAAATTGAACGCCAGCGGCGCCAGCGCGGGAAACGTGGCCGTTCCCGACGCGGTGTTTGGCCGCGATTTTAACGAGTCTCTGGTGCATCAGGTCATCACCGCCTATTTGGCGGGCGCCCGCGCCGGTACGCATGCGCAAAAGACCCGTGCCGCGGTGCGGGGCGGCGGACGTAAACCGTTTAAACAAAAAGGGACCGGGCAAGCCCGTGCCGGTACTATCCGCAGCCCATTGTGGCGCGGCGGCGGCAAGACCTTTGCAGCGGTTACGGCAGATTATTCGCAGAAAGTGAACAAACAGATGTACCGCAGCGCGCTGCGGGCTATCTTGTCGGAGCTGCATCGCCAGGAGCGCCTGGTGGTGGTGGATGAATTTAGTCTGGCGCAGGGAAAAACCCGCGATCTGTTGGCCAAGCTCAAGGCCTTGGGGTTGGATAACGTGCTCATCGTTTCAGACAGCGCCGATCATGCGCTGTATCTGGCGGCGCGGAACCTTATCAATGTGGATGTAAGCAGCGTCGCCGAAATCAATCCGGTGAGCCTGGTCAAGCACGAGAAGGTGCTGGTGACGGCGGGCGCGGTGAAGCAACTGGCGGAGAAGTTGGCATGAATAAAGAGCGCGTCATGAAGGTGCTGGTGGCTCCGCATGTCTCGGAAAAGAGTACTGTGGTCGCGGATAAGCACAATCAGTTCGTCTTTCAGGTATTGCGCGATGCCAGCAAGACCGAGGTCAAGCTGGCCGTTGAGCAGTTGTTCAGCGTCGAGGTGCAGGCGGTGCGCGTCTGTAATGTGCTGGGCAAGGTGAAACGTTCCGGCCAGCTTCAAGGTCGTCGCGCCAGCGGCAAGAAGGCCTATGTCACATTGAAGCCGGGTTTTGATATTGATTTTGCCGGCGCCAAATAACGGCGCTGCACGGACGAGAAAAAGGATATAGAGATGGCATTGGTTAAAGTTAAACCCACCTCACCGGGACGCCGTTTCGTCGTCAAAGTTGTGGAGCATACCTTGTATAAGGGGCGGCCGCATCAGTCTCTGGTCGAACGCCTGAGTAAGAAAGGCGGTCGTAACAACGCAGGGCGGATTACCGTGCGCCATCAGGGCGGCGGTCACAAGCAGCATTACCGTGTGATCGATTTCAAGCGCGATAAAGAACGTATACCGGCGCGGGTGGAGCGTTTGGAGTATGATCCCAATCGCAGCGCCCATATTGCCTTGATGCTGTACGCGGACGGCGAACGTCGTTATATTGTCGCCCCCAAAGGCATTGAGGTGGGCAGCGAGCTGGTTTCGAGCTCCGATGCCCCGATCAAGGTCGGCAATTGCCTGCCGCTGCGCAATATCCCAGTGGGTACCACCGTGCACTGCGTGGAGATGAAACCCGGTAAGGGCGCGCAACTGGCGCGCAGCGCCGGCGCCGGCGTGCAATTGATGGCGCGGGAAGGCGGTTATGCCACCCTGCGGCTGCGTTCCGGCGAGACCCGTAAGGTGCATGTGGATTGCAAGGCCACCATCGGAGAAGCCGGCAACGACCAGCATAATTTGCGGTCCCTGGGTAAGGCCGGCGCCAAACGCTGGCGCGGTATTCGTCCCACGGTGCGCGGTACCGCCATGAATCCGGTGGATCATCCCCATGGAGGCGGTGAAGGCCGTACCAAGGGCGGCCGTCATCCGGTTAGCCCTTGGGGCACGCCGACCAAGGGTTACAAGACACGCGGTAACAAGCGCACCGACGGTATGATAATTCGGCGCCGCAAGTAATCGAATAGATTTGATATCAGGCTGGGGAGATGTCCAGTGCCACGTTCAGTTAAAAAAGGCCCGTTTGTTGATCTCCACCTTTTGAAGAAGGTGGACGAGGCGACTGCAAGCAAGAGCCGCAAACCTATCAAGACCTGGTCGCGCCGTTCCACGGTGCTGCCGGAAATGGTTGGTTTGACCATGGCCGTCCATAACGGCAAACAGCATGTGCCGATCCTGGTCACCGAGAACATGGTGGGTCACAAGTTGGGCGAGTTCGCGGCGACGCGTACCTTTCGCGGCCATGTCGGCGCGAAGAAGGTCAAGTAATACCCTAAAGGGCATAAATACCCTAAAGGGCATAAAGGGGCATTGAAGATGGAAGCTGTCGCAATACTGAAATATGCGCGAATTTCCGCACAGAAGGGCCGTTTGGTGGCGGACCAGGTGCGCGGCCTGAAGGTCGATCGCGCCTTGAATCTGTTGTCCTTCAGCCCGAAGAAGGGCGCCGACTTATTGAAGAAGGTGTTGGAGTCGGCCATCGCCAACGCGGAACACAATGAAGGCGCGGATGTGGATGAGCTGAAGGTCACAAAAGTATATGTGGACGAAGGCCCCAGTTCCAAGCGTATACGTCCGCGCGCCAAGGGGCGTGCCGACAGGATCGTTAAACGCACCAGCCACATTACCGTGGTGGTGGGCGACAAGAAATAAGAGAGGCGCGCATGGGTCAAAAGGTACATCCAATCGGCATACGTCTGGGCATCATCAAAGACTGGACGTCAACCTGGTATGCGGATTCCAAGCAATACGCGGACTATCTGAATACCGATCTCAAGGTGCGCGCCTTTTTGCGCAAGCGTTTGGCGACCGCCTCGGTGAGCCGTATCCAGATCGAGCGTCCCGCCCGCACCGCGCGCATCACCATTCACAGTGCACGTCCCGGAATCGTGATCGGCAAGAAAGGCGAAGATATCGAGGTGTTGCGTAAAGAGGTGTCCGACATGATGGGTGTGCCGGTACACATCAATGTGGAAGAGATTCGCAAGCCGGAACTGGATGCGCAATTGGTGGCTGAGAGCGTTACCCAACAGTTGGAGCGCCGCATTATGTTCCGCCGCGCCATGAAGCGCGCGGTGACCAATACCATGCGCCTCGGCGCCCAGGGGATCAAGATCAATGTCGCGGGCCGTTTGGGCGGTACCGAGATTGCCCGCACCGAGTGGTACCGCGAAGGCCGGGTGCCTTTGCATACCCTGCGCGCCGACATCGATTACGGATTTGCCGAGGCCCATACGCCTTCCGGCGTGATTGGCGTGAAGGTATGGATATTTAAAGGTGAGGTGTTTGATCAGGCCGCCGAGGCCCAAGAGGCCGGCGCCGAGAAGACCGTTGCTGGTTAGTTAATATCGGCCGCGAGGAGTAAATCCTCGCGGCCGACCAAAGGGGAGAGCTGCGCTACTCCCCTTTGGAAAGCCCAATGCTCAGATTCCGCGGCTACGCCGCGGCCAGTGAATGAAGAGGATACATCGGTCATGATGCAGCCGAAGAGGACAAAGTTTCGCAAACAGTTCAAGGGGCGCAACCGTGGATTGGCCCAGTCCGGCAATCAGGTGAGTTTCGGGCAGTACGGTTTGAAGGCGGTCAGCCGCGGGCGAGTGACCGCGCGCCAGATCGAAGCGGCGCGTCGTGCCATGACCCGGCATGTCAAGCGCGGCGGCAAGGTGTGGATCCGCATCTTTCCCGATAAGCCCATCAGTAAGAAACCCTTGGAAGTGCGTATGGGCAGCGGTAAGGGTAACGTCGAGTATTGGGTGGCGAATATTCAGCCGGGCCGTATGTTGTATGAGATGGAAGGCGTTACCCGCGACATCGCGGTAGAGGCCTTTAAGCTGGCGGCGGCCAAATTGCCGGTGAGAACGGCCTTTATTGAGCGGACGGTGATGTGATGAACGCGAGCAAACTTAGAAGCAAGAGCGAGGCCGAGCTGAAAGACGAACTGCTCGATTTGTTGCGGGAGCAATTTAATCTGCGTATGCAACGTGCATCCGGCCAGATGAACAAAGGGCATTTGATGCGCAATGCGCGGCGTAATATTGCCCGTATCAAGACGGTCCTGAATGAGAAGAAGGCGGGGTAGGCACGGTATGACAGAGCAGAACAAACTGACGCGCACGGTTACAGGACAAGTGATCAGCGACAAGATGAACAAGACCATCACGGTGTTGGTGGAACGCAAGGTACCGCATTCGGTATACGGTAAATATGTGCGCCGCTCCACCAAGATTCATGCCCATGACGAGCTGAACGAGTCCAAGCAGGGCGATACGGTGATGATTGAAGAATGCCGCCCCATTGCCAAGTCCAAGGCCTGGCGCTTGGTGAGAGTGGTTGAGAAGGCGATCGCGGAATAGGAATTGAATTTAGGTGGGTGGGGACGATTAACTCCCTCACCCCTAGCCCTCTCCCGCGGGGAGAGGGTGAGTCGGTAAAAAGATATTGGAGAGTTGGGCATGATCCAGATGCAGACGGTGATGGATGCGGCGGACAACAGCGGCGCACGGCGGGTGATGTGCATTAAGGTGCTGGGTGGCTCGAAGCGCCGTTACGCAGGCGTGGGTGATGTGATCAAGGTCAGCATCAAGGAGGCGATTCCGCGCGGCAAGGTGAAGAAGGGCGAGGTCTACAATGCCGTGGTGGTGCGTACCCGTAAGGGCGTGCGCCGTCCGGACGGTTCGGTGATCCGTTTCGACGGTAACGCGGCGGTGCTGCTCAACAATCAATTGCAACCCATCGGAACCCGTATCTTCGGACCGGTGACCCGTGAGTTGCGTACGGAACAATTTATGAAGATCGTGTCGCTCGCCCCGGAAGTGTTGTAAGCGGCATGACCTGAGAGAAGAGAGGATATGTAAGGGTTTGGGTGGTAGGAGCTTGTCTCCCTCACCCCTAGCCCTCTACCCTAAAGGGCATAAATCCCGGAGGGAGAGGGGGAGTAGGCAAAAAGATTTGGATAGGTGAACTATGCGTAAGATAAAAAAAGGCGATGATGTAATCGTGATAGCCGGCAGGGACAAGGGCAAGCGCGGCGCCGTGCTGACCGTCCGCGACGACGATCGTGTGGTCGTGCAGAATATCAACATGATAAAGCGGCATACCAAGGGCAACCCCAACCGCGGCGCGGCCGGCGGTATCATCGAAAAGGAAGCGCCGCTCCACGTCTCCAACGTCGCGCTGTTCAATCCCGCCAACGGCAAGGGTGATCGCGTCGGGATAAAGGTGCTGGAGAACGGCAAGAAGGTGCGCCAATTCAAGTCCAACGGCGAAGTCGTGGACATCTAAGGCATAGGTAGACGGCAATGGCTAGGTTACAAGACATATATCGGGACAAAGTGGTCAAGCAGCTGACCGGGCAATTCGGTTATGGCAGCGCCATGCAGGTGCCGCGCATCGCCAAGATCACGGTCAATATGGGCGTCGGCGAGGCGGTCGGTGACAAAAAGGTCATCGAGCACGCCGTCGCCGATCTGGAGAAGATCACCGGGCAGAAGCCGGTGGTGACCAAGGCCCGCAAGTCCGTGGCGACCTTCAAGGTGCGCGAAGGCTGGCCCATCGGCTGCAAGGTGACGTTGCGCCGTAGTCGCATGTACGAATTTCTCGACCGGCTGATCAATGTCGCCATTCCCCGTATCCGCGACTTTCGCGGTATGAGCGGGCGTTCCTTCGACGGACAAGGTAATTACAGCATGGGCGTGCGTGAGCAGATCATCTTTCCGGAGATCGATTACGACAAGATCGACGCTCTGCGCGGGATGGATATCACCATCACCACCACGGCGCGCACCGATGAGGAAGCCCGTGCCTTGCTTGCCGCGTTTAACTTTCCATTCAGGGGCTGAGGATCTTATGGCTAAGACGTCGATGATAGAACGGGAATTGAAGCGGGTGCGCATGGCGCAGCGCTTTGCCGCCAAGCGGACAGAGTTGAAGCGCAAGTTGCAGGATCCCAATCTGAGTCAGGAAGAGCGCGACACCCTGCGGCGCAAATTTCAATCCCTGCCCCGCAATGCCAGTCCGACGCGGCAAATGCGCCGTTGTAGGCTCAGCGGCCGGACTCACGGTGTGTATCGCAAGTTCGGCTTGGGCCGCAACAAGTTGCGTAAAGCCGCCATGCGCGGTGATGTGCCGGGCTTGGTGAAGGCCAGTTGGTAAGAAGATTCTTTAGGTTGGGGTGGATGGACTGAACATCCCTCACCCCATCCCTCCACTCTAAAGGGCATAAATCCCGAAGGGAGAGGGGGATTTGGTAAGAGGATATTAATATATGAGTATGACTGATCCGATCGCCGATATGCTGACTCGTATCCGTAACGCCCAACTGGCGGAAAAGGCCGAGGTGCGCATGCCGTCCTCCAAGCTGAAGACATCGATTGCCAAGGTGTTGAAGGACGAAGGATACATCGCGGGCTATGCAGTGGAAAAGGATACCAGCAAGGCGGTCTTGGCCATCGAGCTTAAGTATTACCAGGGCGAACCTGTGATTACCATGGTTAAACGGGTAAGTTGCCCCGGTCTGCGCACTTACAAGGGCAAGGACAAGCTGCCCAAGGTGCAGGACGGTCTGGGCATCGCCATCGTGTCGACATCTCATGGTGTGATGACGGATCGCGCGGCGCGGGCGGCGGGCCATGGCGGCGAAATCTTGTGTTACGTGGCCTAATTACGAGGGCGGGATAGCTTATGTCCAGAATTGCAAAATACCCGGTTGCCATCCCCGCGGGGGTCGAAGTGAACCTCGGCGGCGAGGTGTTGACTATCAAGGGCAAGAAGGGCGCGTTGAAGCTCGATCTGCACCCGGCGGTGGAGATCACCAACATAGATAATGTAATGACCTTCGCGCCGCGCGACCAGGATGCCAAGTCGGATGCCTTGGCCGGTACGTTTCGTGCCTTGATCAACAACATGGTCAAGGGCGTTACCGCGGGTTTTGAGAAGAAATTAGAGTTGGTCGGAGTGGGTTATCGTGCTCAGGCGCAGGGCAAGGCATTGAATTTGACCTTGGGGTATTCGCATCCCATCGTGTACAAACTTCCGGAAGGGATCACCGTTGACACCCCCAGTCAGACGGAGATCATCGTCAAGGGAACGGACAAGCAGCAGGTAGGGCAAGTGGCCGCGGATATTCGCGCCTTCCGTCCGCCGGAGCCTTATAAGGGTAAGGGTGTAAAATACGCGGGTGAAGTGATCGCCCGTAAAGAAGCCAAAAAGAAATAGCTCAGTCGTCATATATAGCAGGTACAGACGTGGACAAGAAAGAAAATCGCATACGGCGGGCGCGGCGGACCCGCGCTACCATCAAAAGATTAGGCGTGCATCGGCTGTGCGTACATCGTACTCCCCGTCATATCTACGCCCAGATCGTCGCCCCCACCGGCGCGCAGGTGGTGGCATGCGCCTCTACCGTGGAACCGAAGGTCAAAGAGTCATTGCGGGGCACGGGCAATGCTTCGGCGGCGGCGGCGGTGGGTAAAACTATTGCGGAGCGCGCCAAGGCTGCCGGGATCACCGCGGTCGCCTTCGATCGTTCCGGATTTAAGTATCACGGACGCGTCAAGGCCTTGGCCGACGCGGCGCGTGAGGCTGGGTTGCAGTTTTAGGCGGGGTGGTTAAGCCGGGTTGCCCTCACCCCTTGCCCTCTCCCGGCGGGAGAGGGGGAGTTGGTGAGAAGATTTTTATTAGGGGTGGTAATTATGGTGCGTTTTGAAGCTTCCGTTGAAGGCAGTGAAGATCTCCAAGAGAAACTGGTGGCCGTGCGGCGCGTCGCCAAGGTGGTCAAGGGTGGTCGTATATTCGGATTTTCCGCGCTGACCGTGGTCGGCGATGGCAAGGGCCGGGTCGGCTTCGGTCGCGGCAAGGCCCGCGAGGTGCCCGCCGCTATCGCCAAGGCCATGGAAGATGCCCGCCGCAATATGCGCCGCATCAATCTCAAAGGTGTAACCCTGCAACATGCCATCGTGGCCCGCCACGGCGCCGCGAAGGTCTATATGCAGCCGGCCTCGGAAGGTACCGGGATTATCGCCGGCGGCGCCATGCGCGCGGTATTCGAGGTGCTGGGGGTGCGCGACGTATTGGCGAAGTGTATCGGCTCCAGCAATCCGGTGAATGTGGTGCGCGCCACCGTCAAGGCCCTCAAGCAGATGTCCGACGCGGAATCGGTGGCGGCCAAGCGCGGTAAGCGCGTCGAAGAGATTCTGGGATAAGCCATGGCCAAGAAGAACAAACAGCTTAAATTGACCTTGGTGCGCAGCCGTTTCGGCCGCGGGCCGGGACATATGGCCTGTGTGGCGGGCCTGGGTTTGCGCAACCGACACCAAAGCGTGGTGGTGAACGATACCCCCGCCATCCGCGGCATGGTCGATAAGGTCTCCTATTTGCTAAAGGTTGAGGAAGTCTGATATGCGCTTGAATACGCTTAAACCGGCCCCCGGCGCCAAGCAATCCGCGAAGCGTGTGGGACGCGGCATCGGTTCGGGTCTGGGTAAGACCTGCGGACGCGGCCACAAAGGGCAGCATGCCCGAGCGGGCGGTTTCCACAAGGTGGGTTTCGAGGGCGGTCAGATGCCCATGCAGCGTCGCCTGCCCAAGGTGGGGTTCAGATCCCGGATGGCCCGCGATACCGCGGAAGTGCGGCTCCATGAACTGGCCAAGATCAAAGACGAAGTAATCGATCTGGCGGCGCTGAAAGCGGCGAATATCGTCCCGCAATATGCGATGCAGGCCAAGGTGATGCTCTCCGGCAAGCTTGACACTGCGGTGGTATTGCGCGGGGTAGCAGTGACCGAGGGGGCGCGTGCCGCCATTGAGGCGGCGGGCGGCAAGGTCGAGAGTTAAGGCCTCCCTTTAGAACCTTCCAACATGGCAAATCTCCTCGGCGATATCACCAAATGGTCTGAGCTCAAGCAGCGCTTGCTGTTTGTGCTGGGCGCCTTGATCGTGTTTCGTATCGGTGCGGTGATTCCGGTGCCCGGTATCAACCCCAGGGCGTTGGCGGCGTTGTTCGATCAACAGCACGGCACCATCATCGACATGTTTAACATGTTCTCCGGGGGCGCCCTGAAGAGGGTGGCGGTCTTTGCCTTAGGGATCATGCCGTATATATCGGCGTCCATCATTATCCAGTTGCTGACGACGGTGTGGCCTACGTTGGAGCAGCTGAAAAAAGAGGGTGAATCGGGGCGCCGCAAGATATCGCAATATACCCGCTACTTTACCGTGGTGCTGGCGACCTTTCAGGCTTTGGGGGTGTCCATCGCCCTGCAGCATCAGCAGGTGGGCGGGGTATCCGTGGTGATAGATCCCGGTCCGGCCTTTCTCATGACCGCAGTGATCACCTTGGTAACCGGTACCATGTTTCTCATGTGGCTGGGGGAGCAGGTGACCGAGCGGGGTATCGGTAACGGTATCTCGATCATCATTTTCTCCGGAATCGTGGCCGGCTTGCCTCGAGCTATCGGCGGTTCTTTGGAACTGGCCCGGACCGGCGAATTGCAGCCGCTGACGGTGTTGTTTTTGTTTGCCTTGGTGGTGGTGGTTACGGGTTTGGTGGTCTTCATGGAGAGCGGACAACGGCGTATTACGGTAAATTACGCCAAGCGCCAGCAAGGGCGGCGGGTTTATGCGGGACAGACCAGCCACCTGCCGCTCAAGATCAATATGGCCGGCGTGATCCCGCCCATTTTCGCCTCCAGCATCATCCTTTTCCCGGCTACTCTGGCGGGGTGGTTTGCCGGCAACGGTGGCGGCATGAGCTGGCTCCAGGATCTGGCGTCGACCTTGTCGCCGGGACAACCGATTTACGTGATGATATATGCGTCGGCCATCATATTTTTCTGTTTCTTTTATACGGCCCTGGTGTTTAATCCGCGCGATACGGCGGATAATTTAAAAAAATCAGGGGCCTTTATCCCGGGGATACGGCCCGGCGAGCAAACGGCGAAGTATGTGGACGCCGTGATGGTGCGCCTGACCTTGATCGGTGCGGTGTATGTGACCTTGGTATGTCTGTTGCCCGAATTTTTGATTGTATCCTGGAACGTGCCGTTTTATTTCGGCGGCACATCCCTGCTGATCGTGGTGGTGGTGGTGATGGATTTCATCGCCCAATTACAAGCTCACCTCATGTCTCATCAGTATGAGGGATTGATGAAAAAGGCCAATTTGAAGGGGGCGCGCTAGGCGCCATCCGCGGTTGGCAAGCCCTTAGGCCTGAATTGACGAGGAGAGAGAAATGAAAGTTCAAGCTTCCGTAAAAAAAGTATGCCGTAACTGCAAGATCGTGCGGCGCAAACGCGTGATTCGGGTGATTTGCACGGAAGCCCGGCACAAACAGCGCCAAGGTTGATGCGGGAGCGTTGGCTATTGCGGAAGGGCGGGAATCCGTCCTGTTATTGAAATTTGCAGTTAATACCCGTAAACTTGCGCGTTTTTATACTGCGCTTTAGATGGTGCGAGGAGAGTAGTGAATGGCCCGTATAGCTGGGATAAATATTCCGGTTCATAAGCACGCGGTGATTGCCCTGACCGCCATCTATGGCATAGGGCGTCCATGCGCGCGCGCGATCTGTCAAGTGGCGGGAGTGGCACAGGACGCCAAAGTAAAGGATTTGACCGAAGCGCAGTTGGAAGCGTTGCGCAGTGAGGTCGCCAAGCGCAAGGTCGAAGGTGATCTTCGTCGTGATATCTCAATGAATATCAAGCGATTGATGGATCTTGGCACCTACCGGGGCATGCGCCATCGCCGCGGTTTACCGGTGCGCGGTCAGCGCACCCGGACCAACGCCCGGACCCGCAAGGGCCCCCGGCGGATGGTTAAGAAATAAGTAACGGCTAATAAAGATCACTAGGAAACATCTCGTATGGCTAAAGCGACAGCGCGCGCGCGCAAGCGTGTAAAAAAGAGTGTGGTGGATGCCGTGGCCCATATCCAGGCATCGTTCAACAACACCATCATTACCATCACCGATCGGCAGGGCAATACCCTGTCTTGGTCGTCCGCCGGAGCCTGCGGTTTTAAGGGTTCCCGGAAAAGTACCCCCTTCGCCGCCCAGGTGGCGGCCGACAAAGCCGGTCAGGCGGCCTCCGAGTATGGAGTGAAGAATGTGGATGTGCTGGTCAAGGGGCCGGGACCGGGGCGCGATTCCGCGGTTCGCGGTTTGTATTCGGCGGGGTTTAAAGTCAACAGCATCACCGACGTGACCCCAATCCCTCACAATGGCTGCCGGCCGCCGAAGAAGCGTCGTGTCTAGGTCTGGAGGTTTATAGTGGCGAAGTATATTGGTCCAAAGTGTCGTCTGTGCCGCCGCGAGGGAGAAAAGTTGTTCCTCAAGGGCGAGAAGTGTTTCACCGCCAAGTGCGCGGTGGAGAAGCGTAATTTTCCACCCGGCCAGCACGGCCAACGGCGCAGCCGCTTGTCCGATTATGCGACGCAGTTGCGCGAAAAGCAGAAGCTGCGCCGGATTTTCGGGGTGCTGGAGAAACAGTTTCGCCGTTATTACGGCGAGGCGGCGCGCCGCAAAGGTTCGACCGGCGAGCGGTTGCTGCAGTTGCTGGAGTGTCGTTTGGATACGGTGGCGCATCGCATGGGATTCGGTGCTTCGCGCGCCGAGGCGCGGCAATTGGTGCGCCACGATGCCATCTTCGTCAACGGCCGCAAGGTTAATATACCCAGCTATCAGGTGAAGCCCAGCGACGTCGTCGCGGTGTGCGATGCGGCGAAGAAGCAATTGCGCATCCAGGCGGCCTTACAGTTGGCGCAGCAGCGCGGCATCGCCGACTGGCTGGAAGTGGACGTCGAGAAGATGCAGGGTGTCTTCAAGGCCGTCCCCGAGCGGGGTGATTTGCCGCCCGAGATCAATGAACATCTGGTGGTTGAGTTGTACTCGAAGTAAAGGTGTAGTTGAAATCTCGGCAGGGTATCGGTGCGCAGCGATTCGCGCGTAGATCTAAAGAGGGTGTTGCATGCAAATCTCAGTTGCAGAATTTCTAAAGCCACGTTCGGTGGATGTGCAGGTTTCTGATCCTAGCCGCGCCAAGATCAGCATTGAGCCCCTGGAGCGGGGCTTCGGCCATACTTTGGGCAATGCCTTGCGCCGCATCTTGCTATCGTCCATGCCCGGCGCCGCGGTGACCGAGGTCGAGATCGACGGTGTACTGCACGAGTACACCACCATCGAAGGCGTCCAAGAGGATGTCATCGAGATCCTGCTCAATCTCAAGGGTCTGTCGATTCGCATGACGGGCCGCGACGAGGCGCTGGTGACCCTGAAGAAAAAGGGGGCCGGTCCGGTACTGGCGAAGGACATTGAATTGGGGCACGATATCGAAATCGTGAATCCCGATCACTTGATCGCCAACCTCAATAAGGCCGGCGAACTGAATATGACGCTCAAGGTCGAGCGCGGCCGCGGTTATCAGCCCGCCGTTGCCCGGCAGACCCCCGGCGATCACACGCGGCCCATCGGTAAACTGCAATTGGACGCCTCTTTCAGTCCGGTGCGCAAGGTTGCCTACGTGGTGGAGAGCGCCCGTGTGGAGCAGCGCACCGACCTGGACAAGTTGGTGCTGGAACTGGAGACCAACGGCAGCATCGACGCGGAAGAGGCAGTGCGTCGCGCCGCTTCCATCCTGCGCGAACAGTTATCGGTGTTCGTCGATCTGGAAGGCAAGGAAGAATCCCGCGCCGCGGCCCCCGAGGCGGAAATGGATCCGATTCTGCTGCGCCCGGTGGATGACCTGGAATTGACGGTACGCGCCGCCAATTGTTTGAAGGCGGAGAATATCTACTTCATCGGGGATCTGATTCAGCGCACCGAAGTGGAATTGCTCAAGACGCCCAACCTTGGCAAAAAGTCGCTGACCGAGATCAAAGATGTGCTGGCCTCGCACGGTTTGTCCCTGGGGATGCGCCTCGAGAACTGGCCGCCGGCGGGCTTGATGGAAAAGGCGAATAAGGAAAAAGTGCCCGCCTAAATCGGAGAGCTTCACCTCATATTGTTTTGATGAATTGAAGGATAGTGGACCATGCGTCATCGCAATAGTGGACGGCAACTCAGCCGCAACAGCAGCCACCGCAAGGCAACCTTGCGTAATATGGCGTCGTCATTGGTTCGCCATGAAGCCATCAAGACGACCCTGCCCAAAGCCAAGGAATTGCGCCGCGTGGTTGAGCCCTTGATCACCATGGCCAAGAAGGACAGCGTCGCGGCGCGGCGTTTGGCCTATGACCGGACTCGAGATCGCGATGTGGTGACCAAACTATTTAATGAGTTGGGTCCCCGTTACCAAACGCGCCCGGGCGGTTATTTACGCATCCTCAAGTGCGGTTTCCGCGCCGGGGACAATGCGCCCATGGCCTATGTAGAGTTGGTGGATAGACCCGCCGCAGAGGCGGTAAAGGGCGGTTAAGGTCGATAGGAAATGCAAAAGGAGCCGGGCACTGCCCGGCTTTTTTATTTGCGGCGGGGGCAGTGATTTACACTGCCGCGACGGAGGTGATTATGAATCAGCCGGCAATGCTTGCATTATTCACCGACTTCGGCGCGGCCGGTCCCTACATGGGTCAGATGAAGGCGGCCATCTACCGCGAACTGCCCCACGCGACCATCGTCGATCTCATGACCGAAGCCCCCGTCCACAATCCCCGTGCCGCCGCCTATCTCCTCGCCGCTCTCTCGCGGGAATTTGCCGCCGGCACGGTATTCTTGTGTGTGGTGGACCCCGGTGTCGGCGATCCCGGGCGGCGGGCGGCGGCGGTAGCGATCGACGGGCAATGGTTCGTCGGTCCCGACAACGGTCTATTCAACGTGGTGGCGATGCGCGGCCGGGATGTGCAATGGTGGGACATCACTTGGCAACCGCCGCGGTTGTCGGCCTCGTTTCACGGCCGCGACCTGTTTGCACCCGTGGCGGCGCGTCTTGCCCGTGGTGAGACGCCGCCGGGAACGGCCGCTGTCTTGCAAGAGCGTCTCTTGCCGGGTTGGCCGCGGGACTTGGCGGAGATCGTCTATATCGATCATTTCGGCAACGCCATAACCGGTATCCGCGCCGCCGCATTATCCGATGAACGCGTGGTGCGGCTGAACAAGCACTTCTTGACCAATGCGCGCACCTTTGCGGCGGTGGCGAAGGGGCAGGCATTTTGGTATGAAAATGCCAATGGCCTGGTGGAGATCGCGGTAAATTGCGGCAGGGCCGATCAAGCGCTGGGCGCGGCGAATGGCGACAAAGTCCACATTGTGTGAGTCGGGAATGCAGTTATGATGCGGCAAAGCGAGACGATGGCGCGCCTTGAGAAAATAGTAGAGGCATTATCCGGGGAGGATCGGGAATCCTTGCTGGCCTTCGCGGAATTTTTGAGTGCGCGCGCCACAGGGCGCCGGACCGAGGTCGCGGCGCCATTGTCTATACCGCCCCCCGCGGGGGAAACCGTGATGGCGGCAATCCGGCGCCTGTCGGCGCAATACCCCACGTTGGATAGAGTCGGATTGCTCGACGTTGCTTCGCGCTTAATGGGCGAACATATACTGCGCGGACGTGAGGCCGAGGAGGTCATCGCCGAGTTGCAAAAGATATTTGAAAGTCGCTATCAGGACTTTGCGCGCGGAGGGCATAACATTTCATGACGGAAATTATCAGCCGCTGGAGGAAGCGATATTTCTCGGATTCCGAGGGCGTCATACTCGCCATGCTATTGGCGGCAGGCTTCGGCGTGGTGATATTTCTCGGTGACATACTGGCGCCGGTGTTGGCCAGTATCGTCATCGCCTACCTGCTGGAAGGCGGAATCGATGTCTTCGAGCGTCGCGGCGTCCACCGCATGGTGGTGGTGGTGTCGGTGTTCTTCATGTTCCTGGCGCTATTACTGCTGCTTTTTTTCGGATTGATCCCGGGCGTGACCGCCCAGGCAGCGCAGTTAATGAAGGATCTGCCCAATATGATCGACAAGGGGCAGCAGATGTTCAATCGCCTGTCGGATCTTTATCCCCGTTTTATCAGCGAGGGCCAGGTGAAAGAGTTGATAGCGGCGCTCGAATCCTCCGCCGCCACCTTGGGGAAACATGCCTTGTCGCTCTCGCTGGCCACCATCATGAGTATTTTCACGGTGCTTCTCTATCTGGTGTTGGTGCCGGTTTTGGTATTTTTTCTGCTCAAGGACAAGCGGCAGATTTTAGATTGGATGTCATCCCTGCTGCCGCGGGAGCGGGCTTTGGCCATGCGGGTGTGGCTGGAGATGGATCGACAAATCGGTAATTATGTGCGCGGCAAGTTCGCGGAGATCATTATCGTCGGCGCCGTCACTTTTGTGGTTTTCGCCTTAATGGGATTGAAATACGCCATGCTGCTCGCGGTGCTGGTGGGTCTATCGGTAATCGTTCCTTATATCGGCGCTCTGGTGGTAACCGTGCCCGTAATACTCATCGCGTTTTTTCAGTGGGGATGGGGCGACGTCTTCGCCTATATCATGCTCGCCTATGCCGTCATTCAGGCCCTGGACGGGTACGTGCTGGTCCCCTTGTTATTTTCCGAGGCCGTCAACCTTCATCCCATCGCCATCATCGTGGCGATCTTGATGTTCGGCGGGATTTGGGGATTTTGGGGCGTGTTCTTCGCCATCCCGCTCGCTACCTTGGTAAAAGTTCTCATCGCCGTATGGCCGCGAACCGGCGCGGCGGAAAAGCCGGCCGCGAAAGACACCGGAGAACCGGGAATGTAAGCTTGGCCGGTTGCTTCTGTATTCGATGCCGGCAGCTGATTGCCCGCCCCTGTCATAAAATCTCCGCCGCGTGGTCCGCCAATCGCGACCTTTCCCCGCTCAATAATGTGATATGGCCGCTGTGTTGCCAGGTTTTGAAACGGTCCACCACATAGGTGAGTCCCGAGGTGGTCTCGGTGAGATAGGGCGTGTCGATCTGGCGGACATTGCCCAATACCACTAGCTTGGTGCCGGGACCGGCGCGGGTGATGAGGGCCTTCATCTGCTTGGAGGTAAGATTTTGCGCCTCATCGATGATCACGTATTTGTTGAGAAAGGTGCGGCCGCGCATGAAATTCATGGAATGGATCTTGATGCGGTTGCGCAGCAGGTCATTGGTGGCGGCCCGCCCCCAACTGCCGCCGTCGTTACTGGCCAGTACTTCCAGATTGTCCATCAGCGCCCCCATCCATGGCGCCATTTTTTCTTCCTCGGTACCGGGCAGGAAGCCGATATCCTCGCCCATGGGCACGGTGGCGCGGGTCATGATGATCTCCTGATAACGGCGTTCGTCCAGAACTTGCGCCAGCCCGGCGGCGAGCGTCAGTAAGGTTTTGCCGGTGCCCGCATTGCCGAGCAGCGATACGAAATCCACGGTGGGGTCCATCAGGAGATTGAGGGCGAAGTTCTGCTCGCGGTTGCGGGCGTTTATCCCCCACACGTTGTGGTGTGTGCTGCGGTAATTGATGCACAACTCCAGTGTGGCGTTGCGCTTGTCGAGATCGCGGACTATGGCTTCGAAGCTGTCCGCCTTGCCGTCATGGACCAATTGGTTGGGATACCATTTCTCCACATCCGGCCCGCTGATTTTGTAAAATGTCTTGCCTTCTTTCTGCCATGAAGTGAGGTTCTTGCCATTGCGGTCCCAGAACTCCGGCGCCAAGATGGTTTGGCCCGTAGCAAGCAAGCTGAGGTCGTCCATGACCTGGTCGTCACGGTAGTCTTCGGCAAGGATGCCCAACGCCGCGGCCTTGACGCGGAGGTTGATATCCTTTGACACCAGCACCACCGTTCGCTCGGGATGCAGACCCTGCAGGGCGAGCATCGTCGCCAGGATCGTATTGTCCGGCATATTGCCCGGCAGATCCCGCGGCAGGTCATAGCTGAGGGCGCGGGTCTGAAAAAATAGGCGGCCGCCGGAAAATTTGCTGTCGCTGGACGCGGGCAGCGCCAAGCCGGTTTCGATATCCTGCCGCGACGCGCCCTGCACCATTTCCTCCATGAAGCGGCTGGCTTGACGGGCATTGCGCGCCACTTCCGAATGGCCGCGTTTATTGTTGTCCAATTCCTCGAGAACAATCATAGGCACGAACACGTCGTGTTCCTGGAATCGAAACATACACGAGGGATCGTGCATCAGGACGTTGGTGTCCAATATTACCAAGCGACGATTAACGTGCCTTTTTTTTCTAGACATGGAGTGATGCCCTGCCGTGGGGATAGAATCGGTGGAGCGCGCGTAAACAGCGGGCGCGGAACGATCGTCGGAGAGTGCCGTTGTGGTGCCGGCCATTATATTGCCTTCACCGCCTCCAGCACTTCGGCCGCATGGCCTTCGACTTTTACCTTGCGCCACTCTTGACGAAGCACGCCTTTAGCGTCGAGAAGGAAGGTACTGCGCTCGACGCCCAGAACCTCTTTACCATACATGTTCTTGAGTTTGATTACGTCGAACAGCTTGCAGGCCCGCTCGTTTTCGTCCGCCAGCAGATCGAAGGGATAGTCTTGTTTGCCCTTGAAGCCTTCATGGGATTTGACGCTGTCTCGGGAGATACCCAGCACCACAGTATTGGCGCGCTTGAACTTGGCATGGAGGTCGCGGAAATCCCGGCCTTCCAGGGTACAGCCGGGCGTGTTGTCCTTGGGGTAGAAGTACATGACCACATTGCGGCCCTTGAGCTCGGAGAGGCGAATATTTTTTCCTCCCGTGGCCGGGAGTTCGAAATCAGGGACGGCCTTGCCCACGGCGATTTTACTCATTCTCATTCCTCCTTGCCATCGAGTGTCCGCTCGGGGGGACCATAACTGCCATAGCGGCCCATGCGGGACAATGTTTTGCTATGATACGTCCTTCCGCAATGGTAGTGAACATGGGCGTGAGACGGGGAAAGTCATACCTCTCCCTATTCCTTGTCAGGGTCGGCGCCGGCCAGTACCATGCGGGTTGTCGATTCAAGGAGAACCTTCCAATGTTTCACGGCAGCATGGTGGCCCTCGTTACGCCCATGCATGCGGACGAGAGTCTCGATTCCGAAGCGTTGGCGCAGCTTATTGAATTTCATATCGAGCAAGGTACGGATGCCATCGTGGTGGCGGGTACCACAGGCGAATCGTCGACCCTCGATGAAAGTGAACACTGTAAGCTTATCCGCCAGACGGTGAATTATGTCAAAGGCCGCGTGCCCGTCATCGCCGGCACCGGCTCCAATTCCACCCGCGAAGCCATTGACTTGACCCGCTGCGCCATGGAAGCCGGCGCGGACGCCTGCTTATTAGTGACGCCTTATTACAACAAACCCACCCAAGAGGGATTGTTTCGTCACCATAAAAAGGTAGCGGAGGCCGTACCTATTCCCCAGATCCTCTACAACGTGCCCGGCCGCACCGCCTGCGACATGCTGCCGGAAACCGTGGAGCGGCTGGCGGCCATTCCCAACATCGTCGGGATCAAGGATGCCACGGGCAATCTCGGCCGGGGACGGGAGATACTGGAGCGTTGCGGGGATCGCATGGATCTTTACAGCGGCGACGACGCCACGGCCATGGAAATGATATTACTGGGGGCCAAAGGCGTGATCTCGGTCACTGCCAACGCGGCGCCGCGCGGCGTGCACGAGATGTGCGCCGCCGCCCTGGCCGGCGATCGCGCCAAGGCCGCCGCCGTCAACGAGCGTCTGGCGGGACTGCATGAGGCCCTATTCGTAGAGGCCAATCCCATCCCGGTGAAGTGGGTGCTGTATGAGATGAGGATGATGCCGCCCGGGATACGTTTGCCGCTGACGCCGTTGTCGGAACGCTATCACGATACACTGCGCCAGGCCATGAAACAGGCCGGCATTACCGGATGATTACGCCTTTATGAAGACGCCTTTGTCGCGACGTTTGCTCGCCCTCGGTTTGGCCGGTTTGTGCGTATGTGCCGTCGCCGCATGCAGCAACAGCAAAAAAGAAGACGAGGCCTACAAGAACGCCAAGGCTTTACCGCCGCTGGAGGTGCCGCCGGACCTGATCAATCCACCCAAGGATGCCGGCACCGCCATTCCCGAACCGCCGCGCGGGAAGGCGGCGCCGTCGAGCGAGGCGCCGCCGTCAAATCCCGCGGTGGCGGCTGTTAACGCCGCATCCGCGACGCCGGGTATCCATATTGTGAAGGAAGGCGCGCGACGCTGGTTGGTGGTGCCGGCGGAGACGGAACGCGTGCGGCAGCGCGTGAAAGACTTTTTAGAGCAAAAAGGCTTCACGATTGCCAAGGAAGATCCGGCGGCGGGGCTAGTGGAGACGGATTGGCGCGGCGGCGGCGAAGAGATAGGCGGCGACAATGATTTAAACGCCGCCCTGAAGAGTGGGCTGCGCGACAAGTACAAACTGTTGGTGGAACCGGGCGCCGTCGCCGGTACCAGCGAGGTTACCGTAAGCCATCTCGGCCTGCAGCGGCAGACGGCAGTCGACGGCAAACCCGTGTGGCAACCGCGCGTGTCGGATCCGATACTGGAGGCCGAGCTGTTGGAGGGGTTGCGCGCCTTTTTGACGAGTGACGAATCGGCGGCGGAGCCTGCGAATGCTTTGCCGGCGGTGAAGGCGCAACTGCGGACCGACAATCAAGGCTTAGCCACTCTCACGATCGGTGAAGACTTCGAGCGCGCCTGGTGGCTCGTCGGCATGTCGCTGGACCACGGCGGTTTTGTGGTGGACGACCGCAATCGTTCCGAGGGGGTTTATCTCATTCGCCTCGGAACGGCATTTAAGGATAATAGCGGATTTGTCAGCAGGCTGTTCGGCAGTAAAGCCGGAGATGCCGACCAGCAGTATCGCGTCGTCCTGAAGGAGAACGGCGGCGAAACCGCAGTGGTTGTGCAGTATAGCGGTGGCGGACCCGTCACTGTCAGTACCGGAGAGCGTATCCTTGAGAAAATTAAAGATACATTGAGCGATGACTCTACGTTTCGCGATACTGGGAAGCGGCAGTCGCGGGAACGGGACGCTGGTCGAGGCCGGTCCCACCCTGATACTGATTGACTGCGGGTTCTCCTTGAGCCAGGTGAAACGGCGTCTGGCGCGTATCGGCAAGCGCCCGGAGGACCTCAGCGCTATCGTGGTGACCCACGAACATAGCGATCATGTCAGCGGGGTGGCGGCCTTGGCGCGCAATTACGGTATCGCGGTGTGGGCGACGCCGGGCACGGCCCAGGCGGCCGGCCTTGGCGAAGTGGCGGGTTGCACGTTGTTCGATTGCCATACACCCTTTGCCGTCGGTGGAATGGAAATTACGCCCTTCCCCGTGCCGCACGACGCGCGGGAACCGAGTCAATTCGTATTCGGCGACGGCGCGCGGCGGGTCGGGGTGTTGACTGACGTCGGGTCGCTCACGCCGCACATTACCCAGCGCCTGAACGGTTGCAACGCCCTGGTGGTGGAGTGCAATCACGATGCCGCGATGCTGGCAGCGGGGGACTATCCTCCATCCCTCAAGGAGCGGGTAGGCGGCCGTCACGGCCATTTGAATAATGATCAGGCGGCGGAGCTGTTAGGCCGTTTGGAGACTGGCAAGTTGCAACACGTGGTGGCGGCGCATTTGAGCGAAAGGAATAATCGACCGCACCTGGTGCGGCAGGCCTTGGCGGCGGCGTTAGGGTGCGAGACGGATTGGATCGCCGTGGCCGATCAGGAACAGGGACTGGCATGGCGGGAAGTTGTTTAATAAGATTTCAGGTGTCGATTTAAAAGCAACGAGCGGGTGGAGCTATGCAGATACTGAAAGAACTTTATTCCGGTAAGGCCAAATCGGTGTTCGAGACCGACGACGCGGATCGTCTGGTATTGCACTTCCGCGACGACACCAGCGCCTTCGACGGCGAACGTGTGGAAAAACTGGCGCGCAAGGGCATGGTCAACAATAAGTTCAATGCCTTCATCATGACCAAGCTGGCGCAGGCCGGCATTCCCACCCACTTCGAAAGGCTGTTGTCCGCTGACCAGTCGGTGGTGAAGCGCCTGGAGATGATCCCCGTGGAATGCGTGGTACGCAACATCGCCGCCGGCAGCATCTGTCGTCGCCTGGGGGTAAAGGAGGGCATGGACCTTACCCCGCCCACTTTCGAGTTCTTTCTCAAGAACGACGCCTTGCACGATCCCATGATCAACGACTATCACATCCGCGCCTTCGGCTGGGCAAGCGAGGAGGAAGTGGCAACCATGAAGGAGTTGACTTTCAAGGTCAATACCGTCTTGAAGAAGTTGTTCCTCGACGCCGGTATCCTGCTGGTGGACTACAAGCTGGAGTTCGGCCGCTTTCACGGCCGGGTGGTGCTGGGGGATGAATTCAGCCCCGACGGCTGCCGGTTGTGGGACGCCAATACCCGCGAAAAGCTGGACAAGGACCGCTTTCGCCAGAATCTGGGCAGTGTCATCGAGGCCTACGAAGAGGTGGCACGGCGTTTGGGGGTCGATCTTTCCTCATAAAAATCCGCCGCGCACAAGCGGCGGAGAATGATAAAATATCCCCCTTTGCATCTAACCCAGGGAGAAACCAATGCTTAATCTGCGCGGCCGTTCCGCCCTGTCTCCGTTCCGTTTGGAGAAACTCCTTACCGCCTCCCGCGCACACGTCCCCGCCATAGCCTCCATCCACGCCGAGGCGGTGTATTTTCTGGATCTGGAGCAGCGACTGACTGAGCCACAGCGCGTCATCTTAGGGCAGTTGCTCAATGAAGAATCCTCACTTCAGGAGCCGAAAGGTGAAATGTTACTGGTGGTGCCGCGCCTCGGTACCGTTTCACCTTGGTCGAGCAAGGCCACGGATATCGTCCACAACTGCGGTCTTAGCAGCGTACGCCGCGTGGAGCGGGGAACGGCCTATTACTTTATCGGCGCCGGCGACAAGCTGTTGGATCAGTACGGATCGGCCCTAACGGCGTTGATTCACGACCGCATGACCGAGACCGTACTCGCCGCCTTGGATGAGGCGGAGGCCCTGTTCAGTGTCGCGGAACCGACACCGTTGCGGATTATCGACCTGCTGGACGGCGGCGCGGCGGCATTGCAGCAGGCCAACCGCCGCTTGGGCCTGGCACTCAGCCAGGACGAGATGGATTATCTGTTGGAGAGCTTCACGCAACTGGGACGCAACCCCAGTGATATGGAACTCATGATGTTCGCCCAAGCCAACTCCGAACATTGCCGCCATAAGATATTCAATGCCGGTTGGCGCATCGACGGCGAGGCCCAGGACATGAGCCTGTTCGACATGATTCGCAATACCGCCAAGCATTGGCCGGACGGGATTCTTTCCGCCTACCGCGACAACGCCGCGGTGATCGCCGGCCCCCGGGCGGAGCGCTTTTATCCCCTGTACGACAAGGGCGGCGAATACGGCGCGGCGCGGGAAGACGGTCATATCGTCATCAAGGTCGAGACACATAATCACCCCACCGCCATCTCGCCCTTTCCCGGCGCCGCTACCGGTTCCGGCGGCGAGATCCGCGACGAGGGAGCCACCGGGCGCGGTGCCAAGCCCAAGGCCGGGCTGACCGGCTTTTCGGTTTCGAATCTCCATATTCCCGGCGCCGAGCAACCCTGGGAGACGGATAACGGCAAGCCGGACCGCATCGCCTCCGCACTGGAGATCATGTTGGAGGCGCCCATCGGCGCCGCCGCCTTTAACAACGAATTCGGCCGCCCCAACCTGTGCGGCTATTTCCGCACCTATGAACAACAGGTGCCGAACGCCAACGGCTCAGAGTTGCGCGGTTACCACAAACCCATCATGATCGCTGGCGGGGTGGGTACCATTCGTCCCATGCATGTGGACAAGGCCGAGCTGCCGCCCGGGGCCCAGCTCATTGTGCTGGGCGGTCCCGCCATGTTGATCGGTCTGGGGGGCGGGGCGGCCTCCTCGGTGGCCAGCGGCGACAGTGCCGAGGCCCTGGATTTTGCCTCGGTGCAGCGCGGTAATCCGGAGATGGAGCGCCGCTGCCAGGAGGTCATCGACCACTGCTGGCAGCAGGGTGATAAAAATCCCATCCTTTCCATCCACGACGTGGGTGCCGGCGGATTGTCCAACGCCCTGCCCGAACTGGTTCACGGCAGCGGCCGCGGGGCGCGCATCGAACTTCGGGCGGTGCCCAACGACGAGCCCGGCATGTCCCCCATGCAGATCTGGAGCAACGAGGCCCAGGAACGCTACGTGCTGGCAGTGAAGCCGGAAGACCTGGAGCGCTTTCAGGCGTTATGCGAGCGGGAGCGCTGCCCCTATGCGGTGGTGGGCGAGGTGACCGAGGATCCGGACCTGGTGGTGGGCGACGGCCATTTCGACAACACCCCGGTCGCCATGCCGCTGCCGCTGTTGCTGGGTAAGCCGCCCAAGCTGTTCCGCGATGTCCATCGCCGCAGCCATCACAAGAGCGAGTTCGTCACTCAGGGGCTGGATTTGCACGAGGCGATGCGGCGGGTACTATGCCTGCCCGCCGTGGCCGACAAGAGCTTTCTCATCACCATCGGCGATCGCAGCGTCACCGGCCTGGTGGCCCGCGACCAGATGGTAGGGCCCTGGCAGGTGCCGGTGGCGGATTGCGCGGTGACCATGGGCTGTTACCACGAATACGGCGGCGAGGCCATGGCCATGGGCGAGCGCACTCCGGTGGCGCTGCTGCACCACGCCGCCTCGGCGCGCATGGCGGTGGGCGAGGCGGTAACCAATATCGCCGCGGCGCGCATCGACTTTCTCAGCGACATCAAACTCTCCGCCAACTGGATGGCCGCCTGCGGCCACCCCGGCGAAGACGCCGGTCTGTTCGACGCGGTGAAAGCGGTGGGCATGGAGCTGTGTCCGGCCCTGGATATCGCCATCCCGGTGGGCAAGGACTCCCTATCCATGAAGACCGTGTGGCAGCATAATGGCGAACGCCGCGAAATCGCCGCGCCACTGTCGTTGATCGTCAGCGCCTTCGCCCAGGTGATGGACGCACGCAAGACCCTGACGCCGCAACTGCGCAGCGATTGCGGCGACACCGATCTTATCCTCATCGACCTGGGTAAAGGCCGCAACCGCCTGGGTGGTTCCGCCTTGGCGCAGGTTTACAAACAACTGGGGCATCATCCCGCGGATCTCGACGATCCCCGCGCCCTCAATGAATTTTTTGACGCCATACAAACTCTCAATGAAGATGATTTGATCATCGCCTATCACGATCGCTCCGACGGCGGTCTGGCGGTGACGTTGTGCGAGATGGCCTTCGCCGGCCATGTAGGCGTAACCGTCAAGTTGGACGATCTCGGTGAAGATGCCGCTGCCGCGCTGTTCGCCGAGGAATTGGGCGCCGTCATCCAGGTGCGCCATAGCGACACCGACGACGTTCTGGCCGTTCTGCACGACGCCGGGCTGGGCAAACATAGCCACGTCATCGGCGAGCTCAATGACGAAGACCACATCGTCTTCACCCGTCACCACAAAGACGTGCTGCGCGAGGCGCGTGTTACCCTGCAGCGCGTTTGGTCCGAGACCAGCTACCGTATGCAGGCGCGGCGCGATAACCCCGCCTGCGCGCAGCAGGAATACGACCGCCTTCTCGACAGCGCCGATCCCGGTCTCAACGTCAAACTGCCCTTCGATCCCGCCGAGGATATCGCCGCGCCGTACATCGCCGGGGGCATACGCCCGCGGGTTGCGGTTCTGCGCGAACAGGGCGTCAACGGCCACACCGAGATGGCGGCGGCCTTCGACCGCGCCGGTTTCGCCGCGGTGGACGTGCATATGAGCGACATCCTGGATGGGCGTATGAGCCTCAACGATTTCCAAGGCTTGGTGGCCGGTGGCGGTTTCTCCTACGGCGACGTGCTGGGCGCCGGCGGCGGCTGGGCCAAATCCATCCTCTTCAATTCCCGCGCCCGCGACCAGTTCGCCGCCTTCTTTGCGCGCTTAGACAGCTTTGCCCTGGGTGTGTGCAACGGCTGCCAGATGTTTTCCCACCTGCGCGAGCTGATCCCTGGTGCCGAGTTATGGCCGCACTTTGCGCGCAACGCCTCGGAGCAATTCGAGGCGCGTTTTTCGCTGGTAGAGGTGGTGAAGTCGCCATCGCTCTTCCTGCGGGGCATGGAAGGGGCGCGCCTGCCCGTCGCCGTGGCCCACGGCGAAGGCCGCGCCGATTTCGGCGGGGACCGCACGCCTCACCAAGCCCTCGCCGCCGGCATCGTGTCCTTGCGCTACGTGGATAACCGCGGCGCGTCTACCGAGCACTATCCCTACAACCCCAACGGCTCGCCGCTGGGCATCACCGGTCTCACCACCCACGACGGCCGGGTCACCATCATGATGCCGCATCCCGAGCGGGTGTTCCGCACCGTACAGAACAGCTGGCATCCCCGCGAATGGGGCGAAGACGGCCCGTGGCTGCGCATGTTCCGTAACGCGCGGCAATCGGTGGTCTCCAGTAAGGTCGCCCCGAACCGGCGTTCCACGGTGACCGCCGCGGCGGCCAGTACTTTTCAGGCGCCGGAGATACATTAGAAGTATCTCGTTGCGTCTTGTGAAGAGGTACGATCAGCAGCACCTGGCGATTTGGGCTGGTCGACAACTGCAAAGACCACTAGTCTGCCGTTCGGGACAAACTCGCAAGGAGGCGATCATGTTGCCGCTGCCTGCTGGCAGGAAAGCAAGCGTGGACGTGGGTGCCGCTCACTATTTCATGGTGATGTTGAATGAATGATCTTCTTCAACGCAGCCTATACCCCCATTTTCATGCGTATTGAAATCTTCAAAATCATGCGGCGCTGAGAGGTCTGATCGATTTCGGTTCAATTCGTCTGAGCGCTACTCCGACCGGAGGGTAGTTCGCCCTTGGGCGAATTAGAACAAGAATGGAATAAAACGGCGCACGCGCTTCGCATACGCCGCGTAGTCGGGGAAGCGGACGCGCAGAAAGCGCTCTTCCAGTATTGACTTGTCCAGCAGCACCAGCGCGAGCGCGATCCAGCAGGCAATCTTCCACTGATCGCGGTAGGCCACGACCTCCGCGGCAGCGAACAGCAGCAGCGCCGAATACATGGGGTTGCGTATGTACCGGTACGGGCCGCCGGTCACCAAGATTCCAGACGCCTTCGGTTCGGGATGGATATTGAAATTGCCAGGCCGATTGTAAGCGACCGCCCAAAGACCGAGCATCACCGCACCAGTAAGCAGCGCGAACGCCACCGCCGACCACCTTTGCGGCGTCAGCGGCCAGACCAGCCAGGCCAGCAGTGCGAGCTGCATCGCGACCAGCAGGCGTCCGACTAGTGCAGCTCGAGTCATCGCGTTGCCTCGCACTGGTGAGGGTGAAGCACGTAGAATACCCGAGTCGCGGCGGTCTTTCCCAAATCTAAAGCGCTCAAGAGATTAATTTGCCGTAAAGAAGCTATGCGGAGGACCATCCACCAACGTCCGCTATAGGTCGGAGCGGGCGGGTGAGTACGAGAGCTTTCTGCCACGGCCCGACCGTCAGATTGTGAAAGCAATGACACTTTTTGATTCTGCGATATAGGGATCGCCTTGCCATAGCGTACCCAATGCTGATCTGCTTTAGCTAAACCGGACCAATCGCCTTAATTTACTCTCAACGGAGCGTCGGCAGGCATATCTGAATTCAGAGCGATGTGTAAGCTATAAGCCCTCATGGGCATTTCGGCCTGATTGGTTAGGCGGATTGGGAGATTTAAATTATCTTGGTCCGCACCCAGTCTATTTCCGGTCCAACTTGCCATGAACGCCCAGTGAAGCTGGGTCTACTTCGTCCGGAATCTGGGTGCAGTGGCCTTCGCCAACATCCTATTGCTGTGGGCATTAATCATCGCGGCCCCAGTCAGCTTTTGGCGGCAAGGCATCTTGCCGGCTGAGCTGCTCGCTCAGAGTCTGTTCTGGGTTAATTTTGCCTGGGTATTGCATGACATCGTTTGGCGTCTCAATTCACAGTTATTAGATCGGGCGCGCGGGACGCTTTCAACAAACAGCTCGTGTTCAAGCCTTTCCGACCTGTTTCGTGGCGACATCGACTGCACCGTCCAGACGATTCGCCGCGCTGATCAGAGCCTTGATCGAAGCAGTTACGATGTTGGTGTCGACACCCGCACCATAACATTCGACGTTTGCGGCGGGGGAACGCACCTCCATAAAAGCACAGGCTTGCGCCTGCTCGGCTTCTTCACCGGCATCGATCGAACGCTCTTCATAACTGCGGACCTGGATGTCGATACCGATACTTCGCAAGGCATGCACGGCGGCGTCGATGGGGCCATTGCCTTCACCCTTGAGTAAATGCGCGACGCCATCGACGTCGATGCTCAGGCGAATGCCTTGGGACTTGCCGTGTTCAAACAGATGGTGTTCGACGTAACGCACGGGTTGCACGGTTTCCAGATAGGTGCGCGAAAATAATTGCCAGATATCCGCCGCGCTCATTTCGCCGCCGTGACTGTCGGTATGTCGCTGCACCGCGCCGGAGAACTCCACCTGTAAACGACGCGGCATTACCACGCCGTATTCGGTTTCGAGCAGATAGGCGATACCGCCCTTGCCGGACTGGCTGTTGACGCGGATCATTGAATCGTAGCTGCGGCCTAGATCGGCGGGATCGATGGGTAAATAGGGCACATTCCAGTAGTCATCGGCGCTTTGCACGGAAAGGCCTTTCTTGATGGCATCCTGATGCGAACCGGAAAACGCCGTGAATACAAGGTCACCCACATAGGGGTGGCGCGGATGAATCGGCAGCCGGTTGCAATGTTCCACCGTGCGCGCGATGCCGTTAATGTCGGAAAAATCGAGGTTGGGCGCCACGCCCTGAGTATAGAGATTGAGCGCCAGGGTGACGATGTCCACGTTGCCGGTGCGCTCACCATTCCCAAACAGACAACCCTCGATGCGATCGGCGCCCGCCATCAAACCGAGTTCTGCGGACGCCACTGCGGTGCCGCGATCGTTATGCGGATGCAAACTCAAGATAATGTTTTCTCGCCGCGCGAGATGCCGATGCATCCATTCGATCTGATCGGCGTAGACATTGGGCGTGGCGACTTCGACCGTCGTCGGCAAATTGATGATCACCTTGTTGTCCGGCGCAGCGCCCCAGGCGGCGGTCACCGCATCGCAGATCTCCAGCGCAAACTCCAACTCGGTTGCGGAAAAGGTCTCCGGACTGTATTCGAGTACCCATTCGGTTTGCGGTTGCTCCGCGGCCAATCGCTTGATCAGGCATACGGAGGATACCGCCATATCGACGACTTCGGCCTTGCTCATTTTGAAGACGATGTCGCGAAACGGTTTGGAGGTGGCGTTATACACATGCACGATGGCCCGCCGTGCGCCGCGCAAGGATTCCATGGTGCGGCGGATCAAATGCTCGCGCGCCTGGGTCAGCACCTCGATGGTGACATCCCCGGGGATGCGGTAGTTTTCGATGAGGTTGCGCACAAAATTAAAATCGGTCTGCGAGGCGGACGGAAAGGCCACCTCAATTTCCTTTAAGCCGATCGCACAGAGGGTCCGGAACATGCGCAGTTTGCGTTCGCTGTTCATCGGTTCGAACAGGGACTGGTTTCCATCACGTAGATCGGTGCTCATCCAGATCGGCGGTGCGCTCAGGGTCCGGTTCGGCCATTGCCGATCGGTCAACTGGATGGATGCAAAAGGGCGGTACTTGCTGCTGGGGTCTTTCAACATGGTGGCGGTCCTTGATGATCGGATGTCTCTGGTAAGGATCTAGCCTAGACCCGATTCCGCGCTAGGTGCTTGCGAATAATCGCCTTAATTACGATAAATAAGGAATATAATTGCTTATCAAGAATAAATATAGCAATATATTTACAACTAACGCAAAAACAGGGCAATCACATGGAATTGGACCGTTATGACCGGCAAATACTTCGGGTGCTGCAAACGGAGGGCCGGATCAGTAACCTGGAACTGGCGGATCGCATCGGCCTATCCGCGTCACCCTGCCTGCGACGGGTGCAGGCCATCGAGAAAGCCGGTCTGATTGTCGGTTACCGGGCGCTGCTCGACGCCAAGGCCCTGGGACTTTCGCTCATGGCATTGATCCAGATCGCGATGGATCAGCACACGCCAGAACGCTTCGAAAATTTCGAGACGCAGATCAAAGCGATCCCCGAAGTGCTGGAGTGTCTGCTGATCACCGGTCAGGATGCTGATTATCTGCTCAAGGTCGTGGTTAAAGACATGGAGGCGTATCAAGAACTGCTGCTCAATCGGATCACGCGCATCGCCGGCGTCTCCGGCGTGCATTCAAGCTTTGTGATGCGCCGTGTGGTCGATAAGACTGCCTTACCGATTGACGCATAGTTGAGGTGATACAGATAATCGGGAATTGATGCGGATTGTCAGGCAACTTCTACGCCATGCCGCAGTCGCATATCCAGTTCGCGATATTCACCGAACTGGAAGACGTGGAGGATGTGAATGAATTCCGCTTCGCATAGAACAATATTTTTTCTGCAGGCCGCCCTGCCGCGAACGTACCTTATCTTTTATTAGCTGGTCAGCTCTGAGCAGCTTATGCGCGTGCGCCGCGTCAGATGCCATGCTGAGCACCTGGTGGCGTTCAGCTGCAAACGGCGTCGCTTCTCTGCCCCAGTTGCGGCGCACGGCGCGTGGCCGAAACCGCGGCGCTGTTGATGGGTGATGTCTTGCCCGATGTGTCCATGCGGCATTGGGTGCTGAGTTTTCCCTATCCGCTGCGCATTCTATTCGCAGTTCGCCCGACGATCATGAGGCAGATGCTGGGCATCGTCTACCGCCGCCTCGGTATGCCCTTGATCAAAAAGGCGGGGGCTGATTTAGGCGGTTGGAGAGCGGCGGGTGGGGACTGATTGACGGGCGGCAACCTGTGCCTTGACGTCGGGGCGGACAATCTTGACGTAGAATTCGATAACGCGGTCGAGCTCGTGCGACGACAGATCGTAAGCTAGATTGGTGGCTGTCGTATGACAGTCATCGACATTTCGTTTTGCCCGTTTGGCCATGACCTGTACCCAAAGGGCATAAAGACGCAGCGATTCAAGCGGGTGTTTCATATCGGCCTCGAGACCTGCCAGGCAAGCGGTGGCGCACTCAAGACCATCGTCTGCATCGAAGACCCGGTGGTATCAAGACGATCCTCGCGTTGAAGCAAAAGGCGCTCCGCGGCTCTCATCGAGTTGCCCCCGTGCCGCGCACCGCCGCATGCAACTCTGTTCGCCTGACACAGCCGGACGCGGGCAATATCCTTGCTCCATTTTCGCGACTGCCAGGATCGTGCGGATTGTGGGAGAGGGGAGGGCGGTTTATTGGGGGCGGCGAAATTCGGCGCGCTTTCGGACCGCTATGGGGCAACGGCAAGAGCGCACGGCGGTCCGTTGCCTGTCCACCATCCGTGGACTTGGCGAATCAGCGCGTTTATGCTTCCTCCATCCTTTGCCAAACTGTAAGGCCGGCGAGCGGCGAAGGTCTGATTCGCCAACGGGGGTTGGGTTGCAGCGCGTCACAATTGCGGAAAAGGACTGTCGATATGTGTCTAGCCATCCCTGCCCGTGTGGTGGAGATCAACGGTAACGATCAGGCCGTCGTCGACGTGGGCGGCGTGCGCAAGGATATCTCCCTGGCCCTGGTGGCAGAAGTGACGGTGGGTGATTACGTCATCGTTCACGTAGGCTACGCGCTTACCCGGCTTGACCCCGATGAAGCCGCAAAAACCTTGGCCCTGATGGCGCAGGCGGGGCTAACACAACAGGTTGCGGGCGCATGAAGTACGTCGATGAGTTCAGGGATGGTGAGGTCGCCCGAGGCCTGGCTGCCGCTATTGCCGCCGAAGCGCGCGCCGACCGGCGTTACCATTTCATGGAATTCTGCGGCGGCCATACCCACGCCATTTCCCGCTATGGCGTGGCTGACCTGCTGCCACCCAACGTGCGTATGATCCACGGCCCGGGGTGCCCGGTGTGCGTGCTGCCCATCGGCCGCATCGATCTGGCCATCAGGCTGGTGCTGGAAGACGGCGTGATCCTCTGCACCTACGCCGACGCTCTGCGCATTCCCGCCTCGGACGGCCTTTCGCTGATGAGGGCGAAAGCACGGGGGGGCGACATCCGCATGGTCTATTCCGTCGTGGATGCCCTGCGCGTCGCGCGGGACAATCCGGCCAAGGAAGTGGTGTTCTTCGCCATCGGCTTCGAGACCACCACGCCGCCCACGGCGGTGGCCATCAAGCAGGCTGAAGCCGAGGGTGTGAAGAACTTCACCGTGTTGTGCTGCCATGTGCTCACCCCCTCGGCCATCATGAACATCCTGGAATCGCCCGAGGTGCGGGACCTGGGCACCGTTCCGCTGGATGGTTTCATCGGCCCGGCGCATGTTTCCACGATCATCGGCAGCCGGCCCTACGGGTTCTTTTCCGAGGAATACCGCAAGCCCGTGGTAATCGCCGGCTTCGAGCCGCTCGATGTGATGCAGGCGATCCTCATGCTGATACGCCAGGTGAATAAAGGCAGGGCGGAGGTGGAAAACGAGTTCACTCGGGCGGTGACGCCGGAAGGCAACGAGAAGGCGCAGAATCTGGTGTCGGAGGTATTCGAGCTACGACGCAGTTTCGAATGGCGCGGCCTGGGTGAGGTGCCGTATTCCGCGCTGAAGATCCGTGAACGCTTCGCCGGCCTGGACGCGGAACGGCGCTTTAATTTGACATACCAGCCCGTGCCGGACAACAAGGCGTGCGAGTGCGGCGCCATTTTGCGCGGGGTGAAGAAGCCCATCGACTGCAAGCTGTTCGGTACCGTGTGCACCCCGGAGACGCCTATGGGCTCCTGTATGGTGTCCTCGGAAGGCGCGTGCGCTGCCCATTACACCTATGGCCGCCACAAGGATTACGAGCAAACGGCGCTATGAGCGGGCAAGTGAAGAAAGGGTATGCGCACTCACTGGACATCCGGTACGGTCGTGTAGATATGAGCCATGGCGGTGGCGGCCGTGCCATGGTGCAATTGATCGCCGATCTGTTTGCGCACCACCTGGGCAACGAATATCTGGCCCAAGGCAATGATGGAGCCTGTCTGCCCCCGGCCAGCGGACGGCTGGTGGTATCCACCGACAGCCACGTTGTTTCACCGCTATTCTTTCCCGGCGGCGACATCGGCGGCCTGTCGGTGCATGGCACCGTCAACGATGTTGCGGTGATGGGGGCCACACCTCTTTATCTCGCCGCCGGCTTCATTCTGGAAGAAGGGTTTCCGCTTGCGGACTTGGCGCGCATCGTTGAGTCCATGGCCCAAGCCGCCAACGCAGCGGGGGTGCAGCTGGTGGCGGGCGACACGAAAGTTGTGGAGCACGGCAAGGCCGACGGCGTATTCATCACGACCACCGGTTTCGGTTTTCTGCCCGATGGTATCAGGCTCTCCGGAGACCAGGCGCAGCCCGGCGACGCTGTGCTGGTATCGGGGAGCATGGGTGATCACGGCATGGCTATCATGAGCAAGCGGGAGAACCTGTCATTCGAGGCACCTATCCTGTCCGATACGGCCTCCTTGAACGGTCTGACCGCAACCATGCTTGCGAGTAGCGCGGCCCTCCGGGTCATGCGCGATCTCACCCGCGGTGGTTTGGCCGCCGCGCTCAACGAGATCGCCCAGCAGTCAAAAGTCGGTATCCACCTGGAGGAGGAAGCCATCCCGGTGAAGCCCGAAGTGGATGCCGCCTGCGAGTTACTGGGTCTGGATCCCTTGAACATCGCCAACGAAGGCAAACTCGTCGCAATCTGCGCTGCCGGGGATGCGGACGATCTTCTTGCCGCCATGCGCGCGCACCCCTTGGGACGGCAGGCGGCGATGATCGGCAGGGTGGCGGAAGATGCCCGCCACTTTGTCCAGATGAAAACCAGGTTCGGCGGCCGACGCATGGTGGACTGGCTGTCGGGCGAGCAGTTGCCGCGGATTTGTTGATCCATGCGTATCCTTTTTCTCGCTCACGCCTTCAATAGCCTGACCCAGCGGCTGTATGTGGAACTCACCGCCTTGGGTCACCGCGTTTCCGTCGAGTACGATATCAATGACACGGTTACTGAAGAAGCGGCGGCCCTGTTCCGCCCTCACCTCATTCTCGCGCCCTACCTGCGCCGGGCGATTCCCGAATCGGTCTGGCGCAAACACCTCTGCCTGATCGTGCACCCCGGCATCATTGGCGACCGGGGGGCATCGGCCTTGGACTGGGCCATCATGAAGGGGGTGGAAGAATGGGGTGTTACCGTACTTCAGGCCGAGACCCAACTGGATGCCGGCCCGGTCTGGGCGGCCGAAACCTTCCCCATGCGCGAGGCAAAGAAATCCAGCCTTTACCGCAACGAAGTCACCGAAGCGGCGGTACGGGCAGTGCGCGCGGCCCTGGACAGGCTGGCGGATTACCGCTGCGGGCGCTGGCAACCCAAACCGGTTTCTCTGCGTCCCATGCATGCGCGGCTGAGTCAGAATGACCGTGCCATTGACTGGTCCCGAGACGGCACGGCGAGCGTGCTGCGCAAGATGCACGCCGCGGATAGTTTTCCTGGCGTGGCGGATGTCCTTTTTGATCGGCCGTGCCATCTTTACGACGCGCGTACCTACGCCGCGAGCGGCATGCCCGGCGCAATCCTGGGCCGGGCTGGCAACGGCATCGTGCGTGCCACCGCAGACGGCGCAGTGTGGATCGGCCAAGCGCGTAGGCTTGGCGGCGAACCCGGTATCAAGTTGCCCGCAGCAATAGCGTTTCCGGAGACCGCCGAGCTGCAGGTCATGGCTGAGGCCAGCGAAGATATCCGCTACGAGGAGATGGACGAGGTCGGTATCCTGCACTTCGATTTCTACAACGGTGCCATGGGCACGCAGGCTTGCCAACGCCTGGTGGCGGCCTATGAGGCCGCCAGGCTACGGCCTACAAAAGTCATCATGCTTACGGGCGGTGCGGATTTTTTTGGCAACGGCTTGGACCTGAACCGTATCGAGGCGGCGGATTCGCCCGCCGATGAATCCTGGCGCAACATCCATGCGATGGACGACCTATGCAAGGCGATTATCGAAACCGACAGCCACCTTACGGTCTCGGCAATGCAAGGCAACACGGGAGCCGGCGGCGCCTTCCTGGCCCTTGCCGCCGACCAGGTGTGGGCCCGTGACGGGGTCATACTCAACCCCCACTACAAAAACATGGGCAATCTGTTCGGTTCAGAGTATTGGACCTATCTTCTGCCGCGGCGGGTGGGCGAGGCGTGCGCGCGCAAGATCATGGATCACCGTCTGCCCATGGGAGTGGCCGAGGCCAAGGAGCTGGGATTTATCGACGACCATTTCGGTTACGACGCAAAGGAATTTCTGCAGCAGGCCGGCGCGCGTGCCGCCGGACTTGCCGCCGCGGCGGACTTCACTAAGCGCCTGGCCGCAAAGCGGGCGCGACGCCTCGCCGACGAGGTGGTGAAACCGTTGGCAAACTACCGGGCCGAGGAACTCGCTCGCATGCATCGCAACTTCTTCGGGTTCGACCCCAGCTATCATGTGGCGCGTTATCATTTCGTAGGCAAGACTCCGCATTCCTGGACGCCTCGTCACCTGGGGCAGCACCGGGACTTGGGCTGGAGAGTGCCGGAGGAAGATACAGTATGAATTTCATTCGGAAATGAGGGATGAAGGGGTTCCCTTCTGCTCATGACCACTGCCTCATGTACAAACTGATGGGCAGTTACCAGAACCCGATCCGTATTTCCCCGGATTTTTCCAGGGTGCGGTTAATAACGCGCCCAAAGGGAATCCGACCATGAGATCATTCGCCGCACTGTATGATCGGGCCGCCAAACGCAAGGGCGGCGCTAAGGCGCTTGAGGCCCTGCTGCCCATGCCCTTGGCTAAGGCCAGGCTGGTCAAGATTTCCGACGATCGCTGGCTGGCGATGATGAGCCAGTGCGTGTTTCAGGCCGGGTTCAACTGGCGGGTGGTGGAGAAAAAATGGCCTGCGATCGAAGCGGCATTCGCCGGGTTCTATCCCCAACGCTGGAAGTTCATGTCCGATGATGATCTGGACCGGCTGCTCGGGGATAAGCGCATTATCCGCCACGCTACCAAGATCCTCGCGGTGCGCGACAACGCCACCTTGCTCTGCGACCTGGCCGAGGAACATGGCAGTGCCGCGCGCTTTTTCGCCGACTGGCCCGCCGAGGATTACACCGGCCTGTTGCTGCTGCTGAAAAAGCGCGCTGCCCGCCTGGGCGGCACCTCGGCGCAATACTTCCTGCGCGCCATGGGCAAGGATTCGTTCATCCTCAGCCGCGACGTGGTCGCCGCCCTGCTGCGTGAAGCGGTGGTCGACACCGAACCCAAATCACAACGCGATTTGAAGCGGGTGCAAGATGCGTTCAATCATTGGTGCCGGGAGAGCGGCCGCCCTCTGTCCCAGATCAGCAAGGTGCTGGCGTTTACGGTTGGCGAGTAATGAATCCTCTGCCGGGGATCCCTGCTTAGCGTAATCTGAGCTGCCTCCGATTCGTCTTTATCCTTAAGGAGGGGAAGACGTAACAGATCCGGCATGATGGTTGTGTCCAATTCCCAGCGATGAACAAGAATAAGACGCAGGCGCGAATGACGCCGCAAAAGTTTTGACTGCGTAGTCGCTCCGCGAATTCCGCCATCCGGTGCCGAAAAATAGCGTCCGCTGGAATGCCCGCCAGTATGCGATTCTAGGAAATCAACTTCAGTCCTTAATAATGAAAGGGCTCCGGAGAGCGCTTCTGCGGTTTACTCCGCAAGCCATCAAGCCTTGACGTCGATGCCGCCGACGCTGGAGCTGCCGTCACCGTCTGAGTTGCTTCCTGTCGGGGTGATCGTAGCGGATTGAGTACCGTTTTGAACGCCGCTGGCATTGTTGTGATGATGGTGGTGATGATGACCGTGCACCATGGTCTGTTGCAATGCGGCGAAGGCCTGCTGGGCGCCGCTGAGATCGCCCGAGTTCAGCGCCTGCTGCAGCGCCTGCAAGGGATCGGTTTGCTGATTGCCGCCGTTTTGCGGATTGGATTGTTGCCCGCCTTGGCTCTGCATTACGGAAATGAGATTTTGTTGATCCGATTGTAACGATGCAAACGCCTGCTGCGCACCGGAGAGGTCGCCAGCGTTCAGTGCCTGCCCCAGCGCACTGAAATCGCTATTGCGCTGTTTGACATCGCCTTGCAGGCTGGTCAGAAATGGATTCGTCGCCGATGAGATGCTCGATATGGTCATAGATACTCCTCGGTTTCCGCGTTTAAAGAAAGGGCCATCATTGGGAATGAGATTGAAGTTTATTGCCTGTGCAACCGTTTTGCTGTGAGTGATGAATGCAGCCGCCGTGCCAAGAGATTATGTCTGGATCGGTTTGGCAATCCGGTTTAATTGGAGCATTCCATATCAATTCCGGCTACCATGGATGGGCGCTGATAATTGTTTGATTGGAGCACATTCTGAGAATGTGCTCGTCCTATTTCGTTAGAGGAGATCAGAAGAGGGCGGAATGAGTCTTCCCGGGATCATGGATGTCGTTATGTTGGGAATATCGAATTGACAGCGAAAATGCAATGGCGGTGTGCATCGGGAGGCAGATTGTTGCCGCAATTGCCGCCGCATCATCACTTGGCCCTCCGGCCTACGGATACTCGCTAATCCGTATACGAGCATTGGTAGGTGGGCGCGTAGCATTAACCCGAACAACTTTCCCAATGGGCTGCACTGGGATTAAATTAAACCGGGGCGCAATCGAACTTTAGTCGAATTGGCGCCCCGAATTGATAGCTACTTCGCTTGATGGAATATGCCGAGCTTATTCCATGACGTGAATATTATTGTTTGAAATTCACTCGTTGCGGAAATGCGAGATGTTACTTTCCGCAAGTGGCCTGCAGCTACCTAGGCCCCAGTCATAACAGCCAGCATGATCAGCGCTACGAAAAAGAGCGGGAAAATTGCGGCACCTACCAATGGATTCATACGTTAACTCCTCTTGAGTTTTATACATAACAATTTGCTGCCAGTTTGATTACGGAAGACCTCCCTGGCTCTTATCGTTTTGCGGCGCGACTCGGGGATTATGGCAGGATAGCCGGGGATCGAAAAGACTGAGTGTATAGGTGCGAGAAATGACGCGCATTCGATAGGGAATTTATTCACGTAGATTAAAAGTGGATATTGTCGAGAGAAAGAACCGCGGAGTCTTATGTCCCGAGTCAGCAAATGAATTCTCCCCGTCGGCGTTGGGGGGGAATTTAATGCGCATTGAGGAAGAACTTAAGCGGCTTGAAAATTTGAACGATTCTTCAATTCAGCATGCCGGTAATTATTAAACCTTTATGATCGTACCGCGATAGTGCCCCAATTCGGCGGTGAGGCTCTTTGCTCCGTTTTCGCGAGCAGTCCAGGATCACGTTATCGCGCCAAGGCCGTATGGAGCTTATAGCAAGGTTGGCGGTGACGGAACGGAGATCGAGAGTATCAATTTTAGTCTAGAGCAATCCGCCCGCGACAGATAATGCGAAACGGCTAGCCTTGTTCGAAGTGCGTTCCGCCATCGGAGGATCGGATCGCCACGGTTTCCACAAGGTGGCCGCGCATTATCACACTGCCGCGCAGGCGTTGGGCGCCGTCGAGGCTGTACTCGAAGCGGTAGGTGCGCAGCCATGCCGAACGTCCGTTTTGGTCGCGGGCGATCCTGATACGCCGCAAGGCGACGGTTTGATCCAGTAATTGCGCGTTGACCTCTTTGCAGGCATTGGCGCAGACGAGCAAGGCGCGTTCCCGAACACGCATGCTGTCGGCCCAGAACCACACGAGGAATGTCAGTATGATGAGAGCGAACAGTATTCCAAGGTTGCTCATGTTGCGATGCTCGCCGTCAGGGTTCGCGTTCGGCGGCTTCCAGGGCCTCGCCGGTCTTCAACCATTGTGCTTCCGCCGCCGTCAAGTCTTTAACGACTCGCGCCTGATCGTTCAATAGTATACGTAGACGTTCTTTGTGCTGTTCTTGGTAGAGGAGCGGATCGGCCAGTTGTTGTTGTAATGCGGCTCTTTGCGCTTCCAATGCGGTGACGGCGGTTTCCCAGCGTTCCACCGCGGCCTTGAGCGGATGTAGGCGTTGACGGCGCTCGGCCTCATCGCGGCGCTTCATCTTGCGTGCATCGGCGCTGTGTCCACCGATGGTATATGCGTCTTTTTCAACGCCGGTGCGGCTCTGTGCAATCCAGCGGCGATAATCTTCCAGATCGCCGTCGAACTGCGCGACACGGCCGTCGCTCACCAGCAGGAATGTGTCGCATACAGTGCGCAGCAGGTAACGATCGTGCGATACCAGCACCAGGGCTCCTTGGAAATCTTGCAGCGCCATGTCCAGGGCGTGGCGCATCTCCAGGTCAAGATGATTGGTGGGCTCGTCCAGCAGCAGAAAATTCGGTTTTTGATATACCAGTAATGCTAATACCAGCCGCGCCTTCTCGCCACCGGAGAAGGGCGCGACTGCGGCGAAGGCGTCGTCGCCCATAAAACCGAAGCTGCCCAGAAAATCTCGCAGCGATTGTTCGCCGGCTTGGGGATCGAGGCGCAGCAGGTGTTGCAGCGGGGTGTCCTGGGGGCGGAGTTGTTCCAGTTGATGCTGGGCGAAATAGCCGATGCATAGCCCGGACGCCTCGCTGCGTTTTCCCGCCAGCGGCGCGAGCTCGCCGGCGAGGAGTTTAATCAGGGTGGATTTTCCCGCGCCGTTGGGACCCAGCAACCCTAAGCGGTCACCGGGGAAAAAGTCGCGATTCACCCCGTCGATTATGGCCTGTTCATCATAGCCCGTCGCCGCGGTTTCCAGGCGTAGCAGGGGGTGGGGCAATTGTTCCGGGGCGCGAAATGAAAATGTAAACGGCGAGTCGACATGGGCCGGGGCGATGAGTTCCATGCGCTCCAGGGCCTTGAGACGGCTTTGCGCCTGACGGGCCTTAGTGGCCTGGGCGCGGAAGCGGTCCACGAAGCTGCGCATATGGGCGATCTCGCGCTGCTGTTTTTCGTAGGCGGCGTGTTGCCCCGCCAGTTGTTCGGCGCGGCGGCGTTCAAAGGCGGAGTAGTTGCCGCTGTAGAGTTTCAATTCCCGGTTGGCGATGTGCAGGATGTGGCCGATCACGGTGTCGAGAAAATCCCGATCGTGGGAGATGAGTAATAAGGTTCCCGGATAGGCGCGCAACCACTCTTCCAGCCACAACACCGCATCAAGGTCGAGGTGATTGGTGGGTTCGTCCAGCAATAACAGATCGGAACGGCACATCAAGGCCCGGCCGAGGTTGAGGCGCATACGCCAGCCGCCGGAGAAGACGCGCACCGGCATATTCTCTTGCACGGCGCTGAACCCCAGGCCGTGCATGAGTCGCGCGGCGCGGCTGCGGGCGGTATAGCCGTCGATGCTGTCCAGGCGAGCGTGCAAGGCCGCCAACCGTGTGCCGTCATGGATGGCCTCGGCCTGGTGGAGTTCGGCTTGCAGTTGCGCCAGTTCTTCATCACCGGCCATCACATACTCGATGGCAGGAGTGTCCACCGCCGGGGTTTCCTGGGCGACATGGGCGATGACCCAGCCGGGTGGCAGGCTAAATTCGCCGGCGTCCTGTTTGAGTTCACCGCGGATCAAGGCGAACAGGCTGGATTTGCCGCTGCCGTTGGCGCCGGTGAGGCCCACTTTGTGGCCGGGAAATATGGTGAGGTTCGCCCCTTTAAATAATAGCCTGGGTCCCCGATATAGGGAGAGATCGTTTAGAATCAACATGGCCGCGCAGTTTATCAGCCCTTCGGGGTATGTTACCATGCAGGCGCTGAACAGGGGTACGAGAGGTCTGTACCCACGCGGTTGTATCCCTATCCCGGTTTATTCCCGCCATACCAATAATGACACCGTCTGGACCTTCCCGAGCACTTCTCTGGGCAGTCGGCCTTAGGAGTATTTAATTTATGTCATTTTCCAAACTCGGCCTGAGAGCCGAACTACTGCGCGCGGTCGCGGAGCAGGGCTATACCGAACCTACCCCAGTACAGTCGCAAGCCATTCCGCCCATCCTGGAGGGCCGCGATATGTTGGCCGGCGCCCAGACCGGCACCGGCAAGACCGCGGGGTTTACTCTGCCTTTGCTGCAACGCCTGAGCACCGCGCTGCCGCAGACCAAGCGCAACCTACGCGCCTTGATTCTCACCCCCACCCGCGAACTCGCGGCGCAGGTGGCCGAGAGCGTGCAAACCTACGGCAAATTCCTGCCCCTGAAATCCACGGTGGTGTTTGGCGGGGTGGGGATCAACCCCCAGATCGATAAGCTGCGCCGCGGCGTGGACATCCTGGTGGCCACCCCCGGGCGGCTGTTGGATCACGTTGGACAGAAGACCGTGGACCTCAAACATATCGAGATCCTGGTGCTGGACGAGGCGGATCGCATGCTGGACATGGGTTTCATTCACGACATCAAGCGGATCCTGGCGTTGTTGCCCCCGACGCGGCAGAATCTGCTGTTCTCCGCCACTTATTCCGACGAGATCCGGCAGCTGGCGGACAGGCTGCTCAAATCGCCGGTACAGATCGAAGTGGCGCGGCGAAACACCCCCGCTGAGCTGGTGGGTCAAGCGGTACACAAAGTGGACCGCGAACGTAAACGCGAGCTGTTGTCTCATCTCATCCGCACCCAGGATTGGCGGCAGGTGCTGGTCTTCACCCGCACCAAACACGGCGCCAACCGCCTCGCCGAACAGCTGCAAAAAGACGGCATCACCGCGGACGCCATTCACGGCAATAAGAGCCAGGGCGCACGCACGCGGGCCTTGGCGGATTTCAAGGCCAATAAAGTGCGGGTATTGGTGGCCACGGATATCGCGGCGCGCGGTCTTGACATCGATCAACTGCCTCATGTGGTGAATTTTGAGCTGCCCAATGTGGCGGAAGACTATGTGCACCGCATCGGACGTACTGGCCGCGCCGGCGCCAGCGGCGAGGCGGTTTCTCTGGTGTGCGTCGACGAGTTACACTTGCTGGCCGGTATCGAGCGCCTCATCAAACGAGATTTGCCGGTGGTGGCAGTGGCGGGTTTTGGCTTCGACCCCAGCGTCAAGCCCGAGCCCATCGCGAATGGTCGTCAGCGCCAACAGGGACGCAATGCGCAGCGTCAGAGCAGCGAATGTCGTCATACCTCTCGCGGCGCCAACGGCAATGTTGCACAGCCCAAACCGGCGCGGCGCTCCGAGGCGCGCCAGCGACCGGCGGGGCAGTCACAACAAGCGCATCGCGCGCGCAGAGGGGATACTAAGCCGCCACCTGCATCCGCCGCGCCGCGGCATGGTCAACGGCGTAAAGAGGTGCCGGCCTTGTTTCTATCGCGTCGCGGTGACAACGATGGTAATCGATGAGGGAATAGTCAGGGGGCGCTGCGCGCTCCCTGACATTACTTTTATTTTGAGCGGCGGGTAGCCTTGCCGTCATCCGAGATATCAACATCGAGTATCTTGTATCTGCCCGATCCCATTTTTCCACGTTTATTCGCGGTACATTGCACTTTTATCTCATCCACGTCCACGCTCCATTCACCTTCGGTGACGTAGTTGTCGCCTTCGATATAGGTGGTCGCGACCCAGTTGTAAGGTTCGTATCCGTGCCTTTTTAGATAGTGCAGCGTCTTCTCTTTGCACCAATCACGCGCGGTGGCGCCGGTACCGAAGCCGGCATGGGAGAGCGGTGCGCAGATGAGCAGACACATTGCAACCGTAGTATTCAGCAGTGACTTGCCGCCTTTGAGTACCATTGCCGCGCCGGTCAGTTCTTCATGAAGATTTTTTGGAAAAACGCCTGCATCTCTTTCCAGGAAGCGTCATCCGCGCCCTTGTTATAGGCCAAGGGCAGGTTGAACTCCTTGCCATACTTGTCCGCGCCCGGATTGGTGAAGCTGTGCTTGGCGTCGGGGTAAACGATCAATTTATAGTCGACTTTGGCGGCCTCCATCTCCTGCTTGAATTGAGCGACTTGGTCCGCCGGGACGAAGGGATCGTCGGCGCCGGTCATCACTAGGACCTTGGCTTTGACTTTGCCGGGTTGGGCCGGGGTGGCGGTGGCGAGCATGCCATGAAAACTGACGACGCCGGCGAGGTCCATGCCGCTGCGGGCCATGGCGAGCACCACGCCGCCGCCGAAGCAATAGCCGATGGCGGCGATACGCGCAGGATCGGTGGTTTTGTTATTGCGCAACAAATCCAGCGCCGCCTTGAAGCGCGCTTGCGCCAAGGGTAGATTTTTCATCACCTCATTGGAGAACTTATTGGCGTCATCGGGGTGTGCCGCCTGTTTGCCCTCGCCATACATGTCCAAGGCAAACGCGATGTAACCCAGAGTGGCCAACATGCGCGCCCGATCGCGGGCATAATCGTCGAGGCCCCACCATTCGTGCACCACTAAGACGCCGGGACGCGGCCCCTTGATGCTGTCATCGTAGGCTATATAACCCTTCATGACGGCGCCTTCCACCGTGTAGTCGACATTTTTGGTGACGACGGCGGCTTTTGTGGCGACGATACCGGCGATAAATATAACTAGACCGATCCAAAGTGATTTCATGGGACCTCCTTATAAGAGCGCATTGCAATGTATTGCAATCGTGAGCGATAGAGATGCGTTGATTATCCTTGTTTGTATGGGCATTCGTCTATGGGAGGGCTCGGATTTCGTAGAAGGGATAGACTTGTCAGTCGATAAATTTAGAGAAGCTGGATGGATGTAATGAACGAGGAATATATATTCGGCTAAAATTCGCCAATTGCGATGTATCGAGTTCGAAATACACGAATGTCAATTTGCCCCTACCGGGCTTTCTTAATCGGCCTTTTGTCATTTTGGGATTCCGCGCCATCGTGAAGTTGATCCCATTGACGGCGACGTCGACCGATAAGCGGGTGAGGTGTTTGGATCCGAGTTGGACTAAGCTGTATCGACTGATATATGCGATCGCCGTTTTGGGGATGATGCATTATCCGCGGATGGTAAAGCTGAATGTGCGGGCTCGGGTTGTTTGCTGCTTAATTCTGCGGCGTTGCCGGCTTATCGTGCCTGGAATAAGCGGGCTGCTTTCTTGCCATTAGGGCATAGGGTTCATCAGTAGCTGCCCAAGCGGTTCAGCGGCAACAGGCGCTGCGTACTTGTGTGATGTCCGTGTGGCCCTGCAAGACCTTCTCGATGCCGTCCTGTTTGAACGTCTTCATGCCGGCAGCCATCGCGGATTTCAATACGGTGGCGGCGTCCGCGCCGTCCAACAAAGTCCGCCGGACTGCCGGGGTGATTTCCAGTAATTCGTGCAGGGCGATTCTCCCGTCGTATCCCGTTTGATTGCAATGGTTGCATCCGGTTGCTCGATGAAGCATCAATTCTTCGGAAGGCTTGGCGTAAATTTGGGACCAGTTGCTTAATATCTTTTCGTGCAAGGCTTTCACCTTTACAACGGGCTCGTTCTCATCGTACATTTCGGCGCAAAATTCGGCGACCAGCATACGCAGTTCCTCGGAATTCGGTACGTAGCGCCGCTTGCAATGGGCACATAATTTTTTGACTAGGCGCTGCGCGATGATCGCCAACAGGGCGTCGGCGATCTCGTAACTGAGCAGGCGCATGTTGAGTAATCTTTCCAAGGCATCGGCGCAGCGGCGCAGCGTCATTGCCGAGAATATCAAGTGACTGGTCAAGGCGGCGGTCAAAGCGGTTTGGGCGGTGGCCTGATCGGCAAGATCGCTGATCATGATGATATCAGGATCGGCGTGCAGTATGACCTCGAACGGCGTAATGCTGCCTTGGTTGCCTTCTAGCGGGAGCGGAGTTTGCCGGATGCCTTCTGGCATCTTTCGTTCTTGTTCACCTATGACCCATATTTTCTTGTGGATGTTGTTTAAGTGGGTGAGGATTGCGCCGAGCGTAGTCGATTTTCCGGAATCGTACGCGCCCGTAACCAGGATCAGGCCGCGCGGTTTGTCGCTGAGTTCGAGCAGGCGTTTCAAATTGTATTCGCTCAAGTTAATGTCACTCAGACGCGGCCTGTAATTGGAAGTGCCGATTTTTAGAACGAGGTCCTCGCCTCCGTCGATATTAGGAATGGTGGCAAGCTGGATATCGATCAGGGCGGGTTCAAGGAATTGGGTATCGAGAGAAGTCAGTTGCGCGCCGACGCTTCTGCCGGGCTCCAATTTGGCGAGCGCCCGAAATCCCGCTAAAACCATTTTCCAGCCATTTTCCGGCAAGTCTCCGGCTTCCACTAGCTCCCCGTCCTTGCGCAGTCGCACTATGGCGCCACGATTGCGCGTGGGCTCAAAGTGTAAGTGGGAAACCCCGCGTCGGGCGCTGTCGAGAATAATGGAGCGGAGGAACCGCACGATGTCATCGTGGTTGAGTTTGTCGGAATCGGGCAATAAATAATTGCGTACATCCTCATCATCCACAGGAGAATCGTCCGTATTTATTTTGTTTACTTTTTTGCTATTGAAGGTGATGGCGGAATCGCCGAAGTAATAATCGATGGCCCATTTAATGTCGGCATGGGTGGCAATCACTGGCTCGATGTTGAATCCGGTTATCGATTGCAAGGCTTCTACACTTTCCCATTTGGTAGGATCTATCATCGCGACAACCAACCTATCATTATGATAGTGAAGCGGCATCGTGTTGTGACTGGTTGCAATATCTTTGTCTAACAAACTCAATACCGTTATGTCCAGCGGGAATTGGCGCAGGTCTACGAATGGGAAACCCAGTTTAGTCGCCAAACTTTTTTGGATGTGTTCCTGTAGCACCAATCCCTTGGCTATCAACAGTTCGCCGAGGGTCATATTACGCTGGCGCTTTTGCTGTATCAGGATATTCTCGAGTTGTTCGTTGGTGATCAATTTGTCTTGAATCAGGATCTCGCCCAATTGCAAGTGCGGCATGCTATTTTGGCGTTTCAGCGCCTTTTCCAACTGTTTGGGGCTGACCACCGCCGTCAAAGCCAAATGCTCTCCCAAGGAACGCGAACGGTTCTCCTGTTGTTCCATCAAGGCTATCGCCATATCGCGATCGGAGAGGACATGATCTTTGACCAATTGTTGGCCGAGCGGTTTGCCGATGCGATGGCGGCTTATGACGCTGTTAGGTACGAACAAATGGGTATATTGATCATCATCGTGAACGGGAAAGAGATGAATACCGTAACGTCCATTGCGGAAACCGAAGGTGTTGCCCTCAAGAACGGTATGGTCGGTGAATTCAATTTCGTATTCGAGTGGATCGGTGGTGATTTTCACGCCTTTGGCTTGAGCCAGGATGGAGTCATCGTCTCTAATCCAGCGACGGGGAGCGGGAATGCGCAGAGATCTGATTTCGTGCATACCATATACTTTAGCAGAGCTTTCTCCCTCAAGTATGATGCGAACGTTGCCCTTATCCGCATCGAACTTGTCCAATTTCCCTATAAGAGTACGGCCGTCGCCAAGTTCCAATATCACCTTCTCGCCGTATCGCACGCGCATATCGTTCGGTACGGCGCACAAGGGAGGGGTGGGGAAATTTATTTCTTTTCCCATGGGTTGGAAGGCGTTGGCGGATGATGTCTGCATAAAGAATAGTGATCAGTTTATGAAATCCGGATGCTGCCTTTAACGTGGGAGTGAACGTTCCGATCGGGGAAGGCTTGGATTTGATGATATATATTCATTAAGTTGAAAATAATATTCTCTAGTAAATACGCCAAATTGCATGTCCATGCCGTATGGATGAAACCGATATAGGGTAGTTATCGGGTGCATGAGCTGAAAAATTAATAGTTTTATAAGGGTCTATAAGGGTAACGCGCGGGTTTATTCTTCTTCTTTCTTTGCTTCATAGGTCAATTCGACCTTGCCGTCATCATGCATGGTTTCGAGACGCACGTTAAATCCCCACAAACGCAGCAGGTGCTTCATGATTTCATTAGTGTCATCGGCTAGGGGTTGGCGGTTATTTTGGATATGGCGCAGCGTTAGGGAACGGTCCCCTCTGAGGTTGACGTTGTAGATCTGGATGTTCGGTTCTCGAACGCTGAGATTGTATTGGTTGGCTAGCACGCTGCGTACGTGGCGATAACCTTCATCGTCGTGAATGGCCGAGACCTCGAGATAATTATCGTCTTCGTCGTCGAGCACGCTGAACAGCCTGAAGTCCCTGATCAGTTTCGGCGATAGGTACTGAGCGATGAAGCTCTCGTCTTTAAAGTTGCGCATGGCGAAGTCCAGCGCCTTGATCCAGTTCGATCCCGCGAATTCGGGGAACCAGCGCCTGTCTTCCTCCGTGGGATTTTCGCAAATCCTCCGGATGTCGCTCATCATGGCAAAGCCAAGGGCGTAGGGATTGATCCCGGAATAATAGGGACTGTTATAGGCAGGCTGATAGACGACGTTGGTGTGCGTTTTTAGAAATTCGATCATAAAGCCGTCGTTGACCAGTCCTTTGTCATAGAGCGTGTTAAGAATGGTGTAATGCCAAAAGGTCGCCCAGCCCTCGTTCATAACCTGGGTTTGACGTTGCGGATAGAAGTACTGGGCGATCTTCCTGACGATGCGCACCAACTCGCGTTGCCATGGTTCGAGCAGCGGCGCATTCTTTTCAATGAAATACAGGATATTTTCCTGCGGCTCCGAAGGGAAGCGGTATTCCTTGGCAGGATCGTGCGCGATGTCGCTCTTCGGGATGGTGCGCCACAGGTCGTTGACCTGTGATTGCAGATATTCCTCGCGATCCTTTTGACGCAACCTTTCTTTTTGCAGGGATAGCCGCGGCGGGCGCTTGTATCGGTCCACGCCGTAATTCATGAGGGCATGACAGGAATCCAGAATAAGTTCGACTTCTTGTTCGCCGAAGCGGCGTTCGCATTCCATGACGTATTTCTTGGCGAATACCAGGTAATCGATAATGGAATCGGGGTTGGTCCAGGTCTTGAACAGGTAATTTCCTTTGAAAAAGGAATTGTGACCATAACCGGCATGGGCGATAACCAGGGCTTGCATGGTCATGGAATTTTCTTCCATGAGATAGGCTATGCAGGGATTGGAGTTGATAACAATTTCGTAGGCGAGGCCCATATGGCCGCGTTTGTAGCGCTGTTCAACACTTAGGAACTGTTTGCCGAACGACCAATGATGGTAGCCCACCGGCATGCCCACCGATGAATAGGCGTCCATCATCTGTTCGGCGCTGATCACTTCGATCTGATTGGGATAGGTGTCCAGATCGTATTCCGCGGCGATTTTGGCGATTTCCTCGTCGTAGCGCCGCAGAAGGTCGAAGGTCCATTCGGATGTGTATGGCAGCGCGTTGCCGGTCATGCGACTTTCTTCTTAAAGAGCTTTTGAAAAACAGGAAATATGTCGCCGGCCCTTTCTATGCGCTGCATGGCGAAATTGGGACAGGATTTCTTTACATTCATGAACTCCCGCCATAAGCCGCGTGGAGTATCTTCGGTAATTTCGATGTAGGCGTAATATTGTACCTTGGGCATTATGGAGTTGACCAATATGTCCCTGCACAACGGCGAGTCGTCGCTCCAATTATCGCCGTCGGATGCCTGAGCCGCGTAGATGTTCCATTCCGACGTCGGATAACGGTCGGAAATGATTTTCTCCATTAATTTTAGGGCACTGGATACTACGGTCCCGCCGGTCTCCCGTGAATAAAAAAATTCCTGCTCGTCGACTTCCTTGGCGACCGTATGATGGCGGATAAATACCAATTCGATGCTATCGTATGTCCCGGTCAGAAAAAAATACAACAGCGTAAAAAAGCGTTTGGCGATGTCCTTTTTCGCCTGATCCATAGATCCTGAGACGTCCATAAGGCAAAACATTACCGCTTGGCTGGACGGATAGGGTTGCTTGACGCGGTTGTTATAGCGCAAATCGAAAGTATCGATGAAGGGCACTGCACTGATCTTGGCCTTCAATTGTTTAATGCGGTGCTTGAGGGCAAGAACGGCCGGATCACTATCGCCATTGATCAGCAGCATTGACTCCAGTTCTTCCTCGGCATCCCGCAGTTTAGCCTGATAGGGCGAACGTAGGGCAATGCGCCGGCTCAGCGCACCTTTCAGAGAGCGAATCACGTTAATGTTGGTCGGCACTCCGGTGGTGGTATAGCCGGCGCGTATCGTCCTTTCCATCATCAATTTGGCGAGTTGGGTCTTGACCAGATCCGGGAGTTCCAGATCTTCGAAGAACAGGTTGAGAAATTCTTCCCGGGATATTTGGAAGATAAAGTCGTCGACACCTTCGCCGCTGTTGGTGGCCTCGCTGCCGCCCTTGCCGCCGCCACCGCCGAGGGGGCGTGGTACTCGATCGCCGGTGACGAAATCGGTATTGCCGGGATGCGCTCCTTCCTTGAAACCACCGTCCCCATGGTGCAAAGAGGGCTCGGAGATATCCTTAGCGGGGATATTGACCTTCTCACCTCGGTCCAAGTCGGTGATGCTGCGTTCGGCTATTGCGTCGGAGACCGCCTTCTTTATCTGGTTTTTGTAACGTCGGATAAATTTGTGGCGATTGACCGCGCTCTTGTTCTTGCCGTTAGGTCGCCTGTCGATGAATTGAGCCACGACATCTTACCCTCGTGTTGATCTTTAAGAGGCCTTGCGGGTTCGCAAATGCCACTCACATAACAAGCGGACCTGTTTGGGCGTATATCCTTTCGTGACCATGCGGTTGACGAATTCCTCATGCTTCTTCTTGTCCTCCGAAGTGGACTTGGCGTTGAAAGAGATCACCGGCAGCAGATCTTCCGTAGTGGAGAACATCTTCTTTTCGATGACCTCGCGTAATTTCTCATAGCTGGTCCAGGAAGGATTTTTGCCGGCATTGTGCGCACGGGCGCGCAGCACGAAGTTGACGATTTCGTTGCGGAAATCCTTAGGATTGCTGATCCCGGCCGGCTTCTCGATCTTTTCCAGTTCGGTATTGAGCGCCGCGCGGTCAAGGAATTCTCCGGTATCGGGGTCGCGGAATTCCTGGTCCTGGATCCAGTAATCGGCGTAGGTGACATAGCGATCGAAGATGTTCTGGCCGAACTCGGAATAGGATTCCAGATACGCGGTCTGGATTTCCTTGCCGATGAATTCCGCGTAGCGCGGCGCCAGGTAACCCTTGAGGAAAGACAGATATTTCTCCATTACTTCGGCGGGATACTGCTCCTGCTCGATCTGCTGTTCGATAATGTACAGCAAATGCACTGGATTGGCCGCGATCTCCGAGTGATCGTAGTTGAAGACTTTGGAGAGGATCTTAAAGGCGAAACGCGTCGACAGGCCCGACATGCCTTCATCGGGGCCGGCAAAATCCCGGTACTCCTGATAGGATTTGGATTTGGGATCGATATCTTTAAGGTTCTCGCCGTCATACACCCGCATTTTAGAATAAATGCTGGAATTTTCCGGCTCTTTGAGGCGTGACAACACCGCGAACTGCGCCATCATTTCCAAGGTGCCGGGTGCGCAGGGCGAGCTGGCCAAGGAACTGTTGGTAAGAAGTTTCTCGTAGATCTTCATCTCTTCGTGTACCCGCAGACAATAGGGCACTTTCACGATATAGATGCGATCCAGGAAGGCTTCGTTGTTCTTGTTGTTTTTGAATGCCTGCCATTCCGATTCATTGGAGTGGGCAAGAATGATCCCGTCGAAAGGAATGGCCGGGAAGCCCTCGGTTCCCTTGTAGTTGCCTTCCTGAGTGGCGGTCAGCAAGGGGTGGAGTACCTTGATAGGCGCCTTGAACATTTCCACAAATTCCAACAGCCCTTGATTGGCCAGGCATAAGCCTCCGGAATAGCTGTAGGCATCCGGGTCGTCCTGCGAGAATTGCTCGAGTTTACGGATATCAACCTTACCGACCAAGCTGGAGATGTCCTGATTGTTTTCGTCGCCCGGTTCCGTTTTGGAGATGGCGATTTGACGCAGAATGGAAGGGTGGTGTTTGACGATCTTAAACTTGGTGATGTCGCCGTTATACTCATGAAGGCGTTTCACGGCCCACGGCGACATGATCTTCCCGAGGTAGCGTTGCGGGATTCCATAGTCCTCCTCAAGAATCCGCCCGTCTTCTTCTCGAGAAAATAACCCTAGAGGCGATTCGTTGACCGGCGAATCCTTGATGGCGTAGAAGGGGATTTTCTCCATCAAAGATTTCAGTTTCTCCGCCAGGGATGATTTGCCGCCGCCCGGCGGTCCGAGTAAATAGAGGATTTGTTTCTTTTCTTCCAGTCCTTGCGCGGCATGACGGAAGAAGGCCACGATCTGCTCAATGGTTTCCTCCATCCCGTAGAAGTCGCGGAAGGCGGGATAAACTTTGATTACCTTATTGGCGAAGATGCGGGTTAAACGGGGATCTTTGCTGGTATCGACGAGTTCAGGTTCGCCGATTGCCATCAAGAGTCGTTCAGCGGCGGTGGCGTACGCGGTAGGATCCGCTTTGCAGTTTTCGAGAAATTCGTGAAGGGAGAGTTCCTCTTCCCGCGATTCTTCATATCGTGCCTGGTAATAGTCGAAAATACTCATGATCACCTCGCTCGAATGCTTTGCAGGCCCGCTGCCTTGCGTGTTCGTGTCATCCCGATTCCTTCAAGTCTACCTGGAGCAGCTCGTCAGTCTGAAATTGCAACTATTAGGCCAATCGTTCCATGTAGCCCACCCTGGCTTCGCCTATCTTCAAAAGACATAAAGAAAACAGACGATTGATCCCTTAGTCCCTGACGATTGTTCGTGAGGCGGCGCCAAAAATTTTAAGCCACGGCGTTACGTTTTACCTCCATCAGTCATTTTCCCGGCGCTTTAGCAAGTTCGCCGCACCGAGACAATTTGACCCGAGCCTTGACCAATTGTTTCCTTCCAGAGGCCACTTTTCATGAATGGCAATTTCCGAAAGTCGTCCACTAATAATGTAGCGGCAGACACGGCGCATTCTTTGGCTGGGGCAGGGTATACCCGCGCCGTGTAAGGCTTCGCTCTTGTCAGGATAAAGCATTTTGAATGAATTTCATCGCTTACGGGAGTCCTCTTCATTGTGTATAATGCTCCCTCTCCAAGTTTGGCAGTTTATTCATAGTTTTATGTCGGTTATCGCTGCGCAAACGGCCCGTCGCCGTACCTTTGCCATCATTTCTCACCCGGACGCCGGCAAGACCACGCTTACCGAGAAGCTGTTGCTGTATGGTGGCGCCATCCAACTGGCCGGCGCGGTGAAGGGGCGTAAGGCCGCCCGCCACGCCACCTCGGATTGGATGGAGTTGGAGAAACGCCGCGGTATCTCCGTAACCACGTCCGTCATGCAGTTTCCCTATAAGGAGTTGGTCATCAATCTCCTGGATACGCCGGGGCATGAAGATTTTTCCGAGGATACCTATCGAACTTTGACGGCGGTCGATTCGGCCTTAATGGTCATTGACAGCGCTAAGGGCGTGGAAGAGCGGACCATCAAGCTCATGGAGGTTTGCCGTCTGCGGGATACGCCCATCATCGCCTTCATCAACAAACTGGATCGCGAAGGGCGTGAGCCTATCGAGTTATTAGACGAGGTTGAGTCCGTCTTGAGCATTCGATGCGCGCCCATCACCTGGCCCATCGGTATGGGCAAGCAGTTTCGCGGTGTTTTTAATTTATATACGGAAAGCGTACATATATTTAGTCCGACCCACGGAGGTAAGATCCAGGAGGGCGAAGTAATCGCCGGGTTGAACAACCCGCGCCTTGATGCCCTGTTTGGGTTGCAGGCCACAGAGTTGCGTGATCAGGTGGAACTGGTAAAAGGAGCCAGTCATCGTTTCGACATTGAGGCCTACCTTGCCGGGCATATGACGCCGGTATTTTTCGGTTCGGCAGTCAATAATTTCGGCGTAGCGGATTTACTCAATGCCATGGCGGACTATGCGCCCTCGCCGCGCCCGCGGCAGACTACAACCCGCTGGGTTGAGGCAGAGGAAGACAAGTTCAGCGGTTTCGTATTTAAGATTCAAGCCAATATGGACCCGGCGCATCGTGACCGCGTCGCCTTCATGCGAATATGCTCCGGCCGTTATGCTAAAGGCATGAAAGTCCATCACGTTCGTTTGGGGCGGGAGACCAAGATCGCCAATGCCATCACCTTCATGGCGCGCGACCGCGAACACGTCGAGGATGCTTTCCCTGGCGACATTATCGGGCTGCATAATCATGGGACCATTCAAATCGGCGACACTTTCACCGAGGGAGAGGAGCTGAAGTTTACCGGTATTCCCAATTTTGCCCCGGAACTTTTTCGCCGGGCGCGCTTGCGCGATCCCATGCGCATGAAGGCGTTGAATAAGGGGTTGGAACAATTATGCGAGGAAGGCGCAACGCAGCTGTTTCGTCCGCTTAACAATAATGACCTTATCCTGGGCGCTGTGGGGGTATTGCAATTTGATGTGGTGGCGCAGCGCTTACAGGACGAGTACGGCGTGGAATGTATCTTCGAGCAGGCGACTATCGTTACGGCGCGTTGGATAGGTTGCGACGACGCCAGGCATCTCGATGAATTTCGTACTAAGCTGTCCGATAATCTGGCAGTGGACGGCGGCGGCGATCTAGCCTATCTGGCACCGACTCGTGTCAATCTCGATCTCACCATGGAGCGCTGGCCTAAGATCAAATTCCTCGCCACCCGCGAACATTGATCCGTTGCCGCGGATAATCAAACGCGACCTATTGTCCCGCCTGTTTAAATAGGCCGGGTTCGAGGTGATGTCGGCGCAGCAGTTTGTAAAACTCGGTGCGATTGCGTTTAGCCAGACGCGCCGCCTGTGTTACATTGCCTTGAGATATCTGCAACAGTTGCACGAGGTAATCGCGTTCGAAGCTGGTGCGCGCATCGACGAAAGATAAAATTTCTCCAGGTTCCGCGCGCAACGCCTTTTGCACCAAGGCAGTTGAGATGATGGGGGTGGTCGATAGCGCAACGCTTTGTTCTACGACGTTCAGCAGTTGGCGTACGTTGCCCGGCCATGATGCGCTGACGAGTAATTCCATGGCTTCGGGAGAGAAGCCTTCCACTTTGCGGCTGCTGGTCGCCGAGAGTTTATTCAGGAAATGTGACGCCAGCAGCGGAATGTCCTCGCGCCGCTGCGCCAGGGGTGGGATTTCCAGCGCCACCACATTGAGTCGGTAGTAGAGGTCTTCGCGGAAGTTTCCGCGCGCCATCTCCTGTTCCAATTTACGATGCGTGGCGGATATCACCCGAACGTCCACCAGCACAGATGCCGTTGCACCGATAGGGCGCACCTCTTTGTCTTGCAGGACCCGGAGCAACTTGGCCTGCAGGCTAAGGGGCATGTCGCCGATCTCATCAAGAAATAAAGTGCCTTTGTGCGCGGCCTGGAACAGACCCTTATGGTCGCGGGTCGCGCCGGTAAACGCCCCCTTGCTATGGCCGAACAGCTCCGATTCCAGCAAGGGTTCCGGGATGGCGCTGCAATTAATGGCCACGAAGGGCGCGTTGCAGCGGGAGCTGGATTTGTGGATGGCGCGCGCCAGAAGATCTTTGCCAGTGCCACTTTCACCATGAATGAAGACGCTGATATCGCTCTCCGCCACCAGTCGCGCTTGATTCAACACATCCTCCATAATGGGATTTCGGGTGATAATTGCCCGCCGCCAACTGGTATCTTCTCCGCCGCCGTTCATCTCATCGCCGTGAATACCGCTCGCCGCCAAGGCCTTTTCAACTTGCTCCAGTAAGGCCTTGCTATCGAATGGCTTGGTGAGAAATCCGAACACTCCCCGCTTGGTAGCGGCGACGGCGTCGGGAATGGTGCCGTGAGCGGTCAAAATGATGACTGGCAAGGATGGATTGCGTTGATGAATGGCATCGAATACCGCCATGCCGTCCATGCCGCTCATACGCAGGTCGGTAACCACGATATGGGGCCGATGCAGCGAGATATGAGCTAAAGCCTTTTCGCCGCTGCTCTCTGGAATTACATCATAACCCGCTGCACTGAGCCGTATTGAAATCAAGCGCAGTAATCCCGGATCATCGTCAATCAATAATATCTTGGTCTTGGCGCTATTCATGGTTTTGGTTTATCCTCCGCTTTATTGCGTTGATCAAGGGCATCTTCAATCGCCTTAAGCGCATTTATTTGGTCTTGCAGCGTCTGATTGGCTGCCTGCACCTCAGTTAGCTGAGCTTGAAGGGATTTAAGCTTGTCCTGCAGCGGTTTATTGGCAGCTTGCGATTCGATAAGCTGAGCCTCGATGGTGTCTGATTTTCTGCCGATACGATACTGTTCGTTGACAAGGGTATATATCAGGTATGCGGCGTCGTTTAAATTTGTGTCATGTTCAAGGTCGTTGTTGGTCAATTCTTTGAATAGATCGGTAGAGCGACCCGCATCATAGAAAGACGCGCTGGGAATGCTGAGTAATATGGCCAATTGCCATTGACTTTTTAACGTCTTTTTTTCAGAAAACTCCTTTCTTGTCTTTTCATACTCGTCCGTTAGTTGCTTGTCCGTTTCGGTGTTTATCAGGCGGTAATAACGGAGTAACCAGTTAATATCCGTTTTACCGGAGTTATTCATCGCCCAAATATGTCCCGATGGAGTACCGGCAGCGCTATTATCTGCCGGGGTGGCATTTGCATCGTTTTGCGGCTCGTGGAGAACGGCGCAGCCGGACAATAATACTATTGCAGAGGCGAGAACAAGAGCTTTAGATCGTATTAACATGGGCGATTTGCTTTTGGGGAAGTACGACTTGTAAATGCGCGCCTAAAGAATCAAAAAGCGACACAATAATGCCATGGTGGGCCAGAACATGTTCCCGGGCGATCGATAAACCCAATCCAGATCCTTTGATGTGGCCTTCATCGGGAGGGTTTCCTTGGTAGAAGGTATCGAATATTTTTTTACTTTCCTCGCGCGGTATCCCTGGGCCGGAATCGTAAACGTCCATAACGGCCAAGGAGTTGTCTTTCCGCAGAGCAATGGTGATTTTTCCTCCGGGCGGCGAATATTTGATGGCATTGGAAAGCAGATTGTCCACGATGACCCGCAATTTTTCGTCGTCGCCTTCCACCACGCAAGGGGCCAAATTGGTATCAAGGCGAATGTTTTTGGCGACAAGGGGTAATTTGTGATCGGCCGCAACGCGGCCGATCACGTCGTCCAGGTGGACAGGGTTCACCACGCTAAGCATCGGTTGAGATGCCGCCGTATTAAAGTTCAATAGATCTTCAATGAGCTTTTGCAAGCGAATACTGTTTTGCCGAAGAATCTGCACGATTTCTCTTTGATCTTCTTTGAGTCCGCCGACGACCTCATCCGCCAATAGTTCCGTTCCTTCCCTTAGAGCAGTCAAAGGCGTCTTCAGTTCGTGAGAAACGTGCCGGATAAATTTGATTTTTTGGTTTTCTACGTCCTGTAGCCTTCCGCGCAGCCAGTTGAGGCGTTGTCCCAAATATTCAAGATTATGGGGGCCCATCACCGAAACGGGAGATGAGAACTCGCCATCGCCCAGTAAACGAATGGCGTGATCTATTTGCTTGATTGGACGGTTCAGCAGAACGGTGAAAACGCCGGAGAAGATGATAGTAGCAGGGATCATGGCAAAGGATAGCCATAAGATCGTTTTCAAGGTATGTTCGCTGGCCTGCCGCATATCATCAACTTCGACGTTAATTATCCTGCTGCTGTCGGCCGATATCTTTTGAGCCAGTTCGGCGAGCGGCGCGAATTCATCGATGGCCGCATCCGTTTTTGTCGAGTTGGGTTCGTCGAAATTGATGGCGTTGAATTGGTTGTTTTCTCCATCAGACAAAGACTTTAATTGCAAGTTGATGATAGGATCATCCAGCGACGCCGAAAGTATGTCGAGGGTACGTTGGAAAGTCTGATGCTTGTCTGCGTAGGATTGCAGAAGGGTCTTATCATTTAAGACACGATACTGGCGAACCGTACGCTCCATTTCAGTTAGCTGTTCGAGCAATATGCGGGTATTTTGCGTAGCCTTTACCGCTCTATAAACGGTGCTCTGGCTCCTGTCGGTCAGGCGATCGACGTGATAGGCGCTGTATATCAATGCAAAGATCAATGGCAATGCCACAAACCCGAAGCCGATAAGAATCAGCGTTGTGAACGATTTGGGTCCGTAAACATAAACAGATTTAGGATAATTTCGCGATGTTTGAGCCATGCTCTATAGAATTCCATTGCAGGTGTCATGTCCGGCAGGACGGTGTCTTCGCTGATGGTAATCGCCCCCTTAATTTGGCCAAGCGTAGAGAATTAAAAAATTGGACGACGCATTCACCTCATTTTTATTATATATAGAAACGACGATCTATTTATTAATTATGGTTGTTTGACGGGGAGTCGTATATTTCACGGCAATGGCGAAGGGACTGCAAAGCCACTGAGCTTCCGCATTTAAATGATATAAAAATTAATATCTTATATAAATATTAGCGGGCAAGACAGGTCAGTATGGCACTGTCCCGGCATCCCCGCCGCGGTGAGGTCTGGGACAGCGAGCGCTATTTGAAGCGCTGACAGCTTTTCATTAATGAAATTACTTGCCCTGATTAGCAGACTCGCTAGCAGTGTAGTTAAAGCTAGCAGTTCCCAGCGTGTTGCCCTCGCCGTCGATTATCGAAACCCGCCACTCGCCGGTCCATTGCGGTAATAATGTTTTACTCGACCACACCCGCCAGCGGGGGCCGCCCACATTGAATTTGATTTCGCCCATTACCCGCCCTTGATATTCCCAGCGATGAGTTATGATTTTTCCGCCCAGTCCGCGAAGCTCGCTGAAGAAATAGATTTTATTCTTTTCGTTGCTGAGAGTTGTGATGGTGTCGGTAGGCTCCCGATTCTGTATGCCGGAAGTGAACACTGCGCGTGGTACATGTTCGCCGGTGGCACTGACGACGGACTCCGCGGAGGCGTCGCCGGTTTCTTGCGCGAATGCGGAATAATAAAACAGGTTGATTGACAGGAAGGCAACAACGGTAAGCAGCGATTTTCCATTGCTCATAGTCTTTTCCCCGTAAGTAGTTGTCGATGCTGTGATATGGAGGGACTCCCTCTGAATATTAATATAGTCCAGCCGCTATTTGATTGGTATGACAACGCTAATACGGGCAATGAGCCTCACATGGCGGCGATACGGGAAGATTGCTCTTGCAGCTTGTCCAGTGCGGAACGCATTTCAGCGAGACGTTGCCGCTCCTTGGTCACAACTTGTGCGGGCGCCTTTTCCGCAAAGTTAGGATTTTGCAGTTTTTGTTCGCAGCGCATTGTTTCAGAGCGTAATTTTTCGATTTCCTTATTGAGACGCGCCAACTCCGCTTCTTTGTCTATCAAGCCCGCCATGGGGATCAGGACCTTCATTTCACCCACCAGCGCGGTGGCCGCTTCCGGCGTTATTGCCTCTTCTTCCAGGAAGGTGACGGATTCCAGGACACTTAAGAAGCTGGTATAGGCGCGGGTGGCCTCGACGCGGGCGCGGTCCTGGGCCGAGTAATTTTGCAACAGCGCCGGCAAGGGTTTGCGCGGCGCGATGTTCATCTCGCCGCGGATTTTTCGCACGCCCAGAATGAAATCCATCAGCCAGCTCATTTCGGCCGCGGCCGTGGGGTTGATGAGCTCCTTATCGGCGGCGGGATAGGGTTGCAGCATGAGGGTAACGCCGCTTTTGCCGGCCAAGGGCGCGACCCGTTGCCAGATTTCCTCGGTGATGAAGGGCATCAGAGGATGGAGCAGACGCAAGGCGGTTTCGAGCACCTGTACCAGGGTACGGCGCGTGCCGCGACGCAGCCCTTCGCTACTTTCTTTGGACATCAATACCGGCTTGGACAATTCCAGATACCAGTCGCAGAATTCGTTCCAGATGAATTCATAGATGGCTTGGGACATGAGGTCGAAACGATACAAGTCGCAATGCTCGCGGGTCAGCTGGATCGCTATCTGCAGGCGCGACAATATCCAACGGTCGGCGAGACTGAGTTCCACTCCTCCCGTCAGGCCGCAATCCTGTCCTTCAGTGTTCATCAACACATAGCGCGAGGCGTTCCATATCTTGTTGCAGAAGTTGCGGTAACCGTCGATGCGGCCGAGGTCGAAGCGGATGTCGCGCCCGGTGGAGGCCAGGGAGGCGAAGGTGAAACGCAGCGCGTCGGTGCCGTGGGCGGGGATGCCTGCCGCGAATTCCTTGCGCGTGGCCTTTTCGATGCCCTTGGCCATCTCGGGCTGCATCAAGCCGCCGGTGCGTTTCTTGACCAGGGATTCGAGGTCGATGCCGTCGATCAGGTCGATGGGATCGAGGATATTACCCTTGGATTTGGACATCTTCTGGCCGTGGGCGTCGCGCACCAGACCGTGGATATAGACTTCACGGAAAGGGATTTCGCCGGTGAATTTGAGCCCCATCATGATCATGCGCGCCACCCAAAAGAAGATGATATCGAAGCCGGTAACCAGCACACTGGTGGGGTAGAAGGTTTGCAATTCCTCGGTCTGTTGCGGCCAGCCCAAGGTCGAGAACGGCCACAGCGCCGAGCTGAACCAGGTATCCAATACATCATCATCTTGTTTGAGTGTGATGTCGGGGCCAAGATTGTGCTTTGCGCGAATCTCTTCTTCGGAACGTCCGACATAGACAATGTTTTTGTCGAAGGAATCGTACCAGGCCGGGATGCGATGGCCCCACCAGATTTGCCGCGAGATGCACCAGTCTTCGATATTGCGCATCCATTCGAAGTAGGTATTTTTCCAGTTGTCGGGTACGAATTTGATGGTCCCGGTTTCCACCGCCTCGATAGCCGGTTCAGCCAACGGGCCGACCTTCACGTACCACTGATTAGTGAGGAACGGTTCAATCACCGCGCCGCTGCGGTCGCCGCGCGGTACCTTGAGTTTATGGGGTTCGATTTTCTCCATTAAGACTACGGCTTCAAGGTCGGTGATGATTTGTTTTCGTGCTTCGAAACGATCGAGCCCCCAGTACTTGCTTGGTATAGCTTCTCTGGCTTGCATCGTGTCGTATGTCAGGTCCAAAGTTTCATCTATGTTTTGACCGCCAGTATCGAGAGTTTTGCTTAAAATATGTGCGTTCTTATCAAAGATATTGATTAAACCGTTCAGCAGTACATTTTGCAGTGCAGTATGGTCTCTATGACGCTGCCAAACCTGGTAGTCGTTGAAGTCATGGGCGGGAGTGATCTTGACGCAGCCGGTACCGAAGGACGGGTCCACGTAGTCATCGGCGATGATGGGGATGCGGCGGTTGGTTAGCGGCAGTTCCACCAATTGCCCGATGAGGTGTTTGTAGCGGTCATCGTCCGGATGGACCGCGACCGCCGCGTCACCCAGCATGGTCTCGGGCCGGGTGGTGGCCACCACCAGATGGCCCGAACCGTCGGCCAGCGGATAGCGTATGTGCCACAGGTGGCCGTTTTCTTCTGCGGAGATCACTTCGAGGTCGGAAACGGCGGTGTGCAGCGCGGGGTCCCAGTTCACCAGGCGTTTGCCGCGATAGATCAGGTCCTCTTCGTAGAGACGCACGAACACCTCGTGCACCGCCTCGGACAGGCCTTCGTCTAAGGTGAAGCGTTCCCGTGACCAATCCAGCGAGGCGCCGAGGCGGCGCAGTTGGCGGGTGATGGCGCCGCCGGATTCGCCTCTCCATTTCCATACCGCCTCGATAAACTGGCTGCGGCCGAGATCGTGGCGGCCCTTGCCTTGAGCGGTCAGTTGCCGTTCCACTACCATTTGGGTAGCGATGCCGGCGTGATCGGTCCCCGCCTGCCACAGGGTGTTTTCCCCGTTCATGCGGTGATAACGGATCAAAGTGTCCATGATAGTGACCTGGAAGGCGTGGCCCATGTGCAGACTGCCCGTGACATTGGGCGGCGGGATCATGATGCAATAGGCGGGGCCTGCGCCTTGCGGCGCAAAGTGGCCGTTTTGTTCCCAGAGTTGATACCAGCGTTGTTCGATGGCGTGCGGATTGTAGGTCTTTTCCATTTTCTCAGTCGAAAACTAAAAGAGGAAAGCTTATAGCTTTTATCGACAAGCTTGAAGCGTTTAGTTTTCTTTACGCAGGCTCTGCTCGATCAGCTCCGGCAGTTTTTGTTCCAGCCGGGTTTGTACTTGCTTCTTGACGCTGGACGCCACTTCTTCCATGGCAGTCTGCAGCCGCTCGTAGACGGCGCCGTCGATGGCATAGTCCAGCTCCCGGTTGAGAGTGAGTTGCAGGGTGTCCGTGAGTGCCGCGAGGCGCTCCGGCGTCAGGCCGTTATCGGCAACAGGCGCGGTATCGGGGGGAATAATTACGTCGTTTGGATCCAAGATGGGAATGTCCGAATCTTCAGGCGGTCTCACGATTTCACGCAGGATCGGGATGCCGTCGTTGGGCAGGGAGGCGGACGTCGAATTGTCGTAATCGTTACGCATCGTCCGTTTGGGCGCTCAAGGTATGGGTTTCCAAAGCATACCCTCGGTCGCGGTAAAAGCGAAATCGCTCTCGACCCGAGTGTTTTACCGTCGCATCTTGATTGACCATTTCGGCTACCCGCTCAAAACGGCTGAAGAAACTGGGTACCGTTTCAGTAAGGTTGATCAGTATCTCATGCCCCTGTTGGGGAACACCGTCGTGACCTATCAATACCGAAGGATTTTCAGAGATATCAGATGGATGGATGCAATGAGGAATAAAGCTTCCAGCCTGAAAAGTCCACAACAATGCGTCGATCGCTTTAGCTTGATCCTGAGATTGGACATAGACGTAGACTTGCTGACCGCGGCGGTAGGCGATATCCGTCAGGCGGCAGGCGAAGCGCTCGCGTGCGGCTGGCGCGGCGTCGGGCAGCACATAGAAGTCGATGCGGGTCATGGGGCGCCATGCGCCGCGACGCGATCGATGAGGTATTGAGTAAGCAGGGGTACCGGACGGCCGGTCGCCCCCTTTTTGTCCCCGGAGAGCCACGCAGTACCGGCGATATCCAGGTGCGCCCAGTGGAATTTCTTAGTGAACCGCGCTAAAAAACACGCCGCGGTAATAGCGCCCCCCTCGCGCCCGCCGACATTGGCCATATCGGCGAAATTGCTTTTGAGCTGGTCTTGATAATCTTCCCACAACGGCAATTCCCAGGCGCGGTCGCCGCTGGTCTTGGCGGCATTGAGCAGGTCATGGGCCAAGGGGCTGTGATTGCTCAGCAGCCCCGAGGCGTGTTTGCCCAAGGCGATGACACAGGCGCCGGTGAGGGTGGCGATGTCGATGACCACGGCGGGGTTGAAACGCTCGCTGTAAGTTAGCGCATCGCAAAGGATGAGGCGGCCTTCGGCGTCGGTATTGAGAATTTCGATGGTCTGGCCCGATAGGCTGGTCACGATGTCGCCAGGTTTTGTGGCATTTCCTCCCGGAAGATTTTCCGTAGAGGGAATGACGCCGGTTACATTAATGGGCAAACCCATTTCAGCCGCGGCGGCCAGGGTACCCAGCACGCTGGCGGCGCCGCACATATCGAACTTCATTTCATCCATATTGGCGGAGGGTTTGATCGAAATGCCGCCGGAGTCGAAGGTCACGCCCTTGCCTACCAGCACCACCGGCTTTTCATCCCTTTTCCCGCCGCGGTAATGGGCGACGATCAGCTTGGGCGGTTCGCGGCTGCCGCGCGCCACGGCGAGCAGCGATCCCATGCCGAGTTCCTCCATCTCCGCCTTATTCAATATTTCGGTCTTGATGGCCTTGAATCGCTTTGCCAGATCTTGCGCCTGTTCCGCCAGATATGAAGGGGTGCAGACGTTGCTGGGGAGATTTCCCAGGTCCCTAGCCAGCTTGACGCCATCGGCAACCGCCTTGCCGACGAGGATCGCCTCTTCGCCGAGGCTAAGTTCGCGGCGGCGGGGTATACTCAATATAAGTTTACGCAATGGACGGCGGGCCGCGTCTTTCTTGCTCTTCAGCTCATCGAAGCGATACAACGCACCGGCAACGGCCTCTACTGTATTGCGTACTTTCCAAGCGGTATCGCGACCCTTGACGTTGAGTTCCGACAAATAACACACCGCTTCCATGGCGCCAATGTTATTTAGAATGGTTGCCGTCTTGGCGATAATCTTGCGATACTGGCTGTCGTCCATTTCCCGCTCTCGTCCGCAACCCATCAACAGTACCCGGTCGCAGAGGGTATTCGGTACATTGTGCAATAGCAGGGTTTGCCCGAGTTTCCCCTCCAGATCGCCGCGGCGGATGAGGTTGGAAATATATCCTCCGGCAACTTCATCAAGTTGTTCCGCGGCCTGGGATAAACGACGCGGCTCGAAGACACCCAGTACGATGCAAGCCGTGCGCTGCTTCTCTGGATTCCCGCTTTTGACTGTGAAATCCATAATGACTCCTAAGGAAAGCTTGGATGAGATGGGAGTGATGCCATGTATTTGACAATTCCTTTTTCTTCTATGATATAAAGCTTCGCGGCCACTTTCTTCAACCGATGAATGAGCAATCAATATTGAAGATCGAGCCGAGCCTTCTTTTTTTACAGTTTACCGGAACAATGCGCGATTTTCAGCCAATAATACAATTTCGCCCCATTGAGGTAGGCTGGCGGTGATTATCAGCAGGTACCTATTGCGTGAAATCCTGCTGTCCCTGATCGCCGTGAGCGGGGTGTTGTATGTCATCTATATCAGCAATCGACTGATACGCTTTTTCAGCGACGCCGAATCTGGCGCGCTTTCCAGCGCGGTGATCCCTCAATTGCTTGCCCTGAAGTCATTAAGCAATCTGCCGATGTTGTTGCCCTTGGCGTTCTTCATCGCAGTGCTGATAACCTTGGGACGATTCTACAAGGATAACGAGATGCTGGCCCTAGCGGCTTGCGGTGTGGGAGTCGGCAGTTTGCGCCGTACCATCTTGTGGCTGGCATTTGGATTTGCCGGGGTGGTTGCGGCGGTTTCACTTTATGGCGGGCCATGGGCCGAGGAAGTGAGCTACCAGATTCAGGATAAGGTTAAAGCCGGCGCGGATGTACACAGCATCGCGGCGGGCCGATTTCGCGAGTTGCACGGTGGCGAGATGGTTTTTTATGTGGAGAGTACGGACAAAGATCAACGGACGCTGGAGAACGTCTTCATACAGGCGCGGCGCAACGGCATGCTGAACGTGATTGCGGCGGCGCGCGGCCATCAAGAGATCGATCAGAATACCGGCGATCGCTATTTGATTCTTGAAGACGGGTATCGTTATGAGGGCCAGCCGGGTGATTCGCAATTTAAGATCGTTCATTTTGCCCGGCATGGGATGTTGCTGGAAGAACAGCAGGTCAAACCCAGTGACCGTACGCTAATCGCCAGTTCCACGCCCACCCTTTGGGGCCACGCCGGACTCTACGAGAATGCCGAGTTGCAGTGGCGTATCGCCATGCCCCTGGCGACGATATTGCTTGCGGCATTGGCGGTTCCGCTCAGTCGTACCGGACCCCGTCAGGGGCGTTTCGCCAAACTGTTTATCGCCGTAGTGATCTACGCGCTGTATATGAACTTTCTCGCCATAGCGCGTTCTTGGGTGGAACACGGCAAGATCATTCCCGCGGTCGGGATGTGGTGGGTACATGCCTTGCTGCTGTTCCTGATTTTGACGATCATGGCGCGCCAGGCGGGATGGCGATGGTTGACGACGAGAATAGGGGTTTAGGTGGTGTTGCCGTGATGCCGGGGCGTTTGTCATGAAATTGCTGGATCGCTATATCGGTATCACCGTAGCGGGTAGTACCTTGATGGTGCTATTGGTGTTGTTGGTCTTGTTTTCCTTCGGTTCCTTCGTCGCGGAATTGGGTGCGGTGGGTAAGGGCGATTACACCTTGGCGGGCGCGGCCCAATATGTGTTGCTTTCCATGCCGCGCCTGGCCTATCAGTTATTTCCAATGGTGGCACTGTTGGGTAGCGTGATCGGTCTCGGTTTGTTAGCCAGCAATAATGAGCTTTTGGTGATGCGGGCCGCCGGTGTATCCGTGGGCCGCATTACTTATTCCGTGATGAAGGTGGGATTGCTCTGGATGATCGTGGCGGTGATCTTGGGGGAGTTCGTGGCGCCGGTATCGGATCGCTATGCTAAAACCATGCATAGCGAAGCCTTGACTGAACGTTTCGCCATGACCAGCCAAAACGGATTATGGGCCCGCGACGGCCGGGACTTCATTCATATCCGCGATGTCTTTGCCGATGGACTGGTGGGCGGGGTGACTATTTACCAGTTTGCGGATCAGCGGCGCTTGAAGGATGTAACTCAGGCAAAAAGCGGGCAATTTGCCGATGGAAAGTGGCTATTGCGTCAGGTGGCCCGCAGCCAGATAGATCCGGAGGGCGTCGAAACGCAGCACCTCAATCAATTGGAGTGGCGATCGTTGCTGACGCCGGACATGATCGATGTGGTGGCGGTCAAGCCGGACAGCCTCTCGCTCAAAGGATTGCTCGACTATATCGCCTACCTGCGTGATAACGGCCTCAGTACGGAACTCTATCAATTGGCATTCTGGAAAAAACTGGTGATGCCGGTAACCACCGCGGTGATGGTGTTTTTATCCATCCCCTTCATCTTCGGCCCGCTGCGCTCGGTAGGGATAGGCCAACGCATCTTTGTAGGGACCCTGGTCGGCATCGGTTTCTATTTGCTGGGACAATTGTTCGGTTTCGCCGGCTTGCTCTATAAGCTGCCGTCAGCGGTGAGCGCGGCCTTGCCCACGGTTTTCTTTTTTATGCTGGCCGTTTTGTTGGTGCGGCGGGTAAGGTAGAGAGCGATTAAATTTCAGCATGGCCGCGTCTTCTGGGATTTTACAAATGGCTTAGCACCAATCGTGGGGAACGGCACCGATCCTTGAGGAGTTACCCTACGTTGGCAACATCATCTCTCAACTCGCACCGGTCGGCTGGTATTGGCCACAGTGCCGTCCCCCAGTTGGCCGCTGTAGTTGCCGCCCCAGCTCCATACCGTACCGTCTTGAGAGAGCGCCATGGAGTGTACCTTGCCCGCGGCGATGGCGACGATATTGCTGAGCCGCTCCACCGCGGCCGGGGTATTGCGATTGATGGTAGTGCCATCGCCCAATTGACCGCTGCTGTTTTCACCCCAAGCCCACACTGTGCCGTCAACGCCGAGTGCCAAGGAGTGATTTTCGCCGGCCGCAACGGCCGTTATACCGCGGAGGTTTGGAATCTGCGCCGGTACCGCACTGTCGGTATTCGATCCATTACCCAATTGCCCATAACCATTGGCGCCCCAAGCCCATACCGTACCGTCCGCGGTGACTGCCAGGCTATGGGAACCGCCGCTGGCGACGGCAATGACCTTGCTCAATCCGGGGATAGCAAGCGGTGTCACTGTGTCGGTGACGCCGCCGTCTCCGATTTGGCCGTCCTGGTTGGCGCCCCATGCCCAAGCGGTGCCGTCTCGCATCAGCGCCAGGGAGTGCGTGCTGGCCGCCAAGCTGTTTCCAAGGGTCGCTGTTGGATTACCGCCCCCATCGGGGGGGATGAAAGTAGTGCAATAGAGAACAATTCCCGTTTGCCCTTGTGCTGTGATACAGACCCTGTAATTAACACCGGCAGTCAGCGTGAGTTCCGCCGAACTCATCAGTTGCAGATTGGGGTCGGAGAATGTGATCGTTCCTTGCACCACGGGGGAGGGGATGATTTCGGCGCCTCCCTGCGCGCTGATGCCCCAAACGGGGTTATTGGGGGCGTCGGTGCGCACTACGAACACGGAAGAAACATTGCCCACAAGCCATGAATACGTAGGCGCCGTCCCCGTGCTGACCTGGACCTGCGTGGGCGCCGGGCCGCTGGCCTCCGGCGGAATAAGCTCGCTGCCGCCGCTGAGACCCAAACAACCGGTGAGGACCAGAGATGACAACAGAGTGGCGAGGGGCATAATCGCGGAACGAAGGGATTGATACAGCTTGTTCATCATCGTGAATTTATATGTCATCGGCGAGAAGTTGGCTTGATCCTATCGAAAATATAAGCTCGCTCTCACATAAAGAACATAAAGAATCATGTTATCACAATACGATATTTCGCGAGCGGCAGCGGTCCTGGCAACCGACTTAAATGTCCCATCGCAAAGCGCGGATTGTTGGGGAATGGCTTAATCACGCCGATGCGACAAAGGAGTTGCATGGCGAATGGCGAAGGACAGGGCTTCGCCCGGCCTGTCATCCAGGCAGTACACGGCATGCCACGTGCAATGCCCTGCATCGTGCTGAGGCAGCAGGATGATGTCGCCGGGATGTAAGATGTGGGCGTGCCCGTGTTCGATCAGGCCTCGTATGAAGGCCGGGCAGCGGTTAATGAGCCTCTCTAGAGGATCATTGTCGCTGCTGTTCAAGTATGCCGCCAGGACGTCGCGGTCCCTTGCCAAGGTAAAGAGTTTGGCGCGCGTCTTGTGATGGCGGATCACCCCGCGGATTGCGACGCCGGCATTGGGCCGCGCAAGAAAGGTCTGGATCTCGTCCAGCATTTGCTCCGTGGACAACGCCAGCCATGCGGTCCGCCCGGAAAGTTGGGCAAAGACCACGCCGAGATGTCCGCCTTCCACATCGTGGTGGAATTGAGCACCGCCCTCCGGCGCGTTGAAATATACGATGCGTTCCACGTACATGATGTCTTTTGCCTGAAGCATCTTTCGCAGAAACATCGCGAGGCGGCGGTTGGCGCTGATCACCGCGGATTCGGGGAATACCGCCTCGGTGAGGGCCGAGGCATATGCTTGCCGTTGGGGATCGGCGGCTACGTCCTCATAATTTTCCATGCCAAATGAAAATCGGAAACGTAAGGAGGCGTCGTATTCCTCGTAAGACAACCAGGACAGCTTTGACCAGAGATGCTCCGCGGCAATCTCGCCGCGATTTACGGCATCGAATTCGATTTTGACGATCTCCTGGGGATCGCCTTCATCGTAGGTGGAGCCGAGTAATACGAAGCGGGGAGCAAGTCGCGCGCTATAAGGCGCCTGTAGCAATAAGGCCTCGTAATCGCCGCCGTTGAGTACGGCTTCCGCAAGCGCGGCCGACTGCGCGATGTGGTGTTGTAGCGCGGGGATCTCCGATGCCGCGAAACCGGGTAATACAATCGGCCGGGCCGTTTGCCAGGCGGCGCGGGCGGTCTCCATTGTTGGCATGGCAGGCCGATGGTGATCGCCTATCCATCCCAAGCAAGAATTGCGCTGTGACAGCCAAAATACGGCGGTGATGCGTCGTGCCCGCCCGGCTTGTTGTGCTGCTGCCTCGGAGGATTCCGCGCCGAGGATAAATTGGACCGGCAAAGGCGCGCGAATTCCTGTGGGACCTGACATGGTGATTCTCGGATGCGGAATAGAATAACGGCGATTACGGGCGGGCGAATTGTATATCCATTCGCGTCATTATTGAATGGCGGCGAACGATTTTCTCTGTAAACTGGGGACATAAATCCGAAACATTACAATGCGATTATTATGCGTATAGCTACAAAGCCGATTATCTCCTGGGCACTTTATGACTGGGCTAACTCTACCTTCGCCACGACGGTGATGGCGGGATTCTTCCCGGTATTTTTTAAGAGTTACTGGAGCGCCGGCGCCGTCGTCACCGAGAGCACCTTTCAATTGGGCTTGGCCAACTCCCTAGCCAGTATCGTGATCATGGTCTTGGCGCCGATCCTGGGGGCTATCGCCGACAAGGGCGGCGTGCGTAAAAGGTTTTTATTATTCTTCACCGCGATGGGTGTGGTAATGACCGGCGGCCTGTATTTCGTCGAACGGGGCATGTGGGAGTTGGCGGCTCTGCTCTATATGGCGGCATCGATAGGCTTTGCCGGGGCAAACGTGTTTTACGATGCGCTCATCGTCACGGTCGCGCCCAGGGAGAAATTGGACGTGGTGTCGGCGCTGGGTTATTCCTTGGGTTATCTGGGAGGCGGGATGTTGTTTGCGTTCAATGTGGCGATGAGTCTTTGGCCGCAGGCCTTCGGCCTTGCCGACAGCGCTCAGGCAATTCGCTTATCATTTGTCATGGTGGCGCTGTGGTGGGCGCTTTTTTCCATCCCGGTAATGTTGTTTGTCACCGAATCGCGTGCGATTGATCAGGTCGTTATCCGGGAAATGATGCGCGGCGGCTGGCGGCAATTGCTGGCCACCTTCCATCACATCCGCCGTTTGCGCGCCTTGTGGCTGTTTCTCGTCGCTTATTGGTGTTACATCGACGCGGTGGATACCATCATACGGATGGCGGTGGACTATGGCATGTCCTTGGGATTTAAGTCGCAAAACTTGATCGTTGCACTGTTGATTACCCAATTCGTCGGCTTTCCCGCGGCACTGATTTTCGGCAAGCTGGGGGAGCGGTTCGGAGCCAAGGCGGGCGTGTTCATAGCCATCGCCGCCTATATCGGGATCACCCTGTGGGCGATGACCATGGATAGTGTCGTTGAGTTTTATCTATTGGCCGCCATCATCGGCTTGGTACAGGGCGGCATCCAATCCCTAAGCCGTTCCCTGTATGCCAGCATGATCCCGCCGGACAAATCGGGAGAGTTCTTCGGCTTCTACAACATGCTGGGTAAATTCGCCACGGTGTTGGGACCGGCGCTGATGGGCGCGGTGGGCGTGCTCACCGGCAACCCGCGATTGTCATTGTTGGCGGTAGTGGCCTTGTTTGTGATCGGCGCCGTCATACTCAACTTTGTCGATGTAGGCGGAGGGCAGGACTCAAACAAGGCCGGCCTCAATAGGGCGTAGTCCGAGTAGCATTCGCTGCTGACAGCAACGCGCTTATTACCCTATCCATGGTGCGCCGCTTAATTAAGCCACTACGTCGATCAAGGTGCCGAAGGTGCCGTCAAGGCTCTCCATGACCTTGACGGAGAGTTCGGCTTGCATGTGGTTGTTGCGAAGGTCCATCAAGGGTTGGGCGATGTCGGCGGAGTTGGGCGGGCTGAAAACCTTGGCGTTGGCGATTTGCGCCGCATTTTTGTTTATGCCGGCGAGTCCTTTCTGAATTCCGTTAAGTGAGCTGCCCAGTGCGGAAGGTATTTGCATATCTTTCCTCGCGAGTGAGGGGGAAAGGAAGTTACCGGTCTTATCGGCTTGGTGTGGAGTTGGTTAAAGCTGGCGGAAATACGCAGGTAAGCCATTGAAATGGCGCTCCCTAGGGGACTCGAACCCCTGTTCCCGCCGTGAGAGGGCGGTGTCCTAGGCCACTAGACGAAGGGAGCATGGGCCGCGTTGCGGGCCCGTGTGAAAAAACGATATTATACGGCTCGCCCCAATCTAGACAAGTGCTTATCTACGTTATTGTCATTTGTACATCTTTGAAGGTTCAACAATTAATACACAAGCGCGCATCATTCCCCGTTCCGATCATGTGATCTCACGGTCCAATATTAGTCCCAATGCCCTCAAGGTTTTATACCGGCTTAGGGGGGCCGGGTTTGATGCCTATCTCGTCGGTGGCGGTGTACGGGATATGTTATTGGGCCGGGAACCCAAGGACTTTGACGTGGCGACCAACGCCCGGCCCGAAGAGGTCAAGAAACTGTTCCGCAATTGTCTGTTGATAGGACGGCGTTTCCGTCTGGCCCATGTTCGTTTCGAAGATGAGATTATCGAAGTCGCTACGTTTCGTACCCAGGGCAACGGCGACCAAGAGGCGGATTCGCGCAGCGAGACCGGTCGTATCCTGCGCGACAATGTCTATGGCACCTTGGAGGAAGATGCATTGCGGCGTGATTTCACCGTCAATGCCCTTTATTACAATATCCAGGATTTCTCGGTGGTGGATTACGCCGGGGGCATGGAGGACCTGCAAAAAGGCATGCTATGTCTGATGGGGGATCCGGTGCAGCGTTACCGCGAGGACCCGGTGCGGATGTTGCGCGCCGTGCGCTTTGCCGCCAAGCTGGGTTTCTGCATCCATCCCGACAGCGAAGAGCCTATCTTCCAACTGGCCCATTTGCTGGAGGATATTCCACCCGCCCGACTGTTTGATGAAATCTTGAAACTGTTTCTGGGTGGCTGCGCAGTGCAGAGCTTTGAACTGCTGCGTCGCTTTGGTTTGTTCGGCTATTTATTCCCTCAGACCGAAACGAGTCTGTCCAAGGAGCAACATGGTTTCCCGCTGACCTTATTGGTTCGCGCCCTGCAAAATACCGACACTCGCATCGCCGAGGGGAAACCGGTGACGCCGGCCTTCCTCTATGCGGCGCTTTTGTGGGAACCGTTACGTCAGTGCATCATTGAATTAGAGGCGCAGGGTATGGGTGAAATACAGTCATTGCAAGAGGCGGCCCATACGGTGGAGAGTCGGCAATCGGCGCGGACCTCACTGCCTAAGCGCTTTAGCGTCCCCATGCGCGAGATCTGGGCACTGCAACCCCGGTTGCGGCGCATAACCGGCATGCGTCCCCTTAAATTGGTGGAGCATCCTCGGTTTCGCGCCGCGTATGATTTCATGTTATTACGGACAGAAGCCGGAGAAGATTTGGGGGATTTAACGCAATGGTGGACAGAGTTTCAAGCCTTGGACCAAAATGAGCGGTTGAAACGTGTTAGGTCCGGCGAGACTCAGGGAAAGAAACGACGCAGGCGTCGCGGCAAAGGAAGGGCGGTTACCGGCGAAAAATCTGGAGAGAATTGATCGCCTGGCTATGGGGCGACATTATGCTGGGGGGATGCGGTATGAATTCAAGTCTAGTGCGGGCTTATGTGGGATTAGGCAGCAACCTCAATGATCCCAACGCCCAGATTCGCAGCGCTTTGGCGGCCTTAGATGCCATTCCCGCTACCTGTTGCGTGGACTATTCCTCCATATATAGGAGTAAGCCATTGGCCGCGTCGACGCAGCCCGATTACCTCAATGCGGTCGCGGCGGTGGATACTCGGCTGACCGCAGCGGAGTTATTACGGGAGTTACACTTGATAGAAGAACAGCATGGACGGGTACGGGGGGCAGAACGCTGGGGACCGCGCACCTTGGATCTGGATTTGTTGTTGTATGGTGATGTCCAACTGGAGGGCGATACCCTGACCGTACCCCACCCCGGGTTGCCGGAACGCAGTTTTGTATTGTACCCACTCCATGAGATCGCCCCGCAGTTACATATACCCGGAGCGGGAAGCCTCCAAACATTATTGGAGCGTTGCTCCAGCCTCGGCTTGCAGGCCATGCCTGCATAAGTATGACCCAAAGCGGCGCGCCGAGTTATATCATTGTCGAAGGTCCTATCGGGGTTGGCAAGACCAGCCTCGCGAGGCGTTTGGCGGAAACCTTCGGCAGTGAGTTGTTATTGGAGCGTGCCGAGGACAATCCATTTCTCGAGCGTTATTACCAAAACCCCCGCCAAGTAGCCTTGCCCACCCAGTTGTCGTTCTTGTTTCAGCGCGTACAACAGGTTCGGGCCTTGCTGCAGAGAGATTTATTCAGACCGCAGTTGGTCAGTGATTTTTTATTGGAAAAGGATCGCCTCTTCGCTCTACTCACTCTGGATGACGATGAGTTGCGTTTGTATGAGCAGATTTACCGCCATTTGGACCTGGCACCGCCGGCGCCTGATCTAGTGATCTATCTTCAGGCGCCGGTGGAAATATTGATCGACCGTGTGAAGAGGCGCGGTGTTCATTACGAACGATGGATCGAATCCGCTTATTTGCAGCGTTTGGCCGACGCCTACGCCGATTTCTTTTATAACTACGATCAGTCGCCGTTGTTGATCGTCAATGCAGCCACCATCGACTGGGTGAGCAGCGATTTGGATTACCAGCAACTGGTGGATTATGTCCGCCGCACCCGCAGCGGCAGACATTACGTCAATCCTTTGCCGGCCGAGATCTTGGCATGAGTTCACGCGTGTCTAAATCCACCGCGCCGATCACGGTGACGGTGCTGCAAAACATGAAGCGCGCGGGGGAAAAGATCGTTTGCCTAACCGCCTATGATGCGAGCTTTGCCGGTATGTTGGATGAGGCCGGGGTTGAGGTATTGCTGGTGGGCGATTCGCTGGGAATGGTGGTACAGGGCCGGGATAGCACCATCCCGGTTACCATGGATGATATGGTGTATCACAGCGCCGCGGTAGACAGCGGTCGGCGGCGTGCATTATTGATGGTCGATATGCCTTTTATGAGCTATGCCTCGCCACAGCAGGCGTTGATGAACGCAGCCCGCCTGATGCAGGAGGGGGGCGCGCATATGGTGAAGTTGGAGGGCGGTGCGCTTCAGGTTGAGACGGTACGGCAGCTGACCGCGCGCGGGATTCCGGTGTGTGCCCATTTGGGTTTGCAGCCTCAGTCCGTTTACCGCTTGGGCGGCTACCGGGTTCAGGGGCGTGACGCGGCGTCGGCCCGCGCCATGGTACAAGATAGCAAGGACCTGCAGGAGGCGGGCGCCGACGCGCTGTTGTTGGAGAGTATTCCCGTCAGCTTGGCCGCCGAGATTACGCGGGCAGTGGAAATACCGGTGATCGGTATCGGCGCGGGTCCCGACTGCGACGGCCAGGTTCTGGTGATCTATGATATGCTCGGCATCGCACCGGGGAAACGGCCCAAGTTTGCCAAGGACTTTATGACGGGGCAGCCCCATGTTCGGGCGGCAGTGGAGAGTTACGTAGAGGCGGTGAAGCGCGGCGCGTTCCCGGCGCCGGAACATTGTTATATTTAGCCGATGCAAACCGTCCAAACCATCGCTCACCTTCGTTCGACGGTAGACCAATGGCGCGCCCGCCGCGAGCGGGTTGCCTTTGTCCCCACCATGGGCAACCTTCATGACGGCCATCTCCAGTTGGTTAAGCGCGCGTCTCGTGCCGCTGACCGAGTGGTCGTAAGTATTTTCATCAACCCCTTGCAATTTGGTCATCAGGAAGATCTGGAGTCTTATCCCCGCACATTAAAGCAAGACAGTCTGATATTGGCCGAAAATGGCGTGCAATTATTATTTGCTCCCCAGGTGAATGAAATCTATCCCCATGGCATCGACCATACAGTACGGGTGAAGGTCCCCGATTTGACGGACATCTTATGCGGGGTGTTCCGTCCCGGCCATTTCACCGGAGTAGCGACTGTAGTGGCCAAACTCTTCAATGCGGTACGTCCCCATATTGCCGTGTTTGGCGAAAAGGATTACCAACAACTATTGATAGTACGGCGCGTTGTAGACGACCTGTGCATGCCCATTGAAATTATCGGCGTCAACACGGTGCGCGAAGCAGATGGCCTGGCTTTAAGTTCGCGGAATATCTATTTGACACCCGAGGAACGGGGAATTGCCCCGATTCTCTATCAAACCTTGCAGTGGCTGGGCGGGCAAATGGTGGGAGGGGTGCGGGACTACGACACCTTGACCGCCCGTGGCAATATCTTGCTGCAGGAAAGCGGTTTTCGCCCCGATTATGTGGCTATTCGTCGCGCCGAAGATTTGGGTGTACCTCAGGCCGTTGATTCTCGTCTGATTATTTTGGCCGCCGCCTGGTTGGGCAATACCCGCCTAATCGATAACTTCGCTGTGACATTGAAGGATTAGGGATAAACCCCCATAATATCTTCGGCAATATCTCAACGATTTGTTAGGGATTTCCCAGTAGGGAAGGTAAACGGCTCATGCAGTACACCATGCTCAAATCGAAGTTGCATCATGCGCGGGTGACCCATGCGGAACTCGAATATGAGGGCTCTTGCGCCATCGACGGTGTCCTGTTGGATGCCGCGGGGTTCCGCGAGTACGAGCAGATTCAAATCTACAACATGGCCAATGGGGAACGGTTTACCACCTACGCGATCCGCGCCCAAGACGGTTCGGGCATCATTTCGGTCAACGGCGCCGCGGCCCATAAGGCCAATCCCGGCGATCGGCTGATCATTTGTACCTATGCCGCTCTCAACCAACACGAGTTGGCCAATTTCAAGCCTACCTTGGTCTATCTTGACGAGCGTAATCGTATTTTACGGGTAAGCAGCGCCATCCCGGTACAGGTGGCTTAAATCGGCTATATGCGTAGCTTTTGAGCTTGAGGCTTTCAGCTTTATGCTTGCGCCTTTCTAGCCGGTATTGCGCATGCCCGCGGCGATGGCGTTGATGGAACGCAGCATAGGGTCCAGCCATACTTGTCGCGCGGTTTCATCCAACTCCTGGTTGCGGGAGCGTTTCATCAAGGTGATCTGAATATAGTTGAGGGGATCCAAGTAGGGATTGCGTCGGGTAAGCGACAGCGCCAAGATCGGATTTTCCTCGATCATACGCTGAGTGCCGACCACGTTGAGGACTTGCGTGACCGTGCGCCGATATTCAGCCTGGATGATATCGAATACCTGCTGCGCGATGACGGGATCGCCGCATAGATTCGTATATTGTTTGGCGATAGTCATATTGGCCTTGAATAAGGCCATTTGGGTATTGCTGAGCAGCGCGCGAAAGAACGGCCACTCCCGATACATCTGCTGTAATTTTGCCAAACGGTCCGGCTCGCTGTTGCGCCATTGCTCCAATGCGGTTCCGATACCGAACCACGCGGGTAGGGTGAAACGCGCCTGCGCCCAGCCGAACACCCAGGGGATGGCGCGAATGGAGGATTTGGAGCGGCTTTGCCGGTTGCGATGCGAAGGACGGGAGCCGATATTTAACAGACTCAGTTCGGCGACCGGAGTGGCATCGTAAAAAAAATCCAAAAAGCCGGGCGTGCGATCGGTCAATGCACGGTAGATGCTCTCGCCGTTGTCGGAGAGTTGTTCCATGATGCCGAGAAAATCGTTTCTATCGGCGCTAGACGGGGTGATAAGACCGCGGCTGGCCAGCATCAATCCGGTGATGCCCATGGTGAGTTCGTAGACTGCGGTTTCGCAGTTGCTGTATTTATAGGACAGAACCTCGCCTTGTTCGGTGAATTTAATCTGTCCCTGTGCGGTGCCGGGCGGTTGCGATAGGATGGATTCATGGGTGGGTCCGCCGCCGCGGCCCACAGTGCCGCCGCGGCCGTGAAATAATCGGCATCGCACATTGCGTGCCGACGTGAGGGCCATGATCTTTTTCTGCGCCTCATAGAGTTTCCACGAAGATGACAGGATGCCGCCGTCCTTGCAGGAATCGGAATAACCCAGCATGATCTCCTGTTGGTTGCCGGAGGCGGCGAGCAGCGCCGCGTAGACGGGATTGTCGAGCAAGGTCGCCAGCACCTCTTCGATGCGGCTCAAGTCTTCGATGGTCTCGAACAGCGGGCTGACCTTCACATGACAATACCAACGCTTGTCCCGTTTGCCGATCAGGCCGGCGATGCGCGCCATCAGCATCACTTCCATGACGTGGCTGGCGTTGTGGGTCATGGAGATGACGTAATGACCGAAGCATTCTGGACTGATCTCCTCGCGCAGGCTCCGCATTACGTCGAATACAGACAAGGTTTCGAGAGTCTCGGCGCTTAGCAGGCTGTGATCGAAACGGAGGGAGTCGGTTTGGGTGATAAGATCACTCAATAAGGCGAGGCGCGCCGCCTCATCCGCTGCGAGGTAATCCCCGTGCTTACCCGGTGAATGAGCGATGATCTCGGCGACCGCGGCGGTGTGGCGGGCCGATTCCTGGCGGATGTCGAGGTGGACCAGGAAAAAGCCGAAGGTTTCCACCAGTCGGATCAGGTCCTGCAACTCCCGGCCGGCGATGGCCGCGTCACCATGGCTTATTAGTGAATCGCGAATAACATGGAGATCGTCCAATAATTCCTGAGCTGAGTCATATTGGTCTTCTTCGACGCTATGTATTTCACCTTCTAATTTCGCTTTGATATTGGCCAGTTTTCGCTCCAGACGATAGCGCATGATGTAGAGCTTGCGCCGATACGGCTCATTGCCGAAACGCTCCGGGCTATCCTGGAACGCCATGGCGCAGAAAGTCTCGTCGCGGCGCAGGCCCTGCATGAATTCGTCCGATGGTCGGCACAGCAGGCTGGAATGAGTAAGAATATGGCTCAAACGCGTGACGCGATTGAGATAGGCCAATACCGCGGTGCGGGTATGCAAGTGCACCGCCAGCTTGGTGATATCCGGCGTGACGTTTGGATTGCCATCGCGGTCGCCGCCGATCCATGAGCCGAAGCGCAGGAAACTGGGTACGCTGACCGGATTGCCGAGGCCTGCACCGTAGATGCGGCGAATGCCTTTTTCCAAGCCGCGATACATGCGCGGCACGGCGTCGAATAAGCTCTCTTGGAAATAGAAGAGGCCGTTGCGGATTTCGTCCTTGACTTGCGGGCGCTTGGCGCGCACTTCATCGGTCTTCCACAGGATTTGAATTTCGCTTTCCAGCCGACGAATGATCTCGGCCTCTTCTTCCTCGCCGATGCGCGGGTCTTCCAGTTCCTCGGCGGTAACAAAGATGCGGCGTAATGCCTCCAGGATGGTACGGCGTTTCGCCTCGGTAGGGTGGGCGGTGAACACCGGCATATAGATAAGTTTATTCAACAACGCCTGCAGCTGTTCGACATTTATCCCTTGGTCGTGGAACTGGCGCAAGGTGTGGTCGAAAGAGCCCACCCATAGAGGGCCGCCTTCGCGGATTTGTTGCACGCGTTGTTGATATTGCTGCGCCTCTTCAGCGAGGTTTACCAGGCTGAAATAAGTGCTGAAGGCGCGTACCACGTGGGTAAGCGTATCCGGATCGAGTTTGTCTATTAGTTTGGTGAGACGCGCGCGTTTGCGAGGGTTGTCTTCTTCCTGCAGGCTGATGTAGCCCTTGCGCAGGGTTTCCACGGCAACGAACACATGCCCGCCCGCTTGGGCGCGGAGGACATTGCCCAACAATTTACCCAGCAGCTTGACGCGGACGCGAAGTAGTTTGTCGCTCATGATGATTTATTGTGTTTTCAGGATAGTTGTCGGCATGGATCGGTTTACCCAAGCACAAAAGAGCACATTATACAGCCTTATTGGATTTTGCCCGTGCCCGCGTGCGCTATAGCCTGTTGGTAGAGTTCCAGGTAGGCCTTGGCGCTTTGATGCCAGCTGTAATCCTGATGCATGCCATTGTGGATTAGCCGCTGCCAGTCCCGGGGGGCGTCCGCGTAGAGTCGTAGCGCCCGTTGCAGGGTGGTCATCAGGGCGGCGGGGGTTGCTTCATCAAAGACGAAGCCGGTGGCTGTGGCCAGGCCCGCAGCGAAATCGATCACGGTGTCGGCCAGACCGCCGGTGCGACGTACCACGGGGACGGTGCCGTAGCGCAGGCTGTAGATTTGATTGAGTCCGCAGGGTTCGTAGCGGGAAGGCATGAGGAATATGTCGGCACCGGCCTCAATGCGATGAGCCAGGGCCTCACTGAAGCCGATCTTGACATGGCAACGTTGCGGATAGTGGCTGGCCAGCGTGGTGAGGGCCTGTTCGAACGCTTCATTACCCGAGCCCAAGATTGCCACTTGTAGCGGTTGCTCGAAGAGGTTTACCAGTATAGCTAATATCAGATCGACACCTTTTTGCTCCACCAGGCGACCGACAAAACCGATGAGCGCCGTCCCGGGATCGCGTGACAACCCCAACTCCCGCTGCAAGGCGGCCTTATTGGCGGCCTTGCCCTGCAAGTTGTCGACGCGATAATGGTGAGCCAGATGCGGGTCGCGTTCGGGGCTCCACTCACCGTAATCCGCTCCATTGAGAATCCCCACCAGGCGATCGGCGCGGTGGCGCAGCAGGCCGTCCAATTGGCAGCCGAAGGCCGGGGTACGGATCTCCTTGGCATAGGTAGGACTCACGGTGGTGAGCATGTCCGCAAATAGCAGCCCGCCTTTGATGAAGGAAAGTTGATCGTAGAATTCCAGACCGTCCATGCCCCACAGTGCCGCCGGCAAGCCGAGCTGCCGGAATTCCTCGGCGGGGAACAGGCCTTGATAGGCCAGATTATGGATGGTAAACACGGTTGAGGGGCGTGTTGCATTAAGCGATAACAGCGCGGGTATCAGTCCTGTTTGCCAATCGTTGCAATGGACGATGTCGGGATACCAATCCAGACCCGCTTGATCTAAGGCGATAGTGGCGACGGCCCGGGCGAACATGGCGAAGCGTAAGGCGTTGTCATGCCAATCGCGGCCGTCGGGACCGAGATAGGGGTTGCCCGGTCGGTCGAAGAGCGAGGGGATATCCACCAACCATAGCGGAATGTCGGTACCGGGAAGGCGTCCTTCCAGGAGGCGTATGGGATGAGACTCCGGGTGAAATACCAGGCTGGCTATGGTATAGGGACCGCTGCGCCGTATGGCGTCGCGGTAGGCGGGCAGGATGATGCGGATGTCCTGTTTGAGGCCCTTAAGCGCGAGCGGCAAGGCCCCGGACACGTCGCCTAGGCCGCCGGTTTTGATCAGAGGGTGTACTTCGCTGGTGACGAATAGGATTTTCTTGTTTTTGGTCGTGCGGGATTTTTTTGCTGTCACGGAAATTTCCTTGAATAATACGGCGGCTTTCTGTTTAACATGAATAGATCGAATTATTACCTTATCATATGACATGGACTTTTAAGGAGAGATTAAAGGCGCCTGTAGATGGTGGCGATATAACAGGAGTTCGGAGTACGCCGCAATCAACGGCGGAGTCGCAAGGAGAAAGGATTTATTATGCGCATGGCAATGGTGGGTTTGGGGAAGATGGGCGGCAACATGGCCCGACGTTTGTGTAGGGGCGGTATCGAGGTGGTGGGATACAATCGCTCGCCGGACATCGTCAAAACCCTGGCTGCGGAAGAAGGATTGATTCCCGCGGGTACCCTTGCGGAGGTGGTGAAAAAACTCGGCGCGCCCCGGGTGGTGTGGTTGATGTTGCCCGCGGGAGAGGCTACCGAGCAGGCAATTCATGAATTGATCCCTCTCTTGGCTAAAGGCGACGTCATCGTCGACGGCGGCAATTCCAATTTTCACGAAAGCGAGCGGCGCGGCAAGTTGTGCGCCGACCACGCTATCGGATTCATGGATGCCGGTACTTCAGGCGGAGTGTGGGGTCTGGCTAACGGTTATTGCCTGATGGTGGGCGGCGAACCGGAAGTGGTCAAGCACGTGGTGCCGGCCTTGAAGGTTTTGGCGCCGGCGGCGGATCGCGGCTGGGCTCATGTCGGGCCGGTGGGCGCGGGCCATTTCACCAAGATGATCCATAACGGCATTGAATACGGCATGATGCAGTCCTTCGCCGAGGGCTTCGCCCTGCTGCGCGGCAAGAAGGAATTCAATCTCGACCTCGCCCAGATCGCCGAGTTGTGGCGCCACAGTTCGGTGGTGCGCAGTTGGTTGCTGGATCTGTCCGCCGAGGCGCTCAAGCAGGATCAGAAGCTGGAATGCGTCGCACCTTACGTGGCGGATTCCGGCGAGGGACGCTGGACTGTGGAAGAATCCATCGCCCAGGGCGTGCCTGCTCCGGTACTGACCTTGGCCTTGCAAATGCGTTTCGCCAGCCAGGATAAGGATGGTTATCCCTACCGTTTGCTCTCCATGATGCGTAACGCCTTCGGGGGTCACGCCGTTAAGAAGGCGGGAGAAAAATAATGCAACCCTGCTGCCTGGTGATCTTCGGCGCTACCGGAAATCTGGTGCGGCGCAAACTGATGCCATCCTTGTTTCAATTGGAAGAGGCGAGCCGTCTCCCCGATAAGATGGTGATCGTCGCCTTCGGCCGCCGGCCCTGGGAACGGGAACAATGGCTGGAAGAAATCGGCACCATGCTGCGCGAGAAAAACGGGCAGAGTTTCGATAGTAAGGCCTTTGAGCGATTCAAGGAGCGGCATTATTACCTGCAGGGCGATTTGCACGACGGTGAATCGGTGGAGCGCTTAAAGGCCACGCTGCACGAAGATCCGCGGTTTCCCGCCAATGTGATTTTTTACATGGCGATCCGTCCCAGCGATTTCGGCGAATCCATCGACCGTTTGGGTAAGGCGAATTTGCTCGGCGAGCAGAACGGCTGGCGCCGGGTGGTGATCGAAAAGCCCTTTGGCTATGACTTGCTAAGCGCGCAGGCCCTGCAGCAGGGGATGCATAAATATCTTAAAGAGAGCCAGATCTATCGAATCGATCATTATTTAGGCAAAGGTACGGTGCAGAATGTCTTGGTGTTCCGTTTCGCCAATCTTCTGCTGGAGCCGCTGTGGAACCGCCAATACATCGATCACGTGCAGATCACGCACTCCGAGACCCTGGGTATCGAGAACCGCGCCGATTATTACGAGGGTGCGGGCGCATTGCGCGATATGATCCAAAGCCATTTGATGCAGTTGCTCACCCTGGTGGCTATGGAGCCGCCGGCTATGATGGACGCCGAATCATTGCGCGACGAAAAGGTGAAGGTATTGAAGTCGGTTCGCCCTATTCCGCAAAATGCGGTGCATGCCCACGCCTTTCGCGGCCAATACACCAGCGGGACTGTAGACGACAAGCTGGTGCCGGGATATCTGGAGGAGCAAGGCGTGGATCCGCATAGCACCACCGAGACCTATGCGGCACTCAAGCTGTACATCGATAACTGGCGCTGGAAGGGTGTGCCGTTCTATCTGCGCACTGGCAAGCGTATGACGGAAGGCGCCTCGGCCATTACTATCCGCTTTAAACATCCTCCCCATCACTTGTTCCGTAACACCACCTTGGAACAGTCCAAGCCCAATTGGATGTTGCTGGGCCTGCAACCCAAGGAATGCCTGCGCGTGGAAATGCAGGTCAAGGTGCCGGGCCTGGAGATGCGCACCCGCACCACCAGTTTGGATGCGAGCTATCGCCATGCGGGCGAGTCGGAGCTCGATGCCTACGGCGATTTGTTGTTGGATGTCATCGAGGGCGACCGCACGCTATTTTTGCGTTACGATGAAGTGGAATGGGCGTGGCGGGTGGTGGACCCTATCGTTAAAGTGTGGTCCATGGAACGGGATTTCATCAACACTTATGCGGCGGGCACGTGGGGGCCGCGCGGTACCTATCGCCTGTTCGAGCGTGAAGATCAATTCTGGCGCCATTCCCTGGATATCAAGGGGGCCGATTTAGAGGCATATTAATAAAGATTCGAGCTGCAGGCCCCGGCCTTCAAGCTTATATCTATCGATTTATCAGCTTCGAGGGGAATGGATGTCCGTATTGACCCAATCCGCTGCCTGGCAGGCCTTGCAAGCCCATTACCAGACGATACGGCATGTCCATATGCGGGAATTGTTCGCGACCGATCCGCGGCGTTTCACCAAATTCTCGCTTACCCTCAATGATCTGTTGCTCGATTATTCCAAGAATATCATTACCGACGAGACCTTGTTCCTGTTGATGGCGTTGGCGCGGCAATCGCGCCTCGATCAGTGGATCGAAAATATGTTCAACGGGGAGAAAATCAATATTACAGAGCAACGGGCGGTGCTGCATATCGCCCTGCGCAATCGTTCCAACCGGCCTATCCTCAGCGACGGCGAGGATGTGATGCCCAAGGTCAACGCCGTGTTGGATCAGATGCGCCGTTTCAGCGAACAAGTGCGCGCCGGGGTCTGGCGCGGCTACACCGGCAAACCGCTTACGGACGTGGTGAATATCGGTATCGGCGGCTCCGACCTGGGACCGGTGATGGTCACCGAGGCACTTAAGCCCTACGGCAAGGACGGTTTGCGGCCGCACTTCGTATCCAATGTCGATGGCACTCAAATCGCGGAGATCTTAAAGCAGGTCGATCATGAAACCACCTTATTCGTGATCGCCTCCAAAACCTTCACCACCCAAGAGACTCTCACCAATGCCCATACGGCGCGCCGGTGGTTTTTGGAACACGCTAAAGCTGACGCCGCGGTCGCCAAGCATTTCGTGGCGCTGTCCACCAATGCCAAGGAAGTGGCCGCTTTCGGCATCGACACCAATAATATGTTTGAATTTTGGGATTGGGTGGGCGGACGCTATTCCTTGTGGAGCGCTATCGGCCTGCCCATTGTCCTGGCCGTCGGCATGGATCATTTTGAAGAAATGCTCGGTGGCGCCCACGATATGGATGAGCACTTTCGGCATACGCCCTTCGAGCAGAATCTGCCGGTGATCCTGGGCCTGTTAGGCGTTTGGTACAATAATTTCTTCGGCGCCCAGACCCACGCCATCCTACCTTACGATCAGTATCTGCACCGTTTCCCCGCCTATTTTCAACAGGGCGACATGGAGAGCAACGGCAAGCGCGTCGACCGCGAAGGCGAAACCGTAGATTACAGCACCGGCCCGGTGATCTGGGGCGAGCCGGGCACCAACGGCCAACATGCCTTTTATCAGTTGATCCATCAGGGAACCAAACTGATCCCCTGCGATTTTCTAGCGCCTATCGACAGCCAAAATCCATTCGGCGCGCATCACCGTATCCTGCTTTCCAATTTCTTCGCTCAACCCGAGGCGCTGATGCGCGGCAAGACCGCCGCCGAAGTGCATGCCGAACTCGCCGCCGCCGGCATGAGCGGCGCCGAATTGGAGGCGTTAGTGCCCCACAAAGTCTTTCCCGGCAACAAACCCAGCAACTCGCTGATGTTCCAAAAACTCACACCGCGTACGCTGGGGTCGTTGATCGCACTTTACGAGCATAAGATATTCGTCCAGGGCGCGGTGTGGAACATCAACTCCTTCGATCAATGGGGGGTGGAGCTAGGCAAGCAGCTGGCAAAGGTCATACAGCCGGAGCTGAATGACGAGCATATGGTGGTGAGCCATGATTCATCTACTAACGGTCTTATTAATTATTACAAGGCGCACCGGCGCGGCGAGCAATAATAGAAATTGCCGTCATCGTCCGATAATGAGAAAAGGATGAGACAATTTAAACTTGATAGTTAATGTACGGCAAAGGCTTACTTTTAGATTTGTGATTGGGTATGATTCCCGGGCCTGTTTTTGTGACATAGTGCACGAATGAAATTGAACCTTAAATTGACCGCCGGTTTCTGGATGCTCACGAGCGTTTCGCTCGCGGCGCTGACAGTCCCCATGCTCAGCCCGGCGGAGGGTGGATCCTATGCGTCCGTGGCGCCGGTGAGCGCCGAGGAAATCGTCCGTCTTAAGGCCAGGGCGCCGCGCCTGCGCTCTTCCGCCGCCTTGGTGATGGACGAGCGCGAGGGTATCGTACTATATGGACGCAATGCGGAAGAGCGGCATCCCATCGCCTCGGTCACCAAGCTTATGACCGCCATGGTGACCTTGGACCGCCATTTGCCTTTGGACGAGATCATCGCCATTAAATCGGAGGATCGCGACCGCCTGCGCGGTTCGGCCTCGCGCCTGCCCATCGGAGCTAAGCTGTCGCGCCATGATGTGTTGTTTGCCGCTCTGGCCGCCTCAGATAATCGTGCCGCGGCGGCATTGGCCCGCACCTATCCCGAGGGGCGGAAAACGATGCTGCGTATCATGAATGAGAAGGCTAGGATCTTGGGGATGACAAATACTCACTTCGCCGATCCCGCCGGCCTCAATAACGACAGCGTCTCCACCGCCCGCGATCTCGCCACCCTGGTGGGCGCCGCCATTAAATATTCTTTGATTCAGAAATTTACCACCACCGGCGAATTTGCGGTCACGGATCATCGTCGCAACAGACCCATTGAGTTTGTCAATACCAACCGTTTGGTGCGTTCCTCGGCTTGGGATATTAACTTGAGCAAGACCGGTTATACCGACGATGCCGGTAATTGCCTGGTCATGCAGGCGGTCATAGGTCATCGTCCGGTGATTATCGTGTTGTTGAACTCCTGGGGTAAGCTCAGCAAATACGGCGACTCGCGGCGCATTCGCGATTGGCTGTTGCGAAACGAACGCCGTGCCTTGCAGCTGGCCGACGCCCCAACCTGAACCGCGCCCCTCCTTCTCGCCTTGCGCTTGGTTTCGCGCCGCTTCATTATTCACGACCCCCGTTTTCGCGATTACAACAAGTCGGCCTAAGCCTATATTCCTTCGGCTTCCAAGCATGTATCCCTTCCCGCCGGGTAAGATCGGGTGTGACATGCAAAAAGATGGCCGCCATCATAGATGAATCTCTGGTGAGTTATCATCCATCCCCGCCGAGGTTTTGCATTTTACGCAAAGAATCCGCCGCCGCGCCTTGCTCTGTTACGCGTAGAGTGAATGCGGCAGGCGTGAAATTCCCATAAAAAAATGATAATCCTGCAAGGCGAGAGTTTTCGCCGGCGTGGTTGCTTTCTGAAGTAAAATAGCGACTTTCCTTGGAGCGTATGCTGCATCATGCGGATTGCATTGGGCGTTGAATACGACGGCAGCGACTTTGCCGGCTGGCAGTTGCAGGAGGGCAAGGTGCGCACCGTGCAGGGTAATGTCGAATATGCCCTGTCGCAGGTGGCGGATCATCCTCTGCGCGTGACCTGCGCCGGGCGAACCGATGCCGGCGTGCACGCCACGGCGCAGGTGGTGCACTTCGATACCGCGGCCGAGCGCAGCCCGCGATCCTGGGTATATGGCGCCAATGCCAATCTGCCCAAGAGTGTGAGCGTGCAATGGGCGCGGTCCGTTGCCGTTGACTTTCATGCGCGCTTTTCCGCGATACGGCGTCGATATCGCTATGTCATTCTCAACCGCGAGATGCATCCCACCTTTCTTTCCGGGCGGGTGGCGTGGGACTATCGACCTTTGAACGAGGTGCTGATGCGAGAGGCGTCTCGATTCCTAGTAGGCGAACATGACTTCTCCGCCTATCGCGCGCAGGCCTGTCAGGCCAAGAGCCCGGTGCGCACACTCTATGAGCTAAACGTGAGCCGCGATGGAGAACTGGTCTTGCTGGACGTGGAGGCCAATGCCTTTCTCCACCACATGGTGCGTAACATCGCCGGCGTGTTGATGGCGATCGGCGCCGGTAAACGGCCGCCGGGCTGGGCGCGCGAGGTGTTGGAGAGCCGCGATCGCAGCTTGGCCGGAGTGACTGCGCCGCCACATGGTTTATATCTTACCGGCGTGGCGTATCCGGAGCGCTTCGGTTTGCCGCCGCTTTCCCCGGCCCAGGTGGTCTGGTAACCTGTGTTCCTTTCGTTTCTGGTCCTTTGGCTCGGTGGCCGGTAAGTTCATGCGTACGCGTGTAAAAATCTGCGGCATCACCCGGGCCGAGGACGCCCTGGCCGCGGCGCGGTCGGGGGCCGACGCCGTCGGTTTGGTGTTTTATGCCCGGAGCCCGCGGGCAGTGAGCTTTGCCCAGGCCCAGGCAATCGTGCGCGCCTTGCCGCCGTTTATTGACGCCGTGGGGCTGTTCGTGGATGCCGCGCCGGAGGAGATCCGCGCCGTATTGGCGGCGCTGCCTTTGCAGCTGCTGCAATTTCACGGTAACGAAGATCCGGAGGAGTGTCGCGGTTACGGTCTGCCTTACCTCAAGGCGCTGCGGATGCGCGAAGGCATGGACTTGGCGGCTGTGGCGCGGCCCTATGAAGACGCGGCGGGAATCTTGGTGGATGCCTATGTTGAAGGTGTAGCGGGAGGCAGCGGTACGACGTTTAATTGGTCGCGCCTTCCGAGCGGTTTTGCGCATCCCGTGATACTGGCCGGCGGTTTGAATCCGGACAATGTCGCCGCCGCGGTCAGGCAGGTACGCCCTTGGGCGGTGGATGTGAGCGGCGGTGTGGAGTTGGCGCCCGGGATAAAGGACGCGGCGAAGATCGCGGCGTTTATCAGAGGTGTGAACAGTGTCAAAATTGATTAATGCATTGCCCGACGCAGCTGGCCATTTCGGCCCTTACGGCGGGCGTTTCGTGGCGGAGACCTTGATGGAACCGCTGGAGGAATTGCGGCTCGCCTATGAGAAATACCGCAACGACCCCGATTTCCAAACCGAGTTCGACCGCGACTTGAGCGAATACGTGGGGCGGCCTTCGCCGCTTTATTTTGCCGCGCGTTGGAGCCGCGAGCTGGGCGGCGCCAAGATTTATCTCAAGCGCGAAGACCTTAATCACACCGGCGCCCACAAGATCAATAACACCATCGGCCAGGCCCTGCTCGCCAAACGCATGGGCAAGACCCGCATCATCGCCGAAACCGGCGCCGGTCAGCACGGCGTGGCCTCCGCCACGGTGGCGGCGCGTCTCGGTCTGGAATGCGTGGTGTACATGGGTGCGGAGGATATGCAGCGCCAAGCCATCAATGTCTTTCGCATGAAGCTGCTTGGCGCGCGGGTGGTGCCGGTGACCTCGGGGTCGAAGACCCTGAAAGACGCCTTGAACGAAGCCATGCGCGACTGGGTGACCAACGTCGACAACACCTTCTACATTATCGGTACCGTGGCCGGGCCGCATCCCTATCCGGCCATGGTGCGGGATTTTCAGGCCATCATCGGCCGCGAGGCGCGCTCGCAGATCTTGGCGGCGGAGGGCAGATTACCCGATACCTTGGTGGCCTGTGTCGGCGGCGGATCCAATGCCATCGGGCTGTTCTATCCCTTCCTCGACGATGAGGGCGTGGCGATGGTGGGCGTGGAAGGCGGCGGTGACGGTATCGCCACCGGCCGCCACGCCGCCCCGCTCTGCGCCGGCCGTCCCGGCGTCTTGCACGGCAACCGTACCTATCTCATGGAAGACGCGGACGGCCAGATCATCGAAACCCATTCCATTTCCGCCGGCCTCGACTATCCCGGGGTCGGCCCGGAGCATGCGTGGTTGAAAGATAGCGGCCGGGCAAACTACGTCGCCGTCACCGACGATGAGGCGCTGCGGGCCTTTCATGCATTGACCCGCGTCGAGGGCATCATTCCGGCGTTGGAGTCCAGCCATGCCCTGGCTTACGCCGCGCAATTGGCCCCGCGGATGAAAAATGGGCAGATTATTCTGGTCAATCTCTCAGGGAGGGGCGACAAGGACATTCATACCGTGGCAGCGCATGAGGGCATCACCCTATGAGTCGTATCGCCGCGTGTTTTTCCCGATTGGGCGCCGACGGCCGGAAGGCGCTGATTCCGTATATCACCGCCGGCGATCCCAATCCCGAAGTGACCGTACCGCTCATGCATGCCTTGGTGAAGGCGGGCGCCGACATCCTCGAGCTGGGGGTGCCTTTCTCCGATCCCATGGCCGACGGACCGGTGATCCAGCGGGCCTGCGAACGGGCCTTGACCTATCATGTGAGTCTGCGGCAGGTGTTGAATATGGTCCGGGAATTTCGCGGCGACAATGAGGCGACCCCCGTGGTGTTGATGGGTTATCTCAATCCCGTGGAAGCGATGGGCTATGAGCCTTTCGCCGCCGCCGCGGCGCGGGCGGGAGTGGATGGCGTGCTCACTGTGGACCTGCCACCGGAAGAGGGCGATCAATTGGCGGGACATTTACGCCGTTATGGCGTGGACCCCGTCTTTTTACTGGCGCCAACCACGACGCCGTCGCGGGTGAAAAAGATTTGTACGGCGGCCGGCGGCTTCGTGTATTACGTGTCGTTGAAAGGGGTTACAGGCGCCGCGACCCTCGATGTCGAGGCGGTGGCGCGCAAACTCAAGGAGATCCGCGCCGTTACCAAGCTGCCCATCGGCGTGGGTTTCGGTATCCGCGACGGCGCTTCGGCGGCGCGGGTCGCGGCGGTGGCCGACGCGGTGGTGGTGGGGAGTGTGTTGGTGAGCAGGATTGGCGCCTTGGCGAATACCCCTGATAAGATTCCTGCGGAGGCTGCGGTCCTCATCGTCGAGATGCGGCGGGCGATGGATGAAAACTGAGTTTCGAGTCGCGGGTTATGCGTTCCGGTTGTATACCGCCTGGAACTTGTAACTCGATTACTCGAAACACAAAACTCGGAACCTAGAGAATGAGCTGGTTTGAAAAACTGTTACCCTCCAAAATTCGTACCGAAGGCAAGACCAAGAAGGCGATGCCCGAGGGCTTATGGATCAAGTGCGAATCTTGCTCCGCGGTATTGTATCGGGCGGAGATGGAGCGTAGCTTGGATGTCTGTCCCAAGTGTAGCCATCATATGCGTATCAATGCGCGCCGCCGTCTGGATGCCTTTCTGGATCCCGAGCCTCGTGTCGAGATCGGGGCCGAGATTGAACCTCAGGATGTACTCAAGTTCAAGGACAGCAAACGCTACAGGGACAGGCTCACCCAGGCGCAAAAGAGCACCGGCGAGCGCGATGCCTTGGTGGTGGTCCACGGCAAGCTCAAAGGGCATCCCTTGGTGGTGGCGGCCTTTGAATTCGGTTTCATGGGCGGCTCCATGGGCGCGGTGGTGGGTGAGCGTTTCGTACGTGCGGTGGATATTTGCCTGGAGGAACGTATCCCCTTGGTGTGCTTTTCCGCCAGCGGCGGCGCGCGCATGCAGGAAGCGTTGTTCTCGCTGATGCAGATGGCCAAGACCAGCGCGGCTCTGGCCAAGCTCAACAAAAAGGGTCTCCCCTTTATATCCGTGCTTACCGATCCCACCATGGGAGGCGTGTCGGCGAGTTTGGCCATGTTGGGGGATGTCAATATCGCGGAGCCCAATGCCCTGATCGGGTTTGCCGGTCCGCGTGTGATAGAGCAGACGGTAAGGGAAACCCTGCCGGAGGGGTTTCAACGCAGTGAATTTCTCTTGCAGCACGGTGTGATCGATTTGATCGTCGACCGGCGTGAAATGCGTGATCGCGTCGGCAATCTCATGGCAATCTTCACCCATCAGGCGATGGAGTGAACGGGACCGGGCTTACGCGTTTCGGGTTTGTGGGATGCCGGATCAAGCCAAAACGCGTAATTAAATAGCAGAAGCTTTTTTCAGTCATGCGCTACTCCACTCTCGCTGAATGGCTCGCCTGGCAAGAGAGCCTTCATCCATTCAAGATCGACATGGGTTTGGGACGGGTGCGGGAGGTTTTGCAGCGCCTGGGCTGGGTGCGGCCGGCCTATGGGCTTATCACGGTGGGCGGCACCAACGGCAAAGGTTCTTGCGCGGCTATGCTGGAAGCGATACTGAGCGCCGCCGGGTATCGCGTCGGAGTTTATACTTCGCCCCATTTATTGCGATATAACGAACGTATCAGGATCGATCGGGACGCAGTAAACGATGCCGAGCTCTGCCGGGCCTTTGACAGGGTGGATGAGGCGCGCCGGGACATCACCCTGACCTATTTTGAATTCGGCACCCTTGGCGCCTTGGATATTTTTGCCCGCGCCGGCCTGGATATCGTGGTTTTGGAAGTGGGAATGGGTGGTCGGCTGGACGCGGTTAATGTCTTGGACGCGGACGTGGCGGTGGTGACAACGGTGGCCATCGACCATACTGATTGGCTGGGCGCCGACCGCGAGGCAATCGGTGCGGAAAAGGCGGGTATCTTTCGGCCCGGCAGGCCGGCGGTTTATGGCGATGATGATCCGCCCGCCAGCGTAACGGCGTATGCTCGCGCCCTGGGTGCGCCCCTGTATTGCTTTAATTCGGAATTCGGCTATAAGCGGGAAATGGCGGGGTGGTCATGGTGGGGCATGGGACGAAACCGCCATAGCTTGCCGCCGCCAAGTTTGCGCGGGGCCTATCAGCTTAAGAATGCCGCCACGGCGCTTATGGCCTTGGCGTTATTGAAATCCCGCTTTCCGGTGGCGCAGCAGGCGGTGCGGGCGGGGTTAAGTTCGGTGGATCTGCCGGGTCGCCTGCAACTCCTGGATGGAGAAGGTCTGCGCCTCTGCGATGTTGCGCATAATCCCCAAGCCGCATCGGCCTTGGCCGGGGGATTGAAGAATTTGCCGTGCACGGGGCGGACTCATGCCGTGGTGGGGATGTTGGCGGATAAGGATGCGGCAGGCGTGATCCGGGAGATGGCTGAGGCGGTGGCCGTATGGCATGTGGCAAGTCTTGCCTGTGAACGGGGCGCTACGGCCGCGCAATTGGCACAACAGGTGCGCGCCGTTGTACCGGGGCAAACTGTTCTTGAATATTTCGCGGTATCCGCTGCCTTGGCGGGTGCGGCGGCCGCGGCGGGTTCCGCCGACCGCATCGTAGTGTTCGGATCGTTCCATACCGTTGCGGCGGCCTTGGAACCGGATAACAGCGCCTGGTGGCGGCAGGCCGGATCAGTGCAAAATGAGCGTGTTTTGTCGGGGTGAATAGTGGAACGCAGTCGGAATAAGCAGCGTATTGTAGGCGGCCTGGTGCTGGTGGCGCTGGGCGTCATCGTCATTCCCTTCCTCCTCGATATGCATGAAGCGGATCAATGGTGGGGTAAGGGTAATATTCCGAAAAAACCGGACAACGGGTTCGTTACCCGGATATTGCCGTTGGAAGAATGGTCGAAACAGGCCCAGTCCGAACTGGAGGGGGCGGCCGTGCCGCCCAAGGCCGACGCGCCCCCCCCTTCTCCGGCGGCCGCGCCGGCGCTTCAGACTTCGCCGCCGAAGACGATTCCCACGCCGCCATCCCCCTCCGCTCCCCCCGCGGCGAACGGCGCCGCGGGGGGAGCGGAGGGCTGGGTGGTACAGTTGGGGAGTTTCTCGAGCGGGAAAAATGCCGAGGAACTGCGTGAACAGCTTCTGAAAAAGGGTTATCGCGTGATCGTGGATCAGTTCAAGCAAAGAGGGCAGACGGTCTACCGCGTCCGTATCGGTCTCGAGCAACAGCGTGCCGCGGCGGAAACCCTCCGTAATCGGATAGAACGCGATCTCAAGCTCAAGGCCATCGTGCTGCACATTCCCTGACGAACACCGTGCTGCCGATTGGTGGCCGATCTGGTAAAATCACCAACTTGGTTTTACATCTTTCTTAGGATGCCTCGGTCGTGGCGTGAGGTGGCCGATTAAAGGGAGTTCATTGCACAATATGCATAACAGGCGTTGCACTGTGGCCGGCGATTTTGATCTTGGCGTATGACTTTTCCGCTTGTCGCCGGCAATACCCGGGTGCGATCGGTTAGCCGATGAACGGGCTTGATTACACCATCTTATGCGTCATCGCTATCTCCGCTTTGGTGGGGCTGTTACGCGGATTTGTGCGCGAGACGGTTTCATTATTGGTGTGGATCGCCGCGTTTTGGCTGGCGATGAGCTTCAGTGCCGACGCGGCGGCACATTTGAGCGGCGTGATCGGCAACCCCTCCATGCGCTTGGCGGCGGCCTTCATCGCCCTGTTCGTCTCGGTATTGATCGCCGGAGTCATTGTCAATTATCTGCTGGCCGGCTTGCTGAAAAAGGCGGGCGTGCGCACCTCGGATCGGTTGTTGGGCGTGGTGTTCGGCATTGCGCGCGGGGCCTTGGTAGCGGCCCTGGTGGTAATCCTGGTGGAACTGACGCCGCTGGTGGAATCTAATGCCTGGCAGGGCTCGCTCATCGTAGGCTATTTGCATCCCATGCTGAACCACTTCCATAAACTCCTGCCGGCGGGTCTTCATGCGGAGATTGATCAAGGATGGAGCGGTTTCAGCCGTTGACAAAATGTATTCTGCATCAGGCAGCGACGAGGTGAAATAAGACTATGTGCGGCATAATCGGAATAGTCGGAAACAACGAGGTCAATCAATCTATCTACGACGGTTTGACCGTCTTGCAGCATCGCGGCCAGGATGCCGCCGGCATCATCACCTGCGACAACGGCCGTGCCCATTTGCGCAAGGAAAACGGACTGGTGCGAGACGTATTTCATACCCGCCACATGCGCGACCTGCGCGGCGTCAGCGGCATAGGCCATGTGCGTTATCCCACCGCCGGCTGCACTTCCTCGGCGGAGGCTCAGCCCTTTTACGTGAATTCGCCTTTCGGCATCGCCTTGGCGCACAACGGCAACTTGACCAACGTCGAGGAGCTCAAGCGGGACCTGTTTCGCGATGACCGCCGCCATATCAATACCGAATCCGACTCGGAAGTGCTGTTGAATGTATTCGCCCACGAATTGCACGCCCAAGGAAAATTGCGTCTCAGCGAAGATGACATCTTCAAGGCGGTGGTCGGGGTGCACCGCCGTTGCCGCGGCGCCTACGCGGCGGTGGTCTTGATCGTCGGTTACGGCATCGTCGCCTTTCGCGATCCTCACGGCATCCGGCCCGTGGTATTCGGCAAGCGCGAAACGCCCGGCGGGGTGGAATACATGGTGGCCTCGGAGAGTGTGGCCTTGGACGTGCTCGGCTTTGAATTGATGCGCGACATCTTCCCCGGCGAAGCGGTGTATATCAGTCTGGACGGCGCGCTGTATACCCGGCAATGCGCCGAGCATCCCGCCTATTCGCCCTGTATCTTCGAATATGTGTATCTGGCCCGGCCGGATTCCATCATCGACGGCGTGTCGGTGTATAAGGCGCGGCTGCGCATGGGAGAGAAACTGGCGGAGAAGATTTTACAGGAATGGAGCGATCACGATATCGATGTGGTAATTCCCATCCCCGATACCAGCCGCACCGCGGCTTTGCAGCTCGCCAATGTGTTGGGCGTTAAATACCGCGAAGGCTTTATCAAGAACCGCTACATCGGCCGCACCTTCATCATGCCGGGCCAGACGCAGCGCAAGAAATCGGTGCGGCAGAAACTCAACGCCATCGACCTGGAGTTCAAAGGCAAGAACGTGCTGCTGGTGGACGACTCCATCGTGCGCGGCACCACCTCGCGGCAGATCATCCAGATGGCCCGCGATGCCGGCGCGCACAATGTATACTTTGCCTCCGCCGCGCCGCCGGTGCGCTATCCCAATGTCTACGGTATCGACATGCCCGCGGCCAGCGAGTTGGTGGCGCATAACCGCAGCGAGCTGCAGGTATGCCGGGAGATCGGCGCCGATAAGCTCATCTATCAAGACTTGCCGGATTTGATCGAGGCCGCCCGCCAGGGCAACCGCAAGCTGGAACGCTTCGAGGATTCGGTATTCACCGGCGAATACGTGACCGGCGACGTGCGGCCTGAATACCTGGCGGTATTGGAGCGCCAGCGCAACGATGGCGCCAAACAAAATCCACTTCGGCCCAATGTGGCCGCGACGGCGGTGGATCTTTATAACCCCTCGTGAGCCCGCTAAAACTTTAAGTGGAGATTGACAAGCGAGGTCCGGTTTTTTAATCTGGCAACGGGCGCCGATTTGATATCAGCTTGCGGGCGCGTAATAAATGCGGCTAAAGCGAGGACAACCCGCTTTAGTGAATCGACACGGCGGGTTTTTTGCGCCCGCCGCTTTGACGTTTAGAGAGGAGCGGCGAATGTCACGGTTCCACAACGACGGCGAGTACGGATTGGAGACCCTGGCGGTGCACGCCGGCCAGGTGCGCAGCCAGGAAGGCGAGATGAGCGAACCCATCTTCGCCTCTACCAGTTATGTGTTTTCCAGCGCGGCGGAGGCGGCGGCGCGCTTCTCCGGCCAGCAGCCCGGCAACATCTATTCCCGTTTCACCAATCCCACGGTGCGGGTCTTCGAACAGCGCATCGCCGCCATGGAGGGCGGCGAACGCGCCGTAGCCACCGGCTCGGGTATGGCCGCGATCCTGGCGGCGGGCTTGGGACTGCTGAAGAGCGGCGATCATATCGTCTCCAGCAATGGCGTGTTCGGCAGCACCGTCATCTTGTTCAACAATTATTTCGGCAAGTTCGGCGTCGCGACCAGCTACGTACCGCTCACCGATCTCGAGGCGTGGCGTGCCGCCATTCGCCCCGCCACCCGCTGGTTGTTCCTGGAAACGCCGGCCAATCCTCTCACCGAGGTGGCGGACATCGCCGCCCTTGCCGCGTTGGCCCATGAGCACGGCTGCCTGCTGGTGGTGGACAACACCGTGTGTACCTCGGCCTTGCAGCGGCCCTTGGATCTCGGCGCGGACATCGTCGTGACCTCCGCCACCAAATACATCGACGGCCAGGGCCGCGGCCTGGGCGGCGCGGTGATCGGCCGGGAAAAGGAAGTGGGCGGCGATGTCTACGGCGCCTTGCGCACCGCCGGTCCCAGTATGAGCCCCTTTCATGCCTGGCTGTTTCTGAAAGGATTGGAAACCCTGTCCGTGCGCATGCAGGCGCACTGCGCCAATGCCCTGGCCCTGGCGCAATGGCTGGAACAACAGCCGGCGGTCGCGCGCGTCTACTATCCCGGCCTGATCTCGCACCCGCAGCACGAATTGGCGAAACGCCAGCAGCGCGGTTTCGGCGGCCTGCTGTCCTTCGAGGTAAAGGGCGACCGGGACGCGGCGTGGAAGGTGATCGACAACACCCGGCTCATCGCCATTACCGCCAACCTCGGCGACACCAAGAGCACCATCACCCATCCCGCCACCACCACCCACGGGCGGCTGACGCCCGAGGCGCGCGCCGCGGCGGGTATCAAGGATAATCTAGCGCGGGTAGCGGTGGGCCTGGAAAACATCGATGACCTGAAGGCGGATCTGGCGCGGGGCTTGAAGGCATAATCGGGATAGGTGAGTGGAACGCGTCCGCCGCGCGCACCCGTCATCGTGGTGCGATATCAACATCGAGTAACCGTCTAGATGACTTTGAAAACGCCAACCCGCACGATCATGCGCACGAATTGACTTGATTCGGCGCGGGGCTCGATGCGGGAAATAATTAAAAAGTCCCCTGACGGCCAGCGCCGGATATTCTGAATGTATCCGCTAACGGACGGTCGGCGCACTCCGGCGCCATATGAATTTCGCCCAAAATAATCCACACGATTTCCTGAAGACCCTTTATATTAACCGGTAAGTCAGCGTACCAGGCACGATTAGAGATCTAAAGGTTTACGATGCGACTGAGCAAGCCGGCACTGCAAGTATTGAAGCACCCCGCGGACTTTGCTTTGCGAACGTTGAGGAGCTTCAGAAAAAATCAGGGAATACTTCTGGCGGGTGCCGTTGCCTATTATTCGTTGCTGTCGGTGTTGCCGCTGCTGATCCTGTCGGTAATCGCTCTCTCGCAGTTTGTTGACCAAGCGGTACTTCTCAATACCTTGGGGCGATACCTGGAATGGCTTGTACCGAGCCAGTCCAGGGCCGTTTTGACCGATGTATCCAGTTTTCTCGAGAAGCGTGCTTCCTACGGCGCCGTGCTGCTGGCAACGATGATATTCTTCAGCACACTCGCCTTTTCCGTGCTGGAAAAGGCGATATCCGTCATCTTTCCCCATCGTGGGAACGTCATAAAACGCCATTTCATAATATCGGCTGTTCTGCCGTACTGCTTTGTTGTATTTCTTGGCATTGCCGCGCTCGGAGTGACGCTTGCGTCCGCCATCTTGCAGGCAATGGCTAAGGAGAGCATCTACTTATTTGGCCACGACTGGCCGCTTCGCGGGGTATCGGGCGTGCTTCTCTATCTTCTCGGCTATTGCGTGGAGGGCTTGCTTCTCGCGGCTCTCTATCTAGTCCTTCCGGTTGGACGGATACGCATCCACCATGCCCTAATTGGCGGGTTCATCGCTACGTCACTGTGGGAAGTTATCCGCCGTATTCTCATCTGGTACTTTTCGAAACTGTCGCAGGCCAGCGTCGTTTATGGCTCTCTGACCACCGCAGTAGTCGCATTGTTCAGCATGGAGATCGCCGCGATATTGCTGCTGTTGGGAGCCCAAGTCATCTCAGAATATGAGCGTCTAGAGCAGGAAACATTATGATGTCTTTGTAATGAATCCGGGACAACCCCGCGCAAGGCAGACGGTTGATCCGGTTCGGTCAGATGGCGGCAATGAACGGAGAGCGCCGGCTCGCGGTGCGTCGCGCTACTTGCCCGATCGTGTCGCCTGGAATTTATTGTAAGATATCGCGTTAAAATACCAAAACGAGTTCTAATCAGCGATAAGGCGCTAAGCGGATTACCGGTAAATTTAATGAGATCTACGAGACTGCATGAAAGGCAATGATGTTGAAAATCAATTTCCTCGCTGTATTTAACAAGGTCCTAATCGGTATCTTCATCCTGATGATGATCGTGATTATCACGGTCCTCCTCATAGGCGTAGTTGATCTGTTTATCGATATTCGAGATTTGGTTATAGAGCACGAGATCCGTTCGGGTTATCTGGAAATAATATACGACGTGCTGACTTTATTTGTCATGATCGAGTTATTGCGCTCTCTTGCGGAATACTTTAATTCGAAACGGTTGCGCATGACATTCATCACGGATGCCGCCATTGTATTTGTGCTGCGTGAGGTTATGATCAAATTATTCGAAGAAAAGATCGATCCCGGACAACTCTACGGCATGAGCGCCCTCATCATAGCGCTGACTATATTGCGGGTGGGGTCGGTATTATTGTATCAACGCGACGCCGCGCTAGCACAAAAGACCGGAAAATAGAAAGTTTATGATGTGTTGTTTCCTTCGTGTGGTTGTCTCCGCGCCGCCAAGGCGTTGAATCCACTTGGCGATGACTGCATGATCAATCCAGGTTTAAGGGCGGTAAACCAGGGATGTCCATTTTCGGCAATGACGAAGCGGCGAAAAAGATCGTGAACGGGATCCGCGAACAATTCAGGTGAGAAACTGCGGATATGGGCAAAGCCGAGGCGGCCCGCGCGATAGAGCCGCCATGCATGCTTTGGTGTATTTTCGGATTTCTTCGCGACGGCTGGGTTCACGCCTTTAAGCCGCTCACGTGAGCATTGCGAACGGCCATCCGCTGCGCGGCAGGCAAACGGACCTGACGGACCGCGGCCTCAATCAAACTCTCTGCATATCCGTCCGCATTCGGCAATGCGGATCGTCCCGCGTAGGTTAATCTTTCAGCAACCGCGTCGGCAGACCGTCGATGCCGGTTTGATTCTTTTCCCGCCAATAATCGGCGAGCCCCTGCGGGCCCTTTTTCTCCGCCCAGCGCAACAGCGTGCCGCGTTCGCCCGTGTACTCATACAGCGGCACGCCGTAACCGCAGGAGGTCTGCGCCGATTCCACGCTGATCACCATGATCTGGCGCGTGCCGGTCAGCGGTGGGAAGTGTGAGGACAGTTTGTTCCACTCGGCGTCGCGCGGGCAGATCACTTGGCCGTGGCCGTAGAGGCGCAGGATGACCGGCTGGGTGTCAAAACTGCAAAACATCAGGGTGATGCGGCCGTCGGCGCGCAGATGGGCGGCGCTCTCGTTGCCGCTGCCGGTGACGTCGAGGTAGGCCACGGTGTTGGCGTCCAGGCAGCGGAAACTGTCCAGGCCCTTGGGCGAAAGGTTAATACGTCCCTCGCATGCGGCGGTGGCGGTGAAGAACAGGTGTTGCCGGGCGATGAAATCGCGCAGCTCCTCGGTCAATGCGGAATAGAACTTGGCCATTGCTACAATAGTGCCTAGAAGGTTATCCGTGCTATTTTGGAGGAAGCGTCCGATCATGTCCAACCCACGCGCCGCCGCGCTCAAGATCTTTCATGCCGCGTTGGCCGCGGTGCACGGAACGATTTGCGTTGAACGTTTTTTGGCGGCGCGGCATTTGACCGGTAAGGCACATGCCATCGCCATCGGCAAGGCGGCCGGGGCGATGCTGGATGGCGCGCGTGCCGTGCTGGGCGAGCAGTTGCAATCCGCCTTGCTCATCACCAAACCCGGCCACCTGACGCCGGGAATGGAACACCGCGCGGGGGTGACGGTGATAGAGGCGGGCCATCCACTGCCCGATGAGCGCAGTTTGCTGGCGGGCCGGGCCCTACTGGATTTTATCGCGGCCTTACCCGGCGATGCGCCCATATTGTTCCTCATCTCCGGCGGCGCCTCCAGCCTGGCGGAGGTCTTGCCGTCGGGAATGAGCCTGGCTGACCTGCGGCGCGTAAACCGCTGGTTGTTGGGCAGCGGCTGGGATATTCGACGCATGAACGCCGTACGCAAGCGCCTGTCGTGCATCAAGGGCGGGCGTCTGGCCGTTCATCTGCGCGGCCGCCGCGCGATACAGTTGTTGATCTCCGATGTGCCGGGCGACGGACTGGCGGACATCGGTTCCGGTGTGCTGACGGCGGATGAAGAATCTCAACTCGACGCCTCGGCATTGCCGCCGTGGTTGCAGGCCTTGATAAAAAATTTACCGCCGGTATCGCCACCGGATCCTTCCTGCTTTATCCGCATCGAAACTCATATTGTCGCTTCCCTGGACCAGGCCCTGGCGGCGGCGGGGCGGGAGGCGGAAAAAATGGGTTATGCGGTACAGGTTCATGGCGAACGTTTGAGCGGCGATGCGGCGGCCGCGGGCCGGCGGCTTGCCGTTGAATTGCTGGGTGGACCGGCAAGCGTGCATATTTGGGGCGGCGAGACCGTCGTCGAGTTGCCACCGAACGCCGGCCGCGGCGGCCGCAACCAGCATCTGGCCCTGGCCGCCGCCGAGGCGCTTGCCTCCCGTGATAAGGTGTGGTTGTTGGCGGGTGCTACCGACGGCAGTGATGGACCGGGCGAGGATGCCGGGGCGGTAGTGGACGGCGGCACCCTGGCGCGCGGCGGATTGGACGGCTTGAATGCCGCCGAGTGTCTGCGGCGCGCCGATGCGGGGACCTTCCTGGAAGCCAGCGGCGACCTCATCAGCACCGGTCCGACGGGGACCAATGTCATGGACTTGGTGATCGGCTTGAAATTGTAATGATAATGAACAGTCTTTTCGCCGGCGCGGCGGCGTGCATCGCCGAGTGTGATGCCATGGAGAAGGCGCGGCTGAGCCGCGTTATCGCGGCGCAGTGGCGCGCCGCTGGGTTGGCGCTACAGCACGATGCCGCGCCCCTGCCTATCGGCGAACCCGGTCGGCCGCCGCGTCCATTATTGGTGTCGCCGCGTGAGTTGCCGCGCCGCGGATTTAATACGCTTGAAGGGCGCGCCGCGCTCATCCATGCTGTCACCCACATTGAATTCAACGCCATCAATCTGGCCTGGGACGCGGTGTACCGCTTCCGCGACATGCCGCCGCGTTACTACGACGATTGGGTGCGGGTCGCGGACGAAGAGGCCTATCACTTCACCCTGCTGCGGGAACGCTTGCGCAGCCTCGGTCACGACTACGGCGATTTCGCCGCCCACAACGGCCTGTGGGAGATGGCGCGGGATACCGCCCACGACCCGCTGGTGCGCATGGCGCTGGTGCCGCGGGTCATGGAGGCGCGCGGCCTGGACGTGACGCCGGGGATGATAGCGCGCCTGCGCGCGGCGGGCGACGACGAGACCGTTGCCCTGTTGGAGATCATCCTCCGCGACGAGATCGGTCATGTGGAGATCGGCAGCCGCTGGTTCCGTTTTCTCTGCGAGCAACGCGACCTGGTGCCGGAAGCCACCTTCCACAAATTAATTCAACGTTATCTGAAGGGACGGATCAAGGGGCCGTTCCATCGCGACGCCCGATTGCAGGCAGGGTTTAGCGAGAGCGAGCTTGAGTCTCTTGAGCAAATGGCGAGATCGGCATAAGGTAGCGGAAGATTTTTATCGGGTTGTCTTAGTCTATATATGCCGGAATCGCCTGCCAAGGAAGTGCCCGCCCCCCGTTTTTTGCCGCGGGAAAGGTTCCCATCCTTGTTGGACGGCTTGCAGCAGGCGGGGTATCGCTGCGTGGGACCGCAGATCAAAGAGGGCGCCATCGTCTACGATGCGCTCCGGTCGGTCGACGATCTGCCGCGCGGCATCCGGGATCAACAGACGCCCGGTGAATACCGGCTTTATCAAGACAAGGGGCCGCGCTACTTCACCTGGGCCAACGGCCCGCAGGCCTTGAAGCCCTTGTTGTTCGCGCCGCGCGAGAACCTGTGGCGCGTGGAGCGCGACGCCGGCGGCCGCCTCCGTTTTCGCGAGACTCTGCCTGCGGAGGTGCCTATCGCCGTAATTGGCGCGCGCGCCTGCGATCTCGCCGCCTTGCGTATCCAGGACAAGATTTTTTTGCAGGACGCCCATCCCGATCCTTACTATGGGGCGCGGCGCAAAGGTCTGTTTATCGTCGCCGTGAATTGCAGCCATCCCGCCACCACCTGTTTTTGCGCCTCCACCGGCGACGGGCCCGGCGCCACCCATAGTTATGATATCGCCCTTGATGAACTCGACGACGGGTTCGTCACCACCGCGGGGAGCGCGAAGGGTAAGCAAATCCTTGACGGCTTGGCGCTCGGCGCGGCAACGACGGCGCACTGCCATATGGCCGCGGATCAGCTGCAACTGGCGGTACAGTGTCAGACCCGGACCTTGCCCGGCCGTAATCTGCGCGATGCCTTATTCGCCAATCTCGATCATCCCCGTTGGCAAGAGGTGGCGGAGCGTTGTCTTTCCTGCGGTAACTGCACCTCCGTCTGTCCCACCTGTTTTTGCCATGCGCAGAGCGAGCAGCCGCGCTTGAATGGAGAGGATAGCGAGCATGTGCGCGAATGGGATTCCTGTTTCGCGCAAGGCCATAGCTATATTCACGGCCTTACTATCCGCCCCGACACCCGGACCCGCTACCGGCAATGGCTGACGCATAAGCTGGGCAGTTGGCACGACCAGTTCGACAGCAGCGGCTGCGTGGGCTGCGGGCGCTGCGTCACCTGGTGCCCGGTGGGCATCGATATCACCGAAGAGGCGGCTGCCATCTGTGGAGCAGGAAAGTGAGAAATCCCTATCTCTCGCATGAGGCGGAGGTCGTCGAACGCCTCGAGGAGGCGGCCGGCATTTTTACTTTGCGCCTGCGGTTCACCGATTCGGCGGTGCAACGCGCTTACGACTTTCAGCCCGGCCAGTTCAATATGGTGTATCTCTACGGCGTGGGCGAGGTGGCCATCTCCATCGTCTCCGATCCGCGCGACGAGCACCTTTACGATCACACCATCCGTGTGGTCGGGCGCGTGACGCGCGGCTTGGCGCAATTGCGGACGGGACACTATGTGGGGATACGCGGTCCTTTCGGGCGCGGCTGGCCCTTGCGGGAGGCGCAAGGCCGGGATGTGTTGATCGTGACCGGCGGTTTGGGTTGCGCGCCAACGGTCTCGGTGATCAATTACGTCTTGAATCGCCGCGAATGCTACGGGCGTTTAATCATTATGCAAGGCGTCAAACACGCCAATGATCTGTTGTGGCGCGAGCGTTACGCGCAGTGGGCGAAACAACCCGGCACCGAGGTGGTCATCGCCGCCGATGAGGGCGCGGCGTTGTGGCCCTGGCACGTCGGCCTGGTCACGGAATTGTTCGACGGTATTCATCTTGATCCCGCTCGCACCATGGCGATGATGTGCGGTCCGGAAGGAATGATGCGCGCCGCGGCGCGGAACCTCACCCAGCGCGGCATGGACGAGGCGGCGATCTATCTCAGCATGGAACGCAACATGCAATGCGCCGTCGGCCATTGCGGCCACTGCCAGTACGGCGGCAAATTTATTTGCAAAGACGGACCGGTGTTCGCGTATCCTGAAATTAAGGAATTGTTTGGCGTAAAGGGTTTTTGAGCGAGCTAAATCCTGGAGGGCGGAACGAAGACCGAGATGAGTAATTCGAAACCGCGCATTGCGGTGCATAAATTTTCCAGCTGCGACGGCTGCCAATTGGCCTTTTTGAATGCGGGCGAGGCGCTGTTGGCCTTGAGCGAGTTGGTGGATATCGTGCACTTTGCCGAGGCGGGGGCGCTGGAGCCCGACGCGCGGGTGGATATCGCCTTTGTGGAAGGGAGTATCGCCACGCCCGAAGACCTGGAACGTATCCGGCGTATCCGCGCCAACAGCAAATATCTCATTACCATCGGCGCCTGCGCCACCGCGGGCGGCGTACAGGCGCTGCGTAATCTCGCCGACGGCCGGCAATGGATTAATGCGGTGTATGCCTCGCCGCGTTATATCAACAGTCTCGCCACTTCCACGCCCATCGCCGCCCATGTGGCGGTGGATCTCGAATTGTGGGGCTGCCCGGTGAATACGCGCCAGGTAGTGGCGGCGTTGCGCTCCTTGTTGTTCGGCGTGGTCCCGGCGGTAAGCCGCGACAGCATGTGCATGGAGTGCAAGCGCGCCAACAATGTGTGTGTGCTGGTGGCGAAGGGCCTGCCGTGCATGGGTCCGGTGACCCAGACCGGGTGCGGGGCCTTGTGTCCGAGCTTCGGGCGCGAGTGTTATGCCTGTTACGGGCCGGCGGAGAACGTCAATACCGCTTCTTTGACGCGGCGTTTCGCCGGTCTGGGTCTGGTGCCGGAAGCCATAGCCCGCCGCTTTCTCACCATCAACAATGCCGCGCCCGCTTTTGTGCAGGCGGCGAAACAAGCGCGGGGGAAACCGTTGATGCCCCCAGGGGAGGGCGGCGAATGAGCGAGGAACGGCGCATCGCCATCAATGTCCCGGCGCTGGCCCGCGTGGAGGGCGAAGGCGCCCTGGAGGTGATGATCGAGGCGGGGCGCATCGTCGACCTCAAACTGCGCATCTACGAGCCGCCGCGCCTGTTCGAGAAGCTGCTGGAAGGGCGCGACTATCACGAAGTGCCGGACATGGTGGCGCGTATCTGCGGCATCTGTCCCGTGGCCTATCAAATGAGCGCGGTGCAGGCCATCGAGTCCATCTTGGGCATCGATCCCGGTTCGTGGGTGCGGGCCATGCGCCGGGTGTTTTATTGCGGCGAGTGGATCGAGAGCCACTGCCTGCATATCCATCTGTTGGCGGCGCCGGATTTTCTCGGTTTCAACACTATCATCGAGATGGCCAAGGTCTACCCGGACGAAGTGCGGCGCGGCCTGCGCCTGCAGGCCTTGGGCAATGAACTCATCCGCTTATTCGGGGCGCGCTCGGTACATCCGGTGGGGGCGCGGGTGGGCGGTTTTCATCATGCCCCGTCTTTGGGAGAGGTCGCCGTTCTGCGCGACAAGCTGCGCGCGGCCCTGCCGGAGGCGGCGGCGCTGGTCCGCTGGACGGCAAGTCTGCCCATGCCCGATCGCCGCGCCGCCATTACCTGTGTCGCGATGCGCCACCCCGACGAATATCCCATGAATGCGGGACGTCTCGTCTCTACGCGCGGGCTGGACGTCGCCATCGCGGAATTCGATCATCATTTTAAGGAACACCAAGTTCCGCATTCCACGGCGCTGCATTGCCTGTTGGCAGGCGAGCCGTATTTGGTGGGACCCCTGGCGCGGTTGAATCTCAATCTCGATCGCCTGCCCGAGACCGTAAGCGAGGTTCTGGCCGAAGCGGGACTTTCTTGGCCCAGCTATAACATGTTTCACAGCATTGTGGCGCGCGCCGCGGAGGTATATTACGCCTTGGGTGAGGCTGTGCGTTTGCTCGACACTTACGTGCCGGCGTCATCTCCGTATGTGACGGCACCGGCGCGGGCCGGCGTGGGCTACGGTTGTACCGAGGCCCCGCGCGGTTTTTTGTGGCATCGCTACGAACTGGATGCCGCGGGCCGCGTCGTCAGCGCCCGTATCGTACCGCCCACCAGCCAGAATCAGGCGCGTATCGAGCAAGATCTTCATCAGAGCATAGCGGCCTTAGGTTTGGATCAGGCCCAGGAGCAACTGCGCATGCATTGCGAGCAGGTGATACGCAATTACGACCCCTGTATCTCCTGTGCCAGCCACTTTCTCGACCTGCGCCTGCATCGATTGTGAGGGCCATCCATGCCCCGTGTGAGCGTCATCGGTATCGGCTCGCCTTACGGCGATGACTGGGCGGGTTGGCGTGTGGCTGAATTACTCGCCGAGTCCGAGCGGGTGGCCGCCAATAGCGAACAAGTGACGGTGACGGCATGTCGCTCGCCCGGCGGCGAATTGCCCGCCCTGCTGGGAGCCGCGGATATTGCGATAGTGGTGGATGCGGTGATGAATGCTGGGGCCCCCGGTACGGTTTATCGTCTCTCCGGGCTTCAGTTGATTGAGTTATCCGGGGACTGTCTGTCCAGTCATGGGATGAGGCTGCGGGCCATGTTCGAATTGCTCAGTGTCTTGGGGAACCTCCCCGAGGTCGTACTTGTTTATGGTATCGAGGCTGAATCGGTCAATGCGGTAACCGTGATGAACGGCAACGTACTTCAAGCCATTGACCGAGTTCGGGATGAGATCGAGCGGGATATCGCCTACTATTGCCGACGCGGGTTTGCCCTCCCAATGCACGGCCAATAAAAAAGCGGCCTGAAGGCCGCCAAATGATTTTTATACAACTATTATTATTATATTTCGAATGCGTTTGATTTTCCCAGATATTTGCTGCGGAGTCTACCCTAGGCGCGACCACGGGCTTGAACGAAGCGGGGAAAGTAATTAATTATTGTTTTTACGTAATATTTTGCGGTTCCTGCTGACCAAACATGTGCCGAATAATCGACAGCGACGATCATGAGTTACGATGGGTACTGCCGGTATACCTATGCTAGGGGGGGATTAATGATGTCTTCGCGCGGCAGCCTGGCTTGGGGCGCATGTGTAGGGGGAAAGAATGGATGGATTGACGCAAAACGTGGAGCCTGTAATATAGCTATTTCTCGACTTCACAACGAAAAAGTCAACACTGAGCAGCGGGATAACTGAGTCAGCAGCGAGAGAGAGGGGGGAGACATGTGGAACAAGGCGCATTTGTGGGTGACGATCTTGGCATTAGCGCTGAGCACAGGGGTGGCGCAGGCCGATTTAGGTACGTACGGCATGAAGGGCGATCCCAAGGCCGGAGCGGACAAATCGGCCTTATGCCAGAGTTGCCACGGCGCTACCGGTAATAGTGAAGATGCCACCTTCCCGCGGCTGGCCGGTCAATATGCGAGCTATATCGCTAAAGAGGTTGAGGACTTCAAATCAGGGTTGCGCGCCAACAACGAGACCATGGCCGGCATGGCTGCCACAGTGGCCTCCGAGCAGGATGCCTTGGACATCGGCAGCTATTTTGCGTCGCAAAAGATGGCCTCCAAGCCGCTTGCCAGCGTGGACAGTAAACTGGCTGAAAAAGGCGAGAAGATTTTCTACAATGGTATCCCTGATAAGAACGTATACGGTTGCGTAAATTGTCACGGCGAGCGCGGCAAGGGCAAGGCCCCCAATATTTCGCAATTTCCCGTGATTGGCGGGCAGCACCGCGATTACCTCATCAAGGAACTGACCGATTTACGCGACGGCGCCCGCGCCAACGATCCGGCGGGAATGATGCAGGGTATCGCCAAGGGCCTGTCCAACGATGAGATCAAGGCCTTGGCCAATTATCTATCCAGTCTGTTGCCATAGGTACGGATGCCTGAACGCAGAGGAAGGGGCGGGCCTGAGAAGGTCCGCCCTTTTTTATTGCCGAACAGCGATCAAGTTGGTGTTTTCGGCAGTTTAGATATTGGTGGTTAAATAAAAAAACAAAAAAATAACAAGACCTATCCACTGCAGAGCAATAACTCCAACAGCGCCTTTTGCGAATGCAGGCGGTTTTCCGCTTCCTCCCATACCACGCTCCGCGGACCGTCGATGACCGCGGCGGAGACTTCTTCGTCACGATGGGCGGGCAGACAGTGCATGAACAGGGCATCGGGTTTGGCTCGTCCCATGAGCTCAGCGTTGACCTGATAGGGCGCGAAGGCGCGGCGGCGCACCTCCTGTTCCTCTTCCTGGCCCATGCTGGCCCACACGTCGGTGACCACCAGATCCGCGTCTTTAACGGCGGCGGCCGAATCGTCTACCAGCACGGCACGGCCGACGGCGGCGTCAAGGATTGCGGCATCCGGCCGGTAACCGTCGGGACTGGCGATACGCAACTCGAAATCCAGGCGCTGTGCGGCATGAATATAGGAGTGGCACATATTGTTGCCGTCGCCCAACCACACCACGGTCTTGCCGCGGATATCGCCGCGATGATCGAAGAAGGTCTGCATGTCCGCCAGCAATTGGCAGGGATGTTCGCGGTCGGTGAGGGCGTTGATCACCGGCACCCGGGAATAGGCGGCGAATCGCTCTAATTTGCTGTGTTCATAGGTACGGATCATCACCGCATCCACCATGCGCGACAGCACGCGGGCAGTGTCCTCGATGGGTTCGCCGCGGCCCAGCTGAGAGTCGCGGGGCGAGAGGAAGATGGCGTGGCCGCCGAATTGCACCATGGCCGCTTCGAAGGAAACGCGGGTACGGGTGGAAGATTTCTCGAAGATCATCCCCAATATCTTGCCTTTGAGGGGCTCGTATCCCATGTGGCGTTGATGCATGGCCTTCAGTTCGCTGGAACGCGCCAGCAACGCCCGTAGCTCCGCGGCTGAAAGGTCGAGTAAAGATAGAAAATGACGGACCGCCATCGTAGTTCGCTCAGGCGCCGCCGGCGCGTGCGAAGGCAATCACCAGTTCAGCGACGGTGTCGACGATTTGATCCGCTTGTTGATCGTTCAAGATCAAGGGCGGCAACAGGCGGATCACCCGTTCGGCGGTGACATTGATGAGTAAACCTTGTTGCAACGCTTGCCCCACCAATTCGCCGCAGGGCCGGTCCAGCTCAATACCGATCATCAGTCCTTTGCCGCGAACGGCATTGACCAGTTTGCGTTCGGCACCGTCGCCGGGGATGAGCTTGTTTCGCAGTCGCGCCGTCATTCGGCTACCGAGTTCGGCGGCCCGCGCCGGGAGATTGCCGGTCTCGATGGTCTCGAGCACCGCCAGTGCCGCGCTGCACGCCAGAGGATTACCGCCGAAGGTGGTGGCGTGATTGCCGGGTTTGAAGGTGTGCGCCGCCTCGCCCCGCGCCAGGCAGGCGCCGATGGGGACGCCGTTGGCCAGTCCCTTGGCGACGGTAATTACATCGGGGACGATGGCGGTATGCTGATAGGCGAACCAGCGGCCGGTGCGGCCCATGCCGGTCTGCACCTCATCCAGCATCATCAGCCAGCCGTATTGATCGCACACCGCGCGCACTCCGGCGAGATAATCATCATCCGGGATGTTGACGCCGCCCTCGCCCTGCACCGGCTCCAACAACACCGCTACCACTTCGGTGCTGTTTTTGGCGATAGTCCGCAAGCCATCGAGGTCATTGTAGGCCACCCGCAGGAAGCCGCTCACCAGCGGCTCGAAACCGGCCTGGGTCTTGCGGTTGCCGGTGGCGGTCAGTGTTGCCAGGGTGCGGCCGTGGAAACTGTTCTCCGCCACCACGATCGTGGGGACGGCGATACCTTTATTGTGGCCGTAGAGACGCGCCAGCTTGATGGCCGCCTCGTTGGCCTCGGCGCCGGAGTTGCAGAAAAAGGCCCGTTCCATGCCGCTGAGGCGTGTGAGCCGCTCCGCCAGTTCCTGTTGCTTGGCGACGCCGTAGATATTGGAGGTATGGACCAGTCGGCGAGCCTGTTGGCACAGTGCCTCAGCCACCGCGGGGTGGGCATGACCCAAACCGCATACCGCCACGCCGCTGAGCGCGTCCAGGTATTTCTTGCCCGTAGTATCCCATAGCCATGGCCCTTCACCGCGCTCGAAGGTCACCGGGAGCCGTGTGTAAGTCGACATCAATGCCTCTGACATAACCTGATCTTTGACCATCCTTAAAAGCAAAAAAAGCAGCTCCACCGGGGCTGCCGGAAATCCCGAAGGGGCAATGGTACAAGCTCTCTTGAGCAGTGGCAAACCGGCGGTTCGCGATGCGGCGCGGTTAAGAGGCCGGGCGGCGGAGTCCCCGAGGGGAACTTGGCTATACTATGATGGGGATAATATAGCTGTAACATTCTTGTATTGTAATCGTCATACTCTAAATTGACGGGCGATGCGTATGGCTGTGAACATCTTACTCATAGAAGACGAGCCGGCTATTCAGCAGATGGTGGCCATGGCCTTGCGCAAGGCGGGTTATGAGGTGGGCATGGCCGGCGATGCGCTGGAGGCCCAATCGCGGATTGCGGGACAACTGCCGGATTTGATCTTGCTGGACTGGATGCTGCCGGGGATGAGCGGCGTCGAGTATGCTCGGCAGTTGAAAAAGAATGACCTCACCCGCGAGGTGCCGGTCATCATGTTGACCGCCCGCGGCGAGGAGTCTGATAAAATCAGGGGGTTCGACAGCGGGGCCGACGATTACGTCACCAAGCCCTTTTCGCCTCGCGAGCTGGTGGCGCGCATCAATGCGGTGCTGCGCCGGGCCGCACCGCACGTCACGGCGGAAGTGATCGAGGTGGGAGACTTGCGCCTGGATGCGGCCAGCCATCGCGTCACGGCGGGTGACGATATCTTGGTCATGGGGCCGACGGAGTATCGCTTATTGTATTTTTTTATGACCCATCCCGAACGGGTCTACAGCCGCGGTCAGCTGTTGGATCGGGTATGGGGCGGTGATGTCTACGTGGAGGAACGTACGGTGGATGTGCATATCCTGCGCTTGCGCAAGGTCCTGGGCTCGCACGGTTATGATCGTCTAATCCAAACGGTACGCGGCGCGGGTTATCGGTTCTCGATGCAGGAATAGGCCTTGATCAATCCCTGGTTCGCTGAAATCTCGTTGATCATCGGCTTGCTGGTGGCGGGTTTGTTGGCGGGCGGGCTGAGCGGCCATATGCTGCTATGTCTGTGGCTGGCGACGGTGTTTTATCTGGCCTTTCATTTGTATAAATTGCAACGCTTGGAACATTGGTTGAGTACCGGCGCCGGACCGCCGCCCCGCGGGAACCATGGTATTTGGGGAGAGGTGTATTACCTACTCTATCGCCTGCGCCAGCATCATCGGCGGCGCAAGCGTACCATTGCCCAGTATTTGCGTCGCTTTCGTGAATTTACCGCCGCCATGCCCGATGCAACCGTGGTGTTGCGCACCAGCGGCGAGATCGAATGGTTCAACGACGCCGCGGGATACTTATTGGGATTGCGTGCTCCGCAGGATATCGGACAGCGCATCATGAACCTGGTGCGACATCCGGTCTTTATCCAGCATTTCCGCGCCCGGCGTTTCGGCGATCCCGTGGAATTTCCCTCGCCGGATAACGAGGGCATGATCTTGGTGGTGAGCGTGGTGCCCTATGGCAAGGAACAGCTGCTGCTGGTAGCGCGCGACAATACCCGTCTCCATAAATTGGAAAAGGTGCGGCGCGACTTCGTCGCCAATGTCTCTCATGAGTTGCGCACGCCTTTGACGGTCATCAGCGGTTTTCTGGAGACCCTGGCCGATAATCCCGCAACGCCCTCCGAGGACCGGCAGCATGCCTTGAAGTTGATGAGCGAACAGACCGCGCGCATGCAGCATATTGTCGACGACTTGCTGCTGCTGGCGCGCTTGGAGACGGATCAGCGTCCGGTGCGTATGGAGGAGGTGACGGTATACGCCATGCTGCATCTGCTTTATGCAGAGGCCAAGACCTTGAGCGGCGGCAAACACGATATCCGCCTTGAGGCGGAGGAAGAACTGCTGCTGCGCGGAAATCGGGAGGAATTACGCAGCGCCTTTACGAATCTGGTGGCCAATGCGGTGCGCTATACGCCGGCGGGCGGCAGGATCACTATTCGTTGGTATGCGGACGGCGTTGGAGCGCACTTCGAGGTTCACGACACCGGTGTGGGCATCGCGGAACTCGATATACCGCGCGTCACCGAGCGTTTTTATCGGGTGGATGCGGCGCGATCAAGACAGAGCGGGGGAACGGGTCTGGGCTTGGCCATCGTCAAACATGTGTTGGAACGGCACAATGCCGCTTTATCGATCAGCAGCAAGTTGGGTGAGGGCAGTACCTTCAGTTGCGTTTTTCCCGCCAATGCGCTTATCCGCGTCATCGACCGCGCCGCCAATAATTAATTGTAACGTCGTCTTTAAAGTCCGTCAGCGGCTGCCTTGTTCCCGCACTTCCTTTTCCATGTTTTCGATGCTGGTGTGGCGTACGTCCTTGCCGTGCACCAAATAGATGACGTACTCGCAGATGTTACGGGAGCGGTCGCCGATGCGCCCCAAGGCGCGGGCCGACCACATGATGTCCAGCGCCTTGGGAATGGATGGCGGGTTTTCCGTCATGTAGGTGACCAGTTGTCGAGTTATCGCTTCGTACTCCTGATCCGCCTTAAAATCCTGGCGCCACACCATCACCGCCGCCTCCGCATCCATACGCGCGAAGGCATCCAGGGCCTCGTGGAGCATGTGTTTGACCTGGTCGGCGAGATGCACGATGTAGTAATGGGGATTGCGCTTATCGTCCGCGCCGGCTTGGGCGATACTTACCGTCATGTGCGCGATGCGCTCCGCTTCATCGCCGATACGCTCCAGATCGGTGATGGTCTTAATGACGGCGATGATGAGTCGCAAGTCCGTGGCGGCGGGCTGGCGGCGGGCGATGATCTGCACACATTCATCGTCAATGGCAACCTCCTGGGCATTGACCTTGAGGTCGCCGGTGATGACTGCCTCGGCGAGACGGGTATCGACGTTCAGCAGGGCGCGAATAGCGTCCGCCAGTTGCTGTTCCACCATACCGCCCATGGTAAGAACGCGGTTGCGGATATCTTCCAGCGCAACGTTGAATTGTTGGGAAGTATGATTGCTAATGCTCTTTTCCATAAATGACTTTTCTCACTCTGGTTTGCGTCAGCCGTAGCGGCCTGTAATGTAGTCTTCCGTTTCCTTGCGGTGCGGATTGGTGAAGATGGAATTGGTATCGTTGAATTCGATCAAACGGCCGAGGTACATAAAGGCGGTATAATCCGACACGCGGGCGGCCTGTTGCATGTTATGGGTGACTATGACGATAGTATAGTCGCTTTTCAGTTCGTTGATCAGTTCTTCGATGTGCGCGGTTGAGATGGGATCCAAGGCCGAAGCGGGTTCGTCCAGCAGCAGCACTTCCGGTTTTACCGCAATGGCGCGGGCGATGCATAGGCGTTGTTGCTGGCCGCCCGAGAGGCGCGTGCCGCCTTGCTTGAGTTTATCCTTGACCTCATCCCACAGCGCGGCCTTGCTTAGCGCCCATTCAATGCGGTCGGCCATCTCGCTGCGCGACAGCTGTTCATAGAGTTTGATGCCGAAGGCGATGTTGTCGTAGATCGACATGGGAAAGGGTGTGGGCTTTTGGAATACCATTCCGACCTTGGCGCGCAGCAGATTGAGGTCCTGACGTTTTTCCAGGACGTCGACGCCGTCGAGCAGAATCTTTCCGGTGGCCCGCTGTTCCGGGTAGAGTTCATAAATGCGGTTGAAGGTACGCAACACGGTGGATTTGCCGCAGCCGGAGGGCCCGATGAACGCCGTTACCTGCTTTTCTGCGATCTGCATATTGATCGATTCCAGCGCCCGGTATTTGCCATAATAGAAATCGAGATTCTGGATCACCATCTTGGGATTGGCGATATCGATAACGGCCGTCTGCTTGGCCGCGACGTTCTCCGCTAGCGGCAGGGCGTCTTCCCGCTTCGCCGCGCCGGCCGGCTTTGCTTGTTTATCGACGGTCATTTGAAAGGGCAAGGCGCCTTCTTTGGTGGACATGGATCATTTCCCCTGTCTTTGCGGACGCAACACGGTGCGGACCACGATATTCATGAATAGGACGGTCAAGGTTATCAACAGGGCGCCGGCCCATGCCAGGTGATGCCAGTCTTCATAGGGACTCATGGCGAACTGAAAGATTACCACCGGCAGGTTGGGCATGGGTGTGCCCATATCGTTGCTCCAGAACTGATTATTGAGCGCCGTGAACAACAGCGGCGCGGTCTCGCCGCTGATGCGCGCGATCGCCAGCAGGATCCCGGTGAGGATACCGGTAACCGATGCGCGATACACGACATCGGAGATCATTTTCCAGCGCGGCGCGCCCAGCGCCGCAGCCGCCTCGCGTAGAGAATCAGGAACCAGCCGCATCATGTCTTCGGTGGTCCTGACGACGACGGGAATCATGATCAGAGCGAGGGCCAGCGAACCTGCCCAGCCCGAGAAATGGCCGGAAGGGACGACCACCAGCTCGTAGACGAAGACGCCGATGATGATAGAGGGCGCGCTGAGCAGGACGTCATTGATAAAGCGCACTATTGAGGCCAAGCGCGAATAGCGCCCGAATTCGGCGAGGTACGTACCCGCCAATATGCCCAAGGGTGTCCCGATCAGGGTGGCAAAACCGGTGAGGATCACACTGCCGAAAATCGCGTTGGCGAGGCCGCCGGCGCTGCCCGGCGGCGGCGTCATCTGGGTGAAGACGTCGAGTCTCAGCCAATGCAACCCGTTATCGAATAAGGTCCACAGCAGCCACGTCAGCCAGAACAACCCGAACAAGGTCGCCAGCATCGAGACGGTGAGGTTCATGATATTGACGAGGCGGCGGCGGGTATAGAGGTTCATACGGTCAGCTCCGCTTGCCTTCTTGGGCGGTCAGGCGCAGCAGCAACAGTTTGGCCAGGGCGAGGACCACAAAGGTGATGACGAATAAGATCAGACCCAGGGCGAACAGCGCCGACGTATAGGTCGCGCCCACCGCCTCCGTGAATTCGTTGGCCAGAGAGGAGGAGATGGTATTGCTGGGCATGAACAGCGAAGAATAGATCTCATGGGCGTTGCCGATGACGAAGGTCACCGCCATGGTCTCGCCCAGGGCGCGCCCCAGCCCCAGCATGATGCCGCCGGCGATTCCGACTTTGGTATAGGGGAGCACCACGTTGCGCACCACTTCCCAGGTAGTGGCGCCCAGGCCGTAGGCCGACTCCTTGAGCAGGGGCGGCACCACTTCGAAGACGTCGCGCATGACCGCGGAGATGAAGGGGATGACCATGATGGCCAGGATCAGGCCCGCCGTGAACAAACCGATGCCCATGGGCGGTCCCTGGAAGAGCATGCCGACGCCAGGCAAATCCCCAAGATTTTCTCTTAGCCATGGCTGCACATGATCGGCGAACAGCGGGGCGAATACGAACAAGCCCCACATGCCGTAGATGATGCTGGGAATCGCCGCCAGCAATTCCACCGCGGTAGCGACAGGCCGCTTTAGCCACTGGGGCGAGAGCTCGGTGATGAAAATAGCGATACCGAAACTGATGGGCACGCCGATGAGCATGGCGATGGCCGAGCTGACCACGGTGCCGAAGATCGCGGGCAGCGCCCCGAATTGTTCCGTGACCGGGTCCCATGCGGTGCCGGTGAGAAAGCCGAAACCGAATTTATGCAGGGCGGGCAGGGCGCCAACCCACAAAGACGCCAGGATGGCGATCACCATGGCAAAGACGATGAAGGCGCTTAGCTGCGTGATGTTTTTGAAGATGCCGTCGATGATCCCGCCGCGCCGGAAGTTGAGAGCCAACTGGGTTGTTACGGATTCGGTGTTCAAAGGCTGAACCTCATACCTCGGATCTAAAAGAACAAGAAAACAGGATGATCAATGAACCCGCTCTCACCGTGATATCGCGCATCAAGGCGGAGATTCATTCACAGGGCGGCGTTTAAGATCAGAGACCGCTGCCGGTCTTTATAATATTCCGCCGCCTCGGATGATGAGGCGACGGAATTATAATATACGGCGTCTTATTGCACCAAGGTTACTTCCACACCGCCTGGCCGTTGCTGCCCTTGATCTCCTGTTGCCAGGTATTTTCGACCAGCTTGACCACATTCTCGGGGATGGGGACGTAATCCAGCTCTTCCGCCATCTTGGCGCCGTTGTGATAAGACCAGTCGAAGAACTTCAACACGGCCTCGGCCACCTCGGGTTTGGCCTGCGCTTTGTGCAGCAGAATGAAACTGGCACCGCTGATGGGCCAGGCATCCTTGCCGGGTTGGTCCGTCAACACCAGATAGTAGCCGGGGGCATGGGCCCAGTCGGCGTTGGCCGCGGCGGCCTGGAAGTTTTCACTGGTGGGCTCGACGTAGTTGCCGTCGCGGTTCTGCAGCTTGACGTGGGTCATCTTGTTTTGCAGGGCATAGGCATATTCCACGTAACCGATGGAACCCTTGATACGGGTGACATAGGAGGCAACACCTTCGTTGCCCTTGCCGCCCACGCCGGTCGGCCAAGAGACCGCTGTGTTGTTGCCGACTTTCTCCGCCCAGTCTTTATTGACCTTGGTAAGGTAGTTGGTGAATATCCAGGTGGTGCCGGAACCGTCGGAACGGTGCACGACGCTGATATCGGTGGCCGGCAGCTTGACGCCCTTGTTCAATTCCGCGATCGCCTTGTCATTCCACTTGGCGATCTTGCCCAGATAGATTTCGGCCAGAACCGTGGAGTCGAGTTTGATTTCACCGGCTTTAATGCCGGGCAGGTTTACTACCGGCACCACGCCGCCGATGATCATCGGGAACTGCATCAGTCCGGCCTCATCCAGGTCCGCGGCCGGCAGGGGGGCGTCGGAGGCGCCGAAGTCCACGGTTTTGGCCTTGATCTGCTTGATGCCGCCACCGGAACCGATGGATTGATAGTTGAGTTTTACCCCGGTCTTTTGATTATAGGCCTCCGCCCATTTTGCGTAGATGGGATAGGGGAAGGTAGCGCCGGCGCCGGCGATTTCGGTCACTTGGTCGGCGGAGGCGCTGCCAATACTCCCGGCCGCGAGGAAGGCGGCGCCTACTAAGAGGTGGTTGGTCAGTTTGTTAAACATAAAAGCTCCTTATGGCTCTCGAGTAGATATGCTGTCGACGCAGTCCTGACGGAATGCACGGACAACTTTGGAAATTTCCATAACTGTTCCATCACAGTTGCTCGCAGTCTATACAGGAAATATGACAGTGATGTGACATATTATGACAAGGCAATTGTCGGCGATTTACCGTTAGGCCGCGTAGAGAATGCCCTTGGGGGCCTGGAAGAAATCGAGTTTGAAATTCATGAACATCAGGCCGTAACCATTGCGGATACGATGAATCGTCATGGCGTCTATTTGGTAGATGGTTTGCCTGCTGCCGACGTCCACGGCAAAGGTCAATTCCACGGTCGCCGGAACGGGCAATTCGAGGTGTTCGGCGGAGATGAAAGCGCCTTCCACGCCGAGGTCCAGGATTTTGACCTGTAACAGTCCCAGGGGGCGATGAAGGACGATGGCGTTCAAGCAGACCTCTTGACGCCTGCTCCAGCGGTGTTCTATGCCCATACTTACCTCCGTTGCGCGGCTTCGGTCGATAAGAGCGTCGCCGACCGCGGGCGGGAGGATAAGGAAGGGACGCTACAAAAATATAGCGCTTTCATGAAGATTTTGTGGCAGCGGGGAAGGACGCTTCCTTCCCCGCGATTGGTAACTGGCCGCTTAGCCCTTGAAGTTTCGCGCGACGAAATCCCAGTTGACGATCTTCCAAAACGTTTCCACGTATTTGGCGCGGGCGTTGCGGTAGTCGATATAGTAAGCATGTTCCCACACGTCGCAGGTCAGCAGCGGCTTCTTGCCTTCGGTGAGCGGGCAACCGGCATTGGAAGTCGAGACAATCTCCAACCCGCCGGCGGTATTTTTTACCAGCCACGCCCAGCCCGAGCCGAAGGTGGTGACGGCTGTCTGAGAAAATTTCTGCTTGAACTCATCGCTGGAGCCGAAGGCCTTTTTGATGGCGTCGGCCAAGGCGCCGCTTGGCTCGCCGCCCTTGGGGCTCAGGCAGTTCCAGTAAAAGCTGTGATTCCAGATCTGCGCGGCGTTGTTAAAGATCCCGCCGGAGGATTTCTTGATAATCTCTTCCAGGCTCATCTTTTCGAATTCGGTGCCCGGGATCAGCTTATTTAAGTTGTCGACATAGGTCTTGTGGTGCTTACCGTAGTGATATTCGAGGGTTTCCTTGGAAATATGGGGCGCGAGGGCGTCCATGGCATAGGGCAATTCGGGTAATTTGTGTTCCATATCGAGTCTCCTGTTGTTCTCGCCAGTGGAGTATTCTGTTATCGATCCTTTAGACACCCTCAGATATCGTCCAGTTACCATAGGGACACTTCACTCTCAAATTTGCGACGCCTATTTGAGCGGTGAGTGCTAAGGGTTGAGGGTATTGCAGGGAAGACTGAGTCTAAATGAGTCGGAAGTCCAGTTCAAGGCGCGGGTCTTCGGATTCGTCCGCGGCGTTTGCTAAGAGGGCTCTCGTGAATCCCATTGAACTCAGCCTGTTTTCCAGCCGCGTCGCCGCGGTGTGCGACGAAATGGGCGCGGTGCTGCAGCGCGCCGCCTTGTCGCCCAACATCAAAGATCGCCTCGACTTCTCCTGCGCGATTTTTGATCCGCAAGGCCTGTTGTGCGCGCAGGCGGCGCACATACCCGTGCACCTCGGCAGTATGGCCTATGCCATGCAGGGCATCGTGGGAGGCCTGGCATGGCGGCCCGGCGATATGGTGATCGTCAACGATCCCTATCTGGGCGGGACTCACTTGCCCGATGTGACGCTTATCGCCCCGTTGTTCGTCCAATCCGGCTTGGTGGGATTCGTGGCAAATCGTGCCCACCACGCCGATATCGGGGCGTCATCGCCCGGCTCCATGCCCATCTCCCGAAGTCTGGATGAGGAGGGCATCGTGATACCGCCCGGTTATTTGCTGCGCGACGGCATTATGGATACCGCATTGTTGACCTCCATCCTCAGCCGGATGGCTAATCCCCGTCAGGGCCACGGCGATTTTGCGGCGCAGATCAGCGCTAATTATTGCGGCGTGCGCCGCCTCGGCGAATTGGTGCAAGACATGAGTGTGGCGGAATATTTTCGCGGGCTTGCCGCCCTCAATGATTACGCGGAACGACTGAGCGAGGGCGCTTTATCCCGGATACCCGACGGTGTTTACAGCTACCGTGATGTCATGGATGACGACGGCATGGGCAACGGCGACATCCCCATCGTAGCTACGCTCAGCGTCGCGGCGGGCAAGGTGCATGTGGATTTTACCGGTACCGCGCCGCAAGTGCCCGGCAACATCAATTGCCCCTTGTCGGTGGCGGCAGCGGGAGTCTATTACGTATTTCGTTGTCTGATGCCGGACTATATCCCGGATTGCGCCGGAAGTTTCCGGTCTATTTCCATCAGTGCGCCGTCGGGTAGCCTGCTCAACGCGCGGCCTCCCGCCGCGGTGGCCGCCGGTAACGTGGAGACCAGCACCCGAGTGGTGGATGTGATGATGGGGGCCTTGGCGCAGGCCATGCCGTCGCGGATTCCCGCCGCCAGTCACGGCAGCATGAACAATGTTGCCATGGGTACACGCGCCGGGCCGTCTGCTTGGGATTATTATGAGACCTTGGGCGGTGGCATGGGGGCCGGTCCGGCCGGCGGAGGTTTGAGCGCGGTGCAGACCCATATGACCAATACCCGCAACACCCCCATCGAGAGTTTGGAGATGCATTTCCCGCTGCGGATACGGCGTTATGAAATCCGGCGCGGTTCCGGCGGCAGCGGGCAATTCCCAGGGGGGGACGGGTTGATCCGCGAATTTGAGTTCTTAGCGAATACCGACGTCACCTTATTGACTGAGCGCCGCCGCCGGCGGCCTTGGGGTTTGCAGGGGGGTGAAGGCGGGGCGATGGGGGTTAACTATTTGGACGATAAACCCTTGCCTGCCAAGATAAGTTTTCAAGCCGAGGCTGGACAGCGTTTGAGCATTCATACCCCTGGCGGCGGGGGCTGGGGTCAGCCAACGGCAATTGAGATTCCCGAGTAAGACGTGAGACAATTCCATAAATACTGTCAGTTAAATCGGCGGCTCTGTTGCGGGTACACTCCTATGGCGCGGCTTATGATATGAATGGCGCTAATGATGCAGCACTTATTTCGAGGTAATAATTCAATGGATGCAATGGAATATATTAAAAAACAGGTTGAAGAAAATCCGGTGGTGATTTTCATGAAGGGTACGCCCGAGTTTCCTCAGTGCGGGTTTTCCGCGCGGGCGTCGCAGGCCTTGGCGGCCTGCGGCGAGAAGTTCGCCGCGGTGAACATCTTTGACAACCCCGAGGTGCATCGCGCTTTGCCCGGCTATTCCAGCTGGCCGACCTTCCCGCAAATCTTCGTCGACGGCCAACTGGTCGGCGGCTGCGATATCACCATGGAATTATTTCAACGCGGTGAACTGCAGAAAATGGTGAAGGCGGCGGCGGAAAAGGCTAAGAAGACATGAACATGCCGCTCTCCTAGCGCTGGCAGCGGCTAGCCGCGGCGCGTACTTCAAGGGGCTCGGCGAGCCCCTTGTTGTTTGTTGAGCGCTGAAGAATCTGACCATTTAACCACAGCCGCTATTACCCTTTTATTTAAGCTTGATTTCAGACTGGTGAGGTAATCTTATTGTCATGAGCTAGCCAGTCGGAGGCGATATGAGCGTTAATAATCAGGTCAGGATTTGCGACCCGCTTATCAGGATTTTCCATTGGACGCTGGTGACCGCCTTTTTCATCGCTTATTTTACCGATGATGATGACTTTCTGCTGCCTCATGTATGGGCGGGTTATGCGGTCATCGGGCTGCTGGTGTTTCGGCTGCTATGGGGTTTTATCGGAACCGCCCATGCACGTTTTTCCGACTTCATCTGTGCGCCATCGACGGCGGTTACCTTTGTGCGAGATACCGTGAAGGGCAAGGCCAAACGCTATTTGGGCCATAATCCGGCCGGCGGCTGGATGATTATAATCATGCTAACGGTGTTAACGCTGCTCAGCGTTACCGGATTATTGTTGTATGGCGCTGACGAGCACGCCGGGCCGGCGGCGGGTATCGTGGCGGGGATCGGTAAAGACTTTACGAAATCCCTGGAACATTTACATGAATTTTTTGCCAATTTTATGGTTTTGCTCGTGATGACCCATGTGGCTGGAGTGGTAGCGGAGAGTGTTCTGCACCGAGAGAATCCGGCGCGTGCCATGGTGACGGGGCTCAAGCGCGCGGCTGATAATGAACAGGCCGCCTCTAAGCGCGGTAGAGGAGGGGCGATCATTCTCAACGGGCTGTTTGCGATAACCTTTGCGCTATTCACGGTGGGGGTGATGATCGGCAGCGGCCGGGCAGAGGGCGATACCAAAAATATCGAGGATTTACGCGGGGCGGTCAACCTGGTGCCCTTGGAGGAGATCATCGCCAAGGCCAAGGAGCAGCATGCCGGTCAATTGATCGAAGCGCAATTGAAGATGCATGATGGGCGCGCGATCTATGAGATCGAAATTCTGGATGACCACGGTAAAGTATGGGAGACGTATTTCGATGCCAACAGCGGAAAGCCGATAATAGAGGACGAGTAAAAGAACAATGAGAATCTTGGTCGTTGAAGATGACGCCGTGCTCAGCGAACATCTGAAGAAGGATATTGCTCGCGCCGGCTTCGCGGTGGATACGGCGGATAATGGCGTCGACGGCGAATTTATGGGGAATGAAGATCCTTATGATGCGGTGGTATTGGATCTCGGATTACCACGATGTCCCGGATTGAAGGTGCTGGAAAACTGGCGTAAACGCGGCAATCGCGTTCCGGTCATTATTCTCACGGCCCGCGATGCCTGGCATGAGAAAGTGGAAGGTTTCAAGGCGGGCGCCGATGATTATCTCGCGAAACCCTTTCATGTCGAAGAACTGCTGGCGCGTATCAATGCCTTGATACGCCGCGGGCACGGTCAGACGGGCGGTGACTTGAATGTCGCGGGTCTGACCCTGAACGAGGATCGCCAGACCGTGACGGCGGCGAACGGTCAAGAAACGGAACTGACAGGCATTGAGTTTCGACTGCTGCGATATTTCATGCTTCACCCCGGACAGATCCTGCCCAAGAGTCGAATAACGGAACATGTCTATGATTTTGACTCGGACAAGGACAGCAATGTGATAGAGGTATATATCAACCGTCTGCGTCAAAAGCTGGGCAAGGAATTGATCGCCACCCGCCGCGGTCAGGGATATGTCTTCGGAGCCGGTGTTTGATCCATTCCTTGCAGGCCCGTCTCGGTACCGGGTTGGCTGTGACGGTATTGACCCTAATCGCCGCACAATGGGCAGTGGTAAATGTGTCGCTGCGTACCTTGACAGAGCAGTATTTCGCCTCACGTTTGACCAATGAATCCGAAGGCTTGTTGGCCGGGATGGTGTTCGACCGCGACGGGCGGCCCATCGTGGCGGAAGGCCGCGGCGATCCCCTTTTTTCCCGGCCGTTTTCCGGGCATTACTATCAGATCATGAGCGGCGACTACGTGGTTTATTCTCGTTCTTTGTGGGACCACGCCTTGAAAGTAAAGCCGATTATACCCGGTACTCGAACGCTGACGATTACCCATGGCCCTCAGCGCCAGACTTTGGTCATGCTGGTGACGGGTAACGAAAAGCGCGGCCACGCGTTGACCATAGCGGTTGCCGAAGATTATTCCCCCATTGAGTTCGAATACGGCAATTTTCAGCGGCGGTATCTGTTGATAACCTTCGCCATCCTGATAGGTTTGATCGCGTTGCAGATGTGGATAGTGCGGCGCAGCCTGCGTCCGTTGCAGCAAATGCGGGCTGATGTGTTGCGCCTGGAACACGGAGAGATTCAGCAGCTGCGGAAGGAAGTGCCGGCGGAGGTGGTGCCCTTGGTGGAAGAGATTAACCATCTGGTGGATATTTTAGGCAAACGCCTGGCGCACTCGCGCAATGCCCTGGGCAATCTCGCGCACGCCTTGAAAACACCGCTTACCGCCCTCGATCAATTGCTCAACAGCGAGGAACTCAAAGCCCATCCGCGACTGCATGCCCAGCTTCGCGGCCAAAGCGAAATCATCGGCAGCTTTATTCGACGTGAATTGAAGCGGGCGCGCCTGGCGGGGGCGACAACCCCGGGCCGGCGTTTCGATCTTCACCGGGAGCTGCCGCCCTTGCTGGAGACGCTTGAGCAAATCCATCGTGATAAGAATTTATCGATAGAATGGCGGATCACGGGTTTGACCTATCCCGCCGAGCGGGAAGACATGCTGGAATTGTTCGGCAACTTGCTGGACAACGCCTGCAAGTGGGCGACGCGCAGAGTGGTGCTCGATGTGACCGAAGATGCCGGCTTGAAGTTCAGTATAGAAGACGATGGTCCCGGCGCGCCGCAGGAGAAGTTAGCGCAACTCGCCGAGCGCGGCATGCGTTTGGACGAATCTATCGGCGGTTACGGTCTGGGTTTGGCCATCGTTCATGAGATCGTGGGATTTTATCGCGGCGAGATGGGTTTCGAGCGTTCGCCGCGGTTGGGCGGGTTTCGCGTCTGGGTTCATTTGCCCGCGCCGGGCGCTTCCAGAAACGCATGAGGCGGCCTGTTGTGACATCCCGATTTCTTCTCCCCTGTAGGACGGCCAAACTTAGCGCCAGGCCGTGAGTTTGCATGCGCATTTGCACCCTTACGAACCCCGGCCGAATCGCCGAACCCGCCTCGTCTAATACGGCGGCTGCATCTCTTCTGCCGCGCCGCTATCCTTGGCCTGGAACGCCGCCCACAGGTTGACCACGCGGCAAAACAGCTCCGCCGTCTGTTCGGCATCGTATATCGCCGAATGGGCTTCCTGGGTATTCCATGCCATACCCGCCGCCTGCGCCGCGCGCGACAACACCGTCTGGCCGAATGCCAGGCCGCCCAGTGTGGCGGTGTCGAAGGCGCTAAAGGGGTGAAACGGATTTCGCTTGATACCCGTCCGCTGCGCGGCGGCGTTGATGAAGGCCAGATCGAACCAGGGGTTGTGTCCAACCAGAATGGCGCGGGTGCAGGCGCTGTCGCGCACCGCTTTTCTTATCGGTTGAAACAGACTGTGCAAGACGTCGTGTTCCGGTAAGGCCTCGCGGAACGGATGATGCGGGTCGATTCCGGTAAAGGCGAGGGATGCGGGGTCGAGATTGGCGCCCGGAAAGGGTTGAACGTGATAGGCGAAGGTTTGATCGCATTCCAGCCGGCCGGATTCATTCATGTGCAGGGTCACGGCGGCGATTTCCAGCAAGGCGTCGGTTTGCGGATTGAATCCCGCCGTTTCCACATCGACGGCCACCGGCAGAAAGCCGCGAAAACGGTCCGCTATGGAGCTAGAGTGGCGGGATAACATGGCCACAGAATACGGGATTTGCGGTCATTTGGCGACGGCGTGACGATTCTTCTTGACAGGAGTTCGTCCCTAATGGCTTTATTGATCTCGCCCTTTTGCGAACTGTCGCGGCGATCCTGTAGTACCGCGGACGCAATGAGCAAAGGGCTGGAGGGGGGCGTGGCTTGATTCGTTAGGTTCAATCAGGCCTGACTACACAAAGAACAATCGCAGTGAAACGCTGTGACCTAACCTCGGCGGAAAGCTGAATGACCAAAGTTGAACGCACAGTTCTCCGGTGTGCGGCACTATGTTTCGCCTTACCTTGCGCCGCGTTCGCTACCAATGGCTTGAACGTGATCGGTTTCGGCACCGAATCCAACGGCATGGCCGGGGCCGACACCGCGGTGGCGCGCGATACCACGGCGCTTAACACCAATCCCGCCGGTCTGACGCAAATAACCGGCAACGCACTGGATGTCTATATGGGATTGGCCTACGCCCTCGACGTGCGGCATCAAGACAGTTTCGGCAATGACCGCGGAGTGTCCAACACCGTGATCGGGGTGGGCGGATTCGGCTACGCCCGGCGGCGCGGTGATCTCAGCTATGGCATTGGTTTCTTCGGCCAGGGCGGATCCGGAAGCGTCTACAAGGATCTCGCCACCGCGTTTGGCACGCGCGACGAATTGTCGGTATTGCTGCGCATCGCCAAGGTGACGCCGGGCGTTGCCTACCGGTTCAACGAGCGGTTTTCGCTGGGGGTCAGCGCCAGCATCGCCTACGCCGACATCACGCAGAAGATCTTTCCCGATACATCGTTCTTCAACGCCGCCGCGCCGGCCCGGTCGTTTTTCGGCTCTAGGATCGACGATGCCTATCATGTCAGTTTCAGTCCCAAGCTCGGCGCGATGTACGACGCCACCGACGCGCTGACCTTCGGCGCGAGCTTCACGCCGCGCACCTCGCTGCCGCTGCGGCACGGAACGCTGGTCTCCGATCAATCGGCATTAGGAACGGGAAAGGTGATCTATCGCGATGTGCATCTCGACGGCATTGCCTTGCCGCGCGAGATCGCCGTGGGGATGGCCGTACATCCCGGCGCGAATTGGCTGGTGTCGGTCAAGCTCGATTGGCTGAACTGGTCGGACGCCTTGACCGTCACCACGGTTACCGCGTCCGATCCCGACAATGCCGCCGCGATCCCGGTTCTATCCGCCTCGACGACCAATAACTGGCGCGACCAATGGGTAGTGGCGGTGGGAGGCGTCTATCAGTTTCAAACCGGCACCGTCCTGCGCTGGGGCTATAATTATGGCCGCAACCCGATTCCCACCGAGCACACCGACCCGCTCCTTGGCGCGATCTCGAAGTACCATCTCACCCTGGGTTTGAGCCAGCCGATCAACGCCGAGTGGATCCTTGCCACGTCCCTGGAATACGCCTACGGCGGCAAAGTAACCTACACCAATACGGAATTACCCTTCGGCCCGAACGCCGCACTGAAGGACAATTACCTGAGTTGGGACATCATGGTCAGCCGGCGCTGGTAACAGGACGGCGATGCGGTAGGCGCGTTTAAATCTAATCCGCCGCCGCGTGCAGCCGCCATTTGAGGGCGCCGCCGGCACGCAGCGGTATCAGGGTCTCCCCGCCAAAGGGCAATGAAGCGGGCACGGTTTGATCTTCCTTGATCAGGGTAATAGTGCCGCCATTGCGCGGCATGCCGTAGAAATCCGCGCCGTGAAAGCTCGCGAAGGCTTCCAGCCTACCGAGGGCGCCGGCCTCTGCGAAGGCCTCGGCATAGAACTCCAACGCCGCATGGGCCGTGTAGATCCCGGCGCAACCGCAAGCGGTTTCTTTGGCGGAGCGCGCGTGGGGTGCGCTGTCCGTCCCCAGAAAAAATTTCGGATTGCCGCTGACGGCGGCCTGGAGCAAGGCGCCGCGGTCGCGTTCCCGTTTCAATACCGGCAGGCAATAGTGGTGGGGCCGGATGCCGCCCGCGAGCAGGTGATTGCGGTTCATCAACAGGTGATGCGCGGTGAGGGTGGCGCCGATATGCGCCGGCGCCGCCGCGACGAAATCTACCGCCTCGCGGGTGGTGACGTGTTCGAAGACGATGCGCAGCGCGGGAAACCGTTCGATCAAGGGCGACAGTTGGCGCTCGATGAATACCCGCTCGCGGTCGAAGATGTCCACATCGGCGTCGGTAACCTCGCCGTGCACCAACAGCGGCAAGCCAACTTCCTGCATGGCTTCCAACGTGGAATACGTACGGTCCAGCCGGGTAACGCCCGCGTCGGAGTGGGTGGTGGCGCCGGCGGGATAGAGTTTGACGCCGTGGATCATACCGCTGTGCTTGGCGCGACGAATCTCCGCCGCCGGCGTACTGTCCGTCAGGTACAAGGTCATGAGCGGTTCAAAATGCAGGTTCGCCGGAAGCGCCGCCAGGATGCGTGTCCGGTACGCCTCGGCCTGTGCGGTCGTCGTGACCGGCGGGTTCAGGTTGGGCATGACGATGGCGCGGCCGAATTGCCGGGCGGTATGGGCCACGGTGGTGCGCAAATAGACGCCGTCGCGGAGATGCAGGTGCCAATCGTCGGGGCGGGTGATCGTCAGTTCGTGCATGGATGCGGTCTAATCAAATGTATTTCATTATGCCACGGCGAACGCATGCCGCGCCTATTGCCACGCCAGCGGCGCTTCGTCGAGCAGCGCCGCCTGCTCGCGCAGCGCCAGGATTTGTTCTTCCCAGTAGCGCGGGGTGTTGAACCAGGTGAAGGCCTGCTTGAAGGCGGGGTCCTCCCAGCGCCGCGCCAGCCAGGCGGAGTAGTGCAGCATGCGTAAAGTGCGCAAGGCCTCCACCAGATGCAATTCCCGCGGATTGAAATCGAAAAATTCGCTGTAACCGTCGAGGATCTCGGCAAGCTGCGCGGTCATGTCGCGGCGTTCGCCGGACAGCAGCATCCACAGGTCCTGGATCGCGGGACCGGTGAGGCAGTCGTCGAAGTCCACGAAGTGCGGACCGGCGTCGGTCCATAAAATATTGCCGGGATGGCAATCGCCATGAAGACGGATGGAGGCCACCGTTCCCGCACGCTCATAACAGTGCCGGACTTGTTTCAACACGTCTTCCGCCAGGCTGCGGTAGGGAAGTTGCAGTGCCGGCGGGATGAATCCCTGCTCCAGCACGTAGCGATAGGATGCCTCGCCGAAGCGCTCGATGCCGAGGGTGTGGCGATGGCGAAAGGGTTCTATCGCGCCCACCGCATGGATACGGCCGATGAAACGGCCCAGCCACAGCAGATTGTCCGGGTTATCCAGGTCGGGCCAACGCCCGCCGCGGCGCGGAAAAAGCGCGAAGCGGAAACCTTCGTGATAATGCAAAGTCTCGCCGCGTTCGTCGCGCCGCGGAGCCACCACGGGAATTTCCCGATCCGCCAGCTCCAGGGTGAAGGCGTGCTCTTCGCGGATCGCCTCGTCGGACCAGCGGCCCGGCCGGTAGAATTTGGCGACGACGAAGGTCCCGTCTTCCAGGCCGATTTGATAGACGCGGTTTTCATAGCTGTTGAGGGCATGGAGATGGCCGTTGCACTGCAGGCCGGTACTCTCCGCGGCATGGAGAATGCGGTCGGGGTCCAGCGATTGATAGGCAAGCGGCTGATCGGACATGGTCGCGCGGCGCATGGTGGCATTGCGCATCACTATACCGAAACCGCTGCCTCAGTGCGCCGGCATTTCCGCCGGCGTGATGGCGAGGTCGAGGCTCCGGGCGCGGCGCAGGACACGGATCGTCGCCGGATTGCCGACCCGTTCGGCGCCCAGCAGGCGGTGCAGTTCATCGATGCCGCCCACCCACTCGCCGGCGAATTGCACGATCACATCGCCGGTTTCCAGCCCGGCCGTGGCGGCGGGACCGCCGGCCTCACGTTCCATGACGCGCACGCCGCCGTCCACCTGAAGATCGAAATGGCGGATCATGCGCCGCGACAAGGGCGTGTTCTGCGCGGCGATGCCGAGCCCGGCGCGCCGCACCCGGCCGTGGCGCAGCAGCTCGCTCACCACCAGTTGCGCGGTGTTGATGGCGGTGGCGAAGCACAGACCCTGGGCGGGCATGATGATGGCGGTGTTGACGCCGATCACGTCGCCGCCGGCGTTTACCAGCGGTCCGCCCGAGTTGCCGGGATTGAGGGCGGCATCGGTCTGGATCACGTCTTCCATGAGCCGGCCGCTGGCGGCGCGCAGGCTCCGGCCCAGCGCGCTGACCACGCCGGCGGTGACCGTGCATGCGAAACCGTAGGGATTGCCGATGGCCACCACCAGTTGGCCCACGCGGATGGCGCGGGAGTTACCCAGCCGCACATAAGGCAGCGCGCGGGGCGCGGAGATCTTAAGTACAGCCAGATCGGTGTGCGGGTCCTGGCCGATAAGCTGGGCATCGAATTCGACGCCCTCGTCCAGGCTCACTTGCAGATGACTGGCCGCGGCGACCACATGACTGTTGGTAAGGATCAATCCGTCAGGGGTGAACAAAAAGCCCGAGCCGCTGCCGGCGGCCTGCTCTTTGCCCTTCGCGGTGCGGCGATGGACGTCGATTTTCACCACCGCGGGGCTGACCTGTTCCGCTACGCCCACCACAGCGGCCGAGTAAGCGTCCAGCAGGGCGGCATCCGAGCGTGCGGGAGGATAAGGGGCGGCGGGTTGGTTGTTACCCGCCTGAGGGTCGTCTATCCATTTTAATTGCGCCGTCATCGCCAGCCTCCACTCGGCCGCACAATGAGTCGGCCGATCCCCTAAAAATGGGGGCGGCGCAGGATGAATCAAGTGGAGAACAAAGGGGTAGGCCCCATTCGGCGTACCCGCCACTCCGTTCCTACGCTGACTTTAATGTGCAACCACGGGTATTTTCGGTTTATTCTCACCGGTAAGTAAGCACCGTGACAGCCCGGGGGAATTGTCCAGGATGAACGACTAGCCGGCGTACATGAGACAAACAACGACACCGCGTTTGCGCGATGCCAAGGTGCGTGAGGCAAGCGACGATCTCTGCGCATGAGTGCCGGCCGCGGTATTTTGGCCGCGGCACATTGATGGAGGATATCGAATTGAATTATTTATTTGCGGATGTCATCGGCGTAATCCCCGCGGCCGGGCGGGGCACGCGCATCGCCCCGTTACCGGTAAGCAAGGAATTGTTTCCCGTTGGATTTCAGCGCACGTCCGAAACGCCGCGTCCCAAGGTAGTTGCTCAATATCTATTGGAACAAATGGTGCGAGCAGGTATTAAGCGCTGCTTTATTGTTCTGGGCGACGGCAAATGGGATATCCCTGCTTATTTCGGCCATGGCGAATCGCTAGGTATCGAGCTGGCATACAGCGTCATTCGCAATTCACCGGGCGCGCCGTACACGCTGGATACCGTTTTTCCGTTTGTCGCGGACAACATCGTCGCATTCGGATTTCCAGACATTTTGTTTGAAACGGAAGATGTCTATTGTAACCTGCGCAATGCCTTTCGGGAAAATTCCGGCGATGTCCTGCTGGGATTATTCCCCGCGGAGCACCCGCAAACGGTAGACATGGTTGCCTTTACTGCTGAAGGCAGTGTTGAGCGTATCGACATCAAGCCTACGCAGACATCCCTGACTCACACCTGGGGCGCGGCGCTGTGGACCCCCCGATTTACCCAGTTCATGCGTGACTGGTTAACCGGTATTAATTTCGATTCACCGGGAGCGCGGCATGGATGTGGTGAAATATCCGTGGGCCATGTTTTACAAGCCGCAATCGAAGCCGGATTGAAAGTAAATGCGGTAAAGGTCGCGGAAAAGGCCTATCTGGACATAGGCACGCCAAACAATTTGCTGCGCGCCATCCATGAACGCACGCCTCAACCCGGGGATGCCTAAGTTATGCTCGGTAGATCAAAAATATTTTTCAGGTAACGGGTGCTAGCGCAGGTATGAATATAATTCAAATCAGCGACTGCCATCTTTTCGCGGACGCCGGCGCCACCATGGCGGGGGTTAACACCAGGCAGAGTTTATTAAAAGTTCTGCGGGCGATTACAGAAAATGAATCGCCGGATTTGATTTTTGTTACCGGCGATATTGCGCATGATGAAGAACTGTCTACCTACGGACAATTGAAAGTTTTATTGGATAAATTGAATATCGAATACTATTGTCTACCCGGAAATCACGACCAACCGGAGTATTTAAAAGAGATATTCAAAGATAATTTCGCAGGTCAATTCCGGCATTCGCTATGCGGGGGCTGGCAAATAATTCTGCTAAACACCGCTATACCCGGCGAGGTACATGGCCGGATTGATGATCGCCAACTGACATCGCTTTTAAGCGTGATGCAACAACATCATGAACCGGCGGTGATATTTATGCATCATCACCCGGTGCCCATTCACTGCCCGTGGCTGGATGCTATCGGGCTGGAAAATCCCGATGAATTTTTAACGATGCTACGGTCAATAACTTCGGTGAAGGCGGTATTTTGCGGCCATGTGCATCAGGAATTCAGGCATCCGCGCGATAATATTATTTTTTATGGAACCCCATCCACCTGTTTTCAGTTTAAGCCGCACAGTCTGATCGTTGAATACGACAATACATTGCCCGCCTATCGTTCTATTAAACTCGATACGAGCGGCCTGCTTGAGACTCATGTCATGAGAGTGGAAATATAGCGCGGAAAACCCTTCTTGATCGACCGCCGCCGCTGCCAAGGTGACCACGGCCCTTTATCGGATGGAGCAGGACAACCTCTCCAATGTAAAACCGGGCGGTCAAGGCGTGGCTGAATATCGGATCGATTTTGGGCCAGGATATCGTTTATCTCTAGGACAGGACGGTAAGGTGCTGATTATCCTGCTCGGTGGCGGCACCAAGAAAGGCCAGAGCGCCGATATTGGACTGGCCCAACAGCATTGGCGCGACTACAAGGCGCGCAAGAAGAGGTAATCATCATGGCAATCACACGCAAATTTCGTGAAACCGTCTGGACTCGTGCTCAGAGCGATTCCCGTTTTCGCGCTGCCATGCTCATCGAGGCGATCAACGTCCTCCTTGCCGGCGACCTCAATATTGGCAAGGCGATGCTGCGTGACTACGTCAACGCCACCCTCACCTTTGACGGCTTGACCAGGGCAACCGCTATTCCCTCCAAGAGCCTGCAACGTATGCTCGGTCCCCGCGGCAACCCCACGGCTGAAAGCCTGTTTGTCATCATAAAGGCCTTGCAGAAATCCGAGAACATCAAACTGAAGGTAACGACCAGGCGTGCCGCGTAAGTAAAGGCGCTGGATCGAGCGCCGCGAAACTTAAATGCCGTCATTCCGGCGCATGCCGGAATCCAGGATAAAAAGGCATCACCGAATAGGTTACCAGTTCATGCTGACGTTCACGTACCCGTTGATGCCGTCTCCTGGCAGATGCGCGCCGAGGGCCACATCCGAGCCCGTAACGCGGTTGATACCGCCCAGGTGCGGCTCGTAATGCTTGTTCAGCACATTGTCGATGCCGGCGCCGAGGGTGATGTTCTGCTGCGGCAGCTTATACTGCCCGAACAGGTTCATCAGCCCATAGCCGGCGGACGGTGTCTCGCCGTTGGTAGCCGAAACGTCGTGCTGGGCGGCATAGAACATCCCCTCCAGGGTTATCGACCAGCGTTCGCGGCGGTGGGTGAGGTCAATGGTGGTATTCAGGGGCGCAATTCGATAGAGATTGTCGTCGATGTCACGCCGCTGCCCGCGCACGTAGCTGACGACGCCGTCCAGTGACCACTTCTCGGCGAGCGGGACTCCCCATTCCGCATCCGCGCCGTAGAAGCGCGCCGCCACGTTAGCGAACTGCAGTGGCGTCAGGTCGCCGTTCCCGGTGCTGAACGTGATGACCGCCGGGTCGGTCGCCGGTACTCCCTGGATGTAGTTATCGACGTTGCGATAGAAGGCCCGGGGGGAGAAGTACGCGCCGTCGCTGCGCCAGTCCAGGCCGACTTCGGCCTCGTGGGCGACCTCTGGATCCAGGTTCGGATTGCCGACGTAATTGTGGCCGTCGGCCAACCCGCCGGTGGATTGCAGCGGCAACCAGAGATAGGCTTCCTGGTAGGACGGCGAACGGGTTTTGCGAGCCAGCCCCACCTCCATGCGCAGGTCGTTGCGAATGGCATAGTCGAGTTTTGTCACCCAATCGAGGTTGTCGTCGCCGCGGCTGAGATCGGCCGCGTTGAAGCGGTCGCGCAGCGTGCGTGCCGCTAAGTTCACCCGGGCCGGGGTGGCGTCGACGCTGCCGGAATCCATATCCACACGGGTGTACCGGGCGCCAAGCTGCAGATGCCAGCGGCTCGCCCACCCGGTGTTCCATTCGCCAAAGAGGCCGTAGCGATTACGCCGCACGTCGTGAAAATTGTTGACGAAGAAGTTACTGTTGTTCGGGTCGAAGATGTCGGCGCCGTGACTGACGAGCAGACCGTCAGTGCCGAGAGAAAGCTTGCCCGCGGCAAGCGGTATGGCGGTGTGCAGGTCGTAGCCCGTGCCTTCACTGTCGGCCAGTGTAAAGCGAAGCGCCGCGGGATTGGACGGCCGGCGCAGGGTGTAGTTGTCCATCTTGTGGGAGACATCAGTGTAGTAGAGCTTGCCACCGAACTGCATGTCGCCGAGTGCGCCCTTGAAGTTGCTGCGTACTATGTTGGTATTGATGTATATGATGTCCATCGGCAGGGCGGGCGTACCGGTCTCCCCGGTTTCGTTACGACGATAGCCGAGGTCAAGCTCCTGTTCGCTGCCGCGCAGACCGTAGCCCAGGTCATACACGTTGCGTTGGTACCGGCTCGGCGTGATCGTGCCGCCGGCGAAATCGCGATCATCGCCTGCAGTGCGGGTTGCCGCGGCGTACATTCGCTGGCTTTCGTTCGACAATGCGGCCATACCGCTCACTGAATAGCCATCGTCGACGCTGTGTGCGCCGACCGCGGCGTTGCCATGCAGCTGGAATTGCTTGCCTGCGGTGAAATGCCCCTCCTTTGAGTTCGCGATGATCGTGCCGCCAATCGTTTCGTCCCCCGAGCTGACCGATGTGATACCCCGTACCACCACGATGTCTTGCAGCCGTTCCCGCGGGATATAGCTGAGCGGCGGGTCCATCGCATTGGGTCCGCCGGGGGCGATGTTTATGCCGTCGACGAGCACATTGAGCCGGTCACCGTACATCCCGCGGTACTGCACAATGCCGGTCAGCGGTCCGTTGGCATTGACGTTGGCCCCCGGCGCGCGGCGCAGCAGATCAACGCTGTCCGGCGCCGCGGCCGGCAGTGTGTTTGCCTCAAGCTGGAAGTTCTGGGATGGGTCCTCGGCGGTGGCCGACACGTTCATTTTCGGCAGATGTAGAGGCTGATCCGCGAATGCGGGTGGTACCAAGAAGGCGCCTGCAACAACGGACGCGATGATATACCGGTTCATTACTCTCCTCCCCCATTCAACAGGCCGTTTAGCTGTTGCCGCGATTATTAAAGCGATAACGCGGCGCTCTTGGCGGCATCGCCAGTCATTATAGGCGGGCAGGGATGAGACTTGAATGCGTCATATCGTCACATACTGGGACACCCACCAATCTAGCGGGAATAATTGGGGCCGACCCGAGTTTTTCAGTAATATTGGCAAGAACTGTGATCTGTCCCTTTGGGTTACGCACTTCGATTAATTGTCGGTGACCAATATCAACGCTACCATCAACAATGTAAAATTTAAGGAGGCAGCGAGCGATGAAGCGTTTGCTTTTTGTGCGGCTGGCGGTGGCCTTGTCCACAGCCAGCCTCGCGGCGAACGGTTGTTCTAAGACAGTTGAATCCAATAAGGAGACCGGTATGAAGGCGAGTGATGCGGCGGAGTCGATCAAGACGGATGTAGTGGTTGGCTCGGGCGCGGAGGCGACGGACGGTAAGGTCGTTTCCGTGCACTATACCGGTTGGCTTTACGATGAGGCCGCGCCGGATAATAAAGGGAAGAAATTTGACAGTTCCCGCGATCGCGGCGAGGCGTTCGAGTTTGACCTCGGCGCGGGCCGCGTTATCAAGGGATGGGACCTGGGCGTGGCGGGTATGAAAGTCGGCGGCCGGCGGACGTTGATCATTCCTCCGGAGCTGGGCTACGGTTTGCGCGGCGCGGGCGGCGTGATTCCCCCCAATGCGACCTTGGTGTTCGATGTGGAGTTGCTGGGCGTTCGTTAGGTTGATGACACAATGGCGCCGGGGTGGGTAATATTGGATTGCATCGACACCAATAATCCACGGCGCCGTTAAGCCGAAATATTACACTGGGGTTCTCTTGTTCAAGCTCATCGGTTTTATAGCAGGATTTTACTTTTTCGGGTTCTTCGGGGCGCTCTTCGGTTTATTCGTCGGGTCGCTTATTGACCGCATTCAGGCGTACGGTCCCGGCGCGTTGAACCCGTTGCAGAATGCGCATCGTCAGGCGGTTTTCTTCGAGACGGTATTCATCTCGATGGGCAAGCTGGCCAAGGCCGACGGGCGCGTCTCCCAGCAGGAGATCGACCATACCGAGGCGTTCATCCGGAAATTGGGCATGACCGCGGCGAATCGCCAGCAGGCCATCGCCTGGTTCAAGCAGGGGGCCGATCCGGAATTTGACATCGGGCCGACCTACCAGCGATTCATGTCCGTCTGCGGGCAGACGCGGAATCTGCGGGACGTGTTGCCGGTTTATCTGATCGTGATGGCGCTGGCGGATGGGAATATACATCCGGCGGAAGAGGCGGTGCTCTTTGATATCGCCGGTCGGATCGGGTATGACCGGGCCACGTTCAGGCGTCTGTTGGAGATGGTGCTGAATCAATCCCGCTTCGCCGGGGGGCGAGCCGCTTCAATGTCGACATTGGATGACGCCTATAAGGCCTTGGGCGTCGCTAAAGACAGCACCGATCAGGAGGTCAAGCGCGCCTATCGAAAACAGATGAGCCAATACCACCCGGACAAACTGATCGGGCAAGGCCTGCCTGAAGACATGATCGCGATGGCGACCGAGCAGTCGAAGGAAATTCAGCAAGCCTACGAATTGATCAAGAAGAGCAGAAATATGTGAGCGGCATCCGGGGGACGGCCATACACTTGATGTTTGTGTAGAATAGTCTGTCTAAACGATCAACGCCGATTTTTATGAAATCATCCTCTAAAAAGCTGACCAAAAAACACCCTCACCTTAACCATACGGAGATGGCTAAGGTGGTTTCACATGTGCAAAGACCCCAAGGCGAGTGGATATTGAACTCGATCATGATCGAAGGTTGCGACGTGCCGTTTAAATACAAGCGCAGAGAACAGTATAAGAACCTGAAAGGCCAACGCGTTAACCTGACCTATTATCCCGATACCGAGACCGTTGCGGGAATCGTGTTTGACTATATGAAGCTGGTCAGAATAAAAATCGCCTAGGGCGGATCTGGTTGATTCGTCATTCCGGGTGTCAATAAAAAAGGGTCGTTCATTCAGACCCTGGTGCGCGAAGAGATGCCTGGGCGGCGCCATCGCTTTCCGCTACAAGCTGCCCGGCTTGCGGGAGCAGGTGCGGCCCGTCCATATAGCGAAGGGCATCCTGCCGGGGGTGGCCGGGACCCTGCGCGAAGCGACGGCGGTGCGGGAAGGGTGGAGCGGTGAAAACGGGCAAAGGGGACGCCGATTAGCCAGCCGGTGTCTATAGGCAATAAAATAACCTCGGCGCCGGTGTGGCGCCTGACAATAAACAACGAGTCGACACTGCGCATCCGATACATGCGAAAGCGGTTACGGAACCGATCCGCGCCGGACACCCGTCGAGATCAAGATGTTCACGCCATTGCGCGACGCCCTTATTCATAGGAGAGATACGTGGCAAACCAACCCGAGATTACCAACATGGCGCTATTCTGCGATTTCGAGAATATCGCGCTGGGCGTGCGCGACGCCAATTACGCGCAGTTCGACATCAGGAAGGTTCTGGAGCGCCTGCTGCTCAAGGGCAGCATTGTGGTCAAGAAGGCCTATTGCGACTGGGAGCGCTACAAGGATTTCAAGGCGACAATGCACGAAGCCGCGTTCGAGCTGATCGAAATCCCGCATACGCGCCAGTCGGGCAAGAACTCCGCCGACATCCGGATGGTCGTCGATGCGCTCGACCTGTGCTACACAAAATCCCACGTCGATACCTTCGTGATCATCAGCGGCGACTCGGATTTCTCGCCGTTGGTTTCCAAGCTGCGCGAGAACGACAAATTCGTGATAGGCATCGGCGTGAAGGACTCGACATCCGACCTGTTGAGCGCCAACTGCGACGAGTTCATCTTTTATGACGACCTGGTGCGCGCGCAGGAGGCGAAAAAGAAACGGGCTACCAGGAAGGCGCCTGCCAAGCCCGCCGCGGGAATCGCCAAACCCGGCGGAGAGAAGGGCGAGGAAGATAAACGCCACGAAGCGCTCGATCTCATCGTCGAGACCGTCGAGGCATTGATCGCCGAGCGCGGTTCCGATGAAAAGATCTGGGGCTCGATGGTTAAGACGACGATGCAGCGGCGCAAGCCGGGGTTCACTGAATCCTATTACGGCTACCGCTCATTCAAGGAACTGGTTGAGGATGCGGAGAAGCACAAACTGCTCATGGTATTACGCGACGAAAAATCGGGGCAATATACCATTAAGCTGCCGGCGGCTGACTAGCGAATGACGCTAAGCCGAACCGCCGCCTGATTTTGCGGAAAACCGCGGCCTCGATTATCGCAGCCGGTTGCCGCTCTTTTTTACTGCCGACGTAATTTGTCTGCTGGCGGGTCAGGCTGCTCAATCCCGCTGCCCATGGTGTCGCCGCCAAGTCCCAGGCGGCGTTCCTACCAGGCGCTTGAACGCGCGCGTAAATGCGGCTTCGGATTCATACCCGACATCCAGTGCTATTGATACAACCGGCGCGCGGCTTTGGCGCAGCAAATTCGAGGCTACTTGCATGCGCCACTGCGTGAGATACTGCATCGGCGGCTGCCCGATGATCCTCACGAATCGTTCATAGAAGGCGGATCGCGACAACGCCACTTCATCCGCCAGCATGTCTATCGTCCATGCGCGCGACGGGTTTTCATGAATCAGGGCGAGCGCGCGCCCCACGTTGCGATCGCGCAGTCCCGCGAGCCATCCCGCGCTTTCTTCCGGCAGCCGTTCAACATAACGGCGCAACGCATCGACGAACATCATCTCGCTAATGCGCTCGAGCACCGCCTGGCCGCCGGGGCGATTATCCCGCGATGCATTGACCGCCTGCCGCATGACTTGACTTATCCACGCGCCATCACCGGCGGCGGGCAGATGCAGCAGGCGCGGCAGTCCCGCGATCAATGGATTAAAAGGCCGCAGGTCACAACCGAGGAAGCCGCAAGCAACGTTGGTTGGCAGCTCCGGCGCGGGAGAGACAGTTGAGAATTCATTTTGCGTGTGGAATACGACCGGAATAGGTTTCGGGTCGTTGCGCGTCGTATGCACCCACTCCGCGCTAATGCGAGTTGGCCGGATTCCCGGCGCGCTCGATATTACGTGCGGGTCTCCTTGCGGAAACATCACGATGTCGCCGGTTTCCAGGCGTACCGGCGGCTCGCCGACTATCGCCGCCCAGCCGCTGCCCTTGGTGATCACGTGATATTCCATCACATGCTCCGCACCGGGGATTACCGCCTCGGCGATCTCCTTGGCCGGCGGCGCCTCCGCCGCCCAATCCGGCCCGAAACTCAGATCGTAAAACACCGCGCCGCGCAGGCGCACTGAGCGCAATACATCGGACAGGGTGTCGGCAGTCATCATTCGGAGGCTCCCGGACGAATAGGCAAACGCGGCGGATGAACGATCAAGTCCAGTTATATCTCAGGACGCGCGGACAAATGTGAACGACGCCAGGTCAAGTGTCAAGCGCGCCCGTAGCGAATACTCGTTGCCGTTCACGAGCGTGAACTGATTTGTCTTCCACCCTTTGTAAGGAGAAAGAAACATGACTAGCCTCGCTAAATCTACGCTGTCGAAGCAAGAAACGCCCGTTTCCTCGCCGGACCTTGTAAGCATCAAGCAACGCCAGCAGGCGACCTGGACCAGCGGCGATTACGCCGTCCTTGGGGTTACGCTGCAGATCGTTGGCGAGTCTCTGGCCGAGGCCGTTGATATCCGCGCCGACGAGCGCGTGCTCGATGTCGCGGCGGGCAATGGCAACGCCACGCTCGCCGCCGCGCGCCGTTTCGCCGACGTCACGTCGACCGATTACGTGCCGGACCTGCTCGACAACGGTCGAACCCGCGCCGCCGCCGAGGGATTGGAGGTGGACTTCCGGGTCGCCGACGCCGAAGACCTGCCGTTCCCCGATGGCTACTTCGATGTGGCTCTGTCCACCTTTGGCGCGATGTTCACCCCGGATCACACGCGGCCCGCGGGCGAGATGTTGCGTGTGGTGCGCGACGGCGGCCGTATTGGACTGGCGAACTGGACGCCCGAGGGCTTTATCGGCCAGCTGTTCAAACTCGTCGGCGCCTATATTCCCCCGCCGGGCGGATTGAAATCGCCCGCCCTGTGGGGAACCGAGCCGCACATCGTCGAACTGTTCGGCACCGAAGCGGCGGACATCCGCACGTCGCGCAAGCATTTCAATTTCCGCTATCGCTCCGCGGCGCATTGGATACAGATATTCAGTGATTTTTACGGGCCGATTCACAAGGCGTTCGCGGCGCTGGATCCCGCCGGGCAAGCCGCTTTGGCGAAGGATATTACGGCGCTACTCGACAAATGCAATATCGCAGGGCCGGCTTCATTGGTGGTGCCGTCCGAGTACCTCGAAGTCGTGATAGTTCGGAAGCGGTAAGTTTATCCATACAACAATCCGCCGGGTTGGCCTATACCGGTGATACGAGTACCGGCCGCCAAGGAGGTGTCATGCGTAACGGAAGAGAATACGAAGGCAGCTTCTTTTGCGGCGCGGTTCAGTTCACAGTCAACGGCGGTCCGGCCGCGATGGGTTATTGCCATCGCGAGCCGCGCCGCCGCTGGTCGGCGGGCCCGTCAATGCCTTCACGTTATGGAAGCCCGATGCGGTGCGGATTACGCGGGGAGCGGATAATATTGGCGCCTGCAATAGGACTCTCCGCAGTTTACTCAAATGGTACAAAAGCTGTGGATGGAATCTGTTCCCCGATCATCCTCATCGGGGACTTATCGATGTACACACGGCGGCAATTCCGGATTTCTTCTACCGCGCCGGTGGACATGTCAACTCTCAAGAGACAAAGTTGCGTATCAAGGACGGGTCGTCGAAGATGAAGGACCTCCCAAAGGGAATGGGCGGTTCTGCCGTCAGCGTGGTGGAAGAGTGTGGCGACGATTTACAGTACATTATCGCTGGCGTTTACTTGGCACTGTTGACTGATTGGGAGAGGAAGCGATGCTCGAACTCAGACCTACGTGCGAAAACTGCAATAAAGTATTGCCGCCCGACTCACCGGAGGCGCGCATCTGTACCTATGAGTGCACATTTTGCACGACGTGCGTCGATGAGATATTGGACAACGTTTGTCCGAATTGCGGCGGTGGTTTTGTTCCCCGGCCTATCAGGCCGGCGAAGAACTGGAAGGGCGGCAACTTCTTAGGCAAGGATCCTGCCAGCACCAAGATTAAACACCGGCCGGTCGATCCTGCCGCCCACGCCAAATTCGCAGCGGCCATCAGGAATATACCGCCTGAGATGCGCTAGCATGCGAAGTGGTTTGTCGCGTATATATCCAACGTCGCTTTTGATGCCTCGATATGCGCGGAGAAATATTTTTGCAGAATTCGTAACCTCATAAGATCGGCATTATCACATCACTGTTAGATTAGGTATGGCAATAAACTGATTAACGGATAGGCGGATAAATGTTACCTGAATTGTCTGTATGAGAGCAGAACCATTAGGAGTAGGGAGGGCGGAAAATGATTGACAAGATATTCGCTGATCAATTCGCGAGGGAATGGATTGACTCATGGAACAGTCATGATATCGATCGCATTCTGTCGCACTATTCGGAGCAGTTCGAGATGACATCTCCGCTAATTATCCAAATCGCGCGTGAACCCTCAGGCACACTCAAGGGCAAGGACGCGGTGGGCGCTTACTGGATGAAGGCGCTGCAGCTGATTCCTGATCTGCGATTTGAGCTGCTTACTACCTTGATAGGGGTTAACAGCATCGCTCTTTACTACAAAGGGTCGCGAGGTTTGTCGGCCGAGGTGTTCCATTTCGGCCGCGACCGTAAGGTCGCCAGGGCGTACGCGCATTATGATCTCCAGGAAATATAGCCTCGGAACGCATTTCCGCCAATCACACGTTAGCCGTCCTCAACGGCGGACGGCTAACGCGCGTTTTGAGGCGAGTTTCATCTCGCGGCTCGCCTTGATCCGGCGCATGTTGCGTAATGGCTGGCTTAATACCCGGTTTTTCTTCCATCAATAACGGGTAATTCACCATCGCCGATCAAGGACCAGATCACGCGAACGATGGATTCTGATGCGATCACCGTGTGCCGGTTGTTTGCGGCGGTCAGCTTTTCCCTTAGCTCCTTACGCACGCCCGGCAGACCGGTCAGTTCAAAAATCACGTCTATTTTATCGCCCGACGCGACAATATCATCGAGGTTTACCATCTTTATGCCCGCCGCGATGGCCGCGGCTTTTCCCGGCGTGTCCTTCTTTTCCGCCGCACAGACGAGATTGATCCCTTCTCCCAGCTTGACCAGCATTCGGCTCAGAAATGCGGATCCGATCCTTCCTAGACCTATAATGGCGACGTTCTGTTTGGTCATGATTCTTTCTCCTTTAAGATAATATCATCGCGTTTTTGAGAATTCCGAGCGCCTCTTCGGTTTTCATCTTCCAAGACGCGGCGTTCACGCCGCCGTTTTTTTTCCGCTAAACAATAGACTATTCTTTAAGAAACTGCATCAGTATCATGTAACCAAGCTTCGATTCCCGCTGTTTTTGGCGACAGATTACTCCGACTTTCAGTCCATCACGGCCGCTCTAGCCAAGCAATTCGCAACGGCAAAATTGTTATCGGATAATACATTCCGGATCTGTAGGGCAGCCATCCATCGATTGCTTTAAATAGGAGCGGATGGTGCGCACTCAGGTCCATTCGGTAAAAGCCGGCACTGAGTTCAATAGGGGTGAAAGTCCGGCACTGGCGGTGAGGAGTCACATGAACGTCCCAACCGCCATCGGCGCTGATCCAAGCGGCTCGCCTTGATCCGGTAGATCCCCAAAATAAACGAGCAGTCCCGTCAGCGCACGGACGCGTTTCTATACGCTATCAGTTTTTCCCATCCTTGTAGCTAGACGGAGTGACGCCGGCGCGAGTCAGAAACTCCCGTAGGAGCTTGATCGTATGCTGATCGCAGACGTTACCATGGTGAGGATGGTGCAGGAAGCACTCCGTCTGGTTCAGTACAACGTGGAAGCGGGCTCCATGAGTGGGCTTAACCGTGGCCCCGAGGTGGTGCAGAATCGACTCAACCTCCCGCCAGTGGATGTTATTACTGAGGGGATTCTGAAATATCGTATTTAGCAGGTTCAGGTGTTTATGGCTCACGACCATCCTTACCGCTGATTATCGCGCCGACAAAACCGCGGAAATCTCTTCTCACCACCGTATAGTGCCCTAGCCAATAAGGCATCGCAATCCCGGGAGCCCGTTTTGGTCCGATAGCAGCGGTTTGTGCGCCTCCACGCGCACGATGCACTACCTGTTTTGACTCACGTCTTTTCTTGCATCTACCTGGGCGCGGCGAGCGTATTTGCAATGGTTTGGCGGATGCGCTTCGATTGTTCGGTGCGCAGAAGATTCAGCAGGGCCGGCCTGTTCTCCGGAAATGTCGCCAGATTCTCGCCCAGAATGCGCGCCATATTGAAGCGGGTGTTTTCGTCGGGCTCCGTGCGAATCGAGTTCCTGATCGACGCCATGTCGGTGGAGGTGGGCGCCGACCAGCTCACCAGGGCCTCCGCAATCGCGCCACGCACCGCGCTGCTGGATTCCTGCTTCAAGTGCGACATCAGTTCGCCGGCGACGGAATCCGTTCCCAACATCTCCAGCGACAGGGCCGCGGCGCGGCGGATCGCAGGCTGTGAATCGTCCAGGAGCGGAACGATCTCTCTCGCCATAGAGGCGTCGCGCGTGTTGCCCACGGCGTAGACGAAATTGGTGCGCTGCCCGGTATTGGCACCGCTCAACGCATTGCTTAGCAGATTTGCGCGCAGCGAAGAATAGTCCGGGTCATTTGCCGTTTTCATGGCATTGCCCAGGTTACCCAGGGCGTATGTCGCGGCGCTCGCGAGCCTCTCACCTTCATCGCTTGATTGCATACTCTGCGCCTTGTCCCACAGCGCAGTCAGGGTCTCGGGGCCAGGGCGTTGTACACCGCCCAGCGCGACGATGGCTCGCAGGTCATCCCGCGTTGACCAAGTGCTATCCGCGATCACCGATACCAGCGCGGCCTGCGCGCTCTTGGTGCCGGCCAGCTGGAACGCCAGGTACAGATCGGCGCGGGTCCGGTCGCTGAGCTGCTGCGTCTTCAACGCCTCCAGCAATACGGCGGGCATCGCATCGTTGACGCGCAGGAGATCGCGCAGGCTATGGACCCAGGTGAGGCGTCCTTCAGTAGCGGCGTTCAGCGCGGTCACTGCGTCCTGGATTCGCCGGCGCGCTTCATCCGCCGAGATGTTGGGCGTCGAAGACTTTAGCGACGCTGTAACGGGCGGCGGCGCCGCGGCCGCAAAGCGCCAGGTATCGGCAGTCGCGGCGGCATGGGCCACGGACTGCAGTTCAAGCATCGCATGATTGGTAATTTTTATGCCCGGGCCGCCCTGTCCTTTGCTGCGCAGCGTCTCGTCCACGGTCATCGCGGCGAGCCAATCGCGCTGGGGATCGAGTCGAAACGCTTCCGTCGAAGCGATCTCGGCCCCGGCAAGCAAGGATGCGGACGGCAAAGCGCTAAAGTGCCGCTTGATCTTTTCCACCTGCGTGGGGCTCATGCGCTTGTAGGCGGCCTCATAACTGCCCGAGGCGTTAGCTTCCCGCGCCACCCAGACATCGCCTTTGTCCATTGTCACCTGGAACATTCGCACCAGGTTTTCCAGGATGCTGCGATTCTGCGCGGTCACGCCGGCCGGAAACTCGAAGGTCTTAGGCATCCCGGCCGAGGTAAAGCGAACCCGGAAGGGAACGGCCAGCGCCTGGTTGGTCTCCGGGTCGGTATTGCCGCCGATCCGCAACTCGACGGATGACAGCCGCATCCCGACCAGGGCCTCATCGGTGCCGGCCTCCAGCGTCATCAGCTCCAGGATACAGCGCATACGCACGCGCATGGATTGCGTCGAAACGGCCGCGTTCATCTGCATGGAGGAGTCTGTCTGCACCCGATATTGTTGCGAGGTTCCGACGCGCCAGCGCAGTAGGATAGGGGAGGTGTCCGGCGGCGCCGCCGTTATCTGCGGCGGCGATTCGTAATGGGAAGGTCCGGGCAACCACAGTGCGCCCGCTATCAAGAGCAGCGCCAAGCCGCCCAGGAGCAGCCAGCGTCCGGCCATCAAGGACCGTAATACCTCGGCGCCTGACCCGACGGAACCACGACGTCGAGCTGCACACCGGTATTTTGATAGAGGATGTCATTAAACTCAAAGAGCGCGGGCGAGCGCCAGATATTTTTAGTCGCTTTGATCGTCGCGGCTTTTATGCACTTGCCCTTGATGAAGCCCCAGTTGCATGTCACAAGCTTTGGCACCGTGTATTTGGCATAAAGATTTAGCGCTCCGCGCGGACCGGTGAAGACGTTGCTCAGGGTTTCACCTTGCGTGATGACAAACTCGGCGGGGCTGGTTGAAAATCCGGAATTGAATTCGTGGATAGCGGTGCCGATGACGAATTCCAAACTTTCTTCAAGCAGCGTCAACACCCCTTCCACCCCGACCGAAAACAGCTTGGTGCCCACCCCGGCGTGGAGCACCGCTTCGAGATTGGCGAGCGGGCCGGCGGTGTTCCCCAGGAAGAGATTCGGCGAACCCGTGAAATTAAACTCATACGCAACACCGATATTCCCGCCGACCACCCCGCCGGCAACGACAGGGACCGGGCCGATGAATAGCTGCTGTTCCGCATCCTCTTCCTTGGCCGGCGCTTCCTCAGAATAGGTGACATCCAGCTTCGGTGATGATATGGGGCCTGACTTAACCGAGTCCAGCAAGGTATTGAGGAAGCGCAGCTCTATCGTAAAGCCCGACTCCTCGCCGTCTGGCTTGCCGTTATAGTCCGGTACCAGCTGCGCCCTGACGGTGACACTCATAAAATCAAAGAACTTGCCAAAGATAGTGACGGGTATACCGCCGCGTATCTCCTCGATATAGCCACGATTGTCTCCCGACGTGGTAGCGCCGAAATCGATGGGGCCGAAAGCAAAGACCGAGCCCCCGCCTTTCGTCCCGTAGGCGTCACCGGATGACAAAGGCCCCGTGGGATTAGGCAATTGCGGGGTAAAGCCCGCTATCGGCGGCGGCGGCGGTATTGGTGGTGAGCCAAAGGGAGGCAGGGTGATCGACAGCGGCGAGCACTGCTCGTTGTCGGCAGGGTCGCGATCGACTACGGACGGATCGGCAGGTCTGATGTCGACGCAGACGGCGAAACTCATCACCGCCATGGCCGCCGGGATCGCAGCAGCATCCTGTGTAGGGCCGGGGAGATTTCTGAGGAAGCCGCGTATCCCGCTGATGGCCGCGGGCGTGAGATCGGGAGGAGGAGCGTTGGGGTCGGACAGTGTAACGAACAAATGCCTCATGGCAATGACCAGTTCGCTGCCCAGCTTGCCGGGAAAATAGAAATTCATATGGGCCGAGTTGCGTTTGACGTCGTTGAGGGTGACGTCTTCGCCCGCCGTTTCGACCAATTGGGGCGTGAACTGGCCAAGGGGCAGCCATTCCACCTGTGTAGTGCTGTTTGTGCTGGGGTCCTTGCCATAGGCATCCGTGTAACGGTCGGCATCGGAATCCCAGAGATACAGCGGCACGTCATACGAGGTGCCGGTATCGGAGCGTATGATACGCAGATTGGCGAAGGCTTCGATATCGATGGTATCGTTCGGCCCCAGGCCGTCGGCGCCGACAGTGATGGTCCCGCCCGCATCGGCGTTGTGGACATTGCCGGCCGTCCCCGGCACTTGATCTTCGTAGGTGTCCGTATTGATGACCAATGCGGCGCGATCGAGCGTCATTTCCGTGAGCACGATATTCGGCGTCCCTTCCGCGGAGAGCGTTGCCTCGACGGAGGTGGTGTTGTCGTCCTCGTTGGTTTCCGCCACTTCGTTGACCGGATCGACGATGGCTCCGATGTAATAAGGGCCGGGCAATTGGACGCTGGAGGGGATGTTGACATCCAGTTCGTAGGAGTGAGTGCCGGCGTCCACATGCGGAATTGTCTGGGTGCCCAGGGGGGTCTGGTGTATTTGCGCCGCCGGATCGTCGCTCTTTTCCATGGCGAACACGGACACGCTCACGTTGTCCGCGGCCTGGTCGGCCTCTATAGACACCGACACCTGCAATGGATAGGCGATTCGGGGATCCGGGGTCACGACCTGGAGCGATTTGGCCGAGAGATTGTTCGTGGGCGGTGGTGTACCTCCGCCGCCTCCGCCTCCGCAAGCGGAAAGCAACACCGTCGTGGAAATAAGAAGCGTCGCCCCTATTCGCGCAATCGTCATGGCCTTTCCCCTGTTTAGGCTTTTTTAATAAGGCATGGTCGATTCTTTCACAGGATGGAGAGTATAGAAAGCTTCAATTCTCATTATCCGCACTCAAGGGGAGGGAATACAAAGACACCCGGCGCGTATCGTCCGGGCTGCCGCCATGGAATTCACCGCGGCGGATTTATTTTACCTATCCACCTTCGTGCGCTTCTCAGTTAATCGCTTGAGCACTTCTCCGGTCTTTAACTGCTTGGCTATGGCTTCCACCGGGGCGGCGGGCCCGGTAATTTCGATCCTGATGCTAGTCAGCGCCAGCTTATCAGGCACGCGCAGATTCCCGCCGAGATCGAAGCTGGCGATTTTTTCCGCGTCTTTCAGTGCGACCGGGTCAAAGTAAAAGTCAATTTTTTCCTGCCCGCTGCTCTCACCGCCGTTCGCGGCTTTAATGGCGATAAAGCCTACTCCGTCCTCGAAAACACTGTCAGGATCTATGGTTCCCGATGAGCCGTCGTTGGCATAGGCGTTGATGGTGATCGGGGTATTGTTCTGGTTGGCCATGGCCTGCTGCATCGCTTGGGCCTGTATCTGCTGGGTGAGCGCCCCCATTGACTGAAAATCACCCTTGGCCTGAGCTTCCATTAACTTATTCTGCGCATCTTGACTGAATTTTTTCTGCGCGGCATCTACCGTGATATTTTCGCTATAAGATACGCTGATCGGATAATAGCCGTTCTTATCTCGGCAGGCATACGTAGGCAATGTCCAGTCTTCATTTTCTTTTGCGTACGGCGCCGGCGCCGCGCCTATGGCATTTACGATACCCAACATGACTTTCTTGATGGACGCGAGATCATTACGCATGAATTGCGTTTCGGTTTGACCATCCCCGCAGTCATTGCCTTCGGCATAAGCAGGGACGACAGTCAGGAAAGAAGAAAAAACCAAGATGAGCGACAGTAGATGGCGCATTTTTTAATTCCCCAGTCAGGTTGATCTAATAAATTCTAATTTAACTTTAGCAGATCAGGAATAATGCGCATAACGATACATTACGTCGACATCTATTTTAGCCGCCGGCAATCACCTGGCCTATACGATTCGGCGCCAAATAAACATACTCTAGAAACGGAGCGGCCTAAAAATAGGGCCATAAAAATAGGTCACCCCGGCCATTTTTACTTCTCGTGCATGGCATGAAAGATGAGATGAGGATAAATTCACGATGAGAATGAAGTGCTTTGTCACCGGCCCCATTTATCGTTCATCGCCTATTGATCAAGCAACAAACGCAGCGTGTAACGCACCCCGAATCCGGTGGTGGTGCCGGGTATGCGGACAAGGCCGCCTTTGTTGTTCGCGCCAGCCATATCAAGATGCAGCCGGGGTACATTCGCGTCTATAATATAATCATTGTGATTAGAGCAAAGTTTTCGGTAATATTCGAAACGATCATTGCGAAGAATAGTGATCTGATCCCGAATGCCCGCGCGGCTTTGATGTTTGATGTGCCATGGTGCGGCGTGCGGCAAAATGCGGGGGAGTTGGAGGAATACAATTTGTTCAGATGGATTTATTTGCTTTGCTTGCTCATGTTGCTGCCGGGAATATCTACCGCACTGGCGGGAGATATTGACAGCGAACTTACAGCGGCGCGTCATTTATTTTTACAGGGCGTAGACGGTGACAAGCGCGTTGTGCGCAAGGCGACTCTGCGCTTCGGGGCGCTCATCGCGAGTTATCCGCGGGAGCCGGTGTTCCTCGCCTATCATGGCGCCTGCATTACCCTGCAGGGTAGAGATGCCCCAAACAACCTCGATAAGCAGCGCTTGACCGAAGAGGGCCTGGGCGAGATCGATCGGGCGCTCGATATGCTGAAGGCAAGCGCTGATCAGGGCTCGCCCCACTACCTTGACACCTTGTTGGTGGCGGCGAACTCCTATATCCATATCCCGGCTTTTTTCGATCGCAATGATAAGGGCAAGCGCTTGTTGCAGGAGATCCTCGCCCATCCCGCCTTCAACGGGATGGCGGCCGGGTACAAGGCGGCGACCTATCTGGCCGCGGCGCTGGTTGCGCATGGCGAAGGGGATGACAACGCGTACCGTGATTATCTGAACCAGACCGTCAATACCGACCCCGAGGGCCGCGACGGCCGCATCGCGAGCAAGCTACTCAAAAAACTTTAGAAAAGGGGTCCGCACCTTCCGCGACGGCTACTGTAGATTGTAAAAACGATTATTCAACCGTCATGCAGCCACCTTCTATTCTTCCGGACCAAATTATCGGTCAGGTAACTATTCCTTACCTTTATTTTACTTTTTTCAATTGGCAGTGCCGTCCATTAACTTAACCACAGCGCTATTATGCTTACGACCAGTATGACGCCGGTAGCGGCCAACAAATGCCTGCGCATGCCCGGGCTGCCCAGGAACACGGCGAAGGCGCATTTCGTGAAGGTATTGCTAATTGCGGCGATAGTGATCGCACCGGTTGCTAAACCCAAATCGTGGCTTTGATCGGCGTATTTGGCCATTGAAAGAGTTATTGCATCGACATCCGTCAGGCCGGCCAGCGCGCTCACAACATAAAGACCCTTGGCGGGCAGATACACCTGCGTGAGACGGACGATCAGCAGGACCACGGCGAACAGCAGGCCGAAGCGAACGGCAGCGCCGAGACTGAATGGATTCTGCAATGCGACCCGGGTCTGGGTTTCGGGGCGCTGCTCCGCTATGCCGCGCCGGTAATACAGGCCCGCCAATATGGCGCACGTCAACGCTATGGACGCGAAGGGGAATAGCATACGCGCGACCAGCTCCTGGTTGATGACAGATACGATGATGATCATACGTATGAACATCACCATCCACGCCAACAGGACGCCAGCGGCGAGGTTGCTATCGCTCGCGCCGCGCGCGGCAGTGGATTTGCTCTGACGCGCGAAGCTCAGGCTGACCGCGGTGGATGACACCAGCCCGCCGGCTATACCGGTAACGGCCGTCCCGCGCGCACTGCCAAGCCAGCGCACCGCAATATATCCCACCAGCGATAGCCCCGAAATCAAGACGACCAGCAGCCAGAGTTCGTAGGGGTTGAGGGCTTGCCAGGGATCAATGGTCTTGTCCGGCAATAGCGGCAAAACAATGAAGGTGGCGATGAGCAGTTGCAGGCCCGCGTAGATGTCCTCCGTCCCGAGATTTTTCACCAAGCCGTGCAACGGTTGCTTGAAGGCAAGCACCGCGGTGGTCAGGATCGCCAGCGGCACCGCAAACGCGGCGAATCCGTACATGACCGCGCCGCCCAGCAGATAAACGGTGATGGCCGCCAATTCCGTGGTCAATCCCAGTTGACCCGGATTGGCGTGACTTTCAAGAATGTAGCCCGTGATTACCGCGCCCGCCACGGCGGCCAATGCCCCGATGAATATCCAGGGTGTATTGAGATTTTGCGATAACCAGGCAGCCACGGCGCCAGCTTGCGCGAACAGAATGAAAGTGCGTATCCCCCCGAAGGTGGTCTGCGACTTAGTGTTCTTTTGCTTTTCGCGCTCGACACCGACCAAGGCGCCGATCGCCAGCGCGATCAAGAAATGTTGGACGACGGTCGTATCGATTTCGGGCATGGTATCTCGGCCTTCCACGAAGCGCAGCTACGCGAGGAGTGTGTCATGCTTTCACAAGCACGTTCAAGTGCGGGTAGCGGTGTAATCCGGCGAAGCCTCGGACACTCGCACAAATGAGTAGCGAGGATGGAAAGCGGTCGCGACGGGGTCAGCGGAGATGCTTAACGGATCATGTGGACTTGCTTCGTATCCGTAGTCACACAACCCAGTTTTGTCCATTGACCCCGATTATTTCATTTATAATTCATTACTTCTACACATCCAGTTTTCGTGCGGTCAGCCATTCGACCATCGCCGGATCGCGATGCGAGAAAAACGCACTGGTTGCCGTATCCAATGCGGTGATTCTGTTTAAGTCGGATTCCGACAGTTCAAAATCCTGCTGTCTCCTTCCTATGTGGCCGCCGACAGTTATTCCGCTTGCTTCAGGCTCAATAATCCCGGTCAGTGAGCAATTATTGCTAATATTAGAGCGAATGCCCAACTGTCCTGGGTTTTTCAATCAAAGTGCACATTTCATCCCTAATGGATACTTTGTGATGTATTCGTGATGCAATAGTGTCTAATAGAAACTACGCTTTCTATCAGACATAATCGTAATGGCTCGTTAACTCAATAGGAGGTCTGATTCATGCTGACAAGGCCATCAGTCCTGGTGGGGGTGGCGGCGTTGCTTCTATTGTTGGGCGTGGGGCTCGCTATTTCCGCCACCGAGGAGGCACGTGTGATCCCGGCGCCCGCAGTCGACGCGGTGCCGGAACGGGCGACGTCCGAGGTCGCTGTAATAGCCGGAGGATGTTTCTGGGGTGTCCAGGGGGTCTTCCAACATGTCGAGGGCGTGAGTAATGCCGTCTCCGGTTATGCCGGCGGCGACGAGGCGACCGCACACTACTCCATGGTCAGCACGGGGACAACCGGGCACGCGGAATCGGTGCAGATCACCTTCGATCCTCGACGGATCAGCTACGGGCGCATCCTGCAGATCTTTTTTTCCGTAGCCCACAACCCTACCGAACTTAATCGGCAGGGCCCGGACTCCGGCACCCAGTATCGTTCGGCCATTTTCCCGAAGGATGCGGAGCAGGCGCGCATCGCAAAGGCGTACATCGCCCAGCTCAACCTGGCGCACGTCTTTGCTGCCCCGATCGTCACCCGGATTGAATCAGGCCGCGCCTTTTATCCGGCTGAGGCCCACCATCAGAACTTTCTGGAACGAAATCCGGCCTATCCCTATATTGTCGTCAATGACCTGCCGAAGATTCTGGCTCTGAAACGTCTTTTCCCCACCCGCTATCGCGCCGATGCGGTGCTAGTGGCGGCGAGCCACGCATCCGACGGAGAGAGGCACCCAATACTCGGAAAATCATCGAGGTCAGATTGACCTTCTGTCTTCGCTTGCCTTCCATCGGACACCTCCTTCATCATTGTCTCCTATTGATGTGTCCGTACAACATGGGATAGCTCAATCTGACCCCAATAAATTTCGAGCAGCTCCTGTGACCGGGTTAGATTGAGCCTCCCGCAGGCTGAAATGGCTTTGATTCTTTCCATGCTCGTCTTATGATCTTGACATGATTCCTATCACTTCGCCGTATCGCGCCCTCGCCGGTTTTGCCCACGCCGCCGGGCAGTGGCTGATCGGTTGGTGGCGCACCATCCATCTGGCCGCGTTGCTGACTGTTCTTGCGCTCTCGCCGTCGAGCTATGCGGTCGACAGCCGCCGGGCGATGGCGCGCCATCTCTACCTGGGCACCTCGCAAACGCTGCTGTGGTTTACCGTGCTCAGCACGCTCATCAGCTTGGTGGTGATTCGCATCGTCCTGGTCACGGCGCTGAGCTACGGCCTCTCGCAGTACGCGCTGGAGATGGTGGTGCGCGTACTGGTGCTCGAGCTCATACCGCTCGCCGCAGCGCTGTTCGCCGCGCTCCACTGCACCATCCCGCTGTCGGGCGAGGTCGCCGCGCTGCGCGCACACGGTGGTTGGGACGAATTGGCGGGGCGGGGGATCGACCCGCTGCGCCGCGAGGTGCTGCCGCGCGTGGTAGCCGGCTCGTTCTGCGCGCTGATGCTGGCAACGATGAGCAGCGTGGTCACCCTCGTCGTGGCCTACCTTTCGGTGTACGGCATCACTACGGAGGGCTTCGCGAGCTATACCCACACCGTAGGCCATGTGTTCAGCACTCCGGTGTCGCTGATCTTCCTGTTCAAGATCCTGTTCCTCAGTATAACCGTGGCGTTGATGCCCATCGCCTCGGTGCTCGACGCCGTACCGCGCCGCCGCGCCAACACCACCGCCGAATTGCAGGGCCTGGTGCGCACACTCCTGGTTATGGTGATCATCGAGGCCTTCTCGCTGGTGGGAAACTACTCCTGAATCCATGAAGTCGGACGAATCCCTCCCGCGCGCGGCACCGGTTTCCAACCTGGAATTCAAGGCAGGGCTGCTGCTCGCGCTGTTCGTCGCCCTGGTCATCACCATGGTCATGTACATTCTCTACGCGCGCGGCACCTTCGAGGCCACGCAGCGGCTGGTGCTGGTGGCCGGCGATGCCGAAGGCATCAGCGTGGGTATGGACATCACCTTTTCCGGTTTCCCGATCGGGCGCGTGAACAGCATTGAACTGGCGTCCGACGGCAGCACGCATATAGAGATCGACGTGTCGAAAAAGGACGCGCACTGGTTGCGTGATTCCAGTGTCTTTACCTTGGTGCGCAGCCTGGTGGGCGGCGCCAGCCTCAAGGCCTACAGCGGCGTGCTCACCGATCCCCCGCTGCCCGATGGGGCCGAACGCAATGTATTGGTGGGCGACGCCACCGCCGAACTGCCGCGCATCGCCTCCCAAGCGAGCGAACTTATCCAAAACCTGACGCAACTCACCGCGCCCGATGCGCCCTTGGCCCGCACCTTGGCCAACGTACAAAAGCTCACGGATCGGTTCGACGGGCCGCACGGCGCCGTGGGCGCGCTGCTCGGCAATGACGCCGATGCCCAGAAGATCAGCACGGCGCTCTCCCAAGTGAACACCTTGCTGACACACATCGACGACATGGCCACCAAGGCCGATGCGCAGTTGCTCGGATCACAGGGCATGGTGCCGGAGGGCAACGCCGCGGTCGCGCAGTTAAATGCGCTGCTCGCCGACACGCGGGACACCCTGAAAAAGATCGACGGCATTCTGGTCGAGACGCAAGCCGTGGCGGCGAACGCGCATACCGCCACCAACGACCTGGGCGCGCTGCGCGAAGAGGTAGACGCGACGGTGGGCAAGGTTCAACTGTTGGTGGACGAGGTCAACCGCAAATGGCCGTTCGCGCGCGACACGGAGCTGAAACTCAAATGAATAGATACTTGGGACTCCTGGCCCTGGCGGCATTTCTGACTGGTTGCGCGAGCAGCCCGCCGCCGCCCGACTGGCAGTTGCAGGCCAAACCGGCCATAGACGCGTCGGTGACGGCCTACCTGCTGGGCGACAGCCGCACGGCGGCGCGCGAGTTCGAGCATGCCCGCGGTTTGATCGCCAGCACCGGCCAACCGCAATTGGTGGCGCGCGCCGAGTTGATGCGCTGCGCCGCGCAGGTCGCGAGCCTGGCGTTCGAGCCCTGCGCCGGCTTCGAGAAGTTGCGCGCCGATGCCGCGGCGCCCGAGCGCGCCTACGCCGATTATCTGGCGGGCCGAGTCCTGCCGCGGGAAGATATCGATCAGCTACCGCCGGCGCAACGCGACGTGGCCGCCGCCATTGCCGGCAAGGGCCTGTCGGCCGCGGCGGTACGCGACATCGAAGATCCCTTGTCGCGCCTCATCGCCGCGGCGCTGTTGTTCCACGCCGGCAAGGCCGACCCCGCCGTGATTGCCGTCGCCGCCGATACCGCCTCGTCGCAGGGCTGGCGGCGGCCGCTGCTGGCGTGGTTGCAGGTGCAGGTGCAGTTGGCCGAACGTGCCGGCGCCGACGAAGAGGCGCAACGCCTGCGGCGGCGCATCGAGCTTGTTCAGAACCAACGCTGACGGGTGAATGGGCGTTAATGCGCGAGGCTGTGCAACGAGGTCAGTTGACAGGAAACAATCGCTTTATCGGCCAAGTTGAACAAATTACCGGCCGGCGAATTGAACACCGTAAACCGGGAAATCACCCGCTTGACATGCGCGCCAAATAAATCTGTCCCCTTTGGCCTTAGATAGGATTGTTATATAATTGTTTGGGAAAACTTGTAGGATGAATGATTCTCATTTGTCACCGACCCCATTCATTCCTGTTCATCCCGTTCATTTTTTTGACCCTTTTGTTCGTGACATACGCAGCACCCTTAATCAGGAGTTGGTGATAGGAAGAGATGATTTTAAAGATAAAATTGAGCAGATGATAAAGCGTCAGGCAAGGCCAGGGATATCAGGGCGGCCAGAGTAGAAGTGGAGGGCGCGATATATTATGTTCTGTAGTCCGAGTATTTTAGAGAAAACTGTGATCTGACCCCGATTATTCTTACACCCTGGCATCGTCATCGGTCGCCTCCAGCACGATGGCTTGATTCCGCTATCATGGATGAATGACCTTAAAGTCAGTTTCCGATTTAATAACGAAGCAAGGAAGGGTGCATGACTAAGCTGGTATATGATGGCAAAACGCAAGACCTGACCCTATACGTGCACTCACATGCTTTAAATTAAAGTATATGAGTGTCTACCGGTTTGAAGGAAGTCCAATTGACGCCGGCCGGCTAATGGGTGTCCCCTTTGGGTTCTAATGGGTCAAACAACCCTAGGTATTGTTCAAAGATTTTCGTTACTATTAGTAACATTCTGATTTAAACATAGTTATTGGGGATGCAACTTAAGAAGCTCGAACCAACTCGAAGGACAGTCTTCATCAGCAAGGCCACGCCGGAAGATGATGAGTTTGTCCTATGGCTGGCGCCAAGGCTTGAGGCCGCTGGTTATGAAGTTTTTGCCGATATTCTGACTCTTGAACCTGGTGACCGATGGCGCAGGGAGGTTACGGGTACCTTGCAGAATAATTCCATCAAGATGTTGCTGTTGTCGGGATTCCACGCTGGCCAAGCATGGTGTGCAAGAAGAGATTGGAATTGCAGAAGACCTAGCCAAAGAACTCAGCGATCCGCGATTTATCGTCCCACTGCGACTGAAAAATTTAAGAAACTTTTTGGAATTGGTGAGCTGCAGTTTATAGATTTTCTCGGGAGCTGGGCAAATGGTCTTCGTGATCTATTGGATACCCTGGATAAGGAAGGTATTTTACGCTCCTCGGATAAGGTGGTCATTAACCCAAATTGGGAGGCTTATAAAAAGCGCTTGGCCATTCAGGTTGAGGAGGCTCCAGAAGTTCTTACGTCAAATTGGCTAAGGATCAAGGAAGTCCCTGACGTCATCCGTTACTACCAGCCTTCGGGAGCCATTGACCACGATCTGATGGGGGCTGCCTGTCGGACTAGCGATATTCCAGCTGAAGTTTATCTGCGCGGATTCTTTTCGTTCGCTTTGCCAGACGAGATAGGAGCCGATTTTGCGCATGTTGGAAAATTTATTGTTCGCTCCGAACATCCGCTTTTGGAGCTATTAGAGATGCAGTACTTCTCCGGATATCTATCCGAGTGAGATCAAGAATCTCATTTCATCACTGTTTCGAAAAGCGTGGGAACGCTTTTGTCGGGAGAAGGGGCTTCTTGAATACGCGTTTTCAAATCAATTAGGATTTCCTGTCACGAAGGGTCAGGTGGCACTTAGTAAGCGCGTTTCCTGGAGGTCGCAAGGTCAACGACGAAATTCGATGCTGCGAAACGTTGCGAAGCAGAAGGTGTGGCAATATGGCGTGACTGCTTCGCCTGCATTGTGGCCAATTCCGCATTTCAAACTTAAGTCCCGAGTTCTGTTTGCTGAATTTGCTGCAAGGAGGCTGGCAATGTTATCGGTGATGCAGAAATGCAACACCGCTTGCGCCGTAGCATTTGCAGTAGTTGGCGTAACAAGGCATGACATGGCCGCCTAATGGCTTTTCTTGAGATATTGTCTGGTGAGTCAGGAGTAATTGATCTCCCTCTATCGGGTTCAGCTTATGTGTCCCTGGAGTCGCGCCCGATTTTGGTGACCGCCCCGGTAACCACGGTTTTACCTGATGTAATGGATTCTGATGCGGAAGAGCAGGATTTGTCCACGCTCGGTAACTTTGCGATAGAGGAAGGTGAGTGATGGAATTGCCAGAACGTTTCCTGGAGGTGGCCTATATCGAAGAGCCGGATCTTGCTTTCGGATATGGCCATCTCGGATCACCCGAAAGATGGTCTTTTTCTTTACGGTCCGCATGCTGGGCCTTCGCGTTCAAAGGAAATAACTATTGGTGTAGTCGGAACCAAAGATGGACTGTCTTTTTTTAGGAAATGGGCTATTCGTTTAGGTGGTTTTGTTGCGGTGCCGCCTCCTGGCAGGAGGGAAAAGGAAAATCGCCTTCACCTGTCTAATTTTCCTGGCATGGAGGAAGCCTTTGGGTTGATTATCAGTCCTGGCGAATTTGTCGAACGTAAGATTGACCCAGGCCAACTTGATGAGGCGACTAAAATTATGAATCAGCATGAAGCGGTTCGGAAAGCCGTTGACTTCTATACCCGCGAGATTGAATACCATGACGAGAATGAAGAGCGCACTGTTGATGTATGGATCTTTATCCTGCCGGAGCTGGTTTTCGAGCGTTGTCGTCCTTTAGCGCGGCGTACCGGACTTGATCTTCAGGAAGGGGAATTCAGTAAAAGCCAAAAGGCGAAATCAGATTTGCCATTGTTAGCAGGCGTTATTGATCAGAGTGACGAGGAAATATTCGATGACGTGCCTGACTTTCATCGCCAGATTAAAGCTCGGCTCCTGAACTTTGGGCATACTTCACAAATCATTCGGGAGACGACGCTGGCGCCGGAAGAGTTTTTGAACAAAGCCGGATACCCGATTCGGCGTGTACAAGAACCCGCAACAGTCGCCTGGAATATTGCCACGGGACTTTATTATAAGACGCAGGCTGATCCACCCTGGAAGCTAGCACAGGTTCGCCCTGGAGTTTGCTATATCGGATTAGTCTTTAAGCAGATTCCAAATGATCCAAAGGAGCATGCCTGCTGCGCTGCACAGATGTTCCTTAATGAAGGTGATGCGCTCGATTTCGGGGTGCCAATGGTCCATGGAGGACTGGCGATTTTGAGTATCATCTAAAACCTTCGGAAGCACGAGGACTAATCCGAAAAGTTCTGGATACGTTTGAGGATAAGCATGGCGCGCCCCCGAGGGAACTCTTTATCCACGGGCGTACCACGTTCAATAATGATGAATGGAAGGCTTTTACACAGGCTGCGCCGAAGGGTACAAACGTTATTGCGGTGAGGATTAAGACAACCAGTGGGGATATGAAGCTCTTTGTGACGGTGATTATCCGGTTTTGCGTGGGACAGCATTGCTTCTCGATGAAAAAAATGCTTATCTGTGGACGAACGGTTTCGTACCTCGTCTTGATACCTATATTGGTCCAGAGACTTCCAATCCACTCTGGATAACGGTATTGCGAAGCTGGTAGTCAGCCAGATATCCGAACTGTGCTTCAGGACATTATGGGCCTGACTAAAATTAATTATAACGCCTGTAATTATAGCGATGGTCTACCAGTAACAGTGCGTTTTGCCAATAAGGTTGGAAATGTTTTGACTATGGGATCTGCCAGGGATTCAGAGAAGCAGCCGCTTAAATTCTACGTTTAGCGCCTTAGTCTATTCTCTCGCTTCGGGCTGAGGGTGTTTATATTGAACTAAATTAGGTTCAGATAGAATTTTTAGTAAATCGGTGCCAGGTCATAATTCTTGCATATCTTAGGAGAAGCTGTGGTCTGGCCCTAATTAGTTCAGTTAGCAAAGTACTAGTTGTTCTCGCGTAAAAAGGCTGCTTGCAATTCCGAACTGATGTTTGATGCTTTTATCTTTCGAAATGTCTATGTGCTTAAAGAATTCATATAATTCTCGTTTGATAACTGGATAGCTATAACTATTATACTCGGCTTTCCTTAGTTCTTCGAAGCTATAAGCCATGGCGCGATTTGCTAGATATTTGGCTGCTGATGGTGTGAGTTTAGTTGCATCTTTTAAGCATAAGTGCCTGAACACCCGAACCGCCATTCCTAATGGATTTGGGTTTTCTTCTAAAACAATATCCAATGCTCGTAATTTTATTTCCTCAAAATAATTTTCTCGATGAATAAAGCTTCGAGTTCTCCAGTTCATCAAAATTGCATCCCAGTTCAATACTGTAGTCTCTGTTAGGGACGCGATGCCTTTATAGGGCACTAAGCCCTGTTTGATGGCCCATGTCTCCTTGGCGTTCCAAATATCAATTGGCCATCCTCCAACCATAAGTCGATAGCCGCCAAATTTATTTTTATGCGCCTTTAAAGACTCAAGGTAGGAAACAAAGTGAGACCAGTTTCCTTCCACTACTAGATCAATATCAGAGTTAAAGCCTCTACGGCCTAGTAGCGCTAGGTCTCGAAGGACGCCTCCAAACAAATAAACGTCGCCATCTGGCATTGCGTCTGTAACGAAATTAAGAAATGCCACCAAGCTCTGGCTTGGGTAGTCGTTCTTGTTTCCATGCTCATATGGGAAAGGCGATCTCAGTGGAAGTTGATTTTTGCTTCCCAGATTTTTTGACGGTGCCTTAAGTAGTCGATCTACTCGATCTTTTAGATTCTTGGCAGATTCTACAGGTTGAGGCTTAGGTGGGCGCATTTTCAAGAGACTTTAGTTCGTTGTGTATATTGATTAAATAGGATTCCGTCATTCCTGAGATTGCGTTACATAGTAGCTGACATTTTTCATATGTTGACTTGTCACTATCTTTATAAACTCTGCGGTAATTTTCAGAAATTCTTTCAAAGGCGTAGCGCTCAAATGGTTTTTTTGGATTTCCATCGATAGAGATTGCCTTCCATAACATTGTCATCATGCTTTTTATATAATTATTTCCTTGGAGTTCGAGGTGTAAAACCTCTTTGTGTTGGAAGCCATATCGAAAATCAAAATCCTTAGTTGCTTTGCATAGCTGAGCGCTATCAGAATTTTTTATCAGTTCAAATCCTTTTTCAATAGATCCATCCATCATTTTGTCGATATTCGCTATAAAGGTATTGGTAGCTGATTCGACCATTACTGCTATAGCCTTAACTCTAAACATCTGCATAGATACATCATTTAGCTCGCGAGAGCTAAGAGAGTCCTTCTTAAATTTCTCATTTTGCTTTAGTGCTTCAGATACAACCTCGTATATTTTAGTGTCTGTAGAGTCTCTGCTTGTTAAGAAATCCATCAAATCATAAAACGATGCGTAGCCTTTTTTGACGGTGTCTTCGGCATCGATAATTGAATATGCGATATCATCGCAGGCTTCCATAACATATGCTAGTGGGTGCCTTATACCTGCCGTAAGCCCGGTTTGTTCCCATACTTGCTTAACAACCGAGTCTTCACTCTTGAAAATCCCAAATTTTTTGAATCCTCCTTTGTCTGCTGATCCATAAACACTTGGGTATTTGATGAGGGCTGCAAGTGTTCCTACAGATAAATTGAGGCCATATCGATCATTTAATACTTGTAAACGTGTTAATAATCGAAATGTCTGTGCATTTCCATCAAAATCGAGAAAGTCAACGTCAGTGTTGGCTCCCGCGTGCTTTTCTCTAAACCACTGTTGAATGGAAAATTCTCCTTGATGGCCAAAAGGTGGGTTTCCTAAGTCATGTGCTAGCCCTACAGCGGCTAGTAAAGCTGGTACATTTCTTTTGACTTGAAGTGACTCATGGTCAGAGCCAAAAACGGTTTCAGCATGTTCAAAAGCTAAACGTACACCGATGCTGCGAGCTAGATTGCTAACCTCGTGAGAATGGGTAAGCCTTGTTCTTATTGAGTCGTTCTTCTCCATGGGGAAGACTTGCGTTTTATCAGCAAGTCTACGAGTGGGGGCAGCAAATAATATTCTGTCGTAGTCGCGTTCAAATTCTGTTCGGCGGACCCCCGTTCCCATGGATTCGGATGCCCCGTCCAACTCCTTGCGTCTAATTTGGTTTAGTAATTTATTCCAAGTAAGCATGCTCTATCCTCAAATTATTTATTGCTGAGTGAGCTCATTTAACCTTCATCACCTCCCGCCCCAACACCAACTCCAACGTATACCGCACCCCAAACCCGGTAGTAGCCGTAGGAATATGCGCCAGCCCCCCCTTATTACTGGCACTCGCCAGATCAAGATGCAGCCACGGAATCTTCGTCATCCACAAACCGACCCAAGAACCGCGCCGCCAGAATATGATCGGCCTCGCCTTCCAGCGAGCATTGCTTGACGTCGGCGATGTCGCTCTCCAAGGGTTTGTCGTAGTCGGCGTCGGTGGGGAAGGGCCACACCCGCTCGCCGGATTGCGACGCCGGCATCGATGATGGTATTAAGCAGCTCGCCGCGATTGGTAAAGGCGCCGCTGTAACGTGTCCCTAAAGCATAGACGCAAGTCCCGGTAAGCGTAGCGTAGTCGATGATCATCCCCGGCTTGGCCTTGCTCGCCAGCGCCAGCGTATCCGCCAGCACCATGCGGCCTTCGGCGTCGGTGTGCACGATTTCGATGGTGGTGCCGTTGAGGGCGGTGACTACGTCGTTCTGTTTATAAGCCGTAGGGCTGATCATGTTCTGCGCGATCGCCAGCCAGCAGTCCACGGGAAAATTCACCTTGAGTTCGGTCAGCGCCAACAGCGTGCCCAGCGCCACGGCGCTGCCCGCCATGTCTTCGTGCATGCCCATCATGTGTTTCGCCGGCTTGAGGTTGTGGCCGCCGGTGTCGAAGCAGATGCCCTTGCCCACCAGGGCCAGCGCCGGTCTTTTAGTCTTATTTTTAGTACGCGGCGTGTAGCGCAGATGGACGATGCCGTCGTCCTGGGCGGCGCTGCCTTGCGCTACGGCGAGAAAGGCGCCGGCCTTCAAACGGCGCAGGGCCTTGATGCCGAGGAATTCCATGCGCCAGCCGTATTGCTTGGCCAGCGCGGCGATGCGCAGGCGATAGCGCGCCGGGGTGAGGGCGTTGGGCGGCAGTACCGTAAGCGTGCGCGCCAGGTGATTGCCTTCCGCCTCGGCCTGGGTGCGGCTGAAATCCTGTTTCTGCGATTGCCCGAACAGCGCGATGCTGCGCAGGGCGCGTTGCGGTTTGGTCTTACTTTTATAGTTGGGCAGGGGATTGGCCTTGGCGAGTACGGCCGCCACCAGCGCCTCCATCACCCGCGCGGCCAGCGCCGGTTCCAGGCCGGGGGCGGCCAGGGCGATGCGCGCCGGATGCGCACCATCCCAGTGCGGGGCCACCAGCTTGCGGGCCAGGGTGAGCAGTTCGAAGCTGCCGATATCGGGCTTGACCGTCGCCCAGGTGATGCGGGTGTCGCGCTCGTTGGGAAGTTCGGTGACCGCGGGACCGTCGTCCTTGTCCTGGCGGCGGGCGCGACGCTCCAATATATCTTTATATGGGATCTTGGGCCAGGGGGCCGAGGGCAGTGTCAGGATGACATGATCCCAGCCGTTTACTTCATGGGTAGTGAGCGGATTTTTATGGTGGGTAATAACCATTTTCATTATGTTACAGCCTCTTCCCTGTTCCTTGGCTTGACCTGTTAACGCAAAAACCCGATGATACCGCGTTTCTGCCGCCGGAAGATAAACGACGGGGTGCCGTTCGGGAAAGACCTCTGCATATAACGCGGCGGTTTCAAAAAAATAGCCGGATGTTCCACTAGGATTAAGGTAAGGATTTTTATGAATGCCGCGGATAAGAAACGCCTGCTGCGCCAGATGCTTTTTGCCCGACGTTTTGAGGAACGCTGCTACGAGGCCTATGTCGAGCGCAAGATCGGCGGTTTCTTGCATCTGTACCCCGGCCAGGAGGCCTGTGTTCACGGGGTGATGGCCGCCGCTCGGCCGGGCCATGATTACGTCATCACCGGTTACCGCGATCATATCCACGCCATCCTGTGCGGCGCCGAACCCAAGGCGGTGATGGCGGAACTGTACGGCAAGGAGACCGGGTCGAGTAAGGGGCGCGGCGGTTCCATGCACATCTTCGATACCGAGCACCATTTCATGGGCGGCTACGCCCTGGTGGGCGGGCCCTTTCCGTTGGCGGTGGGCATGGCCAAGGCCATCAAGATGAAGGGCGGCGACAATATCTCCATCTGTTTCCTCGGCGATGCCGCCAATAATCAAGGCACCTTCCACGAGTCCATGAACATGGCCAGTCTGTGGGAGCTGCCGGTGTTGTACGTGTGCGAGAACAACCTTTACGGCATCGGCACGCGCATCGACCGTTCCACCGCCGTGGTGGATCAATACAAGCGGGTGTGCGGTTACAACATTCCCGCCGTGCAGACCGACGGCCAGGACGTGGAGAAGGTCTACGCGGCGGCCAAGACCGCGGTGGAGCACGTGCGCGCCGGCAAGGGACCGTACTTCCTCGAATTGATGACCTACCGTTATCGCGGCCACTCCATGTCCGATTCCAACGCCTACCGCGCCAAGGAAGAAGAGCGCATGTGGAGCAAGCGCGATCCCATCATCATGCTGCGCGACCGGCTCATCGAGGCCAAGACCCTGACCATGGACGACTATAAAAAGCTCGACGATGAAGTCCTGGACGAGATCGAAAACGAGGTCATTAAATTTGCCGAGGAATCGCCGGAGCCCAAGCTCGAGGACCTGCATAAATATGTCCTCGCGGAAAATGATCCGTGGGTGCGGGGAGGGGCGCGCTGATGGCGGTCATGATGTATTGGGAGGCGATCCGTCGCGCCCATGATGAAGAGATGACCCGCGATCCGCTGGTGATCTGCATGGGCGAGGACATCGGCGTGGTCGGCGGCACCTATAAGGCGACGCAAGGCCTGTACGATAAATACGGTCCCGAGCGCGTCATCGATACCCCCATCAGCGAAAACAGTTATACCGGTCTCGGCATCGGCGCCTCCTTTATCGGCGTGCGGCCCATCATCGAGATCATGTCGGTGAACTTCGCCTGGCTCGCCACCGACCAGATCATCAACGCCGCCGCCAAGGTGCGCTACATGTCCGGCGGGCAGTTGACCGCGCCGGTGGTGATCCGCTCGCCGGGCGGTACCGCCCATCAGCTGGGCGCGCAGCACTCGGCGCGCATGGAAAAGGTGTTCATGGGTATCGCCGGGTTGCGGGTGGTGACGCCGTCCAGCCCCAAACAGGCTTACGGCCTGCTCAAATCCGCGGTGCGCTGCAACGATCCGGTATTCATCAACGAACACGAGCTGATGTACAACATGAAGGGCGAGGTGCCGGACGCGGAATATTTCCATCCGCTGGAAGGTTCCGAGATCGCCCGTCCCGGCAAGGACGTTACCCTCTTCGGCTATAACATCTCCGTGCACTGGTGCCTGCAGGCGGCGGAACAGCTGGCCAAGGAAGGCATCGATGCCGAGGTGGTCGATCTGTATGCCTTGAATCCGCTGGACCGCGCCGGGATCAAGAAATCGGTGAGCAAGACCCACCGCGCCGTCGTGGTGGAAGAGGCCGAGGCGCCGGTGGGCGTCGGCGCGGAGGTGATGGCCATCATCAACGAAGAATGTTTCTTCGATCTGGATGCCGCGCCGGTGCGCGTGTCGGCGGCGAATGTGCCCATCCCCTACAACCATCACCTGGAAAAGGCCGCCATCCCCAACGCCAGGAGCGTGGCGGCGGCGGTGCACAAATTGCTGGGGAAATAACCGCATCGTTTCGCGTTTCGGGTTGCGGGTTACGAGTTGAAAAGCCTCGATTCATTAACCCGAAACGCGGAACCCGAAACCCGAAACTGAGACTATGTCCGAACCTTACATAATCAAGATGCCCCAGCTTTCCGACACCATGACCGAAGGGGTCATGGTCAGTTGGGAGAAACAGGTCGGCGATAAGATCGAGCGCGGCGACATCGTCGCCACGGTGGAAACCGACAAGGCGGTGATGGATGTAGAGGTGTTCCGCGCCGGTTATCTCTCCGGGCCCATCGCCGCCGTCGACAGCACCGTGCCCGTCGGCCATGCCATTGCCTACCTGGTGGAGAGCGCCGACGAGGTGCAAAGCGGCGAAGCCGCGCCGCCCGAGCACGCCCAGGAATTGCGCGAAGGCGGATTGCAGCACCGTGGAGAGGTCGCCGAACACGCGCATCACCCTGAAGCATCTCATGCCGAGGCGGCGAGTGCGGCGGAACCCGCGGCCCCCGCCGGCGCCACGTACACCATCAAGATGCCGCAACTCTCCGACACCATGACCGAAGGTCTGGTGGTGAGTTGGGAAAAGAACGTCGGCGATAAGATCGCCCGCGGCGACATCGTCGCCACCGTGGAAACCGACAAGGCGGTGATGGATGTGGAGGTGTTCCGCGACGGCTATCTCTCCGGGCCGCGCGCCGAAGTCGATACCATGGTGCACGTGGGCGGGGTGCTGGCCTATCTGGTGGAGAGCGCCGGACAAGCGCAACAGGGCAGCATCGCCGCGGGCGGCGCCGCGCCGCAAAAAGAAACGGCCGCGGTAAAATCGAGCGCGCCACCGGTCACGCGCGCCGCCGCGCCCGCCGCGCCGGTGATTTCCGGCACGGCCAAACCCGTACCGCGCCCCGACAACAAGCAGGCCACGCCCTATGCCCGCAAACTGGCGGGCGAGTTGCACGTCAACTTGAACAATGTGCGCGGCAGCGGTCCCAACGGCGTCATCACCGGCGACGATGTGTTGAAGGCGCAACCCATCGAACGGCCCACCGAGATGGTGGCGGCGATGCCGGCGCACATGATGCCGGAGATCCAGGTGCCGGGCGTGGGCCGTCCCATGAGTTCCATGGAAAAGGCGGTCAGTCATTCCATGACCGCGTCGCTGACCATGCCTACCTTCCGGGTGACGGTTAACGCCAAACAGGATGCCTTGATCAAGGCCGCCAAGAAGAAAGGCGTGTCGGTGACCGTGGCCATCGCCAAGGCCTGCGCCGAGGCCATCAAAAAGAATCCGCGCATCAACTGGTGCTATCAGCCGGTGGACAAGATCGTGGAGCACGACAGCGTCGATATCGGCATGGCGGTGGCCGCCGACGGCGGCGGGCTGGTGGTGCCCGTGCTGCGCCATTGCGAATCCAAGAGCCTGGAAGAATTGAACGCGGTGTGGAGCGATCTGGTGGAGCGCGCCCGCAAGCGCCGCCTCGCCCCCGAGGAATACGCCAATCCCACCTTCATGGTCTCCAACATGGGCATGTTGGGCGTGAGTTATTTCGACGCCATCCCGACGCCGGGGACCTCGGCGATCCTGGCCATCTCCACCGCGGGCAAGGACGGCATGCCGCTCACCGTCACCGCCGATCACCGCGTGGTGAACGGCGCCGAGGCGGCGGTATTTCTCACTGCCCTCAAGACCGCGATCGAACAACCGGAAGACTGGATGGGGCCGATCGGACCGGCCATTCCCGAAGGGGACTGGGACTATGACGTGGTGGTGATCGGCGGCGGACCGGGCGGCGAAGATTGCGCCCGCGATCTCGCCGAGCACGGCATCAAGGTGGCGATGATCAACGACGCGCCCTTCCCCGGCGGCGAATGCCTGTGGCGCGGCTGCATTCCTTCCAAGGCGTGGCGCGCCGCGGCGGATCGCCTCCGCGATCGCGTCCATGACGAGCACCTGGGCGTGGAGGGTACCACCGCGCCGCGCCTCAGTTGGGAAAAACTGGAAAAGACCCGCCGCAACGTGTTGGAGACTCGCGGCGAGATGGCGCTCAAGACCGACACCGGCGTCAAGATCAAGGTGATCCAGGGCTACGCCCATTTCGAGACCGATCATCGGGTGTTCGTCGATACCTCGGGCAACAAAGACGAGCGTCACGCCCGCGCCGCGGCCGGCGATCGCAGCAAGGGCCAACACATCACCTTCGGCTGCGCGGTGATCGCCGCCGGCGCGCCGCCCTTCGTGCCGCCCATCCCCGGCGCGCGCGAGAATCTTGAAAGCGGCGGCGTGATTACCTCCGATACCGTGTGGTGGCTGAAGAACGTGCCCAAGACCCTGGCGGTGGTGGGCGGCGGCGCCATCGGCGTGGAGATGGCGCAGATATTCCAGGACTTCGGCAGCGAGGTGGTGTTGGTGGAGGCGCAGCCGCGCATCCTCGCCGAGGTGGAGCCCGAAGTCGCTAAAAATCTCACGCAAATACTCAACGACGATCCGCGCCTGACGATTCACACCGGCGCCAAGGTGAGCGAGATCAAGGGCAAGCCCGGCAAGATGCAACTCAGCTTTGAAGACGGTGAAGGCAAAAAGAACAAGGTGGTTTGCGACTACGTGTTGATGGCCACCGGCAAGCGCCCGGCGTTGGAACCGCTGGAACTGGACAAGGCCGGCGTCGCCGTCGACAAGGGCGTGATCCAGGTCGACGCCCGTTGCCGCACCAGCGTGCCGCACATCTTCGCCGTGGGCGACGTCATCGGCGGCTATATGCTGGCCCACACCGCCGGGCAGCAAGGGCGGGTCGCCGCGGCCAACATCCTCGGCGAGGATATGAAATACGATCAGGACAAGGACTGCGGCGTGATCTTCACCCGTCCCGAAGCGGCCTTCGTCGGCCTGTCGGTGGACCAGGCCAAGGCCAAGGGTATCGACGCCGTGGAGGTGAAGGTGCCCATGGCCATCGATGCCAAGGCCATGATCACCGCCGAGACCCAGGGCCTGATCAAGATCGTCGCCGACAAGAAGAGCCGCCGCATCATCGGCGTACACTTCCTCGCCGACCACGCCGACACCCTGATCGGCGAGGCGGTGATGATGGTCTCCGCCACCATGAGTCTGGAGCAGGTCGCCCAGGCCATCCATCCCCATCCCACGCAGACCGAGTTGTTCGGCGAGATGGCGCGGCGCCTGCTGTCGCGCTTGCGCCGCAGCGAAAGGGCCAAAACAAAGTAAGCGTACCCGCTCCGTCCGGCTGTCGTGAGGCGCCGGGCAAGCGGGGATGCAATCGAGGTTTCCCGTGTATGCCCCTATCGACAGGCGCTCGGGCGCTCGGGTACAGTGGCCTGCCGCGGAATGACTGATCCGCGGGCAGGATAGTACTTATTATTTCAGCAAGGAGATTTCCATGAAGAATGTGGCAATGGGAGTGGCGCTGGTCCTGACATTGGTGTCCTGGGCCGCCGTCGCGGAGGATCAAGATGCAGCGAAGAGTTCCACGGAACAGCAATGCCAGTCCATGGGCGAGCAACATGGCGTGACCGCGGAAAAAATGGATGCTTGGATGAAGAAGTGCATGGAGATGTCCGAGAAGATGAACGATGGAATGGACTCGGGCGAAAAGAGCGACATGAATAATTCGGACAATATGCAAGATCCCCAGGACGGCGACAAGGGTATGGGTGGCGACAAATAAATATTACGCCGCCGCGACCATGCCGTCGCGGCGGCGTCTTGCTTGCTTTCCTTAGATTAGCGGTTCGCGATTGCGTCAAACGGCCGCCGGCCGGGCATTGCCGCCGCGGCCTCGATCACATTTTCCCTACCGTATGCGGATCGTTTCTTTTCTTGCCGAATGACGCAAGGAAGGGATGAAGCGTACCGTCGGAAAACTGGATGTCTCCGACCACCACCAAACCATTCGCGGAAATGCCCGTTACCGACGCCTTTGCACCGCCAAGGGTGCCAAGATCCCGTACACCGCTCGATTGTGTCCAGAAAAAGGGATGGACCACGCCGTCATTGAATAAGATGTTTCCTGCTATTGCTGAGCCATCGCTGGAAATGCCGCGCGTCCAGGCGGCATTACCCGCTAAGATCGGCAAATACTGTACACCGCCCGCGGGTGTCCAGCGAAAGGCATGGACGGAGGCGTCAGCGTACATGACGTTTCCCGCCACCACGGATCCGTTCGCGGAAACGCTTTGCGCCCAGGCCGATTGACCGTGAAAAGTTCCGAGATCCTGAACACCGCCCGCCTGCGTCCAGCGAAAGGCATGGACTTTATCGTTATCCATCAGCATATTCCCCACCACCACCGCGCCGTCGGCGGAGACAGCCGACGCCACCGCCCATTTACCGCCAAAGGTGCCGAGATCCCGTAACCCCTCCGCCTGCGTCCAGCGAAAGGCATGCTTGGTACCGTCTTTGAAAGCGATATCTCCCACCAGTACCGAGCCATCGGCGGAAACACCGGATACCGATGGCGATGTGCCTCCGAAATTACCGAGATCCTGCGCGCCGCCCGCCTGCGTCCAGCGAAAGACATGGGCGGTGTTGTCGCCGTAAATAATGTTACCCACGACTACCGTGCCGTCGGCGGATACACCCGTTGCCGATGTGAATTGGCCATTCAGCGCGCCGAGATCCTGTACCCCGCCCGCCTGCGTCCAGCGAAAGGCATGGAAAGCGCCATCGGCATAGATGACGTCTCCCACCACTACCGAGCCATCGGCGGAAATATCCCACGCCAACGCGGACCGACCTCCCAAGGCGCCGAGATCCTGAAATTCCCGAAATTTTATGACGGCGAGGCTCGAACAGGAGATCAATATGCCAAGCAGCGAGGCCAAAATAAGACGCTGGGGCAAGCGTGGCTGGTTATGGAGGGGGAACTCCCGGACGTTGCTGTTCTTCATGTTTTGATCCGTTCCGATTAACCTTTCCGGCGGGTTCGGGCAAATTATTAGGTCCTGTATCTATCCATGTTTCCTGACCGAAGGATAATCACCGCAATCATATACTTCGTCAACAAGATCCCGAGTCGAACGTCTTATCCGCAATAAAAGCGGTCCATGACGCTGGGTGCTTTGACTGCCTTATAAGGTTTGTTTCCGGCAGTCGGATGGAAATCACGGGTAACGGACTTTAATTTGCGCCATATTCGTTTATGGTATATAAAATTCGGATAATTGAGCTAAAAAAATAATAAACAATAATCACCTCGAGCCGAGTAGGCAACCCGAGTTGAGCGGCGTAACTTTGCGATCTTGCCGACGTTGTATAAATCAGGTTCCGGGCCGCAGCCCATCCGGGCTGAGTTATTTGAATTTATCATCAGTGGGCATGAAATCCGTTTCCGTGCCGGAAGATGACGCATGATGCAACGCTATCTCCCTGGTAATTACGCTAGTGCGGCGCAAGCCGATGCCATGCAAGTCGAGCAGGCCAAGCTTCTCTATGCCGGTTTGCCGGCGGCAATCGTCATCAACACACTTCTGGCGCTGATTCTCGTTAGCATACAAAGCGCCGTGATCGCCGAGTCGCGGTTATTTGCCTGGCTCGCCGTGATTGGCGCAATCTTGCTGGCCAGGTCGGCGCTGGCGGCGGCTTGGACCCATAACGGCCCGGGTGGCGTAAATAATGCCCCATGCTGGATACGCCGCTTTCGCATCGGCGTCATCGCGACCGGCGTGGCATGGGGCCTGGGTGTCGCGTTCCTGTTCCCAGCCGATGATGAACTCCATCAAGTATTTCTCGCCTTCGTTCTTGCCGGGCTGAGTGCCGGGGCCATTACGTCGCTGGCGGTAGACCGGGTATCCACGATCGGTTTCCTGGCGCCGACGCTGCTGCCGCTGGTCGTGCGCTTCGGAATGGAGGGCGATGCGGTTTCACTCGCCATGGGCGCGATGGTTGTGGTGTTTCTGTTTGCTATCGCGGCAAACGCCGCTCGTGTGGGAAGCAGCCTCCGCGAAAACTTCTTGCTGAGAATCAATGCGGTGGAACAGGAGCAGATATTGCGCCAAAGTGAGGCGCGGCTACTTCAAGCCCAGCGCAGTGCCCGGATCGGTTATTGGGAATTGGATCTGACCATCAACAAGCTGTACTGGTCGGACGAAATCTACCGCATCTTCGAAATCGATCGGTCAACGTTTGGGGCATGCTATGAAGCCTTTCTCAACGCCATTCATCCGGATGACCGCGACAAGGTGAGCAAGGCTTATACCGATTCGCTCGCCAATCGTCAGCCCTACGACATCGTTCATCGCCTGCGGTTCGCGGATGGACGCATCAAGTTCGTTCATGAACGTTGTGAGACGGATTTCAATGCCGAAGGAAAGGCTATTCGTTCATTAGGCACGGTGCAGGACGTCACGGAACAGCAACTCGCTGAAAAAAAACTGTTAGAGAGTGAAAAAAGATACCGGCTGTTATTCGAAAGCTCTCGCGACGCGCTGATGACACTGGCGCCGCCGTCATGGAAATTTACTTCAGCCAACCGGTCCACCCTGCAGATGTTCGGAGCGGTAAGCGATGCCGAATTCACCGGCCTTAGTCCATGGGATATCTCACCGCAATGGCAGCCCGGCAGGCTGTCATCATCCGAGAAGGCACGGCAGATGATAGCGATCGCATTGCGGGAGGGTTCTAATTTCTTCGAATGGACGCACAAACGCGGTGACGGCAGCGCATTTCCGACGGAAGTACTGCTTTCCCGCTTGGATCTGAATGGGCAAACCTATCTGCAAGCCACAGTGCGCGATATCACGGAACGGAAACGTCTGGAAAAGGAGATCCTGGAGCAGCGCAATGATATGGATGCGCTGCAAAAAGCCCAGATCGCAGCTCAGACCGCCGCGGCCATCGCCCATGATTTAAACCAGCCGCTGCTGGCCATCGCTTCATACTGCGAGGCGGCGCTTATGTTGTTGAATGTCGAAAATCCCAATCTGGGCAAACTCCGCGAAGCCGTCGAGGGTGGCAAGCGGCAAGCATTGCGCGCCGGTCAATCGATCCATCAGCTGCTTGATTATTTGAGCATGAAGGAATTCCCCGTCGATTCATTTGACCTGAATCGGAAAATCATCGATGTCTTGGATGTCGTAAAATCCGAACATGAATTGCAATTCCATGCCGAGCTCCAATTGGAGGATGGACTTCCTTTCATTAGGGCAAACCGCACCCACGTAGGCAAGGTACTTTTCAACCTGCTGCGCAACGGCGTCGAGGCCATGCAAGAAGCCGGCGTGCCCCTGCCGGCCATGACCGTGACCGTGCGTACGGTAATGGATAAACGCGTTGCTCAAGTGACGATCCGGGATAACGGACCGGGTATCAAGAAAGATGTCTTCCCGCGTTTGTTTGAACCTCTCTTCACCACCAAGGCCGGCGGTATCGGCATGGGACTCGCCATCAGCCGCTCGCTGGTCGAGATGAACGGCGGTCAACTCTGGGTTGATCCGCAGGAAGGTCCCGGCGCCACCTTCCATCTTACATTACCCTTTGCACCATGAGCGACGGCGCCACGGTATTTATTGTGGACGACGACTCGGCAGTGCGGGATGCGCTGGCGAGCCTCTTCGAAGCCGCGGGTTACACGGTCGCAGCCTACCCGGATGCCGAGGCATTTCTCGCGGCCTATGATCCGCGACGGCCGGGTTGCCTGGTAGTCGATATGCAGATGCCCGGCATGGGCGGCCTCGGATTACAGGCGGTACTCGCCGAGCGCCAGGATAACCGGCCGATCATCTTTCTCACGGCGCACGGCACCGTAGCGATGACCGCATGCGCCTTCAAAAATGGAGCCTTCGACTTTCTGGAAAAGCCCGCCGATGGCGGGACGCTGCTGGCGCATGTACGCGGCGCTTTGCAACAAGATGCGGAGCGCCGCCGCGATGCGGCTGCCCACAACCTGGCCCGGATCCGCTGCGCCGCGCTTACCCAGCGCGAGCTTGATATCCTGCCGCGGGTAGTCGCCGGTCACAGCAACAAGGACATCGGGCAGCAACTCGGCATTAGTCATCGCACCGTGGAATTGCACCGCACACGCATCATGTACAAGACCGGAGCCAAGAATTTGATCGAGCTGGTAGCTATCGCACAGGCCGCCGGTATTTCCCCCTAAAGCCGCTCTTTGGTAAGAAGTCGTAAGTCGTAAGCCGTAAACGCGCCGGTCATACGTGGTACCACGTACGTGGAGACACGAATAGACCTTGGTTAAATTCATCGGTTTAATTCAGTAAGTTGGGCGCGAGGGCGGTTCCAGTAAATAGAACCCGCGGGGCCGCGGCCTAGCCGCCAGAAACGCGGCCATTCTCACATGGAAGGTACGATGAAAAATACCCTAATCACGACAAACAAAGCACAGCGCGCGCTAAACACCGCCGCGCCGGTCAACAACCCGGCTCCATCCCATGAGGCAATCGCGCTGGCGGCCTATTACCGGGCCGAGCGGCGGGGATTCGCGCCGGGCGGAGCACTTGACGATTGGTTCGAGGCCGAGCGCGAGTTAAGTCAGGCATCGGTGCGGGACTAAAGGGGCAAAGACGCGTCGCAGGGATGCGGTCTCGTCGTTATTAATAGACTTTTACCATAAAATTTAACAGACTCTGGCTGATGCAGGGAAGGCATCATGGAACATCGTAATCATCCGCGCAGGCGATTTGCGCTCAACGCGCTGCTCTATCATCCTCAAGGGTTTTTTTGCCCGTGCCGCGTCGACAACATCAGTTCCGCCGGCCTGTTTATCAGGATGATTGGGGCCAGTGAAAACCAATTCTTTACAGGCAGCTGTGTGGACGTGGTGATTGACGCCTCGCCCTCTATGGCCAAGTTGATAGAGATCAAGGCGCTTGTTGTGCATAAAAGGGACGATGGAATAGGCTTGCAATGTGAAAACGGCATCTTTCTCCATGAATTATCAAAAGTTCTTCAATAGGGGGCTTTATTCGGTTGAGCGTGGAGACGCGATGCTTAACTCGATAAATCTATCAGCGGTTCCAGCTTTCGGGGCGCGGCGGTCAAGTGAGTTCGAAAGAACTCGCCTCCTAGGGAAAGGTTCGATTGCCGCGCCCCACTTCACATTCGCGACCGGGTTATAACTTGTCCGCAGATTTGATTCGAATTGCTAGCGGGATACCGCGTGGCGCCGGGTGTTTTAAATATCTTTTTCTGGCCGGGTATAGTACCTATCCGGCGCTAGGACAGGCGCGTTATGCATGAGATTTATATTGGACGACAACCCATCTATAACAGAAAGCTGGATGTCTGCGCCTACGAATTGCTCTATCGTCCCAATAGCGTCCAGAACGAAGCCGGTGTAGTCGATCCCAACCACGCCACCACCCAAGTTGTTCTTAATGCCTTTTTGGGCTTCGGCCTGGAGCAACTGGTCGGCCAGAAAAAAGCGTTCATCAATCTCCCGCGCGATTTTATCGTAGGCACCTTGCCGCTGCCCTATAACAATGAGCGCGTGGTCCTGGAAATCCTGGAAGATATCGAACTTGATGCCGCCGTCATGGCCGGCGTCCGTAAATTGAGTGACGAGGGTTACGATATCGCCCTGGATGATTTTATCTATCATCCCGATCTGGGACCCCTGGTCGACGTCTGCAAGATCATAAAGATCGATTTTGTGTCCCTGCTCCGCGGCGACATTCGCGACCATGTCGCGGCCCTGCGCAAACACAACGTCAAATTGCTGGCTGAAAAAATAGAAACCTATGACGACTTCGATTTTGCCCAAGAGCTGGGCTTCGATTACTTCCAGGGATATTTTTTTTGCAGACCCAAGATCGTTACCGGACAAAGTCTTCCGGCCAACCGTCAGGCGATCCTTACCCTATTGGCGAAATTGCAGGACCCGAATATCAAAATAAAGGTACTTGCCGATCTGGTCAGCCAGGACGTCGCCATCAGCTATAAATTGTTGCGTGGATTGAATTCCGCTTTCTATGCACCGAGCAAACCCATCGAGTCCATTCATCAGGCCATCGTCCATCTGGGCCTGCAACAAGTCAAGCAATGGGTTTACCTGATCGCCCTTTCCAGCATTCCCGACAAGCCGTCCGAACTGATGGTGGTGGGAGTTACCCGGGCGAAAATGTGTGAACTCCTGGGAGAAAAGCTGGGCGAAAATAATGAAAGTTATTTCACCGTCGGACTGTTTTCGGTACTGGATGCCCTTATGGATACCACTATCGACCGGGTCCTGGCCAATCTTCCCTTGGCAGATAACATTAAGGGGGCGTTGTTAAAGCGCGAAGGAAACCTTGGCCGCATTCTGGAATGCGTACTGGCCTATGAAGAGGGTCGTTGGGACGACACCCATTTTCCCAATATATCACCCGCTACTCTCACCGAATCTTATTTAGCCGCCGTAGCCGTGGCGGAAAAATTCACGAAAACTTTTTGATTACAGCGCTTCTCTATCATCAACGCCGCTGAGCCGCTCATAGCTCTGTTCGCGGTTTCAAAGGTAACGGACAATACTTTCGATCGGCACCGGGAGCGCGAAGCCGCGGATATTTCATGGTCAAGTTTGTGGTATTTCATATTGGCCGCATCCCGATCGATTACGCTTGGAGTTCAAGTGCTAGTGCGTTCTACTTCCACACCGGGTAATCTTTGGCTAGATATTCTCTAGAGGTCTGTCCATGAGTTTCCTGCAGGAAGCAGCCATATTTCTCGGCGCCGCCATCATTGCGGTGACCCTGTTCAACAAACTAGGCTTCGGTTCGGTGCTGGGTTATTTGGCGGCGGGGGTGGTGATCGGGCCGTGGGGGTTGGGCTTGATCACCAGCGTCGAAAACACCATGCACTTTGCGGAACTGGGCGTAGTGCTGTTGTTGTTTCTCATCGGTCTTGAACTTCAACCTTCACGTCTGTGGGTATTGCGGCGCTCTATCTTCGGTATGGGCCTGGTACAAGTGCTGGCTACCGGCGCGGTATTCACCCTTATCGGTTTTTTTTCGGGCCTTTCCATCTCCGGCGCCGCTATCGTCGGTCTCGGCTTGGCGCTGTCGTCGACGGCCTTCGTATTACAGCTGCTGGCGGAGAAAAAACAATTGAACACCGTACACGGCCGCGCCGCGTTTGCCATCCTGCTCTTCCAGGATTTGGCGGTGATTCCGATGTTGGCGCTGTTGCCTTTGTTGGGGGTAAGCGCTACCACCGCGTCAGGCGAGAGCGTGGCGCAGAAAGTGATCACGGGCGCCTTGGCCATTGTCGTATTGGTGGCCGGCGGACGATATTTATTGCGGCCGGTGTTCCGCCTGGTCGCCGCCGCCGGCAGCCATGAAATCTTTTCCGCCACCAGCCTCATGCTGGTCATTGCCTCCACGCTACTGATGGACAGCGCCGGCTTGTCCATGGGTTTAGGGGCGTTCGTCGCCGGTGTATTGCTTGCCGATTCCGAGTATCGCCACGAGATCGAGGCCAATATTGAGCCCTTCAAGGGTCTGTTGCTCGGATTGTTTTTTATTTCCGTCGGCATGTCGGTGAATTTGGGACTGTTTGGTTCGCGCCCGTGGCTTATCATTGGCGCGGTCCTGGCCATGTTGATTGTAAAATTCATTGTGCTTTATGTGCTGGGCCTGGTCTTCAAGCTCCCGGTACGTTGCGCACGCGACTTGGCATTCGTGCTGCCTCAGGGCGGCGAATTCGCCTTCATATTGTTCGCCGCGGCCACCGGCTACCAAATTCTCGATCAGTCCGTCACGGATACCCTGGTCCTGGTGGTGAGTTTAAGCATGGCCGCTACGCCGCTGCTGTTCCTGTTCAACGAAAAAATACTAAGGCCCTGGTTCGACGGCGGACAACAACCGGTATTCGACCGCATCGATGACCCTGGCGCCCCGGTGATCATCGCCGGCTTCGGTCGCGTCGGGCAGATCATGGGCCGCTTGCTGCGTATCAAACATATTCCCTTTACCGCTTTGGAGATAAGCCAAACCCAGGTCGATTTCGTGCGAAAATACGGCGGCAAGATCTATTATGGCGATGCTTCGCGCATCGACTTGCTGCGGGCCGCCCATATTGAGCAGGCCAAGATATTTGTCCTGGCGGTGGATGACGTTCAGGCCTCTCTTAAAATCGCTGAAACGGTAAAGAGCCATTTTCCCAAACTGGAAATTTACGCGCGGGCGCGTAATCGCCATCATGCCCATATGTTGATGGACTTGGGGATAAAGGTGTTCGTGCGCGAAACCTATTTTTCCAGTCTGCGCCTGGCGGAACAGGTGTTGTGCGGCTTGGGGCTGAATAAGTCGGAAGTCTCCGCCTCCATCGAGAAATTCAGGGTCTATGACGAAGCGGCGCTGATTCGGCAACACGCCGTTCATCATGACGAAACCAAATTGATCCAGAGCGTGAAAGACGCGGCGGAGGAGTTGCAGGGTTTATTCGAAACGGATCTCGCGTCTCAGGCACATAAGGTCGAGCAGAAGGATCAAGCGCGACAATCGGTATAGGCCTGGAAAATTATGTATTGAGATGCAAGTATAAAACGTAGTATTTTGTGGCCGTTTATAACGGCATAACCTCAGCCATAAGGAGCGAAGATCATGAGTAAGGGCCAAGAAGGGAAGAAGGAAACCAAGAAAAAGCCGGCCAAGACGTTGATGGAAAAACGGGCCGAGAAGAAGGCTAAAAAGGGCAAATAGAAAAACATAGAGGCGGGGCGGGCTCCGCCCGCCTTATCCGCGGGGGTTTAGACTTGATCTGACGGGCGGCGAGCGCCGCCGGCTTGCGCGGCTTGGCCCATAGCCGTCCTCAGCGTTCCCGGTAAGCAGCCCGATGAGCGCCGGCTTGTTCTTCATAGATTATGTTGTTTTTCCCGGCCTTCTTGACGCGATACATGATGCGATCTGCATATCTGAGCGCTTCGTCAATGGTGGAAGGAGCGCTTTTGTATACCGCTACACCAATGCTGAAGCCAATCGACCAGTGCCTTTCGGCGGCATTTTTGTCAAGCGCTTTGCGAATTCTGTCGAACATGATATGGGCGCCGTCGTAGTCTGTTTCAGGCAGGAGAATGGCAAATTCATCGCCGCCAATGCGGCCGACAACATCGGTGACGCGGACACATTGCATTATGGTGTTCGCTACGGAGACAAGAATGCGATCCCCTTCCAAGTGGCCTAAAGTGTCATTCACCGTTTTGAAACCGTCGATATCAACATAGGCCAGTACGACCGGGTGGGTATAGCGGTCGGCCAATTCGAGCAGGCCGCGGCAGCTTTCCCTGAAGGCGCGTCTGTTAAAAACACCCGTAAGATCGTCCGTAGTCGCCAATGCATATTGTAGATTCAGATGGAGATTCAATTCACTGAGCAGGTAGGCCGTCATCAGGAAAATCCCAAGGAGGGCGCACGCGTTCCAGACGGGAATAAGACCGCTGCTGTAGGGGTGCCCCGACATGTAGTCTACAAACAGCCAAACCGCCGCACAAACGCCACAGAATAAAAAGCTGGTCCATCGCCGCGCTTGCAGCGCTACTACCACTATGGGAATCACATAGAATATTGAGAGCGATAACTCATACCCTGAATGATAATCCAGCGTTGCGACTGCAGCCAGTAAGGTAAAACCGAGCGCGGTCACTTGCGCAGGGGATCTTTTATCCAAAAATCGTATGAGAGCAGGAAGCATTACTGATCTCCGTTAAGCCGCTGAAATATGATGTATACGGAACATCTCCCCGTCTAACCTGTGCCGCATCACGTTTTGCCGGAAACAGATATGCGCTATTTCCGGTCAACCACTTGGAGCGTTTTATATATCGGCTATGATTTCCTTTGCTTGAAATGCAAAGTACTTGCGGTTTCGGCGTATAAAAAGCACCGATAATGCCGACCGCGTCGACGGTGTAAAAAGGCGGAAGCACAAATCACCGAGGTTGGCGAGTGCGGTACTTGGTGTTCGGATACCGCCCGCCGGATCAAATCTGAACTACAATGCCTTATCTAATTTACCTCAAGCATCGGCAGCCTGAACCGCGATCCTTTTCTAGGTTTGATCGCGGTTAGGGCCGCCGACATAAAAATCGTGTGCTTGCCGTACTTCCTGTTGAGCCCATCTACGGTGTCCATGAGCCGCTCTTTGCGATCCTCGGTGAGGACGTTTCCGAACAGATCGAGACCGCGCTCCGCCGCCGGACCGATCGCCGTGGCGATCACACCGCAGCCGCGGTAAAGCTCGCCTACCCGGTAAAGTTGGGCGAGAGATTCGCGCACCGCTTGTGTAAGGCGGAAGACATTGGCGGTGGCGGCGTCAAAGCGGGTTTCCAGGGATTCCGAGGCAAACGACTTTAGGGTTAAAAACACCGTCAAGCGCCCGGCGAGATAACGCTTGATCGCCAGTTCCGCGGCCAGCCGCGTGGTATGGTGAGAGAGATGCGCCGCGATGGTGTCTTTATCCCGGGTAACCTGTCCCAAAGACGCGGTGCGCGCCACCGATTTGGGCAACTTGGGCGTCAGTTCCAACGCATAGAGCGGTGTGCCGCGCAACTCATGCCACAGGTCCGCGCCGGTCCTGCCCAACAGTCGCTGTATGAGCGCGAGGCTGGCCTGGGTATAATCCGCCGCGGTGAATATCTTGAATTTATGGAGCAGCGCCTCGCGGTTATGGCCGATGCCGGGGATGTCCTTGACCTTGATACCGTCGAGAAAGACCGGGATATCGCGGCCCGGTACCAGCATCGTGCCGTCGGGTTTGTGTATGTCCGAGGCAATCTTGGCCAGGGTCTTGGTAACCGACACGCCGACGGACACCGTAATCCCCGTCTCGCTTTTGATTGTATTCCGCATATCATCCGCGATCCCGCCGAAACTTTTTCGCCACAGACCGCGAATACCGTTCATGCCCACAAAGCCCTCGTCGATGGAATAACTCTCCACCTCCGGGCTGAAGCGCGCCAGGATGGCGAACAACTTGTCCGATATCTGTCCGTAATACGCGAAATCGGCGGGGATATACACGGCGTGGGGCATGCGTTTCTTCGCCTCCCACACCGGCATGCCGGTATGGATACCCATCCCCTTGGCGTCATAGGTCTTGGCGACGATGCAGGCGTCCTGGCTGGACATCACACAGACCGGCCGCGCGCGCAATTCGGGGCGCCGGGCGATTTCACAGGCGGCGAAGAAACAATCGGCGTCCACATGGGCCACCGCATTGGGCCAGTCGGAATGAAGCATGGAGATGGCGCCTGATCAGCGTTTGTATTTGCGGAACTGTCCGACCACTATGCCGAAGATTTCCAGATCGCCGCGCGGGCGGATCACCGGATAGGCGAGATTGGCCGGGCGCAACACGAACTGATCTTTTTCCTTATCGAGATACTTCAAGGTGAACTCGTTATCGACGATGGCGATGACGATATCGCCGACCTTGGCGGCGGGGCGCTTCTCCACCACCACAATATCCCCGGCATGGATACCGGCGCCGCTCATGGAATCGCCTTTCACCGTCACCAATACCGTTTGTGAAGGGTGTTCGACCAGGAACTCATCGATGGTAAGCGTATCATGCTGGGCGTCCGTTGCCGGACTGGGAAAGCCCGCCTGCACGCTCTCATGGATGGGCCGCTCAAAGAATCGTTTACCCGGCCGCAGGCGCTTGTCCGGGGCGGATTCCAGATAACCCTCCAGTTTCAACCGATTGACCAGGGCCGCCACCGGACTCTTGGAGCGAAAACCCACTACCTGCATTAGCGTCGAATAGGCTGGTACCACCCCATGGGCGGCGTAATAATCCTGAAGCTTGCCGAGGTGCTGGCTATAGTTACTCATGGCGGCTAGCATATGGAACGATCGTTCCATATGTCAATAGCGGGCGATAAAATAAATGTAAAGATGGCTGCGCCCATCATGTTTACATGAGGCGTAGGGCTCATCGATTTCAGTTCGTGAAATCCGAGGTGCGAAATGTCTTCCCAGGGTGCGGCTTGCATGGGCGTTATCCGATCGAGTAATCTCCGCATGGACAGCTATTGCGCTTAAGGCTTGAAACGGCAATACAAAATGGTATTTCAGTGATTCGTAATTTCCGCGGTATCCTCGTTATTCTCGCCTTGTTGCTGGTTGCATGTAGAAGTCAGCTTGATGCCCCGGCTTCCGCGCCCGGTAATTTTTCGATAACACCGGGTGACGGTCAGGCCGTGCTCAATTGGGACGCCGAGCCCGGCCAGATATATTCGGTGTATTACCAGGTGGGGCCGGACGTTTCCCTCAGTAATTATATCAATCTGTTTTCAGCGGTGAGTCCTCCATTCACGATTACCGGTCTCGCGAACCAAACGCAATATGCATTCATAGTCAATGCCAGCAACCAGGGGAGCGTACCGGGGCCGTCCACCGCGGTGGTGACGGTGACACCGGGAGTTTCCGGAACGGGAAGCTCCTGGACGGTCGGCGCGCCGTTCTCGCCCAGCACGATGCGGGGGATTGCTTTTGGCGGACATGATTTCGTGGCGGTCGGCGATGACGGCGCCATGTTTATTACGCATGACAGCAACAGCTCAAGCGGCATCAGCGCGTGGAGTCAGGTTACGACACTGCCGGTCGGGTCAAACGCCTTCATCGCCTCAGTGCTTTTCACCGGGACCGGCTTCGTTGCGATGCTGTCCGACGGCCAAATCATCACCAGCACCGATACCGTGGCATGGGTCTTGGGGACAAGCATCGCAAGCACACAGGACATGACCTCGATTGCCTACAGTAACGGGACCTATGTCGCCGTCGGCTTGGGAGGGATCATATACTCGAATACCAGCGCCAATTTGAGCGGCGCGTGGGTGGAGCGAACATCGGGAACGAGTGAGGATTTGTTCAATGTATCGTATGTGAACGGCCTATATGCCGCGGTGGGCCAAAACGGCGCGTTAGTGACAAGTGCGGATGGCATTGCTTGGACGGTGCGGAATGCAAATACCACAAATACCCTGTACCAGGTCGCGTATGGGGCCAACGTCTATGTCGCGGTCGGCGATGGCGGCACGATTATATCCAGCCCGGACGGGATCAATTGGGCGCTGCAATCGAATAACGCAATCACCGCCCAAAATCTCTACGCGATAGGCGTCGGCGCCGGTTCAAAATTCGTTACGGTGGGCGCGGCCGGCATCCTGCTTTACAGTACCGGCGGCGCGGAAGGAACGTGGACGGCGGCAAGCGTCGGCGGCGCCGATTTAAACTGTATCGTGTCGGGGGCAGGCGTGTTTGTCGCCGTGGGCGTGGCCGGCGCCAACGTCAGCGGCAGATAACTGTCACCGTCGTCCTCTAAGGTAATTTTACCCGCAGCATTTCTTATATTTCTTTCCGCTGCCGCAGGGACACGGGTCGTTGCGGCCTGTCTTGGGATGTTCGTTGCGCACGGTGCCCGGCGTGATGATTTCGCCGTCCGTGTAATACCATGCGCCGTTCAACCGGCTGAACCGGCCCACTTCATGATGGGTAAGGGTATTGCCCTTTTGACGGTAGGTTGCGATGAATTCGACAGTGCCTTCCTCATCTTCTTCGCCCCCGCCGCCGGTATCGAGGATCTCCAGCTTTACCCATTCCGAATGACCCGCCCAATGTCGGGTGGCGGCCGGGTCATAGTCGGCGCGCTGATCCGGGTGGAGGCTTTGTTCCAGGTAGGCGGTCTCATTTTTTGCGAACGCGCTATACCGGGATCGCATCAAGATCTCGGCGGTGGAAGCGGCTCGGTCGCCGCTGATCACGGGGCCGCAGCAGGCGGCGTATTCCTTGCCGGATTGACAGGGACACAGGCTCATTTTTCACCTTTGCGTAAGTTTGAGTGCAGCAGAACATAACACGATGCGGGGAAGCGACGTTATAAAAAACCGAGTAAACCCGGGATTACTGATCGCCAGCATCGGAAAATGATTGGGCATTGCCATCGTAGCCGGAAAAGGAATCGCGAACTTTCCTCGTGAGGCGGAAGGGTGAATATTTTTCCGTATGGAATTGCCGAGATCAATGCGGGATACATTCAGGCATGGCGCTTTGCCAAAAGAGGCATGCTTGGCTACCATAAACCTATGTGAACAGCGCGGGGTTGCCATGAAGAAGCTCAAGCATGAAGCGGAATTGGTAAAGGGGGCTATCCTCGTCGGGATGCGCTATGCCGAAGCGCGCGGCGTCGCCAAGTTCGAGGCGACGGATTCGGCGAGCGACAAGCTCCTTTATCTTTATCGACTCTTCGTGCACGATAAGCTCATTCAAGCCTTGCCCGAGGACCAGGTATCGCAGCAATCGATGCGGCACAAGCTTGCCATCTGGTATTCGAAGCAGTTGCCGAAGGATCATCCCCTGTTGCAGGATTGAGGATGCGGGTAGTGCAGGCTGCGCGGTTGCCTTTCCGCGCTGGTTACCGTTGGCGGGGAAAATGGGAAGAGGCGGCTAAACCGTCATTTATTCGCCCCATGATTATTCGTTCCGCTGCTATTATTAAAATGGGTGCGTGGCAGGTAGCGTTGGAGGGATCTATGTCAATGAAAAGATTCGCGCTGTATATGGTCGCGGTTTTAGCGGTCGTTCAGATTATGCCGGTATTTGCCGAGGATACCTCCCCGGCGGAGACCGTGCAGGCCGTGGTGGGTGCCGACGGCAAGCAGCGGGTGGAGGTACTCGGCGGCAGTTATTTTTTCAAGCCCGATCACATCATCGTCAAGGTCAATGTGCCCGTGGTGCTGTCGATCAGACGGGAGTGGGGGATCGTCCCCCATACCTTCGTGCTGAAGATGCCGGATTCGGGGGTGATGATCGACGAATCCTTGAGTACCGACCCCAAGACCGTCGAGTTCACGCCCAAGGTAACGGGGAAGTACACTTTTTATTGTCGGAACAAATTTCTATTTTTTAAAAGCCACGAGGAAAAGGGCATGAAGGGCATCCTCGAAGTGATCCCGTAAATTTATGTTCGAGATAGAGTTCGCCGCGGCGTTTCCCCTCGACTTTGTTACGCAATAGAGCCGTCATGGCGGCATTCCGGTTTGTCACCGTGTGGCGGATCGAGGCGCCTCTGCCCCAGGTATGCGACGCGGTTTCCCAATGCCTCTATTGGCCGCAGTGGTGGAAGGGCGTGGAAAAGGTGGAGGAGTTCGATGCGGGGGATGCGGCGGGGATCGGCAGTCTGCGCCGCTTTACCTGGCGGGGGCGGCTGCCCTACCGGCTTAGCTTTGAGGTGCGGGTAACCCGCATCGTGCCGCTCACGCTGCTCGAGGGCCGGGCCAGCGGGGAAGTGGAGGGCATCGGATGTTGGCGGTTTGCCGATGATGGCGGTGTGACCGTGGTGCGCTATGAATGGTTGGTGCGCACCAACCGCTGGTGGATGAATCTCATCGCACCCGTCGCGCGGCCAATATTCAAATGGAATCACGACCAAATAATGCGTCAGGGCGCGGAGGGTATGGCGCGTTTGTTGAACGCCCGGCTGCTGAGCTTGGTGCACGGCTGAAAATCGTTTGGCGCCGCGCATCTCAATAGACTGGAGGGCCGCGATCTACTCGGGCGTCGCCGCCGGTGTCATCGCAACCGTGGCGCAAATTCTCTTGTGGTGGGCCTTTGGGGATGTCCTGCCCGGGATTTTGTATCGCGATGCCCGTCTGGCCGCGGCCATCGTCATGGGGAGAGGTGTCCTGCCCCCGCCGGCCAGCTTCGATTGGGTAGTGATGACGGCGGCGACGCTGATCCATTTTGTGCTTTCCGTGGTCTACGGCGCGGTACTGGCCGTACTCATTGCCCGGCGCGGCCTGCCTATCGCGCTGCTGGCGGGTGCCGTATACGGACTGGCGCTGTTCGCTGTCAATATGTACGTCTTTACGATTTTATTCCCTTGGTTTATTGAAACCCGCGATTGGATCACTCTGCTGACCCATGCCGTATTCGGCGTTTCGGCTGCCGGCTGCTACAAGATGCTGACCCGCCGTAGAGCATTTATTTGGTAGAAAATCCGGATGTCCATTATTATGGTGAAATACGACTCTGACTATGATTGGAGCGGGAAGTTATGTTGATTGCAGCGGATAAAGTAGTCACCTTACATTATCGCTTGAGCACGCCCGGTCAAGCCGTCTTTGAGGATTCGTATAACGGCAAGCCGGTGGTGTATTTGCGGGGGCATGATTACATGCTTCCGGGTTTGGATGAAGCCTTGGCGGGACGGCGGGCGGGCGACAAGTTTACGGTAACCTTGCCGCCGGAGAAGGCCTATGGTCCGCGCCGGGAAGGCGCCGTGCAGCGGATATCCATTAAACATCTGGTTAACCCCGGCAATAAGAGGATAAGTTATAAACCGGGTACGGCGGTGCGGGTGAACACCGCTACGGGTCCGCAGGAAGTGACGGTGGTCAAGGCCGGGCTCAAGACCATTGACATCGACACCAACCATCCTTTGGCCGGCAAGACGGTGACCTTCGAGGTCGAGGTGGTGGATGTGCGTGACGCGACGGCGGAAGAAATACATCATGGCCATGTGCACGGTAAAGGCGGCCACCAGCATTGATGGCAAGTCGCGGGCGGCGTTGCGGACCATCCGAGATATGCAGCTCTATCTGAGTGATTTTTTACGAGATGTTTTCATTGCGCCGGCCACCGTTATCCGTGGTATGCTCAGCGCCCGACCGGTGCTTGTTTAAACAGATTGCCGCTAGCGCAGGCATCAGGCCGACGCATCTAACCGCTTTACCTAACGCCTTTTCCGGGAGAGTAGTCCATGAAAATTTCAATGTACCAGGCCTCTGTGCCCGCCTTTACCCTAATGCTCAACAACCTGTCCGCCATCCTTGAAAAAGCCATGGCCCATGCCCGCGCCAAGAAGATCGACCCGGCAGTGCTGATCAACGCCCGGCTTTATCCGGATATGTTTCCCCTGTCGCGCCAAGTGCAGATAGCAACGGACAATATTAAGGGCAGCGTGGCGCGGCTGGCGGGTTTGGAGCCGCCCAAGTATGAGGATAACGAGGCGAGCTTTCCCGAACTCATTGCCCGTCTCCGCAAGACCGTGGATTATCTCGCGACGCTCAAGCCCGAGCAGATCGACGGTTCGGAGGACAAGACCATCACCCTGAAGTTTCACGATACCACCCGGACCTTCTTGGGCATGCCGTATCTGCTCAATTACGTGTTGCCCAATGTCTATTTCCACATTACCACCGTTTACGGCATTCTGCGTCATAATGGCGTCGAGATCGGCAAGCAGGATTATCTCGGGAAAGCGTAATAGCCGACGTGGCTTGACTCCGTCCAATGTCGGATGACCGGCAAGGGCAAGAGCGGACGATGACGACTTGCCGCTGAGTCGGAAATTTCACCGTTGAAAAGGCGTACGTGTTACAGCATAAATCGGCGTGGCCGGCGTACGCCGTTCGTTCATCCATTACTGCTTTATGTATAGCAAAACAATTTCTCCAGTCGCGTTTCAGGCTAAGCGATTGGCCGTGCCGAGACTAGAGTCCGTATTATCGGCGTACAGATGACTTCGAGCGCGTGAGTCATCGCCCCGCCGGGCACGACCATCGTATTGGAACGCGACATGAAGGCGCCGCCGATCTTGTTTAATAATGCTGGAAAGTCATGGCGCTTGGGGTCGCGAAAATGGATGACGACCATGCTTTGGTCGGCGCTGGGCGCCTCCTGGATTTCGAAGGGATTGGAGGTGTCGACGGTGGGGACGCGCTGAAAATTGATATCGGTGATGGAGAACTGCGGCACGATGAAATTGATGTAATCGTTCATCCTGCGCAATATTGTGGCGGTCACCTCATCCCGATCGTCGGTGCCGGTTCCGCAATCGCGATATATCTTTTGTATCCATTCGAGATTGATCACCGGCACCACGCCGATGAGCAGATCGACATCCTGGCGACGTCGACGCCGCCGTTGCCCTGCCGCCGTTCGGGCTGATGCGCCGGGAGGTGAGCGGGACTGGAGCGGCGCCGGGTCCAGGTGGAGGCGGCGACCCCGCCGTGCAGTCCCTCGTAAAACAGCAGATCGGTCTGCCGGCAGTACGTGTCCACGCGGTGAATTCGCCGACGGGCGACCTGCGTGCAGCGCAGCCTCTTCTTCGTCCTTGGCGTAGTGCCTTATCTTCCCCGTACCGCTCGCAGAGTACTCGCGAAACAGGTTTTCCAATTCCGCGAAACAGGTTGGTGTCCGGGACCGAAATGGCTGATGGGTTTGCCGGCTTGCGATCGAAGTCATCGATGGCTTGCGCCATTCGTCGCGCGTGTAACGAAAAAAGGCATCGCCGTGCACATTGGCGGCATTGATATCGAGGCGGCGGAAGATCTCGGCGAAGGCATGCTGAACCGAGGTAGTGCCGGCGCCGGAGGAACCGGTTACGGCGATGATAGGATGTTTGTTCGGCATGGGAATTCTATTAACGGAAGCCCTTCTGGCATTTTATTTCCCCTTAAACGGAGTCTAATCGAATAGCAAATGCATTGGAATCGCCGTTGACGATGCGCGTGGAGACACCCCTTATAGAGGTCCGCCGCACAGCCTGGAACGTGTAGGGTTCTAGCAATGCAGTATAGCCGCTGTCTATTCTCCCTATGCGTGAGCACCGATAGCGCGCGGCTTGTATTCGATTAATCGCTATTATCGGGCAGGACAGTCACGTCAACGGCGACTTTGGCGTGTTGATGCGCGCCGCCGCCGTAGATCACGCCCTTGAGCGGCGTGATGTCGGCGTAGTCGCGGCCCCAGGCCGTGGTGATGTGGCGGCCCATAGGGCACCTGATTGTTGGTGGGGTCGTAGTCCAGCCAGCCGACATAGGGATCGTAAGCGGAAAACCAGGCGTGGGAGGCATCGGCGCCGCGCAGCTTCGCCTGTCCAGAGGGTGGCAGGGTTTCGATGTAGCCGGAGACATAGCGCGCCGGCACGCCGTGACTGCGCAGGCAGGCGATGGCGAGGTGGGCGAAGTCCTGGCACACGCCGCGGCGATGCTCAAATACCTCGCTGAGCGGCGTGGCCACGGTGGTGAAATCGGGGTCGTAGTCGAAATCGCGATGGATGCGCGCCATCAGGTCGAACACGATTTCCGCCAAAGAGCCCTGCTCGCGAAAGGAAGTCGCCGCGTAGCGTTTGATTCGCGGCGCCACGCCGGCCATGGGTGAATCCAGCAGGTATTGAACGGCATCCAGGTTGGCGGGGCTGCGCTCTTCTTTCAGGCGACGCGTCGATTCGCGCCACGGCGCATTGGAGCGGAACGGCAGCTGCACGCCGTTATCCTCGATGGCGACTTCGCTGATGGCGGTAGTGATCAGGGTGTCATGCGGCTCCTCAATGGCGAAATACAGCACGCGATTGCCGAAGAAGTCCTCGCGCTCCGTCCGATCGCAGGGCGCGGGCTCGACGTCGACGCGATAATCCAGGCAACGCTGGTGCGGACCGTCGCGCGGTATCAAGTGCGCTTCGTTGTAGCAGCTGGTCACCGGTTGTTCGTAGGAATAAGTAGTCTGATGGGTAATGCGGTATTTCATGGGGGTGGTTCCGATCCGAGTACCTGTTGAGGTCCGCGTGCGTCGGTGAAGTAATCGCGGCTGAGGTCGTCGGACGTGTTCCGCAACAGATGCTCAACCCGCACCAGGAGTTGATCGAGCGCGCCGCGCAAACCGGTTTCAGGATCGGCGGATGCCAACCGGGCAAGTTCGCTGAGGCGCACCGCCGTGGCCGCTTCCAGTATGCTGCGTGCCTCGGCGGTCAATTGCGGGGTGTCGGGTTCGCGCGGCAATGCCGCGGCGTGCCTCTCCAAACAGGCCAGTTGAAACATCAGCGCGCGGGGATTGTTCTCATTGAGCAATAACAACGCCAGAGCGGGTATGGCTTGCGGCGGGGCGTTGTAACCGCGGCGATAGGCCCCGAGGCTTTCACAGCTGCGCAATACGGCCGCCAGCAAGGCGGATTCCACCGCCGGAGGTTGCGTCGAGACCAGTGTGCCGCGCAACAAAGTGATTAACAGCAAGCCGCGTTCGATACGGCGGCCGATGTCCAGGAACAGCCAGGCTTCGCCGCGCAGTATGCTCTCCATGGTCAGCCCCGACAGCGCCGCCAGGTTGCCGATGAGGCGATTGAGCGGTTCCTGGAGATCGGCCAAGTCTGCGTGTGCCGTTTTTTCGAGCGCAATGAGGCCATCCGACACATCGTTGATCAGACGCAAAGTATCACCGGAAAGTAAATTCAGCACGCCGTTGGCGGCCTGCAACATTGCCCGCAGATTGTAGGCAATGCTTCCATGGCGCTGAGGCATGGCGATAAGCGATAACAGCTCGGCGGATATATCGATGGGCTGTGCCGATTTCTGCGTGCCGACGAAGCCGGGATAGGTGGATGTAGCACGGGTGAGTGCTTGCAACAATGCCGACAGGGACTCTTGATTGTGCGTTTCTTCGAAGCCCGAGGCGCTGTAATAGGCCGCGAGCACCGTACGCATGAGGCGCATGCTGTGTTCCGCACGCTCGGCATAGCGGGCGAACCAGAACAGGTTGGCTGCCGCCCCGGGGGGCAGCGACATGCGCAGCGTCGGAGCCGCCTCGGTGATGATAGAGCGCAACAGGCTGACTTGTTTCTCCGGTTCGGAGGCGATGACCCACGTGTCTTTGGCGATGCCGCCGGCTTGATTGGAGACGATGAAGCTGTCGCCCGATGCGGCGACGCGGGTCAAACCGCCGGGCATGACCACATAGCCGTCGTCGCGCGCCACCAGGAAAGAGCGCAGCACGGCGTGGCGCGCCGTCATTCGGTCATCGACGAGAGTCGGTGCGCAAGAGAAACTGATGCGCTCTTGACCGACATAGAGATGCGGTTGAGCGCGGATCCGCCGGACTACCTCGCGCCGCTGATCGCGGCTAAGCAGGGAGCCGAATATAGGCATTGCCTCGGTGCGGCGGTGCGTCATGCGCACCACCATTTTGTCGAGATTGGCGATGACGTGACGACGCTCGCGATCCTGGCCGCACCACCAGGTCGCGACAGTAGGCAGTTCCAAGGGTTGTCCGAGGAAGTGTTGGGCGATGCCCGGCAGGAAGGCGTGTAAAGCGGGGTTTTCCAGCAAACTGACGCCCAGAGGATTGGCGATGGTAACGTGGCCGCGCCGGGCCGATTCCGCCAATCCCGGTATCCCTAAGCGTGAATCGGGGAGCAGTTCCAGCGGATCGCAATAATGATCGTCGACGCGGCGCAGGATGACGTCCACCGGCTCCAGGCGCCGTAAAGAACGCAGCCATATTCGCCCGTCACGCATCGTCAGATCGTGGCCCTGCGCCAAACTGTAGCCGAGGTAGTTGGCGAGGTAGGCGTGTTCGAAATAGGTTTCGTTAAACGGTCCCGGCGTAAGGATGACCACGCGGGGATCATCGGCGCCCTGCGGCGCGTGGGAGGCGAGACTGGCGCGCATATTTTGAAAGAACAGGGCCAGGCGGTGTACATGGGAGTCGCGAAACAGGCTGGGGAAGATCTGCGACATCACCGTGCGGTTTTCTAATGCATAGCCCGCGCCCGACGGTGCCTGAGTGCGATCGCTGAGCACCCACATCTTGCCGTCGGGGCCGCGCGCCAAATCCGCGGCGTAGAAGATCAGCGCATGGGGCTTCTGGGTGGCCAGGGGATAACAGGGGCGCAGGAAGCCCGGGTGGCCGTATATCAATTCCGGCGGCAGCAATCCGCGTCGAATCAGTTCGCGCGGGCCATAGATATCGCGCAGCAACAAGTTAAGGACTTCGGCGCGTTGGGTAAGGCCAGACTCGATGCGGCGCCATTCCTCGCTGGAGATCAGCAGCGGGATGGGATCTAAAATCCAGGGGCGCTGGCCGCCCGCCGTATCGCCGTAGACGTTGTAGGTGACGCCGTTCTCGCGTAACAGACGCCGCGCTTCGTTGCGCCGTTCACCGAGCTCGTCTTGACCCAAATCGGCCAGGGCCCGCGCCAGGTACTGCCAATGGGGGCGCACCGTGCCGTCCGGCGCGCGCATTTCATCGTACGCTTCCGCGGCGGACCGATACTGGACGATCAGCGACTCTTGAAGTTGGGTTGCCATCACAGTTTAACGTCTGTTTTGGGTAGATCAGCATAACGCGCCGCGCCGGCGGGCGCGAGTCCCCTACCCGTGCTTTCCCTGTTGTCCCCGCTGAAAATAGCGGTTAACCCGGCGCGCGGCGCAGGTCCAGGCAATAGGGGTATTCGCGATTGCGTTCTTCCGTCGGCGGCGTCAGGGGTCGCGGCGCGTGGCCTTCGGGGAAGTAACGGCCCAGTTGCGCGATGTCGGGAGGCAATTGCAGTGCGCCGGGGGTATGGCCGTAGCCCCAGAAACGGCTGATGCGGCGCGCCTCCGCCTCGTTGGCGTTGACCGGAAAGACCTCGTAGTTGCGGCCGCCCGGGTGGGCGACATGGTAAGCGCAGCCCCCGATCGAGCGGCCGTTCCAGCCGTCGATTAGGTCAAATATCAGCGGCGCATGCACGCCGATGGTGGGGTGCAAGGCGGAAGGCGGTTGCCAGGCGCGGTAACGCACCCCCGCCACGTATTCGCCCTGGGTGCCGGTGTTGTGCAGAGGCACGCGCCGGCCGTTGCAGGTGACGATATGGCGGCCGTCGGTGAGCCCCGTTACTTTTACCTGTAGACGTTCCACCGAGGAGTCGACGAAGCGCGCGGTGCCCAGGGTGCTCACTTCTTCACCCAGGACGTTCCAGGGTTCCAGCGCCATGCGCAATTCCAAATGGATATCTTGTACGCGCACCGCCCCGTAGTGCGGGAAGCGGAATTCGAGGAAGGGCGCGAACCATTCCGAGCGGAAAGGGTAGCCGCAGTTGTTCAAGTCTTGCACTACCTCGCGCAGGTCCCCCCACACGTAGTGGGGCAGCATGAAACGGTCGTGCAACTCCGTGCCCCAGCGCACCAAGTCTTTGGCGTATGGCATACGCCAAAAGCGCGCGAGCAAGGCGCGCAACAACAGCATCTGCACCACGCTCATGCGGCTGTGGGGCGGCATCTCGAAGGCGCGGAATTCCACCAGACCCAGACGGCCTTGCGCGCTGTCGGGCGAATACAGCTTGTCGATGCAAAATTCGGCGCGATGGGTGTTGCCGGTCAAGTCCACCAGCAGATGGCGCAGCAGCCTGTCCACGAGCCAGGGTTGCGGCACCTCGCCGCGCGGCATCTGCTGGAAGGCGATCTCCAGTTCATAAAGCAATTCGTCGCGCGCCTCGTCGACGCGCGGCGCCTGGCTGGTGGGTCCTATGAATAGGCCGGAAAACAAATAGGACAGGCTTGGGTGGTGTTGCCAATACGTCACCAGGCTGCGCAACAGATCCGGACGCCGCAGCACCGGGCTGTCCGCCGGGGTGGCGCCGCCGATGGTGACGTGGTTGCCGCCGCCGGTGCCGCTGTGGCGGCCGTCGAGCATGAATTTCTCGGTGCCCAGGCGGGTATGGTGGGCCTCTTCATAGAGGGCGGCGGTGTTGGCCACCAGCTCATCCCAGGAGTTGGCGGGATGGATGTTGACCTCGATGACGCCGGGGTCAGGGGTTACCAGCAGGCGTTGCAGGCGATTGTCGCGCGGCGGGTCGTAACCTTCCAGCATTACAGGAAGATTCAGTTCCTGCGCCGTGGCCTCGATAGAGGCGATGAGATCCAGGTAATGTTCGAGATGTTCCAGCGGCGGCACGAACACGTGTAGACAGCCGTCACGTGCTTCGATACATACGGCGGTGTGCGCCACCGGCAGCTCTGCCTTCGCCGCGTCGGTTGCTGCGTCGGCCGGGGTTTGTTCGTGAATCTCGTCATGGACGGCGGTTGTCGACACCCTTTCGCTGTAGCGGCGCGCCACCTCGCCATAGTAATCGCCCAGGGCTGGCAAGGGCTCGAACAGGCTGCGCTGCTCGGTCAAATCACGTTTATCTTCCGCTACCCACGGCAGGGAATCGAGCGGCAAACGCAAACCCAGGGGCGAGTCGCCGGGCAACAGGAACAGATGTTCGCGACGAAAGGTCCACGAGGAACTCTGCCACGCCTGCGTTTTGTGGTCCCACCGCAGCGGCAGGACGTAACCCACCGGATTGTCGAGGCCGCGCGACAACGCCGCCGCCAGGGAACGGCGTTCCATGGGATCGTGAAGATCGGCCTTGAGCGGGTCGAGGTTGATCGGCACGCCGCTCTCGCGCCACAGTTGATACAGGATGTCCTCGTAACCGGGCAACACGTGCCGCGAGTCAACGCCCAGGCGTCGCGTCAAGGACAAGGCGAAACGCCGCGCTTCCGCGTGGCCGTGGCCGAGATGGCCGTCCTTGACCAACAACAAATCGCTATTGCGCCATATCGCTACGCCGTCCTTGCGCCAGAAACAGCCCAGCGCCCAACGCGGCAGCGCTTCGCCGGGATACCACTTGCCTTGGCCGCAATGCAACGCGGCGCCGGCGGCGAAACGTTCCGCCAGGCGTTGCAGCAAGTCGCCCGCCAAGCGGCGTTTGCTCGAGCCGAGGGCGGCGGTGTTCCATTCGGGGGATTCCATGTCATCCACCGAGACGAAGGTCGGTTCGCCGCCCATGGTAAGGCGCATGTCCTGGGCGATCAGGTCCTCGTCGACCTTGCGACCCAGGGCGAGGATGGCGGCCCACTGGTCGTCGCGGTAGGGTTTAGTGACGCGCGGGTCTTCATGGATGCGTTGCACCGTGTTGCGGTGATGGAACTCCACCTGGCACTCGTCGGTCTCTCCGCTCAAGGGCGCGGCGCTCACCGGATCGGGGGTGCAGGCCAAAGGGATGTGGCCTTCGCCGGCGAACAGTCCCGAGGTCGGATCAAGCCCTATCCAACCCGCGCCGGGCACATAGACCTCGGCCCAGGCATGGAGATCGGTGAAGTCGGCCGTCGGTCCCGCGGGACCGTCCAAGCTTTTGACGTCCGCGGTGAGTTGTACCAGATAACCGGATACGAAACGCGCGGCCAAGCCGAGATGCCGCAGGATCTGCACCAGCAGCCAGGCGCTGTCGCGGCAGGAGCCGAAGGCCCGTTGCAGCGTCTCCTCGCAGCTTTGCACACCGGGCTCGAGGCGGATGTTGTAGCCGATATCGCGCTGCAGGCTTTGATTGAGGTGGACCAGGAAATCCGCGGTGGCGCGCTTTTCGCGGCTTACGTTCGCCACCCAGTCGCGCAGGCGCGGGCCGCTCTCGGCGATCTCTAAATAGGGGCTCAGCTCCTTGCGTACTTGTTTATCGTAAGGAAACGGAAAATGTTCCGCATACGCTTCGATGAAGAAATCGAAGGGATTGATGACCGTCATGTCGGCCACCACGTCCACTTCCAGAGACAGTTCTTCGCTGGGTTCCGGGAATACCACCCGCGCCAGGTAATTGCCGAAAGCGTCCTGCTGCCAATTTATGAAATGTTTCTCGGGGCGAATGCGCAGCGAATAGGCCTCGATGGGCGTGCGGGTATGCACGGCGGGTCGCAGGCGGATGACATGCGGAGAGAGATTGACCCGCCGATCGTATCGGTAGGCGGTGACGTGATGGAGAGCGACTCTGATGGCCATGCCGGTAGTCCTGGATTTTATATCGTTTGGGTGCGGCCTGAGCTTCGTCGCTTATGCGCTCGCCGCCGTCGTATCGCCGCGGTGCGGCCGATGGCTTACTTGAAACCACGTCCGGAAGATTTCACTGTGCACCTCATTGAGGGCGAGCTGTAACTCATCGATAAAGGTGTGCATGCCCTCCAGGTCCATGGCGTCGATGTCGGCGGCGCGCATGCTCTCCCGCAGTTGCAGTATACGCCGCAAGGGCGCCTCATTGCGCGGCAGATGGTGCAGGCTGATTTCGGCCTCGGAGATCGCGCGGGCCACTGCACGGGGAAAATGGCGGTCGTGCAGCAGAAATTTCACCACCGCCTTGCCCTCTACGCGGCTGCGCACATGTTGGCGATACATTTGATCGGCGCTGGACGACTTGAGCACATTGAGCCATAGCAGTTTGTCATATTGATCAGGTTGATGCTGGCGCGGCATGAGAATATAGATCGCGCTGTCGACGATGCGTGTGGTCATATCGGCGCGCTCGAGATTGCGGCCCAGCCGCACCAGGTCGTATGCCACATCATGGCTCATGGTGCCGGCCAGCAGACCGGTCAATTGCTGGCAGCGAAAGATGACATCCTTGAGAAAGGTATAACGGCTGCGGCGCGGCACCGCATCACGTGCGCTGTTCTTGACAAATAAATAAAGTTCGTTGCAGTGCAGCCAAGCCTCGATCGGTAACAGTTCGCGAGTGGTACGCATATTTTCGCGGGCCATGGACACCGAGGTCATGATAGAACCGGGACTGGAGTTGTCCTCAACTAAAAAGCTTACGGTATTTCGTTCGTTGTAGGCCTGGTAATGCTTATCAAAGTTTTGATCACCCCCGATGATATCGACCAGTTGCCGCCAGCCGGGCTCAAGGCCGGCGGGGAGGTCCAGTATTTGATGGGTGTAGGCATTGACCAGGCGCGCGCTGTTTTCGGCGCGTTCGATGTAACGCGCTATCCAGTAGACCCTTTCCGCCACGCGCGATAACATCAGGCCGCCACCGCATTTACGATCCAGGTATCCTTGCTGCCGCCGCCCTGTGACGAGTTCACGACTGTCGATCCCTTGCGTAAAGCCACGCGGGTCAATCCGCCGGGGGTCACGTACATCCTTTCCCCTTGCAGAATAAATGGGCGCAGGTCCACATGGCGCGGCTCAATACTATCGCCGCATACCGTCGGCACGGTGGAGAGCTTGATCAGGGGCTGCGCCATATAGTTGCGCGGGTCGGCCTTGATGCGGCGGGCGAATTCTTCAAGCTCTTTCTTGCTGGCCGTGGGGCCGATCAGCATGCCGTATCCACCGGACTCGTTGGCGGGCTTGACCACCATTTTGTCGAGATTCTTGAGCACATGCTCGCGTTCCTTATCGTGGAGGCAGATGTAGGTCTCCACGTTGGGGATGATCGGTTCTTCGTCCAAATAATATTTTATGATCTTGGGCACGAAGGCGTACACTACCTTGTCGTCCGCCACCCCCGCGCCGGGCGCATTGACCAGGCCGACTTTGCCTGTGCGCCAGGCGCGAATCAGACCCGCCACGCCCAGCGCCGATTCCTTGTTGAAGACCTCGGGATCGAGAAACAGGTCGTCGATGCGCCGGTAGATCACATCGATCCGTTGCGGGCCGTGGAGGGTGCTCATGTACACGCGGTCGTCGTCGCCGACTATCAGGTCCGAACCCTCGACCAATTCCACGCCCATCTGCTGTGCGAGAAAGGAGTGCTCGAAATACGCGGAATTGTAGATGCCCGGCGTAAGCACCGCTATCTCGGGGAATTCGCCGTCGCGGGGTGAGATCGAGGCCAGCGCGTCAAACAGGTGATTGGGATAATCGGCTATGGGCTGAATACTGTAGTCTTCGAATAATTCGCCGAATACCTGTTTTGTCAGTGCGCGATTTTCCAGCATGTACGAGACGCCGGAGGGTACGCGCAGGTTGTCTTCAAGCACAAAAAATTGCCCGTGTTCATCACGGATCAGGTCGCTGCCGCATATATGCGCCCATACCCCATGGCGGGGCTTGATGCCGATGCATTCGCGGCGAAAATTCTTGGAATTCGCCAACAGTTCGCCGGGAAATACCCCGTCGCGGACGATATGCTGTTCGCCGTAAATATCGCCGATAAAGAGATTGAGGGCGCGCATGCGTTGGCGCAGGCCCGCTGCGGTGACCGCCCACTCCCTGGCGGCGATGATGCGCGGAATGATGTCGAACGGCCAGGCGCGGTCGATGTTGCCGCCTTCGCTGTAGACGGTGAAAGTGATGCCCATTTCGACGATGGCGGCCTCGGCCGCCAGCTGGCGGGCGCGGAGTTCGTCGCCGCTGAGGGACTGCAGGTGTTTGATCATGCCCAGCGCCAGCGCGCGAGGTTGCGCACCCGAATGGATCATTTCGTCATAAAAGCCGTTAGGATCGTAGCTCTTCCAGTTGATGCTCATTAGATGATCCCCGGGAGTGCGGTGATTTATGAAGCTATAGCAGTCTCCATGCCACGCCATGCCTCGGTATGTTCCATCGTCGAGTTAATCGGACTGAAATACGGCAATGCCGTGATTCCGGCGGATTTTGAAGGCCATTGTCCCCAATTCCGATTACGAGGTGCGGGCCATGATTGCGCCACTACGGTGCGGCGCGTAATTGCGCAGCCTAATGACGCACTATATTGAGGCAGAAAGTTGTGGGTCAATTTACCGGGTGATTCGCGCGGCCTGCGCCTCCATCTCCAGTAACTTCTCTTCCGCTCCGGCGGCCCGCGTCAATTCCGCAACATTGTCTTTGGCGAAGAAGCCGAAGAAGTCGCCGTAGCGTTGCACGTATTCGATAATCAGAGAAGAATGCTCGGAGGCGCTGGAAAAGATCTGCTTCAATCCCTGTTCTTTAGAGCCGATGACATCGAGAAGAAAGTCCTTCCCCTGTTCGCGAATGACCTTCACCACGTATTCGATGTTTTCCATGCCGTCGGTCTCGCCATCGCGTACGGCGATGGCGATGTGATGCAGGCGCGGCCCATAGTTGCGGACAAAGGTCTCGGTGGGCGACGGCAGTTTCTCGAGATGATTGACGAAATAAGGTGTGTTGTTGGCGGTGAAGACTTTGGCGGGACTGCGCCGCTCTTCCGGGTAGTTTACGCTCTTGGTGACATTGGTGGAGGAGTTTTGATCCTTGATGTCATAGGAGCCCCAATAATAATAACTGGACCAGGATAGGTATTCGAGTATCGCCACCTCGCGGTTTTGGCTATAGACACGAGTGGCCAGGTGGTCGATGGGGAGGATCAAGCTGTCGATGCGCAGACGTTTTTGCAGCGCCTTGGCGGCCAGATAGGCATCTTGGACGTCGGAGCGAATGCTGCTCAAACCCAGCGCGTATACGCGTAGTTCCTCGGGTTCCCGCTCGAGGTAGGCCACGATGTTGTGGGTATAGGGCGAGGGTTTGCTCACTGCCAGATTGCCGGGCATTTCCAGACGGCGGATCTCGTCCTGGGAAAAGAAGCGAAATTCCCGTTCGCGCTGCAAGCACACCACGCTGTGCAGGTCAGTGACACGCAGCACCTCGCCCATGTAGCGGCTGTAAGGTTTATGCGAACCGATGGGATAGACCTCGTTGAGACTGCGGAAAATGCCGCGGATGTTGGGATCCTTAACTTCGCGAACCAGGATGTCGGGCGAGTTCAGATCAATGCGCATGACGTGCGTCAGATGCGACTCGCTCTCCAGCGTGACCAGATAGTGATAAGGAGTCATGAGGCAAAGCTCGGCGACATAATCGATGGAGTGGCCGGGCTCAACGGTGACCATGAGCGCATCGATCTCGCGGATCAGTTCGGTCAAGCCGACGCGATCCCGTTCTTCAAGCAGCCGTCTTATATAGGTTTCAAAGAAATCAGAGTTCTTTTTATCGCCGTGACGGGGAAAGTTCAAAGAGCCGGACATGATTAGACTTCCTATCAACTAGCGAATTAAATGGTCTCGTACTGCATTTGCTGCAAGTGAAAAGCGCAAAGTTTGCCACTACGCAGCGCGCGTATATATGTGTCTTCGAGGGGTTACGGACGTGCGAATGAGGTGGACGAGAAGAACGGAGTGAACGCACTCCCCCCGGATCAGGGTCAGGAGATATTTTCAGGACGCCAACGACAATCAACAGGCTATACTGATTTCTTGCAGCAGACAGCGGTTGTCACTCGCCTGCAGGTCGATCACTACTTCGTCGCCGATGACCAGGAAGTCCGGTTTGAAGCGACGCAGCCCCGCGTACAGCTCTTCGTCGTTTTGCGCCTCCAAGGTCATCACGCCATAACCGCTGTCGCGTAAGGCCTGGGCCATGAGCGCGGTACGTTCGGTGTGGTCATCTACGATCACGATCTGCTGGTACATGTTAATATCCTCCGCGTATCGATTACGTAGTGTTCGTGAGCAAGTGTGATGCCATAGTGCATAATTGCTCGGTATAGGCAAAGGTAACATATAAATATCAATATCATATAAAATTTGCCGGGAATGTCGGCTCTTAACAAGGGCGCACTATGATCGGCTGATGTATGGCGATCCCGGGCTATTATGGTGCGCGCGACGGCCGAAACGCGGTGTCGGAGGGAAGCCGAAGTTCTGGGTGGATAACCACCCACGATCGTGATGCCCTGTTCAATAAGCGGGCCACCTTGATTAAGCCACCCTTCGAATAACGGCGATGTTTTTTTGCACAAATCTCAACATTCGGGTGGATGGAGAGACCGGGGGAATTAAATTAATATCCATGGTAGTCATAATCTTGACCGTCGCCTCGCGACCCACGGCAAATAGACCTCGGTTCCCAAAACGGCGCATGGCGAGGCGGGAGATTATGGCGGGTGTAGAACACGTGCAAGGGAAACGTGAAAACAATCGGGCCGAGGTGTCTCACCAGCCGGCCCGACGGCGGGAACGACAGCTGCGGCGTTTCAAGTCGCATCGGCATGCGCAACGGCTTCTCTCTACACATGGCCCGATCAGCAATCTGTTTCGGATTGGAAGGCAACTCCTCAATGCGACGCATTATCGAGAATTGCGTGATCGATCGTTTACTATGTGGAACGACGTGAGCTATGTCGCAAAAAACGACATGAGCATACTGCTGATCCTCGGCGGGAGCTAATTTCGGCGTGTTTCCAACAAGTTGACAGTACCCTTAATAGACGATGAAAAAAGCCTTCGAGATAACCCGTTCATATTACAAGACCTCATTGTTGGTGGTAGTTGTGATGGCCATCGTCTTGAGAATTGCGTTTATCCAAAATGGATTGCCATTTAGGTATGATGTTGACGAAGCGCATAGGATGGCAACAGTAATGGGTATGTTGTCGGCTAAGACGCTGAATCCAGGATGGTTCGGTCATCCCGCCCAAACGGTAATTTACGCGCTGGCGCTGATTATAGGCATATTCTATTTAATCGGCCACGTGGTTGGGGTGTTCTCTTCTGCGGCCGAGTTCGGAAATTGGTATCACAATGATCCCTCGGTAATATTCTTGATGGGGCGATTTATTATAATTGTCGCCTCAATCGCGCTTATCCTTGTTACAGTTCGAATCGGTAGGAAAGTGTTTAATGATAGGGTCGCGCTATTTTCAGGATTTATCGTGGCCATATCCCCATTGCACGTTTATCACTCCGCGCTCTTGCGTAGCAGCGATATCGTGATGTCGCTGTTTGTGATGCTGTGTTTGCTTTTCTCATTGCAAATATTCGCTAATACGCCTTCCGCAACTTCACGATATCCGGAATCTGTCTGGGCTGTTATTAAGCCGTATGTATTAGCCGGTTTGTTTCTTGGGTTTGCCGTAACGTCGAAATATTACGGCGTTTTTGCGGCCTCCAGTATTATGGCCGCCCAGTTTATGAGAATGGATTCATTAAAAAGCTCTCTTTGGCTGTTGTTGTTGGCAATGTTGGCGAGCTTATGCGGAGCATTTATTTCCGGTCCATTTCTGTTTATTGATTTTGGAACCATGATTGCTAATGTTCTTCGTGAGGCTGGCGGCCATCCAGATGCCGCGGCCCCCGGATTTTGGGAGGATTTGCTATGGTTCATTCAAATTCTGATCAGTAAGGGAGTAGGGGCGGTATTATTCCTTTGCGCGGTTTTGGGGGCCGTGTTCGCACATCGGGTTCGGCGTAATGAGTTAATAATATTGTCAACTACCCCGATACTGCTGATTATTTTTATGTCTGCATTGAATCTGCGTTGGGGCAGATGGATGCTCGGGTTAATCCCCTTTGTCGCCTTGTTTGCCGCAGTATTTCTGGACGAGGTTTTCAATAAGATTTCGCGTTTATCCATCAAGTCCATTCGATGGGTCGCTTACCTTGCGGTGATGGTGCTGGCGTTTTATTTGCCGGCTAGCGCGACGCTGTTGCACATCGAAAGCCTGAAGAAGCCGGATACGAGGAATATCGCCGACAAGTGGATAGGTGGCCACATACCGCAGCATGCTAGAGTATTCGTGGAAATGGACGGTCCTCAGTTGGATAGAAATAGGTACCAAATCATGTTGGCCAAACCTGGTGGCCAGTTGGGAATCGTTAGTAGTATCACGCACTATACGAATGTGATTCCCCGGAGGCATTATTCCGACGTGAACTCGTTGGATGTGCTGGCCGCTGCCGGTGTTGATTACGTTGTGCTGTCCAATTTTATGGAACGAATACAGGCTTCTCGGTTTCCCGAACGTTATGGAGATGATTTGACGAAATATCAAGAATTGCTTCGGTCTTCTGCATTATTATTCGATACCAACTCTATTTCTTATACCAGAGGCCCTCGGATACGTGTGTATAAGCTCAGTATTGATCAAGCCGATTTTGCCAGTAATTGACCCAATATTGATTGCGTGATTATTTGTCGTGTTTTCTTATGTATTCCCGATTGTGTTGAATTGCATCACCCATTGACCCAATATTTGCATTTTTCAATGACCCAGATTAGCGGCCATAAGCCTATGATTTAATGACGCGGAAAATGGATCGCATGGGTCAAGGCTCTTTGCAAGTAAACGCACTAAATGGGTTATTTGTAAGTGCAAATCAACAAACTTTGAATAAGCAATTATGGATTTATATCATTATTATCTTGTCGCGACTGTCTGATCAAGTTTCTCTGTGGGTGGCGAATTCCTAATTTAGTTGGCGGCTGGAATTGTAAACATGCCTCGGCAGTGCGATGCCCAGGGTATAACCGTAAAATTTAACCGGACGAGGCGATCGCGTGCCAGCGCATTGCGCTGGAGTGGCGCCATGGACCCGTATTGAACCATCCAGAGCAATCACCGTGGATCCAGGCGTGAACTATCCTAGCGAACGCAACGAAAGCCGCAATTGTTATTTGTTTCCATTGTCGGATGCAGCCGAGCCAGATAAATCGGTGCCAGAGGCTGCCAGGGTGTAGCCAATTTTCCACTTGGAAGCAAGGCGTTTCCCTTCCTCCCGTTCGGCAGGTGTTAGAGACTTCTCGATAAAATTTCGCCACTTCGTTGCTCTTTCATTCCCTTGTGCGGCGACTAAATTGAACAACGCATATGCGCGAATATTATCTTTTCCTCTTTTGAAGTAATAGATGCCGAGGTTGATTTGAGCATCCTCGTCTCCCTGGGCTGCTGCTTTCTGATACCACTCAATAGCTTTACTAATATCTCTGGGTACACCTATGCCGTTGTAATATGCCTTGCCTAGATTGTATTGAGCACTTGCATTACCCCGCACCGCCGCTTTCTGCCACAAATCAACTGCCTTTGCCGTATCCTGGGGCGCACCTTCGCCAAGAAAATAGGCAATAGCAAGATTGGATTGCGCTTGCGCATTACCTTGTTCAGCGGCTTTCTTATACCACTCGACTGCTTTGGCAGTGTCTTTGGGAATGCCGTCACCATTGAAATAGGACAGACCGAGGTTGGATTGCGCATCCGCATACCCCTGCAGCGCCGCTTTCTGCCACAATCCCACCGCCTTAGCGATATCTTTAGGGGCGCCTTCTCCGAAGTAATACATGTTCCCGAGAGAATATTGCGTTTGGGCATCCCCTGCATCCACCTGATTTTTTGGGTCAGGAATATTCTTTTCTAGTGCTTGTCTCTTAACAATTCCTGTTAGCAAATTCGAACTTACCTTTTTGTTGGACGATTGATCACTACATCCGTAAATCGGCAATAGTAACAAGGCAAACAAAAAGGGTACGAAATTCTTCATTCCATTTTTCCTTATCACCAAACGTTAGCGATTGATATTAGCTTATTTTTCGATTATTTGATCACTGCACTTTCCTGTGGGTGGCGAATTCGTAATCAAGTTGCCGCCGGGAGTTCAAATAGGCCGTAGCAATACGGTTTACAAGTATAGCAATCAAATTTAGCCGGGATAGGAGGTCGCGGGCCAGCGTGTTTTGTCGGGGTAGTGCGGTTGAGTGACCGACGCACGCGATGGCCGTTGTAATAGTCCTGGAATTCTGCAAGCTTCCGGAATAGGTCGGCGCTATTCCAGAATAGAACGTGATCAAGGTACTCTCGCGGTAATGTGCCGATCAGGCGTTCCACGAAGGGATGCGAAACCGGGGTATAAGGTATCGCCTTGATCTCTTCAATTTCTAGGATCTGAAGGTTAGTGAGCCACCGATGAAAGCGGAAGAGTGGATCGCGATCTGTGCTGAGCCGCTGGGGTGTTAGCTGGTTGGCAATAGCACAGTTGAACATTCGGCAAACCGAGGGACTGTCAATGGATCCGCGTTTGATCCCGAAACCGACCAGACGTCGAGTAAAGACATCCATAATTACCATGACCGAGTGGCTGCGGAGGAGGACGGATTCGCAGCGGAGCAGGTCAGTACTCCAAAGACCGTCCTTTGCGTGAGCGATCAAGGTCCGCCAAGCAGGTCCGGGTGTTCCGGGCGGTGATAGGTTTCGGAAATAGAATGCATAACAACTTTTTAGTCGAATTACGGAAGCGGGTCACCGCGTCGCCAAACGCTTGCCAGCCAAGGCTGCTGTTCGCGCGGAAGACCCGTGGGGCGGTAGTAATGGGTCAGTTCAACGAATCTCGCCGTGGTCAAATAATTGCGCCATGTATCAAGATCGAGATAGGTTCCATAGCGCCCATTATTCCAGCCTTCGACGTTAGCGCCATGAGGATTCGAACTGAAAAGAACTCCACCTGGTTTTATTGCAGCATGTAATTCCAGCAGTACACGTGGCAATTCTAGACTAGGTACGTGAAACAGAGCCGCATTGGCAAAAATTCCGTCGAAGTACGTGCTGGGTAGATCGAGGTCGAGAAAATCTTGTTGCCAGACTTCGCAGCCACTATCTGTGCGCGCCATTTCAACAAAGCGCGGGCACCCATCAAGACCTATCGCAGTATGTCCTAGATCGCAAAATGCTTTGAGGTCACGCCCTGGTCCACAACCTAAGTCGAGAATCGTGTAGGGATACTCCCCTTCGATGAATTGCAACATGGCCGCAATGTTCTGGCTGACATCGTGATCACGCGTACCTTCCTGAAATTCAGAGGCACGTCGATTGTAATGTTCTAGTGTGCCAGCAGAAATTTGCTCTAGGCTATTCATATATATGGGCAACTGGAAGAGGCTGACATAAAACCGTAAAAGTAACATACCAAGCAACATTGTAAATCTATATCTAAACTCCCGTTCTTACGTAACGGATAATCAAGACCCAACCCTTCATGAAAAAGCATTAGATGCGTAACAAGTTTTTACGTTAAAACCTGATTTTTTCAAAAACCTGTAGGGTCATACCTGGCCGAGGGGTGTTTCGCCCTTGTCCCCTAGGGGGGGGATATTATTGATATATAAAGTAATTATTTAACACCCGCGAGACCTACGCAGCTATGGTGAGCTGCTCGCGCTGTATGGTGTTGGAGTGGAGTGGCATACGAGATGCGAGGTGGTATTCTCAGGGGTTTCCGGTATCCTCCAGAGGACTAAAAAACAGCCTAAAAAACCCGAACGGTAGTACAAACGGTCGTATAGATTTAAAAAGAGGTCTGCTTTAATTTTAAGTTATTGATATAATAATTAATATATAAACGCGATACAGAAAACGGCGTTTGCCCGAGATAGGCAGCGGTACGGGCCAGCATGCGGCGTATTTTGCAGGGAAGATGCCGCATTTGCTGTGGTATACCAGCGACCGTGACGAGAACCACCATGGTATCCGGCTATGGCTTGAAGAAGCGCGACTCGCCAATCTCCGCCCGCCGATCTCCTTGGACGTCAGACGTTCGCCGTGGCCCGAGTTGGCGGTAGACGCGGTCTTTTCCGCTAACACCGCGCATATCATGCATTGACCCGAGGTCGAAGCTCTCTTTTCCGGCGTGGGTGAGCTTTTGCCCGAGAAAGGACTCTTTATGCTGTACGGCCCGTTTAATTATCATGGATGTTACACCAGCGAAAGCAATGAAGATTTCGATGCCAGACTCAAGTCGCGCGATCCGCTCGGCGGGATACGCGATTTTGAGGAGCTTGACCGCTTGGCAAGCCAAGTCGGCCTGCAGTTGAAAAAGGATTTTGCCATGCCGGCGAATAATCGCATTCTGTTTTGGGAAAAATGCGCGGCGCATCCCTAAGCGCTGTGGGATTGATTTCGGCGGTAGCGGGTCTGTTTGTAACCTCAATCATTGACTGACTAAATGAACAAACCAGGTGACAGCGTTAATCCCTCGTCTATCGCAAAACGGCGCAGTGACGAGACGCCCGGATCTGCCTTGTACGCCGTGGGATACCGTCTTTTATTTCTATGCGCAGGCCTGGCTGCGGTGGTGATTATGACGATCTGGCTGCTGGGTTATACCAAACGCAATCCGCTCTTGACCTATTACGGGTCCAGCGGCTGGCACGCCCATGAGATGTTGTTCGGTTACATGGTGGCGGTTCTTGCCGGCTATTTGTCGGTGATTATACGCACTGAGAGCGGCGGATTGAAGTTACATGGCGTAACGATGTTTGGCCTGGTGTTGTTGTGGGTGGCAGGCCGGGTGTTGCCGGTGCTGCCGTCCGTTCCGCCGTGGTCGGTGGCCGTGGTCGATGTCTCTTTTTTGCCGGTTTTCACCATCGTCCTGTTAATACCGCCCGGCACAGGGGGGTGGAAAAATAAACTGCCTATGATTCTCTTACTATTGATATTGGCCGCCGCCAATGTCCTAGTGCACTTCGAATGGTTGGGCTACGTCATGGATAGTGCGCGCCTCGGCATCGTGGTGGCGATTTATTCCTTCATATTGTTGCTTAGCCTCATCGCCGGACGGTTGATCCCGCTATATAACAAGCCCAACCCTGAAAAGGAAAAAATTGCGCCACGGCCGGTAATCGATCATGCCTGCGCGATCAGCATAATCGTCTTGGCCTTGGCTGATTTGGGTTCTCCCAACGTCGAGCTGGTGGTAATGTGCGCCCTTCTGGCAGCGGCGGTGCATATGTGGCGTTGGCTTAATTGGCTGGTGAGGGTTGATTGGTCGCAGACACTACTATGGGTATTGATGACGGGTTATGCTTGGTTGATCGTCGGGTTTGTGTTGATGGCTGTCTCTTATAGCGGCCATATTTCTCACATGATCGCGTTTCATGCCTTTATGGTGGGCGGCTTCGGTGAATTGACCCTGGGGATGATGGTTTGGGTGGCGTTGACGTATAGCGATGGTTCGTCGGGGCTTTCGTCGCTGATAGCGATGGCCATGGTGATGTTGAATATCGCCGCCGTGGTGCGCATCGTAGGACCTCTGTCGTCCTTTCGCTACTCCCAGGCCTTGATTACCGCCGCAGGCGCTTTATGGATAATCAGCTTTGTACTGTTTCTATTGAGTTATGCACATCTTTTTGCGCGGGTTCGACTCGATAAGCGCCAAGATTGATCCGTGAAAATGACGAAGGCGCAGGCGTTCCGATAGAGCGCCGAGTCGCTGCGAACGATGGGAGATCTGTGTGCGGCGGTCGATGCGATACATGCCGGCTATTCTGCTGTTTCTCGCGGGAGGTACCGCCCCGGCGGCTGAGATATCGCCGCCGCCAGTCTATCAGGAGCAGCTCATTACCGTCGCCGGTACGCAGCGGGCTGTTCAAGTGCCGGCGGGTTTCCGCTTGGAGTTGCTCACTGCCGCATTGGACAGCCCGCGCTTATTGACCTTTGCCGGCAACGGCGATTTATTCATCGGGTCGAAGTCCGGCCATGTTTATCGTCTGCCGCCGCCCTACACCGCGCCCGAAGTCTTGGTATCACTGTTTGGCTATCCGCATAGCGTGGCGTTTCGACCAGACGAGATCCTCATTGCGCGCACCAACGGCTTATATCACGCGCCTTACCGGCCGGGGCAAAATAAACTGAATCCCGATGCGGTGAAATTATTGGCCGCCTTGCCCGGCGGAGGCGGACACGACAGTCGCACCGTGGCGGTGGGTCCGGACGGACGGGTGTATCTGAGTATCGGTCTCAGCGGCAACTGCAGCGATCAATATCTCGATGCAAGTTATCCGTTCAATGATCGCCGCGGCGGCATTCTAGTGTTGAGCGAAAAAGACGGCAAAGCGCGCTGGGAGACTTACGCTTCGGGACTGCGCAATCCCGTGGGCTTCGACTGGCAGCCGAAAACCGGCGTGCTTTACGCCGATAATAACGGTCCGGATCATTGGGGTTTCGATAAACCGCCGGAATATTTCAGCCGTATCGAACCCGGATCGTTCCATGGCATGCCGTGGTTTCAGTACGATGGAGCCGGTGTCCGGCGCGACGATTGCATTAAACGGCCGCCGCCGCGCCCCGTCCAGGACGTAGTAACACCGGTGCTGACTTTTCCGTCGCGCACCGCACCCTTGGGGATGCGCTTCGTGCCCCAAGGCGGATTGGATAAGGCGCTGGAATTCGATGCCGTCGTGGCCTTACACGGTTCCTGGGCCACACGGCCCACAGGCAGTCTTTTCGGGGATAGCGCGACGCGTCGGCCGCCCAAGATCGTTGTGGTTCGCTTTGTCGACGGCCGGGCGCAACGGGTCGATGATTTAGTCACCGGTTTCCAATTGCGGAATGGCCGACGTTGGGCGCGGCCGGCGGGCGTGGCGATCGGACCTGACGGCGCTTTGTATTTCACCAGCGACAGCGGCGTCAACGGCTTGTTTCGTTTGGGGCGGGAATAATAGGCGGATGCTTGGCAATTACAATTGGTATAGTCATCATGATGTCTGACCATAAAATAGTCTCGTTGGTATTGGGCAGCGGCGGCGCGCGCGGACTGGCGCACATTGGTGTCATTGAGCGACTCGCTCATGACGGTTTTAAGATCAAGGCCATCGCCGGCTCATCCATGGGAGCCTTGATCGGCGGCATCTATGCCATGGGCAAGCTCGATGCTTACACCCAATGGGTAACGGCGCTGCAACGCAGCGATGTTATCCGTTTGCTCGACCTGTCTTTTGGGCGCAACGGCTTGATTAAAGGCGATCGCATCATGAATGTATTGAAGTCCCTGATTGGCGACGCCAATATCGAGGACCTGCCGATCCGCTACACTGCTGTGGCTACCGATCTCGAGGATGAAAAGGCGGTATGGTTCGACGACGGTTCCTTGTTCGATGCCATCCGCGCCTCGATCGCCATCCCCACTATCTTTACGCCGCATCAATATCGCGGCCGGCAATTTATCGACGGCAGCCTGGTCAATCCCATCCCTATTGCGCCGACACAGAAGGGCGAAACCGGGCTGACGATCGCGGTGAATCTGAGTGGGAAGCCGACGGCGGTTGTCAAACCAAGGCGGGCACGACCAGCGCAGGAAAATCACTTGCAAACCACCCGTCAGCGGCGCATAGCCCAGTTCGTGGACGACATCAAACAGCGCTTGGAACGGCATTCGGAAGATACGCTGAGTTTGCTTGACATCATTGTTAAATCCATGAGCATCATGGAGAGCACCCTTGCCCAGACCCAGCTCAAGGCCTATGCGCCGGATATTGTGATCGATATCCCGAAAAATGCCTGCAATTTTTACGAATTCCATCGTGCCCGCGAGCTGATCGAGATCGGAAGAAACAGGACGGAAACTACATTATCGCGGTTTTTTGCGCGTAATGCTTAAGATATCCAAGAGAATCGTCATCCCCGACAGCGAAATCGAGATGAGCGCCATTCGCGCCCAAGGGGCAGGCGGCCAGAACGTCAATAAGGTGGCCTCGGCTGTGCATTTGCGTTTCGATATCCTGGCTTCCTCATTGCCCGCTATCTATAAGGAACGGCTCCGGGCGCTGCACGACCGGCGCATCACCGCCGATGGCGTTATCGTCGTCAAGGCGCAGCGCTACCGCAGCCGGGAGAAAAATCGGGAGGAGGCCTTGCAGCGATTACAGGCGCTCGTTAATTGCGTCGCGACACCGCCTAAAAAACGCACCCGGACCAAGCCGACACTGGGTTCGCGACAAAAACGGTTGGAACAAAAGACCAAACGGGGCAAGATTAAAACCCTGCGCAAGAAGGTCATCGATTAATAGTAAATATACGCGGAAAGGAATGCTGCTTGAATTTTCAGCTTACACCTGATGAGGCGCGGGTCATAGGATGTTTGATAGAGAAGGAAATTACCACTCCCGATCAGTATCCGCTGTCGCTCAACGCTTTGACCAATGCCTGCAATCAGAAAAGCAGCCGCGATCCGATAATGGCATTGGATGAGCGCGTCGTGCAGGAGACGGTGGGCAGGTTGGTCAAGAAGCGCCTGATCAGCGAGAAGACCGGCTTCGGCAGCCGCGTGACCAAGTACCAGCATCGCTTTTGTAATACCGATTTCGGAGACTTGCAGTTTACGCATCAGGAGCTTGGGATAATTTGCGTTTTATTGCTACGCGGGGTGCAGACCCCGGGGGAATTGCGTACCCGTAGCGATCGGCTTTGCAAATTTATCGATGTACCAGAGGTAGAGGCAATGCTTAAACAGTTGATGGAGCGTGATGACGGACCTTTTGTCGTTCGGCTCCCTCGTGAAGCTGGGAGGAGAGAGAATCGTTATGCCCATCTGTTCGGCGGCAAAGTCGAGATTCCGGGAATCTTACGTAGGGAAGAGGTCGCGGTGAGTGATACCAATATCGATACCGATAGGCTTGACAGGCTAGAGGAGGCGATCGACGAACTGCGTCGAGAGATTGAAGAGGTTAAAAGTAAACTATGAACACTGCAATCTTATGAAGAATGCCGCCGTGTTAAATGAACGTTTTGGTATCGCCGGTCGGGTGAATTTCAAGGAGGCACCCGGTGGTTTTGTAACGGCGGAGATGGCCAATGATTACGGCACAGCGAGCGTCGCCCTGCAGGGTGGGCATGTGATGGATTGGACACCGCGTGATGGCCGGGCTGTGCTCTGGATGTCGCGGGCCGCTGTACTTGCCCCGGGAAAATCGATACGCGGCGGCGTGCCGGTGTGCTGGCCGTGGTTTGGTTCCCATGCGGTAAATGCCGCTTTTCCAGCGCACGGATTTGCCCGAACCTCGCCTTGGGAAGTCGTTGCCACGCGTTCCATGCCCAGCGGCGAGACGCGTCTGGTGCTCCGTTTGGTGCAAAATGCGGCGCAGGGCGTGCAATGGCCTTATCTCTCGCAACTCGAGATCGGCATTACCTTGGGCCCCGCGCTGGCTATTGATCTCATCACCCGCAATAACAGTGACGAAGTCATCATCATCGGCGAGGCGCTGCACACCTATTTCGCGGTGAGCGATGTCCGCCGCATCGTTGTCCAAGGATTGGAAGGATGTTGCTATCTCGACAAGGTTGACGACGGCAGGCGCAAGCGGCAAGCCGGAGCGGTGCGTTTTGATGGTGAAATCGATCGCGTCTATCTCGATACCCTTGCTGATTGCCTCATTGATGATCCGATTCTACGGCGCCGGATCCGTATCGCCAAACTGGGCAGTCATTCCACGGTGGTATGGAATCCCTGGCATGAAAAAGCTGCCAAAATGGGTGACCTAGGCGAGAATGGTTATCTCAATATGGTGTGTGTTGAAAGTGCCAATGCCGCGGATAATTTAGTGCCCGTCATCTCGGGCCAGGAGCACCGACTATCAGTGGTTTACTCCCTGGAGAATCTGGCCTAAGCACACAGCTGCGGCGCAGCATAGTTATTGCGCGGCTTGCCCCGCGGCTGTGTAGTTGATATTTCTGAGGAAAATTATTGCGGTTATTCACTGTGCCGTTGACATGGATCTATGTCGCGCGGGCGATCTCATTTGATTTAACCCGCGATCTTTTTTTGCAGCTCGCCCAGCAGGGTGCTGAATGAGCGGTCTACCAGGAAACTCATATCATCCGCCAGCAGAACGCGGCCGCTGCGCAGGCCTTCTTCCAGCTCTATAGCGGTTAGTTCACGGGTCTTCAGTCCGTCATGATTGGTAAACAAATAGGTGCCCAACATCGAGCTTATCCAAGAAAGCCTTTCCATGGTCTTGGTCCCCTCTTCATGGTGAAATTCAAACCAGATGCCCGCGGCCAGGTTCTTTACTATATCGGTAAACTCGTCTTCACTGAGCGCTGAGTTTCGTTCTTGATCCATATCGGCCAGTTCGTTGTTTGGTACTCCCCCGAAGGGATTGATCTTGATCAGCAGGCGCTCGGGCTGGCTTTGTCCCGTATCGTCATTATTTAAATTATTCTGTTTACCGAGGATAGTAATATCTTCGACCTTCAGTGAGCCCACTTGATGGGGAGCGGTAAGATCAGGACTAGTTGGTGCACGGGGCGGCGCCGCTTGTACTTCAACTTCCTTGGTAAGGAAACCGACGTACGTTCCCACGGGAGCTGCGGGCGGTTTTCCCGCAGCATAGGCCTCGGCGTTTACTGCCCTGGCATGGCAGCTCGCCAGCTTTTCGAGGAACTCATTTTGTTCCGGCTCCTCCATGGACAGTAGTTTCATGCCGTTCTCTATCCCCGATATCAGAGTCGGCAGCATGTCGACCAATTTCTTCTTGTCTTTTAGCGTCGATTTTGGCAAAGCGCTCCAGATAATAAGATCCAGCATCTCCAGCCTGTTTTTCCAGGCATCGCTCTCCTGACCCTCTTTTAAGTAGGCCACGATCAGCAGGTTCTTCCACTTATCCATGGCGAAGGTCTTTATAAACTCGGGGAAGGGTTTCCCCTCGAGCTTTCTCTCTATCTCGTCTTCAGCCAGCGATTCGGCGATCTTCAAGCGTTCGCGGCCTTGGATAACTTTTTTTGCCTCTTCGACATGCTCATCGAGTTGGATTTGGTGTTTGTCCAGAAATGTTTCCAGTTCGTTTAACACAGTCTCAAAGATTCCGATGTCGGTATCGAACTCAACCTGAATTTTTTGTATGCATGCTTCGAGTTCCTTGTATAGGGCACTTTGGTCGGCATCTGCATCATGCAAACCTACCGTGGCATGGGCTATTGAGTTCAGCAGTTGCCTGGCGGGGTGGTGTCTCTTGGAAAAAAAAGATTTGTCCATTATGGCAACCTTTAGGACTGGAATCTGCAGGCGGCCAACCAAAGCCTTTGCCTTGTCGGGAATGCTTTTATTGTCAAAGATGTAATCAAACAGCAATGCCACTACTTCTATTATGACGTCATCGCCGTTGCCCAGCGTACTGCCGATCGGGTTGTCTTTAATGAACCGCACTACATTGGTGGCGCCGCTGGTCAAAATGGCGGGGTCGATGGCGCCGGCTTGTGCGCCGAGGGTTTCCCAGCGGCCTTGTTGTAACAGGGTTAAGTCTTGCAATATGGTCGGCGTGCCGGCCGAAAGCTGTCCAGTGAATAATGACTCGTTCAATTGCGGCCTGTTAGCGGCCATCAATTGTGTGAATGCGGAAAGAAAGTCCGGCTCTGAGCCATTAGGGGCATTGCCCATGTTTAACCCAAATTGAACGCCGATGCCCGCTCTGGGTATTTGCCCGTTCTTGATCTCTGTCGCGATCCTGGGTAAAACGCCATTGGTTGCCAGATAGTTGTTGGTGTTCTGATAGAGAACTTGGATGCCTTCACAAATATATCGATCAAATAATTTGAAGACGATGATCTTTATATCCACGCCTGACTCGATAACGCCGCAGGCCGACTTAAAGGCTGCGCAAAAGGTCTTGGGACCTATGGGATTGTCTGCACTGTCGAGATCGTCTTTATCGAGTAGAAATCCGATTCTCTTATTCAGCGCATACAGCTCGCTATGACATTGCGCGGTAAGCTTATCTATCAAAGCGCCGATGGCGAGGGATTCTTCCAGATCGTCATGCTCGACCAGACTGAGACCGACATCTGAAATATTGTACGTCGTATTTCGGGTGTTATTGGTACTGTTGCGCGAGATCAATGCATCTGCGGCTTCGATGAAGCTCCTCTTGAATGATGTTTCGATCTTCTGACGTTTGAGGCGAATTTCTCGCATGGAATCGAAATAATGACTTTGAAGCGCATTGTTGTTGGCCTTGTCCGCCAGTGCAAACAGCGCATCATCTATGTTGTCCATCGTACCGGCTACCGTTTGCGCGATACGTTCCAAGGCCGTATCTCTGCAGTCGTGGAGAAGACGTGCCGCGCTTGCCGGACTGAACCTCCTGGTAAAGGCCGTATGCTCCTGTAGACGCACAACATTTCCAGTGTTCTTGTTGCTCATGGCAATTCACCTTTTCCATAAACGTGCCGTTAATATCAGTGAGGAAATTGTTGCAAAAAAGCCGGGAGTAATTCTGTGATTTATTACTCAGATATGTAGGGTTAAACATGATGATATGTGTTCTATGTCAAGGAATGAAATATGAGCTTAAAAATTGTGAGCCAGTGCGCAAAAAATAATGATCAAGAGTAAATATTAGGATGCAAACTGCACAGATAGTTCGAATCAAGGAATGCTCCAGCGAACTTGCTTCCCAATGGACAAGAGATGTGTCCGGGCTGGTTTCGCCGCCGGAGGTTTGTATTCGGATGCTGGATCTTGTGGAATCACCCAAATCAACAGCTCACGAGATCGGGGAGGTGATCGCCAGTGATCCAAATCTCAGCGCGCGGCTGCTAAAATTGGTCAACAGCTCCTTTTATAATTACTCCGGCAGGATCGACACTTTGTCCCGCGCCATCGCTATTGTCGGGATGCGCGAGCTGTACAGCCTGGCCGTTTCGGTTTCGGCTATACGAGCGTTTTCCAAGATTCCGATGGAAATTATCAATATGGATACCTTCTGGCGCCATTGTCTATTTTGCGGGATCATCGCCCGAAACTTGGGCAAACGTTGCGGCGTGTTGCATCCTGAGCGCTTATTTGTTGCAGGATTACTTCATGATATCGGCGTTCTGGTGGCGTTCGCCAAGGCGCCGGATAAGGCCAGAGATTTACTGCTGATTTCACAAGGTGATGAACAAGCACTCGCCTATGCCGAACAACAAGAATACGGATTCAATCATGCTGAATTGGGCGGTATGCTGGCTTCATTGTGGAATCTTCCGGATACATTGGTGGAGGCGATCAGCTGTCACCATAATCCATTGGAGGCGGTATGCTCCAAGCAGCAGGCCGCCATTATTAAGATCGCCGATATGTTGGCGGATCGCTCCGATCTGGGGGCTTTGTTTTCGCCCATTCCGCGTCGCGATGAGCCGCTTGATATCGACAGGACCTTGTGGCGAGCTATAGGTTTGGTCGCGGCAAATTTCGATGAAACTCAGATTATCGCCGATGCAGGAAAGCAGTTTATCGATATTTCCGGGCTATTATTGGCGAAAGCCGACGCTGACAAGCTATAACATAAATTAAAATCCAGTTTAAGTTCCGTATAAAAACGCATCCTCAAGACGAAGCTTGTTCGGACTAGCGAAGCCGCGCTTAAAGCTTAAGGGAGGTGTCGTTGCTCATGGGCGTCGGCGTTATCCAGTTTTGTTATCCAGTGCGATCAAGGCTTCGGCAGCTTCCAGACCCCGGGTACCCGCCGTATAATTGGGAAAATCAGAGCGCGGATTCTCATCCCATGCATTGAGGATAAGCTGTAACAAACTCTATGCTGCTCGAGGGCGGCCGAAGGGCTTTTCCATTATGTTGCGCGCCGTTTCGTGACCCCTGTAGAGCCCCGCTTTACCCAGTCCGGAAGCAGACTGTTGGAATGGCGCTGGTGGCACCGCCAGATAGAAGACCCGCGTCGTCTGGCCAGGCCGATCCTGCTCCGCCGTATCCAGTGCCTCGCGTAGCGGAACTGTCATCGTTCTCGATATCGGTGCGATGGTAGCGGATAGTGGCGGCGAACGCTGCCCTCTCTTCTTCAGATGGCGCGCCGATCCTCGAATGTTTCGCTATGCCCCCGGGTACTGCAGTTTCGAGGATCGCGGAGTATGGGTTGCTCCTTTAATTGACTTGATAAATAATCTCTCGGGGTGAGGGCACAAGACGGATAATTCGATGAGGGTTGTAATTACTAGCAGTCGCTGCGATTTATTTAGACTGGATATTTAGGACCTTTATCAGTCTGTCTAAGTTCAGCTCTGTACCAGATTTGACGGGATTGCCGCATCTGACCACGCTTCGCGGCGGCACACGCCGGCCATGGCGCAGAAATGGCAGGTGTCGTCATCACCCCATGCCGGGAGGGATGCGCCCTTCGCCAATTCATCCATGATCACCCGCAGGCGTTGCCCGCTGCCATCAATTAGATCTTGCAGGGTGTCGCCTTCCAGTATGGCGGTACTGCCGAAGTCTCGTTCCGCCAAGCGCAGATATTCCACTTGCTGTATTCGCTCGTCGCTGAGCAAGGCATAAAACGGCAATTGCACTTGTTCGCCGCTGACCACTTGATCAACATGAGGCGTCATTCCTGTCTTGTAATCGACGATGGCGCGGCCTTCCCTGCCGCGATCGAGGCGATCGATGCGGCCCTTGATCGCAATCCCATAACGTTGCGTTTCAACGGTAACTTCAGTGGCGGTGACTTGCCAGTTTGCGGCGCGTTCAATCTGCCAGTCGATGTATTGCGGGATCGTCCGCTGCCAGCGTTGCAGCCAGCCAAGGTGCATGAAGTTATCTTCCAGGTCCTTGGCGAACACCGCCTGTGAAATCTCTTCCAGGCAGCGAATCGCCGCGTCGCGGTTGGCGGTGGTGACGGAGTGCGGGAAGGGTCCGGGATAGCCGCCGGCACTGCTGTGGAAAGCTTGTAAAATCGCATGGATGCGATTGCCGTAATCAGATTTCTTCAGGGCCTCGCGTACTTCCTCCGGCGCCTCCAAATGCAGGTAGCGCGCCGCGAAGAATTGATAGGGACAATTCACCAATTGTTGGTAGGCGTTGGCGGAAATCTTGTCCAAGAGCAATGATGGGGGAGCGGCGGGAGCCGGCATGGTCGTCGGTCCGGGGAGCGGGGCAGTGTCGCCGCGCATCACTTGCGTGGCCGGATAGTTGACCAGCAATGCCAGATCATCGTCTCCCAAGTCTTTATCATAGGCGAAGCGCTGGAAGGATAGCAGCGCTTCCACCCAGGGGCTCAGCAGTATCGGCTCGCCGTTTTCTTCCCGGCGTGAGGTGATGAGAACCTGTGGTGCTGCCTGTAATAAACGGCGAAAATAATAAAAGCGCTCGGCATGGCGCTGCTGAAAACCGGGAAGCCCCAATTCACAACGCACCGCTTCATTGAAAAAGGGGGAAGGCGTATCCGCGCCGGGTAGGTGCTGGGCGGTGGCGCCCGCCAGGATGAGCGCATCGCAGCGGGTCAATGCCGTCTGTTCCAATCCCAGCAGGCGTACCGTCGTAGCTGCGGCGGGCGGCTGAAAGTTGAAGCGCTCCAAGGTGCGGCCCAGCCAAGTGCGGAATTCGCGCCAGTGCATCTTGATGGTACGACCGGTCACGGACTGGCGCATGGCCTGCAGCTCCTGCAGGATGCGATCGCCAGCCGCATCCATTGCGAAGGTCTCCATTAGGCCGAGCCGGTCCAGACTTTGCTCCATGGCATCCAGCCAGCGTCGCGGAGGCAGTGACTGCTCGCCGTGCAGCAGTGAGAGTAGCGGTTTCGCCGCGGTCTCGATATCAGCGAGCATGGTCTCCACCGCGATACCCGCCGCTTGAGGCCAGCGCTCACGGCGATACGCAAGATGCTTACGGTAGCGTTGCAGGTTGCGCGGGATGTTTTCGTGGATCACCAGGTCCTGTTCGAAGCGATAGATGGCGGAAGAAAGTTCCGCGCGGTCGCGGCGGGGAAAGGCAAACGGCGACTTGAGCAGATCGGTGAGCGGGTGATAGGCGAAATCCTCTTCCAGCGCTTCCAGCCACCGTTCCAGTGCGGCGGCCGCGGCAGTGGTGGACAAGGCCCAACCGGAGGCATCGTGCAACGCGACGTCGGCCCGTTCCAACAGGGCGCGTACCCGCCGCGCCAGGCGCCGGTCGTCGCTTACGATGGCGACGTGCCGTTTTCCCTGCAACAGCCAGCGCCGCACCTGAATATCGACGGCGCGCGCCTCCGCCTCGGCATTGAGCGCCACGTAGGCGAACAAATGTTCATCGGCCGGATTGGCTGGATGCTGGGATGCAAAGTGATGAGCTCGCTCCTTGATGGGCCCCACTTCGGTGGCGGCGGTAATACCGGCAAATACACTGTCGAGGTAATGGGTGTAAGGGCCGTTATCGATTTCGGCGGGAACATCACCATGCTTGACCACAGACAGCTGACCGCGTTCGCCTAGTATGGAGATCCAGCGCTTCTCCGGCGGGGTGAGTGCGACATAGCCGGCCAGGCAGATATGCAGCTGGGGGTCGAGTGTGGTTAGGCTGTCGTCCAACTGCGAGATGTAGGCGATCTGAGGGTCCAATCGCTTTTCATCGCCTAGTTGACGATGCCAGGCATGCCATAGGGTGTGAACCAGACTCGCCTCCATGCTCAAAGCCGCGGGAGCACGCGTACCCAATTGATAGGCGTCGCCGAGTCGTTTGATGAAGATATCGAGATCCGCAGGCAGGGTCACACGGTGCAGCGTAAGTTCTTGGAAGAGGTCAAGGAGGTTGCCGGCCAGCAGCCAGGGGTCGCTCTCCCGGAACAAGCCGCGGTGGCGGTTCAAGGTCTCCACCAGGATCAATTCCTGGGCTTGGGGCGAAAGGGGGGACGCGGAGAGCGGTGCCTTGTCGTTCAACCATTGGCGCAGGGTAAGGATGGCAGGACCTAACAGGGCTCGATGGCCCAAGTTGATCGCTTCGTCAAGCAGGCGGCGTCGCAGTCGTGGCGCATCCAGTAAGTGTGGCAATAACACCACGCAGCGGGTCAAATCCGGCAGGTTGTTGCGGTAAGCGGCGAGGATGTGTTCTGCGAGTACAGCAAAGGGATCCTGGTGGTGCGACACCAGGATTGGTGATGATGGTGAGGGTGACGTTTGACCCAGGTTCTCAGCGCTCAAGATATTCGAGTTTATTCTTTTTGCCGTTCCACTCCTCGGCATCTTCAGGCGCATCTTTCATCTCGGTGATGACCGGCCACTCTTTGGCGAGTTGGGCGTTGAGGGCGATGAACTCGAGTTGTTCCTGCGGCACATCGTCTTCCGCGAATATGGCCTCGGCCGGACATTCCGGTTCGCACAGGGTGCAGTCGATGCACTCATCCGGGTCGATAACCAGGAAATTGGGGCCCTCGTGGAAGCAGTCCACCGGGCACACCTCCACGCAATCGGTAAATTTGCACTTGATGCAATTGTCGCCAACTACAAAGGTCATGGGATTCTCCGCCTAGTATATTTTCTTACAAATATGCCATTGGCATGTAATGGGTTAAAAACAAGGACCTAATCAAAATTTCTCATATGTTAATCGCTCTCGGCCTTGGTGGCGAGACCTTGACCGTGATTTTGCATCAGCGATGGGGATGCCGCGCCGCCAATTTCTTGAGTTCATATAAAGAATCCAAGGCTAGGCGGGGACTCAGGTCGTTGATCTCCAGTTCGGCCAAGGCCTTGAGAACGGGATGGTCTTCCCCGGGCATGAACAGGCTCATTTGTTGAGCCGCCCCGGCCCGGGTCGTTGCCTGAGCGGCCCCGCGTTCCAATTGCGCCAGACGCTGTTTCGCTTGATCGATTACCTCGTGAGGCACGCCGGCCAGGGCCGCCACTTGCAGGCCATAACTCTGGTTGGCCGGGCCGTCCTTTACCGCGTGCAGGAACACGATGCTGTCGCCGTGTTCCACCGCGTCGAGATGGACGTTGGCTACGCCTTCCAGAGTTTCGGCTAGAACGGTGAGTTCGAAGTAATGGGTGGCGAACAGGGTGAAGGCGCGCACCTCTCTGACCAGATATTCGGCGCAGGCCCAGGCTAGGGACAGGCCATCGAAGGTGCTGGTGCCGCGGCCGATCTCGTCCATGATCACCAAGCTATCGGGCGTGGCGTTGTGGAGGATGTTGGCGGTCTCGGTCATCTCCACCATGAAAGTGGATCGCCCGCCGGCAAGATCGTCGGCGGCGCCGATGCGGGTGAAGATACGATCGATGGGGCCGATGACGGCGCGTTGCGCCGGGACGAAGCTGCCGATGTGCGCGAGCAGGGCGATGAGCGCGGTCTGGCGCATGAAGGTGGACTTGCCGCCCATGTTAGGACCGGTGATGATCAACATGCGCCGTGCGTCGTGTAGTTCCACGTCGTTGGCGATGAAGGGTGTCTCCAGGGTTTGTTCCACCACCGGGTGGCGTCCCGCGGTGATATGCAGGCCGTGGCGTTCCTGTAGTTCGGGTTGGCAGAGGTTTAGCGTGACCGCGCGTTCCGTGAGATTGTTCAGTACATCGAGTTCGGCGAGGGCGGCGGCGCAGGACTGCATTGGCGTCAGTCCGGGCAATAGTTTCTCCAGCAGTTCATCGTAGAGAAATTTTTCCCGGGCCAGGGCGCGCTCTCTGGCGCTAAGTACCTTGTCTTCGTAGGTCTTGAGTTCGGGGATGATGAAGCGTTCCGCGCCCTTCAGGGTTTGACGGCGAATGTAGTCGGGCGGCGCCTTTTCCGCTTGCGCGCGGCTAAGTTCGATGTAAAAGCCGTGGACCCGGTTGTAATTGACCTTGAGATTGGCTATGCCGGTGCGTTCGCGCTCGCGCGTTTCGAGATCGATGAGAAACTGCCCGGCGTTTTCACTGAGATCGCGCAGTTCGTCCAACTCATCGTCGTAACCCGGGGCGATGACACCGCCGTCGCGGATGATCATAGGTGGATTGTCGATGATGGCGCGGGCGAGCAGGGCATGGGTGTCTGGAAATTCGGCGATTGCCGCGCGCAATGTTTGGATACGCGGCGCCGTCAGTGGTGTAATTGTCCGTTGCAGTTCAGGCAGCGTAGCCAGCGCGTCTTGTAGACGCCCCAGGTCGCGGGGGCGCGCCGATTTAAGTGCGATGCGCGCCAGGATGCGTTCCATGTCGCCGATGCGCCGCAGCAGCGGATGAATGGCCTCGTGGATGTTATTCTCCATCAGCGTTGCCACGCAATGATACCGTTGACGCAATACTTCATGGTCGCGCAAGGGCCGGTTCAACCAACGGCTGAGCAGGCGGCTGCCCATGGGGGCGGCGCAGCGGTCGATGCGGGAAATCAAGGTATTTTCCGCGCCGCCGCCGAGGGTGATCTCCAGTTCCAGATTGCGGCGGGTGGCGGCATCAAGGAGGACGGTCTCATCACGCCGCTCCACATGCAGGGCGCGGATATGGGGAAGGGCGGCGCGCTGCGTATCACGCGCATATTGCAGCAGACAACCGGCGGCGCCGATGGCGGTATGCAACCCTGCGCAGCCGAAACCAGTCAAATCGCGCGTACCTAATTGTGCCGCGAGTGAGCGCGCCGCGCTGTCGCTTTCGAAATACCAGGGCGGCTGACGGCGCACGCCGGCTCGTTCCGCGAGCAAGGGGGCATCGCTCAAGGCTTCGCTCACCAATAGCTCGGCGGGTTGCAGTCGCGCGAGCTCGTCGCCGGCGGCGGCGCGATTGTCCAGCTCCATGAGGGTAAAGCGGCCGCTACTGAGATCCAGCCAGGCCAGACCGTATCTTTTGTCGGCGTGATGGAGTGCGGCGAGGAGATTGTCGCGCCGCTCGTCGAGCAGGGCCTCTTCGGTGAGGGTGCCGGGAGTGACCACGCGAACTACCTTGCGCTCTACCGGGCCTTTGGACTTCGCCGGATCGCCGGTCTGTTCGCAGATGGCCACCGATTCGCCGGCCTTCACCAACTTGGCCAGATAACCGTCGACGGCATGATAAGGTACGCCGGCCATGGGGACTGGCTCGCCGCCGGATTGGCCGCGGGCAGTGAGAGTGATGTCCAATAATGCGGCGGCGCGGCGCGCGTCGTCGTAAAAGAGTTCGTAGAAGTCCCCCATGCGGTAAAAGAGCAACATGGCGGGATGTTCCGCCTTGATACGCAAGTATTGCTGCATCATGGGGGTATGGCTGTCGACCTTGCCTAACAGATCATTGTCGTTCATGGCCGGCATTATCCTTCAATCGGGTCGGCGCTTGCCACCGGCTTGACGACTATCTCCGCCAGAGCATTTTTGAGATCTTGGATGACGGCCGTCCAGTCTTCAGTGGGTGGCTGGCGGAACAGGCGCATGACCCGCGGATACCACGGCGAGTGGTCGTATCCATGCAGCCAGCGCCAATCAGGGCGATAGGCGGGCAATAGCACCCAGCAAGGTTTGCCCAGCGCCCCCGCCAGGTGGGCGACGGCGGTATCGACGCAAATGATCAGGTCCAATTGCGTGATGACAGCCGCCGTGTCGGCGAAGTCGGCCAGGTCGGTGCCGACATGCAAAAGCGGCTGCACCGCAGGGGGATTTTGTGCCTGGTCTTCGTCTTGGCCTTTTTGCAGGCTGATAAAGTGTACACCGGGCACGGTCCATAACGGCGCCAAGGTTACCAGGTTTGGCAATGAGCGGTAGCCATCGTTGCTGTGGATTTTGTTGCCCTTCCATACCAATCCGACGCGCAGGCCATCGCGTGGTAAACGCTTCGACCACTGTGTTAGGCGATCGGGTAAGGCATGCAGGTAAGGTAAACGCGCCGGGATGTTCGTCGGATCTGTGCGGCAATGCAGCGGGATACTTAGCGGATAGGTCCAATAATCATGCACTGCGATGTCCAAGGCGGCATCGACAGCGAGCACCGTATCGACGCCTTCCAGCGTCGTCATCAAGCCTGTGAGCGGCGTTTTACAGACCAACGTGATCCACTTCACGCCCTGTTGTTGCTTGAGGAAGGATATATAACGGCAGAACTGAATCTCGTCACCTAAGCCCTGTTCCGGCCACACCAGCAAGGACTTGCCGGCCAAAGCCTCGCCGCGCCATTGCGGGATAGGCACCGTAATGGGATAGGGGAACTTGCTTTGATCCGGCAATGCGGGGTCGTAGCGGGTCTCGTGGAGAGGCCATCCTTCGGCAAAGCGGCCTTGGCGGAGCAGCAAGAAGCCGAGATTGAGACGCGCCAGCATATAGCCTGGGTTGATGGCGATGGTTTGGCGGAAGTAATCTTCCGCCTCTACTTCGCGTTCCATATTGGTCAAGAGCACGCCCAGGCTCGAAGAGATGACGGGGTTGTGGGGATCGAGCGCAAGCGCTTCACGGTAACATGCCTCAGCCTCCGCGCCGCGTCTGATTCGCGTCAGCAGATTGCCGAGATTGGCATGAATCTCCGCATAACTCGGATTGAGAGCGAGGGCATGGCGATGACAGTGTTCCGCCTCCTCGTATCGATCCTGCGTTTCCATCAGCAGACCGAGGTTGGTGTAGGCTTCCGCGGAAGCCGGTTTCAGGGCGATGGCCTGGCGGTAGCATTGTTCGGCTTCCTCATGACGCCCGACTCGGGTCAGCAAGATACCAAGATTAGAAAACGCCTTGGCATGATAGGGATCGAGCGCAATCGCCCTGCGGTAGCATTGCTCGGCTTCGACATCCTGTTTACGGTTTGCCAATGACACGCCAAGATTGGAATGGATGGCCGCGTCGCCGGGGTCCAGCGTGAGAAGCTTGCGGTAGTATTGTTCGGCCTCCGCGTCGCGCCGACCCCGCGCCAGCAAGTTGCCGAGATTGGCGAGAGCAACAGGGTTTCCTGGGTCGAGCGCCAAGGCCTGGCGATAGTATAGTTCGGCTTGATCTTCGCGTCGCTGGGTTGCGTACAGCAAGCCCAAATTGAAATAGGGCTGCGAGGCCTTGGGGTTGAGATCGATGGCTCGCCGCCAATAGTGTTCGGCCTGGGCAAGTTCTCCTAGAGTGACGGCACAAACCCCCGCGAGATTGCACAGTTCGTCATTAGGGGCAAACTGCGCCAAAGTTTCTTGAGCGATGCGCAGGGCTTGTTGTGCTTGTCCATCGGTGAGCAAAGATGCCACGCGTTGCAGATAGGATTGGATCGTGTGGGTTGAGGTCCCGGTACGGGGTGGCGGCGAGGAGTGTTTCATATTTCATCTAGGCCATGGTTCTTCTCGGGATAATGATAACTTGTGCTCAAGTTCATGCTCGCAATTTGGCGATTTCGTCGGCCAATGCCTGCCGGAGCTCCATGATAAGCGCAGTCCAATCCCGCCTGCCGCGCTGACGGAACAGGCGCATGACGCCCGGATACCAAGGCGAATTCTGCCGCTATCGCTCGGCCAGGGCGTGGTTCCCGAGGGTGGCTGCGCAAATCCCTGCATATTGGCGAGATCGGCGCTATCGGCAAATTGCGCCATGCCGTCCTCGGCGGTCCGCAAGGCTTGTTGCGCCTGCCCGGATGATACTTGGGCGACCACTTGTTTTAGGAGGGATCACAGCGCTTAGGTCAGGGGCTTGTCCATTTATTTATTGCGCTATCAATTTTAGGATTCAATGGGTGTGTGGGGATCGTTACCCCATTCCGACCAGGACCCGGGGTAGCCTCTTACCCGGGCGTAGCCTAAGCTTTTCAGCACGAAATAGATTAACGCGGAGCGGCGATGGCTATGGCAGTAGGTAATAACTTCTTTATCCGGTGTGACGCCCGTCGCTTCAAAGAGGGCGCGCAACCTATCCGGGGATTTGATGCGCAGATTGCGCTGTTGATCGATGACGCGGGTCCACTCGATATTCACCGCGCCGGGAATGTGGCCGCCACGTTGTGCGAGGGCGTCGTGACCCGCGTATTCCGACGGGGTACGGCAATCGACGATGGCGGTGGTGGGTTGGTGCAGATGACCGAGAATATAATTCTTATCGGCGATCACATTGTCGTTGATGCGAATATCATAGGACGTGGTGACAACATGCCTGCGTTGTTTACTGGTGGGGTAGTGCTCGTTCAGCCAGGCGCTGAGACCGCCATTGAGCAGTGAATAATAGCCGTGGCCGGTAACGTCCAAGGTCCACAATAAGCGGCAGGCCTTGCCGCCGCCTTCGTCGTCATAGGCCACTACATGACTGTCGGCGGTGAGGCCCAGGGAGGATAGTAATGCACTGAGTTGCACGGGCTCCGGCAACTGCCCCGTGATCGGCGGCCGTGGACTGATGATTCTGGCGTAGTCGAGATGTACCGAGTTTGGAATGTGGGATTGATGATAGGGCGGGGAGAGGTCGACGATGAGAACATCGTCGCGGTGGAGGGCGTCCTGCAGTTCCTCGGGTTCGACAACCGTAGGGAGGCGGCCAGGACTCATTTTGGTTCCTTGGGTGCCGTGCCGCGTGTGCCCAAGCGGCGGCGCGGTTTGCCTGATTGGGGCGCATTGGGGCTGACGCCCGGTTGTAGCGCCGGAGTAACATAGGGTTGAATGGCCGCCACTAAGGCCTCGTATACGCGGATATTGCCGGTGACGATATTGCCGGTACTAAAGAAATCCTGGCCGCCGCGAAAATCGCCGATGATCCCGCCCGACTCTTGGATGAGCAAGATGCCGGCGGCCATGTCCCACGGCTTGAGGCCGATCTCCCAAAAGCCGTCGAGGCGGCCGGCGGCCACATAGGCCAAGTCCAGGGCGGCGGAGCCCGCGCGGCGGATGCCCGCGGTGCGCGGTAGCAGGGTTTTGAACATGCCCAGATAGGCGTCGAGGTGGGTTTGGTCTTTAAAGGGAAAACCTGTGCCGATGAGGGCTCCGTCCAGCCCCTTGGCTTTGGCAACGCGGAGACGTCTATCATTCAGTTGCGCCCCGGAGCCGCGAATGGCGGTGAATAGTTCGTCGCGCAGCGGGTCGTAGACTACCGCCACCTCAAAACGCCGATGGTGCTGCAAGGCGATGGAGACGGCAAATTGTGGAAAGCCATGAAGAAAGTTGGTAGTGCCGTCCAAGGGGTCGATGATCCACACCGAGTCGTCCCCGGCGTGTCCTCCGCTTTCTTCGGCGAGGATGCCGTGGTTGGGATAGGCCTTATGGATGACATGGATGATTTCCTGTTCGGCGCGACGGTCTACTTCGCTGACAAAATCGTTGTAGCCCTTGCTGTCCACTTGTAAGGTGTCAACCCGTTCCACGGCGCGGGAGATAAAGCTGCCGGCTTTACGCGCGGCGGTGATGGCGATGTTCAATAGTGCGTGCATGGTTTTAACAGTCGGCTTGGCTGCTGGCCCTGAATGACTTAGGGGATAAGCAAAAGCGGCTAGAATAGCAAACTAGCCGTCGCGAAGGCAGCTTTTGAATTTCTTGTGAGTTCAAGATAATTATTGAGAGTTGAGAGATGTTGGAAAGGTTACGCATCGTGATGGTGGAGACCACTCATCCCGGGAATGTCGGGGCGGCGGCGCGCGCCATGAAGAACATGGGCGTGACGCGCTTGTTCCTGGTAAAGCCGCAGCGTTACCCGAACCATAAGGCCACCGCCCGTGCAGCGGGCGCCGATGATATCTTGGCGGGCGCGGTGATGTGCGAGACCCTCGATGAGGCCTTAACGGGCTGCGGCATGGTTTTCGGTGCCAGCGCCCGAGCCCGCAAGATTCCTTGGCCGCAACTGGACCCGCGGCAGGCGGCGCACCGGGCATTCAGTGCAGCGGTGACAGACGAGGTGGCCTTCGTCTTCGGCCGCGAACAAGCCGGGCTAACCAATGAGGAACTCGATCGCTGCAACTATCTCGTGACTATCCCCACGCATCCCGAATTCGCCTCGCTCAATGTGGCCGCGGCGGTACAAGTCGTCACCTATGAACTGCGCATGGCGGGCGGCGGCGCTGTACCGGCTGCCGCCTTGGGAGAGCCCTTGGCCTCCGCCGAAGCCCGGGAAAGATTTTACCGGCACCTGGAACAGGTACTGCTGGATCTGGAGTTCCTCGATCCCGACAACCCCAAGCACTTGATGCGGCGGCTGCGGCGGCTGTTCAATCGCGTCGAGCTGGACAGCAATGAGGTCAATATTCTGCGCGGTATTCTGACGGCGGTGGAACGACATGTGCTGAAGTTAGCGGATAAACGCGGCTTATAACGCGCACTGCGCGCATGGTCGATGAAATTTTCTCGCGATCAGGGCATGCTACTTTTATCGACATGTATAGTATAGTCATTATCAATAGCCAATCGATTTCAATAGATTATGTTTGAGCGCCTGCGTGAAGACATCAATAGCGTTTTTGACCGTGATCCGGCCGCGCGCACCTTTTTCGAGGTGATCACGACCTATCCCGGGGTGCATGCCGTATTGTTATATCGATTGACCCATGCCCTGTGGAACGCGGGGCTGAAATGGCTGGCGCGCTGGCTTTCGGGACTGGCGCGCTGGTGGACCGGCATCGAAATTCATCCCGCCGCCCGCATCGGACGGCGTTTCTTCATCGATCACGGTATGGGTGTGGTGGTTGGCGAGACGGCGGAGATTGGGGATGATTGCACGCTCTATCACGGTGTCACCCTGGGTGGTACAAGCTGGAATAAGGGCAAGCGCCATCCCACCTTGGGAAATGACGTGGTGGTGGGGGCGGGGGCCAAGGTGCTTGGCCCCATAATGGTAGGAGCTGGAGCACGCATCGGATCCAACGCCGTGGTGGTGAAGGATGTGCCGGCGGGCGCCACGGTGGTCGGTATTCCCGGGCGAGTGGTGAAACGGGATGCCGCACCGGACGAGAATCATCAGCGCCGCCGCGACTTCGCCAAGAGGATCGGCTTCGACGCCTATGGCACTACACAGGACATGCCCGATCCAGTGGCAAATGCCATTGATCGCATGCTCGATCACATCCATGCTATGGATAGTAAGCTGGAAATGATGTGCGAATCGCTAAAAAAAGCGGATATTGAAATTAAGGACATGCCCTTGCCTGCCTTAGAATCCAGTGAGCTCACCGGGCCGCCTCACGAAGGTGAATCCCGGTAGTGGTCGTCGCCCGGATCGGGGAAAACAATTGTTGACGTCGAAAGTGGGTCAAGTACAATAGGCCTACTACTATTGGGGCAATTGGAAGGGTGAACCATGAAACTGACAACCAAAGGTCGTTATGCGGTGACTGCAATGCTAGATTTGGCAATTCACGCTAATGATAGCCCGATTCCATTGGCGGAAATCTCGCAACGGCAAGGTATTTCCTTGTCTTATCTGGAACAACTCTTTGCACGCTTGCGGCGCCAAGGCCTGGTCAAGAGCGCGCGGGGACCGGGGGGTGGTTACCGCTTAAACCGTGTCGCGGATGACATCACCATCGTCGAGGTACTCAATGCCATAGATGAGAAGATCGATGCTACCCGCTGCGGGGGTAAGGGAGATTGCCAAGATGGCCAGGCCTGCTTGACCCATGATTTGTGGTTCGATCTCAGCAAGCAGATATCCGACTTCTTGAGCGGGATCAGCTTGGGGGAGTTGGTGGAGCGGCGTACTACTAGGGATGTGTCCGCTCGCCAAGATGCCATGGCGGCACGTTCCATCACCATGGCGTAATGAGCCTGGAACGGGCATCGTCCGGTCCAAATTGATGCTCGCTTATCTCGATCATAACGCAACCACCCCGCTGGATCCGCGGGTTCGCGCGGCGATGGAACCCTACCTGCGCGAGCACTTCGGTAATCCTTCCAGTATTCACAGCTTGGGGAGATTGGCGCGCGGCGCGGTGGAACAGGCGCGCGAACAGGTCGCCGTTTTGGCCAAGGTGCAGCCTTCCCAAGTCATTTTTACCAGCGGCGGTACCGAGGCCAATAATTTCGCCCTGAAAGGCGTAATGATGAATTTTCCCGGACAGCGTCTGGCGGTGAGCGCCGTTGAGCACGCCTCGGTGTTGGTGCCGGCCCGCGCCCTGGCGGAACAAGGTTATGGCCTGGACATCGTCGCCGTTGATGAACATGGGCAGGTAACGCCGGCGGCCTTGATGGCGTCAATGACCGCCCAGACCCGATTGGTATCGGTCATGGCCGCCAATAACGAGACCGGCGTAATCCAGGATATCGCGGTGTTAGGCGACATCGTGCGCCGCGGAGGCGCGGTATTGCATTGCGATGCCGTGCAGGCGGCGGGCAAGTTGCCGCTGGATTTTTTCGCCGCCGGCGTTCAGCTCATGAGCCTGTCGTCGCACAAGATCTACGGCCCTAAGGGAGTCGGCGCGCTGATAGTGGATCGCGGCGTTGAATTGTGTCCTTTGCTCCATGGCGGCGGACAACAATGGGATTTACGGGGCGGTACGGAGAATGTGGCCGGCATTGTGGGGTTCGGGATGGCGGCGGAGTTGGCGGCCCGGGAACGGCCGGAACGTGTCGCCGCGAGTACGCAATTACGCCGGCATTTCGAACGGCGTTTGTATCGGGAATTGCCTGAAATCGTTATCGTGGCGGAGCAGGCTGAACGTTTGGCCAATACCGTTATGGTGCTGGTCCCCGGCATCGATGGCGAGACGCTGGTGATGCACCTGGATCAGGCCGAGATTGCCGTTTCCAGCGGATCCGCCTGTGCGGCGGGCAGCACCGAGCCCAGCCATGTGCTGGTGGCCATGGGTGTGGTAGGGGAGGCGGGACGTAGCGCGATTCGCATTAGCTTCGGCCGGGACAACACCCTCGCCGACGCAGATGCCGTATTCAATACACTCAGCGCACTGTTCAAACAGTTTCGCAGCCTGCCGTTAACCGGATGGGCCTGAGACGGTACGCCCGGAACCGGGTATAATCATAGCGGTCTTAAAGTTTAAGTCTTTGAAATAGATTGAGGTAAACGATAATGGCAATTGCGTTGACACCGTCGGCCGTTGAATATGTGAAGAATTTTATGGTCCGGCGCGGCAAGGTGGGAGGGCTGCGGGTCGGAGTGAAGAAGTCCGGCTGTTCCGGCTTTGCCTATGTGCTCGATTTCGCTGACGCCGTCAATGCCGACGATGTGGTGTATGAACAGGACGGAGTCAAGGTGATCGTGGCGGCGGACAGCCTGACTTATCTGGAAGGCATGGAATTGGACTACGTCCGCGAGGGACTCAATTCATTTTTCAAGTTCAATAATCCCAACGTCAAAGACAGTTGCGGTTGCGGCGAGAGTTTCAGCGTTTGAGCCCGGTGGCAGCGGCGCCAAATTTCCGCGATTCGCATTGCGAATGCGCCAGTAAGACGTTAAACTAGCTGACCTTTTTTTCCTGATCTCCGCAGCGCGGAAGTCTATCTTTAATTTCATTTGGTGTGGAGAATTTACATGGCCGTTGAGCGTACCCTGTCTATTATAAAACCCGATGCCGTCGCCAAGAACATTATCGGAGAGATCTATCGCCGTTTTGAACAAGCCGGTTTGCGTATCGTTGCCGCGCGCATGATGCATCTCAGTCGCGAACAGGCCGAGGCCTTTTATAGCGTGCATAAAGGGCGGCCCTTTTATAACGATCTGGTGAGCTTCATGACCACCGGGCCCGTGATGGTGCAAGTGTTGGAAGGCGACAATGCCGTGGTAAATCATCGCGACATCATGGGCGCGACCAATCCCAAGAACGCGGCGCCGGGGACAATCCGCGCCGATTTCGCCGACAGCGTCGAGGAGAATGCGGTGCACGGCTCCGATGCCGCGGACACGGCGAAGCAGGAAATCGCGTTTTTCTTCGAGCCCGGTGACATCTGCAAGCGGACACGGTGATTGCCCTTGAGTCTTGCGACCGACAAGATAAACCTGCTGGACTTCGATCGACAAGCGATGGAGGTCATCTTCAACGCGATGGGGGAAAAGGCCTTTCGCGCGACTCAGGTATTGCAATGGATACACCAGCGCGGCGTCGACGACTTTACCGCCATGACCAATCTCAGCAAGAAATTGCGTATCCGTTTGCAGGAGACAACGCAGATCCGCTTGCCGGAGCTGGTGATGGAGCAAGGCTCCCACGACGGTACCCGCAAATGGTTGCTCAAACTCGACAACGGGAATTGCATCGAAACGGTCTTTATTCCCGAGAGCGGCCGCGGTACGTTATGCGTGTCATCGCAGGTGGGATGTTCGCTCAACTGTACTTTTTGTTCCACCGCGCAACAGGGTTTCAACCGGAATCTCAGCAGCGCCGAGATCATCGGCCAGATGCTGGTGGCCTATCGCGCCTTGGGCGATACGCCCAAAGGGGAACGGCGCATCACCAACGTGGTACTGATGGGCATGGGCGAACCCCTGCTTAATTTTGACAACGTGGTGAAAGCGATAAATGTCATGACCGACGACTTCGCTTATGGTTTATCGAAACGGCGAGTGACCCTGAGTACCGCGGGAATGGTGCCCATGATCGATCAGTTGCGCGCCGCGAACCACGTCAGTTTGGCGGTGTCTTTGCATGCGCCCAATGACGCGCTGCGCGACCAACTGGTGCCTTTGAACAAAAAATATCCCATTGCCGAGTTGATGGCGGCTTGCCGCCGCTACGTGGATGGCGCTCCGCACCGCAGGGTGACCTTCGAATATGTAATGTTGGATGGCATCAATGACAGCCCTGCCCATGCGCGGGAACTGGTAAAGTTGCTGGAGAGCGTGCCTGCCAAGGTAAATTTGATCCCTTTCAATCCCTTTCCCAGAACCGTGTACGCCTGCTCCCGGCCGGAAACCATCGCCGAGTTTCGTCGCATCGTGACCGAGGCCGGCCTAGTGACGGTAACCCGCAGGACCCGCGGCGACGATATCGATGCCGCCTGCGGTCAATTGGTGGGACGGGTGATGGATCGCCCCCGACGTTCGCAGCGCTTTGCCTCGATCCAGGAGCGAATAGCACGATGATGCCGGGCGGGAGGGCGATAAGCTTACTGACGATACTGCTGGTGGCCGTCGCTTGCACGACCAGCGGCAGCAAACCGGGCAATCCCCACATCGCGGCGGAGGACAATGCGCAACTAGGTCTCGCCTACATGGAGCAGGGCAACGACGAGCTGGCCATGCAGAAGCTTCAGCATGCCCTTGAGCTGGACGCCAAGTCGGCCAACGCCCATCACTACATCGCGCAACTCTACATGAAATTGGGTAAAAACAGCGAAGCGGAAGAACACTATCGCAAGGCATTATCATTGACGCCGTCGAACCCAATGTTGCTCAATAATTACGGCGTATTTCTCTGCCGCCAGCAGCGGTTGGACGAGGCGCGGGAAAAGTTTCTTTCCGCCGCCAAGCAACCCTTTTATAAAACACCGGAAGAGGCCTATAACAATGCTGGCGTGTGCGCGCTGAAAGCCGCGGATACGGCCAAAGCCGAGGAATATTTTCGTGATGCCCTGCGGGCGAATCCGAATATGCCCGAAGCCTTGTATGAATTGGCGGATCTCAAATTCAAACAACAGGATTACCTGCATGCGCGCGCCTTCTTGCAACGCTATCTAGAAGTTGCCCCGGTTTCACCGGCGATTTTATGGTTAGGGGTAAGGGTAGAGCGCAAACTTGGCGACGTGATCAGCGTCGCCAAGTACGCCAAGCAACTGCAAGAGAAGTTTCCCACGTCACAGGAAGCGGAGTTATTACAGGGACAGCAGGCGCCATGACGGAGGAGATTGTCGACAGCGGAGTTCAAGTCGAGCTTGAACCCAAGATAGGGCCGGGTCGCAATTTGCGTGAGGCGCGCGAGACGCACAATCTGACGCAGGAGGCCATGGCGAAACAGCTGCATATCGACATTGCCTTGGTGCGTGCCCTGGAAGAGGACGACTACGGCAAATTCGCCGCTCCCATTTTTGTTACCGGCCATCTGCGCGCCTATGCCCGCTTGTTGGGTATGACGCCGGAGCCGCTCATTGAGGCCTATCAAAGTTTGGGCGCCGCGGCGCCGCCGCCCTTGGAACGGGTATCCCATCTCAGCCATCAGCCGGAACCCGTATCCTCCGCGCAAGTGCCGCGTTGGTTGGTATCCTTGCTGCTGGTGTCGGTAGTGGCCGCAGTCGTTCTAATCTGGCATTCCGAGGCGAGCAAGTTATTGGCCCCGATAATGGAATCGCCCTTGATGCCGGATGTGTTTTCACCGAACGCCGCTAAAAGCGGCGATACATTCGCCCTGCCGCCACGAAGCACCAATGAAACCCGGCAACAATCATTGTCCTTGCCCGACTTTAAGGATGATATGACAAATCAGGCCACGCCGGCCGTGTCCGCGGCGGTGGAAGAGTCGCCTAAAATGCAGTCGGGGGCGCCGAAGGCAACCCTTGCGCTCAAGGCGGAAAAGCCATCATGGGTGGAGGTGAAAGATGGGTCTGGAAATCGCTTGTTTTATGACTTAATGGTGCCGGGAGATACACAGAGCTTGGAAGGTGTCCCGCCTTTCGATGTCTTATTGGGGTATGCGCCCGGAGTCTCCGTGGAATACAACGGCAAACTGGTAGACCATTCGGCTTATGTCCACCAGGATATGGCGCGTTTCCGGGTGGGCGACAAGGGCACCAGCAAAAATTGATGGATTGCCGCCGCGGCACCGGAGTCTGTCCAGATGAAATCGGACACAGTGATAGTGCGCCGCTAGTAGCGGTATTGCTCAGTACAATAAGGCGTTAATTCTCTCGATCGAACTCGATGACGCACACCACTCTTCAAGCCGTTCGCGGCATGCATGACATCCTTCCGGAACAGTCCCGGTATTTCGCTTACCTGGAAAGTATGGTGCGCGGGCTGGTGGAGAGTTACGGCTACGAGGAGATCCGCATGCCGCTGCTGGAGAGTACAGAGCTGTTCAAACGTACCATCGGCGAGGTGACGGACATCGTGGAAAAAGAGATGTATACCTTTCTCGACCGCAACGGCGACAATCTCAGCCTGCGCCCCGAAGGAACCGCCGGTTGCGTGCGCGCCGCTATCGAAAGCGGCTTGTTGCACAATCAAACCCGGCGCCTGTGGTACGGCGGCGCGATGTTCCGCCATGAGCGGCCGCAAAAGGGGCGCTACCGGCAGTTTCATCAGCTTGGGGTGGAAACCTTCGGCATGGCGGGACCGGACATCGACGCGGAATTGATCCTGATGACGCAGCGTCTCTGGCGGCGATTGGGTATCGTCGGCGTGCGGCTGGAGATCAATTCCCTGGGATCGCAGGCCGCGCGGGCCGAATATCGCAAGCGTCTGCTGGAATACTTGGGAGACCATCAGGCGGATTTGGATGAGGACAGCCGGCGGCGTTTGCACGTCAACCCCCTGCGCATCCTCGATAGTAAAAACCCGGCGATGCAGGCCGTCATCGCCGGCGCCCCGAGCTTGATGGACGGGCTGGACGAGGCGTCGCGGAACCACTTCGCGCAATTGCAACAACTGCTTGACGACGCCGGCCTGGCCTATCGGGTTAATCCCCGTTTGGTGCGTGGTTTGGACTATTACACCAAGACGGTGTTCGAGTGGGTCACGGACCGCTTGGGGGCGCAGGGTACGATATGCGCCGGCGGACGCTACGACGGTTTAGTGGAACAATTGGGCGGTAGACCCACCGCCGCGGCGGGTTTTGCCATGGGGGTGGAACGCTTGGTGGCCCTGATGGAAGAATCAGATATCGCGCCGCCTAGCAGCGCGCCGAATTTTTATTTGGCCGTAGTCGGGGCCGAGGCGGAACGTCAGGGTGTGGTGTGGGCGGAACAATTGCGCAGCGTTTGTCCGCGGCTGAGTGTGATGCTTAATTGCGGTGGCGGCGGCTTCAAGGCTCAACTTAAGCGCGCGGATAAGAGCGGGGCGACCTTCGCTTTGGTTTTAGGCGAGGAAGAAGCGCACAGCGGCCGCATCGGTGTCAAGCCATTGCGGCAAGAGGCGGCACAGCGGGAATGGGCGTGGCAGTCATTATTGCAGGCACTGGCCGGGCGTGACGGCAGCAACATTGAAGAGATCCTATTAGGGCATTAACTGAAGAAAAGGACGCGGTGTGGAAGGTTACGAATCGGATAAAGAACAGGTCGAGGCCATCAAGCGTTGGTGGAAGGCCAACGGCAAGTCCGTCATCCTGGGCGTCGCCCTCGGTCTCGCCATTGCCGGCGGCGGCAAGTGGTGGCTGGCCCGGCAACAAAGCCGGGCGGAATTCGCTTCGGATCAATACGAGCTGGTTTTGCAAGACGTGCAGAAGGGCTCCCCGGCCGCCGCCTTGGAGCGCGGCGGCCGCCTGTTGGATAATCTGCCCACCTCCAATTATGCGGACTTGACCGCCTTGGTATTGGCCAAGCTCAAAGTCGACCAATCCGATTTGGACGGCGCGCGGTTCTATTTGCAGTGGGTGGTGGATCATAGCTCGATAACGCAGCTCAAGGATGTGGCGCGCCTACGTCTTGGACGGGTGCTATTAGCCAAGGGCGATGCGGCAGGGGCCTTGCAGGCTGTGGAATCGGCGGATATGAAGTCCTTTCCCTCGCCGGCACAGGAGCTGAAAGGGGATATCCTCTTGGCTATGGGCAAGCGAGACGAGGCACGCATGGCGTACAGTGCCGCCATCAACGCCGATGGCGGCGGCGCCGATCAATCGCGTTTACAGATGAAGCTTGCCGAAGTCGGCGGCCAAGGCGCGCCTTGATGCGCGAATTATGCTTAGGTCTTGTCGTTGTCCTGCTGGCGGCCTGCTCCAGTATCCCGGAGAGTGAGCGGCCGTCACCTTTGCCGTCCTACGCCAAGGACGTGGCGATCAAGGCAGTCTGGTCCCATAGACTGGGGGCATGGCAGGAGGCGCCGGAGGATAGGGTACAACCGGCGATGGCCGATGGCATGTTGGTGATTGCCGATGGCTTGGATTGGTTGTATGCCTTCGATGCCCGTAGCGGGAAATTACGATGGGAGTTGCGTTCCGGGGTCGCCATTGGCGGCGGTATCACGGTGGCGGGAAATAACCTGTTGCTGGGGACGCGCCGCGGCGAAGTTATTGCCTATGCGGTGAAGGACGGAGCGTTGTTGTGGCGGACGCCGGTGTCCAGCGAGGTGCTGACCCCGCCGGCGGTGGCCGGGGACGTGGCTGTGATTCGTTCCGGTGACGGAAAATTAACCGCTTTGAATGTCGGCGACGGCAAGCAATTGTGGAACTTCGAACGCACGGTGCCCACCCTGAGCCTGCGCGGTTCGGGCAGTGCGGTAATTGTCGGCGATCAGGTGTTCGCCGGTTTTGCCAGCGGCAAACTCGTGGCCTTGAGTTTGAAAGACGGTAGCTTATTGTGGGAGGCGACTGTCGCCAGTCCCCAGGGCCGTTCCGAGTTGGAGCGCATGGTGGATGTGGATGCCGATCCTATAGTGATAGGCGATACGGTATATGCGGCGGCCTATCAGGGCAGGGTGGTGGCATTGAGCCGCGACAGCGGCCGGGTATTGTGGGCGCGGGATATGTCCGTTTATGAAAATATGGCGGCGGATGAGCACGCCCTTTATCTCAGCGATGACAAAGGGGGGGTATGGGCCATTGATCGCGGCAGTGGCGCGGCATTGTGGAAGCAGGAGAAATTACACAACCGCGGGGTGTCGTCCCCGGTCCTGTTCGGCGACTACCTCGTGGTAGCGGATTTCGCGGGCTATCTGTATTGGCTGGCCCGCGATGACGGGCATTTGGTCGGACGTTATCATGTGGATGACGCCGGCATCGTCGGTGCGCCGTTCCCGGTGAAGAACTTGCTGTACGTGCAAGGACTGGGCGGCGGGGTGGAAGCCTTGCGCGCCCGGTGATTAACCGTCATTTATCCGCCCGGTTTTGAAAAAGTCGTTGTTATTTGCACCAGCTTATCCGGCAGTATTTTGATTTCGGTTACTATACGGTTCAGGCGGATTATTTGAGTAATTGCGGGATCTATCACGCTTATCTCGCGGATTCAAATTTGAATCCGCGATGATTAATAATTGCCAGCGATGCTTATGTACGCCTGGCGATTCGCCCCATGCGCCCACTTTGATAGTCGGCAATGGCTTGCTGTATCTCCCTCTGCGTGTTCATGACAAAGGGACCGTAACCTACCACCGGCTCATTGATAGGGGCGCCGTTCAACAAAAGCAGCGTGGCGTCTGCCAACGCCTCGAGGATAAAATTGCCTCCATCAGACTCCAGGACCGCGAGATGAGCCTCGCCGACGATTTCGCCATCGCTCAATTTCACCCGGCCGTGCAAAACGAACAACCCAATCGTGTGGCCGCCTGGCACTTCAAACTGGGAGCGCTTTCCCGCATTTAAACGCACATCCCAGAGATTTATCGGGGTAAATGTCCGTGCCGGCCCTAAGTTGCCGCTGTGACTGCCCGCAATCACCCGCACCGCGCCCGCACCCCCGTCGAGTTCGATGCGGGGTATCATCGCATTCGTGATAGCTTGATAACCTGGCGCCGCCATCTTGTCCTTGGCGGGCAAATTTACCCACAACTGAATCACTTCAAACGGACCACCGTTCCTGGCAAAGTCGGGGCCGTGAAATTCTTCATGAACTATACCGCTGGCCGCCGTCATCCATTGCACATCACCCGGACCAATGATGCCGCCGCCGCCAGAGGAATCGCGGTGTTCCACCTCGCCGGCATAGACGATGGTGACCGTCTCGAAGCCCCGGTGCGGATGTTCGCCCACGCCACGCCGTTGGTCCGTGGCCGAGAAGTTCGCCGGACCCGCATAGTCCAAGAGCAGAAAGGGCGACAGCTCGGCGCCGCGGTCGTTATACGAAAATATACTGCGCACCGGAAAGCCGTCGCCAACCCAATGGCCCTGGTCCTGACTTTGGATAAATGAAAGTTTCTTCATAAACGGTCTCCGTGCCGCGACATCGCGGCGTCTAAGAATGCTTAATGAGTTTCAGGCCGCTGCTCTCGCCAGCGTTCGAATCTGGGAGTAGGCCGAGGCGAGCGCATAATCGCGATTGTTGCTGGCGTTTACCCCTTCGGCACGAATGACGGCGATATCGGTAATCCCGATGAATCCGAGCGCGGCCTTCAGATATGACTCCTGATGATCCATCGCTTGCGCGGGAGAGCCCGCGGAATAAATGCCGCCGCGCGACGACACTATCACCACCCGCTTCCCGCCGGCTAGACCCGCAGGCCCGCTCTCGGTATATTTAAACGTACGCCCTTTGACCAGCACCCGATCCAGCCAAGCCTTGAGTTGCGATGGTATCGTGAAGTTGTACATCGGTGCCCCGATCACGACCACATCGGACGCGATGAATTCTTCCAACAACGCCTCACCGAGCGCGACCTCGTCTCGCTGCAACACACTACGTTGCTCCGGCTGTACAAAACCCGCGTTTAAGACTTCGGCGGATAAATGATTGGGTGCTTGAGCAGCGAGGTCCCGATAAATGATATCGATATCGGGATATACCTGCCGCCATTGGTTTGCGGCAGTCTGGGTAAGTTTTCGCGATATCGAGTTGTCGCCCAGTATGCTGGAATCGATATGCAGTAATTTCATGGTCTTTCTCCTTCTCTGTTGAGCTTCCTATGCGGTAGGCGTTCTTACCCGGCCCTTTACAACCGCGTCTGTGATTATTAATGTTATATATGTATGTAATACTTTATTAGGCCCTACTTATGGGAATAACTTTCATGTCTGAAGCAACAATAGAACACCCGTCTCTATTGACCAGCCTGCCCGCCATGCAGGATCTGAACGATCTTTATCTCTTTGTTCTCGTGGTCAAACACGGGAGTTTCACGGGGGCCGGCAAGGCCGCGGGCCTTACCACCTCACGCATCAGCCGGCGCATTGCAGGGCTCGAAGAACGCCTCGGGGTCCGCTTGCTGCACCGTACTACTCGCAAATTGGCGCTGACGGCGATAGGTGAATTGTATTTCCGGCACTGCCAAGCCATGGTGAGCGAGGCGCAAGCCGCCGCGGAGGTGGTGGAGCAGATTCAGGCCAGCCCGCGCGGATGGGTACGCATTACCTGTCCCGTGCTCATGGCTCAGTCGGTGCTCGGGCCGATCATAACCGAGTTCATGCAACGCTTCCCCGAGGTGCGCGTCTCGCTGGCGGCAACAGATAGGATGGTCGACCTGATCGACGAAGGTTTCGATGTGGCGCTAAGATTTCGCGCCATGCCTCTGGAAGATTCCAGTCTGGTCGCCCGCGCGTTGGGTGAAAGCCGCAGTTACCTGGTGGCTAGCCAGGCCTATCTCGACAGACACGGTCGCCCCTCGCGGCCTGACGACTTATCGCGCTTGAGCAGCCTCGGCAAGAGTCGGCACGATTCGGCTTATGCCTGGCAATTAACTGGCGCCCAAGCTCTGACTACCGTCATACCTTATCAACCCATACTTGAGTCGGACGATTGGCTTGTGATCAAAGAGGCTGCTGTCGCGGGGCTGGGCGTCGCCGCGATGCCGGACGAGCTATGTCAGCATGATATTGCGGCGGGTATACTGGAAATCGTCCTGCCTGACTGGCGCCTACCGGGTGCCAATCTCCATATCATCTATACTTCACGGCGGGGTTTGATACCGGCGGTGCGTGCATTTATTGATTTTGCAGCAGAACGTTTAGCCGAGATTTGTTCGACGAGCAGGAAGAATCTATAAGGGATTGCAGGAGTATATGTAGCTCACTATTCCCACTATCCCAACCTTTTGGGCCGGTATTTGAACGGTGTGAACAGTCACTCCAGATCGATACGGTCTCCCAATCCGTTGACGCACTTGCGGTGAAATTTTAGCGATAAAACCGATTATTATGTTCTAAGGGGCGCTGCTCGGGAGCTGATCGCCCAGAGACTTTCATCCCTTGGCCTCAGTTCGAGAAAAAACGGACACAGCCTGTGAGGACTGGTCGCGATTGCTACAAATAGGCGCACGATAAACCCCACGCTTGTTTTGAAACTACCGATCGTATCTTCGTGATCCAATTCCTTGATCCCGACGAGCCGACTTACACCTGTACCTGCTACTGAGCCAAACTGTAACCGGGAATATCAATAATAAGACAGTATATGTAATAATTTCATTACGTTAAGCCAGAATCGGCCAGCTGAAGCTACCAGACTTTGATTCGGAATTAGGTTGACAGCCATTATAAAGTGTTACATAAAGTAAATTCGTGAGTGTCAAGTAAAATTCCTTAGCGTCGTTATTTCCCAGGTCGCGGCAATTTAATTGGATACGAAAGCCGTCTAGAACTGCCCAGACCAAATCACCACAGGAGTTATAGGCATGCATATCCCAGACGGTTATCTAAGTCCGGCTACCTGTGCGGTGGGCTATATCGTCGCAGCGCCATTTTGGTACGGGGCGCTCAAGCGCGTAAAGCGCATGTTGCAAAGTCGACTCGTGCCGCTGCTGGCGGTGATTTCCGCATTTTGCTTCGTCGTCATGATGTTTAACCTTCCGATCCCGGGTGGCACCACGGCACATGCTGTCGGTATGGGAATCGGCGCAATCATATTGGGGCCATGGGCGTCGAGCCTGGCGATTTCGATCGCCCTGATGATCCAGGGGCTATTTTTCGGCGATGGCGGTATCACCGCATTCGGGTTCAATTGCGTTAATATGGCGATCGTCGGTTCATTCGTATCTTACTTCGTCTATCGTTTGATCGCCGGACGGACGCCGATTACATCGCACCGGCGCGTGGTCGCCGCTGCGATCGCGGGATATGTTGCTATCAATTGTTCCGCTTTCTTAACGGCATTGGAATTCGGTATCCAGCCGGTCCTGTTTCACGACGCCACCGGTGCACCGCTTTACGCACCCTATGCGTTTAGCGTAGCCCTTCCCGCCATGATGTTCGCGCATTTAACGGTGGCCGGCGCCGCGGAAGCCATCATCGCAGGCGGAATCGTCGCCTATCTACAGCGCGCCAACCCGAGCCTGCTTGAAACCACGGCGATTTCAGGGCGTCGTCTTGCAACGGAAACGGGGAAATTAGCCGCCGCCGGTGGTTGGCTTGGAACGCGGAATATGTGGGTTGGCTTGGGTGTTTTGATGGTGTTGAGCCCGCTCGGTTTGATCGCCGCTGGCATGGCCTGGGGCGAATGGGGTACGTCTGATCTCCAGGATCCGAGTGTCCGCCTGGAGATTGCGCATGCGTCGGGCGATATCGCACCTCCATCTCAAGTTCCCTCAGGCATGCAGCGGCTGGCCAACGCCTGGAACGCACCGCTGCCGGCTTATGCCCCAGCTTTCATTCATAATAAAAATGTTGGTTATGCGGCCTCCGCGGTTATTGGTGGCGGCCTCATCATCCTGGTGTTCTCCGGACTCTCATGGATTTTTGGACGACACACAGCGACGCCGGATGCGGCGTCGCGAGACAGGCCGACGAGAATTGACGGCGACACGAAAACGGTTGGAGACGATGATTAAAATTATTAAGGCGAGTGCGCATGGCTGAACAATCTTTTGTATCAGGTCATAGTCACGGCGGCAACTTTCTCGACAGACTTGCGGGGGGGTTGCTGCATGCGATGGATCACGCGCTCGATGCCGATGATGTGGCTCGACGTGACGGGTTTCTGCAGAAACTCGATCCGCGGATCAAGCTAACCGGCCTTTTGACCCTGATTGTGGTCGCCATCGCCGTGAAATCCCTCCTGGTCCTCGGCGGGTTATTCCTCATCGCCGTCGCATTCGCCCTAGCGTCGCAGATACCCATTTCACGTCTCGCCAAGCAGGTGTGGATCGGTGTTCTGGCCTTCACCGGTTTGATCGCGCTACCTGCCATCTTTCTCGTGCCAGGTGATGTACTAGTCCGCGTCCCGCTCTTGTCTTGGCCGATCACGCTCCAGGGACTCAGGAGTGCGGCCTTTCTTACCGGTCGAGCGGAGACAGCGGCAACTTTCTCACTTCTTTTGATTCTGACCACATCCTGGCCGCACATTCTGAAAGCCCTCAGAATCTGTCGTGTACCGACAATCCTAATAGTGATTCTCGGTATGACCCATCGATACATCTTTATTTTTTTGCAGACCGCGATACAGATGTCCGAGTCTCGGCGCAGCCGGATGATCGGGACCCTGCCGCCGCGTGACCGCCGGCAGGTCGCGACTGCAACCGCCGGCGTATTGCTTGGTAAGGCCCTGCATCTCAGTACTGAAGTGCATCTGGCGATGATTTCGCGCGGTTATCGCGGTGAAGTTCATCTCATGGACGATTTCCGGACGAAACCGATCGACTGGATAGCGCTGGCAGGTTTCGCTACGGTCGCCGCCCTGGCAATGTGGTTGCAGGCATAGCAGACTGATATTATTATTTTCCTAGGAGTGCAGCTTATGACCGTGAATGCGGCTTTCGACGTCGTTGACGTCCACTACTCTTATCACGACATGCCCGCCTTGAACGGCCTCAACCTGACGATTGAACGGGGGCAGCGTGTTGCGCTACTCGGCGCCAACGGTTCGGGAAAATCGACCCTGCTGCGCTTGTTGGATGGACTCTACTTCGCCAATAACGGGCAGATTTCTGTGTTCGGCAAAGTATTATCCGAAGAGGGGATGCAGGATGATGAAACCGCCTTTGCCTTCCGTCGGCGAGTTGGCTTTGTATTCCAGAATCCCGACGTACAGCTTTTTTGCCCCACTGTATTCGATGAAGTCGCCTTCGGCCCATTACAGCTCGGCTGGCCCAAGGAAAAAATCAGTGAGCGCGTAGACGCCGCGCTCAGGGAATTCTCCATCGAACATCTCAAGGACCGCTCGCCGTTTCGTCTGTCCGGCGGCGAAAAGAAACGGGTCGCGCTGGCTTCGGTGCTGATCCTTGAACCGGAAATCCTCTTGCTCGATGAGCCGACCGCGGCGCTCGATCCGAAAAGCGCCAGCGATGTCGTGAATTTTCTTGTGCAATGCCGTGGCTCGGAACGCACGGTAATAACCGCGACGCACGATCTTGATATCGTCGAAGACATCGCCGATCGCTGTCTGGTTATACAAGACGGGCGTGTTATTGCCTCCGGCAAACCGGCGGACATCCTGCACGACGTGGAGCTTCTCACGCGCGCTCATCTCGTTCATGCCCACCGCCATGCCTACGGCGCAGCCGATGCCCATAGTCACCATCACTTGCACCGGGTCAACGAAACACATTCCGGCAGTTAGATCTGGCCTAGCGGTCATCCAATCACCGATTTTTGAAAAGTCGGCCTGCGGGTAGTTACAGCGGATTGCCGGTTCAATGCGGGATAATTCCCTGGCCTGAGGTTTTGATTTTCCGCCGGATGAATCAATCTCTCTTGTAAATTTAGGTTCAAGGGAAATATGAAGAAGGGTTTCGCCCTAATTCAACACAATCAAGCTAAAAATTAAGATTCCATGCGTCTGCATTTACTATGAAGATATTTACCGATCGCTCTTTATCCACGTTTCTGAGCCTACGATAGTTACCGACTGAATAATTGATAAAGGCTGCAGCGGAATAATTGGCGATAATGCAAAAAACGATCTGATATTCGCTCTTCATATACGAGATGCGACCTTTCGCCCGGGTCCCCGGGAATATCGGTAAAGCGGTTTAAGAAGCTGTATCATTTACAGACTTGATGCTTTCTCCCTCGCGCAATATGTAGAAGTGCCTCGCAATAATATAATGAAACTATTATATAAATATTGAATCCCCTAACCTATAATCCGTGATTAACCGTCGGCGAATTCATACCTGAAGCCATGAAACCTGTCATCACCTTGGTGGGCCGGCCCAATGTCGGCAAGTCCACCTTATTCAATCGCCTCACCCATTCCCGCGCCGCCCTGGTGGCCGACCTGCCGGGTCTGACCCGTGATCGCATCTATGGTGACGGCAAACTCGGCGATCGTCCTTATATTGTGGTGGACACCGGCGGTCTCAGCAGTGATAAAAGCGGCGCGGCACCTAGCATCGCCGGTCTCATGGCGGATCAGGCCCGGCAGGCCATGCAGGAGGCCGACGTCATCTTGTTTTTGGTGGATGGCCGCGGTGGCTTGACGGCCGGCGATCAGCAGATTGCCGCCCATTTGCGGCAAATCGGCAAGCGCATCTTTGTCACGGTGAATAAAAGCGAGGGTACGGACCCCCAGCTCGCCGCCGCGGAATTTCAAAGTCTGGGTTTGGGACAGCCTTATGCCATATCCGCCGCCCACGGTGACGGGGTGGCGGGCTTGATGGAGGCGGTGCTGGCAGAGTTGCCCGATGCCGCCGGGGAGCAGGCGGACGAGCATGAAGGCATCAGGGTAGCCGTGGTAGGACGCCCTAATGTCGGCAAGTCCACCCTGATCAATCGCCTGCTCGGCGAAGACCGGGTGCTGGTCTTCGATCAAGCCGGCACCACGCGCGACAGCGTCTACATCCCTTATGAACGCGACGGCCAACGCTATGTGTTGATCGACACCGCCGGGGTGCGGCGCCGCGCGCGGGTGGAAGATACCATCGAGAAATTCAGCATCATAAAGACCCTGCAGGCCATCGACGCCGCCCATGTGGTGATTATGGTGTTGGATGCGCAGGAGGGCGTAAGTGCCCAGGACCTGACTTTGGCCGGGATGGTCGTGGAGCGCGGCCGCGCCTTGGTAATGGTCGTCAATAAGTGGGACGGTCTGCCGCCGGAGCAGCGCGAGCAGATGAAAAAGGACATCGATCGCCGTCTGCCTTTTCTCGATTTCGCCGCCATGCATTTTGTCTCCGCCCTGCACGGCAGCGGTGTCGGCGACTTGTACTCCGCAGTGATCGGCGCCTATGGCGCGGCCATGCGTAAATTCTCGACGCCGGAGTTGACCCGTCTATTGAATCAGGCGGTGATCCATTATCCGCCGCCGCTGGTCAAGGGCCGCCGCATCAAACTGCGCTATGCACACCAGGGCGGAAGCAATCCGCCGTTGATTATTATCCATGGCAATCAGACCGCGGCGGTGCCGGCCGCCTATCAGCGTTACCTCATCAATACCTTTCGCAATCAGTTCCGTCTAAAAGGCACCCCGTTACGGCTGGAGTTCAAGACCGGCGCCAACCCCTATGCCGGCAAAAAGAATGTCCTGACCAAACGCCAGGTGACGAAGCGCAAGCGCCTGCAAAAGCGTATAAAGAAATAAATATAAGATTGCGCAAGGCAAAGTGTACAAAGACTTGAAATTCGCCTGACGTTCGTCTCCATTTCCACGTTACACCGGGAGGGGTCCAGGGTGAGTACCTCTTGATTTGGTGCTATTCTCGGACTCATGCAAGACGCCTATTTCACTGCGCCAATCGCCCGCCATATCTGGGATGTTAAATACCGCCACCGGGAGGGGAATGCGGTGCGGGACGCGAGCGTCGCCGATAGCTGGCGCCGCGTCGCACGGGCCTTGGCTGCCGTGGAAGATAAGGATAAAGAAGGCTGGCAGACGCGTTTCTACCACGCGCTGGAAAATTTCAAGTTTCTGCCCGGCGGGCGCATCCAGGCGGGGGCAGGCACCGCGCACAAGGTCACGCTGTTCAATTGTTTTGTCATGGGCGCCATCGGCGATTCCATGGACGGCATCTTCGACGCCCTGAAGGAAGGTGCGCTCACCATGCAGCAGGGCGGCGGCGTCGGCTACGACTTTTCCACGCTGCGGCCGCGTGGCACCCGCGCCTACAGTGTCGGTTCGGTGGCCTCCGGTCCGGTGTCGTTCATGCGCATCTGGGACAGTATGTGCGCCACCATCCTCTCCACCGGCGCGCGCCGCGGCGCCATGATGGGCACGCTGCGCTGCGATCACCCCGATATCGAGGAATTTATCGCCGCCAAACAGGACAAGACCCAGTTGCGCCATTTCAACATCTCGGTGCTGGCGAGCGATGCCTTCATGACGGCGGTGGAGCAGGACGGTGACTGGCCGCTGATCTTCCCGGGGGAGGGGCACAGTGCCGGGGGCGAAATCATCATGAGTCCCTGGCCCGGGCGCGACGGCGCGGTGGCCTGCGAGGTTCACCGCCGGGTACGCGCCCGCGAGCTGTGGGAAAAAATCATGCGCGCCACCTATGATTACGCCGAGCCCGGCGTGCTGTTCATCGACCGCATCAACCAGCTCAACAATCTCTATTACCGCGAGCGCATCAGCGCTACGAATCCGTGTGGTGAAATTCCATTGCCGCCCTACGGTGCATGCAACCTGGGTTCCATCAATTTAACGCGGTTCGTGCACGCGCCATTCACGCCGGACGCGCGTCTCGACTTCGAGGGCGTCGCTGAACTCACCGCCGTGGGCGTGAGGCTGCTGGACAACGTCATTGATGCCTCGCAGTTTCCCCTGAGCGCCCAGGCCAAGCAGGCGCGGGGGACGCGGCGCATCGGCCTGGGGGTCACCGGCCTCGCCGATGCGCTGCTGATGCTGGGCATTCATTACGGCAGCGATGCCTCAATTCAGCTTGCGCGCGAGGTGATGCGAACTATTTGTCACGCGGCTTATCGCGCTTCCATCGATGCCGCTCGCGAGAAGGGCCCTTTTCCGTTCTTCAATAAAGATAAATATCTGGCTGGAGAATTTATAAATGCCTTGCCCGCTGATATCCGCGACGGCATCGTCCGCGACGGTATCCGCAACAGTCATCTCACCGCCGTCGCGCCTACCGGCACCATCAGCCTGTTGGCCAACAACGTTTCCAGCGGCGTCGAACCCATATTCGACAGCGATTTCAGCCGGCGGGTACTGGAGTTCGACGGTTCCTACTCCGAATATCCGGTGGAGGATTACGCCGTCGCACTATGGCGCCGCAGCCGCGGCGAGGCCAGCTCGCTGCCCCCCGCCTTCGTCGACGCCCGCCGTCTCGAACCCGCCGCCCACCTCGATATGCAGGCGGCGCTCCAGCCTTACGTGGATCAGGCCATCTCCAAGACCATCAACATCCCCGTCGATTACGAATTCGCCGCCTTCCGCAATCTCTACCGCCTGGCCTACGACAAAGGGCTGAAGGGCTGCACCACTTTCCGCCCCAATCCGGTGACCGGCGAGGTGCTGCGCGGAGGAGAAGAAGCGGAGGCCGGCCCTCATTGCTGCAGCGTGGAGCGAGAGGCGGATTAGGTACGATTATGAGCTAAGTGGTAAAGGGTTCTAATCTCTTCGGGCGCGCCCGAGCTGATGAATCTGGGCACTGGATTGAATATCTTGCCCTCACTTAATATTTAATTGCGCGGGGCTCAAAGGCTGCGCGAAGTGCCGACTTAGCTAGCCTGCCACAAAGCATATGTTAATTTTCAACTTGATGCTCGAATCGCAATTTGGTAAGCACTGTCCGCAACCACCAAATACCGGTAATTATGAACACCCCATATGCAAGACTAAACACCACCAGGAACTCATCTTTCCTGAGAAAGTGCTTCCCCGAAATCTCAACGATTAGTAGTACAACCACTGAGATTAGTATCGGAAGTGATATGCGCCTCCATTGTCTTTTTTCGATTTGAAGGCGTGTATTGCACTTGGGGCACACTATGGGTGTCCTCCATGTAGGTCGCCACATGATTCTGTGACTCCACTGACAACAGCACTCTGGACAGCTACAGGTTATTTTGAATGAAAACATATAATAGAAGAAAGGTGCCGCGCCGAGACATTTCTTAGCTCTGATGCACATAGTGCCATCGTAATTGCTTGATGAGCAATGAAACTGGTGCACCCGGCGTCTATATTAATGCCAATAATACTGATAGGAATGGCAGGACAGGAGCGCTTGTCACCTCTCGCCTGAAGGGAGACGCTTGATTATTCCTTATGGGAGTAACTCAAAGTGCCCAGATTCATCCTGTCGGCTGCGCATTAACATTATGAAAAGTCAAAGGCTTATGTTGGTGGCGCGCCCGAACTGATGAACCTGGGCACTGGAGTGAGTGCCTAGCCCTGGTTTAACGGTGAACTATGTCAGAGCTTCCGCTCGGACACTTGCAACTAGGGAGGATTTCATATAAGCCCTTTTGCCGCTAGCCGCCGATAGTGCTCACCGAGAGCCGTCAAACGGACAGTCTTGCTCTCCATGGCGGCATGCCACATGTGTGGCGCATCTTCAGGCACGACAAGCCCTACTCTGTTGTATTTTTGTAAGATTTTGAAGATTGCGTTGTGATCAGGGTCCGGTGCCGGAATGCCGCGTGGGTCTGTGGCCCATGACTCGTGCCGTTCTGGCTCAAATGTTGGATCGAGTTGGAACTGAAAGCCAGAAATCGGAAAAAATTCCGAAATGCGACGAAGTTCAACAAGTTCCAAAGGAGGTTGCACCCTCCGCAAGGAAACAAAGCGCTTCACATTAGTCTTAAAAACGGGACGTTGTGCCCATGGCCCGAGTGACTGATCTACATGTGCATATACACCACCTGGCGTCACCTCTCCGACTAGGTTTGCGGCAGCACCGCCGAGCGCATCGACCAACAGGCTAGTGAAGACTCCGGCACCATTTTCCTCGGTTGCGTACTGATCCGCAGTGGAGGCTGTGAGGATGGTCACTCCATCGCTAATCTCAGCCACATGCTGCTGCAATGCTCGTCCTCCTGCGATTCCGCTGTGACAGCTATCGAGAATGATCACGCGATTCTGAAGCTTCGACTGATTGGCCATGGTCATGATTTCAGCCAATGGAACACCATCATTGCCAGTCTTCACATCGGAAGAGCACAGATAGCCGCCAGTCGATTCGATGTGACCGTGGCCCGCAAAATAAAAGAGTGAAACCTCACCATCCCCAGCAAAGAGGCTTTCGATGGACTGCCGAAGCTCGTCTCGCCCAACCGGATCGGTTGGTCTAGTAGCAGTTAAATGCCTCACACCGAAATTCACCGAACCATCAGCATGTCGATCGAGCATGGCTTTAACCGCGAACGAGTCGTTCACGCAGCCATAGAGCGCTGAAACGTTGGCGTAGTAGTCAATACCGACGACGAGTGCTTTGCGCATCAGAGGCTATCAATCCAGTTTGCGATGTTGTCCCAAGTCCAGACCAACGTATTCACGCCGGGGAGGTTGGTGCGATCTTCTTTATACGCCCAGATGCCACGAATTTTCTTTTTCTCTTCCTTGGCGCACTGAATCTCCCACTTCTGCCCACTGGACGTAAGGGAATTTTCGCTGACGATTACCAGGACGCCATCGGAGCGAAGAATGCGGGTCCGCACCTTCTTTTTCCACTCTTCGTCATAAGCTTCTTTCACCGACATGTCTACGTACTCGAAGGGCGAATCAGTATGCAAAGACTGCCCCTTGAGCATGTCGCGAATGCTTACGTCCTCGATTGCAAAGGCAACGAAGATTATTTTCTTGTCAGACATACTGGTCTCCTAAGTAAAATTTAGACTACTTATAGTGCGCCCGAAAAGATAAATCTGAGCACCAGGTAGAAAGTCTTGCGTTCGCCTGAGGTGTACGCGCAGTTGCGGCATCCCACTTGAGCGCAGCGCTAGATATCATCTTCGTTTGCATTCGTCTTCATGTCCTTCTCTAAGCGGGAGCGCTTTTTACTCGGCTTGTCGAGTATGCGCTGCATATAATGATCAATGATCATCGGCAGTTCCCTGTACATTAATGCCGATTCCTTGCTTCCCAACTCTTCAAGGAAAGGTCCTCGCACTGTTACCTCGGCGGCATTGCGAAATGTCGTCAAAGCCATATGCACAGCATCAGGTCTTCCTAATTTTGCCATTCTGTAAGCTTCTATGCCGATTTCATAGAGCCATGGAAAATCTTCTCGGACAAAGCTAGAGATAATCAATATTCCAATCGGATCATCTTCGCCTCTCGATATCATATGCGACAATTCATCAATTATCATCGGATGAAATCTTCGAAATCGCCTAGGCCGATTGAAGCGTTCGGTTCCTTCTATCATCTGTTTTTCAATACGCACTGACAGCTCGCGAACTAGTAGTTTCATTTCCTCGAGGACCTTTGCGACTGCTGCTTCGTCGACAGGTTCTTTTTTTTCAGTTTTCCCAGTAATGCCTATCCGCTTCAACACGCTTACTACCGTCGTTCTAAATGTCTGCACCTGCGCCTTAACAACGTCTAGCTCGGGTTCTAACCCTTGAACTCGGCGACATAATTGAAGCACTAGCTTAGACAAGGACTCCTCGCTCTCGTCGCTGTTCTGGAATTGATAAAAAGGCCCTGTGCTTGCTCTGCTCAAAGGGACACCCAATGCTAGGCCATGCACTGGTGTCCCCAATTTCCCCTTTGCTGCCCCTGCTTCATAGAGTATCCAAGGCCTATCCAGACTCCGCTCAGTCAACAGACAAACAACATCAGAGGCCGCGTCAAGTTTTGACATTAGTGCCTTATACCACTCATCACCGAACTCAATACCCTCAGTGCCCTTCTTGTCAGACGACCGGAAAGACTTCAGCATGCCAGCGCTCACACTCTTCAGGAGTTTGCTAAAAGCTTCAGCGAGTTCACCATCGCGGCTATCATGGCTGATGAATATCAAAGGTTGTACAACCGTCTTCGGCACGGTGAGGGCTTCACTTTGTTCAGACACTATCGTCTCCCTTCGATCTATTGAGGACAGCTCACGCTTATTACGCAGTGCTATCGTGATATCGGAACTCGTTGTGCCCCTCTCCCCCGTTCAGGTAACACGGGGGGCTACGAATTCATAGCCTGTTGGAATGTGACCACTTCACAATTGTTATTTCAACTTGAATAAAAAATGCTTGCTCCAGATTCTCTCGACTACCCATATCCTGGTTAAGCGCTGCCCCCCAAAAATGGTTCCTAAGAGTTTAGACTATTTGCCTTCAAGCCCGGCAATCGTTTCCCGCGACAGGAACAGCATGGGGTCGACGCGCGCGTTATTGAGGCTCACGCCCCAATGCAAGTGCGGGCCGGTGGCGCGGCCGGTGTGGCCGACGTAGCCGATGATGTCGCCGCGTGCGAGTTGCTGGCCTTTCTTTACCGCGATCTTATGCATGTGGCAGTACATGGTGACCAGGCCCTGGCCGTGGTCGATGAGTACGGTGTTGCCGTCGAAGAAGTAGTTGCCGAGGGCGACTACGCGCCCCGCCGCCGGGGCGTGGATCGGGGCGCCGGCGGGGGCGGCGATGTCGAGGCCGCTGTGGGGGTTGCGCGGCTGGCCGTTGAAGATGCGGCGCAGGCCGAAGGGGCTGCTCATCGGTCCTTGGGCCGGGAGATCGAACTGCAGCGGGACGTCGGCTTGGTCTTGCCAGGCGGTGAAGGCGGCCTGCATGATGCGGCTCTCGCGCCGGATGCGCTTCAGGTCTTCGGCGTTGGGTTCTACCTTGCGCTTGTCTTTGATGGTGAGGCGCTGGGTTTCGTATTCCTTGTCATGGATAGCGAAGGCGACTTTGGTAATGGTGGCGCCGGCATCCTCAACGCGCAGGGTGTAATCGCCCGGTTTGGTGTCGAGCGGGACGCCGACGACGGCGACCCAGCCTTGTTCATCTTTTACCACCATTACCCGCTGATCATTGAAGTAGGCGCGCGGGGCCGCGTTGCTGTGGGGCAGGGGTATCATGGCGATGCCGCCGGGGACCGGTTCGGATTGGGGCAGGGTGGCAGCATGGGCCGTGCCTAAGGTCACAAGCAATAGCAGGAAACCCGCAGACAGTTTCGATCTCTTTACGTGGATGAGGAACGAGGCGATGATGTGTAAATTAAAGCGCTTCAAATTGATCATGATCCCTCACCCTAACCCTCTCCCAAAGGGAAAGGGAACAAGAAGATGGTGTGCTGCCGAGCAGGTAACGCCTCATGACTCGTGCTTTTTTTCCACAGTGCTGACCAACCTTCCTTGCGCCAGGCGCGTCTCGATGCAGTCACCTATGTTAACGGCCGCGGTGTTGCGGAGGATAGCACCGTCCGGCAGGCGTTTTACGATAGCGTAGCCGCGATCCAAGGTAGCCAGCGGGCTCACCGTATCCAGTGCTCTGCCCAAACCGGTGAGTCGTTCCCGGCGCTGCTCCAGACTTGTTTTCATCGCCAGGATCAGGCGGTGACTGAGAGTGGCCCGCTGTAATTGCAAATGTTGCAGACGGCGGCTGGGGTCATAGCGATGCAACTGGGCGGTGAGGGTGTTCAAGCGCGCCGCGGCACGGGAAAGGCGGCTGCGCCAGGCGCGATCAAGGCGCTGCTCCAGTTCGTCGAGACGCTGGCCTTGATCGCGTAAGCGCCGTCCCGGATGGTGTTGCGCCAGGCGCTTGACCAGCCATTGCAGGGCTTGGGCCTTCGCCTGTTGTTGGCGCTTCATGTGCACAGTCAAACGATTTTCCAAGGCGATGAAGGCTTGCAGCCATTCCGCGCCGTTGGGGCTGACCAGTTCCGCGGCGGCGGACGGCGTGGCGGCGCGGTGGTCGGCGACGAAGTCGGTGATGGTGACGTCGGTTTCATGGCCCACGCCGCTGACGATGGGAATCGGGCAGCGGTAGATGGCGCGCGCCACCGCCTCTTCATTGAATGCCCACAGATCTTCCAATGAGCCCCCGCCTCGCGCCACGATGAGGACGTCGCAGTCCCGGTGTTGCCCGGCGCGGTGAATGGCGCGGACGATCTCCGGCGCGGCGGCGGTTCCCTGCACCGCGACCGGATAAATCAGTACCGGGATGGCGGGGAAGCGGCGACGCAGGATGCTCAAGATGTCGCGGATGGCGGCGCCGCTGGGGGAGGTGATGACGCCGATACGGCGTGGCAGGCGCGGCAGCGGTTTTTTGCGGGCCGGGTCGAACAGACCCTCATCGCTCAGGCGCTTCTTAAGTTCCTCGAAGGCGCGGCGCAGCGCCCCGTCGCCGGCTTCTTCCATATGTTCGACCACCAGCTGATAGTCGCCGCGGGGTTCATAGAGGCTGATGCGCGCCCGTACCACGACCTGCGCGCCGTCGGCGGGGGTGAAGGACAATAGCTGGTTGCGCATCTTGAACATGGCGCACCGCACTTGGGCGTCGCGGTCCTTAAGTGAAAAATACAGATGCCCGGAGCTGGGACGGGACAGGTTGGATAGCTCCCCTTCCACCCACAAGAGGGGGAAGTTGCGGTCCAGCAAGGCCCGTACCTCGCGATTCAGGCGCGACACGCTATAGATGTCGCGCCGCGGGGCGTTTTCCGAGACGGTTCGATCAGGCGATGGCGGATTCATGAGAATATCTTAGCGCAATCGCGGACTTATAGGGGAGTTGGCCAAAAAGCGATGGTTTACCTCCCCGATCCCAAGCCCTATAATGCTCGGTTACTTTACCTGCAGATGGGATATTACTCTTATGTTGCGCGTAGTTGAGGAAGCACTCACTTTTGACGATGTGCTCTTGGTGCCCGCCCACTCTTTGGTGTTACCCAGGGATGTGACGCTGAAAACCCGGCTGACCCGGGAGATTGCCCTGAGTATCCCCCTGGTTTCCGCCGCCATGGATACAGTGACCGAGGCACGCCTGGCCATCGCCTTGGCCCAGGAGGGCGGCATCGGCATCATCCATAAGAATATGTCCCCTGAACAGCAGGCCGAAGAAGTGCGCAGGGTCAAGAAATACGAGGCGGGCGTGATCAAGGAACCGATCACGGTGTTGCCCAACGCCACCATTCGCGACGTGCTGGCCATTACCCGCGCCCACAATATCTCCGGCGTGCCGGTAGTGGACAAGGATAAAGAGCTGGTGGGTATCGTCACCAACCGCGATCTGCGTTTTGAGACCCGCTATGACAATGCGGTCTCCACGGTCATGACCCCCAAGGAGCGATTGGTCACCGTCAAGGAGGGGGCCAGCCGCGAGGAAGTGATGCGCCTGCTGCATCAATACCGCATCGAAAAGGTCCTGGTGGTGAATGACAGGTTTCAATTGAGCGGCTTGATCACGGTTAAAGACATTCAAAAGGCGCAAGATAAGCCTAATGCCAGCAAAGATGATTACGGTCGTTTGCGGGCAGGCGCCGCGGTGGGTACCGGCGAAGGCACCGATGAGCGGGTGACGGCATTGGTGGCCGCGGAGGTGGATGTGATCGTGGTAGATACCGCCCACGGCCATTCTCAAGGCGTACTAAACCGGGTGAAGTGGGTCAAACAACACTTTCCTGACGTGCAGGTGATCGGCGGGAATGTGGCGACGGCGGCCGGGGCCTTGGCCCTGGTGGAAGCCGGTGCCGACGCGGTGAAGGTGGGCATCGGTCCGGGGTCCATCTGCACTACCCGCATCGTCAGCGGCGTGGGCGTGCCGCAGATCACCGCCATCGCCAATACCGCCGAGGCCTTGGCGAAGCTGGGCGTGCCGGTAATCGCCGACGGTGGCATTCGCTACTCCGGTGATTTGGCCAAGGCCATCGTGGCCGGCGCGAACCTGGTCATGGTGGGCAGTATGTTTGCCGGTACCGAGGAATCGCCGGGTGAAGTAGAACTATATCAGGGGCGTTCCTATAAATCTTATCGGGGCATGGGTTCCTTGGGCGCCATGCAGCGCGGTTCCAGTGATCGCTATTTCCAGGAACTTGAATCGGAAGTGGAGAAGCTGGTCCCTGAGGGCGTGGAGGGGCGGGTTCCCTACAAAGGCAGCATGGTCGCCATCGTGCATCAATTGATGGGCGGTCTGCGCGCCAGCATGGGGTATACGGGGTGCGGCAGTATCGACGAAATGCGCACCAAGCCGATGTTCGTTAGGGTAACCAGCGCGGGGATGCGCGAAAGCCATGTCCATGACGTGGCCATTACCCGCGAGGCGCCGAATTACAGGATAGATTAATGTAGGGTGGGTTAGGCCGCGGATTTTGCGCCGTAACCCACCGATATCAGCTATCAGCTTATGGCGGGTTACGCTACGCTAACCTGCCCTGCATAAAATTATGACCGACATCCATCAACACCGCATCCTCATCCTTGACTTCGGTTCCCAATATACCCAGTTGATCGCGCGCCGGGTGCGCGAAGCCGGAGTCTATTGCGAACTGCATCCTTACGATACGGCAGCCGAGGCGATCCGCAACTTCAATCCCAGGGGCATCATCCTCTCGGGCGGACCGGAGTCGGTGACCTTGACCGAAACTCCGCGTGCGCAGCAGATTGTGTTCGAATTAGGCGTGCCGGTGTTGGGTATCTGTTACGGCATGCAGACCATGGCGGTGCAGCTGGGCGGCGCGGTGGAATCGTCTGCCCATCGCGAATTCGGGTATGCCCAGGTGCGCGCGCGCGGTCATTCGCGTCTGCTGCGCGACATCGAGGATCACACCACGACCGAAGGGTACGGCCTGTTGGATGTATGGATGAGCCACGGCGATCGCGTCACCCAAGTGCCGGCCGGTTTTAAGATGATCGCCAGCACCGACGGCGCGCCATTGGCGGGCATGGCGGACGACGATCGCGGTTTCTACGGCCTGCAATTTCACCCCGAGGTTACCCACACCCGGCAGGGGGCGCGCATCCTCAATCGTTTCGTCCACGATATCTGTAAGTGTGCCGGCGATTGGACCTCCAGCAACATCATCGCGGACAGCATCGCGCACATTCGCGCCCAGGTAGGCAAGGATGAGGTGCTGCTGGCCTTATCCGGAGGTGTCGATTCTTCGGTGGTGGCGGCCTTGTTACACCGCGCCATCGGCGATCAACTCACCTGCGTCTTCGTGGATAACGGCTTGCTCAGGCTCGACGAAGGCGATCAAGTAATGGCCACCTTTGCCAAGCATATGGGTATTCGCGTGATCCGCGTCGATGCGCAAGAAAGTTTCTTGACCGCGCTCAAGGGCGTCGCCGATCCCGAACAGAAACGCAGGATTATCGGCAATCTGTTTGTGCAAGTGTTCGAAGAGCAGGCCGCCAAGCTCGCCAACGCGCAATGGCTGGCGCAGGGCACGATCTATCCCGACGTCATCGAGTCAGCCGGTGCCAAGACCGGCAAAGCGCATGTCATCAAGACCCATCACAACGTCGGCGGTCTACCGGCCGCCATGCGTTTGAAATTGATCGAACCCCTGCGGGAACTGTTCAAGGACGAGGTGCGCAAGATCGGCGTCGAACTGGGCCTGCCCTACGAGATGGTGTATCGCCATCCCTTTCCCGGCCCTGGTTTGGGGGTGCGCATCCTCGGCGAAGTGAAAAAAGAATACGCTGAATTGTTGCGCCGCGCCGATGCGATCTTTATCGAGGAATTGCGCAAACAAGAATGGTATGACAAGGTCAGCCAGGCCTTCGCGGTGTTTCTGCCGGTACGCTCGGTGGGGGTGATGGGCGACGGTCGGCGCTACGACTATGTAGTAGCGCTGCGCGCGGTGCAGACCGTGGATTTCATGACGGCCCATTGGGCGCCCTTGCCTTACGAGCTGCTGGGTACCGTTTCCAACCGCATCATCAACGAGGTAGCGGGAATTTCACGGGTGGTCTACGATGTCTCCGGCAAGCCGCCGGCCACTATAGAGTGGGAGTAGGGCTGCTTCATGAGTGACTGCTTTTGCAATCGCTAATATTCGCCCGGTTGGAATCTAAATCACCCAGCCAACGGTTGATGTCTCTTGAATGGAATCTGTCTGCACCAATCTTTTTGCGGCTTCGCGCTGGCCTGCCGGCCAGCGATGTATCGTTACGCCATAGCATTAATCGCCTGCAGAGTGCGCTCCGGCTAGAAAAATTCATATTCGAGTTGGAAGCGGAATGCCGTGTCCGGTGTCCCATGTGTCAGTCCGGCGAGAACCGCCGCGTTGTAGCGCAGGCCTTTCGCGTTGCCGAGGCTGACTCGGCCGAACAAGGCCGGGCCGACGCTCAATTCCTCGGAATGCAGGTGCGCGGGATCGCCCAGGGAGCCGAATACCTGCACGCCGGGTTGAAAACGCGCGCCCAGGTTGTATTTCCACTGCGCCTGGTACTCAAGCTCGTTGCGGCTGCCAGCGTCGTCATCGCCGTCGTCGTCCGACGCATCCTGTGGCAACGAGCTGAGGAGGCGCTGCCAGTAGATGTTCAGGTTGGTCTGCGTGCGCGTTGTTTCCTTTTGGAACATCGGCCCCAGTACTAGGGTATTTTTGTTATTGAGCCGGTTGTGCTCCAGCTCGGCGAAGATGCCCGCATCCAACCAATGTTCGCCGTGTTCGGTCAACTGAAAGATGTTTTCGAGTTCGTATTCTTCGACCTGGGCGTTACTCCCGGGCGTCTGCGAATACTCGGCCTCGACTTCGACGCCCCAGCGCGGCAACAAGCCATACCCCAACGCCAGCTTGGCCGCGCGTTCGCCGTCCGAGTCGTTCCAGTCCTGCACGCCACCCTTGAGCTCCAGCTCCCACTCGCGGTAATCGACGATCGGCGAATAAATCGACGATGCCGGACCGGCGACCACGGTCATCGGTACCACGAACGCACCAGCCAGCCCGAGCATGCTCGATGCGGACCAGGTTGCCAAACATTTTCGCGCACTGCTTTTCATTACCTCTCCTTCTAGGTGTAGCGGATTTTGAAAGACGGACGCTCGCTGCCGCGTACCGCGCTCCGTCGCACGAAAGTCCATGACATCAACACAAAACGGGCGTAAGTTCCCCCCGCGCAGACCGTTGGCCGGCGTTGTCGACGTTCCAGTTTTCGGTCAGGCCGTGTTCGTGGATGCCGTGTTGCGTGCCGGTTCGGCCTGTGGCGGTTCCGCACGTACGCGTAGCGCCGTCTGCCGCACCGCCATCAGGCGCATGCCCGTAAACAGCACCGCGGCGGTCGTCAACCAGAACGCCAGCTGCATCCCCGCCGGGTGCGCTTCATAGCCCACCAGCACGTGCAGCGCCTGCCCGACCAGCGAGCCGTCGCCGAGCAGCCATGAGGTATTCCACAACTGGTTGCCCCAGGTCGGCAGCCAGTCGGCCTGAATCAGGAAGCCAGCGGCGGTCGAGGACAGGCCGGCCGCCAGCAGCACCAGCATCCAATTGGTGGCGTTGAAGAAGTAGCGGAGCGGGATCCGTAGCAAGCCGAAATATAGCCCGAAGCCTACCGCGGTGCCGCCTGCAATGCCCAGCGGCACGCCAGCCAGGAGGTCCAGCCTTCCCGCTCCGCTCGCCGCCATGCCGTACAGGAATAACACGACCTCCGAGCCCTCGCGCAGCACCGCCAGCGCAATTACCGCCAGCAGTATGGCCACGGAGCTCGACCCGGTTTTCACCGAAGCGGTGACCTGCTGCATGTGCCTGACCATCTCCTTGCCGTGGCTGGACATCCAGGTCACATGCCAGCCGATCATCACCACCGCCGCCAGCAGCACGCTGGCGTTAAACAGTTCCTGGCCCGAGCCGCCGACGGCTTGCTCGATCACGCCCGCGAAGATCGCAACGACGATCGCGCCAATCGCGCCCAGCGCGATGCCGCCGCCGATGAAAGTGCCGCGACTCGTCACGCCGCGCGTGGCGGCAGCCACCACGGTTACGATCAGGGCAGCTTCCAGGACCTCACGAAACACCAGCAGTGCGATAGCAAGCATATGAATTACTCCGCGAGTAGGACACCAAGCCCGGTGTCCTGGTGAAAGTCATCGAAAAACTTGTATTGCCCCGGCTTGAGCGGCCCGATGAACACCGTGACGGTGCTGCCCGGCAGCACGACCTTTTCGCGATTGAAGTCATTGCTTTCGAACTCCGACGGCGTGGTGTCTTTGTTGGTTACGCGCAGCTTGAATTTGGTGTTGGCGGGCACCTTGAGGGTGGCCGGATCAAAGCGGTGGTTCTGGATCGCCAGCGCGAACTCGGGTATCCCGGCCGCTGCAGCGGTCAAGGGCAACACGCCGATCAGCAAGGCCAGCAGACTGGCTTTCGATGCGTGCTTTATCGATCGGCGGGCGGTCGTTGTTACCGAGCGCGTGATCGTGATGAAGATATCGAACATTGTCACTTTTCTCCCGAAGTTGTGTAGCGAAGATTGTCCAGCAGCGGCGTCTTCGGGCGTTGAATGTGCAGGAACCCGACGCCCGCCTCCGTATGGCAAGCGGTGCAAGCCGCCGACAACCGGTCGTAGGCGCGCGCGAACGCGGCCTTGTCGCGTCGCTCCAGCGACTGCTGCACGGTGCTGATGGCCGGATTCATTTTCGCCGGCATCACCTCCGACAGCTTTTGCGGTTGCAGTTCGGGCGCATCGCCGTTGCTCGTCTCGATACCGCGCAACGCTTCGCCGAGCTCACCGATCATGTAATAGGCGAGATTCCAGTTGCCGGTCTCGCCTGCCCACCACAGCCGGTCATGACGTATCTGCAGTTCCAACATCTGCTGGCCGAGTTCGGGCGCCGGTATACGTTGTTCCAAGGCGTTCAACCTGAATTCCAGTGCCGCCACCTTCGCAGTTGGATCACCGGACGGCTGCTTGACCTCGTCAGAACCGGCAATGGCCGGGTTGATTGCGATCATGCAGAGCGTAGCCGTCAGGGAAGCAATGCGTCGGACCGAAATGCTCAGCACACCGATCCCGCTGAAGCGAAGACCGCCGGAGCCTGCAACCGCTCGTGCACTATTCACTGTTCTCACCGGACCTCCGAAGCCGTCGCCGTGCATGGCGCTCGTTGACTCAGATGCTAATGATAATCGTTCTTATTCAAAAATGCAAACGGGCCGTCGGCGCCTCAACCGCCACCCCTACTACTGAGCACTTCACGCGAGGATCGCATCGCGTGGCGCCTGGTCAAGGGCGCGCTGCTACCACGCAACCGCGACAATGTCACCGGGTGGCGCGATCGGATCCGGTGTTGGCGCCGAATGCATTAATCGTCGCCGCAATTCGCAGCGAATCGGGGACTTGGACTTCCGTCGGGTTTCGCGAAAAATGACGACGCTTAAGTTTCTTTATACGGCGTACTCCGGTGTGACGGTCGTTCCAAACAACAATTGATAATGGTATTTTTCATCGTATTGAGACTTTGTGACCATCACCAGACCTGCACGAATACTGGATTTTGCGTGCTATTCACAATCGAATCGGAATGATCGGCTTCGAGTTTTATGAGTAACGGCCATGACTCTTGACCCGTTGGATTTGCAACGCGAAACGGATGAGCGGTGGATGCGTCACGCCTTGCGCCTTGCCGAGCGCGCACGAGCGGCAGGCGAAGTGCCGGTCGGCGCGGTGTTGGTTAAAGCAGGCGGGATAATTGGCGAAGGATGGAATCAGCCGATCTCGGCTAATGACCCAAGCGCACATGCGGAGATCACGGCGTTGCGCGCCGGCGCGTTGGCCCTGCAAAATTATCGCCTCCTCGATACCGTCTTATATGTCACCCTCGAACCCTGCGTCATGTGCGCCGGGGCCCTAATTCATGCCAGAGTCGGCCGCCTGGTATATGGAGCCGCTGATCCCAAGACCGGCGCGGCGGGAAGTGCGACGGATATATTTAAGGCTACATACGTCAATCACCGGGTCATAGTGCAAGGCGGCATATTGGCCGATGTATGCGGGACTGCATTGACCGCATTTTTTGAGGAGAGGCGCGGGCGGACATAAGCTGCGGTAGAGGTGAGTTTCTTTGGGCAATCCTCTGACGAGAGTATGCCCGTGGTTGCTAGTAGATCGTAGTCTCTCATTTGTGAAGCTCAGTATGCCGTGCTTGACAAGGGAGCTTGCGCGTATGCGACTGGAGACTAAGCGGCTTCGGTAGATATGCACGGGCGGTGTTGAGTTCCTCTATGGTAGCGGCGCCCAGGGCACGGCCCGACGGGTCCTTCCTTGGTTTATCCCAATTTTGCAGTTTATTAATGCGTGTGACCGATTTGTGACATTCAATGTGGTATTGATTACCGCGACTTCCATGGATAGGCCTCTTCCAACGTGGTTGTGCCGATCCACGCGAGTCGGGGGAGGAGGTGCGTTGTGGAACAAGGATGGTCCACAACGCATTTTTCCCCTTTAATACCGATCTTGATCAATAAAGATGGAAAATATGGGGCATTTTGTGGCTGTTCGGCTAGATAATTCCGTGGATAGCGACAACGTGTATTTATACAGCCGATTGATAATAATAAACGAGGCTGGCTATGACGCCGGGTGATATCCCATTAGCAAAGATTACTCGTCCGCGCTTAACGCACACTCATCAACGTTCCGATTTACTCTGTTTGCTTGACGAACTGCGCACAGCGCCATTGATCATGATCAGCGGCCATTCCGGCGCGGGTAAAACCACGCTGGTGGCCAGTTACGCGGAGACCCGATTTATTCCCTGTTTGTGGTATCAGGTGGATCATGGTGACGAGGAGTTAACCAGGTTATTTCGTTGCCTCGGTTTTGCGGCGCGTGAACTCAACCCATACAAAAAGGCCAATCTGCCGCAACCGACGCCTGAATGCCTCGCCGGCGATTCCGCCGCCGTAACAGAATATTTTAATAACCTCTATCAATGTTTGGCGATCCCTTTTCTGATGGTGTTCGATAACTACCAGAGCATCGATGAAGGCGCTGTGTTGCACCGTGTGATCAGGGACGCTTGCAGCGCACTCCCGATCGGCGGGCGCATTGTTTTGATTACCGGCAATGACTGCCCGCCGACGGTTACCTGTCTGCGTGCTAATCGCTCGACCGCGATAATCGCATGGCAAAAGCTGCAATTGACTCCAGGCAAAGTCAAGGAAGCGGCGGCGCTGCACGGCTTAAGCTGGTCCCGGGAGGATGCCGCCAAGCAAATACAGAGAAATGTGGGGGACTGGGCCGCGGAGATGATCCTTTCCTTACAAAAGTCACGTAATGATTGGGGCTGACTACACCCACTCGGCGAACATTCAATTATTCTGGACTGCGCAGCGCTATAAATCCAAGCGCCTGTTTTGATTTACAGCTTGTCGTCAATAGGGACAAGGCTTATCCTATACGCCCTCCCGGGAGAGGTACCGAAGTGGCCATACCGGCACCGACTCGAAATCGGTTGGGGGCTTTATCGCCCCACGTGGGTTCGAATCCCACCCTCTCCGCCATCGATTATTATATATCAATTAGTTAGTGATACAACCAAGATTTACCCACGAAATGACCCACAACCTTGTGTGAAGTCTAACCACTAGTAATTTGCTGTACGTATAGCTAATGCGCGGAGGGACGTTCGAACTCATGTCACTAAATCGACATCATGACAGTATGTCGATTTGTAGATGAGATTGACCCACATTTTTCATTCTGATTTGATCCATCTAATTGGAGCTAATCCTAAGTAGAAAAACATCTCATTTTTTGATTGATGGTTCTATATTGTATGCAAACTCCAAAGCAAACTGGGTCAGTTTGGGGTGCAAATCAACACTCCAGGAACAAATGAAGCTGCCCATCCATGCGGGAGCCAAAACGGCGCTGCAGCTGCAGGGCTATTCCCATTTTCTAGCGATGGGCAAGGGTGGCACCGTATCACTGTTCGGCAGCCCGCCCGGTTCCGGCAATATGTTTGGGGGGGTGGCGCTTCGTTATGACGCCACAAAAGTCTTCGCCGACGATCCGAATGCAGGCCTCACCCAAAAGGAACTGGCCGCCTATGCCATAATCGTTTCGGCGCCCGAGCGCGCCATCATGGAAGTGCTGTATCTCTTACCGGCGTAGGAATCCTTTGAAGAGGCCGCCCTGCACATGGAGGGGTTGACCACCTTGCGACCGCGTCTGATTCAATCGCTGCTGGAGCAGTGCCGTTCGGTAAAGGTGAAGCGGCTGTTCACGGTTCTGGCGGAAGCCTGCAACCACGCCTAGGTCAAAAACTGGACTTGTCGAAGGTGGACTTCGGCAAAGGAAAACGCATGATCGTGAAGGATGGGCGGCTGGACGCCAAATACAACAGCACCGTCCCTGGCACCAATCTGCAGTGGAAGGCCTCGGTGAATTCGGCATGAAAGACAGTCCGTATTTCAGGCAGGCGCAACTCATGCTCCGGGTCATGCCCCATGTAGCGGCGGAAGAGTGCTTCGCATTGGAGGGCGGCACGGCGATCAAACTCTATGTGCGCGACATGCCGCGATTATCGGTCGATATGATCTGACGTATTTGCCTTTGGAGCCGCGCGACATGGCATTGGCAAACATTGGTGAGGCATTGCAGCGGATCGCCGCCGCGATTCGAAGAATCGTACCCGGAGCGACCGTGCAGGAGATTCGGACAAGGGACGCAGAGCATGTTTCCAAGTTAATCGCCGGCACCGCAGAGGCTACGATCAAGATCGAGCCGAATCTGGTGCTACGCGATACCGTGTTTTAGCCCGAGGAACGGGAACTGAGCGAGCAGGCGGAGTCACTGTTCGAGCTGTCGGCGACGGCCAGAACACTGGCTTTCGCGGATCTGTATAGCGGTAAACTGTGTTCCGCAATTGACCGCCATCATACGCGCGATATCTTCGACGTCAAAGTACTGAGCGAAATTTTTCCGGCTTGGGGTTTTCTCAATGTAATTGAGACGACAGCTAGCATAACGAGTAGATTTAGGTTTCGATAGCCTGAACCAAAAACAAGAACGTAGAGCCTTTCTTTCGAGAACTTGGTTCAATAGAAAATCTGATTTTTAATTTCTCGCAGCGTGGATTTCGTGGGGTTCCTGCCGGCACGGTACTTTCAATTACATGCGATTCACCACCGCATATGGAAAAGGTTGGATCGCTAAATATTTTATTAATGGGTGGTAATTGACCGTTCCTGAGCGTTAACAATAATTCTGGGACTATATTCCTTTCAAAGTTTATATAAAGAGGCCAATTCTCAAGGTGGGCTTCGCCCACGGTAACCCACTTGCCAATGCCTATGGCAAGCCTGGTTAGGCATGGTCGATTCAAAAGGTTCTTTTTGTCAAAAAGTCTTAAGAGGTTGAAGCGATTGATTAGGACGTAACGGGATACGCCCATACGCTGATAAGCCATCTGCAATTCCGCTATAGATATGGCTTTCTTGTTGTAAGGGAAAACGGAGTCCAGGAATTGTTCCGGTATCAATAGCAGCGGAGAAAGTTTCTCTGTCTCTCTTTCGATCATTTCGACGATATCGCTCAGGCTTTTTCCTGAATTTTTATCCCTTCTGGTGAATTCGACACCAAATTCCGCAGAGCGAAAGGCTAATGAATGCGCAAGCTCATGCGCGATGGTATTGCGCATGCGAGGGGGTAATGGAGCGTGGGCTCCTTCGTGCTGTACGTCGCCATCAGTGACGTTGCTATAGGTCTCACTATCTAGAAAGACGGCCCATTGACGCATTTTGCCGTTTTGGGGGTTAACGGCAGTCGGTTCAATTGAGGCTAACATTCCCTCGACAAGAAGGGGGCGCAGAATCAAGTCAGCATCAAATCGGGCCACTAGTTTTCGGGCGGAGACAAATCCGTCGCCATCAGCGAGTTCATTGCTAATATCGCTGCACTTGGTGGCATATATTTTTAGGTGATCCGGCGTTAACGTCGGCATTACTGATGCTCGCCCGATTCAACAGTTTTTTCAATTTGAAGAAGCTTTTCCTTGGTCAGGCTGTCTTGCTCTCTATTGAAATGCGGTTTGAAGTTTCCGGCCGCAGAAAGGTCATACCGATTTAGCTCTTTCCAAATGAGATACCGTTGTTCTGGGGAGCGCGACTCGTTACGGGTGATGAAATCACGATGGTGAGGCCTCAGATGCCCACGTTCAGTGGGAGGAATATATTGTCGGAGAATTTGGCGACAACGTAACCGGAAATCCGTTTTGGACAGACTGTCGAATCGACCGGGGCGAGATGCAAGGGGTGACCCCTGCTCTTCGGCTACCATCTCCTGATTGGCGTGTTCATCAGGCTGATCATAGATGGATAAAGAGGCATAGGGATCTTCAAGGCTCTTCACATAGGCTATGATCCGTTTTGAATCATGTTTCATGTCACTCATAGGACGATACCCCGCGAGCAAAATTGCGCCAATCATTCATGCCAGCCAAACACCAATAACACTAGATGTTGGGCATTATAGGCAATATTAAGCCGTATAGACACAATATGTAGATTTTCAGATTTTGACTCCATCATTGTTCAAACTGGCTAACTCCGATATGCAAGGCAGCTGATTGATCTGATGCCATTTTAATCCACTTTGGCATCAGCCCCTAAGGTTGACATTTGTTCACTTATTATATATGTTCATTATAAATGAACATCATTTAATAATGTACAAATATGAATGTTACCCCTGGAAAAAGAGCCTATCGGGAGGCTGAACTCCTCCATAATGCCCTTGAGACGTTCCAAGCCACAACGGGGCTGAAGATAGCCATTGAGGCTGAAGAGTTTACCAATGATGCCGGTTACCGTGCGGATGCGCAGGTGCGCCTGACCGCGCCAGGTGTCGACCAGCGGTTTGTGGTCGAGGTCAAGGCCCACCTAACACCGGCCAACCTTGGCATGGCGGCCCATCAAATACAGCGGTTCCAGCAAAGGGGCATGATCATTACTGACTACGTGAACCCGATGATGGCGGAGCGGTTGAAGGCGATGGATATGGCATTCCTGGATGTGGCGGGTAATGCCTATCTCAATGAACCACCCCTGTATATCTACATCAAGGGAAACAAACCCGTTGAAATACCCCACAGGAAGCTACCCACCCGCGCCTTCCAGCCAACCGGCCTCAAAGTGCTCTTTGCGCTGCTCTGCCATCCGGACCTTATTAACGCTCCCTATCGTGATATTGCAAAAGCCGCCGACGTTGCATTGGGTACGGTAGGGTGGGTGATTGCCGACCTGAAAGAGTTAGGGTTCCTCGTGGAAATGGGCAAGCGGGGACGGCGGCTGACTAACAAAGAAAAACTGATTGAGCGTTGGGTTACTACTTACCCGGAGCAACTGCGACCCAAACTGGTGATGGGGCGTTACCAGGCCGCCGATCACAACTGGTGGAAAAAAGCACCGCTCCGTGAGTACCCGGAAACCTACTGGGGAGGGGAAGTGGCGGCTGCGAGATTGACGCAATATCTGAAACCGGAGCGGGTAACCATTTATACCCGCGGAAAAACCGGGGCGCTGTTGCTCGCAAACAAGCTGAAGAAAGATCCAGAGGGTGACGTTGAGATCCTCGAAGCATTCTGGAAGACCGAATACAACTGGACTCATGGTGAGTTAGCGCCGCCGCTGCTGATCTATGCCGATCTGCTCGCAACAGGCGATACCCGGAATATTGAAACCGCAAAGATCATCTATGAGCAACAACTTGCTGGACTTATCCGGGAAGATTGACCATCCGATGGTGGAGGTCTTCGAAGCAGTCGCGACTGTGACCGCAGTCAAGGGCATTCGCTACTTCGTTGTGGGGGCTACGGCAAGAGACATGATTCTGAGCTACGGGTACGGCATAAAGAGCAGGCGAGCAACCGTTGATATCGACCTTGGAGTGGAGGTCGCCGACTGGGCGGAATTCCGCGCCTTAAAAGATGGGCTCACAGCCACCGGCCACTTCACTCCGACGCGATCGGCGCACAGACTCATATATAACGATAGCCTCCCTATCGACATCGTCCCATTTGGTCCGCTGGAGCATGCGAATATGGAAATAAGCTGGCCACCTGACCATAGCATTAGGATGAATGTGATGGGGTTCGAAGACGCCTACCGCGATGCGCAAATGGTGAGGCTGCGGTCTGAGCCGGCACTCGATATCCCGTTCGCCACCCCGGCCGGATTGGCCGTCATGAAGGTCATCGCATGGAATGATCGCTCACCTCATGGCAACAAGGACGCGGGCGATCTGGTGTTTTTGATACATATTTATCTGGACGCCGGTAATCAGGATCGGTTGGCTAATGAATTCCCTGATCTGCTCGACGAGGATGATTTTGATTATGAGCGAACCAGTGCGCGATTACTGGGACGTGATATGGCAAAAATACTATCGCCTGCCACCAAATCGGTAATACTTGATATTCTCGATCGGGAAACCAAAGAACAAAGCCAATATCGGTTAGTCGGGGATATGATGAAGGGGTATGCCGTAGGCGGGGATGCGTTTGAAAATTATCTCATGCTTTTGCAAGCCCTCAAGGGAGGCATTCAAGAGGGTTGAAATCGGCATGAACATAGAGCATATCGTTAAGCACATTGAATTAGTACAAGGTAGTTATGACTACTTATGAATAGACATAACAACAAAAAGGAAGCTTTCGCTCGCGTCATGCTGAACGCCGAACTCGTGCACGGCGGCCGGGCGCGGATTATCATCCCCACGGTCTATCGGGACGATTACCTGCTGGCCCTGCGGGCGCTCACGCGCCAGGGCAACACCGATCCATACATCAGGATGCTCGATCGGGCACAGGACTTCACCGCGCGGATCGACTTCAACGACTACGAGCGCGCCCTGGCCCAGTTGCGCGCCGCCAACGCCTTCCTCGAGCCGCATGAAGCGCAGTTGCGCATGCCGGAACAGGCAGTCGCAACATGAAGTAGGGGATTGGGATCGCTATAATATTCGCAAAAATAAGCCCGGACTGCTGGAAGCGGCTACCGGGCGATAGGCTGTACGCTAGGACAATATCGCAAGGACGCGAATCATGTCCCTTTTCGCCGCGGCAAGGAATGCCGAGGAGGACAGGCCGGCTGGCCGTTACCAGCGTCACCGGCCCGAACAAACTCTTCTCTACCGGATTGTCGAACAGCACTACCCGGCCTTCGCCGCCCAATTTGCGGCGCAGGGCAGGGACCTATCGGCCTATGTCCAGCGCGAGTTCGAGGATTACCTCAGGTGCGGCCGGCTGGAACACGGCTTCCTGCGGGTGCGTTGCGAGTCCTGCCACGCCGAGCAGCTGGTCGCGTTCAGCTGCAAACGACGCGGCTTTTGCCCCAGCTGCGGGGCGCGGCGCATGGCGGAAAGCGCGGCGTTGCTCGTCGATGAAGTTCTGCCCGAACAGCCTATGCGGCAGTGGGTGCTCAGCTTCCCTTTTCAGTTACGGTTTTTGTTCGCCACCCGGCCGGCGATCCTGGGGCAAGTGCTCGGTATCGTCTACCGCATCATCGCCACACACCTGATCAGGAAAGCAGGTCATACCCACAAAACGGCCAGCACCGGCGCGGTCACGCTGATCCAGCGCTTCGGCAGCGCGCTGAATCTGAACATTCACCTCCACATGCTGTTCCTCGATGGCGTGTACATCGACCGCCCCGACGAGACTCTCCGGTTTTGCCGGGTCAAGGCGCCGACCACTCAGGAGCTCACGCAACTGGCGCGCCATCGCCCACCGTGTCGGGCGCTATTTGGAGCGGCAGGGGCTGCTGGGTCGAGACGCGGAGAACAGCTACCTGGCCACGGATGCCGTGGACGACGATCCGCTGCATGAGCTGCTGGGGCACTCGATCACCTACCGCATCGCCGTCGGCCCGCAACAGGGGCGCAAGGTGTTCACTCTGCAGACTGTGCCGGCCTGTGACCCGTACGATCATTGCGGCGACGCCGTCAGCAAGGTGGCGGGTTTTCAGCCTGCACGCCGGGGTGGCGGCCAAGGCCCATGAACGCAAGAAGCGGGAACGGCTGTGCCGGTATATCAGCCGCCCGGCGGTGTCGGAAAAGCGGCTGTCGCTGATGCCGAAGGGCAACATCCGTTACGAGCTGAAGACACCCTACCGGGACGGGACCACGCACGTCATCTTTGAGCCGCTGGATTTCATTTCAAGGCTGGCGGCCCTGGTGCCCAGACCAAAGGTCAACCTCACCCGCTTCCATGGCGTGTTCGCCCCGAACAGCCGGCATCGCGCCTGGGTCACCCCGGCCAGGCGGGGCAGGGGGACTGCGTTGGGGGCGGAGGAAGAAGGGGTTTCAGTATTTAGGGGGCCGAAGCTTGCAACCGGGATCCAAGCTGCGTTTGACAGACACTCCAGTGCTACGTAATATAAATCCGTAGCACGACCTTAGAACAGCCGCACTCTCCTTGGCATCCAAAAAGCCAGATAACTGGAACTGCTCGATCGCCAATCTCGTAAAAGAGATTGGCCAGCCTCTCGTGCGCATATTAAGGAGGCGGCTTCCCGCAGACGAGGTTGATGATGTTGTTCAGGACACTTACCTCCACTTGCTTAAGCTTCAAGACCCCAGTTCCATTCGGAACCTTAGTGGCTTCGCCTATAGAACTGCATATAACCTCGCGATCGATCGTATCCGATACCTGAAGATAAGATCTGTGCCGGAAGAAGCTGATCCCGACTCCCTGGCGTCTGCGCACCCCAGCCCGGAAGACATTGCCGACGGAAGCTTTGCGCTGGAAAGCTTTAGGAAGACCTTGAATGAGCTGCCGGTTGTGGTTAGACACGCCTTCCTGCTCAAGTGGGTAATGGGTATGACACATACGGAAATCGCCAAGCATCTTGGGATTCATCAAAGAACCGCCGAGCGGTATATTGTCAGAGCTTTTGAGCATTGCTATCGCCACCGATCCCGGTTCGGGCGCTAGTTGAGCTGCCGTCTTTCGCGCTACTCCTTCGTCTAAACTGCTGATACCATCGCAAGACAATATAGCGAATGCTCATGGCAGAGGACGACATCGTCAAAACGGAGGCGGTCACTTGGGTGACCCGTCTCAACTCCGGTGAAAGTGGCCCGGAGGATCGCGAACTTTTTGAGGCGTGGGTCTCAAGGAGTGATCTGAATCGCACGGAATATCAGCGGGCCGATCGCTGGCTGAGGGAATTGCGGGACCGCACCCCCGAAACGCTCCCGGAAGTGGTTGCTGCACTCCGCTATCGGCCGCGCCGTCGCTACTTTGCATTGTCGCTGGCGGCATCTATCTTGGTAATCATTGCGGTTGCCTTTTTATTGTTTGACTTCAACAGCCGAGAAGGCGCCAGTTACGATTATCAGACAGCAAAAGGACAACAGCAGGATATTAAACTCGCTGACGGCTCGCAGGTTAAGCTAAATACCGATTCGCAAATAGGCGTACGATTCTCCAGCGAATTACGGCGGATTGAGCTTATCCGAGGGGAGGTCTTGGTCACCGTCAATGGCGCTGACCACCGGCCGCTACAAGTTGTCGCAGCGAACGGCATCATTCGAGATCTGGGGACGGTATTCGACGTCTATCGACGACCCAATAATATTTCAGTCACGGTGCTACAAGGAGCCGTCTCCGTAACGATGGATACGGGTGAAGAGAGCAAGTGGCTGGGGCCAGGAGAGCGCATAGCGTATAATGACGCAGGGCACTTCGAAGCGAAACAAAACGTCAATATGAATGCCGCAACAGCATGGAGCAGAGATCTCTTCGTATTTCGGGATACGCCATTACAGCAGGTCGTGCAAGAGGTGCAGCGCTATCACGATAAGAATATTTTGATCGCGGACCCTAGCCTAGGTCAACTCGCTCTGAGGGGAACATTTAAGATAGACAATCTTGATGCGCTGCTCCTTTCCATTGAAGCGGTTCTTCCGGTCAATGTCTCGCATCGCGACGACGGCACGATAGTTTTGTCCGCCATCGAGACTCCTATTACTCAAAATCACGACGACAGCCTACCTCATTAGATTCTCTTTCCGTCGTCAGGATTGGCAGGTCTTCTTTTAGCTGCCGTGATTTTTCCTCCTGAATCGTCTATACCCCAAACGGAGCGTTCCGTTAAAACATAATGGGGGGGGGGTATGGTATCTCGGCGTGTGAGGTTTCTTTCTGGCTTCGTGCTCGGTTGCATTGGCTACTTGGTTGCGATGTGCGCCGCGGCCGATGACCAGCGCTTTCAGTTTGCCATTCCCTCGCAGCCGTTGGCGTCCGCGCTGGAGGCGCTCGCCGAACAGGCAAACATTCAGCTGCTGCTCGCTGAGAAGGATGTTAAAGGCCTCACAAGCAAGGAGGTGCAGGGTAACTTGACAGTGCGCCAGGCGCTGGAAGAGCTGCTGGCGGGGAACGGTTTGGAATATGCCTTTACTGCCCAAAACACGGTCGTTGTAAGACCAGGCCGTCCCAGAGACCAGGGAACTTCGATAAATCCACCCGCCGCAGCGGCGACCCCAGATCCTGAAGGCAAGCGACTGCAATTACCCCCGATGGCCGTTCAAGAGGGCGCGAATCTAGACACGGCTAGCGAAGCGGGGACTCGTCTCGGGCTCACCGTCCGAGAGACGCCAGCGGTTGTCGACGTACTGACCCAAGCCCAGATGCAGGAACTGGGCGCGTACAATACGATGGAGGCTTTTAACCGGATGCCGGGGCTGACATCTGCCAATGTTCCCACCAGCCCGGGGCTTGTCTCACTTCGGGGATTCTCCGGTGGTGCCATTGGCATGCTTTACGATGGGGTCCGCCCTTCAACGACGGCATTTTTTACACGTGTTCAGGACAGCTGGTTCTTTGACCGTGTCGAGGTTCTCAAAGGTCCTTCATCGGTCATGTATGGTGAGGGCGCCTTGGCGGGAACGATCGACCTCGTTCCAAAGAGGGCCAAGCTAGGTTCACAGGAAACCGCCCTGCAGGCTGGATATGGTAGCTTTGGAAGCGCTCGCCTAGCTGCAGATACAAATTTTCCGATCAGCAGTACGGCCGCAGTCCGTGCCGTCGCCAGCTATAGTCACTCTGATGGCTACGTCGACGACTCTCCGTCTGATTTCTATGGAGCAAGCATCAGCTTAAAGTGGCGCCCGCTGGAACGCTTGACTGTCGATCTGGCAGTTGACTACTTCAAGGACGAATACGATTCAGGCTACTACGGCACGCCTCTTGTCCCGCGTGACTTCGCGCGAGACCCCACGGACATAGCGAAAAGTGCGGATGGGCGTGTCATTGACAAGGCGATGAGGGACGTCAATTTCAATGTGACGAACGCAGTCATTGACTCCGATACTGAGTGGTACCGAACGAAGGTCAGTTACGAAGTTAGCAAGCATTGGTCGGTATCAAATCATCTCGACTTTTATCATTCCGACCGCAGGTTCATCGATGCGGAGTTCTATAGCTTCAATTCTACGACAAACCTAATAGACCGCAGCACCGGCATCGTCACCCATGACTTCGACTATTGGATTGATCGCGCTGTCGCATCCGGGGACTATATGCTTGCCGGTTTGCGGAACCGCAGCTCCGTGGGATTGGAATATAGCGATATGAGCTTCTTTACGAAGCGGCGCTTCGGAGATACAACCGCTGTTGACCCATACAACCCAGACCGGGGCCAATTCCCGGTCGGCGACAATCCCACCATATTTCCATCGCGCACTAATCGCGATGCGACGATCGATAATTACGCGGTATTCGCCGAGGATGCACTCAACCTGACAAAACGCTTGCTTGTTGTGTTAGGGGCACGATACGACAACATCGACTTTGATCGCTCTGACTTGAACGTCAACAGTGGCGCCGTGACCCCCATCAACCGAAACTGGTCCTCTGTCACATGGAGGGCTGGAATGGTCTACGACCTATTTCCGAAAACGCAACTCTTCGCTGAATATAGCACTGCCATCGTACCACCCGGCTCCCTGCTAAGCGTCGCGAAGGCACAGACGAGTTTCGATTTGTCAACAGGCCAATCGGTGGAAGCTGGAGTGAAGAGTACCTTCTTGGACGATCGTGTCGACACGACCTTTTCCGTCTACCAAATTACGGAAGACGACATTCTCACCAGAGATCCCAACGACCCTACTCAGATCGTACAGGGCGGTCAACAATCTTCGCGCGGCTTCGAGCTGGCGGTATCCGCGGCAATCACGTCGCAGCTGAGAGTCGACGCTAACTATACCGCGCTGGATGCAAAGTTTGACAAGCTCATCGAGGCAGGCGGCGTCAGCAGGGAGGGAAATACGCCGCCCCGCGTTCCAGAGCAAGTTGGAAGCCTCTTCGCCTATTACACACTGACGGGAATCCCCATGGTGCTTAGCGCTGGGGTCCACCATTCCGGGCGTTACTACACAGACAACGCAAACACCATTCAGGTTACCGACTATACGACGGTGGAGGCGGCAATGACCTACCGCCTTTCATTTGGCGAGTTCACCCTCCGCGGGCGCAATTTGACCGATGAACTATATGCTGATTACACGGATATTTCGTCGGATATGCTAACTATAGCCCCACCGCGAAGCGTCGACTTAACCTTCACGACGCATTTCTAGGAGTCGCAGAAGGCGGTTCAAGGTGCATTGAGCTACCGCGCCTAAATTTGGGCTTGGAAAACATCATCTCAACGGGATTGGTAGGTTTATCTGTGAAGAGGTCGGGACAATGCTTGAGGCGATAGAAGTGACAAAGCAATTTGGTAACACCCTTGCGTTAAACAAGGTTTCGTTAAGGGTTGCCCCGGGAGAAATCTACTGTTTATTGGGCGCAAACGGAGCAGGAAAGACCACTTTGATTAACCTGTTCCTGAATTTCATCAGGCCGACAGATGGACAGGTTCTCATTGATGGGCGCGACGTTGCCGCTTATTCCCTCGAGTCGAAGAGACATGTCTCATATATCCCCGAGCAGGTCATGCTCTATGGTGTCCTTACCGGTTTAGAAAATCTTCGTTATTTCTGCGCCCTTGCGCTTGGGAAGGCCCCATCCCGAGAACATTTGCTTGGTCTTTTGGACCAGGTTGGTTTGGGTGCCGCCGCCGCTGATCGGCGGGTCGCGACCTATTCGAAGGGGATGCGCCAGAAGGTCGGAATTGCGATTGCGTTGGCTAAACAAGCCAAGGCATTGCTACTCGATGAGCCCACCTCCGGCCTTGACCCCAAAGCGGCCAACGAATTCTCTGAGTTGCTCAAGGCAGCTAGCAGGGCGGGGGTTGCAGTATTGACCACCACCCATGATCTGTTTCACGCGAAGCAGACGGGCACGCGAATTGGCATCATGCGCGAAGGACGGTTGGTGGAAAACATCAGCGCAGGAGACCTGAGCCACGTGGATCTTGAGGCGATGTATCTGAGGCACATGAACTAATGATCCAGCTGCGACTAATTGCGCAACGTGATATTACCGAATTTGTACGGGATGGGCGCCTATTCTGGACGGGCACAATCATGCTGGCCTTATTGGTGGCAGCACTCGCTGTTGGCTGGAAGCATGTTGAGGAGACGCGGGCCGAAAGAGCAACTGCGCAGGCCTTGGATTACAAGGCGTGGCTGAATCAACCCTCGCGGCATCCTCATGATGCGGCTCACCTTGGGATGCACGTGTTTAAGCCGGTGCCGCCGTTGTCGATCGTCGACCCAGGAATAACGCCATATGTTGGCACCACGATCTGGCTGCAGGCGCATCGGGAAAGTGAGGTGAAGTTTCGCCCCGCGCAAGATGCAACCGGCTTGGAACGATTCGGCATACTATCGTCCGCGTGGGTACTTCAGATACTCGGCCCGCTTCTGGTGATTATTCTTGGATTCAATTCTATCGCCGGTGATCGCGATCAGGGCATCTTGCGCCAGGTGCTCAGCTTGGGCATTTCCCCCAGACAGATCTTGTGGGGAAAGGCGTTGGCTCTGACGGTAAGTCTTCTCTTTCTGTTGTTGCCGGCGGCACTCGTGGTGGGGGCCGCGGTCATGGCAGTTTCTGAGCCTGGCGCTCGGCTCGATGCGTTCGCGCGCTTGATCTGGCTGGGACTTGGATACTGCGTCTATCTTGCGATATTTGTCTTTCTGACCGTTGCCGTATCTGCTCGCGCCAAGACACCCGGGCGCGCTCTCACGACGCTGCTCTCCTTGTGGATCATAGTCGCCGTCCTGGCGCCGAGGGTTGTTTCTGACGGATCGCGCCTTATCTTTCCCAGCGAGACGCGTAGGCAGTTTGAAAGTAGCCTGAATGCGGATCTACACGACGCCCAGCTGCATGCTTGGACGCGTGAATTTGGCGGGGGAGCGGTATGGGGACCAGGAGTCTCAATGGAGAAATGGGGACTTGCCCTCGAGGTTACGGATCACGCCGGCTACAAGGTTTTGGATGAGCACTTTAACAGGCTCTGGGATAGCTATTCACATCAACAGCAAATTCAGGAATGGGTAGGTGCCTTGTTGCCGACTGTCGCCCTTCGGGCCTTCTCAATGGGAATTGCGGGTACGGACTTTCAGCAGCATCGTGAGTTTTCGACCGCGGCCGAAAAATACCGCCGGGAGATCCAGGACCTCGTGAGTCATGATTTGGTCGAGCATGCCGATGGGCATGGCGAGGCGCATTTCACCTATCAGGCTTCAACGGAACTGTGGCATGAGCTTCCGCCGTTCGAATATCGCATGCCCGGTCCGGCGGCAGTTATTGAGGAAAATTGGAGAAGCCTCCTCGTATTATGCGTTGGCATGATTATATCCATCATGTTTGCGCGGCATTCGGCCCCTCGTGAAGGAGCATGGTGACTATCGTGAGAACGGGAAATCGTCTTCTTGTGGTGATTCGGCATGAGATAAAGGTGTTGGTGGCGGATCGCACTCTATGGTTGTCAGCTGGGGTCCTGATGGTCCTTGTTGTGTACGCGCTGTTTAATGGTGTGGTGCAAACCGAGACGAGGGATAGCGATAACGCATCACTGCTTCAGGAGCAAGCTGCTCACGATCAGGCCATGGTTGTGGAGTTACGCAAAATCCTCGCGGGCAAAGAGATCCCGGACCCCTTCGCAAATCCCGCAGACCCGGCATCTGTCGGATACATGGCTGGGCGGCACGCTGTACTGCCGAGCGCGCCGTTAGCGCCAATCGCCTTCGGTCAGTCCGACATGTACGCGAATGAGTATAAAGTGAACAACAGAAGTCGTGTCAACTTCATGTACGACAGTGAGATCGAGAATCCCTGGAATCTGCTGAGCGGGCGCTTCGACCTAGCGTTCGTTGTCACATATTTATTGCCGCTGATCATATTCTCGGTTAGCTATAACCTTCTCTCCGCCGAGAGGGAGCATGGTACCCTTCGAATGCTTATGTCGCAGCCTTTGTCCGTTGGCACTTTGTTGTCTGGAAAGGTAGTCGTAAGGGCGAGTGTCTTGTTAGGTTGCACTGTTGTGGTACCGGTCTTGATTCTGCTCGCAGTGCGACCAGAGGCGAGAAGTCTCCAGTCGCTTCCTTTGGTGGGCATCTGGACGGGCCTTGTCATTGGCTATGGCCTGTTTTGGTTCGCGCTATGTGCATTAGTCAATGTGCTCGCGCGCTCTTCGGCCTTTAATGCTCTCACGTTGTTTGGAGCGTGGGTAGTGTTAGTATTAATTATGCCCATCGTTGTGAACCTAGTGGTTGGAGCATTGAGTCCGGCTCCATCAAGGGTCGACTTAGCAACTCAGACGCGATTGATAACAATGGATAGCCTAACAAGATTTAAGGATAAATACGGTAGCGACTATGGCTACGTTACGGACCCATCGTCCTTGGTGCCGAAGAACGGGCGATTCGTTGTAGCGGATCGCATGAGAGCTTTCTTTCTTGATGGAAAGAACATGGACGATAAGATCGAGAAGGTTCTCGACCGATTCGATGCGCAGCTTGCTGGGCAACAAAGGTTGGTGGACCGCTACGGAATGATCTCTCCCGCTATTTTGGCCCATGAAGGTATGGCGACTCTAGCGGGAAACGGCTCAAACCGCTACATGGAATTTCAGCGCGAGGTGAAGACCTATCATGAAAGGTGGAAGGCATATTTCGAGCCCCGTATCCTTAACGGGATCGCGATCAACGAGGCGGACTTTGTCTCGATGCCAGTCTGGAATTGGCACGAACGGGGTGAACATGCTGACGCGATGAGCGTGTTCGTCCGGGTGGTGCAGATATTTGTAGTGGCGAGCCTCGTGTGCGCACTCTTCTTGATAATGATGCGCTCGTACCCGCTTGTCTAGCTGCGGGCAAAGCAGCGGACCATGCGTCACGGCACGATACGTCCGTGGGTGGGCTTTGTGTCCCGAATGGTCGGGGCCTGGCGCCTTCATATGAAATACTGTTTCGTACATCGCTGGCATGAAGCAGGAAGTGCTCGTAGCTGTACCTGATGGCGGATGTGACACGTCATCATTCAGCGTCACGATCCCGTCCCAAGCGCGGTAATGTTCTCGGCCGCGTGTTGGCTTAGCAAGGCAACCCAGGTCTCAATAGCGGGGCGCTTGTCGCGAAGATAATCGTGGCGACCGTAGTGGTGTGCCTGCACGCCTTTGAGTCCGTCGTTTTGAAGCTGGCCGCGGGCGTATAGGAAGAATAAACGCCCTTTTCTGTTATGTCCACGTGCAGTTCACGGCCAGCGGGGAGTAGTGCGCGCACCCTGGCTGCCATAAAATCGCGCAAAATCCGCCGCCATTTCGGCAAACACACCCTCCCCGCCCCGGCTCTCGGGCCACTTCGGTGGTGAGGCCCGGAAAGACCTGGCCATGGAGGCTGCGCGGGAGTTCACGCAGGACCTCGACCGCGGTGGTCGAGAGCGGCACGGTGCGCGACTCGCCGTTTTTGGTGTCCGGCAGGTGGGCGATGCGGCGGGTGAGGTCGATGTGTTCCCACCTCAGTCTGATGAGTTCGCCCTGGCGCATGGCGGTCTCCAGGGCTAGGCGGACCACCGGCAGCAGGAAGGGGTTGCGCGCCTTGCGGCAGGCCTTCAACAGTCGCTCTTCTTCGCCTTCTTCCCCGTCCTGACCGGCTTGCAAGCGCCGGTCCCGCGCCTTGCCATTGGGGGGCAATTTGATGTCGCGCACCGGGTTGTAAACGTAGATGCCCCATTCCTTGCGGGCCACCTCGAACAGGTGGCCAAGGGTGACGAGGGTTCGTTTGACGGTGGCCGGCGAGACTTCCCGCAGGCGTTCATCGCGGTAGCGGGCGATGTCGACGCCCCGAATGCCGGCGACGAAGCGCTGGGCGAGGGGGTGCCTCATGAAGGCCTGGAGGCGGATGGTCTCTCCGCCAATCTATAACTTGCGCCCATTTCTCAGCAAAGCTGTTTACCCTAATTTATTGAGGTAAACTTCAGGCTGTGCCGGGGAATTCCGATGGTGTTTGACCTATACGGCGATCAACCGGAATTCCCCGAGGCTCGACCGCGCGTTAAGGAGAAAACCATGAAGAAGTTCCGAAGCGGCGTAAGAAAAAATATAGTTGAGGTGTCAACGAGGCTCAGCGTTTCGGGAATTGGCGTAGCGCAAAGAGGCCGAGGTTGCGGAAGGCCGCTTGATGCCGGATCACGTGCATATATGCTTGAGCATCCTGCCAATGTGTGCGGCATCGAATGTGGTAGGTTAGGCGCGGGTTAACTCGGCCCCCTCTCTTGCGGCCATCGCGGCGGCAGCCTATTACTAGGCCAAGCAGGGGCCCACGCCCGGCGGTGAACTTGGCGATTGGCTCGAGGTCGAACACGAGGTGGCTCGGGAGTCGGCACAGGAACTAAGACGAATCACAAGGATGTAGCCGCGTCCTAGGGAGTAACCGATCACCGGAGTATCTCAATCCATGGTGGACACTGGCGACTCTTTGGCAACAACGCAAATGCCATTTACTATTTGATAATTGCATTCGCGGTCAAATAGGCCTAATAGTAACTTGATGTTAAAATGAATCGCCCCAGTTTGTGTTACTTCAATGTTAGGTATCGATAAGGACCCGACCATGCGTAATGCAAGGATTCTGCTAGTATCGCTCTTAACCGTATTTGTTCTAATTACGCACCCTATTCTGTCTCTGGCGGCGGACGGAGGCGGGAACGGCTATGATCCGTCTTATGCGATAGAGTACGGTCACAACCGCCTTGCCATGACTGAACGCTTTGCGGATCGCTTGGACCTTTCCCAGGATCAACGCAAGGCATTGGATGACATAGCCGACAAATATCGCTCCGATCTGAGCGACCTGCAACAATTGATGGCGGATAATAGCCGTATGCTGGCCAAGATGCAGGCTGGCGATCCCAAGCTTCAAGAATCGGCGGAGGCGCAGGGCAAGACCATCGCTGACCTGATTATCGTGCACAAAAAAATTCGAGCCGATGTGGACAAGGTCCTCACCGATGCCCAGCGCGAAAAGCTGGACCGGATCGAGGCGCAGGCCCGGCTTATGAAAGCGGGTAAGGAGTAGGGTCATCGTGGATGATTTGGCTCGGACGCGGCGTTTCTACCGCTGACATTTGGATAGGATTTCAGCAATTCGCGGCGCGAATGGAAGACCATTATGCAAACCTTATCTTCCCTGATTACCGCCTTATTTGCCCTCCTGCCCCGGCGGATGAAAAAATGACGGTTACGCCTGTTCAGGTACCGCGGCACTAGGTACATCCCAGGCGAAGGAGGAGATTTTGTGCTGATTAGCAAGAATTATTTAGCGGAATTACCGTAATGGACGCTATCACCAAAACCGGCGTATCCAACGGGGGCAACGTATCGGGCTTGGAGCGAGCCGCCTTACGGCGGGTGCTCGCCATGCTGGGCGACCCGCCCATTGAAATTGTGTTATGGAATGGCGAAGTGATCAGTACCGGGACCGGGATACCCGAGGCGCGGCTGCGGATTCGCCACCGTACCCTGTTGTTGCGGCTGCTCTACCGCCCCGACTTATACTTCGGGGAAGCCTACAGTCATGGCAATGTCGAGGTCGAAGGCGATCTGGTAAAGCTGCTGGAGTATGCCGATCCTCTCGATCAGATCGGCGCCCGGCGTCGTCTGTGGGAGAGAGTCAAAGCCAAATTCCCGCAACTCGGTCCCAATTCGCTTGCGGATGCGCGCAACAATATCCATCATCATTACGATCTCAGCAATGCCTTTTATCAACTGTGGCTGGACCCGGATATGGTCTACACCTGCGCCTATTTTCCTGACGCGGCGGCGAGTCTTGAAATGGCGCAACAGGCGAAGATGGAATACGTTTGCCGTAAGCTGCGTCTGCGGCGCGGTGAGACCGTGGTGGAGGCGGGCTGCGGCTGGGGGGCGCTGGCGCGCTACATGGCTAAACACCACGGCGTCACGGTGCGGGCGTATAACATCTCTCATGAACAGATTGTCTACGCCCGTGAGCTGGCCCAAGCACAGGGTCTAAACGGACAGGTGGAATTCATCGAGGAGGATTATCGCGCCGTCACGGGGCGGTACGATGCCTTCGTCTCCGTCGGTATGCTGGAACATGTGGGCAAGGGCAACTACGAAAAGCTGGGTGCGACGATCGAACGCTGTTTAAACTCGCGCGGGCGCGGTCTGCTGCACTCCATCGGGCGCGATCGGCCCATGCCGATGAATGCCTGGATAGAGCGGCATATCTTTCCCGGCGCCTATCCGCCCACCCTGGCGGAAATGCTCGAGGTGTTGGAGCCGGGTGGATTTTCCGTGATGGATGTGGAAAATCTGCGGCTTCATTACGCGCTAACGCTGGAGCATTGGCTGAGCCGTTACGAGCGGTCCGCGGAGGAGGTGCGGCGGATGTTCGATGAATCCTTCGTGCGCGCCTGGCGCCTCTATCTGGCGGGTTCCATCGCCGCATTCCGCACCGGTTGTTTGCAGCTCTTTCAGCTGACGTTCACCCGTTCCGGGGTAAACGAACTGCCTTGGACGCGCAACTATCTTTACAGTGAAGGACTCCCCGGCGCGCATCCGTGATGGTGCGAAGCGCGCCTCTCTTTAGCGGAGCGACAGTGGCATGATCGAACTCGGCTATGAAGAGAAGAAGCGGCGTTTGACGGATTTTCTGCGCGCCCACCGCGGCGGAAATATTCGCCTGGGTAAAAATACGTCTAACCTATTTCGCGATCGGCAAGAGAATCCGGCGCAGCGCCTGGACGTGCGGGATTTCAACCAGGTGCTGCATGTGGACGCCGCCGCCGGCTATGTCGAGGTGGAGGGCATGACACCCTATGCCAAGTTGGTGGCGGAATGCCTGAAGCATGCGGTCATGCCGGCGGTGGTGCCCCAACTCAAGTCGATCACCATCGGCGGGGCCGTTGTCGGTTGCGGCATAGAATCTTCTTCATTCCGCTACGGGCTGGTTCATGAGACGGTGCGGGAGATGGAGATTCTGCTCGGGAATGGCGCCACCGTGCAGTGTACGCCGGATAACGAACATCGCGATCTGTTTTATGGCTTTCCTAATTCCTATGGCACGCTCGGCTACGCCTTGAAGCTCAAGGCCAAGGTCGTACCCGTCAAGCCCTATGTCAAACTAACCCATTTGCGCTTTACCGAGCCCCAATCCTATTTCGCCGAACTGGCGCGGCAATGCGACCGCAAGGAGGCGGATTTCGTCGATGGCGTAGTGTTCGACCGCAATGAACTGATCATCAGCGTCGGCGAGTTCAGCGACAAGGCACCTTATTGCAGCGATTACACCTATGAGAACATTTATTACCAATCCTTGCTTCAGCGCTCTGAAGATTATCTGACCACGGAAGATTATATATGGCGCTGGGACACGGATTGGTTTTGGTGTTCAAAGAATCTCTACGCGCAAAATCCGCTCATACGCCGCCTCTACGGCCGCGAGCGGCTCAATTCGATCACCTACACCAAGATCATGCGCTGGAATAGCCGCTGGAAGCTCACCCATTATCTCGATAAACTGCGCGGCATCCACGGCGAGTCGGTGATTCAGGATGTCGAGATCCCTGTTGAAAACGCCCCTGATTTCCTGGCGTTTTATCACGATGTCATCCGTTTTATGCCGGTGTGGATCTGTCCCACGCGAGCCTACGATAAAAACGCCGGATTCGATCTCTATCCCCTGGACCCGGAAAAGCTCTACGTCAATTTCGGTTTCTGGGACGTGATTCGCGGGAGGGAGACCTTGCCGCCCGGAACCTATAATCGGCAAATCGAGGCGAAGGTGAGCGCGCTGGGCGGCATGAAATCGCTGTATTCTGATTCTTATTTTACCCCCGAGCAGTTCTGGCAGATTTATAACCGGCCCGCCTATGACGCGCTCAAGAAAAAATACGATCCCGACGGTAAGCTGCAAGATATTTACCGTAAGTGTGTTCTTAAGGAGTAATGCCAGATCGGGTATCGTGTTATAGCTGTGCCGCGCAATGGAGGGATGCGCATTGATATCGCCGATGGTCATCGGTTTACTAATGTGCAAGTACCAAATGCCGCATTGCGCTGCCCGCCGAAATCTTCGTACCTTGCCCGGTTGCGCCGGCGAGACGGTTTTTCCTAGTCTAGGCATAATGAATGCCTTGTTTGCATGCTAACCTTGGACGTGTCTTTGTTTCTCCATCTTCAATTGTCGATGTTTGTTATAGCGCATGGTTACTCGACGGGACGGTGCGCCGTTTGCGGGCCTCGGTCTTGGGTATCACCAGCTCCAGCATGCCGTCATTAAAGTTGGCCTTGGCCTTGTAGCTGTCCATGGCGGCAGGCAGGGCAATAGTGCGCAAGAACTCGCCGCGCGCTGGCCACTCCCAACGCCAGGGCCGCATCCGGCCGCGCGTGAAAAATCGATCAAACAGGCGTTCCCTATCCTCATACATGTCGATATCAGATAGCGGAGTGGCTATTTAAAGCTGTTGATCCTGTTCAAGCGCGGTGTCTTTGGCCATATCGTCCTCCTTGATGTTGACTAGTGACGCCAGTAAAATTTTTAATCAAACCATTATGCTTAACCGCTGCACTGCAACGCAGCTCTGCTGATCTTGGAGATAGGAATACGAAACGGCGCGAGTGACCTTAGCGTTCTTGAATGTCTGTTCGTAGGAGGCTAGGCATTTTCAGCCCAATCGCGTTCGAAATCTCCTGACGGGTCGGCGACTTTTTCCCTGTTTGCGATCAGCATCAAACCCATCTGTCCGTCATTGGCATGAATAATCAACGCTTTCGGGAGTCCCGTCTTGCTTTCTAATTTCCAGGCCGCCGGCCCCGCCAGTTCCACGACGGCACCCTTGGGCAGGATGGATCGTCCCGTATCCACGAGCATTCCGTACGCGCTGACATTCTTGACCGCGGCCTTTATAAATCCAGTCTGTTTTTGATAGACGATAACGGACGAATTGATTTCCCTGCGGGGGCTGAACCGATGCTCCATGTCTCCCTCCATTCCGGATTCCAACATTCTCCGGCACCGCTGAATTGAGGTGCGAAACGTGCTGTTTCTTGGGGTAAAAGTATAGAAAGACGGAGACGGACGGGAAATGCGGGCGTTCCCGGATGGCTATAAGGGTTTCCCCTTATTCGCCGCGCACCAGCAATATCGGTTTTGCTGATAGCCGTATTATGCCTTCGGCAACGCTGCCCAGCAGTATGTGATTTAGGCTCCCGACGGCCATGAGTGCCGACGACAATGAGATCGGCGGGCCAAGCGTCTGCATGTTTCGCAATGACCTCAGGAATGCGGCGGCCCGAGGTATTGATTTCGATCAGATGGGTATCCGCCGCGAGTCCGGCTACAACCGCGGCCGTAGCGGCCTTGCCGAGGATGTCACGGCCGGACTTCGCCATGGCGTCCCAGATATCAGCAGGATTCGTATACCCCGCCGTATACCAGTTTGCGCTGAACTGATCCACTACATGCACAAGCCGCAGTCGACTATCCAAGATTTTGGCGAGAGTGATGGCCTCATGCAGAGCGAGCTGTGATGAGTGGCTGCCGTCCACGGCTACGTGCATACGCTTGTACACGCGAGTTCTCCTTCACTTGTAACTACCCGTTTATCACAATCTACCCCTGCGCCTTTTCAATCCCGCCGAAGCGGACGTTTTGAGCGGCACCGGTGCGATTTCAAATAATAGGCGGCCCCACTTTACCGGGATAACATGATTTACCCACGGTCAAAGGCGGGGTCCGCGGCAGACGATGACGTGGACCCCGCCCGGCCAGTTGCCTCTTTCGGCGGGTTGTTTACCGGCTGGCGAGCGTACGGGCTGGCGCAGCTGTATCGAAGGCGGCGGTGATTACATCATCGACCGACTGTAGCCACACGAAATGCAGCCGGTCGCGGGCGGCCTGCGGGATCTCTTCCAGGTCCTTGCGATTGCGGGCCGGCAGGCACACGGTCAGGATGCCGGCCCGCACGGCGGCCACGCACTTTTCCTTGATACCGCCTACCGGCAGTACCAAACCCCGCAGGCTGATTTCGCCGGTCATGGCAATATCGGGTTTGACGGTCTTGCCCGTCAGCAGCGAATATAAAGCGGTGAACATCGCCACGCCGGCGCTGGGTCCGTCCTTGGGGATGGCCCCGGCGGGGACATGGATGTGGATGTCGTTTTTATCGAATAGATCGAGCGGCAAGTCGAGCCCAGCGGCGCGCCCCTTGATGAGACTCAGTGCCGCCTGCGCCGACTCCTTCATGACATCGCCAAGTTGGCCGGTCAAAATCAAATTGCCCCGCCCCGGTATGCGCGTGGCCTCGATGAACAGAATGTCGCCGCCCATCGGCGTCCAAGCGAGCCCGGTGGCGACACCCGGCACGGCGGTGCGCATGGCGACTTCGGCCTCGAACTTGGGCGCGCCGAGTATCCCGGAGATGTCCCGGGCTTCTATATTGGCCGCGGTGGCGGTGCCTTCGGCGATACGCATCGCCACGGCGCGGAATACGCGGCCGATTTCCCGCTCAAGATTGCGGCAACCGGCTTCGCGCGTATAGTCGCTCACGATGACGCGCAGCGCTTCGTCCGATATCGAACATTGTTCGGGCTTTAGTCCGTTCGCCTCCAACTGGCGCCGCACCAGGTAGCGGCGTGCGATCTCGACCTTCTCATCCTCGGTGTAGCCGGGCAGATCGATGATTTCCAAGCGATCGCGCAGCGGCCCGGGGATGGTGTCCAGCATATTCGCGGTACCGATGAACATGACCTTGCTCAGGTCGAACGGTACGGCGAGATAATTATCGCGGAAGGTGGCGTTTTGCTCGGGGTCGAGGACCTCGAGCAGCGCCGCTGAAGGGTCGCCTTGGAAGCTCGTGCCCAGTTTATCCATCTCGTCGAGTATGAACACCGGGTTGCGGGTGCCGGCCTTGCGGATGCCCTGGATGATATTGCCGGGCATCGCGCCGATGTAAGTGCGGCGATGGCCGCGGACCTCGGCCTCGTCGTGCACCCCGCCCAACGCCACGCGCAGGAACTTCCGGCCGGTGGCGCGCGCAATCGATTGACCCAGGGAGGTCTTGCCCACGCCCGGCGGGCCCACGAAGCAGAGGATGGGGCTCTTGCCCTGCGGGTTGAGCTTGCGCACGGCGAGATATTCGAGGATGCGGCGCTTGATGCGCTCCAGACCGTAATGGTCCTCGTCGAGTACCCGGCGCGCCTGTTCGATATCGATGGTCTCGTCGCTTTCCACGCCCCAGGGCAGTGCCAGCATCCAATCAAGATAGGCGCGGATCATCGAATATTCGGCGGCGCCCTCGGGCAGGCGCTCCAGGCGCGCGAGTTCCCGTTTGGCCTGTTCCTCGGCCTCGGGCGGCATTTTGGCCTCGACCAGGGAACGGCCCAGTTCCTCCACTTCGGCCGCTCGCGGCTCGGTCTCGCCCAATTCCCGCTGAATGGCCTTGAGCTGTTCGCGCAAGAGATAATCGCGCTGGCGTTTGTCGATCTCCGTTTTGGTCTGGCTCTCGATCTCCTGCGACAGGCGCAGGACGGCGAGACGGTGCGCGAGCAGTTTTGCTACCATTTCGAGGCGCGCCTGTACGTCAATTGTTTCCAGCACCTCCTGTTTTTCGTTCGGTTTAAGGTCCATGAAGCCCGCGATGATGTCGGCCAGTCGCGCTCCCGAGGTGGCGGCGTCGATGGCCGCCAGCAATTCGGCGGGTGCTTGCGGCAGCAGTTCGAGGGCCTTCGCCGCCTCCCGTTTCAAGTGATGCATGCGTGCCTCGATGGCCGGCGTCTGCGCCTCTTGTTCGACAATGCGTTCCACGCGCGCGACGGTGAACGGGTAACCGGGTAAAAATTCCTTAACTCGGAAACGCTCCCGTCCTTGACAAATGACGTGATGGGATCCGTCGGGGGCGGTGACGTAACGCAGTATGGCGGCGACCGTGCCGACCCGATTGAGATCGGATTCGTCGGGGTTATCGAGGGTAGGATCACGCTGTTGCAGTATGCCGAGGGGTTTGTCGGTACGCGCCGCTTCCTGTGCGGCGGCGATCGAGCGTTTGCGGCCGACCGTCAGGGGGAAAACGACGCCGGGAAATAGCACGGTGTTGCGTACCGGCAGGATGATCAATGCATCCTCGGGCAGCGGCGGCCATTCGGGGGGTTGATGCGATGCGGATTCTTGTTGAGTCATAGATCTGCCTTTCCTTTAAGCGATCTTGCGCAGCGCAAGCACGAGACAACCGTGTGCCAGTTTGTGACTTTCCAATTCGAATTGCCCGACCGGCAGTTCGATGCGCCGTTCGAAACGGCCGTACGGTATCTCGAGACGATGCAGCACGGCGCCGCGCGGAAACGCCGGCAAAGGGCGGAGGCCGGTGATAACTATTGCGGCGGAATCAAGACTCACGTCAAGCCGTTCTGGCGGTACCCCGGGTAAGGCCACGACCAACCACAGGTCCTCGGCGGTCTCATACATGTCGAATGGGGGTTCCCAAGCGGGGTGCTGCGCGGGCTGGGGCGCCAGCCGAAAGAACTGTCGATGGAGGCGTTCGGCGCGCTCAATTAACTCGCAGGCTTCGCTCCACATCCAATCGCGCGGATCGCGTGACGACATCGCAGTGTTCTCCTTCCTTAGGGCTCATGTTGATATTCATGATCCAACTGCACACGGAGAATGAATCCCCCATGCTTGCTCAAGGGGGAGAATCGCGTTTTTCCACCTTGACAATATCCCATCGCCTTGACCCCGCGGCAAGCAGCGGGGAATTGCAAGATGAAAAGTACGCCTTCGGGAACGGCACGGCAAGCGTTTACCTAGCGGCCTTTTTGATACAACCCCACCAACTCCGCCTGCATCAGGATATGTCCTTGCAACGCCTTCTCCACAGTGACCTTGCTGGCGTCGGGCAAGGCTCCCAGCATCTTATCCAAGGCGTAGAGCTTGAAGAAGTAGCGATGTTTGCCCATCGGCGGGCAGGGGCCGCCATAGCGGGTGCGACGAAAGTCATTCGCGCCCTCGCGACACCCGGCGGGGAGGTGCCTTGCCGCGTCCTCGGCCAGGCCTGGAACCGTAGGAGGAATATCGTAAAGAACCCAATGTACCCAGGTCATGCGCGGCGCGGCCGGGTCGGGGGCATCCGGATCGTCCACGATCAATACTAAGCTTTTTGCAGCTGGGGGAATTCCAGACCAAACCAGAGGGGGAGAGGTATCCGATCCGTCGCAGGTATATTTTGCAGGGATCATTCCTTGATGCTTAAAAACGGGTGAAATGATTTGCATGATTTTCATTTCCCAAACTTGCCGAGTGGGCTGGTATATTCGTATGCCGCAACTAAGATACCGGTATAATTAATGAAATTTTCGAACGGCCATTCCGCGGCGGCCCTAAGAAATTATGGCCGTTGAGTGGCATAATGCAAATGGAAGGATCTAAGGAGAACATGACATGGACAGCGCGGAAATTCAATCGAATCTGGAAAGGATCACGCAGGCCCGCCACAATGATCCGTTCACGGTGCTGGGGTGTCACAGGGAGAACGGCCGTCTGGTGGTGCGCGCCTATCTGCCCGCCGCCGGCGAGGTTACCCTAGCCGAAGGCAATCTGCCCCTGCGGCGGCTGTCCGACACCGACCTTTTCGAGTGGGAGGGCGAGATCGGCAGCGTGCCCGAGCGCTATCGCTTGATCTGGCGCGATGCCGATCATCGCCAGCATATCGTCTATGATCCCTACAGCTTCCCCCCGCAGATTGCGGATTTTGACCTGCACTTGTTCGGCGAAGGCAAACACTGGCATGCCTACCGTTTTATGGGCGCCCATTCCCATGAGGTGGATGGCATTGGGGGCGTTTTGTTCGCGGTGTGGGCGCCCAATGCGGAGCGGGTCAGCGTGGTGGGCGAATTCAACCGCTGGGATGGGCGTTACCATCCCATGCGCTTGCGGGGCGGCAGCGGCGTGTGGGAACTGTTCATCCCCGACCTCGCGCCCGGCGCCTTGTATAAATATGAGATCAGAAATGCCGCGACGGGCGCGGTATTCGTCAAGGCCGATCCCTACGGCCAGCAAATGGAACGCCGGCCCGCCACGGCGTCCATCGTGGCGCCCCGCAGCCAGTATGGTTGGAATGATCAAAATTGGCTGGAGCGGCGCAGCCATTTCGATTGGCAGCACCGGCCCATGTCTATCTATGAAGTCCATCTGGGATCCTGGCAGCGCGGCCCGGAGGGGGAGTTTCTCAATTACCGCGCCATGGCGGAGCGGCTCGTCGCCTATGTCCAGGAGCTGGGTTTCAGCCATATTGAATTGCTGCCGGTCACGGAGCATCCCTATGATCTATCGTGGGGATACCAAACCACGGGCTATTACGCGCCCACCAGCCGCTACGGCAGTCCCGACGATTTTCGCTATTTCGTCGATTACTGTCATCGCCACAACATCGGCGTGTTTCTCGACTGGGTGCCCGCCCACTTTCCCAAGGACGCCCACGGCCTGGCGCGCTTCGACGGCACGGCGCTGTACGAGCACCAGGATCCGCGTCGCGGCGAGCACCTGGACTGGGCGACACTGATCTTCAATTACGGCCGCAACGAGGTGCGGAATTTCCTCCTTTCCAGCGCCCTCTATTGGCTGGAGGAATTTCACATCGACGGGCTGCGCGTGGATGCGGTCGCCTCCATGCTGTATCTGGATTATTCCCGTACCGAGTGGCTTCCCAATCAATACGGCGGCCGCGAGAACCTCGAGGCCATCGATTTCCTGCATTTGCTCAACACGGTGGTGCACCGCGCCAACCCCGGCGTGCTGATGATGGCCGAAGAGTCCACCTCCTGGCCGCAGGTGACCCGCCCCATCCATGTAGGAGGCCTGGGTTTTGATCTTAAATGGAACATGGGCTGGATGAACGATACCCTGCGCTACATATCCGAAAACCCGGTGCATCGCAAGTATCACCACAACATGCTCACTTTCAGCATGCTCTACTGCTTCACCGAGAACTTCCTGCTGCCCTTCTCCCACGACGAGGTGGTGCACGGCAAGCAATCCATGCTGCACAAGATGCCGGGCGACGAGTGGCAGAAATTCGCCAACCTGCGCGCGCTGTATACCTACATGTTCACCCATCCGGGCAAGAAACTGCTGTTCATGGGCACCGAGTTCGGCCAGGGGCTGGAATGGAACAGCGCCCAGGTTCTGGATTGGTACGTGCTGGACTATCCGCTGCATCAGGGGATCAAGGCCCTGGTCCGTGACCTGAACCGCCTCTACCACGCCACGGCCGCCCTCTATCAACACGAGTTCGAATGGCAAGGGTTCGAGTGGATCGACTGTAATGACTCCGACCAATCCATCGTGAGTTTCTTGCGGCGGGGCGATGCGGATTTTGTCGTCGCCGTAGTCAACTTTACCCCGGTGCCGCGCTACAGCTATCGCATCGGCGTGCCCGCGCCGGGCGTATATCACGAAATCTTCAACTCCGATTCCCGCTTCTACGGCGGGAGCGATCTGGGTAACGGCGCCAAACCGCCGGTTGCCGAGGCGATTCCATGGATGGGGAGACCGTACTCCCTGGAACTGATCGTGCCGCCCCTGGCGGGTATCATCCTTGAACCGCGGGCAATGCCGTGATGTTTATGGAAAGCCGCGTGCCATGATGTTAGCGATCGACGCGCTAAATTTTGCGTATGCAAATCTTGCCGCCGAATTTCGCGGGAATAATGGTCAAGAACCGCGGGCTTGCCGCTGAAGTTGTTTGAGATCGGCGATGACCTCGGCGCTGTGAATATCGGGATCGACATCGCGGTAGATTTTGGCGATATGGCCGGTCGGATCGATGATGAAGGTGTGACGCCGCGCCACGTGGATGAAGAGAAAGGACCAATAGACATTGTAAGTTTTGGCAACGGCGGCGCCGTCATCGGCCAGCAGGGGAAACGGCAGATTGTACTTGGCGGCGAAGCGTTCATGGCTCTGGGTACTGTCCAGGCTGATACCTACGATCCGTGCGCCCAAGTCTTGGAGTTTTCCGATGTCGTCGCGGAAGTGACAGGCTTCCTTGGTGCAACCCGGCGTATCGTCCTTGGGATAGAAATAAACCACCAGCCATTTGCCGGCATAATCGGCGAGTCGATGGGTTTTACCGGTTTGATCCTTGAGGACGAAGGGCGGCGCGAGTTGGCCGATCTGAAGGTCATCCGCCTGCGCCGCGGACAGCCCTAGCATCGCGAACAGGGCCAGCAAACAGCGGCGCGGTGTGCAGTGAGTGGTCATTCCGGTCATTGTAGAACGGGCCGGTTTGAAAACTCAATCCCGTCAAGCGGTTGGAATTTGCCATCGCGGGCGAGACCTGCGAACATACTAAAAGTACCCGCGGTTCCGCTATCTCGCCGGGAGGAACAGAACCGAACGGCGGCGTCGGCCATGGCGGAGATAAATTCGGAACGAACATGCATCCCACGGTAATAATCGGCAGCGGCTTGGCCGGATACACGCTGGCTAAGGAGTTGCATAAGCTCGCGCCGCAAGCGCCGCTGCATATCATCACCCGTGACGATGGCGCGTTCTATTCGAAACCGATGCTGTCCAATGCCCTGGCCAAGGGCAAGACCGCCGCCAACCTGGCGACCTTCAGCGCCGAGCAGATGGCGGAGCGGCTAAACGCCACACTATGGACGCATACCGATGTCACTGCCGTCGACACCGCGGCGCGCACCGTCACCGCCCGCGGTGAGACCTTAGGTTATGACAAGCTGGTGTTGGCTGTGGGGGCTGAACCGATTCGTCCCCCGCTGGAAGGGGACGGGGCGGCTGCGGTGTATTCGGTAAACAATCTCGCGGATTATGTCCGATTTCGCCAGGGCATCGAGATGGCGCGGCGCATCGCGGTGATTGGTCCCGGGCTCATCGGCTGCGAGTTCGCCAATGATCTGGTGCAGGCGGGCAAAGCGGTGACGGTGATCGGTCCGTCCGACGCGCCGCTCGATCGCCTGCTGCCGCCCCAGGCCGGCATTATTTTGCAAGCGGCGCTGACCTCGGCAGGTGTCGCATGGCGCCTGGGCGTGACGGCGCAGCGCGTCGAACGGCAGGGTGATGCCTTATCGCTGCAACTTTCCGATGGCACCAAGGTGGAAACCGATGCGATATTGTCCGCGGTCGGACTGCGTCCCAGCATTGCCTTGGCGCGGACGATGGATATCAAAATCAATCGCGGCATCGTGGTAGACCGTTACCTGGAGAGCAGTGTCCCCGGCGTGTTCGCCCTGGGCGATTGCGCCGAGGTGGAAGGTCTGGTGCTGTCCTTCGTCGCGCCAATCATGCAGGCGGCGCGCGCTTTGGCGCAGACCCTGGCGGGCAAACGCACCGCGGTGAACTATCCCGCCATGCCGGTCTTTGTCAAGACTCCCGCGCACGCCGTGGTGGTATCGCCGCCGCCGCAAGGCAGAGCAGGAGAGTGGGAGCTCAGCGGCGACGCTCGGGGCGTGCGCGCCCTCTATCGCGCCGCCGAGAACAAATTATTGGGTTTCGCCCTGACCGGAACGGCGATTGGAGAAAATCAACGATTAACCAAGGAACTGCCGCCCTGGCTTGAATAGGATGGCGTTTATCCTTTGACATTCTTCACGGCGCGCACGATGTATATACCGGTGTGAATAATAAATCGCGTTCAGCGGTGTTTAGAGGGACAAGAATAGTCGGCAAGTAATCATGCTCAAGGGGTGATGGGAATGGCGCAGCTCAAGGCGCTCAGTTACGCTGTTCGTCTGCCGGTACTGGCAAAATATCTGGGACAGCTCGCGGTGGTGATGGGCGTCTTGGCCTTGGCGCCGCTGCTGGTGTCGCTGTATTTCTCCGAATATTTCCTGACAGTGCGCTATGCACTGCTGGCGGCGGGCCTGGCGGCGGCGGGCTTTATGCTGTCGCGACTGCGCGTGAGCGGCGCGATACAGGCCAATGAAGCCTTGGTTATCACCTGCCTGGCCTTCATGCTTTCGCCCTTGGCCATGGCCTATCCCTTTACGGCGTTCGGTATCTCGTATGGCGACGCACTTTTCGAGGCGGTGTCCGGCGTTACCACCACCGGTTTGTCGACCCTGGCCACGGTGCAGGATATGCCGCATACCCTGTTGTTCAGCCGAGCGTGGATGCAGTGGTATGGCGGCTTGGGTTTCGTGGTGTTGTCGGTGGCCTTGTTGATGGGGCATGAAGCGGCCACGCGCCGTCTGGTGGATCCGGAGTTGAGCGGCGAACCGTTGACCGTCGCCACCCGCATCCACGCGCGGCGGGTATTGGCGGTCTATGCCTTGTTGACGGTGCTCGGCATCGCGGTGCTATGGCCCCTATGCGGCGACGGTTTCGCCGCGCTTACCCACGTCCTGGCGGCGGTGTCCACCGGCGGCTTTTCATCCTTTGATAACAGCGCGGCGGGCTTCGCGCACTGGCCGGCGCGTTTCGTGGTAATAGTCCTGGGGGTGTGCGGCGCGGTGTCGTTGTCTTTGTATTATCGTGCCCGCAACCGCGGATGGCGCGAGATTGCAAGCGACGTCGAGCTGCGCGGATTCCTTGCGGTGTTAGGCCTCGTGAGTGCCGCCTTGACGGGATCGCTGCTGCGCGAACACGGCGCGAGCTGGGAAACCTTTTATCATGCGGTGTTTCTCGCCATGTCCGCGCAAACCACCACCGGCTTTACCAGCATGCCTATTGCCGGTCTCGACCCCGGTTCCAAACTGGTGTTGATCATCTCCATGATCATCGGCGGCAGTGTCGGTTCCACGGCGGGCGGAATCAAGATATTGCGCCTGCTGGTCTTGCTCAGATTGCTGCAGTTGGTATTGCGCCGCGCCGCCATGCCCAGCCACGCCGTGGTCGAGGCGCAATTGGGCGGGCGTCGCCTGGAGGATGATGACGTGTCGCGAGGATTGTTACTGATCGCGCTGTTCGGTATCGTGGTTTTACTATCGTGGCTGCCGTTCGTCGCGGCGGATTACGATCCGCTGAATGCCTTGTTTGAAGTGGTTTCCGCCACCGCCACGGTGGGCCTGTCCGCGGGTATTACCCAAGCGGCATTGCCTGGAGCGCTCAAGTCCGTATTGTGTCTGGACATGCTCGCAGGCCGCCTGGAGATCGTCGCCTTGCTGATAGTGTTGTATCCTGGCACCTGGTTCGGTAAAAGGGCGGAATCATCATGAGAATCGTCTTCGTCGGCGCGGGGTCCCTGGCGGTGATGACCACCACCATGCTGCTCAAGCAAGGGCATGAAGTGGTAATAGTGGAGCGCGACAAGCAGCGCATCGAGGAATTGACCCCCCATTTGGACTGCGGCTTCGTCCACGGCGACGGCAGTACCCCGGCGATCCTCAAGGAGACCAACCCCAAGCAGGCGGATTTCCTGTTCTGTCTCACCGGCAACGATCAGGCCAACATCATCACCAGCCTGGTGGGACGTTCCCTGGGCTTCGCCCGCGTCGTCACTAGGATCGAGAGCACTGAGTTCGAACATATCTGCATGGAGTTGGGGCTGAAGGACACCATTATACCGGCGCGGACCATCGGCCGTTATCTCGCCGACATGGTCAAGGGCCAGGACATGCTGGAGCTGTCGGCCATGATCAAAGACGAGGCGCGGGTGTTTTCCTTCGTGGTGCGCGCCGAGGAGGAAGGTGCGGTGCGCGACCTCAAACTCCCCGCGCAGAGCCGCGTCATCTGCCTGTACCGCGATGGCCATTTCCTGCTGGCGGAGGAAGACACCGTCCTCAAAAGCGGCGACGAGGTGGTGATCCTGTTGCACAGCAAGGACCTGCCGATCATCACCGAACGCTGGAGCGTGAGTTCGTAGTGGCAAACTGAAGGACGCAATTGCGCGCTGCGTCATCGTTGAGAGTACATGGAGCCGAACAACAAATCTGTCGCGTGGCACACCCTGGGAGCCGCCCAAGTCTGCGCCGCCTTGGAGGTTGAGCCCCAGCGGGGATTGAGCGACGCCGAAGTACAGCGGCGCCGCGCGCGCCATGGGGAAAATGTCATTCAGGAGCGGCGGCGGCGTAGCCTGTTCAAGTTGTTTGTTTCTCAATTCACCGACTTCATGATCGTGGCGCTGATCGCCGCGGCGCTGATCGCCGGCGCGGTCGGGGAAATCATCGATAGTATCGCGATCATCGTCATTGTCTTGCTCAACGGCTTGATCGGTTTCGTCCAAGATTATCGTGCCGAGCAGGCCATCGATGCCTTGCGGCGCTTGTCCGCCCCCGCCGCCAAAGCGCGCCGCGACGGGTGTATTCAAATCCTGCCGACTCGCGATCTCGTTCCCGGCGACATCGTGCTGTTGGAATCGGGCAATATCGTGCCGGCGGATATGCGGTCGCTGGAGGCGGTACAACTGTTGATAAATGAGGCGTCGCTGACCGGCGAGTCAGTCTCGGTGGAGAAAAGCGCGGAGGTATTGAGCGGCGGCGAATCCCCCCTGGGTGAGCGGCGTAATATGTTTTACCAGGGGACGGTGGTGACTCAGGGCCGCGGCAGCGGCGTGGTGACGGCCACCGGCATGGCCACCGAACTGGGCAAGATCGCCACCTTGATCGAGGAGAGCGGCGACGGCCGCACGCCGCTGCAACGCCGTCTCGCCCGCTTCGGGCAACGCCTGGCCCTGGCGGTACTGGCGGTGTGCGCGGTGATCTTTGCCGCGGGCCTGCTGCGCGGCGAGCCCGTGCTGTTGATGTTTCTTACCGCGGTGAGTCTGGCGGTGGCCGCGATTCCCGAGGCCTTGCCGGCGGTGGTGACCGTCGCCCTGGCTTTCGGCGCGCGCAAGATGGTGCAACACCATGCCTTGATCCGGCGCCTACCCGCGGTGGAATCGCTGGGCTCGGTGACTTATATCTGTTCCGACAAGACCGGCACGCTCACCGAAAACAGCATGAGGCTGGAAGGGGTATTCGCCGACGGTGAGCTGCATCATGCATTGTCCCCTCGGGGAGAACTGTGGCAACACATCGGCCGCGGCCTGGCATTGAATAATGAAGTGTCAGCAGATGGCGCGGGCGCCGCCATCGGCGATCCTACCGAAGTGGCCTTGTACCAGTCCGCGCGCGATGCCGGCTTCATCAAGGAGGATTTAATACAGGAGGCGCCGCGCATCGCCGAAATACCTTTTGATTCGCGGCGCATGCGCATGACCACGCTGCATGCGCAGGATGGGGGCGCCGTGGCCTACTGCAAAGGGGCGCCGGAATGCCTGCTGCCGTTATGCGGCGATGTGCTGACCGGGCGCGGCGTCATTCCGCTGAATCGGGATGAGTGGCAGCAGCGCGCCATGGCCTTGGCCGAACAGGGCTACCGGGTATTGGCCGTCGCCTATCGCCGTTGGCAGCAGACGCCCGCCGATGCCGGCGCCGAGACGCTGGAACGGAATCTCACCTTGTTGGGTCTGCTGGCCTTGATCGACCCGCCCCGTGCCGAGGTGGCGGAGGCGGTGGCGTTGTGCCGCGAGGCGGGCATCATCCCGGTGATGATCACCGGCGATCATCCCGCCACCGCGCGCGCCATTGCCATGCGCCTCGGGATCTGCAGCGCGGATGATCCGATCGCTACCGGTCCCGACCTGGCGCGCATGAGCGATGAGGAACTCGCCGCACGCGCCGAAGGCTTGAAGGTCTATGCGCGGGTCGATCCCGCGCAGAAGATTCGCATCGTCACCGCCTTGCAACAGTGCGGCCACTTCGTGGCCATGACCGGCGACGGCGTCAACGATGCGCCGGCGCTGAAGCGCGCCGATATCGGCGTGGCCATGGGGCGCATCGGCACCGACGTCGCGAGGGAGTCCTCGCAGCTGGTGTTGCTGGACGACAATTTCGCCACCATCGTCGCCGCAGTGCGGGAAGGGCGGCGCATTTTCGATAATATCCGCAAATTCATTCGCTATGTCATGGCGGGGAATTCAGGTGAGATCTGGACCTTGTTCCTCGCGCCTTTTTTGGGCATGCCGATTCCACTTCAACCCATCCACATCCTGTGGGTCAATCTGGCGACCGACGGCCTGCCCGGCCTGGCGTTGACCGCGGAGCCCGCGGAACGAGGCTTGATGCGCCGTCCGCCGCATCCTCCCAACGAATCGATCTTCGCCCATGGTATGTGGCAGCACATGGTGTGGGTGGGATTGCTGATCGGGGCCGTCACCCTGTTCACGCAAGCCTGGGCGCTGCGCGGCGAGACCGCGCATTGGCAGACCATGACCTTCACCACCCTGACCTTCGCGCAGTTGGCGCATGTCATGGCGATCCGCGCCGGCAACGAGTCCTTATTCACGGCGGGGATCTTCTCCAATCTCCCGCTGCTGGGCGCGGTGATCTTGATGATGCTGCTGCAATTAGCGGTGATCTATACGCCATTTCTGCAACCGATCTTCAGGACCGAAGCCCTGTCGGCCGCCGATCTCGGGTTTTGTTTTGTCCTGGCCGGCGTGATCTTTTTCGCGGTGGAGGCGGAGAAGTGGTTGGTGCGGCGGGGGTATATTTATCGGTAAGAAAATCTCGGGTGTCCTCGGCATTTTGATGGTGTTGCGCCGTGGCGACGCGTCAGCCGAAGTCCTATCTTAGGCAATGGCCGTCTCGGGAAAACAGAGTTCATGGCGGTTGCGCCATTCCGGTCCGACATAATTGATGATGAGCGATTTGCGCACACCTTTCATGGGGCGTTTTTCAAAACCATGCCAGGTCTTGTCGCTGGGGACGAAGATCAAACCTTTATTGAAACCCGCCGGGGCGCGGCCGACATGGGTGTCGCGGTCGGCGTAGATATCGGTGCCCCAGTCGGCGCCCTGCGGTTCGCGATTGAGATAGATCAGCATGGTGAATTTCTTGATGCCGATGTCGGTATGGGGCTCCAGCCAAAAGCCGTCGGTGTCCTGACAATATTCGATGCGCAGCGACGTGCCGCTGAGATCGGCGCCGGTAATCGACTCCAGGGCGTCCACCGTTTCTTGTGACTGAAAGACCCGGGAGAGGATATCCATCGCACCGTAGCGGCTGCGATACTGTGCGCCGAAATGAATGCGGCTGTCGTTGTGCGTTTCCCGCCGGCCCCGGGTGTCCTCAATGTATGGCGGTTGGATAGGCAGGCTGGTGACGGCAGTGACGACTTCGTCGGGCAGGCAGTTTTCCAGCAGCCAATGTGGATAGGGAAAATCGGAACGCTCGCTATGCCGCAGACTGGAGAGAAAACCCTCTGTCGTGGTGCGGACGTCAAGCATGCTGGTGAACGCTGCACGGCAAATTGGGAACGATGTGCGCGGACAATTGGCGGGTCGCGAAAAACATATTGAAACACTAAACCTTTAGGGGCGTTGCGATAGAGGGTGCATATACTAATACCGGGAAAGTGGAATTGCCAGTCGTTTTCCGGATAGGCAAGGCGCGGCAATAAGCGCGGCGCATTGCGCGAGTTGAGCCGTCGCCTGCGTTTCGCGAAGCTGGGTACCGCTATTTCAATGGCAGATAGATATCCGTAACCAGGTGGTGCTCAGGCGTTTCCGGCATCAGGTTCAAATAGTGGAAAAACAGAGGGCAGTCGCGCAGCTCTTCGCCGCTCTCCGGTAACCACTCCCGGTACAGGTAATAGGCGCTTTCGCCAATCTTGTCGTGAGAGCCGAGATGGCGAACCACAGCGCATCGTCCGCCGGGAATAAACTTGTTGACTACGCCTTGCGGGTTGACCGGCACGGCCGCTGTCACGGATCCGCATATGTCGAACCGGAATTTTTCCGGCTCCGTCGTGTCCGGGTCATCGTAGGCGATCCCGAAGGTCTTGCTGGTCTTGACCGGGGAGAGCCGGCTCTCTTTCCGCCATTCGATAAAGATTCTTGCCGAATCGTTCACCAGTTCAGGAGCGCCGCGATGTTCCAGCGCCGCGACTGCAATCTTTTTGAAATCGACGATTTTTACTTCCATAGAACGTGTCCTTTCTCTTGCGGGGGTTCGGTATTGTTCATTCCACGGTTTCCACGCGGGGCTCGTTCTGAATTGAGAAGGCGTCTGTCCGAACGCATTCTTGAATGCGCGGGAAAACGATTCCGGGTTTTCGAAGCCGGCCTCCAGCGCAATATCGATAATCCGGGTATGCCCGCTGAACACGAGCCGATAGGATGCCCGCTTGAGGCGCATCAAGCGGATATACCCGAAGACGGTGATGCCGGCATACTCGGAAAACTGCCGGTGAAAGTGATATTTCGAGAAATTCGCAACCCGGCTCAGCTGATCGACGGACAACTCCCCTCCCAAGTGTGTGTCGATATAATCGAATACCTTGTTAAACCTCTGCGCGTAAGCACCTGCCGTTGACTCGTTCACCACGGTTCCTCCTCAACCGGGACCACTATGCCTCGTGACGGCGTGGGTGTCATGACCGAGATTGCTCTTTCCGACCGGCAGTGTATCGAAATAAACCCACAGCGAATGAAATGTCGCGCAACATGAAGCGCACGGGATTGTGCGCGGCAACGATGAGATCAATCCGGCGACAGTCCTTCGCGACGCAGTCGGGCGCGCAGACGCTCCAGTTCGTCGAAAAGATCGGCGACCAGCCCGGCCAGCTCGGGATTGGCATCGAAATCCCGTTCGAGGGCGCGCAGGCGCCGGGCGCGCAGCAGGTCGCGACCGGTAAAGGACCACTGTCCGGGATCTGACTCGGGATCGATGAACAGTACGCCGGCCTGGACATGCCGGATGACCCATTCGCGCGTGACAGTGCAGCTGACGGCGAATTCCTCCAGGCCCAGCGGCGCATCCTCGATCACTACGGCGATGACTTCTTGTTTCATGGTTCAGACTCCCAGTCCTTGTCGGGGATTGAAGGCCAGTTCCCGCGCCAGAGTTTCATAAAGCTCACGCGCTTTGGGGCTTGACGCCGGCGGCAACACCACTTCGATCGCCAGATAAAGATCTCCCGGCGGATTTCCGGGAATGCCCCGGCCCTTAAGGCGCAGTTTGCGGCCCGATTGCGAACCCTCGGGTATGCGTACTTCCACCGTGCCGTCAGGCACCGGAATCTTTACGCTGGCGCCAAGCGCCGCCTCCCACGGCGCGACCGGCAGGGCGGCGTGCACATCCCGTCCCTCGACGCGGTAGCGTGGGTGAGGTTTGAAATGAACTTCCAGATACAGGTCGCCGCTTTGCTCCCCGTCCGTGCCCGGACTTCCCTGGCCGGCCAGGCGGATGACCTGCCCCTCATGTACGCCCTTGGGAATACGCACGCTGAGAGTATGCTCGCGCAAACGCAGACGGCCCTGATCGTCCAGCTGCGGTGAACTCAGCGCGATGTTGCGTGACGCGCCGTGATAGGTGTCTTCCAGATCGAGAAGGATCTTGGCGTGATGATCTTCTCCGCGACCGCGGAAACGGGCGCCGCCGTGCGCGCTCCGTCCCGTTTGGCTGCCGAACAGCGTGGAAAAGAAATCGCTGAAATCGGCGCTGTCCGTCCCGGAAAACCCGCGACCGGAGAACTCAAAACCGGCGTCCCAGTTGGGCGGCGGCCGGAAATCCTGATTGGCCTGGTAACTTTGCCCGAGCTGATCGTAGGCGGCGCGCTTTTCGGGATCGGAGAGCACGGTATAGGCCTCGTTGATCTCCTTCATGCGCACATCCGCGTCAGGTTCTTTCGACACGTCGGGATGAAATTTGCGGGCGAGCCGGCGGAAGGCCTTCTTGATTTCCTCCGCCTTGGCCTCGCGGGCAACGCCTAAGGTCTTGTAGTAGTCCTTGAACTCCACGGGGTTCTCCTCTACGCCAATAGCTATTAATAGTGTCGAGCGGGCCGCAAATCAAGTCCTTGAAAATCCGCGCGGCGTTCCCATCTTGGAGGGTAGCGGGCCGGACATCCATCCTGCCTGAATCGATTAATCATGAATTTACTATGAATGGAGGAACCGAAATGTATCGATCACTGTTTTCCCGCGACATCTTTTCCGAGCTGGCGCGCTTGCAAAGGGAAATGCAGCAAACCTTTGAAACGGGCCCCAGCATCCGCGGTTTGGGGCGCGGCGGCTTCCCGGCGCTGAACGTGGGCGGTACGCCGCAATCTGTGGAACTCTATGCCTTCGCGCCGGGTCTGGAGCCTGCCTCCATTGAAGTCAATCTGGAGCGCGGCGTACTCACCATCGCCGGCGAACGGGCCGCCGATCTGCCCGAATTGAAGGAGAAGGCGGCGGTACATATCAACGAACGCTTTGCGGGCCAATTCCGCCGCGTGGTCAACCTGCCCGACGACATCGACCCCAATGGCGTCTCGGCCGACTATCGGGACGGCGTGCTGCGCATCAGCCTTAAACGGCGCGAGGCCGCGCAACCGCGCCGCATCGACATACACTAACTAATCGAGGAGAAAGTACATGAGTGAAAATGCCGCAGTAACGAAAAAGGATTCCGATATGACGCGCCCCGATGCCGCCTTGCTGCCGCCGGTGGATGTCATCGAAGATGCCGCCGGAATCACCCTCTATGCCGATCTGCCGGGCGTGCCCAAGGACAAGCTCAATCTGCACGTGGAAGCGGACAATTTGACGATTGAAGGCGAAGTGCAGCTGAATACGCCGCAAGGCATGGAGGCCAGCCACATCGAAGTGGACCTGCCCCGCTACCGGCGCGTCTTTACCCTGTCCAAGGAATTGGACAGTACCAAGGTTGCCGCCGAGTTCAAGCACGGCGTGCTCAAATTGCGCATCCCCAAGGCCGAGCATGCGCAGCCGCGCAAGATCGAGATAAAGGTGGCGTGAAGTTATTCTCCCCGTGGCGGGCATTGAGCCCGCCATGACGGAGGTAAAGATGAAATTACAATAGAGATCAAGCGGGGCTTGTCCTCGTTTTGTGATTCCGTCGCCGCAGGATGGCACGGACTGCGCGAGTCGGCCGCCACGGACGGCCATAACCCGTTAAACCCGGTGAAAAGGCGCGTTGCAGGGATGGCGTATTGCGCATTGATCTGCTGAAATCCAGCGAGGGGAAACCCCGTAAATTGACTGTCAAGGTCAATTTACGCGTCTGTTGCGACGAAAATTCACGCAATTCCCGCCATCAAATGCAGGATATTTCATGAACCTCGATTGCGCTGAGAAACGATTGGATTGACAAACAAGGCGCGGCTGCTAACATTCACGCAGCTCGCGGCGCGAGCCCTTACTTTTTCAATGTAAAGGAAGACCTCATGTTAATAATAAAAAGTATGGCGGGCATCGCGCTTTTGTTGACTACTGCCGCACTGGCGGTGGCGGATGAGGCTCCCAAACCGTGGAAGGGCAACGCGGAACTCGGCATTGTCAAGACCGCCGGCAATTCCACCACCCAATCGATTACTGCCGGCGGCGGCATTACTTATGAACGGGATCGCTGGCGCCATAGCGGCACAGTCGATATTATCAACACCTCCAGTGGCAATGTCACCTCCGCCGAACGTTATACCGCCACCGGCAAGAGTGATTATAAGCTCAACGCATTGAGCTACGTTTTCGGCAGGCTCGGTTATGAGAACGACCGCTTTGCCGGTTTTGATTACCGTACCACGGAGGTCATCGGTTATGGGCGACGGGTCATTAATGCGGGTGCGGTAACGCTGGATCTGGAAGCCGGTCCCGGCGCACGTCAAACTAAATTAACAAACGACGGCTCGACCAATGAAGCAATAGGCCGAGTCGCGGGGAATTTCGCCTGGAAGGTCAGTGCAACCGCCACCTTCACCGAAGATCTGAGTTCCGATATCGGTCAGGACACCACCGTCACCCAATCCATCACGGCGCTCAAGGCCCAAGTGGCGGGCAATCTCGCCATGAAGGCCTCATTAACCCTGCGTAACATATCCACAGTGCCCGCGGACAAAAAAAATACCGACAGCGAAACCGCGCTGACGTTGGTTTACGGTTTCTAATCGGGCGGAATCCGCCCAGTGAATGGAGGGTAAAGTCATGAGCATAGTTCAAGAATTCAAGACCTTCGCCATGAAGGGCAACGTTATGGATATGGCTGTCGGTATCATCGTCGGCGGCGCCTTTGGCAAGATCGTCTCGTCATTTGTCTCGGACGTTATTATGCCGCCGATAGGCCTGTTGATCGGCGGCGTAAATTTCAGTGACTTGGCCGTCACCTTGAAAGAAGCGGCCGGCACGACCGCGGCCGTCACCATGAATTACGGCAAATTTATCCAAACCGTGGTCGATTTTACCATCATCGCCTTCGCGATCTTTCTTGTGGTCAAGGCGATGAATGCGCTCAAGAGGAAGGAAGAAACGGCGCCGGCCGCGCCGCCTCCGCCCTCCGCGGAGCAGCAACTCCTCACCGAGATTCGCGATCTCCTAAAAAAATAAGGCCGACGCTAACCGTGTTTCCCTGATCAGCACCCTCACGGGGATTTAGTCAGATCACTAACGCGTACCGTTTTCCGCCGCGGCGGAGTGCATCGACTTGCCCGAGAACCAATTTAGTAAACTTGGCGACAATGGGCATTTATTTTTTATGATAATACCCTTGCTCAGGCGAAATCCGCCGCGCGCGCCATCGGCAGCCAGGTCGGGCGCTCTATCATCCGCGGCGTACTCGGTAGCTCGAAGAGCCGGATAAGTCTGGCGAGGACGTCTTCTGAATTCTGAGGAACATCCCGCGCATTTCACCCGGCGCCAGCTTGAAATCTACTAGGCATTACCCCATATACGTTATTGAGTGTGATTCCCAATCACACTCATCCCGTCCCAATCCCCTCCCCCCGGGACGGGAACTTACCCTGGTTTCCCCAAACTGGGTATTTTGATCCCGGTATCAATATGATACCGGGATTTTTTTATTTTCTGGGATGATAATCGTGCGCTAACACTACCCCATGCCTGATTCCCGATGCACCCGCATCCGGTCGGCGCTGCGTAGGTTTGGTTAGAACGAACATTTATCCATTGGATTGCGCGGGCGGTAATGAGTGTGAGTTTGATTACTCGCATTGACATGCGACGCAATATGCCGCGCCCATTACACCCATGTATAAGTTGATATTACAGTGCCAGCTTGGCAGCGGGGAGCGCGGCGGGGATTTTTCCCAGCAAACGTTCGTGCATCAGCCAGCGTTCTTCCGTGGTCAAGGCTTGCAGGGGTTCGAGTTCGCCCGCGATAAGCGCCGCCATCGGCACGCCGTCGCGGAACAGGATGCGGTTGGAAGCGAGCGCGGGGACGCGCGTGCCGGGGGTGAGGATACCCACCAGATTCAGCGGATCGGCGGCGGAGAGGGCGATGTAGTCACCCCGTGCCGGACGCTTGCGGGTGTCGCGCAGCGTGCCCACCGCCTCGGGCAGGGCGAATTGTTCGCCGCTGTAGCCCTGGACGAAGCGGCCGCCGCGCACCTCGCCGCGCGCCTCCAGGCGGCGGTATATATATAAGAGTTCCCGCCACGGCGGCAGATGGGCTTCCCGCTCCAATAATTTTCTGAACACCACGCCGTAGCGGCGCAGCAAGGACTTGGCGATATGCTCCGCGCGCGCGGTCTTCTGTTCCGCCGGCATTTGCGGACGGCGCAGCAACTCCCAGCGACCCGCTTCGTCCACGCTGGCCGCGCCTTTGCGCTGACGGGCGTGGCGGCTGAAACCGGCGCGGCGCGACGCCGGGGCGATCAAGGCGCGCAGGCCGGCGAAGCTGTCGGCCGTGATCAAACCCCACGCCGCCAACTCGCCCAGGGCCTCTTCCACTTGCGTGCGCAATAAGCCGCTGCCCTGCGCCAGATCGTAGAAGAACGACGCGCCGTTCTGTTGCAGCATGGCCATGAGCTTGCGCGCCGCCGCCGACAGGGAAGCGTGGATCTCCGCCGTCGCAGGCTCTTCGGTTTGCCGCCAATACGCCACGTCCCGGCGCGGCAATAAGGCAATGGGCGTCATGCGCACCGGCGCCGCCTTTATGCCCTTAGAGGGAGATTGGGCATTGAGGCTGTCGCCGCCGGGTTTATCCTTTATGACCCCAGAAGGGTTTACAACCCCAGAAGGGGAGGGGTTGGATCGGTTATTTGGCGGCGAAAGGCGCAACCAGGTAAAGCGCCCGGCGCTGCATAGCGAATCCAGCATGTGCGGCAGATACATCTCGACGCGCGACGGCAGGATATCTTTCTCCCACGCCGCGGCGGGCAGGGAATAACCCTCCAGTTGCAGCAACACCGCCGCCAGCGCCTCCTGGCCTTCCATCCGCGCCTCGCCCAGGTGTTGCCAGCGCAAGAGGAAACGCATGAAGTCAGCGGGACTCACCGCCTCGATCTCGCGGCGCAACCGCTGTACGGTGTAACGGTGGATGCGCGCCAGCAGGCCCCGTTCGCACCACTCCACTTGATATTCTTCTATTGCCGAAGGCAACAAGTATTCCCCTCTCCCCGCGGGGAGAGCGCAGCGAGGGGGGCGAAGCCGGGCAGGGGTGAGGGGGTTTGGTGGGACGCCTAGGTTTCCCTCACCCTCATTCCCACTCCCGGTGGGAGAGGGAAGATAAGTGCTTTCTTGGACAGCGCCGGTGAACTGGCCCTGCAGCGCATACCCCTCTTGTTCCAAGGCGATGAGCGCCGCATCGGCTTGCGACGCTGTCAAACTTAACGGCGCCGCCAGCTGCGCGGCGGTGACCGGTCCCAGTCCCTCCAAACGGCTGCGCAGAATTTCGCGCAGCGCATCTTCCGCGGTCCACGTGCCCGATTCGCTCAAGGGCGAGAGCGGCGGGGCGAGTGTGGCGTCGGGAAACAGCGCCAGCATTTCCGCGAGCCGCTCGGCGGCCACCCATATTCTGATTCCCCGCGCCGAGGTCAACACCGTCGCGCGGCCCTGTGCGATCAGCGACTGCAATAACTGCGGCCACTCTGGTACGGAGGGTTCGCGCTCGCCTTCCTGCGCGGTGAGAAAACCCAATACGTTGAGCGCATCGTGCAATTCGTCGGGAGTGCGCGCCTCGGGCCAGGCCTCGGCGCGTACCTGGGCGATGGCCATCGCATCGAGGCGGCCCAGTTCCGCCGCATCCTGCGGCGCGAGGAAACGGCGCTGCTGCACGGCCAGGGTGCGGCGCTCTTCCGCGGGGGCATCGTCGAGAAAGGCGTAAGGCCGCGCGTTGAGTATGGCCTGGGCCAGCGGCGACGGCGCGGCGAGATCGCGGGCGACGATGTGTATCTCGCCCTTTTCCAAACTCGTCATCACCCGCTCCAGGCCCTCGATGTCCATGGCCTCGTATAGACAATCGTGGAGGGTTTGAGTGACCAGGGGATGTTCGGGCACTTCACGGTCGCCGGCGATATTCTCGAAACAGGCGAGCTGGTCGGGGAAGACCACCGCCACCAGATCCTGCGCCGCCGAGCGCTGCCATTGCGCCGGGACGCGTTTGCCGTTGCGGTTGCGCAGCACCGCCAGCGCGATGTTGGTGTTCCAGCGCCAGCGGGTTTCGAACAGCGGTGCGGCGAGCACCGCTTGAATGAGGATATCGCGCACCGTCGCCGCCTTCAGATAATCCGCCACCTCCGCGAGCGGAAAGCTGTGGGTGGGGCCCAACGACAACACGATGCTGTCTTCCAGCGCCGCCGCCTGCAGTTCGAAGTTGAACTTGCGGCAAAAGCGTTTGCGCAAGGCCAGGCCCCAGGCACGGTTGATGCGCGCGCCGAAGGGGGCGTGGATCACCAGATGCATGTCCCCGGTCTCGTCGAAGAAACGCTCCAGCACCACGGTATGCTGCGTCGGGATTACACCTAAAGCCGCCTGCGCCGCGGCGAGATACTCGGTCAACTGTTGCGCGGCGGCGAGCGGCAGGTGTAGGTCGTCGCGCAACCAGGCCGCCGTTGCCTCCATCCCGCTGGGGGAAGTCGGCGAACTGCCGTCCCGCAATTTTCCCGCGACGGCCTCGCGCAGCCGCGATACCGCGGCGGACAGTTCATCGGTGCGCCCCGGCGCCTCTCCCAGCCAGAAGGGGAGATTGGGCGGCTGGCCGCGGGCGTCCTCCACATAGACCTTGCCCTGTTCGATTTTCAAAATGCGATACGAGGTGTTGCCCAACTGAAAGATATCGCCGGGCAGACTCTCGAAGGCGAAGTCTTCGTTGAGGCTGCCGATGAAAAAACTCTCCGGCTGCAGGATGACGTCGTAATCGAATTGATCGGGGATGGCGCCGCCGTTGGTCACCGCCACCAGCCGCGCGCCCTTCCGGCCGCGCAGTACACCGTTCACCGCGTCGCGATGCAGATAGGCGCCGCGCCGCCCGCGGTGCGTGGAGAATCCGTCGGCGAGCATCCGCACCACCGCGGTGAAGTCATCGCGCGACAGATCGCGATAGGGCCAGGCGCGGCGCACAGCGTCATAGAGCGCCGCCTCTTGCCATTCGCGGCTCGCTACCTCCGCCGCGATCTGCTGCGCCAACACATCCAGCGGTTGCCGGGGGATGGGGATACGATCCAATTCCTCGCGCATCACCGCATCCAGCAGCGCCGCGCATTCCACCAAATCGTCCTGCGACAGCGGAAACAGCCGGCCCTTGGGCGTGGCGCCCACCGCGTGACCGGCGCGGCCTACCCGTTGCAAAAAAGCGGCGATGCCCCGCGGCGAACCCAGTTGACAGACCAGATCCACGTCGCCGATGTCGATTCCCAGTTCCAAAGAAGCGGTGGCCACCAGCGCCCGCAGCTTGCCGGCCTTGAGGCGTTGTTCCGCATCGAGGCGGTGTTCGCGCGACAGGCTGCCGTGATGGGCGGTGACGAACTGTTCGCCGACGCGTTCCGCGAGAAAGCGCGCCGCCCGTTCCGCCAAGCGGCGGGTGTTGACGAAGATCAGCGTGGTGCGGTGCGCGTTGATCAATTGTTCCAGGCGGTCGTAGATCTCGGTCCACACCTCGTTGGCCATCACCGCTTCCAGCGGCGAGCCGGGCACCTCGATGGCGATATCGCGATTGCGCACATGACCGGTGTCGATGATGGTGCAGTGATCCTGGGCGGCGCCGACGAGAAAGTGCGCCATGTCATCGATGGGTTTCTGGGTCGCCGACAGGCCGATGCGTATCGGGGAACGGTTTTGGTGTTCGTTGCACAAGGCGGCGAGCCGTTCCAGGGATAAGGCCAGATGGGCGCCGCGCTTGTTGCCGGCCAGGGCGTGGATTTCGTCGACGATCACGCTGCGCACGGTCTTGAGCATACGCCGCCCCGAATCGGAACTGAGCAGTATATATAAGGACTCCGGCGTGGTGACCAGGATATGGGGCGGCTGGCGGCGCATGCGCTCGCGCTCGCCTTGCGGGGTGTCGCCAGTGCGCACCTGGGCGCGGATCGCCACGTCGGGCAGTTGCTGCATCAGCAATTCGTCGCGGATACCGGCCAAGGGCGCATCGAGATTCTTTTGTATGTCGTTGGACAGCGCTTTGAGAGGGGATACATATAACACCCGCGTCTCGTCGGGCAGGGGGCAGGCCAAACCTTCGCGAATCAGGTCATCGATGGCGGCGAGAAAGGCCGCCAGGGTTTTTCCCGAACCGGTGGGGGCGGCGATCAGGGTATGGTCATGACGGCGGATCGCCGGCCACGCCTGCTGTTGTACGCCGGTGGCGCGAACGAATTGTCGGCTGAACCAGGCCGCGACCGCGGGGTGAAAATTCTGCAAGGGCATCGCGCCATCATAGCGCAAAACACCCTTGCCCGGATGCGGCGGCATGGCTACGCGTTATTACCTTGCCGGGCAGTTTCAGGGCGCACGGTGTACACTGCGGGAATAATTTTTCGATTTAATCCAGAGTTAGAATGTTCAGCCTGTTTTTACACTGCCGTCCCGGTTTCGAGGGCGAATGCGCCGCCGAGATGCAAGCGCTCGCCGCCGCGCGGGGGGTTGGCGGCTATTGCAAGGCCAAGCCCGATGCGGCCTACGTGATTTTCCAGCCGCATGAGCCACCGGACGCGGCGCGTCTGCACCGCGAACTGCCGTTCGCCGCGTTGATCTTCGTCCGTCAATGGTTCGTGGCCGCGGCCTTGTGCAACGACTTGCCGCCGACGGATCGCGTCACGCCCTTGCTTGAGCAGTTGCGCGCGTTGCCCGCCCCCGTCGCCGCCATCTTTTTGGAGACGCCGGACACCAACGATGGCAAGGAACTCTCCGGCCTGTGCCGCGCCCTCGAACGCCCCTTGCGGGAAGCGGTGCGCAAGGCGAATTTCCGGCAAGCAACGCCGGGACAGGACGACGTGCGCCTTCACGTGTGCATCTTAAGCGGCGCCTCGGCCTATGTGGGCTATGCCCTGCCTGCCAACAGTTCGCCGTGGTCCATGGGTATCCCGCGCCTTAAATTTCCCCGGGGCGCGCCCAGCCGTTCCACCTTGAAATTGGAGGAAGCCTTCCTGCATTTTCTAAGTGCGCCGGAGCGGGAGGAGCTTTTACAACCTGGCATGACCGCCGTCGATTTAGGCGCGGCGCCCGGCGGATGGACTTGGCAGTTGGCGCGGCGTCATCTGCGCGTCACCGCCGTTGATAACGGCGCCCTTGCGCCGGAATTGCTCGAGTCCGGCGTGGTGGAACACGTGCGGGCCGACGGCTTTCGCTATCAGCCGCCCAAGCCGGTGCAGTGGCTGGTATGCGACATTGTGGAGCAGCCGATCCGCATCGCCGACCTGGCAGCGCGCTGGGTCGCGCGGAGTTGGTGCGCCCATGCCATTTTTAACCTGAAATTGCCCATGAAAAAGCGCTATCAAGAGGTGCAGCGCTGTTTGGCGCACATCGACGAGGCATTGCGCGCCGCGGGCGTCGTCTACCAGGTTGCATGCAAACAGCTCTATCATGACCGCGAAGAAGTGACGGTTTATTTGCGGCGGCGGACGGAGTAGATTGGTGGCGGCGTCGCGCGCCACCCCGCCATTGTGCGGAGGAATATTTATTTTAGAACGGCGATGGATAGAATTCTCCTATGAGTAAATTGCAAATGGCGGTGTGGCCGGGACAGCCTTATCCTCTCGGCGCCACCTGGGACGGCGAAGGCGTCAACTTCACTTTGTTTTCCGAACATGCCGACAAGGTCGAGCTGTGCATATTCGACGGCAAGGGACGGCGCGTCATCGAGACCATCGACGTACGCTGGCAGACCGATCAGATCTGGCATTGCTATCTCCCCGAGGCGCGGCCCGGCATGTTGTACGGCTATCGCGTCTACGGACCCTACGATCCGGCCAAGGGCCATCGCTTCAATCCCAAGAAGCTGCTCATCGATCCGTACGCCAAACACCTGGTAGGCCCGATGCGCTGGAGCGACGCGCTGTTCGGCTATCGCGTCGATCACCCCGATAAAGATCTAATGCCGGATCGCCGCGACAGCGCCGCCGGCATGCTTAAATGCAAGGTGCTCGATCCGGAATTCACCTGGGGCGACGACAAACCGCTGCGCACCCCCTGGCACGACACCATCATCTATGAATTGCACGTCAAAGGGTTCACCCATTCCCATCCCGATATCCCGCCGCCGCTGCGCGGCACGTATGCGGGACTTGCCACGGCGCCCGCCATCGAACACCTCAAGCGACTCGGCGTCACCGCGGTGGAATTGATGCCGGTGCACGCCTACGTCGACGACCGCTTTCTGTTGGAGAGGGGTCTGCGCAACTACTGGGGCTACAACTCCATCGGCTTCTTCGCGCCGGACATGCGTTACTCGGCCAGCGGCACCATCAAGGAATTCAAATCCATGGTGAAGCGCCTGCACACCGAAGGCATCGAGGTGATCCTCGACGTGGTCTACAACCATACCGCCGAGGGCAACCATCTCGGTCCCACCTTGTGTTTTCGCGGCATCGACAACGCCGCCTATTACCGCCTGGGCGCCGAAGACAAGCGTTATTACACCGACTACACCGGTTGCGGCAATACTCTCAACATGCGCCATCCGCGCGTGTTGCAGCTCATCATGGACAGTCTGCGTTATTGGGTGCTGGAGATGCACGTCGACGGCTTCCGCTTCGACCTCGCCTCGGCCCTGGCGCGCGAGCTCCACGCCGTGGACCGCCTCGGCGCCTTCTTCGACATCATCCACCAGGACCCGGTGCTGTCGCAGGTGAAACTCATCGCCGAACCCTGGGACCTGGGCGAAGGCGGTTATCAAGTGGGCAACTTCCCGGTGGGCTGGACCGAATGGAACGGCAAATACCGAGACACCATCCGCGCCTACTGGAAGGGCGACGGCGGCCTGATCGGCGACATGGCTTACCGCCTCACGGGTTCCAGCGATCTTTACGAGCACGGCGGACGGCGTCCCTACGCCAGCATTAACTTCATCACCTGCCATGACGGCTTCACCCTGCAGGACCTGGTGAGCTACAACGACAAACACAACGAGGCCAACAAAGAAGACAATCGCGACGGCGAGAACCACAACCTCAGTTGGAACTGCGGCGAAGAAGGTCCTACGCGCAATCAGCACATCAACGCCCTGCGCCTGCGCCAGAAATACAACTTCCTCGCCACGCTGCTGTTGTCGCAAGGCGTACCCATGGTGCTCGCCGGCGACGAAATGGGCCATACCCAGCACGGCAATAACAATGCCTACTGCCAGGACAGCGAACTTACTTGGCAGCATTGGGATCTCACCAAGGAAGATAAAGAACTGTTCCGCTTCGTGCGCCACCTCATCCGCCTGCGCAAGAAACATCCCATTTTCCGCCGCCGCCGTTTCTTTCAAGGGCGGGATATCGCCGGCGCGGGCGTCAAGGACCTCACCTGGCTCACCCCCGAGGGCAATGAGATGACGCAAAAGGAATGGCAGCAGACCTTCGCCCGGTGTCTGGGCCTGTTCCTGGCGGGCGATGCCATCGATGAATACGATGATCGCGGCCAGCGCATTCGCGACGACAACTTTATTTTGTTGTTCAACTCCCATCACGAAGACATCCCCTTTACCTTGCCGGCGGAGCCGTCCTATGCCCGCTGGGAAGTGATAGTGGACACGGCGTATACGGACGAGAAAGGAACGGTGGGCCATTTCTATTCGTCCCGCAGCACCTATCCCCTGCAAAAACGCGCCTTGGTGGTATTGCGGCAACTGCGCGGCCGCGCCGTGCAGTCCAACCCCGATAACTTACCGGACGAGCCGCAGTAAACGGGGCCGATGCCTCCCTGTCCGGATCGATCTTCAATCACCCCGTACGCCGCGCCTCCACCCCGGAGAGGTCGGGGTAGTGTCTTTATCAATACCGCCTGGATTCGCGCCTCAAGGACCGGTTCAACATCATGAGCAGAGGCAACTACATCGAAATCCCCGAAACCGGACACATCGGACCCGAACAGCGCACCAGCGTCACGGGAAAATAAAGGTTTTCAGGGCCGTCTCGTAGGGCGGCGCCGCCTCGCCAAAAAGGCCCGGTTGCGGCGGGCGGCGAACTTATTCGCGATATTCAACGGTCTCTCCAGCAAAAATAGACCCTGCCGATATAGACATGAAGGGTTCATATTCGGCGGTAAGGATGCGGCGCCGCGGACAATTCACATCATCTTTCGATAAAGAATAACAATCCACCCCATGGCGAATAATCCGCAACATAAATTTACAGTTGAAGCGGTTGAACAGAAATACCGCATCATGTTCGACTTGTCCAATGACGGCCTCATGGTCATTGATCTGAACGGATACATCAGGGTGCTAAATCGCGCCGCATGCGAGCGCCTGGGTTATACCAAGCACGAGATGATCGGCACGCACATCTCGCGTCTCTATACGCCGGAATTCGCGAAATTATCCGCGCAGCGCTTGGAGGAGATTATAAACTACGGTCAGGCGGTGTTCGAAAGCGCCAACGTATGCAAGGACGGGTCGGTCGTATCCGTGGAAGTCAATGCCAGATTGATCGAGTTGGACGGCGAGGGTTGTATCTTCAGCGTGGTTCGCGATATCGGCAAGCGAAAAATGGCGGAAGAGGCCTTGCAATTGACCCAACTTGCCGTCGAATGCGGCGGCGCCGCGGTGTTTTGGATCGACATGGACGGCCGTGTCATCAAGGCGAATGATCTGGCCTGCCGTAATCTCGGCTATACACGCGATGAACTGGTCGGCATGCGCGTCTGGGATTTCAATCCCAATTATGCCGCGGCGGACTGGCCGGAAAGGATGGCACTCCTGCGCCGGGACGAATCCATTTGCATCGAATCCACTCATCGGCGCAAAGACGGCAACCTGGTTCCCGTCAAGATCAACGCCAATTACGCCCGTTATCGCGACAAGGAATACAACATCGCCTTTGTCCGCGACCTCAGCGACAAGAAACAGTCCGATGAGGCGCGTGACAACGAAGAACGCTTGCGCCAGGCCATTCGCGTTTCACAGACCGGAATTTACGATCATGATCATGTGGCGCACACCGTATATTGGTCGTCAGAACTGCGGGAGATCTACGGGTTTGCCGAGGAAGAGACCGTGACACTGGAACGCTTTTTGGCCTGCGTGCATCCCGATGATCGCGGCAGAATTATCGAGGCCGTAGACAATGCCCATGATCCTCGCGGCGACGGCCTATTCGACGTTCAGCACCGCATCATCCGCCGCGACGGCGAGACCCGCTGGTTGACGACTCGCTCGCTCACCCATTTCGAAGGGGAGGGCAAGGCGCGCCATGCGGTACGCACCGTGGGCGCAGTGATGGATATTACCGATCGCATGCGCACCGAGGAGAAGATGGCCTATCTCGCCTTCTACGATTCGTTGACCGGGCTCGCCAACCGGCGCCTGCTGCACGACAGGCTGGAACGGGCGCTGGCGGTGAGCGCGCGCAACCGTCTATACGGCGCGCTGCTGTTCATCGACCTCGATCATTTCAAGACCATTAACGACACCGTGGGCCATGAATACGGCGACATGCTGCTCAAGGAAGTGGCGCAGCGTCTTCGTGCGGCGCTGCGCGAGGCGGATACCATCTCCCGCCCGGGCGGCGACGAATTCGTGGTGATCCTCGAGGAAATAGGTCTGGATCGCGAGCAGGCCGCGGCCCAGACCAAGTCCATCAGCGACAAGCTGCTCGAAGCGTTCGCCCGGATCTATCAACTGGGAGGGCGGGAATACAGCGGCTCCGCCAGCATCGGCGTCGTTCTATTCCGCGGTCATGAGGATAACATCGACGAATTGCTCAAGCGCTCGGACATGGCCATGTACGAAGCCAAAAGGGCGGGGCGGGGTACCATGCGTTTCTTCGATCCGGCCATGCAGGCTACCTTTGAAAAGCGCGCGGTACTTGAAACCGATATCCGCAAGGCCCTCGAGCTGCGGCAATTTCTGCTGTACTACCAGGTGCGTGTCGATCATAGCGGCCGGGCGGTCGGCGCGGAGGCCTTGCTGCGCTGGGCGCACGGCACGCGCGGCGTAGTACACCCCGACGAATTCATCTCTCTGTGCGAAGACACCGGCTTGGTCCTGCCCCTGGGGGAATGGGTTCTGGAAGCCGCCTGCGCTCAGCTTAGAGCCTGGGAGGCCAGGCCCGCTACCCGCTCCCTCAAACTGTCGGTCAACATCAGCGTCAACCAGTTCCGGCAGGATAATTTTGTCGATCAGGTGGTGCGCGTGCTCAATACCACGGGCATCAATCCAGCTCGGCTCGAACTGGAACTGACCGAGAGCATGTTCCTGGAAAATATCGATCAATCCATCGCCAAGATGCAGAGCCTGCGCGAGATGGGCGTGCTGTTCGCGCTCGACGACTTTGGCACCGGCTATTCATCGCTTGCCTATCTCAAGAAACTGCCGCTCAGCCAGATCAAGATCGACCGCAGCTTCGTGCACGACATCGCCGTCGATAGAAACGATGAAATCATCGTTCAGACCATCATCAAGATGGGACAGAGCCTGGGGTTCGACGTCATCGCCGAAGGCGTGGAGACCGAAGCGCAGCGCCGCAGACTGGAACATCACGGCTGCCGGAATTTCCAGGGCTATCTGTTCGGCAAACCCGTCCCCATCGCCGACTTCGAACGGGCATTGGCTGGTTTCCCCGCCTCCGAGACGTAAGGCCGCCGCGCCCCGCGCGGCCGAGTAAAACTCAACATCGATCCTCGCCTGCCGGGTTCGTGAACCCGGCTATCTCAGCAGCATGAGCATTCCGGTCGCGGTTAGGGTCGCGCCAGTATCGGCATAGGTGCCGTGGGCCGCGAAGGCGCGTGCATATTGCCCCGCGCCGAGGCGGGTCTGCAGGGCGCTTTGGAAGTCGCTGAGCCGCGTGTAGACCTGAATCGCGCCGCGATAACCGATAACGAACAGACCCAGATTGGGGGTTTTCGCATTCACGGTCGGCGTGTCCGTGGTTAACAAGGTCGTATCCACGCCGCTGCGGTAGACGTCATGCACCCGCGTGGATAGCGACAGATCCACCACCATCCCCGAGGGAGTAAAAGTGGTGAAGGGCGTCGTCACCAGCGCCGTGATCGGCCAGTGAACCACCAGGTCGGCCGGGCCGGTGCTGACATCGATTAGCGTGACGGCATCGAAATCGTCCGCCGCCGTAGCCTGTCCGAAGGGCGCGACGAAACCGCGTACCTTGAGCGCCGTGCCATTACCGGCGGGCGGGGTAATCGAATTAGGGAGGTTCACCTTATAATTGGCCGGATCGGCATCGAAACTCACCGAGGCGCCCGTGCCGGCAAAGTCAAATAATCCGATCGGGCGGCCATTGATACGATTCAGCGTCATGGTGACGACCTGGCCGGATACGCCGTTGGTATTGATGTTGCCGTTCAACTGCGTGAGCAGCATCCGCACCGGCCCGTTGTTCGAGTCCGTCGCGTCCAGCGTGGCGCAGTTGCTGTCGTTGCAGGTGCCGAAGGCGGTGACGCGCTGCCCCACCGAGATGTTGTCCTTGTCGAGATTGCCGGCGGTGGAGCCTTCCGCGGTCACCTTGGTATTCGCGCCGAGCTGGACCTGCACCGTATCATGAAAGCTTAACGTGCCGTCAGCGCGGACCAGCGAGGCGCCGCGCACCGTGAGCACATCGCCGACCCGCGACGTCACATTGCCGGAAACCACGTCGCTGGTCCCGAAGGCGACGCTGGAACCGGCATAGACCTCGCTGGCAACGAGGTGCCCGGCGCCGTCCGGAATAACGACGGCGACCGTGGCGGTAGTCGCCGGTTGGGCGGCGAGCTGGGTCAAACCCGCGCCGCCTTGATACGTGACCTGATTGATTTCGAAGACCGTGTCGGCGTCGGTGGTAATGGTGAACTGGCCGAAATTACCCAGCAGCAAATGAAACGGCCGCAGGATCAGCGTAAAGGTGTTGGCGCCGGTATTGACGGAGGCCAACGGCCCGCGCACCCGATGCGATCGGGTTTGATCGAAACTCAGACTGGCGGTCAGGACCGGATCGACCGCGACCACCGGATGCGCCGGATCGGTCATATCCACGTCATTGGATGCCGCGAGATTGAAGTCCACCTCGAGTTGCGAGGGCAGGCCCGGCACGATGACCAGGGGATGATTGGTGTCGAAGTCCAGGCTGACATCCAGGGTCGTAATGGGATTACCGCCGCTATCCTGCACGCTCGCCTTCACCGCATTGCCCGTGCCGTCATCCACCTCGATATCCGCGGTGCTGTAGTCGAGATGCATGACCACGCTCGTGTATTTGCCCGACGGAACGGTGGCGGCGGTGAGCAACTCGCTGAGGTCGGCCAGTTGCGCGAAATCCACCCGCGCCGTCCGGGGCAGAGTATCGACCACCGTGCCGTTTTGCTTGGTGAGCGTGAGCGATACCACGTCGACGCTATACGCAAGAAAATCGCCTGGGGCGTCGCTCAAGCTGATCTGTGCCTGGCCGTCGGTGGCGTTGAGGTCGCTGGAGCCCCCGTTGCACCCGGCAAGACCCAGGGAGATTACCGTTAACAGGGTCCACGCCGCTTTTGTCCAGCGACCGGCCGGTTTGGGAATAGTGCCAGTAGTCATGATTACCGTTCCTTTTCATCGCCGATTGACGATCGTATGCCAATCCGAAATGCGTTTCGCGCAATTATAACGGCTCGCGTTGCGAGCGGATATCATGATGACAAAAGATTACAACGCTATGGCGTAGAAATGAGAATGCGTTAACAACATGACTGCGGTTCGGCGCCGCCGCGTACCGGCATGACCCGGTAAAATCCCTTCAATCCTGACAATTTACCCCTGCTCCTGTGCTAGGATTCCCGTGATAAAAAGGGGAGAAGAGCAAGGTGGCGCCGCCAGGACGAACAGGAATAAATGTTAGAGGGCATGGTTAAATCGGGTAAATGTTGTACGCAAGACCTGACTACAAAGTCAGCTGACTAATTCTTCGTTAAATGGAGTGGATCGTATGAGCGGAAAAGACAATCTACCGGACTGGGACACGATCGCGGAGAAGTTCGATCTCTTTCTGCCGCACATCGCGCCGGTGGGCGAGGCCCTGCTCAAGGCGCTGGAGGCGCGGCCCGGCGACCAGGTGCTGGACGTCGCCTCCGGGACCGGCGAACCGGCGCTGACCCTGGCGCGGCGGCAGCCGCATGCGCACATCACCGGTGTCGACGCCGCCGACGGCATGATACGGGTGGCGCAGAAGAAGACGGCGGCGGCGCGCATGACCAACATCAGCTTCACCACCATGCCCGCGGAACGGCTCAGCTATGCCGACAATGCCTTCGACAAGGTGCTGTGCCGCTTCGGCGTGATGCTCTTTCAAGACCCGTTGCAGGGTTGCCGCGAGATGCATCGCGTGCTGAAACCCGGCGGACGCGTTGCCCTGGCGGTGTGGAGCACGCCGGAGACCATGACCACCATGCACTGGGCCGCGGCGGCCTTCAAGGACCGCGTGGCGGAAGAACATCAGCCGCCGCTCCATAAGGTCACCTCGCTGGGGCTGCCCGGTGCGCTCGACGACCTATTGCGCGGCGCGGGCTTTGCATCGTTCCAGGTCACGCCGCTGCGCTTCGACTACCAGTTCACCTCCTTCGAGCAATATTGGGAGCTCATGGAGGCCTCGGACATCCTCAAGCAACAATTCGACGCCTTGCCCGCCGGCGAACGGAACACAGTGCGCGACGAGATCGCCCGTTTCGCCCGCGACTTCCAAACCGACAACGGCTTGGTGATCCCGCACGAATACCTGCTGGCAGTAGGGACGAAATAACAACAGCCGCCGTCATTCCAGCAAAAACTGAAATCCGGAATTCAGATTAATGAATTCCCACTGGGGTGGTGGGCCACTATCACGCCTGCAGGGCTAGATTTTCAACCTTGGCTCTAAAAAACCGCTCACTCCAAAGTTGTAAACTTTGTCTCTCAGTTGCATTCAAAAAGCGCTCAACGTCTGCGGCAGCTTCCCGCCAATTAACCGCAGCCACTTTTTCCATCATAGCTTTATGTAACCAGGCATTATCGATCGTAAGAGATTGCCCCGCCCAAGGTCCGAACTGGAACAGCGCTGCCTGCAAATGCGCAAGATTGGGTTGAACCTTTTGTGTCACATACCAACCGAAATCATACCAGTCGCGGCCCTTCAAGTAAGGGCGGCAAACTAGGGCATGAATCTTCAGTGCAAAATTACTGCTCAAATCCTGGTGGCAGACTTCGAAATCGAGTGGGAAATCCAGGTAAGTGTATTCATAGCCCGAACCTTGCGGCGGATTGATATCGATCTCGAGTTTAATATTGATCTTCTGACCGGCAGGGCCGCGATAGAAGGCTAGCTTCAATTGATTAGCGACGGAGTTATCCTTCAATACAGCCTTTCTAATGTTTTGATCCATGCGGCCCTTGTCGAGAACTTCGGATTTCAAGCCAAACTCCGCCAGCCCCTCTAATAAAGGCTTCAGATAACTGCTCCATTCAAAATCCGGGTCGGGCTCTTTGAGGATGAAGTCCAGGTCTTCCGAGAAACGCGGCAGCTTGTGCAGGATACGCAAGCTGGTGCCGCCCTGAAACGCGGCGACTTCAAAGAACCCTGCCCGCCATAAGGCATAAAGAGCAATTTCTTGCAGAATCTCCTTGAGCGCTTGTTCCTCTTCTACGGGATTGGCAGCCTGGTAGTTGTTCAGCCGTCGTTGGATCAATTCAATCATTGCCTAATTCCTTGGCCAGCGATTTGATAAAAGCTTTCACGCGCTTCTGTTTATAAACCAGGTCCAGAGTTCGAATGTCGGCGCTGGTCACATTGCGCAGATGTTCGACATCGATGCGCAGCCCTTCCTCCAGCCACCCCATTCCCTGCCATTCGATTTTTCGCAAACACACCAGATCCATCAACGCTCTAATGGGCTCAGCGACCAGCATGGTTTGTTCGGCGATCTGCTTGCGCTCAACCAATTCGAGAAAATAGCCTGCTTGGATGGCGAGAGGATAAAAGGAAAAGCTACCGAACACCGGATGCTCATAGACCAGCGATTTACGGCCCGGCATCACACAGGCGGTGGTGTATACCGCTTCGGGAATCCAGCCATGGTGAGACAGCGCGGTCTCGAACGACACATAGCTGCCCGATACGATAGCCTGCGCCAGGGCGAAAGGGTGAGCGGGGGAGTCGCGCCATGTCGGCGCCAGCAGGTAGCAACCCCGGCGCAGGCGAAGCAACTCCCCAGCCTTCAATGCTCGATTTACCAGGTTATAGCGGCGTTGCCGGCTGCCCTCCAATAGCCTTGCCAACTGGGTATCGGTCAAAATCCGGTTGTATAAACCTAACTCAATGATTTTATGAGTCAAAGTCTGCATGGCAGGCAGTCCCGTTCCTTAGCCGACAAAAAATAATTCCAGAAACTTTCGTTTTTTGAAAGTTTATACCAATTTTTGAAATTATCAAAGCAGAAATAGCCTAGGTGGAGCGACGCCTAAGCCAGAACAACCGAGGAATGCTCGGTAGTTCAACAGAAGAAGCGAGGTGGACCCGAAGGTAGTATGTGCAAAATTTGCACATTGTTGAATCGATAATGGTAGATCCAGTCGGAGAGGTCACCCAGCCTACCCCAAGGAGAAGGAATTAGGCGATTCTCCAATTATCCGGAATTTCCGGATAACTGCCCGGGAAGGTAAAAGCTACGATACTGAAAACCGGAATCCAGTCTCTGTTATCCCTCTCCCTCCGGGATTTATGCCCTTCAGGGTAGAGGGGCGGGGGTGAGGGTGATTAATGAAGGGAGGAATCTTTTCGATCTTGAGCCCACCGTGTCCGCCCAAGCACCACAATCCGCAAAAATCCATTCAATACAGCTAATTCCCTCTTCGGTGACATGGGCTCGTGTGCTAGCATCTCTGAGGATAAGCAGGGGGAGGGCGGAGTGGCGCCGCAACTGGAACAGCAGGCGCGCGAAACAAACGATCTGCTGTTGATGCAGACTCGGTCACACGCCTGCTGGTACATCCGTTTAGTCCAGCTGACAGATCGGATAGAGCCCCTTGGAAGGAAGAAATCCTCCACGAGAGAATCAAGTAACGGCTAGAAATCTGTCCCTATGGATACCCAAGTTCGAACCCCGCAAGCTATTTTCATGCAGCCTCAGCGCTTACTGGTCCCGCTTTTCCAGCGTCCGTACGTGTGGAACGAGGAACTGCAATGGGAGCCTCTCTGGAAGGACTTGGAGCGCGTCGCTACACGCTTGCTGCAGTCGCCGAATACGACGCAGGCACCCCATTTCCTTGGCGCCATAGTCCTGCAACAACTCCCCACTCCCACGAGCGATCTTCAGCAGCGCACCGTCATCGACGGACAGCAGCGATTGACGACGCTGCAACTCTTGCTGGATGCGCTGCACGCCGAGATTGAGGCGGTCGGCGCGTCGATGCCCGCCGCGCGCTTGGAGCCACTGACCGCCAACGCCGAGGCGTTCCGCCGTCACAAGGAAGACCGGTTCAAGGTCTGGCCCACCAATCGCGACCGCCCGGCGTTCAACGAAGTGATGGAAGCGCCATCCCCGGTCGATTATCTGAATCTCAAGCACCGTGCGTCCCGGATGATCAAGGCGCATCAATACTTCGCGCAACAGTGCCGCGCCTGGCTGAATGCCGAGGGCCCCGAGCAAGTCGTTACGCGGGCGGAAGCCATCGAACGCAGTGCCCGGGAGTTGCTTCAAATCGTCGTCATCGATCTTACCGCCAGCGAAAACGCTCAGGAAATATTTGAAACGTTGAATGCACGTGGTGCCGTTCTTACTGCTGCCGACCTGATCAAGAACTTCGTCTTTCAGCGTCTGCTCGAACAGGAAGCCGACGTCGAGGAGGCCTACAGCAAGTACTGGGCGCAGTTCGAGACCGCGTTCTGGGAAAAAGAGGTCAATGTCGGACGCGTCAAGATTCCACGGTCATCGGTTTTCCTGAACCACTGGCTGATCGCCCGCACCGGCGAAGAAGTCGTTGCCCGCGAAGTCTTTTCTCGATTCAAGGCTTACGCGGACTTCCAGGCCGGCCACCCGATGCAAGATCTTCTACAGGAGATCCATCGGGCTGCGACGATCTATCGGGAGTTCACAGAAAAGGCCGAGGTGCTGGACGGGCCGCTCGATCGTCTAGGGCTGTTCGCGTATCGTACCAAGACCATGGAGAGTGAGGTTGTGAAGCCCGTACTCCTGGCGCTCCTCGACTTCAAATCGGGTCAACTGCTTCAGCAAGATATCGACACGGTACTCGATGTGATGGAAAGCTGGTTGACACGTCGAATGCTCATACGAGCTACAACCAAGCCTTATAACAAGATCATGGCGGAAGTCGTTTCCGTCATTCGCAACGCACACACCGAAAATGTGGGACTGACACTAAAGGAGTACTTCTCGTCCCAGCGTTCCGAGGCGGCTTATTGGCCTGACGACGACGAGGTTCGCCGCGAACTCGAAACGATGCCCGTGTACCGGAAGTTGAGCAGGGCGCGTCTCCGCATGGTGCTGGAATCGATCGAGGATCATTGGCGTGGGTGGATTCCGGGACAGGTGTCTGCCGCGGGAATGCGCATCCGGCGCGGCAGCTACGCTATCGAACATGTGATGCCTCAAGCCTGGCTCAAGCACTGGCCGCTGCCGCCGGGCGGATCGGAGTCGGAACGGGACGCGCGAATTCACCGGCTCGGTAACCTGACCTTGCTGACCAAAAAACTAAACAGCGCCGTATCCAACGGTCCTTGGCTGGGCGAAAAGGGCAAGGCTGCGCACCTTCAGGAAAAGGACGTGGTCCTGCTGAACAGCAAGCTGCTGAAAGATTATGCCTCGAAACAGTGGGACGAGGCCGGCATCGATCAGCGAACACGGCAGGCAATCGATGCAGTTCTTGCCATCTGGCCGGTACCGCCGGGCCACAAAGTCCAAATCGCCAGGGAACAGGCAACCACGTCTGTTACGGTAGAGATCGCCGACCTGATCGGCGCGGGCTACCTTGCATCGGGGCAGACGCTTTACTCCCGACCCGGACAGTTCGGCGGCCACACCGGCCAGATTCTTTCCGACGGCCGCATCGAGGTGGCCGGTCAGATCTTTGATAGTCCCTCCAGGGCCGGGATATTCATCCGCAAGAAAAGCACCAATGGCTGGCACTTTTGGCGTCTGGACCCTAACGGGAGGAGGTCCCTGAAGGATGTGCGAGCAGAGTACCTGAGTGTCGTATCGCCGGAAGAGGCGGAGGACGAAGATGCCGACTCCCCCGGCGCCGAATAATCTATAAACGAGAAACCCTTCATGATCACCGGCGAAATCAAAAACAAAGTCGACCAAATCTGGAACACCTTCTGGTCGGGCGGGGTATCCAACCCCCTCTCGGTTATCGAGCAAATCACCTATCTGCTGTTCGCCAAGCGCATCGACGATATCCACACCAAACGCGAGGCCGAGGCCAACCTGCTGGGGGAGAAGATCGAAAACCCCATCTTCATGAAAAAGCAGGACCACCTGCGCTGGTCCCGTTTCAAGGACTTCGAGCCCCAGCGCAAGTTCCAGGTGTTCCGCGACGAGGTCTTCCCCTTTATCAAGCAACTTAACGGCAAGGCGGGCAGCTCCTACACCAAGTTCATGAAAGACGCGGTGTTCATCATCCCCAACCCCGCGCTGCTGGACAAGGTCGTCAACATGATCGACGCCATCCCCATGGAAGACCGCGACACCAAGGGCGATCTGTACGAATACATGCTCTCCAAGATCGCCACCGCCGGGCAGAACGGCCAGTTCCGCACCCCGCGCCACATTATTAAACTCATGGTCGAGCTGACGACTCCCACTCCCAAGGACATCATCTGCGACCCGGCCTGCGGCACCTGCGGCTTCCTGATGACGGCAGCGGCCTACCTGGAAGAAAACCACAAGGACATGCTGCGCACCAAGAAAAGCCGCGAGCACTTCCACAATGACATGTTCCACGGCTCCGACTTCGACAGCTCCATGCTGCGCATCGGCGCCATGAACATGACCTTGCATGGCATCGACAACCCGCTCATCGAAAACCGCGACAGCTTGAGCGAAGATCACGCCGACAAGCGCAATGCCTACACCCTGATCCTGGCCAATCCGCCTTTCAAGGGCTCGCTGGACTACGACGGCACCGCCAAAGACCTGCTGCAGGTCACCAAAACCAAAAAGACCGAGCTGCTCTTTATCAGCCTGTTTCTCAAACAACTCAAACCCGGTGGCCGCTGCGCCTGCATCGTGCCCGACGGTGTGTTGTTCGGCTCCAGCAATGCCCACCAGGAACTACGCAAGGAACTGGTCGAGTCACAAAAACTCGACGCCGTCATCTCCATGCCCTCCGGTGTGTTCAAACCCTATGCCGGTGTCTCCACCGCTATCCTCGTCTTCACCCGCACCGACTCTGGCGGCACCGACAAGGTCTTCTTCTACGACATGCAGGCTGATGGTCTCAGCCTTGATGACAAGCGCGAACCGATTAAGGATAACGACATCCCGGATATCATCGCGCAGTACCAAAAGTGGCAGGAGACGGGTAAGGGGTTTAAAGTCAAGAAGGCCAAGGCCTTTGTGGTCGATAAGGCCGACATAACCGCCAATAAATATGACCTGTCCATCAATCGCTATAAAGAAACAGCCTATGAAGAAGTGAAGTACGACTCACCCATGTTGATTCTTGATCAGCTCGAATCACTTGAAACAGAGATTCAGAAAGACTTGAAAGAGTTGAGGGCGATGCTGCGAGCAGTATTCAATTTATAAAATTGAAAGACTGCTGTGCCGTAGTTGGTGGTGCTACACCGAGTAGGAATGTGCCTGAGTATTGGGGGCATGATGTCCCCTGGGTTACACCAAAGGATATTTCAAATTTAGAAACGCCTGTTCTAGATGATGCGCCAGAGTATATATCAAATGCAGGATTTAAGAGTTCAGCTACATTCATGCTTCCTAAAGGCTCTATTCTTCTAACATCAAGAGCGCCAATCGGAAATGTCGCAATTGCTGGGCGCGATATGTGCACAAATCAAGGCTTCAAAAGTTTGGTGCCAGGTAAAGGAGTTGATTCAGCCTATCTCTATCACTGTATGAATTTTATGTCGTCAAAATTGCAGTCATTGGGTAATGGCGCGACATTTAAAGAAGTATCAAAAAAGGTTGTGGAAGAATTTCAAATTCCACTCCTACCCCTGGAAGAACAGAAACGCATCGCCGCGATACTGGACAAGGCCGATGCCATACGCCGCAAACGCCAGCAAGTCATCGACCTCACCGACCAACTCCTCCGCTCCGTCTTTCTGGATATGTTTGGTGACCCGGTGACGAATCCGAAGGGGTGGCCTGTTAAACCTCTTCCTGAGTTGCTGTTCTTTCAGGAAGGGCCAGGGGTGCGTAACTGGCAGTTTACAGATTCTGGCGTTAAACTTTTAAATGTCAGAAATATTGTAGGGCGCAAGCTAAATCTTGAGAACACTGAAAGGTATATATCAGAAGATGAGGCTAAAGGAAAATATTCACACTTCCTGGCTGAAGAAGGTGATCTTGTTATGGCTAGCTCCGGTGTTACTTGGGGGAAGACCGCCTGGGTGGAGAAACACCATTTGCCACTTTGTATGAATACGTCAACAATCCGATTCAGGCCGCTGGATGATCGCTTAGTTACAAAAAATTATATGGAAGGATTTTTAAATTCAGATTCATTTGTCCGACAGATTGATCGTCTTATTACGGGTTCTGCTCAACCTAATTTTGGGCCATCGCATCTTAGTCAAGTGGATATAATTTTACCACCAGAGGAAGTTCAAAATAAATTTAATGAAATTCAAGAAAAGATATTAAAGCAAAAGAAAAAAGAAGAAATTCTATTATGTGAGTCTGAGAATTTATTTTCATCTTTAAAACAGTACGCCTTTCGTGGTGAATTAACCAATCAGCCCGAGGCAGCATAAACGAGACAACAAGGATGGCAGATAATAATAAACAAAGTAATTTCTCATTCCTAGCCGAACACTGGGACTTCCTGCTGGACGATGCCCGGCAAGTGGAAGGCTATACCCTGCGTGATCCCCGCGCCGCCGCCATCTTCGCCCGCCGCACCCTGGAGCGATCCCTCAAGTGGCTGTTCGACAACGACACCACCCTGAAGGCCCCCTATGAAAAAAGCCTGGCGGCCATGATCCATGAGCCAACCTTTGCCAGCAATATCAAGAAGGGCCTGTTCCACGACATCAAGTTTATCCATCGCCTCGGCAATGTGGCGGTGCATGGCGACCAGACCATCTCCACCGAGGAGAGCCTCAAGGCCACCGTCACCCTGCATACCTTCCTCGGCTGGCTAACCCGCGTCTATACCCGTGGCGGTACAGCCCCCGCCCAGTTCCAGATCGCTTGGTTACCGAAAGAAGATCCCAGTGCGCCTCAACTAAGCAAACAACAACTGGACAAACTCCAGCAAGAACTGGAAGCCAAGGACAAAGCGCACGAAGCCGCGCAGAGAAAACTGGAACAATCCGAGGCCAAACTAAAAGAACTGCAAGAACAACTTGCCTTGTTGCAGCAGGTCAAGGAAGCCAACCAAAAGACCATCGGCAGCGAAGAATACACTGAGGCCCAGACCCGCGAACTGATTGTCGATGTGATGCTGCGCGAGGCCAGTTGGGACCCCAAGCTGGAAGACACCGAGGAATACGAAGTCAGCAATTGCATGCCCGATGCCAAGGGCAGCTTTGCCGGCACCGGCTACGTGGACTATGTGCTGCGGGGCCACGACGGCAAACCCGTCGCCCTGGTCGAGGCCAAGAAGACCCGCAAGGACCCCAAGGTCGGCAAGCAACAGGCCAAACTCTATGCCGATTGCCTGGAACAGAAATTCGGCCAGCGCCCCATCATCTACTACTCCAACGGCTACACCACATGGCTATGGGACGACACCTTCTATCCGCCCCGTGAGGTGAGTGGCTTTGCCACCCGCGACGAATTGCAATGGCGCATCAATCAGCGCGAGGAACGACAAGACCTGGCGCTGATGCAGCCGAAGAAGGAGATCACCGGGCGCGCTTACCAGATGGAAGCAGCGGCCCGTGTCATGGAGGAGTTCGGCGCCAAACGCAAACGCAAGAGCCTCATCGTCATGGCTACCGGCACCGGTAAGACCCGCCTGGCGATCTCCCTGGTGGACATGCTCATGCGCGCCGGTTGGGCGCGCAAGGTCCTGTTCCTGGCCGACCGTGTGGCCTTGGTGAAACAGGCCAAGCGTGAGTTCGGCAAGCATGCGCCCAATCTCTCCGCCATCAGCCTGGTGGAGAAATCCACACCGGAACAGCGCGAGGCGGCGCGGGTGGTGTTTTCCACCTATCCCTCCATGCTGAACCTGATCGACGGCACCAAAAAAGACCTGAAAGACCCCTACAGCGTGGCGCACTTCGACCTGGTGATCATCGATGAGGCCCACCGCTCGGTCTACCAGAAGTTCGGCGCCATCTTTGATTACTTCGATTCCCTGCTGCTGGGTCTGACCGCCACTCCTCGCGGCGAGGTAGACCGCAATACCTACAAGCTGTTTGAATTGGACGACCACCAGCCCACCTACGCCTACGAACTGGAACAGGCTGTGGCGGATAAGTTTCTGGTGCCACCCAAGGCGATTTCTGTCCCACTCAAGTTCCAGCGTGAAGGTATCAAGTACAAAGACCTCTCGCCGGAAGAACAGGAAGAGTATGAGCTACAGGAGCGCTTTTACGACGATCAGACCGGTCAGCTCAAGCAGCAGATTGACGCTCCGGCTCTGAATCAGTGGCTGTTCAATGTCGATACCGTCAACAAGGTGCTCATGCACCTCATGGAAAATGGCATCAAGATAGAAGGTGGCGACAAACTGGGCAAGACCATCATCTTTGCCAAGACACCAAGCATGCCGAGTTCATCGTCAAACAATTCGATAAGAACTACCCGCACTACGCCGGCAAGTTCTGTCAAAAGATCGACTTCTCGGTGAACTATGCCCAAAGCCTCATCGACAGTTTTAGCCTTGCCGAAAAAAACGAGCCGCAGATTGCCGTATCCGTTGACATGCTCGATACCGGCATCGATGTGCCGGAGGTGGTCAATCTGGTGTTCTTCAAGCTGGTGCGCTCCAAGACCAAGTTCTGGCAAATGGTGGGGCGTGGCACCCGCCTGTGTCCGGATCTGTTTGCGCCCGGCGAGGACAAAAAGGAATTCATCATCTTCGATACTGCCAGAACCTGCATTTCTTCGACGCCAATCCCGATGGCTATGACTCCAAGGTGCAGGAACCCATTAAGCAGCGTATCTTCAAGCGGCGCTTGGAGTTGGCCACAGCCCTGCAAAACGCCCGGCCAGATGAAAAGGAAGTGTTGGTCTTTATTGATCAACTCAAGGATGAGATGCACGGCGTGGTGGAGGCCATGAACCTGGAGAATTTCATTGTCCGCAAGCACCGTAAGGATGTAGAAGTCTTCGCTAGGCGTGACAGATGGCAGACGCTGACCGATGAGGATGAGAAATTCTAACTAAAAAAATCAGCGGATTGCCATCACCAGACGAGGATGACGAATATTGCCGCCGGTTCGACTTGCTGATTCTGCACTTGCAGATCGCTATCTTGCAGGGAAGTAAACAGCAGGAGCTCTATATCGAAAGGTGACCCGTATTGCCAAAGACCTCGACGGCAAATTCAACATTCCGGCCGTGGCCAAGCAACTGGAATTGATTCAGGAAATTCAGACTGCCTTGTGGTGGCAGAATGTCACTCTGCCAATGCTGGAAGACGTGCGGCTTATACTCCGCAATCTGATTCGCTTCATTGATCCGGATCAGGCCAAGGAAGACGTCTACACCAACTTTAAGGATGATCTCGGCGAGGCGGAAGCCGAATATCAAATAATAAAAGGCGATAAGAATCTTAAGGACTATAAGGATAGGGTGCGAAGATTCATTGGGAGCACGCCGATCATATTACGATTCGAAGATTAAAAAATAATCAACCCGTTACCGAGAAGGATATAGAAGCGCTCGAGGACATTCTCTTTTCGGATGGCGGGCCTATTCCAAGAGAAGAGTATAAAAACATATTTGGTGGCCAACCCTTGGGTGTGCTGGTTCGTTCGGTGGTGGGCTTGGACCGCGGCGCGGCAAAATCGGCATTCGCCGAATTCCTCGCCGAGGCGCCGCTACATCCCGATCAAATCACTTTCTTGGATGAATTGGTTGAGTATTTAGTGAAGAACGGCATCATGGAGCCTAAGGCGATGTTTGACTCGCCGTTTACCAATATCAACGATCAAGGCGTAATAGGGGTGTTTGGAGAAGATAAGAGCAAGAAGATTATCGAGGTGGTAAGACATATTAATGATAATGCGGGCCTCGGTAAAACAGCCCTTTCTTCTAGCTGATATGCGCGTCAATCAGCCTTATAGATACTGGAGTCTTAATAACATTGAGGCTCGTTATAGCCGCCTGAAGGTATAAAGACGACATCATTTATTTTTGGCGGGTTGGACCGGGTAATAACGAAATCGGTAACTATGGTGGGCGGCTTCCTATGCCAGTTGTGATGTTTCTTGTTAAATGCGATTGCGCCAGCAACGGTATTCTCCGCCAGATCTCCTTTCTGGCAACATTCACCATACAATCTGTCCGAATGTTCGCAGCCGCAATATTCATCGGGCCTTAATTCCAGTATTCGTTCATACCGAGAGCGTACAGCTTGGTAGCCAGGCCATCGGCCCAGTGCTTTCATGTGGAGATGCCGCAAGGCCCATAAGGAATACAGGTCCAAGAGCTGAACAAGGGGATATCCGATTTTCCAGGTGGCATCGCTTGGTTCAAAGGCGCATATCGAGCCATCCGGGAAATTGGTATGTCGCGGGCCAATCCATTCGGCGCCGACAGCAGAGGTGCCCCAAAACCCCCATCCTTTTGCGATCGATTGCTTGCCGTATGGAATTGCCACGAGAAATTGCGCCGTTCGGTCAAGATACTTTATCAGAGCGCTTTCGGTGAGCAACAGCAGGCCATCGGATTGCTGCCAGACGCGGGTTTTGGGGTACGCCTCATATACCGCATCTAGTTCGGTCTCGTACTGCGATTGAAGCTCTGTGCAGATGACCGATGGGGTTTCACCGGTCGGCCCTTGCCGTCCGGTGGTCCCATCCCGTGATCCGGTTTTGGATCTTCTCGATCTTTGTCTTTCATCAGTTTTTCCTCTGCCCTTGGTTTCAGGAACGTCGGCTGCGCAGGGCATGACGAAGCCGCCGTTATGCACAGATGGATAGATGTTTCTATCCAGCTGTTTTCCAATTTCTTGTAGTGTCTCCAGCACTGTGGGGGTCATACCGTTCTTAAATAATCGGTAACGACTTGGCTGTCGTCGCGTCCATTGCCAGATGCACTAAATAGGCGCCGCCTGCAATGAGCCCGAGGCATTTCAAGAGTTTCAGGAGTTCATCCTCGGTTTTCCATTGATAGAGCCGGTACAGTGCGCTGATCAGCAAAGCCGCGAACGTCAAGCTGTGGAAAAATCGCCGGTGATTAGGATGGCAGGCGGGTTCGATGAGGTCAGGCAAGGTACCTAACATCCCGGCGAGTGTGCCGTGGATCAGGGGAGCGGGAGTCTGTTTGCCATCTTTGTGTTCCGCATAGGCGGAAAATCCGCCTATAGCGATTGCCGCACCCAATCGGTGTGCTGTTGCATTTGCCATGTTATTTTTCCTTTCTTATGCCTTTGAAGGGGTGAGTGTCTGCCTTCTGGTCTATAAACCGGCCAGTGGCGGCATTCCGCTTCACCCAGCGGTCGTTCCGGGGGTTGTGGGTCTGAGAGCGTCCTCTGACAGCGCCATTGCGGTGTCCGTCGCCTCTGGGTGGGTTGGTAGCCATTTGATTAACCTCCTCATTCATATGAAAAATTGATACTCTTCTTGCTTGACTTGGGAGCCAACCATGAGCTATAGTTTACAAAATATTCAAATAAATGCAAGTCTGTAAACTGGAGGTAGGGCAATGATAGGAGAGCGCATACAGCAGGCGCGAAAGGCGTCAGGGCTGACATTGCGGGCGCTTGCGGAAAAAGTGGGCGTGTCCGCAATGGCTATATCCAAATATGAAAATAACCAATCCACCCCTTCTTCGGGGGTATTGCTGGCGCTCGCCAAGGCGTTGGGCGTGCGTACCGAATATTTCTTTCGGCGGGTATCGGTTGAACTAACGGATGTCAATCATCGCGAACATGACAAGCTGCCTGAAAAAGAAGAGCAGAAGGTGCTTGCTGATGTGAAAGAGCAGCTTGAGCGTTGGTTGGAATTGGAAGAAGTGGTCCCCGCGCCGTGGTCCATTCAATTTTCGTTACCGGATAATCTAGCAGGACCTATTGAGTCCTACGATGAAATTGAAGATGTTGCAGTGAAAATGCGTGAGCACTGGGATCTTGGATTGAATCCAATTCCTGATCTTATCGATACGATTGAAGCGAAGGGGGTAAAGGTTCTCATCACTCAATATGACGGGCATAAATATTTCAACGGTCTATCTGCCCAAGTAAATGGAGCCCCCGTGGTGGTGGTTGGAAAAAATTGGGTTGGTGATCGCCAACGTTTCACGCTGGCGCACGAATTGGGGCACTTAGTGCTTCATGGGCTTTTGAGCGAACGTCTAAATGAAGAACAGGCCTGTAACCGTTTTGCCGGTGCGTTTCTGGTACCCAAAGAATCGGTGAAAACCTGCTTGGGTGAACGTCGGACTCGTCTTGAATTGCGGGAACTATTATTACTCAAGCTCGAATGGGGTTTGAGTATGATGGCTTGGTCCTTTCGAGCAAAGGATCTGAATATTATAAGTAATGCCGCGTATAAAGAACTATGGCGACAGCATATGCAGAACTGGAAGGCTGAAGGTAAGGAGCCGGGACCACAGTATGAGAAAGAAGAAACGCGGTTATTTGAACAGCTGATTTATCGTGCCTTGGCAGAGGATATGCTGAGCGAGTCTAAAGCAGCCGAGCTGCTTGGAGAGTCTCTTTCTAATTTTCATGCTAATAGGAAGATGGAACCTTCGAATGGCTTGGTTAATTAGTGATGCAAACATAATTATCGATATGGAATCAGGTGGTATTCTGGACAAAATGTTCAGATTGCCAGAAACGTTTGCTGTGCCTAATGTTCTATATATTGAAGAGTTAGAGGAGCACCATTCCTATTTGCCTGGATTGGGATTAATGGTGCTGGATGTGCGTGCTGAATATGTTGCGGAAGCCTATCGATTAGGGGATGTTTATAAAAGGCCTAGCCATAACGACTTATTAGCTCTTGCGCTTGCCAAGCAGGAGTGTTGCCCTTTATTAACTGGCGATGCGAGGCTTCGCGAAGCGGCAGAAAAGGAGCAGGTTGATGTTCGTGGTTCTTTATGGGTTGTTGAAAGGCTATTTTCAGAGAACATAATCGATTTTCACGGCGTGAATGATGCCTATGAGAAGATGCGAAGTGATTCGAGGAGGTTGCCTTGGGATGATGTCAAACTGCAGCTCAAGATGATGAAGACTAAATGAGGGAAGCGGGGTCGGAGGTCCCCGCCGCCTACTTGCAACACTATTTAGATGAGATGAGAGAGAAAATCCGGGACAAATCTATTTTTGGAATGAGCAAGGTCAGAGACCAATTTAATCTAAGTCAGCTCGAATATTACCGTGTTTGTACTCTGATCCTGGTAAATGCAATCCGTATGTACTCAAGTATCAAACAATGAAAGAATCAAAAATCTACATAGGCTTAATCAATCTCAAAAGTCCGTATAACGTGAACTCTGAAATGCGCAACCAAAGGGGACAGATTGGAGTTCCCAGGGTTTCGTGGACACTTCGCTAGTGCTGCGTGGCTGCGTTTTCATATTGCTCCGGACTGACACCACCCAGATGACTATGGCGGAGTTGTTCGAGAAGGATACCCGAACTATCAACGAACACGTCGGGAACGTGTTTGAAGAAGGCGAGGTGGACCGCGAGGGAACTATCCGGAAATTCCGGATAGTTCCTCAGGAGGAACAGGCAGGTCCACCGCGAGATCGAGCACTACAATCTGGACGACATCATTTCCGTCGGTTACCGGGTCAAATCGCAGCGCGGCGTGCGTTTCCGCCAGTGGGTCACCCGCGTGCTGCGCGAGCATTTGACCCAGGGTTACAGCCTCAATGATCATCGGCTGGCCCAGAAAGGCTTGGCTGAGCTGGAACAGGCGGTGGAGCTGTTGGGCAAGACCTTGACCCGCCAGGTACTAGTAACCGATATCGGGCGGGAGGTGGTCGGCCTGATCCTGGGTTACGCCAAGACCTGGCGCTTGCTGCTGGATTATGACGAAGGCAAGCTCAGCGTGCCCCCCGGCACCCAACCGGCCCGGGGCGCACTGGGCTTGGATGAGGCGCGCCGGGCACTGGATGCCCTGGCCGGGTAGTTAAGTCAGCGCGGCGAGGCCAGTGATCTATTTGCCCGCGACCGGGGGGAGGCTTGGCGGCCATCCTTGGCAATATCGAGCAGACCATGTTTGGCGATCCGCTGTACAAGACCCGCGAGAAGCGCGCCGCCCATCTGCTGTATTTCGTCATCAAGAACCATCCATTCTCCGATGGCAATAAACGCTCCGGGGCCTTTTTGTTTCTGTTGTATCTGCGTCAAGAGGGTATGCGGCTGACCCTGGATGAAAATGGCCTCACGGTATTGACGTTACTGATTGCCGAGAGCGATCCCAAGGACCTGATGGTGCGGCTGGTGATGAACTTATTAAGTTTGAAGTGGGCATGAGCGAGGTCGGACCCGCGCAACTCATTTAATGGAAATCCCAAAGGGGACAATAACAACAATATATATCGTAAAATATTACGACTAAATACTATTAATATCATTATCTCGCTATTTATTACGACTTGACTAAAGATAATTATTAAGCTATATATCGCAATAACTGACGAGATATGGCTATTTAACCGACCCATTCTCAATATCTAACGACTATGAAAATCACCGGCTTACTCACAGACGAGGCCGTGCTGGCCGAACTGGGCGCCCGTATCGCCGGTCGCCGGATTGAATTGCAGTTGACCCAGGCGGCGGTGGCCGAACAGGCGGGTATCGCCAAGCGCACCCTCGAGCGTATGGAGGCGGGGCAAACGTCACAGTTGGCCACCCTGGTGCGTGTGCTGCGGGTGCTGGATGCCGCATCAGGGCTGGATAGCCTGATTCCGGAGTCCGGGTCCAGGCCGATGGATTTGTTAAAGCGCAAGGGCAAGGTCCGGCAACGGGCGTCGGGTCGACGCGCCGCAAAGGCGACCGACAAACCGTGGCGCTGGGATGAGAAGCCGTGAGCACGCTTGCCGAGGTCAGGCTGTGGGGTAAAACCATCGGCGCTGTCTCACTAGAGGATGGGGAGGACGTCGCCGGCTTTGAATACGATGCGGATTTCGCGCAAAGCGGCATTCAAGTCGCGCCGATCGTGATGCCGCTTTCCCGGCGTGTGTACCGCTTCCCCGCGCTTTCTCGCCCAACCTTTCTCGGGCTGCCCGGTCTGCTGGCCGATTCGCTGCCCGACAGATTCGGCAATGCGCTGATCGATGCCTGGCTGGCATCGCAGGGGCGGCAAGCGGGTTCCTTCAACGCCGTCGAGCGGCTTTGCTATACCGGCGAACGCGGTATGGGTGCGCTGGAATTTGCCCCCGCCATCGGCCCCAAGGCAAGGCAGACGACACACATTGAGATCGACCGGTTGGTTGCGCTTGCATCGGAGGTGTTGACCCATCGGAATAACCTGCAGGCGTCTTTTGCGGCTGAAGGCAGCGCAGATGCGCTAAGGGATATTCTGCGCGTGGGCACATCCGCCGGTGGCGCGCGGGCGAAGGCGATCATCGCCTGGAACCCGAAAACCAATGAAGTGCGGTCCGGCCAGGTCAAGGCCGGCAAGGGATTTGAATACTGGCTGCTGAAATTCGACGGCGTCAGCGGCAACAAAGATAAGGAACTGGAAGACCCGAAGGGCTACGGGCTGATCGAGTATGCGTATTACCTGATGGCGCTTGAGTGTGGCATTGAAATCAGTGAATGCCGGCTGTTTAAAGAGAATGGCCGGGCGCATTTCATGGCGCGCCGCTTCGATCGTCTTGCCGGCGGCGAAAAACTTCACATGCAGTCACTGTGCGCCCTGGCGCACTACGATTTCAATACGGCCGGCGCTTATAGCTACGAGCAGGCGTTGCTGGCGACGCGGCAACTGCAGTTGCCGATGCAGGCCATCGAGCAACTGTTTCGGCGCATGGTATTTAACATCGTGGCCCGCAATCAGGATGACCACGTGAAGAATATCGCCTTCCTGATGAATAAATCCGGTGAGTGGTCGCTGGCGCCGGCCTTCGATATGACCTACAGCTTTAATCCCGCGGGTGCGTGGACGGCAAGCCATCAGATGACGATGAACGGCAAACGCGACAATTTCACGCTAGAGGACTTCAACGCCTGCGCCAAGACGGCTTCGATGAAACGGGGGCGCGCCGCGAAAATCGTTGCCGAGGTGCAGGCGACGGTATCGAAATGGAGATCGTTTGCGGAAAAGGCCGGCGTGCCTGATGTCGTGCGCGAAAAAATTCAGCGCACATTAAATCTTAAATCCTATTCATGAAGGCAGGCGAGCACGAAGCTGGATTAATAATCCGGGTCAGATCACAGTTCTTGCTAATATTTGAGGAAACTGAGTTCTGGCCCTGAATAATTCAAGGGGCCTCCTGCACGATCCAGCCAGGAGTCTCGCCACAGGCCTTTTACCCGTGCCGCTTGCGGTACCATGAGCGCTATGTGGAGCCGTCTATTCAACGTGCCGGGCAGCCCCGGCTTTTGCCGCATACCGATGCTGTTGCAGTTGCTGTTATGGGGCGTGTTGGCGGGTGTTTTTCCCTCAGCCGCGTCTGCCGAGCGGGTGGACAATTGGTTGGACGTGGTTCGGCAAACACCCTACTGGGAAAGCCGGGGCATGGCCGGGAATCTCGCCACCATTCGCCGCTGGGTATTGCTCGGCGAAGGGTATTGCAGCAAGCCGCGGCGACACATCCTGTTTGATCGCCGTGGCCAGTTTGTGGGCTTCATCGATAATGCCGACAATGCCGCGGCCACCGCCCGCCGCCTCAACGAGGCGCGCGAGCGCCTCGCAGCCGAGCACCGCGTGGCCGACTGGAGCCCCGGCACGGACATGAGTCAGGGTTATCCGTTTGCCCTTTCATGCGACCAGCCTTATGTGGATATGAACGTGGCCATCGCGCGGATGGTGGGGAGCGAGAAGGATTATCGACTGTGGGGCACCTGGGACGGGTTGCGCGTCGGCTCGGCCACCAGCCCGGTGTCGCTGGTCACGCTGATTCGGACGGTGTACGAACATCTCGAGGATCAGGGCCGGATCAGTTTTCCGGCGAGTGTGATGCCTGCCTTTATGGGCAAAACGATTATCGAGAGCGGTGGCATCAAGCGCGCGCTGTCGACCGAGTCGGCACGGGGCATTATGCAGTTGCGGCCCAGCGTGCTCGACGACTGCGAGGTTCCCGAAGATTTCCGGCTGCACCGCATGGCGCAGGTGGACTGCGCGCTGCGATTGGTTGAACAGAACGACCGTAATCTTCAGCAACCTTTCAACGCGGTCTTCGGAAAACTGCCGGAGGAGAAGCGCCGGTTGTTGTATGGCTTGCTCCTGACGCAGGCCTACCAGATCGGCGTCGGCCGCATGATCGAATTGTTGCAGGATGACGAACTGGGCAAGGCGGCGCGGTATTTCATGGCACATGCGGATCGTTTAAGCGCCGAGGATATTCAGGTGGGTATGATCTACCACAACCTGGGCCGCCGGGATCTGGGGATGCTGACGCTCTACTACGTCACCGACGTGGGTATAGCCACCGAGGCGCTGTGTGCGTCGCGCGCCATGTACAACGATGCATGGTGCGATCACCCGCCGCGCGAATGACCCGACAGTCGCGCACGCCGCATGGGGCAACGGGAAGCGTATTTTGATCCAGGGTTGATACGGTAACAAGCGTTTTCAATAAATTTTACTCCGGGCTTACACCGCGGGCGGTAAGGTTGGCGCTGGATACGTAACGTGTGCCCAGTACGATGTCCCACAATGGCGTGGTTACGCCGAAGTTGCAGTCCGGATGATGGTGATGGATATGATGGGAAGCCGCCCATTTGCGAGCCAGGCCGGGGCGGAAACGCTTATGGTGGATCACGAAGTGGCTGAGGCCGTAAGCGACGTAGCCGAAAGCGATGCCGCTGGCCAGTAACAACACGTCGTCAACCGGCAGCAGTAGTGCACCGAGTCCGGTCGGAACGAACAGGATCAATGCCGGCAGAAAGAATGGCAGGGAGTCATAGCCCGTCGGATCGCCGTGATGAGCGGCATGGCCCTGCGCCAGGAGCCGCAATCGCCCATGAAACACCCAGCGGTGAAAGCAGTACTCCATGAAGCTGAAAACAAACAGGCCGAGGAAAACCAGCAATACGGCGGCGAAAAGGGAGGTATGGCCTCGCAGGCCGACACTCAGGAAGAGAACACCCAGCACGCCGTCGAGGATGAATTCCAGCCAGTAATTGGCGCGGGTTCGGGACATCTTGATGATAGCATCAAGTACGCCAAGCGAAAATCGTTCGAGGGGATAGCCCTGCATAATATTCTTTCCGAAGGGTTTGGTCGGATAATAGCGGATTATCCTGTCGAAAGGTTCGACAACAATCGGGCGACAAGTTCAGCCAAGATCGCCTAAGGATACAGCTTTACTAAGTTTTATTTTAGTGGTAGCGGCAAACCCGATAAATTGAATCCATCCCCTTTGGATAAAGCCACCCTCAGGCTTGGCGGAGGGGTGCCGGGTAGGACTACCATGCGGGATTAGCATTTAGTATTACATGGTAGGCAAAGCTGGTTACTTAGCGGGAGCGGCGGGCGCCATGCCGTTCTCGCCAGCAAGTTTCTGTACACAGGCCTTAACATAATCGGCGACTTTGCCAGCGGCGACCATCTCTTTCACCGCGTGTTCCTGTGCCCGTGTCGCCAAATATCGACGTATCGCAGCGTACCGGCCGGCTATGCCTAGAGAAACTGAGCCAATGCGCTGAGATTCAAGGGAGGGGGTAAAGACGCCGGGCATAAAATGATTTTTGAATTGAGCTTAAATATTGAGCGCTTAGACTCCTACGCCGTTCCGGCATCGCCGTCTCCGCATTTGCTGAATTTTAGGTAAGCGTCGCAGATTTTGAGGGGGTTCTCGCGTAGTTTAGCCGCACTATGACGAATTTGATCAGGTCTGAAAGTATCACAATAATCAGAGACACCGACCGGCCGTTGCGAAAGAAGCGCGGTAATCACGTGACCGGCATCGCTCGCTTGCTTGACACGTTGCCGTGGTGGGCCGTCGTAGTTATCGCGATTTTGACCTACCTGTTGCTGCACCAACTCGCGACCGCCGATCTCGATTACGCCCATCGCGCGGGGACGATGGAGACGATCGCATCGCAGGTGATTATCCAGATCCTTGCCGGCGCCGGACAATACGTCTTTCCGGTGATACTGCTGGGCGAAGCGGTTGGCGCTGCCATCGCGGCGTGGCGCCTTGAATCGCGCAAGTCGAGGGAGGCGTGGAACACGACTTGGACGGTTACGAGCGCGGCGCGGAACATGATGGGAACCGATGGGGTTGGGGAGGGGATGGCATCCCCGCGGGATCGCGACAAGATACCGGAAGCGCAACGCGTCTGGTCATTGGCATTGCTCAATAGCGTCGAATCACGGCGTTTTGCGGAGCTTTCCACGAAGTATTATCAAGAAAAAGGCATTTACTGCGAGTCCACGCAGTTAGGCGCGGGCGCGGGTACCGGTCTGAAGCTGTTTCAGGATGATTCCGGTAAGGCAACCGCCATCGTCCAGTGCAGGGCATGGGGTACGCCCTGGGTAGGGGCGAAACAGATAGGCGCGCTGCGTGGCGCGATGGACAGCGAGCAGATCGTGAAAGGATTCTTCATGACCCCCGGTGCGTTTTCCAAGGACGCCAAGGAGAGTGCCCGGGTGAACGGCATTACGCTCATCGATGCCAGGCTTTTCTTGATGATGATAAGGCGACTGCCGCCGGCGGCGCAGGAGCGATTACTCCATTTCGCGACGCAAAGCGATTAATAGATGCCGATCGGTCCATCATGCGCTATAAATATTAAGTGCGATTGGCGCAACAGCCGACGCGGACGGCAAGCGGCGCTATACCTGTTTGAACCGGACCGGCGCCGATCCGCGGGCTCGTGAGGATCACCGCGGTTGCTTGGACGGTTCCTCGATCTTGTAGTAGCGTTGATTCAAATACTCCACCACGTCGCTGATCTCGTCCGCGCGCCAAGGCAGCTTGAGCTCTCTGGACCAAAACGATACCCAATACTCCAGGTCCTTCAAAGAACGGACGCGGTTTGTTTCGCGCACGTTCATGGCGCTTGTGTGGCATTTCTTGCAGTGATTTTCGAACAACAGCTGACCGCGCGGGCCGGTATCCGGCACGACCGGCTTCGATTCCGGTTTGGGGCGGGGTTCGGTCTGTATGGGCTGAATCACCTCAGCGCCGGGCTCCGTGGGCAGCGGTATCGGCGTTGCCATGGCGGCCGGAAGCAACATACTCAGGGATAACGCGATCATCAGGTTTGTGGCAAGGCCGTTTTTCATCGTCTATTCCTGCCTTGGGCGAAGGCGTTGCTCAGTCAAAGGGTACGGATGATGTTTAAGCGCGGCTAGGCATTGATGAATTGTTCCCATTCCTGCCGTCCCCAGCCTTGAGATTGAACGGCCAGCACATGAGGAACGGATGGTACAGCTGGCGCGGGCGGCGCCGAGGGCGCGGGTGGATCCGGCGGCGTCGAAGGCATCGGGAGTTCCGGGCCACCGGAGGCGCCTTTTAAAAAGGCAACCACACCGCCGCGGTAATCCAAAATCAGCCCATTCTTGAATACACCGAGGTGCCGGCCCCGGCGACTGTACAGATAGGTGCCATAGATCACGCCGGCATGGGAACCATCAAGATGATAGACATAACTGCCGCGTCGCCATGCAACGACCCGGCCTTCGCGATCGTAGATCGGTTCCATATCTCCCTCCTTGCGTTGAGGGCCCAACTACACGTTGCGCGGCGCTTTCGCCGCCTAATCTGGAAACCTATTTTGTTAACTTACGCCGCCGCGGGGACGCTGGCAAGTCGAGCATGTCGCGGGCGCTCGGCGCGATCCGCGCTTTCTCATTGGTTCGCTATTCAGTTGTCGGTTGGATTCTTATCATTCACGGTTGCCGAGCTTGCCTTTGCGCATTGATCCGTCTTTATCGACATCATTATCAATAAGTAACAAAAAAGCACGGCAAACTACGGCTATCCCTTCAATGAGAACGGGCTGCGCCTGATGGAGCTTATAGTCATTATCGCCTGTCATTTATCCGCCGCTACCCCATAATAATTTGCAATGCATCCTCAGAGCGTGCCGGAACATAAAAGCCTATTTTCACCGGAAGAAGTCGTCGGCGTGCTTCTTGTAGACCCGCTCGATACCTACTATGATTATCAACTAATGAATAAATCAATTCGCCTACTGTTTGTATCAACGGCAATCCTGCTGCTGGGGAGCTGTGGCGGCGGGGGTTCATCTTCCGGGGGAGGATCGTCGAATACAACATTCCCTCTGGCCCAGGCAATTGCCAATTTTGTTTCTAAGGCGGAAAGCATCCCGGTTACGGCGACAGGGACCGTAATCGGGTCCGGGTCCTCGGGTACCGGCTCAGCCATATTTTCAGCCACTGCCGCTTCAGCCCCCGCTAATCCTCCGCTTCCTTTACTATCATCTCAAGCGGGAGTTTTTTTAAGGACGCTAAGCATTACGGGTAACGTCACCAGTAATACCGTCACGACACCCTTCGATTTTGAGACGCAGGTCTATTACACGACCGACTATGAGCCGCTCGGACAAAACGAACCCGGACTTTTCTGCGTTTTCTCCGGGGTAACTGCCAAGTTTCCAGCTTCTGTCATTGCCGGACAGACGGGCACGATCGGCACGGCAGCTTGTTATCAAGACGACAGTCAACTGATAGCTACAGGGAGCTTAGTTTCAAGTTTCGCTATCAAGACGAATACCGCTACCACCGTGACCGCCAGTCTCATCGATAAGGTCTTCGATACAGGCAACACGCTTCAGAGTACCAGGCAAATCGACTATCAACTTGACCAAAACGGCAATATCACTTTCCTATCCGGCATCGTTACGATACCAGCATCCAATATAGCCCTGACTTTCACGGCGCAGTGAATGCGGCGGTCGCCGCGCGATCTAATCGTTAGGGCTTACCGGAGCCCAGGTCTTGTCGGGGTTGAATGTCGTCATGCGGCGGGCAATGGTTGTGGTCTCGGGCCCAAGATTTTTCTGATAGACGATGCCGTCCTGATTGACGATGAAAGTCATGATACCGGAGGCGCCGTACTTTGCGGGAAAGGCGACGACGGCAAAGCCGCCGATCATGTGACCGTTGACCTGGTAGTCGTAAGCGCCGCCCGACGCATCCTTTCCTTGCCGCTTCAGCATCCTGTAGTAATAGCCATGGTAGGGCTCGCGCTTCCCGGACGGGATTTTCTCGCCATAACCCTCGGCGCGGGCGTTCGCGAGCAGCGGACCGATGGGGCTTTGTTCTTGGCCGGAACTGGTCGGCCAATAGAGTCCGTCGTGTTTGCCCGCACTGCTTACAAAGTGCTGCGCGTACTCGACGATGCCGTTGCCGGCGCCGATCCGGGCGGCGTAATCGCGTTGCGCATCGACGATGGCCCGGCTCACCTGGATCGCGCCGAGTTCATTGCGTCCTATGCGCCTATTGAGAATCTCTTCTTCGCCCGCCCGGGTATCGAAGCGCCAAACGCTATCCTGCTTTACCAAGGGGATCGGTAACGGCCAATTCTTTTCCCCCAGGATCAGAACGGCCTTGTCTTGCCCCTCGAGTTGAATTTGATGCGCCTTGTCATACGCGGAAACGAAACGATTTCGCGCGTTGTCGTCGGCAACCGCATCGCCGGAGTAGACGAGGTTATGGCTGTCCGGGCCGAGGATTTTCACAATGTTGTCGGTTTGATCGCCGCGGATTGCCGTGATCAGCGCGGCAATCGCCGCATCGGGAGAAGCGAAACTTTCCTGCCGGGCTTCGCCGGCATAGGCCGGCAAACTGCACCAGGCCAACGCGATCGTGCCAAGGCATCTTATTATAGTAAGCAAACGCGCCGGCCTCGCGCGACGTTTGCGGCTGATGCTCAATATTGAACCTCTCCAATCACCATGGGAGTGAAAGGTCGAAATATTCATCGATCCCGCCCCTTGAAAATGAGCCCGCCGTGCCGCGGTATTCTTGTTTGCGGCGGTTGCCGGTTACCGAAATCCGGCGTTGTTTGTCTGCTGGCACGGCCGCGTTCGGACGCGGCGCGGGCTTCGTTCCCGTTGTTTTCATCTTCGAAGGCCGCCGGTCCGCGATCCCGCCCCGGCGCATTATTATGCGGAATTGGCGCAGGTCGCGATGAGCGCGGGCCCGCGGATTTATGGGGCTGCTCAACACTTGATGGAGCCTCGAAGCCGCGGAAATTGAGGCGCGGCGCGGGTGAACCTGCCGGGTTTGGCCGGAATCGGTTAAGCATGGCCGGATTCCGGTAGGGAACGCCGCGGCGATGGTGCGGGTCATGGTGCCACGTCTCGAATGTGGCATGCGGGCGGTGTCCGGGCCCGCCCTTGCCCTCATTGAGGCGTCTGAAGCGGTTGGGATCGATGTGAATGCGGTGGTGATGCCAATCCCAATGATCCCATCCCCAGAGGACGGTGACGATGCCGACGGGAATCCAGGTGAAGGCTCCCGGCGCGATAAATTCGCCGGGAGGGATGAAATCGTCCGGCGGATATTCGGGATAAGGCCAGGGACCGTACACCGTCGGGCCGTATACCGGCACATAGACCGTTTCCGGATTGGCGGACTCTATAGTGATCACGCCGCCCTCCGTGTTGACCAGCAGCTGATCCGTGGTCCGCAGGATACCGGCGGCAATCGCCTGGGCGCGCAAACGCTGCACCTCATTCATGACGTCCGCTTGCTGCGCCAGGAAGGCATCACCGAGCTGCTGCATCCAACCCAGTTGATCGTTCATCATCCCGAGTATTTGCGGGAAGGGAGCCAGCGCCTTGACGCTGGGATCCCAGTCCTGGTCTTCGAGGGCCGCCGCGAGGTCATCGCCGTGCAGTGGTGAATGGTCGGGGGCGCTGACCCAGCGATAGGCCTCAACGACCTCGAGCGGATACGTCGCGGCCATCAGAATCTGCGCCAATAACTCATCGGGATAAAGCGCGATGGGCGCCAGAAGTTGATCGAGTTGTTGCGGTGAGTAGGTGACCTCGTCCGGCGGAGGTGGGGGAGGAGTCTGCGGGTGAACGACGGACGCTATCGAGATCAGCGCTAGAAATGACAGGAGCGCCAAGGGATAAATTGATTTAAATCGTGTTTCCCTCATCACCACCAACCCCTATTGAGATCAATCCGTTGGCGCTGGCCGCATACGGGTTATCTATACCAGCTATCCTCAGAGCAGACAATAGCGCCCCGGATTCGTTCAGGGCGGATTTGGATCGAAGAATTTGAGCGACATGCGCCATGCGGCATTGAATTGATTGATTGTTCGTTTCGGCGGGACGAAATGTTTATATATTATGGACGTCCACGACTATCTGCTACAAAAAGGGCCGTTACGATAAGACAGGATAAATGAGAAATTTTGTCATCCGTTCGGATGAGGCGGCAGTACGATGAGATACACCTTGTCTGATAGGGGCGGGGTAAGCGGGGGAACACGTCCGATCACTTCGTTTCAGACCGAGTTAGAGCGGCCGGAGGCAATGGACGCTAAACAACGCATCGTCATCCTGCCAGACCTGCATGCTTATCAGCCCGGCTTGCGCCGCCAGGGTTTGGAATTCCTCAATGCTGAATTTGTAGGAACTCTCGGTATGAATACTTTCGCCGGCCTGAAATTCGAAGCAACAGCCGTCGATCCGGACACGCTGCGGAGCGGTGGCAACCAGGTGCATTTCGACCCTGCCCAGGTTCTCGTTGTAGACGGCTTCATGACGGAAGGCCGCGACATCGAAATCGGCATCCAGCTCGCGGTTGATCCGCGTCAGAAGATTTAGATTAAATTCCGCCGTGACTCCCTGGGTATCGTTGTAGGCCGCATGCAAGCGCGCCGGGGCCTTCTTGAGGTCAACGCCGATGAGCAGCCTGCCGTCGGGGCCGAGCAGCCTGACGATTCTCCGCAGCAGGGCGCGCGCCTCGGTGGGATCGAAATTGCCGATGTTGGAACCGGGAAAGAAGACCGCTCGCTGCCGCACATCGAAGAAGTCGGACAGTTCGAGCGGTTTCGAATAATCGGCGCAGATCGCGTGGACCTCCAGTTTTGGATGATCCTGGGCGATGGCGCCCGCCGCCAGCCGGAGCGGTTCATGCGAAATATCAATCGGCGCGTAGGCTATGGGCTGGATCGCCTCCAACAATACGCGCATTTTGGCGTCGCTTCCGCTCCCAAGTTCGATCAGCAGACCGTCATCGCCCAGCATCTTGGCGATGTCTTCGCGATACCGGTTTAACAGGCCGATTTCCGTGCGCGTCGGATAGTATTCCGGCAGCCTGGTGATGGCATCGAACAGCTGTGATCCCCGTTCGTCATAGAAGAACTTGGGTGACAGCCGCTTCGTTTCTCCGCTCAGCCCGGCTATGATCTCCGCATGGAAATCATCCGGCGCGGGTTGCAAGTCATGGAAATAAAAATTGTCGGCGACGACTTCCATCACACATCCTCCGCCAGACGGAATCCTTGAAATTGCCAGCGTTCGTGCGGATGGAAGAAATTTCGATAGCTGGCGCGGATATGATCGGCGGGGGTTGCGCAGGATCCGCCGCGCAAAACCATCTGGCCGCACATGAACTTGCCATTGTATTCACCGAGCGCCCCCGCGGCTGCGCGGAAACCCGCGTAGGGCTGATAGGACGAGGCGGTGTGCTCCCATACATCGCCGTACATCTGCAGCAGACCATCCGCCGGCATTGCGGCAACCGGGTGAAGATAACCGCTGTCGACCAGGTTGCCCGCGACGGGAAGCCCGTGCGCCGCGATTTCCCATTCCGCTTCGGTGGGCAGCCGCTTGCCCGCCCAAGCGGCGTAAGCGTCCGCTTCGTAGTAGCTCACGTGGCAGACAGGTTCGTCGTGGTTTAGCTTACGCATCCCGCCGAGGGTGAACTGCCACCAATCCCCCGCGATCGATTCCCAATGTAATGGACTGGACCAGTGCAGGCGTTTCACCGTTGACCAGCCGTCGGACAGCCAGAATTGAGGGGCGCCGTATCCGCCGTCTTCCATGAAGGCCAGATATTCGCCATTGGTCACGGGCCGGGAAGCGAGACGGAACGGGTTCAGATAGGTCCGGTGGCGGGGCAATTCATTGTCGTAGGCAAAACCGCTGCCGTGATGTCCGATCTCGTGTAAACCGCCGGTAAACGCAATCCAGCGCCGGCGGGGGAGTGCCGATGTCTTCGGCGTTTGGGGCAAATCGCCGCGGTAGGCGGGGCGCAGCGGGTTCGCGCTGAGATTGAATTTGATATCGGTCAGCAGCAGTTCCTGGTGCTGCTGTTCATGGTTGATGCCAATCTCCAGACGCTGCAGTACGATCGGCCACACGTCATCGCCGGCGTTGTGCAACAGCGTCAGCATGTGTTCGTCCACATGAGCCCGGTAGCGATATATCTCTTCGACGCTCGGGCGCGATAAAAATCCCCGCTCCTGACGCGGCTGGAACTTTCCGATCTGCTCGTAATAAGAATTGAACAGATGACCGAACAGGGGATGGAAAACCGGGTAGTCCGCCAGATATTCCTTGAGGAGGAAGGTCTCGAAAAACCAGCTCACATGCGCCAGGTGCCATTTGGCCGGGCTGGCTTCGGGGGCTGTCTGGATTACGTAATCCTCGGGTGACAGCGGAACGCACAGCTCCTCGCTGCGCTTTCGTACGTTCAGGTAGGCGTTCGCCCAGGTGGCGCGCCGATTATCCGGCAGCACTGAAGCTGAATGGGAATGGGCCATGACGCCTCCTTCGGCGGCTCGATTTTCCGGATTTAGCTTGGTTTGATACTCTTTTATCAGGGCAAAAGTCAAATTAACAAGGGAGAGTGACGCTCGGTTTTGCCGATTTTTAAAGGGGTTATTGTTGGGCATCGTAATCCCCGCCCGGACCCTTATTCCATTTATAAATCATCCTTCGCTGTCCCTGTCATTGACTGTAAATCATCCTGCGAGTTCTGTTATTGACGCCTAATTTAACCATCGATCAGGGTTATTGGATCTTAAGCGCCGGTGTCGCGGGATGATCGGGGTGTGAATCCCGGCCAATAAGCCGGCCATGATTGAATCCGCCATGCATGAAAGTCCGCATACTATTCTCAGCCGGTGGTTACTGGCTGACCACGCCGACGTTCCGGATTATGTGACCGGGTCTCGCGGACGCAAAGTCCGAAACCGTAGCCTCCAGTGACCGCGTTTGACCTGTTTTCAGGCGATAATATTATTTATATACAGGAAAAGACGCGTATCAAAGCAATATCCATTCGCTAGTGATCGACGGCAGCCATGTTAGAACTAAAATTATTTATGTTAATCATCGTTGCCAATGGCAGCCCCATCGCGGCGCGAAAACTGTTGGGGGCGCGCTGGCAATCACCGCTGGATGCCGGCAAGCGGTTTATCGATAACCAACCCCTGTTCGGCGCCACTAAAACCTGGCGCGGCATTTTGACGGCTTGTCTCCTGACAAGTCTTGCCGCGTGGCTCATGCATCTGTCATTCATGGCAGGATTCCTCATCGCCTTAGGCGCCATGCTGGGTGATTTATGCTCCAGCTTTATCAAGCGCCGTCTGGGTATGTCCTCCAGCAGTATGGCATTGGGGCTGGATCAGATACCGGAATCCCTGTTGCCGCTGTTGCTGGTCAAAGCTTTCGGACCGGCGATATTGCCGCCGCCTTTGCAGACGGATTTGACATGGGCGGCGGTCTGGCAAATTGTAGCCATGTTCGTTGTCGCCGAGCTGCTGGTATCGAGACTGCTGTATCGCCTGCAAATCCGCAATCGGCCGTATTAGCCGCCGGCGTGCAGCCGGTGCAGGGTGACTTCCGGCGGACAGTTGAGCCTGACATTGACGATGGAGGTGCCGGCACCCACCGAGGTGTAACCGATCATGTCACGGTAACGCCATTGCCCTGAACCCATGTAACGCGGGCATTTTGCATCCAGCGTCAGCGGAATGCCGCCCGGCAGGCAAATCTGCCCGCCGTGGGTGTGGCCGCTGAGCATTACATCGAATTCCGCGTGCACTGCCTGGCGGTAGATCTCCGGGGTGTGGGATAACAGAATGGAGATCATATCCTCGGGGATATTCTGCGCCGCCTTTTCCAGATTGTTGACACGAAAGTAATGCGCATCGTCGATACCCGCCAGGGCGATGCGGTGATCGCCGCGTTCCAGCAGTACCGATTCGTTGAGCAGCATCTTAACGCCTTGCGCTTCCAGTCCCGGCACCATGCGCACGCTGTCATGATTGCCCAGCACCCCGTAGACTGGCTGGCGCAGGTGATAAGTGATGCGCCGCATCCCTTCGAGGGCCGGCTCGTAATCGCCGAAGGTTCGGGCGCGGTAATCGCCGGTCAGCACGCAAATATCATATTCGAGATCCTTTACGGTGTCGGCGATGGCCTGGGTGAGATCCCAGTCCATGTCGGCGTGCAGATCGCTTAAATGCAAAATGGTGAAGTCTTCAAACGGTTTGGGCAGGCGCGGCAGGCGGATGGGATTGCGTTTCACCTGTATATTGCGCGCATTGCGCACACCGCGCCGATACAGGCCGCTGATACGCAGGCAGTACCGGATCAGGGAATGGGTCGAGTACCAGTTTTCCGGATGAAAAAAATTGATGCCGCCGCCAAAGATATGGTGGCCGCTTTCGGATTCAATGCCCAGGCGCAGACGGGCATGGATTCGTCCAAGACGTTGTTCGAGTTTTTCCACAATGTCTTCATGTGACATTGAAGTAGTCGAGGAATCCGAGTGTTTTATTGCGCGCCTCCATCCAATCCTGCCCACCGGCGCAAGCGGGCGGCGGTGCAATGAGTACCCATATGATCCCGGCTGCTATACTATGAGTCAAACTTTATCTCGCGCCTTTCATCATAATAGCTTCCGACAGGGAGAGTGATAACCTGTCGCGGTCGCCAAAATACGCTACAAGGACGCCGCACAAGGGGTAGTTGGAAGTGTCCGACACAATCCAGAGCAAGCTGATCCGCTCTCTGCGGAATCCCGCGGTGTATCCGCACGGCGCCGACCGGTTTCAGCTGATTGAGACCCATATCTCGTGGGTTTTCCTGTGTGGCCCGTACGCCTATAAGCTCAAAAAGGCGCTCAACCTGGGGTTCCTGGATTTCACGACTCTGGACAAACGTAAATTCTATTGCCAAGAGGAGCTGCGCCTCAACGGCAGGCTGGCGCCCGAACTCTATCTGGCGGTGGTTCCCATCACCGGCACGCCGGAACAGCCGCAATTGGGAGGATCCGGCGCGGCGTTCGAATACGCGGTGAAAATGCGCCGTTTTCCGCAGGAGGCGCTGCTGAACCATATGGCGGATCGGAATCGCCTGGAAAACACCCACATCGATCAGATCATCGCGCAGGTCGCGGATTTCCACCAGACCATTCCGGCGGCAACCGCGGGGACCCGCTACGGAGATCCGGAGCAGGTCTCCGCGCCGGTGCATGAAAACTTTGCTCAAATTCGAGAACGTACACACGACCCACGGCATGTGCAATCGCTCGATCGCATGAATGCGTGGGCGGAACATGAATATCAGACACGCTACGAGCAGTTTCGGCAAAGAAAAGGACTGGGATTCATTCGGGAATGCCACGGCGATATGCATCTGGGCAACATGGCGGTTATCGACGGTCGACCGGTCATCTTCGATGGCATCGAGTTCAATCCTGATCTCTATTGGATTGATGTGATGAGCGAGGCGGCCTTCCTGTGCATGGATCTCGAGGACCACAAAAAGCGCAATTTTGCCTTTCGCTTCCTGAACGGCTATCTGGAATTGACCGGAGATTATGCGGGTTTGCGCGTATTCCGCTACTATCTGGCTTACCGCGCCATGGTGCGCGCCAAAGTCGCGGTTATTCGTTTTAGTCAGGAAGCCGGGCGAGACCCGCAATCGCCGGCAGCGCGGGAATTCGAACGTTATTTGCAACTCGCCCTCGGCTACACGCGGCCGCAACGGCCGGTATTGTTCATCACTCACGGCTTATCGGGCAGCGGCAAGTCCACCCTGTCGGCGCCGCTGGCCGAAATAATGGGTGCGATAAGAATCCGCTCGGATCGCGAGCGGCAGAGGCTGTTCGGTAAGGGCAGGAAGGAGGGCGGGGCGGCGACCATCGATCAAGGGGTGTATTCCAATGACGCTACCCGGAAGACCTATGCGAAACTTGCGGAACTTGCCGCGGCTGTACTGGAATCCGGACATACCGCGATCATCGATGCGACGTTTCTCGAACGTCCGCAACGAGACTCCTTCAAACGACTGGCGGATCGCCTCGGAGCGCCGATGCGTATCCTGTTTTTTCGTGCCGATGCCGCTGCGCTTCAGCGGCGCATTCGGGAGCGCCAGCGTGAAGGGCGCGACATCTCGGAAGCCGATCTCAGCGTGCTTGAACATCAGCTCGCGGCGTACGCGGGGCTCGATGGCGATGAACTGAGCGACACCGTTACCATCGACACCGAATCGGTCTCCGCTACGGAGCAGATCCTTGCGCTGGTCAATCAGTCACTCGGGCGCGGCAACCATAGTCTCTGATTATTCCCGACGAGAGGCCTACCTGCTAGTCTACCGTCACGGCGGTTAGGCGTAAGAAGCGGATATGGCGGCGGTATTGACCAAACCTCTCGATCCGGAGCGCTTATTAACCCCGGCCATTCGAATGTGTGTTAAGCCATTGAATTGAAATTCCCGGATTGGGTCTGCGCTGTGCGGTGTCCGACGCCTGCTCGGCGGCGCGGCGCGCCTATCGGGAAATCAGATTTTCATCGCCTCGCTGGATAGCGAATTTGATTCGGGATATCCTTGCGCCGTATTAGGCATGGAGGCCGTTAGCGATATGGAGCTTTGCTGTTTCCGCTAGGCGGGGCGCATCGCGGATATCCGGCGGTGGGGAGGTCGGTGTGGCGAAACCGGATAATGATAAATTGCATCGGGTTGTGAGCGAGTCGCGGCGCGCCCGCGAGGTGCGGGAGCAAGGTTACCGCGAACAGGCGCTTAAGATGTATCCGCCGATCTGCGGCCGCTGCGGGCGGGAGTTTACCCGCAAGAATATACATGAGTTGACGGTGCATCACCGCGACCACGATCACGGCAATAATCCGGCCGATGGCAGTAACTGGGAATTGTTGTGCATGTATTGCCATGACAACGAACACCAGCGGCACCTGGAAGCGCAGCGGGGCAATACCGCCACCGGTGGCGCCAAGAACGCGACCGCTACGTTTAATCCGTTCGCCGATCTTAAATCTATGCTGGACGAGAAATCCAAGAAGGACTGAATTCCTGCCCAGGATTTGAGGAGCGTTGCGGTCTATGGCGTGGGACTCGGAAAATAAGTCGCCGTGGGCTCCCGCTGCGTTAGAGCCAGGGCGATTTAAGCGCCAATGAGGGTATAGCTGAACGTCATTGATTAATTGTTAGATGGCGTGAATTTCCGCTTGGATTGTTAGGCTATTCTTCTCGTTCCTGCAGATAGCGTTGGCGGGCGGCTTCTTCTTTGTACGCGGCGTCGATTTCCCGCATGACGCCGTTAACATCCGCTGCTTTCTCGCTGCGCTGGAACCGGCCGGTCAACTCGATGTCCGGGTGGAGTTCGCCGTTCTGATAGTGGGTCCATATCTCCATGCCGTAGTCGGTGGCGAGGAGCTCGGCGGCATAGCGGCCGAAGTAGGCGGCCAGGTTGTTGACGTCGCGCTCGAGTATGGCGAAGGCGTGATTGTTGCCGGCGGCGTCGACGGCTTGGGGCAGATCGATGATGACGGGTCCGTCCCTGCCGATGAGGACGTTGTATTCCGACAAGTCGCCGTGGACGATGCCGGCGCAGAGCATGCGCACCACCTGTTTAATCAGTATGCCGTGATAAGCGCGGGACTCTTCCGCGGTGAGCGCCACATCGTTGAGCCGCGGGGCGACATCGCCGTCATCGCCGGTCACCAGTTCCATGAGCAGCACACCATCGGCGAAGTTGTAGGGTTGCGGGACACGCACGCCGGCGGCGGCGAGCCGGTATAAGGCGTCGACCTCCGCGCTTTGCCAGGCTTCTTCCCGCGCCATGCGCCCATAGCGGGCGCCTTTTGCCATGGCGCGGGCGCGGCGACTGTTTCTGACCTTGCGCCCTTCGGTGTAATCGACGCTCTGGCGGAAGCTGCGCTGGCTGGCCTCCTTGTATACCTTGGCGCAGCGGATTTCTTTTCCGCAGCGCACTACGTAGACCATGGCCTCCTTGCCGCTCATGAGCTGACGTATGACTTCATCGACGAGGCCGTCCTCGACGAGGGGTTCGATTCTTTTTGGGGTCTTCATGAGAATTTCTTGGCAATGCCGGGCGCGATGACGGAATTCAAGACTATAACCAGCTCAGGCTGGGGATGGCCGGGAGTAATAATAAACTATTCCGTAGCGATTGCGGGACGGTTTGCGCCCCTTTAGAGAATAATGACATATAGACACGTTAGGTGCGGGCGGGGGCCGAGGATTGCAAGGTCTGCCGGCTTACCCCGAGGTTGACGTACTACATTGCCGGCCTCCATTACACTAGGTCCGGCTTGACGCATATCATCTTCGATCAACAGGCGTTGGCGGCCATCGAACGTTCCCTGGCGGACCGGGCACCGGCGCAACTCGCCACGGGGAAAATGCAGAGGCGGTATCATAAGGCGAGAAAGCTGTAGAAAAATGCGGCGCCGCGGCTATCCCATGCCGATGGGGCAGCGGCGGAAAATTCCCAAAGATTGCGGCAGAGCTGAAAGGCTTTATTGCCGGGATATCACACCATGAACAGGAGCGAATAGCGTGGCAAATGAAACGCGACAGGACACACCGCCCGATACGGCCGATGGACCGGTGACGCTGACCTATATCATATATGGCCTGCATGCGCTGAGCGCGCTGGGGGGGATATTGACGCCGGCATTCGTGGTCACGGCGTTTGTCACCGGATGGCCCTCCATCATTGCGGTGATCATCAACTATGCGAAACGCAGGGAGGCGCGGGGCGGCTATCTCGAATCCCACTTCCGCTGGCAGATTAGGACCTTCTGGTTCGCGGTAGTCTGGGTGATAGTCGCGCTGTTGCTTGCATTTACCTTTGTGGGCATTCCCTTCGCGATCGCCGTTGCCTGGGCCGCGGGATTGTGGGTGCTCTATCGCATTGCGCGCGGGTTGCTCATGCTCCTCGACAATAGGCCGATGCCGGCGCCATTGTGAGCTTATCCGGGACCGCGATGAGGTTGAGGAATGATGCTTGACTTAGCCTGATAACCGCGACCGCGGCGCTTTAATGGATCAAGCGGACTTCAGCAGCGCGTACAACTCATCTCTGAGCTTGAGGCGTTGCTTTTTCAGGTCTTCGGTATAGTAGTCTGAAGGCGTCTCGATCTCTTCTTCGATACGGAAGATTTCGTTGTCGATTGCCTGATATTTCTCATACACCTTATTGAAATGCAGGCTGGATACCTTGAGACGGTGGATCTTGTCCTGGAATTCCGGGAATTCAACGCTCAGATTTGTGTGATGTTCACCGTACATGAACTACCCTCGTTTTAGAGCTTGATGGATGTGTTTCATGATAACAAATTACTCGGCCGCGGTCCCGCCGTCGGGCAAACCCAGGTGGCACGGCGTGCGAATGAAACCGGCCTTATATGGCGGTGTGCGTAGAGAGTGAAGGAGAGACCTCGGCTACGCCCGGGCCGCAGGGGTCCGCTTGTAGCCATAAAACCAATGATTGGTCACGGCGCCGATATTGATGACGGTATGCGTTACGTTGGCGGGGATGAATATCTCTTCGCCTGTTGATGGCCGCAGGACCTTGCCGTTCATGCGTACTTCTATTTCGCCGTCGATCAGCATCAGCAATTCATCGCTGTCATGCACGTAGTCTTGCCAGGTCCGGCCCGGCGGGTCCGTCCAGATGCCGCAACTGTAGCCGCGGGCGGCCCACTCTCGTTTGATGACGGCATTGTCCATGTTGGCAAGTCCGGTTTAATGGTAGTGTCGTTATTGTAGACAATCTCGGGATAATGCGTCATGCCGGCTGTAATGGGAAACCCCGGATGGCTCAGGATGAGGTATCAATCCCGGTTTTCATGCAGAGGCATGCGAGAGCAAAAAAATACTAGACAGACCTGTCTGTATTGTGTATGATGCCGTCCATGAGCAAGCCGATCAAGAAACCCAAGGGTTCGCCTCGGGAGCGCATGATGAGCGTTGCGAGCGATCTGTTTTATCGCCAAGGCTACCGGGCCACAGGGATCAACGAGGTGATCGAACGCTCCGGCGTGGCCAAGGCGACCTTCTATAGTCATTTCCCCAGCAAGGATGACTTAGGTCTGGCCTATCTCAAACAGGCGAGGGAGGGCGAGGTCGCCCATATAGAAAAGTATATCAAGGCCGCGCGCGGCCCGCGGGAGCGGTTCTTTGCGGTGATGCGCTCGCTGGAGCCCTGGCTGCTGGATACCGAATTCCGCGGTTGCGGTTTCATCAATATGGCGGCGGAGGTTCCGGATCCGAAACATCCGCTGCATAAAATGGGCAGAGAGGTCTATGACGAGGTATGCGCGCAGGTGGCGACGCTGGCCATGGCGTTGATCGCCTCGGACAGCAAAAGGTACGGCCATCTGGACGCCGCGGAATTGACCAGTGAATACATGGTGGCGTTCACCGGCGCCATCGCCCTGGCAGGACTCTATCATGCGATTCAGCCGGTCGAGGACGCCCTGAACATGGTGCGTCGCTTGATCGGCGATACCCCCGGGTAAATTTTTTTACCCATTGACAAGACAGACAGGTCTGTCTAAAACAGAAAGGAGCTGTAATATGGACACGACACAGATATCGACCAATGCCCGTGACGGCGATCATTACGCCCATTGCATCGAGGTCTCCAAGCGGATTCGCTGGGATATCGAGGACGATGTGATTCGCGGGCGGGGCTTTGACTTCGACAAGAAGTTTCTACCCGACGGCCTCTCCAAGGTGAACGAACTGCCTTTTCTGAGTGAGGCGGAAAAACGCTTCGTCAGCCAAATCCAGGGGCGCACCTATGCCAATATGTTCGGTCTGGTGGAGCGTTTCATCTGCGCCAAGGTGCTCGAGGTCAGCCGCGAACATTTTCTGGGCGACCAAGTGGCGCTGGAGGCCCTGGTGCGCTTCAGCGACGAGGAACTCAAGCATCAGGAGTTGTTCCGCCGCCTGGAAAAATTGGCGGGGAAGCAGATGCCGGCGGGGTATCGCTTCCTGCCCCAGCCCAACGAGGTGGCGCAGGTGGTGCTGGGCAAGTCCACCTGGGCGGTGCTGGCTTTGACCCTGCACATCGAGTTGTTCACCCTGGTGCATTATCGGGAGAGTATCGAGCCCGACGGCCAGCTGTCCGATCTGTGGAAGGACGTGTTTCTCTTCCACTGGAAGGAGGAATCCCAGCATGCCGTGATGGATGAGTTGGAATGGGTGCGGGAAGATAGGAAGCTGAGCGCCGAACAGCGCGACCGCGCCGTGGACGAACTGATCGAGTTGGTGGCGGCGGTGGACGGTATCCTCCAGGTCCAGGCGAAACAGGATGCCGAGTATTTCGTCGCCAACTGCAATCGGGCTTTCACCAGCGAGGATGTGGCGGCCATCCGCCGGACCATGTTGAATGCCTATCGTTGGCAATACATCATCTCGGGGGTGCAGGTGCCGCGTTTCGGCAAGGTGCTGAACGGTCTTATCACGCCCGAGCAGAGTGAGCGTATCGCCTCCGCTCTGGCGACCATCATGTGATGGGCGGCCGCATCGGAACGGCGGTGTTCGGACGGGTTCGGGTAATCCTTGCGGATTGTCCGAACCCCCGAAGTATCTCCATGGGGTAAGGAGACGGGCGGATGGGATAGTATACGGGCTGTGCGAATGCAGCGTGGGGGCGATCCGCCATGGCCGTGAAGAAGCGGACAACAAAAAAGAAAAAAAACGTGGCGCGCAGGCGCGACAGCACCCGCAGGCGACTGACGCCGCGCAAGGACAAGCGCGGCTTGATGGCGGCGGAGACGGTGCTGGCGGTGGACGCGCCGGCGGTGGCGCAACTGGCGGGGGAGGTGAAGAACGCCGGCGGCGCGGCGATCGGCGCCTATCGCGAACCGTTCTCGGGTCGGCCCCTGCTGCTGGCGGCCCTGCCCATCGCCGCGGTGCAGCCGACGCCCTTTCAACGCGATCTGTCGCCGACGCATACCAAGCGCCTGGCGGCAAAAATCGAAGAGGTGGCCTCGTTTCTGGATCCGATCATCGCGGTGCGCGGGCAGGACGGCCGCCTGTGGACGCCCAACGGCCGCCACCGTCTTGCCGCGGCCAAGCTGCTGGGCTTGCGTCAGATCACGGCCCTGATCTCGCCGGACGAGGAACTGGCCTTTCGCATCCTGGCGCTCAACACCGAGAAGGCGCACAACCTCAAGGACCGCAGCCTCGAGGTGATCCGCATGGCGCGCAATCTTGCCGAGCATAAGCCGCGCAGCCGGGAACTCGCTTATCGCGCCGAGTTCGAGGCCGCCGAACTGCTCACCCTCGGCATCGTCTACGAACAACAGCCGCGCTTTGCCGGCGGCGCCTACAGTCCCTTTCTAAAAAAGCTCGACCGCTTCAGCGATAAGACGCTGGCGGCGAGCCTGCGCCAGCGCGAGGCCTTCGCCGCGCGCCTGCTGGAGATCGACGGTGAGGTGAGGCGCGTCATCGCCGGGCTGCAGACGCGCGGTTTCAAGTCGCCTTATCTGCGCGCCTATGTTGTGGCGCGCATCAACCCCGTGCGTTTTCACCGCGTTAAAAAGGGGGAGACCCAGCCGCCCATGGCGCTGGCGGCGGGATTGACGCGCATGGCCGCCGCGGCGAAGAAATTCGATATGGACTCGGTGCGCCCCGGCGATCTGGCCCTGGTCGCGGCGCTCGGCGGCGGCGGCGATTAAGCGCCGCGTTCGACGGGGCGGCGGATCCTGATGCGCGGGCGGCGTGCTTGCCGCTACAATGGCGTGATGCAACACGCGCTGCGCCACGGAGGGAAGAGAGATGGACGGACGACAGACCGCCGTTGTGACCGGCGGCGCTCAGGGCATCGGTAAGGGCATCGCAAAACGGCTCCTGGAAAAGGGCATGACCGTGGTGATCGCCGACGCGGATGAACAGGCCGGCGCGGAGACGGCCGACGAGTACGGCAAGTTGGGAAGCATCCGCTTCATTCGCTGCGATGTCTCCGACGAGACGCAGGTGCGCCGCCTAATTGACGAGACCGCGGGTGCGTTTCACGGTATCGCTGCGCTGGTCAACAACGCCGGCATTTCCCGTTTTAAGCCGTTGGCCGAGGTGACGCTGGCGGATTGGAACGCGGTGATCGGCGTCAACCTGACCGGCGCTTTCATGTGCTGCAAGCATGCGGCGCCTCACTTGCGGGCGGGTGGCGGTGCCATCGTCAATATCGCTTCCACACGGGCGCTGATGTCCGAGGCCAATAGCGAAGCCTACGCGGCGTCCAAGGGCGGCATCGTCGCGCTGAGCCATGCGCTGGCGGTGAGCCTCGGTCCGTGGGTGCGGGTAAATTGTATCTGTCCGGGCTGGATCGAAGTCGGCGATTGGAAGAAAAAATCCGTGCGGCGGATGCCCCGTCACAGCGAGCAGGATAGACTGCAGCATCCGGCGGGCAGGGTGGGCGTACCCGACGATATCGCGGCATTGGCGGCTTATTTGATTTCATCGGAAGCGGGTTTCATCACCGGGGCCAATTTCGTGGTTGACGGCGGAATGACGCGCAAGATGATCTACGCGGAGTAAGTAACGGTTTTTCACGGTGGGCGGGTAGCGAAGGCCTGAGAGTCGCCGCCCGTGATGCCTTGCATTTTTCAAGTAGCGACGCCGTGTTCATTGATCGCCGCAAGGAGCTGTTGCATGCGCTGGTAGTGGGACCCTTTCCAATAGATCTTATTGCATTGCGCGCATTGCCGGAATTCATTGTACCGGGCCGTGGTGCGCGGCAAGAGGCGCGATGCGATCTCCTGTTTGGGTACCGGCCGGATTTCGCCATTGCAATGCATGCAGCGGGTGAAGGGACGCTCGGACTTGTACAGATCGAAGCGGCCGACTACTTCCGCTAACTGCCGTTGCGGTTGCGTGGCGCGCACGTAACGGCCGTGAGTGATTTGTTTGCGCATGAGCAGTTGTTTGTCGCGGGTGAGCAGGATGCGGCGCTCCCTGGCGGAGATCTCCGCCAAGGTCCGGTCGTCATAATCGTTGCGATACAGCGTGTCGAAACCGAGCAGGCGCAGGTAGGCGGCGAGCCGGCCGAGATGGGTATCGAGCACGAAGCGCGTTACGCGCAGGGGCGCGGGTCGGATACGCGTCACCGGCGTGATGTCGAATGCCTCGAACACGGGATAGACACTGATGCGATCGCCGTCCTGTACCAAATAATTGAAGTCCACCGACTCGCCGTTGACCATGATCAGGTCGACTTCGGTGTGAGGAACGCCCAACGCTTCGATCATGTCCTTGATCGATCCCGGTTGTTTGAAGCGGTGTCGAAAACTGATCTTGCGCTGCTCGAACGGTAGAAAATCGTTTAATTCTTCATAAAAGCGGATTTGTAAGCTGCCGGACATTGTCTGTACCCCGTGCGTCGAGGGAACGTTGATTTATTGCCGCGCGGATTGGCCGCGCGCCAGATGGGCGTACGCCGGCAGGGTTTGCAGGCGCCGGTCGGTAAGGGCGCCGCCGATGGTAAAGTGATACAGACTTTGCAGCGCCTGGGTTTTGATGCCGAGCACTTCGTGCACGCCGTCGTCGAAGTAACAGCCGATGCCGGTACCGCGTACGCCGGCCGCTTCGGCCTCCAGATAGAGCACTTGACCGAGGATGCCGGCTTCCCAAAACAGGTGGCGGTAAGCCCACGGGTCGCGGCCCAGGCTGGTCTCGTATTCGGCCAGCATCCCGGCGCTGAACGCGCCGTCGGCGGCGATGTCCTGGTGGCAGGACAGCACGCGCGCGGCGTCCCGCACATCGACGCTCGCCAGCCGGAACAGCGCGAAGTGTTCGGGACATCCCGAGACGGGCGCCCATTCGAACCCGGCTGAGAGTTCCGCGCGCGCGACGGTCTCGACGGTGCTGTTGCGCAAAAAGAAATAGAGTCCGGGGTCGAGCCCGTCCACGCGGTGGACGAACAGCAACAGGTGGATGCGGGGACGCCAGGCGACGATGTCCCACGGCGCGGTGGCGGCGCGCGGCAGGGTCATGTCCAACATGCGATAGAAGGCGGCGGCGGAAATCGAGGTGACGCCGTCGAAGGCCTGGGCGCTGCGCCGTTGCTTGATGATCGCGGCGGCGTTATGTTGCGATGTTGTAACGATGGGGTCGGGCCGCGCCGGAGGTTGCCGGCTTGTCGCGCGGGTGGGCGGTTTGACGCAGGCGGCGGCCACGCCGTCGATCACCGGCCATTGGTGCTGGTGTTGGTGTGACAGGATGTTGGCCTGTCCCCGCCAATGGCCGCGTCGGACGGCGCCGAGCAGGGCGTCGGGTTTGAGCTCGGCGGCGGCATCTGTTCCCGCGCCTACTTGCAGCATGAGATCGGGGTGTTCCCGTTCCGCGGTACCGAAATCCCCGTCGCGATCCGTACCCAGGATGGCGCCGATTTCGGCGTCGCCCCAGGCGGCGAGCAGCTGTACTCGCCAGCCCAGCACGGCCGCGGCATAGCGCACGGCGGCGATGGCGTGGCCGACGTCGTGCTGACAGTAGCGAAAGGCGCGTTCGCCGTATTTCCACGCCTCGCGCCAATGGATCGAAGTCAGCCCCACCAGGAAGGTGGCGGGCGGCAACAGGGGTTGGCCGCCGGCCGCTGCGGTAAATCCGCAGCGCGGTTCCAGGAGGTGATCGCTGCTGACGTAATGATGCACGCCATCCGCGATACCCTGGCAGCCTGCCGTCACTATATAGGCTTCAGTGGGATGAAGATTGCCGCTGGAAGGATTGCAGCGCAACGCCCAGTGGGCGCTGCCGTATTGTTTCCATGCGGAGATGCCGAGAGACAGTTCCAGCACGGCGGCGAGGTTGCTCAAGGTCAACGGCTGCGGCGCGATCCCTCCCGGCAGGTAGAGATCCGCGTAACGTGCCGGCGGTTCCGGGTCCAGTAAGGGCAACTCCAATACCGCGCAGCCGGCGAAGCGGCGGAACGGGTCCGGCTGGCTCGCCCAGTCCAATCCCCCCGGTCCGGCGGCATAGCGTTGAAAATGGTGCTTGGTACGCTGGTGGTAAGCGAGTACGGTTGCCAACGGTGTGGTCATGGCGTGCTTCTACCGTTGCTGCGGTGTCGCTGCGGTAACGGCCGCATAATACAGTCTCTTTCGCGGGCGCTCCCCCTCGGCGACCGGAAGGGGAAAAAATCCTCCCCTCTCCAAAGGGAGGGTCGAAGCGCGGCGGATAAACTGGGGCGGGGACCCTTGTCTTGGTTGACGGTGGCTTTGTCCATGTTGATCTGTCCGTTTGAACAAGGGTGTTTCATAGTATGAGGCAAGCGCTGTGTAACGCGTCCTTCCGGTCGGAGACGCAGAATCCCGCGGAAAAGTTTGGCGCGTTTCGGGTTCCCGCCCTTATTCCCCACAGGCGGCATCCGCCCCACGTGGCCGAATTAATGAGCATCGACATAACGTGTTGTCTCGGCAGTCCGCGCGCCGCAGAAAGACGCCCGCGGACTGTCCGCGGTTAGTATTTCATCGCCGGACGGCAGGGCGGCGCCGGGATCGGACAGCCATGCGGCGACGTCCGCCAACACCGTTGCGCGGTGCAGGTCGCGGGTGAGCATGTGATAGCCGTCGTGATAGTACGCCATACGCCAGCGGCGGTGAGCGCCGCGGGGCAATTCTTCCAGCATGTCGCAGATCGGTGCCTTAGGGATGATCTCGTCGTGTTGTCCGTAAAGGATGAACGCCGGCATGAGGAGCTTGGGAGCGGCGGCATAGGCCTTGTCCATCACATTTGCCGAACCGTACAACACATCGATCCGCGTGCCTTTGATCACCAACGGATCATCATGTAAGGCGCGCAACATTTGCTCATTGTCGGATGGCTCAATATGTAAGAAGCGGCCGGTGACGATCTCCGCGGGCATGATATGCGCGCCAAGCCAGAGCGTGATGCGCTGCAGCAGCGGCATGGTCGAGCGCGCCCACACCGCCGGCGCCACCAGAATCATGCCGTCGATCTCCGGCGGCGTTGGTTGCAGGGAGCTGAGCACTACCGCGCCGCCCAGGCTTTCACCCATGGCATACAGGGGACGGCCGGGATAGGCGGCGCGCAACAGCTTTGCCATGGCCCGCAGGTCTTCGCCCAGGTGTCGGCCGCCGTGCCAGACGCCGGGTGCGTCGGTCGCGCCGAATCCCCGCTGGTCATAGGCATAGGTGGCGATGCCGCGCGCCGCGAGATACGGGCCGAGTTCGGCGAAGGCATGGCGATAATCGTTCAAGCCGTGCAGGGCGAGCACCACCGCGCGGACCGGATCCGCCTCACCCGGGCGCCAAACAGTGAGGGGCAATACATAGCCGTCGGCCATGACGGCGCGGTCGGCGTATAAGGCAGGACTCATCGAGTCGGGCGCGGCGGGACGCACATAAGGCGCGGCGCAACCCGCCAACAAGAGCAGTCCCGTCGTGTACCACGCTAGATGGAGCAGGGACGGATGTGCAAATTTTGCGCGGTGCGCTGTGTCAGGCATGAGTGATATTCTGGAGTCGCCGCCATGGCGGCAATCATGACAGGTTGCGCCGGCGCCGCAGGAATTATAACGCGAGTTTTTCATCATGGGGTAAACCGGGGACGCCGTCCTTTATAACGAGGTATTGAAATGAAAGCTACTGCGGAATTACAGGTCATACCCATCGGCAGCGGTGTCTCGGTCAGGCGGGAAATCCTTCGTGTAGTCGAGCTGTTGCAGGGGTATGATTTCATTGTCGAGACCCATGCTTCGGGCACCGACATCGAGGGTGAACTGACGGAGATCCTCGCCGCCGTGGCGAAGATTCACGAGATGTTGCATCAAGAAGGCAGTCTGCGCTTGGTAAGTTATCTGAAGGTGGAAACCCGCCTCGATAAGGCGCCGACCCTGGCTGGGAAGCGGCTTTGAGAGAGAATTGCGCCGGCGCGACGGCCGCGATGGCGGGCGCTTAGATGGGACCGCTGTTAACCCTGAAGGAGCACGCGATATTGCGCGCGGCGGCGCAGGCCGGTGCGGAGATCGCGGCGTGTTCGCTGGATCTGGGGCGATCAATGGCGAGCGTGGAGCCGGGCGTTGCGGGCTGGATGTGGCGCGGCCGATTATTTCCCTACCTGGATCGCTGTCATGAACGAACCATCTATTACTGGGATGGTGAGATGTTTCAGCCGGCGTCGCGCTACACCACGGCGCTGATTAAATTGGTGCCGACGGCGTGGGGAGCGCCGACCTTCGAGATTGACGGTGTCAAGATGCTGCCCACGGCGCAGATCTCTCCCTTTAGCGATGCCGAGCGCAAGGTGGCATTGATCGAACCGCGCGGCAAGGTGATTTTGGATACCTGCGGCGGCCTGGGCTATTTTGCCGCGTGGTGCGTGCAGGGCCAGGCCGCGCAGGTGCTGTCGTATGAGAAAAATCCCGACGTGATGTGGTTGCGGAAACTGAATCCGTGGTCTCCAAAAACCGATGAAGTGCTGCATTTAACGCCGGGGGATATTTGCGAGCAGATCGTGTCTTTGCCCGATGCTTGGATCGACGCCATCTTGCACGACCCGCCGCGCTTCGGCATTGCCGGTGAACTCTACTCTCAGGTGTTTTATAACCAGCTTGCCCGGGTACTGAAGCGCAAGGGCAGGTTGTTTCACTATACCGGTAGCCCCAACAAATTGACCAGCGGCCGCGATGTGCCCAATGAAGTGGCGAAGCGCCTGCAACGCGCGGGTTTGGCCACTGTACTGCGCGGCGACGGCGTGCTGGCGGAGAAGCATTAAATTTGATGACACACGGCGCCGATTGGGTTGGGTATCTGTCACATGCCCGTCATGAACAACCGCCGCCTGCGCTTAAACTACTATCTAAAAGTGTAAACATACTGGACCTGCAAGAGCGAGAAGCGGCCGGCGGTATATTCATTTTGGGTGTCGCCGACATGGTTGAATCGATCGAGTTCAACGCGGATGGCTCCTAGGAGGCGGGGCGGCGTAATGGAGCCGCCTATACCAAAAACCAATCCATTTCTGATGTCGGTGTTGGAATCACACCGCCGGATATTGCTGACGCAGGTTCTTTCTTCATTCGTAGTAAGCGTCGGTCCAAATTTACCGTAAAGCGAGAATGTATCGCTCACCGGTGCCGTGAGGACGGCGGCTAGAGCAAGGGCTTCCGCCTGATTTTTCTCCCTGCCGCTGGGAGGCGTGCGGCCCGGGCCGGTATAGCCATGCATGTCGTAGATTCCCAGGAAGGTATAATCAACTTCCGCGGCTACATATTTGTTGAACCGATAACCGCCGAGGAAAGAAAGCGTTCCCGATCGGTTGTTATAGGAGGTAATTTCACCGACGCCAAATTGCGCCAGCGCCGAATTACCCGATGCGACATTATTCGATGCATCGTTGGCATAGCCCAGTCCGGCACCCGCGCCGACATACCACTCGTCGGCGTAACCGGTTTGGCAGACAAAAAATGCTACCGCCGCCACCAAGATCTTCTTCATAGAGCTCACCTCCCAAGAAAACGACGCGGCCGACAATTCCGCAGCGTGTTGCTGTGCCACCGGCAGTCGGCGTAAGCGCATGCATAAACGATGTCAAAGTGATAATGAATTCAGCGTCGCATAATAGTAAGTCTACTCCTTTCACTTTTGACGGGTCGACATCCTGAATTACCTTTTTGCTCACACTATTTGGCGACATCGGACCGGGCCATAATTCGACATCCGAGGGAGGGACAGGTTCATATTGCGGAACCCGATGTATTTCGAATCTTCATAATGCGTTGCTGCGATAAGTTAAGGTTCACAATAGGCGCCGGCGAACTTGTGCGGCGCAGGGCAATTCCTCTACCATGGCGCGGATGAGGGGTTTCGGGTTGATCTCGTCGCGTTGTTCGCGGAGGACGCCGGCATTGAGACGGACAACCGCCGGACGCGCATAGGGTTATAGGCTACACAAAATAGAAATATGTTATGGATCATAAGCAAGATCACCGTTCCCATCGTGTAGGCTGGTTGCGCGCCGCGGTGCTGGGCGCCAATGACGGCATCGTTTCCACGGCGAGTTTGGTCATCGGCGTAGCGGCGGCGCAGGCGGCGCGCGGTGAGATACTGCTGGCCGGGATAGCGGGTCTGGTGGCCGGCGCGATGTCCATGGCAGCGGGTGAGTATGTTTCGGTCAGCTCCCAGGCGGACACGGAAAAGGCCGACCTGGAACTGGAGCAACGTCATCTGGACGCCAATATGGAGTACGAGCTGCAGGAACTCGCTGAGATTTACCGGGGTAGAGGATTGGACGCGGGCCTGGCCGACAAAGTGGCCGAGCAACTGATGGCCCATGATGCCTTGGGCGCCCATGCCAGGGATGAACTCGGTATCTTCGATCGGGTCAGCGCGCGGCCTATTCAGGCGGCGCTGGCGTCGGCCGGCACGTTTTCCGTGGGCGCGGCGCTGCCCCTCACGGCCGCCGTCGTGGCGCCGGATGCGCAACTGGTGACCCTCGTTGCGGGTTTGTCATTGGCGTCACTGGCGCTGCTGGGTGGTCTCGCGGCGCAGGCCGGGGGGGCGCCCATCGGCATCGGCGTGGCTCGAGTGACATTTTGGGGGGCTCTGGCGATGGCCTTGACCGCGGGGGTCGGGAGATTTTTCGGCGTGGCGGCGTAGGGACGCATGATGCGCCGCTCACGCCGACTTGGCGTTAGCGGGTGCGTGCGGTGTTGGGCGATGCCGGCGGCGGTCTCCGCGCCGCGGGACGCTTGTCCGCCGCGGGCAGCAAACCGCTCAGTTCCTTTTCCGACAGGTTGCGCCATTGGCCGACCTTTAAGCCGCCGAGACTGATATTCATGATCCGGATGCGCTTCAGCCGCCTCACCTCGTAGCCGAATACCTCGCACATGCGCCGGATCTGGCGGTTCAATCCCTGGGTAAGGATGATGCGAAAGGTGAATTTATCGATGCGGCTGAGCTTGCAGGGTTTGGTGCGCGCGCCCAGGATATTCACGCCGCCGCTCATGCCGGCGATGAAGGCGTCGTCGACCGGCCTGTCGACGGTTACGATATATTCTTTCTCGTGATTATTCTCCGAACGCAATACGCCGTTGACGGCGTCGCCGTCGTTGGTGAGCAGGATCAAACCCTCGGATTCCTTGTCCAGCCGCCCGATGGGAAAGATGCGCTCCGCATGGCCGACGAAATCGATGATGTTGCCCGCGATGTGCCGTTCGGTGGTGCAAGTGATACCCACGGGTTTGTTGAGGCAGATGTAGACACGCCGTTTCCTGCGCGCGCCGATGACGCGCTTGTCCACGCGCACCTCGTCGTCCTCGTTGACCCGGCTGCCCAACTCGGCGCGCTTGCCGTTGAGGGTGACCCGCCCTTTGGCGATCCACTCGTCCGCCTCGCGGCGCGAGCACAGGCCGGTTTCGCTGATATATTTATTCAATCGCATGGCTAGTCATGAATCAGTCCGCGTCCGGAGGTAGTGTAGCGCAGCGGCTGGGGCGGCGGTGGCGAAGCAGCGCGCAATAAATCGGGGCGCCGCCACTGGCGCTGGGATTATACTGGCATCAATCGGGGCGATGGCGCCGGGTGAATGGCAATGTGCCGCGCCGGGGATCATTATCGCTATTGCCCGCCCGAAGACCCGCTGATTCTAATTTTGGGGCACGAGCATGAAAATATTGGTGCGTAATCTGTCCCGTGAAACCACGGAAGATGAGCTGCTGGCCTTGTTCAAGGTCCATGGCAATGTGCAGTATTGCAAGGTGGTGATCGACAAGGCGACCGGGAAATCCAAGGGCTTTGGTTTTGTCGAGATGCCCCATGCGGGGGATGCCAAGATGGCCATCAAGGCGCTGAACGCCCAGATGATCGGCGGCAGTAAGATTCGGGTGAAGAAGGCGGAGGAGGCCGAGGGGAAGGTCGGTGACTAGCTTTCCGTGCCGAAACGCACGGCCGGCGGGAGAGAGGCATGGGCGATAGCCAGGTTAATAATTCGTTGCATGGTATTACACTGGAGATGATGTTGAGTCGTCTGGTGGAACAGCACGGCTGGGTAGCCTTGGGGAGCATGATTAATATCAAATGTTTCAAGCACGACCCCAGTATTAAATCGAGTTTGACCTTTCTGCGGCGAACTCCGTGGGCCAGGGAGAAGGTGGAGCTTTTATATCTGCGCACCCCGTCGGCGCGCAACGGTTGATGTCCAACGGGGGCGGATTAACGGCGATGCGTATTTCCTCGAGGCGACGATGATTCCCTGGGTGTTGCTCGGCGAGGCGCGGGTGGCGGGCGCTGGCAAGCGGCTGTCGCTCTACCGGCGCGACGATGAATTTTCCATCCGGCTCGATCGCGGCGGCGGCGAACTGATGAACAGCCGCCGCCATGGCTCCGAGGAAAAACTGGCGGAACTCGCCTGCGCCCGGCTGGCGGGGTGCGGCGAACCGCGGGTGTTGATCGGCGGGTTGGGCATGGGATTCACGTTGGCCGCGGCCCTGCGGCAGCTCGGCGCGACGGCGCGGCTGACGGTGTGCGAATTGGTGCCGGAGGTGGTGATCTGGAACCGGGGACCGCTGGGCGAGCTTGCCGGGCATCCGCTGTCGGATCCGCGGGTGACGGTATGCGAGGGCGATGTGGCGCGGATGATCGCGGCGCGGCCATGTACGTACGATGCGATCATGCTGGATGTCGATAACGGGCCTGAGGGTTTGACTCGTACGGATAACGACTGGCTCTACGGTTGCGAGGGCTTGTCCGCGGCGTACGACGCCTTGCGCGCCGGCGGGGTGTTGGCGGTGTGGTCGGCCGGTCGCGAGCCGGTGTTCACCGGCCGATTGCTCAAGGCGGGATTCGAGGTGGAGGAGGTGCGGGTGCGGGCGCGCGGTATCAAAGGCGCGCGGCACGTCATCTGGCTTGCGCAGCGCCCGGCGGCGCGGTCGGTTTGAGCGGCTGTAGGGGGTTGATGGGATATGGCGGCGGCATGGTGCGTTTATATAGTGTGTTGCGCCGACGGCAGTCTGTACACCGGGATTGCCACCGATGCCGCGCGCCGCGTAGCTGAACATAATGACAGCGATGCGCTCGCGGCCAAGTACACCCGGGTGCGGCGTCCGGTGGCGCTGGTGTATCAGGAACAGTGCGGCGATCGCGCGGCGGCGGCGCGGCGCGAGCACGCCATCAAGCGGATGACCCGTTCGGAAAAAATGCTGGTAATTGAAGGTGCGGCGGCACGAGGCGTTGCATCGTAGCGAGTTAAGGTAGTTGTAGATGGGTTACTAAAGACGCGCGAACCCCGTCACGCTGCAATCACAAGTTGAATTGCAGGCTCGCCAGCCGCGCATAGAGTCCGCTCTGATTGCGCAGGTCGGCGGGGGTGCCGGTTTCGACGATACGGCCTTGTTCCAGCACCACGATGCGTTGCGCCTTCTGTACCGTAGCAAGGCGGTGGGCGATGATCAGGGTGGTGCGGCCCTGCATGGCGGCATTCAATCCCTGTTGCACCAGTATTTCGGATTCGGCGTCGAGGGCGCTGGTGGCTTCGTCCAGCAACAATAACGGCGCGTCTTTCAGGATGGCGCGCGCGATGGCGATGCGCTGACGCTGGCCGCCGGAGAGGCGGGTACCGCGTTCGCCGAGGAAGGTTTGATAGCCTTCCGGCAAACGGTCGATGAACCCTTCCACTTGCGCGGCGCGGGCGGCGGCCGTGACTGCGGCGTCGGCGGCGGCGGGGCGGCCGTAGCGGATATTATCCAGGGCGTTGGCGGAGAAGATCACCGGGTCTTGCGGGACAATGGCGATCTTGTCGCGCAGTTCGCGCAGGGACAAGTCGCGGATGTCTCGACCGTTGAGAAGGATGCGTCCCACCGTCACGTCGTAGAAGCGCAGCAAGAGTTGGAAGAGGGTGGTCTTGCCCGCGCCGGACGGGCCGACCAGCGCCACGGTCTCGCCGGCTGCGATGTCGAGCGTGATGTCGTACAGCGCCGCGATTTCCGGCCGCGCCGGGTAGCGGAAGGTGACATGATCGAAGTGGAGCGCCGCTTGCCGCGGTTGCGGCAACACCCGCGGAACGGCGGGTTCGGCGATGGCGGATTCGGCGCGCAACAGTTCCAGCAGGCGTTCGGTGGCGCCGGCGGCGCGCATCACGTCGCCCCACACTTCCGCCATGGTGCCCACGCCTCCCGCCACCAAAACCGCATAGAGGATGAACGAGGCCAGTTGCCCGCCGCTCATGGTGCCGTCGCGCACTTGGTTGGCGCCGATCCACAACACGAAGAGGATGGTGCCCATCACCGCGGTGATTATCAGCCCGGTAAGCGCGGCGCGTACCCGGGTGCGACGCACGGCGGTGACGAAACTGGCTTCGGCGCGATCGGCGAAGCGTCGGGTTTCGCGCAGCTCCTGGGTATAGGACTGTACCGTGGGGATGGCATTGAGTTTCTCGCCGGCCAAGGCCGAGGCGTCGGCGATTTTGTCCTGGGATTCGCGCGACAGTTTTTTCAGTTTGCGTCCGATGGCGAGGATGGGCAGCGTCACCAGGGCCATCAGTCCGAGATTGATGGAGAACAGATGAAAACTGGTAACCGCCAGCATGATCATGCCGCCGATGAACTGGAACAGGCTGCGCAGGCCCATGGAGATGGAACTGCCGACCACGGTCTGAATGAGGGTGGTGTCGCCGGTGAGCCGCGACAACACCTCGCCGGTTTGCAGGGTCTCGAAGAATTGCGGCGATTGTTTCAGCATCCGCGCGTACACCGCGCTGCGCAGGTCGGCGGTGACGCGCTCACCCACCCAGGTCACCGTGTAATAGCGCGCCGACACCGCCAGGGCCCAGAAGCCCGCCAGGCCGAACAGCGCGAGGAAGTGGCCGTTGAGGCTCAGGCCGCCCAGCAGGCCGGTGCCGGCCTTGGCCTGTTGTCCGAAACCGAAATCGATGAGGTCGCGAAACGCCAAAGGCACCACCAGGATAGCGGCGGAACCGAGGCACAGCAAGGTAAACGCCAGGACGATGCGGCGGCGATAGGGTCGGAGAAAAGGCCACAGTTCCCGCAAGGGAGAGAGGCGGCGTGCGGCGGCGAGTTGGCGGGGAGTAGCGATGGCGGGTCCTTTGCGTGGCGGAGGGAGATTTTAACATAGGGTTGTGGCGGGATTATTGAGCGCCTTGTGGCGCATCCCCTCGACCCTATGGGGCACCTCTCCTTGAATATGGCGGAAGTATTAAAGAAAAGCGCATCGTCACAATATTACGGAGCCGGGAGGCAATAGTAATTCGCCCTGCGAATCTTGAAGCGGAGCGGCCGCGCAGCGGACGGGATGGTTGCTCCATATCCGTACCGCACTGAACGCTATGCCCGCCCAATCCTGATCAAAGGATCCTGCCGGTAGAACTGTTTGAAGACCTCATATACTTTCGGATAGGTCTCATACAAACGCCGCGGCAGCTCGAAGAAGGTTTCGGTGAGTACCGCGAAGAATTCCGCCGGGCTCTCGGCGGCGTATGGGTCGATGGCGGTGTGGTTGCGGCGTTGCAGCTGTTGATAGAGATCATCGTATGCCGAGGTGAGCGCTTGGGTCCAGGCGGGGCGCGACATGTCGGCGTGCAGCGGCGGCATGCCGTTGGCGGCGCCGTTGCGCATGTCCACTTTGTGCGCGAATTCGTGGAGGATGACGTTGGAGCCCGGCCCGTGAGGATAGGCGCCGGGGCGGGCGTCCTGCCAGGACAGAATCACCGGTCCCCGCCCCCACGCCTCGCCGCCCAGGGCATGGCGGGTTTCGTGCACCACGCCGGCCTCGTCGTATTCCTGGTGCGTCGCCATGAAGCTGTCGGGATAGACGATGACTTCGTGCCAGCCGGCGAAATAATCGAGGTCGAGATTCAGGATCAGCAGACAGGCCTGGGATGCGATCAGCACCCGCATCTCGTCGGTCACGAACAGGCCCTGTGCGCCGCCGATACTCTTGTCGCGGAGAAAGCGGCTGGTCAGTTCGCGCAGGCGATGGCGCTCTTCGCTGTCGAGCGGTGCCAGAACGGCGGATCGGGACAGGGCGCTTTCCCAAAGATGCAGCGGGATGCGGTGTTTGTGCAGGAAGCGTTGCTGCCACCAGCGCTGTAGGCGGTTCATGGCGTAAACCTTGGATTTTGCGACGGTGCCGCCGCTTGCCGTGATGTTGTAGGGATACTGTAGCAGATCGGCTTCGGGCACCGATGTTTGGTGTAAGCTAGGCGGCTGGGAGATCGGGATCGCGCAGCCGCGATGCTGCTGTCACGCAGGGTGGGCCGTGATGATCGACTTTGATTCGCCATTTCTGTTTGAACACGCCGCGCTGTTGCGCAATAGTTACCGGCATTGGACCGGCAATACCTTGCTGGCGTCTGAAGTTAGTCCGGCGGATGCGGTGCGGGCGCTTTACGAAGCGCCGTTTGCGTTGGTTTCCCACGATGCGCAGCCGGATCCGGTCTTTACCTACGGTAATCGGCTGGCCTTGCAGTTGTTCGAGATGACTTGGGATGAATTCACGGCGTTGACGTCGCGGCTTTCCGCGGAACCGGCGAATCAAAAGGAGCGATACCGGTTGTTGGCCCAGGTCAGCACGCAAGGCTATTCTGATCATTATTCAGGTGTCCGCATCTCCAAGACCGGGCGACGATTTATGATCCGCGCCGCCACGGTGTGGAACCTCATTGACGGCGAAGGTTATTACCGCGGTCAGGCGGCGGTAATCCGCGAGTGGCGGGCGTTAGCCTGATGCGCTCAATATTATAGTTTGAGGCTTATGGCCGAACTATCGTCCTATAAGCGTCTGGGCGGTGGGGCGGGCCGCCTTAAAATTCGAGGCTTGCAGAGACGGGGCGGCGTTCATGAGCATGAATAAAGCGGCAATCTTAGTGTTGTTGACGGCGCAGATACTGGCGTGCGGCGGCTGCGCACATAAAGCGGAAAGACGAGAAGACGCCGCCGCGGCACGGGAGGCGCAGGCGGCTGAAAACGCCGATGCCAAGCGTTTCCAGGAAATGATGGATATGCTCTATAAGATGAAGCCGGCCGCCCACGAATCTGAATCCGCTCCCGGCGACGACAACGGCGTGTTCGCGCCGGCTCCCGCCACGACGAATAAGGCAACGGAGACTCCCAAGGTTAAGCCGCAACAAGAAAGCGGCGACCGGAAATAATCAGATAACCGCTATCGATTGCTCTCGCGGGAAACCGGTCCCACGACAAGGACGTGACGATCCTGTCAGGTGTTTGATTGCGGTTGAACTGCGCCGCGGGCAAATTTCCCCCGTGCCAGCGCTGTAAATCGGCTATTGGATAAAATATCTTGCTGAATCTCGCTTTCTCAAGGATGGCGGCGGCGCGGCGGCGGTGTCTTTACTCCTTGAGCCAGCCGATTTCACGGGCGGTCTTGGCGCCGACCACCACATCCGCCAGGCTGTCCGGCATTTCGGCGCGGTTGTTGGTCAGGGGTATCCTGCCCGCCATGATCTCCGCCGCCCTTTGGGGTAAACGCGGCTGCAAATCGGGCTCGGCGTAGCCGTCCGGGAAAATGGGTTGGTCGGTGCTCAGATCGTATTTGTCCGTCGCCCCCAGGGTGTGCAGCAGCTCGTGCAGCATCACTATGTCATTTTGCGGCGCCATCTGCGCCGAGGCGAACAACCTGATTACTCCGATCATGCCTTTCTCCAATCCGGTGGAGTGTTCCAGGACGGGATGGGTCTTGGGGTCGTAGTACAAGGTGAAGGCCCGCACTTCGGGGGCGGGCCCGTCGTACTGATCTCGGCGAAACGCCCACAGCCTCAGTTTCAGACTCCACCACACGATCCGGAACGGGTTGTCATCCCTGGGCGGGAGGGGCGGAATGTCTGGAACGGGCTTGGCCAGGGCGATAGTGATGGGTTGATCGAGGGTGATGCGGTAACGCAACGCCTGCTGCCGGGTAAATTTTTCAATAGTGTCGAACTGCGCTTCTTGGAGACCGGCGATATAGCGCGCCGCCGTTTCGCTGCCGTCGCCGTTGATGGGGTAGACCACGATGCGCAAGCTGTGATCCCAGCTCGCGGTGCGCAACTTGGTGAGCAGGGCATCGGCGCCCACTAATATCAAGATGACGGTTAATATCAGAATCCTGACGGTCTTGAAGCGGATGCCGCCCCTGGACTTGCCGCTCGCCGTGTCTTTGACAGGGACGGTGACGTCGCCGCTCGGCGTCTTGCCGGTAAATTTGTCGTAGGCGATCCCGCAATGGGGACATTGCCACGGCGGCGCGGTGTCGTCCGGGCGGCGAACGTAGTGACATTTTGGGCAGGGTTGCGGCTGTTCCATAACGGCTTTACATATGTCGATGTTGGTGCGGACTGGGACGTGTCTCCCGCGCTCCTCGATATGATGAATTCGCTTCGCCGGGCGGTGCCGACCGGTCCGCGGTAAATCATTGGATTATGATGCTATGCAGGAGGTAACGGCTGCTTGAATGATAAGTATACGCGGGGCGACCCGCATAAACTCAAGTCCGGCGAGGCGGTGGTGCTGATCCACGGCCTGTGGATGCCCGGCGCCGCCATGCTGCCGTTGGCGCGGCGTTTGCGGCGCGGCGGCTGGGAGACGGCGATCTTTTCCTATACGTCGCGGCGTGCGACGGTAAGACAGAACGCCGCGGCTCTCGCCGCGTTTGTCAATAAGCTGGATGGGTCGACGGTGCATTTCGTCGGTCACAGCTTGGGCGGTCTGGTACTCACGCAATACCTCCGGGATTTCCCGGCGCGGCGACCGGGGCGGGTGGTGCTGCTGGGAACGCCATACCGGGGGAGCCATGTGGCGCGGTACTTGAGCCGCTATCGCTTGGGGCGATGGCTGTGCGGTTTGAGCCTGCGCGGCGCGTTGCTGGGAGACGGACCGCGTTGGCCGGGTGGGAGAGAACTGGGCGTGATCGCCGGCACCATGCCGTTCGGCGTCGGCCGGCTGATCCCGGGGTTGCCGCGCCCCAACGACGGACTTGTGGCGGTGGCGGAGACGCTGGTACCGGAGCAGACGGATAACATTACCGTGTCCGTTACCCATTCGGGATTGTTGTTTTCCGCGGCGGCGGCGCGCCAGATAGCGGCATTTCTCTCCGCGGGGCGATTTTCTCGCGAGACCTTTTAGAGCCTCTCCCACCGAGAGAAGGGACGATGATTCGGGGCGATGGTACACTACGGCAATTTGGATATCTTATAAGAGGAACCCATGGCAGGACATAGTAAGTGGGCGAATATTCAACATCGCAAGGGTGCGCAAGACGCCAAGCGCGGCAAGCTTTTTACCAAACTGATCCGCGAGATTACCGTAGCTGCCCGCATGGTGGGCGGTGACCCCGCATCCAATCCGCGCTTGCGCACCGCCATCGACAAGGCGCTGACGGCGAACATGACCAGAGACACTATCGATCGCGCCATCAAGCGCGGCGCCGGTGCCTCGGAAGACCAGCATTATGAAGATGTGCGCTACGAGGGTTATGCCCCCGGGGGGGTGGCGGTGATGGTGGACTGCATGACCGATAACCGTAACCGCACCGTGGGCGAGGTGCGTCACGCCTTTACCAAGTGCGGCGGCAACCTCGGCACCGACGGTTCGGTGGCCTATCTGTTCACCAAGGCGGGGATCATCACATATCCCCAGGGCAGCAATGAAGATAAGATCATGGAGGTGGCCTTGGAGGCCGGTGCCGATGACGTGGTGAGTTATCCCGACGGCTCTATCGATGTGCTTACTGCGCCGGACCAATTCGAGGCGGTAAAAACGGCCATGACCGCGGCGGGATTGAAAGCGGAAAGCGCCGAGATTACTATGCGCGCCGCCATTGACGTGGCGCTGCAGGCCGAAGATGCCGCCAAGATGCTCAAGTTGATGGAAATGCTGGAGGACCTCGATGACGTGCAGAATGTCTATTCGAATGCGGACATCGCTGAGGACGTGCTGGCGAAACTATGACCCGAATTCTTGGCATCGATCCCGGCTCCCGAATCACCGGTTACGGCGTGATCGAGTTGCGTGGGCGCCGTTCCGTTTATGTGTCCAGCGGTTGCGTGCGGGTGGATGACATAAGTTTTCCCGATCGTCTGCGCGCCATCTTCGATGGTGTCGTGGCGGTGGTGACGGAATATCAACCAACCGAGATCGCCATCGAGAAGGTGTTCGTGCAGCGCAACGTGGATTCGGCCCTCAAACTCGGTCAGGCGCGGGGTGCGGCGATCTGTGCGGTGATGAATCGCGTCCTGCCCATAGCCGAATACTCCCCGGCTCAGATCAAGCAGGCCTTGGTGGGACGGGGCGCCGCCGACAAGCGGCAGGTGCAGCACATGGTGAAGACTTTATTGCAACTCATTGAATCCCCAAAGGAGGATGCCGCCGACGCCTTGGCGTGCGCCCTGTGTCACAGCCACACCCGCCAGACCCTGAGCGCCATGCCCGCCGCGGTGCGCGGCATGCGCGGGGGACGCTGGCGATGATCGGACGGTTGCGCGGCACTTTAATATTGAAGCAGGCACCCTATGTACTGCTGGACGTGCAAGGTGTGGGGTATGAACTGGAAGTACCTTTCACCACCTATTTCAAACTGCCGGCGGTGGGACAGGAGTCGGTGTTGCACACCCATCTTATCGTGCGCGAGGACGCCCATATTCTCTACGGCTTCGCCACCGAATCGGAGCGGAGCCTGTTTCGTGATTTGATCAAGGTCAACGGCGTTGGCGCCAAGCTGGCGGCGGCCATCTTGTCGGGGATCGCCGTGGATGACTTCGTGCGCTGCGTGCGCGACAACGACGTGGCGCGGCTGGTGAAGTTACCGGGGGTGGGCAAGAAGACCGCGGAGCGGCTGGTGATGGAGATGCGCGACCGCCTGGATGGCAAGGCCGTCGCCATGCCTTCGCTGCAGACGGGCGCGACGACGCCTGCCCTGGAATCCAACGCGGTGAATGACGCTATCAGCGCCATGGTGGCCTTGGGCTACAAACCGGCCGACGCCAGCCGCATGGTGCTCAAGGTGCACAGCGAGGGTTTGGTCTGCGAAGAGATTATCCGCCGCGCCTTACAAACGGGATCAAAGTCTTGAAGCGTAAAGTTGCAGCTTTTGCCGGCTAGGGGCATCATCTCGCCATGATCCACAACGACCGCATGACCTCCGCCCTGGATCGTCCCGAGGATGAAGCCATCGATCGCGCCATCCGTCCCAAGTCCCTCGCGGACTACGTGGGGCAGCCGGCGGTGCGCGAGCAGATGGAGATATTCATCCACGCCGCCAGGCAGCGTGGCGAGGCCCTGGATCACACCCTGATCTTCGGCCCGCCCGGTCTGGGCAAGACGACGCTGGCGCATATCATCGCCAACGAATTGGGCGTCAACCTGCGCCACACCGCCGGGCCGGTGTTGGAGCGGGCCGGCGACCTGGCGGCGATACTCACCAATCTCGAGGCGCGCGACGTGTTGTTCGTGGACGAGATTCATCGCATGAGTCCGGTGATCGAGGAGATTCTCTACCCCGCCATGGAGGATTATCAGCTCGATATCATGATCGGCGAGGGGCCGGCGGCCCGCTCCATCAAATTGGATCTGCCACCCTTCACCCTGGTGGGAGCCACCACCCGCGCCGGTCTGCTGACCTCGCCGCTGCGGGACCGCTTCGGCATCGTGCAGCGGCTGGAGTTTTACACCATCGAGGATTTGGTCACCATCGCACAGCGTTCCGCCGCCATTCTGGGACTCAGCCTCGACGGTGAAGGCGCGACGGAGATCGCGCGCCGATCGCGGGGGACGCCGCGTATCGCCAATCGTCTGTTACGCCGGGTGCGCGACTACGCGGAGGTCAAGGCGGACGGCCGCATCAGCGGCGCCGTGGCGGATCGCGCCTTGGACCTGCTGGACGTGGACCATCAGGGTTTCGATATGATGGATCGTAAGCTGCTGCTCACCCTAATCGAGAAATTCGACGGCGGCCCGGTGGGCATCGACAGCCTCAGCGCCGCCATCGGCGAGGAACGCGGCACCATCGAGGACGTCTTGGAACCGTTTCTGATCCAGCAGGGATTTTTGATGCGCACCTCCCGCGGACGGGTGGCGACCCGCCATGCTTACGCCCATTTCGGCTTGGCCCCGCCCATGGGGCGCGAGGTGATGGCCAGTCTCGAGTTGTTCGAGGACAGCTAGCGCGCCGGTCGTCTTCCCTTTCTTTTTAAGGTGCGAGAGACGCATGGCGGGCAGGGCGGTTAAACAACCGCCGTCACCGCAACGTAATTTTTTCCGTAAACTCCTGCGTATCCTAATTAAAGGCAACTCACCGCGATTTGCGTTAGACTATCCCGCGCAAGATTTGTCGCCGCGCGTCGATTTCGACGTGTCGCGATATCTGGAGAATCCAACCAGCGACGGAATGTTTGATGTTTGTGTGGCCGGTGCGCGTTTATTACGAAGATACGGACAGCGGTGGCGTAGTCTACTATGCCAATTATCTCAAATTCATGGAGCGGGCCCGCACCGAGTGGTTACGCAGTCTCGGCGTGGAGCAGGATGAACTCATTGACCGCGACAAGGTGTTATTTGCGGTGCATTCCCTGACCTTGGACTATCTGCAGCCGGCGCGCTTTAACGATTTGCTGTGGGTGACGGCGGCCGTTGCAAAGCCCGGCAGGGCCAGTCTGGTGTTCAGCCAATATATCGTGCGCGCCTCGTCCGCTCGCCGCAACGACCCGACGGAGCGACTCGATAGAGGTAAATATGAAGAACTCATCGCGGATAAGGCCGCCTTGTTGTGCACCGGCCGGGTGAGGATCGCCTGCCTGGATTCCGGTACCATGCGGCCCCGTCCCATTCCTTCCCAACTGCATGCGGAGATTTGTCGTGGCGGCTGATTTGTCGATTATTCAATTGGTGATACACGCCAGCGTACTGGTGCAACTGGTGTTGGCCCTGTTGCTGGCGCTGTCGATGATGTCGTGGTTCGTGATCTTCCGCAAACGCCAGGTGATGAAGTCGGCGCAGGCGGCGGCGCAACACTTCGAGACGCGCTTCTGGTCCGGCGGCGATCTGTCCCAGCTCTATAAAGAATTGTCGCAGCGCGGCGATCGCATCCGGGGCATGGAGAACGTCTTTCACGCCGGCTTCAGGGAATTCGCCCGGCTGCGCCCGCAGGGCAGCATCGACCCCCGCGAGATGATGGAGGGGGTGCAGCGCGCGATGCGCGTGGCCTTGAACCGTGAGACCGAGACCCTGGAGCTTCATCTGCCGTTTCTCGCCACTGTGGGGTCCACCAGTCCCTATGTGGGGCTGTTCGGTACGGTGTGGGGCATCATGAATTCCTTTCATGCCCTGGGCAACGTCAGTCAGGCGACCCTGGCCATGGTGGCGCCGGGGATCTCCGAGGCCTTGATCGCCACCGCCATGGGCCTGTTCGCCGCTATCCCCGCGGTAATCGCCTATAACCGGTATTCCACCGAGACGGACCGGCTGGTGAATCGCTACGACAATTTTCTGGAAGAGTTCTCATCGGTGTTGCAAAGACAGGCCCATGCGTAGGCCCGCAGTGTAAGGAGAGCGCCATGGCGAGTCGCCGCGTTGGAAAAGGCTTGATGGGTGAGATCAATGTCGTGCCGTACATCGACGTCATGCTGGTTTTGCTGGTGATTTTCATGATCACCGCGCCGCTGTTAACGCAGGGAGTCAAGATAGACTTGCCGCAGGCATCCGCCAATCCGGTCGATCAGCAAGGCAAGGAGCCCTTGGTGGTGACCGTCGACACCGCAGGCAGGCTTTATCTCGATGCGGACAAGAATCAGCGTCTGGTGGGCGACGATGAACTGGTAAATTATGTGCGCGTGGTTTTGAGAAAGCAGCCGGACGTACCGGTACTGGTGCGCGGCGCCAAGGACGCCGCCTACGGCAAAGTGGTGTACGCCATGACCTTGTTGCAACAGGCCGGCGCGCCCAGCGTGGGACTGTTGACGCAACCGCCGGAAAAGACGTCGCGGCGGCGTTGAATGCGAAGTGCGACCGATTTGATCAGGAAGATTTCCCTGCCGCGGCGGTCGAGGTGACATGCTCAAAGAATTATTGAAAAATCCCGGTGCGCTGTTTTTCGCGGTGCTGGTCCATGTGGCGCTGATCGCGATATTGGTGGTGAGTATACAGTGGAACAGCAAACCGGCGGCCTTGCCGGGCAACGCCGAAATCGTCAAGGCCACGGTGATCGACGAGTCCAAGCTGCAAGCCGAGAAGCAGCGCAAGCTCGACGCGGAACAGGCCAAACGCCAGGCAGAGGAGCAGCGCCGTCAGGCGGAGCTGGACAGGCAGCGTGCCGAGGCGCAGCGGCAGCGCGATGCGCAGGAGGCCGCGCAAAAGAAAAAACAGCAGGAAGCGGCGTTGCAAAAACAGGCGAAGATCAAGGCAGACCAGGCAGCGAAGGTCAAACAGCGTATTGCTGAACAAAAACAACAGGCGGAACGGGAGGTCAAACGCAAGGCGGATGAGCAGCGTAAGGCGGTGGAAGCCAAGCGCAAAGTGGAACAGCAACGCAAGGCCGACGAAGCGCGTCGCCAGCGCGAGAACGAGGAGTTTCTGCAACAGCAGATGGCGCAGGAAGAGGCCGATCGCGTCGCGCAGGCGAAAGCGGAACAGCAACGGCGCGAGTTGGCTTCCAGGATGAGTCTGTATTCTGCGCAGTTGCAGAACATCGTGAATGGAAATTGGATACGTCCGGCCACCGCCCGTACCGGTTTGAAGTGTACGGTACGTGTGCGCTTGATCCCCGGCGGCGAAGTTGTTGAGGCGCACGTGACCCGGAGTAGCGGTGATGCCGCTTTTGACCGTTCCGCGGAGACGGCGGTGTTAAGATCGTCACCCTTGCCGGCGCCGCCGGATCCATCATTGCGTGAGTTTGATTTTGTCTTTAAACCAGAGGGCTGAGTTTTGAGTTTATTAAAGCGCTTTTTTCTGATAATTGGTTTGGGCTTGTTCTTGGCGGGTAATGTTCGGGCCGCTTTGACTATCGAGATTACCCAGGGCATAGTAGGCGCCACGCCTATCGCCGTGGTGCCCTTCGGTCCGGTGGGTATGAACCTGCCGGTGGACGTGGCCGGTGTCATCGCCGCGGACTTGCGGCGCAGCGGCCGATTCGCGCCGGTGGCCAATGAGGATCTCATCGCCCGACCTTATGAGGCCTCTCAGGTCAATTTCCGCGATTGGCGCCTGATCAAGGCGGACAATCTGGTAATCGGCAAGGTGGTAACGCAGGGCGCCGGCTATACGGTGCAATTTCAGTTGTTCGATGTTTTCCGCGGCGTGCAGATGTCCGGTTACAGCATCCGCAGCGACGCCGCCAATCTGCGCCGCACCGCCCATCAAATCGCCGATATGATTTATGAGACGCTTACCGGCGAGCCCGGGGCCTTCGCCACCCGCATCGCCTATATCACGGTGACCGATGTGGCGGCCGGCAAGCGTCGTTATACCTTGGAGGTGGCGGATTCCGACGGCTACGATCCGCGGACGGTGGTGCAGTCCCCCCAGCCTTTGATGTCGCCGTCGTGGTCCCCCGACGGTTCGCGCCTGGCCTATGTCTCGTTCGAGAGCAAGCGGCCCCGGATCTTCGCGCAGGACCTGCGCAGCGGCACGCGGCAGCTGCTCACGTCCTTCGACGGCATCAACGGCGCGCCGGCCTGGTCGCCGGACGGCAGTAAAATGGCCTTGGTATTGTCCAAGGACGGCAATCCGGATATTTACATTATGGATTTGGCCAGCAAACAATTGCGGCGCTTGACCGACAGCCTCGGCATCGATACCGAGCCGGCCTGGTCGCCGGACGGCCGTTCCCTTATCTTCACTTCCGACCGCGGCGGTACGCCGCAGATCTACCGCATCGCCGCCAACGGAGGGCATGCCGAACGCCTGACCTTCGAGGGACCGTATAATGCGCGGGCGTCCTACTCCGCCGACGGACGGAGCATTGTCTTTGTGCATGGCGAGAATAATCGGTATCAGATCGCCGTGATGGATTTGCAGACCAAACGCATACAAATATTGACCGACGGCCCACTGGACGAGTCGCCGAGTTTCGCGCCAAATGGTAGGATGATCATCTATGCGGCGGAGGTGAGGAATCGCGGCGTGTTGGCGGCGGTATCGGTGGATGGTCGGGTGAAGCAACGTCTTTCCGCCCGGGAAGGCGATGCGCGGGAACCGGTGTGGGCACCCTTGCGACAATAAACCAAATATCAATTGAGGACAGGAGTACAACATGAATAAGTGGATCAAGCTCGGATTAATCGTCATTTCCGTTACGATGCTGGGGGCCTGCGGCACGACCGGTACCAAGAAGTCGGGGGAGGGCGCGCCCGTGGTAAACGGTCAAGGACAAGGCGCGGAGTCGGCGACGACAACGCCGGTGGCACCGGGCGGCGGTGCCGAGGCGACGCCTTTACCCGGCGGCGCCATGCCGGGAGCCGCCAGTGGGGAAGCGGCCGATTTGTTATCGACGAAGGTGGTGTACTTCGATTATGACAGCAGCACGATTAGTGACGAGGATCGCGCGATAATCAAGGCCCATGCCGGCTACCTGTCACAACATCCCGATATCAAGGTCACCCTGGAAGGCAATACCGACGAACGCGGTACGCGGGAATATAACATCGGCCTCGGCGAGCGCCGTGCCAATGCCGTGAAGCAAATGATGTTGCTGATGGGCGTCTCCGACCAGCAGATCACCACCGTGAGTTACGGTGAAGAGCGCCCTGCGGCATTGGGGCATGATGAGTCCGCTTGGCACTTGAATCGCCGAGTAGAGATCGTTTACGCGCAATAATGATGGCCCGTACGGTACTTTTCGTCGCGTTGGCCGCCGCCGTAACGGCGGCGTTGCCCGCGGCGGCGGATACGCAGGGAGCGCCGGTGGTGACTATCACGCCGCAAGGCGCCGCCGCGCCGTCGTTGGATGCGCGCGTTACCAAGTTGGAGCGGGTGGTGGAAGGCCAGGCCTTGGCCGATTTGATGATGCGCATTCAGCGACTGCAGGAAGATGTGCAAAAGCTGCGGGGCGATTTGGAGGTTCAATCCAACGACCTCGACGGTATCAAGCAGCGGCAGCGTGATTTGTATCTGGACATCGATCGCCGTCTGCGTCAGTTGGAAGTCGCCTCTTCTTCCACGGTGCAGGCAGCCCCGGCGGCTGCGTCGCCGCCGGCCGCCGTACCTGTGATGCCTTCCTTTGGGCCTTCGGCAGTGCCGGCCGCCGCCGCGCCGCCCAACCCCGAACAGGAACAGGCGGCTTACCAAAAGGCCTTTAATTACCTAAAAGACGGACACTATGACGACGCCATCGCCGCGTTTCGCGACATGCTCGCCACCTATCCCGGCGGCAACTTATCCGACAACGCCCAGTACTGGTTGGGCGAGGCGCATTTCGCGGCGCGGCGTTTCCGTGAGGCGCGCGATGAGTTCAGCAAGGTGATCAACAACTATCCGCAAAGTTCCAAGGTCCCCGATGCCATGTTGAAGCTGGGATTTAGTTACTACGAGCTTGCCGACTGGGGCAAGGCGCGGGACACGCTGGAACAGCTCAAGGGACGTTATCCCCAAAGCACCGCCGCGCAATTAGCGGATAAACGTCTGCAGAAGATGAAGGCGGAAGGACATTAACTACGAAGTTACGAGTTTCGAGTTACGTGTTTCGGGTTACATAGACCACCTTCTTTTAACTCGAAACCCGAAACTCTAAACTCGAAACTTATTTATGAACCTCCGCATCGCCGAGATATTTCTATCATTGCAGGGCGAGAGCCGCAGCGTCGGCGTGCCTACGGTGTTCGTGCGCCTCACCGGTTGTCCCTTGCGCTGTCAATATTGCGATACCGCCTATGCCTTTCACGGCGGCGAGCCGCTGGACATCGACGCCATCGTGGAAAAGGTGGCAGCCTACGGTGTGCGCCATGTCACGGTGACCGGCGGCGAGCCCCTGGCGCAGAAGGGCTGCCTCGCCCTGCTGGCGCGCTTGTGTGACGCCGGTTATGAAGTCTCCCTGGAGACCGGCGGCGCCCTTGCCGTGGACGAGGTCGATCCCCGCGTATGTAAGGTGATGGACATCAAAACACCCGGGTCCGGTGAAGTTACCAGGAATCGCTTCGAGAATATCCAATATCTCACGCGCCACGACCAGATAAAATTCGTCATCTGCGATCGTGCCGATTATGAATGGTCCAAACGGCTGGCCGAGGAACGGCGTCTCACCGAGCGCTGTGAAGTGTTGTTCTCGCCCAGCGCCCGGCAATTGCCGGCGCGGGAATTGGCGGACTGGATCGTGGCCGATCGTTTGCCGGTGCGTTTCCAGATACAACTGCACAAATATCTATGGGGCGACGAGCCGGGGAGATAATAAGCGGTGGCCTAGCGCGCGCTGTGCGCATGAATTTTCCTCTCCTGACAAATTAAGGGGGGAGAGTGATGGCGGCGATGTCTGATGCGGAATTGAAAAAGGCGGTGGTGCTGGTTTCCGGTGGCTTGGATTCGGCCACGGTGCTGGCTATTGCGCGCCGTGCGGGCTATGCCTGTTATGCCCTGAGCTTCGATTACGGGCAGCGGCATCGCGTTGAGCTCCAGGCCGCGGCCCGGGTAGCGGCCGCTTTTGGGGCGATAGAGCATAAGATCATCAATCTGGATCTTGCGGGCATCGGCGGTTCCGCGCTCACCGATCCCGATATCGCCGTGCCCGAGCAGGCCGGCGGCGGGATCCCCGTCACCTATGTCCCGGCGCGCAATACCGTGTTCCTGGCCTTGGCCCTGGGCTGGGCCGAGGTGCTGGGGGCGCAGGATATTTTCATCGGCGTCAACGCCGTGGACTATTCCGGCTATCCCGATTGCCGTCCCGAATTCATCGCCGCCTTCGAGAAGACCGCGAATCTCGCCACCAAGGCGGGAGTGGAGGGGCGGCACTTTCATATCCATACTCCACTCATTCGGATGAGCAAGGCCCGGATTATTCAAGAAGGTGTCGCGCTGGGCGTGGACTATGCCATTACCGTGTCGTGTTATCAGGCTGATGCAATGGGGCACGCCTGCGGCCGTTGTGATGCCTGCCGGTTGCGCCGCGAAGGATTTGTTGCGGCCGGCGTGCCTGACCCCACTTTCTATGCTTCCTAAACCCTTCTCTTATTGGAAGTAGGATTGGGTCGAGAGGCTGAATGTCAGCCGCTGTAAGTCAATAATACATTGAAGAGAATTGCGGAAAGCGGTTAAAATGCTGCCCTTTGCGCGGGCCGTTAGCTCAGCCGGTAGAGCAGCTGGCTTTTAACCAGTTGGTCGCAGGTTCGAATCCTGCACGGCCCACCACTCAGACCTTTATCTTCATGCAGTTACCGTTGTAGCGGTTGGCGCTTTTTGTTTCAGTACTACCATTGCCGGAGTTTTGCCGGACTTTGTCTCACACACCCGGTTGGCCGCGTCTAACAACTCCTCCAGTTCTGGCGCGGAGTAATGAGTGGTGATGTCACCATTGCGATGTCCCAACAATACCTTCTGAGTTTCCAGGGGTACACCTACAGCTCGTAGTCTGCGTCCGAAGGTATGCTTCAGGTCATGCACTCTGACATGGGGTAAACCCACCGCATTGCGCACACGCTTCCACGAACTGTTGTTGATGTGTCGTACCGGATGGTCTTTATAGGTGAAGACATAGTCGGGATGAATTCCGCGTACTTCTTCGACCACTGAACGTGCAATCCGATTCAACACCACCAGTCGGTCTTCCCGGTTCTTGACCCTTTCCCCGGAATGATGAACACCGATGAGTTCAGTTCCGGCACCTGGACTTCCCAGTCCCATCTAATTTGGCACACCTCTTGAAACAACAGCTCAAGGACAGGCTAATTGGACACAAGCAGTACATCGACGAGTAAGGCCAGGACATGCCGGAGATTCAAGATTGGCGATGGAAGGGATCAAGCGTATGACGGCACCACTGCTCGAGACATGCCCTGGCGGCACCGCTTGGGGCCGATTTGCGATTTTCGGTGATATTCTTTATCACTGGAGAGGTTGCGGACACATCCTTGATTGTGGAAATAAGCTTCGTGTGCTCTCTCATACACGTGATTTGGAGATAGACTCATGCATAAACTAAGGCAACTCTGGAGCAATCTGCGGTCGAGCTTTTGGTTCATGCCTTCGCTAATTGTCGTGGCCAACATTGCCTTCGCCGCAGCGTTGATCGAAGCAGACTTCATCGGGAGCGATCAATGGCTGGCCCAGTGGCCACGGCTGTTTGGCGCCGGGGCGGACGGCGCGCGCCAGATGTTATCCACGCTTGCCGGTTCGATGATGTCCGTTATGGGCATCACGTTCTCCATGACCTTGGTGGCGCTGGCGCTGGCATCGAGCCAATACACCTCGCGCATCCTGCGGACCTTCATGGGCAGCCGCGTCACGCAGGTGACGCTCGGGATATTCGCCGGTATTTTCGCTTATTGCCTGGTCGTGTTGCGCACCATACGCGGCGGTGGTGGCGTAGACGAGTTCGTGCCGAGCCTGGCGGTATTCTTCGCATTTGTTCAGTCGCTTGGCGGCGTTGGCGTGCTGGTATTCTTTATCCATCACATCGCCTCGTCGATCCAGGCGTCCAGCATCATCGCCTCGATTGCTCAGGACACCATCGCCTCCATTGAGCGGCTGTTTCCTGAAAGACTGGGACACGAGCCCGATGAAGATGAGGACCAGGATCAAGTGCTCAAGTCGGTGGAAGAGATGAACTGGTATCCAGTGCCGGCAACGATAAACGGTTACATTCAGAGCGTGGATAACGATGCGTTGATGCGTCTGGCACGGGACAGGAAGACCGTCCTGCGCATGGAGCGTGGTATCGGCACTTTCGTCGTGCAAAATACCGCCTTGGCATCGCTCGCGCTGGAAGAGCCCCCGGATCAAGAGACGATCGAGGCCCTTAATGCTGCTTACAGCATAGGCCGCTATCGCACGGTTGAACAAGACCCTGCTTTTGGTATCCGGCAGCTTGTGGATATGGCCTTGAAGGCACTTTCGCCCGGCGTCAATGACACCTCGACTGCGGTAATGTGTGTGGATTACCTGACGGCAATTCTGGCGCAGTTGGCCTCCCGCAAGTTCCCGTCATCGCTCCGCTACGAGGGCGACGAACTGAGAGTGATCGCCATCGCCCCGACGTTTGAAGGTCTGCTGGCCGAGGCGTTCGACCAGATTAGGGGTAGCGCCATAGGTAATGTCGGCATCATGGCGCGCATGCTCAGCGCAATCGAGACCCTCGCCAGTCTGACCGCCAGCCCTCGCCGCCGACGGGTGCTCCACGAACAGGTACTGTGGATTGCCGAACTCGCTGGCCGCACCACCGAATCCGCCCACGAGCGCGAGCGGCTAGCAAGGCGGCTGCTGGAGGTGCGCGAGATACTCAAGGCTGAGCCTGCGATGAACAATGAGATAGAGAAGGTGTAGTGTAATGAAACCGAACCGGGAAATGGTAGGCACGACCCGTTTAGCGAATTCCGGAACGGTCGTTTCGGTGCGCGGCAGCGTCGTGGATATACGCTTCGATGAACGGTTGCCGCCAATCTACTCGGTCTTGCGCGCGGGTGCGGAGCAACAGATTGTCATTGAAGTGCTGGCGCAACTAGATGCACGTCGCGTGCGCGGGATTGCCTTGACAACTACCCAGGGCCTGGCCCGCGGCATGGCGGTGAAGGACACCGGTGGTCCATTATTGGCGCCGGTGGGCAAAGGGGTGCTGTCGCGCATGTTCGACGTGTTCGGCAATGCCATCGACCGCTTAGCGGCGCCGTTGGATGTGCAATGGCGAACAGTGCATCGAGCCCCGCCCGCGTTAGCGCGACGATCCACCAAATCCGAGATCTTCGAGACGGGGATCAAGATCATCGATGTACTGATGCCGCTGGAGCGCGGCGGCAAGGCGGGTCTGTTCGGGGGGGCGGGCGTTGGCAAGACGGTGCTACTCACCGAAATGATTCACAACATGGTCGGACAACACGAAGGCGTGAGTATTTTTTGCGGTATCGGCGAACGCTGTCGCGAAGGCGAGGAGTTGTACCGCGAAATGACGGAAGCCGGTGTATTGGAAAATATGGTGATGGTCTTCGGTCAAATGAACGAACCGCCGGGCGCCCGTTTCCGTGTCGGCCATGCCGCGTTGACCATGGCCGAGTATTTCCGGGACGACGAGCGTCGCGACGTGTTGCTGCTCATCGATAATATCTTCCGGTTTATCCAGGCCGGCGCGGAGGTGTCCGGCTTGATGGGGCAGATGCCGTCGCGTTTGGGTTATCAGCCCACTATGGGCACCGAGCTATCGCAGCTGGAAGAGCGCATCGCCAACACCAAGAGCGGCGCCATCACCTCGATCCAGGCTGTGTATGTGCCGGCGGACGATTTCACTGATCCGGCGGCGGTACATACCTTCTCACATCTCTCCGCCTCCATCGTGCTGTCGCGCAAGCGGGCCAGTGAAGGTCTGTATCCGGCCATCGACCCATTGCAGTCCAGTTCCAAAATGGCTACGCCGGGCATTGTCGGCAAACGTCATTATGGCTTGGCCCAGGAGATTCGGCGTACGCTGGCGCAATACACAGAACTCAAGGACATCATTGCCATGCTCGGTCTGGAACAGCTTTCGCCGCAGGACCGCAACGTGGTCGCCCGCGCCCGCCGGCTTGAGCGGTTTCTCACCCAGCCGTTTTTCACTACCGAACAATTCACCGGTCTGCAAGGCAAGCTTGTTAGCCTTGAAGAAACGTTGGACGGCTGTGAGCGAATCCTGCACGATGAATTTAAAGACTACCCGGAGAGCGCGCTCTACATGATAGGTGCGGTTGACGAAGCCAAGGAAAAGGAGAACCCTGATCCGGAATTCAAGCCGGAGGTCGATCATGTCGCTGCTGACGCGCATGCACCTTAAGATTCTCCTGCCATTCGGCATATTCGCCGAGAAGACCGGTGTCTCGCGCATCGTTGCGGAGACCCACGCGGGCTCGTTCGGACTCTTGCCGCAGCGTCTCGACTGTGTGGCCGCGCTGACACCGGGCATTCTGATCTATGAAACCGAAGCGGATGGTGAGGTCTACGTGGCCGTGGATGAGGGGGTGTTGGTCAAGACGGGTACGGACGTGCTGGTTTCCGTGCATCGGGCGTTGAGTGGAATGGACCTCGGCCGATTGCGCGATGCGGTGGAGCAGGAGTTTCTGACCCTGAACGAGCACGAGCAAAGCGTGCGATCGGTGTTGGCGAAAATGGAAAGCGATTTCATCCGACGCATGGCGGCGTTTCACAATGAGTGACGAACCCCAAACCAAACCCGTGAAGCCGAAGCCGACGCTGAGCGAAGAGGTCGGCGCGAAGGCGACGCGCAAGCTCAAGGCGCAGCGCAACGCCGCGCCGGGTATCTGGTTTGGCCTGGGCATGATGGGGATTATCGGCTGGTCGGTGGCTATACCCACACTGCTGGGCGCGGCGCTCGGGCTATGGCTGGACCATCGTTATCCGGGCGGACGTTCCTGGACATTGGTGCTGCTGGTGGCCGGGCTGACGATCGGGTGTTTGAATGCGTGGCATTGGGTCACCCGGGAAGACAAAGCCATGCGGGACGAACAGGAGGATAAGCATGAATGAATGGGTGATGCTGGCGCTGGCATTGATGGCGGGTCTTTTGTTCGGCGCCATTTTCTTCGGCGGCCTGTGGTGGACAGTGCGCAGGGGCATGTCGTCCAGGCGACCGGCGTTTTTGTTTCTGGGCAGCATGCTGTTGCGGACAGGCGTCGTCATCGCTGGATTTTATGTTGTCTCGGATGGTCATTGGCAACGGCTGCTTGCATGTCTGTTCGGATTTGCCATCGCGCGTTTCATCGTGACGCGGCTCGCCGGCCCGCCACTCGAACATTATGACGCAACGGCGAAGGAGTCCGGTCATGCACCTTAGTCCCGACGAGCTCATCTTCTGGCAATATGGTTTTATTAAACTCAACGCCACCATTGTCTTCACTTGGGGGGTGATGTTGGTGCTGGTCGTGGGCGCGATGCTCATTACCCGCAAACTTGCCATTGGACTGAAACGGGACCGCTGGCAGAATCTGCTCGAAATCATCGTCATCGTCATCGAAAAACAAATTGAAGACGTCGGCCTGAGTCAGCCGCGAAAATATTTGAGCTTTCTGGCCACGCTCTTGCTGTTTCTCGCCGTGGCCGCTCTATGCACCATCATCCCCGGTTATCAGCCGCCTACCGGTTCGCTCTCAACCACGGCGGCGCTGGCTCTGTGTGTGTTTGTGGCCGTGCCGCTGTTCGGTATCGGTGAGCAGGGTATAGGTGGCTACCTTAAGTCGTATGTAAAGCCGACGTTTATAATGTTGCCGTTTAACATCATCAGTGAACTTTCGCGCACGCTGGCCATGGCCGTGCGCCTGTTTGGCAATATGATGAGCGGAGCTATGATTATCGCTATTTTGCTCAGCATCACGCCCCTGATCTTCCCGATCATCATGACGGCGCTCGGACTGCTCACGGGCATGGTGCAGGCCTACATCTTTTTTATTCTGGCTGCGGTATACATCGCGGCCGCCACGCGAGTGCGCACGCCCAAACCTGATTCAAAACAGTGAAGCATGCGCGACAACTAACAAAGGAGACACCATGGATAACATGACAATCATCGCGGTGGCATCAATTATCACCGCCGGCGTTACAACCGCTTTCGGCACCATGGCCCCGGCATTGGGTGAGGGCAGGGCGGTTGCTACCGCGCTGACGTCACTGGCCCAGCAACCCGATGCGTCTGCCACCATTACCCGGACCTTGTTTGTCGGTTTGGCGATGATCGAGTCCACGGCTATTTACTGCTTCGTGGTCACGATGATTCTCATCTTTGCCAATCCGTTTTGGAACAATGTCATCGCGCAAACCGCCGGAAAGTAAGCTCATGTTGATCGACTGGTTTACCGTCGCTGCTCAGGTGGTCAATTTCCTGATCCTGGTGTGGTTGCTGAAGCGGTTTCTTTACAAGCCCATCCTCCGGGCCCTTGATGCGCGGGAACAACAGATCGCGTTGACGCTCGCGGACGCCGATGCAAAAAAGGCCGAAGCCCAACAGGAGCGCGATGAGTTCCAGCATAGGAATGAGGAGTTCGACCAGCAGCGCGCTGCTCTCTTGAGCCAGGCAACGGACGAGGCAAAGGCCGAACGTGAGCGGTTGCTGGATACGGCGCGGCAGGACGCGAACGCCCTGCGTGTGGAACGACAGGATGCATTGAAGCGCGAACAACAAAGCCTGAATGTCGAAATCACCCGCCGTACCCGGGAAGAAGTGTTTGCCATTGCGCGCAAGACGCTGACGGACCTTGCCGGGATAAGTCTGGAAGCGCGCATGAGTGAGGTGTTCGCGCGCCGTTTGCAAGCGCTGGACCATGAGACGAAAGTCGATTTCGTTGCGGCCGTGAAAACATCGTCCGAACCGGTACTGGTGCGCAGCGCCTTCGAATTGTCTGCGGAGAAACGCGTCGCAATTCAGGCCGCGCTCAACGCCGCCTTGTCGGCGGAAATCCCGATCCGGTTCGAGACCGTGCCGGACGTGATCGGCGGCATCGAACTCAGCGCCAAAGGACGCAAGATCGCCTGGAGCATCGCAGATTATCTCGGGTCACTGGAAAAGAGCATTGGCGATTTGCTGGCGCCAACCAACCCGCAAGCCAATACCGAGACGGAGCCGCGATCCGGTGCGCAATCTGCCGCGCGCGAGCAGACCGAATGAGCACGCCGCTTGATTCCTTGCAACGTGTCTTTGACTGCGCGTTCACTGGTCTAAGCCAGGGGCGTGAAAGCTACACGCCGCAGTTGGCGATGCAGGAGGTGGGCACGATCATCAGCGTGTCCACGGGCATCGCCCGGATCTCCGGCCTGCCTGGCGTAGGCGTTGATGAGTTGGTGAAATTTCCCGGCGATGTGTTCGGCATCGCGTTCAACGTGGACGAGGAAGAAGTCGGCGTGGTGCTGTTGGGCGAATACTGGCATCTGCACGCTGGCGATGAAGTCAAACGCACCGGCCGGGTCATGGATGTGGCCGTGGGCGACGGTTTGCTGGGACGTGTCATCGACCCGCTCGGTCGGCCCCTCGATGGTCACGGGCCGGTGCATGCCAGCGGGAACCTGCCCATCGAACGTCCCGCGCCGCCGATCATGGACCGCGCGCCCGTCAGTGTGCCCCTGCAGACAGGTCTCAAAGTCGTCGATGCGCTTATCCCCATCGGACGCGGTCAGCGTGAGTTGATTCTGGGTGACCGGCAGACGGGGAAAAGCGCCATGGCGATCGACACCATCCTCAATCAGCGCGATAAGGATGTCCTGTGCGTCTATTGCGCCATCGGTCAGCGCGCGTCCGCCGTGGCGAAGGCCGTGTCTATCTTGCGGGAAAAGCGTGCGATGGATTACACGGTCGTTGTCGTGACCGAGGGCAACGAAGCGCCGGGCCTTGCCTACATCGCGCCGTATGCCGCCACCAGTATCGCCGAACATTTTATGGAACGAGGTCGCGACGTTCTCATCGTTTATGACGATCTTACGCATCACGCCCGGGCCTATCGCGAGTTGTCCCTGCTGTTGCGCCGGCCCCCCGGGCGCGAAGCCTTCCCCGGTGATATCTTTTATATACATTCGCGACTGCTGGAGCGGGCGACGCATCTGCGCGCGGGACGCGGGGGTGGTTCGCTGACCGCCCTGCCCATCATCGAGACCGAGGCGCAGGACATTTCCGCCTACATCCCGACCAACCTGATTTCTATCACCGACGGCCAGATATATCTCTCGCCGTCGCTGTTCGATTTGGGCGTGCTGCCCGCTGTCGATGTCGGCAAATCCGTGTCGCGCGTCGGCGGCAAGGCGCAACGGCCGGTGTACCGCGCGGTGGCGGGCGACCTCAAGCTCGCCTATGCCCAGTTCGAGGAACTCGAGAGCTTTGCCCGGTTCGGCGCCCGCCTGGATGATGATACCCGCAAGATCATCGAGCATGGACGACGCATCCGCACCTGTCTCAAGCAGCCGGAATTCGCCCCGGTATCCGTGGCGGCACAGATCACCATCCTGCTGGCGTTGACCGCAGAGCTGTTCGACGACGTGCCGCTGGTCTGGATGGCGGACGCCGAGCAGGCCGTGCGCAAGGCGGCGGCGGAGATCCCAGCGGAGCTGAGCGCGCGATTGGGTGGCACCCAAAAATTGAGCGATGAGGATCATGACACTATGATCCACATCGCCCGGTTGGCGCTGGCGCCTTTTCAATCCGGGCTCAGCCCCAAGGCGGCGCTCAAGGCGCAGTCATGAGCGACACCACCGCGAGCCTGCGCCGCAAGATCTCCAGCGCCAGCGATCTCCAATCCGTCGTCCGCACCATGAAGGCTCTGGCCGCTTCGAATATCGTCCAATACGAGCAATCGGTGCGTGCCTTAGCTGACTACTATCGCACCGTGGAGCTGGGCTTGAGCGTCTGTTTCAGGGACATCGGTTCGACGGCACCGATGCCGGGCGAGACCAGACGAACGGAGGCGAGTACGATTGGCGCGGTGGTGTTTGGTTCAGACCAGGGACTGGTGGGCCAGTTTAATGATGTGGTGGCTGAATATGCGCTCACGACGCTCTCAGGCTTACCCGGCGAATTCCGGGTCTGGGCCGTCGGGGAGCGTGTTCACGCGTATCTGGCAGAAGCGCGCTTGGCGAATGCAGGGTCGGCGTTGATGGGACTCTTCAACGTGCCGAACTCCGTCAAGGCCATTATCCCGCTGGTCGGGCAGATTCTCGTGGAAAGCGAGATGCGCCGCAGCCAGGGTGACATCACCGAACTCTACCTCTTTTACAACCGCCCCATGTCTGAAGCAGTTTATACACCCATCAGTCAGCGACTGTTACCCTTGGACGAAAGCTGGCGCCGCACCCTGGCCGAGCGTCCCTGGCCGACGGGAAATCTGCCCGAGGTAATGGGTGGCGGCACCGCGACCTTGCGGGAGCTGATCCGCGAATATCTTTTCGTCTCGCTGTTCCGGGCGTGCGCCGAATCCCTCGCCAGTGAGAACGCCAGCCGTCTGGCGGCGATGCAGCGCGCCGATAAAAACATCGATGAATTGCTGGAGGACCTCAATGGGACATTTCACCGTCTGCGCCAGAGTGGCATAGACGAGGAACTATTCGATGTAATCGCCGGTTTTGAGGCGCTGGTCGGTGCACAAAAGTGATCACAAGCAACTGCGCGTGCGGGATCAAGGAAATTGGTACGACCCCGACGCCGTTAGACAAGGTAATGACTAATGACCAGGATGGTTTTCATTTTGTCGAAGACGATCATTAACCGAGGCCGGTTCTTTGGTCACGTGCTGCCTATACCAAGCAATGCCATCCGCGATAAGCGCATTGAGCGAAAGCAGTATATTGCCTGGTACGGTCAGGGCTAGCCGGAAATACGGAACTGGTGCTGGAGCTTGTGTCATAAGAATCGTAGAAGGAGCAAGCATGGGCGAATACGAACTTTTAGATTGCGTAGGACTTAACAGCAAGCGAATCGTGAATACTTGCGAACACAGTCGCGGAACATTCCAGGAGGCGAAATGAGCTTCTTTTCCCTGGTGAGCATCCTGATCACGCTCGCGGCCGTCACGAACTACGTCAATTACCGTTATATCAAGCTGCCGACGACTATCGGCGTCATGCTGGTGGCCCTAGTCGCGTCGCTCACGTTGGTTATTATCGGCCCCTACGCCGGGGGGGTCCGTGAACAGGCTGCGTCATTGGTCTCGCGGATCGATTTCGACCAGGTTGTACTGCATGGCATGCTCGCGTTCCTGCTGTTCGCCGCTTCGATACACGTGAAGTTCGAGGATCTTGGCCGTGAATGGCTGCCTATTTCGTTGCTCGCCATTTTTGGGACGCTTATGTCAACCTGCATTGTCGGCGGTGTGACGTGGCTGGTCCTTGGTTGGCTGGACCTGGGCATTCCATTTCTGCATGCGCTGTTGTTCGGCGCACTGATCTCACCGACCGACCCCATCGCAGTGCTGGGCATCATGAAGTCCGTTGGTGCATCCCGGCAGCTCGAGGCGCAGGTGGCCGGGGAGTCGCTGTTCAATGACGGGCTGGGTGTTGTCATCTTTCTGGTTCTCCTACAGCTCTCCGGTCTGGGCGGAGCTGCCGATAGTGGCGCCACGGCCACGCACTCGATTGATGTCGCTGCAGTGGGGATGTTGCTGCTCAAGGAAGTGGGTGGTGCCCTGGTGCTGGCGCTGGCGGCGGGATTGCTGACCTTTCAGATGCTCAGGCGTGTCGATAACTACCAGGTCGAAGTCCTGCTCACGCTCGCCCTGGCCATGGGGCTCTACGCCTTGGCGGACGCCCTACATTTGTCCGCACCGATCGCCGTCGTGGTTGCGGGACTGTTCGTGGGCAACCATGGACGAGCATTCGCCATGACGGAGAAGACGCAAGAACACGTCGATACCTTCTGGGAGCTTGTCGATGAGATTCTTAACGTCGTTCTTTTTCTCTTGATCGGCTTGGAGCTTCTGGTGCTGCCCATCGAACGTGGATGGCTGGTGGCCGGAGTCCTGGCGATACCGATCGTGCTGGCGGCACGCTGGTTGAGTATTGCGGGAATCATCGGTCCACTCGGCTGGGTAATGGCACAGTCGAAAGGGGCGATAACGATCCTCACTTGGGGTGGCCTGCGCGGAGCCATCTCGGTGGCTATGGCGCTGTCGCTACCGGCCAACGACTCGCGCAGTCTGATTCTGACCCTTACCTACTGCGTGGTTGTTTTCTCGATTGTTGTCCAAGGCTTGACCGTGGGCCGGGTAATACGGAAGTCCGCTGGCGCGACAGCAGCCACTGAATCTTCATCTAGACTTTGATGGTGCGGTGGACATGAGTCTGAGGGCAAGTATTTCGCGGCTCACTAGACTTGCAACATAGCTAGGACAGGAGAGTAGAACCTATCTCAAAATTACGTGATGGAGAAAATCTCATATAATAAGGCTCATGTTACGACTGAGCGACGCCCATTGGGAACGAATCCGGGAGCACTTTCCGGAAGAGAATATTCCCGCCGGTCGAGTGGGTCGCAAGCCGATTCCTTCCCGGCGGGTTCTCGAAGCCGTTCTGTGGATTCTCAATACGGGTGCGCAGTGGCACATGCTGCCGCAGTGCTATCCGAACTACAAAACGGTGCATTGCCGTTTTCAACACTGGTGCCGAAACGAAGTGCTGCGCGAGGTCATGACCGATCTTGCCAACGCGCTGCGTGATGAAGGGGCGATAGACGAATCGGAATGTTTTATCGACGCTACCTTTGCCTCGGCTAAGGGCGGCGGCGAGGAGATCGGGCCGACCAAGCGTGGTAAGGGAGTGAAAATCATGGCGATTGTCGATCGTCATGGCTTGCCACTGGCGGTGAGTACCCATGCGGCGAAACATCATGAAGTCACGCTGGTGCAGCTGAGTTTTGATTTCTACATGATTGAAGCCAAGCCAGAGAATCTGATCGGCGATCGAGTCTATCACCTCGACCGCGCGCACATGCAAACATTGATGTGCCTGATGTTGTCCGTGGCGGGGCATTTGACCATATTCCTGACGCGCACGCGCGGCCCGTTCTGGTCCATACGCCCCGCATGGATTTTGCTGCTGGCGGTGGTAGGCACGCAAGTGATGGCGACGCTGATCGCGGTTTATGGGGTATTTATGACGCCGCTCGGTTGGGGCTGGGCGCTGTTCGTTTGGGGATACGCGCTGGCGTGGTTTTTCGTGAATGACCGCATGAAACTGTTGGCGTCCCGGGTGTTCGATCCGACAGCTGCACCCCTCCTATTGGCAAAGACATCAATCGATGTGACACCGCAGATCGCGAAGCGCGCCTATGAACTCTATGAGCGGCGAGGACGCGGAGAAGGGCAAGCGGTGCAGGATTGGTTTCAGGCGGAGAGTGAAATACGGAAGGATATTCTGCTTAAATGAGTCAATGCAAATTGCGCGGCGGGCATTGCTGATGGCATGAAGAATGAATCAATTGTCGGTTTCTGTAAAAAACGACTATGGATTTCCTGGAGTAATCAAGAGTTCCAGTGGAGCCGATCGCCGGTGCATTATCACACCGGCGTTTGGCTATCTATTACGATTATCCGATGGTCATCTGGTTTTTTACGCTTTTCACGCCCTTTATGTCACCGACAAGCTTGGTGACCAAGTCGATTTCGGCGGCGTTATCGGCTTCGCCACTTAAGGTGACTACGCCATTTGTAGTCTCGGCTTTGGTATGAACAGCGCTGGTGGCGCGATGGCTCAGCAACATCATCTTGACCTGGGCAGTGATGGAAGCGTCATCGATCTTTTCACCCATGCTGTCTTTTTTCTTTGACGTTGTTGATACGGTCATCTGATTCTTGACGTCTTTGACCCCCTCTATATCCTTAGCGTATTCGGTAGTTAGGTCCTTTTGCGCCTGGCTGTCGGCATCGCCACTCAGGGTTACGACGCCGTTGTTGGCTGACACTGTTGTCATGGCGCTCACGTTGCCATGGAATAAGAGAGTGGTTTTTACTTTCGTATCCAGCCACGCATCGGAGTTCTCGTCGGGTTGTTCTCCTTTGACTTCCAGTCTGTTATCTACGCTTTTGACGCCTGGTAAACTAGACACGGTGTCCTGTGCCAACGATTTATGTGATTCTCCGTCAACTGAGCCCATCAAGGTAACGTCACCATTCTTTGATTCGACTTTAATGTCATCATTCTTGAGGTAGGTCTTGAACACATAAGACTTCTCTGCGGATGATTCAATTCTGTCGTCCAACTTGGATGCAAGTGCAGGCATGCTGGTCGCCAACATCGCGACTGCCACAACCGGAATAATTACTGAATAATTAGATTTCATAGTTTATCTCCATTTGGTTTATTGAATTACGAAAAACGTCGAAATAAAAAGTATTGTTGCCTAACTAGGTCACTGGCATCGCAACAGAAATCGCGTAGGCATCCCTTTAGGTCCTATTCTATCTTTTCCTTCTTTTCGCCCTAGGCGTCTAACTGAGAATGGATGACAATATTTCGCGATAAGCCAGATCGCAGAGTGAGCATTAGTCAGATTCATAAGTGATTAATTTTGTCGCAATCATCACATTATGATTTATTCCAGAAATAGTTGGCGTTGAACTGTCTTTGGATTGAAAGTGCGTCGAACATGTAGTGATCGAGGATGATTACCATAATCTGCCAGATGGGAGGCACCTGATAGATACCGGGCATTTGCTATTCTGCTGCTCAATCAATTATGAGTGCTACTGATTTTACGGTTTATATCCGATTGCGCCTGCAGCCAGTCACGAACCGGGTCCCCACCTTTGAAGTGGCGGTGCTCTGCCAGGTAATACGCGGCTTCTGCGATCATATGTTCACGTTGTTCCTGAGTAATCTCCTTCGCAGCGTGCATCTGAGTGCCGAGTACCGAACTTTTTGCGTTATTATGTTGATCGGAATGTAATTCGTACTTCTGTGTGGCCATATGTTTATCCTCTTGATGAAATTGATGATGAAATAAAAGACGCGTTGCCGTACTGAGTAAGTATGAAGGGTAATACATATCAAGGTTCGCGCCTCCGGTGCTTTCGCGTTCCACGGCTCACCGGCTTTTAATGATGCGTCCTTATTATTGACTTGGTCTGTACGGCGTCGCACATACAGCACCTTGTTAAACCATAACTTTTAATACTGTGATCGAAAAGACGCATAATGCAACCAACTATCGAACAATCGAATGTCACTTAACAGCCGTCAATCCACCTTAAGGAAGATATCGCACAGATCAAATTGGGGTGCCGGTTCTCTGGCCCACGTATAGTGTGGCACTCTATCCGCCCAATCGACGCCTGCGAATGGTGAATTTATGACGAGCTTACTATTACTATCCCTCTTGGTTTTTGCCGCCGACGCGCCCCGCTGGGAACTGTCGGCGAATGTCGACGGAATTCAGGTCTTCGCTCGCCAACGCCCCGGTACTGAGGTGCGCGAAATAAAGGCCATCAGCCTGATGGAAGCAACTCCACACGAAATCTGGCGAGTCATTCGCGACTACGACAACTACACGAAGACGATGCCATACACGGTTGAGTCGAAAGTGCTGTTGAAGGAGCAGGGCGGCAAGCTGATTTATTTCTACAGCCGGCTCGACATGCCCCTGGTGAACTCACGGGACTACATCATCAGGATTGTTGATGAGTCCGTTTGGCGGGACGGAGCGGGATATCTCAAGCTATCTTGGATGGCGGCAACCGGCAAGGATGCGCTGGCGCCCCTGAAGAAAGACATCGTGAGGGTGCGCATTGACGACGGCTACTGGCTCCTCGAGTCTCGGGCGGATGGACGGAAGACATTGGCGACGTACTACATATATACGTCCCCGGGAGGCGCGATCCCCGACTGGATCGCCAACAAGGCCAACGGCATCGCGGTGCCGAAGGTGTTCCAGGCCATCAAAGAGGCGGTGGCCGAGCGGAACAAGGCGGGGAAGTAGAGGTCTCGGGCTCACAGCGAACGTTTGTGATGGCGAGCTGCTGACTTGCAGCCCAACCGCTTGAAAGAGAGGGCGTATGTCAAGGGATCTTAGCTGCGCATGAATCAGTAATGGTGTTTGTTGGCGCCGAGTGAAACGGACTTCCCGCGCCGATCAATAATTGACCACCCTGGGTACGTTATACGCGCTTCGATTTCGTAATCGCCCCCCCTATTCCGTAGTTGAGGTGCGTAACCTATCCAAGAGGACCACACTCAATCTGTGCGATAGCAAACAGACAGAATTCTCGAGAGAGGGGACGATCAACTTCGCGGCACAGCACCAGAAGTTACGGGCTTGTCGCAGCTTGCTAGTCCAAGAAGCGCAGGACAACATATACTCGCCGCGTATTGCTGTTGGCCGAAATAATCTATCAACCTAAAGGAAATCCAACATGAATTGGGACCGTATTGAAGGTAATTGGAAACAATTTAAGGGTAGCGTTAAGCAACAGTGGGGCAAACTTACCGACGATCAGCTTGACGTGATTGCAGGCAAACGTGATCGATTGGCCGGAAAAGTTCAGGAAACGTATGGGGTCTCCAAAGACGAAGCGGAAAAGCAGCTCGCCGCTTGGCAAGAGCGCCAGAAAGAAATCCAGAAAGGGAAATAGAACATTCCAGGTGATGTGGCATAACGCGGGGCCTAGTGCTCCGCGCTATGCATCTCTGCTTTATTCGTCATGTCAAGTAACGACAACGAATGCATGAGAAGTCATGTCAGAAAGAACGCTCCCAGCGCAAGCCGAGGAAACCGGGTCCAATGATCGGCGCCAAGTGTGTAGCCTTTTCCGGTGTGACCGTTAGCAGGGCTACGCCATACGACAGCGCGGCGCTGGCCAGGACATCGCGTAGATGATGTTTGTTTTCGTGAACGCGATCATAGCCGACGTATGCGGCTGCCGCATAAGCGGGGGCGCCCCACTTCCAGCCATAGCGCTCGCCGAGGAAGGCTGCGCCGGACATCACGAATGCCTCATGTCCGGATGGGAAACCATAGCGCCCGCCGTTGGGTCGCTTACCCAGGCTGGTTTCATTGAAGGCGACCCGGAGGGTTGACGTGAGCACCAAACTCAATCCGGTGTTGCGCAGCCATTGCTTCTCGCCCTCGGTATCGTCCGTGAAATAGGCGACGGCCAAGCCGGTTAGCGGAACAACGGCCGTCGACAGGTTGGTCACAATGGTGCCGGGTTTGTAGGCAGCAGCGGTGGCGGAGTATAGGCCAAGCACCGCCACGATCATGGCCATAAGAAATGATCTAGTCATAAAAACCTCGATGGTGAATTGCGACGTTCCGGAATCAAGGGCCGCCGGCGCTCTTGGGGCGCCAGTCCACGGCGCCGAATCGCGTTTGCCCAAGCAGGGCATAGCCAATCATGAAGGTTCCGACCTTCTGGCTCGAATTCGGCAAATTAGGATAACGCCCGTTACGGGTAGAATCGGCATACTTGAGCGTGATGCCATGCAGGTTGTATACGCGCACTGTCAGGGTAACGTCGGCCCGGGTGATTGTTTCCGATCCAGGATCGGTAGAACCAGTGGAGCTGATATAGTAATTCCGCGCCGTCGTGTCAAGCGAGACGCGGTCGCCGAGGATCAGGCGCAAAGTAAGCATTTCCTGCGGAATGACGCCGTAGTGATAGTCGCGCAGTCCATCTCCGTTGGGGCCGGCTTGGGTGACGCCGGAGCCGTGGATCGCGCCGCCCCCGCCATAACCGACACCGGCCAGTACCGTGCCCTGCAACGCGATAATATCCGATAGCCACCATTGGGCGGTGCTACCGAGCGATACCGCAGTGCTTGAGACGCGGAAAATCTGGGGTGCAACATAGTCGTAGGTCCCATAAAGCCCCCAAATGCCGCGATAATTGTCACCGGCCTCGTATCTCGTGCCATAGAGCAGGCCGCGGCTGAAGACATTCTCAAACACGTCGCGGGTCGCCGTAGTGAATTCGAAGTTGAAGTAATCGAAAGGACGCTCATAGGTGTAACCCGGTTTACCGGGTAAACCATAGCCCATGGTAATGTCCGCGCTTGCCACCCTGCGTTGCACCCTTTGGGGAGCCGTCGGCGCGCTTGGATCCGCCGCGTTCACATTCACGTTCGAACTGAAGTGCGTGCGCAGGCTGGCGCCGAGGTCGATACGTGTGAATACCGCCGGGTCGTGGCTGCGGAACACGCCGGCGAAGCGGTTGCCATAGACCAGGCGATTAAAACCGGTGGAGGGCGAGATCGCCGCCGCTTCCCACTCACGCCAGTAGCCGATTCCGCCGCTGCCCCCGCTCTCCAACAGCAGGCTGGCGATGCGAAACAGCGGCTCGCCCAGGAAGTTCCCGCCGATACCGCTCGCCACCTGGTCATTAATGGAGGGGAAGGTGGTTTCGCCCGCCTGTTCCCACAGCAAACTGCCTGCCATGGTATAGCCGAACGATTCCCAGAAACTCAGGCCGGCTGAACGCGCGAAACCCTGGTATATGGAGCCCTGATACGGATGCAGAAACTGGTTGGTGGAGTATTTATCGTTGTCAGTGACCCAACTATGGTGCAAGTTTTGCCTCAAATTGGAAGTAGGGTAACCGTACACCTGCTCGTCAATGACGTAATGGTTGAACCGATTCAGCGCAAACTCGAAGCCGATGATTTCGTAGGCCGGCACGAAAAGGCTTTTGCCGTCCCCAACTCCCCAGTGCAGGACATGTTTCGGCTCCTCGGCAGCAAATGCCGTCGGGGCGGCCTGTTGCGCCTTGGTGTCGAGCTTCGGGTCCTCGGCACGACCTGAGCACGGAGCCAGTAGGGCGAGAGCGAGGACGGTATTGACGAGAGCCAAGCGACTCACCTGTATAAACCGCGGCCGGCTTAAGGTGATTTTCTCCCCGGTGATTTGGTCGAGCCGCAATGACCGCCTCGTCGCCCGTATTTTTTGACGAAATCGTTTCAGAGGTTTAGCGATGACAGCGAAACCAGGTGTATCTAAATAAAGTTGGCAGAGAAAGGGCTGTGGTAGCATGCGCGGCATGCTGAAAAATATACACCTGCCGTCACATTTCTTCCGTTCGCTAGCGCACGGAATCAGATTGGGAACGGATTCAGAGCGCCATTCAAGCGTTCTTCCAAAAACTATTTAAAGATCTCCGTTATCAAAGCGTAGATTTGAAACGGTATACGGCACCTGCATGCATTCTATCCACATCAACGGGTATAAACTGCCTTCAATAATTGTTGTCGATCCGATGTTGGCCAAGGGGGGAATGAAGCGGCGGCTGAGTTCGGAGTCGGCCGACGGCGGTTCAATGCTGGAGAACATGGGCAGCCCGCCTAGGCTGCTTGGTTTGTTACAGGTAACTCGTTCGCGATCGCTGCACGGCTTCAGTCATTATCCCATTTGCGAAGTTTGTCAGGATCGACCTCGCTTTGTTCCTTCTTGGCCTGATGATTTAACTTCATCAAATAGCGCACAAAACCCAGTGCGATGAAGAGAAATATCACTAATCCGATAGTAGTAAGTAATTTCATTTGGGGCGTAATCCGGTAAGGTTAAACGGCTACCGATCATCCTCGTCCCTGGCGAGAGCTCATGATCATTGACTATAGGCGTCCGTTCGGCGGCTTGCAAATTCATCGGCGAAAATAGCGGTAACTTTTACGTGGAATGATTGCATAGTCATGCGCAACAGGGATTTTAAGCGGTTGTCGATAATGCATTTGTCATTTTAAGTATGCGGATAGACAGGAGAGGAAACGGATTACTGCAAGAATTCTATCCGCACGGGAAGACCCGATCCCATTATGCCGTGGTGACGCCGAAGCTACAGGAACGCGGTTCGTATTGATGTTCGGCGTGACGACACTTAGCCTGATGCAGATAGGAGCCGGGGTGCGCACGCCAGTGATGGATGGCATGATGTACCAAGACATACCAGAGATACCTGATGACGAGTCCGAACGTCAGGCCGCTTGCCAAATTGAATCCCGTCGACCACCAAAGAGGTAAGAACGCAAATCCGCACATCAAGGTGGCGGTCAACCAGGTAGGCGTACCAATCATGGTGGTCGGCATGTCTTGATGTAAAGCGTCCAGCTCCCGAAAAGGCCAAACCTGATGCAGGATAATACGGTGCAAGCCGTACTCGAGCAAGGTCCAAGTGGCGATTCCCGCCATGCATGCACAAATCCAAATTAACCGCTATGCCGATGATGCATTCCACATGGCGGTCCCAACCAATAGCAGCAGCAGGATAGGGTAAATGACGAAGTCGGCGTAATAGCCGGCTTTGCTCAAACGCACGAAGGTATTCCTGATTGCCTCAAATGGCCAAACCGCTAAGCCGGGGTGTATACGTGATAGTTATATCCAAGGCGCGGTTGGTGCTTGTCGCGAGCAAATATTAGGCATCTTTTCCGAATCAGTCCAGTCTTAAGCGTAAGCTGCATCGGCTTCACAATACCGTACCGGCGTATAATGATATGCGCAAACAAGTGCTACATACGCTTTTATTTGCCGATGTGTGCCGCGCAGACCACTAGTAGCACGCGTCTCGAATTATGCTGGTCATTTTTACACCTGCCAATTCCCATTTGATTGGCAATTGACCAGTAACGAGAATATTCAAGAATTACAACAGCGATTATTTGGAAAGAGCAGTATGTGCGATACCGTACAGACCTATCCGGCGATTGGCCGCACTATACTGCACCTCTGGTAGCCCCGTCGGGCGCCAAGGCGAGGTTGGATTCGCGTTTTAAGCGGAATAGCCTTGAATATTAGAAACCCAACAAGCTATGGAGAATTAATTATGAAATGGAAAAATCCGTTGGCCGTTATCGGCCTAATGATGATCAGCTTGGTCGCCACTAACGTCGTCTATGCGGACGGCAAGGCGGAGATCGACGCGAGCGTGAGCAAGGCCCTGGATCAGTTCTATGCGCTGAACGGCAAGAACAAAGCACTAGCAGACAGCGCGGCCGGCATGCTCGTATTTCCGAGTATCACTAAGGGTGGTGCGGGTATCGCCGGCGAATATGGCGAGGGCGTCCTGCAAGTCAAGGGCGAGACAGTCGACTACTATAATATCGGGTCCGCATCAATCGGGCTGACACTCGGTATTGCGAGTCGTAGCGAGATCATCATGTTCATGACCCAGAAATCGCTCGATAAGTTCAAGAACGGCAAAGGCTGGAAAATTGGCGTCGATGCGGGTATTGCCGTTGTGTCCATGGGCGCCGGTGGTCAATACGACACCAAAACCCTGCAGCAACCCATTCTTGGTTTCGTTTTCGGCGAGAAGGGATTGATAGGCGATCTGTCGCTTGAAGGTTCCAAGATCTCGAAAATGGATATGGAATAACATTCATCGAAATCTGCTCATAAGGCCCTGTTTACGTTGTTAGTTAGTTCGGAATTAAAGGGGTTACGCCAGGTTCCGGCATATTCTATCTCCAATAGCCAGGGACGGCTAAGGGCGTGGAGGTGAGAAAGGGCCAAGGATAGCCGTCATGTTGCTTAGTATGTAGAGTCTCTTTCGTGATCTTGAGCTTGCAGGCCCCATCGAAGACCTATGATAGATTCAGCGGAGTCACGTAGAGGGAATAAATGTGACTTTCGCGATTACGGTTCTGCGTCACTGCCATGGTATGAGTAACAAACCGATGCCGACGACATTTTGATAGTGATTGTAGTCGATCAGGCTTTCGCCATAGCCGCTGAAAAGTTGTAGATAACCTTTGAGGGGACCGGAAATGGGAAATTCCCCGTTAAACTGCAGTGCACCGCGACGGCTCGATAAGTTATAGCGTCCCAGCAGTGAGTAGATATGCCCACCGCTACGATACATAGCGCGTACATCGCCGTTGCCGAAATAATTTCCGATATCCGGATTATCGTCTGTTTCCGCATCCTCGGGTAAACGCAACCAGGGTCGTATCAATAATGAGAATTTGCCGCGTTCGAGTCCGAACTGGCCATAAAGACGATTCCAGCTGCGAGAATAGGGATCCTCACGGCCATTAGACTGGTGAATGAAACCCAAATTGAAAATGCGCCAGTGCAAGCCAAGCACGTCAATGTTGGTGCGAAATGCGATTATGGCTTCGGGTTCGTAATCTGTTTCGCGGAATGGCGAAGATTGCGAGCCACTGTACATCTGCCAGTAGGATTGTTGTGTATAGGCCAACCAAAGATTGCCACTCTCTCCGAAAGGCTTCTCCCATATTTTGAATTTGAGGCTAAATTGAAACTTTGCCTCGATTGACTCGAGAGGTAACGCCGATGCTGCCGTGTGGTTTGATGCGGGACTACTGGGAGTAGTATTGACATTGTCGCTATAACGGATGGGCAAAAAGTATGTCGTTCCATAGGGTAATAGATGGAAAGTGTGTCCTACGTTGCCTTGCTCAAGCTCCCAAGTCTTCCATAGATAGGATTCGCCAGTCGCAATTGCCGCGGTATCTTTGTCTGGGACCGCCATCTTCTGTGCTGCGCTACTGCTATTCACGGCGCGGTTATAGCAAGCAAGCCGTTCAGCATCGGCATCGATAGTCTCACAATCCGCCGGACTCTCTACGGCATGAGCGGCTGTGATCACCGCCACAGTGGCAAGTAAAAATAAGGTCCAGAGATTACGGTCGATGCGCAAGATCATCAGAGTCTGCAGAAATCCTCCGCGGCATTTAATCAAGATCAATCTCCCTATAGCGTAAACTTATGACGGCGATCATGCGGTTACCAAGTTATGATACGCGATCTCAGTGTTGCCGAGGCGACCGCGATGGCATAGGTATAACGTGGAAGGTGAGTTGATCTAAGTGAAGGGCATAAACGTACTGCGGAGGAAACAAGCGTCGGCTGAGTTAACAGGGAAGAATAATGAACAGCACTAGACAGCTTCGAGAGAGTGGCTACATATGACCTCATTACATGTACACATTACGATTACGCGTCATACGGGGCACGGCGCCAAGCGTTCCGGTTTGCGAGCCTTAAGGAGAAGCCAAAAGCTAGTTCATGATGCGATCGTAGGTGGCCTTGTCTGCCCGATAACATCCGCAAGACGCGGCTTCCAGGCCGCGGCGGTCAAGAATATTGATAATGCCGCGGCTATAGACGATCAGATTGTGCTTTTGCAATGAGCCCGCGGCCTTGGTGATGCCGACCCGACGCACGCCCAGCATGAGAGAGAGGAATTCATGGGTGATATGCAATTCATCAGAATGTGCCCGATCTTGAGTCATCAACAACCAGCGGGCGAGGCGCGCTTCCACCACGTGGAAACGGGTGCACGCAGCCGTTTGCGCGAGCTCGCTCATTCGCACGTAAATATAGCGGTACAGAATCCGTTGCAGCGCCGGGCTTTGGCGGAGTGCCCGACGAAACGGCTCAGCGTTCATGCGCAGCGAAGTTCCTTCGCCCTGCACTAATGCATGCAGCGGTGAAGCATTTACTCCAAGTGCAAGGGCTATTCCGTGCATACCTTCATTGCCGACCAGTGCCACCTCCAGGCTGGCGTGACTATCGACCGGATTCACCAAAGAAATGTAACTTTCGGTGGGGAAGTAGACGTGACGGATAGGATCATTGGGTTCGCTGAGAATATCGGAAAAAATAAGTTCGACTTGCTGGCAGTTCGAAAGAAAATATTGCTTCTCCTTGCGGGGCAGTGCGGCAATTAGGCGATTTGCATTGGTAGTGCGTGTTGTGAGAGGGGGCATCGTAATCTCGGGAAGCGTCGGTTCTAAAGACAACAGATGACTTGAGTAAAGTGGGCAAGGTAATCCTGTTGTCGGGTGGTTCTTACGGGATAATAATTTGTTGGAGAGCGTGTTTTTCTCTCAACAGCTCAATTCCCGCGCCTCTAGAAAATTCAGCTTACGCAGGCTGCCTCTCTAAAGCGTAAACAATCTAAGGTTAAACTAAAGCATCGATAAATTCTGTGCGCTGACAAACATAGCGTATGTTTATCAGCCATTTTTCCGGATTACTGAGAGAATTGGATAGATTTCAGAGAAAATGGCAATATTGCCTTAACTCAGATTATTTGATGATGGGAACGTACCAAGCTTTGTCAGGGATCACTCAGCAATCAGATTGGGAAGCAGACGATCGAATTCTTCCTTGACCACGCGGTAGCACTCGCAGGACTGCGCCTCCAATCCAGGCCGATCCAGGACCGTGATATGTCCGCGATTGTAGAGAATCAGACCGGCACGTTGTAATTTACCGGCGGCTTCCGTAACGCCTTCGCGGCGTACGCCGAGCATATTGGCGATCAGCTCCTGAGTCATGACCAGATTGTTTGAAGGCAGCCGATCCAGGCTCAACAGCAGCCAGCGACACAGTTGCTGGTGTACGGAATGATGGCGATTGCAGACCGCCGTCTGTGACATCTGCGTGATCAGCGCCTGGGTGTAACGCAACAATAGATGCATTACCGGTCCGGCACGATTGAATTCCTCCTTGAGTAACTGCGCCTTGAGGCGAAAGCCGTGGCCTGCGCTTTGTACAATGGCGCGACTCGGGGTGGTTTCACCCCCCATGAACAGGGCAATGCCGAGTATGCCTTCCTTGCCCACTACGGCAATCTCAGCCGATGCGCCATCCGCCATGACGTAAAGCAGTGACACTATGGAGGTAGTGGGAAAATAGACGTGATGTAACTGACTGCCGGACTCGTAAAGGACCTCGCCAAGCGGCATCTGTACGGATTCCAAATGGGGAAACAAGCGTCCGCGCGCGTCCTCGGGCAGGGCGGCGAGTAGATTATTTTGTTCTGGCCTTGACATAGAAAATTCAGAGACCTCCATGTCGTCTTGCATATTCGACAGTTCGATATCGATGACTGGCTGAAGGTTAGCCATAAGAAATATATCAATGCGCGTAGTATATCACGCCCATCCTATATGTCATCTAACGAACATAATATCAGGTACGCGAAGAATATAAATAAACGAGATTATCCCCCGGCTTTGCCGGGGGACTCCCAATGTGTGACCTTTACGACGATCTTTGTGATTTTATTTGGTGGTGGCGTCGGTTGTGGAGGTTGTTGCGGATTGTGACGCAGGGAAAGATACCGCAGTCGGTGCCGGAATCGGTGGCGTTGCGGGGAATGTCTCGCCGGTGGTGGCGCCGTCAATGGCATCGTCGGCCACGAGGCCTGCAAGACCAAGAAGTAATTAAAATGGCGTTACATTGGGAAACAGCAATCAGTTTACTCTTATGTGTGCCAGCGCACAGAGCATCCTGCCTAAGTGGTGTAAATATGCGCAGCTGGCGATTTGGCTTGAAAAAGGGTTTATCCGATGTTAATTGGCCTAACCCAGCTCAGATTCGTCAAGTATTAAAAAAAGTAATTTGGGCATTGCGCATGAATACCCGCATCGGCGTGAGTTCTGCCCGTGCTGTTGGAATATAATCTATTCAAACTACAAAGATGAAGTCCATGGATGTATTGAACAATGAAACCACGGGAGGCCCGCGGTGAAAGCTGCCCGGTTGAGATGATGGTTGTGCCAAAAATATAGTCAAGTAAGATTTCCCTTTAAGCCCTGCAACCCCCTCCCCCTCTCTCGCAGGGCTTTTTTTTCCTTTCAAATACCACAGCTTCTGAAGGTAACAGGAGTTCGTGTTTGTATTGCCAGCAATAACAATGTTTGTGGGTTGGCCAGGTGGGCCGCTGCTGACCGTTTCAGGTTGAAGTGGGATCTTTTTCTGTCAGTGCGCCGCCGAACAGAAAGGGGCGAGCTCCTCGTTTTATATTTTTTGTAATGGTGATTTCGTCGGTGATGGGTAAGCGAGCTGATACGAGGGGTGATTTATTTTGCGCATTTCGCCATGTTGATGCGCTCTGGCAAGCCCGGCTCAATACGCTAAGCATTGTAGTTCGATAAGGGCAAGGCATTCCTCGTAATGACAAACTTACGGGATGGGTATGATTGGATGAATGACAGTTGAGTTAAATGCGCATGGACAAAATGGACGAAGGAGTACTGGTCATTGAACGTGATCCGGCGACTGCTAAGTTGATCCGGAAATTTCTCGCTGACGCGAAATATGGCCCATTTGTCATTGAGTGGGTTGCAACACTCTCCGCGGGCCTAGATCGCCTCAATGAGGGAGGGATCAAGGCGATATTACTCGATCTTTCCCTGTCAGACAGTCAAGGTATCGAGACTTTCGATAAGTTATATTCCAGCGAGCATCATATTCCGATTCTAATTCTCAGCGAATTGGAACAAGAAGGTATCGCACAGCAGGCTGTACAACACGGCGCGCAGGATTATTTCCTCAAAAGCCATATTGATGGCTACTCCTTGTCTCATGCACTACGCAACGTGATGGCGCGCAAAGTGGCGGAAGAGGCGCTGTATATTGAAAGAGAGCGCGCTCAAGTCACGCTTAATTCCATAGGTGATGCCGTAATCAGCGCGGACATCGTCGGCAATATAACCTATCTCAATATGGTCGCTGAACGTATGACTGGTTGGTCGCGGGAAGAGGCTGTCAGCCGACCGCTGGTCGACGTGCTCCAAATCATAGACGGTATCACGCGTGAACCCGCCCGCAGTCCTATCGAGTTGGCGGTGCAGCGAAACGAACCCGTCGGCCTGAGCGCTAACTGTATCCTGATCCGCCGCGACGGGTTTGAATTGCCCATCGAGGATTCCGCTGCACCCATCCACGATCGCAGGGGACATGTGATCGGCGCCGTGATGGTTTTTCACGATGTCAGCGCGGCGCGGGCGATGGTACTCAAAATGTCTCATCTGGCCCAGCATGATTTCCTCACTGATCTACCCAATCGCGTGCTTTTAAATGATCGTCTTACACAAGCGATCTCCCTTGCCCGCCGTCGCCGCAAGCAATTGGCGGTATTGTTTCTGGATTTGGATCTTTTCAAAAATATTAACGATTCACTGGGGCATCTGGTCGGTGACAAATTACTACAGTCGGTTGCGGAGCGATTGGTGACCTGTGTGCGCAGTTCGGATACAGTCAGCCGCCAAGGCGGGGACGAATTCGTTGTCTTGCTTCCGGACATCGAACACGCGGAAGATGCGGCCCGACGTGCGGAAAATATCATTTCGACCATGGCTGACCATCACAGTGTCTCGGGATATGATCTCTATATCAATATGAGCATCGGTATCAGCGTCTATCCAGGTGACGGTGAGGATGCGGAAACACTGATTAAGAATGCCGATGTAGCGATGTATCATGCCAAGCAAACTGGGCGCAATAATTATCAGTTCTTCAGGCAGGAGATGAATGACCGGGCTGTCGAGCGGCATTTACTTGAAGCCGACCTTCGTCGTGCCGTGGCAGGGCGGGAACTTGTCTTGCACTATCAGCCCAAGATTAACCTCGAGACGGGCGAGATTACCGGCGCCGAGGCGCTTATTCGCTGGCGGCATCCGACGCGAGGGCTGCTCTTCCCCGGCCAATTTGTGACCATCGCCGAAGAGTGCGGCCTCATCGTGCCTATGGGGCGGTGGGTACTCCGCGAAGCATGTCGGCAGCTCCGTATCTGGTTGGATGCGGGCCTGCGGCCAGGCACCGTAGCAGTTAACATCTCCGCGGTAGAATTTCGCAGCAAAGCCTTTGTTGAGGGTGTTCGCAATATCCTGAAGGAGACCCGTCTGGAGCCGGGTTATCTCGAGATCGAACTGACTGAGAGCGTGCTCATGCAGGATCGCGAGTCCGCGACCACCGCGCTGCAGTCGCTCAAGTCCATGGGGGTGCAGCTTGCCATCGATGACTTCGGCACAGGCTATTCCAGTTTAAGTTATCTTAAGCGCTTTCCGATCGATGCCCTCAAGATCGACAAGTCGTTCGTACGTGACATCAGCACCGACCCGGACGACGCTACCATCGTTAGCGCCATAATCGGCATGGGCAATAATCTCAACAAACGGGTCACTGCCGAAGGTGTGGAAACATGGGATCAGCTCGCTTTCCTCCGCGCAGAGAATTGCGGCGAGGGGCAGGGGTACTACTTCTGCCGCCCGGTGATCGCGGAGGAGTATACCAAGCTACTTAGAAACGGACTACCAAAACCATCCCGTCGTGTCATAAGGATGGCTAATGCGCTTCAAGCATAGGAAATATAGCGTAAATAATTGCTGCGCTTTATATGTGCGATACCGAACAGAGTGTGTACGTTTTGCATCATATGCTGTGCATTCGATCAGGAGGCCGTGTGTCGTTATTTCAGTGAGCGCTTGACGAGCAAGGCTATCTTGTGAATTCACATTTAAACTCCATTGAACCGAAGGGCAGGTACGAATGAATATTTTAAACAGGTTTCTGTTGGCGGGGGCTTCAATAGTCTTTGCTGTTGGGCTTGTCGCATGTGATAAGCCGGGACCCGCAGAAAAGGCGGGTAAGGCGATTGACCAAACGGCCGAAAATGCCGGCGATAAAATGGAAGAAGCATCAAAGACGCTGGGCGAGCAAAGCGATAAGATCGGTGTGGCCCTCGACGATACGGCGATCACCGCCAAAGTCAAAGCCGCCATTATGGCGGAGCCCGGTCTTAGTTTTCTGCAGATCAATGTCGTTACCACAAAAGGTGTGGTTACACTGAGCGGATCGGTAGACTCGCAGCATAGCAGTGACAGAGCCAAAGAAATATCCGGTGCCGTGACTGGGGTGAAAGGTATAGAAAACCAATTAGTGGTGAAGTCGGACAAGAAATAGCAAGTTGTAAAGTTTTCCTTTAATAGGTGCCCATGGTAATGAACAGAGCATACATAAAAATGCTGAACGCTCAATTGATGGAATGGAATACCCTGATTACTCTATTAGCTGAAGAGGCCGAGAATGCAGGTCCGGACGTAAAGCACAACTATACACAGGAAATCGCTGAGATCAGGCGCAAACAGCGTGATGCCGTCAAGAAGGTTGAAGAATTAGAGATTGCCAATGGGGATACCTGGGAAAATGTTAAAGCGACCACGGATAAGACCTTCTTTAAACTTGGGACCGGTATAGAACAAGCTATGGTCACATTCAAGTGAAGAGTATGTAGTAGAGCTTCAGGATTGAATAATGCTTTGTTTCGCAGATTCACAGTGAGTGCCCAATGAGTCAATCTGAAGTTTAAGATGCGTGCATACTATGCAGTGGGAATCTCCGGTTCAGTGCACTGAATATGCTACGGTTTGGCTGACGATTTCATGGGAGCCTCATGGAACATCGTTTGAGCTTGGGAACGCCTCTTATGATGGATATTGCCATCTGTTGCAATGTTTTGAACGTGCTGCCAGTCCGTTCTATCAAAACAATCTGCTACGAAATATTTAAATTATAGTTACCCGACGACAATGCCCCGCTATTCGATAGTCAAGGTTGACATTCCCCGCATATCACTCGGTAACGAGGACATTACCCCGCGCCATGCTTGTACGGCTCGAAGAAAAGGGAATGAGGTTGATGTTCGCCGGCGAAGTTATTTTCGTATAAGATTAAGGAACCTCCGAACAATTTTCACTAAAGGTTAAACGATGCGCGCATCCGTAGAAGCTACATTTGTAACGCGCTATGACAGAATATTTAGTCTGATACAGAAGCGCGTAGCCGATCAGATAAAAATCCCTTTTGAGGTCCGCTTATGGGGAGATCACAGCTATCGCTTTGGCAAAGGTGAACCCGCCGTCAAGGTCCTCGTCAAGGATCGCGACGGATTGGCCGCTCTCAGCGGACTGGATGAGCTCAAGATTTGCGAGGCGTACATGGCCGGCAGCCTGGATGTGATTGGGGATATGCTGGGGTTCGTCAGCCTCCGAGGCGTGCTGAGCGACAGCCACCCGTTACACATGTTGTGGCGGCGGATAGCGCCGCTGTTCGTCGGGCGGGAAAGGACTGACCGCCAGGCGATTGCCAGCCACTATGATTATGATAACGAATTCTATCTGACGTTTATGGATCCCACGCGCTGCTATTCGCAGGCGGTGTTCGAACGCGATGATGAAACGCTGGAGGCGGCGCAGCACCGGAAGCTGGATTTTGCCATCGACTCATGCGGGATAAAGCCGGGCGATCGTGTCCTGGATGTCGGTGGCGGTTGGGGCACCTTTACGGAGTATGCCGGACGACGCGGCATAGAGGTCGCCTCGCTGACGATCTCACGCCACTCGGAGGAGTACTTGACAGGTTTGATTCAGCGGTTGCGGCTGCCCTGCCGGGTACTGAACCGGGACTTTTTGGAGTACACCTCGCCCGAACCCTATGATGCCATCGTGATTTTAGGGGTGATGGAGCACCTTCCCGATTATCCCGCCGTGTTGCGGCAGTTTCAGCGCCTGCTGAAGCCGGGTGGGCGTGTATACCTCGACGCCAGCGCCTTCCGGGAGAAGTATTCCAAACCGACCTTCGTCTCCCGTTATATCTTTCCGGGAGACCATTCCTACTTCTGCCTGCACGAGTTCCTGACCGCCGTGGCTAAAACGCCGCTGGAGGTGTATGGCGGTTCATAACGATCGCCACAGCTACTACCTCACCTGCAAGGCGTGGGCCGAGAATCTGGAAGCCGCCCGGGACGAGATCATCAGCCGCTGGGGTGAGATGCTCTATCGTCGTTTCCGTCTCTATCTCTGGGGCTCGGCTTACGCATTTTTCAGCCGCGGGATGGATGCATACCGGGTAGTCCTGCAACGACCCGAATAGGCTCTGAGTAAAGCGTTGGGGAAGACACTATGCTGGCTTCGACGTCGGGATGGTTAGCGCGTGGATATACAGCTAGTCCTCTTATGTGCGTCACCGTACAGACCATTTTCCGCGTTGAGGCCATTATGCAATTCGGTCTCAGAATACGCGCGGCTGCCCGGGTGGCTTACGGTAAGCTTCTGAATGACCTCAATATGAAATGTCGTTGCAGGCGCGGCAGTTAGGCAGTACTACAATACGATTCAGCATATATCAGCCATCCTTGATTGGATATCAAGTATGTCAAGAAACGAGAGTGATTCTTTATCGCCATCATTGCCAATTTATTTGGGCCGCATGTGGACCTCGTTCAGTAATCCAAGGCATTTTGCCGCTCGCGGAGTTCGCATCAAAACAGCTAAAGGGAATTATAGAATCGGCGTATTTGGCGATCGGACCGGCGATCGCATGACAAGGGGCACTCGACCATGGCCAGAAGCAATTAAACGATACCTAACTTTAATGGACGGAAATGACAATGAAGTTACTTACTAAAACCCTATCTAATCGAATGATGAACCGGGTCAGTGTGCCGGCGATTATCGTCGTCGCCGTGACCTTTATGGCCGGATGTGCAAGTATTCCGGCTCCCACGGATCAGCTCGCAGTTTCAAAGGCGGCAGTAACCAGCGCGACGAGGAACGGTGCCAATGAGTTTGCACCGCTGGAAATCAAGTCGGCTATGGACAAGTTGCAAGGCGCCGAGCGGGCGATGGCCAAGGATGATTTCCCGCTTGCAAAAAAACTGGCGGAAGAAGCGCAGCTCGACGCCAAACTTGCTGAAACAAAGACTGATCTAGCCAAGACGCAGAAGTCGGTTGACGACGCCGAGGAATCAAATCGCGTCCTGCGAGACGAAATCAATCGAACTGCCAAGTAAACGGCAAACACAATGTCAGGAATAAACGTAAAGGAATTTACCATGAGAAATATTTATACTTTACCTACCATCATATTCGCCGGCGCCGCACTTGCGGCCTGCAGCATGCAGCCGGAGAAAAATGCTACGCTGGACGCTGCCCGCAGCGGTTATAGTGCGGCGCAAAGCGATCCGGATGTCACCAATCTCGCCGCGATTGAATTGCAGCAGGCCGGTAACGCGCTGGATAAAGCCAACGCTGCGCAAAAGGAGCGCGAAGACCGCGAGGTGGTTGATCATCTTGCCTATCTGGCCAAGCAGCGGGTAGCGATCGCACAGGAAACAGCCAAGTTGAAGGCGGCAGAGATGGCTGTTGCCAACGCCAGTACTGCGCGTGACAAAGTCCTTCTCGAGGCGCGAACGGCGCAAGCCGATGCCGCGACGCAAAAGGCGGCGGCAGCACAGAAAGCAGCCCAGATGAAGGCCGAAGAGTTGGCGGCAGCCAACACGGAGATCACGAATAGCAAGCTTCGCCTTGATAAACAAGCCGCGGAGGCCGATGCAGCGGCCAAGTTGCAGGCGACGGCATCAGATAACGATGCCAGGCAAGCCGCCACCGCATTAGCTGCCGCCAATGCCAGGGTCGCTCAGATGGAGACGGAACTTTCCACCTTGAATGCCAAAAAAACGGAACGCGGCATGGTGATAACTCTCGGCGACGTATTGTTCGATACCAATAAGGCAGACCTTAGATCAAGAGGCTCTGATAGCGTTAAAAAACTAGCCGATTTCTTTAAAAAATATCCGGAGCGTACTGCCACTATTGAAGGATACACCGACAGTACAGGCAGTAGCGATTACAACCAGGGACTATCTGAGCGTCGCGCCAATGCTGTGCGTAGCGCCCTGATGAGCCTTGGTGTCAACGGAGACCGAATAAGCACCCGTGGCCTTGGTGAAGCAGATCCTGTTGCCAGCAATGATACTCCCGCCGGTCGTCAATTGAATCGTCGCATTGAAATAATTCTCTCAGACGAAAATGTCAGTGTGACGGCGCCTCAGTGAGACATCGAAAATGAGGCCAAGTACACCGTGGGATAATTGGAAACGAGCGTAGACATAATAGAAATATAGATTACGGCATTAGGAGAAGAGCAATGTTGGGAACTGTCCTGGTAGTGATCTTGGTGCTGATGTTGATGGGCGCGATTCCTGCGTGGCCACACAGTAGAGGGTGGGGTTATGCGCCAAGTGGAACGCTATTGGTTCTATTGATAGTCGTGATCGTGCTTTTATTGACGGGGCACTTATGAAGAGATAGTTTTGCATCTCCGCCATCGAATCATCGGTATCGAGAATGTTCGCTATGGCTCAGAGTAATCATTGATAGATTTATTAACACAAGGAGAGACGGGCCATGAAAACTCTGAAATACGGTACAGCATTGCTCTTTGCCATTATGATGATTGCCACCCTGGGGTGCGCATCCACGGCAAAACAGGAAGGGACAGGCGAATACGTCGACGACGCCGTCATTACCACCAAAGTGAAGGCGGCGATTTTCGATGAACCTTCGTTGAAGTCGGCCGAAATCAACGTCGAAACTTTCAAGGGAATAGTTCAATTGAGCGGCTTTATCAGTTCCGTGGATGATGAGCGCAAGGCGATTGAAGTAGCGCGGAACGTCAAGGGCGTAAAATCCGTTAAGGACGATATGCGCCTCAAGTGAAATATGGAAAGTAGGGGCGGGCAACAGCCCGATTCAAAGTTCATCTCCTGGCGATATTGGGCGCGGTGGATCTCTGAGATGGACGGCTGTGGCTTCGACCGTGGTCGTTGCCATCAATACATTGAAGGATAGAAACATGCTCGAAACAATTGCAATCATTTTACTCGTCTTATGGGCGCTTGGCTTGGTCACCTCGTACACCATGGGCGGATTCATCCATGTTCTGTTGGTTCTCGCCATCGTGGTGATTTTGATCCGAGTTATTCAAGGTCGCCGAGCCGTGTAGCGGCCATCGATGGACCTACATAGTCTGGATGTGTGCGATTTCCTTTTGCCAACAGACCTGATTGCGGGAATTTCGTTGCGGTGAGTTTGTCGAGCAGAATGGATATAGACGCCTTCAAAAGGAGGATACGAGATGGGTGAAGTTAAGATATTGGCGATCGTGCTGATTGTGGGCGGTGTGCTCGGGTTGATGTATGGCGGTTTCAGCTACACCAAGGATACTCATAAGGCCGAAATTGGTTCGCTTGAGTTGTCTGTAAAAGACCAGAGAACGATCAATATACCAGTTTGGGCTGGCGTCGGCGCGATTGTGATCGGTGGTGTGCTGCTGTTTATCCAGGGCAAGAGGAGCTAGCGCCTACTCCAGCTGAATGAACCGTGGACATAATGTAATTGATTGTCAATTATCAGTCGCGCAACATGCTTTGAGAGCGGCAGTGGAAAGTGAGGTACAGTTCGCTTCCTTAGATTAACTGCATCAGGAAGAAAATTATAGCGAAGAAAATACTGATGGCAATATTGATGGTGGGAATAATGGCGACCATTACTGCGTGCAATACTATGGCGGGGGCAGGTAAAGACATCGAAAATGGCGGCAAAGTGATTCATGACACGGCCAAAGAAGTCCAAAAAAAGATGTAGCGTCTAAATGCGAACTTCTTCAGGTGTGCATATCTTCGTTGATTTAATTTATCTCTGCGGGGCCATATATCTTATTGGTAATCATAGCGGGTGGATAGGGAGAGAGTGAATTGATTGAATTGTGTAGGCTAACCACGGAATACTATGTCAACCGCCATGCGTCCCAGTCCACAGGATAACGCAAAAAATTCTGAAGGAGAATCAGCAGTCGTTGGCGGTACGACCACGTTAGACGCTGTCCACACGAACACCATTGCGCCAGCAGCGGCGGGGGGTTTTGCGCTAAATATCCTGGCCGCTGCCGCTGTAGGGTTCATATTGGAATGGGCGCAGGGTCTTGTGATTTCCCTGTTGCTAGGAGTTGTTTTTGCCTACACGCTGAATCCCTTAGTGGTGTGGCTTGAAAGGATTAGAATTCCGCGCGTGCTCGGAGCCAGTATTGTGATGGTGACGGTGGTGTGCGCACTGGTACTCGGGACTTACTCGTTGCGCGGGCAGATGCAGACGATATTTACCCACTTGCCCGAAGCGATGGGAAAAGTATCCACTGGGCTGGCCAGCCAGCTGGATGGTCATAACGGCAATATGCAGAAAATTCAATCCGCAGCGAGCGATATGGAAAAAGCCACCAGTCCTGCGGCTGATTTACCATTGAGCGCTGAAAAAGGTGCAACGCATGTGGTTGTGGATGCGCCGGCTTTCAAGCTTGGCAATTTCTTTTGGGCGGGGTCCAAGGGAGTTATGGGGTTCATTGGCCAGGCAGCCATGGTGATATTCCTGGTATTCTTTCTGTTGCTGGCAGCAGACACCTTCAAGCGTAAACTGGTACGACTTACAGGTCCGTCACTCTCGCGACGGAAGATCACCGTGCACATCCTCAATGATATCAATCGTTCCATTCAGCTTTACATGTTAATGCTGTTGCTGACCAATGTGCTAGTTGCGTTACTCGCCTGGCTGGCATTTCACTGGATCGGTCTGGAAAATGCCGGTGCGTGGGCCGTGGCTGCAGGTTTGCTGCATGTCATCCCTTACTTCGGTCCGGGCATTACAGCAGCGGCGACCGGTATGGCGGCTTTCATGCAGTTTGATTCATTATTCATGGGGTTCTTGGTCTCGGGCGCATCGCTGGTGATCGCCACGCTTGTCGGCACCTTTATCACCACCTGGATGACCGGGAGAATCGCCAAGATAAATACAGCAGCCGTGTTTATTTCGCTACTGTTTTGGTCGTGGCTATGGGGCGTCTGGGGCATGTTGCTCAGTATGCCTATAATCGTCATCGTCAAAGTTGTGTCAAAGCATATGGCGCGGCTGAAACCCGTGTCGGAATTGCTCGGAGAATAGGAGATTCTATGTCACAGGCTAGTGTTGGCTATTAGCCGGCCATTGCCCAGCGAGCCTGGAATCCGCATTCCGTGTAGATAAATTTACTGATAGGTACTCGGATCCGTAAGTGTTGGGTAGGTCAAGAAATAATTAGGGAATCTGAATCAACAACCATTAACACCAGTTCGATAAATTGCGTATCAAACCGTAATATTTATATCTTAGATACCAGCTCAATCTCGATGAATCCTAGCATGTAATCAGCATCATTCTGCGGCATGCCAAGCACAATTAAATTTGTGCGTATAGTTGCTAAAAGCTTCCGCTTTAACCAATAACCAAGTTTTATGTTTCTCACTGCTTCAGCAATCTCTGGAAATAGAGGATGATAGAAAGCACTATTTGCGAATCTGCGTTGCGAATACTCTTCCATCATGGTCGCAGCTATTTTGGTTGCAATATTGGTCACAACTTCCTTTGATGGACGGCCACGATTCCACACGACTTACACTCCTGCTAATTCAATTTTGATACAACGGAGACAAAGCGCATTCACAATACGGGTATTTGTTGGGATACGTGTACGCTTACCGCCTAAGCAATCCATGGGACCGGTTAGATCCAGAAAATTAAACAGCTAATGATCTCTATCAGGTCAAGTTTTAATTTGTCTGATTTGCCCGGATCTCGTATTCCCGCCTTCAGTGGTAAAACGAAGAGAGTTTATAAAGAAGGTTTGGCGGATTCGCGAACCGCTTTGACCAACGACAGGAACATATCTTCCGAAACCGGAACACCGGTGCGAAAAGCCGATGAATGGTCAAACTTGCGCGGTGGATCTGTATCCCAAGCCGCACAATTGAATGTCCCCTTGGGATCACTCACCGAAACCGGGATTCCGTCTACTTCAAAATACAATGCCATTTTAGTCACCTCGATCCCAAGTCTATCACTAAAGAATGCCCATTTGCATAGTCAGGTAGGCGATGACCGCTAAGGCTAAAATTCCCGTGGAGATGGCCAATGCCCGGTTGCGATTCTTGGCGCTCAGGGTGCCATCCTTCCATGCAGGATCATGCAGATGCACGGCGGACATGCTGTGATCAAAATTATGGTCCTTATCAACGCTGGTGTTGCGCCCCAATGCGGCATTCACCTCAAAGGGAAACGTTCCGCACCGATTGCGCCGTGAACTTCCACAGCTGCGAACATTGAATAGAACGTAAAATGGATCCCAGCCCAATATAGCTGTAAGTGCGGGATAAATGCCGAGAAGGATCACGTATCCGTGCCAGCTAACCGAACCGCCGAATACCAGAGCAAGAGGCGGCAGACCTATCACGAGTACGGCGATCACGCCGCGTATGATGCGATCAACAAACCCAATATTTTGAATCGTGCGTAATTTCTTTACGACAGTTTGCATGTAAATCTCCTATTATAATTAGGATAAGAATTCCGCCATTGGATAAGACCCGCAATAAGGGTGAAAGCTATGTTTGGTCCGCATAGACCTAACGGCGGCCGGGTTTCCGTAAGGTAAGATCATTCTTGGAAAAAACCTATCGGTTGTTCCATGTACCTAGAGAATGTGGCCGGTCCTATTGTGGTCCTTAATATGTCGGACCTCTTCAGCAGGGGAAACAGTCAACAGGACATCGACACACCGGAATTTCAGAGTAGGCTGATGGGTAAATTGCGTCTGTACGCTACACCACAGAGTCGTCGCAGCATCAGAGCAGCATAGTACATTCTGCCACAAATCGTTTGGTCAAGTTTCAATCGGCACAGGTGGTCAGTTTTAACTTAGTAAAAAAAAGGCACGTGCATGAGCACGGTAATTGCCAGTGCAAAATTGTATGACTGGCCAGCGACCATGATACGGCTAGCGTGAATGTCTGAGTTTTGCCAGTCGGCTTTGTAAGTTGGGTATAAGTTATGCCTGTTATTCCTTTGCGTCAGCATACTGCGAAGCAACTTATTTCCTCTTCAGCATCACAGGTATTGACATGAATTATCGATCAAGTACTAATCAAACGAGCGATTCACCATTAACGAGGGGTAAGAGTGAATCGATCGTACGCCTAAACAGATATATCGCCGTTTCCAACAAGCCTGTTGCCACAAATAATACAGTAGTGTCGATTACAAGTACGTGGTCGAATGCGATCGAATATGAATCACCATGGGATGAACTGATCGCTCACTATGGAGATACGCGATTCGATTCCTTAATGCATTTATTGAAGATGACAACCACTACAATGCTTATGCGACACCATCGACGCCAAGCGACACGCAACGTCAGTAACGATCCAGTTTCGCACAACTCGCCTAATAATCAATCTGAGTTCACCGCTTCGGAGCTGCTCGCTATTTAACAAAGTGAGCTTCGGACATTATCGACCAAGTGACGAAGTACAGGGAGCCGTGGTTATATTGGAGTTATTTTTCGGCCTATTACTGCCGTGATGAGTTTCGCTGCCCGGCAGGCGAGCGGGTTATCTAGCGCTTTACTTGTGTTGAAAACGGCATCGTTCTACATCGATATTAGTCATAAAGCTGCCCGCGCTGATGTGTCAAGGCGCAATGTACCCTTGCTTCTAACCGCCGGACCAGCTGCTGGTTATGCGAGGCGGTCCTCGATCGGATGCAGGGGCGCCTCGGCCACGCACAGCAGGCAACCCGGTTACGTCGGCAGACTGTAGAACATCTCTTCACGACACTCAAGGCTTTGATGGGATCGATACACTTCCTGAAAAAATCGCTCCCTTGATTTCGAATGGAGACGAGTATTCATGTGCTTGGCTACAATTCAATTGAATGCTAAAGATCTTGGAAACCGGACCGCATCATGGATGCGATCCGGGCCTGATCCAGGATCGCTCATTGCTGCCGTTTAGCATGCTTCTTTTGCATCACTCAAAAATCTGACGAACCGTACTTCGCTGGCAACTATTTAGCCAGCTAGTCAATTGATGCTTTCACACGGCATCAATCGAAGAATGCTCGTCGGTATCAGGCAAATGTCGGCCAATCCCTGACCCTCCCTCCACGAAGATTTAATGTCCGTTCACAAGTTCATAAAAAAATGTCACATTGGATCCGCAGCCAGCCGTGACGCTAGTCGTCTTATGCGCGTTATCGCACAGATTCCGATCAGAGTAGCATCTATTTTGCGCTTTACTATTTTCTAAAATATTAGAAAAGTGGAAGCCATGGAGCATCGCTGGACGACACGAAAAGTAATTAAATATCCCATTATGATTTATTACGCTCCGATCGGATTTATAGAATCATATGTTAGGAATGTCAGCGCGGACGGATTGCTTGTGGAAACGGGTCAATTTACTTTGACCAAGGGCGACGTCGTAGATTTAGCTGGCACGGGATCGTGTAATTTAGAAAGTAAAATCGGGCTACCGAAGGCATTTATAACTCGCGCTCATCATGGACGGGCAGGATGGATGCTACTCTCGAGCGTGTTGATGGTCTCCGAACTGTGGGATGATTACGAATATGATTGGCTGACAAACCGACTCTTTCAATAGGTGGTTTAGAAGGGCCAAGATATTGGCAAGAAATAGCCGTGAGCTGTCACGAGGGTCAGCACAATATATTAATTGAATTGAAACTTATGGTCCTGGAAGCGATCGAATCTCTTGACGATTGAATTAATGAATACTAAGGATGGTTCTATTATGTATGTAGAAGAATTCAATGAAACTCTCGAGTCGATAAGTCCCAGAGCACTAATCAGATATATTCATAAATATATCTGTTTATCCCTTGTGAATACTAGCAAGCCTGTATTGAGTTATAACGAGGCATTAGATTTGCTATATGCCGAATGCACTCGGCGTGGAATGCGACATTTGTATGATATGTCATATGAACATGTATGTCGCCAACCTGAAATATGTAAAGAACTACTCGCAGCCTAAACGGGGGTTCATCAATCGTTTACGTTAGTTTTGATCTTCTCAAATAAAGTATACCAATAATATGAAGCAGCTGTGGGTCGACTGCGAAAGATCGTGACACCATTAAGCAACCGATCGCGTACGACAAAACTGGACACTCGTTGTCAGATAAATTTACTATTACTACATAAATGTCTTTGCCGGACTTTTGCCGGAGTCAGTCGTGAGCAGTGATGCGTAGTCCTGCATTTTGCAACGGGCGCCTACGCCAGGATATGAATAAAAACAAATTGTTACACACCGTCATGGTAACTTTTAACCAGTTGGTCGCAGGTTCGAATCCTGCACGGCCCACCAATATATTGATATATAGAATTTAAGTAATAGGCCCTCAACCCGCGCGGTTGGCGGGCTCCTCCGGACGAGTTGGGCGGAGAGATCTGGCCATGCCCAGTTTTTAGCGGAGTTAAGGATTTTCTCTCCGGGCGCGATGCACGCGTCCAACACAGCCGGCTAACCGAAATCCCAAAAGACGCCTTTGTTCCGCCCAGTCGAGTGGTAGTTGGGTTTGTCTTAGCATATTTTAAGCAGTCAGGTCGGCGGGTTGGTGTCCGGAGACGATACCTTCAATTACATTGAGATGTTCTATAATCGAATGCGCAAGCATGGCTACAATGACATGCTCTCGCCTGTTGGGCATGAGAAGAAGTATTTCAGGAGGCTCGGAAGCGTCTGGAAAACTAAGGGCGATTCAATGGTTAGATGACGGCTGTTCATGCGTGAACCTTAACAATCAGATGTCATTTTTGCTATGAGCGATGTTGAAAACATTGATGAAATCTGGCCTGATCTTCAGTACAGCCAATGGCGGGATACGTATGTAACGCTCCATCGGTGGATCCAAATCGTCGGAAAGATACGACTTGCTCTCACGCCGTGGATGATTCACTCCTGGCATGCGACTTTGTATGTAACATCCAGAGGATTAAGTACGTCATTGATTCCATATTTTCAAAGAGCCTTTGAAATAGACTTTGATTTTATAGAACACTTTTTGACGATTCGCACCGATGGAGGTGAGACTCGGCAGATTCCACTGCGACCCCAAAGTGTTGCGGCCTTCTATGACGCGTTATTCGATGCGCTGTCTTCGCTAAAGATCAACGTGACTATTCACGGACGGCCAAATGAGCTCATCGATGCGACGCCATTTTCCCTGGACGTTGTGCATAAATCCTACGATCCGCTTTACGCGCAACGCTTCTGGCGCGTGCTTAAAATCAACGATCATATATTCAAACTGTTCCGTACCGGCTTTCTGGGAAAATCCAGCCCTGTGCATCTTTTTTGGGGCAGCCTTGACCTTGCGGTGACTCGATTTTCGGGACGAACCGCTCCTCGACATCCCGGAGGGATCCCAAATTTACCAGACAGCGTTACCCGCGAGGCGTACTCGCATGAGGTAAGCAGCGTCGGATTTTGGGCTGGCGGTGGAGTGGTGGATTACGCCGCCTATTATTCGTACGCCTATCCGGTCCCGGATGGCTTTAGTGAAAGGGCAGTTCAACCAAAAGGGGCTTTCTTCAGTAAAGAGGCCGGTGAGTTTTTGCTTCCCTATGATGCGGTGCGTACCGCAGTAAATCCAGAACGCACCTTGCTTGATTTTTTAGAAAGTACCTTCGCAGTTGCGGCGGAAACCGCGAATTGGGACCGCGGATCCCTGGAGTGCGCTATGGGACGGCCGCGCGTGCCGCGTGAGGTGTGACATCAAGAAAATGTAAACCGAATAGCATATTCTATGCATGTTAGTTTCACAGTGTGTAGTAGTGATAAATATAAGTAAGACTCATTGTTCAGTCTATCCGCCGCCACAAGAGGGATGTCAAATACGAATATTCCTGTCGCTTTCAGTGCTGGTTATCTCTGGGTAGGCGATTTTAATACTTTTTATATGATTTATATTTGACTACATATGTCCTATAAATAGCGCTCAAGTCCGGCATTCTCATAAACACGGAGGGTTACTAAATGCGGAATTACAAAATCAAGGCATTCGCCATACCAAGTTTACTCATCGCATTCTCTGTTTGTTCAGTAGATTTAACGTACGCCGCGGACACAAGTCCATCCTCGGACAAACCAGTAACAGAACAATTGGTAGATACCATGACATTACTGGCACATGGCCCCTATAAAGGCTATCGCGCTAACCATGCCAAGGGCATCATGGCCAGAGGTACATTTACGCCCTCTGCCAGCGCCGCCGGATTGAGCAAGGCGGCTCACCTGCAAAAGGCGAGCACCCCGGTCTTGGTGCGTTTCTCCGATACTACCGGCGCACCGAATATTCCGGATGCGGACCCGAACGCCAGCCCGCATGGGATGGCCATTCGCTTTACGCTCCCGGATGGTTCCGAAACAGATATTGTCAGTATTTCGGCCAATGGTTTTCCGGCTGCTACGCCGGAGGATTTTCTAGGCTTTCTAAGCGCCATTGCAGCAAGCGGTCCCGATGCTCCAAAGCCGACGCCGATTGAACAATTTTTTGGTGCACATCCGGCCGCGCTGAAATTCGCCACCACTCCCTACCCACCACCGGTAAGCTTTGCGACGCTGGCCTTTTATGGTGTAAATGCATTCAGTTTCACTAATACCAAGGGTGAAACCCGTTATGGCCGTTACCGCATCATGCCCATGGCGGGAGAGCACTCGCTCACCAAGGAACAGGCAGCCAAGGCCTCGCCCAATTATTTGATGGACGAGTTGCCGGTACATCTTAAGAAACAAAAGATAAAGTTTATTTTGTCCGTGCAATTAGCTGAAAAGGGTGATGCCATAAACGATGATACGGTAGTCTGGCCGGATAGCCGGCCGCAGGTAAAACTGGGGACATTGACCTTGGACAGGATAGTGCCGGATAGCGCGGAACTGGAAAAGACATTCATGTACAGCCCGTTGAATCTTACGGATGGCATCGATGCGTCCGATGACCCAATTCTGAACGCTCGTCCCCAAGCCTATGCGATTAGCTTTGGTCGCCGTTTTGGTGGCGGTTCTTGATTAACAGCCAAGCAAAAATTATATATCCAGTTGAAGCCAAGGTATTACAAGATCCGGATAACGAGTGGCACACATTATCAGTAGCTAATGATTGAAATGTGGATACGCCGTGGCAGGCAAGTCACTTGGTGGGCTGTGGAAGCATCATGGATGTGGGGTACACGTCTATGACGAGGGGAAGAGTGATGTGTATAGGACTGCGACATCGCACTCATGGTGTAGCAAGACTTCATCATCACGGCGGATGATGCCCTGCTGCGAAATCGCCGTCCCAGCTAATTAGAGTGGAGCGAGAGATTACATGAGCGCAATCCAAAGTGCCAATACGGTCGACGCGTCGAACGCCAATGACAGCGTAGCGCTCGTTATTCAACATCGGCTACGCCCGGGTTCATTCGATCGCTATGAACAATGGTTGAGGGTGATTGGTGCTAAGGCCGCGGAATATCCCGGCCATATGGGTTTACATGTCATTCGCCCGAGCGCGGGCGGCAATGATTACACTATGATAGTTCGTTTTGCGACCATGGCTGATGTGGAGAGATGGATATCGTCGGATGATCGAAAACGGCTGATTGGCGAAATTGCCGATGCTCTCGAGCACGAAGACCAATTTCACATTCATCCTGGCATCGAGTACTGGTTTACTCCGCCGTCGCCGACGCAGAAACGGCCTTCAGCCTGGAAACAGTGGCTAATTACAACATCGGTAATATGGCCGTTGACTATGGCAGTACCACCGGTATTTAAACCGTTGTTTAATGCGGTGCCTGTGCTGGGAACATGGGGAGTCAGGCATGCCATTATTGCGTCAGCTATTGTCGCCTTGGTTGTGTTCGTGATTATGCCGCGATATGTTCGCGCGGTGTCCGGGTGGCTATATCGTTAGGTAATCCTTTAATGTCAATTCGACCCGTTAAGCGGCTCACTAAAGCGAAACCGGCCATTGAAGGGGCGGGTGTTCACCTGCGCCGCGCGTTTGGTTTTGGCGATACGGCGGAATTTGATCCGTTCCTGTTGCTCGATGATTTCCGCAACGATGTTCCTGAAGATTATCTCCTTGGTTTTCCGTGGCATCCACACCGTGGCATCGAAACCATTACGTACGTATTGGCAGGTACCGTGGAGCACGGCGACAGCATGGGAAACCGCGGCATTATCGCCGCTGGCGATGTGCAATGGATGACAGCCGGGAGCGGGATCATTCATCAGGAGATGCCCAAGGGTGATGAATCTGGCCGAATGCACGGTTTTCAATTGTGGGCCAATCTTCCGTCATTCCTTAAAATGACCGCGCCACGTTATCAGGAAGTGAAGGCAAGCGACATTCCCGCGGTTAAAGACGACGACGGTACACATGTACGCGTAGTTTGCGGGAATTTCTGGGGAAAGGCTGGCCCGGTGGACGGCATTGCCGCCGACCCCACCTACCTCGATATTTCAATTGCGCCCGGCAAAAGGAAAACCCTGCCGGTAGAGACATCTCGCCACGCCTTTGCTTATGTATTCGCCGGCTCTGGCAAGTTCTGCAATGCCTCTGGTCCCCTTGCAGTGCCTACCGAATCCATTAAATGGGCGGACACGACGCCTCCCACGGAAGCGGATAATCGATCGCTTATACTCTTTGATCGCGGCGACGAACTTACGGTCCAGGCAGGAGACGATGGAATCCGGTTTCTCTTGGTCTCGGGAAAGCCGCTTAATGAACCCGTGGCTTGGTACGGTCCAATCGTTATGAACACGCAGGAACAGTTACGACAAGCATTCGAAGAATTGGAGCAGGGGAGATTCCTCAAGGCGGTTTGATTTGTCGTACGTTGAAGTCCTTGCAGCACTTCATCTGGCTTACGGCAGTTGCCTTTGTAGCACATTGCCAATTGGAAGCATTACTCTGTCCTATCCAACTAATGCAATGGAGCACTAGTCATGGTCGAAACCGTTATGCCAGCCGCGTTAGCCGCCACTTCGAGCGTCGATCAAATATTCCCGACGCTGACGGGGGCGCAGATTGAGCGCATCGCGGCGCGCGGGCGGCGCCGTTTTGTCCAACGCGGCGAATTACTCTTCGACTCGGGATCTGAGACCATGCCATTCTTTGTGGTTACGTCGGGTCAAATTCAGATTCTGCGTCCATCCGGCACCGCAGAAACACTCATTGTGGCCTATGGGCCGGGCCAGTTCAGCGGCGAGATTCAAATGCTCTCGGGTCGGCGCGCACTCAACCGTGGGCGGGCCAGCGAATCCGGGGAAGTCATCGAACTGGATCGTGAGCATTTGCTGGCGCTCGTACAAAGGGACAGCGAATTGAGCGATATTATTATGCGCGCATTTATTTTGCGCCGCGTCGAGTTAATCGCGCATGGATTCGGCGATGTCGTGCTAATCGGATCGAGCCATAGCGCAGGCACATTACATATCAAGGAGTTTTTGACACGTAACAGCCATCCATACACCTACTTGGACCTTGACCGTGACGCCGAGGTTGAAGAGATGCTCGACAAGTTTCATGTTTCCGCCAAGGACGTGCCTGTGGTCATTTGCCGCGGCGACTTGGTGCTACGTAACCCGACCAGCCAGCAGATTGCGGAATGTCTCGGATTCAACACTGCAATTGACCAGACCAAGATACGCGACGTGATAATCGTTGGCGCCGGACCGGCGGGGTTGGCAGCGGCTGTATATGCCGCATCCGAAGGCCTGGATGTTCTTGTTGTGGAATCAAACGTACCCGGAGGACAGGCCGGGTCAAGCTCAAAGATAGAAAATTATCTCGGCTTTCCGACCGGGATTTCGGGGCAGGAGTTGGTAGCGCGTGCCTACACGCAGTCGCAAAAATTTGGCGCTGAAGTAATGATCGCCGGAGGCGCGACACGACTCAGCTGCCAGCGCAAACCGTACGCCGTCGAAGTCGACACCGGTCAACGCGTCCCGGCGCGAAGCGTTATTATCGCAACCGGTGCAGAATATCGGAAACCGCCGCTCGCTAATCTCCCGCGATACGAAGGCGTCGGCGTGTATTACGCCGCGACATTTATGGAGGCGCAGCTATGCGAGGATGAAGAGGTAATCGTGGTGGGCGGTGGAAACTCGGCCGGTCAGGCCGCCGTATTTCTTGCCCAGACCGCCAGGATCGTGCATATACTGATTCGTTCAAATGGTTTGGGTGAAAGTATGTCCCGTTACTTGATCCAGCGTATCGAAGACAACTCTGGGATTGTTTTGCACGCGAATACCCAGATCGTGGATCTGGAAGGCGATGACCACCTCGATCGTGTGCGTTGGGAGAACCATCGAACCGGGATCAATGAAACACATGCAATCCGCCACGTTTTCTTCATGACTGGTGCGCTTCCAAATACGCACTGGCTCGAAGGATGTGTCGCGCGCGATGAAGGAGAGTTTATCAAAACTGGGCCGGATCTGACCCGGGACGAATTAGTCGAGGCACATTGGCCGCTTGCCCGGGCGCCCTATCTGCTTGAAACCAGCCTACCCGGCGTGTTCGCGGTAGGCGACGTGAGGGCGGGTAGTACAAAGCGTGTGGCTTCCGCAGTTGGAGAAGGCTCAATTGCGGTCTCATTTATACATAGGGTACTCAACGAGTGAAGGGAGCAGCATGCTTTTTATGCCGCACGGGTGTCATTCGCGCGCCATGAAATTGCGCCCTGCGGACGGCGACTTGGCGCTATGTGATTGTATCGAGGTGCCGATCAAACGATGGCGGCGCCGCGTAATTCAGACGGGAATTTTACTAATTCATGATACGCGCGTCTGCGTAGGGCTTGAATGGCTGGGGCATGAACGAGTGAAGAAGGGTGCCGCTGAACAATGTCCGCCTCCTCCGACAAAACGCCACGGAACTATCTTCTGTCCAAAGAAAGATAACGTATGTCTATAGCGGCTGAAGACCGAGTTACTCTGGTCGCGTCCTTTCCGGCATCTACGAACCGTCTCGACCGCATGGTCGACGACGTCAGGGATCATACTCTCGGACCGAAGAATGCACCGATTACTCTGGTTGAGTACGGCAGTTATGCATGCCCGCATTGCCGCGCAGCCAATGAGCGCATTACAGAAGTTCGTCGTCAAATTGGCGAACGACTGCGCTATGTCTTCCGGCATCGGCCACTGACTGGAAATGACCTTGCGCGACGCGCGGCGGACCTCGTGGAATGCGCGAGCGATCAGGAACATTTTTGGAACGCGCACGTTATGTTGATGACACGTTCGGCGGCTCTTACGGCTGATGATCTGCGAGCGGTCGCCGAACTCTTGGGTAGGCCGCAACTTGACACCGAAGCCACGGACGATGCAGCCGTAAGCGCTAGAGAACGCGTGCAGTTAGATATCGAAAGTGCGCGTGCCAGCGGGGTACGCTTCACTCCGACTTTCTTCATCAATGGACGCCGCTACGACGGACCCTGGGATGAAAGCTCGTTTACCGATGCAATGCTCGGTTCTCTCGGACACCGTGTCAGCACGGCGGCGCTGACCTTTGCGAGCTGGGCGCCGTCGGCCGGCGTGTTGATGCTGCTGGCCTCGATATTGGCCATCGTGCTCACCAATTCAGGGTTCGGTGCCGACTTCAACGCATTCTGGCAAAGTGATCTCGGGATTTCATTCGGTGGGAGCGAATTTCGAATGTCGTTGCTAAGTTGGGTCGATGAAGCATTTTTGACCATCTTTTTTCTTGTCGTCGGCTTGGAAATAAAACGCGAGTTCACCATCGGACATTTAGCCAGATGGCGTGCGGCTGCTTTGCCGATTGCGGCCGCGATTGGCGGTATGGTCGTCCCCGTGCTGCTTTATCTTCTTATCATCCCGCCGGGAACATGGACCATCGGCTGGGGTGTGACAATGGAAACAGACACCGCCTTCGCCGTGGCGCTAATCGCGATGATGGGAACTCGCGTGCCGATCGAGTTGCGCGTGTTTTTGACCGCGGCAGCGATTGTGGATGACATCGGCGGTATATTCGTTGTCGCGATTTTCTACTCCGGAGACTTGCATTATGAGTATCTTGCGGCGGCAATGGCGATTGCCGGAGTGCTGGCGCTTATGAACAGATCCGGCATTTACCGCGTATCGCCGTACTTGTTGGCGGGTGTTGCCCTGTGGGCCTGCGTTCATGCCGGCGGCCTGCATCCGACCTTGGCTGGCATCATACTCGCCGCCCTCATTCCGACGCGGCCGCCACCTGATTTCAAAACCCTTGCGATGCAAGCCGATACAATTTTAACGGCGGAAGCGCAACATGGTGGTGAGCAGCTGCGGTTTGGGCCCTCCGCGCCTGCGCTGGAGGCATTGGATGCGATCCATGATCGCTTGGAATCCCCCGCGGATCGAATGTTGCGAAATGTCGCTCCGCGATCAAGCTACCTGGTGTTACCCGTCTTCGCTCTGGCGAATGCCGGAGTCGCCGCCACTGCAAACGTCTTCAACAATCATAGCCTACTCATAAGTGCGATCGTTGCTGGACTGGCAATCGGCAAGCCCCTGGGATTCGTCCTAGCTTCCGGCCTCGCCGTACGTCTGGGTTTGGCGATTAAGCCTAACGCGTATACGTGGCGACAACTCGCCGGCGCCGGTGCATTGGCGGGTATCGGCTTCACAATGTCGCTGTTCATTGCCGGACAGGCATTTCCCGTCCCTGAAGACTTCGCGGTCGCCAAGATCGCAATATTCGCCGCCTCAATCCTGTCGTCCGCGCTCGGAATAACGGTACTTTGGAGCGCGAAAGCGCGAAATGCGGCACAAGAGGCTTAAGTTGGTGTGTGTTGTCCGCAATTGTAATTCTTTACTGCCTTTGAATGGAGGGTATTATCGACCTCGTCCCGACAAATTGACTGTACGATACTAATGCAGTCCGCCCAATTTCCGTTGCGTGTCTGCCGCTGATACTGTCAGCACATCCCACACATCGCGATGGGCTAGCACAACACCTGGATCGTTCTGCAACGCTAGGAAGTAGTTCCTTGCGAATCCGGCACCGTCCTCTGCGGGTACGAGCAATGTTTGCACCCGCGTCAAAACAGATAGAGCTTCCTTCTCGTCCACCGGCTTTGCGTTGTCCAACAATTCTTCGATATGCACCAGAATTTCAGACACGGCACGCAACCAGGCAAACTGCTGATCTTGTATGGCTAGTTCCAATAATTCGCTGGCCGTAACCCTGCCATGGTGACGCTCATAGGCGCGACGCTCCATATCCAGCAGAGTCTTGTGCAATTGCAGCAGCGCCCCATGCAATTCTGTCAGATGCCGATTCGCGGAGATCGGCATAGTGATTGGATTATTCTCAAAACGCGTGCCCATGTCGATTGACCTTTTCTAGAAAGGATGGCGGATGCGCGCCCCCCTTTTCCATGTTTATTTCGTTACTATATTTGATTACCTGGAATGAATCCAGGTAAGAAATTCTGTCTGCTAACGGCCTGTTAGTCGCGAATTCGTAAGTTAGGCTGAGGCCGGCGTGTATCCAGGCCGTAGCGCTCCACAATAATAGGAGAAAAAAAGTCCTTGTCTACCGGCAGACTTCATCTAAGCGCTATTTGCCACGCGCAGACGCCAGTACATCGGCGGGGAAACTTTCAGCCAGCTTACACGCGACGCCGTGGCCGCTGCAATTTCACGTAGACCATCGGCGGCAGACTGCTTGCCAATTAGACCAGCAGCTTTATGGTCGGCAGCCAATTCGAACACCCAGTGCGACACTAGCCAAAGGAAAAGGAGTACTCCCAGTTCAAACCACGAGGTGCCCTCATGAGGAACGTCAGGAACCAGTGTGGTAATTGCCAGGATAGGAAGGATCGCCGCCGACCGCTGATACCAGGCGGTGTGAGCCGTTGCCCGGGCAATTAGGAAACGCATTCCGGTCGTTGGAGAGAGGCGGTTAACTAAAGCAGATGAGATAAATACCTCGCATTTGCCGGGTAACAATCCAGCCGTGAAAACAAATGGCATGGAGTGGTCGGCCAAAATGATCTGAGGAACTGAGATTTCAGAGTTTCTTATGTCAAGAACAGCCTTGTCGACTGCGGTACGCAGGGGGCCTGAGGCAATCTCATGGGCGACTAGCGCTCGGCAAATAGCGGTGCCGAAAGCGAAGCCGGCCACGATGAGGACATCTTGGTAACAGGTGGACAGTACAATGTAAGTATAAGAATGGTTCCAGGCAGCGGGCGTCAATAGGTCGGGGCCGAAATAGGCCAGAGAAGAGCTGAGAAGAAATAACCAGGTACGTTTGGGCGTGGAGGGTATCAATTTGTCATTCTCGGCCTTCGAGTCGCATTCTACTAGGTCGAAACTATGGGTGCCGAATTCATTACCTGGTGATCATTTAAATCATAAGCCAACAATGGCCATATTCTTCAGCCGACGAATCCGCCGCTTCGGCTTCAGCGGCATTCGCACCTGGGGCACCTTGTACAGCCAACCGCCATCATAAGCGGCTTTGTGCATGATGGCGCGCACGACTTCATGCATTCGGTTTTGCAGTCCAGACGGAGCAAAACAGGTCGTCAGCGGCCGAAATATTTGAGGTTCTCGACATCATGGCGACTCTTGAAATCGCAAGATTCCACGCGGTCCGGCAGTATTTTCTTGCCATTCAACGACCCTATTTTTATCGGGAAAATGTGCCAATAATAGGTTTTTAGCGGTCTACTAACCATGGGTTTATCAATTGGGACATGCTCGAACCCCGAGCGGCGGTGGGAGAGTGGATGGACGATTTGGATTTAAGGGCAAGCCGAGGTATGCCAAAAGAAGTGTCGTCATTATCGACATTAAGTGAAACGGGTAACTCTCGTGATTTATCCGCCCGCACCCATGCCCTCGTCTCAATACTGCGAGAGGATTTCAAGCAATCCCTCATCAAGTAAGAGGCGATCTTTCCATTAAAAACTCCGGCCAAGGGTCGGTGCGGAGGAGAAAAGATGGTCCCCTTAGTTCCGTTTTACAGTGATCAGCCCCACACGTGAGCCATTGAATATAGGGAATAAACTACCAGCACGATCACCGCGGCTATAGCCAGATAGCTACCAGTACTTTCGGGGACTTCCGTTTGCATCGCTTTTCTCCTCCGATGTTAGGATAAGCTCACGAGACAAAACACTGTGCGCGAGAGAACACAGCATACAACAGTAATATAGTCAGGAACTTCCATTAGTACAAGGCAGGGAGCCAAAAATATTCAATCTTCGGAACGTATCGGATCGGCCATTCAATTGAAAACGTCGAGGAGTCCACTGCGGGTTCAAAGTTACTTGTCGATCACAGGCAAGTATATTAGGAACGGATATTAGGCGGCTAGGCGTTACCCCTTATTTTTCATGAATATTCTCTTGACGGCAGAGTTTGACCAGCAGCGAAGTGGCGGGTGAATCTGATGGCATCGGTTTGCCGAATTGCGCCGTGCCTTTTTAGTCCATGTATATACTTCCCAACACACCTGCCATTGGAATCTCCGGTATTCGTAGGGTTGCTAGCACTCGTAACCGGGCAACGCACTTGTCGCGCCCGGGACAAGTAAATAGAAGGCCGGGCATGGCCCGGCTTCTGAAAGCACTTAAAGAGTGCGGGTCGGCGGGGTGAGGCGCCGAATACCGTCAGCGAGCGACCATCAGTTCAAGCGACTGTCAGTTGTTGCAAGTGTCGTTTCCGTACCATAGTGCGATCGCGTTCGTAGGCGCTGAAATCCTGATGGGCCGTCACACCACTCATCAAGCGTGGCGGTATGACCTCTCCCAGGATGGGCTCAAGCGCTAGGAGGCTTATGCCTGGCCCCCCCCGGACCGTGCGTGAAATGCGTTCGTGCTGTTACGCCCCTTAACGACGTAAATTCCCCCCTGTCCCTAAGTCATGATCCCTGCTCTCTCGATCCATTCATGCCGCGAAATCGTTCTTCCAATTTCTTGAGAATACTCATGGCTGTATCCAACTTATCCGTTGGCAGCCCCCTGAGTGCCTTCTTCGAGAAGGTCTTGCGCGTTGATTGTTTAGTGACGATTGCGTTCATCCCGGCAGGAGTGAGTACGACTGTAGTAAGGCGGTTATCCTCAGGATTACTGCGTCGCGTGATGAGTCCCTCTCTTTCCAAAGCCTTCATCTGTCGCGTCATAGCGCCAGGGTCCATCGCCAGTTGTTTGACCAATTCCTTCTGTGTGGCGTGCGTCTGTTCATACAGGGCCTGTAAGATGCGCCAACGCGGCAGCGCGCAACCCACCTCGGCCTCGAAGGCGGCGTACATAGTGCGGGCGGTCCGCCCCAGTTGACGCAACAGCGCTTGTTCGCGCTCATTCATGCTTCGTTTCCCGATAGGTTAAGGGCCGATGCAGGCTGATGACGGGAATTCGACGTACTATTAACGCCGCGAATACCGTTATGAAGGCAATCAGCCATTGACTGGTGTGAATGGCATTTACCAGACTGATGCGCGCGCCTTCGATCCATGTCGCCGCGTTCTGACCCGCCGACTGTACCGCTGCGCCGAATTTCTCCGCCAGCGCATGATTAACCAGCACCTGCGGATTGTTCAACCAGCTTACCCATTGCGTATCATTTCCCGATTGCAACATTTCGTTCACGTTTCGAGTATAACGATGCGAGACCAGCGTGCCGATGAGTGCGATGCCCAGCATGCTGCCGATCATGCGCGTGGATTGCAGCATGGCGGTAGCCACGCCCAATTGCACGCGGGGTGCGCTGGCTTGCGCGAGCAGCGTCAGGTTTGGCAGCAGCAGACCCAACCCCAAACCGGCGAGCATCATGATGGCGGCTATCAGTGAATGAGGGGTGTCTACGGTTATATGGGCTAGCGCCAAAGAGGCGGCGCAGAAGCAGCTTAAACCGACATAGAGCATTGCGTTTGCCGATGGCAGGCGAGTGACGATGCGTCCATTGATGATGCTGCCCACAGTGATAAAGACCGCCAAAGGCGTGAGCAACATGCCGGCTTCCTTGGGCGACAGGCCGAAGCCCCCCTGCAACAACAACGGCGCATAGTACATCACCGCGAACATGCAAAAGCCCATGATCAGCGACAAAGCAAACAGCGGTTTAAGGCTGGTATGGGTAAACATGGACAGAGGGAGAATGGGATTGGCACAACGTCGTTCCCACCAGATGAGCACGGCTCCCGAGAGCGTGCCCATGCCTATTAACGCGACCAGCAACAGTGTCGGTTTATGTTGAGGCGCCCACTCGACAAATAGTTGCAAACAGCCGAATGCCAACGCGATTAACAACGCACCCAGCCAGTCCAGCGGCGAGGGTACTTTGTCGGTATGACGGATTTGGGGCAGATACCGCCAGACAAACAATAGGCTCAGGATACCGACCGGTAGATTGATTAAGAAAACCCAGCGCCAACCCAGATATTCGGTCAAGAATCCGCCCAAAGACGGCCCAATAACATTGGCCAACCCGAAGGAACTGCTGAACAATATTTGCCAACGCAGCCGTTCACGCGGCTCCGGAAACATGTCAGGTATGCTGGCAAAAGCAGTGGCCACGAGCATCCCGCCGCCTATCCCCTGAAGCGCGCGCGCCGCAACAAGTTGCTGCATGCTTTGGGCGAGGCTGCAAAGCATGGAAGCCGCAGTGAACAATACGATGGCGGTCATGACGAACGGCTTGCGGCCGTGCTCGTCTCCCAGCTTGCCAAAGATCGGTATGGTGATGATGGACGTGAGGAGATAGGAGGTTCCGACCCATGCGTACAAGTCAAAGCCGTTGAGTTCGGCCACCACAGTGGGTAAGGCCGTGCCGATTACGGTCTGATCGAGCGCCACCATTACGAGGACGAAACACAGTCCGAGCATGGAGAGTAATTTCTGTCGAAAAGTGAGCGGTGTCGCGATTTCGTTCCAGGTTGAGGGGTAGGCCATCTTTTGTCGTATCAATAATTGACTAGACAACTATTATACTATAAGTAAACGACGTAGGTCCACATGGGTTTTAATGATGAAAGGATTGCGATTGCACTTCGGAGGGGCATCCTGAGAGCGACGCCAAAAGAGCGGCAGTATCGACGATGAGCTCCTTTGGGGAAGCCATGGTTGAAATATTTTCTTCGTGATTAATCTTGCAACGGCGGCTAAACCTATATTCAGCGGCACCCACACCACCCCCGAACGGCTTTCATTAGATCGTGGCGCGTATATGCCCAAATCACATCTTGTTATGATGAACGTCGGCCGTGCATTTGTAAAAGATTGTGACAAACCTTGCTTATTTGCCAGGGCCTTTCTATTATTAATAAGCTTGCCTTTTGGGTGACATCATCAGATATTCCATGAGCAGGATTTCTATTCCTTTATTGATAATTGCGCTGTTGCTAGGGCAAGGCGCGCATATTTTACACAAGTATGATTATGGGTTTTATGCCCATAAATCAGTTGACCTCTCTTATAAATCTCTTAAATCCAGTTCAAGAAACGATGCCATTGTGGGTACGGAAATGCTTGCCGTGCCGGCGCTTGTGGGTCGTACAGAATTTTATGCATGTAATAATAGCGTGGCGAAGGTGATGGATGTTGTCCATCGCTCCCGCTATCCGCCCGCCGTTCTCCCCGTTTAATCCCAATTTCTCAAATGTAGACCTTTGTTGCGCCCGCGAGTGCATTGGTGTTTCGGCATAAGCAATTTTCCAATGGCTTGATGTGGTGTGCGCGCCTTGAGTTTTGGCTCATTTTGGCTTGCGAGGGGATTATCCATGTCTGGTTTCTTAGGAAACTTGGAGGATACGGCGATGGAGATTGAATATACCGTTTGCGCGGAGTACACCCGGAACGATATAACCAGGATTGAAGCGCTGATCTCCCTTGCCAACACAGCTTGGGCGAGAGGCGATATCCCGACGGCTCTTTCTAGTTGCGAACAACTTGTACAACTCGATCCAAAGAATGCCGTTACCTTGCATAATCTCGGTGTTCTTTATTTACAATCCGGCGATAAGGAGCGCGCGGCCAAAATGCTGGGTGACGCGTACGCCATTGCGCCGCTGAATGCGAATATTAGAGAGAATTACCTAAAGACGCTCGTCAGCATCTCGTTTGATCAGAGCTCTGCAGGTCATTTCACGCAAGCGATCGAATGGATTAGGAAGGTGCTGGTTCTCGAACCCAATCATCCGGGTATGCGGATTAATTTGGCAAATGCGCTCGAGGCTACCGGCCAACGGGCGGAGCTGGCCGACTTCATGCCAGGTGTCCCGGCGACGCAGTTGGGCAAACACCTGCTGATCGCGTGCATGCCGAAGAGCGGCTCGACATTTCTCCTTGCCACATTGCGTGCGCTTACCGGCTGGGCGGAAGCACACTTCGCCTATGCCTATTTGCAAAACGAGCAGGAGCTGTATCTCCCCAATGTGCTGCAGGCCGCTCGCGATAATACGGTGACGAAATTACATTGCCGCGCGACCGGGCCCAATATGCAGATTCTGCAGGCCTTTGCTATCCGGCCGATCGTGCTGGTGAGAAGTTTTCCCGATATCGTGCTGAGTTTGTGCGATTTTTATGATCAAGGCGCGATTGTGAATACCTTCTACGGCGATGTCTGGCCGACCCTCGATGAGCAGGGGAAGTACGACTTGATCATCGATCACGTCATGCCGTGGTATGCCGGGTTTTATGCCTCCTGGGAACGGGCGCAACGACTTGGGCGGCTGAATTGTCTCTTTGTAATCTACAGGGAAATGGTGGCGGACAAGCCGGCGATGGTCGCGCGTATTGCGGATTTCCTTGGTTTACGGAAGACCGCGGAGGAATGTGCGGCAGCCGTGCGCGCCGTTGACGGCAATGCCGCCGGCACCCGCTTTAACAGGGGCATTATCGGGCGCGGCGCGCGAACGCTGAGCGCCGAGCAGATGGCTCGCCTGCGCCGACTTGTTACCGTTTACGGGAAGATTGATCTAGAACCCATTGGAATGGGGCCGCCTTCCTCAGGAAATGTTGCCGTTGCCTAACAGTAAATCGCCGATAGGCAATTTTCCGTGGAAATCCAGGGCCGAATGAATAGGGAAGAGCCCATATACGAGCCAGGATGAAAAGCCATTAAAACGATTTAATAGGAACGAAGGGATTTGGAAAAAGCGCCGGCATTTTTTTATAAGCGGCGCGGCGTGATCGGAGAACTCCCGTGTTTAAGATGCGATTGTCAGATTAAATCGAACTCCTGCCTATATCGGCTAGAAATTCAACTTTGCGGACGCAGCTTTCACTTCGGCGCCGCGCCCCGGGTATCCGCCGCCGTAGCGTTGCCCTGACGCAGCTTTTCTATCGCTTCTTCCGCCGCGCGCTCGCCATTTGCGCTATTGTAGCCGCTGACGTCCAATTCCCGGTCATTTAAGGTAATCTTCATTACCCGCCCGAGCCAGTAATCGAAATGTGTCCGACCTGAGTCGACAATCTTCTGTACTTCATCGCGGGACAGCGGCATGGACGGATACTTCCTCAGGCCCGGAACCTGTGTCGCCCGGTTATAGAGCGCTATCAGGACATCCACTTTGCCCAAATCATCAATACGCATATTCTAACCTCCAAAAAGTGTGGAAAAGCGGCCAAGTTTTGAGGGGCCATTTTATCTTCATATGGTACGCGATATGGATCATCTTATAGAAGGCCCCACTTCCGATGCTTCACTGTGGATCGCGGGCCGGGACAGCGGATGCCAGGTTCAAGGTGGTTCGCGCTTCCCCGGATGAATGCCTTTAGGAGCGGCATAAGAGCCGGGCATTCCAAGTCCATGATACTGTAATCTGGCTTGTGGGATGTGAATATACCGCGTTGAATAGGGTAGGCATCGGCCAGTTTTGGCATAGGGGAAGATCTTGGTCCTGATCCACTAGCCGGTTCTTCCCGTCAGTGCCAGAGACAGCGCCGGCCAATAGGTGATGATCAGCACGGCCGCCAACAGGATGACAAAGAAAGGAAAGGTGGCGCGGTACAGTTCCAGCACCGGTTTCTTGAAGCGATACCCGGCGATGAACAGGTTGAGGCCGAAGGGCGGCATGAAAAAGCCGATTTGCATATTGGCGATAAAAATGATTCCAAAGTGTACCGGATCGACGCCATAGGCCACTGCCACAGGCAACAGCAAAGGAACAAAGATCACCAGCGCCGAGATATCGTGCATGGCGCCTAACGCCAGTAGAAAGAGATTGAGTAGCAGTAGGAAGGTCAGTGGATCGTCGACATAGTGTTTGATCGTTTCGAAAAGTTGGGCGGGTACATCGGCATCGATGAGGTAGTTGGTCGAGGCCAGGGAGATGCCCAGGATCACCAGCAATGCGCCGACCAGGACCATGGAATCGCGCATGATGCGCGGGAGTTGTCGCAGCCGGATTTCGCGATATAACAGGGTTTCCACGATCAACACGTAGATCACCGTGACCGCCGCCGCTTCGGAGACCGCGAAATAGCCGCCGTAGACGCCGCCCAGTACCAGTATGGGTAAGGGAATTTCCCAGCGCGCCGCGTAGAGGGTCGTGCGTACCTCTGACCAGGAAAAGGGATGGCGCGGTTGACGGCGATTTACCCATAAGCTCCAACCGGACAACATGAACAGCATCAGCAGGCCGGGCAAGACGCCGGCCAGAAATACTTCGTTGATGGTGAAGCTGCGCCCGACATGCAGTTGTTGCGCGATCACGGTATAGAGAATCAGGGGCAGGGACGGCGCGAACAATAATCCCAGGCTGCCTGAAGTAGTGATCAACCCCAGATTGAAACGCTCGGGGTAGCCGGCTTGCGCGAGTGCCGGATAGAGCAAGGCGCCGAGGGCGATGATAGTAATACCTGAGGCGCCGGTGAAGGCGGTGAACAAGGCGCAGGCAATTAGGGCAACGATGGCCAGACCCCCGGGCAGCCAGCCCAGCAGGGCGCGACTGAAATTCACCAGCCGCGACGGCGCCTGGCTTTCGCTGAGCAGGTAGCCGGCGAAGGTGAACAGTGGGATCGCCACCAACATGGGCATTTCCGCCAAGCGGTAAAACTCGATGGCCACGACAGCCAAGTCGTTGCCCTCTCGGTGAAACGCCCACAGGGTGCCTGCGGCAATAACAGTGAACAGCGGTGCGCCTAATAGAGCGAGAGCGATTAATGCCAAGGCGACGATCATGGCAGGGGACGGAATTTCCGGTAGACAGCCAGCAACGACGCGTTCAGAAACCGCAGCGCCATAGTGCCGAAGCCGATGGGGATGATCAGTTCACATACCCAGGTGGGCACGGAAGCGAAAGCCACCGAAGCGGTTTCACGGTCGATCATCACCATGCGCGCGGCGTGATAGGTCAGCACGGCGCAGACCGCCGCGGCGAACAGATCAGTAATCACGCGGTTAACCGATCGCGCCTTTGCCGGCAAAAAACGGGAGAGCAAATCGATATTGATGTGGTTGCCGTCACGGGTGGCGGACATAGCCCCCAGCATGGCGACCCATAAGACCAGTATCTTGGTCATGGGGTCGCCCCAAACGATGCCGCTTTCCCAAATGTTGCGTAAGATGATCTGCGTGGCGGCGAGCGCAATCATCGCGCCCAACAACAGTATCAATAAGCCGTCTTCAAGCCGTGCGATAAATCGCCTGCTACGGTGTAACCAGGAAGGCCCCGAAGCCGGCGGCTGGTCACTTGGTGCCAAGGCGGGCCTGCCGTTTGGTATTAAGATATTCGTGTAAGCTTTGCAACAAAGCGGGGGAGAGGATGTGCTGCTGCAGCAGGCGCCGTTCAGCCTCCGTACGCACCTCATCCTCGCGGCGCCGGGAATCTTCACTCAGGGCTACGAAAACGATGCCCTGGGTCTTGAGGGCCCGGCGTGCGTCGGCGTCGTCCTTGCGCGTTAGCAGGTTGAGTTTATGGAAGGTCGCCTCCATCACTTCCCGCACGACGGCTTGATCGGCGGGACTGATACGGTCGAAGGCCTTGCTGTCGATGATCAATGTCGCATAGAGATATACCAGAGGTTCATCGACCAGGTATTTCACTTGTGTTTGCCATTGCAGGGCAATGGCACCGATGGCGGAGCCGGCCACGGTATCGATGAGCCCGGTTTGCAGGCCGGTCAAGACATCGGTGAGTGGCAAGGGGATGGGCGTTACATTAATGGCCTCAAAGACAATGCGACTGATGCGATCGCCTTCCGGAACCCATACTTTGCATTCTTTAAGATCGTCGATGCTGTGGATGGGGCGCTTTGACATGAGATAGGCGAATCCGCCTTCGCTAAAGCCGAAGCTGACGAAGCCGCGTTTCGCCAGTCCCTTGATGAGTATGGGATCCATGCGTTCGCGCACGTAATCCGCCTCATCGTAGGAGCGAAAGATAAATGGAATGTTATAGAGGTCGATGTCGGGATAGATTTCGGTCAAACCGCCGCTGACGATCACGCCGCCTTGCAGTTGGCCGATGCGAATCTTGCGCAATACGCTATTGTCATTGCCCATGACGCCGCCGGGGAAATAACGGATGTTCACCCTGCCCTCGGTGCGGCGGCCGATCTCCTCGCCGCTCTTACGCAGTTCTTGCATCCAGGTGGTTCCGTCCGGGGCGACTGTGGCGATCTTGAGGGTCGTGACGGCGTAAGCGGGAAAACTAAGTACCAGTAATAAGCAGGCGGCGGGTAATTTATAGGTCACGGTGTCTCTCCAAAGTAGTCGTCGGCGCTATCCAACAATTGACGCGCCTGTCGTTGCGCCAAGATATTGCTCAAGGTATAGCCGGGCGACACCGGATCGGCCGCGAGGACTTCTTTCAATAGGCGGTCGTGCAGAGGACGGTCAAACATCAGACGCGCATAGGTATGGGCATATTCCACTTTGGCGAGCAGGTTATGCCCCTGTGACAATGCGATGGCCCGCTCGAAGTGGCTTTTGCCGATTTCAGGTTGACCGCCCAGGGGCGCCGGCAGCTGACTGCGCATGATACCCAGGTAAAGATGCGCCTGGCCATTCTCGAAGTTTTCGTCCAGCGAAATAATACGTTCCAGCATGGCCTCTACCTTGGGGAGATCGGACAGTGCGGCGGGATCGGCACTCCGCACCTGCAGCCATCCCGCCCAACTGGTGGCATCGGCATACATAGCGGGAAGGTCGTGATTATCGGTCTTGGCCAAGGCTGCAATGAAATTTTCATAGCGAACGCTGTCTGCAGCGCAAAATGCCGGCCGGCGCAGGCATAACGCGCGACGGCCGTAGTCGAGCGCCTTACCGGTTAGACGCTTGGCGCGGTCGACGTCGTTTACAAACGCTGACGCATAGGCCGAATCCAGGCGCGCCCCACTCACCAATAGGTCTTGATTGCCCGGATCGTCCAGAATCAGCCCGTCGATGAGCAGCAGATAGGCGGGAACGCCGTCGCGGACCGTGTCGGGATCATCCTCATTCACTATCGCCCGAGAAAGGCTGTGTGTCATTTTGTTCGTCGCGAAATTAGCACATGCCCCAAGCATGGTGCCGAGCATGACCAAGGAAATGAGTCTTAGGGGACGACGGCGATTCACGATTAGAGGCATAGGCGTGGATTTGCCAATAAGCTAACGGTAATAAACAATTGGGGCAAGGGGGGCCGCGGGAATTGTATCACTTTATGTTGGGTGGTTCCGTAAGGATTTGCCATGGCACAATAGCGAATCGCAGCACCGGGCATTGAGATGAGCGCAATTGGAGAGCAAGCAGCAGGCGCGGTAACGCCGCAACAGCGGAAGGCATTATTGGATGCCCTGCGTGTGCTATTGCCCGCCGATGCCGTGCTTGCCGATGAAGAACAATTACGGCCCTACGAATGCGACGGCCTGTCCGCTTATCGCCAGGTGCCGCTGGCGGTGGTATTGCCCGCTGACGTCGACCAAGTGCGGGCGGTGATGCGTCTGTGTCATGCCTATCGGATACCGGTGGTGGCGCGCGGAGCCGGAACCGGGTTGTCCGGCGGCGCCTTGCCTCATGCCGGCGGTGTCCTGCTAAGCCTAGCCAAGTTGCAGTCGATTCTAGCCATCGATCCCCAAAATCGCAGCGCACGCGTCCAGCCCGGCGTGCGCAACCTTGCTATTTCCGAGGCGGCAGCAGCGTACGGTTTGTATTATGCCCCGGATCCCTCTTCGCAGATCGCCTGTACCATCGGTGGCAATGTGGCGGAGAATGCCGGCGGCGTGCATTGCCTCAAATACGGTCTTACGGTACATAACATCCTCAAGCTGGACGTGATCACCGTGGACGGTGAACTTATCACCGTGGGGGGTGATGCCTTGGATAGTCCGGGTTACGACCTTCTGGCCTTGTTCACCGGCTCCGAAGGCCTGCTGGGCGTGATTGTAGAAGTAACGGTGAAGTTGTTGCCTCTGCCGGAACGGGCGCAGGTCGTGTTGGCGGCCTTCGATGACGTGGTGAAGGCCGGTACCGCGGTGGCGGAGATCATCGCGGCGGGCATCATCCCCGCCGGCCTGGAGATGATGGACCGCCTTGCCATCCACGCGGCCGAAGAGTTTGTCCATGCCGGTTATCCCGTCGGCGCCGAGGCAATTCTGCTGTGCGAAGTGGATGGCGGCAATGAAGAGGTGTCGGAACACATCATGCAAGTGCGCCGCATCATGCAGGCCTGCGGCGCGGTGGAGGTGCGCACCGCCAGGAATGAACAGGAGCGCGCCATTTTCTGGAAGGGGCGCAAGGCCGCCTTCCCCGCGGTGGGGCGCCTGGCACCGGACTACTATTGTATGGACGGCACCATCCCGCGTCGGCGTCTGCCGGAGGTGTTGCGGCGCATCGGCGACTTATCCAAGGAATACGGCCTGCCGGTGGCCAACGTCTTTCATGCCGGCGACGGCAATCTCCATCCCCTGATTCTCTACGATGCCAACCAGCCCGGGGAATTACGGCGTGTCGAAGAGATGGGCGGTAAGATCCTCGAGTTATGTATTGCGGTGGGCGGCACCATCACCGGCGAGCACGGCGTGGGCATAGAAAAGATTAACCAGATGTGCGTGCAATTCGTCTCCAAGGAGCTGGCGCAATTCCGTGCGGTGAAGTCCGCCTTCGATCCCGACGGCATGCTCAATCCCGGCAAGGCGGTGCCGACTTTGCGACGCTGCGCGGAGTTTGGCGCCATGCATGTCCATCACGCTCAGCTGCCGTTTCCGGACTTGGACCGATTTTGAATGGCTAGGGACATCGGCGGGCAATTGCGGGAGCGCGTGGCGGCGGCTTATTCGACGGGTACGCCCTTGTGCATCGTGGGTGGTAATACTAAATCCTTCCTGGGTGGCGAGGCACGCGGCGAGGTGCTCTCTGTGGCGGCGCATCGCGGCATCGTCAGTTATGAGCCCGCTGAGTTAGTCCTGACCGCCCGCGCCGGGACCTTATTGAACGATATCGAAGTGGCCTTGAGCGATCACCGCCAGATGCTGCCTTTCGAGCCGCCCCACTTCGGCGCCAATGCCACGCTGGGCGGGACTATCGCCTGCGGATTGTCGGGACCGCGTCGACCGTATGCGGGCGCGGCGCGGGATTTTGTCTTGGGCATGAAGCTTATCAACGGCCGCGGCGAGACCATGCGCTTCGGCGGGCAGGTGATGAAGAACGTCGCCGGTTTCGACGTATCGCGGCTCATGGCGGGGGCCATGGGCACCTTGGGTGTGATACTGGAGATCAGTCTCAAGGTCTTGCCGCGCCCCGAGTGCGAAATGACCCTGGTGCAGGAATGGAACGCCGCCGACGCGGTCGAGACCATGAATCACTGGGCGGGCCGGCCGTTTCCGCTGTCAGCCAGTTGTTACGACGGCGACCGCTTGCATATGCGGTTGTCCGGCACTCGCACCGCGGTGGAGTCCGCCAAGCATCACCTCGGCGGCGAGTCGGTCAAAGAGGCGGCGCTGTTTTGGGAAAATATCAGGGAACAGCGCCATGGCTTTTTTGCGGGACCGCTGCCCTTGTGGCGCTTGTCATTGCCGCCGGCGACCCCGCCTTCGTCCTTGCCGGGCAAGTGGTTGTTGGAATGGGGCGGTGCGCAGCGCTGGTTGAAGAGTGACGAAAATGACGAGCTGCTGCGCCGTGCCGCGGCGGAGGCGGGCGGACACGCCACTTTGTTCCGGGTGGAGAAGAGCGCAAGAGAGCGTTTTCATCCCTTGCCGCAAACACTCGTGGCGATTCAGCGCCGCCTCAAACTGGCCTTCGATCCCAAGGGCATTTTAAATCCCGGGCGTCTATTCGCCTGGTGTTAACGAATAGAACAATATTCATAGAACGCAATCATGCAGACTTCTCTCGATGATGCCGTCAAGATAACTACACAGGGTAAGGAGGCCGAGGACATCCTGCGCTCGTGTGTACATTGTGGCTTTTGCACCGCCGCCTGTCCGACGTACCGGCTATTGGGCGATGAGCTCGACGGCCCGCGCGGGCGTATCTATCTCATCAAACAAATGCTGGAAGGCAATTCCGTCAGCTCCACGACGCAAATTCACCTCGATCGCTGCCTGCATTGCCAGGCATGTGAAACCGCTTGCCCTTCGGGAGTGCGCTACGGGCGGTTGGTGGATATCGGACGCGAATTGGTTGAGCAACGGGTAACGCGGCCTTTCTCCGCTAATCTGTTGCGGCGAGTGTTGCGCGGTATATTGCCCTATCCGCGGCGTTTCACCGTATTGTTGCACATCGGCCGACGGCTGCGGCCGTTGTTGCCGGCGGCATGGCGAGTAAAGGTACCGCCTCAACAACACGCCGGAATTTGGCCCGATACCCGCCACGTCCGTAAGATGCTGGTATTGGATGGCTGTGTACAAGCGGCGGTAGCTCCCGGCATCAATGCCGCCGCTGCGCGAGTGCTGGACAGGTTGGGGATCAGTCTCATTCGGGCTCAAAACGCCGGGTGTTGCGGCGCTTTGAGCCATCACCTTTCCGCACATCAGGAGGCGCAGCAATTCATACGCCGTAATATCGATGCCTGGTGGCCCTACGTGGAATCCGGGGCGGAGGCCATTGTCATGACCGCCAGCGGGTGCGGCGCCATGGTTAAAGAGTATGGTGCGATGCTGCGGGAAGATCCCGCATACGCGGCAAAGGCCGCGCGCATCACCGCACTGACCCGGGATTTGAGCGAGATTCTGGTCAAGGAAGATCTGGCGTCCTTGGCGGTGCATACCCGCGGCGTGAGGGTGGCGTTTCAGTCGCCGTGCACCTTACAGCACGCCCAGCAGATCACCGGCTTGGTGGAAACGGTGTTGGTACGTTGCGGGTATGAACCGACACCGGAGGTCGATCCCCATCTATGCTGCGGTTCCGCCGGCACCTATTCCCTATTACAACCCGTGCTTTCGCGGCAACTTCTGGCGAACAAGCTGGCGGCCTTGCAGGCGGGAGAGCCGGCGGTGATCGCCACCGCCAATATCGGTTGTCAATTACATCTGCAAACTCGCGCCGCCGTGCCGGTGAAGCATTGGGTGGAGTTGCTCGATAAGCCGTAATTCACTCAAGCATCGCTGTGGACATGGTCTTGCAAATTTTCATGTTCCGCATGGGTGGCGGGTGTCTGCTGGGAGAGCGCCGCCGCCAGGATCAGCACCGCCAACAATAGAAGCGCCTCGATGCGGATACTGTCCCGGAGGCTGTGGAAAGTCCGATTGCCCGACAGCATCGCCCCGACCTTGCGCGAGAATTGGAGAATCCTAGGATTCCGGCGGAAAGAGAAGGGCTGAATCCCCGGCACGAAGAAAAAGCGGTTGAGCGCGCCCAAGGCCATCATGCCCGCCACCAGGATGAGCTTCAATGTCAGCACTTGGCCATAGGTGGTGCCCCACAATCCATGCCAGCTATCGATCTGCAACCAGGCGTTATAGAAACCGGGGAAGACCACCAGGACCAGGGCCAAGCCCGCCAAGGTGGATAGACGCGTTCCTACCGCGGCAAGGAGCTGGCGCGCCGACGGTGCGCCGCGAACCAAGACGGGGAAGATGCACATGGTGGTAGCGAGGATACCACCTCCCCATAGAAGAGCCCCGATGATATGCAGCGAGTTGGCGATGTTCGCCGCCGATAAGATCCCGTCGTCTCCCGCGTGGCCCGAGGCGCTGATAGTGACGGCGATAACGGCCAAGGCGATTAACGCCGCGATGGACATAACGCGTGACAGATTTTTCTGCCGGTGCAGAACCCAGGTAATCAATACGATGAGAAAGGCCGCGCTTCGCCATAGCCACAGGCGGCCGTAATGGGTTTTGAACAATACGGTACCGATCTCGGCATAGGAATCCAGCAGCGGGAGATCGCTCATGCCGGCAGTACGCAACAGCAGTTCGAGCGCGCCTCCAAGCATAAATCCCAGCAGACAGAGGCCGAGCAGCCACCACAGTCTCAGGCGCGTAGCGACGAGGGTTGGCGATTCGGCGGCTGACTCGGCAGGCAGTATCCAAAGATTGCCTGCCACCGCTCCCACGGCGGCGGCGAGTAAAATCAATTCACCCCCCGTCGCGGCGACAGTTAAGGGGTTTTCCAGCATTGCAGAGTTCTTTATTTCACGGTAAACGCAAATTCACCTTTGGCCTTGTGACTATCCAGCGCAACGATACGCCAAATGACCTTATATTTTCCCGGCGTCAAAGGTTCCAGGTTTACCTCCAACAATTTGGGTTCCTTATTGTTCACTACCGGATCGCCTTTATCCACTTGCTTGCCGCTCTTATCAACGACGCGCACGGTGCTGAAGGAGGGCTCCAGTGCCCTACTGAACCACAATTGCACCGAGGCCGGCGCCTTTTCAACGACGGCATCGGCGCCGGGGCTTGAATGATCCAGGAAGGCATGCGCGGCGGCATAACCCGGTAAGGTGGAGAAAATGGCGGCAACCATGAGCGTCTCAAGCATATAACGCATTTTCATTCTCCTTTTTTCCATCATTGCGGCATATCATGTGTTTTGACCCACAATAGCGCGCCGATTTCCACCGGATATTCTTTGCCGTCGTGGATCATCTTTTTCGTATCGCGATGCAAGGCGGCGAAACCCCACCAGCCGGCCCTGGGCATGGCGTAGGTAAAGACACCGTTGCCGTCGGATTTAACCACTTGGGTGATCATGGGGTCGTCTGGCGCCTTTAGCTTGCCGTCTTCATTATAGTACTCGACTTCAACTTTGGAGAAGGGCGCCGGTTTGCCGTTGACCTTTACGATGCCTTGAAAGACATTGTTGGTGTACAGGCCGTAGGGACGGGTAAGGGGGATGATTTCGGTCTTGAGCCCTACTGCGTCGTCCCAGCCTTCTTCCAGGCCCAAACCATTCACGACGACCTTGGTGTAGTGAACGATATAGGTTTCCTCTGCCGGCTCCCAATAGGGTTTGGGCTCGATATAAAAAATATAATCGCCGGGTCTCGTCACGGTATACGTTGCCTGAAATCCGTCGCGATTTTTCCCGCTATCGTCTTGGAACTGATGGGGCTGCAGACTTTTGCGCAGGTCGATATTTTTTCCACTTGTCCGAACGCCGAACTTTACCGGGGTATCCATACTCATGCCATGCCCTTCGAAGGGATGCCAGAACATGATGTTTAGCCGGATCTGACGCTCGGCGGGACTACTCACCATGTCATCGGAAGGGATCAACATTTGGAAATGGGCATAGGCGGGAGTAAGACCGGCCATCGAAATTGCACTCACGCCGGCCAGTAGCAAAGGCCGTATTGATCGTGAAATCTTCATTGAGTGACTCCTTGAGTTTTGCGTATTAGACTGTAAGCTAGTCTTGCTTATCCGGTACCGTATCATACCGGTCGCCATGTTATCGATAATATTGTCCATGATCTAGAGATTGGCCGTTAGGATAAAATGATTCGAGAAATCGATTTTGCAGAAAAAGCCGATATGAGATTCGTTGCCAGTATTGCTGCTTTGCGAGGCGGCAGCAAGATAGACCTTATTGCGTGGATAATGATGCTTTAATCCATTTCGACGGTTGGTACTTGTCGTCGGACTAAACTCCGAAAGTTTAAACGCCAGGCATTGAATTGCCTTCGTCTAAAAAAATCTCCTCAATCGAGGAGATTTTAAAGATACTTAACCTCGAATTTCAGAATAAAACTTATATTTTCTTGAACGTCTTGGACAACTCGACCTAATTCTATAGTTAGGTTATTTACATTCAACAAACAACCATCTCCTTTAGACTTCTAAGCCGGAGTCCTCTTGGAAAGTCGATGGCCGAATCGCAGACCGTTTAAATGGGATATGCCAGTATCTCTAATAGCGATCGCTATGAGGCGACACAAAATTCGAACAGTGGTAGTCACTGATACGCAACGCCGGCTGGTATATTCACCATCGCGTCTCTGCGCCGGGCCATTCTTACAGCGACACGTTTCTGAAATGAGGTTAAGTGCCCTCATAGATTCGCTTCAGTCTTCATTGTTAAACGCAGTAATAGATGCATCCAACGCGCTATCCTTCTATACATTCATATTTGCATAACCTAACTTTCTCTATGGAATATCTAAGAGTTGTGAAGGGCCGGAGCTTGGGGATATTTGACCTTGACATTTAATATATATTGCGTTTTCATGTAGCACGATTTTATTAATTATAGCATCGAGATGATTGCCATAGTCACATTAATCAACACAAATAGGGGAGACTATTATGCGTGACCAGATTGTCATAATGCCAGGTAAAATACGGAATATTATCTTAGAAAATAGGAAGTTATTATTTTCTAGCCGTATCGTGATGCTGGCTGCGCTTGGCTTGGGGATGAGTAATGTGGCGATCGCCGCTGATGAGAGCGGAACAGGCCAGGCCCTGAATTTGGGAACCATCGATGTCACCGCCAGCGGTGTCTCCAGCATGGACGCCGCCTCGGTGGGGGATGTGAGCCAAGCCGAATTGGCGGCTCAGCCGCTGTTGCGACCCGGTGCGGTGTTGGAAAACGTGCCGGGCCTGATCGTGACCCAGCATTCAGGCGAAGGTAAGGCGAATCAATATTTCCTGCGCGGGTTTAATCTTGATCACGGTACCGACCTCGCGACGTTCGTCGACGACATGCCGATTAATTTTCCTGTCCATGCCCATGGTCAAGGCTATACCGATCTGAATTTCTTGATCCCCGAAATGGTGGGTGATCTGCATTACTCGAAAGGGCCTTACTTTGCCGATGAGGGCGACTTCGCGACGGCGGGTTCGGTGCGCATGGGGCTGTTAAATCATGCAGACGATACGGCCACGTTGGGGTTTGGGGAAGACGGGTACCGGCGCGGATTGCTTATGGGGACGAAGAAATGGGGTGCGGGCGAGCTGACCTCCGCCGGCGAGATTTATCACAACGACGGCCCGTGGGACAATACGGACGATTACAATAAATTTAACGGCATGTTGCGTTATCACCAGGGGACTGACCAGGATTATTTTACGGTCACCGCCATGACCTATCACGGCATGTGGAATTCCACGGACCAGGTGCCCCAGCACGCAATCGAAGAGGGCCTTATCGATCGATTTGGGACCTTGGCCCCATCGGATGGCGGCCAATCCAGCCGCTCCAGCCTCTCCTTCAGTAAAGTAAAAGAGACGGAAACGGGCAGGACGGCATTTTCAGCGTACGTCATCAAGTATAAGCTGGATCTTTGGTCGACGTTTACGTATGACCTGACCAATACTGACATCGGCGTCACGGGCGACACGCAGCACAATAGCGATCAGATGCTGCAGCACGACAACCGTGTTGTCTACGGCTTCAACGGCTCGAAGTCCTGGTTCCAGGAACTTGGCAGCGTGGAAATGACTAATCTCTTGGGCGTCTCGATGCGCGTCGATGACATCGCCGATGTGGGCATCAATGCCACGCAAAATCGTGTGATAGTGGGCACGACGCAGGACGCCAGCGTCGTCGAGTCGAATGGGGCGGTCTATTTCGAGAACAATACTAAATGGAACCCGGTCGTTCGCACTGTTCTCGGCTTGCGTGCGGATGCCTTTACGTTCGACGTCAAGGACAAAATGCTGAACCCCGACAATTCCTGCGACATTAACAGCGATCCTTTCGGTTGTAATACCGGCTCCAAGAACGCGAAGAAGTTCAATCCCAAACTGGGCGTCGTTCTCGGTCCCTGGGCCCGTACCGCCTTCTTCCTGAATGCCGCCGAGGGCTATCACAGCAATGATGCCCGCGGCGTGACGCGCAGCGGCGAAGATCCCAATACGCCGCCGGCAACCCCCTTGGTGCGCGCCAAGAGCGGCGAGGTGGGCGTGCGCAGCACCCCGGTGTCGAATTGGTCAACCAGTCTCGCGGTCTTCTTGTTGAAACTGGAAAACGAATTGGTATTCACCGGCGACGCCGGCGCCACGGAGGTCAATGGCGCCACGACCCGTACCGGGGTCGAATGGTCCAATATGTTTCGTTTCACCGACTGGTTATCCGGCGACCTCAATGCCTCATTTACCCGCGCCCGATTCGATTCGGCGGATCCTGGTGGCGACGATGTGGGGTGCGGCGATGGCGCAGATGCGGGATTCCCCTGTGCGAATGCCCCGAACTATATCGGACGTTACATTCCCAACAGCCCGACCGGCGTCCTCGATGCGGGGCTCAACATGGCGTTGCCCTCGGGGTTTTTCGGCAATTTGCGTGCGAGGTACTTCGGTCAGGCGCCTTTAGTGGAAGACAACAGTATCAAGGCGTCGGCGTATACCACCTTCGACCTGGGTGTTGGTTATACGCAGCCCAAGGAGTGGCGGATTGCCGTGGATGTCTTCAATATATTGGATAAGAAATGGAATGATATAACCTATTATTACGCCACCCGCTTGCCGGGTGAAACGAATACGGTGCCGGATTATGTGGTACATTCCGGCGTCCCCCGCACCATACGAGCCACGTTCACATATTATCTTTGATGGAGCGGCGGCGCCGGCTAACCAAGGTTTAAGAAATTGTTGGGTTCTTAATAATACCCATTGTTGTAGGCTATGATAACGGTACCTGATGAAACGACTTGCGGGGGGAGTTGCGAAGGCTTCGGCAAATGTCAGATGCCTTCGCGATCCTTCCCGCATTACGTTTGCAGCTCGGTGTGCCGGAGATTTGTACATTGTCCGACGCCATTTAACAACACATCAAAGTAAAGCTGCCTTTAGCTCGTGAATGTGGCTACCCATCAAAATACCCTCGCTTTGCTATGGGAGTAATGATACAGGGTGGCATCCCTGATTCAAAAGGATAGTAAGTTGCTGAGTCTGATGTCCGGCCACTGGCAACACTACCACGGATGTCGGGACCCAAACTCATCACAAGCTTCCAGGGGGTTTATGGTCTAGACCTTATAAAACCTTGAATCTCGATCCTAAGTCGGCTCCCTGGGGACGGCGGCATAACGGAAGTTGATGTTCAAACAAAACTGCCGTAGCAGCCTAGACAACGACACCCATTATCGCTCGTTAGCGTAGTTCTTCACCGACCTGGAATGACCGAGGACGCTATTCAGAATGAGGATGTACCGCGCATTGAATGCGCCGTTGAAGCCTTAATGCTTGAATATTTGGTGTCTTGACCGTTAATTTCCCTACTGAAGTATCCAGTGGGTTATTATTTACAGGTTTGTTAGGCTTTACCCCATCGTGCTATGGATAACAGTGGGCTTACGCATGGATCCACGGGGCGGAATGGCCGGGCAGGATAGCATTTGACGAGGTCGGAATGTTGGGCTTGAGCTTGCCCAATGCCTTGGGTGATGATATTGCCGACTGATAACTTATGGCTTAAGCATAATCGACAGAGGCGCCTTGTAGTAATGGCGAAATAGTAGTGCGGGCGGTTGATGTTAGAGGAAGCGCCGCCAAGTTTCATTTGAGTGGAGTTTATAAGTTGCGGAGTGTGAGCGATGTTTTCCAACTAGCATTTACCCCTCTTCCCGCTGGAAAGCGTATACGTCAAAATGGTGAGTGAAATGGTTCGAGATAAAGAAGAGATAATAGCGCGCCGCATACTTGTGATCGCCTGTTTAGCCTTGATGCCGGTTATTTCCTCAGCCGCGCCGCTGGACCGTTCCTTGAATTTACAAGCCCAGTCCCAGCAAGAGGCAGCGCAGTCGCAAGCCAGGATCGACAAACTCGCGGATCAGACCGATGAGCTGGCCGCCCGTTACAAAAATTCCCTGGCGGAGCTGGACAACCTGCGGGTCTATAACGACCAAGTGGGAAAGCTGGTGACCGCTCAGCAACAGGAATCTTCGTCGCTTGAGCAACAGCTCAAGGACATCGATACCACTGAGCGTCAGATACAACCCCTCGTGCAGCATATGCTTGTCGCGCTTGATGCGTTTGTGAAAGCGGATTTGCCATTTCTGACGGAGAAACGCCAAGAGCGCCTTCAGCAGCTGCACGCCATGATGGATGACGCCACCCTCTCCATCGCGGAAAAGTTCAGGCGGGTGATGATAGCTTACCAGATTGAGATGAGTTATGACCGGGGCATCGCGGCCTATCGCGGGAAGCTGGGGGAGAACGACAACGAGCGCCAGGTGGATTTTCTCCGCGTGGGGCGTGTCGCATTGTTATATCGAACCCTGGATGGTAAGGATACTGGATACTGGGACAACCAGCAGCATCGCTGGGTTGCAGCGGGGACCGAGTATAGCCGTGCCGTGGAGCATGGCCTGCGCATCACGCGTAAAGAAGCCGCGCCAGATTTAATCGATGTACCGGTGCCGGTTTCGGCCAATGAATAAACGGCATTTCGCGGCGATATTGATCGGATTGTTCCTGCTGCCTTTGGGCCGGGCCGATGAGGCGCAACCGCCTCTGGAGAAACTCTATCAGCAGGCGCAACAGGATCTTCAGCAAACGCGGACCGTTGACCAGCAGCGCGAGAAACGGTTTCAGGCGGCGAGGGATAAACTGCAAGCCCAGGTCCAGGAATTGAAAAAGATGCTGGATCAAGAACATCGGCGGGAGGATCAGCTCAAGAACGAATTCACGGGTAACAAGATAAAGCTCGAGCAGCTGCGCAGCCAGCTCGCGCGCCGTTCCGCCTCCCTATCCACATTTTTTGCCGCAGTGCGGCAGGCGGCGATCGAAACGACGGGGGTGCTTCATGAATCCCTGATATCAGCTCAGTATCCGGGCAGGGACGAAATAACCGACAAATTGGCGGACAATTCCGCACTCCCTTCAGTTGAGCAGGTTGAGCAATTATGGCGAATTATGCAGCAGGAGATGACTGAATCCGGGAAGGTGGTGCGATTCCAGACCTCTGTGACGATATCCGCCAATCATGAAAAACCACTCACGGTCACCCGGGTGGGTGCCTTTGATCTTCTTGCTGAAGGGCGTTACCTCGAATATCTTCCTGATAAACGCGAACTGTCCGCGCTCGACAACCTCTCCGGGTCTATTGAGGCTGCGAATTTGGAAGGAGCCGCTAATGGCTACCACGTTGTGGGGATTGATCCTACCGCAGGCGCTAGTCTTAACGCCATCATGAACGCGCGCGATTTCGCCGCAGGGGTAGTCCAAGGCCATGTTGTCGGATTACTGTCGCTGGGGATTGGGTTTATAGGGCTGCTTGTGCCGATCGGTGCTGGACGCATCCGATACTTAAGGTCGACAGTGGGTGCGGCATTGTTCTCCTTTGGCATCGTTATCCTCATGTCCAACATGTTCAAGGTATTTTTTGGCGATTTCGCACAGCCCGTAAGCTACGCGGATGTGGAAATCGTCCAGCCGGAAGTCAAAGAGAATCCCGAAATGCCTAAGCGGGACGTGTTGCCCGAAATGAAACCGCACCCGGAGGTTTTGCCCGTGCCGGAGCGCTTGGCGCTGCAGCAGGCCGATCTAATGCCGTCCGTGCCTTCACTCATGTCGATGCCGAAGTTGAGCTCGGATTTACGCTTAGCGGGAAGTCCCATGCTTGGCAGTCTTTCTCCCGGATCGAAGATGTTATTCGATAATGAGGTTCAACCTTTGGTTCAAATTCCTCCCATTTATCCGATACGCGCCGCGATGATGCATATTGGAGGAATGGTGATCCTGGAATTTACCATTAATGAGCTAGGCAGGGCGCAGAATCCGACGGTAGTCAAATCGGATCCGCCGAAAATTTTCGACCAAGCGGCTATCCAGGCAATTTTGAGTTGGCGATTCAAGCCCAAACTGGTAAACGGCCAACCGGTACCCAGGCTTGCACGGCAGCGTTTCGACTTTAATCCGCGGAATTAATAAACCAAGTATAAGTTTCAAAGCGCATAGGAGATACAAACCTCATGAATGTTATAGAGCATTTACTCGAAAATCTTAGCGTCGGCGGCGCCATGGTATATCCGCTGATCGCGCTGTCTATTTTGTCGTTAGTGATCATCTCGGACCGGGGATATACCTATTGGCGCTATGCGCGCTTGACGGATTCATTGCGCGATATCATAGAAAGTTATGAATTTTCCTGGGGTGAATTGGAAAAGATGATGAAGATGTTGGACTCGAAAAATATTTTCGTCAGATTCTTTCATATCATTGCGACAAACCGAACGCGACCCGTCTGGTGGGTAGAGTCCCGTGCATCGGATGAGTCCGGTCTTATTGAAAAGGTGTTGGGTAGAGGAATGTGGGCCTTGGATACCACGGTTACAGCGGCGCCACTATTGGGGTTGCTGGGCACGATCATCGGGATGATCGGTTCATTCAATCTGTTCGGCAGCCATGGTTTGGTCAATCCAACCGGCATCACCGGCGGCGTCGCGCAGGCGCTAATCGCCACGGCCCTGGGCATTGTGATTGCGCTGTTCTCGCTGTTTGGATTCAACTATTTTTCCCGCCTGCAATCGCAGACACTGGACGAGATGGAGCGGCTTGGAACTCGGCTGGTTACCCGTATTCAAATGGATCATTATGAATTGGAGTCGAGCCATGAAACTGCCTAGAGCTAGACGATATAATCGTGGACGTATTGAAATCATTCCCATGATCGATGTGATGTTCTTTTTGCTAGTGACATTTATGTTGGCAGCATTATCTATGAAGCATATCGACTCATTGGGGATCAATTTGCCGAGAGGGTCCGCTTCCCGTGTTGATGCCGATCGTCCGGCTACCTTGGCCATTACTCAAGATGGCCAGATTCTCGTGAATCAAATCCCGGTTACATTAAACACGTTGGCGTCCGTACTAAAGCCCTTGCTTGAAGGGCAGGATCACAGTGTCATAGTGGCCGCGGATACCAAGGTCGCCCAAGGCATTGTCGTGCAGGCTATGCTCAATGCTCGGCAGGCGGGCGCCGAGCGTTTTTTAATTGCGGTTGAAAACCAATGAGCCTATTCGATATTGCTCATACAATGCGGCCTTTGCAGAAGAATGAGCACGCTCCGCTCCGCGGAACGGGCTCGCGTATCATCAGGATATTCACATTATTTTTGTGGGCAGTGGTATTGGTGTACGGAGCTAGAGCAGCTTTTGCACACGGCGGCGACGATGAATATTCCTCGGGGCCGTCGGGGGGTGGCGGTGATACCGGCGATTCGGGGATGTTCATTAGCGAGGAATTGGGACGATCGTTGGGGGCAGTACATGCATTGTTGGAGAAGAATCAGTTCAACGAGGCAGTGGCGCGTCTTGAGGCACTCGATGCCCACAGCGATTCTTACAACAACTATGAAAACGCGGTGCTGCATCAAAACCTCGGCTATGCCTATGCCTCGATGAGCGATTATCACAAGGCGGCCGAGGCCTTTGAAGAATCTTTGTCATTCAAAGCGCTCCCGAAAGAAACGGCGTTCGCCGTGATGCAGAACCTGGGGCAACTCTATATCGCCACGGAGCAATATGATAAAGGTATTGCTGTCCTGGAGGATTGGATGAAACAGGTGGCGAGCAATGACATTCGGCCACAGATGCGCGCATTGCTCGGCAATGCTTATCTGCATAAACAAGACTACGCCAAGGCGACCGCGCAATTCAAACAGGCCATCGCCGCTGAGGCGCGTCCCGAGAAATCCTGGTTGCAACTCCTCGCGGCAACATATCAGCAGTGGGGCCACAATGCGGAGATGGTGGGCGTGCTGCAACAGGGATTGGCGCTCTATCCTGATGACAGGGTATTCTGGCAGCAGCTTGCCGCCGCCTATCGGCAAATGCATGACGATAATAAGGCCGCGGCGGCGCTCGCGCTCTCTTGCAACGCGGGATTGTGCGAGGCAAAGGATATTGGGTACCTGGCTAGGCTGTATCTTTATCTCGGCGCACCGTTCAAGTCGGCGGATTTACTTGATACCGCCTTACACGATGGGCGAATAAAGGGGGATGAAGACGATTGGCTGCTCCTGGCGCAAAGCTGGCAACAAGCCCATGAATTGGATAAGGCTGAACAAGGGTATATCGAGGCGGCCAAGCAAGCCAAGTCTTCCGGTAATGCGGATTTCCTCCTGGGCCAGATATATATACAGCAAGAGAAATGGCAGGCTGCCGCTGCCGCTATGGCCGCGGCCTTAAAAAAGGGGCAGCTAACCAGTCCCGGTCGTGCCCAGTTATTGCTCGGCGTATCTCATTATTATTTGGGGCACACCGAGCAGGCTCTGATTGCCGTCGAGACGGCGACTCGTTACCCGGATGTGGAAAAAGAGGCACGGCGCTGGTTGCAGCAATTGCGTGCTGCCAGCAAGGGATAAGCTCATCTCGTTTGTTGGATATTAATAACCATGGTAAATACGGTGACATGTGACAGACTCAACTGAGGCAGTGTCATTTCTTTCCGTCAACGTTGCGATTCTCACGGTGTCGGACACCCGCAGCGAGGAAACCGATACCTCTGGCCGTTTATTGGCGGACAGACTTGGCGAGGCGGGACATCGATTGGGCGAGAAAGTAATCTTACCTGACAAAATTTATCAAATTCGTGCCCTAGTATCCAGGTGGATCGCAGATCCCGGCATACAGATAGTGATTGTGACAGGCGGTACCGGATTGACCGAGCGCGATCATACACCGGAGGCAATTTTACCGCTGCTGGATAAAACTATCGACGGATTTGGCGAACTATTTCGTTCACTTTCTTATCAAGAGATTGGCACATCGACAGTACAGTCGCGGGTAGTTGCCGGTATCGCTAACGGCACCTTTATTTTTTGTATCCCCGGATCCACAAACGCCTGTCGTTTGGCGTGGGATAACATCATCAGAGCTCAGTTGGACAACCGCACTAGACCCTGCAATTTCGTGCAGCTATTGCCACGGTTGAAAATGGAATAAACGATTATTTGATCGATGCCTTATTGATCACCAAGGCTAACCACCGGCCGTACAATACCTCGGCTACGGCGTTGAGTCTCACGGCACGTAGATCCGCTTCACTGATTATGGCTTCATAGGACTGCACGCCGCTTCTGGGATAGGCCAATTCCTGACGGTTAATATCGGCCCATTCTCTGACCATTTTCGCCGTCATCTCCACATGAAATTGCAGGGCCAACATGGCGTCAAAGGCGAATCCTTGATTGCGACATTGTTCGCTTTGGAATAAATGTACGGCACCCGGCGGCAAATCGAAGGTCTCACCATGCCAATGAAAGCACTCGAAGGTCTCGGGCAGTTCGTTCAGCCATGGCGAAACAGCGCAGGCCCGAGTTACGTTATACCAGCCGATCTCCTTGACCAGGTTGGGATAGACTTTGGCTCCCAAGGCCTTGGCGATAAGCTGTCCTCCAAGACAATGGCCCAGCACCGGAAGACCGCTGTTTCGCGCTTGGCGAATTAATTCGAGTTCGGCATCTAGCCATGGCAGTGTGTCGTTGACGCTCATGGGACCGCCCATGAACACCAGTCCGCTCATGGCCTCGACGCTGGCGGGAACGGTATCCCCATTATCGATAGCGACGATGCGGTATGGAGTGTCGTGGCGCTTTAGAAATTCGCCGAGGTAACCTGGACCTTCGCAGGCGACATGTCGGAAGATGTAAACGGGCTTCATGGTTTCACAATAGGATCGTCTAAATAACGATAACCTTGCCATATGGGATTAGGGGTTGTCCATCACACCTTTGTTTATACATGTATAAGGGCTGCACTACGGTATGCTCACCCATGTGATGAGGATTGTCAGGTCTGGCGGTATAGGAGTAAGGAATTCGTGTGTATCCCTTTACCAAATGATCATTTTAATTCCTTGAATCGCATGCGTTCCTTTCGTAAATCCTGACATCATCGCCCGAGCACTGGTGATTCGCGAGTGTGGATTATTGGTTGGCAGCATCCGATCCATAGTGGTCGTTAAAGCATATAGTCAAATACGAATTCTTGACCGGAGATTCTCAACGTCTTTCTTCCACGCCTCAAATAATCCGGTGATTTTCCAAGACTCCATCAGATCTGATCGTTCAGACAAAATACGATTAACAACACGTACCGCTTTCTTAGCCAGCTTTGGAGAAACGTCGATGTTTCTCCCCACTATCCAGTTATCGACAAGCATTGCGCAAGGATTTTTTTCGTTACAATTTCCCTGTAAGCGGGCAATCACTTCGGCTGCCGCCAAGCCGGCCTCGCAGTCTGCTTCATCAAGCCAGCCTCGATCAACAGTAAGTACCCTTTCAAAAGTTTCCTCAATCAGCCTAAGGTCTTCAAAGTCTTCAAGCGCAACGGCTAACTGGCATGCAACTTCGTTATCAAGGATGCCGATTCCCCATACTCCCATTGTGACCTCCATCACTTAATCTCGTGAATTATTTCCGTAGAGAACAACGAGGCCCTCTAACCGACAACATTGTTAAGTGATCACACGGTTAAATGATCATTCATAGCCCGGCAGCGTCACGCTGCGTACGTGGCCTTCGAAAGTCTTCAAATAATTAGCCCAAAAAAAGACGGTGCAAGGTCAACTTTGGCCTTACACCGTCACAAACTACACATGACCACTTAAAGTGACCTTGGGGAGGGTGGACCCAGGTTCCATCATCAGTCTCATGCGTAGGAGGCATTCAGATCTATCTACCCAACAAACCTGCCCTCCACTTTCCCGGTAGGAAATTCCAGTGTGGCTTTGTGCAATCGGTGTCATGTGCCATAGGATTATCACTGCCTACAACAACCTGTTTATGTACTGCGAGTTGTCAATCTCAGTACGAGGCTCATGGAAATATCTTATAAGATACTGAATTAAAAAATATTTATATATAAAATAGTAAGAATTTCACAGTCCCAATCATCGATATTGGAGTTGTCGTTACAACATTTAAGATATAGTAGCATGTATATTAAATTCGTGCTACTTTTTTTATTGTGATCAGGAGGACAGATTTGGAGAGGAGTACTTATGGCATGCGATGTCACCTATTCGCGCTATGACGTGGTGCCTTTGGCCTACTTTCGCATGATTCGCGAAGAGCAACACCGCCAAAGGGCATCCTTGAATAGAGAGAAATATTCTGAAGATCCGCCGCGTGTAGCGTTAACCGAGCAACGAGCAGCCGATTGTATGGCAGAAGAAGTGACGTCATTAAAACCCAATATCGCTATTCTTCGTCACGCTCAAGGAAGTTGAACCCAAAGGTTCAGGAGTCATAATTGAAGAACTTATACTGCGGGAGGAAATTTCCTCATCTTAGATAAGTTTCATTAAAATGCTCGGCACTCAGTTCGCAGCGAAGCCATTACGTTAGTTTTGTGCTGCAGACATTTAAGGAGATTACTATGGAATATCGTTTAAGTGTGCGAACGCCCTTGACGATGCGGATCGTAATCTACTTTAACGGCCTAGGCTTGTTGCAAGCCCGATCCTTGGACATCGGTCGCCATGGGATTTTTGTCCATACCCGGCAAATAAGCTTACCACTCCACGCCAAGGTCGATGTGGCATTTCCATTTGATAGAGAAGGAAAAATACGCGATTCGCCTTTGCGACGCATTCCGGCCATGGTGGTTCGCCTCGCGGCTGAGGGTGTCGGTTTAATGTTCTCTAAGGAGATCTCGGCCGAAGACATATAGTAAATAGATGTACAGAATAAAAAATAGTACTATGACCTAAGCGATCGGTTATTCAAATATTTCCGGAAGGGACTCATAATCTCTCCTTAACGATTGGGCTAATCTTGATCCCTCGTAGTTTCTATATCTATCCGTAAGCTTCGCGCCTGAACGGAGAAATATTCTGTATGGTCAAAACTTATGCAAGCGCGGCATAAAGGCCTGTCGCTTGATGGATTTACTATGAGCAACTTGAAAATTATTCCATTAGAGGCGATTTTCAGTGTCGCTGACATGGTTAGATAATGAACATACGATAAAATCATCTGGCAGAGAGTTAATAATAACGCAGGTTGAGAAATTTATATCCGATTGCCTTCGATGCATAGATTCTTGATATAATTAAACGATAATAAGCTTCTGTTGGCGTGATAGAAGCCGACAAGTTTCATTGCTCGATTTTAACTTGTGAAGGAGTTGAAAATTATGACTACCGACAATCATGACAATGATCACGGTCATGGCCACAAGCACTCGCATGATCACACTCATAAGCATCAACATGGAAAAGATGAGCATGAACATGAGCATGGTCATATCCATGATCATGATCACGGACATATGCTAACTCGAGTACGTGATCACACAAGTAAGTATGACAATCATGATCATGTTCATCCTGGAACTCAGGAACACGGTGCTCACAACCATGAGCATCCAACTCTCGAGAAAGAATCTCAAGAACACAATCAGAAGTAAGCTATTTCTGATTTGATAATGTTGCGACTTACTAGGTTCTCAAATTTAGTACATCTTGGAGATAGAGGATAAAAGTGTAGCGTCGTAGATGCGCCTGAAAGGCGAGAAATCGAGACGAAGAGGGTACGCATATTGCTGTGACCTTGTTGCTCATCGCTCTTGTGTGTGCCCATTTCTATGCTATTAAGCGCGACGCCACGCCTATTCCATCGAACACATAGCATTATCGCGCGCGCAGTCATGGTCGTGGCGTTCCGCTCTTTATGGAGCGGGATGGTGAATAACCGGGAGCCGATGCCGTCTCTGCATCGAACGGGGCGACTTCGACATTGCGCAGAAAATTACCGCCGTTGTTACCGCCCAGCAAATAGATACAGTGATGCATGGCGAGGGAAGCGGTAATATACAAAAAGAGATAGTTAGGATAGTCTCTTGGGTTTCCCAAGAGAGCAGCTGGCCGTCTTCGCTGGTTCAGCGCATCCTATCTTGCCTTAGTTAGTGGTCTCGTTATTATGTTCATGGCCACCCAATAGAAAGAGCACGTCACCTGTCTGGGCCGTGGATATTTGTAGTGATCAATTACCGTTTGTTGGGAGTCGAGCTGCCAGGGGATGGAGTGCGTCCTGATACACGTCCGTGGGATCCATAGAATTGAGAAAGATACCGCCGTAGCCGATGATGGTGTAAGTTTGTTGCGGTACACCGCTGCTTGCCGCCCGCGGCGCGAAATATGGAAGGCGCTCTATTCTTTCCAGCTGGGAACCCAAGCGTTTTCTTCGCTTATGGACGGCTCTAAGTGACCACCACATATCTCCTAAGCCGGGCAGCAGCACTGCGCCGATGATGAATAACGCGGCCTGTGTCCATTTGCAGTCGTGGTCTTGGGAAGTGACTTGAGTCCAGCGTATTGTACAAGGCGACTAGCGTTTAGCAATGAGGTTAGGGATGTTTGGCCGATATAGAACGAAAAGCCGAATATACTCAAATTAGTTGAGTACGTATGGCCGTAGGCTTCAGTACAAAATGGAGGGTATATGATGGTGAGATTTGCAGTGGTGATGGCGTTGTTATGCGCTTTTGTCGTTGGCTGTGGGAAGAGTACCGGCGACGATATGAAGGACAAGGTAGAAAATGTGAAGGATAAGGTCAAGGATACCGCTGAAAACGTGTGGAGCGGACAGGTCAAGGCTATCGATAAAGCCAAGAGTGTCGGCAAGTCCTTGATGGACGCGGCGGAAGATCAACGCCATAAGATCGATAAGGAAAGCGAGTAAGCGGGAAATGCGGCTTAGGGGTAACGGGTCACCGTCTTAGTAATTGTCTAAAGCAGTGTAACTATATGACGTTCATTACTGTACGCCCTCGCCGTTGATCTCACTACCGTAGAGAGGGGGGAAATAAGCGGTTATCGGGTGAGCGAATCAGGGGGTTGAGCCAATTGGAATTAGGAAAAATACCCACGCCGCACTGACATCGGCAACTTTCAATAGTGCGATGACATTTTTTCAGCTTGTTCGGTTCAAGGTATCAATATCGGCAGCCAAACGCTGCAAGGGTTCGGAGATAGATATCGGGTAGGGTGGGGCATTGCCCAGCGCACGCAGTGCCTGCGGCAGGGTTTCCAATTCTTGCGCCGCATACGCGCGTATCTCGGAAAGCGGCGGGGCCGGAGACAACCGGCGGCCGTCTCGCATCACCGGGTGTAATAACGGGCGGCCCTCGCGGATATCCCCTTCAAGGGTAATCACGTCGCTGCGCATGACACCCTCCGCGTCGTAGCGACGATACACCTGTTTGCGCCCTGGCCACGTGGCTTTGCCCTCCGAGCGCTTGCGCCGCGGCTGGCCGGCGTATTCCTGCAATTTGTAGGCGCAGTCGAGATAGGGCGCGTCGGAGGATGTATCGAGATGCGTGCCGATGCCGTAGCCGTCAATAGGAACCTGCTGGTCGGCGTATTCCTTGAGTAAGTATTCGTCGAGGCTGCTGCTGGCGAAGATGGTGATCTCGCGCAACCCGCCTCGATCGAGGATGCGCCGTACTTTCCGCGCGTGATCGGCTAGGTCTCCGCTGTCGATGCGCACGCCTTTAACGGCGATGCCGCGTTTCCGCAATAGAGGCTCGAGCGTGACCACCTTATTCGCCGCCGCTTCCGTGTCGTAGGTATCGATCAGCAATACGACCGCCTGCGGGTTGGCGTCCGCAAAGTGGGCGAAGGCGGTTTCTTCGTCCTCGTGGGCCTGCACAAAGGAATGCGCCATGGTACCGAAGGTGGGAATGCCGTACAGCGGGCCCGCCGCCACCGTGGAGGTGCCGGCAAAACCGGCGAGGTAACTGGCTCTGGCCGCGGCCACGCCGGCCTCGGCGCCGTGGGCGCGGCGAAAGCCAAAATCCACGAGAAATTTTCCCGGCGCCGCCAGCACGCACCGCGCCGCCTTGGAGGCGATCAAGGTTTGGAAGTGCAGGAGATTGATCAAGCGGCTTTCCACCAACTGGGCCTGGGGTAATGGCGCGGTGATGCGCAGGATCGGTTCGTCGCCGAAGAATACCGTGCCTTCCGCCATGGCGTGCGCGTCGCCGCGGAAGCGAAAATCTTTTAGATAGCCGAGAAATTCGTCGCTGAATTTTCCAGTATCCGTCAACCATTCCAGTTCGACGGCGGTGAAATGAAGGTCTTCCAGATACTGTAAAACCTGTTCGAGGCCGGCGGCCACCAGGAAGCCGCGTTGAGCCGGCAGTTTGCGGACGAAAAATTCGAATACGGCAGTGTCTTCCAAACCCTGTTGCCTATAGCCTTGCAACATAGTGAGTTGGTAAAGATCGGTGAGTAATACGCTGCGGCTGGAGTCGATCATATAATGCGAATATGAAAGCCGCTCACGCTAAGTCTTGCGCCGTGATCATGGCCGCCCCCTTCGAGATCATTTCTTGTTCCGCCTTGCTGCCATCATCGGGGTGGGTGTTGACGGCGCGGATGGCATCGCTGAGGACATAGGTTTGATAGCGATTTTCAACGGCATTCTTGACCGTATTCAATACACAATAATCGGTGGCCAAGCCGCCGACAAAGACGCGGCGTATACCGTAAGAACGCAGTACCGCTTCCAGTTCGGTGCCTTGAAAGCCCGAATAGGCATCTCTATCTGGTGCCGCGGCCTTGGAAATGACGGTAACATCCGGCGGTAGCCGCAAACCGGCGGCGAATTGGGCGCCGTGAGTGTTAGCTATGCAGTGCGGCGGCCAGGTGCCGCCTTGGGCTTGGAAAGAACAATGATTGATTGGGTGCCAATCGCGGGTCGCGACGATCGGCAGACCCTTGGTGAGAAACAGGTCGATATATTCATTGAGGGTTGGCACTACTTTGTCGCCGTTTTTCACCGCGAGCGCGCCACCCGGGAGAAAATCATTCTGCACATCGACGATGACCAGGGCATCGCCGTCCTGGAGATCGATCGTTTGCGAGCTAGGCGCTTTCATACTGGTTCACCTGATCGGATGCGATGTAATTCAGTTTACATGGTTTGTCGCAATAGCGGTTGTAATTTGCCAAGAGGGCGGGTGTTCAACACATCCTGCGCTTCCAACCACCCGCGCCGCGCCTGGCCGATAGCGAAACGCAGGTTGGTGAAATCCAGGATACTGTGGGCGTCCGAGGCGATGCTGATTAACACGCCTTCACTCTTCGCCATTTTACAATGGACATCGCTGAGGTCGAGACGTTCCGGATGGGCGTTGAGTTCCAGAAAGCAACCCCGTTGACGCGCCGCGCGGATGATCCGCTCCATATCCACATCGTAAGCCTCCCGTTCGCCGATAAGGCGCCCGCTGGGATGGGCCAGGATGGTGAAATACGGCGTATCCATGGCGCGCAGGATGCGTTCGGTCTGCTTTTTACGGGGCAGATTGAATTTGCTGTGGACCGCGCCCACTACCAGATCCAACCGCGCCAATAGCGTGGCCGGGAGGTCCAGGCTGCCGTCTTCGAGGATGTCGACTTCGATGCCCTTGAGCAGGGCGATGCCCTGCAGTTCGCCATTGAGGCGATCGATCTCCGTCATCTGTTTTTCTAGGCGCGCCGCGTCGAAACCCTTGGCGACGGTGAGGTGCCGTGAATGCTCGGTGATCGCCAGATATTTTAGCCCCTCCTTCTTGGCGGCCTGGGCCATTTCCTTCAGGGTATTTCTGCCGTCGGTGGCCTTGCTGTGGCTGTGCAGATCGCCTTTGATATCTCTAATATCGATCAAGTCGGGCAGACGATGTTGTTGGGCGGCCTCAATCTCCCCGCGATTTTCCCGCAGCTCCGGCGCAATATAGGGCAACTTCACCGCGGCATAGACCGATTCCTCGGTAGCACCGGCGATACGCCTGTTTCCCTTGAATACTCCGTATTCGTTGATCTTGAGACCGCGCTGCTGGCCCAGGCGGCGCACGGCGATGTTATGGTCCTTGGAACCGGTGAAATATTGCAGCGCAGCGCCGAAACTCTCGGCGGGAACCGCACGCAGGTCCACTTGTAAGCCTGAGCGGAGCAGAACGGTGGCGCGAGTGGCGCCTTGTGACACTATTTTTTTCACCTCTTCATAGACGACGAAGCGCTTCATGACCGGGCTCGCGGTGGTGGCGGTGACCAGAATATCCAAATCACCCACCGTCTCCTTGGCGCGGCGATAACTGCCGGCGACCAGCGCTTCCTTTACGCCGCGGGTCTGTTTGAGGTACGCAAGCAGGGCTTCGGCGTACTGGCTGGCGACGGCGAGCTTGATTCTGCTGCTCTCGCCGAGGTGGGTCTGTAGGACTTGCAGGATATGGCGTTCGGTCTTTTCGCCGAAGCCGACAAGTTGTCGGATTTTTCCGCCTTGCGCGGCGCGCTGCAGCTGTTTCAAGGTGCGAATACCTAATTGGTCCATTAGTACCTTGACCCGCTTGGGACCGAGGCCGGGCAGTTTCAGCATAGCCGTCACGCCGGCCGGTACCGCCTTATGCAGTTCCTTGAGCTTGGCGGTAGTCCCGGTGCGGACGATCTCCACGATCTTGGCAGCGAGATCCTTGCCGATACCGGGGAGACGGGTGAGATCCTCGTCCCGTGCCACCCAGGCGCTCAATTCCGTACCGATATCGTTCACGGTGCGCGCGGCGTTACGATAGGCGCGGATGCGGAAAGAGTTCTCGCCCTGGATTTCAAGCAGGTCGGCGATCTCTTCGAAATGCGCGGCAATATCGGCGTTGTGGATGGGCATGATTATCCTTTAACCACGACTATCGACGCTAAGCGCGCCACTTTCTTTGCCAGTCCTGCATGCTTGGAGACGCCCACCACCGCCGACATGTCCTTGCATGCACTGGGTGCTTCTCCCGTGACGCCGCGCAGTGAGGGGCTGTGGATCAGCATGCCGCGCTCGGCAAGATGGTCGACCGGTTCGCGGTGCAAGTACAGGCGTCGTCGCCGGCCGTCCACCTTGCGGTGTTCCTCTTTGCAGGTTTTGTGAGAGACATTGTAGTGCAGGCGCGGATCGGCATGGGGTAATAACTCGGCAACGGCCCGGCGCGTGAGATGGGTGAGGATTTGGCGGTTGGTCATTTCGAAGATGGGGGCGTTGAGGAAATCGACGAATAGCAATTCCGGATCGGGGTCGGAGGTCGTGATTGTGGCGGTCTCATTGGCTGCGACCCTGCGCGGGGCGGTGATGATGGCCGTCATGACGATGGCGGATCGCGCGAAGGCTTCTTCCGGCGTCGCACCGATAACGCGACTCCTTATATCGGTCTGATGGGGGAAATGTTCCCGATGGCCTTCGCTGCGCTGTTGTTCCTTATCCACGGCCTAATTTCTATTCACTAGCGCCGGCAACGGTTGGCGATCACAACCCCGCGAAGGGTTGTACGTCGACCAGGGTACCGGCGGGTACGTCGCCAGACTCCGCCGGCAGGACAATAAAGCAATTGGCCTCGCCCATGGAGCGCAGTATATTGGAGCCCTGACCTCCGGTGCTGCGTACCAAGGTTTCCCCTTTGGCATCGATTTCCAAGATGCCGCGTTGAAATTCCATACGCCCCGGCGCCTTCTTGAGCGCGGTGCTACAGGGCACTTTGAACTGCAAGGGTGAATGGATCTGTTCACCCATCATCTGCCGCAACGCCGGTTGGACGAATTGATAATACGTTACCATGGCGGATACCGGATTGCCGGGCAGGCCGAAAAACCAGGCCTGGGCGATACGGCCGAAGGCGAAGGGTCGTCCGGGTTTAATACCCACCTTCCAAAAGTGCACTTCGCCCAACGCCGCCAGGGTATCGCGCACAAAATCCGCGTCGCCCACGGAGACCCCGCCGGTAGTGATTACCGCGTCGGCTCGAGCGGCGGCCGCGGAAATGGTCTTTTGCAAGGTATTGCGATCGTCGCGGACGATTCCGAGATCAAGCGGTTCAACGCCGGTATTCAGCAACAGACCGTAAAGCGCGGTCCGGTTACTGTCGTAGATCGCGCCTTCATCAAGCGATGCGCCGCTGGTGCGCAGTTCGTCACCCGTGGAGAAAAAGGCGACGCGCAGTCGGCGCGATACGGTGATGTTGTCGATGCCCAACGAGGCCAGCAGCCCCATATCCGCAGGAGTGATGCGTTTGCCGGCCTTGAGCACGGCTTGGCCTGCTGCAAGGTCTTCTGCGGTGCGGCGCACGTATTGCCCGATGCGATGACCGGCGCCGATGGTGATGACATCGTTGTTGCATTCCGCTTGCTCTTGCATGATGACGGTGTCACAACCGCGGGGTATCATCCCGCCGGTCATAATGCGTACGCACTGACCGGCCTTCACTTCATCTGTAAACGGAGCGCCGGCGAAGGCGGTGCCGATGATTGCCAAGCGGGATCGCACTGTTGCGGGCAGGTCCGCGCCACGCACGGCGTATCCATCCATGGCGGAGTTGTCGTACGGCGGTACATTGAAGGGAGCTAACAGCGTTACAGCGATAATGCGTCCTAAACTGTATTTCAGAGCGATAGTTTCCGATTCGCCGACGGCTTGTATCGCGCAGCGAAGGCGCTGCCGCGCCTCGGCGACGGAAAGGCTATTCCCTTGCGAAGGGGATTCGCTGGTATCTTGTCGGCGTCGGGGAGGAAGTTGCTTCATATGATTTAGCGGTCTAAGATTTGATCCCTGGGCGGCGGCAGTATTTTGAAACCCTCGGCATTGCTGTTACCGCCGGCGACGATCATGGCATAGATAAAAGGCGGATAGCCCGGCGCCTGTCGCCCATTGATGACTACCAACGGGGTGCCGCTGATGTGATACTGCATGGCTAAATCGATATCGCCCTGTAACAGGGCCGCGGTCTCCGGCGAGTCAACGCAAGATTCCAACTCATGCCGCTGTGACTCGTCCGCAGCGGCGATATCCCAGATGCGATCGACGGTGAGCTGCCCCTGCTTTTGGAAGAATGTAGCACGTACTTGATGTCCTTTGGGTGATCCGCCCAGGCAGATTAATACCTTGGCAGCAAGGCAGGCTATGTGAGTATTGTCGGAACGCGCGATATTGGGATTGCACTCGCTGTCGAGGGGAAAATGACGCCCTTCCTCGCTCCAACTATTGGCAGGTGTGGTTCGGCGAATTTCCGCGAGAGCCTCTTCCAAATGCTTGCAATGGGGACAACGGATGTCGATCCAGTCGATAATATGGACCGGTGACAGGGTAGTGCCCGATATCAGTCGATTACTGTCGACGGGACGATCGATCAGCGGTGCGGCGCGGTAAAGCGCGCGCGAATCGCTGACCAGTTGCCGCTCTTGTGGCGATAGTGACAGCAGGAATTTTGCCAAGGGATCTTCTCCCGGCGGAGTCTTCGATGATGAATTTGTAGTCAATGCCGCGATGGATGCGAGGTCGCTGTTTAGCGACGGGGTGTGTCGCCCGAAATACAACAACAAGGCAAAACTGATCAGCAGCAGGCCAATGCTTTGTATCAGGGCGGAGCGCCATTGCCAGGTCGCATCCCTTTGCAGGCGGAAGACGATGAATGTGGCGACGGCAACGAAGAGGTAGAAGAGAAAGCAGGTCGGGCATATTACGCCAATGATGATGCTATAAGTCAGTAGCACCAAGGAGACGAAAGCGCCGATGGCAGTGACAATACGCAGGGCCAATACGATATCCCCGAAAGGATTGCCCTTGCCCATGTGCAAGGCTAATTCTATCGAGAGAACCAGTATAATGATCGCCCAGGCGATACCCCAACCCGCCAGGGGAATGCCTGTATAATGCTGTATCGTTTCTGCCAGAGTCGAATTCCATACCGTGGCGCAGTTGATGGCCTCGCTGATGGAACACAGGGGCGCCGCGCCGCCGGTTCTAATCTGTATTAATTCCACCCATTGATAAATGCCGAGTGAGATTGCCAAAACCGCCACGACGATCAGGCCGAGATGGCTGGGTGACCGGGGCCGGCCGCCGCTTGGTGTGGGTTTATCCATGATATCGCTCTGTGTTGTAATGGGGGAAATGTAACAAGTTCGCGCATAGCACACAATCAGCACGCTGACGTTATTATGGTATATGATTTCTACTTAGCGAAAGAATTCGTAATGTAATTGCCGGCGGCGAGTGCCCGCCGCTCTTTACAAGGCCAGCGCGGTGCTAAAGTTCGCCTGAAAATATGTGGCGGGTTAAATGCCAAATGTAAGGAGGAACTGCCCATGCGACGACTGATGGGTATTGCAGTACTGCTGTCAGTGCTGTGGCCATTATATCCGCAGGCGCAGGAAGGCCCGCACGCCATAGTGTTGGATGTCAGTGGCGTGATTGGTCCTGCCACCAGCGATTACGTACAACGCGGATTGAGCAGGGCGGCGGCAGACGGCGCCGCGCTGGTGATTATTCGTATCGATACGCCGGGCGGCTTGGATACCGCGATGCGGGAGATTATTCAGGCCATTATTACTTCTCCCGTTCCGGTTGCGACCTATGTGGCGCCTGGCGGAGCGCGTGCGGCCAGTGCGGGCACCTATATTCTCTATGCCAGCCACATCGCGGCGATGGCCCCCGCGACCAATCTCGGCGCGGCGACGCCGGTGCAGATCGCATCGCCGTTGTCACCGGGAAGCGGTGAACCTGGAAAGCGGGATGCTGCTTCAAAGGGGGATGGCGGGGGAGATGCAATGACCCACAAGATCATCAATGACGCAGTGGCTTATATCCGGGGTCTGGCCAAGATGCGTGACCGCAATGTGGAATGGGCGGAAAAGGCGGTACGCGATGCGGCGAGTTTACCGGCGGACGAAGCCCTGAGGATGGGCGTGATCGATGTGGTGGCGAAAGACATACCCGATCTCCTCGTGCAAATTCAGGCGAGGAGGGTCATGGTAGCGGGACAGGAGCGTGTGCTAAATACCACTGGCATGATAGTCGAAGAAATGCGGCCTGATTGGCGCACCAGACTATTGGGGATTATCGGCGATCCCAACGTCGCTTATATCCTCATGCTTGTGGGTATCTATGGGCTGATTTACGAGTTCGCCAATCCCGGTATGGTGCTGCCGGGCGTGGCAGGCGCCATTTGTTTGATGCTGGCCTTGTTCGCTTTTCAAGTGATGCCCATAAATTATGCCGGTATGGGCTTGATCATCCTTGGAATCGCCTTCATGATCGGCGAGGCGTTGGTGCCCAGTTTCGGTTCTTTGGGGATCGGCGGATTGATCGCCTTCGTCTTCGGCTCGGTAATCCTGATCGATACGAATGTACCGGGTTATGGTATTTCACCGGCACTGATTGCCGCCGTTTCATTGACCAGCGCGGCGTTCTTTATCTTTGTAGTGGGCATGGCTATCAAGGCCAAGCGGCGCCCGGTAGTCAGCGGCAGGGAAGAAATGGTCGGCGGGATGGGTGTGGCGCTGGATGATTTTGATGGTTCAGGGCGCATCCGAATTCATGGTGAAGTGTGGAATGCCCGCAGCAAGGCGCCACTTCGTCAGGGACAGCAAGTGCGGGTTGTTACGATGGATGGGCTGATTTTGCATGTTGAGCCTGTTACCCGGGAAAAATGAGGAGGATAGGCAAATGATATCGTATGCGATTCTGGTGGTTCTGGGCGTAGTGTTGGTGGTATTTGCCAGCGCTTTCCGGGTGCTCCGGGAATATGAACGCGGAGTTGTGTTCATGTTGGGCCGGTTTTGGAAGGTTAAAGGGCCCGGTCTTGTCCTCATCATTCCCGTCTTGCAGCAAATGGTGCGGGTCGACTTGCGTATCATTGTTATGGATGTGCCGAGTCAGGATGTCATCTCCCGGGACAACGTGTCGGTCAAAGTAAATGCCGTGGTTTATTTCCGTGTGGTTGATCCGGAAAAGGCCATCATTCAGGTCGAAAACTTCGATGCCGCCACCAGCCAGTTGGCGCAAACGACCCTGCGTTCGGTGTTGGGGCAGCATGAGTTGGATGATATGTTGGCGGGACGCGACAAACTCAACGCAGACATCCAGCGCGTTCTCGATGAGCAAACCGACGCCTGGGGGATCAAGGTGACTAATGTCGAGCTCAAGCACGTCGATATCGACGAAAGCATGATACGCGCAATAGCCCGCCAGGCGGAGGCGGAACGAGAGCGCCGCGCCAAGGTCATCCATGCGGAGGGCGAGTTTCAAGCGTCGGTGCATTTGGTCAAGGCGGCCGAAATACTGGCAAAATGGCCGCAAGCCCTGCAATTACGTTACTTGCAAACCTTGACGATAATCGCAGGAGAGAACAATTCCACGATCATTTTTCCCTTGCCCATGGACATCATTACACCCTTTCTGAAGAAGTGGCAAGATAAGGACTAAACCTTGTATATAATCAGACGATAAATCAAGGAAAGATTCCTACAAGAACAGGTAGAGTTTGGTTAAATTTTGTCTGTATAGAGTATGATTAATTTGTCACTACCAGCGCAGAGGATGGAATGTGAATTATGTAGTCGAAAATTCACTAAGCTTGAATGAAAGTAATTTCAGCGGGCTGACGGATTTGTTGCCCAACTTGCCGCATAGGCAAGGTTCCTTCTCTATCGCAATTGCAGGATTTCCCCTGATTCGCATTGATATCCTTGATCAGAATCCCTATACCACCACCATTCATATCCGCCAGAGCATGGCGCCGGGTCAGCCGTGGGTGTGCGACCTGCTTATGAAGGTGCGTATCTATTACGATGCCCGTGTGGCCGAGGTGATCGCTTATCAGGGCACCCATGCTCTGCAAGCGTTCTACCCCTATCCCAATCCAAAAATGTTTCAACCTTATGAAAAGCGGCGGGTCAATAAATTCCTGGCGGAGTGGTTACATTTTTGCCTCAAACGGCGATTTTTATTGCCACATTTATACTTTAAGTCTGAGATTAAGAATAAACTATAATAACCCATTATCAATATCTTGCTTGTAATTTCACGGCAAGCTCGCATTAAAGCAATTCAATTCTGAGCCGATACGTTGATAGAGCGATGTGGTGGAATAATTGCCCTCGACTCCTGGAGCGAAATGGGTTCATTTCTTCTCACTAGCGGGAGGTACTGATTATGAGCAATCGGCGCAAATATGAGGGTGAGGAAGATCTACAGCTACAGCTATTCGATGTCACGCGGGACCCTACGTTTGGCAAGCATGTTTTGCGGCACGATAGCTTGTTGTTGGGCGTTCACAACAACAAATCGGATTTGGGTAATCCGGATGAGGTAATGCGGCCCATCGCTAAGGTTGTGCATTAATGACCTGATGTATCCTGAAGACAGAGGACTATGCCACTGTCATGCACGGAAGAGCAAAGTTTGATAACGGTTATGAACAATTAGCCGATCGCGATAAATTGGGATCAAATCGGCTTTGACGTTCGGCATTAAATCGATATCGATTTCCCAGGTCATTTAAGCTTGCCCGAGATGAAATGTACTTCATGGAAGAATCATAAGAACGATTATTTGTGACAACGCCCCGCCATTTTCCAGTACCCGACATTGCCGCCCTGGTCTTCGTTCTGACTTTGGTATTTTCTCCCATCACGCAAGCAGAACAGTCGCCGGCTATCGCGGTATTTTATCCGGATCTTCAAGAGCCATATCGCAATGTGGTGACCTCCATTGTCGAGGGTATTCAGGAGCAAATCAAGGAGCCGGTAGAATTATTCACCGTGGGGGAAGATGTCGATCTTAATCAACTGAAAGCGACCATAGATCGGGAAGATATAGCGGTCATCATCGCACTTGGAAGAACGGGGTTGGCCGCCGCGCAGCAATGGAAGGGAAAAATACCAATTGTAGCCGGAGCATTACTGCTGACTCCGGATAAGAAAGATCGTGGTATTGCAGGAATCAGTCTTGCCGCGGATCCCGACGTTTTCTTTTCCTACCTTGAGCAAATTGCGCCGACAGTCAAAATGGTGCACGTTGTGTATAGCCCGCAGAGCAGCGCATGGCTTGTACAAGCCGCCCGTATATCGGCGGCAAAAAGAAATTTTCACCTTGTTACCCACGAGTCTGACGATATTAAGAATTCAGCCCTTATCTATCGCGACATTATTAATAAAAGCCGATCGGGCGAAGATGCCATATGGTTGCTACCGGATCCGGTTGCGGTGGATGATAAAGTTATTCTCCCGTTATTATTGAGGGGGGCGTGGGATCAAGACATATTGGTATTTTCCAGCAATCCCACTTATGTCAGACGCGGTGCGCTTTTCGCCCTTTTTCCGGATAATAGGAAAATGGGGAAAGATATCGCGATATTGGCAGAGAGCTATCTGAATACTGATAGTCGAAATATCGCGAATAACATTGTACTTCTGCAGGCTCTGCAAGCAGCGATCAACATGCGCACGGCGGAACATATTGGTTTGTCCATTTCCAACGACTTGCTAAGAAAATTTGCCCTGGTGTTTCCGGAGCATTGATGCAAAATAACCATGGATCAGACAACGCACATCGTTCCGAAGGCTAGCAGCTTTCGCCGCCAACTTTTGTGGACGGTGGCCTTGGGCGTCGTATGCTTGGCGCTTGGCTCTTCCATTACGACCGCATGGTTGCAGAGTAAACGACTGAAAGAGCAGCTGATTGAACAAGGAAAGAAGATAGCGGATAATTTTGCCGCACAAAGTGTCTTGGCGCTGGTGTACGCATCGAAGGAAAACGCGACAGATTCAGCGCGCGCCATTTTGGCGTTTCCTAACGTGGAATATGTCGCCATCCAGGATGCCGAGGATACAAACCTGTTGGAGATGGGCAAACGTGTGAATTGGCTGCCGCATTTGTTGCGGCAGGATGCGGTCAAGCATAATGCGGCGTATTTTGCCAACGAAACGAGTGAGTCACTTGACTTTGTAGCGCCTGTGTTCTCACCAAAGCAGGGTGACATTGATATCGAGTTCCCGCGGAAACCGATGGACTCGGCTCAGGAATGGCTTGGGTATGTTCAGGTTTCTTTAACTAAGCGTGCCTTGCATGAAGCGCAAATCCAAATCTTTCTGAATAATGTCGCTGTTGCAACGATGTTCGCTATTGTACTGATATTTATATTGAGAGTATTGGTGAGCCGAATCACGTCACCGCTGCATAATTTATCAGGAATAATGCAGCAGGCGGGTGAGGGCGCCAGTGATGTACGCGCTCCCGTGACGGGACCATCGGAGGTCAAGGCTATCGCCCGCGTATTCAACAGTATGATGGCGACCTTGGATGAGCGAGACAAGCGTCTCCGTGATCAAAACGAGAATCTGGAGAGCGAGGTTTTCTTGCGAACCCGGGAATTGGTGGAGGCGCGCGACCAGGCCGTGATGGCAAGCCGGCATAAATCCGAATTTCTGGCCAATATGAGCCATGAACTGCGCACCCCTCTTAACGCCATCATCGGCTATACGGAAATTGCTATAGAGGAATTGGAGGCTGAGGGCAATGAGGACATCGTGGTCGATTTGCGACGCGTACAGAAGGCGGCCAATAATCTCTTGACCATGATCAATAGCATTCTGGATCTGGCAAAGATTGAAGCCGGCCATATGGATGTATTGATTGAACCAACAGATCTTAACGAACTGATAAACGAAATTGCGGGAACTATCCAAATATTAGCAGGGAAAAATGATAATAATCTCACCGTCGACATTCAGGGCGATAACGGCTCGCTAATGATAGATAATGCAAAGCTTCGGCAAATCATAGTGAATCTATTGGGCAACGCTGCTAAATTCACCTCGGGCGGCCAAATTAGCCTACGTATAATGAAGACGGATCAGGATTTGACCATCGTAGTCTCCGATACCGGTATCGGCATGACAGAGCAGCAGCAGGCGCATATTTTCGAAGAATTTCGCCAAGCGGATATGAGCACTACGCGGGAATATGGCGGTACCGGGCTGGGGTTAAGTATCACCCAACGGCTTTGCCGGCTGATGGGAGGTGATATCCGGGTGCAAAGCGCAACTGATAATGGCTCGACATTCACAGTTCATTTTCCGCTGCCTATTAAGGAGGTGAATACGGCCGGAGCCCAATAAAATAGAAGCGTACGACAGGCAATTCAACGGAAATAGAAACCCATACCGGCGTGCTGCGACTAATTCATAATGCGGGAGTTAAGACGGGGGAGGACTGCTTGAGTAAATGCCCGATGTCGGCATCCGTATCCATGGCCCTTTCCAGAAGGCGTGCAGCTGTTTCATTCATTTTTGCTGTCAGCAAGGCGTTTACACATTGCGTGAAACGGCGCGAAAATTTCTCCCGAAGCCGGCGGCGCCGCCGTTGGATCCATTCCCCATCCTCATCACTCAAAAATGCACCGCGGTAGAGGGAAAGAAGTTTCTCGGCGCAGTCCCGGGCGCTGTTGCCTTGAGGGTTATCCGTTAGGTCCAGTTGGCGTTCCAGCGCTCGAACATCCACCCAACAGTTGCGTTCATTGAGGCTTATCCGCCCGCCTTTTACAATTATCGCATGCTCGCCGATCAGCTTGCGCAGCCGCGAGACGGTAGTGGTAAAGGCCGAGACGGCCGCGTCTCCTTCGGCGTCCGGCCATACTATTTCGGTGATCCTATCGATCTTCACTTCCGCGCCACCCAAGACGATCAGTGACTGGAGCAGAGCGAACGGTTTGCGCTGGGCCTTTAGTTCCGGAATCTCCTGGTCGTTGAGCATTACCTTGAATTGTCCCAGGGTATAAATCCTCACCGGCCATGGCCAGTGCTCGATGGTGGATTCTTCGGGCAGGATCTTGCGCTTGCGGATCAATTGCCGAACATATTCTACCTCAATCCCAGTCTGCAGCGCCTCGGCACAGAGGCGTGTAATCAATCGTGAGAACCAAAAAAGATTCCCAAAGTAACGATGAATTCAACCAATACTTAATGCTTTACGTGAGGAAAAATGACAATTCTCCCTATCTCCTTGAACGAGATAGGCATAGGCTTCAATTAGTAAAATTTGAAAGCATAACCTTGGGGATTTGCTGTAATTATGTTGTTTAAGTAGTCAGAGTAGATCTAAGGCTTCTTCGGGCTTAGCGCTTTCACAACGTGCGTTAGCAATAAGGCAAGTAATTTCCATTTCAAATGTTGGCGAAGAAAAATTTGAAAAGTCGTTACGAGCCGCTATCGCATGGCTTAAAACCATAGCCCAATCATTATTCATCTAGGCATAGCAACATTCAGTCAACTGAAGCCAGGCCGTATCCATAGGCTGGTGGGAAGTTTATCAAAATCGCCGGCAAGTGCATAATTATCGATTGGGCTAAATCCTATTGTTAATGTGATAAGTGACGAACATCTCATAAACATTGGCAATAAACTCTAAAAAGCGTAGGTTGTTTTCTCTTACTAAATTTAAAACGGGACGAGTAACTTCGTACGCAGCGTCAACCTGTCCAGCTAGAATAAAAGGTAGCACACACATATGCCGCCAAAAGATCTGATTGACAACGCTTAGTGCCGGAGAGCTAATAAGCGGCATAATATGCGCCATGATTCTCTCGCTGGTTTCTCTATCGCCAGCAACAATGACGTGTAATAAAGCAGGTGGCCAGCCGTGAACACTTTCTGATTAACATCTATATCACTATATAAAAGAAATGATAGACGATTGGCGTAATCGGACAGCCGTGGTTCTTGTGGAGCTGTAAAAGTTAAGAGCGCAACAAGGCTTGTTAGAATGCGCGACTCTATTGTCGAAGACTGAATTTCAGAATGCGTGTTGTAACAGTTCTGTAGCGTCTCTATCCATGGTAAAGCGGAGGTAAAACCCTGCCTAAGGATATAAGCAATGTCGATTATTGCGGAGGCGACCAGCATCTGACCAATGACATCATTCGAGCTTACAAATCCGGCATTAGCCAGCTCCAAGGTTCCGTCGCGCAGCAAATGGGTCAATAAATTGTTGGCTCATGCCCTTCCAATATAGGAGCCACGGCGTAGCCACTATTAATGCTTCCGGTATCTGCTGCAACCATCCCGCTAAAATCTGGGCGCGGCCTTGGGCTAGGAGGAGGGGAGCCTGGCTGAGCAACAAGGGGATGGCCGTCTCCCAATCCTGGGCACGGAGGTACAGGATTACCGCCTCTTCGCTGCGGTGGTGTTCGTTAAGCAAGCGTCCTGCCCGGCTTGTCAGTGCAAGGTATTGGTCTCGTGTGTATGTCTCCGCCGCCCTGACCAGCAGGAACTCGCGGAACAACGTATGGTATTGATAACTAGTCTCTTCCAGGACACGGAGATGGGTAAAGAAATGGCGGCGGTGAAGGTCAGTCAATATCGATCCGGCATCGGGGTTACCGCTCAGCTGTTCGGCTAGAGTTGGGGTAATGTGCGAAAGCAGCGCCGTCGTTAGCAGGAAGTCCTGTGTGGTCTCTGGCAGGGCATTGAAGAACTCGTTGGCAAAGAAGTGAAACACCGTCTCCAATGGGCCGGATCCAATGTCCCAATTCTCCGCGCCATTCCTCTTGATGTGTTCTAGCATCAGGGTCACGGCGGCGGGCCAGCCATCGGCTCGTTCGTGCAATGTTCTGATACTCTCGTCGTTGAGGGGCAAGTCATGGGTAACGATGGACTGGGTCTCATCCAGGGTCAGGCGCAGGATGCCCCAGTCGAGGAGGATCAGGGTGCTCGTTGCCCGGTGGCGCGCCAATGTGGGGGGCGGATCAGTGCGGCTGATCACTAGGAGATGGCTTCCTTCGGGTATTTCACCGATAGCGCTGCGTAAGATATCGGAAAAGATAGCAGCGTCATCCACCTCCTGATAGTTGTCCAGGACCAATACCATGCCGGAAGGTAGCAAGGCAAAAAGTTTACGGAAGTAGCGCCGGACGAAACCAGGTATGTCTGGTAGATATTCTGGAGTCAACAGCGGGAGAAAAAGAGACGGATCCTGTGAGGCGTGTTTGGCGGCGATGCCAAGATAATAGAAAAATGTCGCGGGATCGGCATCGTCCTTGTCCAGTTGATACCACAAATAGGGTGATCCGCGCTCCAGGAGCCAAGTCGCCACCAAGGTAGTTTTGCCGGCGCCTCGGCTGGTGAGGCAATCCACGTCGCTGACGTTTCCGCGCCTTATCCAACACTGTGAATAGCCGCGGTCGGGCAACCCCGCGCGCTAAGCGTGGCAGACTTAGCTTGGCGAGCTGAGCCGAAAATGACTGCCTCATGCCATCGCCACTAGCATCGTTCATGGAAAAAAATGTAGATTTAAAATTTGCATTGTAGGGTCTCCTCTTACACCCTATGCATGAATGTTTGTTTTATTAACCGGAGCCTAATTTGTATTAGCTTCCAACCTCACCGTGGGAATGTCAACTACGGATCGCAGAAGCAGCATAAGGGGTATCTTAATATAAAGTGAAGGGTTTTTTCGGGGGTTTTGATAAGAGCTTACCCCCGAAATTCGGACAAAGGAATAAGTTGTAGTCTTGCCCTATAGATGGCCCGAGAGGGCCAGTAAAAGGAGCAAGTGTATGGCAAAGCGTAAACGGAGGAATCACTCACCGGCCTTCAAGGCACAAGTGGTTGTGGCCGCACCTAAGGAAACAGAATTTAAAGTCGATTTAAAGGGCATTTCTATAGCGGACGATATGATTTGCCTTTATATTCGATATCTTCACATTTTAGTGGAAGGAATGATTCAGGTGGGTTGTCATAAGCCTCTGCGTAGCATGCATGAATTCCGTTAACAGTGCATAATGAATAAATACGGTATATTTCTTCGGGTAAAATCCCTCGATCAGATAGAAAAGCAACTATGTATCCAGCCAGATTTAAGCTTTCTCCGAAATGATCAAACAAATAAGATTGAATATCAAAAGCGAGTGCAGAATGTTCACCGATATCAAATCCAAGGTTTTTTGTAATCTTTTCCATTGCGGAAACTCTTTCGTCGCCATAGGCTAGTGGCCTAGCATAGCCTGGAATGATTGGTATGCTTTCTGGGTTCCTGCGATAAGGGTGAATTATTGCCTCAACGGAGGCGCCATTCTTTCTTTTTTGAAGCGCGGTAGTAATAAATTTAGTCGCACCTATTGCAGTCCCTGGTCCATATAGCATTGAATCGGATGCAAGAGCGCCTGCAGTGATTGCGGCTACTGGGGAACTGCGTAGGGAACCTCCAAGAGCCCCTATTTGATTACACCAAATGCGGGGGTCAGGCCAGCTTAAGCAGATAAAAGTGGATTCTATCCATTTGGATAGCTGATCTTCCGGGAGGCGTCCGGTGACGTTTAACACTAGAACTTGAAAATAGCTCGCTTTACCGAGCAAGTCTTCTAGTATTGAGTAGCCATGGCTAAACACGCGTCCGCCGCCAAGAATAGCGCCTCCTTTGCGGGAGCGGATGATGTTGCGTCTTTTATCCCAGAATTCTGTATCCTTCATATCATCATTACTCGATAACATAATGCTCATTATCTACGAAGGGCATGGCTGTAATATGTTTATTGGCAAATTCCAATCCATGAGCTAATAGGCCCGGCGACGAGAGAATCTGAAATAGACCGGGCCCGTTTCGCGGGTGAAAGCCTAGGTCAAGAAATACCGCGGCAGCTATGCTTGTGTTGAGCCAACCTGAATGATGGATAGCGATTTCATTGACGAATTTCATACCCCACTCAAGCGCTGCGTCAGCACCAGCCATTGCACAAAGTATATTGGCTATTTTTTGCGGAAGCACGTCGATACCGCCGAAGCGACTGCCAAAACCTGGGGCGATATGCCAGTCTCCTTCGGATGGCTTGGGATTCTGCTCGATAAGTGAAGGTAACAGCATTGCAGGTTCGGTTGTTACCGATCGTTTGATAAAGCGCATGGCACTTTCTACTTCACTTGCACCCAAATGATCTCCGCTAAGGCACGAGAGGGATATCGGGAGAATATGGCTGATATGGGCTTTACTGACGGCACTGGACATAGCGGCACGCGTTGCAGGATGTCTAGGCCCAGGATTGATAAGAGCTATCATCAATGTTTCGAGTAAACGCGCCTGATCTTTAGTAGGAAGCTCTCCTCGAAATAGCAGGTAGAAGACCTCAATAAAGGTGCAGGATTGCATCAATTCAAAGAAATCATAGCCATGGCAGAGACTGCGCTGAGCTATGTAGGGATTATCTGGGCTCGGCTCTTCACACCAAATGCGCGTAGGTATCTTTTCAGCAAACTTTTCATTGCGAAGGATAGGGTCGTTGATATTGTCTTTCTTGGGCATCGAGAATTACGAGAGAGTCATTACATGTGGTATCGGAGTTCTGCATAGCCGCTCCTGCCCGATAGCGGAAAGTCGTTGGGAACAGGGGCGGCGGGTGGAGCATAAGGACTCGGCTCAAAGGGATGTTGATTAAAAATATTCTGAACAGAGATAGTGGCTTCCCAATTATTGATAAACTTACGCAATGTCATGTCAACAGTTGTATAGCCTTGAAGCGGGGGACGTGTATCGATGGGCGCTCGATCACGCTGGCTTATCCAGTTGGCTTGAGTATTCAAACGCCAATTGTCCAAAAATTTCCAGTCTAGCGACGCGTATATATGATTCTTAGGCGCTTTGGCGGAGGTATTATTATTTTGCTTGCTAGACGAATTCTGATAGGAGTAATTGCCTTGTAAATCCAATGCACGGGATAATTTCCAAGTGGTTTCCCATTCCAGGCCGTCTCCATCTTGTTGCCCGGTATTATCAGAGGTAAAGGTAGATCCTCCCGTGAGAGAAACGAGAGATATTTGATTACGAATTTTGTAGGTAAAGAAATTCAATTTGGTATTAATATCAAAAGTTGGTTGATAATCAAAGGCCATCTCCAAGGTATCAATGGTTTCAGGGCGCAGATTTGCGTTACCGAGTCGGATCGGATTATTGATGGCATAAAGTTCCGCAAACGAAGGAGCACGGAATGCGCGTCCATAGAGTAATTTGGTCGTCAGATTATATTTCGTTTGCCAAACCAGGGCAGCCCTTGGATTAAGTGTATTGCCAAAATCTGAGTAGTGGTCATAACGAAGACCAAGAGTAGTACTCCAATCACGAGCGAATGTCCATTCATCCTGCAAAAAGGCAAAATAATTAGTTCGATTTTTTGGTTCGATGTAAATATTAGATGTACCAGTCACGTCCGTGAGGGTCCCATCAATCACGGGAACAGTGCCGTCAATTACACCAGGGCCATAATTTTTAGTCTCGTTTACACGTAGCTTCGCGTAATAAACTCCACTGCCAACGCGCAGGCGATGATTCGTATAACCGTTATAAAAAGCATCCACAGAGAAACGATAATGGTCTTCATGTCCGCCCGGATCACCGATCATCCCGTCTGGGAAGAGCACTAAACCAGCAGGTGACAAAAAATTGATGTTACCATCACTACCGATAGGCAGTACCGTTCCGGACGGGAAAAGAGTTTGCGCACTGTGGATGTCGATATCCATATAACTAATTTGGGAGGTGAGATCCCAGTTTTCTGATATATGAGGATTATGATACGTAATATCTGATAGATAGTTATTAGTAGTGGCCGACCCTGTCGGGTCTAACGCCAGAGCCAACCCCGGCCCAACTCCCACACCATTTTGTCGCCAATTCCATAAGTGAAATTTCCAATTATTGTGCTGGATGTCCAGCGTTGTGTCGATACGGCGCTGCCTTGTATTGACGGGGCCAGGGGCCAAGCTAGCTGGCGGCAAGGAATTTGGAATATTAATGAGTTGATCAAATGTCGTTTGTTGGTCAGCATCAATAATTCGGTTATTGTCATTTCCTTGGTGAGACCATTCCAGGCTAAATGCAATGTCATAATCGTTCCAAGACGTGCCATGAAGTATCCAGCCGTCCTGGCTGTCGAAGGAACCAGCTCTCAAACCGGCCTCAGTTCCATTGATATCATCCGCCTTTTTGGTGATGACATTGATGACCCCTGCAAAGGCGTCAGCACCGTACACGGCCGAACCAGGGCCACGAATGACTTCAACTCGAGCGATATTGGCAACAGGTAACGACGAGCGAATTCCCCGATCGCCCTGAAATAATTGCGTTAAGGGAATACCATTAACAAGGACAAGAACTTGAGGATCGATATCCGAGCCGATACCTCTTATTGAATAAATCGGATTAAATCGATAAGAGGAAACTGATACGTGTATACCTGGAATTGTTTCCAGAACCTGATCTAGATTGGTCGCGCCCATCGCCTTAATGTCGTCGGAGGTGACTACATCGGCTACCGCTGGCGCCCGTGATATTGGCTGCTGTGTGCCGGTTGCGATGCTGATCATCTGAGCATCACCAAAAGTGAGTGCAAAGTCCTGTTCTTCGGAATTAGTTCCAGCAACTGAGACAGATGTTAATGTACTTATGATAGAAAATAACCCTATAGTAGATACATATTTATTCGTTTGCATGTACCTCGATCCTTTTATTTCCCTATGATACGAGGTTATCGTCCGTTAGTTTTTTAATTAAAGGCCTAAATGTTTGACAATTTGCACCCTAAATGTATGAGCCTATTTCATCATACATCGACCAATTGGTGTTGGTTTGATATTATAGGTTATGCAGACATGTCCGATTTCAACATATTTATTCGCTCCTCTAGAGGGGGGATTTCGTCGGGGTCGATATGAACGTCAAGCACCGTCGGGCCGGCGCGCTTGCACATTGCGGAAATATTCAAGTCGATCATGTCTTGAGGAGACTGTATCAAATAAGCCGATGCCCCCATGGATTTCGCGTATGCCACGAAATCGACGCGAGGTAGGTCAAAGCCAATTAATTCCGCACCCGCCATCTGTTGACCATGTTTGACAGTACCATAGGCAGCATCATTTAGGACGACGAAGATCACTGTGAGCTTCTCCTGCACGGCAGTTGTAAGTTCCTGACCGCTCATTAACATAGAACCGTCACCGGTTATGCACACGACCGGCATGCCTCGTGCGGCCAGGGCTGTGCCTGCCGCAGCGCCAATGGCCCAGCTCATGGAAGCAAAGCCCATTCCCAAATGGATAGTACCTGTAGTAGAAAGGCGATTTCCTATAATGCGTCGATTATTAGGGTGCAAATAATGGATCACCCATAAAAAACTGTTGCCGATGTCCGCCAAAAATCGCGTGGTAGGCGGAAATAAACGGGATAGGTCGTACATTAAACGTTGCGGTTTGATCGGCACGCTTTCTGAATGGTATTTGTCTTCATCCTTTAGTTTAAATCTGCGAACAACGGGAGGGGGAACTTGGGTGGTGCGGCGATCGATCTCCAAACGGCGCTCTTTTGCATGGAGATATGACACCCCTTCGAATGTGGCAGTAGAGCGGTCCCGCCGACGATTATTGAAGCGGCGTTCGAAAGGAATGACAGGGAAATCCCTTAGTTGAGCCCCTTTCGTTTGTTCCCAAGGAGCTACGCTACGATCTTGTCTGCGGATATTATGAAAGCGCAATAACAATCGCTCAAAAAGATCCTTGATGTTGCCAATGAAGTAGTGGCGGCCAACGGGCGATCGTGAAAAATAGAGAGGCGTAGCGTCAATAAATGTAGTTTTATCGCTGATTAATGTGCTGGGTTCCCAACCATTGGTCGCTTGTTCATCGAGATTCAATCCTATTGCTAAAACTGCATCTACAGACTTGCTTTTAACAAGAGCATGCGCAGTGGTATGGCCCGCAAGTCCGTATATACCACGATACTGGGGATGGTAAGAGCTGACCAAGCCTTTTCCGTCTGGAGTTGTAACTACTTGAGCGTCGATTAGGATGGCCAATTCCAAAATTAAATCGACTGCTTTACCAGCATTGGCGCCCACGATAAAAATAGGGAAACGAGCGCTCATTAGCGTGCGGTAAAGCTGAGATACTGCCTCACCATCCACTGCATGAGAGGGGATTAGCAATGCACCTAGATTAAAGGATGGATCAAATGTAAGCGGCGCCCGTAAGACGTCGATGGGGATGCTGAGGTGTGCAGGGCCATAAGGCGGGTGCGTGGCAGTCGTAATGGCACTGATCAGCTTTCTTTCTAGTTGTTCGACATGGGATACCAGCGTGTTGTAACGGGTGCAATGCTGATACATGGCCACAGTATTAATGCCGGTACAGCTTGACTCTTGAGCGGCCCCTCTACCAAATGTCTTCAGCGATGTCTGGGCGGTGATCGCCAGCAGGGGAGTGTGATCCATGTACGCCGAGGCCACGCCGGTGATCATGTTGGTAGCGCCGGGACCGGTAGTGGCGCAGCAAACGCCCAATTTACCGGATTCGCGCGCATAGCCGTCCGCCATGAAGGCGGCGCCGGATTCGTGGCGTGCTACTATTGCACGGGGTCCGCCGCGGCGTTGACTGCGCGCCAGTGCATTATAGAAGGGTTCGATACCGCCCCCGGGGATCCCGAAGACGTATTCCACGCCGATTTGTTCGAGGTAATGCAGGATGAGATCCGCCGCGGTAGCGGAGCGATGGGCTGTTTCGTCGTTGTTCTTTATCTCGAGGGGGTCTTGGTATTGCACTACATTTTTCCCTGAAGAACCGCTTTTCAATAGACAATAATCAACTATAAAGCGGTTTGCAACAGTTAATTATTGAAACAATACGTTTTTACTGTATAGACGAGAGAGATGTGCTGGCGCCGATGGCGCGGCATGTGACTCTTTCTAATGTCCTTCAGTCATGGACGCCGCCCGTTTGCCAAGTGAAGTGAGATAACGAAAGGAATCGATTTGACGCGGGTGTGCCCGCTAGTGCCGGGACCCTCACCTATCCGGAAAGTGATAGATTGAACTTCGTTGTGAATACGGCCGGCTCAATGCCGGCCGCATTCCCGTAATCAAAACTGCCGGGAAACAACAGCCTTCATTTCTCCAGCGCCTGCCGCAGCACGTACGGCAGGATGCCGCCGTGGCGGAAGTATTCCACTTCATTTGCGGTGTCGATGCGCGATTGCGCCGTAAACATCTTTGCCTCGCCCGAAGGCGTGGTGGCCTTAACCTGCAGGCGCTGGCCCGGCTTGATCGCACTGAGACCGGCGATATCGTAGGTTTCTTCACCGTTCAACCCCAGGCTCTCCGCGGTCTCGCCCGACATGAATTGCAGCGGCAACACCCCCATGCCCACCAGGTTGGAGCGATGGATACGTTCAAAACTCTCAACAATTACCGCGCGGATGCCGAGCAACAGCGTGCCCTTGGCCGCCCAATCGCGCGACGAGCCGGTGCCGTATTCTTTGCCGGCGATCACGATTAGTGGCGTGTTGCTCGCCTGGTATTTCATCGCCGCGTCGTATATCGACATCTGTTCGCCGTCGGGTAGATGGCGGGTGACGCCGCCCTCGGTACCGGGCGCAAGCAGATTGCGCAAGCGGATGTTGGCAAAGGTGCCGCGGATCATTACCTCGTGATTGCCGCGCCGCGCGCCGTAGGAGTTGAAGTCCTTGGGATCGACGCCCTGCGCGATGAGATATTGTCCTGCCGGCGTGGTGCGGCCGATGGAACCGGCGGGCGAGATGTGGTCGGTGGTCACAGAATCGCCGAGCCTGGCCAGCACCCGCGCGCCGCTAATGTCGTCGAGCGGCGGCGCTTGGCGCGTGATGCCGGTGAAGAACGGCGGCTTTTTTATATAAGTAGAATTTTTCTCCCATTTAAACAGCTCGCCCTTGGGCGACCTGAGAGTGTTCCAGGCCTTGTCGCCGTCGAAGACTTTTTTGTAGTTGTTTTGGAATTGGGCGCGGGTGACGTATTGACTGACGATCGCCTCGATTTCCGCTTGGCCGGGCCAGATATCCTTGAGGTACACCGGCGTCCCGCTGGGATCGTGGCCCAAAGGGTCGCGAGTGAGGTCGAGGTTGAGATTGCCGGCCAGGGCATAGGCCACCACCAATGGCGGCGAGGCAAGATAATTGGCGCGCACCTGCGCATTGACCCGGCCTTCGAAATTGCGATTTCCCGACAACACCGCGGCCACGGCAAGGTCGCCGTCCTTTACCGCCGTGGCGATGTGCGGCGGCAGCGGTCCGCTATTGCCGATACAGGTGGTGCAGCCGTAGCCCACCACATGGAAGCGCAGCGCCTCGAGATAGGGCAACAAACCGGCGGCACCGAGGTATTCGGTCACTACCCGCGAGCCGGGGGCGAGGCTGGTTTTGACCCAGGGTTTGACTTGCAAACCGCGGCACACCGCATTGCGCGCCAGCAGGCCGGCGGCCATCAGCACTGCCGGATTGGAGGTGTTGGTGCAGGAGGTGATGGCGGCGATCACCACCGAGCCGTGGCAGAGGTGGTAAGAGACGCCATCGGGTTGGCGTACCGGCATGCACACGTCGAAGACGTTGCCTTGTTCTACCCGCCGCCCGGTCAACTCCGGCGCCACCATCAGACTGCCGCCGTCGGCCAGCCAGCGGTCGCGCTGGTCCTTGTCGAGGGTCTTTCCTTGTCGTTCCAGTTGATTGACCAGCATCTGACGGAAAGAGGCGCGCACACCCGTGAGCGAGGCGCGATCCTGAGGCCGCGACGGTCCGGCCAGGCTGGGTTCGACTTGGCCGAGATCGAACTTGATCACCTGGCTGTAAGTCGGTTCGGCTAGTTTGGGTTCGTACCACAGGTCCTGGGCCTTATAATAGGCTTCAGCCAATTCCGCCTGTTTATCGCGGCCGGTGAGGCGCAGATAGGCGGTGGTCTTTTCGTCCACCGGAAAGATGCCGCAGGTCGCGCCGTATTCCGGCGCCATATTGGCGATGGTGGCGCGGTCGGCCAGGGCGAGATGGGCGAGGCCGGGGCCGTAGAACTCCACGAACTTTCCGACCACGCCGTGCTTGCGCAGCACTTGGGTGACGGTGAGGACAATGTCGGTGGCCGTGATGCCCGCCGCCGGTTTGCCGCTCAGCTTGAAGCCGACTACCTGGGGGATCAGCATGGAACTGGGCTGGCCCAGCAACGCCGCCTCCGCCTCGATGCCGCCCACGCCCCAGCCCAATACGCCCAGCCCGTTGATCATGGTGGTGTGGGAATCCGTGCCGATCACCGTGTCGGGATACAGCCAATTTTCGCCGCCTTTTTTGACGGACATGGTCAGCGGCGCCAGGAATTCGAGATTGACTTGGTGAACGATGCCGCTGTCCGGTGGGACTACGCGGAAATTGTCGAAGGCGCCCTGTCCCCACTTCAAGAATTGATAACGCTCGCGGTTGCGCTGCATCTCCAGCTCGGAATTAGCGTGCAAGGCGCCGGCGCTGCCGTAATGGTCGACCTGGACCGAGTGGTCGATGACCAGGTCGGCGGGGGTGTAGGGATTGATGCGCTTGGGATTGCCGCCCAGCCGCTTGAGTGCGGCGCGCATCGCCGCCAGATCGGCCACCGCCGGCACGCCGGTGAAATCCTGCAGCACCACCCGCGCCGGCATGAAGAAGATTTCCTTGTCCGGTTCGGCCTTGGCTTTCCAGCGGATTACCGCCTCGATATCGCTCTTCTTGACCGCGACGCCGTCTTCATTGCGCAACAGGTTTTCCAGGAGGATCTTGATGGAGAAGGGCAGCCTGGCCACCGTTTTGTGTCCGCCCTTGAACAGGGCCGGGAGGGAGTGATAGCGGTAGTGTTTGCCTTTGTGGCGCAGGGTGGCGAGCGATTTGAAACTGTTGGCGGCCATTAGTAATCCGTTCTTGAACGAAAGCACATAAATAACTTGAGTAAGTAACGAATTTAAATTAAACAGAGGAAAGAAGAAAGAGTAAAGAAGAAAGTGCCGGAATGCCGCTGGATTAATAAAAATTCCCGTACGAGGGACTTGCCCTGTTTCAATGCGCCGTTATTTATTTTCATTCCGGCTGATCGCCAACATCGCCCGATCGAGCAGGGAATAGGGAAGGAAGCGGCGCAGGGCGGCGAACACGTACGTCGGCAGGGTGACGTAATAACGAATCCTGGGGCGCGGATTCTCCAGGGCATGGATAATGCGTTGCAACACCGCCTCGGGAGGCAGTGCGAAGGCCGTTACCGGTCCGGCCTTTTCAAGGCGACGCAGTACCCCTTGGTATTTGTCGCGATGCGCGCTGTGAGTAGCGTCGATATGGCGCTTGAACATCTCCAGGGAATTGGCGCGAAACCGGCTCTTGATGGGGCCGGGTTCGATGAGGCTGACATGGATGCCGCTGCCCGCCAATTCCAGACGCAAAGTATCGCTTATTCCCTCGAGAGCGAACTTGCTCGCATTGTAGGCGCCGCGGTAAGGCAAGGCCGCCAAGCCCAGGATAGAACTGATCTGGATAATGCGGCCGTGGCCTTGGGCGCGCATCGCCGGGAGGACGCGATTGGTGAGTTCGACGCCACCGAACAAATTGGTCTCGAATTGCGCGCGCAAAACGGCGCGGCTCAAGTCCTCCACCGCCCCGGCTTGGCCGTAGCCGCCGTTGTTGATCAAGGCAGCCACTTCGCCGCCGCTGCGTCGCAGTACCTCCTCTACGGTTTCATGAATGGACAGGGAGTCGGCCAAATCCAGGCGCAGTGCTTCCAAGCCTTTCGTTCGCAGTGCGGCGACGTCCTGGAGCTTGCGCGCCGTGGCGAATACCCGGTAACCTCGCCGCTTGAGTCCCTCCGCCGCGCACAGGCCGATGCCGCTGGAGCAGCCGGTTATCAGGATCGACTTTCCGGTCATAAATATAGAACCTAAAAATCGGGAATATCCATTATTCCGGGCGGGATGGGTACCGTTTCATCGCCGCGGAAGCGGGCCTGGATCTGATTCACTTCGTCGGTTTGGGCGATCAGCGCATCGATGCAGTCCGCGTCCAGTTTAGTGCCCGAGAGAGTGCGCAGCAGAGAAAAGGCTTCCTCATTGCTCCAGGCCTGCTTATAGGGACGGCGGCTGGTGAGGGCATCGAACATATCGGCGACCGCGATGATGCGCGCCTCGATGGGGATACGGTCGTCGCTGAGACCGTGCGGATATCCGCTGGCGTCCAGTTTTTCGTGATGGAATTCGATGATGTTGCGTAATACCTCCATATAGGGCAGAGCATTGAGGCCGAATTCGCTGAGCATGGCATCGACGATCTCCCGTCCTTTTAGAGCATGCCGTTTCATAATCGCGATCTCCGTCGCGTCGAGCGGGCCTTGCTTGTGCAGGATACTGTCCGGCACACTGATTTTGCCGATGTCGTGGAGCGGCGCGAAGAGGAAGAGATGCTCGATGTACTCGTCGCTAAAATCGTACTTGACGGCGAGTGTCTTGGCGATGAGGCGCGCGTAACTCGCCATGCGGTCGAGGTGGGCGCCGGTTTCCACGTCGCGGTATGCGGTCATGTCGCGGGCGGTCCTGACCGCCGCCAGCATAGTATGGATGACGGCCAACTCGTTGATGACGGTGAGCGATATCAAATGGCCGTATAAGTCCAGGGTCGGGAGCAGGGGGCTTTGGAAGGCATTTTTCTCATAAGAGTTGAAGAACACGAAGCCGAAGAAGGTATCGTTGAGATACATGGGGAGGGTATAGCTCGATCCATAGCCTTGCTTGGCCATCTTATGGCTGTGTTCGCCGGTGCCTTGGTATTGTGCGTCGAGATCGTTGATGACCCGCGGTTTGCCGGTACGGGCGATATCCTGCAAGGAGATCACGGCGCCGAGGGGCGCCTGGTAATTGGAAAGGGGATTGTCGCCGCCGCTGCTATGGAGAAAGGTCTTCAATATATCGGACTTGGGATCGTAGACCGCGACCGATATACGGGCAATGGCGGCGATCTGCTTGCCGATGAGGCTGTGTATGAACGACAGTTTTTGCGACAGGGTGATGTTCTTGTTTAATTCGCCCAGCGCGTAGTCATGGTCAGTCATGGCATGCCCCATTCAATGTATGCATAGTGCGGCTTGCACATTATCTAGGCTAACAACACGGCGACGATCCCCGTAATGAATATTCCGTCAAACGTACCGGCGCCGCCGATGGAGGCGATGGGCACCCCCATTTTGCGGATATCCTTGAAACGCAGCAAATCGGCGCCGATCAATACGCCCAGCGTGCCGCAAATATAGGCGAGCGGCGCGCTTTGGTCGGGATCGATGCCGACCGCGGTGAGGGCGGCGGTAATGGGGGCGATAAAGATCGGCATTCCGATTCCCAACCCTGGCACGGGGCGGCTCGCCCAGCGGCTGACGGCGGCGACGATGAGGGTGGCCGCGATTACCTTGAAGAGATCGAGCCGGTTGAATTGGATTAAATAATAGGAAAACATCATCGGGATCAGACAGCCTCCCGCATTGACCGCAATGATGGTCTTGCCCTGGAATTTGCGGAAGACTTGTTCCATGACCCCGCGCAATTGTTCCGGTATGGATTCCAGCGGCGGGCGTTCGGCATCGATCTTGGCGATGGGCAGATTGACGGCGCTGCCGAACAGGGAGGCGAACAGCAAGACAAAGGCCGAGTGCGACGACAATCCCAACTTCGCGAAGGCGATTGTGAGGATGCCGGCCTGCACGAAGGCCAGGAGTAACCCCAGGAGCAGGGCGAAGCCGATCAATTGCCGCGGGTTAAACGGCATGGTCCCTAGCCTCTAAGCGCCGCGGCCAGGATGCCGGCAAGTTCGATGACATTGGAGGGATGTGGCACGCTGTCGGTGCTCAAAACCCGATCGACGCCGGAATCGCGCAATAACATTGCCGCATCGCCAAGAAACAGGCCGTGGGTAACGCAACAATGAATCGCCGCCGCGCCGGCGTCGCGCAACAATCGAGCGGCAGCGGCCAGGGTGTGGGCGGTACTTGCCACGTCATCCACGATGACGGCGATTCGGCCTTTGAGAGGGTGCGCAGGAAGATGGATGCGCACTTCCCGGTCCGCGAGGCGTTGTTTTTCCGCTATCAGATATTCCATCCCGGCCAGGGCCGCGATCTGCGCCACCCATTGCCGCGATTCGCTGTCAGGACCGATCAGCAAGGACTGCCCCAGATGCTTGCATAAATAGGCCGCTATTAAAGGGCCGGCGCTGAGGGTGACGGCGTGTTTGGCGGGCAGGATTTCACTGAGTTGCTGCACGCGGTGCAGGTGGGGGTCGACGGTGATTACGGTGTCGAACTGACCTGCCAGCCAACGGCCGATGATGCGCTGGCTCACCGCTTCGCCGGGATGGAAGGCGGCGTCTTGGCGCATGTAACAAAGATAGGGCGCCACCAGCGTGATATGTTTCGCTCCGGCTGCGCGCGCCGTTTCCGCCGCCAGCAATAACTCAATGAGTTTGTCGTTGGGATGATCGAGGCTGCGGCAGAGAATAAGCCGCTCGGGCATCCGCGCTGGAATACGCACCCTGCTTTCGCCGTCCGGAAAACGGTGGAGCTGCATTTCGTCATAAGGGAAATTCAAGGCGCCGGCAAGGCGGCGAGCGGCAGCGGCGTATTCGGGGAAACCAAGAACCAAGGTATCGGTGGAATTCATCATTCAAAACTCGACGTACAATTTTGGTATCTCGGTCGTATCGCCGATGAGGTAGCCGCTGCCGTGTTCGTCGGTGAGGGCGCGGGCGAATTTGAAATCGGCGGGAAATTCGGCGTGAACACGATACAGCGGCTCGCCCTTTTGTACAGGTTCGCCTAATTTTTTCAACAAATCCACGCCGGCGCCCTTATCCATAGGCGCGCCGGCGATGCGCGCCGCCCGCGCCAGCAGGAAATTGTCGATGGCGGTAACCACGCCGTCGCGGTCCGCCGCGACCTCGTAGCGGAGCGGGCCGGGCTTGGGCTGATCCGGGCGCCTCCCCTGGGCGTCGATGATGGCATTCATCTTGGCCAGGGCGCGGCCGGAGTCGAGGATATCGCGGGCGATAGTGTAACCATTGCCGCCGCGCACGTCGGGGTCGAATTCCAATACGCGGCCGGCGAGGCGCAGGGCCTTTTGACGCAGGTCCGGCGGCGCAGCGGCATGGTTTTCCAGGACTTGCATTACATCCCGCGCTTCCAGCACCGGCCCGATGCCGCGGCCCAGCGGCTGGCGGCCGTCGGTGATGACCACCTCCAGGTGCAGGCCCATGCGGTCGCCGACAAATTCGAATAATTTGCGCAACTGCAGGGCCTCGCGCATGTGGCGCACCTTGGCGGTGGGGCCGACCGGGATGTCGATGAGCAAATGCGTGGAGCCGGCGGCAAGCTTCTTGGCGAGGATCGAGGCGACCAATTGGCCGGGTGCGTCGATGCCGAGGGGGCGTTCCACCGAGATGAGCACATCGTCCACCGGCGCCAGGCGGGCGGTGCCGCCCCAGGCCAGGCAGCCGCGCTGGCGATGGACAATATCGCGCAAGGCGTCAGGGGAAAGATTCACCTTGGCCAAGACTTCCATGGTGTCGGCGGTACCGGCGGGGGAGGTGATGGCGCGGCTGGAGGTCTTGGGGATCAACATGCCGTGCGCGGCGACGATGGGGACCACCAGCATGGAGGTGCGATTGCCGGGGATACCGCCGATGCAGTGTTTGTCAGCCACCAGGGGTTCCTGCCAATCCAAGCGTTCGCCGGACTCCAGCATGGCGCGAGTAAGATACAGCACCTCGTCACGGTCGAGTCCCGCCTGTCCCGCCGCCACCAGGAAGGCGGCTATTTCCATCTTCGAGTAGCGATTGTCGGTGATTTCAAAGGCGATGCTTTGAAAATCCTCCAGGGAGAGGCGCTCGCCGCCGATCTTGCGCCGGACCGCATCCATGGAGCGTGGCGGCTCGGCGTGGGCGATTTGGATGGGTTTTCCTTCCGCGAGGCCGATCTGGGTAAAGGCTTGTTCAGAGAGACCCAACTGCTGCTCGTTGACGATGGCGGTGTCGTCTACAACATTGAGCAGGGCAAAGATGCGCGTGCCGTTGCCGCGAACTTCCACTTTGGACAAGGCCTGAAAACCTTCGGCGCGATAGATGGCGCAATCGCGATGCAGATAGGCGACGTTTTCGCGGTAGGTATCGATGGCGACGCGCCGCAACGTCAGCGGATCGTCGGGAGGGCTGGGCGCGGTGATATTCATACCGTTACGTTAGCATAGCTTTGGGCCGGGATTATATTGAGCGGCGGCAAATAGTCAGAAGGAAAATCAAAGGAAACCCACGCATGAATTCGGTTAAGCCGCAATTTTGCCGCGATAATTTTCTCAGCCTCGTGTTCCTTAGGCCGCCGTTATTCGCTTTCAAAGGCAAGCCGATGCTGGTGGGCGACCTTTTTTCGTTCTTCCTGCTGCAGCTTCCAAAGTTGGGCATAGACACCTCCCAGCGCGAGCAGGTTCTGATGGCTGCCGCGTTCGACGATGTGCCCTTTCTCCAGCACCAGGATTTGGTCGGCATCAACGATGGTGGACAGGCGATGGGCGATGACCAGCGTGGTGTGATCGGCGGCGATGGCGCGCAATTCCCGGAGGATTGCCTGCTCGGAATTGGAATCCAAGGCTGATGTGGCTTCATCGAAGATCAAAATGCGCGGATTTTTGAGTATCACCCTGGCGATGGCTATGCGTTGCTTTTCGCCTCCGGAGAGTTTCAGGCCGCGTTCGCCCACCATTGTGTCGTAACCATCCGGCAGCGATTCGATGAATGTATGTATATGAGCCATTCGTGAGGCACTGACAACCTCCTCGCGTGAAGCCGCCGGGTTGGCATAAGCGATATTGTAATAAATGGTGTCGTTGAACAGCACAGTATCTTGCGGCACGATACCGATGGCGGCGCGCAGGCTTTGCTGGGTTATGTCGCGGATGTCCTGATTATTGATAAAGATGCGTCCGCCGTCGACATCATAAAAACGAAACAACAGTCTTACCAGAGTCGATTTGCCGCTGCCGCTGGTGCCCACTACCGCCACCTTCTGTCCGGCGGGGACCGCGAAATCCACGTTGAACAGGATTTGCCGTTGCTGCGTATAGCCGAAATCGACTTGTTCGAAGCGAATGGCACCGTCGCCGACCTCGAGCGCTTTTGCATCGGATTTATCGCGAATAGCGGGGTTTTCGTCCAGCAGCTTGAACATCTTTTCCATGTCGGCCAGGGAGTGTTTGATTTCACGATAGACGAAACCGAGGAAGTTCATGGGAATAAACAACTGCAGCAGATAGGCGTTTATCAGCACCAGATCGCCCATCGTGAGGGTATGATTCACAACGCCGCCGGCGGCGAGGAACAATAGCCAGGTGATACCCAGGGCGACGATGGCCCCTTGCCCGAAGTTGAGAAAGGACAGCGAGGTCTGACTTTTTACCGCGGCCTTCTCCCACGCCGACAGGTTTTCATCGTAGCGTTTAGCCTCGAAGTCTTCATTGCCGAAATATTTCACGGTTTCGTAATTGAGCAGACTGTCGATGGCGCGGGTATTGGCCTTGGAGTCCATTTCGTTCATAGTGCGGCGGTATTTCATGCGCCACTCGGTAACGGCCAGGGTGAATACGATATATACCGCCACCGTGCCGAAGGTGATGAGAGCGAAGGCCGCCTGATATTTCATCAACAGGATCACGGCTACCAGACCGATTTCCACCAGGGTGGGGATGATGTTGAACAGCATGAAGGTCAACAGAAAACTGATGCCGCGACTGCCGCGCTCGATGTCGCGGGATACCCCGCCGGTTTGTCGTTCCAAGTGAAATCTGAGTGTCAGGGCGTGCAAGTGACGGAACACCTGTAGGGCGACACGGCGAATGGCGCGCTGCGTCACCTTGGCGAAGATAGCGTCGCGTAATTCGCCGAACAGGGAACTGGCCAGGCGCAACGCGCCGTAGGCGACCAGAAAGGCAACCGGCAAGACCAGCACCGGATTGTGGGCGGCGTCCAGCCTGTCGACGATGCCCTTAAGCGCCAAGGGGATGGAGACATTGGCGACCTTGGCCAGGATCAGACAACCCAAGGCCCACAGGACCCGTGTTCGATATTCCCAGAGATAGGGGAGCAGGGTACGAATAACCTTCAAATCGCGGCGATTATCCGTTGTGGTTGTATTGATAGTCGCAGGTTTCATGAGACAGAGGCATTTCTGGGTACGCGACCAGTTTACACGGACTGCGGCTGCATGAGTGAGGGTTTGCCGTGCCGACTTGGTCCGGAGACTTGAACTCATCGTCGGCGGATACTATTTAATAAAGGGGATTTTTTCCCGCGCGGAGTGTATCGTCGATAGGGGAATTTGAAAGGTTATAGTATGCCGATTTACGAATATCAGTGTGAGGCTTGTGGCCATCGTCTGGAGGCGATGCAAAAAATGACTGAGGACCCACTGTCAGACTGTCCGGTATGCGGTCAATCTGCCTTGAAGAAACTTATCTCGGCGGCAGGTTTTCAATTGAAAGGCAGCGGCTGGTATGTCACGGATTTTAAGGATAAGGGCAAGAAAGCTTCTGGAGACGTTGCCCAGGGTGGTGCGGCACCGGAGGGAAAGTCCGCGGACTCGGATAAAACTGGCGGTGGATCGAAAACCGATAAACCGGCAAAACCGGTCGAGACATGAAATAGCAGTCAAAGGCCGCGGATGCGGCGGCCTGAGGATTGTTACGCGAACTCCTAATGTCTGGGGGTGAGCAGCGACTTGGGGCCGGAATACAAACGGGGGGAAGGTTAGCGATTCGCTTGCCTTCCCTAAGTTTGGTTAATCCTGCTAATCGTTGCCGAAATACCGCAATTATGGGATCTTAAGTTCTTTACGATTTAGCTTTTAAAGATAATACCGTCCAAAGATATAAATCAGGGTGATGATGACGAATGCTGCGACAACAATGATCGTATCGTCCTGGGTGGCGGTTTTTTTCGTAGTCACGAATTCTCCTCCTTTATGGGTTTGCGGGGGTTTAGTTACAACTAACCTCTTTTTGGCGATCAGATGAAGCGCCTAAGGAAAACACTAGAGGATATGTGTTGATTTAGCAAGAAGAATTTCAAAGAATCACGTTTTCCAAGGCTGCTTATATAATTATGGTATAAAAGTTGATATTTGTTCCAGCCTCAAAGCGGATATACGTGATTTGGCAAGGTTCTGAATCTTTCTGAATAAGTGTCTGAATCAATTTGAATCGCTAAGTGTTTTTTATGCCGATCAATGAGTATGTATATGCTGTCTGCGGCCGTTGCAGGGAGGTCTGGCAAAAATGAGTGATGCACCTTCGACCGAGGGTCAGGGCTGCCATGAATCATCCTTACGGGAGTTGACGTGGTGTGCGGGAGGAATAGAGCCGAGGCTGATCGTGATCTGCCACAGCGCATGGGCGACTCTGCCGCGTGCCCTACCGGCATCATCGGCTGAGGTGAATTCGTCATGACACGGATGCGGCGTTATTTGATTACCGGCTTGTTAGTGTGGTTGCCCTTGGGGGTGACACTGCTGGTAGTGAAGCTGCTGATGGATACCATGGATCAGACCCTGTTGATCCTGCCGGAAGCCATTCGTCCCGATCACCTCTTTGGTTTCCATATACCCGGTTTGGGGGTGGTGCTTTCGCTGGCCGTGGTGCTGGGTACCGGCGCGATCATGGCCAATTTCTTCGGGCAGCAGTTGTTGGCGGCTTGGGAGGCGATATTGCATCGGATCCCGTTGGTGCGGTCGATTTATGCCAGCGTTAAACAGCTTTCGGAGACGCTACTCAGCACCGGCGGCCAGTCGTTCCGCAAGGTCTTGTTAATCGAATATCCCCGTAAAGGCTTATGGACACTGGCCTTCCAGACGGGAACGGCGGTAGGCGAGGCGCAAAGCAAGACCGGTGAAGAGGTCATCAATATTTACGTGCCTACCACGCCCAATCCCACCTCAGGATTTTTTTTGATGGTGCCCCGCCGCGATGTGGTGGAACTGGATATGAGCGTGGACCAGGGCCTCAAGATGATTATTTCCATGGGGGTGGTGGTGCCGGCTTGGAGTGGCGCCGTTCCGCCTTCGGCAAGCGGCGTTGCGGAAACGCATCCTAAAAAGTAACATTGCGCCCTTTCCTGCGCGGATTAAACCATTATCTTAAAGGAAGTGAAGTAAATGCGTAGCCACTATTGCGGCCATGTAAACGAATCTCTGGTGGGACAGCAGGTGGAGGTGTGCGGCTGGGTGCATCGCCGCCGTGACCATGGCGGCGTGATCTTCGTGGATTTACGTGACCGTGAGGGCGTCGTGCAGGTGGTGTGCGATCCTGCCAATCCAGAAATTTTCATGTTCGCCGAACGGGTACGCAGTGAATTCGTATTACGGGTATGCGGCACGGTTCGATTCCGCCCCGCCGGCACCGAAAATCCCAATCTGCCCACCGGCCAGGTGGAGATCGTCGGTGAGAACTTGGAAATCTTGAACCGCGCCGAGGCATTACCTTTCCAGGTCGACGACGAGCTGGAACTTGGCGAAGAGATCAGGTTGCGCTATCGGTATTTGGACTTGCGCCGCCCGCAGATGCAGCAGCGTCTCATGATGCGCGCCAAGGTAACCCGGACGCTACGGCGTTTTCTCGACGACCGCGGTTTTCTCGATATCGAAACCCCGATGCTTACTAAATCGACGCCCGAGGGCGCGCGGGATTACCTGGTACCGAGCCGCACGCATCCCGGCGAATTTTTCGCCCTGCCGCAGTCGCCGCAGTTATTCAAGCAAATACTGATGATGTCGGGGATGGACCGCTATTACCAGATCGTGCGTTGTTTCCGTGACGAAGATCTGCGTGCCGATCGCCAGCCCGAATTTACGCAGCTCGATATCGAAATGTCCTTCATCAATGAAGACCAGCTCATGAGCTTGATGGAAGACATGATCCGTGAGTTATTCGCGCAGGTGTTGGAAGTGCCCTTGCACGCGCCTTTTCCGCGTATGACTTACGCCGAATCGTTGCTCCGCTTTGGCGTCGATCGTCCGGATCTACGCATCCCGCTGGAGTTGGTGGAGTTAAAGGATGTCATGGGAGATGTGGATTTCAAGGTGTTTTCCGCGCCGGCCGTGGACCCACACGGCCGAGTGGTGGCGATGCGCCTTCCCGCCGGGGGCGAGTTGAGCCGTAAGGAGATCGATGATTACACGACTTACATCGCACGCTATGGCGCGAAAGGTTTGGCGTATATAAAGGTCAACGACACCGGTTCAGGCCGCGAAGGATTGCAATCGCCCATCGTCAAGTTTCTGCCCGATGAGGTCATCGCGGCGATTTTGCAGCGTACCGAGGCCCAGAGCGGTGACTTGATTTTCTTCGGCGCGGACAAGGCCAAGGTCGTCAACGAGTCCATGGGCGCGCTGCGAGTCAAAATCGGCCATGATCGCGGCCTGGTGGAACACGGTTGGCGGCCGGTTTGGGTGGTTGACTTCCCCATGTTCGAGTGGGACGGCAAGGAGAATCGCTGGGCGGCCTTGCATCATCCTTTCACCGCTCCGCAGGTGGACAGTCCCGAAGAAGTGGCGGCGGATCCCGGCGGTTGTATCTCCCGCGCCTATGATATGGTGTTGAACGGCACCGAAGTCGGCGGCGGTTCGATCCGTATTCACCGTCCTGAGATGCAGCAGGCGGTGTTCAAGCTGCTGGGTATTGGTGAAGAAGAGGCCAGAGACAAATTCGGCTTCTTGCTGGAGGCGCTGTCGTTCGGTTGCCCTCCCCATGGGGGAGTGGCATTCGGCCTGGATCGATTGGTAATGTTGATGAGCGGCGCCTCCTCCATCCGCGACGTAATGGCCTTCCCCAAGACCCAGTCCGCCACCTGCCTGCTGACCTCGGCGCCCGCGCCGGTAGGGGAGATGCATCTGCGCGAATTGGGTATCCGCTTGCGTAAACAGACGGAAAAAATCTGAACATTGGGCATGTCATGGGCGCTATGATATTGTATTGAGCTATGGCGGCGAACGCGTTGGCAATTCAGCAATTCTCCCGGCTCGATGAAGCTGAGATAGGATCGCGCATCGTTGCCGCCAAGGCGAAACTCGGCGAGCGCTTGGTGATACTGGGGCATCACTATCAGCGCGAAGAGGTATTTCGTCACGCCCACTATTCGGGCGATTCTCTTAAGTTGTCACGACTGGCGGCGCAATCGCAGGCCGCCTACATCGTATTTTGCGGTGTGCACTTCATGGCCGAAGTGGCGGATATCCTGTCGCGTCCGGAACAAATCGCCATCCTGCCCGATCTCGCCGCCGGTTGCTCCATGGCCGATATGGCCAATCTATCCAAGGTAGAGCGGGCTTGGCGCGAGTTGCATGAAGTGCTGGGTGATGCCGATCAAACCGTCACGCCCGTGACTTATATCAATTCCGCCGCCGATTTGAAGGCGTTTTGCGGCCGCCATGGCGGTAGCGTGTGCACGTCGTCCAATGCGCGCCAAGTCTTGGAGTGGTCGTTCAAGCAGAGGGAAAAGGTGCTGTTCTTCCCGGACCAGCATCTGGGGCGCAATACCGCTTATCGAATGGGCATGCCGCTTGAAGAGATGGTTACCTGGGATTTCATGCAACCGATGGGCGGCTTGACGGCGGCGCAGATTCGCCGGGCCAGGATGATATTGTGGAAGGGCTTTTGTTCCGTACACCAGATGTTCCGTCCGGAACATGTCGAAGCCTTCCGGGGTAAATTCCCTGAAGGCAAGGTTATCTCACATCCCGAATGTTCCTTCGAAGTATGTCAAAGTTCGGATTATGTAGGGTCCACCGAATACATCATCCGCACCGTCGCCGCATCCGCCCCCGGTACGCGCTGGCTGGTGGGCACCGAGCTCAATCTCGTCAGTCGACTGCATGAGCTGCACAAACACGAAGGCAAGGACGTGCACTTCATGTCGCCTACGATCTGCATGTGCTCCACCATGTTCCGCATCGATCCCCAGCACTTGTTGTGGATCTTGGAGAATCTGGTGGATGGCCGGGTGGTCAACCACATCCGAGTGCCGGAGGCACTTGCGGCGGAGGCTCGCTTGTCCCTCCATCGCATGTTCGAAGTGTCGCCATAAGCGGTGACAGGTGCGCCGCGCATAAACCATGCTGCAAGTTCAGTTGGCCAAATTAGTTCGACGCAGGGATGCGGGCAATATTAGCGATGCCGTGTATGCCGCATTGTATTTTTTGCATTGGCAAGCCGCGCTTCATGGCCGGCGCTTTGCGTCGCGTAAATTCAAACGGGATCCTCGTCCGAATCATTTACTTTGGTTAAACGGCTTGGAAGGAATAACCGGCGCTGAACTTCGGGAGCGTCTCGTCTACTATTTTGAGCGCTATAATTTTCTGGGGGTAATCCCCAATGTTGGCGCCGCGCTTCTGGCATGGCTGCGAGGCTGCTGGCCGCTGTACTTATGCGGACACATCCCCGGTCCGGAAGAAATGTTGCAGATGCAGGCGCGAGGCACCAGGGCGGTGACGATTCTGTCGGAATACCCGCGCGTGCTGCAGCCGGTGTTGAATAAGCCCAATGCCTTTGCGTTCATGGTTCACGATCTGGAGCACGCCTTTAAGTTTTTTCACGACCCGGATCTTCATGAAGGCCAGAAGGGTTTTCTCTCTCAAATGCTAACGGCGACTAAAAGCGGCTTGCTTGATGGGACCATGCGGGATCCCGTCTTCGTCGATAAATTCAATTATCTCATCAGCGATATGAATACCCACGCAATGCACAGCCTGCAATTCTTGAGAGCGATATTGATAGAACACCATTTGCGCGCGGCGGGAAAGCCCGCTTGGGAAGTGTTGCCGTCGCACGCGCAAGGCGAGGTCGAAGCCATTATGCATTTTTTTGACGGGTTCCAGGCTGCCGTTGCTGGGAATTAATAAAACTTACCGCGGATTTTGCGCATTCGAGGCCGGGAATCCGTTAACCGGAGGAATTGCACCAATACAATATTCTCTTTTCCACTACGGGCACTTCGTCAATGACATTTTATGAAAATAATCCTCTGCGGTTTCATTGTACGGGGTGTGGGCGCTGCTGCAGCGGCGATGCGGACTATCATGTTTATCTGGAGGAACCGGAGGCGGAAACGATACGCCGCGCTTTGGGACTGACCGCGCCATGGTTTAAACGCCGCTATTTACGCCGAACCTTGGAGGGCGATCGGGTGCTTAACAATGATGGCGGGGGGCGCTGTGTTTTTTTGAATGTGGACAATGCCTGCCGAATCTATTCAGTACGTCCTTTGCAATGTCGTACCTATCCCTTTTGGCCGGAGACTGTGCGATCCCGCACGGCGTGGCATCGTGAAGCCGCGCGTTGTGAAGGTATTAACCATGGCGGAGTAGTGCCGCTATCGCGTATTCGCGGCGCTCTCGCCGAGTATAAAAAGTCAGTGCCCGGGGGCTAGGCGCTGTGCGGGACGGCCAAACCTCTTGGGGATTTTATTCAGCGCGCCGGGGTTAAAAGTGCTGGCTTTCCTCCCACCCTTTGCGTATAGTGGCATGTCCTCCTTAAGGAGGGCCATAAGACGTTTCTAACCTTCCCTCCGTGGTTGCACATCATTGGTTAACTGGTTGGCGACGTAAGGCGACTTGATGGAAATCCGTTCGGGCCGCCACCGTGTGAACCAAGCGATGTGATTACCCCCGCGTAATTTCGCTGACGTTCGTTTTCTTACCATATAAAAGCCTGCCATTAGCGGCGGATGGAGATTGTTTGTGTCATTCAAAGAACTGAAATTGAACTCTAAATTGTTACAGGCCGTTGAGGCCAGCGGCTTTACCTCACCGACCGACATCCAGCGCCTGGCGATCCCTTTGGTATTGGCCGGACGTGACGTGATGGCCTCGGCCCAGACCGGCACGGGCAAGACCGCCGCCTTCGTGTTGCCGGCCCTGGAGCGCTTGCTCAGACCTGCTCCGATCCATGGCAGGGGGGCACGGGTATTAGTGTTGACGCCTACCCGCGAGCTGGCCATTCAAATCAACGACAACATTCGCCAATTAAGCCGTTTCTGCAAGATCGCCAACGGCAGCGTAGTGGGCGGCATGCCCTATCCGCCGCAGAATCGTTTATTGAATCAACCCTTGGATCTCTTGGTGGCGACCCCCGGCCGTCTGATGGATCATATGGAGCGGGGCCGCGTGGATTTTTCCCGGCTTGAAATGCTGGTATTGGATGAGGCCGATCGTATGCTCGATATGGGCTTTATCGACGCCATCAAGATCATCGCCGCGGCAACGCCCGCCAACCGCCAAACGCTGTTGTTTTCCGCCACCCTGGAAGGCAGGATTCTGGCCATAGCCAAGCAACTAATGAAGAACCCCGAGCGCGTACAGCTGGCGGCCAATCACGAGCGCCATGCGTCGATTAATCAGCGCGTTCATCAGGCCGACAATATCGAGCACAAGCATCGCCTGCTGGATCATCACATTTCCAACGTGGAGTTGGCCCAAGCCGTGATCTTTACCGCGACCAAGCGCGGCGCGGACAGATTGGCCCAGGTACTAGCCGAGCAAGGCCATGCCAGTGCCGCGCTCCATGGCGATATGGGCCAAAGAGACCGCAAGCGCACCGTGGATCGGATGCGTGAGGGCAAAGTTCGGTTGTTGGTGGCGACGGATGTGGCGGCCCGCGGTCTCGATATCAGAGGCATCACTCATGTCATTAATTTTGATCTGCCTATGGTGGCGGAAGATTATATCCATCGCATCGGCCGTACCGGCCGCGCCGGCGCTACGGGTACCGCCATTACCTTGGTTGGCCCCGAGGATCGTTCCAAACTGGCCGGTATCGAACGTCTCACCGGACGGAAATTAGACAGGGAAATTATCCCTGGGTTGGAACCGGTATTTCCCGCCCGCCGTGGTGGGCGTAACGATAACGGTCCGAGACGAAACTCGAAGGGCTATAGCAACGCTAAGCCGCGTTTCGGAGCCGATCAACCAGTGGTGCCCAAATTTGCCAAGAAAGAACGGAGTGGCGGCGGGCGTCCCAAGCGTGACATGGGATCCATTCCCGCTGGAGGGCAGCGACGCCAGCGTTCTCGGTCCGCCGTCGTCGGCTAAGGCCGGTTCGGCTGGTGGTGTAGAAGCGCTGCATCTATAGCAAAATCAGCCCTTTTAAGGGTCGCGCCACAAAACGCCCGTTCTATCTGGAACGGGCGTTTTGTTTGGCAGAGATTAGATCAAAACCCGATTCACGAGCCGCTCGATAGCGGCCCCGAAGGGGCGACGTGTTTCTCGAGGGTATTCAGGAGTTGTTTGCAAGTGGCTTCCGCGTTGTCGGAAGTCGATCTCTTATCCGCAGTGACGGTGAGGGTTCCGTCCCCCGTCCAGTGGCAGGAGATGCGATTTCCCTCATTTGTGTCCGTGCGGATTTGTAAATAGTGTTCCCAGGGATGATATTGCGCGGACAACACGCCGCCTATGTAATAGACAAAGGTTCCATGATCGCGATCCCATAGGGAATCGCGATTTTGTACTATGGCCTCGCCGACGCCGCGCACAGGGCCAAAACGTTTCGCGTACCATGCCGGAGAAGGACCTTTGCTGGAAGGCGGCATGCCATTGGAAAAACTCATTCCGGAAGGGGCAGTGTCGGCGTCGGACCATTTCACGGTTTTGCCGACATGGCTGCAACCGGCAAGGGTTAGTACGGCGCTCACTATGACTGCCAAACGGGTCATGTATTGCGAATCCGTATTTTTTTCAAACGTGGATTACGAGTGAAAGAATCAACTTATTCATAATACAAGAACCGGCCTAGGCTTATCAATGCTTCAGTATCCCCATCGCTCTTTGAGAAATTCAACCCTGTGGACCGCAAGGCGAAAGGCGTGGTTTTTTGTTATAAATTATGCGAAGGTGATGGTGGCGGAAAGGAACGGGATAATACGGGGTACGCCATGGCGGATAGCTATGTATGTTGGAAGTGCGGGGCAACGCTCGCCGATCAGCCCGGAACCTTGATGCGCTTGGCGGAATGCGTTTCGTGCCGCGCCGATTTGCATGTCTGTTACCTCTGCGAGTTTTACGATACCCGAGTCGCCGGGACCTGCCGCGAGCCTCTGGCCGAGGAAGTACAGGATAAGCAGCGCGCTAATTTTTGCGGTTATTTTAAGATAAAAGCGGGTGCTTATCGCCTGGGAGATGAGGAGGTCTCCCGGAATGCGCGTGCAAAGCTGGAAGATTTATTTAGCGGGAACTCCAACGGGACCGTGGCGGATAGCGACAAAACAGATTCGTATTCGAAGGTGGATGAGGCCAGGCAGCGGCTCGAACGCTTGTTTGGGAGAAAGGCTGATATATGAACGGGACTTTTTCAGATACGGTGGTGCCCTTCAGAGGGGGAGGTTCGTTGAGCCGGAACATAGCCCTGAACTTGGGGCTGGGGGCGACAAAGGCTTATCGTGTAACCGCGTTTTATGACTACCCGCCGGTTGAGCGCAGCGTGGTGGTTGAGGCGGAAGATCCGCAGCGGGCGATGGTAAAGTCCTTGCTAGAAGGAAAGGTCCCGGCCTTATTTCGCAAAGATGAGTTTGGTTGGCTATTCCCGATCTTTTGGCATCCGCGGTTGGCCGGCGTCCACCGCTGGCCGATCATCATTGGTCGCAATGTGATTACCTGGGGAGAAAAAAAGAATAAGTGTAAGCTGATCTTCGGGGTAGACGCAGTTGATGAGTAACCATGAAACTACCCTTCAGCCGGGTCGGCGATAGCTAATTCCCAAGACATTATAATAAATGGAATCGCCCTCGGGGGTGACCACCATTGCCTTTTCGCCTTTTGCCTTTTTCAGTAACGCGCGAGCCAGCGGACAGTCCACGCTGATGCTGCCTCGCTTGATGTCGAATTCATCCGGGCCGACGATTCGGTACTCTTCGCTGTTTCCGTCCTGATTTTCCAGGCAGACCCATGCGCCGAAAAAAATGCGCTCTTGATCTTTTGGAAGCTCGCGCACTACCTTGAGAACGGGTAGGCGATACCGCAGATAGCGAATTCGTCGATCAATCTCGCGCAACTCTTTTTTGCGGTATATATATTCGGCGTTTTCCGAGCGGTCACCCTCCGCCGCCGCCGCGGCCAGCGCCTGGACGACTGCGGCACGCTTCTGCCACAGCGCGTCCAGCTCCTGTTGCAGGAAATGAAAACCCTCTGGGGTGATATAGGGTGCAGGCGGGGAGTGGGAGGCTTGATCTCGCGCCATGATTCTTATGCGCCTTGTCTCAAGGAATTTTCTCACTCGCTCGAGTGGCCATGATCAGCCTGGGGAATATTCGCAGCGTCATCAAAATCCAATAATGAATCCGAATCAATAGGCGGAGAAAGGTAAACTTTATGTATTTTCGGGGATACGTATAACAGGGAACCCACCCGCGAGGCGGGTCAAACAGATTATGCCGCTAGCTGAAATCGCTGCGGCAAAACGTAAGACAAGAACCCTGCCTGGACAGGGTTCTTGTCTTGATCATGCGATGAAGTGGTTTACTGAACTACCACGTTGGCCGCTTGCAGCCCCTTCGGACCCTTTTCCACTTCGAATGTTACCTTCTGACCTTCGGCCAGAGTCTTGAAACCGTCGCCGGAAATAGCACGGAAATGCACAAAAACATCGTCTCCGCCATTATCTTGCGCGATGAAGCCGAAACCCTTGGATTCATTGAACCACTTTACTGTGCCTGTAGCCATTACTTTTACCTCAAACTAATAATTTAACAAGATGTAGGCTGCATGTGGTGAAACGGAAGTTTCCGCGAAGTAACTCGTGAGGGTAACAGCTTAAACTACCTACACTTTACACTGCAGCGAGGCCGATCATACTAGATTTTTTTAAGAAACACTATAAAAAAACCGCTGACAAATCCCCTTATCCGGGGCTGATTCACTGGCGTTGAGGGATTACATGGGATAATGCGTAATCGCCAGCCGTGTTTGGACCGATATAAAATCCTAGCCAAGAAAGATGGATTACAACTCAAAGGCCTGGAATGTCCGCTATAATGCCGGTCGCCGCCAATATCATTTAGACGGGTTTGGGGGCGCTGGAAATGACTGGATCAATGGGGAATATCATGAATTATACTTTGGCATATTACTCGAGCAACCGTAAGACCGGATCCCTCGCTGTCGTTCAATGTAAAGACGGCAAGACTACGGTTAAGACGCTTGCCATGGAGCCCGAGACCGGGCTGGATGATGCACTCAAGCCGGTGCTGATCGGGTTGACGGGGGATCATAGAGTTATCCTTCTTGATCCTAAGAGTAAAAAAATAAATATAAATAATGCCTTGCTTAAGGATGCCTTCCCCGCCCATATTTATAGCGATCCGCGCTCCAATCGTGATTGGTTTATGAATGATGGCGATAAAGAGACCGGTAACGATGCCCTCAATTGTGGTGAGGAGGGGTCTTCGGTGACCGTTGTGGAAAATACCGGCAGTCCCCAGGTGAAGTGGCTTGGAACCCTCTGCGTCGGCCGGGGCCATCATCAGGCGACCTTTACCTTCCCATCGCCGTCCGCGCCGCGAGTTCCGCAGCGGGTTTATATCAGTAATCTCAAGGACGGAACGATTTCGGTGATCGGGAATGACTCAATGGAAACCGCCAGCTATCTGCAAGTGGTGGCTACCATCAATCTCTGCGAGCCGGAACGGGAAGAAGGCGGTGGCATGACCATCCCCAATAACGCCTTCCCTCATGGTCTGGCCTATTCGCCCGTGACCGGTAAAGTTTATAACCTTAATAATGGCTACGGCACCGTCGCGATCATCGACCCGCTCAGCAATACCATCGAGGATCGGGTGGCTTTCAAGGGCTATAGCAATCTCTTTGCTTCCCCGGACGGGCGCTATCTTATCGGGCGAGGCGCGGATCGCAAGTCGGACCCCAATCACGCGATCGGCAAGCTCAGCGTGCTGGATGTCACTACCAAGGCCGTCGTCGGCAAGCTCGATTTACCCGATGTTTATTTCAGCAAGTATTACTTCAATCCGGAGGGTACCAAGTTGTATCTCACTACCGCCAGTTCCGGCAGTCCCGAACAGCAGAAGAATCTCAAGACCGATGTCTTGCTGATATTTGATATGACGGCCTTGCCCAAGCTCAAGCTGCTAAAAGAAGTGAAAGCGGGATCATCGGGCGCCTTGGCCTTTTACGGCGAGAATGGCCGTACCCGATGGGTCTTTTCGTCGCATTCGGATGCCGGTGCTTTGGTGGTCCTAGACGCGGATCAGGATAAGGTGGTGGAATCCATTGCCGTTGCGGGGGGACAACCGCATTCCCGCATCTGGATGCTGAACTAACAACAAGCAACAACGGGCGGCGGCGCTGCGGCCCGTTGTATTTAAACGTAATGGGTTTTAGTCGCTTCTAGTGTTTTAGTTTGGTAACCGTCGCCTGTTCAAGCAAGATCGGGTAGGTGTAGCCTGCGCCGAAGTCCTTGTCGACGGCGATGGTGCCGGTAACGACCACTTCATCACCCACTTCAGCGGTATCCTGGCTGGTAATGGTGAGGTCATCGCTGCCCTTCTGGCCGGTACCGTCCCGCACGTGTAAAAAATTCCTGTTCATAATCGCATTGTTGACTTTCACTACCGTGCCGTGCAACTGCACTTGATGGCCGCTTAACTTGGCTTTTTCCATGAATAAGGCTTCAATTGTTTTCTGTTCCGGTTGAGCGGCCATGGCCAAAAACGATCCAAGGTACATTGCAGTTGCTGCCAATAGAATTGTTGCGCGTTGCATCGAGGTCTCCCGTACAAATGCGGGTTTTTACCATGTTTGAGGGCATAAAGACAGGGGCGGCTATAAATAATCTAATTATGACTGGGTTTTGCTAACATCGAATATTAATAACAAGCGGCGTAGACATGGAAGCGGTCTGGATATCATTTGCCTTTGTGCTGGGTTTTTTGGTGCGGTCTTTGGGTTTGCCGCCGCTCATCGGCTATTTGGTGGCGGGCTTTGTATTAAGCGGGTACGGCTTACAGGGTGGTGACCTGCTGGCGAAGTTGGCGCACGCCGGCGTTTTGCTCTTATTGTTTAGCGTTGGCTTGAAGCTGAGACTAAAAAGTCTAGTGCGGCCCGAGGTATGGGGCGGTGCCGTTCTCCACATGGTTTTGATTGGATTGCTGATCGGGCCGGTACTTCATTGGGCCTTGGGCGTGGAATTGAAACTGGCGGTGTTGATTACGCTGGCTCTGTCGTTTTCCAGCACCGTGGTGGCCGCCAAGGTACTGGAGGAGAAAAAGGAATTACGTGCTTTTCACGGCCGAGTGGCCATCGGGATATTGGTGGTACAGGATATTGTCGCTGTGGCGATTTTGGCGACGGCGGGGGGACATACGCCCTCGCCGTGGGCCGTTGCCGTGCTCGCCATGCCTTTGCTGAAATATTTCTTTCAGCGAATTTTAGAGTTGTGCGGTCACGGTGAGTTACTGGTTTTATACGGCTTGCTCTTGGCTCTGGTGGTGGGAGGGGCGGGTTTCGATTATATGGGGTTGAGTCCGGAGCTGGGCGCCTTGCTGATGGGCGCTATGCTGGCCAGTCATCGTCGTTCTTCCGAATTATCCACTGCCATGTGGGGTCTGAAGGAAATCTTTCTGGTGGGATTCTTTTTACAGATCGGCATGTTCGGCCTGCCCTCATTCGACGCCTTGCGCTGGGCTTTAATATTAACGTTGCTCTTGCCCATTAAGACGCTATTGTTTTTCTTGGTGTTGGTATTGTTCCGCTTGCGTGCCCGCACTGCGTTTCTCGCGGGATTGAGTCTGGCTACCTACAGTGAATTTGGGCTCATTATCGCCAGTCTCGCGGTACAAAACGGTTGGATGAGCACTGATTGGTTGGTGATGCTGGCGGTGGTGGTGGCTGTATCCTTTATTTTGGCAGCACCCCTCAATCGCTATGCTCATGACCTTTTCCAAATGTTGGAGAAGCGTTTGCAGGTCTTTGAATCGTCTCAGCGCCACCCCGATGACAAGCCCTTACACGTGGGTCATTCCAATATCTTGATCATGGGGATGGGGCGGGTGGGAACCGGCGCTTACCACTACTTTACGCAGCGCGAACAAAGGGTGGTGGGATTGGATTCCGACCCGGGGAAGGTCGAGGGGCATATGCTCCACGGGCGTCGGGTTCTGTATGCCGACGCGGAAGATCCTGGTTTGTGGCAAAACATTGATCTTAGCGGCGTGCGGGCCGTGTTATTGGCCATACCGGACAGGGAGGCAAACACGATAGCGGTAAAGCAATTGCGGAAAGCGGGGTACAAGGGACTTATCTGCGCCACCGCCTTGTATCCAGAGGAGGTGAAGCAAATCATCGATGCCGGGGCGGATATGGCATATTACTATTATGATGAAGTGGGCGCCGGGTTCGCGGACAATATTTGGGAACGATTGAATCCGATCGAGGACAACGCCGCTGCCGGTCCGGGTGGGTTGTTGATGACGCAAGCCGATGCGGTGTCAAAAGTTAACGAATGAGAGCGATTTGCCCGAAGTTCAATGGCGATTATTTCGGCGATATAGGGAAGTCGTTTTGGAGTGGCTTGAGCGGGACGCTTGGCGGTAATATTCGCCGGCGATGACGCCAAAGGCGACGGAGACGTTCAGGCTTTCGATCCGCCCGCTGCCGGGAATGCGCAGGAGTTTGTCGGCGGCTTGAAATAAAGCGGGGTTGATGCCTTCTCCTTCATGCCCGAGCATTAGGATACAACGTGGACGGAAGCGATGCTCAAAGAGGATGGTGCCCTCGTGAGCCGCCGTGGCGATGAGTTCGAAACCGCCGTTTTGCAGTTCCCTTAATTGCCTTATCGGGCGTTGCAGGTAGACGAGCATGACTTCTTCCGCGCCGCCTTCCGCTACCCGGCATGCGGCAGGTGAAAGCTTGGGTAGGCGGTCTTCCATACCCAGGACATAACGGACGCCGAAATGGGCGCAAGTGCGTATTATGGCTCCAAGGTTATGGGGGTTTTCCACACCGTCCAAATAGACAAGCAATTGTGGCTTGATCTCGTCGCGGACAAGGGACAGCCACTCGTGAAAAGCAAGGGCGATATGTTCCTTGGCCAGTATGCAGACGCCTTGATGATGAATGGATTGGGTGAGTCGTTCCAGGTCCTCCGCGCTGACGATGTGGTAGGCACGGTGCTTTGCGGCAGCCCATTGCAGCATGGCTGAAAACTCGGGGATACATCGTTCCTCGATATAGATACGAATGAGGTCATTGGGGCGCTGACGCCATAGGGCGAGACAGGCGGCGGCCCCATAATACTTGAGTTCTTTGCGTTCGCCGTCGGCGGTCTGTTTGGCCGGACGAGATTTATGTTTCTTGGATGGCATGGGCGTCCTCGATCGAAAAATCGGCGTATCATGATTTCGCGGTACGTGGCCGGCAAAGATAGCACAGCCCAGCGCTGCGGAAGCAATTTAAGTTGCAGGGGGTTTTATTGAGAGGCGCTTCGCGAGAACCCACGATTGACCCAACGACTTGGCAAGGGGGGATGACCATGGCTAAACCAATTTATGATCTTAACGCAATTTTGGAAGGACTGAAGCAACAGCGCGATACCATCAAAGTACAGATTCATTTGGCCAAGGCCGAGGTGCGGGAAGAATGGCAGGAACTGGAGCAGCGCTGGGAACATCTGCGCGCCAAGGCCAATGCCGTTGGCAGCGAGACGAAAGATGTGTCGCGAGACGTGTATGAGGCGGCGAAGCTGATGGCCGAGGAGGTGAAGCGGGGTTATGAACGTATTCGCAAACGGCTGTGAAGATGCCCGTGGGGACTTGGGATCTGTTTATGATGGTGCTGCGGTGGTGGAATCTGTGAGGACATTTTATGTTTGTGCGCGGCAAGAATACCCGGATGCCTAGGCCGGACGAGGCCTTGCCGGGACGGAGAGAGAATATGCCTGTGTCAGACCGGCATTTTGTAAATGGAAATGCGTTGCAACCACCTTATCCGCCGCGGATGCATATGGCGATGTTCGGGATGGGCTGTTTTTGGGGGGCGGAACGCTGCTTCTGGAAATTGAACGGCATCTATTCCACGGCGGCGGGCTTCTCCGGGGGGTTCACGCTCAATCCTACTTACCAGGAGGTGTGCAGCGGCATGACCGGGCACAATGAGGTGGTGCGGGTGGTTTACGATCCCGCAATTATCTCTTATGCACAGTTGCTAAGGATTTTTTGGGAGTCGCATGACCCGACGCAAGGGATGCGCCAAGGTAACGATGTCGGTACCCAATATCGTTCCGGGATCTATACTTACTCCGACGAGCAGAAAAATCAAGCGCTAGCCTCAAAGCAAACCTATCAGCGGCTGCTGGCCGAGGCGGGTTTCGGTGCTATCCGTACGGAAATAATAGAGGCGCCGGAATTTTATTATGCCGAAGATTATCACCAGCAGTACCTAGCAAGAAATCCGGATGGATATTGCGGCTTGGGTGGCACGGGCGTATGTTGCCCAAACAATACTCAGGTTGACGCCGACAATAACCACCAGGAGGAAGTTACAGGGTAATTCAGGAATTACAGGCGGCCAGACGGCCGGTATTTCTTACCGAGAGGTTGTCGTTTGGAACAATCCCGATTAAACCCCATAACATGTATTTTTAATGTAGCGAGGTTTGGTGCCGGATTTTTTAAGTATTTAATGTTATTATATATTTATAATCTAGAGTAGTTATAACATCCTTCTGTCCTGGCGCCGCCGGGAGTTGCCAGCGCAATGGTCGGGCTTCTTCAACAAACTTATATACGGTAATCCAGTAAATTTATTGGCGACATTCGGTTAGAATAATGGTCAAAGAGTTGATTTTTTCATAGAGGAGAATGCTGCGATGCAAAGTAAAGTGATGATCCCGGCTTTAGCTGCCGTGCTGTTGTTGATGGTGAGCAGCAGCGGATGGGCATGTAAAATGGCCGGTGAAAACAAGCACGTGGGCGTCGTTACCAAAGTCGATCAAGTAGCAGGCACCTTTACCATCCACGATGCGGAAACCAATGCTCCTATTGTTTTTTCCGCCAACCGCGAAATACTCAGCAATGCCGCACACGCACAGGGTCAAGTGATGGTGAGCTATGAAAATCGCGAAAAACAATTGGTGGCTGTGGATATCGATTATCAATGATGCTTCGATTTATAAATTTCCAATAAACATTAAAGAGGGCCAGGCTCGCGAGGAGCCTGGCTAAGATGCGCTGCCGGGGCCGATCGACGTAATCCCCGTCGAACAAGCAAATTATTTCTTCTTTTTCTTTTTGGTGCCCGTAGTAGGCGACTTTGCCTTTTTAAGTGCCGCCTTGGCGCGGGTTAGCTCGGCGGTGAGGCTGTTAATTTGCGCCTGAGCTTGAGATTGGGCATTTTGCGCGGATTGAAGGGAATCGCGCGCGGATGTGAGCTCCGTTTCCTTGGCGGCAAGATCGTTGTTTGCCGTGGTCAGTTGTTGTTCGAGTGTGGCGACCTTGGCGCGCAGCGCATCGCGTTCTTTAGTTCCGCAGCCGCTTAATGTAGTTAAGAGAATTGCTGCAGCAGCAATAGCTACAACAGTGCGTTTCATACATGCTCCTTGGATAAAATAAGGTTATTGAGAAATGAAGTTCATATTCATGACAGGATATGAACGGCGGCGAATCATAGCATAAGTAATGAAATGATAGAGGGAAGATAGATTCGGCGTTATATATAGAGCGGATTGCTCATCAAAAATTCATACTGAACCGCTATTCGCTATGCTCGGCATGAGCATCCATTTGTTCTAAATAGTCGTCAAGGATCATCCTGACAACCCTAAATTTCGTTAAAATGAGCGTCTAATCAACATCGAGAAATTGAAGCTCCTGTTGGTGAAGCATATCGATGCATATGGTTGACGGCGTTATTAATCCCCGGAGTTTGCAGGCCCGGCGGGTTACAAATGAGCGCAGGCAATGGACGAGCGAATAGAAGTTATTCAGGGAGATATTACCCGACTGCAGGTCGATGCCGTAGTCAATGCCGCCAACCCCGCCTTGTTGGGCGGCGGCGGCGTGGACGGGGCCATCCATCGCGCCGCGGGACCGCGACTCAGGGAGGAATGCAGACTGCTTGGCGGTTGTAGCGCCGGTCTGGCCAAGATCACCAAGGCTTACCGGCTACCTGCACGCTACGTGATACATACCGTGGGGCCGGTATGGCGGGGCGGAAACCAGGGCGAGGCCATGCAGTTGGCTTCTTGTTATCGGGAATCGTTACGGTTGGTCACTGAAAACGGTATCGAAACCGTTGCCTTCCCCGCCATTAGCTGCGGGGTGTACGCTTATCCGCTGGAAGAGGCGGCAAGAATAGCGGTCCGCGAGATCGCAAACTTCCTTGCTAATAATGATGCGGTGAAGAAGATTTATTTGGTGTGCCACAAAGCGGAGATCCGTGAAATCTATCGCCGCTTATTAGTAGAGTAAGCTGGCCATCTTGCGACGATACTCGTGGATCAGCTCGTTATCGTCGCCCAATATTTCAAATACCTTGATCAGGCTGTATTTGCCGATGTCGTCGTTGTAATGCCGGTCGCGTTGCATGATTTCAAAGAAATTCCCCAAAGCGTCGGCGTAGTCGCCTTTGGCGGCGGCAATGGCGCCGAGTTGATAGCGTGATGACAAGTCATTCGGGTCTGCAGCGAGGCGTTGTTTCAGCTCCACAGGCGACGGCGCGGATTGCGCAGAGCGCGCAAAGATAATTTGAGCCCGTAGAATTTTTGCCGCCTTTTCTTCCTGATGTCGAAGGGGTAGTTCCTTGAGGATCTTTTCCGCACCGTCCGGGTCGCCCTTGCGCATCAGGAGGGTGGCGAGGTCCAGTTTGAGCGGGGGGTATTCTGGATCGCTTGTTAGCGCTTTTTGCAGTAAAGATTGCGCCAATGCCGTGTCGCCGCTCTCCAAGGCGGCGTGCGCGGCCGCGCGCGGCGGGTCCGATGCGCGCGGCAGATGTTGTTCCAGCATGGAACGAATTACCGCTTCCGGTTGGGCCCCCGTGAATTCATCGACGACCCGCCCGTTTTTAAACAGCTTCACGGTAGGCAAACTGCGCACCCCCCACTGATTGGCCAATGAGGCTTGCAGGTCGCTATTTACCTTAGCCAGCACGAATCTTCCCTGGTATTCCTCCGCCAAGCCTTGTAACAACGGCATCAACACCCGACACGGCGCGCACCATGCCGCCCAGAAGTCCACCAGTACCGGTATCTGGCAGGATTTTTCCAGGACCTTCGTGGCAAAATCGTCGCCGCCAACCTCAAACGCCAAAGCCGATTGATTCATGATGATCCTTAAGCAGAATGTGACTGGGTTAGTTCCGCATATGAAGGCGGCTGCTATCTGTTTCAACCCTGGCATTGACCGATATCGGCATGATGTCTGATTAAAGTCGCGATATGATCGATACGAGGCCTATTTTTTTCAAACGAACGCTAGAGGCCATAACGCCGCATACTATCTGCCACTACCTTGCCGATTCCACCGGCCTTTCCAAGGGCAGGATCAAGGATGCCATGATTAAGGGCGCGGTATGGATCAGCAATAAGGGCGGAAAACGGCGGCGTCTGCGCAGAGCGACTGCCATTCCTCGGGTCGGCGATACCTTGGAGTTGTATTTTGACCCAGCCTTATTGGCCATCAGACCGATGGAAGCCCGCTGCGTGGACGACCGCCGACGGTACAGCGTGTGGTTCAAGCCGGCGGGGATGATGGCCCAGGGCACGGACTACGGCGATCATTGTGCCTTGCTGCGCCAAGTCGAGATCCATTTTCGTCCGCAACGCCAGGTATTCCTGGTACATCGCCTCGACCGCGAAGCCGAAGGCTTGATGCTGGTGGCGCATGATCGGCAAGCCGCTGCGCGCTTGTCGGCGTTATTTCGCGATAACGGGATAAGCAAGCATTACCGGGTGCAGGTGCGCGGCGCAATGGGAGAGACACGGGGGGTGATCGATCTGCCGCTGGACGGCAAGCGTGCTTTGACCCGTTATACGGTAGCGGATTACCACGCGGCTTCCGATGTGACGACGCTGGATGTGATGATTGAAACCGGACGTTTTCATCAAATCCGCCGTCATTTGGCGTTATGCGGGCATCCGGCGATTGGCGATCCAAAGTATGGCGCGGGCAATAAAAATAACGAAGGCTTGCGGCTGGCCGCGGTGGGCTTGCGTTTTCGTTGTCCATTCGGCGGCGAAACGTTGCGCTATGCAGTTCATGAAAGTTTTGGTTGCCGGTTATAAAAATGTCATGAAAATGGTATTAAATAGGACTCGCCCACGCTGAGGGTGAAACCCAAAATGGGGAGAACGTCATGAATAAGGAGTCATCTATCGACTGGTGGAGACACGAGCTTTACCGCCATATCGCCCAGTTTGTCCACAATCCCGCGGATCATACTCAGGCGAAGCTGACCGCATTGATCAGCGAGTTCCGGCGTTATAGTGAGCAACGGCAGCCTTGCCGGATGTCGGACGAGCATGAGTATGCGATGAACTATTGCTAAGTCTTGAGGTTAAGGTCGTTGGGAGCGGCGGAGGCGCCCTCCCTATGCGGATCAGGAGCGTTGTATCATACGCCCGTAGAGATCGTGTTCATCGGCATCCGTGATCTCAACTTCAATGAAAGCGCCGGCGTTAACGTGGTTAGCCTTACTAATGAGAACCGCTCCATCGATTTCCGGGGCGTCACCCGCGCTGCGGGCAACGATACCTTCGTCGGCGGCTTCATCCACCAACACCGTCAGGCGTTGGCCGATGCGGTTGCGCAGCTTGGCCGCGCTGATGGCGCTTTGCGCGGCCATGAAACGTGCCAAGCGTTCTTGTTTTATTTCCTCCGCTACGGGATAGGCCAACAGATTGGCGGCGGCGCCCTCTACCGGCGAATAGCTGAAGCAGCCGACCCGATCCAGTTGCGCCTCGTCTAAAAAATCCAAAAGCTGTTGGAAGTCCTGCTCGGTTTCTCCGGGGAATCCTACGATAAAGGTACTGCGCAGCCTGATATTCGGACATTGATCGCGCCATTGCCGGATACGTTGCAAGGTATTTTCCGCGGCGGCGGGGCGGCGCATGGCCTTCAAGATGCGCGGACTGGCGTGCTGGAAGGGGATGTCCAAGTACGGCAGTATCTTACCCGCCGCCATGAGTGGAATTACCTCGTCCACGTGAGGATAGGGATAGATATAATGTAATCGAATCCACACGCCTAATTCCCCCAAGGCCCGCGCCAAGTCGACGAACCGGGTTTTGACCGGCTGGCCGCGCCAAAAGCCTATGTGATAGCGGATATCGATTCCGTAGGCGCTGGTATCCTGCGAAATGACCAGCAGCTCCTTCACGCCGGCCTTTACCAGATTCTCCGCTTCTTGCAGCACGTCGCCGATCGGGCGGCTCACCAAGTCGCCGCGCAATGACGGGATGATGCAAAAGCTGCAGCGGTGGTTGCAACCTTCTGAAATTTTCAGATAAGCGTAGTGCTTGGGAGTGAGCTTGACGCCCTGGGGCGGAATCAAGCTGGTATAAGGATCGTGGGCCGGCGGCAGATACTTATGCACTGCCGACATGACATCTTGTAAAGCATGCGGCCCGGTTACCGCTAATACTTTGGGGTGAGTGTCCTTGACGATATTGCCCTTGGCGCCCAAGCAGCCGGTGACGATCACCTTGCCGTTTTCCGCCAAGGCCTCGCCAATGGCGTCCAGGGATTCAGCCACGGCGGCATTGATGAAGCCGCAGGTATTGACGACGACTAAGTCGGCATCCTGGTAAGTGGGACTGATAATATAACCCTCGGCGCGCAATTGCGTGATGATCCGTTCGGAATCGACCAGGGCCTTGGGACATCCCAGGCTGACGAAGCCGACTTTCTTGGAATCGCTAAGGGCGGGTTTGCGTGCCATGCATTTATCAGGGTGTGCGGATCACGATTAGGGCGCCAATGCTAAAGGGATTGCGCGTATTCGGCAAGTACGGGATAGTCTTTGCTGAGGCGGCGATGAGCGTCGATCGAATGCGTTTGTCTCCCAGCCGCAGCGAAGGCATAAAAGTGAGTGCACCCATGAAACGGGGCCGGTTTCAGAGAAAGTTACGCCTTGGGAAAATGATCATGATGAAGCATGTAGGCCTGAAGTTGTGGGCATCGTTAGTCATGATGCTGCTGGCCGCCGTCACGGCGGATGCGGCGGTCTATAAATGTACGGATGTCGCCGGGAATCCAACGATCCAGGATCGCGCCTGCGGTCCGGAAGCGGTCGCACATGGCGCCGAGGCTCAAAGCGGCACGGCTGCAATAGCGGGACATCATTTGCTGTGGAAGGTGGTAGGTCGCCGCGGAATCGCCTATTTGGTGGGATCAATTCACTTCGGCACGCCGGCCATGTATCCCTTGCCGGCGGAAATGACCCAAGCCTATCAGAACTCGCAGGAGCTGGTGGTTGAAACCGATCTAACGGCGCTCGATCCGGCGCAGATGGCCCGGATCGTGGCAGCCAAGGCCATGTTTGCCGACGGGATGACCCTTTCCAAGGCGATTACGCCGAAGACATGGCAAGACCTCGAACGCGTAATGAAAAGATTCGGCGCTTCGGCTCAGACGCTGGAAAAGCAGAAGCCATGGTTTGCGTCCATGACGTTGACCAGCCTGGCCTTGCGCTCATTCGGCTTCAGTGAAGAACTGGGAATAGACAATCACTTTATGAAGCTCGCTCACGACAAGAAGCCCATTATCGGGCTTGAAACGCTTCAACAGCAATTGGATTTTCTCGACGGCTTTTCCAATGCCGAGCAGGAAGCGATGTTGAAAGAAACATTTGACGATATTGAAAAAGGGCGGACATTCCTGGACGAAACAGTGCGGGCATGGCGCAAGGGAGATGCGCGCAAGATAGATAGCCTGATGAACGAAGAATTACGCAGCGGCGATCAGTTCAGCGAGCATATGTACCAAGTACTGATCGCGGATCGCAATACCGCGATGACCGAAAAGTTGGACAAATTACTCGATCATGGCGGTACTTATTTTGTAATACTCGGGGCGGCGCACTTTGTCGGCGAAAATGGCATCGTAGCATTGCTCAAATCCAAGGGTTATCAGGTCGAAAAACGCTGAGCTTTACCGGCTATACTGCGGTGACGGCACTGCTGCGGAATATACTTAAAGGCTCATAGCCATGAACTATTATGCTCGGAGGTAAGTTGCAATGGTAAATGAAACGCCATCAGGAGAGCCGATTCAGATTCCTAAATGGGATGTGGCCTTGGAGTCCTTGCTCAAGGAAGAGTATCTAAAACTGGGCAGGCCCCTTTACCTTCGTGATTTTCAGCGCCTCGCGCAACACTATGCCATTCGCCTCGATGATATTATGGTTACTTTGTTTGAGCTGTGTATCCACGGATTGTGGGATTACCGCGATAGCGAAAATAGTTCCCAAGAGATCACCCGCGAGTTATTGGAAAATATGACGGCCGGTGGTCGCCTCAAGGATGAGGACCTCAAGAATTTCTCCGGCGGTTGGGTTGCCCGCGGCTGACGGCATGCTCCTGACCGAAGGCCTGAATAGGGTTTAGGCGTATCTTGAAATAATGCACATCGATATGAAGGCCTTTCCCGCCGCGATAGGTGTAATCATAGCGCTGCCTCTGTTGATTTTCGACGCGCTGCCGGTAGCCTTATCCGCCATTGCTGGCGCTCGCCGTCTCCGCGCCGGCCTTGTAATTTGAGTGCCGATCCCAATCTCTAGTAATAATTGCTCAATAGGCAGGGAAACTATGGCTGACAGCACTCAGATCGTTTGTCCCCACTGTGATGTAATAAACCGGCTGCCCGCGGCCAAGATACAGCAAGCCGCGAAATGCGGGCGCTGTAAACAGGCCTTGTTCACCGGGCAGCCGCTGGAGTTAACGAGCAGTAACTTTCAGCGGCATGTGCGGCACACTGATGATATCCCGTTGGTCGTGGATTTCTGGGCGCCTTGGTGCGGTCCCTGCCGTATGATGGCGCCGGTATTTGCACAGGCGGCGCAACAGTTGGAGCCCGCTGTCCGCCTTGCCAAGGTCAATACGGAGTTGGAACAAGCCATTGCGGCGGATTTTGCCATTCGTAGTATCCCGACCCTGGTAATTGTGAAGAAGGGTCAAGAGATTGCCCGCCAGGCCGGAGCTATGCAGTTAACGCCGTTATTGAGCTGGGTACGCGGCTATTTGTAGGCGGCAGCAGTGAGATGTACCGCGGCTGAATGCACCCTGAATGAAGAGAAGTACTTCCCCGGCGGAGGCGTGATAAATCCGCCGGGGTTCTACTGGGAATTAAATGCCCGCCCAGCCGGTGAAGGCTCGGGATAGCATTAAGGCGGCGGTGATAGTGCAGATGAGGCCAATTACCACGAAGATGATATCTTTGGGGCGGTATAAATCCTTAACTTCTCTCTGATGATAATGACTCATGATGTTCGATGCTCCCGTTGAGTATCTAACTTGCTTAGCCTAGAAGGCCCTTGGCGTTCTCTACCTAAATACACCTATATTAAATAGGTATATGTTTCGACTTCTTTGGGCTAAGTGTAATCATTTTTTAGGCTTTTCCCAAGCGGAAAACCGGCCTCGATTGTAGCGTTATCTCGCGGCGGTATATTCCAAAAAACCCAGTTTGCTAAGCGGATGGGCCGAGTGGTCGTCGCGGCCAATACTAGGTATGCTGCGTTACTGGGGCGGTCGCAAAATTCTCCCTCAGGATCATTCAAGCGTCAATGGCCGGGTTCAACGTATTGATGAAGGGGCCGGGTAATGGAATTCAGAAATGCGGTAGTGAAGAAGCGGGCCAATGTCTATCACGGCGGCCAGGTAACCAGCCGTTCCGTCATTACTTCGGACGGCGAGATGAAGACCCTGGGGATTATGCTGCCCGGCGTCTATCGGTTCAGCACCGAAGCTCAGGAGATCATCGATGTGACCCAAGGACGTTGCAGGGTGCGGATCGGGGATGAGTCCGAATGGCGTGAGTACGCGGCGGGCGAAACTTTTCATATCCCCGGAAACTCCCATTTTGAAATCGAAGTGACGGAATTAGTGGATTATCTTTGCCACTTCGGATGACTTGGGTATGCGGAGGCGCTATTCCAGCTTAAACCCGATTTTCAGCGTCACCTGGTAAGACGCAATCTTGCCATCTTTGATATTGCCGCGATTCTCTGTCACTTCGAACCAATCCATATTGCGTATGGTTTGCGCGGCGCGGCCGATGGCATTTTGAACCGCATCGTCGTAGCTCTTGGTGGAGGTACCCACTATCTCAAGCAGTTTGTAAACTTTATCGGTCATTGGTGGTCTCCCTAGGATCACAAGACAATTTTGTCGGGCTGTCGCGCCTCCGTTCCAAGTATAGAGTAACGTCTTGTCGCCGGGCATACAATTCATGATTGACCGGTGCGATTAAGGATAATATCCGGATTGGGAGTTAATCGGGATTCGGCCGGGGGTTTTGGTAGAAAACCGGAAAAACGGTAAATAGTTTATGATTAACAATGTTCCGGGAAATGGGGGTGTTTATGAAACTGCCGCTACAGATCACCTTCCGAAATATGGAAGGTTCCGAGGCTATGAAGACAAATATCGAAGACAGGGCCGGGAAGTTGGATCAGATAAGCGCTCAGATTATGAGCTGTCGAGTGATGGTAGAGGCCCGGCATCGGCATCATCAAGTTGGCAATCTCTATCATGTGCGTGTCGATCTCACTGTTCCCGGTAATGAACTCGTGGTGAGTCGCGAAGCGCACGAGCATCACTCTCATACCGATGTCTATGTTGCGATACGCGACGCCTTCGACGCCGCCCGCCGCCAACTGGAAAATTATGCGCGGCAACGGCGGCGGGAGGTCAAGACCCATGCCATGCCTCCGCATGGACATATATCGCGATTATTTATCGAGGAAGGGTACGGCAGTATCGAGACGCCGGATAATCGCGAGATCTATTTTAACCGTAACAGCATTCTCAACGGGGCCTTCGAAAAACTGGAGATCGGCACGGAGGTGTCGTTTGCCGAGGAGCAAGGCGATCGCGGTCCGCAGGCGAGTACGGTGAAGATAATGGGAAAGCACCACTACGTGGAGTAGACAAGCTTGTCCGCATGGAAATCCTACGCGCCGTAACTAAGACCCTTCCAGAAGGAGAAGTTGACCTCAGTCAGGTTGGCGGCGCCCAAGTTTATGGTCTCTTTCACGGTATCCGTAGCGCCGTCCAGGATCGACAGCGTACCATCGGTGGGATTGGGCACGAAGGTCCATCCGGTTCCGCCTCCGGCGATGAAGGCGATGGGGCGGCGGCTGCAATCGGCGAGCCCCACTTGCACTTCATTGATTAGGCGCAACTCGGGTAAGGCCGAGCTGTCGAATACCAGCAAGGTATTCATTTTCAGATTCTCTTTTTGTCTGCCTTTGCCGGTGGCGGCGGTGGTCACGTACAGTTTTTTCCCGTCTGCGCTGAAGCGGTAGACGCTGGGATACACGTCCGGCAGATCGATGACTTTGACCAGAGTGTTGCTCACCCCGTCCATCACTGATAACCGGCCGATCACATGCTCGGGATTGCTCTTGCGGTCTACGCCCTTGCCGACCAGGAAACGGCCGGCGGGATCGAGTAGCAGGTTGCTGCTGGTCTTCATGGCGACGCTGGCTTCGATGGTGTTCTTAACCGGATCAATCACGACTACCGTGCCGTAACCGTTGTTCATGTTGTAGACCTTGCCGGTGAGCGGCGAATAGGCCATACCGTGGGGAAAGGCGTTGTTGGGGACGGTTTCCCGCTTACCATCCTCATGACGCGCATCGCAGAGATTGATTGTAGAAAGAATTTTCAAATACGTGGCCGTATCCTTGGGGTCGTTGCCGATCACCGAGATAGTGCCGTCGTTGAGATTGCTGGAAAAAGCGCGGCGCGGTACCTGCGGTGCCTGTGCGGTCGGTGCGGTGAAAACCGTGACATGATGGCCGCGGCCGACGCACAGCGTCTTGATGATCTCCGCGCCGTGTACGGGACTAGTTTTGATTGCGGTCACCGGCGAACCGGAGCCGCCGCAAGTCAGCGCGTCGGCGCCGCTGTCCTTGTCGCCGTCGCTCACCAACCAATATGTGCCGCCGTCGCTATCGAGATAGGCATAGTCGGGGCGGGTATCAATCGGCAAGCGGGTAAGACGCTGCACCTGCTTATTCACGGGGTCCATCACCAGCACGGTCTGATCGTTCTGCATGCCGATCAATACCGGCCGGCGCGGTTCGTCCAAGCCGCTGGCCGGGGCGCTTTCCACGGGAATAACACGGGTGTTGCCTCGGCTATGCTGAACCAATACCAGTCGTCCTTGCTCTCCCGCCGTGAGATGGCAGGCGAAGGACCATGTGTCGATGGATTGGGATGAAACGTGTGCATTTTGCATCGGTGCTCCCCTTGTTATCTGGCTGCCCATAATACCCATTTTCAGCGCATGCGTTCCAGTTGGCCGGCGCCTGGAAATAAAGATTTTTACTTTCTCTCCAATGTATACACGATATCCGCGCTACTTTGCACGCCGCTTCCCGCCTCCAAGAACCAGTGACGGCTGATTTGATACCGCATGAGGAAGATATTGGCGCGGTCCACTAGGCCCACGCCATAACTGATATATAGTTTGGGGGAGAGATAATGGCGGATGACCAGGGCGCCGCCGCCGAAATTGCCGCCCGACTCGACGGTCAATTCATCGATGCCGAAATGTTGGCCGATTTGATTGGCGAGCAGCCCGCCGCTCGCCAGACCTAACGACAAGGCGGCGCCGTAGAGTTGCTGACCTTGGCTGGATGTAGCCTGGTTAATGGGTCGTCCGGTCAACAGATAGGAGAGAGCGTCGGTATCCGCCATGGTCGGATCGGAAAATAATTGTACTTGCGGCGACTTGATCGTGCCGCGCACCAGAATGCCAGCGGTGATACCGGTAGTGGTGGCGGTATCTTGAATTTTCCTAACGGCGCGGATATCGAGACCGGGATTGTCCACCGGACCGCCGATGAAGAGCAGGCGCCCGCGATCGATTTCGAGTTTTTGGCCGTAAGCATGATACCTGCCGTTGATAATACTCAATTCACCGCGGGCGACGGTGGGCCGTTGTGGCGCATCGACCAAAGTGATATCTCCCCGCAGCAGGCCCTGTAGGCCGAAACCGCTGAATTTGACGAAATCTCCGAGGCGTACCCGTAACTGGCTGTAGATCAGCCAGGGGGTCTCGGGGGAAGGCGGCCCCTCCGCGCCGAGGATTACGACATCGTCGGATGCCGACACCGCGTTGCTCACATCTCGAGGACGGAGATTGGCCTCTGGAATAAAAAGTTCGCCGTCGAGATCGATGCGGTGCCCTTGCACGCTGAGATGGATATTGGGCGAGGCCAGAATATGGTATTCCGGCATATTGACAATCTCGGCCTTATCACCTGTAAGTTGGGCTTGAATGTTGAGACCGCTAGCCTTATCGAAGCGCAGGTCCCCTCCCAGACGCAGGGTGCCGCCTTTGGAGCGCAGTTGGAGATCAAGGCGGAGATGGTCCTGTTCATCACCGTGAGCCACCAAGGTGATCTCCTCCAGGTTGATGCCCAAGTCGGGGATGGTGGCGCTGCCGTTCTCCAAGCGTAATTCGCCGATTATTTGTGGCTTATCTAAGGAGCCCGCGGTAGTAAGCAAAGCGGAGAGATGGCCTTGTGTATGTTCCATACCGGGGATGAGTGCCGGCAGCAGGCTCAGTTCTTTGATATCGCCGTGAAGCTGGCCGGCGAGTGACTTATCGAGATCGCTTTGTCCCATGCCCAGCGGCGCAGGCAGTGCATTGCGCTTGATGGTGAGATTACCCTGGATGGAACCACCGTCCGCAAGCCCTGCTTGCAACTGGGTAGCGAGGTTTTGATCATCCAAGATCATGGTGAGATGCGCTCGATGATAAATAATTGACGAGCTGGTTTCTCCATTACCGGGTATGGCTGGATGTGCCACGCCTGCGTTGAGGCGGGCATCCACTTTGCCTTTAATGAGACCGGCGGCATTGTCGGCCTGGATGTCCGCATCGAGACTTCCCGCCAGTGCAGTGCCGCTCGGCATCCAGTCTTTAATAAAATTGAGCGGCAAGCCGCGTAACGACGCTTGCGTATTCCAGCCGCTCTGTGTCGCCCATTGCATTTCAGTGCAGAAACGCGCTTTTGCTTGTTGCAGGCATAGTGTATCGAGATGCGCGGTGAATTGATCGAGAATGGCCTTAGCCGGTTCGGCCAATTGCCAGCGGCCAGCAACAGGCGACTCGATATCGATTTTATCGATGGAGCCGGCCCATTGCTGTTTCTGATAACTGCCGTTGATCGTAATCGCCGCTTTACCAGGCGCCGCGGATGCGAATAGCCGCAGCCGGTGGTGTTGTGCGTTGCCGTCGCCATATAAACGAATTCTTTCCATGCGCATATTGCCGAAGGCGGCATCATAAGCCTCGATTTGAATTATGGAAGGCAAGCGGCCTCGCGTGTCCATGGCCATGACTAAATCGATTTCGCCGAGGTGCTTGTCGGCGAAATTGAGTTTTTGTCCGATCAACGATGCGGTTAAAATAGGACTGTCGCGCGGCCCGCTGATGCCGCCGCTGCCTTGCAGGCGGCCGGCGCTACCGGGTAATAATTGGGCAAGATCGGTGGCGGTGATTTGCCATTGTCCAAGCCAGGTGTCCTGTAAGCTGCCGGAGGCGGTAAAGCGGTTACCTCCGGAATCGATGCGTATTTCGGAAAGGACAAAGCGATCGCCGTCTATATGTATAGCGCCGTCACCGTCGATGGGGAAATTCTTCAGGTCGCCTCGCACATTGGAAATCCCAATTTGTGCGTGAGTGATACCATCTTTGATGTTACCGCTACTATGCGCGGAGAAGGCGAGCCGGCCCGGCCAAGCGGGCCATTGCACGCCGGGATCGAGATCATTACCATGAATAGTGGCCTCCCAAGCCAGCTGCGGCTGAAGAACGAGTTTGCCGTTACCCATCATCGTGCCATCGAGGAACTTTCCTTCAATCTTGGTGACGGTCAGATTTTGCGGCGTACCGTCGGCGTTCAGCGACCAGGTGCTAGCAGGTATCTGGTGCCCGGCCAGGTCGCCATCTGCCTGTATGTGATAGTGATCGAACGTACCCGCAAGGCTGAAGTGCCCCTTGGTACTGCGAATCGCAAACGGTTCTTGCAACGGCCAACTTAAATTTTGCCAAGTGCCATCAATGTCAACCCGCGGTAGCTTCGCGAGGTCGGCGATGGTGCCACGCAGAGCTATCCGTGCACTGGTTTTCGCCAAAGTGGTATCAAATCGGCTTAACTGCAGGGTATCCTTTTCATAGGCCAGGGCGAAGCGGTGATCGGCGTCCAGTGCGCGATAGTGGCTATGCAATTCGCCTTCCACTTGGAGGCGTTGCATCGTGCCGTTGCCGTGTACCGTTCCACCCAATGTCAAGGCCGGCCATTGGGCGCGCAGCGTCTGCAGTTTGATCTCCGGCACGCGCAGTTCGGCTTGCCATCTCAGATCGGTCAAGACATCGGCGACCGTACCGTTGAGTTCGGCACGAACGGGCGAAGACAATTGGTGATGTATCTTAAGTTGTTGCAGATCACCGCTTAAATGAGCCTGCCCGGCTAAGATGCCATATTTGCCGCCGTCCGCCGACCACTGTATATCGAGGTCCAAGGGGTAGGCGCGCCTCGGCGTGACATTACCCTTCGCAGTCAACTGGTAATGCGGCCCGGATACGGCGAGGCGTTGCAGTTGAAGCCGGTGTCGTTTGAATTCGGCCTGGCTTAAGGTCGCGTCGGTTAGAGTAAAGGGAGCGCCTTTACCGCGTGCAGCGACGCTCAAGTCGTGGACCGCGGCTTGTTCAATCTTCACCTCGATAGGCAAATGAATATCGGGCAACGAGTTTGTTTTGGCTGTAGAGGGTTCAGTGACGATATGCAGCCCGGTGACAACCACGGTATCGATTTGCAATCTGCCTTCCACCAGGGCGCCGGGTTGCCATCGCAGGTCGAGTTGCGTCAGCCGCAGGTCGAGGTTGTCGTTGCGATAATGCACGCCGCGTAACCTAAGCGGACCGCGCAATTGTCCTTCGAGGTGATCGATAGTCAGCTCGCCGGGAACCAAGATCGTCGCAAAGCGATAACCCCATTCCAAACCATGCGGGGAATGAAGCAAATAAACAGCGAACACCAACAACGCGGCCAGTAGAGTAAGGAGCACGGCAAAGAAGCGGCCAATCACATTCATAAGTCTGGCCCCACGGTGATATGCAGGCGTTTGGGGACGCCGGGTTCAGAGATCGCGAAGCCGAGATCGAAACGGATCGGGCCGACGGGTGAACGCCAATGTATGCCGAAACCCACGCCCTTTTTGAGAGATTCCTGCCAATCGTTCATCGCGTTTCCGGCATCATAGAACAAAGCTACACTCCATTTGTCAGTGAAACGGTGTTCCAATTCGGCGCTGCCCACCAGCAATTGGGAGCCTCCCAACACTTGTCCCGAGGCGTTGACCGGGCCGAGGCTGTTGTAAGCGTAGCCGCGTACGCTTTGATCACCACCGGCGAAGAACCGTACCGAGGTGGGCAAGGAGCGGATCGCGCCGAAACGGGTCGCGCCGACATCGCCGCGCAGGATAATACGCTCCTTGGCAAAGAATTTATGGATGAATTTCGCCTGAGCGCGCACTTGTACGAATTGCACGTTTGAGAGTAGATCCGGATGAGCCCCGTGTACGTCGAGCAGCAGACGCAGTCCGCGCAGGGGATAGATGCGGTTGTCGGCACTGACCTTGGACCAGGTGATTCCCGGCATCAGCATCACCGAGTTTCCGCTTTCGCCGCCCACCGAAAATGATTCGGTCTGGTAATTGAGATAGAGGGTCTCCAGCCAATTGTTTCCGCGATCGACGCTGCGGCTTCCGCCCAAGAGAAAGGTTTCGCTGCTACTGGTCTTGGGATAGTCATTACTGTAACTGGTGGTGATGGCGAATTGATCGGTTCGGGGATTGCGGATTGGTATTATGTAACGGGCAGCGAGCCCTTCATGAATCTGCGAAACGCTGTATTCAAGACCGAAACGGTGACCGCGGTCGTTGATGCGGCGATTGTCCCATCCTAATTTTCCGCGTGCCCCGGTATCTGTGCCATAACCCGCCCCGAGGGTGTAACGGTGTTGAGGGCGCGGCGACAAGGTGACGTCGATGGGTACCTCTCGGTCTTTGCTAAGATCCCTGCGCGGGTTGATCTCCACATTGCTGAAATAATCGCTATCGGTCAGGGCGCTTTGCAGTTCGAGAAGTTTGGCCGTGTTATAGGTATCGCCGGCCTTAAAGGGGATAAATCGCTTCAGCAACTCGGGGCGTAATACGTCTTGATGGATGCGCACTTCGCCGAAACGATAGCGGGGCCCGCTGTCGATGAGCAGCGTGATTTTGGCCGTGTTTACCTGCAAGTCCACGGCTATTTCACTCTTTACCCACTTAAAATCGAAATAACCGTGTTCGGTAGCGAAACGTTGGAAGTCTTGCTTGCCCTTTTCGTAAAGGGGTTGATTCAGTATGTCGCCGCGATGCAGCGGAAATTGCGCTACCAGAGACTGGAACTCGGCGTCATTGGCGCCGTCGCCTTCCACGCGGATGTCCACGGCGGTGATATGAACCGGGGGGCCCGGGTCGATGTTGTAACTGGCGAGCCACTTACCGTCGACAATGCGCAGGTTGCTGGTGATTCGCGGTTGATAATAGCCGAAAGGTTGCAAGGCCTTGGCGATCTCGTCCCCGGCACGGTGATGCAGGCGCTGCAATTGATTTTCATTAAGATCGGGGTCGTTTTTTTGCTGTTCGATACTGAGGTAGGCTCGGACATTGTGTAGCAGCGCGTCCGAGACGCCCGCGATCTCGACATTCACCGCGAGTCCCGCGTCAGCGGCGATGGCGTTGAGGAACAGGGCGGCCATGACGATAAGTCGCGCGGTATTTTTTGCCATGGTACGCCACCGAGGGGAAAAGCAGCGCAGAAGTGCGGCAACGGAGCGGGTAGGCGTTAATGGCAAAGCGGGCAGGGTCATGACGGAGCTATGATATTACAGGTAGTCCATCAAAGGGCTGAGCAGTAGGGTTGATGGGCTACTTTGAAGAGATAATTGTGTCGAATGAGGGATCCGTCCATCCATTCCGTAACCGGGTTCGTTCGATTATCATATTCACTTTTTGAACGGGAGCGGGCCGATGTCAGCGGCGGATGACGAGATCATCGAGCAATTGCGCACCTTGCAGGATTACATCCGCTGGGGAGCGAGCCGTTTAAACCAAGCAGGGGTGATTTTCGGCCATGGTACCGACAATGCCGTCGACGAGGCCCTGCACTTGGTGCTGCACATTACGCACTTGACGCCGGGCTTGCCCGCGGAACTGATGCACGCTCGGCTTACGCTCGTCGAACGCCGCGCCGTTGCGCAATTATTGAACCGGCGCATCGCGGAACGGCTACCCGCGGCCTACCTCACCAACGAGGCCTGGTTCGCCGGTTTGCAATTCTATGTGGATCAGCGGGTGTTGGTGCCGCGTTCACCCATCGCCGAACTGATCGAAAACGGATTCTCCCCCTGGCTGCACGGCGAGGTGACGCGTATCCTTGATATTGGCACCGGTAGCGGTTGTATCGCTATTGCATGCGCCCATGGCTTTCTCGAGGCGGAAGTGGACGCCGTGGACATCTCCCCGGATGCCTTGGCGGTGGCGCGTATCAACATCGATCGCCATGGGATGGCGGACCGGGTGCACGCCGTACATTCCGACCTGTTCGCCGCGTTGGCGGGGCGGCGTTACGAATTGATCGTGAGCAATCCGCCTTATGTCGGCCGTGAGGAACTGGCGGCGCTGCCGGAGGAATATCATCGCGAGCCGCTGTTGGGGCTGGCGGGGGGGAGGACGGCCTCGATATCGTGAAACGTATCCTCCACGCCGCGCCGGACTATCTGTCACCGGAAGGTGTATTGGTGGTAGAAGTAGGCAATAGCGAACAGGCCTTGGTGAAGCGTTTTCCCGAGGTGCCTTTCGTCTGGCTGGATTTTGCCAGGGGCGGCGGAGGAGTTTTTCTACTTGAAAATTCTGTCTTGACCCGCTACCGCGCCGCGTTCGCCGCTGGGGTTTGATGTGTCCGGGCCGCGGTAAATCACTTACAATGAACACTCTGGATTTGCGGGGACGAGAGGCATGTTTCAGTCATTGGTGTTCGATTCGGAATTGATTCGGCGCTACGATAAGGCTGGACCGCGCTACACCTCTTACCCCACCGCATTACAGTTCCACACCGGCTTTGGTGAAACGGAGTACCGTGCCGCGGCGTCGGTCACCAACGCCAAGATCCCTTCCGGTCCCTTGTCACTGTATTTTCATATCCCGTTCTGCAACACCCTGTGTTTCTACTGCGGTTGCAACAAGGTGGTGACCAAAAACCGCGCGCGGGCGGCACCCTACTTGGGACGCCTGCATAAAGAAATCGCCTTGCAGGCTGCCTTGTTCGGGGGTGGCCGATCGGTGGAGCAGTTACATTGGGGCGGCGGTACACCCACCTTCATCAGCCATGACGAGATGCGCGCTCTCATGGCCAAGACCCGCGAACACTTTGCACTGCGCGACGACGACAGCGGCGAATATTCCATCGAGGTGGATCCGCGCGAGACTGACGATCTCACCATCGCCGTCTTGCGCGAGCTGGGGTTCAATCGCATGAGCCTGGGCGTACAGGATTTCGACCCGCGGGTGCAAAAGGCGGTGAACCGCTTGCAATCGGAACAGCAAACCCTAACGGTGATGGCGCAGGCGCGCGGGCAGGGCTTTAAATCCATCAGTGTCGATTTGATCTACGGCCTGCCTCTGCAATCGGTGGCGAGCTTTGCCCGTACCCTGGACAAGATCATTGCCGCCGATCCCGACCGGCTGTCGGTGTTCAACTACGCGCATCTGCCGGAATTGTTCATGCCGCAGCAGCGTATCAAGGCCGACGAGCTACCGCCGCCGGCGGAGAAACTCGACATACTCAAGATGACTATCGAGCGGCTGGCCGGGGCTGGCTATGTGTACATCGGGATGGATCACTTTGCCAAGCCGGATGACGAACTCGCGATCGCCCAGCGCGACGGCACCCTTTACCGCAATTTCCAAGGCTATTCCACCCACGCCGATTGCGACCTCATCGCCTTGGGGATCACCGCTATCGGCAAGGTGGGAGACACCTATAGCCAGAACGTCAAATCCATGGAGGAATATTATCTGTCGATTGACGCCGGCAACCTGCCCGTTTTTCGCGGCATTCACCTGGATGCCGATGACCTGTTGCGCCGGGAGGTGATTACCCAGCTGATTTGTCATTTTGAATTGTGCATGTCGCGTCTCGCCGAGCAATTCGCCATCGACTTCCCAAGCTATTTTTCCGCCGAACTGCGCGAGTTGCAAATCATGGCGGCCGATGGGTTGGTCTCCATAGCGGGAGACCTGATTCGCGTGCTGCCGGCGGGACGCCTGTTAATTCGTAATGTGTGCATGGTTTTTGACCGTTATCTGCGCAATAGTCGGGCCCAGAGATTTTCCAAAATTATTTAAGCAGGAGAAAGGCATGAATGCATATCAGGGACTTATCAATGCGGCCTTGTTCGTCATCGTCGCGGCGAGCGCCGCCTCGGTACGGGCCGCCGGCGACGCCGCCGCGGGCGCCGAAAAGGCCAAAGGTTGCGCCAGTTGTCACGGTATCGACGGCAAAGGCCGCATCCCCCTGGCCGGCAAGAATGCCAATTACCTTGCGGAACAGTTGCGCGCCTTCAAGAGCGGCGTACGCAAGGAGCAGATGATGAACATGATGGCGAATAGTCTCAGTGAGCAGGATATTGCCGACCTCGCCGCTTATTTTTCGTCAAAGTAAAACGGGACCGGGGTTTCCTGCTCAAATATATCCTAGGGAGGGCGAGCGTTTACCATAAGATCGCGCGATGAACGCTTTCCCCGTTTATAAGTTGGATAATTCGCGCGCGCTCAATTAGTGTTGTGCATGAGCACTCTGTGCGTAGGTCGATAGTGCTTGCCCGCGATTCCACATCGGCGATAAAAAAGGCGTTGTGCTGGTGCGGCATATGATTAGGCACAAGACGTCCGCCTTATTACCCGTTACAATAGTTCTCCATGTCCGGCAACACTTTTGGAACTCTATTTTCGGTTACCTCTTTCGGCGAGAGCCATGGCCCGGCGCTGGGCGCCGTCGTAGACGGCTGCCCGCCGGGAATGTGCCTCAGCGAGGCGGATCTTCAGCATGACCTGGACCGGCGCAAGCCCGGTCAATCCCGCCACACTACGCAGCGGCGAGAATCCGATGCGGTGCAAATTCTCTCCGGGGTGTTCGAAGGCAGGACCACCGGCACCCCCATCGGCCTGTTGATCCGGAACGAAGACCAGCGTTCCAAGGATTATTCCAAGATCATGGACCGTTTTCGCCCCGGTCATGCCGACTACACCTATCAGCAGAAGTATGGACTCCGCGACTATCGCGGCGGCGGCCGGTCGTCGGCGCGCGAGACCGCCATGCGGGTGGCGGCGGGGGCCATCGCCAAGAAATATCTGCGCGAGAACTTCGGGATGGATATCCGCGGATATCTGGCGCAGCTCGGTCCCATCCGTCCCGTGGTCTTCGATTGGGCTGAGGTGAACAACAATGTCTTCTTTTGTCCCGATGCCGCGAAGGTGGCGGAGTTGGAGGCGTACATGGATGCCTTACGCAAGGAGGGCAATTCCATCGGCGCGCGCATCACCGTGGTGGCCAGCGGCGCACCGCCGGGCTGGGGCGAGCCGGTATTCGATCGCCTAGATGCCGAGATCGCTAAGGCCATGATGAGCATCAACGCGGTGAAGGGCGTGGAGATCGGCGCCGGTTTCGCCTGTGTGGAGCAAAAGGGGACCGAACATCGCGACGAGATTACGCCCGCGGGATTTTTGAGTAACCATGCCGGCGGCATCTTGGGCGGCATCTCTACCGGTCAGGATATCGTGTGCAGCATCGCCTTGAAGCCAACTTCCAGCATTCGGTTGCCGGGACGCACCGTAAACGTTCGCGGCGACGCGGCGGAGGTGATCACCACCGGCCGTCACGATCCTTGTGTAGGGATTCGCGCCACGCCCATCGCCGAGGCCATGCTAGCCTTGGTGTTGATGGATCACATGTTGCGTCACCGCGCGCAGAATTTCGATGCGCATAGTGAAACTCCCGTGATCCCCGCTCAAGCACCTGGCGCACCCGAGTAGTCCGGCGGCGGTCCGCGCCCCTCTCCCGACCGAACGATCTTTATGCGGACAATGGCGGTCCCTTATTGGCAACTCTCCGGTTTCTATCTGTTTTACTTTGCCTCCTTGGGCGCCCTGTTGCCCTATTGGTCGCTGTATCTGGCGGGCTTGGGTTTCACGCCCGCTGTCATCGGGCAGTTGATGGCTCTGATGATGATGACCAAGATCGTTTCGCCCAATGTGTGGGCCTGGATCGCCGATCACACCGGGCGGCGTATACGTATCGTGCAGCTGGGTTCCTTGGCCGCTGCAGTCACCTTTGCCGGCGTATTTTTCGGCAGCCACTTTTGGTGGATGGCGGCGGTGATGATGACCTTCAGTTTTTTCTGGAATGCCTCACTACCGCAGGTTGAGGTTACCACCCTCAATCACCTCGGCGAGCAGACCCATCGCTACAGTGCGATCCGTTTGTGGGGATCCATCGGCTTCATTGCTACGGTGGTGATTCTGGGGCCGATGTTGGATTATTTCGGTAACGGCTTGCTGCCCGCGGTGTTGCTGGCATTGTTTTTCGGTATCTGGCTGAGCAGTCTTTGGGTGCCGGAGCGAATCATCGGCCATTTGCCGCGGGCACAAACGCCTCTGCGCGAGGTATTGAGTCATCCCCGTGTGGTGAGCTTACTGGCGGTATGCTTTTTGATGCAGGCTAGTCACGGTCCTTATTACACGTTTTATTCCTTGTACCTGCAGGATCATGGTTATTCGCGCGGCGTTATCGGCCAGCTGTGGGCCTTGGCCGTCATCGCGGAGATCGGTGTATTTTTGGTGATGCACAGATTGGTGCCGCTCTGGGGTCTGCGCAGGCTGCTCTTGGGGAGTCTGGGATTGGCGAGCCTGCGCTGGATATTGATCGGTTACGTTATCGATAGTCTGCCGGTATTAATCGCCGCCCAGATACTGCACGCCGCCACTTTTGGCGTCCATCATGGGGCTGCCATTCAAATAATCCACCGCTTTTTCCACGGCCGATATCAAGGCAGGGGTCAGGCCCTTTACAGCAGTCTCAGTTTTGGCGCGGGCGGCGCGGTAGGGGCTTTGTACAGTGGTTATTTGTGGGATATGGGCGGCGGTCCCGCTGCCTTCGGTGTGGCGGCGCTGTTGAGCGCCGTAGCCCTGCTGTTGGCATGGCGAAGCCTCAAGGTGGATGCCTGAAAAATACCGCCATACGCAAGAAATTGACGTATTCTTGAGCGGTGCGTATTATCGCCGATTTCGTGTGGGCTTGGCTCTGTACAGGGGGACGTGCGGATACGTCAATGCGGGGTATAGCGCAGTCTGGTAGCGCGCCTGCTTTGGGAGCAGGATGTCGGGGGTTCGAATCCCTCTACCCCGACCAATTTTGTGGTGGGTAGCAGATGTGCTTTTCGCACAGTCGGGTGGTTGAAGGGGCGTCTGCGCCCGTAGCTCATCTGGATAGAGCATCGGCCTTCTAAGCCGAGGGTAGCAGGTTCGAGTCCTGCCGGGCGCGCCACTCTCATGCTATGATTTGGCCTCGGTTGTAAGTCGGTCCGAGGGGGCGGTTTAAAATCGAGTTAATGGTGGGCGTAGCTCAGTTGGTAGAGCCCCGGATTGTGATTCCGGTTGTCGTGGGTTCGAGCCCCATCGTCCACCCCACTTTAATATATTTGGTTAATATTGGGCCGTTAGCTCAGTTGGTAGAGCAGTGGACTCTTAATCCATAGGTCGTAGGTTCGACTCCTACACGGCCCACCAATATCGATCCATCCTCGGCGCGGCAAGGGGCGGACACGGATATGGGCGGAATAATGCCACTGTTAGGCTTTCACTACGATGTTGTCCGAAGATGCCACCAATAACACTAGCTCCCACAGCTTTAGAAGAATAATGTTGGCAATGGGCGCGTCTTGCCTTGTTAGGCTTATATCCGACAGATGCAGCAACTTAAACCTTTGCGAAAGTGGCGGAATTGGTAGACGCGCTGGATTTAGGTTCCAGTGGGGTAACCCGTGAGAGTTCGAGTCTCTCCTTTCGCACCAAATTTAAAATTTGAACTGGTTGGCGGATTTTGGGAATGGGTGGAAAATTCGCTATAATCTTTTGAAATTTTAGGTTTAATGAGGTTAGTAAGATGCAGATAGAGGTGACGACCAATGGCCTTGAGCGCCGCTTGACTATTGCGGTGCCGGCGGAACGCTACGATCAAGAGATCGAAAACCGACTCAAATCGCTGAGCAGGAAGGTTCGCGTGGATGGCTTTCGGGCCGGTAAAGTACCATTTAAGGTTGTCGAGCGCCGTTGGGGCGGGTCAATTCGTCAGGAAGTACGCAATGAGCTTATCCAGTCGAGCTTCTATGAGGCGATCAGCCAGCAGAAGCTGCGTCCGGCCGGTGCGCCGCACTTTGAATTGCAGTCTGAAGTGCCGGGCTCCGGTCTGAGATTTACCGCAACCTTCGAGGTTTACCCTGAGTTTGAGTTGCAATTGCCGCTCAATTTGAAAGTTGTGAAACCCACCGCTGAGATAACCGAAACCGATATTGACAAAATGGTGGAGACATTGCGCGGGCAACGACGCACTTGGGAGCCGGTGACCCGTACCGCACAACAGGGCGATAGAATGGTACTGGACTTCTCAGGAAACCTTGATGGCGAGGAGTTCCCCGGGAACGCCGCCAAGGGTTATACGGTGGTATTGGGTGCCGGTACCTTGATTGCGGGCTTCGAAGAAAAATTGGTGGGCCTGAAAGCCGGTCAGGATAGCGGTTTCGAAATCGAGTTTCCCAACGATTATCAGGTACAAAGTTTGGCGGGCAAATGGGTCCATTTCAACGTGATAATTCACGAGGTTGCCGAAGCCAAGCTGCCGGATTTGGATGAAGACTTTTTCAAGAGTTTTGGTATCCATTCGGGAGGTGTTCCGGCCTTTCGCGAAGAAGTGAAGGCCACTATGCGCCGCGAAGCAGAACAAGCAATCAAGGAGCGAGTCAAACTTCAGGTGATGGACGCGCTGGTAGCGACCAATCCCATTCAGCTTCCCAAGGCGCTCATTGATGAAGAGATGGTGCGGATCAAGGAGTATCCCGGAGAGCTGAACCCGGGAGCGCAATTGAATGATATAGAGAGCAATGTTGTGGAGGAACGGGCCCGACGCCGGGTAGCCTTAGGCCTGATCATTGCGGAGGTAGTTAGAAAGAATCAGTTCAAGGCTGCTCCCGAGAAGGTGCGCGCTGCGGTGGAAGCGGTTGCCGCGACCTATGAGCATCCCGAAGAGGTGGTCAAATGGTATTACGCGCGCCGGGACCGTCTTGGGAACGTTGAAGCCTTGGTTCTGGAGGATCAGGCGGTAGAGTGGCTGCTGCAGCACGGAGAGATTAGCGAGCAACCCACCCCATTTGCTGAGTTGTCCAATACCATACGGGAGGGAGCGTAAGCTAGTTTGTTTAAGGACTAAATCCGTGGTTAAATGAGTTAATTCCAAGGTTGAATTGTGCCGATAGGATAAAGGGTCGATTGCATACTGCCCGATTCTTTAAGGCACAATTCAAATATTATATGTTAATGATATTTAAGGTAAAATTTAATGGTGGCTATCAGAGACGGCAGTGAGCAGGTAATTACCAAGGCATTGAATCTGGTGCCGATGGTAGTGGAGCAGTCGGCACGTGGCGAGCGCGCCTATGATATTTATTCTCGTCTCCTCAAGGAACGGGTGGTGTTCATGGTAGGTCCCGTCGAGGACTACACCGCCAATCTGGTAGTAGCGCAATTATTGTTTCTGGAATCGGAAAACCCGGATAAAGACATACATTTATATATTAATTCGCCGGGCGGCGCTGTAACCGCGGGCTTGGCGATTTACGATACCATGCAATTTATCAAGCCCGATATCAGCACCTTGTGCATCGGCCAAGCTGCCAGTATGGGGGCTTTATTGCTGGCCGGGGGTGCCCCTGGCAAGCGTTATTGTCTGCCCCATTCCCGAGTTATGATCCATCAGCCTTTAGGCGGGTTCCAGGGCCAGGCATCTGATATAGATATCCATGCCCGCGAAATATTGTTGATTCGCGAGCGCTTAAACACTATTTTGTCAAAACATACGGGAAAGCCCTTGGAAAAAATTCAAGGAGATACCGATAGAGACAATTTTATGGGAGCCAATGAAGCAAAGGAGTATGGAATAATCGACGAAGTGCTGCAGTCGCGTAAGCAGATCGCGACGTAGTGCTCCAAGCCTAAGAGAGGCTATCCCGGGGTAAGATGACTTGCAGATTGTGGAAGAAACCTGCATCCTGACTGACAGGGACCGGTGTGAAAACGAGGTGGCTTTATGAGCGATAACAAACACGGTTCGAGTGACGAGGGCAAGAAGCTGCTGTACTGTTCGTTCTGCGGGAAGTCGCAGCACGAAGTTAGGAAACTGATTGCCGGACCTTCAGTATTTGTATGTGATGAATGCGTTGAGTTATGCAACGATATCATCCAGGAGGAGATGCAGGACAAGACCGTGTCCGGCAAGGGGAGCAAGCTCCCCACCCCTCGCGAAATCAACGCCATCTTGGATGAGTATGTCATTGGTCAGACCCATGCCAAGAAGGTCTTGTCGGTAGCCGTTTACAATCACTACAAGCGCCTTGAGTGCGACCCCACCAAGGACGAGGTGGAAGTCGCCAAGAGCAACATCTTGTTGGTCGGGCCTACGGGCAGCGGCAAGACCTTGTTGGCGGAAACCCTGGCGCGCCTACTTAATGTCCCTTTCACCATCGCCGACGCCACCACCTTGACCGAGGCCGGTTATGTGGGTGAGGACGTCGAGAATATCATCCAGAAACTGTTGCAAAAATGCGACTATGATGTCGAAAAAGCCCAGACTGGGATCGTGTACATCGATGAGATCGACAAGATTTCGCGCAAGTCGGAAAATCCTTCCATTACCCGTGATGTATCAGGGGAGGGCGTACAGCAAGCATTGTTGAAGTTGATTGAGGGTACCATCGCCTCCGTGCCGCCTCAAGGCGGGCGCAAGCATCCCCAGCAGGAATTTTTGCAGGTCAATACCGCCAATATCCTGTTTATTTGCGGCGGTGCGTTTGCCGGTTTGGAGAAGATTATCCGTTCCCGCTCGGAAAAGAGCGGCATCGGCTTCTCCGCTGAGATCAAGAGTATCACCGATCGTAAAAGCGCCAGCGAAGTCCTGCATAATGTAGAGCCGGAAGATTTGATCAAATTCGGTTTGATCCCTGAGTTCGTGGGTCGTCTACCCATCGTCGCCACGCTTGACGAGTTGGATGAGGGTGCGCTGATAAAGATTTTGACGGAGCCCAAAAATGCCCTCGTCAAACAGTACGCGAAACTATTTGGTATGGAAGGAATCGAGCTTGAATTTCGCGAAGATGCGCTGCATACCATTGCCAAGAAAGCTATGGATCGTAAGACGGGCGCCCGCGGTTTGAGATCTATAATGGAGTTTGTATTGCTGGATACCATGTACGAATTGCCATCCATGGAAGAGGTGCGCAAGGTAATTGTGGATGAGAGCGTAATCAACGGTGATTCCGATCCTATCTTGATCTATGAAGGGGCTGAGACTCCCCGTCTGGCGCGGCAAACGGATTAATGTTGCGTCTCCAGCATTGATCGTATTTCCCCATGCAACCGCTCGATAACATGAGCGGTCCTTTATTGTTCGTTCCTTTTACGTGCGTGATCTCCATGGCCAGTCTACCGGCTGAATTTTGACCACGGGTAGGTGGAAGCGCAGCGGGGAATGTCCGTATCTTCGCCCTAATCCGACTTGGTATAACTTGAAGTTGGGTGGAACAGGCCACATTAAAGATGAAAGATGAATTCAAGCATAAAGAGTCAAGGCGTTCGGTCGATACGCAAAGTGAACGTATAACGACATGCTGGTAGCGGCGTATACGGAAAAGGGGTTGAGGCCATTCATGGGTTGGGGGCCGGTAAATGTTGAACTCCCGATCTCATATTATGAGTGGCCCGCATCGGCACAAGTACTATCTTATGAGTGAGGAACTCCGTTATGGAGAATCAGAGCAGTAAATCAAAAGTAGTTTCCAAGCAGGTGCTTACCATGCCCGTGTTGCCGTTGCGCGATGTGGTGGTCTACCCCCATATGGTTATTCCCCTGTTTGTGGGCCGCGAGAAATCCATCCAGGCATTGGAAGCCGCCATGGCTGGGGAAAAACGTATCTTGCTCGTTGCGCAGCGCAATGCCTCAGTGGACGATCCAGGTGGGGACGATATCTACGGCATCGGTACCGTATCCAGCATCCTGCAGTTACTAAAATTGCCCGACGGCACCATCAAGGTGTTGGTAGAAGGCACGGATCGAGCGCGCGTGATCGGGCTTCAAGAGCAGGGCAACTACTTTTCGGCTGAAATCGAGGCACTTGAGGCGCTGCCAGCCGAGGAGCGTGAGGCGGAGGTGTTGACCCGTGCCGTACTCGGACAGTTTGATCAATATGTTAAACTCAACAACAAAGTGCCGCCGGAGATTTTGTCCTCCTTGGCCGGTATCGATGAACCTGGCCGTTTAGCCGATACCATCGCGGCGCATCTATCGCTTAAGATCGAAGAAAAGCAGGGCATCCTCGAAATCCACAATGTGCGTACCCGGATGGAACGCCTGATGGCGATTCTCGAATCCGAGATCGATTTATTGCAGGTGGAGAAACGCATTCGCGGTCGCGTCAAACGGCAAATGGAAAAGAGCCAGCGTGAATACTATCTCAACGAGCAGATGAAGGCTATCCAGAAGGAATTGGGCGAGATGGAGGACACGCCCAATGAAGTGGAGGATCTGGGTCGCAAGATCGACAAGGCAGGCATGCCAAAGGAAGCCAAGGCCAAGGCCAAGGCCGAGCTGAACAAGCTCAAGATGATGTCGCCCATGTCTGCGGAAGCGACAGTGGTGCGCAATTACATCGATTGGATGGTCAGCGTGCCTTGGAAGAAGCGCGCCAAAATTTGCCATGACTTAGTGCAGGCGGAAAAGGTTCTGGAGGAAGACCACTATGGTTTGGAAAAGGTCAAGGAAAGGATCTTGGAATATTTAGCGGTGCAGAGCAGAGTGGAGAAACTCAAGGGCCCGATCCTGTGTCTGGTCGGTCCGCCCGGAGTGGGTAAGACCTCCCTGGGACGCTCCATCGCCCGAGCCACCAATCGCCAGTTCGTGCGCATGGCCTTGGGCGGCGTGCGCGACGAGGCGGAGATCCGTGGCCACCGCCGCACGTACATCGGCGCCTTGCCCGGCAAGATCGTGCAGAACCTGGCCAAGGTGGGGACGCGCAATCCGCTGTTCCTGTTCGACGAGGTGGACAAGATGTCCATGGATTTTCGCGGCGATCCGGCCTCGGCCCTGCTAGAGGTGCTGGATCCAGAGCAGAACAACACCTTTAACGACCACTACCTGGAGGTGGATTACGATCTCTCCGAGGTAATGTTCGTATGTACGGCCAATAGCCTAAATATTCCGGCCGCGTTGTTGGATCGCATGGAGGTCATTCGTCTCTCCGGCTATACCGAGGATGAGAAGGTCAATATAGCCATGCGATATCTCGTGCCCAAGCAGATCAAAGCCAACGGATTGAAAGAAGAAGAGCTGCTTATTACCGAAGAGGTCATACGAGACATCATCCGCTATTACACGCGCGAGGCCGGTGTGCGCAATCTAGAGCGGGAATCCGCCAAGATTTGCCGCAAGGTGGTGAAAGAAGTTCTGCTGAAACCGACCAAGAAAAAGGTTGTGATCAAATCCCGCGATCTCGAGAAATATCTCGGGGTTAAACGCTTCCGCTACGGCCGCGCCGAAGAGCATGATGCGATCGGCCAGGTAACGGGTTTGGCGTGGACCGAAGTTGGCGGTGAATTGCTTACCATTGAGGCGGCGGCCGTGGCAGGCAAGGGGAAACTTACCATTACGGGTCAGCTGGGTTCGGTGATGCAAGAATCCGTGCAGGCGGCCATGACCGTAGTGCGTAGTCGGGCGCAGATGCTGGGTATCGATTCCGATTTTTATCAAAAGAACGATGTGCACATTCATGTGCCCGAAGGAGGTATTCCCAAGGACGGACCCAGTGCCGGCATCGGTATGTGTACGGCTCTGGTTTCCGCGCTGTGCGGTATTCCGGTGCGTGCCGACGTGGCAATGACTGGCGAGATCACCCTGCGCGGTGAAGTGCTACCCATAGGCGGGCTCAAAGAGAAACTGTTGGCTGCCCACCGCGGCGGTATCCGCACTGTTTTGATACCAATAGAAAACAAACGAGAGTTGAGCGAAATTCCCAAAAATATTAAACAGGATTTGGAAATTAAAGCGCTTAAATGGATAGATGAAGTATTTGAATTGGCCTTACAATACATGCCGCAGCCGCGCTTGATAGCCGGTGAGCCGGTGACTACGCGTGGAGCCGGTAAAAAAGGCGGTAAAGGCAAGAAAGGCAGTCAAATCCGGGCTCATTAATCAATATCATGACACTGATTGTACAAGCGCCGCGTAAAATGCGGCGCTTGTTTTTTAGGCGGTGAAAATCTAATTTGCGATTAGAGATTTTGAATGTAGATGAATATTTGAAAATCGCTTGCTCGACGTTACTGGGAAACGGCTGTGCTTGACAGCATTACATGCCGGGGGTATAAAAGCGCGTTTCACAGATGATGTTAGATGTTGTGATTTTTAAATAATGGACCGCTAAGCGGTTGGTCATCGTGAAATGCAGGGTCATAATCACCAATCAAGTGAACGGTTAAGCAGAATTTTCCTTTGGCATCTTGGGACGAGGTGCCATGAGTGTAGGGGCTGAGGTGGATCGTTGCCCCAGCATTTCTGCATGCGATATTGTCAAATATGACGCCATCAAATTCATAGGGGAGATCAGTAGTGAATAAATCCGAATTAATCGACGTGGTTGCGGCATCTGCGGATATTTCTAAGGCAGCGGCGACTCGTGCAGTAGACGCCATGGTGGATTCCATAACTGGAGCGTTACAGAAAAGCGATCAGGTAACCCTGGTGGGGTTCGGCACCTTCAGCGTCAAGGCGCGAGCAGCCCGGACCGGCCGCAACCCGCAAACGGGCGAGGCCATTGCCATAAAAGCGTCAAAAATCCCTACCTTTAAGGCTGGAAAAGCACTCAAGGACGCCGTACAATAACGGCCCTTCTTGGGTGCTTAGCTCAGCTGGGAGAGCGTCGCCCTTACAAGGCGAAGGTCGTGGGTTCGATCCCCTCAGCACCCACCAAAAGTAGATTGAGGAGTGGTAGTTCAGCCGGTTAGAATACCTGCCTGTCACGCAGGGGGTCGCGGGTTCGAGTCCCGTCCACTCCGCCATTATTAATATAAAGGGCGTGCTTCTTGACGGAGGCGCCCTTTTCTATTCTATTGTGAAATGCCCGGTTGAAAACCTGCAACGATCGACAAATATGTGTAAAGACCAGCGGCGCCCATATATATGCTAGAGAGTTTCATCGATTATGTTTGACTTTATCCGCAAGTATGCCCAAGGCTGGTTTGCCTGGGCGATCATTATATTAGTCGCTGTCCCGTTTGCCTTATGGGGTATTCATCAATATTCCGAAGGGGATTCCAGCGTTAATGTCGCCGTGGTTAATGGCAAGAAAATCTCCGACCAAGAGTATCAACAGGCCTACCAGCAGCAAAGAAATCGCATCCAGACCATGCTGGGCAAGAATTTCGATCCTTCCCTCATTGATGAAAAACAGCTCAGAAAAAGCGTCTTGGAAAATTTGATCGAACGCGAAGTAATTATACAAGGCGCACTCGATGCGGGATTGCGGGTAAGCGATGCACGTATCGGTACAGAGATCCGCGCGATACCTAATCTGCAGAACAAAGGTCAATTTGATAAAGAGCAATACGAGCGCTTGCTGCGTTCTCAAGGACTGTCCGTGGGGGCCTTTGAGCATATGGTGGGCAACGATCTCGTTATCCAGCAAATGAATCAAGGTATTGCCGACAGCGCTATCGTCACCAAGGCGGAATTGGATGCTTTGCTGCGCATTAAATTGCAACAGCGCGATATCGGCTACGCCTTGGTGCCGGCGTCGTCCTATGCCGGCGATGTCGTAGTAGAAGACAAGGCTGTCGAACAATTTTACCAGGATAATCCCGACCGTTTCCGTTCTCCTGAGCAGGTCAGCGTCAACTACATTGAATTATCGGTGGATGATCTGGCGAAAGACATACAGATTACAGAAAGCGCCCTGCATGAGCGGTATCAGGAACGGGCTGCGGATTTTACCACCCCGGAGGAACGGCGCGCGCGTCACATCTTGATTCAGGTCGCCAGCGATGCCTCTCCGGCAGTGGTGGATGCCGCAGAAAAGAAGGCGGAAGGGTTGTTGGCGCGCATTCGCAAAGGGGAGTCCTTTGCCGAACTGGCTAAGCAATTCTCCGATGATCCCGGTTCAGCCAAGGAGGGGGGCGATCTGGGTTTTTTCGGACGCGGCGTGATGGACAAGGCCTTTGAACAGGCGGCTTATTCATTAAAAGTCGGCGAAGTAAGTGAGCCGGTGCGTAGCACCTTCGGTATCCACCTCATCAAATTGGAAGCGGTTCGCGGGGGGGAACGCAAACCCTTCGAACAAGTTCGTGCCGAACTGGAATCCGACCTCAAGCATCAGCAGGCCGAAGATCGGTATTTTGCCGAGGCTGAAACCTTGTCCAATATGGCCTTTGAGCATGCGGATAACTTGACTGCTGCCGCGCAAGCACTGCGTCTGCCCATTCAGAGCAGTCCTTTATTCACGCGCAACGGCGGTGTCGGCATAGCCGCCAATCCCAAGGTCAGAGATGCGGCGTTTTCCGACGATATGTTGTTGAGCGGTAAGAACAGCGAAGCGATCGAACTCGATCAGAATCACGTCGTAGTTCTGCACTTGAAGGAGCATAGGCCCGCGTCGCTGCGCCCACTGGATGATGTCCGTATGGATATCCGCCAAGTGCTGCGCATGGAGGCGGCGAAGAATAAGACCAAGGAAGTCGGTGAAGGTATCGTCAAGCGGCTCAAGGCAGGCGAAGACCCCAATATGGTTATGCTGCAGATGAAATTGAAATGGGTGAGGCCTGGCTTCCTCGGCCGGCAGGATCCAAAGGCGGATCGGCAGATCATCGAAGATGCGTTCTACCTTGATCGTCCGCAGGGTGAACTCAAGCCCGTTTTTGGCGGGAAGGCGATGAAATCGGGTGATTTCGCGGTTTATGGCGTTTATGCGGTGAAAGACGGTGATCCGACAGGAGCCAACCAAAAGGACGTGGATTCCTTGAAGGACTCCCTGACTCGGGAGCGCGGCCAGATGATCTTCAAAGAGTACGTAGATGCCTTAAAAGACACCATGAAGATTACCCGCCACGAGGAAAAACTTTAAGCATCAATAATGAGGTGGTAGCATAAACCTATTCCCGACCGCGATAAGATTGAAATGCTTGGGCTATTCTGAACTCGGAGTAGCGCATTGCCGTCGTATGATGTGGATTACAAAGCGAGCCTATCTGTCTGCTGCATAAGGCAGGGATATGGAAACATTGCACACCTTCACTGCCGCCGATCGCGTCTCTATCGTTTACCGCAAGCGGCGCAGCGCTGCCGATGCCGCGGTCAATGCGCCATTGGTACTGATTCACGGTGCGGCCAGCAACATGACGCGCTGGTCGGAATTTATCGAACAAACCACCTTGGCGTCCTCTCGCAATATCCTGCGCCTCGATCTGCGGGGTCATGGGCAATCGCTTTATCGCGGGCGCATCGGTTTGGAAATCTGGTGTGACGATATCGCCGCGATCCTGCGCCAAGAAAACCAAAGACGTGCGCTGCTCATGGGACATTGCCTGGGCGCTAACATTGCCATAACGTTCGCGGCGCGTTATCCGCAACAAACCGCCGGCCTGGTATTGGTCGAACCCATGCTGCGCGAGGCGCTCGCCGGGCGATTGCAGCGCCTGCGGCGGCTGGCGCTCCTCTTTAAAATTGTTATCGCCGTAATTCGCGCATTCAACCGCATCGGCATTTACCGGCGGCATCTGCACACCCTAGATCTGCGCGCGCTGGATGGGGAGTTCCGCTCCCATGTCGTAGAGACCGGCGGTGCTGATTTCCTGGCGCAGCACTATGCCTCGCCATGGCAGGATCTCAAGATCATGCCCAGTGCCAATTTTCTTCAGGACATACTGGAAGTCAACCGACCTCTGCCCTTAGCAAAAATATCAGCGCCGTTTGTCGCCTTGCTTGCCACTGGCCGCGGCTTGGTCGATCCCGACATCACTGCTGCGCTGCTGGCACCCTTGCCCGGCGGCGAAATTCACTCCCTGGAGGCTGAGCACTGGATTCCTACCGAACAGCCGCAGGCGATGCGCGCCACGATCGAGCATTGGGTAACAACGCGCGGGGAATTATAGAAGATGAAACGACGGCGCCTCTTGTGCGCATTGGAAATCATTGACGAGGAGCGCGCGATATGTTCCTGTGGCGGCTAATGATCAAGCCTTGGTATCGATAATGGTGCCGACGGTTTGACCGCTGGTATTCACGGTCGCTTGGTGCAATTTGGCGGCGTGGTCGTCACTGTTATTATCAGGCCTGGCATCGCGCGCTGCCTGATGGACTTCATTCTCCTCCCGCGGCGATTTCACCTGATAGCTGGCAGTGAGATCGATATTGGAAGCAACGACTGAATCGATAGCCATGACGACTCCTTTGTAGAAACCTTGTTTAAAGAAGAGCGTAACCCTTTCAATTTAAATAACGTGTACGCCCGTTTGCCAGTATAGCGGGGACGGTGAAGGAGGTTGTGATGCAGTTCATAAATCCCCGGTTGGCTACAAGCGCATCGTGGGCAGAAAACGCTCTACCACCGCAGCCCCCACGGCGTCGCCGAACACATTGACAGTGGTGCGAAAACGGTCCAGGAACCAGTCGACGGCCAGTAATAGGCTGACCCCCTCTAAGGGAAGGCCCACGGCGCCCAGCACAATGACCATGGTTACCAGTCCCGCCTCGGGGATACCCGCGGCGCCGATGGCGGCCAGCGTGGCGGTGACAAACACCACGGCCTGCTGTCCGAAGCTCAGGTCGATGCCGTAGGCCTGAGCGATGAACAGCGCAGCCTCAGCCTCGTACAAGGCTGTGCCGTTCATGTTGATCGTGGCGCCTAGAGGCACCACGAAGCGAATGGCCCGCTCGTCAACCTTATTTTCGCGAAGACATTCCAGCGTCAAGGGCAGGGTCGCCGACGAACTGGCGGTACCGAAGGCAGTGAGCAAGGCTCGCAACAGATTGGCGATGTACACCAGCCCGCGTCGCGCCACACCCGTTAAGATCACGGTAAGGATGACGAATTGCAGGCCCAAGCCGCTCAGTACCGTCACCACATGCCAACCCACCGCGGCGAGTTGGGCGAAAAAGGCCTCGCCGCCACCGGCCTTGCCCAGACGGGCGGCTACCAGGGCAAAGATGCCCACCGGCGCGAGATACATCAGCCACACCACCACCTTCATCAGGGCCTCGTTGAGGCCGTCGAAGAAGGCGATAACATGCGCACCCTTGCCGCCGATGGTGGTGAGGGCGGCGGATAACAGGATGGAAAACAGGATCAGCGGCAGCAGTTGCGTGTGCGCCGCGGCATCCACCAGGTTGGGTGTGACCATGGCCAACAGGATATCGCTGATCCCTGTGTCGGCCTTGACGCGTACCTGATTCGGCACGACGCCATTGTTCAGCGCCAATCCCACGCCCGGCTGGATGATGTTTACCATCGCCAGGCCGATGACCACCGCGATAGCGGTGGTGACGAGGAAGTACAACACGGTGACGCCGCCGAGGCGGCCCAATTTGCGCACATCGCCGAGGGAGGCGACGCCGCTGACTACCGCCGCCACGATCAACGGCACGATCAGCATCTTGAGGGCGTTAAGGAACAAGGCGCCCAGCCAATCGATCCGTACCATGGCCGGGCCGAAATACCAACCGCAAAGGGCACCGCCTGCGACGCCCGTGATGATCAAAGTTAACAGTATGACGGCGTGTTTATGCGGCATCGCTAGCGGGCCGCGGCGTACTGATTACTCGGCGGGTACGCCACCACTACGTTCCTCTGCGGCGGTATCGCTCATGCCCATGATGTGATAGCCGCCGTCCACGTGCATGATTTCGCCGGTTACACCGGAGGCTAAATCGGAACAGAGGAAGGCGGCGGCGTTGCCGACCTCTTCGATGGTGACATTACGCCGCAACGGCGCACTGCGCTCCGCGATACTGAGCATACGGCGAAAGTCGCTGATACCCGCGGCGGCCAGGGTCTTGATCGGCCCCGCGGAGATACCGTTGACGCGGATGCCGTCCGGTCCCAGGCTTTGCGCCATATAACGCACATTCGCCTCCAGGCTGGCCTTGGCCAGGCCCATGATGTTGTAGTTGGGCACCACGCGTTCGGCGCCGAGATAACTCAAGGTGAGCAGCGCGCCATTGCGCCCTTCCATCATGGTCAACCCGGCCTTGGCCAGGGCCGCGAAACTGTAGGAGCTGATCTCGTGGGCGATGTTGAAACCGGCGCGGGTGAGGGTATCGAGATAATCGCCTTCCAGATTCTCGCGCGGGGCATAGGCCACCGAATGTACGATGATGTCCACATGATCCCAGTAGTCGTCCAAGCGATTGAAGACGTCCTCGATTTGCTCATCCTCGGCCACATCGCAGGGCAGAGTGATGTCCGAGCCGCATTCGGCGGCGAATTTTTCTACCCGCGATTGCAGTTTTTCGTTCTGGTAAGTGAAGGCCATTTCCGCCCCTTCACGATGCATGGCCTGTGCGATGCCCCAGGCGATGGAGCGGTTGCTTGCGACACCGACGATCAGTGCTCGTTTGCCTTTTAGAAATGCCATAACATAGGTCCTTCGTCATTCCATTTTATTAAAGACGCGATGCCAAGCGGGATATCCCCAACGCGACGAATTATACCCGAGCTTGCGGGCGGTAAGAGGGTATGTGACGGTACACTACCGAAAATCGGGTGCGACGGGAAGGGGGGAAGGACATCATCGTCGTCGCGGCGTGAAAGCCCCAGGGCGAAATGGGTATACTGGCGCTTGTTTGAGTGGATGAGGGCGATAACTTAGTGTGCATATGCAGCAAACGGCGTGACGGAAACTCATGAAGTTCGCTAATTTCATCGCGTTACTGCGTTGCTGCGCAGTCATGGCTACGGCCTTGTGGACGGCATTGTTGGCGGGATGCCACGTCGGTACTCCCTGGAACAGTCCCTATCCTTCCGACGAACTGCGCGGCAATGTGATGTTTGCCGCCTTTGACGCGCGGCCCAAGCATCTCGATCCGGCGCGTTCCTATTCCGCCAACGAATACCGCTTCATCGGCCAGATATACGAGCCGCCGCTGCAGTATCACTATTTAATCCGGCCTTACACCCTGATACCCGCCACGGTCGAAGCCATGCCGCGCGCCGTGTTTTTCGACGGCAAGGGGCGACAACTGCCCGACGACGCGCCGCCGCAGAGTGTGGCTTATACGGTCTATGACATTCACGTCATACCCGGCATCCGCTATCAACCCCATCCCGCCTTCGCCGTCGACGCCGCCGGCAAACCGCTCTATCAAAATTTGAGCGCGGCGGATCTGGAGCAGGTCAATACCCTCGCCGATTTTACCGAGCGCGGCAGCCGCGAGTTGATCGCGGCGGATTATGTCTACCAGATAAAGCGCCTGGCCCATCCGCAACTGCATTCGCCCATCGTGGGTCTGATGAGTGATTACATCGTCGGCATGAAGGAATACCAGAAAACCTTGCAGAAGGCCTTCGACCAAATCAAGCGCGGGGGCGCAGGCGAGGTATACCTCGATCTCGACCGATATCCGCTGGAGGGCGCCACGGTCGTGGATCGCTATACCTACCGCATCAAGATCCGCGGCGTCTACCCCCAGTTTCTCTACTGGCTGTCCATGCCGTTCTTTGCGCCCCTGCCCAAGGAAGTAGATCACTTCTATTCCCAGCCCGGCATGGCCGAGAAAAATATCACTCTTGATTGGTATCCGGTAGGCACCGGGCCCTACATGCTGACCGTCAACAATCCCAATCGCCAAATGGTGCTGGAGCGAAATCCCAATTTCCACGGTGAGACCTATCCGAGTGAAGGCGATCCCGGCGACCGCGCCGCCGGATTGCTGGATGACGCCGGCAAGTCGCTGCCCTTCGTCGACAAGGTGGTTTACAGCCTGGAGAAGGAGAGCATTCCCTATTGGAATAAATTTCTGCAGGGCTATTACGATTCGTCCGGCATCAGTTCCGACAGCTTCGACCAGGCGGTGCGCATCGGCAGCCAGGGCGAAGCGACGCTGACCGATGCCATGCGGAAAAAAGGCATACGGCTCGAGACGGCGATCGGCGCCTCAACCTTTTACATGGGCTTCAACATGCTCGACCCGGTGGTGGGCGGTTTGGACGAGCGGGGGCGCAAATTGCGCCAGGCGGTGTCGATCGCCATCGACCAAGAGGAATACATCTCCATCTTCGCCAATGGCCGAGGCATCCCGGCGCAGGGCCCTATTCCACCCGGTATCTTCGGCTACCGCGACGGTAAGGCGGGGATGAACCCCTATATGTATGACTGGAGCAACGGCGCGCCGCACCGCAAACCCATCGCCGAGGCGCGCCGCCTGTTGGCGGAGGCCGGCTACCCCAACGGCGTCGACGCCAAGACCGGCGCGCCCTTATTACTGCATCTCGACATCACCGCCGGCGGCCCCGATGACAAGGCACGCCTGGATTGGTATCTCAAGCAATTGCAGAAGATCAACCTGCAACTGGATATCCGCAACACCGACTACAACCGCTTTCAAGACAAGATGCAGAAGGGCGATGTCCAGATGTTCCTGTGGGGCTGGAACGCGGATTACCCCGATCCCGAGAATTTCCTGTTCCTGCTCTACGGACCCAACGCCAAGGTAAAAGGTCAGGGCGAGAACGCCGCCAATTACGATAATCCTGAATTCAACAAACTCTTTGATGAGATGAAGGACATGCCCAACACCCCGGCGCGGCAGGCGGTCATCGATCGTATGGTGGAAATCGCCCGCCGCGACGCGCCGTGGATATGGGGCTTCCATCCCAAGGGCTTCAGTCTTTACCATGCCTGGTTGAAGAATGCCAAGCCCAATCTCATGGCCAACAACACCATTAAATATTTGCGCATCGATCCCGAGCTGCGGGCGCGAGAGCAGGCGGAGTGGAATCAGCCGATCCTGTGGCCATTCGGGGTGTTGCTCGTGGTGCTGGTGTTGCTAACGCTCCCGGCGCTGGCGGTGTACCGGCGGCGTTTGCATACCCCGATCAAGAGGTCATAGCCGGTCATGCTCGCCTACATCGTCAAACGTTTCCTCTATGCCATCCCCATCCTGATCGGGGTTAACCTCATTACCTTTTCGTTGTTCTTCGTGGTGAACAGCCCGGACGACATGGCGCGCATGCAACTCGGCATGAAGCGCGTCACGCCCGGGGCCATCCAGGCGTGGAAACACGAACGCGGTTACGACAAGCCGCTGCTGTATAACGGCGATGCGCCGGGAGTGGAGAAATTCTCCGACACCATCTTCTACAATAAATCGCTGAGCCTGTTCGCCTTGCAATTCGGCGCGGCGGACGACGGCCGGGATATCGGCTACGACATCCGCCAGCGCATGTGGCCCAGTCTCGCCATCGCCGTGCCGGTGTTTGTCATCGGCATCCTGGTCAATATCACCTTCGCCCTGCTCATCGCCTTTTTCCGCGCCACCTATATCGACCTGTGGGGCGTGGTGCTGTGCGTGATTTTGATGTCCATCTCCGGGCTGTTCTATATCATCGGCGGTCAATATCTGATCGGCAAATTTCTGCAATTGGTCCCCATTTCGGGCTACCAGGGCGGCGTCGATGCCTTCAAGTTCGTGGTGTTGCCGGTGTTGATCGGCATCGTCGGCGGCGTCGGCGCCGGCACACGCTGGTACCGTACTATCTTCCTGGAAGAGATCGGCAAGGATTACGTACGTACCGCCCGCGCCAAGGGACTCGCCGAGCCGCTGGTCTTATTCAAACACGTATTGAAGAACGCCATGATCCCCATTCTCACCGGCGCAGTGGTGGTGTTGCCGTTGCTGTTCATGGGCAGTTTGATCACCGAGTCTTTCTTCGGTATCCCGGGGCTGGGCAGCTACACCATCGATGCCATCAATTCCCAGGACTTCGGCATCGTACGCGCCATGGTGTTTCTCGGTTCGCTGCTGTACATCATCGGCCTGCTATTGACCGACATCTCCTACACCCTGGTCGATCCGCGGGTGCGGTTGGGGTAGCGTGCATGCACTTCAAACCCGTCATCCTGTGGACCGATGCCCTGATCTTCCTGTTGGTGGCGGTGATCATCGCCTTCATCTTCTATGCGCGCGGCAGGGAACCGCTGCGCGCGCCGTGGCGGCAGGTAGCGCGCAGCCGCATGGCCATGGCCTCGCTGGCGGTGTTGGCGGTCTATGTCGGCATCGGTCTGCTGGATTCCATGCATTTTCAGCGGGCCTTAACCAACGACACCCGCGGCGGCGAAGTCCATTATTCACCCGAGGTGCTGAGCTTTCTGGATATCTTGCTGACTCCCTTGCGCGAGCATACCGAAAAGACCTATTCCGAACCATTCGCCACCCACCTCTACAGCAAGGAGACACTGGAAGTCCCCGACGGCACGACCGTGCGCGACTATCCGCGCCTGGTCTACGGCGGCGCCCATCTGCGGGACCCGGCGCGGGACCGCTGGCCCGACATAATGGCGACCGCTGGCCGCGCGCTGATGCAGGCAATAGGGTTGTGGATATTACTGACGGCGATGATTGGCGGAGCGCTGGCGCTGCGCCACCGTCGCGGCCTGGGCCGCACCGTCGGCGACATGATCGCCGGCCGCACCACCTTGCCCTGGCATGTCATCCTGATTACCGCCGGAATCTTGCTTTTCTTGGCCATGCTCGCAGCCGATCTTGGTGTGAAATACCATGTGTTCGGTACTGATAAAGTGGGGCAGGACGTGCTGTATCAATCCCTAAAGAGCGTCCGCACCGGTCTGACGATCGGCACCCTCACAACCTTGGTGATGCTGCCCTTCGCGGTGTTGCTGGGCATCATGGCCGGGTATTTCCGCGGCTGGGTGGACGACGTCATTCAATATCTCTACACCACCCTCAATTCCATCCCCGGCGTATTGCTGATTGCCGCCGCTATCCTCACCTTGCAGGTCTATATACAGACCCATCCGGAACGCTTCGACGTCATCGCCTACCGCGCCGACATGCGTCTGCTGTTTCTGTGTATCATCCTCGGCATTACCAGTTGGACGGGACTGTGCCGGCTGTTGCGCGGTGAGGCCTTGAAGCTCAGCGAGATCGATTACATCCAGGCCGCCTCCGCCTTCGGCGTGCGGCACTTCCGCATCATTGCCAAGCACATCCTGCCCAACGTGATGCACATCGTATTGATCTCGGTGGTGCTGGATTTTAGCGGCCTGGTGCTGGCGGAGGCGGTGCTGTCCTACGTGGGCGTGGGGGTGGACCCCACCATGAACAGTTGGGGCAACATGATCAACGCCGCACGCCTGGAGATGGCGCGCGAGCCCATCGTGTGGTGGCCGCTGCTGGCGGCCTTTATATTGATGTTCGTCTTGGTGCTGGCCGCCAATCTGTTTTCCGATGCGGTGCGCGATGCCTTCGATCCCAGATTGAGGAAACAATAAGTGTCCGACAACGACGTGCTGTTATCCATCCGTGACCTCAAGACCCATTTCCCCAGCAGCAAAGGGCCGATCCGCGCCGTGGATGGCGTCAGCTTCGACGTACGGCGCGGCGAGACCTTCGCCCTGCTCGGTGAATCGGGCTGCGGTAAATCCATGACCGCCCTCAGCATCATGCAATTGCTGCCGCCCCAGGCGGCGGGCAATGTCTCGGGACAAGTGCTGCTGGACGGCCGGGACCTGCTGAGCCTGTCCGAGCTGGCCATGCAGGACGTGCGCGGCCGCCGCATCGCCATGATCTTTCAGGAGCCCATGACCTCCCTCAATCCGGTGCTCACCGTGGGTGACCAGATCGGCGAGGTGCTTGAGCGCCACCGCGGCCTGCGCGGCGCGGCGTTGCGCAAGCGCGTCCTGGAATTGCTTGACGCGGTGGGCATCCCCGATCGCGCGCGCCGCTACGGCGACTATCCCCACCAACTCTCCGGCGGCATGAAGCAGCGGGTGATGATCGCCATCGCCCTGGCCGGCGAGCCGGAACTGCTGATCGCCGACGAACCCACCACCGCCCTGGACGTTACCATCCAGGCCCAGATCCTGGAGCTGCTGCAACAACTGCAAAAAGACATGGGCATGGCCATCCTGCTCATCACCCACGACCTGGGAGTGGTGGCCGGCGTAGCCGATCACGTCGCGGTGATGTACGCCGGCCATATCATTGAACAAGCCAATCGCGCGGTCTTCTTCGCCCATCCTTTGCACCCCTATTCACGGAAGCTGTTCGCCTCCGTACCGGCCAAGGCCAAGCGCGGCCAGCCTCTGGCGGTGATCCCGGGTTCAGTGCCGTCGCTCGCTCAGGTGTTTCACGCCTGCCGCTTCGTGGAGCGTTGTGATTACGCTTGGCAGGCGTGCTGCGATACCGCGCCGCGCTGGTTGGAAGTGGAGCCTAAGCACGGTGCCCGTTGCCACCTCTATGATCCTGCCGTCCCGCAGCCGCCGCGTGTCGCAACGGCGGCGCCGGTCGAACGGCACGCCGCCGCCGAGAAACCGCTGCTGGGCAAGCACCTGCTGGAAGTGCATCTCCTCAGGGTGCATTTCCCCATCCACAAAGGCTTGTTCAAACGGGTGGCGGGCCAGGTCAAGGCGGTGGACGGCGTGACCCTAGGCCTGCAGCGCGGCCGCACCGTGGCCCTGGTGGGCGAATCGGGTTGCGGCAAGACCACTGTGGGCAAGGCGCTGCTGCAACTGATACGCCCCACCGCCGGTAGCGTGTTGTACAACCGTATGGAACTCACCACGATGTCGGCGCGCGAACTGCGCCCCCATCGCCGCGACCTGCAGATCATCTTCCAGGACCCGTATTCATCCATGAACCCGCGCATGATGGTGGGCGACATCATCGCGGAGGGCATGCTGGCGCAGGGCATCGGCGCCTCCGCCGCGGAACGCGAACAACGTGTCGACGCCTTGCTGGCCCAGGTCGGTCTGGCGGCGGAAGCCAAGCACCGCTATCCTCACGAATTCTCTGGCGGCCAGCGGCAGCGCATCTGCATTGCCCGCGCCCTGGCGGTGAACCCCAAGGTCATCGTCTGCGACGAACCCACCAGCGCCCTGGACGTGTCGGTGCAGGCGCAGATTTTGAATTTATTGAAAGGACTTCAGGACGAACTGGGGCTGGCCTATCTATTCATCACCCACAATATGTCGGTGGTGGAATACCTGGCGCACACCGTGGCGGTGATGTACCTCGGCCGCATCGTCGAGTACGGCACTGTGGAAGATGTACTCAAGAGCCCCAAACATCCCTACACCCAGGCCCTGCTATCGGCGGTACCCACCATCGACGAAGCGACGCAACGAGAGGTGATCCGCTTGCAAGGCGATCTGCCGTCGCCTATCGATCCGCCCGAGGGTTGTTACTTCCATCCCCGCTGTCCCCACGTAATGGACATCTGCCGCTACCGCTATCCTCGCTACACTAAATTGAGCGGCACCCATCGTACCAATTGTTTCTTGTACGGGGAGGGAAATGATCGGTGAGTTGGTGGAGGCGGCAGTTGAGTTGGAGACTTATGAATCCCAGTTTATTTGCCGCTGCTTTTGTCGGCACCGCGTTGACAAACAATAGTGACTTAAAATTGACGCGCCGTGTTATGCGGCGTAGGTTACTGAATTATGAGGAGAAAATGACGTATAAATAATAGTTCGGCCTCCATGCGCACATGATTACCTCTTGGCAAGTTGATACAGCAGCAGAAGCATTCGCCGCGGCTCAGTTCGCGCGTTGCGGGTGGGATGTATCCGTCTAATACGGAGATAATAATCAACCTGAGTACGATTTGTTTGCCGTCGATGGCGAACGAATGCTCAAGATTTCGGTGAAGGGAAGCCAGGACGGCGGTTGGGGGGCTTACGCAATCGCACATTGCTGATGCTGATTACCACGGTGCCGCGGAAAATGGTTGAAGAAGCATTCAAGGAAGACCGTCTTCTGTCTTGTGCAGTTCAAGGGCGTCCCCATTGATGTACTACCGCGCATGTACCTTGCCACTCCACCGGATATTGCTTTTTGGTTGAAAGCGGCAGCAGCAGAGCTGCGGCGACACCATTTTGTACGAAGAACATGTTTGGACAAGCCGCGCCAGAGACGCAGGCACTATCGACGGAATTCCCGAGGTTTGGAAGTTCACGGAAAAACGGCTCAATGAAATTGCAGCCTTGGCCGAACCCGGCAGTCAACTAGACCTGCGCAAAAAGCCGCGCTTGCCACAAAATGTAGAGAGACGATGAAGTATTATCCGCGCTCCGAATCCGCTGTAAGGGGGACGTAGAGGGTCAGTTCCTGGCCGGGCTGGATGCGCTGATTTTTCTTGATGTCATTCCACTTCCGGACTTGCTGGATGGTCACCCTGAAGCGTTGCGAGATGCGCGCCAGGGAATCGCCGCGGCGCACGGTGTAGGTGATCTTGCGCGGTTTCGCGATCTCTTCTGCCGCGGCGCCCATATGCAGGCTGGCGGGGATGATATCTGTTGCGTTGTCCGCAGCATCGCTCACTGCCTTGTTAAGGCCTACGATGATCTTTTGTCCCACGCGCAGGTGTTTGCGGGTGGAGATGCCGTTCCAGCGGCTCAACTGCCGCACGGTGGTGCCGTAGCGTTGCGCCAGGAGCCATAGACTGTCGCCCTCGGTCACCGTGTGTACGGTTTTTTCTCTGGCGTTCGTCACTTCCCTGGGAATGCTTTTATGCTGCACGGCCAAATGGACCGGATCGCTGCCGCTGGTAATGGGAATGATGAGATGTTGGCCGCTGTGAATCAAATGGCCGCGAATCTTGTTCAGGTCGGTCAGCACCTTGACCGTGGTGTGGTAGTGAACGGCAATCTCGCCGAGGGTCTCGCCGTTGCGCACCCGATGGCGTACCCAGTGCACCCGGTCTTCCGGTGCCAGTTCCGCGACATTGGTGGCGAAGATCGCCGCCTTGTCCAAGGGGACCAGCAAGCGATGCGGTCCACCGGGTGCCGTGGCCCAGCGATTGAAGCCGGGATTTAGCCGATGCAGTTCGTCCAGATCCATCTCGGCCATTTTGGCCGCGGTGGCGAGGTCGAGTTGGGAGTCGATCTTGACGGCGGTGAGATAGGGTTCGTTGGCGATGGTCTTGAGGCTGATGCCTTGTTGTTCCGGATCGGCGACGATCTGACGCAGCGCCAGCAGGCGCGGCACGTATTGCTCGGTCTCGCGGGGCAGGCGCAGCGACCAGTAATCGGTGGGTTTGTGGCGGCGCAGGTTGGCTCGTATCGCCTTTTGCACGGTGCCTTCTCCGGAGTTGTACGCGGCCAGGGCCAGTAGCCAGTCGCCGTCGAAGGTATCATGGAGGTATTGCAGGTAATCCAGGGCCGCCTGGGTGGAGGCCTCGATGTCGCGCCGACCGTCGTACCACCAATTCAATTTCAGACCGTAGCGCCTCCCGGTGCCGGGGATGAATTGCCAGATGCCCGCCGCGCGGCCGGAAGAATACGCGTAGGGTTGAAAGGCGCTTTCCACCACCGGCAATAAGGCGATCTCGCTGGGCATGCCGCGTTGCTGCACTTGATCGACGATGTAGTGCAGATAGGGTTGAGCCCGTTCCGAGACGCGGTCGAGATAAGCCTGGTGGCGCCCGAACCATTTCACCTCACGCTCGATGCGGGCGTTTTTCTGATCGGGGAGGTCGAAGGTCCGGCGGATGCGCTCCCACAGATCGGAGGTGTCATCGCTCGCGACGGGCTGGTCAACACTGTCATCGCTGTCATCGTCCGCGACGGGCTGGTCAATACTGTCATCGCTGTCATCGTTCGCGACGGACTGGTCAACATTGTCGTCGCCGCTGACCGCCTTGCCTTCGGCGTTCGTCCATAGTGTCGATGTCAAATCGTCGAAACCGTCGCTGACGGGAAATCGCAGCCCCGGCGCCGCCGTGAGCACATCATCTTGCGGGAGCAGGGCGATATCGTTGCCTGGAGCGTTGTGATTTTGCGGCGTCATATTGGACTCGGCGTCGGGAGCGGACGGGACGGCGCCGGCATTGTTGCCTTGTTGCGCCGGCGTATCGTGTTGGGGCTGTTGGGCGCAAGCGCCCATCGTCAGTCCCATCACCAGGATGGCCGCGCGCGCGAGCTTCCTTTGAAAGAAATATTCCATAAAATTCCTATCTGACCACTGTGTGTCGATTAAGGTGTATGTCCCTATAAAGTAGCAATGCAGTATGTGCGCTGGGGGGAAATACCGCACATTCCGCCACTATCCGATTTGATCGCCGAAGTGAATCCCGGTGATGACGTTGCGTACCCAAGCTTTGGATTCCGCGGACGTTACCTACATATCATCGGCGCTTTTCGTTAATCGTTTAACCGTGCCACTGATCCTTCCACTGGCGCAACGCAGCGAACGTTTCGGCCCCCGGCGCGGTTGTCCGGCCGGTGTGGCGTGCGACACCGGCGATGATCGTCGGGAAATGACAGCGCAGAAAGGGATTAGTGCGCTTTTCGATTCCCAGTTCGGCGGGTACGGTTGCCTTTCCCGCTTGGCGCAACTGTCGTGCTTGCTCGGCGCGATTTTGCAGCGCGCTATTCTCAGGTTCCACTTCTAGGGCAAAATTCAGGTTGCTGAGGGTATACTCGTGGGCGCAATAAATCCAGGTGTCGTCGGGTAGCAACGCTATCTTTTGCAATGACTTGTAGAGTTGTTCCGCGGTTCCTTCGAATAGGCGCCCGCAACCGCCGGCGAACAAAGTATCGCCGCAGAACAGGCGTTTCGCCCCCACATAGGCGATGTGCCCGGCGGTATGGCCGGGAACGTCAATGACATCCAAGGGGGGCAGGCCGGGTATTGTTACCCGTGCCCCTTCTCGCAGGGGACGGGTCATGCCGGGGATGGCCTCCCTCTGCGGGCCGTACACCGGGACGGAGAACCGTGTGAGTAGTTCTTGGACGCCGCCGATGTGGTCGCCATGGTGATGGGTGATGAGGAGGGCGACGGGAGTGAGGCCCAGGCGCTCGACCGCTCGTAGCACTGGCAGTGCGTCGCCGGGATCAACGATCGCCGCGGGGCGCCGACCTTGGGCATCCTCCGCGCCGCTCAGCACCCAGATGTAATTGTCCCTAAAGGCGGGGACGGCGTGTACCTTTACCATGCGGGCATGCTGCCAGCCGCGGCCGGCGAGGTCAACCATGGGTGGCCTCGGTGAAGCTGGACAGGTATTCTGTACGTCTAACGGAGGACGACGTTTGCTATGTGTTCGACCCCCTTGAATTCGACCGATGGTGTCATGGAGAGCTGCAGTCAGCGCGCCGCGTTGCGGGAATGGTTTGCCGATGTGCTCGGTACCACCTTGCTGGAGCAAGAGCAGGCCGCGCTCGATGGCCTGCTGCAAAATTTATTCGGGTATTACCTGCTGCAGTTGGGTTGGGTGGCGCCTCGGAATCTTCTCGCCGTAAGCCGCATTCGCATGCGCATGGTGATGGACGTGGATAGGCCACAGGGGCTGGAGTATCCCTTTGTTCGGGCGATGCCGGAGATGGTGCCGGTGCAGACGGACAGCCTGGATGTAGTGGTGTTGCAGCACACCCTGGAATTTGCCAAGGACCCGCATGAGGTGCTGCGCGAGGTGGATCGCATGCTGATCCCCGAGGGCCACGTGGTGATCGTGGCCTTCAATCCCTGGAGTTTTTGGGGGGCGCGGCGTTTGCTGCGCCGGCGCGGCCGCAGTCGGCGCTTTCCGTGGTGCGGGCATTTTCTCAGCGTCACGCGGATGAAGGATTGGATGGGATTGCTGGGTTTCGATACGGTGCAGGTGCTGCCGGTGTTTTTTCGCCCCCCGCTGCGCCATGAAGGGGTGATGCGGCGTCTGCGCTTTCTGGATAAGGCGGGTGCACGCGCCTGGCCGTTGTTGTCCGGGGTCAATATCGTCGTGGCACAAAAGCGCTTGGCGACCCTGACGCCGATCAAGTTGCGGCCCTGGCGTCTGCAACGCCGTCTGGCGGTGAATGTAGTGAAACCCACGAGCGGGAGTGCGATCAATGGTTGAGCCGGTGGAGATATTCACCGACGGGGCGTGTCGCGGCAATCCCGGTCCGGGCGGTTGGGGCGTGGTGTTGCGGTATAAAGACAAGGAAAAGACTCTATACGGTGGTGAAGGGCACACCACCAACAATCGCATGGAGTTGATGGCGGCCATCGCCGCGCTGGAGACGTTGAACCGCCCCAGTAGGGTGGTGCTGACTACGGATTCCCAATATGTAAAGCGCGGCATTACCGAGTGGCTGGCCGATTGGAAACGACGGGGGTGGAAGACCGCGGACCGCAAGCCGGTGAAGAACATAGACTTATGGCAGCGCTTGGATGAAGCGGTGACCAGGCATTCCGTGAGCTGGCATTGGGTACGGGGACATACCGGCCACGTGGAGAATGAACGCGCCGACGCCCTCGCCAATCAGGCCATTGATGAACTGCAAGAATAATTTAGTTATCAGCCGAGGAGTAGCTTCATGAGGCAGATTGTTTTGGATACCGAAACTACCGGCCTCGATCCGGCGCAAGGTCATCGCATCATTGAGATCGGCTGTGTCGAGCTGATTAATCGCCGTTTGAGTGGCAATCATTTCCATCAATATCTGCGGCCGGATCGGGATATTGATGCCGCGGCGGTGGAGATTCACGGCATCACCACGGAGTTCCTGGCGGACAAGCCCCGCTTCGGCGAGATCGCCGAGGAATTCTTAACGTTTATCCGCGGTGCGGAGCTGATCATTCACAACGCCCCTTTCGACGTGGGTTTCATCAATCATGAATTGAAATTGCTGGGGCGGGACTATGGCCCGCTACCGGAATATTGCACGGTGCTGGACACGCTGGAGCATGCGCGGCGCTTGAACCCCGGGCAACGCAACAACCTCGATGCCCTGTGTAAACGCTATAACATCGACAACTCTCAGCGCGAGTTGCACGGCGCGCTGTTGGACGCGGAAATCTTGGCGGATGTTTATTTGGCCATGACTGGAGGGCAAGTCACACTCTCCTTGGAAGGATCACGGGATGCGGGCATGGCGCCCGCAGCTTTGGTCAAGCGCCTGGACACGAATCGTTCGCCTCTGCGGGTGATTCATGCTACTGCCGAGGAGGCGGCGGGCCACGAGGATTATCTTAGAATGATGGCGAAACAAAACGGCGGAATTTACCTGTGGACATGTCCCGGGAAGAGCGATGTCGGTGGCGGCCCTTGAGGAGTTGGGGATGATATCGAGGAGTTTGGGATGATATAGTTGAGTCGGATTCTTGGAAAAGGGTACGGATAGCCTGGCGCTGAATGACCAATAATAAGCTCATCGAAATAAGCTGGGGCGACGAAGGGGGCGGCGATGGCAAACGATAGATATTTTTGGGGATTGGTGCTGGGTTTGACTTTAGGCTGGTCCGTCGCCTCGTCCACGGCGGGTGCCGCCCCGCCGCCCGCAACGCAAGTAGCAACCAAGGATAATTCCGCACAAGCAATCGATCCGGAGGCGGCTGCCACCTTTATCAAGGCGGCGCGTTTCGGGCAAGGCGACGTGGTCAAATCCTATCTCGATCGCCACTTTCCGGTAACGGTTTCCGATTATTTGGGTGATACCGCTTTGATCGCCGCATCGGGCGGCGGTTATTTCGACATCGTGCGGATGTTGCTGGCGGCCGGTGCGGACGTCAACGTCGTCAATCGTGAACAGCGTTCCGCCCTGATGGCGGCGGCGATGCGCGGCGATGAGCAGATGGTGAAACTGTTGCTGGACGCCAAGGCAAACGTCAATGCCAAAGACCAGCAAGGCGAGACAGCGTTGTTCGATGCGGTGCGTTATGCGCATCTCGGCACGGTGAAACTTTTACTCGATGCCGGCGCCGATCCCAACATCAAGAATCTACTTCCACCGAAAGAGCCGGACAGCGGTTATACCCCGCTGATGTACGCCGCGAAGCGCGGGCTGATGCTCAGCTCGCCCTCAGTGCAGGATTGGCTGGGGATCGCGGCGGCCTTACTCGCCAAGGGCGCCAATACCGACATCCGCAGCACCATGGGCGCCACCGCCTTGGCCGTTGCCCAAGACTACGGCAATCAGGATATCGCCGCCCTTTTGAGGCAGAGCGGCGCCAAACAGGTATTGACTTATAAGGGTCTCGATTTGAACGATGCCTTGCTTCTAGCCGCCAGTCACGGTGATGCCAGGCAAGTCGTCGAGTCCTTGAATGCGGGGGCCGATCCGCAAGCCCCGAATCGTGCCGGCGTCACGCCATTATTGGCGGCGGTATTCGGCGGCAGCGTGGACGCGGTGCGTGCCGTCGTGGAACGCGGCGCCGACATCAACCACGTCGCCAACGGTTATCGCGCCTGGACTTGGACCGGCGCAAGGATTCCGCTTTCGCAACAGGCAATCGCGCAAGCGGCCTCGCTGGGCGATACAGCGCTGATACTTGCCGCGCAAAAGGGATTCGCGGACATCGCCGCTTATTTGCTTGCGCACGGCGCCAATCCGAAATTGGCCAACCCGCAAGGCGACACCCCGTTGTCGGTGGCGGCGGAGCAAGGGCATGCCAAGATCGTGGCCATGCTGCTGGATAAGGGCATCGACCCTAATGAAGAACAACAGCGCGCGCCGTCGTTCACCGCCGGCGCCGTGATCGGCGTCAAGGCGGATGTGCGTAATACCCCACTCAGTAAGGCCGCCCAAGATGGACACACCGAAGCGGTCAAGGTGCTGCTGGAGAAAGGTGCTGCTCCCAATATGCGCGGTTATGCGGGAAAGACCGCCTTATTTTGGGCTGTGGAGCGCGGCTACGGTGATGTGGTGAATCTGCTGTTGGATCACGGCGCCGACCCCAACATCAGTAACACCGCGGGGCAAACTCCGCTGATGCAGGCGGCCAAGGATGGCAACATGGATTTGGTGCGGGCACTGGTAGGCCGTCATGCCGACATTAATGCGCTGGAAGGAGACGACGGACTGCCGGGAACCCTGGATGTGTCCGACGGCACCGGCATGACGCCTTTGATGTTCGCGGTGGTGGGTGGTCATATAGCGGTGGCGAAATTCTTGTTGCATGCCGGCGTGGATGTGTCTGTGCGTAACCGCGGCGGTCAGGAGGCCCTGGATATCGCCGTCAAGGGCGATAACGCGGATATGATCAGCCTGCTGCGCAATGCGACCGTGGCTGCCGGCCAGTGATCGATGCAAACTAAAGATTTGATTCAGGTAGCGCCATGATTCATCGCATCCAACAGTTCTTTGCCGAACGTATCCAATCTCGGGTGCATGCGGGGCAACAAGACGGCGGGCACGCCGTGCGGCTCGCCACCGCCGCCTTGTTGATCGAGGTTACGCGCGCGGATTATCATGTCGAGCAATCCGAGCGGCGTGCGGTGGTGAGCGCAATGCAGGACCTGTTCGGACTGAGCGGCGCGGAGACCGATGAATTGGTGGCCATAGCCGAGGAAGAGGTCGACGGCGCGGTGTCACTTTCCCAGTTTACACAATTGGTGGACCGTGAGTTTTCCCAGGAGCAAAAGGCGCAGGTCATCGAGATGATGTGGCGGGTAGCCTTCGCCGATCTCAACAAGGACCAGCACGAAGAATACCTGGTGCGCAAGGTCGCCGATTTATTGCACGTTCCGCATAGCACCTTCATTCGCGCCCGGCTTAAGGTGGAGACGGCGTTGGCCGGGAAATGATTCCTGTTTCTTTGTTGTCGGACTATAGCGATAAGGCGATTTATGGTGTTGCGCTATTTTGGCGTCGCGCCGTCTATTGCGATTTTTGTTTATCATCTTTATCCTCTTTCCCTTCCAGCTCCGCCTGCCGTTTGAGCTCCTTGAGACGGGCCTCAATACGCGAGGCGTGGTAAAAATCATCATTTTTGGTTAAGCGCAGCGCTTGGTTCAGGCGCTCGATGGCACTGCGGGTTTGTCCATTCAGATAGTCGTATTCCGCCATGGCTTGCAGGGATTCGATGGGGAAGCCGGCATCGTTTTCTGCCTGAGCCAGTTGTTTGTAAAGCAGCGGTTTAGGTTCGCGATAGCGCAGGTATTCCCGCAATAATTGGCGCGCCGCCGCTGCTTGGCCTTCATGGAGCAACTCTGCACTGTCGAGAACTGTCAAAGGATAGTTGCGCGGATAGAGTTTGAGCGCATCGTCATAAATTTTCAGGGCGGTCTTTCCGTTTCCGGCCGCCGATTCTACTTGTGCTTCGATGACGAGGTAGGCGATACGATTCGGTGATTTATTCAGCAGCCATTTTACTTGTTTTCGCGCTTCGTCGATTTCCCCCTTGTTAAGCAGTGCCAGGGCGTAGCCGTAATGGGCCGCTTCTTCGTTAGCGTAGGTTTTCCGCTTGAGGGCGTCCGCAAAAAATTGAACGGATTGGTTGTCGTCGGCGGTGGTGATTACCCGAAGTTTGGCGCGGATGAGTTGAAAGGGGAGATCATCGGGCGGTGTTATATGCGGATATTGTTCGGCTCGGCTTCTGCTGTATGCGATACGCTCCGCGGTTACCGGGTGATCGAGGAGTAGTTTCGGTACGCCGCTTTCGTAAAAACGCGTTGCTTGCTGCAACCTTTCGAAGAATGCCGCCATATTGCGCGGGTCATAGCCCGCCGACACCAAGATTTGCATGCCGACGCGGTCGGCCTCCAACTCATTTTCACGCGTGAAGGAGATTTGCATCTGCGCACTGCCGGCAAGGGTCGATGCGATGGCGGCCTCCGCGACCTGCGGACTGTGAACCCCGAGGATCAGGGCGGCGATAAGTGCCGCCATAGTCGGTATGCTGGCGCGATTTTCCTTGGCGAAGGTACGTAAGAGATGGTGTTGCGTGACGTGAGCGGTTTCATGAGCGAGCACGCTTGCCAGTTCGCTCTCGGATTGCGCCATAAGTATCAAACCACTGTTTACTCCGATGTAGCCGCCCGGGCCGGCGAATGCATTGATGTCGGGTTCCTGTATGACGAAATAGGTAAAACGATACGGTTGCGGGTCGGCACCGGCGACCAAGCGATATCCGAGATTCTGGATATATTCCTCGACTTCAGGGTCGTCTATGACTTTGACCGAGCGACGTACGGAGCGCATAAACTCAGCGCCGAGTTGCTGTTCTTCGATGGGCGATATCAACGCGCCGGAAGGGTCGCCGAAGTCGGGCAGGGAGAGGAAGTCGGGGACTGTTTTGCCAGGCGCAGGGGCCTCCGTCGCAAAAGCGGGCGAGGAGGGGTTCATTCCAAGTAGAATAAGCAACAGTGTCGTCCGCCACTTGGCGGATATCGCGCTTGCATTGTATCGGTCAAGGTTCAAGAGAGGCTTTGCAAATTTTGTTTTCACAACCATAATTCATCGGCGATTCTATTTCCATTCACTTCTTTACAAGGGTTTTCACCAATTTCATGACTAGCCGCTGCAGTGCCTTGAACTCAAGTGGCTACCGTAGCGCGTAATACTGGATCGTGACGAGGGTTGATAAAGATGTCCGCGAAAAAATTAGCCATTATCGCTACTAAAGGGACTTTGGATTGGGCCTATCCGCCGTTTATCTTGGCCTCCACCGCCGCGGCATTGGGTTACGAAACACGAATATTTTTCACCTTTTACGGTTTGCAGCTACTGCGTAAGAACCTGGATCTGAAGGTAAGTTCACTGGGAAATCCGGCGATGCCAATGCCGTTTCCCGTACCGGCGATATTACAGGCCTTACCCGGTATGCAGGCGCTTATGACCGCCATGATGAAGAAGAAGATTCGGGATAAGGGCGTCGCCAGCATCGAAGAGTTGCGGCAGTTGTGTTTGGAGGCGGAAGTCAAGATGATCGGTTGCCAGATGACCATCGATCTATTCGATTTTAGCCGCGATGATTTTATCGCGGGTATCGATTACGGCGGCGCGGCGACCTTTTTCGAGTTTGCTGGCGAGTCGGATGTTAATTTATTTATTTGATAGGCTTTTATATGAAGGTGGCGTCCGCGCGGTAAAGCAGGGAGGTCTTGATTTCATAATATATTATGATATTCTTATATTCTAATTATAATACCAGGGAGGCCTGGCTATGGGAGACCCCAGGAGCGGAACAATCCGATTTGTATCCCTAATCGGCGCAGCGGCCATGCTGATGGCGCCATTATGGAGTGCCGCCGAATCTTTGGCCACGGCGACGGTAGGCTATCAAGTCATCAACGATGAGCAAATCCTGGACGGTGTGGTCGAGCCGGTGCATCAGTCCACTGTGGCGGCCGAATTCGTGGGGCGCATCGAGGAGATCAACTTCGATGTGGATGACTTCGTCCCCAAGGACAGCGTGCTGATTCGCTTTCGTAATAACGAACAGCGCGCCCAGTTGGACCAGGATAAGGCGGTGCGGGATGAGGCCAAGGCCAGGCTTACCGAAGTGCGTTTGGAATTCCGGCGCGTCAAGAATCTCGTTGCGAAAAAGCTCATGGCGCAATCCGAGCTGGATCGCGTCACCGCGTCGTTGAACAGCGCCGCGGCACGTCTGGCGGCGGCGGAGGCACAGGTACAGGTGTCGCAGGAACATGTCGATCGCACCGTGATCAAGGCGCCCTATAGCGGTTTCGTGGTAGCGCGCCATGTAGAGGTGGGCGAGACGGTCGGCGTCGGTCAGCCTTTGATGACGGGGATGTCGCTGCAAGATCTGCGGGTGACGGTGCAGGTGCCGCAGAGCTTCATCACCGTCGTGAAGGCACATGATCGGGCTAGGATAATCTTTGCAGGCGAGGATTTGCCCAGCATAGAAGTAGAACATTTTACCGTCTTCCCGTATGCCGATCCCCTCAGCCATACCGTGAAGGTGCGCATGAGCCTGCCTAAGGACTTGAAGGCAGTGCGGCCCGGGACCTTCGTCAAGGTGGCCTTCTTCAGCGGCGAGTCGCGCCGCTTGCTGGTCCCATCGCGAGCGGTGATCCATCGCAGTGAACTCACCGCGGCCTATGTGGCGGAGAAGGATGGGCGCATCAGTTTGCGTCAGATTCGCATTGGACCGCGGCGCGGCGTGGGGATGGTAGAAGTGCTGTCCGGTTTGGAGGAGGGAGAGTCAGTGGTCCTCGATCCGGTACAGGCTGGTTTGGCGCTCAAGGAGCGGCAGGCGGATCATGAGCAATGAACGTCTAGGGCTGTCTGGCGGGCTCGCCAAGAAGTTTCTCCATTCCGAGATCACGCCGCTGCTGGCCCTGGTGGGCCTGTTGCTTGGCCTGTTCGCGGTATTGGTGACCCCACGCGAGGAAGAGCCGCAGATTGATGTCACCTTCGCCAATGTGCTCGTGCCGTTCCCCGGAGCCTCGGCCCAGGAAGTGGAACAGCTGATCAGTACGCCCGCCGAGCAGGTGTTCTCCGAGATCGAGGGCATCAAGCATGTCTATTCGGTGTCGCAGCCGGGCCTGGCGGTGCTCACTGTGCAATTCAAAGTGGGCGAACACCGCAACGATGCCATCGTGCGTCTGTATAACGCGGTCTTTTCCCATCAGGACTGGCTGCCGGCCAATCTCGGCGTCGGGCAGCCCGTCGTCAAACCCAAGGGTATTGACGATGTGCCCATCGTGACCCTGACGCTGTGGACCAAGGACCCGGCGCGGGCCGGGTTCGATCTGCAGCAAGTGGCGCATACCATCGAGGTGGAGTTGAAACGCGTTGCCGGGACCCGCGACATTTACACCATCGGCGGCGCGGATCAGGTGGTGCATGTATTGCTCGATCCGCAGCGCCTCGCCGCCCACCACATCGCCTTGGAGGATCTGCGTGCCGCTTTGTCCGCCGCCAATGTCTCCCACGAGGCGGGTGCCTTGGTGGCGAACAACAAGGAAATCTTGGTGCGTGCCGGGACCTTGTTGACCAGCGCGGAAGATGTCGCCGGGCTGGTGGTGGGCATGCATGGCGATGCGCCGGTGTATCTGCGCGACGTGGCCGCGGTGAGCCGCGGTCCCGACCAGCCGGAAAAATATGTGTGGTTCGGCTCCGGCGTCGCGGCGCAACAGAAGGGGATTCCCGCGGACGCCAAGGGCGAGTTTCCGGCGGTGACCCTAGCCATCGCCAAGAAGCCCGGCACCAATGCGGTGGAGATCGCCGACCAGATTATTCAACGCGTCAATGCATTGAAGGGCACCTTCATTCCCAAAGGCGTGGAAGTCACCGTCACCCGCAATTACGGCGTCACCGCCAACGATAAGTCCATGCACCTGATCTTCAAACTGGTGTTCGCCACCGTATCGGTGGTGGTGCTGGTGTGGCTGGCCCTGGGTTGGCGCGAGGCTATCATCGTTGGCACCGCGGTGGTGGTGACCTTGGCCATCACCTTGTTCGCCTCATGGGCGTGGGGTTTTACCATCAATCGCGTCTCGCTGTTCGCCCTGATCTTTTCCATCGGTATCCTGGTGGATGATGCCATCGTGGTGGTGGAGAACATCCATCGCCATCGCCAATTGGGCGGCAAAACCCTGTCCGAGGCCATTCCCGCGGCTGTGGACGAAGTGGGCGGGCCTACGATTCTCGCCACCTTCACGGTGATCGCCGCCCTATTGCCCATGGCCTTCGTCAGCGGCTTAATGGGGCCCTATATGAGCCCTATTCCCATCAATGCCAGCATGGGCATGATCATCTCACTGCTGGTGGCCTTTATCATTACACCTTGGCTGACGTTTAAGGTCCTGCATCACGCCAAGCCTCATCCATCCCATGGCGAGATGCACGATACGCCGTTGTATCGTTTGTTTAAGCGTTTGATGGGGCCGTTCCTCGATAAAGAAAAGGGTCGCTCGCGGCGCTGGGGATTGTTCGCCGGAGTGATGGTGCTGATCCTGTTGTCGGTGAGTCTTGTCGGCTTCAAGCTGGTGGTGATGAAGATGCTGCCCTTCGATAACAAGTCCGAATTCCAGGTGGTAGTCGACATGCCGGAAGGGACCAGCGTGGAACAGACCGCGCGGGTGTTGCACGATCTGGGCGCCTATCTCGCCACGGTGCCGGAGGTGAGCGATTATGAGGCCTACGCCGGTGCGGCCTCGCCCATCAATTTCAACGGATTGGTGCGCCAATATTATCTGCGTAGCGGCGCCCAGGTGGGCGACATCCAGGTGAATTTAGCGGACAAGAAGCACCGTCATCGCCAGAGCCACGAGATCGCCCTGGCGGTGCGTGGTCCCTTGCAGGAGATTGGTAGGCGCCTCAACGCCAACGTCAAGATCGTGGAGGTGCCGCCGGGACCGCCGGTGCAGGCGCCCTTGGTGGCGGAGATCTACGGCATCGATTACGACGGACAGATCCGCGTGGCGCAGCAGGTACGCAATATCTTCGAGGCCACGCCGGACGTGGTGGATGTGGACGACAGCGTGGAAACGCCCCAGCCGCAGTTGATCCTGCATGTCGATCGCGACAAGGCCGCCTTGCTGGGCGTGACGCAACAGACTATCGCTGCGGCCGTCGCTACGGCGGTGGGCGGCGACAATGCGAGCTACCTGCACGGGGCAAACGCTAAGTATCCAGTACCGATCCGCATTGAGTTGCCGGTGGCGGACAAGGCCGATCCGAGTTTTCTGTTGAATCTCAAGGTGCGTGCTACTAAAGGCGCTATGGTGCCCTTGTCGGAGTTGCTCACCGTAGTGCGAGGCCAGCGCGAGCACGCCATCTATCATAAAGACCTGCTACCAGTGGTGTTCGTCACCGGTGACATGGCCGGTAAGCTGGACAGCCCCTTGTACGGCATGTTTTCCATCTTTGCACAGTTGAATAGGACACCGGTGGAGGGCAACGAGACCCTTAAGCAATATTTATTGAAACAACCTGACGATCCCTATCGCTACAGCCTCAAATGGGACGGTGAATGGCAGATCACGTATGAGACTTTCCGGGACATGGGCATCGCCTACGCGGTGGGTCTGGTGTTGATCTATCTGTTGGTGGTGGCGCAATTCCGGTCGTACCTGGTGCCGCTAATCATCATGGCGCCGATCCCACTCACTATTATCGGCGTGATGCCGGGCCATGCCTTGCTGAATTATTTTATGGATGCCAAATTTACCGCCACCTCCATGATCGGCATGATTGCCCTGGCGGGGATCATCGTGCGTAACTCGATTTTGCTGGTAGACTTCATCAATCACGAATTACGTCAAGGAACGCCCTTTGACGAAGCGGTAATCCGTTCCAGCGCTGTTCGTGCCAAACCCATTGTTCTCACTGCGGTGGCCGCCATGCTGGGGGCGTTCTTCATCCTTGATGACCCTATCTTTAGTGGCTTGGCGATTTCATTGATCTTTGGCGTGCTGGTCTCTACAGCATTGACATTGATCATCATCCCCGTGCTCTATTACGCAGCGATGCGCACCCGTGTCGCCAAATCGTGATAATGCAGCGGGTAGTCAGTCATACTCTTTTGGAGTATTCGCCCTTCGCCATGAGAGCGGCGGCCTCGGTTCGGCTGAGATAGCGGCCGGGGAGGAGATTAAACCCGCTACGCGCTGATAGCGGCGGTATAGACCGCCAAATTCCTACTCCAGTTTGCGCCTCCGGGCGTGAGCCGATCGCGAAATAATGGGTACTGGCCACGCAACTTACCAACCAGGCGGCGTTCATATCCCGGGTCCAGACGATGATCAAGGAGAAGAAATGCCAAGGGTGCCGGGTGGAGAGAAGGAACGGAGAGAGAGTAAAATCAGTTTACTCATGCGGGGTGTGCACTTGACGTAGACCGAGAAACTCCCGGTATTGAAATAACGCATCGACGACCTAAAACCCGCGACTGAGGCCAACGTCGGGGCGTCGGGGACCCACCCCTTTCAGGCCATTGCCAGATCTCCCCGCATGGGTCGTCCAGTAGCTATAAGAATAATATTAGGAGTGCGCCGGCCGTGAGCTTGTAGACGATCCGGTAGTTAGAGATGCAGAACGGCCAGTGTGCCGCCAACTACCGCTTTATTGCGGCGAGGTGGGCCAAGCCGCATGGGGTGAAATAGAGCAGCCATGTCATCCGCAAATAAAGCCATTGAAGGGCGTTCATGAACAACTCTCGGTACGGGGTGGCGGGTCCCAAATCCAAGCCAGGAAGGGGCAAAAATGTCATAGATCACTTGGATCTAAGTGAAAATTATGCTTGAGGAAGTGATTATTTGCTCATTAAATCTTGATGTCGCGCAGTAACTTACAATGCATATATTATTTTATATCAGTATTGGCTTGTTCTTATAACTATACTTTATGTGGTTGGGTTTGTTACTATTCGTATCGTCTGTGTTTTGTGATGCTGCGCACATTTTAGAAGATTAAATGTTCATCACGTTGCGGAATGGTACAAAAGAATTGATCAACGGGGACGCAGGCAGCGGCTTGAAATAAGGGGTTAGGATGCATAACACCCGGTAGCAGTAGAGGTGCAGTTTACCGCTTATTGCTAAAAAACCGATCCATATAAAGGTGGAGTGTAACCATGAATCCCAGTAAAATGAATGTAAAAAATCCCTCTGGCGTTAGCTATTTGACGAGGTTGTTGGTATTTGCCGCGCCTATTGCGTTAGCCAGCGCGATCTCGCAAATGATGATTCCCGATGTCTTGGCCGTGATGGGGGATGAAGTAAATCTGAGCTGTGCCGTCGATGAAAATGGCGGCGATGATTTGGATGCTATGCAGGCCCAGGCAGACCGTACGTTTTTTGATACGTCATGGTTACCCAGTCGGGGCGATTTCGAACGCGTATCCAATAACAAGCCCGAAGAGGGTCTGTGGAATCCCTTGGGTAAAAACTGGTTCAGCCCGGAACAACTCGAATTGTTGGGGATGGCCTACAATATCGGCGAGGCGGATGGCGGTCAGACCCACGCCAAATTGGTACAGGCGGTGTTGCTGCAAGAAACCATTGCCGGACAGTTAGGTCGACTCGGTCATTTGTCCGCTCCACTTGGCAAGCGCTCCTATGGCGTGATGCAAGTGAAAGTGGCGGCGGCCCGTGACGTATTGCGCCGCAAACCACAACTTGGCTATTTTCGCACCGATGAGCAATTGATTACCCGTTTGATTACGGACGACGAATTCAATATTCGAATTGCTTCGGCCTACCTTAAGTATCTGCGCAGGTATATGGGGAGCGACCATCAGGCTTTGGTAGCCTATAACATCGGTTTGAACGCGGCGCGGCGGGTGATGGACCCAAGCGATTTTAAATATGTCCAAAATGTCGAGCGTTATCTTGCCGTGGTCGTACAACGCTATAATATGAAATTTTCCGGTGACGAATCGTTGCATACCGCAAGTATGTAGATAAGTACGCCGTTATTTATTAAGTTAGCCACTCATTCCTTCATGCCGTTCGTCCTTTAATTTTTCGACGAACGGATTTTTTCGCGTATCACTAGCCGATTTTGAAGTAATCCGGGGCGTTACCGGACTTCCACTTAATATTACAACCGAGACTGGGTTTCTGTTCAGAGTTGATCGGTTTACCCGCCAATACGGCGATCACCGCCTCCCGCAGATCTTTACCCGTTAGAGGAATGTTATTGCCGGGTCGGCTATCGTCGAATTGCCCGCGGTAGACGAGTTTGCGGTCTTTATCGAAGAGAAAGAAATCCGGCGTGCAGGCGGCACGATAAGATTTAGCGGTCGCTTGGGTTTCGTCATAAAGATAGGGAAAGGTATAACCTGCCATCGCCGCTTCATCGACCATCTTTTCGGGACTGTCGTCTGGGTACTTGGCGGCGTCATTGGCGTTGATACCTACTATAGCCAGCCCCTTAGGCCGGAATTCCCGAGCGAATGCGGCCAGCCCACTGCGAATATGTTTAACGTAAGGGCAATGGTTGCACATGAATGCTACCAACAAGGCGGGGGCGACCTTAAAATCATGCAGGGACAATAATCGCCCTTCGGTATCAGGCAGTCTGAAGTCGGGGGCGGGGGAACCCAGTTGCAGCATGGTGGACGGGGTTAGGGCCATGGCGACGGTCTCTCGGAAATAATGAATGAGGGAAGCTTGCTTGAAAGCGTACAGTCTATGCCCATCATAATCTTGATACAAGTTAAGGTACGGAGAACGATATTTCGAGTTGAACTTGGCAGAGTTGAGCGGCAAGGCGTGAATCCCATTATGTCGAAAAAATAGATGTCAGAACTTGGACGACCCGTACAACACGTTTCGAGCGGTGCGATTTGCCTCGACATCCCGGGCGACATCTATTTGTCTTAATTATCCAGGCGCGGCTCGAGCGGTGGTGGCCAAGTCCTTCGATGGCCGCAGTATTCAATTTCCAGAGCCAATGTATTGCAACGATTCATAATCCGACATGGGATACGAGGGGCGTTCGATGTGGAATTCGACGATAATAAGGCGCTTTTAACCATTTGGCGCGCCAACGAATAAGAACCAGCTAAACGGCATGGCGTCGGAGTATTGCGTTCGTATGGGGCATCGGGGTGGCCGTACGGTCATTGGCGGGGGCCACTTTGCCCGGAAGAACTGCCGGCGCCTTTCTTTAGGTAGTGTCTAACGGGCGTGGTTATGCCATGAAGTTTCGCGATCCCAGCTGATTGGATCAGCGAGTCTGCACCTCCTCATGGAATATAACCTGGCCTTTTGTATTTTCGATTTAACCACGCGATTTCACCCATGGAGGTAACGCCGATTTTGTCTATCGCTCGGATGGTGCTTATCGAGGGCAACATGATGACCGCACCCTCGCCGTCCGGGCCGCTGCTTTCAACCGCCGGCGCCGGGAAGGGAATGAAATCTGTCGTGACTTCGATAGTGATAAAGCAGCCTACACCGTGCGCGGCGCAATGCAACTGCAAAAAGAATTAGCCGCAGCGGCTGCGCCACGCCGCGATGCGCATGCTAATGAGTCGCCAAGGTGCCGACGGTTAGCGCGTAGGGACCGGGCTCCACTTGAAACGGCGATCCTGATATCTTTGTCAAGGCGCCGGTGCCGGGATCGAGATGGTAGGCGGTAATGGTGCCGGCGCCATTGTCGGCAACGTAGACATAATTGTCTTTGGGATCCACCACCACCGCGTAAGGGAACCAGCCGGTGGGGTAAGGCGAGCCCTGGATTTCGGTCAGTGCTCCGCTGACCTCATCGCGTTTGAAGGCGGAGAGATTGTGGCTGCCCCAATTCGCCACATAGACGAAGCGATTGGTGGGGTCCACCGTTACGGAATAAGGTTGCGACCCGGCTATGAACGGCGAGCCGGGAACTTCACTCAACTGTCCGGTGGTGGCATCAATGCGGAAAGCCGATACTGCAGCTGTTCCATAATTTGCCACGTAGATGAACCGATTGTCTTTTGAAACCGTTATATAAATGGGATGCATATCGACTTTGACCGCGCTACCTGCCGCTGCCAGGGTACCGCTGTGCGGATCGATGCGATAGGCGCTGACGGAGTCGTCATTATAGTTCGAGACGAAGGCGAAATGACCGTTGGGGGAAATCGTAATGGAAATGGGGTGAGCGCCGGTCGCCGCTGCATTGCCCGCTTTACTCAGTGCACCCGTTGCGGAATCGATCTTATACGGTGTAGTGATATTGCCGTCCTCGCTGGTCACGTATGCAAAACGGCCATCCGGCGTTACCGTCACGGCATCGGGATAGGCGCCCACGTTGAAGGGAGATCCGATGACGGGACGCAGGCTGCCGTCGGGATTGACGGAATACGCGGAAACCGAGGCGGAGCCTTGATTAGCCGCATAGACGAAGCGGCCGTCCGACGACATGGAAATAGACACCGGATAGCGTCCGGAGCGATAGGGCGATCCAGATAACTTGCTGATCCTCCCGTTCGCCAGCTCGATGCGGTAACCCGATATATTTTCCGCCGCCTGGTTTGCAGAATAGATAAGCTCAACGGGATTTGAGGGCTTATCGCGTGCAGTACTTAAGTGATCACTCGCCGGCCTTGCCCCAACAGTCAAGGCTATCATGGCCGCTAAGCCGCTTGCCAAGATGCGCCATGTGCCGCCGATATTCATTTTCATTCTGTTCTACCTTGGTTGCGAACGATTGATAGTCACGATGCACCCTCCGGCATCAAGGTTCTATCCTTGCATAAAATACTCTAAAAACTAAACGAAGTGTTATGCGAATTTACGGAGGTACAGTCATTAAGCAGCTTGAAAAACCAACATTTTATAGGTGGTTGTCGACGGGGTAGAGATTCTATTGCCTCGGCTGGCAAGATAGCGCGTCTGTTTCAGGAGGGTAAAGAATTGAGGTATCTCAAACTGTGCGTTTAAGCAGGTATTCCTGCATGCCGTTGCGAAGCAATACCGATTTGGAGACGGAGAATTCCTGCAGGTGCTTTTTAATATCAGTCTGGTTGAAACGCGGAGAAGGGCGCGTCGCCCGGGTTAGTGGTTTGCACTCCATCTTGTCGGCTGACAGTGCTTTGAACTGCATAGGCAAGGCTGGCATTACCTTTTGCGAATAGATTAATAGATAGAAGTGGGCGCCGGGCTTTAACAACGGCGTGACATGATCGACGAAGGTTTTACACAACCGGGCATCGAGATAATTGAAAATATCCCAGGCAAGCACTACGTCGATCGATGCATAGTCGGTATCGGCGGTCCATTGTTCCAGCCAGTTCAGCAAAGCGGCGTTATCGGCGACAGAGTCGCCGGTAAAGCTTGAGATCAATTCATGGGCATCTTCGATAAACAGCCTGCAGCGGAAGCGCGACAGCAGCTCCAAATTAGCGGAGCGGGCGGGACCTAAGTCGAGAATGACCCAGTTTGCCCTTTTGCCCATGGTATCGATGAGTGTCGCGAATACAGGACTATTCGTCTCCTGAAGCCCGGGAGATACCGCTTCCGAATCGAATTTAGTGTAATGCAACATCACCATTTAACTAGCCGCCCAATAAATCTTCTCTGCTTATTGTTCATTGCAGGCTGTGACCGAAATTTTTATTTAACGGCGCCCTTTGATTCGAAAGAAGCCTTATCGCCGCCCGATGTTTTGTCAAGCTTGAAAACGGAAGCGGAGGCAGCATCGCTGCGCGGCGCGGCCGACTCCGCGCGTTTGTAGTCCATATCCATGCTGCCTTTGAATTTCGCGCCGTCTTCCAGGCTGACTCGCGGCGCTGTGACATTACCGTTAACGTTGCCGGTCTTTTTAATGATCACCTTATCCTCGCCGAATACGTCTCCCTTTAAGCTCCCTTCGACGGTAATGATATGCGCGTGAATATTGGCATTAACTCGGCCTTCCTGGCCGATGGTCAAGTTATTCTGCTTGAGGTTGATGGTTCCTTCCACATGGCCCTGAATCATCAGGTCCTCTTCACCGCTCAGGTCTCCCTTGATGAAAATGGAAGGGCCGATGGTGGCGAGGCTGGCGGGGCGTTCATGGTTTGGCGCTTTGGGCGCCGGCAGCGGCGCACTTGAGCTGGTGGTTTGGGTTTCGTGCGCGTCCGCGGTCTTTGCGGTGTTTCGCTTCAATGGATTCATTTCAAACATGGCCAATCTCCTTTGCTGTGCGGTAATTCCGTTCAATAAGGCAAACTAAGACAACTACGTTGCCAATTCTCAAAATACATTTGGATATCGGCAGTAAATGGCGTTGGTTTAGCGCTCGATTTTCACCTAAACTCGCCGTACCTGGCAATACGGAACTCAGCTATTTTTGAAGAGTTATTTGAAGAGTTCCCAGTTTGTCGCAAGACGACGACAGACTGAAAATCCTAATTTTGCCGTGTACGGATGAAACTTAGAAGAATATGTCGAAAAAACCGCATTTAATATGTCTCCAATAGGTGACGAAATACAGCCCCCGATTTTATGAGTAACTCCAGCGCAAGCTGCCGGCGTCCTCTTTAAATTTAGGGAAGTTCGCCCTCTGCGAGGTTGTTAAGCGCGCTTATTTTTGGCGTATTGTCTGGGAGGCGCCAAGGCGGTTTGCATTAACACCGGTCGCAAGTAGCGGCCGGTATATGAGTCGGCGTGTTCGGCCACCACCTCGGGGGTTCCGACAACCAGGATCTCGCCGCCCTTTTCGCCGCCTTCCGGGCCGAGATCGATAATCCAGTCGGCGGTTTTTATGACGTCGAGGTTGTGTTCGATAATGACGATGGTGTTGCCCTGATCGCGCAGACGATGAAGCACGATCAGCAATTGGCGGATATCGTGGAAGTGCAGGCCGGTGGTAGGTTCGTCGAGAATATAGAGTGTGCGTCCCGTCCCGCGCTTGGAAAGTTCGCGCGACAATTTTACACGTTGTGCTTCGCCGCCGGACAGCGTAGTGGCGTTCTGGCCCAGCTTGATATATGACAATCCTACATCCATCAGGGTCTGCAATTTGTTCTTAACCATGGGCACGGCATTGAAAAATTCCAAGGCTTCTTCCATGGTCATTTCCAATATCTCAAAGATATTCCTGCCTTTGTAACGGATCTCCAAGGTCTCACGGTTATAACGTTTGCCTTTACACACATCGCAGGGCACGTAGATGTCGGGAAGAAAATGCATCTCCACTTTGATAACACCGTCGCCCTGGCATGCCTCACAGCGTCCGCCCTTGACGTTGAAACTGAAACGGCCCGGCCCGTAACCGCGTGAACGCGCCTCCTGAGTACCGGCGAACAGCTCGCGGATAGGCGTGAACAAGCCGGTGTAGGTGGCGGGGTTGGAACGCGGCGTGCGGCCGATGGGGCTCTGATCGATGTTGATGACCTTATCAAATAGATCGAGACCGACAATCCCTTTACAAGGGGCCGGCTCTTCACCGCCACCATATAGCATGCGTGCCGCATGACGGTAGAGAGTATCGTTGACCAAGGTTGATTTGCCGGAACCCGAGACGCCGGTTATGCAGGTCATGAGTCCTAGCGGTATGGCGACATCGATATTCTTGAGATTATTACCGCAGGCACCGTACACGTGGAGTCGTCGCTGTGGTTCATTGCGGACACGTTGATTCGGAACCGGGATACTCAAATCCCCCGAGAGATATTTTCCGGTGAGGGAGGCCGGGTTGGCGATGACAGCCTGGGGCGTGCCTTGGGCCACGATGCGTCCGCCGTGGGCGCCGGCGCCCGGACCGATGTCCACCACGTAATCGGCGGAGCGGATCGCATCCTCGTCATGCTCCACCACGATCACGGTATTACCCAGATCGCGCAGGTGTTTCAAGGTATCGAGCAGACGTTGATTGTCGCGCTGATGCAAACCGATGGAAGGTTCATCAAGTACATACATAACGCCGACCAAGCCGGCGCCGATTTGACTCGCCAAGCGGATGCGCTGCGCTTCGCCGCCGGACAAGGTATCGGCGCTGCGGTCCAGAGTGAGATAATCCAGGCCGACGTTGATCAGGAAGTTGAGGCGCTCACAGATCTCTTTCAGGATTTTCCCGGCGATCTCGCCGCGGCGACCAGGCAGGCGTAGCGTGCTGAACAGCTCATGAGAACGGGCGATGGACATGCGCGCCACTTCCGGCAGGGTATGCCCGGCGATGAACACGTAGCGCGCCTCGCGCCGGAGCCGCGCGCCTTGGCATTCGGGGCAAGGTTGCGAGTTTAGGTATTTGGCCAGTTCCTCGCGGATAACGTTGGATTCCGTTTCGCGATAACGGCGCTCCATGTTGGGGAGGATGCCTTCGAAGGCATGGGTCCGCGTGGTCTTGCCGCCGCGTTCATTCAAATAGGTGAATTTGATTTCCTCATCGCCGCTGCCGTAGAGGATCACCCGCTGAATATTTTCGGCCAGCTCGGTGAAGGGCGTCTCGTCGTCAAATCGGTAATGCTTGGCCAGAGATCGCAGTAATTGATAATAATAGACGTTGCGTCGATCCCAGCCGCGCACCGCGCCGCCGGCCAAGCTCAATCCCGGATTGGGGACGACGCGTTGCGGGTCGAAGAATTGTTTTACGCCGAGACCGTCGCAATTGGGGCAGGCGCCGGCGGGATTGTTGAAGGAGAACAGCCGTGGCTCTAATTCCGCTACGCTGTATCCGCACAGCGGGCAGGCGAAGCGCGCCGAAAATAAAAGTTCTGAATCTCCATCGAGAAAAACGATCTTCGCCACGCCGTCGCCTATGGCCAACGCGGTCTCGAAGGAATCGGCCAGACGCTGTTGTATATCCGCACGTACCTTGATACGGTCCACCACGACTTCGATCGAGTGCTTCTTGCGCAGATCCAATTTAGGGGCGTCATCTAGCTCCACAACTTCGCCGTCGATGCGGGCGCGCACATAACCTTGCCCGCGCAGCTCTTCGATAAGTTTCAAATACTCACCCTTGCGTTCCTGAACTACGGGAGCGAGCAGCATGACTCTCGTGCCCTCGGGCAATGCCAAAACCTGATCCACCATTTGGCTTACGGTTTGAGCGGCGAGTACCGTGCCGTGTTCGGGACACTTGGGTTCACCGGTGCGGGCGAACAGCAAGCGCAGATAATCATAAATCTCCGTGACCGTGCCCACCGTGGAACGGGGATTGTGGGAAGTCGATTTCTGTTCGATGGAGATAGCGGGCGACAGACCCTCAATGTGGTCCACGTCGGGTTTTTCCATGATGGACAGAAATTGCCGCGCGTAGCTGGATAAGGATTCCACGTAACGGCGCTGGCCTTCGGCATAGATAGTATCGAAGGCCAGCGACGACTTGCCGGAGCCGGATAAGCCCGTAATAACGATCAATTTGTCGCGCGGCAGGTCTAAGGAGATATTTTGCAAATTATGGGTGCGCGCGCCGCGAATATGAATATAATCCATCCCGAGTTTTCCGCGTTCAGAGTAACCTGTTAATATACCCGTCTAGAGCGTTCGTTAGCAAAGCGAGTAGTAAACAATGAATGATTCAGCAATGACGCCCACGGAAAAACGCGCCGCCATTTCCTTGGCCGCGATTTTTTCCACTAGAATGTTGGGATTGTTCATGATCCTGCCGGTGTTTGCCCTCTATACGGAACATCTGCAAGGATCCACCCATGCCTTGTTCGGTCTGGCCATCGGTATTTACGGCCTCACCCAGGCGATACTGGGCATCCCCTTCGGTATGTTGTCGGACCGCTTCGGCCGCAAGCCAATCATTACCCTGGGATTATTAATCTTCGTTGTCGGCAGCGCGGTGGCGGCCCTCTCCGATTCGATTTACGGGGTGATCTTGGGCCGCGCCTTGCAAGGCGCGGGCGCCATTGCCGCCGCGGTGATGGCCCTGGCGGCCGATCTCACTCGTGAGGAACACCGCCTCAAGGCCATGGCCACCATCGGCGCCAGTATCGGCCTGTCATTCACGGTGGCCTTAGTGCTCGGCCCCATTCTTAATACTTGGATGGGCGGCGTACCCGGCATCTTTTGGCTGACAGCGGTGATGGGTTTGGTGGCCGTGGCCGTGCTGTATCTGTGGGTTCCCACTCCGGCTACCCGCCGTGTCCATCACGATGCCGAGCCGGTGCTCGCCGATTTCGGGCCGGTATTGAAAAACCCCGAATTGTTGCGCCTCAATTTCGGGGTGTTCGCCCTGCACCTGTTGCTCACTTCCACCTTTGTAGTGGTGCCATTGGCCTTGCGCGACGGGGCCAAACTGCCCGTCGGCCAGCACTGGATCGTCTATCTGGTGGTGATGCTCATCGCCCTGGCGGTGATGGTGCCGTTCGTGATCATCGCGGAAAAACGCCGCAAGTTGAAACAGGTCTTCGTCGGCGCGATCGCGCTGTTGGTGGCTGCCGAACTGGTGTTTATGGCCGAGTATCGCCATCTCGCCGGGCTCATTGCCGGTTTACTGTTGTTCTTCATCGCCTTCAATCTCCTGGAGGCGACCTTGCCATCCCTGATCGCCAAGATGGCGCCTCCCGATAAAAAGGGTACCGCCATGGGTGTGTACTCCAGTTCGCAATTCTTCGGCGCCTTCTGCGGCGGTGCCTTGGGCGGTTGGCTGCTGGGGGCTGAGGGCAGCGCCTGGGTGTTCGCCATGGGCATGCTGGCGGCGGCCCTATGGCTGGGGGTGGGGGCTACCATGCGTCCCCCGCGTTATTTGAGTAGCCACCTTTTACAAGTGGGCAAGGTGAGCCTGGCGGAGGCCGAGGTATTGGCGGAGCGTCTTCTCCGGGTGCCGGGGGTGGCGGAGGCGGTAGTAATTGTGGAAGAAGGAGTAGCTTATTTGAAGGTGGATAAAACCAAACTTGACATGGATACGCTGCGAACCTTTTCCGTGGCTGATATATGAATGAAAAAGCGGCGGAACTAGGATAAGCTTTGGCTTTAATTCGGTGGCTGACGAAGCGAGGATTCGAATATGGCGAGAGGCGTTAACAAAGTAATTTTAATCGGCAATCTGGGCAAAGACCCGGAAGTGAGATATATGCCGAGCGGTGGGGCTGTAGCGAGTGCTACGCTGGCGACCAGCGAGTCCTGGAAAGATAAACAAACGGGCGAGAAGAAGGAGCATACGGAATGGCATAACCTCACCCTATTCGGACGGCTGGCGGAGATCGCCGGGGAATATTTGAAAAAGGGTTCCAAGGTCTATGTGGAAGGGAGTATCCGTACCGAGAAGTGGCAGGACAAAGAGGGTAAGGACCGTTATACCACCAAGATTATCGTCAACGACATGCAGATGCTGGACAGCCGCGGTGCGGGTGGAGGCGCAGCCCCGCAGCAACAATCTGAAGGCTCTGGAGGATCCTGGCAAAAGGGAGAGTCAGTTGCCGAACCCGCCGGCGATTTTGACGATGATATTCCCTTTTAAGCTACCAGCCACAAGCCATTAACAGTAAGCTTCAAGGTGCAAGCGCGATGCCGTGGTCTTGGCGCGCGGCTTAAACTTGATCACTAGGCCAAGCATGAATCTGCACGAGTTTCAGGCTAAGCAATTATTCGCGACTTACGGCATTCCTATCCCGCGCGGCGGCGCGGCGGAGAGCGCGGAGCAGGCGCGGGCCATCGCCAGCCACCTCGGCGGTGAGCGCTGGGTAGTGAAGGCGCAAGTGCATGCAGGCGGACGGGGCAAGGCCGGCGGAGTGAAGATCGTTCAGGGTTTGTCGGAATTGGAGCGCACCCTAACCACCATGCTCGGCTCGCGCCTGGTGACCCATCAAACGTTGCACGCCGGTTTACCTATAAATTATGTATTGATCGAACCGGTTTCGGCGGTGGCGCGGGAACTCTATCTGGGTGCCGTCATCGATCGCGCCCGCGAGCGGATGGTATTCATGGCCTCGGCCATGGGGGGTATGGATATCGAACAGGTTGCCGCCACTCAACCCGAGAAAATACTCACCCTTACCATCGATCCCGTGGTCGGTTTGCAGCCCTATGAATGGCGGCAGGTTGGTTTCGCGCTTGGGCTCGATATGAATCAGTTTCAAGCACTGAGAGCGGTGATGAGCGGTCTATATCGGCTGTTCATGGAGCAGGACGCCAGCCTGGTGGAGATCAATCCGCTGGCGATCACCAAGGAGGGCGAGCTGTTGGCGGTGGACGCCAAGATCGTCCTTGATGACAATGCCTTGTACCGCCATCCTGAGTTGATAAAACTCAAGGATCCTTCCCAGGAAAATGAAAAAGAGCTTATCGCGGAGCAACACGGACTCAACTACATTTCCCTCGACGGCAGTATCGCTTGCATGGTAAATGGCGCCGGTCTGGCCATGGCCACCATGGACATCATCAAGCTGCATGGCGGCGAACCAGCCAATTTTCTCGACGTGGGCGGCGGAACCACGGCGGAGCGGGTTGCCGAGGCATTCAAGCTGATCCTGTCCGATGCTAAGGTAAAGGCGGTGCTGGTAAATATCTTCGGTGGTATCGTGCGTTGCGATCTTATCGCTGAGGGGATTATCAGGGCGGTGGAAGAAGTGCACGTAGCCGTGCCTGTGGTGGTTCGATTGGAAGGAACCAATGTGGCGCAGGGCAAGGCCATGCTGCGCAACAGCGGCTTTGCCATCACCACGGCGGAGGGTCTCACCGATGCCGCGCAAAAGGTAGTGAAGCTGGCGGCAGGAAGCTGGAACTGATGGCGATCTTGGTGAATAAGAATACGCGGCTGATTTGCCAGGGGTTCACCGGCAAGCAGGGCACTTTCCATTCTCAACAAGCTTTGGAGTACGGCACGCAAATGGTGGGCGGCGTGACGCCTGGCAAAGGCGGACAGACCCATCTCGGCTTGCCGGTGTTTAATACAGTGCGCGATGCGATAAAGGAAACGCAGGCCGACGCTACCATGATTTATGTACCTGCGCCCTACGCGGCGGACGCCATTCTTGAGGCGGCGGATGCGGGTATCAAGATCATCGTGTGCATTACCGAGGGTATCCCGGTGATCGATATGCTTAAGGTCAAGGCCGCCATGAAATCCTATGATTCCCGTGTCATCGGGCCCAATTGTCCAGGCATCATCACCCCGGGGGAGTGTAAGATCGGCATCATGCCGGGAGCGATTCACAGGCCCGGCACAATCGGTATCGTGTCCCGCTCCGGTACCCTTACCTATGAGGCGGTGTATCAGACCACCCAGAACGGTCTGGGGCAGAGCACTTGTGTGGGCATCGGCGGCGATCCCATTCAGGGAACAAACTTTATCGAATGTCTCAAACTCTTCGAGCAGGATCGTAAAACCAAGGGGATTATTATGGTCGGCGAGATCGGCGGTACCGCCGAGGAAGAGGCGGCGGAGTTTATCAGGGCTCAGGTGCGTAAACCGGTGGTCGCCTATATCGCCGGCGTTACCGCGCCCCCCGGCAAACGCATGGGTCATGCCGGCGCCATCATCGCCGGCGGCAAGGGCCGCGCCACGGACAAGATTGCCGCTCTGGAATCGGCAGGTGTGAGCGTGGCCCGTTCGCCGGCGGAGATCGGCGCCAAGATGCTGGAGTTTTTTACAGGTTAGCGATGCGGATGCGTATAGCACTGGCCCAGCTCAACCTGCTGGTGGGCGACGTGGCGGGCAATGTGGCCAAGGCGACGGCGGCCATGGTGCGGGCGCGGGACGAATTGCACGCCGATATCATCGTCTTTCCCGAACTGGCGCTCACTGCCTATCCTCCCGAAGATCTTTTATTGCGCCCCGGTTTGCACCGCCAAGTGCTGCGCGGTCTGGAGACTTTGAAGCGCCAGGTCATGGGCATCGATGTGGTGATCGGTTACCCGGCCCCCGGCCCCGCAGGGCTGTACAACAGTGCCTCTTGGATTCGTAACGGCGTCCTGCTCGCCACCTACCATAAACAGCACCTGCCTAATTACAGTGTCTTCGACGAGAAACGTTATTTTCAGGCGGGTCGCGAACCGGTAGTGGTCGATTTCCAAGGCGTGCCCATCGCGATCACCATATGCGAGGATCTATGGCATCCCGGGCCGATGCAGCAGGCGTCGGCGGCCGGAGCGCGCTTGATATTGAACCTCAATGCTTCGCCCTATCATGCCCTAAAAGGCGGGGAGCGCGAGGCGGTACTGCGGCAGAGGATAGCGGAAGCGCCAATGCCTATCGTCTACGTCAATCAAGTAGGCGGTCAGGACGAATTGGTATTTGACGGTGAGTCATTGGTCATGGCCGCCGATGGGAACGTGATGCTGCGCGGGCAGCCGTTCGTGGAAGAGATATACATCGCAGAGTTCGAGTGCGGCGATAATGAGATCACGCCCTTGCCTGGGAAGATATATGCACCTTTATCCCAGACGGAAAGCGTCTACTGCGCCTTGGTACTGGGGGTGCGGGATTACATCGAGAAAAACGCCTTTCAAGGCGCGGTGATAGGCCTGTCGGGCGGCGTGGATTCGGCGCTGACCCTGGCTATTGCCGTGGATGCCATCGGTGCCGAACGCATTGAAGCGGTGCTGATGCCGTCTCGCTATACCGCCGCCATGAGCGTAGAGGATGCCCGCGCCGAGGCCGACACCTTAGGCGTGAAATACCATGTCATCTCCATCGAGCCGGCGTTTCAGGCCTTTCTCGACAGTCTCAAGCACGAGTTCGCGGGCATGGCGACGGATACCGCTGAAGAAAATATCCAGGCCCGCTGCCGCGGTGTGATCTTGATGGCTATCTCCAACAAGAAGCACAAGATTCTGCTTACCACCGGCAACAAGAGCGAAATGGCGGTGGGCTATGCGACCCTCTACGGCGACATGGCCGGCGGTTATGCCCCCATCAAGGATTTGCCCAAGACCATGGTTTATGCCTTGGCGCGATATCGTAATAGTGCGGCGCCTGTGATTCCGCAACGGGTGCTCGAACGGCCGCCATCGGCGGAGTTGAAGCCGGATCAAAAAGATCAGGACAGCCTGCCGCCCTACGATGTCCTGGATCCGATTTTAGAAATGTATGTGGAGCAGGATATATCCGTGGAAGAGATCGTCGCAGCGGGTTTTGATGGGGAAACCGTGCAGCGAGTAGCGACCATGGTGAATCGCAACGAGTACAAGCGCCGTCAGGCGCCGCCGGGAGTGCGGGTGACGCGGCGCGCCTTTGGTCGCGATCGGCGTTATCCCATCACTTCCGCATTCCCCAATAAACCTCAGAGAGAGGATTGATTTATTATTTTAATAATTTGATTATTATAGGTAATAATAAGCGCGATGGCTTGGCTTAGTTAGAATTGCTGGCAGGCGCTGATTTGGGTGTCGAAGGAGAGTTGTATATGCTAGTGTCCACAGCGCTGGATTTTTTGTCGGAGGGGAAACACAAATGAAGAAAGTGGAAGCGATCATCAAGCCCTTTAAGCTCGACGACGTGCGCGAGGCCCTGTCGGAGATCGGCGTCACCGGAATGACCGTGGCGGAAGTAAAGGGTTTCGGTCGCCAGAAGGGCCACACCGAGCTTTACCGCGGCGCGGAATATGTGGTGGATTTTCTGCCCAAGGTCAAGATTGAAGTGGTGGTGCAGGACGATCACGTCGAGCGCGCGGTGGAAGCCATCGCCCAAGCTGCCCGTACCGGCAAGATCGGCGACGGCAAGATATTCGTCAGCAACGTAGAGCGGGTGGTGCGCATCCGCACCGGTGAGGAAGGCAACGACGCAATTTAGCCTGATTCGCGGGGTACGATGACGGGGCAGGTATCGCCTTGTTGCCGGATTCCGAGTAAGAGTGCCGAGTTACTTGCAAGAGATATCGCCGGTTTAATTTACTTCAGCGACTTCCCCGTACAGCTAAGTGGCAATATAGCCGGATCAGCGGGCAAGCGCCTTGCCGCGGGATTGCTGAGGAAAATTGAGTTCCAAGATGCGGCGCGTATCTCGTGCCAGATGCGTCATCCCTAAATGATCATATGCGGTGGCCATGAGTGATAAGGCCCCCGGGATCGAAGGAGAGCGATCGTAGTGGTCCACCACGTATTTGGCGCGGTTGGCCGCTGCCGCATACGCGCCCTTGCGCATATAAAATTCCGCGGCGTACATTTCATTGCGGGCGAGGGCATTACGCAGAAAGACCATGCGCTGGATGGAATCCGCCGCGTAGGGGCTGTCGGGAAATCGTTGGACCAGTTCCGAGAAAGATTGGAATGATTCGCGCAGCGCGCGCGAATCCCGCTGCGCCATATCCAGGGAAAAGACATCTTCCAGATAATCAGATTTCGGGAAGCGCGCCAGCCCTTTTACGTAATAGGCGTAATCGACCCGCTCATTGCGGGGATAGAGCTTGATAAATTGATCGGCCGCCGCGATGGCTGAATCCGCTTCATTGTATTTGTAATAGGCATAGGCGAGATCCAATTGCGCCTGCTGCGCATAGGGACCGAAGGGATGATGGGAGATCAGTCCCTCGAAACGCTCTACGGCAAGTTTATAGTCGGTCGCGTTCAACGCCTTTTTGGCCTCCGCATAATATTTTTCGGCCGACCATTTGTCGGGATTATCGGCGGGATTGGTGAACAGCGCGCACCCGCCGAGCGTGAGGGTCGATAAAATCAAAACGAAGAGATGACGCATGGTAATCGCTGCAATTCCTGGATCAAGAGCGGGTTTCACCATTTTTCATCTCGATGGACCCCTAAGCGGGCTGGATTGTCATTGATAGGGCCGAAGCCGATGGAGATGCAATGTTGTTCGGCATTATACTTACATTTTTGCCTTCAGGATATAAACAGTGGCCGGTGCGGATCGCACGCATATTCATCAACTCGTGGCCAACGTGCCGCCCGAGGCGGCGGGAAGGCGTCTGGATCAAGTGTTGGCGGAATTATTTTCCGATTATTCACGAACACGCTTGCAGCGGTGGTTGCTCGCCGGGCATGTGACCGTGGACGGGAAATCGCTGCGGCCACGCGACCCGGTGCGGGGTGGGGAGCGTATCGTCGTGACCGCTCCCATCGAGGTGGAGACGCCTTGGCGGCGACAGCAGGAGATTCCTTTCGCTATCGTTTACCAGGACAGCGCGATCCTCGTAATCAACAAACCGCCGAACTTAGTGGTGCATCCCGGCGCCGGTAATCGCGAAGGGACCCTGGTCAATGCCTTGCTGCATTACGCCCCCGAGCTGGCCAACATTCCCCGCGCCGGCGTAGTGCATCGTTTGGATAAGGACACCAGCGGTCTATTGGTGGTAGCGCGCAGTTTGCTCGCGCAAAAGCGCTTGGTGGAACAGTTGCGGGCTCGTACGGTAAAACGGGAATATGCTGCCATTGTAGCGGGGATAATGACCGCTGGCGGCACAATTGAAGCGCCTATCGGCCGCCATCCCGTGGAACGTACCCGCATGGCGGTGGTGAGGGCAGGCAAGGAGGCCGTCAGCCATTATCGGGTGCTGGAACGCTTTCGAGCCCATAGTTATATCAAGGTGCGGTTGGAGACCGGTCGTACCCACCAGATCCGCGTGCATATGGCGCACCTCCATCATCCCCTGGTCGGTGATCAGACCTACGGCGGGCGACTGCGCGTGCCTGCCGATAGTGGCGCCGCTATGCAGGAAGCTTTACAAGGCTTCAAGCGCCAAGCCCTACATGCAGGCGGATTGGGGCTGATCCATCCCGAGAGCGGCGAGGCCCTTAATTGGGAAGCGCCTTTGCCGGCGGACATGCGACAATTGTTGGAGACTTTGCGTGCCGACGCACCCTCCCGAGTTTGATATAGAACGTAAGGGATGGCTGGTGCCGGAATGGCCTGCTCCGCCGTGGGTACGCGCCTGTACCACCACCCGCCGCGGCGGCGTTAGCGAAGGATCCTATGCCTCGTTGAATCTGGCGGAGCATGTAGGCGATGGGATTAGGCATGTGGCGGAGAACCGCCGGCGCGTGATTGATTCCTTGCATTTACCCGCTATGCCGGCATGGCTGCAGCAAGTCCATGGGACGGCGGTAGTGAACGCCATTATGGCCAAGCCGGGTTCAAAGGGGGATGGGAGTTATGCAGATCGAGGCGGTACGGTGTGCGCTGTGCTTTCCGCCGATTGTCTGCCGCTATTGCTATGCGATGAGGGCGGGACGCGAGTGGCCGCGGTGCATGCCGGTTGGCGGGGCTTGTTAGGCGGCGTCATCGAAAATGCAGTGCGCGAGTTGCGTCGTTCCGGCACGCAATTACTGGCGTGGATGGGTCCCGCCATCGGTTCCGAAGCCTTCGAAGTTGGGGATGAGGTGCGCAACGCGTTCATCGCCGCGGATCCGGCGTCGGCGGCGGCCTTTCGTCCTTCGGCCGCAGGGCGTTGGTTGGCGGATATATATAGCTTGGCGCGGCAGCGTTTGGCCGGGGTTCATGTCGACAGCGTTTACGGCGGCCATTGGTGTACGTTCAACGACACGGCGCGATTTTATTCCTATCGCCGCGACGGGGTAACGGGCCGGATGGCGAGCTTGATTTGGCTGGACACACCCGGTGAATAGGGTAGACTTGCCCGCTGTCAAAGATCCGCCTCACGAATATCCATGAGTCTCCTAACCTGGATTATTATATTCAGCCTGCTGGGCGGTGTGCTAAGCGTGCTGGTCGCCGCGATATTCTTGGTTTTTCCTGAGCAAATACGGACCCGTTTATTGCCGCATTTCATCAGTTTCGCCATTGGCTCCTTGTTGGGAGCGGCGTTTCTTGCTTTGCTGCCTCATGCCTTGGAAGGTGTACAGGGGGAAGAAGTGCATTCCATCACCTTGACGGTATTGCTCGGCGTTCTGGTATTTTTTTTGCTGGAAAAAATGGTGTTGTGGCGTCATTGCCATGACGACCGCTGCGAGGCGCACGATCCCGCGGATCATCATCGGCGCACCACCAAGGCGACCGGCTCCATCGTCATGATCGGCGACACCGTGCATAATTTTGTGGACGGCATCCTGATCGGTGCGGCGTTTCTCACCGATATTCATCTCGGGGCGGTAACGGCTATTGCGGTAGCGGCCCACGAGATACCTCAGGAACTGGGAGATTTTGCGGTGTTGTTGCACAGCGGGTTCAGTCGCATGCAAGCCTTAGTATTTAACATGTTATCGGGATTGGCCACGTTAGGCGGCGCTTTGATCGCCTATTACGGTCTGCAGGGCATGCAGCATCTACTGCCCTATGCCCTGGCGATAGCGGCCTCGAGTTTTATCTATGTGGCCGTGGCCGATCTGATCCCGGGTCTGCACCGGCGCATGGAGCTTGCCGCTACCTTACAGCAGATCATCCTCATGTCGGCGGGGGTGGTGACGATTTATATTGCTGACAGCTCACTGTATTGAGAAGATAATTCCGCCCAGGGGATGGGGTAGGAGATCGCAATGAAACGCTGGTATATGCTGACGGTTGTCGGACAGGACCGCCCGGGGATCGTTGCCCGGGTGACCGCGGCCCTGTTCGATGGCGGCTGCAATCTGGGTGAGGCTTCCATGATGCGGCTGGGCGGCAATTTCACCATCATGCTCATGGTGCAACACGACGGCACGCTCAAATCCCTGCAAGCTGTTTTGGAGCCCGTGATCGAATCCCTGGATCTCCACATGCACATCGACAAGATCGAAGGCCATTTACATGAACATATGGTCCCGGACGTACGCATCTCGGTGTTTGGCGCCGACCGCGCCGGTATCGTAGCTAAAACTACCGGCGTGTTGTGGGGGGCGGGGTTGCATATCCTCAACCTGGAATCGGACGTGGGCGGCACGGCGGAGCGGCCTATTTATATCATGCATATTGAAGGGCAGGCCCGCGAAGGTATGGAGGCCTTGCGCTCGGCTTTGGCGGTAGTGCGGGAAGATGAAGGTATCGAAGCTAAACTCAATCCCATCGAAACCATGGTGGGATAATGCATGGCGGTATTGGAAATACTGACTTATCCCGATCCACGCCTTGAGGAGATCGCAAAGCCTGCCGAGCATTTTGATGTCAACCTGCGTGCTTTCATCTCAGATCTGGAGGAAACGCGGTTGGCGGGTCCCGGTGCAGTGGGTATCGCCGCGCCGCAGGTTGGGAAGGGTCTACGTATCGTTATCGTCGATATTTCCGTCAAGCCTAAATACCTCAACAACGGACGCATGGTGCTAATCAATCCCGATATCACCCAGTGGCAAGGCTTCGCCGTGGGGCGGGAGGGTTGTTTATCGGTGCCCGATTTCACCGGCAATGTCATCCGCGCGGAGCGCATTACGCTTGAGGCCTACGACGAATACGGCGAAAAGCGGCATTATCGTTGTGAAGGTTTCGAAGCCCGCGCCGTGCAGCACGAGATTGATCATCTTGACGGACTATTGTTTCTCGATCGTCTGGTGAGTCGCCGCAACGATTTGTTTCGGCGCAAAGTGTACAAATAAATCCAAAATGCACCGGATGTTAATTACCAAGGTCATATCGCGCCTCGCGGCAGGATGGTTATTTGCCGTGGTGCTGTTGCTGCCTTTGCGGGGCATGGCAGATGAAGAGCCGCCGCTCCCGCCCGCCGAGGAGAAGAGCCTCTTCGATTGGCTCGATAAGCCCCGCAATTATCTTTCAGACCAATTCGTCACCCTTTCGACCAGAGTGGATAGATATTTTGCCGCTGAGCGGGTGTTCCAAGAGTCCCGCAAGAGTTATTTGCGATTTTACAGTGACCTCGTTCTTGGAAAAGGTGGTTCAAGCAATTTCAACCCCCAATTGCAAGCGAAGGTAGTGTTGCCCGCGCTGGAAAGGCGCCTGCATATTCTGATTGAAAGCAATACCGACGTCACCGGCGAGGTGCAGACGTCATCCGTGCCCGTCCAAAAAAATGTTCCGCGCGTCGACGTGCCGAATAATTTTGGCGCCGCGGTTCAGGTACAAGTAGCTGATACTCCGCGTTGGAACATAAATACCGACGCGGGTTTCAGATTTCACGGCCTTTCCTTGCCGCCCTTCGTCAGGGTGCGTGTCTCCAGAATGCAAACTATTCAGAATTGGCAATATCATCTGACTGAAGCGCTATATTGGTATGAGCAAAGCGGTATGGGCGAAAGTACGCAGTTTGACGCCGACTATAAATTCAGCAGTTATTACTTAGGACGCTCGCGAACCCAGGCGCTGTGGAGCGATCATGATCAGCAGTTCGATTTTGAACAGGATCTATTCCTTTTTCACCCCATCGATAATAATCATGCCTTGTCGTATCAAGCCAGCGTTTACGGCGAGAGTCAACCCAATTCTCATGTAACCAACTATGCGCTCAGCGCCACCTGGCGAACGCGCATCCACCGGGAATGGCTATTTTTCAACGTCCAGCCCGGGATCTCTTGGCCGGAATCCGAATCTTTCCATTTCACGCCTACTATTTTGTTGCGGGTGGAGGCCATCTTTGGTGATTTGGTATGTGGTTGCTATGGACTATAAGAATTCGGGTTGAGCGACTATTCAGCTATTTACCGCATTCGTTTAATTTTTCAGCAAAGCTTTTAATGCGGGCCAGACATTATCGAGCATTATGCTTTGGCCCGCGGCGACGGGATGGAGACCGTCGGCTTGGAATTGATTTCTTTCTTTCGCCAGCCCCGCCAGAAAAAATGGAACCCAGGCGATGTGAAGTTTGTCTGACAGGCGCTGATAGACATTTTGGAATTCCCGGGTATAGATTGGGCCGTAGTTGGGCGGCAGGCGCATTCCGAGCAGCAGCACCTTGGCGGCATGGTGTTGCGCCGCGCTGATGATGGCGTCGAGATTGCTGTACATCTCCGTGAGCGGCAGGCCGCGCAGACCGTCGTTTGCGCCCAGTTCCACGATGAGGATGTCGGGGTGATGGCGGCTTAACAACGCGACGATGCGGCTGCGCCCACCCGCGCTGGTCTCGCCGCTGATACTGGCGTTAATCACCCGACAGTCGCCGTACTGCGCGTGTAGACGGCGTTCCAGCAGGCTGACCCACCCCTGATTTTGCTCTAGACCGTAGGCGGCGCTTAAACTGTCTCCCAGCACCAGCACGGTGGTGGCGGCAAGGCTGGAAAGCGGCAGGCACAGCAGTAGGATTAACAGGAGAATTTTCCGCATGTCGAATTCGCAGTCGTCGGCCGTCATTGTTACTCAGAATTTGAATAAGCAAGTCGCCAGCCCTGAAGGCCAGCTCAGTCTTCTGACGAATGTCAATCTTAGCATCTTCTTCGGCGAGGCGGTGGCGGTGGTTGGGGCTTCGGGCGCGGGCAAGTCCACCCTGTTGGGTCTTTTGGCGGGGATGGATACGCCCACCAGCGGCCGCATTTTTCTCGACGGCGTGGAGATTTCCGTGCTGGATGAAGATGGGCGTGCGCGTCTGCGCGCCGCGCGGGTGGGTTTCGTGTTTCAGGCCTTTCATCTCTTGCCCAATCTAACCGCGCTGGAGAATGTGGCGTTGCCGCTGGAGCTTGCCTGCCGCGGCGATGCCCTGAGCGTAGCCGGCGAAGTTTTGGAGCGGGTGGGGCTGGCGAAACGCCTGCATCACTACCCAAAACAGCTTTCCGGCGGTGAACAACAACGAGTGGCCTTGGCCCGCGCCTTCGCCCCGCAACCCAGATTGTTGTTCGTCGACGAGCCTACCGGTAATCTTGACAGTGCTACGGGCCAACGCATCATCGAATTGTTGTTTACCATGAACAGTGAGCATCGGACGACGCTGGTATTGGTGACCCACGATGAATCCCTGGCGCAGCGTTGCAGCCGCCGCTTGGAGTTGGAGGCGGGACGACTAAAGGCTATGCAATGAAGCGCATGATGTTGGCATTACGACTGCTCGGCCGTGATTGGCGTTCGGGCGAAGTCAGGGTGCTGGCACTGGCGGTGGTGATCGCGGTGGCCAGCATGAGTTCGGTGGGATTTTTCACCGACCGTGTTCAACAACTGCTGGTGCTTCAGGCCAATGTGCTGTTGGGGGCGGATTTGGTGATCGCCGCGGATCATCCCCTGCCCGTGGATTTTCAGACTAGCGCCCGGCAAAGCGGGTTACGTACCGCGCAAACCGAAAGTTTTTTGAGCATGGTGCAGGCGGACGGCCGCAATCAGCTGGTGGCGATAAAGGCGGTGAGCAGCCAATACCCGCTGCGGGGACAACTGCGTATCGCGCCTCGGCGTTTTGCCGAGGATCATGAAGCCGAGGATATTCCTGCGCCCGGTTCCCTATGGGCCGATGCGCGTCTGTTGGGTGAATTGGGGATTCGAACCGGTGACCGCGTCGCCGTGGGAGATACCTCGCTGATCATATCCGCCGTTATTAGCCATGAACCGGATCGCGACGGATCATTGTTCAATATCGCGCCGCGTATATTGATGAATCAAAGCGACGTGGCGGCAACGGGATTGATTCAGCCGGAAAGCCGCGTGCAATACCGCTTGTTGGTGGCGGGCAAGGCGGCGTTGCTCAAGGATTATCGCAAGGCCGTGGAAATTAAACTCGGCCGCGGCGAGCATATCGAGTCGGTGGAAGACGCTCGGCCCGAGATGCGCACCGCCTTGGAACGGGCTCGGCAATTTCTGGGTCTGGCCAGCATGGTAAGCGTCATACTGGCGGGGGTCGCCATGGCCATGGCGACGCGGCGCTTCGTGGCCAGGCATTTGGATAATGTGGCGATCCTGCGGACCTGCGGCGCGACACAAAAAGATATCCTGGCGCTGTTCGGCGGGCAATTGCTGGCCCTGGGGCTGGCGGCCAGCGCCTTGGGTTGCGTCGCAGGATATATTGCCCAGGGTTTGTTAGGAGAGGCATTGGGTTCGTTGGCCGCGGCGAATCTGCCCCCGCCAACCTGGCTGCCGGCGGCGTTTGGAATGGCTATCGGCTTGCTGAGCCTGGCCTGTTTTAGCTTGCCGCCGCTGTTGCACCTGCGGAACGTCCCCACTCTGAGGGTATTGCGCCGTGACATGGGCGCTTTGCCCGCGCCGAGCGTGACGGCCTATCTGTTAGGGCTGGCGGTATTGGCGGCGATGATTCTGTGGCAGGCCGGAAACATGCGCCTCGGCTTGATGGTGTTGGGCGGAAGCGCGGCGACGGTGCTTGTGCTGACGCTTGCCACGGTTGCGGTGCTGGCGCTGATACGCCGTTCGCGACGCCGCGCCAGCGGGGTATGGCGTTTCGGCATGGCTAATTTGACACGCCGTTCGCGGGGAAACATCGTGCAAGTGGTCGCCTTCGGTTTGGGGATGTTGGCGTTGTTGTTATTGGGCGTGGTGCGCGTGGATCTGTTGGCGGATTGGCAGGCCAGTTTGCCGGCGGATGCGCCCAATCGCTTTATCATCAATATCCAGCCCGACCAGGTAAAGCCGATCGCCGCCTTCTTCAAGGGCAACGGTTTTAACGGTACTTCGCTTTTTCCCATGGTGCGTGGACGGCTGACGGCCATAAACGATAAACCGGTATCGCCGGAGAACTACAGCGATGAACAGGCGCGACGGCTGGTGGAGCGGGAGTTCAATCTTTCCTGGGCCGGGGAATTACAGGCCGACAACAGCATCGTGGCGGGGCACTGGTGGCGAGCGGGTGGTGACGGCCGGGATGTATTGTCGGTGGAAGAAGGCCTCGCAAAGACGTTGGGGATTGCCTTGGGCGACACGCTAACCTATCAAATCGGCGGCGAGACTTTTACGGCGCGTGTCGCGAATTTGCGTAAGGTGGCGTGGGATAGCTTTCACGTGAACTTTTTTGTCATTGCGCCCCCCGGCGCCCTAAACGCCTTCCCCGCCAGTTATATCACCAGTTTTTATTTACCGTTGGGCAAGGAGGCCTTTTTGAGCCGGCTGGTGCGGCAGTTTCCCAATATCACGGTCATCGACGTGGCGGCCATCATGGCGCAAGTACGTCAGGTGATCGAACGAGTGACCTTGGCGCTGGAGTATGTATTCGGCTTTACTGTCCTGGCGGGTTTGTTGGTATTTTATGCCGCCATTCAGTCATCGTTGGATGAACGGCTATTGGAGGGGGCGGTACTGCGTACATTGGGCGCCGGGCGCCGGCAGTTGCTCGGCGGGATGGCGGTGGAATTCGCCGGCATCGGTTTGATCGCCGGGCTGATCGCCGCTTCAGGGGCGGCGATCGCGGGCTATATGTTGGCCGAGCATGTCTTTCATTTTGCCTATCGCGTCAATGTCGCCTTATGGTGGTGGGGCGCCGCGGGCGGTGCGGTGATAGTTTCTATCGCCGGCATTTGGGGCACGCGGGGTATTCTGCGCCGTCCGCCGTGGCAGACGCTGCGCGAGGTGCAAGAAGCATAGGGACGTTGTTATTGCGCGGGTTGCCGTGGTATTTTCACTTAATCCCAAGGTGAGGAACGGGGCATGCTGCGTTGTTTGGTTTGCGCGTTGAGTCTAGTGGCGAGCGTGGCCTGTGCTCAGGAAGCGGCGCTCTCTGCCGGTAAAGCGGTGGTTCTGACCACGGCCTACGGTACCCGGTTTGACGCCTATGTCATCGGCCCCGAAGACGCATCGCGGACGGTACTTCTCCTGCATGACCGTTATGGTCTCAATGCGCAGTCACGGGACTGGGCCGCCCGTTTTGCCGGTTTGGGCTACCGCGCCTTGGCCATCGATCTCTATGACGGACGGCGCGCCAAGAGTTGGAAGCACGCTACCACCATTATGGATTCTATCGATCAGGAATGGGTGTATGCCGATATCTCAGCGGCATTGAGTTACCTGAAAGGTAATAACCCCCAGCGCAAGATAGCGATTTTGGGTTGGGATTACGGTGGAACCGAAGCCCTCCTTGCAACCCTGCGTTATCCCGTCGCGGTGGCGGCGACCGTTTCCTATTACCCCGCTCACCTCGATATCAGTCCTTCGTCGGATCAAACCGTTGAAACCCCCATGATGCTTGTATTGGCGAAACGCGATGCTGAGTTGCATGTCAGACCCACCCAGGTCATCAAGGGCGGCTTGGGCGAATCGGGTATAAATTTTATCGTTCAAGGCCTGGATGCGCTAGCCAACCTAGGTGAAATTGCCGACATATTGAGGGCTAAAATGGCCATTAGCGTCACGGGCGTGGATGCAGATCGGGGATTCAGCGACCCGCTTAGCGAACATTATGATGCGGCGGCAACCGCCTCGGCGTGGGATGTTACCCAGGAATTTCTCTCTCGCTATCTAACCCCATAGGGAATTCCCCGGACCGAGACAGGGGGAGCAAAGCTGAGGTCTGGCAACTATCTGGCCGTTCTCCCTTGACCTATCTCCGTGTTAACATTAGCGTTCATTAGCCGCTTTTTGAGACGTAGTTGAATATTTGCCCATTTTATGGGTGCGATCGTTTACAGGATCTTTTTGTGGAATTAACCGGAGCCGAGATTGTTGTCCAATGCCTCAAAGATGAAGGCGTGAAGTATGTGTTTGGCTACCCCGGCGGCGCAGTGCTGCACATCTATGACGCCTTGCTCAAGGAAGAGGCCGTCAAACATATCTTGGTGCGTCATGAGCAAGGAGCGACCCATGCCGCGGACGGCTATGCCCGTGCCACCGGTAAACCCGGTGTGGTATTGGTCACCTCCGGTCCCGGCGCCACCAATGCAGTGACCGGGATTGCCACGGCCTACATGGATTCCGTCCCCATGGTAATCCTCACCGGGCAGGTGCCCACTCCCTTGATCGGCAACGATGCGTTCCAGGAAGTGGACAACGTGGGAATCACTCGTCCCTGCGTCAAACACAATTTTTTGGTTAAGGACGTAAAGGATCTGGCCGAGACGATTAAAAAGGCCTTTTACATTGCCGCTACGGGGCGTCCGGGGCCGGTGTTGGTCGATATTCCCAAAGACGTCACCGCCAACAAGGCGGAATATACCTATCCGGAATCGGTCTCGATACGTTCCTATAACCCGGTGACCAAGGGCCACCCCGGGCAGATCAAAAAGGCGGTGGACCTGATGCTGTCCGCCAGGCGCCCCATGATGTATACCGGCGGCGGGGTAATCCTGGGCAACGCCTCGGGGGTTCTTATTGAGCTGACCCGTCTGTTGGGATATCCCATTACCAATACCCTCATGGGCTTGGGCGCCTATCCCGCCACGGATAAACAGTTCTTGGGCATGCTGGGCATGCACGGGACCTATGAGGCCAATATGGCCATGCATCACTGCGACGTGTTGATCGCCATCGGCGCGCGCTTCGACGATCGGGTGACGGGCAACGTCAAGAAGTTCTGCCCCACCGCGGAGATCGTGCACGTGGATATCGATCCTTCGTCTATTTCCAAGAACGTAAAGGTGCACGTGCCCATCGTCGGCGCGGTGGACTTGGTTTTAAACGAGATGATCCGCATGGTGAAGGAGAGCAAGCGCAAGCCGGATGCAGAGGCCTTGATGGCCTGGTGGAAACAGATCGAGGAATGGCGGGCCGTGGATTGCCTGAAATACAATCGTGAGTCCCAGATCATCAAGCCGCAGTTCGTGCTGGAAAAGCTCTACGAGATCACCGGTGGTAATGCCTTCGTCACCTCCGACGTGGGTCAGCATCAGATGTGGGCGGCGCAATATTATAAATTCGACAAGCCGCGGCGCTGGATCAATTCGGGCGGCCTGGGCACCATGGGTTTCGGCCTGCCGGCGGCCATGGGCGTGCAGTTGGCCTATCCCGACGACATCGTAGCCTGCGTCACCGGCGAAGGCAGCATCCAGATGTGCATTCAGGAGCTGTCCACCTGTCTGCAATACAGCTTGCCGATCAAGGTTGTGAATCTCAATAACCGCTATCTGGGCATGGTGCGGCAATGGCAGGAATTTTTCTATCAGGGCCGTTACGCCATGTCTTATATGGACTCCCTGCCGGATTTCGTCAAACTGGCCGAGGCCTATGGTCATGTGGGCATGTACATTGACAAACCCGGCGATGTGGAAACGGCGTTGAAAGAGGCGGTGGCCCTCAAAGATCGCTTGGTATTCATGGATTTTATTACCGACCAGACCGAGAATGTTTATCCCATGATCCCGGCCGGCGCGGGTCTCAATGAAATGATTCTGGTATAAGCGCATGCGCCATATCATCTCCATCCTGCTGGAAAACGAGTCGGGGGCCTTGAGCCGCGTCGCGGGCTTGTTCTCGGCGCGGGGCTACAACATACAGTCGTTGACGGTGGCGCCTACCGAAGACCCTTCGCTATCGCGCCTGACCCTGGTGACCTCGGGTTCGGATGAGATCATCGAACAGATCACCAAGCAGCTCAACAAATTGGTCGATGTCGTGAAGTTGACCGATCTCACCGAGGGACCGCACATTGAGCGGGAAATGATGCTGATCAAGGTGCAGGCCGCGGGCGATGGACGCACGGAATTGAAGCGGCTGACCGATATTTTCCGCGGCCGGATCATCGACGTTACGCCCACCACCTATGTCATCGAGCTGACGGGTACCGGCGATAAATTGGACTCTTTTATCGCAGCGGTGGGCGCCGGCGCGATTCTGGAAGTGGTGCGCTCCGGCGTGTCGGGTATCGCTCGCGGAGAGAAAAGTTTGCATCTAGAGAAAGTCGCGGGTGATAAGTAACGACAATCAGGCGCGGCTTATTCTCTCCAGACTCAACCCGCCATTCGTCACTTTTATATCAGAGGAAATTTACGATGAACATTTATTACGACAAAGACGCCGATCTCTCCATCATTCGCGGCAAGAAGGTCGCCATCCTCGGTTACGGTTCCCAGGGTCACGCCCACGCCAATAACTTGAAGGATTCCGGCGTCAACGTCGTGGTGGGCCTGCGCCCCGCTTCCGCGTCGGCGAAGAAGGCGCAAAACGCCGGCCTGGAAGTGCAGGACGTACCTCAGGCGGTGAAGGGCGCGGATGTGGTGATGATTCTGGTGCCGGACGAACATCAAGCGGCGCTGTATCGCGATTTGGTCGAACCCAATATTAAGCGAGGCGCGGCGCTGGCTTTCGCTCACGGCTTCAATATCCATTTCGAGCAGATCGTGCCGCGTGCCGATCTCGACGTGATCATGATCGCACCCAAGGGACCCGGCCACTTGGTGCGTTCCACCTATACGCAGGGCGGCGGTGTGCCCAGTCTGATCGCCGTCTATCAAAATGCCAGCGGCAGGGCCAAGGATCTCGCTTTATCCTATGCCAGTGCCAATGGCGGCGGCCGCGCGGGCGTCATCGAGACCAATTTCCGCGAGGAGACCGAGACCGATCTGTTTGGCGAGCAGGCGGTGCTGTGCGGCGGCGCCACCGCCTTAGTCCAGGCCGGTTTCGAGACCTTGGTCGAGGCGGGGTATGCGCCGGAAATGGCCTATTTCGAATGTTTGCACGAGTTAAAGCTCATCGTGGATCTGATGTACGAAGGCGGGATCGCCAATATGCGTTACTCTATCTCCAATACCGCCGAGTACGGCGACTTTACCCGCGGTCCGCGCATTATTACCGAACAAACCAAGCAGGAGATGAAAAAGATCCTGAGCGAAATCCAAACCGGCGAGTTCGCCCGCGAGTTTATTCTCGAGAATCAGGCCGGCGCGGCGAAATTCAAGGCCATGCGCCGTATCGGTCGCGCCCACCCCATCGAAGTGGTGGGAGAAAAATTGCGCGACATGATGCCCTGGATCAAGGCCAATAAGATCGTCGATCGCAACAAGAATTGAATTGGAAAGCGCGGCCGCGGCGATCGGAGACCCACTGCTTCGTATAAACCGTCGGGTATGGGCGGTCCCAGGGAAGGCGGCATGGTTTCGCTTTTTTGTCGAATGCCGTTTGATCGGGTCATCGAGAGACTGCGTGGTTTTTAAGCGCTTCCCGTCATGACCGTTGCCCGTGTGAGCGCGGTTGTTATGCTTGGCGGCACTGGCGCCGCCGCGCTCGATTACCTGATCTGCGGGATTTATTGCGTCCTGCCGCTATGACGAGCGGATGAGAGAGTTATGAATTACGACGAATCCAATGCGCCCAAGCGGCGCCGGGGGATTTATCTCCTGCCCAACCTTTTTACCACCGCCGGCCTGTTCGCGGGTTTTTACGCGATCATCGCCGCGACCAAAGGCCGTTTCGAGGCGGCGGCGATCGCTATCTTCGTGGCCATGATTATGGACAGCCTGGATGGACGCATCGCCCGCTTGACTAACACGCAGAGCGATTTCGGAAAGGAGTTTGACAGCCTGTCGGATATGGTGGCTTTCGGTTTGGCGCCGGCACTGGTGGTCTACGAGTGGGTCTTGTACGGACTGGGCAAGTTGGGATGGCTGGCGGCATTCATCTATGCGGCGGGGGCGGCATTGCGCCTGGCTCGCTTCAATGTCCAGCATGCGGTGGTCAATAAGCGTTATTTCCAGGGACTGGCCAGTCCCGCCGCCGCAGGCGTGTTGGGCGGGATGGTGTGGGTGGGGGACGAATTCAGTCTGCGCGAAGCGACTGGCGTGGCTACGTTGGCGGCGGTCATGATAGTTGTGGTGGCTTTATTGATGGTGAGCAACATCCGTTACCGCAGCTTCAAGGACCTGGATTTGCGCGGCAAGGTACCGTTCGTGGCGGTGTTGCTGCTGGTACTGACCTTTGCCTTCGTGTCTATCGATCCGGCGGAGGTGCTATTCGCGCTTTTTTTCGGTTATGCCCTGTCGGGGCCCATCAATAGCTTGGTATTTTACCGTAAGAGAAAATTACTATTGGAGCGCCGCCGTCATCGGCATTGATGATATTTCCTTTATCACGCCCTCCCATTCACCGATGCTTGGCTGTCTGAACAGTCGCGCCGTCGGATACCACGGACTGTCGCTTCTCGCCGTCAGCCAGCGGAAATCGGCATTGTAGGGCAATAAAATCCAGACTGCTTTACCCAGGGCCCCCGCCAGATGGGCTACGGCGCTATCTACGGAAATGACCAAGTCCAACTCGCCGATCAAGGCCGCAGTATCGGAAAAGTCTGTCAGCGCGTTTTCGTGAGCCTGGATTTGCGTGAATCCCGCCAAGGCGGGTTTATCCTCGATTCTCACTTCCTTTTGTAGCGAGTGATACTCGCAATCCTCGCGCAACAGGGGTCCCAGTAAATGCAGGCCTATGCTTCGATTACGGTCATTTTTATGCTGGGGGTTGCCCGACCATGCCAGGCCGATCCTTGGGCGGGTTTTTGTCCCAAGCCGCTCACGCCATGCCCTGTGTTTTTGCGGGTCGGCGGCCAGGTAGGGAATGGGAGCCGGGATGCTGTCGACGCGGGTCTTGAGGGCCAGCGGCAAACTCATGAGGGGACAATGGCAATCGAAGGGCAGCGCGTCGCCTTTTGCGACGATAGTGGCTACGCCTTTTAGCGTAGTAAGCAGCGACACCAGGGCAGTGGGAGCCTCCAAAATGACCTTGGCGCCCAGTGCGGCTACGATTGGCACGTAGCGAACCATGTGGAGGGTATCGCCCAGCCCCTGCTCGGCATGCAACAGGATGGTCATTCCCGAGATCGACTGTTCTCCCAGCCATAAAGGCTGCTTGAAATTTCGGACCGCGTCTTTCTGGTCATCCTTCCATCGCCATTCATAGAGCGGCCAGCCTTCCAGATACTCTCCCAATAGTAGCTTGATAATCCCCTTGTTCTTATTAGCTTTGGCATTATCCGGCTGTAACGCCAGGGCGTTGTCGTAGCTGACTAAGGCTTCTTCATAGCGTTGGAGTTCTTGCAGCACGTTTCCCCGGTTGACGTGCGCCTCCGCGAGGTTAGGATTTAGCGTGAGAACATTGTCGTAACTGCCCAGGGCCTCCGCATGGCGCTTGAGTTCTTGAAGCGCGACACCTTGATTATAATGAATGGCAAAATCGTCAGGCCGGACTATGACGGCGGCGGTGATGAACTTCAGCGCCTCCTCAAAGCGCCCGAACTGCCCATTAAGTATTCCCATGCCTTGTAAAGCCGTGAAATTATGCGGATCGATCTTGAGAACTTGTTGATACATCCACAGCGCCTCCTGCAATTTGCCTTGCTCATGCCAGACAAAAGCCTGATTGAGCTGGAAGGTTATCTGTTTGCTCGGGGGAGTGGGTTTCATCGGATGATTTCAGGAATGTGCTGGGTGCGATAAATACAATAATTATATTGTCATATCCGCCGAAGATCATCGCGGGTCAATAGATCCGTACGGTATCGGAAGTCCCCGCGAAGTTTTGATGATTGTTGCTGCCGAACCCGGTAATGAATATATTGGAACTAGCCTGGACGAGGGATCGTTCAATTAGTGATGAAGTGAAGTTTATTTATTAATACCCGCATCCAGTGAATATGGATTGCAATTGCCATGCAAGACTTTGAATAAAATAATGAATTTTATTCATCTCTCCTGACGAACCTGCTCTGCTAGGGCAATCGATCTTTCTTTACCCAATATTTTCGTTAAGTTATCAGTGCCAGCCTGCTGCCCACCGCGGCCGTTGTTCTAAGACCTGGATTGCTGGGAGTATGCGGCTTCGATACCATGACCCCAGCCCGAGGAAGCACGATCATGAATGACAAATTATTTATCTTCGACACCACACTACGCGACGGCGAACAAAGCCCCGGCGCGTCCATGACCAAGGATGAAAAAATCAGGGTCGCCAAGGCCCTGGAGCGCATGGGGGTGGATATCATCGAGGCGGGATTTCCCATCGCGAGTCCCGGCGACTTCGAAGCGGTGAAGGCGGTGGCCGATGTCATCACCGACAGCACGGTGTGCGGTTTGGCCCGCGCCATCGATAAGGACATTGATCGCGCCGCGGAGGCATTGAAGGGCGCGCCATCGGCGCGCATCCACACCTTCATCGCCACCTCGCCCATTCATATGAAATTGAAATTGCGCATGGAACCTGAGCAGGTGCTCGAACAGGCGGTGCGGTCGGTGAAGCGTGCCCGTCAATATACGGACAATGTGGAATTTTCCGCGGAAGACGCCGTGCGTTCCGATATGGATTTCTTGTGCCGCGTATTCGAGGCCGCGATTACGGCTGGAGCCGGGACCATCAATGTGCCGGACACGGTTGGCTACAGTATTCCCCATGCTTGGGGCGAGCGCATCAGGGCATTGATCGAGAAAGTTCCCAATGCGGATAAAGCGGTGTGGTCTACGCATTGCCATAATGATTTAGGCCTTGCGGTGGCCAATACACTCTCAGCGGTACTCAATGGCGTGCGCCAAGTGGAATGCACGATCAACGGCCTCGGCGAGCGGGCTGGCAATGCGGCCTTGGAAGAGATCGTCATGGCGGTACGCACCCGGCCGGATGTCTTCAATTGTAACGTGGCTCATTTGGATACCACGCAGATCGTGCCGTGCAGCCGTTTGGTCGCTAGTATCACCGGTTTTGCGGTGCAACCCAACAAGGCCATTGTCGGCGCCAATGCCTTCGCCCATGAATCCGGCATTCACCAGGATGGCGTCCTCAAGAACCGCGAGACCTACGAAATCATGCGCGCTCAGGATGTGGGCTGGACCTCCAATCGCATGGTGTTGGGCAAACACTCAGGGCGCAATGCCTTCCGTACTCGATTGAAGGAGATAGGCATCGAGTTTGCCTCCGAAGAGGAACTCAACAGCGCCTTTGCCCGTTTCAAGGACTTGGCGGACAAGAAACATGAGATTTACGACGAGGATTTGCAGACCCTGGTGACGGATGCCAATCTTGAGGCGGAGCACGAACGCATCAAGCTCACTTATTTACGCGCCAGTTCCGAGACCGGCGAGATGCCGCAGGCGGCGGTAACCTTGGTGGTAGACGGCCAGGAGAAACGCGCCGTGGCGAAAGGCGATGGACCGGTGGATGCCGCCTTCAAGGCCATCGAATCCATTGTGCGGAGCGATACCCATCTGCAATTGTATTCGGTGAACGCCATTACCAGCGGCACCGACTCGCAGGGCGAGGTGACGGTGCGGGTGGAAAAGGGCGGGCGCATCGTTAACGGCCAGGGGGCGGACACCGACATCGTGGTGGCCTCGGCCAAGGCTTATATTCACGCCTTGAACAAGATGACCGCGCCGGAAGAACGCGCGCATCCGCAACTTTGAGCGGCGAGCGGCAAGTGACGAGTAACGAGGGAAAACGCCTGGCCTATCTGGAAGCCATGGGGATAGAGACATGGGTGCGGCGCGGCGTTCGCGATACCGTGCCCGCGGTCGATACGCCGGGCGTCGTCGCTCGGTCCGCGGAAGCGCTGCCTGCCGCGTCGGAGAGCGCCGTACCGGCCGGCGCCATAGCCGGTTTGGATTGGGAGGCACTGCGCCTGCGGGTATCGACCTGTACGCGTTGCGGGTTGCATAAACAGCGTACCCAGGCGGTGTTCGGAGTGGGGAATCATGCCGCGCAGTGGTTGATTATCGGCGAGGCGCCCGGCGCCGACGAAGACCGCCAGGGCGAGCCCTTCGTCGGGCGCGCCGGCAAACTGCTCAATAATATGTTGTTGGCCATCGGTCTCAAGCGCGAAGAGGTCTATATTGCCAACATCGTCAAATGCCGCCCGCCCAACAACCGGGAACCCACGCCGGAAGAGGCACAGACCTGCGCCCCCTATCTGGCGCGCCAGATTGCGCTGATCAATCCCAAGATTATTCTGGCGGTGGGTCGCGTCGCCGCGCAAAATCTGCTCAAGAGCGATCGACCGGTGGGGACGCTGCGTGGCAAGCGGTTTTATTATGACGAGACCGGGATTCCCATTGTCGTCACCTATCACCCGGCCTATCTGCTGCGTTCCCCCCAGGAGAAGCGCAAGGCTTGGCAGGACCTGTTGTTCGCGAAAGAGATGCTTTCATCGCTATGAAGAGGGGACGCTGCGCATGACGGCCGATCATGCCGAGGAAAGTCGGGAACAGCAAGAAAATGTAGGCATGCGTCTCATGACCGACGAGGACGTGCCCGCCATCATGCAGATCGAAGAACGGACCTATCCTTTCCCATGGACGGCGGGAATCTTTCGCGATTGTATCCGCGCCGGATATAGTTGCTACGTATTGGTTGAGCGCGCCCAGGTCGTGGCCTATGTGGTGATGTCCATCGGCGTCCGGGAGGCGCATATTCTGAATATCTGCGTTAGTCCGGAGCAGCGCGGCTTGGGCTATGGCCGCATCATGATGCATAAAATGATTGCGCTGGCGCGCCGGCTGCGCTCGGATATGATGTTTCTCGAGGTGAGGCCCTCCAATGCGGCGGCGCGCCGTTTGTATGAAAAACTGGGATTTAACGAAGTCGGCACTCGCAGTAATTACTATCCAGCAGAGCAAGGTAGAGAGGACGCCTTGCTGCTCGCTATGCAATTATGATGCGGGCGCTGCAATGCGTGGAGGTTAGGAGCTTGCTTATTCTCTTCGATGACGCCTTTTTCCCCTTTGGGCGATGGCAGACGCTGGATACTATGGCCGCCGCAATAAAGTAATCATGAACGGCGGCAATGCGGAGATATTGCGTAGGGAAGACGCTCTGGAATATTCAGTGAGGGTCAGTGCGCGCGCCAAACGTCTGCAACTGAAGGTCACCGCCTGGGGCCAGGTGGAAGTGGTGGTCCCGCGCCACGTCTCGATCAGCCATGCCGCTCACTTTCTACGCAAGCACCGCCAATGGCTGCAGCATACCCTCGACGCACAGCGCGCCTTGCGCGATGCTCGGCCTGCCTTGGGTTCGCTGGCGCCCGATAGGATACATCTGGAAGGGCTGGCCGAAGAGTGGCAAGTCAGCTATGTGCGGGGACAGCGCGCGCGGATTGATGCTGCGATTGAAGACGACGGCAGGCGCTTGCTCCGCGTGCAGACCGCGGATGCGGCCGCGGCGTATGTGCCGTTGCAGCGCTGGATGCATGACTATGCCCGGCTGCGCCTGATACCCTGGTTACGGACGGTGAGCGAGGAATGCCGCCTGCCCTACAGCCGAGCCGCCGTGCGCGCGCAAAAGACTCGTTGGGGCAGTTGTACCGCCATAGGCCACATCAGCTTGAACCGGCATTTATTATTCCTGCCGCCGCGGCTGGTGAGGTATCTCTTTATCCATGAGCTTTGCCATACCGTCCACTTGAATCACTCGCGGCGCTATTGGGCTTTGGTAAGCCGTTATGCGCCGGACTTTGCGGCATGCGAGAGCGAGTTGCGCGGCGCCGCGCGTTATATTCCTCTTTGGGCCTGCGCGCCATAAAGTGTGCGGCTCTTTTATTCGGGTATGCAAACCTCGTCGGGCGGGCATTTGAAGAAGCAGATTTGATAAAAAGAGACCAGCCACTGAAAGGCGAACGAGATACCCATCAGCGCGCCGCCGATAATCACCACATAGGCAAAGCCGGTGGAAACCTTAGTCAGCCACCAGGAGGCGATGTCGAGAAAAATCGCCAGGAAGGGCACGCACACCATGACAATTTTGAGCGTTTGGTTGCGAATATAGGCATGGCTGAAAATCAAACCCAAAAATCCGAATATGAAGGTCAGACCAAACAGATGAATGTGGGAGACCCGCACCAGGGTGCCGATGCTGACGCCGGTATCGAGCTGGGCCACGCGCTTGACATCGGCATAGCTCATCAGCGAAGGGATATGGGGATTGGAGCCGTTATGGCAAGCCCGGCAATGGCTTTGGAGGATGGGATTAACCTGGGCGTTGTAATCGTCCTCCTTGCCGCCGTCGCGTACCCATTGAATGATCTTGGCCCGTTCTTCTTCGGGAAGCATGCCGCTCATGGGACCTTTGAGCGCCGTCTCCAAGCGGGTGTTGGACTTGCTGCCGCTGTAGGCGATCTTGATATCCTCCACCGACAAGCCCGGCTTGCCGTCGAGGCCGGCATGGACTTCGTATATTTGAATCAAGGCGAAGATATAACCGATGCCCAGGATCAACAGAATATTGATATAGAGTACCTTGAGTCCCAGGGGTAATTCCCCGAAGAGGGGATAACTGGACCTACCGTAACTGTTCACGCTTTAATCCTCGTCATGTTAACTTGAAAACGCCGCGTATGTCGTGCGGCATTCCGTATGTTTGAAAATTCAAAGTATCTCTGACACCAATGCGCATGCCAGATTAATGCCATTGTGCACTGTCGGGGAAACTGGGCGCTCAAGGGGAGGATCAGGCTATCGAACCGATGGCAGGAAGATTAATCAGGCGGGCGCATTATAGCGTGTCGAGATTTAAAAACAAGCGCAGATATATTATGCGATCCTATTGGACAAAGGAAATATATTTGGCGCGAGCGGCAGATACCTTTATCATTTCACCGCCACTGACAGGGGATGCATTTTGGAGCCGATTGATAATTTGATTGAGGGATACCGCCGCTTCCGCAGGCGCTATTTTCACGAAGAACCCGAGTTGTTCGCCAGCCTGGTCTCGCAGGGTCAATCGCCCGCCGTGGCGGTGGTTGCCTGCTGCGATTCGCGCGTGGATCCGGCCATCATCATGGATTGCGAGCCCGGCGATCTGTTTACTATCCGCAATGTCGCCAATCTGGTACCGCCGTATGAGCCCGACGGGATGTACCACGGTACCAGTGCCGCCCTGGAATTCGCCGTGCGCGTGCTGGGGGTCGGCCATATTATCGTACTTGGACATGCACAATGCGGGGGCATTAACGCACTCTTGGAGGGCGAAACCGCGGGGGCGACCCAAGGCGAGTTCGTTTCCTCATGGATGCGAATCGCGGCTAAGGCGCGGGATGATGCCTTGAACAACCCTATTTTTACGTCGATCGATATGCGGCGGCGTCATTGTGAACAGGCCGCCGTTCAGGTATCCATGATTAACTTGATGTCCTTTCCCTGGGTGAGAGAACGGGTTGAGCATAAAAAACTGCGTCTGCACGGCTGGTATTTCGATATTGGTTCGGGCGAGCTTATCCGGCTTGAGGGAATAGGAAAGGAAATCAGGGAGACATCGCTATAGATAACCGTCGTCCGCGACGCGTAGAGTACGGACGGATCATAGAACCCCGGATAAACTCGAATATCTGCGGCGATCGATGAAGGTCAATCCCCCGTTTGATTGTCCGGAGATGTAGTTATTAGACGGGGGAGCGTCACTTTTAGCGTGAATTAGCGTGAAAGATAATTCATCAATTCGTTGATCAAGTCGTTGCATTCACCAACCACTTTGGGAGATTGGGAACTCTTATCGACAATCATCTTGCCGTCGTTGGAATAACGGCAGGTGACGGCGCCGCCGCTGGCCGCGTTATCATTGCTGACTACTAATTCATTCTTGTTGATGTCGTAAACGGCGTCAAGCCGGCCCCCTACATAATAAGAGTATTGCGCGGTCCTGCTGAGATAGCGTACCCGGGGGTGATGCCCCATCTTGTTAATAGCGTCCATAACCACTTGGGAAGGAAGGGGCGGGGCGGTTGCCGCCGCTTGTTTCGCCGCCGCATCGTTCTTGTCTTTCATGGCGCCGGCATCGGCCGGCGTGGCCGGTGGCGAAGCCGGTTGATTGAGCAAAGGTGTAGGCAGGGCGGTTGCGGTGGAGGCCTCCGGCGTTGCGCGAGTGCTATTTCCCGATGGCGCCATTTCCGCGGTAGATGACGGCGCCGCATTGTCAGGCTTGGCCATTTTTTGTGCGCAACCGCTCATAGCCGTCATGCCCAGCGATAACAACCCTAGATAAAGAAGATTTCTCTTAATCATGAATCTCTCTCCCTCCGCGTTTGCATCGTTATAGTGGTGAAGTAAGCGATAAATCCAGGGGGCGGGCCGCCCCAACGCCTGTTTCTTTTACCATAGTGTCCGGGTAATGTTAATGTGTATTTAACCAGGTTTTGACCGAGCCCGTCGGACATACGTGCAGCGGCAAAGGGGCAGTCAATGGCTAAATATCGACCTGCCGGAGGCGACAATGGATAAAAGCCGGAATTACGTAGGATTAGATCAAGACGACTATGGCGGTATGACGCCCACCGGTACGGTGGTCCGCGATGCCTGGGTGTTTGGTATCCTCCCGCGGGGAGAGACTTGCGCCGGATGGAGCTATGACCGCATGCAGGACCTCTACGATAAGGTGACGGCGGCATGGATGCCATACGGCCATCTGGCCAGCAAGTTGCCCGCGGAATTGCGGGAGCGCCATCATGCCATCTTCGCGGAAGCGATACGTCGCGCCAACGACTTGGGCTGGTCGCCGGAGTTGGGGGAAGAAGATTGAGCGGATATATTGAGGATGCCGCGGGTCAAAGGCTACAATCCCGGGAGAAATCGTCCATGGACTTGAGCGGCTTCGTAACGGAGGCGGGTATACGGCAGAGCAGAACGAGGTAAATCATGACGACACTGACTATATATCGCGAAAACGGCGAGTCGCTCGAAACGACGCAGGACTTCGAGACCATTGCCAACAAACTCCACGGCACGGGAGTATTGTTCGAACGTTGGCAGGCGAACTGCCAACTGGATAATGCCGCCAGTCAGGACGAAATTTTCGCCGCCTATCGCGGTTCCGTCGACCGTTTGATGAAACATTACGGATTCAAGTCCGCCGATGTGATCAGTATGACGCCCGCCCACCCCGACAAAGAGGCGCTACGCAAGAAGTTTCTCGACGAGCACACCCACAGCGATTTCGAAGTGAGGTTTTTCGTCGAAGGGCGGGGATTGTTTTTCATCCATGCCGGCGACCGCGTGCACGCCGTCTTGTGCGAGCAGGGAGATCTGATCAGCGTGCCCGCCAATACCCCCCACTGGTTCGACATGGGTTCAGAACCGCAACTCAAGTGCATTCGATTATTCACCACACCGGAAGGCTGGGTGGCCAATTACACGGGCAGCGCCATCGCCAGGCAATTTCCCACCCTGGACGTCTTTATGGCCACGGTTGGAGATGGATTAGGAGATGGATCATTCGTCTCCCGCCGCGAATGATCAAGGCCATCGTCACCGATATCGAGGGCACCACCTCGTCGTTGTCGTTCGTCAAGGATGTGCTGTTTCCCTATGCCAAGGCGCGTATGTTCGCCTTCGTGCACAGCCATGGCCGGGATCCGGCGGTACGCGTCCAGCTCGATGAAGTCGGCGCCCTGGTGGGCCGCCCGATGAGCGACGAGGCCGCGGCCGGCCAATTGGAGCGATGGATCGACGAGGATAAAAAGATCACGCCGCTGAAAGCCCTGCAAGGCATGATCTGGGAACAAGGTTACCGGCACGGCGATTTCGCGGGGCACGTCTACGAAGATGCGGCGCGCCGGTTGCGTCATTGGAAAGTACAGGGGCTGCGGCTCTATGTTTTCTCCTCGGGCTCGGTGCAGGCGCAGCGGTTATTGTTCGGTTATTCCGACCACGGCGACCTCATGCCCTTATTCTCCGGCTATTTCGACACCACCATCGGCGCCAAGCGCGATGCCGCCGCCTACAAAAAAATTGCGGCGACCATCGGCATCGCGCCCGCCCATATCCTGTTTTTGTCGGACATCAAAGAAGAGTTGGACGCCGCCCGCGACGCGGGCATGCAAACCACCTGGCTGGTGCGGCAAGGCGCGCTCGATCCTCAAGCGGACCATCCTCAAGCGCGGGATTTTGATGCCGTCGCGGTGTAAATGTGAAGTTCGGCTCGATCCTGCATAGCTGAAATCGACTGTAGCGCCTCGCCTATCACCTCAAGACCCGCTTCCGGGCCGTGACTGTATTCGCTGAGGTAGCGCCGCCAGGCCCGTGCCCCGGGTACGCCCTGAAACAATCCCAGGATATGACGGGTAATATGCTGGAGACGCGCGCCTTCTTGCAGTTGTTGATCTATATAGGGCAGCAGGCGTTCGATGACCTCATGGCGGCTGACGGCCGGGCGCGGTGCGAAATAAAAATGCTGGTCCATCCCCGCCAATAGATAGGGATTGTGGTAGGCGCTACGCCCGAGCATGACACCGTCGACTTTTCGCAAATGGTGCTGCGCTTGATCGAGGTCGGCAATGCCGCCGTTAAGGATGATCTCCACATGCGGGAAATCCTCTTTTAAGCGATACACCATGTTGTAGCGCAGCGGAGGTATCTCGCGGTTCTCCCTGGGGCTTAAACCGCTCAGCCAGGCCTTGCGGGCATGGATGATAAAGGTGCGGCACCCTGCCGCGGCCACCGTGGCGACGAACCTCGCCAGGAATTCATAGCTGTCCCGCGCATCGATGCCGATGCGGGTCTTGACCGTGACGGGCAGGGCGGTCGCTTCATCCATGGCGGCGACGCATTCCGCGACCAATGTCGGCTCCGCCATGAGACAGGCGCCAAAGCGGCCGGTTTGTACCCGGTCGCTGGGACAGCCCACGTTGAGATTGATCTCGTCATAGCCGTATTGCGCGGCGATGCGCGCGCAGGCCGCCAGTTCGCGCGGGTCGCTGCCGCCTAGTTGCAGCGCCAAGGGATGCTCGTCGGGATGAAAGCGCAAGGCGCGCTCCGTGTCGCCGCGCAGAATCGCGCCGGCGGTGACCATCTCGGTGTAGAGGTAGACACACCGGGAAATTAGGCGCAGAAAATAACGGCAGTGGCGGTCCGTCCAATCCATCATAGGTGCGACGCACAGCCGCCGCGCTCCCAACGCATCGGCTTTTGCGGGATACTTGTCAGGAACGGTCGCGAACCTCATGGTTAATTCTAATCCGTGTCGAGGCATAAGTAACTCTATACGGCGCCCGAAGGCGCGAGCTTAACAAACGGTTAAGCCGCCCCCGGCCCCCCGGCGGACGTGTCATTTCGAGCGGCAGCGCGAAATTCTCGATTCACCGGCATCATTTGAAACTGCGTATTGACCGAAGTCAATTCACAGGGCACAAGTCCTTTCGGTTGAAATGACCTCGAAGCATGAATGGGAGCGTTCTCAGGCTTTACAAAAGACGAAAGGGGATCGTCTATCTGGACATGTATTTATTCAGGCTTTCCACCAACCGGTTGCAGGTGCTGACGAAGGCGTCTTTATTCGTATGGTCTTTGGGATCGATGAACAGAATGCCTTGAGAGGAATATTCACATGTCTGCACGACCTTATCTTTATACGTAAGGGAAGAGATTCGCAGGATATTGCTGGTGGTGTCATAAGTGGCCTCGAGCACCTCGCCGACATAGAAGGTGTATTTGCTTGGGTTGAAGGAGAACAGGCTCAGCCGGTTTTGGGTCAGCCGCTTACCCAGCGCCATGATGTCTTCCGGATTGCTTGGGCTGATGGCGGCTTCGACCGGATAGTTCGCGCATACGGTAATCATGACGGCGGCAACGAGAGCGGTGGGGGGTGAAACCCTATTATTTTTAAACATGCTTATCTCCTTGCTCGTTGTTACAGCAACAGTCTGTCATTATATTATAGTCCCGTATTAATGGACGTCTCAAACGGTAGTCCTGTCCGATCACCACGCCTAACGACGAAATCCGGTATAATTCACGCTGAATTCTTCCAACGGGAAGAGCGGAACGTGAATATCCGACGCCGATCCGAATGGAGTTTGACAGCCGATGTCGTCATTGTTCGATTTTGACAAACCCGCGCTCTATGCCGTCATGGGCAATCCCGTCAACCATAGCAAGTCGCCGCGGATCCACGGCCTATTCGCCGAACAGACCGGGCAACGCCTGCAATACAGCGCCATCCAGGTCGATCCCGGCGGTTTCGAGCAGGCGGTGAGAAACTTCGTCGCCCATGGCGGCCGCGGATTGAACATAACCGTACCCTTCAAGACCCAGGCCTGGGAGCTGGCGGATTCCCGCACGCCGCGCGCCGAGCTGGCGGGGGCGGTCAATACCATCATGGTGCAGGGGCGGGAAGTGCTGCACGGCGATAACACCGACGGCGTGGGTCTGGTGAATGACATTCTGCGCAACCACGGGGGCGCCGTCGCGGGCAAAAGGGTATTGCTGCTGGGAGCGGGCGGCGCGGCGCGCGGCGTGCTGGGTCCGCTGCTTGAGCAACTACCGGCGGCCATGGCGATCGTCAATCGCGCCGCGGATCGCGCCCTTACCCTGGCGCGGCTATTTTCACCTCTCGGCCCGGTAACCGGCGGCGGTTATGCGGAGCTTGGCGATCGGCGCTTCGATCTGGTGATCAATGCCACTTCCGCGAGTCTGCACGGCGAGCTGCCGCCTCTGCCGGACGGCTTGCTGGCGGCAGACGCCTGGTGTTATGACATGATGTACGGTGTCGAGACGCCGTTCATGCAATGGGCGCGGCGGCGAGGCGCCGCCAAGGTGTTGGACGGGTTGGGTATGCTGGTCGAGCAGGCGGCGGAATCCTTCTTACTGTGGCGAAGTGTCCGGCCGGAAACGGCGCCGGTGATCGCGCTATTGCGCCGGGAGTTGCAATGATCCCGTGTTACGTCAGCGGCAAGGGGATGTATGCCACCGCGACCACCCAGGATTTTAAGGTGGCGGTGATCGGCTTTTTGCAGGAAAGCGGACTTGGTTACGACACCCGTTATCGCTATTATCAGCCGCAATTCCCCGAGATGGCCCCGCGGCAGCTGGCGCGCATGATTTGCGATCCCATCGAATATTACGACAAGGACTGGCCGGCGTGGCGCGCGGCGCAGCCACCCGGCCAGGCCGAAGAGGAGCTGGTTACCGCCTTCTTTTTGCAGCGCGACACGCGTTTTCGCAACGATGCCGCGGCCGCCATCTACTGTTTCGACGAGGCCGGGTTCGGTTCGGGCGTCAACGCCATGCGTTTTATCAACAACGGTACGCCGCTGCTGGGTTTTTATCATCATCGCCTGAAGGAACGACCCGTGAATCTCGGCAACGTGCTGCAATTGCGGCTGGAATATCCGGCGCTGGTCAGCCTGCATTCCTATAATTCCCTGGACGACATCCTGCCCGTGGCGCGCCGCTGGCTGGAGATGTTCCCCATACCCCGGCATTAACGAGGACATGACTACGGACGCCGCCATCTCGGTAACGGGGGTGCACAAGCATTATCGCGCGGTGCACGCCCTGAAGGGCCTGGACCTCAACATCGCGCGCGGCGAGTTCTTCGGCCTGCTGGGGCCGAACGGCGCGGGAAAGTCCACGTTGATCAATATCGTCGCCGGTCTAGTCCGTCCCGGCGCGGGAAAGGTGGCGGTGCTGGGTCACGATGTGGTGAGCGATTATCGCCGCGCCCGCGCCAACGTGGGCATCGTGCCGCAGGAGTTGGTATACGATCCCTTTTTCAATGTGCGCGAACTGTTGCTTATCCAGGCCGGCTATTTCGGTTTGGGCAAGGAAAACGGGCCGTGGATAGACGAGTTGCTGGAAGCCTTGCATCTGACTCCCCAGGCCAATACCAATATGCGCGCCCTGTCCGGCGGCATGAAACGCCGGGTGCTGATCGCCCAGGCCCTGGTGCACAAGCCGGAGGTGGTGGTCCTGGACGAACCCACCGCGGGCGTGGATGTGGAGTTACGGCAACTGTTGTGGGTGTTCATCAAACGCCTGCACCGCGAGGGCCATACCATCGTGCTGACCACTCATTATCTGGAAGAGGCGGAAACCCTGTGCGATCGCATCGCCATCATCAATCACGGCGAACTGGTGGCGCTGGACAGAAAAGACAACCTGTTGCGAACGGTGAGCGGCGCACGCTGCAAATTGACCTTGAGCCTGCGGGAACCGCTCAACGACATACCGGCGCCGCTCAACGGCAAGATACTGGCGCGGGACGGTCTCAGACTGGAGTTGCAGTTTGATAAGGGCGGCGATTCCATCATGGAGATATTGGACGGCCTGCGCGAGGCGGGCGCGGTGGTGCTGGACCTCAAGACCGAGGAAACGGACCTGGAGGATGTATTCGTGGAATTAATGCGACGTAAAAAAAATGAATCTGCGCGCTCTGGGCACGCTGCTCTATAAAGAGGTATTGCGGTTTTATAAGGTGTGGCTGCAGACCCTGCTTGCGCCCATCGTCACTGCCCTGCTCTATCTGCTGGTGTTTTCCCATGTGCTGGAGGCGCATGTGCGGGTCTATCCCGGCGTCGGCTATACCGCCTTTCTCATCCCCGGCCTGATGATGATGTCCGTCATCCAGAATGCCTTCTCGAACAGCTCGTCCAGTCTCATCCAGTCCAAGGTAAGCGGCAACATCGTGTTCGTATTGCTGTCGCCGGTCTCCTATCTGGAGTTCTATCTCGCCTTCGTGCTGGCGTCCATCGTCCGGGGCATGGCGGTGGGCATCGGCGTGGGTCTGGTGGCGGTCTTTTTCGTGGGATTGCCGATCCACAACTTCGCGGTGCTGCTGTCGTTCGCGTTATTGAGCAGCGCAGTCCTGGGCAGTCTGGGGATCATCGCCGGCATCTGGGCTGACAAGTTCGACCAGTTGGCCGGCTTCCAGAATTTCGTGGTGTTGCCCCTGTCGTTTCTCAGCGGGGTGTTTTATTCCATTCACTCCCTGCCGCCGTTCTGGCAGGGCGTTTCCCGGTTCAATCCCTTCTTTTATATGATCGACGGTTTCCGCTACGGGTTCTTCGGCGTGTCGGACGTGGCCCCGGCCCTGAGCCTGGCCGTGGTGGCGTCGGCCTTGGCGGTACTGGGAGCGGCGACCCTGGTCTTGCTCAAGAGCGGCTATAAATTGCGGCAGTGAACGGCTGTCTGCCAACACAACTGGAAAATGCGGCATGTCGATGAAGGGCAAGAATCAGCGCCAGATCAGAAAACAGATCCTGCGCCATCTGGAAGAGAACTTCGACCTCAAGCGCCTGGAGTATAAAAAACGGGTGACGCCCTTGAGGCATGCCGCCAAACTGTTCGGGGTCATCGCGGCGGCGATCGTTTACGGCCTGGGATTCGCCCTGGCCTATTATGCGTGGAAGGCGGGCAAGACCGACTACGAGACCTTCGTCAAATTCTCGTGGATCTTCATGGTCCCCTCGTCGGTGGTGGGCGTCTTCGCCTACATGCTCAATAGCAATCGCCGCGAGTACGGCGTCGCCCAGGATATCCTCGATCACATCGACCACGTGGAAGGCGCGCACGGCATGTTATGGCGCTACGAACCCATCCTGCTGGAATTTTATCCCGACGATGAACTGGTAAAACGACTGATCGCCATTTCCCGCTCAGGTATATTCAAGGGACTGGAGCCCGAGGACTACGCCAACCTCGTTCACAAACTCCACGCCGCCCTGTCCAGCGGCGAAGAACGCTCCATCAGCGACGATGTCGCCGCGGCCTTCGAGAGTAATTTGGCGAAGGAGGGGTCGTGACCGGGACAAGAGCTATATTATGAACCAGGTGCGGAGGGATAAGCGTTAACTTCAGTCGGGCGCTCCATCATTAATAGTGCGCTTTACGATACTTGTTCGCGGTTGTGGTAAAAATTTATACCTCCTCCGCTTCGATAGCGATCTTGCAAGGCGCTACATGCTTATCCCGTCGCCTCAAGTGGAATGTTAGACCAAGAAGTGAGACTAAGAAAAAATGGCTTTTAATTCTTGAATTGTTGCTTTTGAGTGGTTGCTCAATTACTGGAATTGTCCCCATAGTCCCGCCAAGGAAGTTATCCGCGATTTAACCATGCAATCATCAGGCATCTGGAAGGCATCAAGCCATAGCTTAGCCTGGATCATTGCCTTCCCCTCAACCAAAATTCTGTGCCGACAGGAAAGGAATTGAAGGAATTCTTTCCCTGGAACGGGGGAGAGGCCCTGGTCTTATACATCACATCGCTTTCCGATGGCCGTTTCTGGTTAAATAGCGTATGGCCAAGGTGAAGACAGTCTATCGTTGCAGCGAATGCGGGGCGGAGGCGCCCAAGTGGGTGGGGCAGTGTCCGGATTGCGGGGCGTGGAATAGTCTGGTGGAGGGCGTGGCGGCGGCCGGATCGCGCGGTCGTCCCTTGCAGGCAGGCGGATATGCCGGTGCGCTGGCGCCCGAACAAGCGGTGAAATCCCTGGCGGAGGTGGAGCCCAGTCCCGATATTCGTGTGCCTTGCGGCTTGGGAGAATTGGATCGGGTATTGGGCGGCGGCCTGGTGATGGGATCGGTGGTGTTGATCGGCGGCGATCCCGGGGTGGGGAAATCCACCCTGTTGTTGCAGACTTTGGCGCATCTCAGCGAGTCCCTGTCGGCCTTGTATGTCACCGGCGAAGAATCCTTGGAGCAGGTGAGTCTGCGGGCGCGGCGCATGGGCCTGCCGGCGGGCAGGTTGCGCCTACTCGCCGATACGCAAGTGGAGTCCATCCTGGTTCATGCGGCGCAGGAACGGCCGCGGGTCATGGTGATCGATTCCATTCAGACTTTGTTTACCGAGTTTATGCAGTCGGCGCCGGGCAGCGTGGCGCAGGTGCGGGAGAGCGCCGCGCAGTTGGTGCGCTATGCCAAGCAGACCGGCACGGCATTATTTCTCGTGGGACATGTCACCAAGGAAGGTACCCTGGCGGGGCCGCGGGTGTTGGAGCACATGGTGGATACGGTGCTGTATTTCGAGGGCGATACCAGTACGCCGTATCGGGTGGTGCGCGCCATCAAGAACCGCTTCGGCGCCGTCAACGAATTGGGCGTGTTCGCCATGGGCGACAAGGGGCTCAAGGAAGTGAGCAATCCCTCCGCGATCTTCCTGTCGCGTCACGATCAGGCGGTGTCGGGCAGCGTGGTCATGGTGACGCGCGAGGGCACGCGGCCGTTGCTGGTGGAGGTGCAGACCCTGGTGGCGGAGAGCCATATTGCCAATCCGCGGCGGGTGACGGTGGGTCTGGATCAAAACCGCTTGTCTATGTTGCTGGCGGTGCTGCAGCGCCATGCCGGGATCGCCATGTACGATCAGGATGTCTTCGTCAACGTGGTGGGCGGCGTGCGCATCACCGAGACCGGCGCCGATCTGGCCGTGACCCTGGCGGTGTTGTCCAGTCTGCGCGACCGCCCCATGGCCGCAGACTTGGTGGTGTTCGGCGAGGTGGGTCTGGCCGGCGAGATTCGTCCCGTGCAGGGCGGTCTCGATCGTTTGCGCGAGGCGGCCAAGCACGGTTATAAGCGCGCGATCGTGCCCCGGGCCAATGCGCCTAAACAGGCTGTGGCGGATATTCATGTAGTGGGAGTCAGCCGTTTAAGCGACGCGATCGAGGCGTTGTAAGGGAGATGGAAGTTTTCAGATAGCGTCAGCCGGAACGATTGTAGTGCATGTAGATCAACGCCGACAGTTCGCGGTTGATGCGCTCATCGTCGTCGATATTGTGTTCCAGCAGGCGGCGCAGATGGGTGATGCTGTCGAGATCGATGTGTTCGCAGCAAAAACCCAGGAACTCATCGCTGGAATGGGCCAGGGACGCATCCATGGTGACCATGAGTTCACTGTCGGCGAGTTGAATCTTGAGCTGATAATTTTTTCCCGGTTGATCGGGCCATTCCTCGGGACGAACCAGCAGCACGCCCTTCATTGAAATGTCGATCAATGCGGCCATCCAGTACGAACGTTCCCCCATGATCGCGACCTTGCCCGAAGACTGCACTCGGGAAAAGGTTCGCCGTTCATGCTGGCTGTGATCGTGTTCCATGGTTATCTGCTTCTCTGTCGGCCCAGTTCGGACGCCCGCGCGGGCGCTGTACGGGGTTTTTCGGTCGGCAGGGCAAAAGTGTTAGAAAAAAAACGCCATGCGTAAAGGGTATCACCGGGTCAACAGCCGTTCCATGATCCTTTGATATAAGGAAGAAAGTGTGTCCAGATCGTCGACGGCTACGCATTCGTTGAGTTTGTGTATGGTGGCATTGATCGGGCCGAGTTCGATGACTTGTGCGCCGGTGGTGGCGATGAAGCGCCCGTCTGAGGTGCCGCCGCTGGTAGAGAGTTCGGTCTCCATGCCGCTGATCTCGCGGATCGCGGCACGCACCGCCTCCACCAATTCCCCGACCTCGGTGAGAAAGGGTTCGCCCGACAGTTTCCATTGCAGGGTATAACGCAAACCGTGGCGATTGAGCAGGGCCTCGACCTGTTGTTGAATGGCCGCCTGGGTGAGTTCGGTGGAATAGCGAAAATTGAACTGCACATCCAATTCGCCGGGGATGACGTTATCCGCGCCGGTGCCGGCGCCGATGTTGGAGATCTGAAAGGTGGTGGGCGGGAAATAGGCATTTCCCTGATCCCAGGCGATACCGCACAGTTCCGTTAGCGCCGCGCTGGCGCGATGGATGGGGTTGTCGGCGAGATGGGGATAGGCCACATGCCCCTGTACGCCGTGCACCAGCAAACGGCCATTGAGGGAACCGCGCCGGCCGTTCTTGATCACGTCGCCGACCTGTTTGATACAGGTGGGTTCGCCCACGATGCACCAGTCGATTTTTTCACCGCGCGCTTGCAGGGTATCAATGACCTTGACCGTACCGTTCGCCGCGGGGCCTTCCTCGTCGCTGGTAAGAAGCAAGGCGATGGAGCCGCGATGTTTCGGATGTCGCGCCACGAAGCGTTCGCAGGCGGTAACCATGGCCGCCAGGCTGCCCTTCATGTCCGCCGCGCCGCGGCCGTAGAGATGGCCATCGCGGATCTCCGGCGTGAAAGGCGGTGTCTGCCACTGCTCCAGGGGCCCGGTCGGCACCACGTCGGTATGGCCGGCGAACACCAGCAGGGGGGCTTCGTTACCGCGCCGCGCCCAGAGATTGGTGACTTCGCCGAAGGGCATGGGTTCTATGGCGAAACCCAGTGCGGACAACCGCGCGGCGATGGCCTGTTGGCAGCCACCGTCTTCCGGTGTCACCGAGGGACGGCGGATAAGATCGATGGCAAGTTGAATCGTGGGGGAGGGCGAGGTGCTCACTGTCGTACTCATCTATTTATTTAACAGGGTGGCGTAATGGTCGGCCGCGAAGCCGATGCAGAGTACGCCTTCGCGGTCCAGCACCGGCCGCTTGATGAGTGACGGGTGGGCGAGCATGGCGGCGATAGCGCCGGCGGCGTCCGTTATGTTGTCGCGTTGCGCCTCGGGCAGTCGGCGCCAGGTGGTGCCGCGGCGGTTAAGCAAGGTTTCCCAGCCCAATTGCGCCGTCCAACGCACGAGTTGCTTTTCGTCGAGGCCGTCGGCGCGAAAGTCATGGAAACGGTAAGCGACGCCGTGATCATCGAGCCAGCGGCGCGCCTTCTTTACCGTGTCGCAATGCGGGATGCCGTAGAGAACGGTCATGGTCAGATATTGCGCAACAGTTCGTTGATGCCCACCTTGCCGCGGGTCTTGGCATCCACCTGTTTGACGATGACCGCGCAATACAGGCTGTATTTGCCGTCCTTGGCGGGGAGATTGCCGGACACCACCACCGAGCCGGCAGGGATGCGGCCGTAGCTGATCTCGCCGGTCTCGCGATTGTAGATGCGGGTGCTCTGGCCGATGTACACGCCCATGGAGATCACCGAGCCTGTTTCGACGATCACGCCTTCCACCACCTCGGAACGCGCGCCGATGAAACAGTCGTCTTCGATGATGGTGGGGCCGGCCTGCAGGGGTTCCAGCACGCCGCCGATGCCGACGCCGCCGGAGAGGTGCACGTTCTTGCCGATCTGGGCGCAGGAACCCACCGTGGCCCAGGTGTCCACCATGGTGCCGCTGTCCACATAGGCGCCGATGTTCACATAAGAAGGCATCAGCACCACGTTGGGCGAAATATAGGCGCCCTTACGCACCGCGGCCGGCGGTACGACGCGCACGCCCGCGGCGCGGAATTCGGCGGCGCCATATCCGGCGTATTTCATGGGCACCTTGTCGTAATAGCGGGTATCGCCGCCCTGGATGACCTCGTTGTCATTGATGCGGAAGGACAGCAGCACCGCCTTCTTCAACCATTGGTTGACCGTCCATGCGCCGTTTTGTTTTTCCGCCACCCGCGCCTGGCCGCTGTCGAGCAGGGCGATAGCCGCGTTGACGTCTTTGCGCAGGCCGGGGTCGGCATTGCCGGGCGTGATCTCGGCACGGCGTTCAAAGGCTGCTTCGATTCGATTTTTGATATCGTTCATTCCAAGATCCTTAAAAGCTATTTAATGAGGGTCAACTATATCCGCGCGCAAAAAAACCATTATAACGAAAGATGGGTTATTGCCGCGCGCCGTTGTTACAGGCCGAGGATGAATTCACGGATCCGTTGCGCGGCGTCGACGCATTCCTTCACGGACGGGACCAGGGCGATACGCACCCGATTTTGTCCGGGGTTGATACCGTTATGGTCGCCGCGCGACAGATAGCTGCCCGGCAGTACCGTGACGTTTTGTTCCGCGTAGAGGCGCCGCGCGAATTGCTGGTCATCGAAATGGACATAGGGCCACAGATAAAACCCGGCATCGGGCTTCCGCACCTCCATCACCGGTTGCAAAATGGCCAGCACGGCCGCGAATTTTTCGCTGTAAAGGGCGCGGTTTTCCCGGACATGCTGTTCCTCACCCCAGGCCTTGGCGCTGGCGGCCTGGATCGGCGGCGGCATGGCGCCGCCATGATAGGTGCGGTAACGCAGGAATTTATCGATGATCGCGGCATCGCCGGCGACGAATCCGGAGCGCATGCCCGGGACATTGGAACGCTTGGAAAGGCTGTGAAACACCACGCAGGATTTGAAATCATCGCGCCCCATGGCCGCGGCGGCGGCAAGCAGGCCGGTGGGCGGCGCGTCATTCTCGGGATAGATTTCCGAATAGCACTCGTCCGAGGCGATCACGAAATTGTAGCGGTCGGCGAGCCCGATTAAATGTTGCAAGGACGGGCTATCCATCGCCGCGCCGCTGGGATTGCCGGGCGTGCAGATGTAGACCAGTTGCGTGCGTTCCCATACGCCGGGAGGAATAACGGCGAAATTGGGGATGAAACCGGTATCCGCCATGGTGTTGAGATACCAGGGTTCCGCACCGGCCAGGAGCGTCGCGCCCTCATAGATCTGGTAGAACGGATTGGGCATCACCACCAGCGGATTGGCGTGGCGGTCGATGACGGCCTGAGCGAATGAGAACAGGGCCTCGCGGGTGCCGTTGACCGGCAGGACATGGCGCTCGGGATCGAGGCTGTATTCCGGTAGAGCGAAGCGTCGCATCAACCACTGGCATATGGTTTCCCGCAAGCCGGGCATGCCCCTGGTTGCGGGATAACTGCTCAGTCCGTGCAGGTGGGCGATCAGTTCTTCCGCCACAAAACTCGGGGCGCTGTGCCGGGGTTCGCCGATGGACAAGGTGATAGGGGACAGGTCCTGGGGAGGACTTACCCCCGCCTTGAGCGCCGTGAGCTTTTCGAAGGGATAGGCTTGCAGCTTGAACAGATCGGGATTCATGAGTAGTCCAATATAAAAAAATCTTTTTACCTACTCCCCCTCTCCCTTCGGGAGAGGGCAAGGGGTGAGGGCCGTCTCAGTAACCGCACACTCTCTATCAAACCATCCCCCTCTCCCTCCGGGACCTCGGTACCCCCTTGTGGGGTGGAGGGTAAGGGGTGAGGGCTGTTTCAGTTACCGCATATTTCAATTCATCCATTCCCCGGCTGAAGGGTGAGGCAAGCTACATTCACCGGTGTGCGCCAATAGTCCGCTATCATAACGGCACAGTCTTCACAGTCCAGCCCAGTATAGGATATCCCTGCATGTCATCCAAACCGAGGATCATCATCTCTTTACTAGGGATGGCAGGCCAGAAGCTGGTCGACAGCCGCTACGCCTGCTAATCTGACGTTCAGGACGAACTCGCAAGGATGCGATCATGTTGCCGTTACCGGCTAGCAGGGAAGCCAGTGCGGGCGAGGGCGCCACTCACTATACGCGCCACCGCCCGGAACGGACTCTCCTTTACCAGATTGTCGAAGAAAACTACCCGGCTTTCTGTCCCATTTGGCGGCATGGGGTATGGCATTGCCCGGGTATGTACAGCGGGAGTTCGAGGACAATCTCAGATGCGGCCGTCTGGAACACGGTTTTCTGCGTATGCGCTGCGACACCTGCCATGCCGAACATCTGGTGGCGTTCAGTTGCAAACGGCGCGGCTTCTGCACCAGCTGCGGGGCACGGCGTATGGCGGAAAGTGCGGCGCTATTGATGGATGAAATCTTGCCGGATGCGCCCATGCGTCAATGGGTGCTGAGTTTTCCCTATCCGCTGCGCTTCCTGTTCGCCAGCCGCGGTGGGAAGTTTGCGCGATTTCGAGGTCACCATGACGGGCGCATGGCTGCCCGTTGCCTGTGATCTATCCGTGGACTTGCGTGGAAAGGGCATTTATTCTTCCTATACGCTCCTGAAGTTGCGTCCCTATCTTGCCGTGATGGCGATATTGTTGTTGAGCAGCAGCTGTGCGACCTACCGACCTGCGCGCACCGATAATATCTGTTCCATCTTCCGTGGTGACATCAAGTGGTACGAATCTGCCCGCGACGCGGGCAAACGCTGGGGAACACCGGTGTGGGAGATGATGGCGATCATCGATCAGGAGTCGCGTTTTGTCAGCGATGCAAAACCGGGCCGGGACTGGGGTTCCTTTTCATCCCACTGCCGCGCCGCTCATCGTCCTATGGCTACGCCCAGGCACAAGACCTGACGTGGGAAAAGTATAGGGCGGAGACAGGCAACAGCGGCCATGATCGTGATGATTTTTCCGATGCGATCAATTTTGTCGGCTGGTATACCAACAAAACACAACACTCCCTCGGCATCTCCAAGTGGGATGCCTACAACCAGTACCTCGTCTATCACGAAGGAAGCGATGCTTACAAGAACGGCAGCTGGAAAAACAAGACGGGGTTAAAGCAGGTGGCCGGCAAGGTCAGGCATAAATCGGATGCGTACGATGCCCATCTGAAACAGTGCAAGGCGGAGCTGGACAACAAGGCGGATAGCTGGTTTTAAAAATCCACTTCAGCTACAGCCAATAGTTGTTGATATATTTCTCGCCCTTGTCGCAGAAGAATGTCACCACATTTTCCAGCCCGTATCGATCGCGCAGCTTGCGCGCGGCGACCAGGTGCGCGCCGGACGAAGGGCCGACGAACATGCCATGCTCGCGCGCCAGCCGCCGCATTTCGCGCACCGCCCCTTCCGAATCGACACTGACAATCTCGTCTAGGAGATCGCGGTGGCGCCGGATGATGCCGGGCACGAAGCCATCGGCGATACCCTCGATCAGGTGCTTGGCGATCTCGCCACACATGATGGTGCAGGACTCGTCAGGCTCCAGACCAACCACCTTACACGCCGGGTTCACCGCCCTAAACCCCTGCCCCACGCCGATGATGGTGCCGCCTGTGCCGATGCCGCCGATCACCCCGTCTGGCAGCACGCCGGCCGGCAACTGCTGCAAGATCTCCTGCGCCAGCCACTCGCGGTTTTCATCCACATTCCATTCGTTGTCGAACTGTTGTGGCGCGAAGTAACCCGGCATCGCACCAAGTCGGCGCGCTTCGCCTAATGCATCAGTCACGTGAAAATCGCCGATGATGCGCACCTCCGCACCGTAGGCGCGCGAGATCGCCGTGCGCTCCCTGCTCAGGCCGTTCGGCATCAGTACCAGCATTTTGTAGCCCTTGACTGCTGCCACCATGCTCAGCGCGTTGCCGGTGTTGCCGCTGCTGGCCTCGACGATTGTGTCGCCCGACTTGATCAACCCTTCCTGCTCCGCACGTTCGATCATGTATTTCGCGATACGCGCCTTGATCGAACCGGAAGGATTCAGGAATTCAAGCTTGGTCCAGATGCCATCAATCTGGACCAGCGGCGTGGAACCGATGGCATCGAGTATTGTTTGCATGATCGTGTCAGACGTAAAGGTTGTTAAGGAGAAACTACTCGCAGGAAATCATACCGGAACGACCGCAGGAAACAACTGCCGAGGAGGTCGGGATTCATGAGTAGTCCAATATAAAAAAATCTTTTTACCTACTCCCCCTCTCCCTTCGGGAGAGGGCAAGGGGTGAGGGTTGTTTCAACTACCACAAACTATCTATTCATCCATCTCCCTCTCACTCCGGGACCTTGGTATCCCCTTGTGGGGTGCAGGGTATGGGATGAGGGCGGTTTCAGTTATCGCACACTATCTAATCCATTTCTCGACTGAACGGTGTGGCAAGCTGCATTCACCGGTATGCGCCGATAGTCGGCTATCATAGCGGTTTAATTTTCATTAACGCGCCCAGTATAGGATATCCCAGCATGTCATCCAAACCGGGGATGGACTTAGCGCCGATTTTGGCCTTGTTGGTCGCCGCTGCATTTTGGGGGCTGTTATGGTATCCCATGCGCTGGCTGGCGGCGCACGGCCTGCCGGGGTTATGGGCGACGGGCGTGCTGTTCACCTCGGCCTTGGTGATAGGTTTGCCTATGCTATGGCGCTATCGTGCGCAACTGGCCTTGCGCCCGGGCGTGATGCTGGGGCTGTTGCTGACCAGCGGCTGGTGTAACACTGCTTTCATCCTGGCCGTGCTGGACGGACAAGTGGTGCGGGTGATGCTGTTATTTTATCTGTCGCCGCTGTGGGCCACGCTGGCGGCCCGCCTGCTGCTGGGCGAGCGTTTGCCGCCCTATGCGCTGGTCACCCTGGCCCTGGCCATGAGCGGGGCGCTTATTATCTTGTGGGATCCCGTGCTGGGCGTGCCCTGGCCGCGAGATCCAGCCGATTGGCTGGCGATCTCGGCGGGTATGACCTTCGCCTTATCCAATGTGTTCATTCGCATGGGCCGGGAGCTTTCTATCGCCCTCAAGACCGTCACCGCCTGGCTGGGAGTAACGATGTTGTCGGCATTGCTGTTGTTGACCGGCGCCGGCGGCAACGTCGAGTGGAACCCGGCGGCGACGCTGGTCGCGGTGCTGTTGGGCGCGGCAGGGATCGTAGTGATCAGCGTCTGCCTGGTATACGGTGTAAGCCGCATGCCGGTGCATCGCTCCGCGGTGATTCTCTTGTTTGAAGTGATCGTCGGCGCGGTATCGGCGCAATGGCTGGCCGGGGAAGGGCTGGGTATACGCGAATGGCTGGGCGGGTTTTTGATTTTATTGGCCGCCTGGCAGGCAAGCCGCCAGCCGCCGCGGGAGTGAGCGATCAGGGCGCGGTATCAGGGGATCGATACTTGCGAAGCATGACTAAAAACAGCGCCGCAACGGCGCCGCCGATGGCGCCATAAAGATGGGCGTCGACGATCACGCTGCCGCCGGCAAGCTTCGCGGTGCCGGGCATGGTCCCGACCAGTTGTTCCCAAGCCAGCTTGGCAATGAATAACATCAACACGAACCAGTCGGCGCGATTGCCCGCCATCAAAGCCGCCAGCAGGCCGGCGGCGAATAGTCCGTGCAAGACGCCGGACAGGCCCACATACCATTCCAGGCCCGGATCGAACAACATCAGGCCGCCGCCTACCGCGATGGCGCTGACCAGGGTGACGATGAGCCAGTCGCGGGCGCCGAGGCTACGGTGGAATAACAGCCATACCAAAAGCAATCCTGCCAGATTCAGCGCCAGATGCGGCCAGCCCAGGTGCACCAGGTTGCCGCTGATCACCCGCCACCACTGGCCGGCGAGGATCGCGTCGCGTTGGTAACGCAGCACGCGGGCAGCCGGCTCGCCGAATAATGCAAGCAGCGTCGCCAGCAGCGCCAACGCCACGGGCAGCGCGTGTTTGCGCATGCGGCCTGAGGTCGGGGCAGCCGCTGCCGGGTCGTCATGATCATGTGAGGGCGCCATCGCTATGTCAATTCAACGGCTCTGCCCCGGCGTATCGAGATGGCGGATGATAGTCTGACGCAGGCACTGGAATTGCGCCTCGTCGTTAAGCGGTTTGTTGGTCTTATCGGTAATATAAAAGACGTCTTCCACCCGGGCGCCGAAGGTGGCGATCTTGGCATTGTGCAGACGCACCCCGCATTCCATGAGGGCTTGGCCGACGCGGGATAACAGACCCGGACGGTCCACCGTCAGCAGCTCGAGGATAGTGTGATGGTTACGCTCGTCGCGGCTGAATTCGACCTCGGTGGGAATGGCGAAGTGCTTGAACCGGCGCGGTTGGCGGCGGGTGAGAGCGGGTTCCCGGTCGAGCTGCGTGAGGCTATGCCGCAGTTTGGTGTAAATGTCCTGTTCGCGATGGGAGTCGCCGATGGGCTGGCCGGTGTCTTCCAGCACGATGTAGGTGTCGAGGGTCAGATTGCTCTTGGAGCCGATGATGCGCGCGTCGACGATGTTCAACCCCAATTGGTCGAGGGTGTGCGTGGTGCGCGCAAACAAGCGGTCGTCGATGGGCGTACGAATAAAGATCTCGGTGCCGCCGCGTTTGCCGTGATGACGAACCAGGATCATGGGGAATTTCCCGGCGTCCGCCTCCATGATCGCCTGAGTGTGCCAGGCGACCTCGTCGGCGGAATAACGCACGAAATAATCGTCAGTGAAGTCTTGCCACACCAGATCGACGGCGTTACCGCCGATGCCGCGAGTCTTGAGTAATTGTAAGGCCTCGTTACGCGTTTCGGCGATGCGCTCGGCCTGATCGATGGGGTTTTCCAGGCCGCGGCGCAACACGCGCATGGTGCCGGTATAAAGCTCCAGCAGCAGGGTATCTTTCCAACTGTTCCACAGCGCGGGATTGGTGCCGCGAATGTCGGCGACGGTGAGCAGGTAAAGATGGTTGAGATGAATGGGGCCGCGCACCAAGGTGGCGAATTCGGCGATGACTTCCGGGTCCGCTATGTCCCGGCGCTGGGAGGTCATCGACATGATGAGATGATGGCGCACCAGCCACGCCACCAGGCGGGCGTCATACAGGCTCAAGCCGTGATGCAGACAAAAGCTCATGGACTCCTGCTCGCCCAGCTCGCTGTGATCGCCGCCGCGTCCTTTGGCGATGTCGTGGAAGAGCGCCGCCAGGGTGAGTATCTCCGGCTTGGGGATGTGATTCCGCATGATATCGCTGCATAACGGAAATTCCTTGAAGTATTCCGCCTGGGCGAAGCGCCGCAGATTGCGCACCACGGTAAGCGTATGCTCATCCACCGTGTAGACGTGGAATAGATCGTATTGCATCAGGCCGACGATGTGGCCGAAGGCCGGCAGATAGGCGGCCAGCACACCGTAGCGGTTCATGCGCCGCAGTTGTTCGGTGACGCCGCGCGGTTGGCGCAGGATTTCCATGAACAGGCTGCGATGGCGCAGATCGTTACGGAACTTGTCGTCGATCAGATGGCGATGATCGCGGATCAGGCGGATGGTGGCGGCGCGCACCCCCTTTAGTTCCGGATGCTGCTGCAGCAGCAAAAAGATTTCCAGCAAGGCGAAGGGATAACGCCGAAAAACGTCCGCCTGGGTGACTTCGATAAAGCCCTTGCGGTTTTGAAAGCGCTTGTTGATGGCCGCCGGTGTGCCGGGATTGTCGCTATAGAGGATGGCCTCTTCAAAGAGTTGCAGCAACATTTCATTAAGACGGCTCAACTCCATGATGGTGCGATAATAGCGCTTCATGAATTGCTCGACGGCGAGGCTGGGACCGCCGTCGCGGTACCCGAATTGTTCGGCGAGAGTGCGTTGATAATCGAAGAGCAAACGATCCTCGCGCCGCCCGGTCAAGCTATGCAGCGCGAAGCGTACGCGCCACAAGAATTCCTGGCCCTCGGCCAATGCCTGGTACTCCGCCTCGGTGAGAAAGCGGTGATCCACCAGTTCGCGCAGGGTTTGGGCGCCGAAATGGCGTTTCGCCACCCAGGCTATGACTTGTATGTCGCGCAAACCGCCCGGACCTTCTTTGATGTTGGGTTCCAGGTTGTAGGCGGTGTCGTGATATTTGTGATGGCGATTGATTTGCTCCAGCAGCTTGGCCTGAAAAAAACGGGGACTCGGCCAGATACGGCTGGGACTCAGCGCCTCGCGCATGGCTTCGAACAAGGCGGGAGAGCCGGCCAGCCGGCGCGACTCCATGAGGTTGGTAACGACGGTGATGTCTTTCGCCGCTTCTTCGGCGCATTCCGCCACGGTACGTACGCTGTGACCCATTTCCAAGCCGATGTCCCATAATAAACTGACGAATTTTTCGATGGGCGCCTGGAGGATGTCGCGATTGCCGTCGCCCAGCAGGATTTGAAGATCGATGTCCGAGCCGGGATGCAGTTCGCCGCGCCCGTAGCCGCCTACCGCGATCAAGGCGATGGCCGCATCGGTATCGGGTATGATGCGCCGCCAGAGTTTCTTCAGGAGTTCGTCGATAATCTCCGCGCGGCGGTGCACGAGTTCGGCGGCGGGCGCGCCCCGGAGAAACGCCTCATTGAGCTGTTGATGCGCGGTCTTCAGGGCGGTGCGAAACAGCGCGACGGTATTTTCGCCGCCGCCCAAAGCCGAAGCGAAATCGGGGTTATCAAAGGGATGGGGCGCGATGGTCACGGTGTTCATGCCTTGAGAGGCCTGGGTTCGGCTAGAGATCGCCGTCTTCGAGTTTGGTGAGTACCTCGTAGCCGTCGTCGCTGACCAGAATGGTGTGTTCCCATTGTGCCGAGAGGCTGTGATCCTTGGTGACCACGGTCCAATTGTCGGGCATGAGTTTGACCTGGCGTTTACCGGCATTGATCATGGGTTCGATAGTGAAGATCATGCCGGGTTCCAAGATGAGTCCGGTGCCGGGATTACCATAGTGCAAAACTTGAGGCTCTTCATGAAATTGCCGGCCGATACCGTGGCCGCAATATTCACGCACCACCGAGAAATTATTGCTCTCGGCGTGATCCTGTATGGCGTAACCGATATCGCCGAGCCGCGTCCCCGGCCCGACCATCTCGATGCCGATCCACATGCATTCATAACTCACCTGAGCCAGGCGTTTCGCCAGCGCCGACACCTCGCCTACCATGAACATCTGGCTGGTGTCGCCATGATAGCCGTCTTTGATGACGGTGATGTCGATATTGAGCATATCGCCCTGTTTCAAGATGCGCTTACCGGGGATACCGTGGCACACCTGATGATTGACCGAAGTGCAGATCGATTTGGGAAAGCCGTGATAGTTTAGCGGCGCCGGGATGGCGTGCTGGGTGTCGACGATATAGTCGTGGCAGAGGCGATCCAACTCTTCGGTGGTGATGCCCGGTCGGACGTGAGGGCGTATCATACGCAGCACGTCGGCCGCCAGACGGCCCGCCACCCGCATTTTGGCAATTTCGTCAGCGGTCTTGATGGATACTGCCATTGAATAATCTCTATCTAATCAAATATTAAAATTTTCTAGGTTCCGGTTCGCCGTGTGAAATCAGGGGTCGTGATTGGGGCTAATCTTACCTTTATCCGATTAATGATATCAGCTATTTAGCCCGGCGCCCTCAGGTCGGCCTCGCCCACCGCAGTGCTTTTCGACAGCGAAGGCAGCTAGGTGCAGTCGCTTTGATCTCACCAGCCGGCGCAGTTTGCCATATTTCGGGAAACCCGCGCGTCCAGAAATTGCCGATCGAGCTATAAGTTATTGAGGGATAGGCCGGGTTTATGGTATAAATCGCGCCGAATCCGGCAGTTGCTTGCGCCATCTCATAATGGCGGCGGCGATGGTCGGGATGATGCCGTGACCCGCCGCGAAGGGCGCAGATGTTGCGCTCTATATTGAGGTTGTCGATGCCGTGCTTGCAGCGGCAGTGCTTATCGGGCACTGAGCGGTTACGCGGCGTTGGTTTATTAACTAAATCCACACATACATCGGCACGTGTATTCGGGTGCCCGCCCAGCGGGTTGATACATGGGATGTATGGAGGTTTAACCCTTAGGAGAAAATGATGGCAAATGTTTCCATGCGTCAAATGTTGGAGGCCGGCGTGCACTTCGGCCACCAGACCCGTTATTGGCATCCCAAAATGGCCCCCTATATTTTCGGGGACCGCAACAAGATTCACATCATCAACCTTGAAAAGACCGTGCCTCTTTATGATGAGGCCTTGAATTTCATCGGCAGCCTCGCGGCCAAGAAAAAGCACGTCTTGTTCGTAGGCACCAAGCGTCCCGCGCAGCAGGTAATCGAAGAGGAGGCCAAGCGTTGCGGTATGCCTTACGTCAGCCAGCGCTGGTTGGGCGGCATGTTGACCAATTATAAGACCATCCGTCAGTCCATCAAACGTCTCAAGGATCTGGAAGCCATGGTGCAGGATGGCAGGATGGAACGCTTCAATAAGAAAGAGGCGCTGGGTCTGAAGCGCGAAATGGAAAAACTGGAACGCAGCCTGGGGGGTATCAAGGATATGCCCGGTATCCCCAGCGCTCTGTTCGTGATCGACGTCGGCCACGAGAAGATCGCGGTGGCGGAGGCCAAGCGTCTGGGCATTCCGGTGATCGGTATCGTGGATACCAACAATAGTCCCGACGGCATCGACTACATCATCCCCGGCAATGACGATGCGGCGCGCGCCATTCAACTCTATGTGCGCGGTGTGGCGGATGCCGTGATCAGCGGCCGTGCCGTGGCCTTGCAGTCCGCCGGCGGCGATGAGTTTGTGGAGATGGACGAGGCCAATTCCCCGGCGCCGAAGGAAGCTACGGACAAACCGGTAAAGAAGACCGTCCGTAAATCGAAGCGCGTATCGATTGTGCCGCCGATAGACGCCATGGATGCGGAAGACGCGGTGTAGCGGGGCGCTTTTTTCCGCAATAAGTTTGAACAAGGCCCGTCCACTCGTTGGCGGGCGGGCGTATTAACCAAGAGGTTTAAGATGATGGAAATCACAGCAGCGCTGGTGAAGGAACTGCGTGAACGTACCGGATCGGGCATGATGGAATGCAAAAAGGCCCTAAGCGAAACGGCCGGCGACATCGAGGCCGCGGTGGAATTGATGCGCAAGACCGGCTTGGCCAAGGCGGATAAAAAGGCCGGGCGCATCGCGGCGGAAGGTATGATCGCCGTCGCCATCAGCAATGACGCCAAGCGCGGCGTTATTCTCGAAGTGAATTGCGAGACCGATTTTGTCGCTAAGGGCGATGACTTCGCCGGATTTTGCGCCGGAGTGGCGCGCGCCGCGTTGGAAAGTTCTCCCGACGATATCGAGGCGCTGCTCGATCTGCGGTTGGCCTCGGGCGGCGGGACCATCGATCATGCGCGTCGCGAACTGATCGCCAAGATCGGTGAAAATATCGCCATACGGCGTTTTGTCATTATAGACAGCGCCGACGGCAGGCTGGCCAATTACCTGCACGGCACGCGCATCGGCGTGCTGGTCGCCGTCGAAGGCGGCGATAATGTCTTGGCAAAAGACATCGCCATGCACATCGCGGCCAGCAAGCCGGTGGCCTTGAACGCCGCGGATGTCCCGGCGGGGGTTGTGGAAAAGGAAAGGGAAATCTTTCGCGCCCAGGCCGCCGACAGCGGCAAGCCGGCGGACATCGTGGAAAAGATGATCGTCGGGCGCGTCAACAAGTTTCTCAAGGAAGTGACCCTGCTGGGTCAGCCGTTCGTTAAGAACCCCGATATTTCCGTAGAGCAATTGCTCAAGGAGCATGGCGCCAGCGTGAGCGCCTTTATGCGCTTCGAAGTGGGCGAGGGCATTGAGAAGAAGTCCGGGAATTTTGCCGAAGAGGTGATGGCACAAGTACGGGGAGGTTAAGCCGGTGCCTGCAACGGATGCCGCGCCCAAGTATCAACGTATCCTCGTCAAGCTGAGCGGCGAGGCGTTGATGGGCGATGGTGAGGACACCATCAGTCCGGCTATCGTGGGCCGCACCGCCGCGGAATTGTGCGACCTTGTCAATAGCGGGGTGCAGGTCGGGGTGGTGATCGGCGGCGGCAACATCTTCCGCGGCGCCAGCCTCGCCGCCTCCGGCGTGGATCGGGTGACCGCCGATCACATGGGTATGCTGGCCACGGTGATCAATGCCCTGGCCTTGCAGGATGCGGTGGAGTCACGGGGCGCGGCGGCGCGGGTGATGTCCGCCATCAAGGTCAATCAGATCTGCGAAGACTATATCCGGCGGCGAGCCATCCGCCATTTGGAAAAGGGCAGAGTAGTCATATTCGCCGCCGGTACCGGCAATCCTTTTTTTACAACCGATTCGGCGGCCAGTCTGCGCGCCATCGAGATCGGCGCCAATCTGCTGTTGAAGGGTACCAAGGTCGACGGCGTCTATACCGCGGACCCGGTCAAGGATTCCACGGCCAAACGTTACGATGTACTTACCTACGATGAGGTGCTGAGCCGGAATCTGATGGTCATGGACGCTACCGCCATCGTATTGTGCCGAGACTACGGCATGCCTTTGCGGGTATTCGATATCAATCAGTCGGGGGCCTTGCGGCGCATCGTCTTCGGTGCGAATGAAGGCACCCTGGTCCACGGGGGAGCGGAGGCATGAGCAACGAGGTAAATAACCAAGCGGATTCAAGGATGCGCAAGAGCATTTCATCCTTGAAGGAGGCGCTGACCAAGATTCGTACCGGCCGCGCCCATACCAGTCTACTGGATCATATAGCAGTACCGTATTACGGCAGCGAAGTGCCACTGACCCAGGCGGCCAGTGTCGCGGTGACGGATGCGCGCACCCTGACCATCACCCCGTGGGAGAAGTCCTTGGTGCCGGTGATAGAAAAGGCCATTATGACTTCCGATTTGGGTTTGAATCCCGTCACCGTCGGCGCCGTCATTCGCATCAATTTACCGTCTCTCACCGAGGAACGCCGCCGCGATCTGATCAAGGTGGTGCGGGGTGAGGCGGAAGGTTCGCGGGTGGCGATCCGCAATATTCGCCGTGACGCCAATAACGATCTCAAGAAATTGGTGAAAGACAAAGCGATATCCGAAGACGATGAACGCCGCGCCCAGGACGATATCCAGAAGCTGACCGACAAATTCGTCGCTGAGGTGGATAAGATCCTGGCCGCGAAAGAAGCGGAGTTGATGGAAATCTAGAAGTGTCCGTTTATTGTCGGCTGAGAGCTGATCGCTAATCGCCGAAAGCAAATATTATATGTCCGCAGACAAGCCTACATTGCCCGACCGTGATAACGGATTACCCCGCCATATCGCGATCATCATGGACGGCAACGGCCGTTGGGCCAAGAATCGGCTGTTGCCGCGCGTTGCCGGCCATAAGGCGGGCGTGGAGACGGTGCGGCAGGTGGTGCGCGCCTGCGCCGAAAAGGGCGTCGAAGTCCTAACCCTGTTTGCCTTTAGTAGCGAGAATTGGCGGCGGCCCGCAAAAGAAGTCAGTTTATTGATGGAACTTTTTCTCACCGCCTTGCAACGCGAGGCGCAACGATTGCATAACAATAATGTCAAATTGAAAATCATCGGCGACCGCAGCGCCTTTGCCCCCCGTCTGCGGGAGGAAATCGCCAAGGCGGAAGCGTTGTCGCAAAATAATCCCGGACTCACGTTGATTGTCGCCGCCAACTACGGAGGACGCTGGGACGTGGTTCAGGCGGCGCAGAAGTTGGGCAAGCAGATCGAGGCGGGTAAACTGCGCGCCTCCGATATTACCCTCGAATTGTTCGAATCTAATCTGGTGTTGCAGGGTTTGCCCGAGCCGGATCTGTTTATCCGCACGGGCGGCGAGCAGCGCATCAGTAATTTTCTGTTGTGGCATTTGGCGTATTCCGAGTTGTATTTCACCGATGTGCTGTGGCCGGACTTTGATACGAAATCTTTTGAAATGGCCTTGACGTCTTATGCGGGCAGACAACGGCGTTTCGGTCGTACCGGCGATCAGGTGGAGCAGTCAGGCGGTGCTTAAGCAGCGGCTTCTTACCGCTGCCGTGTCGATTCCGCTGCTGTTGGCGGCGATATTTGCCTTGCCCACGCTCTATTTTTCCATGCTGCTCGCCGCGGCGGTGGCTGTAGCGGCGTGGGAGTGGGGCAGGCTGGTGCATCTTGCGCCGTTAACCTGGGGCATCTTTGCGGCGGCGCTGGCGGTTACGCTGGGCGTGGTGATAGCGGGACGAATGTCGATGGCCGCGATGCATACCGTCGCTGTCATGGCTATGGTATGGTGGATAATCGCCGCCCGGTGGGTGCTGCGCTATCAAGCGGTGGGGGCGGTGAAGAGTGCGCCATGGCGGGGGGTATTGGCCGGCTGGCTGGTGTTGGCTCCCGCCTTCGTGAGTTTGTCGGCTTTGCATGGCGGGACGGCATACGGTCCCGGCTATGTGTTGTTTCTCCTGACCTTGGTCTGGTCGGCGGACAGCGGCGCCTATTTCGTGGGTCGCCGCTTCGGCCGGCGCAAGCTGGCGCCGCAGGTAAGCCCGGGCAAGACCTGGGAAGGGGTCGCGGGCGGCGCGACGACCTCGGCGCTGGTGGCGATAATCGGCGGGCGGCTGCTGGGCCTGCCCGGCGAGTCGCTGCCGTGGTTCGTCCCCCTGTGTTTGGTGGTGGTGGTATTTTCAATCGTGGGCGACTTACTGGAGAGTTTATTCAAGCGTGCCGCGGGGGTGAAGGACAGCGGGCGGTTTCTGCCGGGGCATGGCGGGGTCTTGGACCGTATCGACAGCATCACCGCGGCGGCTCCGGCATTTTATTTAGGACTGACCTTATTCGAATGGCCGGCATGATTGGAGTATCCATATTGGGCGCTACCGGTTCCATCGGTATGAGTACCCTGGACGTCCTTAAGCGGCACCCGGAACGTTACCGAGTGGTGGGACTTTCCGCCAATACCGATGTGGACAAGCTTGCGGAACAGTGCCGCCATTTTCACCCGCAGTTCGCGGTTATGGCCGACGCGCGCGCCGCCGAGCAGCTGCGGGTGCGGTTGCGTAAGGTGGATGACGGCATCGAAGTCCTGGCGGGGACGGCGGGTTTGGATGCCATAGCCGCGCATCCGGATGCGTCTTGTGTTATGGCGGCGATCGTGGGCGCCGCGGGTTTGCTGCCCGCCCTGGCCGCGGTGCGCGCCGGAAAACGCCTGTTGCTCGCCAATAAAGAAGCCCTGGTCATGTCCGGCCGACTCTTTATGGATGAAGTGCGCCGGCACAAGGCGGAATTATTGCCGGTGGACAGCGAGCACAACGCCATCTTGCAATGTCTGCCGCACTTGGGCGGTAAGGTGCTGGATGAATTAGGCGTAACTAAAATCTGGCTTACCGCGTCGGGCGGTCCTTTTCGTAACATGCCTTTGGCGGAGTTGCATAAGGTGACGCCGTTGCAGGCCTGCGCCCATCCCAATTGGAAAATGGGACGCAAGATATCCGTGGATTCCGCTACCATGATGAACAAGGGTTTGGAGGTGATCGAGGCGTGCTGGCTGTTCGCTGTGCCGCCGGAACGAATTCAAGTCGTCATCCATTCGCAAAGCGTGGTGCATTCCATGGTGGAATACGTGGATGGTTCCATCCTGGCGCAGATGGGAAGTCCCGATATGCGTACGCCCATTGCCTTCGCGCTGGCTTGGCCTTCGCGGATCGCCGCGGGCGTGCAACGCCTCAATTTGTTCGATGTGGCGCGGCTGGATTTCGCGGCGCCGGATGTGGAACGATTTCCCTGTCTGCGTCTGGCATACGCGGCCATGGCGCGGGGTGGTACCGCCACTGCCGTACTTAATGCCGCGAACGAAGTGGCGGTACAAGCATTTCTCGACGAACGTCTGGCCTTTACCGCTATTTCCGAGGTGGTGGAAGCCGCCCTGAACGAGCTGCCGGCCAAGCCGGCGGATTCTCTCGAAACGATCTTGGAAGAAGACGATCGCGCCCGGCAATGGACGCGGGAATTTATCACGCATAAGGCGGCGTAACCGGCATGAATTTTTTGTCCTCATTGTTCTTTTTCATCGTTGCGATTGCCTTGCTGATTACAGTCCATGAATATGGCCATTTTTGGGTGGCGCGTAAATTGGGCGTCAAGGTGCTGCGCTTTTCCATAGGCTTCGGCAAGCCGTTATGGCTGACCAGACGCGGTCCCGATCAAATCGAATATGTGATTGCGGCGATTCCCATGGGCGGTTATGTGCGCATGTTGGACGAACGGGAGGGCGAAGTGGCGGAGCATGAGCGTCACCGCGCCTTTAACCGCCAATCCGTAGCCAAACGCTTCGCCATCGTTTCCGCCGGACCCCTGTTCAATTTTCTATTGGCTATCGCCGCCTATTGGCTGGTGTTCGTTATCGGGGTGACCGCCCTCAAGCCGATCGTAGGCGGAGTGGCGCCCGATTCCGTGGCGGCCCGCGGCGGATTTGCCGCAGGCGACGTCGTCATCGCCGTGGAAGGTAAACCGGTAGACACTTGGCAAAATACGGTAATGGCCTTGGTGGATGAGGTTCTCGACGATAAGGACGTGCAAGTGAAAGTACGCGACGCGGCGGGAGTCGAGCGGGAGCGCGGACTCGACTTGAGGTCGATGGAGAAGGAGCTTAAACAGGGAAATATGCTGGATATTCTCGGCATTAAACCGCAGAGCCCTGTGATAAAGGCGGTGATAGGCCAACTGGAAGCGGGTGAGCCCGCGGAACGGGCGGGAATGAATGTCGGGGACCGTATCCTAAGTTGCGATGGTATGTCCGTACCTGATTGGGAGACATGGGTAGCTTGTGTGCGCAAGCATGCCGGGCAAAGGGTGCGTGTGGAAGTCGACCGCGGCGGCAATAATTTGTCGTTGGAAGTTGAACCTCGTCTACTAAAGGGCAAAGATGGCGACTACGGTTTTGTGGGCGCCGGCGTCGCCATGCCGAAGGAAGATGCGGACAACCGATTGCTGACTTCGATTCGCTACTCGCCATTAACGTCCTTGGGCAAGGCGGCGGAAAAGACCTGGGACATGTCGGTAATGACTTTGCGGATGTTGTGGGGAATGTTGGTCGGAAGGGTATCCGTATCCAATATCAGCGGGCCGATCAGTATCGCAAAATATGCCGGTTATTCCGCCCATGCGGGGGGAACGGCCTTTCTCACCTTCTTGGCGATTATCAGTTTGAGCCTGGGCGTGCTCAATTTGTTACCTATCCCGGTTCTGGATGGCGGACATCTTTTTTATTATCTCATTGAGCTTGTGAAGGGCAGCCCCTTGTCCGATGCCGCGCAAGCCTTGGGCCAGCGCATCGGTATCGCCGCATTGCTGATCCTAATGGTGATCGCTTTTTATAATGATATAGCTCAGTTCGTCGATTAGAGATCGGATTTCGCGGCCCATGAGAAAGTCCTTGGTACTGGTAATCTTGGCCGTCGTGCTGTTCATGAACAGGGCATGGGCCTTCGAACCGTTTGTGATCAAGGAAATCCGCGTCGAAGGCCTGCAAAGGATAGAGATCGGTACGGTCTTCAATTATTTGCCCGTCAATGTCGGCGACACGCTCAATGAACAACGCGCGGCGGAGGCGGTGCGAGCCCTCTTCAAAGCCGGTTTCTTCTCCGATGTCAGTCTGGATCACATCGGCGATGTATTGGTGGTGCATGTCGTAGAACGGCCTTCCATTTCAAAGGTGAATCTAACCGGAAACAAGGATATAAAGACCGAGGATCTTACCGATGCCTTGAAGCGTATCGGCTTGTCGGCCGGACGAATCTTCGACCGTTCCATGCTGGAGCAGGTCAAACGCGAATTGGAACGACAGTACTTCACGCGCGGTAAATACGGCGTCAAGATCACCTCCGAGGTGAAACCGCTGGAGCGCAACCAGGTCGAGATAAATCTAAAAATCGATGAAGGCCAGGTAGCGAAGATCAGACGCATCACCCTGGTGGGCAGCCATGCCTTCAGTGAACAGACTCTGTTGAAGAACTTTCAATTGGGCCCGCCCGCCCTGTTTTCGGTGTTCACCGATAATGATCAATATTCCAAGCAGAAACTGGCCGCCGACCTGGAAACCCTGCGTTCCTATTACCTTGACCGCGGTTATATCGATTTCAACATCGGTTCCACTCAGGTGGCCATTACGCCCGATAAAAAGGACGTGTACATCACCGTCAATATCAGCGAAGGAGATCAGTTCACGGTGAGCGATGTGAAATTGGCCGGCGATCTCAAGGTGCCGGAAAAGGAATTGGCGGCCTTGATCAGCATTAAACCCGGCGAGATTTTCTCCCGCAAGCAGGTGACGGAATCCGATAGCCGGATTAGCGAGCGGCTGGGTAAAGAGGGTTATGCCTTCGCCAACATCAATCCCGCTCCGGATCTGGATAGGGCCGCGCGCAAGGTAAAATTGACATTTTTTATCGATCCCGGCAAGAGGATCTATGTAAGACGGATTAATGTCAGCGGCAACTCCCGTACCCGGGATTACGTGCTGCGGCGGGAGATTCGCCAGTTGGAGAGCGCGTGGATATCCACCGAAAATATCAATCGTTCACGGGAGCGTTTGCAAAGATTGGGTTACTTCGACGAGGTGAACGTGGAGACGCCTGCTGTCCCAGGAAGCGACGATCAGGTCGACGTCAATTTCGGCGTCAAGGAGCGCTCCTCTTTTGGCAGTCTAACGGCGGGCGTGGGTTTTTCGCAATCAGAGGGCTTACTGCTCAACGCCAGCGTCACTCAGGATAACTTCCTGGGGACCGGGAAGCGGGTGAGTGCGGCCATTAACAACAGCAAGGTCAATACGCTCTACAGCTTTTCCTATACCAATCCCTATTACACTCCGGACGGCGTCAGCCGCGGCTTTCGGATGTTCTATCGCACTACCGATGCCGGGCAGGCCAACGTCGGGTCCTATACCTCGGATGCTTTGGGGGGCGGGGTCAATTACGGGATTCCTCTTAGTGAGTTTAACACTTTCAGTGTTTCGCTGGGATACGAGCATGATCAAATTAAGACCAATTCATTGACGCCGCAGAGCTACTTAGGGTTTCTCTCGGTCAATGGCTCCGAGTTTGACGCGATCAAGATGACGCTGGGATGGGCTCACGATACCCGCAACAGGGCGTTCTTTCCCGATAGAGGTATGCTAGAAAGTTTATCGGTGGATACCGCTTTGCCGGGTAGCGAAATTACCTACTATAAGCTGGCATCTCAAACCAACTGGTATCGGCCTCTCCTGAAAATATTCACCTTATCGCTCGACGGCGAATTATCTTACGGCGACGCCTATGGCAGTACCGCCGGGTTTCCGTTCTTTGAAAATTATTATGCAGGCGGTATCCATTCGGTGCGGGGTTATCGTTCCAATACCCTCGGTCCGCAGGAAAACGACACGGCCATTGGCGGCGCCTTTAGTGTTACCGGCAGCGCCGAGCTGCTTTTCACTCCGCCCTTTATGGAAGAGAACAGCTCGTTCCGCATGGGGACATTCTTCGATATGGGCAATGTCTATAAAGACTATCAAAGTTTCGATGTCGGAGAATTACGCTACTCCGCCGGCATTTCGGCGGTGTGGCTGTCGCCGATCGGGCCGTTGACTTTTAGTTTGGCGCGGGCGTTAAATGCCCAAGCTACCGACCATACGGAGGTTTTCCAATTCTCATTAGGTGCGGTATTCTAAGCGAATTGCTGGCAGATACGAGGTCTTCAACATGAAGAATAAGGGAATAGGATTGATGTTTGCGGGGTTGCTGGCCTTTGCTTCGACGGCGAATGCCGATTTGAAAATAGGGTATGTCAATGCCGCCAAGATATTGGATGAATCGCCGCAGGCGGCGGCAGTGGCGAAAAAACTAAAGCAGGAATTTTCCGATAGAGAGGGGGATTTGTTGGCCAGTCGCAAGGAGATCAAGCAGCTCGAAGACAAGATGACCCGCGATGGCGCAGTGATGAGCGCAGAGGAACGTGACAAGCTCGAACGCGATCTCGTGATTCGTAAGCGCGATCTGCAGCATGCCAGCGAGGCTTTTCAAGACGATCTCAATTTGCGCCGCAACGATGAAATGAACAAGTTGTTGACTATCGTACAGCAGGCAATCGAATCACTGGGCAAGGAACAGCATTTCGACCTTATTGTTTATGAAGGTGTCGCTTATGCCAGCTCCGCCATCGATATAACGGATAAAGTCTCGCAGAAACTACGAGATCTGGGGAATGCAGCAGGTTCCGCAACACCCTCTAATAAGAAATAGGACGGCAGTTAGGTGGCCAGGACTCTCGGACAACTAGCCGAACATGTGGGCGGCCGCATTTACGGCGATGCCAATCGTGAAATTACGGGTATAGCTACGCTGCAGAACGCCAAGAGCGGCGATATCTCGTTTTTGGCGAATGCGCGCTACACCAGGTATCTGACAACGACCGCCGCCTCCGCGGTGATACTAAGCGAAGAGTATCGGCACGATTGTCCCTGCGATGCCGTGGTGGTGAACGACCCCTATCTGAGTTATGCGCGGCTTGCGCGCTTATTGAGCCCCGCCGATATTCAACACCCGGGGCGGCATCCCAGCGCGGTGGTCGATCCCACCGCGGCCATCGATGCCAGCGTCTGGATCGGCCCCAATTCGGTCATTGAGCGGGGGGCGCGGATCGCCGCGCGGGTGGTGGTGGGGCCGGGCTGTTTCATTGGGCATGACAGCCTCATCGGCGCCGATTGCCGTTTAGCTGCGAATGTCACGATATGTCACGGTAGTCGCATCGGGGAGCGCGTAGTCGTTCATCCCGGGGTCGTCATCGGCAGCGACGGCTTTGGCTTGGCCAATGACGGAGGGCGTTGGATTAAGGTTCCACAGTTGGGAGCGGTTACTATCGGAGACGATGTGGAAATTGGTGCCAATACTACCATCGATCGCGGCGCCCTGGACGATACCGTGATCGAGCAGGGCGTTAAACTGGATAATCAGATTCAAGTCGCGCACAATGTTCATATCGGCGCCCACACGGCCATTGCCGGTTGCACCGGAATCGCGGGCAGCGCGCGGATCGGAGCGCGATGCACTATCGGCGGCGGAGTCGGCATCGTAGGGCATACTGAAATTGTCGACGACGTGCATATCACGGGGATGTCTTTTGTGGCGCATTCTATTCGTAAATCCGGTGTTTATTCATCCGGGACACCGCTGGAACCCAACAGTGAATGGCGCAAGAATTACGCGCGGTTTCATCGTTTGGACGATATGGCGCGGCGTTTGCGGCATCTTGAGGCCATGGCCAAGGTTTGCAAGGACGAATAGCCTGCGTTTAACTATTCGGCAGTGAATACCCCTGGGGTATAAATGCCCAATTTCCCCGCTGGGGGCATTAAGGACAAAGTGACTATGTCAGATACCGTACCGTCCAACAAGCATTGCGCCGAGAATGAATCATCGGCCGTTCCCGAAGCACGTGCTGAGGCGGCGACATTTTCCATGGATATACAGGAGATATTTAATTATCTGCCGCACCGTTATCCATTTCTTTTGATTGATAGGGTATTGGCGTGCAGGCCCGGAGATTCCCTGGTTGCGCTAAAGAATATCTCAGTCAATGAGGGTTTTTTCACCGGCCATTTTCCTAACAGACCGGTAATGCCCGGCGTGTTGATTATCGAGGCATTGGCGCAGGCTACCGGTATTCTCGCCTTTAAGACCGTGCAAACCACGCCGGCGAGCGGGACCATGTATTATTTGGCGGGGGTGGACAACGCCCGCTTTAAGCAGCCCGTACAGCCAGGCGATCAACTAATTCTGGAAGTAAAACTGGAGCGCGCGGTGCGCAGTATCTGGAAATTCAGTGGTGAGGCGAAGGTTGAGGGCAAGATGGTTGCCAGCGCCGATCTCATGTGCGCCCATAGGGAAGTCTTGATTTGATCGATTCGCGCGCCGTCATTCATCCCCGGGCGGAACTGGCCTCCGATGTGGAGGTGGGTCCCTATACCGTCATCGGCCCCGACGTGGTGATCGGCGAGGGGAGCTGGATCGGGCCGCATGTGGTTATCAACGGCCCTACCCGCATTGGGCGGCAAAATAAGATATTTCAATTCGCCGCTATCGGCGAGATCCCGCAGGATAAAAAATACGGCGGGGAAGCGACATTGCTTGAGATCGGCGACGGTAACGTTATCCGCGAGTTCTGCACGATTAACCGTGGTACGGTACCGGGCGGCGGCATCACGCGCATCGGCTCCGATAACTGGATCATGGCCTATGTGCACATCGCTCATGATTGCCAGGTGGGGAATCACACCATATTCGCCAATGCCGCCTCATTGGCGGGGCATGCGGTCATCGAGGATTTCGTCATTCTCGGCGGCTTTAGCAAGGTACACCAATTCTGCACCTTGGGCATGCACTGCTTTACCGCCTTCGACAGCGGGATCGCCAAGGATGTTCCTCCCTACGTGATGGTGTCAGGTTATTCGGCGGCGCCCCGCGGCCTGAACGTGGAAGGGCTGAAACGTCGCGGCTTCAGTGCTGAAACCATCGCGCATCTGCGGCGCGCCTATAAGGTCATCTACCGTTCCAAACTCACTCTGAAAGAGGCCCTCGAGCAACTTAAGGCGATGGTCGCGACCTGTCCCGAGGTGGGATTGATGGTGAAGTTCTTGGAGAAATCCGAACGAGGCATCGTGCGTTAAATGTGCGCTGCGCGTGATACCGCCCGTGGCGTTCGCCGTACGTATAGCGCGCCCCGGCTTTTCCCGCGCCGCCTTTATTACCTTTTCCCCTGATCGTGGCGATACGCATCGGTATCGTGGCGGGAGAGACGTCCGGGGATATGCTGGGGGCGGCGTTGATAGCGGCGATCAAAGAGAAAGTTCCCGATGCCGTCTTCAGCGGCATCGCCGGTCCCCGCATGGTGGAGCAGGGATGCCGGGCGTTGTTTCCCGCTGAAAAATTAGCGGTGATGGGGCTGGTGGAGATACTGGGCCATTACCGCGAATTGTCCGCGATTCGTAAACAACTGATTCGCGATTTCCTCGCCGATCCGCCCGATGTCTTCGTGGGTATCGACGCGCCGGATTTCAATCTGGGCCTGGAGCAGGCCTTGAAACGCGGCGGTATTCCCACGGTGCATTATGTAAGTCCTTCGGTGTGGGCATGGCGCCGCTATCGGTTAAAAAAGATCGCCCGTTGCGCCGACCTGATGCTGACCCTGTTTCCGTTCGAGGCCGCCTTTTATGAGGCGCATCACATACCGGTGCGTTACGTGGGCCACTCCCTGGCCGATGCCATCCCCCTGGATGTAGATCGCGCCGCGGCTCGCCGTGATCTGGGTCTGCCGCAAGACGGAGAAATGGTGGCGCTGCTGCCCGGCAGCCGCATGACCGAAGTGAAGATGTTGGGCGAGGTCTTCATTGCCGCCGCCAAAATCCTGTACCAACAGCGGCCGCAACTGCGCTTTGCGGCGCCGTTGGCGACCGCGGCGACCCAAGTGCTATTTACAGACCAGTTGCGGGGAGCGGGTGTACCCGTCGCCGTCATTGAGGGGCGATCGCAGCAGGTCTTGGCCGCCGCGGATGCGGCCATGGTCGCATCGGGTACGGCGACCTTGGAGGCCATGCTGCTGAATTGTCCCATGGTCGTCGCCTACCGTCTTAAACCCGCTACGTATTGGTTGGCGAAACGCATGGTCAAGACCCCCTTTTGCGCCCTGCCCAATCTCCTGGCGCAACGCGCCTTGGTGCCGGAATTTATTCAGGAGGCGGTTAGCGCGGATGTTTTGGCAAAGGCCGTGCAGGGCCATCTCGATGATAAACAGGGTACAGCGCGGCTCATCGCTGCATTCCGGGAGATTCACCAGCGCCTGCGGCAAGACGCCGCTCGCCAAGCCGCCGGGGCGGTGTTGGCTATAAGTAAAAAGGCTCGCGCGGTGGAAGCGAACGCGTGACGATTATTTGCGTTTTATTACGTGATCCCGGTGAATGCGAATCGCAGCCGTATTGTCGGGAATCGCCGTTGAACGCTGCACAATGGGCATTTCATGCTATGATAACGCGCGACACTCCGGGGACATTCCGATCCGCGGGCGGCTCATGATAACAGCAGAGAATATATGTCACTAAAACATCAACACGCTTTTTCGCGGGATGAATTGTTAGTGTGCGGCCGCGGCGAGCTGTTTGGCGCGGGGAACGCACAATTGCCTTTGCCGCCCATGCTGATGTTTGACCGTATCACCGCGATCAATGAGACCGGCGGGGCGTATGGTAAGGGCGAGATCGTCGCCGAATTCGATGTCGATGCCGAGTTATGGTTTTTCAAATGTCATTTCGCGGGGGATCCGGTGATGCCGGGATGCCTGGGTTTGGATGCCCTATGGCAGCTGGTTGGTTTTCACCTGGGATGGCTGGGCGGTCCGGGACACGGTCGGGCCTTGGGTGTGGGAGAGGTCAAATTTTCCGGACAAATCACGCCGGCCAATAAGCTGATAACCTATCGTGTGAATTTAAAGCGCGTGATCCAGCGAAAACTATTTATGGGTATCGCCGACGCGATGGTGATTGCCGACGGCAAGGAGATTTATGCCGCGTCGGATCTTCGGGTTGGACTTTTCACAGTGATAGAAGGTTTATAATGACCAACAAGAGGCGGCGCGTAGTAGTTACCGGGTTGGGAATCGTGAGCAGTATCGGCCGCAACCGAGACGAGGTGGTTACTGCGCTCAAACAAGGTCAATCGGGCATTGAATACAACGCCGAATACGCCAAGCTGGGATTTCGCTCGCATGTCTACGGCTCCGTCAAGCTCAACCCCGACGAGGTCATCGACCGCCGCCTGCGCCGCTTTATGGGCGACGGCGCGGCATTTAATTATATCGCCATGGAGCAGGCCATCGCTGACTCGGGTCTCGGCAAAGAGCAGGTATCTAATCCCCGTTCCGGTCTGGTGGTGGGTTCCGGAGGGCCTTCAACCTCCAATCTAGTGTTGGCCGCCGATATCCTGCGTACCAAGGGCGCGCGCAAGGTAGGGCCGTTCATGGTGCCGCGCACTATGTCCAGCACCAATTCGGCCTGTCTGGCCACGGCCTTCGCCATCAAGGGCGTGAATTATTCCATCAGCTCCGCCTGCTCTACCAGCGCCCACTGCATCGGCCACGGCAGTGAATTGATACAGATGGATAAGCAGGACATCGTGTTCGCCGGCGGCGGAGAAGAAATCCACTGGACCCTGAGCGTTTTGTTCGATGCCATGGGCGCCTTGTCCGCCGGCTTCAATGATCGTCCGCATCTGGCCTCGCGCGCCTATGACGTCAATCGCGACGGTTTCGTCATATCCGGCGGCGGCGGCTTGATCGTATTGGAAGAACTTGAACATGCGCTGGCGCGCGGCGCGCGCATCTATGCCGAGCTCACCGGCTACGGCGCCACCTCCGACGGTTACGATATGGTGCAGCCTTCAGGTGAAGGGGCGGTGCGCTGTATGCAGCAGGCGATGGCCACCGTAGATCGGCCCATAGAATATATCAACGCCCACGGCACCAGCACCCCGGTGGGAGACATCGCCGAACTTGGCGCCGTCCGCGAGGTATTTGGCAACCAAATTCCCTATATCAGTTCCACCAAATCATTGACGGGTCACGCGTTGGGTGCCGCGGGCGTGAACGAGGCGATTTATTGTCTGTTAATGATGCAGGAGAATTTCATCGCCGCGTCCGCCAATATCGACCTGTTGGACCCGGCCGCGGAAGGCATACCCATCGTGCGCAGCCGGATGGACGACGTGCCTCTCGACTGTGTCATGTCCAATAGTTTCGGGTTCGGCGGTACCAACGCCAGCCTGGTGTTCCAGCGCTATTCCTGATCCTTACTCTCCGTATAGCATAGACTGCGTGCGCGGTAACTTTAGATTGCCCAATCGACAAGACCGGTTGTTTGATGGGCCATGTGTAAACCGCTACATAGCGGAGCTCGCTTTAGCACCGCCTTAATCGGCTTTTCCCATTGCGGTTTTCCGCCAACTCTGAAACCCGCCGTCCAAGGCGATGGCTCGGCTGTAGCCGATATCGCGCAGCGTTGCCGCGGCAAGGGTGGAAATCTTGCCGAATTCGCAATAGGTCAATACGCGGCGGGTTGGATCCGGCAGTAATTCATCGACGCGCAATTCGAGTTGGCCGCGCGGGAGGTTCATCGCGCCGGGAATATGCTCTTTGGCATAGGCGTCCTGTTCCCTGACGTCGAGAATGACCAAGGAGGGCTCGCCGCCGTCGAGATGATGACGCAGTTCAGCGATGGACATAAAGGCTATCCTGGCGGCGGCGGCGGCGATCAGCTGGGCGATGGATTTGCCGCCGCTGCGATTGGTGCGCAAGGCCTCGGTGAGATGAGTCGGCATCTTCAGATTGAGGGTTTGCATCAGCTCGATGAATTCCTTACGGTCCCTTTTCTGCAGGCGCGGATTGTCGGCGATCTCCTTTGCCAGGGTCGAATGGGTCTGGCCTTTATAGTCATGGGCGGGAAACACCAACAGTGCCGGCGGCAGTTTGAGCAGTTTATTAAATAGGCTGTCATAGAGTTGTCCGGCATTGCCGCCGGGCAGGTCGGAGCGGCCGGTGCCGTCCACCAGCAGGGTATCGCCGGTGAGGATGCGGTCGGCCAGCAGTACGCAAATCGAATCCTCGGTATGCCCGGGGGTGTAAAGGATATTGAGTCGCAGCTTGCCGACGATGACGGTCTCGCCGTCATCCACCTTGATATCGATGAAGGGCGCGGGGCTGTTGCGATGCATGATCACCGGCACGCCGAGCCGCTCGCGCAATTCATGGCTGGCGGAGAAGTGGTCGGCGTGGGTGTGGGTGTCGAGCAGATATTGGATCCGCAACCCCTCGCGGGCAGCGACGGCCAGATAACGGTCGATCAATCCGATCTCGGGATCGACGACGATGGCCTGGCGAGTTTCCTTGCAGCCGATGAGATAGGATTTGCAGCCGCCGCTGCTGATTTGTTCGAAGAACATTATGACCCCGCTGTATGGCATCCGGCCCTGCCAATCCCTTTTTACCTGATTTCGCGGTAATGAGAAAGTGGGACTCTACCTTGCTGGGCACGCCATTTTTGCCATTCCGGACGCAGCGCCGCGGAGACCGAAATTCCCGGATGGGTCTATTTAGCGCAACGCGGTCTATTTTAGAGCGATCTCCCGCCGTACTCGCCCTGCACGCGGATGGCGCGCAGTCACGCCGATGTTGGTGCCAGGTTTAGCCTGTACGACCCATTCCGCCTTGGCGCGATGATCAGTAGGGTCGGCAACGGTGCCGGCCCAGCCGAACATAGAGGCGGGTTTGTGGGCGCGGCCAGCCAATTGACCGAGATCGACGCGCCGTTGACCTTGGAGGAGGGTAGCGCCGCTGGGCAGATCGATTTCGCACACCGTTCCGCGCACCAGTTTCTTGTCCAAGGCCTGTTTGGTGATATAGGTGGGTAGCCAGCCGCGGTTGGAGACCACGGCGCGCAGCAGATAGCCGCCATCTCCCAAGGCCTGGGTGCTGATGTCCAGCGACAGTTCCGGTGACAACAAAGCATGCCAGACCAGCCATTGAGGGAAGCGGGCCACTTCTTGTTCCAGCAGTCTCGGCGGGGGGTTCCAGAAACTGAATAACGGATCCCAGCCTCCCAGTTCCACCCGGCCCAGTTGCGGGTGGTCGTAGGGATACCAGTCGATGAAGCCTTTGCCCTCCAGGATGTCATCATTCCATTCCAGTAGCTTAAGATCGTCTTCCACGGGGTGGTCGCGATACCAATCGATGTAGCGATAGTTATCGATGCCGGCCTCGCGCTGCGGGCTCCAGATCTCCACGGTCCAGGCGATCACGCCTTGCTCTTCGTAAAGCCAGTCGTCCAAGGCGCCGGTGATGATCTCCTTGGGGTGGTAACGGAATTCGTGATAGGCGGCGGCGGCCGGGTAGCCGGTGAGCGCCGTGCCCTTGTCGCCCAGTTTGCGGTAGGTCCACAGATCCTCGGGAGGCAATTCATTGTCGTCGCGGTAGGACAGGGGGCGCAACAGCACGCCGCTGTAGGTGTGGAAGGCCACGCCGCCGCAGATGTTGGGGTGGTCGCTGATGAATTGCACCGCCGCCCGTACCTCGGGTTCCGAGGCGGGGTAGGGTCCGGCACCCTTTTGCAGGGATTCATTGCGCCACCCCGCCGGAAAGTTGCGGTTGAGATCCAGCCCTTCTTTGGTCGGTTGCAAATGAATAAGGCGGCCGTCGTAATCCTCCAGGCGCCCCTCCGGGAGCAGGCGGTAATACTGTCCGCCGCTCTCGGCGGGCTCGCGCGGAACCAATAGCCGCCGGTCTTGGTCCGACACTTTCCATGCCCCGTCAGGGTCGGGGATGCGCATGCTGAGGATACGGCCGTCGCCGTCCATGTCCTCGCGGGCCAAACCGCCCAGCGGCGCCTCGTCATAGGGGTAGGGGCGGGTGCTGGAACGAATGATCCGGGGGGTATCAGCCAGGGCCCATTCCGCCCCGTCCGGGTTAATTCGGGGACATATATAGAATACCCGGGTCTCCAGACAGCGGGTGATGTCAGGAGTGCTGCCATAACCATTGAGCAGGGCATGGATTAAGTAGAGACAGGCGCTGGAGCCCGCCAATTCCGGTGCATGAAGGTTGCCATCCACCCAAAAACCGGGTTTGTCGCGGTCGATGCCGTCGGCGAAGCGGGTGAGGGTGGCCAGCCAGAGGTCCCGCCCCTCGTGGCTCTTGCCGATGCTGTCCAGGCGCATCAGGCTGGGGTGGGCGGCGGCCCAGGCATGGAGCAGACCGGCGAGCTCGTCATAGCGGTAATAACGGTCGAAACGCGGATTGGGCATACGCGGGGATCGTCTTCGGGAAGCCAGGGTGACTAGTCTACCCGGGTTCAAAAAAGAACTTAACGATTTTATTGTAATCCTTTATTGTGTTGCGGCTCGGGCGCCGGCGTTTCCAGCTTTATAGATGTTAGGGATGTTAGGATGAATTTATGATTCGGCAAGCGACATTGGATGATCTCGACGCCCTGGTCGGTATCGAGGTCAGTAGCTTCGATTCCGACCGCTTGTCGCGCCGCAATTTTCGCTATCTGCTGATCAAAGGTAATGCCGAGATCCTGGTGGAAGAGGAAAACGGCGTGGTGCGCGGTTACGCCATGCTGTTGTTCAATACGGGCACCTCGCTGGCCCGGCTGTACTCCCTGGCGGTGGATCCCGCCGAGAAGCGCAAGGGTATCGCCGGCAGATTGGTCGAGGCATCCGAGGTCGCCGCCCGGCAGAACGATTGTGTCTACCTGCGCTTGGAAATTCGCAGGGACAACATCGCCTCAATCAATTTGTTCAAGCGTCACGGCTACCGCGAATTCGGTATGCATGCCGACTACTACGAAGATCATATGGACGCCGTGCGGTTTGAAAAATCCCTGGTCAGGGATCACAAGCCTCCCCTGGCGCGCGTGCCTTTCTACGAACAGACCCTGGATTTCACCTGCGGACCGGCGGCGGTGATGATGGCCATGAAGTCATTGGATCCGCAGACGACATTGGACCGCATGTTGGAATTGCGTATCTGGCGCGAGTCGACTACGGTGTTCATGGCGTCGGGGCACGGTGGGTGCGGGCCCTACGGATTGGCGCTGTCAGCCTATCATCGCGGTTTCGATGTGGAGATTTACGTCAACGCGGCAGGCGCGATGTTCATCGATTCGGTGCGTGACCCCGAGAAGAAAGAGGTGATGCGCCTGGTGCAGGAAGATTTTATCAATGAGCTGCGCAATTCCCCCGTCAAGATTCATTACGGCGTAATCGGCGTCAATGCATTGCAGGAACAATTCGAGCAAGGCGGCATCCCCATCGTGCTCATCAGCTCGTACCGTATCTATCACGAGAAATCGCCGCATTGGGTGGTGGTCACAGGTTTCGACGATCGATTTATCTACGTGCACGATCCCTTGGTCGACAAAGACGAGGGCAAGACCATTACCGATTGCGTCAACATGCCGATTCTGCGCAAGGATTTCGAGCGCATGGCCCGCTACGGCAAGGCGGGGCAAAAGGCGGTGCTGATCCTGAAACGGCGCGCCCTGGAACAGAAAAAACCCCGCGGGCAAGCCGGGTCAAAAACGGGTGGTAGGGCGCCGGTCCGTGCGCTGGGGTAGTCATTAACATTATTTGAGGGTTAGCTAAAACACCGATGTCTACGCATACAATACTGGTGGAAAACCGTAAAGACTGGGAATCCGGTTTTCCGAATGCACATATCGTCGAGGCCAAGGAGTATCTGGCCAATCCCGAGTTTCTCAAATCCAAACAGGAAAAGGTGATCAACCTTTGCCGGAGTTACCGTTATTTGAGCCTCGGTTATTATTGCTCTTTGCTCGCGGAGGCGCGCTGGCATCGCGTCATCCCCAGCGTCAAGACCATCAGCGACCTGAGCAGCAAAGCGGTTTACAGTCTTAACCTGGAAGACCTTGATCCCCTAGTGGAGAAGAGTTTTCGCAAATACGGCGACCAGGCTTCCGGCGCGACCTTTCAATTCTTCATTTTCTTCGGTCGTTGCGAAATTCCCAACTTGCAGGACGTGGCGCGGCAGATTTTCGACCAATTCCCCTGTCCGCTGCTCAAGGTGGAATTGAAGCGGCGCGAGGCCTGGCAGATCGATTTCATCAAACCCGTCGCGCTCAACAACATTACCCCGGAACAATATGGCTTTTTCACCGAAACCCTGAATTCTCATTTGGGAAGCCGCTGGCGCGAGCCGCGGGCCTCCAAGGTTTCGCGTTGCGACATAGCAATACTGCACAACCCGAGTGAGAAACTCCCGCCGTCCAACGGCAAAGCCTTACAGAATTTCATTAAAGTGGGAAAAAAACTCAATGTCGATGTCGATCTGATCGAGAAAAAGGATTATTCGCGCCTGGCGGAATATGATGCGCTGTTCATTCGCGAGACCACCCAGGTGGATCACTACACCTATCGTTTCGCCAAGAAGGCCGAGAGCGAAGGCATGGCGGTGATCGACGACCCCGACTCTATCCTCAAATGCACCAATAAGGTATTCCTCGCGGAGGTCATGAAGGCGCACAACATTCCCACGCCCAGGACCTTGATCCTGCGCAAGGGTAAGACGTCTATCCTGGAGGGAGAGATGTCCTATCCCTGCGTAATCAAGATTCCCGACGGTTCCTTTTCGTTGGGGGTATTCAAGGTGGAAAGTTTCAAAGAGGCAGCGGAGATCGCGGATCGGCTGTTCAGGGAATCCGATCTTATTCTGGCCCAGGAATTCGTCTATACCGAATTCGATTGGCGCATCGGGGTGCTCAATCGCAAGCCGCTGTTTGCCTGCCAATATTTCATGCCGGCCCAACATTGGCAAATCGTCAAATATGAAACTTCGGGACGGGTGACCGAGGGCGCCTATAAGTCGTGGCGTATTGAGGATGTTCCCCCCTTGGTGCTCAACACCGCCTTGAAGGCCGCCAACGCTATTGGTAATGGCTTTTATGGCGTGGATATCAAGCAACGCGGCGATGCCGTCTACCTGATAGAGGTCAATGACAACCCTAACCTGGAAAGCGGCGTAGAGGACGCGGTTTTGGGCGATCTGCTTTATCAATATATTATTGAAGAACTGATACGCCGCGTCGAACTGCCTATGGGGGCCTAGGGGGAGACGTGCTATTCATATTGGTAGCGTTGTTGTCGCCATGCGCGCGGGCCTTTAATCTACGGAAACCCGGGGCGCCACTCCAAAACTTCAGCGGCTTTTTGGATACGTAGGGCGGGTTAGCGTATTTTGCATAACCCACCAAGCGTTGCGTTGCAACACAATGCGCTGTATTCCGGGGTCACCGTCGGTGCGACCGAGAACCGCGAAGATGGCAACGATGTGCGTCATTGATCTTTGCCGGACTCCGGTTTAGCCGCGGACTGCGTAAGCTTCTCCAGGTTGTTGGCGATATCGATCAGATGTGAGCGCAAGTGTGATTTGATGAAATAAGGGCCGATCAGCGGCGGTACAAAAAAATCGGGGACCATCTCGGTTTTATAGTGAATATGCGTGCGGCCGGCCTCGGCGTAGATATGCCAATCCTCGCGGGCGTAGCTGAAATCGCTTTGTTCGGGGATCGCCAGACTCTCGATATGCCCGTCCGCCATGATGGTAATGTCTTCGGTCTTATGGATGGTCTTGCAGAAAATAAAAATGCAGTCATAAAACGTGATACTTACCTTACGCGGACCGTTATCCGCTTTTTCCAGCACCTTGGCATCGACGATGAGAGGAGATAACTGCGGCCAGCGGCCGGGGGTCAACATCAGTGGCAAGACCCTGTCCATAGGCGCATCGATTACCGCGTCAAAGGAGGCGACATAACGGCCATCCTCCTCAGTGGCATCCACGGCCCGCACTACGGCGCCCCACGCCGGACTGAGGATTGACGACAGCAACAAGGCCATAGCGGCGGCGATAGCGCGTAACATAGTGCACAGCGTGGCGGGCTTTGCGGCGCAGGTCAAGATCAAAGATCAAGGTAGCGGGGCATGCCTGTCATTATTTGCTGGCAAGGGTGAGGCGGGCGCGCTAGCCTATAGCAACGATGTTTCACACAATAATGATCACGACCCTTACCGCCGGCGTCGATGAGGCCGGCCGCGGGCCTCTGGCCGGGCCGGTGATGGCGGCGGCGGCGATTCTCGATCCGGCACGGCCGATCGGCGGGCTGGCGGATTCCAAGCAGCTCAGCGAATGCCGGCGCGACGCCTTGGAAGAAGAGATAAAGACAAAGGCCATCGCATGGGCGGTGGCATGCGCCGATGTGGAAGAGATCGATACCCTCAACATCCTGCATGCCAGCCTGCTCGCCATGAGTCGCGCGGTGGCGGCATTGAATCCGGCGCCCAATCTGGCGCTGATTGACGGTAACCGCTGCCCCTCGTCGCTGCCATGCCGGGCTGAGGCGATAATAAAAGGGGATCAAACCGTGCCCGCCATCTCGGCGGCCTCCATCCTCGCCAAGGTGGCGCGTGATCGCGAGCTATTGAGATTGGATGCGCTCTACCCCGGCTACGGCTTTGCCCGGCATAAGGGTTATCCTACCAGGGATCACGTCGTGGCCTTGGCGCGACTGGGTGTAACGCCGGTGCACCGCCGCTCCTTCGGACCAGTGCGGAAGTTATTATGAGTAGTGTGGTTTTCCCGCGTAACTATTCCATTTGAGGGACGATTCTCTCAAGCGAAAAGGACGAGCAAAGAAAAATTTAAATCGCTATACGCTATGGATAACCTGATTCATTTTCGTTCAACTGCACTTCTCTAACGCGCCAGCCGCCGGAAAAGTTGGATTCGTTGGAAAAGACGACGCGTCCCTGGCCTTTATATAGCGCGATAGTTCTGACATTATCGCTCCCTTTGAAGTTGAAGGGTATCCAGGCTTTACCGGTCTGGTGAGAGGTGGTGGCGGTCGGTTGACCGACTAGGTCATACACTTCCTGCATGCTCATGCCCTCCTTCACTACGGAGAGGGGTTGCGGCGCGCCGCTCTTTGCGGCCACGGGCGCCGCTGCTTTACTTGGTTTGTTTGCACCTGTCTTGTTCAGACTGGCAAGGGATACCCCACCTTTTTTATACTGTTCCGCCGTACCGCTACCGAGCATAGCGAGCGACTTCCCCGCCCATTTTTTCAGATTGCGATGGCCGCCATTTTCCGCGACTTCTTTCAAGGTATCACGGTAACGCGCGTTGCCCGAGCTACCCAGCGCCTTTGAGGCCCAGGACATCGCGTCGACATCATCCCGATCTGTCTTCTGGTAGTTTTCAAGCAAGACCTCCGCCAGCGCATCAAGCACCGTCTGATCCTTTTCTCCGGTGTTGTAGATACTCTTAGCGGCATCGCGGATGCTAATCGGGCCGCCATTGGCAAGTAGATCAATATAGCGTTGTTCCGCGGGGCTAAGAGCATAACCGGGTATGGAAAATAGTAGTGCCAAGCTGAGCAGGGCGATGCTATGCAGTTTGTTCATTGTCATTACCTCCCATGTAGACAGAGTAGCGATATCTTCTAATTGATTCTCACTGGCCACCGATGTTCTATAAAATTCGTAATTACGCTTCTGATGCAAAGCCGCCCGAATTCGAGGAATTATAGTATTAAGGGACCGGCCTTGGAAGCCCGGCAACATATGGATGCATCTTCATCTTGTATATTTCACTGATGGGCGCATCAACAATAAACTGCCAAAGATTCGATGTTATCCAAACATGCTTGCTATAAATTCTTATATATACCCGGATATAATTAGCTGAAATTAAGTAAATTCGTGCCCTTGAGCCTAAGCGGTCAGGAAAACGGTGTCGCACGCCTTAAATTAAGAGCACCTAGATCCGCCCGCCATGCGGCGACCAATCAGGATTCCGCCGTGGAGATTATTTCGCGAAGTATCCACCGGGAAATTCGGGGTCGATTTTCAATTCATTCATCTCCACGGTCTCGATGACCTGGCCGTTTTTGTCGTAGCTGATGACCTTGAGCGGAAAACCGTTGTTACGATCCAGCCAGAGCTGATAGCGGGCGATCGGCCCGACCGAAAAACCGTTTTCGCCCGAGACGACGATATGCAAAGTTTCCCGGCCGCCGGTCATTTCCACGCCCATGACCTCGGTACCGCCTTTATCCTGCAAGGCCTTCACATTGCGGTAGAGCACACCGACATCCGAGCGGTCCACGCGCTGTCCCGTGGAGCTTTGTATCAGGCTGTTTTCCGGGCTTAGGGTGAGGGCCGGGAAGCTGCGATAGCCGAATGGCCATAACTTCGCCTTCTTGGTGTCGGGATCGTAGACGAGCACGGCGCCCTTGAAAGGCGTTACGAAGTCCATCCGCACCTGGCCGGACTTCTTGTACGAATAGCGCATGATCTCGGTCTTATCCTTGTTCAAGGATTTTACGGTTACCTGATAGGCGGTTATGTCCCGGTAGAAATCGATCGCTGCCTGGATCGGGTTCAAGGTATCTGCTGAGAGTAGGGTCACGGCGAGCATCAGTCCAAACATGACTTACGGAATTACCTCGATGAGGCCTTTCATGTCCTTTCCCTCGACGGTATGGCGATCATGGTCAACCCTATGCATAATGCAGGATTGTATCTCGCCGGCATGGGGGCGGGGCAATATTTTGGCGAGTTGCGCGGACGGCCGTTGGCTTTGGCTCGCCCCTATCGCCTATGCTTGGGCCCAGAGTTGGCATTCATGTGCCGGAGGATGGTTTAATTACACACGAGCCGGGATATGGGCAGCAGTTGAACCCGCAAGCGCCGACTTAACCGGTTGTGCTGAATATGAAAAAAGTATTGGTAGTCTATTATTCTCAAACGGGCCAGATGACTTCTGTCGTCAACTCCATTTGCCGTGCAATGGAGGCGGATGGGGTTGCCGTGAGGCGTGAATGTCTGCGCGCTGCGAAGGATTATCCATTTCCCTGGCCGGTATTCCGTTTCCTGGATGTCTTTCCGGAATGCGTGTATCTGGACCCGCCCGCGCTCATGCCGCTCACGGTCGACGCGGATGTCGATTTTGATTTGGTGATTATCGCCTATCAAGTGTGGTATCTGTCGCCGTCATTGCCGATCACGGCCTTCGTCAAATCCGGCACAGGTCAGCGGATATTGGCCGGGCGACCGGTCATTACAGTAATCGCCTGCCGCAATATGTGGCTTATGGCCCAAGAAAAAATGAAGCAAATGCTGCGCGATGCCGGAGCGAAACTCTTGGATAACGTGGCGCTGGTGGACAACCATTCCGCCCTGGTTACGTTCCTTACCACCCCCCGTTGGCTGTTGACCGGCAATAAAGGAGCGACGGGAGGTCTATTGCCGCCGGCCGGTGTCGAGGAACGGGATATCAATGGTGCGGCTCGCTTCGGCAGGGCCATAGCCGCCGCGCTGCGCGGCGATCGGGAGAAGCTCGGCAAGCCCTTACTGCTGGGGCTGGAAGCAGCGCGGGTGGATCCGCGCCTGATCGCCAGCGAAAAGATCGGTAACCGGAGTTTTATGATTTGGGGAAAATTGTTGCGAAGTATCGGCCCGCCAGGCAATCCGTTACGCCGTATTTGCTTGGCGATCTACGCCGTTTTCCTGGTTTCCATGATAGTCACCGTGGTGCCTGTTACCATGGTATTGAAGTTATTGCTCGGTCCCGTTCTCAAACGGGGTCTGGAGCGGGAAAGGCAATATTTCGAAGCGCCTTCAGGCTCGGCGAGCGATCGGATGCGGGAATTTTTGCATGAATAACGGCGTTTTCATCAACAAAATATCGGCGTTCCTGCCCAATGAGCCGGTCGGCAACGATGAAATCGAGAATGTACTGGGTGTCGTCAATGCTAACAGGTCGCGCGCACTCAAGATCGTACTGAGGAATAACGGGATCAAGACGCGTTATTACGTAATCGATAAGCAAACTGGACGCTCGAAATACAATAACGCGCAGTTGACCGCCATGGCGATCAGGGGTCTGCAAGACACATCGTTCTCTCTGAACGATATGCAGTGTCTGTGCTGCGGGACGACCACCCCCGATCAACTTGCCCCCGCCCATGGCGTGATGGTGCACGGCGAGCTGGGGAGTCTTCCCTGTGAGGTGGTTACCACCATGGGCATCTGTTCTTCAAGCGTGTCTGCGCTGAAATACGGTTACATGAGCGTTATGAGCGGGTGCAGCTCCAATGCCGTCGTAACGGGTTCGGAAGTGGCGTCGCTGGCGTTGCGGGCGAACTCTTATGCCAATGCCGCGGATGACGAGCTGGGAGACGAAATCCAACGCCGGCCGGAGCTGGCGTTTGAAAAGGACTTTCTGCGCTGGATGTTGTCGGACGGCGCGGGGGCGATGCTTCTGGAGAACAGACCGAGTCAGGATCGGCCGTCGTTACGCATCGATTGGGTGGAGATACTCTCGTTCGCGAATATGCAGGAGCCGTGCATGTTCGCCGGGGCCGAGAAAGACTCGCAAGGTAGATTGACCGGTTGGCGGGAGTTTTCTTTGCGGGAGTTGTTCGAAAAGGATGTCATGGCGCTCAAGCAAGACGTGAAGCTGCTGAATAAATACATCGTGCCGCTGACCGTCGAACGCGGGCTGGCCATGGTCATGGATAAGCGGCGCATATCCAGCCGCGACGTCGACTATTTCCTGCCGCACATGTCTTCGGAGTATTTCCGTGAAAAATTGGCGCAGGGCCTGGAAAATATCGGGTTTGCGATACCGCGGGAAAATTGGTTCACCAATTTAACGACCAAAGGTAATAGCGGCGCCGCATCCATCTATATCATGCTGGAGGAACTATTCAACGGCGGGCGGTTGAAACGCGGGCAAAGGATATTGTGCTTTATCCCCGAGAGCGGCCGATTTACCAGCTCGTTCATGATGTTGACGGTAGTGTGATCATGCGCAAAAAGGACGTGCCGCAGGACCGGAACTCGACTTTAAATGGCGCGCGAAAAGTCGTGTATGCCGTGGACGAGAAAGGCCAGTATACGATGGTGCCCACTACCGGGTGGGAGGTGGAGGAAATTGTGACCGGCATGGCCGTGGAGCGCTACACGGAATTGGCGCAAGAGGCGTTGAACCGAGCGAGGCAAGGTCTGACCTCGCCGCTGGAGTACCACATGTTTGCCAGCCGTCTGCATGTCGCCACGCTGGCGCAGTCCACGGGATTATTTCAGTGGCAGGTCAGGCGGCATTTGCGGCTGCCCATCGCCAAGATCAAGCCGAAGACGCTACGCCTTTATGCCGAGGCATTGGGCATGAGGTCGGACCAGCTGTCCGATATCCCCTAAGATTCCCGGCATTTCCAGCGTGCACCGCACTTCGATAGCCATGCCGATCCCCCAGTCGTTATACGGCGCCGGGAAGGAATACAGACATCGCCAGGCCGCCCATTGTGAAAGCGGCGCGGTATCGTCCTTGTTGCGGCATTATGATTTTGACATCAGCGAGGGCATGGTCTTCGGCGTGTCCTCAGCCTTGCTATTCGCGCACTTCCCTTTTGTTAAGGTCGAGGGCTTTCCCTTGACGGCTTATCGTGCGATTCCGGGCGCCATCGTGAAATCCATGGGTAAATCCCTGGGGGTGAGTATACAACGAGAGTGTTTCCGCGATCCGCGCGCCGGTATGGACAGATTGGATGAATTGTTGGCGCGCGATCAGGTGGTCGGCATGCAAGCCTCGGTGTATTGGCTGCCGTATTTCCCGCCGAATATGCGTTTTCATTTCAACGCCCATAATATGGTGGTCTACGGCAAGCAGGGGGACGACTATCTGATCAGCGATCCGGTCGCCGAATATCCAGTCACCTGTCCCGCGGCGGACTTGCAAAAGGCGCGCTTCGTCAAAGGCCTGTTCGCGCCCAAGGGTCTGCTCTATTATCCCATTGCCATGCCGGTTCATATCGATCTGGGCAGGGCCATCGCCCGGGCCATCAAGAAGACCGCCTTCGTAATGTTGAACACCCCGCTCCCCTTCATCGGCGTGCGCGGAATACGTTACCTGGCCGGCAGAATACGGCGCCTGCACGAAACATCCGGCGATGAGCGGTATTCGCTGATGTACGTAGGCACCATCTTACGCATGCAGGAGGAGATCGGTACGGGCGGCGGCGGTTTCCGCTTCATTTATGCCTCGTTCCTGCAGGAAGCCGCACAAAAATTCAACGAGCCGCGCTTACAGGAGGCCTCCGATCTTATGACTCTATCCGGTGACGCCTGGCGCGAGTTCGCTTTACTGGGCGCTCGATTCTGTAAAAAGAAATCCGATGTCATCCTGGGCCAATTGGCGGACGCCATGCTGGTATGCGCGGACCATGAATATGACGCCTTCCGCTTGCTGCGATCCATTCGCTTATAGCGCAATAATCCTCGTCACGTCACTATGCGGACCGCGGCGTAACGGTCTTGCGCATCGCGATTGACATGCACAAGGCATGCGCCGCTGTGTTCGGCGATGAACGCCGCAATGGTATAGGCGCAGTGACTGTCATGATAGGGGACTACGTCGCGGCAGTTATATCGATTTTCAATAGACAAGGCAGACGCCAAGCCTTCCAGGCGCGACGCATCCATGCCATAACCGCCGGCGAGATATGTAGAGGATGGCAGGCACTGGTCTTCCAGATAAGTCAGTAATGACGACCGGTCGGGGAAGAATTTCACCCACGCGCAGCGAGCCAGCGCACCCTGCGCATCGCCGCCGATATACAGCCAACTGCTGCCTTCCGCCAACGGGGTGTCCGCCGCCAGGCCCATGCGCCGGCGATGCTGTTCCAAAGGATAAGCGCACTCCTCCACGCCGCCCACTAAGGCGCGCTGGTCGGCCTTGCGGGCGATGGCGATATCGAACATCGCGATGTCCAAAGCGGTTTCGAAGGGAAAGGTGCGGTGGGCGATGGTCAAGTTTGAGCTGCGCAATCCAAGGGCCTGAGCAAGGTAAAATCCGGCCATATTGTTGGTGACGTTGAGGAACTCCAATGGCATGGGGGATTCCAGCCGCTTAAACAGGGTTTCGGTGATCCTGGCGACATCGGCCACATTGCCTTGCTCCGAGGCGAGATAGATAGCGCAATCATTTTGTATGGGAAGCCGCGAGCTGTCGAGACACGACTTCGCGCCGATCAAGGCCAGCTCGATGAAGTGATTCACGCGCCGGAAACGTTTGTTCCATGCAGTCTGAAGTTGCCGCTTGATGTCGGGAGGACCCTCGCTTACCGGCCAGGCATGGGCGGCTGCTCCGAAGATGTAGACGGCTTGTCCCTTCACGGGCGGTTAGAGAAAAGCAGCGACGAATTATTACCGCCGAAGCCGAAATAGTTCAGCATGATAGTGCCTCCCGAAAATGGCCGCGGCTCGGTGAGCGGTTGGCATGCGCATTCTGCATCGGGCGCGGCGAAGCCGGGCGTGGCGGGAATGAAATGGTCTTTGGCGCATGCCAGCACGACGATGGTCTCCATGACACCACAGGCGCCCAAGGTGTGGCCTATATAGGGCTTCAGCGAGGTGAACGGCGGCAATCCGGGGCCGAATACCCGTTTCATTCCTTGGGCCTCGGCGCCGTCGTTGGCCGGAGTGCCGGTGCCGTGCGCCTTGATGATATCAATCGTATGCGGCGTCAACGCCGACTGATCAAGGGCCAGGCGCATCACGGCGGCGATCATATCGGCGCTGGAAGAGGTGATATTGTCGGAATCGGTCAGGTTGGCGCCGCCGACGCAATAATAAGGGTTTCCTTCGGCATAAGCGGAAGAGTGTGATTCGCGGCGGCTGAGGATGATGGCGCCTACTCCTTCGCCAAGCACCGTGCCGTCGCGGTGTTGATCGAACGGCCGGCAGGCTTGCGGCGATAGCAGCATCATGATGTTGAACCCTTGTATGGACATTTGGTTGCGCACCTCGACGCCAAGTATCAGGGCATTGTCGATGCGACCATGGGCTATCATCCGTGACGCGATCAGCAGCGCGTTGGCGCTGGAGCTGCATGCGGTATTAAAAGAGAATTCCTGTCCGCGACTTTGCAGCCTGTCGATGACATAGCCCGCCAATACGCCGAAGCCGCTGCGGTATAAGGGGAAGGCACTGTCGCTATTCCGCAGGTCATGTTGGTAACGCGTTTCCAAATCGGAAATGTCGCAGGCGGTAGACCCGACAAATACGGGCAAATCTAAAATTTCCTCCGGCGTCAACGCCGCATCTCGAATCGCGTCATCCACGACGGTGTCGATATGGAGGTAGAGACCGCTGCTGGATATTTCGTCGGTCTCGCCGGGAAGCGCGTAGTAGGGCAGGGAGTGATCGCAGGAATGAGGGAGGCGGATCTGCTCCGGTCTGGCCCCGCCGTCACGGCAAGCGCGGGCGATCTCGCGCTGCGTATTTCCCAGGGCGGTGACCGCCCCGCACCCGCGAATATAAACTCGATTTAAGGCCATCTCTATTTTGGCTGTAGCTCGTCCGCCAGGCTGTTAACCGTGGCGAATGCCCGCCTGGCGTCATTGCTGCCGGTAATCTTTAAGCCGTAGGTTTTGTAGATCGCCATGGAAAGTTGTATGAGGTCCAGCGAGTCCAGCTGTATGGATGACTGGTCGCCGAAGAGCGGATCATCGTCGCCGATGCCGCGAGGGTCGATCCCTTTGTCGGATTCGTCGGCGATCATTTGCTTTAATTTCTGCTTCAACTCATTATCTTCCGAACCCCTCATCGCGCCGCATCTCCCCCGAGAGACTAATATTCTTTATTGAACCGGTAAGCCGCCATGGCCAGACAAAGTGTACCAAAGATCGACAAATAGAGTGATTCCGGGAGCACCGCCCGCCAGCCGGACTGGCGCAAAAACACGTCGAGGAAACCTTCCAGGCCCCAGGACATGGGTGAAACGTAGGTCAGAGCCTGCATGGCAGCGGGCATGACGAATTTCGGAACCATGACCCCGCCCAGGGCGCCAAAGATGATATTGACGATGCCTCCGATAGTCGTGGCCTGCATGGGGGTCTTGACGACGGTCGCTACCAGCAAGGCGAACCCGATCGCGGCGAGGCTGCATGCCGAGGAGATAATGATCAAGCCCGCGGTCGAGTGGGGCATATTGAGCCGCTGGCCGCCCAGGAGAGGGACGATCGCGTAACCGACGGCTATCATCGCCAGCATCTGAATCTGGTTGACGCAGTAATAGGGCACCAGCTTGCCCAGCAGGATCCGCGTCGGGCCCAGGTTCATCATGCGCAGGCGCAGCAAGGTACCCTGTTGTCTCTCTATCAGGAAGACCGTGGACAGGGGGATGACGACGAGGAACATGGCGAACACCAGCCAGGCCGGTACGTTTTGTTGTACCGCGTTGGGAGTGATCGCGTCGCTCTCCGTCCCGGAATAGATGTAATGCTCGCCGAGATTGAGTTGGCTGAATTGATCCAGGGTCGATAGCGGTATAGTCGGCGGTGCGCCGGAGTCGGAGTTATTATTCAACAGCCAGGCGATCTTCTGCCGTACGAGAATGGCGCGCAATGCCGCATTGAATAATTGTCGAATATACGGCTTGATGCTCGGGGCCAGCAATAGCTCAACGGTTTGAGGCAACGTTGAGGGATCATCCCGGGTGGTGATTATCAGGCGCCTGTGGAAATCGGCGGGGATCACCACCGCCAATTGATAATCTCCCCGCGCAATGCCCGTCGTTACGTCTTCGAGACGGCTGCCGTCAGGCAAATCCACCGCATGAAATCCCGGGATGGCCTTCAGTTTGTCGAGTAGCCCCGGCGGCAAATTTTCGCGGCTCTGATTCAATACGGTATAGGGGATGGCAACGCCCCGATGCTGGCTGAAGGCGTCTTCCATCGCCATGGACATGATCAAGATGAATGCCGCGGGCATGAGAAACAGCACCATTAGTCCTTGCCAGTCCCTGGCGAGGACCAGAAATTCCTTTTTTACCAGCGCCGTGAATTTACCCGACATCGCCGTCTCTCGTGTTTTTGCCGGTCAAGGACAGAAAAAGCTCCTCCAGATTCTGCTGCCCGTAAGACAGGCGCTCAACAGCCGCCTCCGGCAGCTGATCCGCGATGGCACGCAACACGGCCAGGGGTTCGGCGGTCTTGACGCGCAGGTTATGCGCGTCATCCATGATTATCGGATAGCGTGTTGAAAACCGTTGCAGTATCCGTTCGGCGTTCGCCGCACCGAAGGTAATGCTCAGTTCGCTTTCTCCTTTGCTCCGCAGTAGACGATTGATGTCGTCCTGTACCAGGATAGTGCCGCTGTCGATGATGGCGACGCGGTCGCATATTTGCTGAACTTCATCCATGTAGTGCGATGTGTAGATAATAGTTACGCCCTGACGGTTCAAGGCCTTGACACGTTGCAATATGAAGCTGCGCGCTTGGGGATCGATACCCACGGTCGGTTCATCCAGAAACAGTACGCTGGGTTGATTTAACAGACCTATGGCCAGATTAAGGCGCCGCTTCAGACCGCCGGAAAAATTTTGCACCCTTTTTTTTAAATGCTCGCTCAGCGAGGCGGTGGTGATCGCGAACTCCATATTCCGCGCGCGTTGCGTTCCACGCAGTCCCAGCGCGTCCGCGAAGAAATTAAGATTATCCTGCGCCGACAACATGGGATACAGCGCCAAATCCTGCGGTACGATTCCGGTAGTGCCGCGTACCTCCTCGATACAGGCCTCCAAGTCCACGCCGTTGATTAATACCTGGCCGCGGGTCTTGGGCAGCAAACCGACCAGGATAGACAACAGGGTGGTCTTGCCCGCGCCGTTTGGCCCCAGCAATCCAAACAGGCTGCCCTTGGGGATGTGCAGATTGACCTGGTTCAATACGGTCTGGGGCGGGTTGCCGTATTCTTTGCTTAGATTGATGGTTTGATACAAAACGAACGCTCCGCGGGACCGTATCGCACCGTAATTGAGTCACCGCATTTTATCAAGTATATTGCACGGCAAATGCAAAACTTACTTATAGAAAATCCATGCCCGCGCAGTGCGCGATTTTGCCCCAAGGACCTCGCTTGTCCTGCACAGCGAGTATTTGACACTTCATGGATGTAACGACGCGTATCGCCATCCCTGCCGGCGGCGCCTATTTCGAGGGTCATTTTCCGGGGCGGCCCATATTGCCGGGTGTTACGGAGATCGCATTGATGCTGGAAGCCTTGAAGCGCGAACGCAATGGCGGCGAAGTGGCGCTGCGGGAGATCGCCTACACCCGACTGCGTCAGGTCGTACTGCCCGGCGACCGCCTCGAACTGACCGCGAGGACGGTCGCTAGCGGACGCGTGCGCATCGATCTGAAGCGCGATGGTGGCCTGGTCGCCAACGGCGAATGGATGCTGGGTGCCGCCGAACCGGCCGATGAGGCCGCGCCGGCCGGTACGACGGCCGCCGTCCCGCTGCCGGAGGTCCCGCCTCTGGACGCGCTCCTGCCGCATCGCCCACCGATGCGTTTTATCCAATCGATCCTGGCCGAGACGGCGGACAGTCTGAGTTGCGCGGCGGCGATTCCCTCGGCGTGCGCCTTGGTGAGCGACGGCGCCGCGCCGGCCGTGGCCGGGTTGGAGGCCGCGGCACAGGCCGCCGCGGCATGGGAGGCATTACAGCGCCAACGCGCGGGGGGTATGGCCGCGCCGCGCGTTGGCTATCTGGTCGCGCTACGGGACGTGGTGTTCTTCGCTGGGCGTATCCCCGCCGAAAAAACCTTGGTGGTTATGGTCAGACTGGAAGCCGCGGCGCCGCCGCTCAGCCACTATCAGGCGGAACTGCGCTTGGGAAATAAATTGCTGCTGCGGGGGATGATCGCTACGTTTCTCAAGGAAGATGGCGACTAATGGCCGCATCGTCCGATCGCCGTTCGACATAACGTCATGCGCTATGGTATCTGGCTGACCTGGGGCAGCATCCTGACGATCGCGGTGCTATCGGCGATGAGTTACTTTCACCTGCTGGCGCCCGAGGCGCTGGGTATACTTGAGGCGCTATTGTTATGCGGCGCTTGGTTGGGCGCCAGTGTGAGCAAACGTCCCAAGCCATCCGTTTACAACCTGGCCGCGCTTAGCGGAATGATCGTCGTGATCGCGGCCGTGTGGTTGACCTCTCCGTTGCTGTTCATTTATGTACCAGCTATCGGCATCAATCTGTTGCTGGCGGTTTTTTGCTTCGGCAGCCTGCGGCCGGGGAGTGAGCCGGCGATCACGCGGATTGCGCGCATTGAACGAAACGACTTCAGCGATGAGCTTTATGCCTATACCCGCGGAGTTACCTGGGCATGGGCGCTGATCTTTACCGGTCTGATCGTCGAGGCCGTCGTCCTCATCGCGTTCGCTTCCATCGAGACCACCTTGTTGTTTCTCAATCTACTCAACTACGCGCTGATCGCGGTCTTTTTTATCGCGGAATACATTTATCGGCGTATCCGCTTGCGCCACTATACGCATATATCGCCGCTGCGCTTGGCGGCGCGTTTGTCCCGCCGGGGTTTCATGAGCCTGATCCGTTACCGGGAGCAGGGACGCTGAAGGGCCGGCGGGCCGGCGTAAAGTGGAGCTATAGATTCGGCGATTCGGTTACGGGTATGTGGTAGACGCCGTGCTTATACCCGGAAAATTGCGGGCTTTCCAAGGTGCAGAGGGAAAAGATCGCGTAGGATTGTGATCGGGATTTGAATACCCGCTTGTTCGCCCTGATGGCGACGCCGGCGAAGTCCAGCCGGCTCGCGTCGACGAACAGCGGAATATCCGCGTTAAATTCGGTGGCGGTGGCGAATACGGTGGAACCGCGGGCGATCAGCGCCTTCGCGCCGGCGCCGACTTTGCTATCGTAAATGGCCACCGTGGAATCGGTCACCTGCAAGTAGTCAATTTCTGCGTTTTCTATGGTGACGTGGCGGCAGTCGTTGATGACCAGCCGCTTATATCGACCGCTGTAATTGCGTTCGGCCTGCTTATAGCAACGCTCCTCCTTGGCATTTTTAACATCATATACGGGCTGCGTTGATTGCGCGGTCGGCATCGGCGGATTAGTAACGGCTTCCCAGATAATATTATTCAGTTGCACGTTCGCGTCAAGCATGGGCACGTGACCGGATTCGGGGATGATTTCAAGCCGGGCATTGGGTAGCAGAGACGCGAGCATTTTTCCGGTACGCAACGGGGCTATGGTGTCCCTTGCACCCCAGATGATTAGCGTCGGCAAGGTCACTCGCTCCAGCAAACCGCTGAAATCTTTTTGCACCATGGCGAGTCCCGCGATCTTGGCCGGAGTTCCCCCGAGGAATAGCTTGCGGGTTATGGCTGTGGAGAGAATGAAATCGAGGGTCTGCGGAAAGCGGTCATAATCCTCGATGCCAAATCCCAATAGCGCATTCAGCTGCTTGGTGTTGGGCAGTAAATGCGACCACCAATTCGGCTTGTAATTGTCGATGAGATAATTGTCAAAGGACGCGCGGTACAGTATCCCCGGGACATCGATTAATACCAGTTGTTTAAGATTGTTCGGGTGCTTGGCCGCGTAGGTTAGAGCGATAACGCCGCCCAGGGAATGGCCGATGAGAATAAAAGGTTTCCTGGCGTAGGCGGTCGCCACCCAATCGACAAAATCCGCGTAATTGTCCGGTGAGTACAAGACATTAAATTTATCGGAGCGGCCGAATCCAGGCAGGTCGAAGGTGATGACATGGAAGAATTGGGCGAGCAGCGGGGCCAGGTCACGCCAATCTTCGGCGCCGTTATCCCCCAGGCCATGAACAAGAATAACAGCCGGTTTGGCGCTGTCACCCCATTGCTCCAGATAAGTTACGCCCGGAAAGACAGGATTGGATACCAGCCACGTGTGGTTCGCCGTCCGTTTTTCACCGTCGGGCCCAGCGGCAGAGTTGGCAAGAGGCGGCAGGGAGAGCAGCGCACACAGCATGACGAAAACGCGAAATAGGCCGAAAGCGGCGAAATGGCTCAAAGCAGCACCTTCTTAGATTATTCCTCCATTAATGGATATGATTTGCCCGGTGAGGTAGGCGGCTTGGTCGGAACACAGGAAGCCCACTAGGTCGGCCACCTCTTCGGGCCGGCCGGCGCGCTTCATCGGCACCAGGCGTTCGATGGCCTGGGCATCGAAGCTCCGGGCGCTGCCGGGGGTGTCGATGATGCCCGGCGCGACGGCGTTGACGGTGATGCCGCGGCTGGCGACCTCGAGGGCCAGGGATTTGGTGGCGGCGTTCAACGCGCCTTTGGCGGCCGAATAGTTGACCTGTCCCCGGTTGCCGGTGATGGCGGAGAGGGAAGTGACGTTGACGATGCGTCCCCAGCGGGTGCGGATCATGGGCATCATCAGCGGTTGTGTGACATTGAAGAATCCGTGGAGGGAGACATCGATGACTCGATGCCACTGTTTGGTATTCATTCCCGGAAACACGGCGTCGTCATGGATGCCGGCATTGTTGACCAGCACCTGAATGGGTCCTTGCTCCAACAGGCCTTCCAGCGAAGACCGGGTGGCCTTTTCGTCGGTGACATCGAAACACAGGGCGCTCGCCTCGCCGCCGTTGGCTGTGATTTCCCCGGCTAAAACGCGAGCCGCGTCCAGGCCGCGGTTGGCATGGATAAAGACCTGGCAGCCGTCGTCGGCCAGCCGCCTGGCAATGGCCGACCCGATGCCGCCGCTACCACCCGTTATCAGGGCGCGCCGCACGACCCGCCCTCCGATTCTTCATCCGCGGGTAGTTTGGTGATGGCCATGCCTGTAATGTGGCCGAGGCGCAGATTCCCCGGCCCATGGACCCGCGTGGCAACCTGTGCACCGGCTGAATCGGTGAAAAGACGTACGTTCATAATACAAGAAGCTATCGTCGACAAGGGAAGCAACATATACCGGCCAGCCCAAGGATAGCAACCGGCGAATTCTCGCCTTCGATAAGAATAAGCCTGTACATATGGCGGATTTGTTATAAAATTCAGCAAAGCTGATGGGGATTCAAAAGTCTGGGTTGTGCAGTCGGATAGGCAGGCTCAAATAGCGCCGCATACGGCGGCGACTGAAAAAGCGCTCATCCGGGTAAATTAAAACATAATTGTGCGGCCGTCGTCTTTTGGAGGATAGAAAATATATGCTTGCTGAAGACATTTCGCCCCTTGATTCCCCGAGTGTGTGTGATGTGCTGGTGATCGGCGGCGGGCCGGCCGGTTCGACCGCGGCCGCGCTGCTGGCTGAGCGGGGTCATAGCGTTACGCTCCTGGAGAAGGCGCGGCACCCGCGTTTTCACATCGGCGAATCGTTGTTGCCCGCCAATCTCCAACTCTTCGAGAAGTTGGGCGTGAAGGACGAGATCCATGCCATCGGCATGGAGAAATGGGGGGCGGAATTCATCTCTCCCTGGCATGACTATACCCAGGAATTTGAATTTGCCGATGCCTGGGATAAGTCGATGCCGTTTGCCTATCAGGTTCGGCGCTCCGCGTTCGATGAGATATTGATCCGTAACGCCGCCCGCAAGGGGACGAACGTCATCGAAGGCTGCCGGGTAAGCGATGTCGAGTTTCTGCCCAACGCCGGCGGCGCGGTGGTCCGCGGGCAGCATGACGACGGCGGAGCGGCGGCTTGGCGCACGCGTTTTGTCGTCGATGCCTCCGGGCGAAATACCTTTCTCGGTAATCGATTCAAGACCAAACACCCCAATCCCAAGCACAACAGCGCGGCCATCTACGGCCATTTTTCCGGTGTGCAGCGCCATTGCGGCAAGAAGGAAGGTAACATCACCATCCTTTGGTTCGACCACGGCTGGTTCTGGTTAATCCCGCTCAGTGACGGCACCACCAGCATCGGCGCCACCACTTGGCCTTACTACATGAAAACCCGGGGTCGCCGCGGCGTGGAGCAATTCTTCTTCGATACCATCGCCCTGTGCCCGCCGCTGGTGGAGCGGCTTCAAGGCGCTAAATTGGTGTCCAAAGTCGAGGGCACCGGTAATTTTTCCTATGCCTGCGCCCGCAGTCATGGGCCGAACTACGTCTTGTTGGGCGATGCCTATTCCTTCATCGACCCGGTTTTCTCTTCTGGCGTCTTTCTGGCGATGAACAGCGCCTTCGCGGGGGCCGATGCCATCGATACCCACCTCCGTTATCCCGAGAGATCGGCGGCCGCCTTCGCGCATTTCGACAAGGTGATGCGCCATGGCCCAAGGGAATTTTCCTGGTTCATTTACCGCGTCACCAATCCGACGATGCGGGACCTGTTCATGCGCCCGAGTAATTCCCTGCGCATGAAGGAGGCGCTGCTGTCGATGTTGGCCGGCGACATCTACGGTAAGACGCCGATCTGGCGCTCCTTGATCGCTTTGAAGGCCATTTATTATTTTGTGTCGCTGGTCAATTTGAGGCGAACGGTCTCGGCCTGGCGCCGCCGGAGATCGAATATCCTGACCGTAGATGACGCGGGTGCAGCATCGAACTAATGGATCGGATGTCTCCCTTGTCGATAATCTACCTACGCGCCGATCAGCTCGGACGACGGTCGGCCGCGTGGCGGGAGCACGCGCTGGCCTGCGTGACCTTCGCCGCTGATCCGCCGTGCGATGCGGTGGCCGGCCTGCCAGTTGTCCGGGTGCAAACCCCGATGGTCGGGCAGACGCAGGGGGTGCTGGAGGTCTGGCGCTCCGCGCCAGCGGTGGTGTCCGGGCAGTCGGGGACGGTTCATTACAGGTGCAACGGCGAGCTGATGTTCGGGCAGGTCGTCTTATCCGAATCCGATTTTCCCGAGACGGCGGATGGTGCCGGCCCGTCATCGCTGCAACGGGCGACAAAAAGCGCGTTCCAGGAAATTTTCGCTTTACTCGACAAGACGAATTATTCCCATCTGTTGCGTGTCTGGAATTACTTTCCCGCCATCAATGAGGAAAGCCATGGCCTGGAGCGTTATCGCCAATTCAATATCGGCAGGCAGGAGGGGTTCCTCGCCTGCAGCCGTTCCCTGACGGAAAATATACCCGCCGCATGCGCACTGGGGACGATTGACAGCCAGCTGACTGTTCTTTTCATCGCCGGACAAAGTGGTCCCGTCGCTATCGAGAATCCGCGTCAGGTCAGTGCCTATCATTACCCGCCGGATTATGGTCCGCGCAGTCCGACCTTTTCCCGTGCCACCTTGGCCAGGGTGGGGGAGCAGGAGATGCTATTTATCTCCGGCACGTCCAGCATCGTCGGTCACCGCAGCGTCCATATCGGTGACGTCGAGGCCCAAACCAGGGAGACCTTGGCTAACATCAAGGCCGTGGTCGGTGCGGCGAACCGCTTCACCTCTCACGCCCGTTACTCCGAGGAGAACATGATGTACAAAGTGTATGTGCGCCGCGCCAAAGATGTCGATGCGGTGCGCGCTGAAATGCAACGTGCCTATGGTCCCAAGGTGCAGGTGATTTTTCTGGAGGCGGAGATATGCCGCCGGGATCTTTTGGTAGAGATAGAGGCGATTGCGGGTATCCCTCTGGAGTCGCCATGAACGGCCGACGGGATGAGCTTGCTGATTTTTTGCAGATCACATGAAGCGCCCATTGCACACCCTCTATGAGTATTGCGCCCTCTATCTTGGGCTGGGCTTGCTCGGATTGCTCTGCCTGCTGTGGATACCGGTCGCGACGATATTGTATTTTGTATTGCCGCGGCGGCATGGCGGCATGGCGGGGCGGTATGCCGTCATGTCCGGGTTTTTTATCTTTATTCGCTTTCTTTCCTCGATGGGCGCTTGCCGTTTTGATCTCAGCGCACTGGATGCATTGCGTGGGCAGTCACCCATGATTATCGCGCCCAATCACCCCTGCCTGCTCGATGCCGTCATGGTGATATCGCGGCTGCCCAACGTGGCATGCATCATGAAGGCCGGACTGATAGACAATATTTTCCTGGGCGCCGGGGCGCGCCTGGCGCGATATATCCGCAACGATTCGACGGTGAAAATGGTCGTCGAGGCGGTTGATTCGCTACAGGAGGGAAACCATCTTTTAATTTTCCCCGAAGGCACGCGAACCACGCGCCTGCCGGTCAATCCCTTCATGGGGAGCATCGGCTTCATCGCCCGCCGTGCCGGCGTGCCGGTGCAGACGGTGTTTATCGAAACCGATTCGGCCTATCTCAGCAAGGGCTGGCCGCTGTTCCGCAAACCATCCATGCCGATCACCTATCGCATCCGCCTGGGGCGGCGCTTCGAGCCGGAAAATAACGTGAAGACCTTTATGATGGAATTGGAACGCTACTTTACCGACGAACTGGTTATGCGCGCACCCATGCCGGAATTGCCGCCGGCGGCATGAATGGGAGTTGTCGTATTATATCTGTTGAAAAACTCGTTATCTTCAAAGGCCCAAAATTACCGCAAAGAGCAGATATTGGGAAACGAGAAAATAAGACGTTCAGGCAGCCGAATAATCAACCGTGCATCATGATATGTTGCGCGCGATTTCATTTTTTGCCGCGCTATAGCTGGACACGCAGAATGGAACGAGATAATTGAGAAGCAGGTGAGGCCACGACAGCGGACTCCCGTTCCATACCGGGGCGGCTTGATTAATCAGGTTAAGCAATGTTCCCACGAACAGCGACACTTTGACCGCCTGCCACCGGATGCTGGGTTTCATGCATGCCGCAAGAAATTTTCGCATCTCTGGCTCCGGGAACTGAGGGGGAATATTTATTGGCAGGCGACAGCGCCGCTTGCCGTCGGGAGGAAGGGGTCGGCGAATATCTCGCTCATGGACGCCCCGGCAAGAAAAGCTTCGCGTTTCGCATTCGACACCATCTCCGGATTGCCGCATAAATATACGCGCCAGCCCGATAAATCAGGGTGTTCGGCCATCGCAGCGTCCAGCACGGTTCCAAAGGCAAAGCCGGGTGGCGTTTCTCCCCCTGAAATGCAAGGAATGTATTTAAAATTCGGGAAGGCTTTCGAGAGATCTGATAATTCCTCAATCAAATAGAGACCATCTATATTGATACTGCCGTGATACAACCGGATCGGACCCCGATGACCATGAGTCAAGGCGTCGAGAATAATCCCATACAAGGGCGCGAGGCCGCAGCCCGTTCCCATGAGAAGCAGCCCCTGTTCCGGATGGCCCGGCAGATAAAAACACTCGCCCAACGATTCCGAAATATTCACCACATCCCCCGCGCGCAGTTGGTCATGAATCCAGCCACTGACAATGCCGCCGGGCATCTTTCTGACGTGAATATGAATGTCGCACTCATGGAGTTTCGGGACGCTGGCCAATGAATAAAAACGCGAGGTTGCGGCATCCTTGTACAGCCTGATGAATTGTCCCGGGCTGTACTGCAGCGGTTGCCGGGGTCGTAATCGAACGCGAACAATATCTCTATTCAAACAACAGGTGTCCAGAACATCGGCGGGAAATTTCTGTAAGGCTTCATCGATGAAGGCAACTTCGATATCTTCATCAGGATGGCAGACGCACGCCAGAAAAAAGTTGTTAGCGATGTGCGCGGGCTTCAATCCCGACTGAGCCTTGGCCGGTACTTTTCCATGGACCGCGCGCATCATGCAGCTTTGACACACGCCCGCATGGCAGGAAGAGGGGACCGCCACACCATGGGCGGTCAAGCAATCGAGTACAGACTCAGATTCCCGGCTCTTGTATGCCTGACCGCCATAGGTAATTTTCGCCATGCGCCACTCGACCGTCTAGCGGCCAAGAACGTCATTGCGAGTTGTTTCACACAGTGCGGCAACCTCGGCGATCAATTCGGCCGGAACTTTGAGTTCCTTGAGCGTAGCGCCCAGATCTTCCACCACGGCATCGAAATGCGAATCATTGAGGCCGCGTTCTACCAGAGTGCGCATGTCCTTTCCGCATATCCATTCCGGTGTAATTGTTCGGACCACCAAACGCCATCGTCAGAAACGCTTTTTGTTTTGCCGCCTGTTTTGCCATATCGACATCGTCAAAGAAACGCTTGATGCGATCATCTTTCAGCACCTTGCGGTAGAAAATATCGACAGCGGCGTTTACAGCGGCGTCGCCGCCTATTTTTTCGTATAGCGTACTCATTTTCCTTCCTTTCCCTAGTAGTAGTTGATGGACGGCAGGGCCGACACTTAATTTTGCCTGTTCTTGTAAATACACCTTCACATCTATAAGATGTATTATGAGTATATGTTATGAGGTTGTGCACTGCTTTGTCAAGCATCGCGGCGAACTGAATATTTAAACATGCGCCTGACGCTATATACCGACTATTCTCTAAGGGTTCTCCTCTATCTAAGTTACAAGAAGGGAATGCCGGCGACCATTACTGAGATGGCGAATTTCTACAAGATTTCGCGTAATCATCTCGTGAAAGTCGTGCACAACCTTGGCTTGATGGGTTTCGTGCAGACGAAGCGAGGAAAGAACGGCGGCATCAGATTGGCAAAAGATGCCGGGCTGATTTCGATCGGAGATGTCGTAAGAAAAACCGAACCTGACTTGAATCTCCTTGAATGCTTCGATCCACGCACTGACCATTGTACGATCACGCAGGTATGCCGTCTCAAGAGTTTCTTGTTCAACGCGCAATCCGTCTTTATGGCCGAACTTGACCGGCACACACTAGCTGACATCGGCAATATTCCGACGCTTTCGGGAGTCAAATCGGCAGTTCATATCATGCGCCCGTCCAGCATTAACCGGAAAAAAGGAGTTCAGGTTTCCTGAATGTGAAACGAGCTGATTTGACTTTTTAGCGCGATTTGAATTCGTGAAAAATGGGGACGTAGCCCGAATATTCTGAAGGCCGGATTGATAGACAATATTTTCCTGGGCGCCGGTGCAGACGGTGTTTATCGAAACCGATTCGGCCTATCTCAGCAAGGGCTGGCCGCTGTTCCGCAAACCGTCCATGCCGATCACCTATCGCATCTGCTCGCCGAAATAGTTGTTAAACTGATACCCACCTACTGTCGAGATACTCGCTGCGGTCTTGTCGTATGCTGCGCTGCTCGAAATTCCTGAGAGCGATAACGAACCGATGCCGACTTGACATTATTAGTGGCATCGAGCGCCGTCAACATTCCAAATCCGCCTCCTACATACCACCCAGCCCAAGCGTTACTTCCGACACCAACGGACATTGCGAATGATCCTATTAAGATTGCCAAATTCTTTATGCGGATATTCATGAATTCGCCCGCCCTTTTTTGTATTAGAACCTATCACATTAAAATCAGGCGTTGAATAAAATATCTTCTGTTTTGGAAGGTCCGCGAATTTTGAGGAATGAGCAAGTGTCCTATATCTCTATTATCTCTATTTAAAATTCCAACCGACCCCCTGTTTGTGAGAGGATGTCCGCCGTAGTGTCCGCAATCGGCTCGAGGTCATGCTTACGCCTTCCAGTACCCATCTGGTCCTTATTCCCAGCTACAATCCGGGGCAAAAGGTCTATGAAACCGTCAGCAATGCCCGCCGCTACTGGAACCCCGTATGGGTGGTGGTGGACGGCAGTACCGACGGTACGGCCGAGGGTTTGGCGCGGATGGCCGATGCGGACCCGGGGCTGCGGATCATCATCTTGCCGCGCAATGGGGGAAAGGGCGCGGCGGTATTGCACGGCCTTGAATTGGCGGCCCGGCAGGGCTACACCCATGTGTTGACCATGGACTCCGACGGACAGCATCCCGCCTCGCGGATCGCGGATTTCATGAGGATATCCATGCAACAGCCGGAGTGCATGGTGTTGGGCGTACCGATGTTCGACGCCAGCGCGCCCGCGCTGCGGGTCAAAGGCCGGCGGATATCGAACTGGTGGGCCAATCTGGAAACCCTGTGGATGGGAATAGGCGATTCGTTGTTCGGATTTCGCGTCTATCCGGTCGAGCCCTTGCGCCAAATCATGCGGCGCCAGTCATGGATGCGCCGCTTCGATTTCGACCCGGAGGCGGTGGTGCGCATGTGTTGGCGCGGAGTCCGGCCAATCAACGTGCCGGCGCCGGTCAAATACTTCAATCCCGGGGAGGGCGGCATCTCCCATTTTCATTATTGGCGGGACAACGTCCTGCTGACTTGGATGCATGTCCGCCTCTTGTGCGGTTTTGCATTGCGCTTGCCGCGGCTGGCGCTGAGACGGGCCTGATCAAGAGGACGTCTTTGATTAATCCCGAATGCCCTTCAGCTTGTTGCCCTGAAAATCAAGGACGACTCGGTTAAAGCGGTTTTTCCAGTAAGTCCACTGGTTCGAATCGGTGCTGGGCGTTGCATGTGCGGGTGGATATCCATAGGCGAGCAGCACCTCTTCCTTGGTCATCCCCAGCCTGATCTGACCGTTCTTGATGGCTTCCTGTGTTTCCTTTGAAAATTTCTTCAAGTCGACCGGCGTCTTGCCCAGCATACGGTCCTTGATTTCTTCCATGCTCTTCTTGGTGTGCTTCTCGACGTTTTCAATCTTAATTTCCGTGTTGCCAAGATCGGGGAGTTCGATTGTCATTTTTTTTCTGCCCAGGTCCATAATTTTGGCCTTAGTATTTACGGGGATGACCGTCCCCATGTGGTAGTTGGTAGTGATATGTTTGCCTCTATCAGCGTAGAAGCTATGTTGCACAAAATATATTTGCTCATCGGCGGCGATGGCGCAGGTGACCCAGGATATGGCGAAGACGGCGATAAGATGGAGCAGTATGCTATGTCGAGAGGTCATGATCGAATCTCCTGATTGTGATGATGTAATCCATGGCAGTTTCGCGGCCATTTTCGCGAAGTCGGGCCGCTCGCGCAATGTTTGGGAAAGTTTTGATTAATAGGTCGTCCCGGCCCTAGCGCAACGTAGGCTTGGAATTCAGAGCTATTGCTGCGGCGGGTTAATGGACTTCGGTGTCCGCGCCGTTCAGGATATTCACCGGAATTACGTCCAAGGTAATAATCATCTTCCTTAGGCAAGCGTAGATAAAATCTAGCTAATTCATCATGGATTTCGGCACCCATCCTGCGTACGCCGAGTGAGGAAGCCTCGGTCTAGACATCGATCCCAGATAGCGCGCCAGGTGGGCCAATCGTGGCCGCCGGGCACTACCTGTACACGCTCCGGCGGCAGCACGCCGGCGAGCATCCCGTGCGCGGCGGCAAAGCGATCGCCGCTACCATAGCCTAAATGTACCGTCGTGGCACCGGCGGTACTGGATTTTAGCCAGCGCCAGGCGCGGCGCTCGTGATCATCCGCCGCGAGTCCGCCCGGCGACCAGCCGAGAATGCCGCCGGCCGCGGCGATTTCACCGGTGATGATACGGTTACCGAGGTAGGGGGCGATCATGCACAGACCGTTCACCGCGCCGGGATAGCGATCGGCATGCATCGCGGCCATGAATCCGCCGATGGAGATACCAACCAGAATAATGTTTGGATAACCGGCAGTACGGGCGGGGTCTATGATGGTGGTTTGTAATGATGTCAGGGCGGAACCATCGGTGATGCATTCCAGGTTCATGTCGGCCAGCACCATATCGACCGCCAGCGCGCGTTCGCGCACCGCCGCGATAAAGCCGTGGCGCTGGAAGTCCTCCGGCGTGTCATAGGCGCCGGGCAGCAGCACCGCCAGCGTAGGCGAGATAGCATCGCAATGGACCAGATCGGTGATCGTGCGCATCATTTAAATTCTATTCAAACCGGGGATCATCGTTGATCTTCGCTCAGCCAGGATAGCGGAAAACAACAGGGCAAGAACCACGCCCGGGGCGACGGTCATGCCGATGTTTTGCAGTATCGGCACGCTGGAGAAGGCGAGGAGACCGAAGACGGTAACGGTGGTCATGTTGGCGAACAGCAGCGAGGCAAGGGTGCGCGCATAAGCGCGGCCGGTGATATCATAGGATCCTCGATCGAAGAACAGCGCATAGTTGGAACCGACGGCGGCGATCAGCAGCATACCGACCAGATGGAGGATCGTCAGGCGATATCCGCACCACGCCAATCCCGCCGCCACCACGATGACCGCGATCACCAAGGGCAGCACGACGCGCGCCACCCGTTGCGGCGATCGCAGCGCTATCAACAATAAGCCGAGAATGGCGGCAAATCCGGCCAGAGATAAATGAATGGCCTCGCGCAGGTAGCCGGAGTAGATCCGATCCAGTTCCGCCTTGACATCCACGAAGACGGCGTTGCTTAGTCCCGTTTCGGCCAGAGCGGCACGGATGCGCTGCGGGTCGATTTTAGCGGCAACGGTGCCGGTGGCCGGCGTATGCAGCGGCAGCAGCGCGCTCCAGCGTTTCCCGTGATCGATCAACAGGGCATCGACAGCCAGCGCCATGGATGTGCCCGTCAGATCGCTGCGCCGCAGGGGTCCGGCACTGCGTGCGGCCTCGGCGTCGCGCACAAAATCCGCCAGGCGCGCGGCGCGCAGGGGCAGATCAGAAACCGCGGCTTGTAATCGTTTGGTTAATTCCGCCGCAGGCGGTATGGCGGCGAGACGCGCGCTTTGCGTGGTTACGCTGGGCAGATAGCGGCTCGGGCTGTCGAATCCGGCAATTACGCCATCATCGACCAGCGGCTCCAGCTTGGCCGCGGTCTTCTCCGCGGCGATAAGCGCCGACTCCATGCTGTCGCCCGAGACGATTACCAGATAGCGCGGGTCCGGCGCTCCCAAATCGTTGCGCAGAGTTGCATCGAGTGCGCGGTTTTCGGCGGAAACGGGGCTGAGCGCGGAGAGGTCGTTGTTCCACAGATCTTGGCGTTGGCCGTAAAGTACGGCGCAGGCCGTCAACATCAGCAGCGCGGTGATCCAGCGCAAGGGGATTGCATGCCGAGATATCACCGCCAGTACGCTGCCCAATCGGGAGACATCGCGGATGCGAAAGCCGCGCGGGATCATTACCGGGAGGACGAAGCGCGTCATGATCGCCGCGGCGATCAGGCCGACGGTAGAATACAAACCCAGTTGCTCGAGCCCGGGGAATCCGGAAAACAGCAGCGCCGCGAAACCGATGACGGAGGTCATTACGCCGAGGCGGATGGTCGGCCAGAAGGCGGGCAGCCGGTCTTGCTCACGCTCCGGCTTGTCGTCGTGTTGCGATTGAATGAAGAGGTAGATCGAATAGTCCACCGCCTCGCCGATAAGGGTGATGCCGAACCCCAGTGTAACCCCGTGCACCGTGCCGAAACCCAGACTCACCGCGGCGATACCCGCGAGTATGCCGGTGGCCACGGGCAGTATCCCCAGCGCCAGCGCGGTGAAGGAGCGATAAACCAGGAACAATAAGGTTACGACGATGGCCGTGCTGAGGATGGAAAGACGCGTCACCTCTTTTTTAATCGTGTTGCGCGAGTCAACTGCGAACACCCCCGGTCCGGTCATCACCAATTTGACCGCGCTACCCCCGTTTTCCCCAACGGCATGGTTGAATGCCTGGGAGATAAGTGTCATGGCCCGCTGCTGGCCATCGGTGTCCGATCCCGCGGCCTTGGTCTGCGCGAGCAGTACCGCCCGCTTGCCGTCATGCGAAATCCAGATGCCAGCGGCGCTATGAGGGCGGGCACCGCTATTGAATCCATCCAGCAGTTGCAGCGTTTCTCCCGTCGGGTCGCGGGTCAGTAACGGTTTAATCAAAAGGCCCGCCGGCGAGGCGAGCATGTCAATGCTTTCCGCGATGGCGTCGTGCAGACCTTTTATCGTGAAGCGCTCCGCGGTAACCGCCGGACTCAACAGGTAACGGTGGGAGAAGAGAAAATTTCGGTCGCGTTCGGCGCCGACTGGTTCGCCGTTGTTGACTGAGATGAAATCCGCCGTATCGCGCAGTTGCCGCGCCACGTCCCTGGAGATTCGGGCGAGTGTTTCGGCGTGGTCGCCCTCGATGCCGATCAGGATCAGGCGCGAGGCGATGCCGTTTTGCAATTGATCGGCGAAGAGTTGCTGATTCGCGCTTGGGTGGCTGGGCAGGAAGGCGGATAGATCGGCGGTGAATATGGTGCGGCCGGCGATGATCCCGCATGCTAGGACAAAGAGCAGCCATAAAACAATGGCGAAGGCGCTGCGTTGTTTCATGGAGCGGCGGGCTTATTGACTGTCATGACGGAATAATCGCCGTCCGTCTGATGTATTTCGATGGAGCGTACTTCGCCCAGTTCGCCATGGACGAAAATGTTTTGGATGACATCCGTCAAGCGGCTGTCCGTGGGCGATAAGGTCAGCGTCCATTGTTGCGGGGCGCCGGTCAGGCTCAGACGGTATGAGCGCTCCAGGGCATTGCGGTCGCCGGCCAGGGTGCCGCGGATGCTTTCGGTAAAAACAGCGATCTTGGGATAGTCCTGCAAGTGCAAGGTATAATTCTTTTTGCCGCGTTTGATGGTGACGACATCGCCGTCGAGCACGAAGCTCTCGGGCTGGGGCGCCAGCGTTCTCTTTTCCAGATGATCCGGCGCCGTGTAAAGCAGCTCGCCGGAGGAGATAAGCGGCGAGTCGAGTATAGCCATGTATTTCTTTTCGGTGAAGGTGGCGATGCCGCCTTTGTTTTTGGCTAGTAATTCCATCAGATAGGCGATATCCCAATCAGAAGCGGATGCCGTGGGGGAGGTAAGGCCAATAACAAGCATCGCGAGGATGGCGCCGCCCAGTATGATCGTGCTTAGGAGCAGGGATGACAGACGCGGGTCGGGCATGGGTGGCGGTTGCAGAGGGTTAATGCGGCGAATGTTGCCGCCAGACGTCAAAAAAGTTGAACCAATTATACGGGGCGGAACGACAGTATCGTTCAAGGAGTGATGCGTAGCGGTTGATTGCCTCTCGAATCGCCGTATCGCGCTCCGCCGCCGATATCGCGGAGAAATCGGCGAGCCGTTCGAATTGGATGCTATACCGATTTCCCCCCAGATAGAGACCGACCATGAAGATGACCGGCCGGCGCAACAAGGCGGCGGCGCGGAAAGGGCCGACGGGAAACGCGACGCAATCGCCCAGCAGCGGTGCCTGCAGCGTCAGATCATCGCGCAGGGTGCGGTCGGCGAGCATACTCACGACGCCGCCTTCGTTGAGGCGCTCCCGCACATTGAGCATGGTGTCGACGCGGCCGAGCGCGATGATGTCCTGGCGCATCGCCGGATTGATGGCGGTGAGCATGGCGTTTATCTTGCGAGCATTCTCCTCAAACATGACCATCGCGGTGCGCAGTTCGGGTTGGCGGCGGCTCATCGCATGGATTGCCTCGAAACTGCCGAGATGGGCACCGAGCAGAAACGCGCCGCGGCCATCCGCAAGGACATCATGGATGATTTTTTCGTTATGGACGGTGATGTCGAAGAGATCGTAGCGGTTGTTAATAAAATACACCCGATCATGGACGGTAGAGGCGAAGGCGAAGATATGTTTATAGAGATCGAGCAGGGTCGGTTCGCGTGCCAGCGCGCGCCGCAGATAAGCGCGCGATGCGGCGCGCGATTCTCCGGAAAAAATTAGAAAATAGGCGGCGATAAGATGCAGGATTACGCGGCCGAGCCGCCGACCCAGGCGCAGCGAGATCCAGGTCATCAATCTCAGCATAAATAGGCTGCCCCGTTCCGGCCGGCTGGTCCATTGGTAATCGGGCAGTCGCCGCGACGCGGCGGAGCGGTTTGGCCGCGAGTTCATGGCGGACTCACGGCAGAGGGTGTGATGATGCCGATCCCCGCCGCATGCCATCCGCCATATCTATGACCGCGATGCATGAGGCTTCGCCAAGGTCATAAGCGCTTCGCGTGGCAGCTTGCCCGTTGCATTGCGTGGCAACGCCTCGACAAAAATAATAGGCCGGGGCAAGAATGCCGGATCGATGCGTTCGCGCAGCGCCTGGGTCAGGGCGGCGGCATTCAAGGCAGGCGCCACCACGAACGCGGTCAAGCGGGTGACCTTTTCCATAATTCCTTCGTCGGGCATGAAAAAAGTACCGTCGATGACGCCGGGCACCGCCGTGAGTTGGTGATTGAGATAGGCCAGGGAGCTGCGTTTGCCGGCGATGTTAATCATGTCGGCGGCGCGCCCGTGCAGCAGGAAGCGATCATCTTGGGTAATCTCCAATATGTCCTGCATGGCCACCGGCTGATCCAGATGTCCGCCGGACGCCCAGACCTGTCTATCGTTATCCGCTACCAGACGCACGCCGTCGAAGAGCTGCCATTCCGCGGTTTGCGTCGGGCGGCGGGAGGCGATCTGGCCGGTCTCGGTACAGCCGTAAATTTCCAGGACATGGGCGTGGAGACGCACTTCGCTCTCCCGGCACAGGTTTTGCGAGAGCGGTGCCGTAGCCGATATCACCAGATCGACCTCCGGGAGGTTCATCCCGGATGAGAGCAAGGAATGCAGATGGAAAGGCGTGGTCACCAGCAGGCGTGGACGGGGGGCCGCGGTTATGGCCTCGCAGATATCGGCAGGGTAAAACGGCCGGCCGGCATCGAATGCGTTACCGCTATGCAACGCCACCAACACGGTGGATTCGAAGCCGTACATATGTTGCGGCGGCACCGTGCCGATGAGGGTATGCGCACGACCGTCCAGCATCCCCAGACGGCTGGCCTCTACGCGCACGTTTCTTACCAGCGAACCCCAGGTCTTGGCGTGCGGTACCGGCGCGCCGGTGGAACCGGAAGTGAAGACCCATGCGGCCAGTTGCTCGACGGGGATCATTGGGATTTCCATGGTGGTGGTATTGTCGAGAACGCGGGAATCCGCAGGGGCGACGCGTAAAATATTTTCATCGTCGAGGTTGATGTAGCCGGGGGCCATTGCCCGCAAGGCGTTCAACATCTCCGGGGCAAGCGTTGACGGCATGAGGCTGATACGTTCGGCCATGAGAATAGCGGCCAGGCCAACCGCGAAATGGTAGCGATCCTGACAGATATTCAGCACGTGATGTCCTGCCGGCAGCGCCGCTGCTACCTTGGCCGCATCGCCAAGGAAGCGCCCTGCCGTGATCGGCTTGCCGTTTCGGTAGGCGACGGCATCCTGAGGAGATTTATGCGCGATTAGCGGGAAACAGGCAGCGGTCGTCATGGGTAAAGCGCGAGGTCTCATGGGCGACGGCACGATGGAGAAAGCCTATTATACTCAATACGCTTCCCGGGCAGAAAGGGGGAGTGGGACGAGTCTCATTTCGTACGGTGTTCGGCGATATACCGAGCCAGGCTGCGCAGCGAACGGAAAATGGCCGCATTGTCCTCGCTATCGGAACGCAACTGTATGCCGTAACGCTTCGACAGCACCAGCGCCACCTCGAGGATGTCGATGGAGTCCAGGCCCAAACCCTTGTCGAACAGCGGGTCGTCGGGTTGAATCTCCGCAGGGGTAGTTTCAAGATTCAATGCCGCAACGATGAGTTCGGCGATCTCATTTTGCAAAGAGTCTAACGGGTTTACCCCCGCTGGTTGGTCGCGATTTGACATCATAGTCATTGATAGATTGAGCGTTGTGGCCATAACTTCGTTCTTCATCCTGACTTTGGGATGAATCAGAAATATATTTTAATTGGCATGTAATACGGGGTCCTTTCAATACCAACCCCTCCGGCTCTATTGCCAATTTATTCTAGAATAGCGTAATAGCGTCCGCTACGGAAGCGCGGAACCGTGGGCGGGCCGTTTCCGTATTCCGGCGAAATTAGTCCTCACTGCGTGGGTTTGTTCGCCTCGTCGAGATGGGTGTCATAGGGTTTGACCAGAAGACCACCGCGGCCGCTGAGGACGCTGCGGAGCTTGGCCGTCAGGAAGCCGAGCGCAAAGCGCAACAGCCGGAACAGGTGATTGGGATAGTGCAGAGTCAGCTTAGTATAGTACCAGGCGATGCCCGGCCGCCGATAGAAGGCCATGAGTATCTCCTGGTATTGCCGGTCCAGTTCCTCGACCGACATGCCCGCGGGCGACCATAGGAAATTCATACCGTTCATTTTTTCCCAGTGATCATCGCGGATGTTGGTGCCGTAAAGATCGCGATACACCGGCGAGCCGGGGTAGGGCGTGAACTTGGTGAGGTTCATGATGGTCATGGGGATACGGCGGATAAAGTCCTTGGTTTGGGCGATGGTACCGCCGTCCTCGCCGGGGTAGCCCAGCATAAAGAGTCCTTTGGTGCGGATACCGGCCGCGGCGGTCCACTTTATCGCCTGTTCGGATTTTTCCACTTCAGCCGCCTTGTCCATCTTTTTCAAGAGATCGTTGGAGCCGGTCTCCAGCCCGAAGCTGATTTCCCAGCAGCCCGCCTTTCTCATCAAGTCCAGTATGTCCGGCTTGACCGTATCGACGCGGGCGGTGCAGGTCCAAGTCATCTTCAGACCGTTCTCCAGCAGCATAGTACAGAGTTCGGCGGTGCGCACCTTGCTGGCGAGAAATAGGTCGTCGACGAACATGATGTGGCGTACGCCGTAATGGTCGTGGAGGTGCTTCATCATTTCGAAGACCTTTTGCGGAGAATAATGCCTGACCTTGGCGCCGAAGGTGGAGGTGTCGCAGAACTTGCAGAAGAATGGACAGCCGCGCGAGGCGGCGATCGTGGCCACCGGTCCGCGCGGGAAATCATAAATGGCCGGCTTGTAGGCTCGGGGGAAGTCCGGCAGTAAATCCCAGGCGGGGAAGGGCAGCTCGTCCAGGATTTTGTTGGTGGGCAGACCCGGCGTCCTGCGGACGGCGGGTCCGTCGCGGTAGATTATTCCGGGGACTTTGGCGAGGTCTTCCCCGCTATCCAGGGATTCCAGGAGTTCCACAAGGATCTTCTCGCCTTCGCCGACCACGGCGACGTCGAATTCCGCAAAACGGCTTAGGGTTTCCGGACCCATTGACGAAATATGCGGGCCGCCGACGATAATGACGGTCCGCGGAAAAGCCTGCTTGATTTTACGGGCGATGGCCGCCGCTCCCCAGACGCCGACGGTGAACAAGGTGATGCCCACGTAGGCGGGCCTTTGGTCGATGGCCTGCTGGGCAGCTTGCTCGATGGACAAATTGAAGATGTCGCTTTCGATGATGGATGGCGTATAACCGCGAAGGCGAACCTCAGCGGCGAGATGCAGCAGTCCCAGCGAAGGCGAGTTATTGGTTATGTGCTTGACGAATTCATAACCGGGCGCGATCCGCTCGTAGGGCGGATTAATGAAGATGATTTTTTTAGCTGCCGGCATGGCTGGACTTAATCCAAGCAACTCTCGAATCTATAACGATGTTCGGGAAGGATGCACAGCAAGTTCAGCAATGTCAAATTTGCGGGGATTGCCATTGCGCCGTCTGTTAACCACTTAAATACTGGGATATTACACCGCGCGAAAGGCCAATACGGCATTGACCCCGCCGAAGGCAAATGAATTTGAGAGGGCGGCGCGCAACGGCATGCCGATGAGCGGTTTGCCGATAACGTGATGAACGCCCTCGCAGACAGGATCAACGGTTTCCAGGTACGCGGTTGGCGGGATGGCCTTTTTATGCAATGTCATGACGGTGCTGATGGCCTCGACGGCGCCGGTCGCGCCCAGCATGTGTCCATGCATGGATTTCGTCGAGCTTACGGGCAGTGTCGCCGCATGCCGACCGAATACCGCTTTTAACGCGATGATTTCGGCTATGTCTCCTTCCGCGGTGGCAGTGGCATGGGCGTTGACGTAGTCTATTTCATCGATGCCGAGATTGCCGAGCGCGAGCGCCTGCCGGATGGCTTCGATCTCGCCTTCGGGATTGGGACGCACGAGATGGGAGTGGTCGCAGGTGGTTCCGTAACCGACCAATTCCGCATAGATGCGTGCGCCGCGCGCGGTGGCGTGATCCCAGTCTTCCATGACCATGGCGCCGGCACCTTCGCCCAGTACGAGTCCCGCCCGGTCCTTGTCGAATGGGCGGCAGGCGGCGTGCGCGGTATCGCGATTCCCCGGCGCCAGAATTCTCAAGGACTCCCAGGCGCGGAGTACGCCGTAGGCCAGGGGAGCCTCGGACCCGCCCACGACCATCAAGGATGCTCTTCCGCCGCGGATAGCGTGGAAGGCTTCGCCGATCGCAACCGTCGATGAGGCGCAAGCGACTGAATACGTCAAACAGCTGCCGGCGAGACCGAGTTTGATCGCGATGTGGGCAGCTGCGGCATTATTCATCGCCATTACGACGGCAAGGGGCGTAAACAGCCGTTGATTGGATCGATAGAGGTTTTTGTAGCCTTGTTCGAACGTCGTAACGCCCCCCACCCCCGTCCCCCACGATAAGCCGTAATCCAATCGGTCCGCGTTATCGTCAAGAGGCAAGCCCGCGTCGCGCCACGCCGAGAAGGCGGCGGCCGCCCCTAATTGGCTGAACCGGTCCAGGGTATGGGCAAGCGGTTTGCCAAGCACATCCACCGGGTTGAAGTCCCGGCATTGCAGCGCCGGGATACTTAGCACACCGGCGGGATCATCTATGGTCAAGAGGCTGATTGCCGAATCGGCATTGAGCAGATGAGCGAAGAAACCCTCAACATCTCCGCCGAAAGGGTTAACCAGTCCCAGGCCTGTAACGGCGATGCGGCGTTGAACCATTGGATCTATTTTATCTCGGGTTTGAGTTTGTCGACGAAGGCAATCAACTCGCCTATAGTTTTTAGGTCGGCGATTTCATCATTGGGCGCGGGGATGCCGAGCTTGGCCTCGAATTCGAAAACCAAGTCAAGGAACATCAGGGAATCGATGCCGATCTTATCCAGGGCGGTTTCGGGAGTAATGCTTTCGGGGGAAATCCCGTATCGTTCGCTGAGAAATTGGCGAGTTATTTGGAGGGTGTCCATCTTTGATTTGTGCCTTGCGCCATGGTTAGAATACGAGCGAGTTTGATTTTAACCCAGTCCACGGGATTTTCCGAGTATGATGTAGTGGCTCCGGGGCGATGCGGAGTGAGGCCGGCGGTCGATCGCGAAGGAGCGGACGGGGTAAAGGCGATTTATTTAATTATAAGCCACTCAAGCTAGAGATTTCATGAACGGGGATTGCGTATAGCGCAGTGCGCCGAATGCGCTTCCAACTGCCGGAACCATAACAACGTGAACCCACTTTTATTGTCAAGCTACACGTCGGCCAGCTGCATCGGCGTCGGGCTCAACGAGACGTTGCGTACTCTGCGCGCGCAAGGCAGCGGGTTGATGCCGTGCGCATTCGATACTGTAGATCTGAACACCTATACCGGCATGGTTTCGGCCGCGGATGAAGAGCGGATACGAGATGATCTGCGCGCCTACGACTGCCGTAATAACCGGCTTGCCCAGCTGGGATTGCGTCAGGATGATTTTGATGGCGCGGTGCGGGCGGCGACCAAGCGGTTGGGCCGCAATCGAGTCGGTGTGTTTCTCGGCACCAGCACATCGGGGATACTGCAAGCGGAATTGGCGTATCGGCGGCGCGATCCGGTGACGGGTGCCTTGCCCGGCGACTTCGTATACAGTACAACGCAGAATTCCTTCTCCGTGTCTGATTTCGTGCGCCGTTATTTCGATATCGCCGGACCGGCGATGACAGTGTCTACAGCGTGTTCTTCCAGCGCCAAGGTGTTTGGTTCGGCGCGGCGCATGATCGAAGCCGGCGTCATCGATGCCGCGGTCGTCGGCGGCGTCGATTCGCTGTGCCTTACGACCCTTTATGGATTCAACTCCCTGGAATTGGTGTCATCGCGGCCGTGCCGGCCGTTTGATGCCGGGCGCGACGGTATTTCCATCGGCGAGGCCGCGGCATTTATCCTGATCGAGCGGATGCCGGAGCGGTCTGTTTCCGGGACGATAACGCTTATCGGTTTCGGTGAATCTAACGATGCCTACCACATGTCATCGCCCCATCCCGAGGGGCGGGGCGCGACACTGGCCATGGAGATGGCCTTAAACGCGGCCGGGATCAAGCCGGTTGATATCGACTATATCAATCTGCACGGCACGGCCACACTCAGCAATGACGCGGCGGAAGGTATCGCCGTTTCCAAGCTATTTGGAACTGGCGTCCCGTGCAGCTCGACCAAGGGCGCTACCGGCCATACGCTGGGGGCGGCCGGCGGACTGGAGGCGGTCATTTGCGCGTTGGCTATTCGGCATGGCTTGACGCCGGGGGGCGTGCATTGCGATCGTCCGGATACCGCCATTGCGTCTGCCTATCTGACGGTAAATCGTAACCGGACCGTATTGAGGGCGTTGAGCAACTCCTTCGGCTTCGGCGGCACCAATTGCAGCCTGATTCTGAGTCAGGCGGCCTAAACGGATATGGACGGGTTGACGGCATATGTTGAAGGATTGGGCATCCTTGGCCCGGGCATTAACAATTGGCCGGAGGGCAAGGCGATATTCCGCGATGAGACAGCCTATCAACCGCACAAGACCGTATATCCCCAGGTGGCGTCCTTGCCGCCGACGGAACGGCGCCGCGCCAGCCAGGTGGTCAAGCTTGCCCTTGCACTAGGCATCGAGGCCGCCGCGCACGCCGATCAGACGCCGGACAATCTGCCCGCGGTGTTCGCTTCCTCGGGCGGGGATAGTCCCAATTGTCACGCCATATGCGAGCAATTGGCGTCGGACGATCGGCATATTTCGCCCACCCGTTTCCATAACTCCGTCACCAACTCCCCGGCGGGTTACTGGAGTATCGCTACCGGGTCCACGGCACCTTCGACGGTGATATGTGCATTTGACGGCAGTTTTGGTGCCGGCTTGTTGGAGGCGCTCGCCCAAGTGGCCGTGGACGACACCCGCTGCTTGCTTATCGCCTATGACGTCGACTATCCCGAACCACTGCACAGTATGCGTCCGATTCCCGACGGTTTTGGCGTGTCCTTGGTGCTGGCGCCGCGGCGGACGCCGCGCAGCCGGTTCGAGCTTCAGGCAGCGCTAACCCAGGATGCCGCGGACAATTTCGCCAATACCGCGTTGGAGGATCTGCGCTTGTCGATCCCTGCGGCGCGTGCCTTGCCCTTAATGAATGTCATGGCTCAAGGTGAGGGTGGTCGCATCGTGCTGGATTACCTGAATACCGCGCAAATCGCGTTGGCAGTCACGCCATGTGCTTAGCACGATAATCGCCATGAATGGTCAGCCGACCCATAACGCCGTTCACGATTTGGAAAACTTGCTGTTTTTCACGTTGCTGGAGATCGTCATCATCATCGCCGCCGCCCGCTTCGCGGGGAATCTCGCGCGGCGAGCCGGGCAGCCGCGGGCGGTGGGAGAGATCATCGCCGGCTTGGCCCTGGGGCCATCGCTATTAGGGTCGCTCGCCCCCGGGACCTTTAAATTCGTGTTTCACTCGGTGGATGCGGCGCCGCTTACGGTTATGAGTCAAATCGGCCTAATCCTGCTGATGTTCCAGGTCGGCATGGATTTCGATTTCTCCCATCTGAATGAGAAGCGCAATCGGGCGGCCGTGACCGCGGTTTCGTCCGGCGGGATCGTCGCGCCATTTATCCTCGGTTTGCTGTTCGGCGGCTTGACCGCGGGTCCATTGGCGGCGGGGATTAATCCGATTGCCTATTCGCTGTTCATCGCCACCGCGTTTTCTATCACCGCCGTGCCCATCCTGGGACGCATCATGAACGAATTCGGTTTGAACCGTACGCGATTGGGGGCCATCACCATATCCGCCGCGGCGATCAACGACGTTACTGGATGGATGCTGCTTGCTGCCATTTCCGCCATCGTGACCGCCGATTTTTCCTTGGCCGGAGTCGCCAGACAGCTCGGCGAGCTTGGCCTGTATCTGTGCGGCGTCTGGCTGGTCGTCAAGGCAATCAAGCGACGCATTATCAGCCGTTTTGACCTTGATACAGGACTCCCGCGGGATATGATGGTAATCCTGCTCGTCCTAGTGTTCATCTCTGCGATGATAACCAGTCAAATCGGTATATTCGCGATATTCGGGGGCTTTGCCATGGGCGTGCTGTTGCATGACGAGCATGCGCTGGTGAAGGCGTGGAACGCCAAAGTCGCCGACCTCGTTACCGTCTTTTTTCTTCCGATCTTCTTTACATATTCCGGGCTGCGCACCGATATCGCGGGCCTCGACAGTCCGGAGCTCTGGATGTGGTGCGCTCTCGCCATTGTATTGGCGACTATCGGCAAATACGGAGGATGCTATCTGGGGGCGCGCTTTACCGGACTGGGCATCCATGAATCCCGCAACATCGCTATCTTGATGAATACGCGGGCCTTGATGGAGCTTATCGTGCTCAATGTCGGACGCGATCTCGGCGTGATTCCCCAGAATATTTTTACCATAATGGTGCTGATGGCCATTTTCACTACTGTGGTGACGGCGCCGTGTTTGCGTAGATGGTTGCCGCGTATTGGCCATGAGATTCCGATCGGTCGGGATACATAGCATTCGATGCGTCTGGGCAATGACGAAGTTTGACTCCTTATCTTTTGATTCAGCCCTGCATTCTCACCGAAAACACTTAGAAAACAGACCTTGATCTCTCTCTGGTCCCGCAACGAACACCAATGTACAACCGGCTGCTAGAATACCCGTCATGACCCCTGAGTTCATCCACCTCCGCGTCCATACCGAATACTCGTTGGCCAACGGTATTGTGCGCGTGAAGCCGCTGGTGAGCGCCTGCGCTTCGGCGGGGATGCCGGCCGTGGCGGTTACCGATCAAAGCAATCTTTTCGCGTTAGTGAAATTTTACAAGGCAGCTACGGCGGCGGGGGTGAAGCCGATTATCGGCGTGGATTTGTGGGTGCGCAACGCGGTCGACCCGCATCAACCCAGTCGCGTCGTGTTGCTGTGCCAGAATCGCGAGGGGTATCTGAATCTGACCCGATTGATATCCCGCGGCTATATCGAAGGCCAGGAACGGGGGATAGCCACTATCCGCAAGGAATGGTTGCAAGGGGCAAGCGCGGGGCTGATCGCTCTGTCCGGCGGCAAGGTCGGCGATGTAGGTCAGGCTCTGCTTGCGGGGAATCGCGCCGGCGCCGAAGCGGCGCTGGCGGATTGGATGCAATTGTTCCCCGACCGCTTCTATATAGAGTTGCAGCGCACCGGCCGGCCTCAGGATGAGGACTATGTGCACGCCGCCGTGGATCTGGCGGCGGCTGAGAGCGTAGCCGTGGTGGCGACCAATGACGTGCATTTTCTAAAGCGCGAAGATTTCGATGCCCACGAGGCCCGGGTGTGTATCCATGACGGGCGCACCTTGGGCGACCCGCGTCGGCCGCGTTATTTTTCGGATTGGCAATATCTGCGCACGCCCGCGGAGATGGCGGCGTTATTTGCCGATATCCCCGAGGCCTTGGAAAATTCCGTGGAGATCGCCAAGCGCTGCAACCTGGAGTTGAAGCTGGGCGAGGCGGTATTGCCCGAATTTCCCATTCCCGAAGGACTGACTACCGACGAGTATTTCCGCCGGCAAGCGCGCCAGGGTCTGGAGCGGCGTCTCCAGGTATTGTTTGACGCGTCCTCGCCGGAGTTTGCGGAAAGGCGCCGGCAATACGACGCGCGCCTCGCAAGCGAGCTGGACGTCATCATCAATATGGGTTTCCCGGGCTATTTTTTGATCGTAGCCGACTTTATCCATTGGGCGAAGCATAACGACGTCCCGGTTGGGCCGGGGCGCGGTTCCGGCGCAGGGTCGTTGGTTGCCTATGCCCTGGACATAACTGACCTCGACCCAATACGTTATGACCTGTTGTTTGAGCGCTTTCTAAATCCCGAGCGGGTATCCATGCCCGACTTCGACGTGGACTTCTGCATGGAGGGCCGCGACCGGGTCATCGACTATGTGGTACAGCGCTACGGCCGCGAGCGCGTGTCGCAGATCATCACCTACGGTTCCATGGCGGCCAAGGCGGTGGTGCGCGACGTGGGCCGGGTGTTGGGCCATCCCTACGGATTCGTGGACCAGATCGCCAAGCTTATCCCCTTCGAACTGGGCATCACTCTCGATAAGGCACTTGAGCAAGAAGAGCAATTGCGCCAGCGTTATGAGAAAGAAGATGACGTGCGCGATCTCATCGATTTGGCGCGCAAGCTTGAAGGACTGGCGCGCAACGCGGGGAAGCACGCCGGCGGCGTGGTGATCGCGCCGTCCGCGCTTACCGATTTCACACCGCTGTTCTGCGAAGCCGGCGGCGGCACCGTGACCCAATTCGATAAAGATGACGTGGAGGCGGTCGGTCTGGTGAAGTTCGACTTTCTCGGATTGCGCACCCTGACCATCATCGATTGGGCGGTGAAGCTCATCAATCGCCAGCGACGGGAGAGCGGTGAAGCATTGCTCGATATCACCCGTATTCCCCTGGACGATCAGCCGACCTTTGCCCTTTTGAAACGCTGCACCACCACCGCGGTATTCCAATTGGAATCCCAGGGCATGAAGGATCTTATCAAGCGGCTGCAACCGGATTGCTTCGAGGACATCGTGGCGCTGGTGGCGCTGTTTCGTCCCGGTCCTCTGCAATCGGGGATGGTGGATGATTTCATCAACCGTAAGCATAAACGCATCAAGGTGGAATATCCGCACCCGGCATTGGAAGCCATCCTCAAGCCCACCTACGGCGTGATTCTGTATCAAGAGCAGGTGATGCAGATTGCGCGGGAATTGGCCGGATACACCCTCGGCGGCGCCGATCTGCTGCGCCGCGCCATGGGCAAGAAGAAACCGGAGGAGATGGCCAAGCAGCGCGAGATCTTCGTGGGGGGCGCCGTCGCGCGCGGCGTCGCTGAACGGAGCGCCACGCCTATTTTCGACCTGATGGAAAAATTCGCAGGGTATGGATTCAATAAATCACATTCGGCCGCCTATGCCCTGATATCGTATCAGACCGCATGGCTGAAGGCCCATTACCCGGCGGCCTTCATGGCGGCGGTGATGTCGGCGGACATGCACCACACCGATAAAGTGGTGACATTTATCGATGAGGCGCGCCATATCGGTTTGAAGATCATGCCGCCCGATGTCAATCGTTGCCATACCGCCTTCACCGTAGAGGATGATAAGACCATTTGCTACGGACTCGGCGCCATCAAGGGCGTGGGCAACGCCGCCACCGACAGTGTAGTGGTCGAACGCGATCGACAGGGGCCGTACAAGGACCTGTTCGATTTTTGCCGGCGCGTCGATCAGCGCAAGTTGAATCGCCGGGCGATGGAGGCCTTGGTTCGTTCCGGCGCCTTGGACCAACAGGGACCCAATCGCGCGACCTTGATGGCATCGTTGCATGCGGCCTTGCAATTGGCTGAGCAGCACGGACGCGATATCGAGGTGGGACAGAACGACCTGTTCGGCAACCTGGCGCTTACCGCGCCGGTGAGTCACGTTCACGCGAACGAACGCTTCGTCGATGCGCCGGAGTGGAGCGATCGCGAGCGCCTGGACGGTGAAAAGGAGACCTTGGGACTTTATCTCACCGGCCACCCCATCGAGCAATATCGCGAAGAGCTTGCCAATTTTATCAAGTTGCGCATCGCCGATCTTAAACCGGAGCGGGATCAGACCGCGATCGTGGCGGGCCTGGTGGTGGCGGTGCGGGCGCGCAACAGCCGGCGCGGCGACCGCATCGCTTTCGTCACGCTGGATGATCGCAGCGGCCGTATTGAGATTGCTGTTTTTTCAGAATCTTATAATAAATATCGCACCTTAATTGTAAAGGATAAATTGCTGGTGGTTGAGGGTACGGTCAGCGTTGATGAATATTCCGGCGGTTTTAAGATGAGCGCGGAACAGATATTCGATATCGATCAAGCCCGGGAACAATATGCACGGCGCGTGGAGATCGGTGTCGATGCCGCACACGCCGGCGACGATTTTCCCCGTTCCTTGGCGCAGGTGCTCGAACCGTTCCGGGAAGGGCGTTGCCAAGTCTGTCTCGAGTATCAAAGCGGCGGCGCCCAGGCCAAACTGCTCTTAGGCTCAGAGTGGCGGGTACGGCCCAGCGAAACGTTATTGCATCGCCTAAAGGAGTTGGCGGGACCGGACCGGGTGCGCGTGGTATATTAAGTTTCGATTTGCAAGTCAGAATCTTGAAGAATGAAACTCGAAACTTTAGGTTATTGCTGTTTCCAATGCGTGAGATTATATGAAACATAGTTTTCTCGAATTCGAACAACCCATCGCCGAGCTGGAAGCCAAGATCGAAGAGTTGCGCTTCGTCAGCAACGACAACGAGATTAATATCTCCGAGGAGATTAAGCGCCTGGAGACCAAGAGCAAGACTCTCACCGAAGCTATTTTTTCCAAGCTAAGCTCCTGGCAGATCGCTCAGCTGGCGCGCCACCCGGAGCGGCCTTATACCCTGGATTACATCGAGCGGGTCTTCACCCACTTTGAAGAATTGCACGGCGACCGTGCCTTTGGCGACGATCCCGCCATTGTCGGCGGCGTGGCCCGTTTGGAAGGCAGACCGGTGATGGTGATCGGCCAGCAGAAGGGGCGCGATACCAAGGAAAAGGTGCGGCGCAATTTCGGTATGCCGCGGCCGGAAGGGTATCGCAAGGCGCTGCGCCTGATGCAGACGGCGGAGCGTTTCAAGCTGCCGATCCTGACGTTCATCGATACGCCCGGCGCCTACCCGGGCATAGATGCCGAAGAGCGCGGCCAGAGCGAGGCCATCGCCCGCAATCTACTCGTGATGTCATCCCTCAAGGTACCCATCGTCTGCACCGTGATCGGCGAGGGCGGTTCCGGCGGGGCGCTCGCCATCGGCGTGGGCGATCGCATTTTGATGCTGCAATACAGTACCTATTCGGTAATCTCGCCGGAGGGTTGCGCGTCGATACTGTGGAAGAGCGCCGCCAAGGCCTCCGATGCGGCGGAGGCGATGGGCATCACCTCGGCGCGCTTGAAGAAACTGAACCTGGTGGACGTGGTCATCAAAGAACCTTTGGGCGGCGCCCACCGCAACGTGGCCGATATGGCACAGCGTCTGAAGATTGCCTTGCTGGACGTCCTCGAAGAGGTTAACAGTCTCGGCGCGGATGCCTTGGTGAAGAAGCGCTACGAACGCATCATGCAGTTCGGGCATTTCACCGTCCGCAGTCAGTAATGCGGTGGATGTTCGTCGCCGACAACAGCCTTTTTCTACCGAGGCCCTGGCCGAGCGACTGCAGGGTTTCCCGCCGTTAACGCGCTATTGGCTGGCCTACAGCGGCGGCTGCGATTCCCATGTCTTATTGCACGCCGCCGCGCAGTTGCGCAAAGCCGGCCGCTTGCCGGCGATTCAGGCCGTGCATGTGGATCACGGTTTGCAAGCGTCGTCCGCCGCATGGGCGCGGCATTGCGCGGCGGTGTGCGCCGACCTGGAATTCCCCTTAATGATGTTGCGCGTCGATGCGCGGCGCGAGCGGGGAGAGAGTCCCGAGGCGGCCGCGCGCCAAGCTCGCTACCGCGCCATCGCCGCATTGATGCAGGCGGGCGACTGCCTGCTCACGGCCCATCATCAAGACGATCAGGCCGAGACCCTGTTGCTGCAACTGTTGCGCGGCGGCGGTCCACACGGCTTGGCGGGCATGGCGGAGCGGAGCGTGTTTGCCGCTGGGCAGCACGCCCGACCGCTGCTGGGATTTTCCCGGGACGACCTCCGTCATTATGCGAGTCAGCGGTCCTTGCGGTGGATCGACGATCCCAGCAACGCCGACAGCGGCTTCGACCGCAACTATCTGCGCAACGACGTCATGCCGCTGTTGCGCGAACGCTGGCCGGCGGCGGCGCGAGTACTTGCCCGCGGTGCGGTTCATCAAGCGGAGGCCGCGCAATTGTTGGACGGCTTGGCCGCGCAGGATTTGGCACAGTGTCGGAACGAAGACAACACTCTGCGCATCGCCGCCCTGCGGATGCTTGTTGAGGCACGGCAACGCAACGTACTGCGCTATTGGCTGAAGCAGTTGGGATTCAATTTGCCCGATAGCGTGCGCCTTGTCCATCTGCGGGAGCAGATACTGCATGCCGCACCGGATCGTTCGCCCATCGTGCAATGGCCGGGCGTGACGGTGCGCCGTTACCGCGACCGTTTGTATGCCTTGTCCCCTGAACCTCCCGTGGACACTGATCGGGTGTTGCCTTGGGATATAGGTCAACCGCTGCATCTCTCCGATAATGTCTCGGTCGTCGCCGTCGCGGCGCGCGGTGAAGGTGTCAAGGCAACGTTATGCCGCGGCTATCCCGTGACGGTGCGTTTTCGACGGGGCGGCGAAGCATGCCGGCCCGCGCCGCAGGCGGCGACTCGGCCATTAAAAAAAATGTTGCAGGAAATCGGCATGCCGCCTTGGGAGCGGGAGCGCGTCCCATTGATCTACGTCGGCGACCGCCTGGCGGCGGTGGCGGGCTATTGGGTGTGCGCGCCGTGCCAGGCCGGCAATGGTGAAGAGGGCATTCGTTTTGAGTTGCGCCATACCGATGAGGATCATAGCTGATGGCGAAGGGTGTTCTTCACCTGAGTCTGGTGATCCCCGGGTTGTTCGGGCCGACGGCGGTCAAACGACTGCCCGCGGCATGGCAGGACTTGTCATTGACGGCCTTCGAGACACTGTTGAGCCGTGGTTCGCGCGGCGCGGCGGAAGGCAGGGGACTGGAACAGACCTTATTCTCTTCATTTAAGATACGCGCGGCGGATGACTGCGATATCCCCGTTGCCGCGGTAACCCGCCAATGGGACGCGCAGGATGCCGGCAACCAATGGTGGCTGCGCGCCGATCCCGTGCATCTGCGCGCCGATCGCGATCGCGTCGTGATGCTGGGTAATACGGCCTTAGATATTAGCCAAGATGAATGCGAACAGCTGGCGTCGGAACTAAACGAACACTTTGCCGACGAAGGTTGGCATTTGACGGCGCCGAACGCCAAGCGCTGGTATTTGCGTCTGGAAGGCGATCCCCGGATTCGTACCGCGCCATTGTCCACCGTGATAGGCCGGGACATTCTTCTTCATATGCCCCATGGTCAAAACGAGCGCCGCTGGCGCGGCGTATTGAATGAAGTGCAGATGTTGTTGCATGCCAGCGCTGTCAATCGGTTCCGTGAAACGCAAGGTTTGCCGCTGATCAACAGCCTGTGGTTTTGGGGCGGCGGCCGTCTGCCGCAAGCGCCGCGGACAGTTTGGTCGCGGGTATGGGGCAACGATGCCCTCACTCGAAGTCTGGCGTCATTGACGGGCGTGTCGTGCGCTACATTGCCGGAGTGCGCCGCCGAATGGCTGGAGGATGGAATATCGGGCGAACATTTGCTGGTGATGAATGCATTGGAAGAAAAAATCGCCTTCGGAGACGTGGAGGCATGGCGGGCGTTCCTGGACAGCATCCATGAATACTGGTTATCGCCGCTGCTCTTCGCGCTCAAACAACGCCGGCTCGCCGCGCTTAGCATCTATCCGGTGGACGGTACGGTATTTCGGATTACCACCCGGGACGCGCGGCGCTGGTGGGTGAGGCGGCGGCCGTTGGCGGCGTGGCTATAAAGGTACGAACAGCTCCATGAAAAAAATCATTGTAAGACGTGCCATAACCCAAACCGGAGATACGTTGCCCGCCGGCCTTCATCCCATACTTCGTCGTGTTTACTTATCGCGCCAACTGCACGATGCTCGTGAATTGGAGTATTCACTCGACGGCATGTATCCCTACGCCGGCTTGAAAGGCATCGATGATGCGGCGGCATTGTTGAGCGATATACTGCAACGACGGAAGCGCATCCTCATCGTTGCCGACTTCGACGCCGACGGCGCCACCAGTTGCGCCGTAGCGGTGCGCGGCCTGCATCTGCTCGGTGCGCGGGACGTGCGCTTCGTGGTGCCCAATCGTTTCGAATACGGTTATGGCCTGACGCCGGAGATCGTCGCCGTGGCGGCGGAGCAGCGGCCCGATCTCATCATCACCGTGGATAACGGCATCTCCAGTAATGACGGCGTCGCCGCGGCGCGGGAACGCGGGATTCAGGTCATGGTTACCGACCATCATCTTCCGGGCGAGCGCTTGCCGGCGGCCGACGCCATCGTCAACCCCAATCAACCCGGCGATGTATTCCCCAGTAAAAATCTGGCGGGCGTCGGCGTAATCTTTTATGTGCTGATGGCGTTGCGGGTTCTGCTGCGCGAACAACAGTGGTTTAGCCGCACCGGTATCGCCGAACCCAATCTCGCGCAATTATTGGATCTGGTGGCATTGGGTACCGTGGCCGACGTGGTGGCGCTGGATCGCAATAATCGCATTCTGGTGAGCCAAGGCTTGGCGCGTATCCGCGCCGGCCGCTGTTGCGCGGGGATACGCGCCCTACTTGAAGTAGCGGGACGCAACTCGCAACAACTGGTCGCGGCCGATCTGGGGTTTGCGGTAGCGCCGCGTTTGAATGCGGCGGGGCGTCTGGAAGACATGACGTTGGGCATTGCGTGCTTGCTCAGCGACGATATTGCGCAAGCGCGCATGATGGCGGCGCGCCTGGATCAATTGAATCATGAGCGCCGCGGCATTGAAAGCCGGATGCAGGAGGAGGCGTTGGCGGCGATTGGGGCATTACGGATCGGCGAAGACGATGACCAATCCCCCGCTGGGGTCATAAATTCCGGCTTGGGGGTGGGGGTATGCCTGTTCCAGCCGCATTGGCACCTAGGCGTGATCGGTATCCTTGCTTCCCGCATCAAGGATCGCCTGCATCGGCCGGTGATCGCCTTCGCCCAGGCGAATGACAATGAGCTGAAGGGTTCGGCCCGTTCCGTGAGCGGCGTGCATATCCGCGATGTCTTGGATGCCGTTGCCGCGCATCATCCCGGCCTGCTCACTAAGTTCGGCGGCCATGCCATGGCGGCCGGTTTGACGCTGCCCGGGCAAAATCTCGCGGCCTTCAGTGCGGCCTTCGATGAGGAAGTGCGGCGATATCTGGCGCCGGAAGATGTGCGCGGCGTGATCTTGAGCGACGGCGAACTCGCCCGCGAAGAGATGAGTCTGGATCTGGCCGAGTTGCTGCGCAGTGCCGGGCCGTGGGGCCAGGCCTTTCCCGAACCGGTATTCGACGGTACTTTCGAGGTCGTGAACCGTCGCATCGTCGGCGAGCGCCATCTCAAAATGGTGATCAAGGCGTCGGGCGATGACAGACCGGTCGATGCCATCGCCTTCAACGCCGGCGAGCGCGAAGTGCCGCTTGATGCCGCTCGTATACGGATAGCCTACAAGTTGGATGTCAACGAATACCGCGGACAGCGCAGCGCCCAGCTGCTGGTTGAGCATATTGAGATGATCTAGTATCGATCATGAAGATGTAAATGATTGTGATAAGTGCTTGCTTATCCGAAGTTGCTTCTCTATTCTTGCTCTGTTCACGGTCGCGGGATTAGTTCGTCACAGGAATCATGAGCCGATTTTCCAGCCTCTTCTTGGCGATAGCGTTGTTACTGGCGCAAAGCGCCCTACTCGAACATGAGTACGACTTTGCCGCCCATAAATCCGGCGATACCTGTGTCACGTGCTTACATGCGACCCCGCTCAGCCACGCCATGGTGGGCGCGGTGTTTCTTACGTTCCCGTTGCCAATCCATAATACCGAGTTCCAACTCCTTGCTCTGCAAATAGTCGCAGGCACCGTCAGTGCTTATCATGCCCGCGCCCCACCATTCGTCACCTTCGCCTAGTACTTTCGGTCATTAATCGTTCATCGCTATGCCATCCGATGTAGCGATGTTCAGCTTTGGTCATTAAACCGAGCCGGGACTATCCGGAAATATATTTCGGATCCTCGTTTATTTATGGGCATGGAGGTTTCAAAATGAATATCCAGTTGTCATGGGTGGGGGCCATGTTGGTGCTCGCCTGTATATTTACATCCGCCGCGTCGGCGGATACGGTCGCACCACGCGAGGTCGATGGTATTGTGAATGACTCTCTGGGCCGTCCCCTTGTCGGCGCCAGCGTGAGCTTGAAGAATGCCGACGGTCAAACTGTGGCTGACACGCGCAGCGATAGCTTGGGGCATTTCCACTTCAACAACATTATGTCGGGCACTTATTCGGTCTCGGCGGATCAACCGTCGTTTCAAACCGGGACAGGCATCGTTACCGTATCGGATGAGGGCGGAGGAGAAGCAACGCTAACCCTGACCAGCAGTCAAGCGCTGGACATCCAGATTAAAGCGCACAAGCTGGATGTTGCCCGCAACGGCATATCGGTGGAGACCGGCAGCAGTATCTACCGCATCGATCATAAAGACATCGCGGATTTGCCTTTGGGCGAAACCACGTCGTTCAATCAGGTGATTTTACAGGCGCCGGGTGTTGCCCAGGATTCCTATGGACAGGTGCACGTGCGCGGCGATCATTCCGATTTACAATATCGCCTCAACGGCATCATCCTGCCGGAGAGCATTAGTGGCTTCGGTCAGACCCTCGATACCCGGTATATGGAGAGCATCAATCTGCTGACCGGTGCATTACCGGCGCAATATGGCTATCGAACTGCCGGAATAATCGACATTGACACAAAAAGCGGCGCCTTTGCAAGCGGTGGTGAGATCGGTGTCACGGGCGGCAGCAACGATACCCGCGAAGTGCATGGCGACGTCAGTGGTAATAAGGGCAACTTCAATTACTACATGACCGGTTCTCTGTTGAAGAACGATCTCGGCATCGAAAATCCCGTAGGCTCGACCAAGGCGATCCACGACGACTCAACCCAAGGCAAAGGCTTTGGTTACTTTTCCTATTTGCTCAATGAATCTTCGCGGCTAAGTTTGATCCTGGGAAGCTCCGACGGCCATTTTCAAATCCCGAACGTCCCGGATCAACCGACGCAATTCAATCTCAATGGATATCTTGCCGCGCCATCAACAACTGCCTACCCATCAACCAATTTGGACGAAAATCAGCGCGAGCTTACCAATTATGCCATCCTGGCCTTGCAGGGCACGGCGGGGGCGAGCCTGGATTACCAGGTGGCGGCCTTCAGTCGTTACACCAAGGTTACGTTCGATCCGGATCAGATAGGGGATTTGCTCTACAACGGAGTTGCGTCGCAAGTATTGCGAACCGGCCTGGCCAACGGCTTGCAGGCCGACGGCAGCTACAAGCTTAACGCCGCCCACACCCTGCGCAGCGGCGTGTATTTCAGCGCTGAGAAGCTCAAGAATAATAACGACGTGCTGACCTTCCCGTGCTGCGACGCCTCGAGGGATCAAACCAGCGATATCCCCGTCTCCTTCAGCGATAACACCAGCAAGACGGCTTATCTATACGGGTTGTATTTGCAGGATGAATGGAGGGCGACAGACAAACTCACTGTTAATTATGGCGCGCGCACCGACCGGGTGGATGCCTACGTGACCGGCAGCCAGTTGAGTCCGCGGCTGGGCGCGGTCTACCAGGCCACCGCCGCCACCACCCTGCATGCCGGCTATGCGCGTTATTTCACGCCGCCGCCGACGGAGCTCATTACCACCGAGACCATCGCCTCCTTCCAGAACACCACCGATGCGCCGCTCAACGATCAAAATGATCCGGTGAAGCCGGAGCGGGACAACTACTACGACCTGGGCATCAGCCATGCCTTTGCCCCGCGCTTCACGGTGGGGCTGGACGGGTACTACAAAGACGCGAAGAACCTGATCGACGAAGGCCAGTTCGGTCCCGCCCTGATCTTCACGCCCTTTAATTACGCCGAGGGGAAGGTCTACGGCGCGGAACTCACCGCCAACTATCATCAGGATAATCTGTCGGCCTATGTGAACGTCGCCCGATCGACCGCCAGGGGCAAGGATATCGTCTCCAGCCAATACCAGATCGATCCCGACGACCTGGCGTACATCGCCGATAACTGGATCTATCTGGACCACGACCAGACGATCACCGCCTCGGCGGGCGCCGCCTATCTCTGGGAAGGTACGACCTACAGCACCGACCTGCTGTACGGCAGCGGCCTGCGCAAGGACGGCGACGTCCCGAACGGGGCGGAACTCCCCGATTACACGCAGGTCAATCTGGCGGTAGCGCGGGATTTCGACGTCAGTATGCTGGGCAGGATCGGCGGCCGTATCAGTGTCATCAATGTGTTTGATGAGAAATATGAGATCCGGGACGGCTCAGGCGTCGGCGTCGGCGCGCCGCAGTACGGGCCGCGCCGGGCCTTCTACGCTACGGTCAACAAATATTTCTAACTAGAATTTCCAATGTTCGCGCGCGGGGGACCTTCCCCCGCGCCTTTGGAGGCCATATGCAGGATATACAGGAAACATGGATTGCGCTGAAGGTCGGGGGGCTCATCATCGTGCCCTTGTCGATACTGGCGGTGCTGGCTCTGGCCATTATGATCGAGAAGGCCTTTCTTTACGGGCGTTACACTTATCTTTCCCGCGATCTGGAAGGACTGGTGGAGTCCCAGGGTTCAGGCTGGGAGTCATTGGAGCAGCGCATCGCGGCCTTAAGCGAGCGGAACTACTTCAGGCGGTTCTTCCAGGCTATGCTCGCAAACCGCCACCGGCCGGTGTGGTGGATAGAATCCCGCGCGGCCGCGGAAGCGGAATTGATCGAAGCCTCACTGGCGCGGCGCCTGTGGATTTTGGAAACAATCGTTACCGCGGCGCCGCTGCTCGGCCTTATGGGCACGATATTGGGCATGATGCATTCCTTTCAACTCCTCGGCGATAACGGTCTGGTTAACCCCACCGGCGTCACCGGTGGGGTTGCGCAGGCTCTCATCGCCACCGCCTTAGGCTTGCTGATCGCTCTGATCGCGCTGTTCGGTTTTAATTATTTTTCGCGCCGTCAGGCGCGAGCCTTGGACCGGATGGAGTGGCTCGGCACGTGGCTCATCGATTTGATCCGCTTGGACCGGCAGGGCGAGAGCCATGAAGCGACGTAAAGCGCGCGAACCCCGCAAAGGGAATATCGTGATCATTCCCATGATCGACGTGATGCTATTTTTATTGGTGACTTTCATTTTGGCGTCGCTGTCGATGCAGAATCTCAATTCGTTGAAGGTCAATCTCCCGGAAGGGAAGGCCGAACCGCTCGCCAGCCCGACGCCGGTAACCCTGGTGGTAACCGCGGGCGGCGAGATCTTTATCAATCACACGCCGATCGCCTTGCAAGACCTCGCCGCCGGACTGAAACCGCTGCTGCACGGCGAACGGGACCTGATCGTTTCCGCCGACGATGCCGCCCCGCAGGGCGTCGTGGTGAAGTCCATGCTGCAGGCCCGCGCCGCCGGCGTTCAGCATTTCCTGATCGCAGTGAAGCGTGAGTGAGGCGACGGCATTGGCGGAGCCGCGGTCCTATGAGACTTCGCTGCGTTGGCCGTTGCCGGCGGCAGTCGTGGCCTGGCTGGCGGTCGCCTGGCTGTTCGGCCAGCTGCTGGTGAATCCTCCGGTGAGGAACGTATCGCCAGACCCGATTGAGGCGCGCATTGTTGAGCTGCCTGAGTCCACGCCGCCGCCGGCCCCATCGCGTCCGGCGCCGCCGCCACCCAAGCCGAAGGCGGTGGCGATCAAAAAGCCCGAACCTGCGCCGCTGGCGCCGGCGCCACCTACGCTGGCGCCACCCGAACCCAAACCGCCCGCCACGCAGACCGAACCGGAACCGCCCACCCCCGTCCCCCAAAATACGCATGCTCCGGCCGAGACCGCGCTCGGCGCGCGTGCCATTTACCAGCCTGTTCCAAAAATCCCCGATGAACTGCGTGAAGAAGCACTTAGGGCGGTGGCCCTGGCAAGATTCCACGTGAGAGAAGATGGCACTGTGACCGTGGAACTACTCACGCCGACGCCTGACCCGCGAATCAATCAGCTTATATTGAATACGCTTAGCACTTGGCGGTTCTTCCCGGCAATGAAAGATGGAAAACCGCAGCCTTCCGTTCAAGAAATTAAGATTCATGTGGATATAGACTAACAAATTACCTTATTCTTCTCGCTCCATAATTTTATGCCGTAAAATTGGCACGCACTAACCAGCATGCACACTGACATTAAATTTCAGTTGCATGTTTGTCACCGGGTTTTTATTCTTTTGCCCCTTAGGGATATGCGAAGTCGTTGAAGGATATTATGCAGAATCTATCCGGCCTCTTCCTGGCGATAATACTGCTGTTCGCGCAAGCCACCTTGCTCGAACACGAGTATGATTTTGCTGTCCACACCTCCGGCGGCAATTGTACATTTTGCCTTCATGCCACCCCCTTGGGTCATGCGATTGTAGGCATCGCCTTTCCCACCCTTCCGCCGTCGATCGATCACACCCAATTCCTGAATCTCGATAAGCAAAAAGCGACGATACCCATTGTCGCTAATCACGCCCGCGCGCCGCCCGTTCTCCCTTTCGCTTGATTCACGCTTGATTTGATTGTGCCGTTGCGCCTTCGAGGCCGGCGGTGACTGGTCATGGCGCCGCGAGGACCATGGCGTGAACGGCCGGGAGTGAATTTCCGGTCAATCGATTCGCGAAGGAGATGACATGTTTCGTCACATACTGTGCGTGGCCACCGCGGCCGCGCTCGCCGCACCGGTCCTGGCCGCCGAGCCGGCCACCGATAATACTCAACAAAGTTTGCAGAATCTGGAGCAGCGGCTCGACCGCCTTGAGACCTCGCCGAGCAGTAACTCGACGTCATCCATCAGCAGCTTCAATCCGGCGGTATCGGTGGTCCTGTCCGGCATCTACGCCAGCCTCTCTGAGGATCCTGCGAACTACCACATCACCGGCTTTCCGCTGCCGTCAGACGCGGAGTTCGGGCCGGGAAATCGTGGGTTCAGCCTGGCGGAGAGCGAGCTGGCGATCTACGCCAACATCGATCCTTATTTCTACGGCGCCTTTATCTATTCCATTGCACCCGACAACACCGCCTCGGTAGAGGAGGGTTACATCCAGACCCTCGCCCTCAGCAAAGGCTTCACCGTCAAGGCGGGTCGCTTTTATTCCGCCCTTGGTTACCTCAATTCTCAGCATTCCCATGTGTGGGACTTCGTGGACGCGCCGCTGGTGTATCAGGCCTTCCTGGGCGGTCAGTTCGGTGATGATGCGGTACAGGTAAAGTGGCTGGCGCCCACCGACACCTTCATCGAACTGGGCGCGGAGGCGGGGCGCGGCCGAATCTACCCCGGCAGCGACCGGAACATCAATGGCGTAGGCGCCGCCACTCTGTTCGCCCATGTGGGCGGCGATGTGGGCTTCAGCAACAACTGGCGCCTGGGGATGTCGCTACTCAACACCTCACCCCGCGACCGCGATTTCATGGAGACCGACCTGTCGGGCAACGATGCCTTTAACACCTTCAGCGGCCACAGCCGTACTTATGTGGTGGACGCGGTATGGAAGTGGGCGCCCAACGGTGATCCGGTGTATACCAACTTCAAACTGCAGACGGAGTATATGCGGCGCCACGAGGACGGCAGCGTCACCTACGACGCCGACGGCGCGCTGGGCGCCGCCCAGTCGGCACCCTATGACGCCAAGCAATCCGGTTGGTACCTTCAGGGTGTTTATCAATTCATGCCCTACTGGCGGGTGGGCGTGCGCACCGAGCGTCTCGACCCCGGCTCGGTGGATTACGGGGCCAACGACGCCAACCTGCCGGTTCCGGACTACAACCCGTCGCGCAACACGGTGATGGTGGATTATTCCCTCAGCGAGTTCAGCCGCATTCGCCTGCAGTTCGCCCGCGACAAGGCCGGTCAGGGGACTACGGACAAGGAGTTCTTCGTCCAATACCTGATGAGCCTCGGCGCCCATGGCGCCCATCAATATTGATTAGTAAGGAGTACGATCATGAAGAAATTCGTATTGTCCCTGTCTCTGTTGGCAGGTTTGCTCGCGGGTCCCGCCGCCTCGGCGCTGAACGTCTTCGCCTGCGAGCCGGAGTGGGGCGCCCTGGTGCAGGCGCTGGGTGGCGACAAGGTCTCGGTGTACGTGGCCACCAACGCCTTCCAGGATCCCCATCACATCCAGGCTCGTCCCAGCCTGCTGGCCAAGGCGCGCAGCGCCCAATTGGTGGTGTGCACCGGCGCGGAACTGGAGATCGGCTGGCTGCCGGTAGTGTTGCGGCAATCGGGCAATGATGCGGTGCAACCTGGCAAGCCCGGTTATTTCGAGGCCGCCAATTATGTGCGATTGCTCGAGGTGCCGACGCGCCTCGATCGTGCCGAAGGCGATGTCCATCCGGGCGGTAACCCCCATATCCAGACCGACCCGCGCAACATCGCCCTGGTGGCTACGGCCCTGGCGAAGCGTTTGGCCGAGATCGACCCGGCTGAGGCCGCCTATTACCAAACGCGCTACCACGATTTTTCCGCGCGTTGGGAGGCGGCTATTCAACGCTGGGATAAGGAGGCGGCGCCGTTGCGCGACGTCGCGATCGTTGTACATCACAAGGCCTTTGCCTATCTGGAAAACTGGTTGGGTCTGAAGGAAGTGGCTCAGCTCGAGCCCAAGCCCGGCGTGGAACCCACCAGCGCCCACCTCGTCGAAGTGCTTGATCAATTGCGGCGCCAACCGGCAAAGATGATCCTACGTACGCCTTATAATAGTGGGCGCGCCTCAGAATGGCTTAGCGAGCGTGCCAAGATTCCCGCGATCGTCATTCCCGACACTGTGGGCGGAACCGACAAGGGCAAGGATTTGTTCGGCCTGTTTGATGATATTGTGCAGCGCCTGTTGAGTGCGGCGCGATGAACTGGGAGGGCTTTGATCTCAGCATCCTCGGGCCCGCGTTCTGCGCGGGCCTGCTGGTGTTATCCACCCACGTGCCAATGGGCCGGCAGGTGCTAGCTCGCGGCATCGTGTTCATCGATCTTGCCATCGCCCAGATCGCCGGATTGGGCGTGATCGCGGCGGATGCCATGGGATGGGAGCCGCAAGGTTACGCGGTACAGGTCGCGGCGGTGAGCGCGGCACTGGTGGGCGCCATGTTGTTAAGTTACACCGAACGACGTTGGTCGGATATACAGGAGGCCCTGATCGGCGTGTTATTCGTGATCGCCGCTTGTGCCGGTATTCTGTTGTTAGCTAACAATCCCCACGGCGGCGAACAGTTGAAAGATCTATTGGTAGGACAAATTTTATGGGTGAGCTATAACCAACTCATTCCTGTCGCGCTGCTTTACGCGGTTATTTTGGTATTGTGGTTTATGGCGCGCGCCAGACTGGGGCCGATGGGATTTTATGCGATGTTCGCGATCATTGTCACCGCGTCCGTGCAATTGGTCGGTGTGTACCTGGTTTTTGCCAGTCTGATCATTCCCGCACTTGCCGGTCGGTTTTACCCGTTACATCGCCAGTTAACGATAGGCTATGTCATGGGCGTATTGGGGTATGCCCTGGGACTGGCATGTTCCGCTATCTTCGACCTGCCCTCGGGCGCGGTGGTGGTATTGGCCTTAGCGACGTGCGGCATCGCCTTTGCTTCGCGCGGCAAAAGGAGCGGCTCAGCGGAATGGAAATGAGGTCGCGAAGCTTATCGCGCGACATGCATCGAATTAGGTGTTTCACGCGGCATATGCCTGTTGTCACCATTACCTAAGCCAGGCTAAGAGTCCAATAACTTGTACTTCGCATTGACATTTCCCCACACTTACTCAAGGGAAGCGTTGCGCGGCTGGCGATTGAAACAGCTTCGTTAATGACTTGCTCGCAGAGACTGCCTTGAATATGCAGATTCCATCGGCATTGGTTCTACAGGTGATGAGTGCTATGACATCAGAGTGTTTCGACCCAGCGGCGATGGATCGATGACCGCCATATTGTTGTCGCTGGCAACATTTTTTTCGACGCTGGGCGGCGGATTGTTCGCGCTCAAATATCGTCGGCACTTACATTACATCCTCAGCTTCACCGCAGGCGTACTGCTTGGCGTTGTCGCTTTCGATATTCTACCCGAGATTTTCGCATTGGCGCATGCGCGCGGTATCGAAGCAACGGGCGGGATGTTGACTCTAGTGCTGGGATTTCTGGCCTTTCATGGCCTCGAGAAATTCGTCTTACTCCATCACGGCCATGAGCAAGATTACGCCGTGCATCGCCACCCTCAGGTAGGCAGAGTTTCCGCCTTGGCGCTGATCGGACACAGTTTCATGGACGGTGTCGGTATCGGTCTGGCATTTCAGGTCTCGGACGCCGTCGGGATTGCCGTGGCCATCGCCGTCATCGCGCATGACTTTTGCGACGGGCTCAACACGGTCAGCCTGATGCTGGTTCATCGCAACACGGTCTTGCATTCCGCTGCTATGCTGGTCTTGGACGCTCTCGCACCCGTTTTAGGGGCGGCGTCCACTTTGGTTTTTCGAGTTCCCCCGTCTATCCTGATACTATATCTGGGATTTTTTGCGGGGTTTCTCTTGTATATCAGCGCCTCCGATATCCTGCCCGAGGCGCACTCGCAGGCTAGACCGGCTACCGCCGCCATTTTTATCGGACTCACCTGTCTGGGGGCGGCTTTCATATTCTTCGCGTTACGCATGGCCGGTTAATATCGCCATTGACAAAATTGGAAAGTAGACTATTTTAATCAGGCAAGTCATTTTGTTTCTGAAACTCAAAGGAGATCTCAATGAAAACCATGAGTCGTTTCATCGTCGCCTGCACCCTGCCCTCCGCCATCCTTTTTAGCGGTGCAGCCTTTGCCGCCGGCTCCATCACGATCATTTCTCCCAAAGACGGCGCCGAACTGATGAGCGGTTCGGGCGACAAACTCGAATACAATGTGAACCTCAGTCCCAACGGCAATCACCTGCACGTCTACATCGACGACCAGAATCCGATCATCGATCGTAAAGTGAGTGGTTGCCCGTGCGATCTCGATTTGCCTACCTTGGCGCCCGGTACGCATAAGATCGTGATAAAGGAAGCGACGGCCAGCCACGCCATGACCGGTGTCGAAGCGTCGGTAACCGTTAACGTTAAGTGAGTTCGGCCGCGCTTCAAAATCTCGTTTATGCGTTAATCCAGGTTATTCACAACTTCGGCGCCGCAGGGGTCATCGGTTTTGCGAGCTACGCTATTTTGCATCGCTCAGAAAGGGGCACGGCGCTAAGACCCATTTATTTGGGGTTGGTGATTGCCTGGGTGGTACAAGGGGCCAGCGGCGCCGCCTTTGGTATCACCAGTTTGATGTTCTACGGCAAGCTGCCGGATATCCACGGTGTAGCCGTAGATGCGCTGGTGTTGAAAATGGTATGCGTCGCCGCGGGTTTTTTCGTTGCGTTACTAGGCTTCAAAAAGAGCGCGGGGATGGCGTTGAGCCCACCGCGCCTCTTATTGTTCATTTCGTTCATATTGGGGGCAACCGCGCTGAGCGCGGCGGCCTTCCTGCGTTGGTTTTCTTAGCGGCATATTCTCAAGCCGCGAGAGGTAATCCGTGCACATTTTTACTTATAAAAGCTTTTCCTATTCTTGGGTGAGCGTTTTGGTTGAGCATAGCAATGGGCGAAAAGCTGCCCTAGCTAATTTTCGTGAGCCTTGAATGCGCGGTGTATTCCTCGATGTCGGATCGTTGACCAATTCCGATATCGATATGACTCCCCTGGAGCGGGAGTCGATACATTGGACTTATTATGATTTCACTCCTCCGACCGCCGTGGCGGGACGTATCGCTTCGGCCGAGATCGTCATTACCAATAAGGTAGTGCTGGAGGCGGCGGCGTTGGCGGCGGCCAAACAGCTCAAGCTGGTGTGCATCGCCGCTACCGGGACCAACAATATTGATCTCGATGCGGCACGGCGTCTCGCTATAACGGTGTGTAACGCACGAGCTTATGCCACGCAGTCGGTGGTAGAGCATGTGTTTGGCATGATGCTGGCCTTGATGCGCCATTTTCCGGATTATCAGCGCGCTGTAGCGGGAGGTCGTTGGCAGAAGAGCGTGCACTTTTCCTTTATTGATTTCCCCATTTGTGAGTTGAACGGCAAGACGCTGGGCATCATCGGTTTTGGCGAGCTGGGTCGAGCGGTAGCTAAGGTCGCGGAGGCCTTCGGCATGCGGGTGATAATTGCGGAACATCTCGGCGTGGTACCGCGTCCGGGACGGGTGTCGTTGGCGGCGTTATTGTCGCAGGTGGATGTGTTGAGCCTGCATGTTCCCTTGACGCACGAGACCCGCGGCTTGATCGCCGCCCGGGAACTCCAAGCGATGAAGCGCAGCGCGCTACTGATCAATACGGCGCGGGGCGGTATCGTTGATGAAGCGGCTCTGGCCGCCGCCTTACGCGGCGGCCATTTGGGCGGCGCGGGCATCGATGTGCTTGCCCAGGAGCCGCCGGACGACAATCCCTTGCTCGCCGCCGATATTCCCAATCTGATCGTCACACCGCACATCGCTTGGGCCAGCCGCGAATCGCGCCAGCGCTTGTTGAATGAACTGGCTGATAATATTCATGACTACTTGGCGGGCCGTCCACGGAATGTTGTGCGATGAAAGTGTCGAGCCTGCCGGCGACCATAGTTGACAACTTTGAATCCTTCGCCGCATTTGCCCATGGCTGTGCTAAAATTCTCTACCTTTTAAACGGAGTCGCATCTATTCATGTTGGAAATCAATCCATTACGCAGACAGATCGAAGACATGAGGGGGCGTGCCGCGTCCCTGAGGGGGTACCTTTGACTACGACTCCCGGCGGGAACGGCTGATCGAGGTCGGGCGGGAGCTGGAAGATCCCGCGCTATGGAATAAGCCGGAGCGTGCTCAAGAGTTGGGCCGCGAACGCGCTAAGCTGGAAGAGGTGGTGAATACCTTCCGATCTCTCGATGACGGTTTAAGCGATGCCGCCGAGTTGCTTGACATGGCTGAGGAAGAAAAGGACGAGGCCACGATGCAAGAGGTGGCGGCCGATCTCGCGAAGTTGGAAGAACGCCTCGCCGCCTTGGAATTTCGCCGCATGTTTTCCGGCGAGATGGACCCCAATAACGCCTTCATGGATATTCAATCCGGTTCCGGCGGCACCGAGGCGCAGGATTGGGCCAATATGCTGCTGCGCATGTATCTGCGCTGGGGCGAACGCCATGGTTTCAACACCGAGATAATCGAGATTTCCGATGGTGAAGTGGCGGGCATCAAGAGCGCTACGGTGCGTTTTGAAGGTGAATACGCCTACGGTTGGCTGCACACCGAGACCGGCGTCCATCGTTTGGTGCGCAAGTCTCCGTTCGATTCCGGCAATCGCCGCCATACTTCTTTCGCCTCGGTGTTCGTATCGCCGGAAGTGGATGAGGATATCGACATCGAGATCAATCCCGCGGATTTGAAGGTGGACACCTACCGCGCCAGCGGCGCCGGCGGTCAGCACGTCAATCGCACCGAGTCGGCGATTCGCATCACGCACATGCCGAGCGGTATCGTGGTATCGTGTCAGAGCGATCGTTCGCAACACAAGAATCGATCTACCGCCATGAAGCAGCTCAAGGCCAAGTTGTACGAGATGGAGATGCAAAAGCGCCGCGCAGTAGAACAGGCCTTGGAAGACAGCAAGGCGGACATTGGCTGGGGCAGCCAGATCCGTTCTTATGTGCTGGACCAATCGCGAATCAAGGATCTGCGCACCGGCGTGGAAATGGGCAATACCCAGGCGGTGCTGGACGGCGACTTGGACGTATTCATCGAGGCCAGCCTGAAGATGGGACTATAAGCATTAGGGGTGTCTGAGAATAAAAAAATTGGATCCAATATGGCGGATGAAATAAATCAAGATGATCATGCGCTGATCGCGCAGCGGCGCGCCAAACTCGCGGCCTTGCGCGAACAGGGGATCGCCTTTCCCACGGATTTTCGCCGCAACGTGATGGCGGGGGAACTGCATGCCGAGTACGGCGATAAGGACAACGCCTATCTGGAGAGCAATCCGCGCCGGGCGAGCGTGGCGGGACGGATGATGGCCAAGCGCGTAATGGGCAAGGCCAGCTTCGCGCAGTTGCTCGATATGTCGGGTCGCATTCAGATCTTCGTGCAGCGCGATGCCTTAACCGAGGACGGGTACGAGGCGTTCAAGACCTGGGATATCGGCGATATTCTGGGCGCCGAGGGGGTGTTATTTCGCACCAAGACCGGGGAGTTGTCGGTGAAGGTGGATAAGCTGCGCCTGCTCACCAAGGCGCTGCGGCCTTTGCCGGAGAAGTTCCACGGCCTCGCCGATCAGGAGATGCGCTACCGCCAGCGTTATCTCGATCTCATCATGAACGACGTGAGCCGCAACACCTTTCGCATGCGCACCGCTGTAGTTAATTATATCCGCCACTTTCTTAACGAGCGCGGTTTTCTGGAAGTCGAAACCCCGATGATGCAGGTGATTCCGGGAGGCGCAACGGCGCGGCCTTTCACCACCTATCACAATGCCTTGGATATGGAACTGTTTCTACGCATCGCGCCGGAGCTCTATTTGAAGCGTTTGGTGGTGGGTGGTTTTGAGAAGGTCTATGAGATTAACCGCAATTTCCGCAATGAGGGGCTGTCGACGCGCCATAATCCTGAATTCACCATGCTGGAATTTTATGAAGCCTATGTGGATTATCGCGATCTCATGGATCTGACTGAGTCCCTGTTGCGCGGTATGGCCCGGCGACTGCTGGGCACTACCGAGTTGAACTATCAAGGCGAGCGCTATGATTTTGGCAAGCCCTTTAAACGCATGACTGTTAAGGATTCCATCTTACAATTCAATCCTGAATTGAAGGTGTCGGACCTTGAGGATATCGCCAAGGCGAAGAAGGCAGCGGGGCGCCTGGCCATCCCGCTTAAGGACAATTATGGCTTGGGTAAGATACAGATCGAGATCTTCGAGAAAACCGTTGAACAGCGGTTGAAGGATCCAACTTTCATTACTGCCTATCCTATTGAGGTGTCGCCCCTGGCGCGGCGCAACGACGATGATCCCGCCGTCACCGATCGTTTCGAGTTTTTTGTTGGAGGCCGAGAGATCGCCAACGGTTTTTCCGAGCTGAATGACGCCGAGGATCAGGCCGAGCGCTTCCGCAGCCAGGTGCAGGAGAAAGAGGCGGGTGACGAGGAGGCCATGCACTTCGACGAAGATTACATCACCGCCCTGGAACATGGACTGCCGCCCACCGCCGGTGAGGGCATAGGCATTGACAGGCTGGTAATGCTGTTTACAGACGCCCCGTCAATCCGCGATGTGCTCCTGTTTCCCCACATGCGGATTAAGACCTGAGAAATGAAATTCGCGACGGGTACGGCCGCCGTGACTGGGCCAGATACCCTATTTTGCGCCATGCGCCGGAATTATTTCGGGAACGGGGTTTGCGGTCAGGGTGCGGTAGTAATAGATCTGGCGCCGGAAGGTCTCACGATCTACCGGCGTCAACGCCTCATCGATAAGGTTATCGAGTGGAGGATCGGACAGATTCGGCGCCGGTGGGGATTGCCATGGCAGGATGTAGGTCACCCTGGGCAGTTCTTGATTGCCGGTGATAGTCAGTTTGTCCAGTACGATTCGGTCCCCGGCTTGAAGCGTGCCGCAGACCAGAATGGCGCAGAGGATTGTGCGGCGCAGCCAAATTTTAATCATCGTTGCGGCTCCTCGTTCTTGGCCAGATGGAGTTTTATCGCGGCTATCCACTTGTCGATCCTGTCCTTGTCTTCACCCCGGAGCATCTCGTAGCGCTTATAATGCTCCAGCGCGTCCTCTGGTTTGTCCAGGTAGAGATCGTAGAGGATACCCAGGTTCAAATGGGCATTGCCGTAATCGGGAGAATATTGCAGGGCCTTAAGGTAAGCGGCCTCCGCCTCCTTGAATCGTCCCATTTGCCGGTACACGATACCCAGCCCATTGTATGACGCGGCCAGATCGGGTTTGAGATGTGATGCCTGAAGAAAGGCCGCTTGCGCGGCATCGAGATTACCGGCTTCAAGTTGCATGAGCCCCAAATTTACAAACGGCTCCGCCATCTCCGGATGTGTTTTGGTCAACGCGCTGAAGAGGGTCATCGCCTGTTGGCGATGACCGTTTTTGATGGCGTTCATGGCCTCCATGAGTTCATTCTGTCCGCTGCCAAGCAGAGTTGCGGCCGCCGGGTTTTCGCCGGTCCTCTGCGGTGCATGGGAGCAACCCGACAGCAGGATAATTAGAAATACCAAGATGGAGTCCCGATATTTCTTATGGGGCGAATTTGGTCTCGCCGTGTTGCAGTTAGTGCATAACATCGATATAGGTCTCCCGCTCTTCGGTTTTCGCATAGCGCGCCGGATACAATTTCGCGAGTGCATCGAGACTGTCCTTTACCCAAGCGTCATAGATGCCGGACTTAATGAAGTGCAGATAGTTGCCGTGAATCTCAATGGCCTTATCCTCGAATTGGGCGGCTTGCTCTTCCAGCAATAGTTTGTATTGTTCGAGTTCGTCGGCGGATAAGCCGGGAGGCGGCTCCGAGGTCAACAATGCCTTGGCAAAATCACCATAAACCTCACCGAGATGATAGGTGGCCGCGGTGGATACCTCGGCGACTTGATATTCGAGCGCCTGCCTATACGCCGCAATTATTTTTTCCATGGCCTGTTTCTTTTTCTTCAAGCTTTTATCCAGTGGTACGGTCAGCCTAGCCCGTTGATAGTTCTTGAGCAGCGGCGTGGCGAGCGACAAGGCCGCTTCGGCTGCCAATTGACGGGAGCGGTTCGTGCGGTTAACCCCAGCGGCACGGTCTGCGGCAATGATTTCGCTGAGCCAATAAGCCGTTTTATCCGGCCTGCCCAGTTGCTCATACAAGACGCACAGACGATGACGCGTTTCCATGGCTTCGTCAAAGGGCTGTGGAAACTCTCGGGCGTAGCGCTCATTAAGACGGATAGCATCGCTGATTTTTCCCAGATTCTCGTACAAGGCGGCAGCCTGCCACAAAGCATCGCGGCGCCGTTCTGTGTCTCCCACGATATTAGCGACGGCCTCCATCTCGCGGGCGGCATTCGCCTTCTGCCCCATGGCGGCGTAAACGAACGCCAGTTTTTCGGTCACTCCGTTTTGCAAACGACTATCGCCCAGATTTTGTTTGCGGAATTCTTTCAGGACGGAGGCGGCGTCGGGCCAGTCTTGTAATTCAATAAAAGCAGCAGCGGCATCATATTGAGCAGTGGCGCGAATGGCGGAATCCGGCGCCACTTCCCGAATGCGGAGAAAATGCCGCGTCGCATCCCGCAGTGCGCCTGCTGATCGACTGTGGTCGCCTTGTTTATAGATGCTGGCGGCAAGGTTGTCGAGAACGGCGGCGCGTTTGGGATCACCGCTGCTGTACATGGCGATTAGCTCACGATAGGATGTCTCGGCATCGCCATAATCGCCCATCTCATACTGCGCATGACCCTGGATCGTCCAGGCTGTACGCCGCAATTCGCTTTGGCGCTGATTGGAGCGGGCAAGCAGGCGTTGTGCTACATCCACGGCCGCCGGGAAGTCATGCAAGGCATAGAGTTCTTCCGCACTTCTGGCCAGTACGCCGTCCACCCGCGAATCTTGCGGAAACCGATCGCTGAAGCGCAAGGCGCTGGCGATGGCTCTCCGCCGCCATTCCCCGCGTTTTGCGTCGGGCAGTCGGGGTTCCCGTTCCCAGTAAGTCAGCAGGGCCTTATAACCGGCCTCGGCACTGTTTGCGTGCGTGTCATACCCGTAGGCGGTCTGTTCATAGGCGGTGATAGCCTGTTCATAGTGTTCCCCTTCATACAATGCTTCGGCAAGGAGGAAATGCATTCCGGGTGTTTCGCTACCGGCCGGAAACGACCGCAAGTAGACCGCATACCATTTGGCGGCGGCGTCGAAATTCTTGGCGGCTTTGTCGCGCCGGGCGGCGGCGTGGTAATAAGCGGCGAGATCCTTGATATATCCGGCAAGGAGAGGGCTCACGCCGTCGTGTATTTTATCGCCATGTACCTGCCAGTAGTGGCTGTCCACCCCATAAATTTCAACGAACCGGCTTTTAGCCTCTAGAGCGAGGGCGGAAAAATCACCGGCCTGATATGCCTGGATCGCATACTGATAAAAGGTCGGTGCCAGAGGGTGATCGGGATAGCGGCGCGCCAGTCCCAGAAATACCGCCGCGGCATCCCCATAGCGTTCCTTTGCCACATACCATTCACCGAGTCGCCTGCGTATCAGCGGTTCATAGGTTCGTGGTCCGTTTGCCGGGAAATACTTAGCAATCGGATCGTCTACTCCCAGATTGGACAGGGCGGGGCTGATGGCGCGCAGACTGTCTTCGATCATCTCCCGGTTCGCCAGCGACAGGCTATCAGGGTAGCCATTTTCCGCGAGTTCACCCGCCGAACGCTTGAGATCCAGCAATTGAAAGAAAACGCGCAGACTATCGTCGTAGCGGTTTTTCGAGTACAAGGTCCAGGCATACTTATAAAGCGCGTGCTCATAGAATAACGAGTCAGGAAAATGTTCGACTATCGTGCGATAGGCGCTTTCCGCGGCGGTATAGTTGCGTATCGAGAAATTAATTTCGCCGCTGCGAAACCAGGCTTCCGCCGCATATTTTCCCTGAGGATATATGCGTAGCAGCCGTTCCAGGGTGGCAAGGGAATCCTCCATCAACCCATCGAGATCATATGTCTTGGCGAGTTGGTAGAGAATTTCTTCTTCACCCTTGTCGCCGGGATAGGTCGACAGGAATTGCTGGTAAAGCCCAATGGTTGTTTGCAGTCCGCGGTGAGTCAAATCACTATCATCATTCTCATATTTTAAATTCTCGGCCATTTCCAATTGAAGATCCGCAAGGCGCAGCAATGCCTCTCGATGGAATGGGCCTGACGCCGATTCCTTTAAAAGCGCCCGATAACGCAGGATAGTAGCCTCAAGGCTAACTTTTACCGCGCTTTTATGCGTAATCGTCGCATTCTTGTACTTTAGCGTCGCTAGCGTCGCCTTTTCCGGCGGACGCGAGGCGCAAGCTACGAGACTAAGCATGATAAAAACGATGAGTAGCAGGCGGCTCATGGCGGATTTTTCTCGTGGATGAGCGCATCATTAAGTCGTGCCAAAGCATAGTGTGCCCGCAGCCGGTACGTTTGCACCTGGTCTTTTTCCAGGGTGATCGTATCACTGGCCAAACTGGTAATTCTGCGCTCTTGTTCGAAAATGGCCGAGTCGATCCGTTTGCCGAGCGAGACCAGATCCGTCTCTAGCTTGGTAATGCGCCCGTTAAATCCCACGAACCCGCTTGGTGCGTTTCGCCAGGCGGATTCTAGAGAAGATTTTGCCAGGGTGGCCTGTTCTAGGGCGTCGTCTACCTGGTTCAGGTCCTTCTTGACCTGCCACAGCCTCGCGGGATAGTCGCTGTCTAACCGCCACAGCATCAAACCGTACAAAATTGCCGCTCTCCTCATTTCCGCGGAGACATCGTTGCCATGCGAGCGCAGATCGTCGAGGCGGGTTATCAATCCGCGAAGTTTTTCCACTAACTTTCGTTCATTTGGGTCGGCCAGACCTTCCGCATCCTTCCTGGAGGCGATATCCTTAAGTGTCGCGGCCAGGACATCACGACGGCGGCGTAGTTTATTCAATCGATCAAGGCGCGCCTGTTCCTGAATAAGCGGTAATTTTGAATAATAATTTTGACGACGCGAGGTCAGCATCATTTGCAGATTTGGGATTTGCTCCTGCCAGCGCAATGCCGTTCGCTGTAAATGGAGAAGGTCACGATAATCGCGGTAAGCCTGTTGAAACTTGCGGGAGGCCAGCAGATCGCGCCAATACTTGGCAGCGGGCAGGCCTGACATCGGCTCATCCTCATGGGTCCAATCCACATTCGATCTATACGAAGCGGCATGCAGTGCTCGAATGAATTCACCGTTCTGCGTTGTCTTGAGCGCGTCGTCCAGTTCGACCAGTTGGTGTTCATAGACGGCGATGGCCTTTTCATAGCGGCTTAACGCCATTTCACGCGCATCGAGCTTTTCGAGTGTATAGGGAACGGCAAGCAGCGCTTCCTGCGTGGCGTTGTCCGTAGACGGCTTGTCGGCCAGTTCCATCCATGCCGAGAGCGCTTCATAATGGCGCTGTTGGTTGCTGTAGGCCAAGCCGAGTCCAAGCAGTGCTTTGTCCGTATAAGGGCTAGTTAAGCTGACGCGCGAGAAATCGCCGGCGGCTTCCGCGGCATTCCCAGCGCGGAGGGCTGCATACCCCAGGGCGGTATTCGCCTTGTCGCGCAAGGCGTACCCTTCATCGTCCTGAGGCGTCATGTTGCCCACTTGATTCAACAGCCGGTTACCTTCCTCGGTGCCGCCGGTACGAATCAGGGCTATGCCGAGGTTGTACTGGGCATATGCCCGCCAGATGTCATTGCCCTGCTCTTTTTCAAGGACGGCGATGGCGTCTGGATATCGATCCTGGTTGATATAGGCATTCGCCAGTAAATGTCGGCGCTCCGCCTCTTGCTCTGGTGACAAATAATCAGTGATGCGGGTGAAGGCCGCGACGGCCTCGGCAAAGCGACCGTTGAGGTAGTCCAATTTACCCAGATAAAACCAAGCGCGATCGTGCGTGATCGGATCGGTATTTTTCTCAAGCAGGTGCGTGAAGATGCCGGCAGCGGCATCATGCAGGCCGTAAGAGAGATAGAGCGCGCCTAACAGCAGTTCAGGATCGTCACCCTGTTTTGTGATGGGTGAGCGCTTTTCAGCTACAAGCAAGTCAGTGATAGCGCTGAAATAGCGGTCCTGGTAGAAGTCGAATAAGGTCTCGCCGTAGCGTAGATCGTGTATAGATTGCGCCGGCGGTCGAGTATCGTGAGCTTCGGCAACAACATGTGGACACGCCAACAGGATGAAGCCCGCGATGGCAGTAAAATTTTGTAATATGCGCACAAGGATCATCGCGGGTCTCGCAGCGGCAGGGCGGTTATTCCCAGGTTTTTATCTCGAATTCGGGCTGTTGGGCCCCGGCGTTGTCGACAATCTTAAGTTCGACATACTCGGGACTTTCCTGTTTCTTAACCGTCACATTGGCGCCGCGCTTGTAAATGCGTTCATGCGGACCTTTGCCGATAAAATAGGCCACAAGTTCATGGCCCCCCGTTTTCAGGTTTCCTTGGTAAAGGCGCTGTACTGCGCCCCTGCGCAGGGCAGCCACTTCACGCTCGGTATATAGATTGTTGGCGACTATCTTTCCATCAACACGCAACTGAACCGAATCCAGATCGAAAAATTTACCGATGTCTAGGGAGAAGAACACCGTGATTTGCGTACTTTGCGGATACAAAATATCCTCTTCGAGCATGAACAACTCGCGATTGATGCCGAGCATTTCCTGTTTCAGCGATTGTATCTTGTCGTCCAGGCGTTGCGCCGGAGGGGGATTGTCCTCGCCGTATGCCGGTGAGAACGCAAGTAGACCGGCGATGGCTGTAAATAAGATCCAGTTTCCTATGTGGTGAGTCTGCATGGCCGAAATCCTCCGTCAGTACCAGATCGAAATGAAAAAACGCAGCACGTTGGCCGAATAGCTGTAAAGAGGTTCCTGGCCGGGAGTGCTCCTTTGCCTGACATCGCGGAAGTCGTTATAGTCGAACTGGATATAATCGTAGTAAAGATTCAGGCTTCCCTTATCGACGAAATCCCAAAGATTCTTGCCAAATTCACGACTGATGCCAGCCCCTATTGTGTGATTGGTGAATGCGCTAAATTCCCTGTCGCGAGCCATAAAGTTCTGGGCGTTCGAAAATGGGAAGAGATCGCTGTAGAAGTTGGCCGCGGTCTGCGTATAAACGCGGTAGCGCAAATCGAAGGTCAGCCCATTCTGGAACGGGTGGGTATAACCGATTTCAGCGTTATGGGCCCGGATGCCCCAGGAATCATCAAAAATGCGGTATTCGGCTTTGATGGCGGCGCGGTAGGGGAGGTAATAACGGGCGGAGAGGGTCACGGCGCCACTGTTGCGGGTATTGGGATAAACTTCGGGCTCGTAGCTGTAGCCTATGGGGTTGGATGGGTCGAGGTAACGCACTGACCGGTAAGGACTGTGTAAGTAGCCTTCGTTGGTGATGGCCTCGAAGGCGATTCCGAACAGAGTGTTCTTGGTAAGTATCTGTGAAAGATTAACCTGGTAATTCTGCCGCGCCCTATCCTCAGCAAAGTCCGGCTTTCCGTTGTCCCTCACGGTATCCCACCCGCGGGCATAACCCAGGGTGACAGTAGTCAAATCCCCGAACATGTCCTGACTGATATTGAAGTGCGCGGTATGCGCCGAGTAGTCGCTCTCCTCGCTGTTGATATACCCCATGTCGATACTGACTGGGCCACGAAGATAATCAACGCCGAGAGATTTCTCAGTGCGTTCTTCCCTGAACGGGCTGCCTTGCGTTACGACATCAATGGAGGCATTGGAGATATGATCGACATAATAGTTACCATTTACTGAAACGCTGCTCCCAATACTTTTGCGAACCAACACGGAAGGCCCGTTCACCTTCAATCCGCCCCCTGCATAAGAATGATAGAGCGCATCAGCCCGATCATTCGGTAATACGCCTGCGGAGGTGGGCAAGGTCTGGGCGAGGACAGCGACTGCGATTATGACCGGCCTCAATCCAGAGGTTCGACTAATTACAACCACAACCGCCCCCTCCTGCCCCTGCCGCGCCGCGAGCTCCTTCACGAATGCTGTAGACGTGATCGATATATGCGCTGGAGACGGGATCTCGGTTAGGGTTCATGATGGGGTCCGCCATGTGGGCACGCTCATAGGGCTTGACCCATGGTTCGACACCGCAACCCGCCAGTGCGAGCAACAAAATGATCATCAGGACATGGAGGAAGGAAGGGGTCATCATCATTCCTTGAGCAGGGCCCTGACTTGGTCTTGATATTCTATCTCGTAACCGGGTTGGTAACCGGTGTGCAAGTGGCGCATATTGCCATCCCGATCCACGATGACCGTACTCGGCATACCCTTCACTTTGTAGAGTTTGCTGACGATGTTTTCACCGTCAAACAGCACCGGAAAGCTGACGGTAATCTCTTTAAGGAGCTTATTGGCGGCGGTCGGATCTTCTTCGACGTTGACGCCGAGGATGGTGAAGCCAAGAGGGCGGTAGCGTCGATACAGCCTTTCCAGTAACGGCATCTCTTGGCGGCAGGGACCGCACCAGGACGCCCAGAAATTGATCAGCACAACCTGACCGCGGAGTTCACTGAGCTTTATGTTCTTGCCGCTTTGACTTTTGAGCGTGAAATCTGGGGCGGTGCCTTGTATGCTCTCAGCATTGGCCGAGACGCTCAGCCAGAGCCCCAGCCATAGTGCCAATAGAGTACGAACAAAAAAAAATGGGTGGTTTAGCTTCATGGATGATCTCCTGTTAGAAAAAGACGCTCACGCCTCCGGTAATTTCGATATTGTGCGTGGTGCGCGTTTCGCCCAGCAGATCCATATCAAAGACATGATCACGCGCGTCGGCATGGATCGCCAGCCAATCCATCGCCAGGAAGCGAAACCCCAAACCCGCATTGAAGGTAAAACGGTCGTCACCGGCGAAGTGGGTGCTGCCCACACCGGCAATAACGTATAAGGCGGTGTTGTATGCATGGTTTCCCGGCAGGAAGACTTCGCCGGGCAATAAGTTATAGCCTAGCGCAATGTTGTAATAGGTAAGAGTTCGCTCGTCGTCCGTGAGTAGTTCGGCCGCGCCGCTCAGGCGTTCGTAGCTGGTCTTTCCGGTTTTGGTGCGGCCTAGTGCGGCTTCCGTGAAGAGGCCTTCTGTTAGGTGATAGGCTAGTCGCACTCCAAGCACGGAGTTGGTGCCGAAGTCTTCCACGCTCATCAAGCCGCCGTAAACACCCAATTCAAAATCTTCGGCCTTGATGTGCGGTTCACTGATCTCTCGCCGTTCAACTTCGGGCTTTATCACTTCATCGGGCCCGATGGACGATGGTTCTTCCGCCAGTGACGTACCGCCGTGCACGGCAAGGCAGAACGCCAGCAATAGCGCGGTGTTGCTCAGAAAAAAATGGCGAATCCTACTTCCCACTCGTCGACTTCCTCATTATGGTCTTGATCATTGGTGGCGGAGAACACCACGTAATTGTTGTATTCGGCGCGCAACACGAACCGGCGGGTCAAATACGATTCGATACCTATCCCGACAGCCGCCATGGCGTCACTGCTCCTTCCCGCCTTTACCAGCGTGGTACGGGGATCGGTGCGGATCATTCCTGTACCCAGGGCGAAGAACGGCGATATCCGCCACTCAGGGAAAGGATGGGATAACAGGCTAGCCTTAGCCATTAGGCTGCTGGAAAATTCGCCCACCGCGTGTGCCAGCGACAGCTCGCCCGACAGGTTATCGGTAAAGGCGTATCCCCCATGGAGGGTAATGGCCGGCGCGCCGCCATAGCCGCCGCCATTGACACCCATCTCCCAGCGGCGGTTTAGAAAATCCATCCTGGCGACATCCTTAAATCGCGTTTTTCCACCTTCCGGCGTCAGGGTTTGCTCCAGTTGGCTACGATTGACCCAACCCTCTCGATTATTCGCGGTGCGCACCTTGAACCAATCGGTTTTGCTTTTTAGCAACTCGATGCGCTCACCGCGCTCGATCACGAGGAAGACCGGGTATCCGCTGCCCGGTCCCGTTCGCAGTTCAATATAGGGTTCGGCGATCTGCACCTCCGGGAACTGCTCGGCGGCATATGCTATGTCCCCCATCAACCAAAGCAACATCATGATAATGATATTAATGCGCATTCCATTGAATGGGAGATATACACCGCTATTTACGACGAAAACACGAATATCTTTAACCCATTGCCGTCGTGTCTCATTCACACCATGATGCATATGCCGAAGTCTCTGCCGTAGATGTTATCCCGGTTGCGTCCGCTTAATTGGTTGGGATATCGAAGGGGTTGTTGTAATACTGGGCGCCGATATCCAACCATTCGGAGAGTAAACGCAATTCTGCGTCCGTTAACCATCCGGCGTGGCTTCCGCCTACGGTGAATACATTGAAAAAGCGGCTGGCGCGCGCCCCAGCTGGAGTCATGGGCGGCGAAGCCGGTACGGGTACAAAAATGGAGTTACCGTCGGCATCCGTACCTGGCACTAGGACATCTTGGAGTGATCCATCGATGATCGCTTGCTCGTTATCGGTAGCGAGGAGTTCCCGGTAAGCCTTGAACTGATCTGCAACCTGGTCAGACGGTCCGTCGCTGAGATCGAGCTGGGCGGCCGGTACCTGGGGCGCACCCATGGCATCCACCGGGCTGTGGCAACTTGTACAGGTATTATCCGCTAGTACGGTGATGTCATCCGTATCCAACACCAGGCGCGGCTTGCTCCACAGGGGATGGATATGTGTTTCGTAATTGATCACGATACGGCAGGTCGCGCTCCACTGTGTCAGACAACCGGCTGAAGTTGGCACGGGTGTATCCAGGGCCGTATAGCGATAGGCAATGCTGGGGTCCTTTGCCTTGATCGCGGTGTCGGTCCACACGTCATCGAATACCACGTCGACGCTGGGGTTGAGCGCTGCGCAGTCAGTCTGGCAACTGATACGCGCGCGGGTCTGGGCCATGGTTTCCCCCATATCGGCCCACAAGCCGGAATCGGTGTTGGGAAAGGGCAGGCCGGTGGTGGGGGCGCCAAGGTTGATTGAGGGCGGTCCCTGTGGGTGGCTATGGGGCATGCTGCTGCTGGGGTTATGGCAACCGTTGCACTGAACGGTTTCCCCGGGGCGCACCTGTACCCAGTTCTGGTGTTCGGCACTGGTGCGCCGGCCATTGGCATCGAGGACGCTGATTGCCAGAGGAACATTGGCGGGCACCTTTATCATGACGGAACCGTCGGGTTCAATGGGTGCGTAGCCGATGATTTCCCGCATCAGCCGCTGTCGGCTCACGCCGAAGGCAGAGCCAGGAACTTGCAGCACCGTTCGATCGGGAATGGCAACCGATTTGACGATGCGCAAGAAGCGTGCAGGACGCTGATTGGCTGAGGTGATCAGTGGGTCGGCCAGCGCGGCGATGCCCGTGCTTGTGGTATCGGTACCGTCGACATCATATACACTGCGGATATGCAACACGCCGACACCTTCAGCAATGTAGTCCGGATTTAATCCCGCACCCGCGATCTTGTCACTCAAGATGTTCGGTAACGTGGAGCGGGAATGAAGCGCTACAACATCAGTAATGATGGTGCCTTCCTCAGGTACCACGACCGGTAATTGGGTATTGTCGTGCATGTCATAGAGCCAGAGCCCATAGAGCGGCGGTGCCTCCCGCACGTTGGCCGCAGCTAATCGTTCAGGCGTGCAGGGTACGATAGCGTTATTCTCTATCAGCCGGCAGGGACTCCAGCTCACCAGGATGCGTTGGGTACCGTCCCACAGTGGATCGGCAGAACTGTACAGGCCGCCGGGGGATGGCGTGTTATCCGTATGCACATCGTTGATCGTCGCATGGGTTTGTCCCTCGCCGTTCAACACACTCCGGCTGGACCACACGGCTTGATCGTGGTCAATGTAATCGGCGACATCGATGATGACCAGGTCACCGCCGAGTCGGGCGCTGGTAAAGGGCCTAATAATGCTCATGACCCGTCCATCGGGCATTTCACGCGGCCGAACAAACTGTATTGTTGAATTCTGCGTGCCGGTATTGTGGCTGTGTGCGCCGTAAGCGATATGGAGTTCGGTACCATCGGGCCGAATATCGTATAGGTCTATGGCGTTGTGGCTGCCCGCATGATTCCATCGGCTGAACAATATCTCACCGCTGTTCAGCACTGTGGGGTCCAGATCATGGCTTTGGTTAAAGGAAATCTGATGTATGTCCGTGCCGTCGGCATTCATTACGTGCAACACCACGGTCTGTTCCTGAAGGTCTTCATCCAATCCGGAAAACTGGGGTTTGCCTTCGTCCAGCAATGTGGCGCGCGATTGGCGCTGACGGGTGGATGAAAATACGATACGGCCGTCAGGAAGATAACGCGGCGCGATATCCTCGCCCTCCTCGGCAGTGGTAGCGGAGGCGATGACACGTCTCAGCTCATCGTTGTCAATGGTGTATTCCCAGATATTCCAGGTAGGTTGTACCACCGCATTCTTTACGTCAGGGAGGTGTAACGCGAACAGCAATTTTTTGCCATCGTACGAAACCGCAATATCCTTAACATCACCTTTGCCGCCGGTTAGGCGTGAAGTGATGTTGCGCTCCGGGGCACTTGGCGAGGCGCGATCGCGGAGGTAGAGATCACCTCCGGGGATAAAATCGAGGACGCGCCTTACATCATCTGAAGTCGGGTTACCTTGGTCGTCTACTGGTATCGGTCGCTTGATGTAGGCAATAGGAGTATCCAGCACCGCTGGTTTCTGTTCACTGCCGGTACCGCCGCCGCAGCCCGTTATGATGGCTGGCAATGACAAAAAGAGGGTAATTTGCGCAATCTTGCGCAATTGATGGAAGGGCCGATGTCTAAAGTTGCTCATTTTACTTAATCTGTCGCTCGCTGACGATTTGAACACTGCCAGTCCGTGTCCGGCAGGTACGAAATTAGTTACGGCCGCAATGACTTCGAAGGTTAATATCTTATTAATCTGTCGAATAAGTTACATGCATCGCTTAAGTGGCTATATGCAGTCCATCACAGATCGGCATTCTGGAAAAAGGTTAAATGGCGGACGTGCTCGATAGGAAGTTGTCGCCTACGAACGACGGTGGGCATTTTCCCTGTTGGTACGATAAAAAGGCCTGTATGTGATCTGCATTAACAGGATTGCCGTTATCTGAACACATACGGATAAATTTCGAAGTGATTGTATTGACAGCTTAGAAATATATGCTTTCGCATATCTTCTTTAAAGGTTGCGAATTAATAACACGATATACATCGTTGTGAAGGCGGTCACAATATGCAATTCAGTCTGAGGCCCAATAGGTATTACCGGAGAGCGGTAACTTGCTTGGTAGTCGCGCTATTTCTCGCTGTGGGCGCTCTCTCTGCGGCCGATGCGGGGCCGCGTGAACAGGCTAAGCGCATACACGATCGCTTGGCCGGTGTCCCACCCACAGATGCCGTATTGAGCCAGATGGAAGCGGACATCAACGCAGGCAACCCAATTGCGGCCGCTGACATGGCCATGGATAACAGCGATTTTTACGACGTTACCTTGAAGAATTTCGTCACGCCGTGGACAAACAGAGATCAAACCCTGTACGCGCCGCTCAACGATTACACCGCCACGGTGATCGGCATGATCCGCGACAACATGGATTTCAGGAAAGTGCTTTATGATGACATTCTTTATGTTGGGCAGAGCAGCCTTGGGTTACCGTCATATTCGGTCAGCAATAACGCGCATTACGAGCAGATGGAAGCCCTTGGTGTCGATCTCAAGGCGAACCTCGTTAAGACCACGCAATCCTCCTTGACGGGCCTGCCCACTGATGCGACCGCCGGTGTCATGACAACCCGTGCGGCCGCCAAGGCATTCTTTATCAACGGGACAAACCGGGCAATGTTCCGTTTCACAATGATTAATCACATGTGCAGCGACCTGGAGCCCTTGAAGGATATTTCCCGGCCCCCGGATCGCATTCGCCAGGACGTTTCGCGCAGCCCCGGCGGAGACAGCCGCATCTTTCTCAATAACTGCATTGGTTGTCATTCCGGTATGGACCCCATGGTTCAGGCCTTTGCCTATTATGAGTATCAACACGATAAGGACGCCGATCCGGACGGAATCAACGGTAGACTCGTGTACAACAGCGCCGGCATGGTCGATGCATCGACCGGTACCCGTGTACAGGCGAAATACCTTATCAATTCCGACAATTTCAAGTACGGCTATATCACAACCAGTGATCGTTGGGACAACTACTGGCGCAGCGGGCCCAACGCGGTACTCGGATGGAATACGTCGCTCCCCGGCGGCGGATCGGGGGCCAAATCGATGGGGATGGAGCTGGCGAACAGCGACGCCTTTGCGCGCTGCCAGGTGAAAAAGGTATTTAAGACCGTTTGCCTGCGCAATCCCGGGAATAGTAGCGACTACAGTAAGGTCGATACCATGGTGAGTTCTTTCAAGGGAAGCGGCTATAACCTCAAGACGGTTTTTGGCGAGGCGGCGGTGTATTGCATGGGCGATTGAGATTGCCGATTTTGACATCGCGTACTTGAGACAAGCGGAGAATGGTCGTGAATCACGCAGTTCAGATATTCAGACTTGCGTCCTCGCCAAATAAATGGCAGTGGCCGCGCATTATCGTTCTGGTGAGTACATGTCTCATCTCGACATTGCTTGCTGGCTGTGGCGGTGGTGCCCAGACGCAGGCTTTGCCCGATACCAGTGCGCCCGGGGCCGTTGCGAATTACCTTGGACCCGCCCCGGCGACTGCCGATGTACAGGCATTTAAGATCAATCTTTGGGACAATTTGGTGCCCAAGAACCGCTGTGGAAGTTGTCATGGCATGGGCGGCCAATCCCCGACCTTCGTCCATACGGGTGACATCAACATTGCTTATGCCGAAGCGGCCAAAGTGGTGGATCTTCAAAATCCTTCCGATTCGCTTATGGTGGCCAAGGTCGGTGGCGGCCACAATTGCTGGCTTGCCAGCAACAGTGCCTGTGCCGATGTGATCACGAAATATATAGAGGGTTGGGCAGGGGGGGCGAGCGGTGACGGCAGCAAGCAGGTCGCGCTTACGGCTCCGGTTATCAAGGATGCGGGCGCGAGCAAGAATTTTCCCGACGACCCTTCGCTGTTCGCAACCAATGTCTATCCAATACTTCAGCAATTTTGTTCGCGTTGTCACTCGGAGACGTCTAAGACGCCACAGTCACCTTACTTTGCCAGCAGCGATGTGAACGTGGCGTATACCGCTGTTAAGACGAAAATCGATTTGGATAATCCCGGCAACTCGCGAATCGTTTTGAGGCTGCGCAATGAGTTTCATAATTGCTGGAGTGATTGCGAAAGCAATGCTGACGTAATGCAGGCCGCCGTGACCGCTATGGCCAGCGGTATTCTCGCTACCCAGATAGACCCCGATCTTGTAATAAGCAAGGCGCTCAGATTGGGCGATGGGATTACTGCCAGCAGCAGCAGCCGATACGAGGCCAATGTGATTGGCCTGTGGGAGTTCAAAACCGGGAGCGGGTCCATCGCCTACGATACCAGTGGCATTGAGCCGGCGCTCAACCTGACATTGAGCGGCGATGTCACCTGGGTCAACGGTTGGGGAATCGATATAGCCAATGGCAAGGCGCAAGGAACCACCACCGCCAGCAAGAAGCTGCATGACTTGATAAAGGCAACGGGCGAATATTCCATCGAGGCGTGGGTGGTGCCAGCCAACACGACGCAGACGGGGCCTGCTCGAATCATCAGTTATTCAGGCGGAACAACTGCGCGCAATTTCACACTGGGACAGGATGAACCTAGTTATGTATTCATGAACCGCAGCAGCGCCACCGACGGCAACGGTGATCCGTCATTGGCGACCAATAAGGCCGACCAGATACTCCAGGCCTCGGAGCAACACGTGGTCGTCACCTTCGATCCGGTGAATGGTAGGCGAATATATGTCAACGGTAAATTCACGGGAGATACCGATGCGGGTGGCGGTGGGCTACAGGATTGGGATGACACGTTCGCCTTAGTACTAGGCAATGAGGTCTCGGGCAACCGTCTCTGGCAAGGCAAGCTCCGTCTGGTCGCGATACACAACCGCGCCCTCACCGCGGCGCAGATTCAGCGCAATTTCGAGGCGGGTGTCGGACAAAAGTTCTATTTGTTGTTCAGCGTCAGCGATCAGGTCAGTGTTCCGCAGAGTTATGTCATGTTCGAGGTCAGTCAATTCGATAACTATAGTTATCTGTTCGCCAAACCGACCTTCATAAGCCTGGACAGTGCCGCCGAGCCGGATAATATCCCGATTCGTGGCATGCGCATCGGCATTAACGGTAAAGAAGCGAAGGTGGGCCAGGCTTACCGCAACCTGGACGTAACGGTTAATAAAGGCAGTTACACCGTTAACGGACAATTGCTATCGAGTCTCGGCACCGTCATCGCCAGCGAGAACGGTCCGGAAGCCGATGAATTTTTCCTAACCTTTGAAATGCTGGGCGATAAAGTCAATGTCGTAACTGAGCCGGTAGTGCTGACATCGTTGCCGCCAGCGGATCTACCGGCGGCATCGGATATCGGCCTGCGCATCTTCGATGAAGTAAACGCCACCATGTCTTCGGTTACAGGCGTCAGCATCACAAATTCGACAGTAAAGGATACGTTTACCACTATCGAGCAACAGTTGCCCACTGTGAAAGACATCGACGGCTTCCTATCCGCGCATCAAATGGCGGTAGCGCAATTGGCCATCAGCTATTGCGATCAGCTCGTGGAGGACACCTCATTGCGTAGCACTATGTTCGGCGGCTTCAATTTTGGCGCCGACGTCGCCACGGCTTACGGCACAGGCGATTCCGCACAGAAAAATCAGATTGTCGATGCGCTAATGAGCAATATGGTGGGCAACGGACTGAGCAACGGGCCCACCCTAGCCGAACTCAAGGCCGAACTGATCGGACCGTCGTCGACCAATGCTAACAATCTGTTCGATAGACTGACCGCCGTCTGTCCCGCGGGTTGCGATGCGGTACGTACCCGCACGATCGTGAAGGCAATGTGCGCGTCAACCTTGGGCAGTGCCGCGATGTTACTGCAGTAGCGACGGCCAAATTGAAGGAGACATCCATGGCAAAAAATCGCACCCCATTGAAGCCGGATGCACCATTACGCCATCCTGATCACAAGAAGCCGGTTACGCGCCGCGATTTCCTGGCCATGGGGCTACGCGCCGGCGCCGGGATGGTTATTGCACCTTCCATCTTGGGCCTGATGATATCTCATCCCCGCGTAGCACGCGCCGTTCTGTCATCGGATATCGAGGCCAGCAAGCTTGCCTGCGGGCTTGCCACCCAAGGCGCAGGCAAGATCCCATTTATCTGTTTCGACCTGGCGGGTGGTGCGAATATCGCCGGGTCCAATGTCTTGGTCGGCAAACAGGCCGGGCAGATGGATTTCCTCAGCGCGGCGGGGTACAGCAAGCTGGGATTGCCCGGGAACATGATTCCACAGGCCGCTGGTGCTTTTATCAACACCGAGCTCGGTTTGGCGTTCCATTCCGACAGCGCGTTTTTGCGCGGTATACTAGAAAAGGTCGGCACGGGCAACCGCGCCAACATGAATGGCGCGGTGATACCGGCGCTGTCCGACAATGATACCGGGAACAACCCGCACAATCCCATGTACGGCATCTACAAGGCCGGCGCGAATGGCGAGCTGCTGACCTTGATCGGTTCCGTCAGTTCGGATTCAGGCGGCAACTCTATGGCGCCGGCGGCGATGATCGACGTATCGGTGAGGCCCACCAAGGTTGATCGGCCAAGCGATGTCACCGGCTTGGTGGATACCGGCAAACTGGTCGGGCTGTTGAATCAATCCGACGCCGTCGCCGTGATGGAGGCAATCAAGCGTATCAGCGATAAGAAGCTCGCAAAGGTTTCTACCAAGTTGAGCAATGATGCGGCCATCAAACAGCAGGTGGAGTGCGCGTATGTAAAGAGCGCGGATTTGGTGGATCGCTATGGTGATCCCTCTGCGCTGAACCCTAGCCTTGACACCAAGATTGTGGGCGCCGGCGGCATCTTTACATCTGCGGAATACAACGGTGATTCCGAATTTCAAAAGACAGCCGCGGTGATGAAGATGGTGGTTAACGGTTACGCCGGTGCCGGCACCATCACCATGGGCGGCTTTGATTATCACACCGGCGACCGCGCCACCGGTGAGCTTCGGGACTTGCGCGCCGGCCGCTGCATAGGTGCGTGTCTGGAATACGCCGCGCGGGTGGGTGTGCCTATAATGATTTATGTCTTCAGCGACGGTTCGCTAGCGAGCAATGGTACCATCGACAACTCGGCAGACGGGCGCGGTAAAGGCGTGTGGACGGGAGACAATTCATCGACAGCCGCTTCGTTCTTCCTGGTATACAATCCCAGCGGCCGTCCCCAAGCGCTGCGTCAGCAGATTGGTTATTTCCGCGCCGACGGCTCCGTGGAAACGGCATCAAGCCCCGCAGCCAATAACGTTAATCTGTTGGTGGAAACGGTGATACTGAACTATATGGCCTTGCATGGCGAACAAGGCGCATTTACGACGCTATTTCCCAGCAATGGCTTAGGTAGTCCCACTTTAAGGGACAGCCTTACCGCTTTTGAACCCATTGTAAACGGGACGATTTAGCCGCACACGGCGATGCAGTGAAAATGATTCAGCGCGGCGGAGCGCGCTCACTGACAAGTGGTTTTGGGGGTTCTAATCCCGAGGAATAGTGAATCTGCCCCGAGCTGTCAATGACGACCGCCTCGTAGCCTGGTTGCGATTCGATAAATTTCAAGCCCTTTTCCCAACCCAGGATAAAGACCGGTTTCGTAAATGCATCTGTTGTAGTGCCCTCCGGTCCGATCACGGTGACACTGCGGCTGTTGAGTGCTGATTTTCCAGTTTTCGGATTTAGTATGTGGTGATAACGAATGCCATCGCGTATAAAAAAACGTTCATAATCACCTGACGTAGAGATAGCAGTATCACTCAATGGAATTACGATGGCAGCTTCGCCCGCCTTTTTGCGGGGATCGCGTATCCCCATCATCCAGGGACGTCCGTTCCTATCACCCAGGATTCGGCTATCTCCGCCGGCGGTGACCAGGGCTTCGTGAAACCCCATCTTGCGCAGGATACTGACGGATTGCTCGACGGCGTATCCTTTAGCAATGCCGCCCAAATCAATTCGGACGCCTTTGCGTGCGAATCGAATCGTCGTTTGCTTTGGATCAAGGATCAGTAGACGGTAGTCAATGTTGGGCAGTTCCTCTTTAATCTGTTCGTCAGTCGGCTTTATGCCTTTTCTGTAGTCATACATATAGCCCACGCTGGAAAAGGTAATGTCAAATACGCCGTCAGAAATGCGTGAGACGTAGAGAGAGCGGTCTATAAGGTCGAACAGTTCTCGGCTTATTTTTACCGGATGATCCGCCGCTTCGCGATTAACCAGCGATAGCTCGCTGTCTTTCTTGAACGGGCTCATGAGATTGTCAATGCGATGCATCTCTTGCATCACCGCCCGTATGCCCTCTTGAGCCTTATCGGCATCCGTATTCCATACCTCGACCAGGATGGACGTTCCCATGATCGCCTGTTCGTCCTTGTACCATTCGGCATAACTCGCTGGTGCGAACACCAGCATAAGTAATGCGACAAATAGATAATTTAATGAAGAGGATTTAGGCATGGGTACGCGAAGCCGGGCATAATTTAGGCGTTAGCAAGATAGCCCAAGTCACTGCGCCGCGCAATATGGTGTAGTGAGTTGTCGCAATGTACCGAGCGGCGACCGCCTGCGGGTCAACGACGGCTTTGCGAACAGGCGTAGCCGTTTCTGGATGATAGGTAAAACCGTTTTCCCAACCATGATGCCGAAAACTATTGGCCAGCCGGGGGATAAGGGAGAGGATGGATGGTACACAGCGGCCCGTCGATTCCGCCCAAACGCAGTTCACCCTGAGCGGCCGAATCGATCTGCAGTACGGCGAGGAGGACGATACCGCCATTGGGCGCCCCTTGAGCAGCGACCACGGTACCCACACCTTCGTCATTGCGATGCGCCGTGCTGTATAGCACCGTCGCCGGTACCGGCGGTTCATCGACATTGCAATGGAGAAGAAACATACGCCGTTTTAGTTTTCCCAGATAATGGGTGCGCGCCACGATCTCCTGACCGGTATAGCAGCCCTTATTAAAATTGATGCCATGGAGCGCATCCAGGTTGATCATTTGGGGAACGAAGGCATCCACGGTCTCGGGGGCGAGGCTGGGCACGCCGGCGAGGATATCCAGTAGTTGCCAGGCGTCGGCACCCACCGGTGTCGCGTGTACATCGAGTTGCGCCCATAGCGTCTTGAGCGATTCTGCCGGACCGATCAGTTTAAAGCGGGGGTGGGGTCCCGGTATCCGGATCACAGTGATGCCTTGGACTTGGGTAACCGCATCCGCGGTGTCGGGGAGCGAATTAAGCGATGCGCGGAGATGATGGAAGTCCTTAATACTGCTATAGCCCATTTGAGCCAAGGCCGTTTCCGGATCGAGCGTGACCTTACTCATCAGCACATACTTACGCAGGCGCTCCAGAGTGCTTTTCAGCAGTGTTTCGGGAATAGTCAGATAAAGGGCGTCATCGCGGCGGAAGATACGAAAAAGGGCCAAGGCACGACCCTTGGGGCTGCATTGCGCGCTGATTTGGCTGCGGGTAGCGGTGACTTCGAGGATATCGTTGCTAAGTTGGCCTTGTAAAAATTTCTCCGCATCCGCGCCGCGTACGGCGATTAGGGCGCAGTGTGAAAGATCGGCAATTACCTCGCCGGAAGTGACGACATTAGTCTCCTGGGATGGATTGCCGAAATGCATCACGCGACCGTCGATAACGACCGCTCCGATATTAATAAGAAAAGAGCGCCACTCCGGCGACATCATTATCGTACTCCTATCACTTTACCCATTGCATTCAACGGCGCGGGGCATAATACTAGACCAGCAGGAGGCGTTGGCTACACCATAAATTGTATGCCTAAAAAGACTAATCGACCGATTTTTCTCGATCTTACGCGCATCCGCCAGCCTATTACGGCATTAATCTCCATTGCCCATAGGATAGCGGGGATTGTTCTCTTCCTCACCATCCCCTTTGCTATATATTTGCTCGATCTGTCCGTGAGAAGCCAACGGAGCTTTAATCAGGTGCATGATATCCTCAGCCGGGGTGTGGTTAAGGTGGCGGTCATTTTCGTTTTCTGGGCTTTAGCCCATCACATCCTGGCTGGTATCCGAATGTTGCTCATCGATATCGGCATTGGGGTGGAGCGAGATGAAGCCCGGCATACCGCGTGGGTCATCGCTGTCGGCAGTGCGGCGGCGTTGCTGATGGCGGTGGGGATTGTATTGTGGTAATGGCGCATGCCCAGGGCTTGAGGGCGTGGCTGCTACAGCGCATCAGCGCCGTTTATATGGTGGTGTATCTAATCTTCCTTCTCCTGAGGTTGGTTTTGAAATCTCCCCAGGGCTATGCGGAATGGCGGGGCTTCATTACCGCGCCGATCATGGCCGCTCCTACGGCCTTGCTGTTTTTTTTATTACTTATGCATGCCTGGGTGGGAATGCGTGATGTGGTTATGGATTATGTGCACGACTTTAAAGTTCGGGTCACGGTCTTGAGCGTGATCGCGGCGGGTTTGCTTGCCATGGGGTCGTGGGCAGTACTGGTATTGACGAGGGCGAGTTGATGACGGTGAATGATATTCCGCGGCGCCGGTTCGATGCCTTGGTTATCGGCGCGGGCGGAGGCGGTCTGCGCGCCGCTTTGCAGTTGTCCCGCGCCGAGGCTACGGTGGCGGTGGTATCTAAGGTGTTTCCCACTCGTTCTCATACCGTGGCGGCGCAGGGCGGCATTAACGCCGCGCTGGGCAATGTGTCGCCGGACAATTGGCATTGGCACATGTACGACACCGTCAAGGGCAGCGACTATCTCGGCGATCAGGATGCCATCGAATATATGTGCCGCGCGGCATCCCGCCTGGTAGTGGAGTTGGAACATGCCGGTGTGCCGTTTTCGCGATTGGATAACGGTAATATCTATCAGCGGCCCTTCGGCGGCCAGAGCCAGAATTTCGGCGGCGATCAGGCAGCGCGCACCTGCGCCGCGGCGGACCGTACCGGTCATGCCATCCTGCACTCCCTGTATCAGCAAAACATCCGCGCTAAGACCCATTTCTTCGACGAATATTTCGCCATCGATCTCATCATAGATGACGAAGACCATATCTTGGGCGCAGTGGTTCTGGAGATCGAGACCGGCGAACCCGTGGCTATTGAGGCCAAGACCACCTTGCTCGCCACCGGCGGAGCGGGGCGCTTGTTTCGTACCAACACCAATGCCCGCATCAATACCGGCGACGGTATGGGCATGGTGCTGCGCGCCGGGATCCCGCTGGAAGACATGGAGTTCTTTCAATTTCATCCCACCGGTATTGCCGGCAAGGGCATGTTGATCTCCGAAGGGGCTCGCGGCGAAGGCGGTTATTTAATTAATAAGGACGGAGAGCGTTTCATGGAACGTTATGCGCCCCATGCCAAGGACTTGGCCAGCCGCGACGTGGTGAGCCGCGCCATCGCCGCCGAGGTGCGCGAGGGACGCGGTTGCGGTCCGCACGGCGATTATGTCCTGCTCAAAATGGATCATCTCGGCGAAGAAGTGATCAATAAACGTCTTCCGGGTATCCGCGATTTGATCAGGACTTTTTTGCACATTGAGCCCTCGCATCAACCGGTACCGGTATTTCCCACCGCCCATTACACCATGGGCGGCATTCCCACCAACCGCTACGGTGAAGTAGTGAAGCCCGGTTACAGCGACGCTGAAGAAGCGGTACCCGGTCTGTTCGCGGTGGGCGAGTGCGCATGCGTGTCGGTACACGGCGCCAACCGTTTGGGCGGCAATTCATTATTGGATATCGTGGTTTTCGGCCGCGCGGCGGGCAATCGCATCATTGCGCGTTTGAATGAGCAACGCTATCATCGTCCGGTCTCCGAAAAGAGCATCGACCGCGCACTGGCCCGGTTGGCGCGTTGGGAGCAGCGGGGCAGCGGGGAATCGGTGGCCGATCTGCGAGATATGCTACAGCGCGCCATGGAACACTACTGCGGCGTGTTCCGCAAGGAAGAGGTGTTGAGCGAGGGCGTGCGGAAGGTGAGGGAACTCGAAGAGCGCTTGCAGCACGCGCGCCTTAACGATCACAGTAAAGTATTCAATACCGCGCGCATCGAGGCCCTGGAACTGGAAAACCTCATGGACGTAGCGCTGGCCACCATCTCATCGGCCTTGGCGCGCAAGGAGAGCCGCGGTGCCCATTCGCGCATCGACTATCCTGACCGCGACGACAAGCATTGGCTAAAACACAGTCTTTACTTCAAAGAGGGCGGTCGCCTCGACTACAAACCGGTGCGCATGCAGCCGTTAACGGTAGAGCCGTTCCCGCCCATGGTGCGTGTTTATTAACGGCGTAAATACCGAAGTCCCAGGAGTGAGGAATCGTTATGCGATTTTCCATATACCGGTACAACCCGGAGGCCGATAGCGAACCGCGCATGCAGGGCTTCGAACTGGCGGAGATGGCGCCTGGGATGATGTTGCTTGATGCCTTGTTCAATATCAAACAACAGGATGAGACTCTGAGTTTTCGCCATTCGTGCGGGGAAGGTGTATGCGGTTCAGATGGTCTCAATATTAACGGCCGTAATGGACTGGCGTGCATCACGCCGCTGGCCGGTTTGAAAGAGCCGGTGGAGGTACGGCCTTTGCCGGGCATGCCGGTGATCCGCGACCTGGTGGTGGATCTTGGTCAGTTCTACCATCAGTACCGTTCCGTCAAGCCGTGGTTAACGGTGCACGATCCCGAGTCGGAGGTGGAATACCGGCAGAGCCCAGCGGATCGCGACAAGCTGGATGGTCTCTACGAATGTATTATGTGCGCCTGCTGCTCCACGTCCTGCCCGTCTTTCTGGTGGAATCCGGATAAATTTCGCGGACCGGCCGCCTTGTTGCAATCGTACCGTTTTCTCGCCGACAGCCGCGATCAGGCTACGGCGGAGCGGCTCGCCGATCTCGAGGGCCCCTACCGGCTATTTCGCTGCCACACCATCATGAACTGCGTCGACGTCTGTCCCAAGGGGCTCAATCCTACCAAAGCCATCGGCGAGATCAAGAAGCTGATGTTGAATCATTTGGTATAAATCAGTGTAAAAGTCGATAATAATGAAAAGGGGATGAGGATGAGCGTGACGAGCTGAGAGAGATCACGGCGACAGGAATTCCAAGCACCGAGCCCGCCTCTATTGGCAATGCCGACGCGGCCTATTGGAGCTGGATTTAGCGCTGCAATCTTTTTTGGATCATCGCTATGACCAAGTCTCCGAAAATGAACGGCGCGCCTTTGAAACTCTACTGAATTATCCCGATCTTTTATTGCTCGAATATGTCATGGGGCGCATGATGCCCGCCGACCCGATTCTTGCCCATGTCGTCGCCCGTCTTCACAGCGCCCCTGCGGCTTGAATGTCGGCCTTCTTATTACTTGACGCTGGCCGTGGTCATTGCGCACGGCGTCGCTTTACTCGTTTTATTCCCGATTACCGCAGCGTGGTGGATTAAATTTCCTGTGGCGGTGGTCATCGCGGCGCAATGGGTCATTATCTGGCGACGTGACGTAAAGTTGAGTTCGCCGGCGGCGGTGAAGAGCCTGATATGCACAACGGACGGCAGGTGGGAATTATGCCGCGGCGACGGCGGGTGTTATGCGGCGACCTTATTGCCGGCCGCGTATATTTCTCCCTGGCTGGTTCTGCTGCGATTCATGACGGAGGATAAGCGCCGCTGTGCGGTGATTCTGCCGGCCGACGGTCTGGATGCAGATAGCCATCGCCGCTTGCGGGTGCAGTTGCGTCTGCAGAACGGCGCGAAGCAGGCCCAAGATTAAGACGGAGTCAGTATGGTGTTGCGTGGCGTCTTGCTGTTGTCCGCGGCGGGGTAGTCCAGGGTATAGTGCAGGCCGCGGCTTTCTTTGCGCAACATGGCGCAACGGATGATGAGGTCGGCGACCACGGCCAGGTTGCGCAATTCGATCAGATCGTTGGTGACGCGGAAATGGCCGTAATAATCGTCGATTTCCTGCAGCAACAAATCTATCCGGTGTTTGGCGCGTTGCAGACGCTTGTCGGTACGTACGATGCCTACATAGTCCCACATGAAACGCCGCAGTTCATCCCAGTTGTGGGCCACCACCACCTCTTCGTCGGAGTCCGTGACCCGGCTTTCATCCCACTCCGGGACGGCGGGCGGCACGGGGGTGGCGGTCAGTTTGCCGCGAATATCTTCCGCCGCCGCTTGGCCGAATACCAGGCATTCCAGCAAGGAATTGCTGGCCATGCGGTTGGCGCCGTGCAGGCCGGTGTGCGCGGTTTCACCGACGGCATAGAGCCCTTCGAGGCCGGTGCGGCCGCGCAGATCGGTCATGATACCGCCGCAGGTATAATGGGCCGCCGGCACCACCGGGAGGGGTTCCTTGGTCATGTCGAAACCGAATTCCAGACAGCGGGCGTAGATGACGGGGAAGTGGTTCATGATAAATTCTGCCGATTTATGGCTGATGTCCAGGTAGACGCACTCCGCGCCCAAACGCTTCATCTCATAGTCGATGGCGCGCGCCACGATATCGCGCGGCGCCAATTCGGCGCGGGGATCGAATTTATCGAGAAAGGGGCTGCCATCGGGCAACAACAAACGACCGCCCTCGCCTCGTACCGCCTCGCTGATAAGGAATGATTTGGCATTCGGGTGATAGAGGCAGGTGGGATGAAATTGGATGAACTCCATGTTGGCCACCCGGCAGCCTGCCCGCCAGGCCATGGCGATACCGTCACCGGTGCTGACGTCGGGATTCGTGGAGTAGACGTAGACCTTGCCCGCGCCGCCGGTGGCAAGGACCACGCACTTGGCGCGTATGGCCTTAACCTGGGCAGTGTTGCGATCAAGTACGTAGGCCCCCCAGCAATGGTTGGAGGCGTGGCCAAGTTTCATGGCGGTGATAAGGTCGATGGCGATGTGGTGTTCCAGGAGTTCGATATTGGGATGACGGCGGGCCTGCTGTTCCAGCGTCAACTCAATAGCCCGCCCTGTGGCATCGGCGGCGTGCAGGATGCGGCGGTGGCTATGTCCGCCTTCACGGGCGAGGTGATAGTCGAGGCTGCCATCCTGGCGGGTTTCCTGGGTAAAGGGTACGCCCTGATCGACCAGCCACTGAATCGCCTCCCTGCCATGCTCTACGGTAAAACGGACTGCGGCCTCATCACATAATCCGGCGCCGGCATTGAGGGTGTCCTCTATATGAGACTCCAAGGTATCGGCCTTGTCCCAAACCGCGGAGATCCCCCCTTGGGCATAGAAGGTGGCGCCCTCCGGCAGCGGACCCTTGGTAATGAGGCCGATGCGGGTATGAGGCGTCAGGTGCAGGGCCAGGCTCAAGCCGGCGGCCCCGCCTCCAATCAGAAGGAGGTCATAATAATCCTGGGCCATAAAAATGCGTGTTGGCTAATAAGTCTTTTAAAGTCATAATTATCGTCACGCGGGTATTCATGACGCCGGCATCTTGTCAGGCAGCATATCGCTGGGAGATGATGCCGTCCAGCCGGGCTAAATATGTATTTTCGGGCAGGGCGGTGAATGAGAAGGTAAAACCGACCTCGGATCTTGGTAAATAAGAAAGAACTAATATTTCTTTATGGAAATAGTGTCATGAGAACTAATGTAAACCGAGATTGTCTATTATTTTTGAGTAGAGGGATTTACTCCACAGTGAAGAAGGGGCGGGCCCGAAATGGGCGAGCAAAGTGTTGACCAGCTCTTAGTTGAGCGCGTTCAACAAGGAGATAAAAAGGCATTTGACATTCTGGTAGCCAAGTATCAGCACAAGATTGTCAAACTCATCTCGCGTTATATTCGAGATCAAACGGAGGTATTGGATGTTGCACAGGATGCCTTCATCAAGGCATATCGGGCACTTCCCAAATTTCGCGGTGACAGCGCTTTTTATACTTGGTTGTATCGGATAGCGATCAACACCGCCAAGAACTATCTGGTTGCGCAAGGAAGGCGTTTGCCCGACACGGATGTGGAAATTGATGTCGCGGAGCAGTATGAAGGCGCCTCGGAATTGAGGGATAACGCGACTCCCGAGCGATTATTGCTGAAGGATGAGATTGAGAGGACGGTATTCGAGGCCATTGAGCAATTACCAGAGGATTTGCGCACGGCGATAACGCTACGAGAGCTTGAAGGATTGAGTTATGAAGAGATCGCGGAAGCCATGGGTTGCCCAATTGGAACTGTGCGATCCCGCATCTTCAGGGCTCGGGAAACGATACATAATAAACTTAAGCCCTTGCTGACATGATTCATTAGGCAGTTGGGTATTCTTTGCGGGGAAGGTATATGGCGGATGATCACGATGGAAAAATTTCGGCGCTGGTGGACGGCGAACTGCCGCGCGAAGAGGTCGCTCCTCTTTTTGACCAGCTGAAGCGCGATAAAACGAGCCAGGTCTGTTGGCACCATTACCATCTCATTAGTGACGCATTGAAAAATAACCTCCCCGATAAGTTGCCGGAAGATTTTGTAAAACGCGTATCACAAGCCCTCGAGGCGGAAGCTTTTTTCTCCATTACTCCACGCCGCTCCGTTAAACATTCGAGCTTCCATAAACCGACCATTGGTTTTGCCCTTGCCGCTTCGGTGGCGGCCGTGGCCTTTGTCGGTTTGGGTTGGCATAACCAGATCGCCGTCGAGCAGTCGCCGTCACTGGCTATGAACGCCACGCCCATGACGGCCAGTACCGATCAGACCACGCCCATGGCGATCAGCGCCAATCAGAGCACACCCATGGCGGTCAGTACCAATCAGACGGTTTCTCCTGCGGTTTCCTATTCGAAGGTCAATGGCAGGCAGTGGGATGTGGAACAACCCGCCGTGATTTCCAAGCTTAACGGCTATCTCCTAAGCCATGATCAATTTTCCTCGATGGCGGTCATGCATAACGGTGTATTGCCGCAGGTCAGGATAGTAGGTTATGAACGCGCCGAGAGTATCCAGCAAGATCCCGCCATGAACGACAATGGGCGCTAATTCACGAATACAAGTGGACTTGTTCACAGGGCTTCAATAATGTCGATAGCCGCAACGTTGAACATGCAGCGGCGAACGGTTGATTCCATGGTTAGCGGTAGTTCGCAGGGCGGGTATTCTCGATCGCGGTCGGCACGCAGGTATGGCACGGCGGCGTGGATTTGCGGATTGCTGGCCGTTTTCGCTTTGTCCATTGAGAATGCGGGGGCGATTGATGCCGGAAATGATGCCAAGGCGTGGCTCGGCAGGATCGCGGCGTCGGCGCAGAGCGTGAGTTACGAAGGCACCTTTGTCTATCGCCGCGACGATCAATTGGAGAGCATGCATCTCATTCACGTTGCAGGTCCCGACGGCGAGCGCGAACGGCTGGTTTCTTTGAGCGGCGGACAACGAGTATTGCTCAGAAGCAAGGAAGGAGTTGTGTGTATTTTCCCGGGGAAGAAGCATATAGCCTTTAATAAAGGCGGATTAGGCAGACATTTTCCCGGAAAATTGACGGCGCATGTGGATGATTTGGAGAAAAACTACCGCCTAACTATGGGGGGCGAGGACCGAATCGCTGGACGTGCCGCCCGAATGATTATTGTAATGCCCAAGGACAACTACCGATACGGCTATCGCATCTGGGTCGATGAAGATACGGGTTTGTTGTTGCAGTCGGATTTGGTGAATGAGCACGGCAGTGCCATTGAGCAGGTCATGTTTACGTCCATCAATGTAGTGGACAAGGCCACGCCTGAAATGATACGAGCTGTTACCATGGACGATGAGATGCGGAACAGTCTGAAGGCCAGCAAACAGCGGACCGTTTCCACTAATGACATGCCGTGGCGGATTACCCGGATGCCGAACGGATTTTCTTTGGCTGAGCACTATCAACACAGTAGGGGGAAGGGGGAGCCCGTCGAGCAGTTGGTACTAACCGACGGTTTGGCAACGGTATCGATATTCGTGGAGCGGATAGGCGACAAGACGGCGCCATTCTTGGGTGTGTCCCACAAAGGGGCCGTCAATGCATTCGGCACAGTGGTGGATGACCATCAACTGACTGTCGTTGGCGAAGTACCCGCGGCGGCGGTACGTTTAATCGGCAGTTCCTTTAATTTTGCGGAGGTGGCTGGTAAATGATCGAACAGAGTGCGATGGTGGTGGCCGTGGAGAGTGGCGCCGCATGGGTTGAAACCAAGAGCCAGACCTCGTGCGGCGTCTGCGCTATGAATAAGGGTTGCGGGGCGGGGATGTTTGCCAAGGCTTTCGGCTTCAGATCTCCCAGGCTGCGGGTGCTGGACATGCAGGGCGTAGAGGTGGGCGATCAAGTTGTGATCGGTATCGATGAGCGCGCCCTGGTGCACGGCTCTTTAGCCGCTTATATGACTCCCATCCTCTCGATGTTGGTGTTTGCGATGGTGGGCGAGACCGTCGCCGCTAATTGGTTGGCGGTGAAATCCGATATTTTGACCTTATGCTTCGGAATTACCGGGTTGGTTGTCGGATTATTGTGGGTGCGGCGCTATAGCCGTCGCATCGGCCATGATGGCCGATTTCAACCGGTGATTCTGCAAAGGAGCGATAATACTGTAAGCCCCGGGTGCGTTAATGCCCGATAAGATATTAGGCGATAAATTTTTCGTTTGGCGGTTGCGGAACATAAACACTTGGAATGGAAAGCAGATGACTCATCGTAAAATTTTTACCGGTTGGATTTTTGCAGTATTTACGGCATTCGCCGTATCTGCGGTGGCGCAGGCGCGGACCTTGCCCGATTTCACCGAAATAGTGCCTAAAGTTAGCGCAGCTGTGGTCAATATCAGTACCTCTCAGACCGTAAAACAGCGTCATCCCCGGATTCCTCACGATATGCCGCGGGGTCCGGACGGTTCGCAGCCTCCCTTCGACGATTTCTTTCGGCGTTTCTTTGGCGAACCTCCCGGCGGTGATGAGGGAGATGATACGGAAGAGTTCAGCAACCGCTCCTTGGGATCGGGCTTCATTATTTCCCCCGATGGCTACGTTCTGACTAACTATCATGTGATCAAGGATGCGGATGAGATCATCGTGCGCTTGAGTACACCGCCGGGAGTTTAAGGCCAAATTGGTTGGCGCGGATTCGCGCAGTGACATAGCCCTGCTGAAGATCGATGCCAAGGATCTGCCCTCGGTCAAGATAGGTCATTCGTCCGACTTGAAGGTGGGCGAGTGGGTGTTGGCCATCGGTTCTCCCTTTGATTTTGATCATTCAGTCACGGCCGGTATCGTCAGCGCCTTGGGGAGAAGCTTGCCGAATGAGAATTATGTCCCTTTCATCCAAACGGATGTGGCGATCAATCCCGGCAATTCCGGCGGTCCTTTGTTTAATATGGACGGCGAGGTAGTCGGTATCAATTCGCAGATATACAGCCGCACCGGCGGTTTTATGGGATTGTCGTTTACCATTCCCATCGATCTTGCCATGGACGTGGTCGATCAGCTCAAGGACAAGGGCAGCGTGACCCGCGGCTGGTTGGGGATACTGATTCAAGACGTGACCCGCGACTTGGCCGAGTCCTTCGGTATGGAACGACCCGGCGGGGCCTTGGTAGCGCAGGTATTGCCCGACAGCCCCGCGGAGAAGGCCGGTATCAAAGTAGGCGACGTGGTAATGGAGTTCAATAATATCCCGATAGACAATTCCGCTTCCCTGCCGCCTATCGTGGGTCGAATCCAGGTGGATCAGGAAGTACCGGTGAAGATTTTGCGCGACGGCAAGACGCGGACTGTGAAGGTCAAAATCGGAGAATTGCCGCCGGAAGAAGAGATTAAGCTTGCTGACCGCGATTCTGGCAGTGTAACCGCCAACCGTCTGGGTGCCGTAGTGTCGGAGTTGACTCCCGAACAACGCAACACCTTGGAAAAGAAGAAGACCGGGGTATATGTGGAGGACATCAAAGGCGGCCCGGCGCGCGCGGCAGGTTTGCGGCGCGGCGATATCATCCTCATGATCAACAACGTTGATGTGAAGAATGTAAGCCACTTCCAACAACTGGTAAAAGACTTACCCAAGGATAAGGTCGTACCCATGCTGGTGCAGCGAGGGTCCGGACCCATGTTCCTGGCGTTAAAAATGTCTGAGAAGGACGGCTGAGCGCGCTTCTCTTTGGCGGCGGGTAGATTGGAGATTATGGAAAGCGGGGAAATCCGGTACACTGGCGAGCTTTGACGGCCAAGGTGCCCGGATTTTTCCGGTTTCTAATTGATGAAGTACATTCGTAATTTCTCCATCATCGCCCATATCGATCACGGTAAATCCACGCTCGCCGACCGTCTGATTCAAATTTGCGGGGGCTTGAGCACTCGCGAGATGTCGGAACAGGTGCTGGACTCCATGGATCTGGAGCGGGAGAGGGGTATCACCATCAAGGCGCAATGCGTGTCCTTGCGCTACAGAGCCAAGGATGGTCGTGACTATCTGCTCAATTTTATCGATACGCCAGGCCATGTGGATTTTTCCTATGAGGTGTCGCGGTCTCTCGCCGCCTGCGAGGGGGCGCTGCTGGTGGTAGACGCCTCGCAGGGCGTGGAGGCACAGACCGTCGCCAACTGCTACACCGCCATCGAACAGGGGCTGGAAGTGGTGCCGGTGTTAAATAAGATCGATTTGCCTACCGCCGATCCCGACCGGGTGATTCAGGAAATCGAAGATATCATTGGCATTGACGCCATCGGTGCCGTGCAGGTTAGTGCCAAGACAGGGGTTGGCGTGGGGGATCTGCTTGAGGAATTGATCAAACGCATTCCGCCGCCCAGGGGCGATGAAACGGCGCCTTTACAGGCATTGATCATCGATTCATGGTTCGATAACTATTTGGGGGTGGTGTCGCTGGTGCGGGTCATGCAGGGTAAATTAACGGTCAAGGACAAGATAACCGTGATGTCCACTCAACGCCATTACTACGCGGATAAAATAGGTATCTTCACGCCCAAACAGGTGAATATGGAAAGCCTCAAGGCGGGCGAAGTAGGGTATGTCATAGCCGGTATCAAAGAAGTGGACGGCGCTCCGGTGGGCGATACCTTGACCCATACCGGCCGACCCGCAGCCGTTCCTCTGGCAGGGTTTAAAAAAGTACAACCTCAGGTATTCGCGGGTCTCTTTCCGATAAGTTCCGAGGATTACGAGGATCTGCGCGACGCCCTGGCAAAACTGCGCCTCAACGACTCTTCCTTGTTTTATGAGCCGGAAGTTTCTCAGGCCCTCGGCTTCGGCTTTCGCTGCGGGTTTCTCGGTATGCTCCACATGGAAATCGTACAGGAACGGCTGGAACGCGAATATGACCTGGACCTGATTATCACGGCGCCCACGGTGGTGTATGAAGTGCTCACCAAGCAGGGCGATGTGCGGCTGGTGGACAATCCTGCGAAGTTGCCGCCTCCGGGGGATATCGAAGAGATGCGCGAACCGATCATCACCACTAATATTCTCGTGCCGCAGCTTCATCTGGGCGCGGTCATCACCTTATGCGAGGAACGCCGCGGCGTGCAGACTAAGATGCAGTTTCACGGCAATCACGTGGCGCTCAGCTATGAGATGCCCATGGCCGAAGTCGTGATGGATTTCTTCGATCGGCTCAAATCGGTGAGCAGGGGTTATGCGTCCATGGATTACGCCTTCGCCCGGTTCGAGGCGGCGGATCTCGTCAAGCTCGACGTCATGATCAACAATGAACGGGTAGACGCGCTGTCGATTATCGTGCATCGTTCCAATAGCGCCCAGCGCGGCAGGGAGCTGACGGAAAAACTGCGCGAGGTGATTCCGCGGCAGATGTTCGATGTGGCTATCCAGGCGGCAATCGGCGCCAAGATCATCGCCCGCGAGACGGTGAAGGCGCTGCGCAAAAATGTGACGGCAAAGTGTTACGGCGGAGACATCACCCGCAAGCGTAAATTGCTCGAGAAGCAAAAGGCCGGAAAAAAGCGGATGAAACAGGTGGGTTCCGTGGAGATACCCCAAGAGGCATTTATGGCAATCCTGAAAGTAGGAAAGAAATAGATGGATTTCGATTTTGCAGCCGTCATGGCGATTGCTTTGGTAGTGTGTGGGATAATTTGGGCCATCGATGCCCTGATGTGGGCGCCGCGGCGGCGCGAAACGGTGGCCGCCGCCGCCCGCGCCGCCGGCGGCAGCTTGGATGAGGATACCGGTGCGCGTCTGGGCAAAGAACCATTGCTGGTCGAGTACGCACGCTCGTTTTTCCCCGTGATCCTGGTGGTGTTTTTATTGCGCTCTTTTTTGGTGGAGCCGTTTCGCATCCCGTCGGGATCCATGATTCCCACCCTGTTGACGGGTGACTTTATCTTGGTGAATAAATTCTGTTATGGGATTCGACTGCCTATTTTAAATGCCAAAATCGTGGGCATCGGCGAGCCGCATCGCGGAGACGTTATGGTATTCCGTTACCCGGAAGACCCCTCGACGGATTACATAAAGCGCGTGATCGGATTGCCCGGCGACCGTATTGCCTATCACGATAAGACCGTGTTTATCAATGGCGTCGAGGCGAAGCAGCAGCTGGTCGGCCCTTACACGGAATTTAGCACGGGGATTCCTTTGCCGAGCCAGCTGCGAATGGAATCGCTGGACGGTAGGGAACATAAGCTGGTCATTCATCCCGAGTTTTTCGGGAGGTTGGAAGAGGGCGAATGGACGGTGCCGCAGGGCAGTTATTTTGTGATGGGAGATAACCGGGACAACAGCAACGACAGCCGCGCCTGGGGATTCGTCCCTGAGAAAAATTTGGTGGGCAGGGCGTTCATGATTTGGATGAATTGGAACGGACCAAACGGTAGCATCACGTGGAGCCGTATCGGGGAAACGATTCATTAGCGCAGCCGTGGGAGGAGATCCATGAATAACACGATGACAAGAGGCAGTCAGCGCGGAATGACATACCTGGGTATGTTGATTTTGATGGTCGTTATCGCCTTTGGCGCGATAATTGTCATTAAGGTATTACCCTTGTATTTGGAGCATTTCAAAGTTGAGTCTTCGCTCAATTCTCTCGCTCAGGAACCGCATGGCGAACTGGCGGGGTTGCCGCCGAGCGAAATCGAAAAGCTGTTATTAAAGCGTCTCGCCGTCAATGACGTGGACCACGTCAGTAAGGACGATATCTCCGTTACCAGAGAGGGTAATAGGATTGTGGTCACGGTCGATTACGAGGCGCGGACCCCCCTGTTTATGAATCTCGATGTCGTGGCAAAGTTTCCGGATAATCGCATCGAACTGGGTGGGTCTTGAGTCGGTCGCTTGATAGCTTGCAGGACTTGTTGGGATATCGATTTGCGCGCCAAGAATTATTGGAAACCGCCATCACGCATCGCAGTTTCGGTAGAACTAATAATGAACGTCTCGAGTTTCTCGGTGACGGCGTATTGAATCTCGTTGTCGCCCACCGGCTTTTCGACCGCTTTCCTAAGGCCAATGAAGGGCAATTGAGCCGTCTGCGCGCGCACTTGGTCAAGGGGACGGCGTTGGCGGTCTTGGCAAGACATCTTCATCTCGGCGAGTATCTGCGCTTGGGACCCGGTGAGCGCAAGAGCGGCGGTTTTCGTCGCGATTCGATTTTGGCCGGGACCCTGGAAGCCATTATCGGCGCGGTCTACCTTGACGGCGGGTTCGAAAAGGCCAGCGGTTTTATCGGCGCCATCTATCACGATTTGTTGGCGGCTCTGACCCTGGAGCAGGGCTTCAAGGATCCCAAGACCCGCCTCCAAGAATATTTGCAGGGGCGCGGCAAGGACCTCCCCGAATACCGCGTGCTGTCTACGGAAGGAGAGGCTCATAGACAGGTCTTTCAAGTCGAGTGCCGGCTAGACGAGGGCAGAATCACCACACAGGGCAGTGCCGGCAGCCGGCGCCTGGCGGAGCAGGAAGCGGCGGAGAAAGCGCTTAATGCCCTGGATAGCGGAGCTGAAGAAGAGGTATGAAGCATAACGGGATCGCCGCGACCAATAACTATCGTTGCGGCTTCGCGGCGATCGTCGGTCGCCCCAATGTCGGCAAGTCCACCCTGCTCAATCGCATCATCGGGCAAAAGATTACCATCACCTCTCCCCGCCCCCAGACCACGCGCCATAAAATTCTGGGCATCAAAACCTCGGCGGAAGGACAAATCATTTATGTCGATACCCCCGGCATACACCGCGGCGGCAAGAGCGCCATCAATCGGTATATGAACCGTACCGCAAAGTCGGCGATGAATGATGTGGATGTGGTGGTATGGGTCATTGAGGCGCTGCGCTGGTCGGAGGGGGAGCAGGACATATTGACGGGCTTGAGCCAGAACAAGGCGCCAGTGATTCTGGTGGTCAATAAGGTGGACAAGACGGAAGATAAAAAGGAATTGCTGCCCTTCCTGCTGGAGGTGGCGGCGAAGAGGGAGTTCGCGGCAATCGTTCCCTTATCGGCGCGTAGCGGCGACAATGTGCAAGGGCTCGAGGCGGAGGTGGTGGCGAGGCTGCCGGTGAGTGCGGCGCTGTTTCCCGAAGACCAGGTCACGGATCGCAGCGAGCGCTTTCTCGCCGCGGAACTGGTGCGGGAAAAACTCATGCGTCGTCTGGGCGAGGAATTACCCTATGCGGTGACAGTGCAAATCGAGGAATTTTCCGAGCAAAACGGCGTATTGCATATCCATGCCGTGATCTGGGTGGAAAAAGACAGCCAAAAGGCGATCGTCATCGGCAAAGGCGGTGCCGTGCTCAAAGAGATCGGTAGGCGCGCGCGTATCGGCATGGAACAGGCGTTTGGCGCCAAGGTATTTTTAAAGACCTGGGTACGGGTCAAGGAATCGTGGTCCGAAGATGAGCGATTATTGCGTCAATTGGGCTATGATGATAGAAAGGATTGAGGCCCCATTCTTGGACATGGATTAGAGTGATGAACGTCCACCGCGCCCGTGTGTTGTTGCAGCCCGGTTATGTCCTGCATCGCCGCGCCTACCGAGACAGCAGCCTCCTGATAGAATTGTTCACGCCTCAATTGGGGCGGGTGGGGGTTATCGCCCGCGGAGCCCGTCAGCGGACATCCCGTCTTCACGGGGTGTTGCAGCCGTTTCGCCCGTTGCTGTTGTCTTGGAGCGGTAAGGGGGAACTGCCCGTTTTGACCAGCGGAGAATCCTATGGCGCCGGTGCTTGGCTGCAGGGCCAGGTTTTGGCGGCCGGCTTTTATATTAACGAATTGCTGATGCGGCTTCTGCATCGCTTTGACGCCCACCCCGATCTCCATACCGTCTACCATAATACCGTTAATTCATTGGGCGAGATTGGGCAAGCGCCGGGGAGCGACGCCGCGTCGTGTACGCTGAAATTGGAGCGCGTGCTGCGGATTTTCGAGAAACATCTTTTAGAAGAAATCGGTTATGGTTTGATATTGGAGCATGACGTCGATCAGGGGCGGCCCATCGAGGCGCAGCAGAGATACGCCTACGATCTCACGCGGGGGCCGGTGCGTATAAACGCCATGGGCGAGCGTGCTATTACCGGTAAATTGACGATTCGTGGCCAAACTCTGCTGGACTTGGCATACGGACGCCTGGAAGACGGCGAGAGCCTGCGCGAGACGAAAAGATTGATGCAGGCCGCCTTGGCGGCCCAATTGGGCGGCCGGCCCTTGGCCAGCCGCCGCCTGCTCGCAGCGCGACAAGGGCATATCTTGTGAACGAGCACCATCAAGACATCAGGAAATAACCTGTTCGGATACCGTGGATGACTAGCGACGACGGCATTTTACTCGGAGTGAACATCGATCACGTGGCGACGCTCCGCCAGGCAAGGCATACACCCTATCCCGATCCGGTGCTGGCGGCGATTGAAGCGGAGAAGGCCGGGGCGGACGCAATTACCCTGCATCTGCGCGAAGATCGCCGCCATATCCAGGAGCGGGATGTGGCGCAACTTAAGGACACCATCAAAACCCGCATGAATCTCGAGATGGCGGTGACCGAGGAGATGGTGCGGATTGCGGAACGCTATACCCCGGCGGAGTGTTGCTTAGTGCCGGAACGACGCGAGGAATTGACCACCGAGGGCGGATTGGATGTGGTAAACCAGGAGGCGAAGATCGCCGCCGCCTGTCGGCGCTTGGCGGCGGCGGGTTGCCGAGTGTCTTTATTTATCAACGCCGATCGGACTCAAGTCGATGCCGCCGTTCGCTGCGGCGCGCCGGTCATTGAAATTCACACCGGACATTATGCCGATGCCCGCGACTCCGCGGCACAGGCGGCGGAGTTGCGGCGTATCGTCCGCGCGGCCGATCACGGCCGAGAGGCGGGTTTGCAGGTCAACGCCGGGCACGGTCTCAGTTACGACAATGTTAAACCCATCGCCGGCCTGGCCGCTGTTCGGGAACTCAATATCGGCCATGCCATCATCGCGCAAGCGGTGTTTATCGGTATGCAGGCGGCGGTGCGCGACATGAAACGCTTGATGACGGCGGCGCGCAGGAGCCAGGAATGATCTACGGGATCGGCACCGATATCGTACGGGTGGCCCGCATGCGGAGTAGCCTGCAGCGTTTTGGCGAAACGTTCGCTCGCCGTATCTTGACCTCGGCTGAATTTGATGAATTTCGCACCGATAAATGCCCGGCCCAATTTCTGGCCAAGCGTTTTGCCGCGAAAGAGGCCTTGGCCAAGGCGCTGGGAACCGGATTCCGCGGCGGGGTAAGGCTTTCCGATATTGGGGTGGAGCATAATGAGGCCGGCAGGCCGGGCCTCTATTACAGCGGCCGAACTGAGAGCTTGTTGCGGGAATTGGGCGTGGCGGGGAGCCATTTGAGCCTGGCGGACGAGCAAGAATATGCAGTAGCGTTCGTGATTTTGCTGGCTGGGGCTTCCGCAAGTCTGGCTTGAAAGAGAGTGGCTTGATTTGCTATCATACGCCGCTCAGTTGCGGGGTGGAGCAGTCTGGCAGCTCGTCGGGCTCATAACCCGAAGGTCGCAGGTTCAAATCCTGCCCCCGCTACCAGGATAACGATAAAAAGCCCCGAATCCGGGGCTTTTTATTGACGGCATTGTTGATGGCGCCCCGAGGGGTTAAACGACCGTAAGCAGGCTCAGGCTTGTGCGGTACCCTTTCCATAGCGGTCCAGGCCGGCGGGTCATCGGCGAGATTTTGCATGTAACGTTAGGAAGTGGGCCGTCGGCCCATTTTTTGTTTGAGGAGATGGGCGTGAGACGTCAGGCGCCTGGCAGTGTTCAAAAGCCCATCGAGGCCGCGGTGCGCGGATTGGGTTATGAGTTGGTGGGGATAGAATATCTACCCCAAGGGCGACGTTCGCTGTTGAGAGTGTATATCGATGCGGCCGCAGGCATAACAGCGGACGACTGCGAACGGGTAAGCCACCAGATCAGCGGCATATTGGATGTGGACGATCCAATCCGGGGCCAATACGTGTTGGAGGTATCATCGCCGGGTTTGGACCGGCCATTGTTTACCGAGGAGCACTTCCGGCGTTTTACCGGAAGTCGCGTCAAATTGCGCATCAGTCCGCCGTTGGCGGGCCGGCGTAATTTTTCCGGCGTGTTGCGGAGTATATGCGATGATGTGGTTGTTTTGGCCCAAGAGGACGGCGAGGTGGAAATTCCGCTTCAACATATCGAACAGGCGCGGTTGGTAGCGGAGCTTTAACACGGGTGAAGTGATCGGCCGCGCATCGTCTGCCGTCGGCAAGATTAGGGAACAAGCAGGGACATGAGCCATGAGTAAAGAAATTCTGTTGGTAGTCGAGGCGGTATCCAACGAAAAAGGTGTCAACAAGGACATTATTTTCGAAGCCCTGGAGGCTGCATTGGCGACCGCAACCAAGAAGCGTTATGCAGGCGATACCGATGTGCGGGTGAGCATCAATCGCGACAACGGCGAATATGCGACATTTCGCCGTTGGCAAGCGATCGCCGACGAAGAGCCCATGGAATTTCCGGATCGCCAGATCGCGTTAAGCGAGGCGCGGGCGAGAAGCCCGCAGATCGAAGTGGGCGGCTATATTGAAGAACCCCTGGAATCGGTCACCTTCGGCCGGATCGCCGCGCAGACCGCCAAGCAGGTCATCGTGCAAAAGGTGAGGGAAGCGGAGCGTGCCCAGGTTGTGGATGGCTACAAAGACCGTATAGGCGAATTGGTGACGGGAGTGGTAAAGCGCGTGGAACGGGGCAGCGTCATTCTGGATTTGGGGGGCAATGCCGAGGCTATGATCGGCCGCGAGGATATGATCCCGCGCGAGAATGTGCGCAGCGGCGATCGTGTGCGCGGCTATTTGCGCGATGTGCGTTCCGAGCTGCGGGGACCGCAGTTGTTTGTGTCGCGCACCGCCCCACAGTTGCTGATCGCTTTATTCAAACTGGAAGTGCCGGAGGCGGGCGAAGGCCTCATTGAGATCGTCAGCGCCGCGCGCGATCCCGGTTCCCGCGCCAAGATCGCGGTTAAGTCCAACGATCCGCGTATCGATCCTATCGGCGCGTGCGTTGGCATGCGCGGTTCGCGGGTACAGGCGGTATCCAATGAGTTGGCCGGTGAACGCATCGACATTATATTGTGGGACGAGAACCCCGCTCAATTCGTGATCAATGCCATGTCCCCGGCGGAAGTGAAGTCCATCGTGGTCGATGAAGACACCCACAGCATGGACATCGCGGTGGCGGAAGAAGGCCTATCGCAGGCCATCGGTCGCGGCGGTCAAAACGTACGCCTCGCCAGCCAGTTGAGCGGCTGGGAGCTTAACGTCATGAGCGAGAGCCAGGCCGAGGCCAAGAGCGAGAGCGAAACCGAGAGTTTGAAGGCCGCTTTTATGGATCAATTGGATGTGGATGAAGAGGTGGCGAATATCCTGGTACAAGAGGGATTCTCCAGCATCGAAGAGATCGCCTATGTGCCTGTGTCGGAACTGGTCGGTATCGAGGAGTTCGATGAGGAAATCGTAGAGGAATTACGGCGTCGCGCCCGGGATGTCTTGCTGACTCGGGCCATCGTTCAGGAAGAAACTCAGGCGGAACCCGCCGAAGATCTGTTGGGTTTGAAGGGTATGGATCGCACCTTGGCCCATCGTTTGGCCGAGCGCGGCGTGGTGACCCGCGAGGATCTGGCGGAACAGTCCGTGGATGAGCTGTTGGATGTGGAGGGCATGGATGAGCAACGTGCCAGCGAATTGATTATGACGGCGCGCGAACCCTGGTTCGCCAGTGAACAGCAGGCGTAACAGAGCGAGAAACCGGGTATGTCGGATGTAACGGTAAAACAGTTCGCTGAGGTAGTGGGAATTCCAGTGGATAGATTGTTGACCCAGCTCGAAGAGGCGGGGTCACCGATCAAGTCCGCGGATCAGGCCATCAGCGACCAGGAGAAGGTTGAGTTGCTCAACTATCTGCGGCGCGCCCACGGTTCGGCCGAGATGCCCGGTATCGCCGAACCGAAAAAAGTCACGCTCAAGCGTCGCACGGTAAGCGAACTGAAACTGTCCGGCCCGCAGGGCAAGAGCAAAACGGTCAATGTGGAGGTGCGCAAGCGCCGCACCTACGTTAAGCGCAGCGTTGCCAATGCCGATGAGGTCGCCCGACTTGAAACCCAGATGGCGGAGCGCGCTCGTCAGGAGGCCGAAGAGCAGGCGAAGCTGGTAGAGGAGACCCGCCGTCGCGCCGAGGAAGAGCAGCGTCTCGCCGCCGAATCGGTGCGCTTGGAAGAAGAGCGCCGCCGTTTGGCCGAAGAGGAAGAGTCGCGGCGCCGCGCCGAAGAAGAAGCCCGCCAGAGTGCCGCGGAAAAGGCCAAACCGGAAAAGGGGGCCGCTGCCGCGGCCCCCGCCGCGGAGAAGAAGGAGAAAAAGCGGCACGGCAAGGACAAGGAGCGCGAGGAACGTTCCGGCAAATATGGCCGCCAAGAGCTGCACCTGGCATCGGAAAAGGTGGGTAAGCGTAAAAAGGCCAAGGCGCCCCGCGACAGGGATTTATCGGTAAGCGGTTCCGCGAAGCACGGTTTTGAAAAACCCACGGCGCCCGTGGTGCGCGAGGTCACTATCCCCGAAACCATTACCGTCGCTGAACTGGCGCAGAAGATGTCGGTGAAGGCCGCCGATCTGATCAAGGTCATGATGAAAATGGGAAGCATGGTTACCATCAACCAAGTGCTGGATCAAACCACGGCGACCTTGGTTGTGGAGGAGATGGGTCATATTCCCAAGCCCGTGCAGGAAAATGCCTTGGAAGACGCCTTGGCGCAGACCGCCCTCGTTGGCGGTTTGAGCGTGCCGCGCGCACCGGTGGTGACCATCATGGGCCACGTCGACCACGGCAAGACTTCGTTACTGGATTATGTTCGCAGAACAAAAGTGGCGGCCGGCGAAGCGGGCGGTATTACCCAGCATATCGGCGCCTACCACGTTAAGACCGACAGGGGCATGATCACTTTTCTCGATACACCGGGTCACGAAGCGTTTACCGCCATGCGCGCTCGCGGCGCCAAGGTCACGGATATCGTGGTGTTGGTGGTGGCGGCGGACGATGGCGTGATGCCTCAGACTGTCGAGGCCGTACAGCACGCCAAAGCGGCCGGTGTGCCGCTGGTAGTGGCGGTGAATAAGATAGATAAGCCCCAGGCGGAACCGGATCGCGTCAAACAGGAATTGGTGGCACACGAAGTCGTACCGGAAGAATGGGGTGGCGACGTCATGTTCAAGCATGTCTCCGCTAAGACCGGCGAGGGCGTGGACAGTTTATTGGAGGCCATTTTGTTGCAGGCCGAGGTGATGGAATTGCAGGCGGTGAAAGAGGCGCCGGCGGCGGGTGTAGTGATCGAGTCGACCTTGGATAAGGGGCGCGGTCCGGTTGCCACCGTACTGGTGCAAAACGGTACCTTGCATAAAGGCGATGTGCTGCTGACCGGCCATGAGTACGGCCGGGTGCGCGCCATACTGGATGAGAACGGCAAGCAGGTTGAGGAAGCCGGACCCTCCATGCCGGTGGTGGTGTTGGGGCTGTCCGGAACGCCCAATGCCGGCGATACCGCGATGGTAGTGGCCGAAGAGCGCAAGGCTCGAGAAATTGCCTTATTCCGTCAGGGAAAATATCGCGATGTGGAATTGGCGCGCCAGCAGGGCGCCAAACTGGAAAATATGTTCACGCAAATGGCCCAAGGCGAGGCCAATGTCCTGAACCTGGTGATTAAGGCGGATGTACAAGGTTCCATGGAAGCCTTGCGAGGATCCCTCGGCAAGTTGTCCACCTCGGAGGTGCAGGTCAAACTGGTGACCAGCGGCGTCGGCGGCATCAATGAATCCGATGTCAATCTGGCCATTGCTTCCGGCGCCGTGATGTTCGGTTTCAATGTGCGCGCGGACGCCGCCGCCCGGCGCATCGCCGAGGAACGGGGGGTAGAGATACGCTATTACAGCGTGATCTACGATGTGATCGATGATGTGAAGAAGGCGTTGTCCGGCATGTTGTCGCCGGAAATCAAGGAACAGATCGTCGGTCTCGCCGAGGTGCGCGACGTGTTCCGTTCGCCCAAGTTCGGCTCGATTGCCGGCTGTCTGGTAGTGGAGGGCGTGGTCAAACGCAATAATCCCATCCGGGTATTGCGCGACAACGTGGTGATCTTCGAAGGCAAGCTCGAGTCTTTGCGGCGTTTCAAGGACGATGTCAACGAAGTGCGCGCCGGCACGGAATGCGGCATCGGGGTAAAAGATTACAACGACGTGAAACCCGGCGACAATATCGAAGTCTTCGAACGGATCGAGGTGGCTCGCCAAATTTAGGCGCTTCGGTCCGGCATTGAATTTGCGGTTGTGGAATAGCGGTACGGAATCGATGCTCACACGAAACGGCGGGTGATCTCATGGCTCAGGAATTCAGCCGTACTCAACGGGTGGGCGGACAGATTCAACGTGAATTGGCGCATATCATTCAACAGGAATTGCGCGATCCCCGCGTCGGCATCGTTACGATCTCGGCGGTGGAAATGTCCAAGGATATGGCCCACGCCAAACTCTTTATCACGATCATGAATCCCGATCAGGACGTGGCCGAGACCATTAAGGTATTGAAGAAGGCCTCGGGATACCTGCGCCGTTCTTTGGCTAAACGCATCATGCTGCGGGTGATTCCGGAATTGCATTTCGTTTACGACAGTTCCTTGGCCGAAGGTATGCGTGTTTCCGCCCTGCTGGCCGCGGTGGCTGCAAAACGCAATGATGATTCAGACCGATAAATATGATAAGCCAAAGTGAATTGCGGGCAATCAACGGTATCGTATTGCTGGATAAACCGCCGGGCATTACATCCAACGCGGCACTGCAATCGATCAAGCGTCTGTTTCGCGCCAGGAAAGCCGGACATACCGGCAGCCTGGATCCCATGGCAACCGGCTTGTTACCTCTCTGTTTTGGTGCCGCCACCAAGATTTCCGCGTTTCTGCTGGAGGCGGATAAACGCTACCGGGTAGTGATCAAATTGGGCGTCAAGACCGCTACCGGCGACGCGGAGGGTGACATTATTGCCACCCGGCCGGTAGGGAATATCGACCCCGTACAGATCAGGGAAATACTCAAGCGTTTTACCGGAGCCATCCAGCAAATACCTCCAATGCATTCCGCCATCAAGCACCATGGCCAACCCTTATACAAACTGGCGCATAAAGGCATCGAAGTGGAACGGCAAGCGCGGCCGGTGATAGTGCACGAACTGCACATGTTGGCTTCTCAGGGCGAATTCCTGGAACTGGATGTCGCTTGTTCCAAAGGAACCTATATTCGCACCTTGGCGGAGGATATCGGCGAGGCATTGGGCTTGGGCGCCCATGTCAGCGCATTGCGTAGAACCGCCGCCGGCCCGTTCCGCGCCGAGCAAATGGTGACCATGCCGCAACTGGAAAGCGCCGCCGGGAATTTCGCGTCCCTGGACGGCTATCTGCTGCCTATGGAAACCGCTTTGCAACAATGGCCCGAGGTCCGCTTGAGTGAAGATTTGGCCCATTATCTCTGCCAAGGCCAAGCGGTATTCGTGCCCCGGGCGCCTGCCCAAGGTTGGGTAAAACTCTGTACCGTCGATCAACGATTTCTTGGCGTGGGGCATGTGCTGGACGACGGACGCGTCGCCCCCAAACGATTAATCGGCGGTATCGGGGGTTGATGGTCCGTGCACCGGCCCGGGCCGGCGTCGGCAAAAAACGCCCGCCCACCTTGATTGCTTGTGTGGATGCGGGGTTAACGGGTAAAATACCCGCCTCTTTTTGGACCGTATAATGATTTGGAGCTGTTCATGTCACTGAATACTGAAGCCACTCAGCAGATCATCAAGGACTATCAACGCAGTCCCGGCGATACCGGATCCCCGGAAGTGCAAGTCGCCTTGCTTTCCGCCCGCATCGATCAATTGTCGGAGCACTTCAAGGCCCACGGCAAGGATCATCACTCCCGGCAAGGTCTGTTGAGAATGGTGAGCGCGCGGCGCAATCTCTTGGATTACCTGAAGCGCCATGACGGGGATCGTTATCGCGCCCTGGTATCGCGTCTGGGTCTGCGTCGCTGACGTGAGATCCAACCTATTGGGAGAGATGCGCCGATCCCAGATCCCTTTCGGCACAGCCCTGTTATTACCGCCGTCTTAATCGCGAACTCCACATTCAGTTTGTAAGGAAACCTCCGTGACCCCCATTAAAAAAATATTTCAGTACGGTGACCGCAGCGTTACCATCGAGACTAACGAAATCGCCCGCCAGGCCAGCGGCGCCGTCATGATCAGCATGGGTGACACGGTGGTGATGGTCACCGCCGTCGGCATCAAGGAGGCGGTGCCAGGGAAAGACTTTTTCCCCCTTACCGTCAACTACCAGGAACGCACCTACGCCTCCGGTAAGATTCCCGGCGGCTTTTTCAAGCGCGAAGGCCGGCCTTCCGAAAAAGAAACCCTGACTTGCCGTCTCATAGACCGCCCGATACGTCCCCTGTTTCCCAAGGCATTCACCAACGAAGTTCAGATCATCGCCACCGTGGTGTCGCTCGATAAGGAAATCGATCCGGATATTCCCGCCATGATCGGCGCCTCGGCGGCGCTGGCATTGTCCGGTATGCCGTTCCAGGGTCCCATCGGCGCGGCGCGGGTGGGTTACCGCGACGGCAAGTATCTGCTGAATCCTGCAAAGAGCGATCTGCTAACTTCCGCCCTCGATCTGGTGGTGGCCGGTACCAGGGAAGCCGTGCTGATGGTGGAGTCCGAGGCCAAGGAGCTGCCGGAGAATGTGATGCTGGACGCGGTGATGTTCGGCCACCAGCAGATGCAGACCGCAATCGATGCCATCAACGAGTTGGTCAAAGAGGCCGGTAAACCGCGCTGGAATTGGCAGCCGCCCGCCAAGAATCAAGCGGTGGAAACCGCGGCGCGCGCGGCGGGCGAAGCCGCCATCGCCGAGGCCTATCGCATTGCCGAGAAGCAGCAGCGTTCGCAGCGTCTCGCCGCAATTCGTGACGATCTGACCGCCAAGTTGGCGCCCGGTGCCGAAACTCCGCGGGACTGGACGGGTGAGGAACTGCAAGATGCTATCGATGCTTTGGAGAAATCCTCGGTGCGCAATCGCATTATCGCCGGGGAGCGCCGCATCGACGGCCGAGATACCAAGTCGGTTCGTCCCATCACCGTGCGCGTCGGCGTATTGCCGCGCACCCACGGCTCCGCTCTGTTTACCCGCGGCGAGACCCAGGCGCTGGTGGTGGCTACCTTGGGCACGCAGCGTGATTCGCAGATGATAGACGCCATCGAGGGCGAATACCGCGAGCCCTTTATGTTCCATTACAACTTTCCGCCGTCCTGCACCGGCGAGACCGGCATGGTGGGCAGCCCCAAGCGCCGCGAGATCGGCCACGGCCGTCTGGCCAAGCGCGGCGTCATCGCCGTGATGCCCGACATGAACCAATACAACTATTCCATCCGCGTGGTTTCCGAGATCACCGAATCCAACGGATCGAGTTCCATGGCGAGCGTGTGCGGCGCCAGCCTCGCGCTGATGGATGCCGGCGTGCCGGTGTCCGCCCCGGTGGCGGGCATTGCCATGGGTTTGGTGAAGGAGAAGGATCGCTTCGTGGTATTGAGCGATATCCTCGGCGACGAGGATCATCTCGGTGACATGGACTTCAAGGTAGCCGGTACCACCAAAGGAGTCAGCGCTCTGCAAATGGATATCAAGATCACCGGTATCACCCGCGAGATCATGGCCGTGGCCTTGGAACAGGCCCGCGAAGGACGCCTGCATATCCTGGGCGAGATGGCCAAGGCCATCACCGCGCCGCGCGCCGAATTGTCCGAGTATGCGCCCCGGTATATCACGATGAAGATCAATCCCGAGCGTATCCGCGACGTGATCGGCAAGGGTGGCGCCACCATCCGTTCCATCACTGAAGCCACCGGCGCCGAGATCGACATCACCGACGACGGCACGGTGAAGATCGCCTCCGTGGACAAGGCGGCGGGCCTGGAAGCGCAACGCCGCATCGAAGAGATCACCGCCGACGTAGAGGTGGGAAAAATCTACGAAGGCCGGGTCGCGAAGATCATGGATTTCGGCGCCTTCGTCAATATCCTGCCCGGCAAGGATGGCTTGGTGCATATCTCGCAAATCTCCGAGGAACGCGTGCAGAACGTCGGCGACAAACTTTCCGAGGGCGACGTCGTCAAGGTCAAGGTCTTGGAGGTCGATAAGCAGGGCCGCGTCCGTCTCAGCATCAAGGCGGTCGAGGAGGCCTAAACGCGGGAAGTAGTATGTAACGGTAAGAAATAAGGGGCGCGAGCCCCTTTTTCATTCGGCGAGCATGGCGGCCAATCCACCATTACTGTTAAAGGACCCCGTTTACGGATTGTCGAGATTGAATGGTCAGTGGAGGTCCAAGTGAAATTGCCGCGAATTATTTTTGTTGTCATGCTCTGTGCGATTCTCTGCGAAACAGCATTTGCCGCCGCTGCGTATGTAGAGCGTGATTATGCCTTGCCCGGCCATGGCACATTGGTTTTACACCTGCCCATGGGTTGGGACGATAAGATACGCTACCATGCCGGAGGCGTTCCGCCGGCCATCGTGTTAACCGGATTCGAGGGGTCGCCCTTCGTGATTTTGATTACGCCGCGGTGGGCAGGATCGGGTGCGGATACAGATTTCAGAAGCGCCAAAAGTATTCATACGCTCGTTGAACGGGCTGCGCATGCCTCGGAGCCGGAGTCCGTCGCGGGCAGGCTCAGCGTCGTAACTCTAGGAGGCGGAAACGGTCCCGGATATTATTTTACCGCCGCGGATCGCAACCCCAAGGCGGGCGACTTTAAATACAAGACCCAGGGCGCGGTGCGCGTCGGGGAGTTGGTATGCACCTTCACTATTTTGACCAATGATGCCAAATCGACGGCGCGGATAAAAGCGCTTTCCATGTTGGGCGGAGCGATGCAAAGGCTGGGTAAATGACCCTGCGCCCGCCACTCAGACAAGGTGAGACGCTCCAATGCGTGCCATCTTTCCGCCGGCGCCTGATCAGGTCGCTCCTTAAGCGGGAATCTGGATCTGTCGATGAATATAGGTGGCTGCCGTGAGGAGAGAGATATATGGATAGCGAAGCGTCGCTGATCTGGGGCTTGATATTCGGGTCCGTCGGGCTGGCGTATTTTGTCTACGGCAAGAAGCAAAAACGCGGCGTGCCGTTTGCTTCGGGCGTTGGGTTGATGGTATTTCCTTACTTTGTTTCCAATAGCTATTTAATCGTGCTTATCGGGATTGTCCTGCTCGCCCTGCCCTATTTCTTCCGGTATTGATAGTAGCCCGGACGCGTAAACCCGCCGGTTTTTTCATGCCGAATCCCGTGAATGATTCCTTCATCATGCTATTGATATGCTTGCCCGCTGCCACCGACTTTCCGGATAATGAGCGGCTAAATTTCGCGCCCACGATCGCCTACTAGCGGAGTATTCATGGACATAGTTTTGCTCATAAAAGCCTGCATCCTCGGCCTCGTGGAAGGGATCACGGAATTCCTGCCGATATCGAGCACCGGCCACCTGATCATCGTCGGCGACTTGCTGAACTTCAACGATGAGATCGGCAAGGCCTTTGAAGTCGTCATTCAACTGGGGGCAATCCTGGCCATTTGCTGGGAGTATCGACGCAGATTGTTGAAGGTCGCCGGAGGGCTGGCCAGTGATCCGGGCGCACGGCGTTTTGTCTTCAATTTGTTTGTCGCGTTCTTGCCGGCGGCGGTGCTCGGTTTATTGTTTATCAAGAGCATCAAGGCCCATTTATTCCAGCCGTTCAGCGTGGCCGTCGCCTTTATCGTTGGCGGGTTGATTATCTTTTGGGTGGAAAAACGCGGCGCCGCCGCGCCGCGCATCAACAGCGTGGATGAGATGGCCTGGCGAGACGCGCTTAATATCGGACTGGCGCAGGTATTGTCGCTGATACCGGGAACGTCGCGATCGGGCGCTACGATCATGGGCGGCATGATTTTTGGCTTATCCCGTCAGGCCGCCACCGAGTTTTCGTTCTTCCTGGCGATCCCGGTGATGTTTGCCGCGTCTTTCTATGATCTATACAAGCATTGGGATTTAATGAACGCCAAGGCGGGCGGTATGTTTATTGTGGGTTTTATCACCGCTTTTGTCAGCGCATTCTTTGCCGTCAAGGCATTGATCAGATATGTGGCTGGCCATACCTTCGTGGTCTTTGCCTGGTACCGCATAATCTTCGGATTGATCCTGCTGTGGTATTATCGCGGCGCCCTTTTCCAGGCCATGTAGTTCAGTTCTTCTCGAATGGAATAGGGGTATTATTGCTTTCCTTGCAACTGCGGCAGTATCGCCTCATTTTCCAGGGTAGAGGTATCCTGGGTGATGGCTTCGCCGCTGGCGATGGAGCGCAACAAGCGCCGCATGATCTTGCCTGAGCGCGTTTTGGGGAGGTTGTCCGAGTAACGGATGTCGTCGGGTTTGGCGATCGGGCCGATTTGTTCTCCGACCCAGCCGCGCAATTCTTCCGTGAGGGCCTTGTCGACGCCGCCGGGCGGTCGGTCGCCTTTTAGTACCACATAGGCGAATATGGCTTCACCCTTGATATCGTCGGGTCTGCCCACTACCGCCGCCTCGGCGACGCGTGGATGCGCTACCAAGGCGGATTCCACCTCCATGGTGCCCAGGCGATGGCCGGAGACCTTGAGCACGTCGTCGCTGCGGCCCATTATCCAGAAGTAACCATCCTGGTCGCGGCGGGCACTGTCACCGGCCAGGTAATATTTGCCGCCGAACATGCCCCAATAGGTTTTGCTATAACGTGCAGGGTCGCCCCAGATCGTCTGCAGCATGAACGGCCAGGGTTTCTTGATGACCAGGTAGCCGCCTTTATCGGGGCTCGTGATGCTGTTGCCCTGATTGTCCACCACATCGGCGTCGATGCCCGGCAGGGGGCGGGTACAGGAGCCCGGCTTGGTGGCAGTGACTCCGGGAACAGGCGCGATCATGTGGGCGCCGGTCTCGGTTTGCCACCAGGTATCGACGATGGGGCAGCGCTCCTTGCCGATCACGCGGTGGTACCACATCCAGGCCTCAGGATTGATGGGTTCGCCAACCGTGCCGAGCAAGCGCAGCGCGGAGAGGTCATAACGCGCGGGTACGGCGTCGCCGCTCTTCATCAAGGCGCGAATAGCCGTTGGCGCGGTGTAGAAAACGGTCACGCCATGGTCCTGGCAGATCTTCCAGAAGCGCCCGGTATCGGGAACCGCCGGCGAGCCTTCGTACATGAGCAGGGTGGCGCCGCAGGCTAACGGGCCGTAGGCGACATAGCTGTGGCCCGTGACCCAACCCACGTCGGCCGTGCACCAGAAGATATCCTCGTCGCGGATATCGAAAACCCATTGCATGGTGACGATGGTGCCCAGCAGGTAACCGCCGCTGGAATGTTGGATGCCCTTGGGTTTGCCCGTGGAGCCGGAGGTATAGAGCAGGAACAGGGGATGATCGCCGTCCACCCATACCGGTTCGCAGCGATCGGATTGCTTGGCGACGGCCTCGGACCACTCCAAGTCGCGTCCGGCCTGCATAGCTACGTCATGGCCGGTGCGGCGATAGACCATGACCTTTTCGATACTGGGACAACCATGGTCGAGGGCCTTATCGGCGGCGGCCTTGAGTTCGATGATTTTTCCGCCGCGATGGCCGCCATCGGCGGTGATGAGCATCTTTGCGCCCGCATCATTGATGCGATCCTTGAGCGATTCCGCGGAAAATCCGCCGAACACCACGGAATGGATGGCGCCAATGCGGGCACAGGCCTGCATGGCAATCACCGCCTCGGGGATCATCGGCATGTAGATCACTACGCGATCGCCGGACGAGATTCCCTGAGCCTTGAGGGCATTGGCGAAGCGGCACACTTCCTGATGCAGCTGCGCATAGGTGAGGATGCGGGTATCGCCTTTTTCGCCTTCAAAAATGATGGCGGCCTTGCCGGCCTTCTTGGCCAGTTGGCGGTCCAGGCAATTATACGATACGTTGAGTTGGCCGTCGTGGAACCAGCGGAACCGCGGGGCGGCGCTGGTATCGAGATTCGTTTGAAAGGGCTTGTGCCAGGCAATCTCGCGGCGCGCGAGGTCGCCCCAGAAAGCGGCATGGTCTTCAGCGGCGCGGCTACACAGATCCTGCAAGTCTTGCAATGATTTAATGCGTGCCTTGGCGGTAAACGACGCCGGCGGCGCAAATTGCCTTTCTTCATGCAGAATGGAATCTATCTTATCGGTACTCATAACGCTCCCCGTGCAGGTTTGCTCAGAGTTCAAGCAATGGTAGCAATTGCCGGAGCGACTTGCACCGTCTGCCGCTGGAGTGTGAGTTTATCCTGGAAGGGCACGATAGCCTTTCAGGAAATTCCGCGCCTGGTTCCTCGGCCCGCCATGCAACCAGAGTTGAACCAAATCCAAATATAGCCGGCTATCGGGTTCCCGCTCTCCGCCCTCGGGTGTGCGTCGGCATGACATCTTAGTGTTGGCTATGCGAATCGTCACTCCTCAGTAGCTGGGCGGATTCAATCGCCCATCTGTTTTTCACGGATTTCGTCCAAGGTTTTACAGTCGATACACAGCGTCGCCGTGGGGCGTGCTTCCAGACGACGGATGCCGATCTCTACGCCGCAGCTTTCACATTCCCCGTATTCGTGGTTTTCCAATCGCTGCAAGGCCTCGTCGATCTTCTTGATGAGCTTGCGCTCGCGATCGCGGGCGCGGAGTTCCAAGGTGAAGTCGGATTCCTGCGAGGCCCGGTCGTTGGGATCGGGAAAGTTGGCGGCCTCGTCCTGCATGTAATGCATGGTGCGGTCAACTTCTTCCATGAGTTCCTTTTTCCAATCATTAAGAATGCCGCGGAAGTGAGCCTCCTGCGTGTCATTCATATATTCTTCGCCCTTCTTTAAGGGATAGGGCTGATAGTTCTTAAAGGTCATAAGATCCGCGTGCTTGGCCGCTTTGGATTTGGGCAAGCTATTAGCGGATGGCGCTTTCGAGGCCGCAGCTTTTGGGCTTAGCGCTTTTGCCGCCGTTGCTTTGGGCGTAGAAACCGCCTTGGTCACGGTTTTCTTGGCTGTTTTTACGGCCGCGACGGGTTTGACATTGCCCTTGGACGCGGGCTTTTTAACAGCCTTCGCGGGAGCGGGTTTAGCTTTCACTTTCTTTACTGCGGACATGCATTGTCTCTCCAGCCTGAACAAAGGTCGTTTCTATACCAAAACAAACCGGCGGACGCAAGGAATCCCTGTTAGATCCGAGCTGACCGGGTGAGTAATTTAGTGGCGGGTGGCGGACGGAGGTTGTGTGAGTGTCAGCCTCTACTATGGTAGCATATTGATCACTAAATGATTTTATGCGAGATCGTAAAATGAGCACTTTGAAAGCCTTGATTTTTGACGTGGATGGTACCCTGGCCGACACCGAACGCAATGGACACCGGCCCGCCTTTAATAAGGCATTCAGCAAGGCCGGCGTGGATTGGTATTGGTCGGTGGAGCTGTACGGCAGGCTGCTGGCGGTGACGGGCGGAAAGGAGCGCATCCTTCACTATATCGAAAATTATCATCCCAACTTTCTAGCGCCCGGCGATCTGGGCGAATTCATCGCCGATTTGCACCGAGCCAAGAATGCCTTTTACACGGAGATGGTAGCCGCCGGCGAGATTCCGCTGCGTCCCGGGGTGAGGCGCTTATTGTTGGAGGCGCAGGCCGAGGGGATACGCTTGGCCATTGCCACGACAACGTCCATGGAAAACGTCGAGGCCTTGCTGGAACATTCCCTGGAATCGGATGCCGTGAGCTGGTTCGAGGTCATAGCCGCCGGAGATGCCGTGGCGGCAAAAAAGCCCGCGCCGGATATTTATCAATACACTTTGGATGTCATGGACCTGTCTCCCGAGGAATGCCTGGCCCTCGAGGATTCCGCTAACGGTTTGCGTTCGGCCCGGGCCGCCGGGATCAAGACGGTGGTGACGGTGAGTGATTACACCCGCAACGAGCGTTTCAAGGGTGCCGCTCTGGTCGTGGATCAGCTGGGGGAGCCCGGTCAGGGATTGACGGTCCTGGCGGGGGATGATCCTGGCGAGGCCATGATCGATGTCGCCGTATTGCGCCGCTTGCACGGCGACGACACATCGAACGTCGCGGATCAGGTTCGGGCTGCTCCGTAATCCTGGCACAATGCATCCTTTTCCATTTCGACTTGCCGATCGAGCTCGGGATATACGACCCTTTCAGGTCATGGATATCCTGGCTCGCGCCCGCGCCATGGAGGCCGCCGGCCGCTCAATCATCCATATGGAGATCGGCGAGCCGGATTTTCCCACGCCGTCGCCCATCGTGGCGGCGGGGATTCGCGCCTTAAGCGAAGGGCGAACCCACTATACGCCGGCGATGGGCCTGCCTGCCCTGCGGGAAGCGATCAGCGCCTTTTACCAAGACCGCTACGGCATCGCGGTGCCGTCGGCGCGCGTGGTCGTCACCCCGGGAGGATCGGGGGCTTTACAATTGGTGCTGGCCTTACTGATCAATCCCGGCGATCAAATAATGCTGACCGATCCCGGATATCCGTGTAATCGTCATCTGGTCCGCCTGGCGGACGGAGAAGCGGTCAGCCTGGGGGTGGATGCCTCAAGCAATTTTCAACCGGGTATCGAACAGGTAGTCTCGGCATGGTCGCCGCGCACCGTGGCGCTATTGCTGGCGTCTCCCGCCAATCCTACCGGTACCCTGATGCCGTTGGCCGTGATGCGGGATATCTGCGCTGAGGTCGAACGGCGGAACGCTTGCATGATCGTCGACGAGATATACCATGGACTGGTATACGAGCAAAATGCGCCGACGGCCCTGGCGCTGTCTGATCATGTATTCGTGGTAAACAGCTTTTCCAAATACTTCGGCATGACCGGCTGGCGCCTCGGCTGGATGGTAGTGCCCGAGCATTACGTACCCTATGTGGAGAAATTGTCGCAAAATTTATTTCTGGCCGCCTCGACGCCGGCGCAATTCGCCGCCTTGGCCGCGTTCCATCCTGAAACCATCGCTATCCTCGAGGAACGGCGCCGCGAATTTGCCCAGCGCCGCGATTATCTCGTCACGGCCTTGCGTGAATTGGGATTCGATGTGCCCGTCGTCCCCGGGGGCGCCTTCTATATATATGCCGCTTGCGGGCGTTTCAGCGAAGACAGCCAGCGATTTACGGCGGATCTGTTGGAAATGGCGGGCGTGGCGGTAACGCCCGGCGGCGATTTCGGCAGCCATCGTCCGCAAACGCATTTGCGTTTTTCCTATACGACCTCGCTGACAAATCTGGAAGAAGGCGTGCGGCGCCTGCGGCGATTTCTCGACTAGACTGAAAGCGGCGCGCGGATGACGAGCGATCGAACACAGGACGATAAGAAGGCGGTTATACTCTTCCAGGAAGTCTATCCGGGAACCGCAGCGTGATTAAACTTGGCGATCAATTTCGCGAGAAGATACGACAGGGTAACAGCGATGTGCAGCCGGGCAAGCCGTTGCCGTGGACGATGTTCGACGGCGAGGGCCGCTTACTGATGCGTAAGGGGGTGATTCTGGAGACGCCGGAGCAGTTGGCGAAGTTGGTCGAACACGCCGTCTACCGCCTCAGCGACGAAACTGCTTCCCGCCACTCGATGGAAGAGCGACGCAAAGCGCCGTTTTTCATCATCGGCGAGATGATGGGCCGTCTTAACGCCGTGCTTTCCGCTATCGCCAACCAGCAGGATGTTTCCATCGCAAGACTCGATGAGTTGAGTACCGGTATCCAGGTAATGTGCGCCGAAGACGCCGATGCGGCCTTGGCGGCGATTCATCTGGACCGTGAAGGAAAATATACGGTCAGGCACCTCATTCACAGCGCCTTGCTGGTGGAATTGGTGGCTTATCGCCTGGGTTATACGCCCGATGATCGCCATCGCATCATTTGCGCGACGCTCACCGCCAATGTGGGGATGCTGGAATTGCAGGAACGCTTGTTGAAGCAGGGCGCGATTACCTCCGAGCAGCGCCAGGAGATAAATCGCCACCCGGAACGCAGCGTGGCCTTGCTACGCCAGGCGGGCGTGCAAGATGAAATGTGGCTGGAATTCGTGTTGCAACATCACGAACGCATGGATGGCAGCGGCTACCCCGGCCGTTTACAGGGCGATAAAATTCACGTTCCCGCGCGACTCATCGCCTTGGCGGATTTCTATCACGCCAAAATATCCGACCGCATATATCGCGCCGCCATGCTGCCCACCCAGGCGCTGCGGCAGGTATTTCTCGGGCATGCTCAGGACGTTGATCAAGATATGGCCAAGGCTTTCATCAAGGAACTGGGCGTGTTTCCGCCGGGCGAATTCGTGAAGCTGGCCAACGGCGAGGTGGCGGTAGTGACCCATCGCGCCCAGGACGGTACCTCGCCGCGAGTCGCCAGCGTCCTTACGCCCCGCGGCGCTCCTTATCCCCGACCTTTGCCGCGCGATACCGGTAAGAGCGATTGCGCCATTCGGGAAACCGCAGTGCGCGATGAGTCGATACTGCTGACGGATCTCTTGCCGCTGTGGGGTTATTGAGCGGCCGCATATTCCTCGACCCACAGCAGGGTGGCGCCCGCCACCGCGGCGGGCGGGGTGAACAGGTTTACCACGGGAATGGCGGTGGCCAGCAAGGCGGCGACGCCGAATCCGAAATTCATGAACCCCTTTTCCCGCAGTAAACGCCGCTGTTCGCTGAAGGCGATACCGTGGTTGCCCATAGGGTAGTCGCAATATTCCAGCGCCAGCATCCACGCGCTGAACAGCAACCAGGCGATGGGGGCCAGCAGGTTGAGCCCGGGGATGAGGAACAGCATGCCCAAAGGCACGGCCCAGCCCAGCAGAAACGCTAATTTCTTTACCTCATGGGCTAGCGATTCGAATATAGCGAACGATTGATCCGGCGGGCGGCGGTGAGTGAGTCGTTGTTCCACCTTGGCGGCGAGCAGGCTGTTGAAGGGGGCGGAAATCAGATTGGCAACCAGCGTAAAGGTATAAAAAGTCGCGATCAGCACTGCGATGGCGAACAATGGCCACAGCAGCCAATGCAGCCACGCCAACCGGGCAGGCAGAAGCGAATTGATGAAGCCGTCGAACTTATCGACGCCATACCAGATGAGGGTGCCGAACAGAGCAAAGTTGATGGTAAGCGGGACGATAACAAAGCGGCGCAGGCCGCTTTGGGTGATGAGTTTGAATCCGCGCCAAACATAGGCGGCGCCTCTTACGGGGGCCGGGAGCGTCATTGCGGCAAGCGGCCCGCCGCCAATAATGCGGTCCCGTAAGCGGCCAGGTTATGGCGGGGTACCAGCAGCGGGACACGGAGTTCCCGTTCCCGGATGCGCGTCCAGGCGGTGTTACCGGCGCCGCCGCCCACCGTCCTGACGTTAACCAGGGAGGGGGCTCCTAATTCGGCCAGCAGGCGATAACCGCCGGCTTCGATACGTGCCATGCCTTCCAGCATCCCCTGGAAAAACCGCACTGCTTCCGGGGGGCGGGGACTGAGGCGCGGCGGCAGCTGCGGGTCTTGGACAGGGAAGCGCTCGCCGGGGCTGACCAACGGATAATAGTCGAGCCCGGTGGGATGGTCCGGGTCCAGGCACGGCGTGAGGTCATCTAATTCGATTTGCCGGAAATAGTGGCGCAGAACGCCGCCGCCGCTGTTGGAAGCACCCCCCGCCAGCCACCACTTGCCCAGGCGATGGCTGTAGACACCATAGCGGGGGGCGAATACCGGCCGCTGAGAAATGATCTTGAGCACCAAGGTCGAGCCCAGGGAGGTCACCGCCTCGCCCGTTCGCGCGGCGCCGGTAGCGAGAAAGGCGGCGATGCCGTCGGTGGTGCCGGCCTTGATTTGGCAGTGCGGCGCCAGCTTGAAGCGGCTGCCGATGGCAGGCGCTATCGGTCCCAGCGTAGTACCGGGCGTTACCACGCGCGGCAACCATGTTCGGTTCACCCCCAAATCATCGAACCAGTCCGGCCAGCGGCGATGCAGCACGTCATAGCCCAATTTTAAACAGTTGTTTTCGTCGCCTATCCCGTAACGGTTAGTGAGGCGCGCGGCGATCCACTCGGCTTGATTCATCGCGTGGCGGGCGCGGTTATTATCGGGCCGGTTTTGGAGAAAAAGGAGTTTCGCCAATCCGGAGGAGGCGCCGTGGGCGCCGCTGGCGGCGGGCGCCAGTGCAGCGATGCGGGCGGCCTCCGCGCGGGCGCGGGTATCGTTATAAAGCAACCCAGGTGCGACGGGGATGCCGTGATCATCGCTTAAGACGATGGTGCCCGAGGTGCCATCGACGGCGATTGCCTGAATGGCGGTAGATGTGATTTGTCCCGTTAGATCGCTCAAGACTTCACAGACGGCCTGCCACCAGATCTCGGCATCCTGTTCGCTCTCAGCGCCTTGGCGTTGCGGCGGCGGCAGCTCAACCTCGGCGCCGGCCACCAACGCCAGGTCTTGGTCAATGGCCAGGGCGCGGCAACCGGAGGTGCCGAGGTCGATGCCCACGTACAAAGGGGTCGGGCTCATCCGCCGCCGCGGATACCCGTGGTCACGGCAAAGTCGCCGCCGCGGAAGGCGTCCAGGCGGGGTCGCGGTGTTCCACCACCACGGTGGTATAGATACCGCCCCGCACATTGAACTCCGCGCTGAGGCGCATGAAGCGCGGCTTACAGACTCCCACCAGGTCGTCCAGAATCCGATTGGTCACCGCCTCATGAAAGGCCCCTTCGTTGCGGTAAGACCACACGTAGAGCTTGAGGGATTTGAGTTCCACGCACCGTTCATCGGGAATGTATTCGATTAACAGGGCGGCGAAATCCGGTTGCCCGGTCTTCGGGCACAAACAGGTGAACTCCGGCACCCTGATGCGTATAGTATAGTCACGCCCGGGGGTGGGGTTGGCGAAGGTTTCCAGTTCCTTTACGCCCCCAGCGGGGGACCGGGCATTGCTCGCTTGCGTAGGCATGTAGGTTCTCGTCGTTAACAGGCCGCATAAGATACCGTATTCTTGATGCGCCATGAACCCCTGAATAGTGGCTGATCACATTAAATTAGGACGCTATGAGACTGAAAAAAATTAAGTTGGCAGGATTTAAATCCTTCGTCGATCCCACCACCATACCCTTGCCCAGCAGCCTCATCGGCATCGTCGGCCCCAACGGCTGCGGCAAGTCCAATGTTATCGACGCGGTGCGCTGGGTGATGGGTGAAAGTTCGGCCAAAAATTTGCGCGGCGATTCCATGGCCGACGTGATCTTCAACGGCGCCGCGGGGCGCAAACCGGTAGGACATGCCGCCGTGGAATTGGTGTTCGACAACAGCGCGGGCAGTTTGGGGGGCGAATACGCCAGTTACGGCGAGATCGCCATCAGGCGCCAGGTATCCCGCGATGGGCAGTCGCTCTATTTCCTCAATAACACCCGCTGCCGGCGCAAGGATATCACCGATATCTTCCTCGGCACCGGCTTGGGGCCGCGCAGCTACGCCATCATCGAGCAGGGCACCATCTCGCGCCTGATCGAAGCCAAACCCGACGAGCTGCGGGTCTTCCTCGAAGAGGCGGCGGGGATCTCCAAATACAAGGAACGGCGCCGCGAGACGGAAACCCGCATGCGTCATACCCATGAGAACTTGAATCGTATTACCGACATTCGCGATGAGCTGGAAAAGCGGCTGCAGACCTTGCAGCGCCAGGCCAAGGCCGCCGAGCGCTACAAGGAATTGAAACAGGAAGAGCGCCTGGTAAAGGCGCAACTGCAGACCCTGCGCTGGTCGGCCCTGGATCAGGAAACCCTGCAGCGCGAGAAACAGATTCAATCCCTGGAAACCCGGCTCGAGGCCCAGGTGGCGGTATTACGCAACGTGGAAGCCAACATCGAGCAGCGACGCGAGCAACACAACGAAGAGAGCGAGGCCTTCAATAAGGTGCAGGCCGGCGCCTATGAAGTGGGCGCCGAGATCGCCCGCCTGGAACAGGCCATACAACATGCCAAGGACACGCGCGAACAACAGCAGCATGATTTGCAGGAGGTGGAAAAGGCATGGCGCGAAGTACAGGCGCACTTGACCGCCGATCGCGGTCTGATCAATCAGCTGAGTATGAGTCTGTCGGAGAATGAACAGGCGCTCAACGAGGCGCGGCAATTGGAGCAGCGCTCCGGCCAGGCCTTGGATGAGGCTGAAGAGGCGATGCACGCCTGGCAGCAGGCCTGGGATGAGTTCAACGCCCGCGCCGCGGCGCAGCTGCAGGCGGCGGAGGTGGAGCGGGCGCGCATTGATCATCTGGAGCAGCACATCGCTCAATTGCACGATCGTCTCAAGCGTCTCGATGGCGAACTGGGCGGTCTCATGCCCCAGCCCTTGGAAGAGGAACTCGCCGTCGCCGCCGCCGGCAAGCAGGAATTGGATGTGACGTTGGAAAGTATCCAGGCTTCCTTGAGCAGGGACTTGGACAGCTTGAGCGCCGAACGGCAACGGCAGCAGACTCTAAACAGCGAACTCAATGTGCTGCGCGCCGAACTGAACAGCGCCCAGGGGCGATATGCCTCGCTGGAGGCCCTGCAGGAAGAGTCCTTGGGCAAGGGCGCGGTTACCGTGACCGCCTGGTTGGCCGAGCATGGTCTGAGCGATGCGGTGCGTCTGGCGCAGAAGATCAAAGTCGACGCCGGTTGGGAGCGGGCGGTGGAGATTGCCCTGGGCCACGCCTTGGAAGCAGTCTGCGTCGACGATATGGCGGGTGCGGCGCAATGGCTGCAGGGTTTAGAGCAGGGTGAAGTGGAATTCTTCGATACTAATGTTGCCGGCGCGGCGGCGCCGCGCCGTGGCGATGCGTCCGCGCTGCTCGATAAGGTGCAGGCGCCGTGGCGCCTCGACGGTTTGCTCGGCGGCGTGTATGTGGCCGAGTCATTGGCGGATGCCTTAAGCCTGCGTTCCCGTTTGGGGGTTGCCGAATCGGTCATCACTCGTGACGGCGTGTGGATCGGCAACGGCTGGTTACGGGCGGTACGCAGCCCCGACGAACAATCCAGCGTGTTGATCCGTGAACGGGCCCTGCATGACATGTCGGCGCAAATCGACACTCTCGACGGCCGCGTCGGCGCCTTGCAGCAGCAGGCGGAACAAAGTGGCCGGGCGATACGCGACATGGAACAGGGTCGCGAGGGTTTGCAAAGCCGGATGCGCGACGTTGCAAACCGCCGCGCCGAACTGCAAGCGCAATTCAGCGCCAAGCAGGAACGCCTTGCCCAGATCGGGGCGCGCGATCAGCGGTTGCGCCATGAGATTAGCGAAGTGCGCGACGACCTGGCTCGCGATGAACATGAACGGGTGAGCGCGGCGGGGCGTTTGCAGGATGCCCTGGCGGCCACCGCGGACCACAGCGCGCAACGGGAACAATTGTTATTGCAGCGCGACGACAAACGCCGCGTTCTGGAAAGCATTCGCCATCAGGCGCGCAGTGACCGCGAGGCGCGCCATCAAGTGGACTTGCGCGTCGAATCGACGCGGGCGCAATTGCATTCCACCCGCGACAATTTGGAAAAAATGCAGGGCCAGTTGAATCATCTGACCCATCGCCGCGAAGAACTCGGCGCCGCCCTGGCCACGGGCGGTTCGCCTATCGAACTTATGGGCGGCGAGTTGGAGACCTTGCTGGGAAGACGTTTGGAAGTCGACGAACAGCTGGCCGCGGCACGGCGGCGTTTGACGGAGGTGGATCATCAATTGCGGGAATTGGCGGAGAAACGCAATCTGGCCGAAAGAGAGGTCGAGATGGTGCGCAACGATCTCGACGGCGCACGCCTCAATTCTCAGGAGATCAAGGTCAGACGTCAAACCCTGGAAGAACAAATCGCCGAATCCGATTTCATCTTACAGCAGCTCTTGCGGGACATGCCCGAAGGCGCCAATGAAGCGGATTGGCATACCGAAGCGGAGCGCCTTGCCGCCCATATTCAACGTCTCGGGGCCATCAATCTCGCCGCCATCGAAGAGTTCACCGAGCAGTCGGAACGCAAGGCTTATCTGGACGCGCAGCATGCCGACCTGACCGAGGCGTTGGCTACCCTGGAAAACGCCATCCGCAAGATCGATCGCGAAACCAAGGAGCGGTTTCAAGAGACCTTCGACAAGGTAAATGCCGGTCTGCAGGCCATGTTTCCCCGTCTGTTCGGCGGCGGTCATGCCTATTTGGAACTTATTGGCGAAGACATACTGGAGACCGGTGTGACGGTGATGGCGCGCCCGCCCGGCAAGCGCAACAGCACAATACATCTGTTGTCCGGCGGCGAGAAAGCGCTCACCGCGGTGGCTTTGGTATTTTCAATCTTCGAATTAAATCCCGCGCCGTTCTGTATACTGGACGAGGTGGACGCGCCTTTGGACGACGCCAATGTAGGACGTTTCTCCCGTTTATTGCAGGACATGTCCGAACGGGTTCAGTTTATTTATATCACCCATAATAAGGGGACCATGGAGATTGCCGAGCAACTGGTCGGTGTCACCATGCACGAGCCGGGTGTGTCGCGCCTGGTGTCCGTGGATATCGACGAGGCGGTGCAAATGGCGGCTGCTTCGTAATGGATAAAAGGGCTTATTCATGGAATCAGTCAGTTTGCTGTTGATTTTGGTTGGGGCGGGGATCATCGGCGTAGTGTTGTTGTTGCGCCTGGGATTGCGGCGCGGCGGCGCGGGGAAATTGTCGATGACCGCGGAAGGCACAAAGGATATCCGCAACGAGGAGCCGGAATTCGATCCCCTGTTTGCTATCGACGCCAAGAATTTGGAGGTTTCCGACGCCGCCTTGGCGGAAGTGGGCAAGGTCATGGTGGAAGAGAATGAGGGTCAAGCCAGCTTAGCGTCGTCCGCCTCGCGCTCAACGGGCCTCGATGACATGGTTCAAACGTCCGGGAAAAAACCCGCCGGCAAGCGCTGTCCGCCGCGCATTGCGGAGGATCCGAACCGCGTGGTGGTATTGAATGTGGTAGCGGGAGAGAAGCAGGCCTTCTCGGGCGGCGCGGTACGCAATGCGCTAGAGGGCTTAGGTTTCGAATACGGCGATTGGCGGATCTTTCATTATTATCCCCATGCCGGCACCGATGCCCCGCCCTTGTTCAGTTTGGCCAACATGGTTAAGCCGGGGCATTTCGATCTCGATTGCCTGGACGAGTTAAACACCGCCGGACTTTCGCTATTCATGGTTCCCGCCGGCGAAGGAGGCGATATCGCCTCCTTCAATACCATGCTCGACACCGCGCGGCAATTGGCGGAAACGCTGGGGGGCGAAGTGCGCGACGCCCGGCGCAGCGTATTGACGCGCCAAGCCATAGGTCATATCCGCGAACAACTCAATGAGTGGCGCTGCAAGGCCCGGATAGCGCAGCAGTAGCCGTTAATCCCTGCTGTGACGGCTATAACAATCCCGCCGACGCCGCCAGGGTGGCGATGCCGAGAAAGGTGCCGAAACCGGTGCAATCGGTGATGGTGGTCAGGATGATGGAGGAAGACTGCGCCGGGTCCTGATCCAACATGGTGAGTATTAAAGGGATGATGGCGCCGGCGAAGCCCGCGGCGACCATGGATAGGATCATGGCGATGGTGATGACCACTGCCATACTCATGGAATGCGACCATAAGTAAACGAAGAAGGCGGTGGTCAGTGCGATGGCGACGCCATTGATGAACCCCGTGCTCATCTCTTTGTAGAGCATTCTGATCCAATGATGAGCGCTGATCTCGCGCAGGGAGAGGCCGCGCATGGTTACCGCCAGGGCCTGTTGACCGGTGTTGCCGGCTTGGCCGGCGACGATGGGCGATAACACCGCCAGGACCGTGAAGTGGGCGATGGTGTTTTCGAACAGGCCGACCACCGCGGAAGCGAGGAAGGCGGTGGCCAGATTGATCTGCAGCCACGGGAGGCGCTTGCGCACCGCGAAGCGGATCGGCGATAGCGCGCGCTCGTCCTTGCTGGCACCGACCATGGTTTGAATGTCGGCGCTGGTTTCATTCTGCACGGCGCTGATAAGGGCATCGTAACGGATGATGCCAACCAAACGTCCTTGAGTATCGATTACCGGCAGTTCGCTGATCTTGTGCGTCTCGAGAATATCGGCGATCTCTTCCCGCGCCGCCATGATATCCACCACGATCTTCTCCGGGCGGGCCAGCGAGGCCAACGTAATTTTTCCGGAAGCGAGGGCCAGGTCCTGGATCTCGACCGACCCTTCGAGATGTCCCTGTTCGTCAACGATGAAGATATTGCGACCCACCTGACCGCGGTGGCGCCGCAGTTGTCGCAGCGTTTGTTGCGCCGTCGTGTCGGCCCTGAAGGTGAGGATGGCGGTGTCCATCAAGGCGCCGGCGCTGTCGGCCGGATAGTTCATCAAACGGCGCAGTTCCTTGCTCAGCATCGGTTCGATGCGTTCCAGATACTGTTCCTGCAGCTCGGGTTCCAGGCTGCGCAAGGCCAAGGCCGCGTCGGAAGGATCGATGCGCATTAACAGATTGCGGCCCTGCTCCAATGGCAATTTGGTCAGCAGGGAGCGGGCCACGTGGGAAGGCAGCTTTTCCCATACCGCCGCAACCATGTTGACGGGGATGCGAACGATGGCGGAGACCGCCTCTTTCGGGGACAACTCGCTCAGCCATACGGCGACATCGCCGGGGTATTGGCGGATAAAAAATTTGTTGAGGGCATTAACGGCCGTGGTGGTGGTCGCATTGGGCATGGCGCAACTCCGATAAATTACTTGATGTCATGTGGTGCGGATTTCTTACCGATCATGGATATGACCGATGAAGAGGCGGCCCAATACAGTTCGGCCAGGGCCATCACCGGCGCCAGCACATCTTGGGCATGCTCTCTTGCGCCGCCGCGAATGTGGGCGTTGAGCACGGAGCGATGCAATAGTCCCAGCAATACGCCGTCGCGGTCGATCACGGGAATGGAAAAGCTCCTTTCCCAGGCCGGATGGCTAATGATGGAGGCGATAGTGGCGTAGGCGGGCAGAACCAGATTCCTTGCCTTCGCATAGATCATCGAGGCGGCGATTATCACGCGCCCTTAGCAGGGCATGTACGGTGATCGAACCGAGAAAACGATGTTCGTCATCCACTACCGGGAAATCGAAGAGCGCGCGGCGTGATATTTTTTTGAGCTCCCGCTGGGTATGTTTGACGGACCAATCACCCAGGGCGGTCAGCAAGGGTATTTCCACCAGATTGCCGACGCAGCCCGGCGCATAATTTAAAATCCTGTTCAGTTGCGCGGTCTGTGCTGCGTCCACGCGCGTCATCAGCTGCTCGCGTTGCCGTGCAGGGAGAGGCCGCAGCAACCTGGCGGCGGTGGTAAAGTCGGCATGCGCTATCAGCCGCGCGCTGTAATCGTCTTCAAAGTAGGAGAGCAACTGCGTGGCGTAGGCGGTGGGCATACGCTGGATGAGGCTCATTCCCTGGACCGGGGAGAGCGAACTTAAAAACACGGAGACATATTCCGGCGGCAAACGGACCAGGATGGAAGCCGCGTCCGCGGGATGACTCTCGCAAAACAAGTGGCTAAGGGCCAGATCGTTGCTCATGGTTGCGGTTTTCCTCGACACGCGTGGATTGCTCGGTCAAAAACAGCGCCGTGGGAACATAGGTTTGCCCCCGGTCGTGTTCCACTACGATGCTGACATTGGTGATATGGATGACGCGACCCTTGATGCCCTTGAACTCCACGGTGTCGCCGATCTGATAAGTCTGGCGAACATAATGGGCGGCCAGGACATTATTGACTACATGCCGCGCGCCCAGACCGAAGGCCAACGCCAAACCGCCGAAGATCATGCCGAGGGTGATGGCGACGATGACGATGAGGAAGGTGATGTTGATTCCCATTTGATCGATCCCCACCACCATCGCGGTGGAAAAGATCAGTATCTGTACGGTGCGGCCCAGGAGGCCGGCATAGGCGACATGGGCGGAGGTGGCCGCCGCCGTGACCAGGTCCTTCACCATCAAACTGAAGACAAATCCGGCCAGCAGAATGAGGATGCCGGCGATCACCGCGGGTAGATGCGTCATAATGCCGCTCAGCCAGTCGGAAAATACGCCCATGCCCAGGACTTGGGTGGCGGCGGTCAAGAACAGCAGGATCACCGCCCAATAAAACAGGGCGCCTACCGCCATGATGGAGCGTTCTTCCACCAGGGGCGGTCGCGATGCTTGCTGTGAGTTGAGTTTGCGCAAGAACCGGTCGAGCCCATGGATACCGCGGATGATCAGGCTGCGAATGATTCGGGCCAGAATCCATCCGACCACCACCACGAAAACGGCACTGAAGACATTGGGAACGAAGTTGATCAGGCCGTGGATGGCTTGACCGAGGGTGTCTCGCAGGGCGTCTATCCAGCTCGTTTGGGGTTCCATGTCAGCTCCGCGGTGATTGTCCGTTAATCCCGATGCCTCGAAGAATTCCGTATCTTATCAGTAAATAATTTGGGAATGGGAATATCGCTACAGGGAGAGGTTTGGACCATATAGGCGAATGCCTTTTTAAGAATCGTAGCCTATACTAACGACGGGGGCGGACTAGGCGTGCCTGAAACTATACAGGAAGAGTGGAAGCGTCGGATGACATGGGACAAGAGATGCTAGGTGTCACTTTTATACGGGGATAGATATGGACTTTTTTAAAGGATTGCTCGGGCTCGCATTGCTGGTAGTGATTGTCGGCTTGATTGTCATGTTCTCGGGGGTTATCAATGTGGGTGCCACCAATCCCCATAACCCCTTAACGCAATTTGTGCTGAGTACCACCATGGATAATTCGGTGCGTCACCACGCCAAAGGCATAAAGGTGCCTCCCTTGAATGATCCAGATATGGTGATGGAGGGTTTCCGCCATTACCGGGAGATGTGCGTTGGATGCCACCTTGCCCCCGGCATCGAGTCATCGGAAATCCGCAAAGGCTTGATGCCGGAGCCGCCCAAGCTGCAGGAATCGGTGGAGGAGTGGCAACCGAATGAGTTGTTCTGGGTCATTAAGAATGGGGTAAAAATGACCGGCATGCCCGCCTGGGGACCGACTCATAGCGATCAAAAAATCTGGTCGATCGTGGCCTTCCTCGAGAAATTGCCGCATATGACCGCCGGGCAGTACAAAGAAATGGACAAGATGGCGGGGCCTGATGAAGGCGATGACGAGGGAGATGATCATGATGACGGCCATAATCCTGGCGAAGAGGTCGATCGTCAGCACTGATCGAGATTAAGCCTGGTTAGCGGATAGCTTTGCATCGCCGGGAAAGACTTTGCCGGCAATCTCGCGTAGCGGGTCTCGCCGGAGAGGGGGGTGGATTGAATATAGTGGGCCGACTCCCTGTACCTCGCGGTATTTTCTGCTTATGCCCTGCCCCGATTCCGCACCGAAAAGGTCGGCTGGTGAGGCGTTGTTCCATGGTTCTGCACTGGGTTTCCGTTGCGCGCCGGGAGAATCTAGTTTAACCTTCACAACCTTTGCATGACCCCGGTTATGCAGTCTCCGGAGAGGTGTCCGAGCGGTCGAAGGAGCACGCCTGGAAAGTGTGTGTATGCCAAAAGCGTACCGAGGGTTCGAATCCCTCCCTCTCCGCCATTCAGTCTTGTCTCTAATCAGAGAATTGGAACCCCGCTGGTAATCTCTTGAATAATTAGCTAGATACGCGAGATATTCAGGTGCCAAGCTGCCTGGTTCCCGAAGCCTTCTCGCCCGAAGGGCCGATTATTCCCCGGGGTTCTCAAATGGCAAATAGATGAGTTCGGTTTGCAGGATGTCTAGCGGGAAAAGCCAAGCATTTTGCGCTGCTCGGCCCAGTTCAGCGGCACGCCCTTTTTGAGATGGGTGAGCGTGAGGTCGTATGGGATTTGGCCCTTCGCGATGGCGGACATGATGTCCGGCACCAGATAAGCCAGCTTGAGCAGGTGGCTAACATAGCGTTGCGTAATACCTTCGCGTTTGGCCAGGCTTGCCATGGACGTGACTTCGCCGCTGATCAGCTGTTCATTCCAGTCTAAGGCCTTGGCCAAGGCCGATTGTAGGGCCTGCCGTGTCCTGTCGTGTACCTCCTGCGGTGCGCTATCAGTGATAATGAATTTGGAGCGCTTGAGACGGCCAGGAAGGTTGATTTCATATTTGTCATCACACTCAGGATCATTTGCCCGAATTCTATTATCGAGAAGCGAGATTCGCTCGCTTTGATCGTGAGCAAGCGTCGTGAGTAAGGCGCGACGCGACATCGTGATCAGTATCCCGTCCTGACTGACGGTGATGCGCCTCAGAAAATGCTTGAGCAACTGAATATGGTTGGCAGGGTTAAGCCCAAGCCAGCGTTGCGTCAATGTCTGTGCTGACGCAATCAGCGCCTGTCTATCATTGGCTTGGTACCAGCGGTCACTGTGCTCGAGTTGAGTATCATTCCAGACATAAGTGGCGAAACCGCGGTTGCTTCTTTAGCTCAGATGCGTCTCGCCTAACCCTTCCATTGAGCGGATGTGACCCGGCAAGCTGCTTGAGGAAGTAGACACAGGTTATCGATCTGGCTCTTTACATGACTGCCATTCGCACTTACTTACTGAATGCCTCAATTTGGGCCAAAACGGCCATCGGCGATCCTAGTCTGCCGCACCAGTGCCAATATCCATCAGCTCAGACGCAACAAAGGCGAAGCATAAGTTAGAATAACTAGGCGGGATAGACCAACCAGAGAATGAATACTATGGCTACTGATATTCCAAACTTGAAAGAAGCTACCCAGGGCCTTATCGACGAAATGCTTTCAGTATATGGGCCGCTTATGCGCGAACTCCTTGAGGATGCCGGATATGATTTGGAAGCGGCCACTAAAGGGCTTCGGGCATTCGCCGAGAACGACGAAGAGCTAGCATATCGTGCTCTCGAAATTACTATGGCCAGTATTGGGGACGCCATTATACGAGAAAGAGAAAAAGAGTTAGACGTCGATGAGTGAAGTAGTCAAGTGATGGGTATAATCGTCTGAATAAGTTGGCATCAGATCGGACAGATGTCGTCAGATTTTCTTGACCTTGGAATATCCTCTTCCGGCCAAAACCGGCCATTCCCGGAGCGCAATTGCTTAAGCCGCCGACCATATTGATGATAACTTGTGTGATTCCAAATTAATTACAGGGTTAATAATTATGGAGGCGCCGCATAATGCCAGTAGCCTATTGGCAAAACAGAGAGTTAGCCTGGATTCATCCGGATTAGGCGGCGTAACATGCCGTATTAGGTGGTACTTTCGCCACCTAATAAGTAGTTATGCGTCAAGTCCGATTCTGGAGGGCCCTCTATGACAGTGCCGGTGTGGATGTTGCTCGGGTTCGCAACGTGGACGGTGCTCTTGCTGCTTTCCACGATTGGGTTTTATCGTTGGAGCCGCATCTTCAGCGGACGGGTACCAATCCGGAATTTCCCGGCTGACGCAGCTGGGGGAGAGGAATGGTATCGGCGCGCGACGCGGGCTCACGCGAATTGTATCGAAAATCTTCCCGTTTTTGGCGCGATTGTCTTTGGACTCTATGTTGGTAACGTGGCGAGCACGTTGGTAGACGCGCTGGCGGTGACGGTTCTAATCGCCAGGATTCTCCAATCGCTAGTGCACGTATGTCTCGTTCATTCAAACACCGTAGCATCTGTGCGGTTCGCGTTTTTTTTCGTGCAGTTTGTTTGCTTTCTGTGGTTAATTGGAATCATCGTTGTCACGCACACTTGAACCGCATAACAACCGGTTGCAGTTGACGGTGATGGATAAAATGCCAAGGTAGGATAGTCAGCGCGCCGCCGCTGAACCTGGATGTTAAAGGTCTGCTTCGTGTCGATTGCACCAGTTCGTGGCGTATCGAGATTACTTCCGACTTCGGCCATGAGCTGCCGCTCGCCCAATCTCAGAACCAGTCATCTAATCGGCAGCTATACTCAGCACCCGGTCCCACAGCCTATACAGGCCAAATGGCCGCACAGTCAGTCACGGTCGTCGCAATGGGCGGCTTGCGCCAAGGCACAAGACACCCCTTGACAAGAGGGGTTAGGAGCCTGCTTTGTCATGGGCTGTGCATTGCTTCTGGAGGCGGGATCACCCACTGATGCTTTCGGGACTCGTATACGGAGATACTTGGGGACGGAAAGCTTGGATCGGCAAAGGCCCCTACGGGGATGACCACGAATGCCTCTATGTCCTCAGGCTCGTAGTAGACCGTGGAGCCGCAGCTAGGGCAGAAATGAAACGTTATTCCTGATCCTTCGTCTCCCACTCGAACGTAATCGGTTGAGATGCCCGAAAAGATCACATTTTCCCGAGCAAACCTAGCCTGCTCCCCGAAGACGCTGCCGGTTCGGCGCTGACAGGCAAGGCAATGGCATATGGAGATGCGAATAGGTTCACCGTTGACTTCGGCTGTGAGTTGTCCGCAACTACATGAGGCAAGAAGGTTCGGCATGGCGGTATTTCCTCAGGCATCTCGGAGGTAAGGAGTTGGCCGGCAGCTGGCGAAGCTGGCTGTAGGCGAGTCTCGCTTGGCAGAAAGGTTAGGCTTGTGAAGCGCAAAAGTCATATTTACCACCATATTGAGTAAGCAGATATTGCGAAGGGGAGCCCAACCGATTTCTGACTTGATGCATCAGAAACGGTGAAATAGAGAAAGACTCACCCGGCAAAAGCAACGTATCCAAGTTTTGAACTGAAATGCTGATCTCGCCGATGATACACACGATATGTTCAGCAACTTCGGAATGGTAATGAAGATCACCCTGTTCAAATGGGGCGAGGTACATCTTGCGCACAAAAATCGATTCGGTTTGCAGTAGGGTTACAGGTGGACGGCTCATGGTTTGATACGCTTAACATATATTCTCCGACAGAAACGTCGGCATACTATTCAACGGGTGAATTATGCGGTTATCAAACATCTGTCATTGTGCATTTTTAGCCCGCTAACATATCACTTGGGCAAGGCAACTTTTAACTTTTTCCCACCAGTTATGGAAAATCCTTCGCGTTCATAGAATACCAGTGTCCTAACGAATTGTGGGAGAGGAGGTGTTGTTACTTCAAGACGACTCCACCCACGAGACGCACCAAAAGCCTTAGCCTGGGAAACCAGGCGAAGGCCAACTCCGTTAGAACGATATTGGGGGCGAACAAACATCTCTGTAATGGTGCCAAAATCCCCTTCAGCATAGAGTGCATAAGATTCGCAAAGAGCGATGAATCCAGCCGTTTTGTAACTTGCCTCACGAGCAACGAAGACAATGTACTTCTCTAGAGCGAGGACTTTTTCAAGACGGGATGTGGTTTCTGTTATCTCAAAATTGAAAACCTGGTCATTGATGGTGGCTATGATTTCAGTCAAAAGTTCGCCCACCATGACGGCGATTTCTGCGGCATCGTCCAGGGTTGCTCTTTGTATGGCTAGCGCTGACGTCGGCATTGAGATCTCCCATATGTGTTTGTGTAATTGTGCCATGAACTTTGACTTAATCAGGCTGCTGTGGCAGCAGATCACTGCCACCACAGCGGACTTGTTTCTGACTAGACGCCTTTCATATCTTCTTTTGCCGGGTCCTCACGAATCACCACGGTGTCCCCGATCGTGGCGATTTCGTCGGCACTCATGCCCGTCCGTCGAGCATGCTCGCGAATGGCGGCCTCATCCTTACCTTGGTAAATGCAGACGGTGCCCAGACAGCCATCGTCCTCGTGCACCACGTAGGAACGAATCCATCGAACCTGATCCGACATTTCATCGTTGCCAACACGGGCCGACACGCCTGCAGCAAGACGCAGTTCAGTAGCGTCCTTCCAGTTACTTTTACGACGGATGAAAAAGGTTTGCATGATTGAGGCTCCTATCGAATAAATGAATATGCTGGCAGCTTGCATGCACAGACTCTAATAGGCGGGAATGAGGGAATAACCCTTTGCTTGATAGTTGACCAAGGAAACCCAGCCGTTGTCTACGTTGCCGACGCCTTCCACGTTTGCGGGCTGAACCCCGAAAAGATTCCCGCCATACAGGCAGTAATCGAATTTGATACCCTCGCTGGCCAAGGCGGAAATCTTCTGCTTGATTTCGTCGATCATTTTTTTCTCCTCTGGCGTATATCCTTTCGGGTCCTTAGCCAGCAGCTTGACCGACTCTCCGCCAAAATTGACGACAAAATCAGGGTGTGCCGCCTTCACCTGGGCATCCTGATCTTTGTAGGTGTCACCTATCAGTTTCAGATAGATGAGGGCCAGTCTGGGGTTGCCGGTCCGAAAATCGATCAAGGCTTTCCCCGGCTTGTCGCTTTTGAGGGCGTTGAACTCTTCGGTATGCGCGATGCTGGGTGACAGCAGGTAAGTGATAAAGAGCAGGGCTGCCATAAAGGCTGACCTGGAATAGTCCAGCCAATGGCTATTGCAGCGGATAGAAAATGTTTGCATGATAAATCTCCTGTTTCGCGATGAAGGGAATGGATGAACACCCGGGGTGCTATCCAGCCCGCCACCCATGAATGCTCAGGCGGCCCGGCACTGTCAGAATGCTTGAAGGGGCCCCCCCAAGTCCTTTCCGGGATCTGATCATTTGCTTATCATATCCTGCATCCGCCGCAGGCCAGCCCAATACACCGATGACAATCCACATCCACCGTTTCGCAGCATTTGAACTCGACCCGAGTCGGCGCGCCTTGTTTCTCGACGGAAAGGAAGTGCCGCTTCAGCCCCGTGTTTTCGATTTGCTGCACTTTCTCGTTGCAAACCGTAACCGGGTCGTGAGCAAGGAGGAACTGTTGGACGCCTTGTGGCCGGGGATGGTGGTCACGGAAAGTTCGCTGCAAAGGGCGGTCAGCCTCGCACGCAATGCGCTGCAGCAGGGCGGATTGGTAGGGGCAATCCGCAACTATTCCAGGCGCGGGTATCGCTTTCATGCAGAGGAAGCCGAAGTCATCTCCGACCCCACAACAGATAACCCAACTTCCGAGGCTGAGAACGCCTACACAAATTCACAATGGCACGAAGCAATGAGCGCATTCGCCCGGGCCGACCAGCACCAGCCTCTGGATGCCGACGCGCTAGAGCGTTGGGGCATCGCCGCGCAGTGTGCGGGTGATCTAGCGGCGGCTGTTGGCCCCCTAGAGCGGGCTGCGGTGGCCTATTCCAGCCGGGGGGAGCGGGAAGCGGCTGCCCGCGTCCTGATCGGCCTCGCACGTATCCAGATCGAATCCCTGGATCTCGCGGTAGCGCAGGGCTGCCTGCGCCGGGCGGAGCGCTTACTCAGCGGCTTGGCCGAGGGTGAGCAGCATGGTCATCTTGTCTGGATGACGGCGCGCTACCATCTCAATAAGGGGGAACTGGCCGAAGCCATTCAGCTTGCGCAGGAAGCGCGTGATATCGGCCATGCACTGGGCAATGCAGATATCGAATCCATGGGCATCCTGATTCATGGCGTCGGGCTGCAGGCTAAGGGCGAAGTGGAAATCGGACTTGCCTTGCAGGATGAAGCGGCCGCCGCCGTGTTATCCGGCAATGTGTCGCCCCTAGTAGGCGGCATCGTGTATTGTGGTATGATTTCTAGTTGCTGCAATTGCGGGGATTGGCAGCGGGCTGGCCAGTGGACCGATCATTTTGTCCGCTGGTGCCAGCGCAGCCACATCGACACCTTTTCGGGCGCCTGTTTAGTTCATCAGGCCGAAATTTTTGCTATGTCCGGCAAGTTGGAACACGCTCAGGACGCTATTCTGCGTGCAGACCCCTTGATTCGCCTCGGTGCGCCCTGGGCGTTAGGGGATGCTTATCGCCTTATGGGCGATGTGTATCTGGCACGTGGCGAGCTGGATGCTGCGGAGCAAAGTTTTCATTTCGCCTATCAGCATGGTTGGGATCCTTATCCCGGTTATGCAGAGCTGTTGTATCTTCGCGGGCGAGGTGAAGAAGCGGTGCGTGGCCTAGAACGCGCCGCGTCCAAGACAAATTGGGTGGCGGCCGAACGTAGCGCGTGCCATCTGGCCCATGCGGCTCAGTTCGCAGCGTTATCAGGGCAACAGGAAAAGGCCCGAGAGCTGCTCCATCATCTTGACGGAGAACCCCGACGGTGTGAATCCGGCGTGGTTGCCGGTCAAGTCGACTGCGCCCGTGCCGAACTGGCTTGGTCAGAGGGCAACACACATGAGGCACAGCGTCTGCTGCATCGCGCCCTTTACTTATTACAGCGCAGAGGAGCTGTCATGGAAGCGGCCCGGGTTCATCTGCGATTAGCGGAACTATTAGCGCTGCAAGGAGAGCAGGGAGCTGCTCGCATGGAATTGCGTGCTGCTGAAGGCGTATTCCAAGCGGCGAGCGCCAAGGGATATCTCGACCGATGCCATGTCCTAGCGGATTCCCTTATTCCTTGAATGAGAAATTCTTTACGTCTGCCGAGAGCGCCAGATGGCTGGAAATAGTCGGCCCAACACAATAGGCTTGGCCGAAACCGGACATTATTCTGATCTACTTTGAATCCACACCGAGAAGCGGTCATTGTTGATTTGCACGCCAGATTGACCCTCTAATTGCATTTTGATTTGACCCGACCAGTTGGATTTAATCCCACAGGACACAAGGCCTGCTATTATCTGTAATGGGTCTATCTTAAATGCAAAATCTCAAACAATCTGGGTCAACCTGTTGTCCAAATTAACAGGTATATCCAATCAGCGGCAAGCGATAACGATATCACTTCACCCGACGGAGTCTAGGGAAATCAATCCAACACGCCGCAATGAAGGCTGGAAGGTTTACAGGGGGCACATCTTGAATACGGTTAACACCGAATTTTTCAAATAACGCAAACAGCGGACGCATGCCGTAGGCTTTCGCATAGCGAGCTGCTGCATGTACCGCTTCTTTGTATTGTGGGCTGTTGCCGGGCATTTTGTCCCCCACAGTCCGTTTATCGGTAATAGGTATCGTTAATCATGGGCCTGATTTTGTCAACACATATCCGGCTTGTATCAGAATAAGCTGAACCGCTTCGGATATGTTTTTTCTTGCGATTCACGCCGCGAAGCACTCTATATGGCAACCGTTTAGGCGTTGCGATCTCGAGTTGCCGCTTAGAACAAAATTAGGCATTGGAAAGCCGAGCGTCGCGCCCGCAGAAATCAAATTTATTGCAGAAACTCCTCAGCAGACTTTACTAAGATCGCAGCGGTAGTAAAAAGGGGGAGCAGGTCAAGGTATATTGCCCGGAATATCTGCCCCCGGATACCCGGCTATGCCGACTGGCCGCGATCTCACAAACCCAATATAGAGGCAATCGCATCGAATAGGCGTCATGCGGTCGCTACTTTATAGCTTCTTTATAAGTCTGCCCCCACTCTTTACAACCATTTTATTCGGCTTGTCCTATCCTGATTGCGTTTGCAAGTTTCGGAGGGATTCTCATGGACATCGTCTGGATTGCGCTGCTCGGCGCCTTTTATCTGCTGCTGGTCTTCCTCGCGCTCGGCTTCGAGCGGCTGTCGCCGCGGAGGTGATATGAATATGTTCTATCTCGTCGGCGGTGGCGTCGCTCTTTTGATGTTCGGTTATCTGCTTTATGCCCTGGTAAGGGCGGAGGACTTTTAGATGACGACTCAATCCTGGTTTTTGCTTGCGGCCTACCTCGCTGTACTCCTGGCGGCGGTCAAGCCGCTGGGCCTCTACATGGCTAAGCTGATGGACGCCCCGGGCTGGCAGCCCATGGCGCGGTTTGAAAGCCGGGTATTCCGCTGGTGCGGCATCGGCGAAGAAATGAACTGGCGCCAGTACGCCCTGGCTGTGCTGCTGTTTAGCCTGGTCGGGTTCATCGTGGTGTACGTCCTGCAGCGCTTGCAGGCGTGGTTGCCGCTTAATCCGCAACACCTCGGCCCGGTGTCGGCGGATTCGAGCTTCAACACCGCCATCAGTTTCGTTACCAACACCAACTGGCAGGGATACGGCGGCGAGACCACCATGAGCTATCTCACCCAGATGCTGGGGCTGGCGGTGCAGAACTTTCTGTCCGCCGCGGCCGGCATCGCGGTGCTGTTCGCCATGATCCGCGGGTTCGCCCGCCATTCCGCGACCACCATCGGCAACTTCTGGGCCGACCTCTGGCGCGTCACCGGCTACCTGCTGCTGCCGCTGTCCTTCATTCTTGCGCTGGCGCTGGTCAGCCAGGGGGTGGTTCAGAACTTCTCCGCCTACCAGGCCGTGACCACGCTCGAGCCGTTGACGTACGAGACACCCAAACTTGATGAGACCGGTCAGCCGCTAAAGGACGCCGCCGGTAACCCGCTTAACGAAACGGTCACCGTCACTCAGCAAACCCTGCCCATGGGCCCGGCCGCTTCGCAGATCGCGATCAAGCAGCTCGGGACCAATGGCGGCGGCTTTTTCAACGTCAACTCGGCGCACCCCTATGAGAATCCCACGGTTCTATCCAACTTCCTGGAACTGCTCGCGATCCTTATGGTTCCGGCGGCGCTTTGTTACACGTTCGGCAGGGCAGTGGGGGATACGAGGCAAGGCTGGGCCATACTGACGGCGATGACGTTGGTCTTCGCCGGTGCAACCATTGCGACCATGAGCTTAGAGCAGCAGGGCAATCCACTGCTCGCTAGCTTGGGTACCGAACAGACGCCGAGCTTACTGCAATCGGGAGGCAATATGGAGGGCAAGGAGACCCGCTTCGGCATAGGTGCCTCGGCGCTGTGGGCCACGGCCACCACCGCAGCTTCCAACGGCTCGGTCAACTCCATGCACGATTCCTACACGCCCCTCGGCGGGCTGATACTCATATGGATGATCCAGCTCGGCGAGGTGATCTTCGGTGGTGTCGGATCCGGCTTGTACGGCATGCTGGTGTTTGCATTGATGGCAGTATTCATTGCCGGCCTTATGATAGGCCGCACGCCGGAGTACCTGGGAAAGAAGATTGAGGCCTTCGACATGAAGATGGTGTCGATCGCGATCCTGATGACGCCGGCACTGGTGCTACTCGGCACGGCGATCGCCGTGGTGACTGCTGCTGGCAAGGCAGGCATCTTCAACCCCGGCGCGCATGGCTTCTCGGAGGTGCTGTATGCCTTTTCCTCGGCCGCCAACAATAACGGCAGCGCCTTTGCCGGCCTCGATGCCAACACTCCCTTCTACAACAGCTGTCAGCTGCCGCCATGTGGTTTGGACGCTTCGCGGTGATCGTACCGGTGCTGGCCATCGCCGGTTCGCTCGCCGCCAAAAAGCGCGTGGCTCATGGACCCGGCACCATGCCCACCCACGGGCCGCTGTTCGTCGGTGTGTTGCTGGGTGGGTGTTGCTGGTCGGCGCGCTGACCTATGTACCGGCGCTAGCCTTAGGGCCTGCGGTAGAGCATCTGATGCTCTCGTCCGCCCGTTGATTGAGAGGAAACACTCATGTCAGTGACTAAGCTTTCGATGTTTGATCCATCGCTTGTCAAGCCGTCCCTGCTTGATGCGTTGCGCAAGCTCGATCCACGCGTCCAGCTCGCAACCCGGTGATGTTCGTGGTGTACGTGGGTAGCCTGCTCGCCACTGCGCTGTGGCTGCAGGCCCTGGTGGGCCGGGGCGAGGCGCCGGCCTGGTACATCGGTACTACTACCCTGTGGCTGTGGTTCACGGTGTTGTTTGCTAACTTCGCCGAGGCGCTGGCCGAGGGGCGCAGCAAGGCCCAAGCGGCGGCACTGCGCGGGGTGCAGAAGGCAGCAATGGCCAAAAAGCTGCGCGAACCGCGCTACGGAGCGAG
>CAVXFH010000001.1:0-34233 GCA_963761035.1 uncultured Gammaproteobacteria bacterium | reverse complement strand
GCGGCACCGGTGACGCCGGTGAGACGGCGACGGGGGCAACAGCGGGAGTGTTCGCCTGCCTCAGGTCGACAACCAAGCGGTATCCCTGTGTAGCGGACGGTTGCAATACAAAACTGTTTAGCGCCGCCTTGGCATCGAGGTCCAATACGACACGCAGATCATGGCCGTTACGTATACCACTGCGCATTGCCCGCACCGGACTGCCGCTGAGATCGGTGGGAAGCGGCGCGGTCAAACGCGCGTCACTGAGATCGATCACCACCCGATATTCGGTCGGCGAGTCTAAACACTTTATAGGTAGGGGAGCTGGAAAGATCCAATATCAAGCGACTCATATCCGCTGCAGGAGAGAAATGCACCTCCTCGACCTTGGTCGCCGCCCATCCTTGCGCCGATATCAGCACCAATAAAAGAGCTATCGCTTTTTTCACCGTTGCATCCTTGTCCCCGCTCTGTGCAAACATATACATGAGCTCAATAAATTCCGCAAGTATTTTTAATTGAATCTGGCGGTTACAAATTTATATTACCCAAATCGTGGAAGATGGGGCGATATCCCTCTCCCACAATGAGATATCGGTCCGGATCAGGCAGAATCCAACTCGGTGACAGCCAGCTTTTTGGCCAGTGATTTGCCCAGGGCTGTTAATGGCGCGAGAATGATTTCACGCCCCACCATGGCATATACAATATTGAGCAGCAGATCGGCGGGGGGCAGGAACCTTCCCCCGCTCCGGCCACTCTATCAGTGTGATGGCCTTGCCTTCAGCCAGTTCGCGCAGCCCGAGATACGCCAGCTCCGCAGCGGCTTGGACACGATAAAGATCCAGATGATATAGACGCCGATCACCGACTTGATACGGCTCGACAAGGGTATAGGTAGGACTTTTAACGGCACCGGTATAACCCATGCCGCGCATGAATCCGCGCACCAAGGTAGTCTTGCCCGCGCCCAATTGCCCGCGCAGATAAATGACCGTCGAATCACGGCATATATTCGCCAACTTGCCTCCAACAGTGAGCATTTCCGCTTCATCATGCGCAATGAGCTTCATGATTACGAAATGGGATTGGCCAAACGCCGTAACGGCTCCAATAAATCCCCGGCCATCATGCCCCGCTCCCCTTCCGCCGCCGCCGCCGCATCTCCGGCGCGCCCATGAAGGTAGACACCGGCAGCCGCGGCATGCCAGGGGCTCAAGCCCTGCGCGAGCAGCCCGGCAATGACGCCTGTCAGTACGTCGCCCATTCCTCCCGTCGCCATTCCGGGATTGCCGGCATCACACAAGGCCAGCGGGTTCCGGCCGTGACATACTAGACTGCCGGCCCCCTTCAATACCACGCTGCCGCCGTACCGTGTCTGCAATTCGCGCACCGCCCGCCAGCGATCTGCCTGAATTTCCGCGATACTGACATCCAGTAATCGTGCCGCTTCGCCGGGGTGAGGGGTCAAAATCCAATGGTTGCGGTATATGGGCTCCTGTGCCAGAAAATTGAGCGCATCGGCGTCCACTACCAGGGGCTGTCCGCTGTCCAATGCGGCGCCAAATAATTTTCGCCCCCATTCGCCCGTGCCAAGTCCGGGTCCTATTGCGACAACGTTGGCCCTGCTCAGCAAGGGCGATAATGCCGCTCCGTCGGCGACGGCGTGGCACATCAATTCCGGGCGAGCCGCATTCAAGGCCGCGGCATGGAAGGGATGGGTCGCCACGCTCACCAAGCCCGCGCCCATGCGCGCCGCCGCTTCACCCGCCAAACGCGGAGCGCCCGCCATGCCCTGCCCACCTCCCACTATCAGCACATGGCCGTGATGGCCTTTATGGGCGCTGCGCGGCCGCAAAGGTAATAAGGGATTCACCCAATTTTCGTTGATGCGGAAAGCGGGATTCAGCACGCGCTGATACGCCTCAACGGGCAACGCCAAGTCATCGAAAAAAATCTCGCCGCAATGATCCGGGCCCTCCGCGGTGAACAAGCCCTGCTTCAAACCGATGAAGCTCACGGTCTTTCTTGCCTTTACAGCGATACCCAAGGCATTGCCGCTGTCCGCATCCAATCCGGAAGGAATATCGAGGGATAACACCGGCGCGGCCTGTCTATTGATCACTTCGATCGCCTCGCGATGCAAGCCCGTTATCTCCCTGTCCAAGCCGGTGCCCAGCAGCGCATCCACCACCACCTCCGTGTTCGGCCATCGCTCCGACGAAAAGGGCGAGACTTGAACGCCAGTCTTGAGCATCGCCTCACAGGCCCGCCGAGCATCGCCGTGCAATTGTGCCGCCTCTCCCAATAAGAAAACTTCAGTCTGCAATCCGGCCTCTTGGGCGAGACGCGCCACCACGAAGCCATCGCCGCCATTATTGCCCGTGCCGCATAACACCAGCACACTGCGGGCGCGCGGCCAACTGTCCTGCATGACTCGAAACGCCGCCGTGCCCGCACGGCTCATCAGGGTAAAACCGGGAATGCCCAGCTCGGCGATGGCGATGCGGTCCAATTCACGCACATCCTGCGCACGATAAAGGGCCTGGGGTAATGGCTGCATGGGCGTTATCATAATAGTTATGAGTTCCTCACAAAAGCCCGTCCGCGACTGGCCGCAACTGGCGCTGGATATCAAAACCTGGGGCCGTACCCTGGGGTTTCAGCAGATCGGTATCGCCGATACCCGGCTGGACGAACATGAAGCCCATCTGCGCAATTGGTTGGCCGCCGAGCGCCATGGCGCAATGGGCTACATGGCAAACCACGGCACCAAACGCGGTCGTCCGCATGAATTGCTTCCCGAAACGCTGCGCATCATCTCTGTACGCATGGATTATCTTCCCCCGAATGCCGCGCCTGCCAACAACGTATTGCAAAAACGGGACTGCGCCTATGTTTCACGCTACGCCTTGGGTCGCGATTACCACAAGATATTGCGGACGCGCTTGAAGCAACTGGCCCGCCGCATTGAAAAAGTTACGGGACCGTTCGGGTACCGAGCGTTCGTGGACAGCGCGCCGGTGCTGGAAAAAGCCATCGCCGAAAAGGCGGGTCTGGGTTGGATAGGCAAGCATACCAATCTATTGCACCGCGAGGCCGGCTCCTGGTTTTTTCTCGGAGAACTCTACACCGATCTGCCCTTGCCGGTAGATACACCGGTCACAAATCACTGCGGTGACTGCCGGGCGTGCATCGACGTGTGTCCAACTCAGGCCATTGTCGCACCCTATCAACTCGACGCCCGACTTTGTATCTCGTATCTGACTATCGAACTGCGCGGCAGCATACCGCCGGAATTGCGGCCCTTGATCGGCAACCGCATCTATGGCTGCGATGACTGCCAACTGATTTGCCCCTGGAACCGTTTTGCCCGGTTAAGCGCGGAAGTGGATTTCCTGCCGCGCCACGGTCTGGACAGTCCCTTACTGATCGAGCTGTTTGCATGGAGTGAAGAGCAGTTCCTGTCGGATACCGAAGGGTCCGCCATCCGCCGCATCGGCTATGAATGCTGGCTGCGTAACATTGCGGTGGCCTTGGGCAATGCGCCAAGCAGTGAGGTCGTGATCGACGCCCTGCATTCACGCCGCAACGACCACTCCGCGCTGGTACGCGAACATGTCGCTTGGGCCCTGGCACAGCATGGAAAATAATTCGCCGAAGATGCCCCTGATTGCGCTAATTAATCGCAGTTATCGTTGCCGTCCAAGCAGAAATGGCTTTTTGGATTATAAGGGTCTCCGGCTCATCCCGCCCCAGTTTGAAATGTGCAACGTCCGGCGGAGACGAAGGGATTGTGATCGCCAATAGTAAACATACGGCTTCAACATAAAAAATTGGCCCAGCCGTTATTTATTGCCGGGATTACAGAAGAAATTCTGGCCATAATAACGCAGCTCTTCAATGGAATCACGGATGTCGCTCAAAGCCAGATGGCTGCTCTCTTTGGTAAGACCGCTGTATACCGACGGTGCCCAGCGCCGTGCCAATTCCTTCACGGTGCTCACATCCAGATTGCGATAATGGAAATAGCGCTCCAATTCAGGCATGCAGCGGGCGAGAAAGCGGCGATCCTGACAAATACTGTTGCCGCACATCGGCGAGGTACGCGGCGACACATACTGGGCGAGAAACGCCAGCGTTTCCCGCTCGGCGAGCGCCTCGTCATATTTACTCGCGCGAACGCGGTCGAGCAACCCGGACTTGCCATGTTGCTTTTTGTTCCACTCATCCATGGTATTTAATACTGCATCATTCTGATAAATAGCGATAACCGGTCCTTCAGCAAGAATATTCAAGGCGCTGTCGGTTACCACGGTGGCAATCTCGATGATATAATCCGCAGCGGTATCGAGACCGGTCATTTCCAAATCGATCCAGATCAAATTCAACGGATCTTGGCTCATTATGTTTCCCTCTCATAAGCGATCATTTTTGCGATTGTAACAAAACTGCTTCCACTAGCGACCAGCCCCAACACAAAATGAACGGTTTCACTTTACTTTTCGTGCTCTTTGTCTTTGCCGCCACCGCTATCCTGCTATGGTTGGCGCAACGTCAACGCGCGAGTGCTATGCGCCATCGCCGCCATGTTCCAGGGGCATTTCGCGACAGCATCAGCCTGGCGGTCCATCAAAAGGCCGCCGACTACACCGCGGCCAAGATGCGGCTGGAACAGATCGATAACCTGCTGGGAGCACTGTTGGTGCTAGCCTGGACGCTGGGCGGCGGTCTTAACTTTCTCGCCGGTCTATGGGCAAATTCCGGTTGGGGCGACGTCGCCGCCGGCGCCGGACTTATGGTCAGCGCGTTCTTCGTCATGGCCTTATGCGATATCCCCCTTGATGCCTATCGGACCTTCATCGTTGAGGCTAAGTTCGGCTTTAACCGTACATCTTTGAGGCTCTACCTGGCCGATACACTAAAACAAGGCGTGTTGCTGGCGCTGCTGGGCACCCCGCTCATCGCCTTATTGCTGTGGCTGGTGGCTCACGCCGGCAAGTGGTGGTGGCTTAATGGCTGGCTGGCATGGATGGTGTTCACAGCCGCCATGTTATGGCTGTACCCCACCGTGATCGCGCCGCTGTTCAACCGCTTCACGCCCCTTCAAGATGCGGCTCTCCGAGTCCGCATCTTGAGCTTGCTACAACGCAGCGGCTTCACCAGCGGTGGCATTTTCGTCATGGACGGTTCCAAACGCTCCCAGCATGGCAATGCCTATTTCACCGGTTTCGGTGCCAACAAACGTATCGTATTTTTCGATACCCTGCTCAAGGGTCTTAAGGCGGACGAAGTCGAAGCGGTATTGGCTCATGAACTCGGCCACTTCAAACACGGCCATGTACGCAAGCGATTACTATTCATGGCGGCCACCAGCTTGGCGGCCTTCGCCCTGCTGGGGATGTTAATCGACGCCGACTGGTTTTATGCCGGTCTCGGGCTGCGGCACGCCTCCCATGCCGGCGCCTTTCTGCTGTTCCTCATGGCGGCGCCCTATTTCACCGCCCCGCTTCGCCCGCTGTCCTCCTACTGGATGCGCAAACACGAATTCGAAGCCGATGACTTTGCCGCCACCACGACCGGCGCGCAGAACCTGATCCATGCGCTGGTAAAACTCTATCAGGATAACGCCGCGACCTTGACGCCGGACATCCTTTACTCGGCCTACCACGATTCTCATCCGCCCGCACCGATACGGATATCCCATTTGGCCGCCAAGCTCGGCACGCCATAATGTCGCGCATCAACCGGCTCGTGGCACGACGCTGTCTATCGCCTCTCCAATTCTTCGCATCTGACGGAACCGGTTTGCGCCCTACAACAAGCCGTAGAAAAGGGGGATATCGACGCTACGCACATGCGTAACTATCGGCGCATCATGGAGTCGTTGCTTGACCGACATAGCGGGTAGCACGCCATAATCGGCGACACACTAAACTTTGTCGGGCTTTGGCACACGCAAGATCGATCGTAGCCATCCCTGATTATGCAGTACATCCGCCAGGGTATAACGATCCAGCACTGCCATGAAGGCCCGCTGCGCTTCGTATAAACCGTCTTTGAGAAAGCAAGCGGTGGCGATTGGACAAGTGCCGTGCTCCTGATCGAAACATTCCACCAAATGAAAATTGGCCTCGGTTTGCCGCACTACATTGCCGATATTGATATCCGCCGGGGACATCGGCAACGTCAAGCCCCCACCCCTGCCTCGAGTAGTTAGCAAAAAACCCCGCGTAGCAAGATTATGCACCACTTTCACCAGGTGATTGCGGGATATATGATAGCTCTCCGCGATTTCAGTGATGGTCGCCGTCCGCCGCGGATTGAGTCCCAGATAAATAAGCACTCGCAAGGAATAATCGGTATACATGGTCAATTGCATAACGTGTTCTCTCCGCGGCGATAGGGATGAAATCCTTGCCTAGAAAATCGCGGCTTTGGCGGATTCCGGATCCACCAACATCAAGGCCGTGGCTATCACCAAGGCGCGTACCAACAGGATAGCGTTGGCCTGGCTGTGGTGCTCACCTCTGATTTCATCGTTACCCGAAAATATCTTACGCGCGGTCTGAATCTGAAGGAAGTAAAGAGTGTAGAGGGTTAAAACCAGACCTAAATGCATCCAGATCAGAAAGGAGAAAATCTCCTCATGTACGATAAGGCGACGATACCAATCATGGGTAAGATACAAGTAAAAGGGAAATAACAAATCGACGATCGCCATGCCCGCCATTACCGGCACATGGAACCAACGATATCGAGAGTAAACATAGGCGGCGAGCATCAACACGTAGGTAGCTACAACAAACCATACTGTCCCGGCTGTGAACATGAGCCGTTTATGCTCCCTTCTTCCTAATCATCGATCGGCGCATGAGTTATCCGGATGCGGATAAATTTCATATCGACGTCCGCCCCGCGAAAGCATGAGACAAGGTGCCGCCATCGATATATTCCAACTCGCCGCCCAGCGGTACGCCATGGGCGATGCGGCTGGCCTTAATCCCGCGCGAATGCACCATTTCGCTGATATAATGAGCGGTAGCTTCCCCTTCTACCGTGGTATTGGTAGCGAGAATCACCTCGCCGATTCCGCCGCTATCCAAGCGCGCCGCCAGCTGCGCCAATCCCAACTCCTCGGGACCGATGCCGTCCAAGGGCGAGAGATGTCCCATCAATACGAAATATAGACCGCGGTAGCCGGTGGAAAGCTCCAGGGCCTGAACATCAGCCGGGGATTCCACCACGCATAGCAGGGAATGGTCGCGCTGAACATTGCTGCACAAGGAGCAGATCTCTTGCTCCGTCAAAGTCCGGCACAGCTTACAGTGACCCACCCGTTCGATCGCCGCCAGCAAGGTTTCGGCCAAGCGGCGCCCCCCGCCACGATCCTGTTGCAGAAGATGGAAGGTCATGCGTTGCGCCGATTTCGGCCCTATGCCGGGTAAGCAACGCAAGGCATCCATCAACTGCGCTATAAGCGGTTTTTCACGCGCCAGGTTATTCATCAGAACGGCATCTTGAAGCCGCCAGGCAAGCCCATGCCCGCCGTCAGACCGGACATCTTCTCTTGAGTTGTGGATTCCACTTGGCGTACCGCATCGTTGACCGCGGCCGCCAGCAGATCTTCCAGCATTTCCTTGTCCTCTTTTAGCAAGCTGTCATCGATGTTGACCCGTTTGACATCATGGCGCCCGGTCATCACCACGCTTACCAGTCCACCGCCGGCCTGGCCGGTGACTTCCATCACCGCCAACTCCTGCTGAGCCTTTTGCATGGTTTCCTGCATGCGTTGCGCCTGCTTCATTAAATTACCGAGTCCACCCTTCATAATTTCCTCCTCGTCTCCATGCCTCTGCTGTAATACCAGCTATTCAATCCAATGGCCGAACGGAATCCGGCACCACGCGGGCGCCAAACATCTCTTGCAAGGTCTTGACATGCTTGTCTTGGGCGATAGCCTCCTGTGCGGCGCGCATCCGGTCCTGAGACTCGCGCATCTGTATGGCCGCCGGCGTCTCCTCCCGCGGTTCGGCGACAGTAAATACCAACTTTATCTTCTCGCCCAAATGGCTGCTCAATGACTCCTGCAAGCGTTCTTCCACTTTCACGTTGCGCAAGGAAGCATGTACGGGCGCCAAAGCTAAATGAAAAACATGGCCATCGCGGCGAATCAAGGCGCAATTATTGGCTAGGGCGCGCACCACACCTTGCAAGGACAACCGTCCAATTAGTCGATGCCACTCATCTCCCGCCATGGGTTGATTAGTGATTACCTCAGAAGGGCGCAATGGTTTGTCATCGCGCTGCGCCGTCGGTACTGCGCTATGTTGCTGGGGTTGAACGGCATCCATCATTTTTTTAACGGGCGCGGCAGGTGAAATTTGATTCCGTCGAGATGCCGCCTCGGGTTGAAAGGCCAGCATCCGCAATAAGGTCATTTCAAACCCCAAACGCGGCGATGGCGCGACGGATAAATCGCGCCGCCCGACTAATCCAATCTGATATAGAAGCTGCACATCTTCCGGGCTCAAGGCCGTCGCCAAACGTTTTACAGTCTCGGGATCAAGATGCTCCGCTACGGCGGCGTCGCGCACCGATTGCGTCACGGCGATGTTGTGGAGCAGCGATAACAATTCAGCTAACACATCGTCGTAATCGGGGGCGAATTCGCTCAAGGCGGCGATATGTCGCAACAGAGCGGCGCCGTCGGCCGCCGCCAATGCCTCCAGCATATCCACCACCTGGTTATGCTCGACGGTGCCCAACATGGTTTGCACGTCAGCCTCGTCGACACGACCCGCGCCGTAGGCGATGGCTTGGTCCAGCAAACTCAGGGCGTCGCGCATACTGCCATCGGCGGCGCGTGCGATTTGCTTCAGGGCACCGGACTCGGCGGCGATGTTCTCCTGGCCCAGCACCTTTTCCAAATACTCGAGGATCATCTCCGGCGGCAGGCGTTTGAGATTGAACTGCAGGCAGCGGGACAGAATGGTCACTGGCAGGCGCTGAGGATCGGTAGTTGCCAGCAGGAATTTGACGTGGGGCGGCGGTTCTTCCAGGGTCTTCAATAAGGCGTTGAAACTATGAGTGGACAGCATGTGTACCTCGTCGATGAGGTATACCTTGTACCGGCCGCGGCTGGGGGCGTATTGGACGTTCTCCAGCAGCTCGCGGGTATCCTCCACCTTGGTGCGGGAGGCCGCGTCTACCTCGATCAAATCCACGAAACGGCCTTCGTCGATCTCGCGGCAGGCGCTGCACTGTCCGCAAGGTTTGGCGCTCACACCCAGTTCGCAGTTGAGGGACTTGGCGAAGATGCGCGCCACGGTGGTCTTGCCCACACCTCGGGTGCCGGTGAACAGATAGGCATGGTGCAGGCGCCGGTTATCCAGGGCATTCACCAAGGCCCGTAACACATGCCCCTGTCCCATCATCTCGCCAAAACTGCGAGGACGCCATTTGCGTGCAAGGACTTGATAACTCATGAAGGTTTGTAATTCCCGCTGACCAAATTAACAACCGAGGCATTGTAACCCAATTTGCCGGGACGTCGCTCGGTAGATCAAGGGATAAGGGCGGCAGCTCGGACCCGCCCGACCCCGGCGCCCGAATCCGCTGCTGCCGCTGCTCCCTTCCGGGCCTGACGGGGTTCACAGTGTATCGTCGCGGGAGGACCGGCCCGAGCCACCATTACGCTAGCAAGGGATTAAAAATCACCGCCGGGATATATTGACGGAACGGGCAGTCTACTATAAACCGGTGTTTATTGTAATTCGCCGGATGGACATTAAGGGGTGTTGCATGCCCAGCATACTCATCACCGGCAGCAATCGCGGCCTGGGTCTCGAATGGGCCCGGCAGTACGCCGCGGAAGCCTGGCGCGTCTACGCCAGTTGCCGCCGTCCGGACGAGGCGACCGACCTTCAGCAGCTGGCCGAAATTTATCCCGCCGTAACCCTTCACCGCCTCGATATCACGCATCAAGATGAAATTGGCTCCCTCGCCGCAGGACTTGCAAAGGACACCATCGATATCCTGCTCAACAACGCCGGCGTGTATTTGGAGAAATTCGATGATGCGGTCGGCGACCCGTTTAACTATGAGGACTGGCTGCGCACACTAGAGGTAAACACTCTCGGCGCGATGCGCGTGACCGAAGCCTTCGTCGATCATGTGGCGCACAGCCGGCGGCGTCTCGTCATCGCCATCACCAGCCATATGGGCAGCATCGCGGAGATCACCAGCCCGCGCAGCTATTACTATCGATCAAGCAAGGCCGCATTGAATGCCAGCATGAAGGGCCTGTCGCTGGAAATGAAATCGCGGGGCATCGGCATATTATTGCTGCACCCCGGCTGGGTACAAACCCGCATGGGCGGTCCCGGCGCGCGGATCACTGCCGAACAAAGCGTACGCGGCATGCGTTCAGTGGTGGAACGATTTAGCCTCGCGGACACCGGGCGTTTCCTGCGTTATGACGGGTCGGAGATTCCCTGGTGAAAGCCACGACGTCTATAATCCGGCGCTGTCTCTATGTTTTGGTAAGCCGGATAACTCCGTGCCGGACTGAGTGTCGACCTCGAGTCGCTGCGCCTATTTCTTAATCTTCAACAGTTCGACTTCAAATACCAAGGTTGCATTAGGCCCTATCACACCACCCGCGCCGCGCGAACCATATGCCAAGTCGGAAGGAATAAAAAGTTGCCATTTTGACCCTTCATTCATCATCTGCAAAGCCTGCTGCCAACCCTGGATTACACCGTTGACAGGGAACGTCGCGGGCTGTCCGCGCTTATAGGAGCTATCAAATTCAGTGCCGTCCAGCAAGGTTCCGCGATAGTTGACCTCAACGGTATCCGTCGCCGCCGGTTTGGCGCCCGTGCCGGCGTGCAAAACCTGATATTGCAGGCCACTGGGCAACACCTGTACGCCGGGTTTACTGCGATTGGCGGCGAGGAATTTCTCTCCCTCTTGCTTGTTTTTCTCTCCGGCCTGAGAGGCCAGCTCGGCCCGCTCTTTCTTCATATTCTCGACCGTAGTCCGTATCTCGTCCTGAGTCAACTTCGACGGCGTACCGCTTGCCGCATCGCGAATTGCCTGCATGAAGGCGCCTTCATCAAGGATGATACCGTCCTCTTTAATTTGATGCCCGATTTGCGTGCCGATGATGTAGCTGAAACGTTGCTGATCAGTCTTCAACTCCGCTGCCGAAACAGCGGTACTTAACACGGATGCCGTCACCAGTGAAAATATCAATTTACGCATGTTGCCCCTTTCTATCTTCTTCGCAATTTGCGTCTTCATTTTATAACGAAAGAAGTGATTGTACCGCTTCCCTTGTGAAACGCGATAGGCATCCCGGTCAACTCTTGCGAACTCGGCCTCACGATCCTTTGTGTGTGACTTCTGCCGCTATGCTTTGCAGCCATGCGCCGCTACTCCGCGCCTCACGGCCCCCGGGCAAATGAATAGCGGGGGGCCTCCCTCGGGCACCGCCATATTTTCCCTTGCCCATCGGATGGTTGAATGTGGTTGAGTAATGTGTGGACACAACCCTTCTTCAATAGCCCCGCGGATGATAAGCCGGCCCGCCCTGGCCGTCCTATCAACCCCTTCAAGAAATCACTTCATGTCAAAGTCCCTAGCAACAATTAACCGTGAATCACGTCAAAGCGGTCGTTTTGCCCTACTCTGGGCTGGAAATGCTGAGATATCAAATAGCCACGAAGACGGCTTGTACTAAATAATTATATATATCAAATATTTATTAATCATATCTCGAGCAGACTACGCCCATGTCAGCAGCAACCCTACCCAGGCGCGGTATTGCATAAGATCCGATCAAGATTAATATTTATCAGTTGAAAATGGATATGAATCTACGCTCCGCGTAGCATCGAATCACTAATCAACTCTCGCCTGGCAATCCGCAACCAAGCTAAGGTACGTGCCTTTGGAAATGTCCTGCTTCAATGCTTGGAGCATTCATCCCCTTGTGCACAAGCGCGCAACCGCAGAATTTTACGCCAGCGCACGCTCGACAATCTCGAAGACGTCGTGCGACAGCCCCGCGTTTACATACAACGATTCCAGCGCGGAACGGGCATGCGCCTGGCGTCCCGCGTCAAATCTGCGCCAGCGATCGAAGCAACGGGCAAGCCTGGCGGCGACCTGCGGATTGATTGCATCAAGGGTCAGAATTTGGTTCGCCATGAAACGGTAGCCGTTGCCGTCGGCATCATGAAAGCGCGCGTGGTTGGAAGCATATCCGCCGAGGAGAGCATAGACCTTATTCGGATTGCGCATGTCGAATGCCGGATGTTCGATCAGGCTCATCACCTCAGACAGCGTTTCAGGCAGATCGCTGGTGGCCTGAACCATCAACCACTTGTTCACCACCAGCGTCTCGCACCGCCAGCGCTCGTAGAAATCGGCAAGCGCCTGCCGCCGTTCAGAACCGGCGCATTGGGCAAGCGCCGCCAGTGCGGCGAATTGATCCGTCATGTTATCGGCCGATGTGAATTGGCGCATCGCCAGAGCTCGCTCATTCGGCGTATCCAATTCCGTCAGATAACCGAGGCAAAGGTTGCGCAGGGCGCGCCGCCCGGCATCCACCGTGTCAAACCGATAGGGACTGTGCGGCTCATAACGATCATAGCAATCTGTCATGCTTGATCTAAGTTGTTCGGCCAGGAAACGGCGCAGGCCACGACGGGCAGCGTGCAGAGCATCGGGGTCAACGACATCCAGTTGCTCAGCCAGTGTCGCTTCCGACGGCAAGGTCAGGACTTCGGCGGCGAAGGCAGGATCGTCGTCAGCGTTCGCGATAATCCGGGCCGCGGCGTCTGCGAAGCTGGTGGGCCACGCCGGCGTCCCGCCGGCGGCGTAGGACGCGGTCGCGGCGAGTATCAAGTGCCCAGCGAGGCGCTGGCCCGCCTCCCAGCGGTTAAAGGGGTCGCTGTCATACATAAGCAGATGTGCCAGTTCATCGTCGCTATAGGGAAAATCGAGCGTCACCGGAGCCGAAAATCCCCGCAGCAGGGAAGGTAACGGGACGACATCGACGCCTTCGAAGACGAACTCCTGTACAGGCCTGTTCAGCGCTAGCACGCATTGCTTAGCAGCGGCGTGCGCCGCGCCTTTCAAACGCAGAGGCAAGTCCGTGCCATCAGGTCCGATCAAGCCGATGGCGACAGGAATATGATAAGGCTGATCGAGCGCCGAGCCGGTACTGCGCTGCGCCAATGTCAGCACATAGCGGCGTGCGGCGGCGTCATAATGGCCCTTCGCGGTAATATGCGGCGTTCCCGCCTGGTCGTACCAGCGCATGAATTGTCCGAAGTCCAGGCCCGAGGCCGCCGCCATGGCCGCGACGAAATCGTCGCAGGTGACCGCTTGCCCGTCGTGACGCGCGAAGTAAATATCCATGCCGCGCCGAAAGGCCTCTTGGCCTATCAGCGCGCGGATCATGCGTACCACTTCGGCGCCTTTCTGATACACCGTGGCTGTGTAGAAATTGTTGATCTCAATGTAGGACGAAGGCCGCACCGGATGCGCCATGGGCCCGGCATCCTCGGGGAACTGAGCGGCACGCAAGCTGCGCACGTCGCGGATACGGCTAAGGCCGCGGCCGTGCGCAACGGCGCCGAACTCCTGATCACGGAATACCGTTAACCCTTCCTTCAGCGACAGCTGAAACCAATCACGGCAGGTAACGCGGTTACCGGTCCAGTTGTGGAAATACTCGTGCGCCACTACGCGGTCGATGCGTTCGTAATCTCTATCAGTGGCCACATCCGGCCGGGCCAGCACGTTGCTGGTGTTGAAGATATTGAGACCTTTGTTTTCCATCGCGCCCATGTTGAAGTCATCGACGGCAACGATCATGTAGTGATCAAGATCGCATTCGAGCCCAAAGGTGTCCTCATCCCAACGCATGGCTTTCTTCAGCGCTTCCATGGCGTGGCCGCACTGATCTGCTTTGCCCGGTTCGACGTAGATGGCGAGGTCGACGCAGCGTCCGGAGCCGGTATGATAGGTATCGCGCAATTCCTCGAGACGCGCGGCCACCAGCGCAAAGAGATAACAGGGTTTGGGAAACGGATCTTCCCATCTTGCCCAGTGCCGGTCGGCGTCGGTAGCGCCCGGCTCATCACCGCCGCCAACGGGATTACCGTTGGACAACAGCAGCGGCAACAGATTTTTTTCGGCATGGATGGTCACGGTATAACGCGACATTACATCCGGGCGGTCCAGGAACCAGGTGATGCGGCGGAAGCCTTGGGCCTCGCATTGAGTGAAATAGCCATTGGCCGACCGGTACAGGCCGGACAATTTATTATTGGCATCCGGTCGAATGCGAATTACAGTCTGCAGTATAAAGGCATCTGGCACATCGGAAATCGTCAGCTTGGTATCGCCGAGTAAGTATTGGTCCGCCGCGAGAATGCGGCCGTCGAGCGTAACACGGAGTGTTTCCAGGTCCTCGCCGTTCAACATCAGCGCCGCCTGGGGTTCGAATGCCATAGGATTGCGGCGGACGGCCAGATGCGCGGTGACGCGGGCTTCTCCCGCCTGGAAATTCACATCGAGATCGACGGTATCCACTAGGAATGGCGGCGGCGCGTAGTCCTTAAGTCGAATTGATTGGGTCTTTTCAGTTTTCATCTAAACTCACCATGGCGGCAACTGGAATACACACGGCATGTTCTTTATTTCTAAAATATCTGCAATAAGCCGGGCGGCTCAAACCCAACTTAATTCTCCAGTACGGAAACCTCCCTGAAATTTATTTCGTAATTCAGAAATATCTACTTCCACAATTCAAGGTTATTAAGTAGTCTTGGCATATCTTCAACATAGACCATCGTCCGGGATTCATGAGCCAAACTTTAGTGTCAAGTTCTTGTATTAATCATATGAATTATCGCGTAGCGCGCGGCCGGAAATGCACTGATCAGCCCACGAGGCGTGGCATGATATACGAAGAAACAGCGGAACAAAAGTAAACAATCCGCGTTCATAGAACGCGGATTGTTTACTTAACGTCATAACGACGCGAGCTTGAATATTAGGAGATTACGGGCATATCCTAAGTATATTTCCATTCCTGTCCACGATGGGGAGACCGGATGATGGCGAAGAAGATACTCAATAGCACATCGCCACGCAAGCACGAAGTTAAGGCCGATTTATCGAACTTCGAACTCGCAAAGGCCAAGTCATCGCTTAATTTGAATATATACGCCGACGGGGAAAAAATCGGTGAATTGGAAGTAGGACGCGGCTCACTCTATTGGTACGGACGCAAGAAGCAGAAAAGCAAACGCATTAACTGGTCAAAATTTGCCCAGATGATGGACGATCTTGCCTATGGGGAATAACGCTGTTTGAGTTCCGAGGCGATTCAGTCGGCCCCGAGGGAAACATAAAGCGCATGGCATTAACTCCCCTGAGTGCTTCCAATAACGCGGAGATTATTATGAACAGGCCACTATCATCAATTCTAATTGCGATGACCATACTGCTATTTACGCCGTTGACCCATGGCGCGGTGTACAAATGGCAGGATAAGCAGGGAGTCACGCATTTTTCCGATGCCCCTCCGGCCAGCGGACAGTACGAATCCATCGAACAACCGCGCCTTTCCCCGGCCGATCCGGGGGCGGAAAGACAGCTCAATGAATTGCTGCAATCGCAAAAACAGGGGGAGGAAGATCAGCTAAAGAAAGAGCAGAAGCAAAAGAAGACGGCAGAGGAAGAAGCGGCGCGCGCGGAAACCTGTCACCGGGCACGTGAGCGGCTGGCCGTACTCGAAAGCCGCCCCGGCTCGCGCATCAAGATTACGGACCCTGACGGTACGCAAAGACGGCTCACGGAAGAAGAATATCAAAGCAGTCTTGCGGAAGTGCGTAAGCGGATCGCCGATTCTTGTGACGAGTGACGCCCGTGAACTCGGCTGGGTCGACACGATCGGCATCAGCATCTCGTTCCCCGTCAACGAGAATTGACCGTTATGAATTGAAGTAACGTGTACTCGACCTCAAACCACCGGGGGAGTTCTCTCGCCAGGCGGTATCGAAAGAAAGGCCGAGTAAGAAACCGAGCGTCGCCTCTTCTATCGGTCGGAGTTCACAATTCTTGCAAGGTTCATCGAGAGTCTCAGCCAAACAAGGACGATCCGTAATGGAACTGAAAGTAATAAATTGCGTAGGCCAATAAAGCAAACAGTATTACTCCGAGAACGATCGAGCCGAGCACGGTGTGAAACCAGGCAAAAAGGCCCGGCTGCGAATCGGACATGTTGTTTACCATTTCCCAATCTTCGAGGCCGCGCATTTCTCGCCGTTCCTCTTCCGAGATATATCCGTAATTATCATCGGGCTGCGCGCCCCACTTATCTTTGACGGGATCAAGATTCGATCTTTTAAACTTATTCCGGCGTTCCGTTTTCGTCATGACGATATCCCTCTCATTGATCAGACCGCATGGATAATAATCTCAGCAGGATAACGATGACCAATATAGGTTTGGTTGGCTGTTTTCATAAAGCGATTATGGCTAGTGACCCAAGCCTTTATTTGCTTCACGGTACCTTAAATAGTCAAAGAGGTCGAGTAGGTGCCCATTGACCAAGTTCGTAAACATCATGAACAGGAATTTAACACCGGAGGAACAGGCGCCATGAGATCACTATAAATATCTCCACAGTTCAACCGTTAAACTTGGCCGCGCTGATGCAGGTTACAATATTTGGACGCTACGGGGTAGAATAATCAAATATATATTCCTTAAGTAAGGATAATACTTTGCACACGATCTATAGCTACCTCTGTAAGTCCTCTATTACTCGGATCACCGCGGTTATGCTAGTCGCGCTGATTTGGAACAACGCTGCCTTCTGCGGTGAGATTCATGATGCCGCCAAAAGCGGCAACCTGGAAAAGGTCAAGGAACTGCTCAAAGGCGACCCTAATCTTGTAGTAACTATTGATGACGCCGGCGACACCCCTTTGTACGTGGCGGTGGCTAATGGCCGTAAAGACGTGGCGGAATTTCTCTTGTCCCACAAAGCCAACGTCAATGCCAAATCCACCGATGGTTTGGCGCCATTGCACTGGGCGGCGGCGATCGGCAACAAGGACATGGTGGAATTGTTGCTGGCACACCATGCTGACGTCGATATCAAAAATAATAATGGAGAAACACCTTTGCATTTGGCTGTGGTATTTAATTACAAGGACGTGGTGGAATTACTGCTGGCTCATGGGGCGGATATCAACGCGAAGGATAAAGTCGGTGCGACGCCAGAATCGCGTGCGATAGGAAACGATATTGCAAAATTGCTGCGCCAAAAGGGCGCGAAATAATACTCTGTACGCTAGTCCGGCAATTGCAGATCGGAGTGAGTCTCTCTTCTCATTCTGATATTAATCAGAACTACGAGTCACGGTTTAAGATAACCTTTGAAAGCTGCTAGGCAATTCGGTAGTTATCAAGGGGCGCCTGCTGAAACTTATGACTCGACGTCGAGAAATTCCGATCGTCATCGACGCATTGTTGTGTTGCCGGCGCGACGTACTCATTTACGGTCCAGCCAACGAGTTCTAGATATCGCTACCGGAACGGGGCTCGTGGACTTGTTGCGGCGCGACGTGTTGGCGCCATTGAATTAGACCTGTTGCAGTTTGATCTCATTTGCGATTTTCGCGACAACCACAACGCTCATCGCGCGCGCCGATCGCCTAACGGCACTAACCTGGCACACTGAGCCGATAGCCTTTTCCCCGCTCTCGCTACCCTCGAACGCTACGATTAGCAGGCACATCGCCGCGGCCTGTTAGTACCGCAGATAACCACGCTAAATTACAAATTCTCCCGACGAGTTTTATATTTGAGAACTATAAAATACTCAGAATTCATAGGCTATACCGGCAAATAGCCGCTCTTTCTTGCCATCATTGCCCTGCGAAGCCACGGCTCGCGTCAGCGGTTTGCCCAGTTCTAACCATTCTAAATAGGCGGATAATCCGGCGCCGATCGCCCGCACACCCAAACCGCATGAAGCAAGCGACGCGCGGTCATCCAAGGCTTGTGGATGTACCTGCCACACCGCGCCAAGATCGTAGAATCCATAGGGACTGAAGCGCCAGTGGCGTGCCGTATTCGATAGGCGATACGCCATTTCCAAACGCCCGGCCAGGCCATGATCACCGGTGATTTCCGAGGGATCGTAGGCGCGGCCGTATTGGGCACCGCCGATACTGTAGCGCTCCGACCCCGGCAGCTCATTTGCCGCGAATTGACCGTCGACTTGAAATGTCAGTTCCCAGAGACGCCCTAGCCCGTCTTAGCTCGGCATAAAGCGATAACCGATTCCCGTTTCTGTCAGCAGAAAGCGCGGCCGCGCCGGGTCGTCTTCCAGCTTCTGGCGCAGATGCGCCATGTGGATGCGGAGATAGTGGCTGTGTTCGCTGAACGCCGGCCCCCAGACTTCACGTAGGATCTGCCGGTGTGTCAGTACCTTGGCAGGGTGGCTCACCAGTGCGTTGAGCAGGCGAAACTCAATTTGTGTGAGATGCACTTCGCGCTCGGCTTTGGAAACGCGGCGATTCATTAGGTCGACAGTCACGTCGCCGAAGCGCAGCAAGGGTTCCTGAGCTTCTCCCCGGTGCGCCTGTCGCCGCAGCGCCGCCCGGACCCTCGCCAGCAGTTCCGCCACGCCGAAGGGCTTGGCGAGGTAATCGTCGGCACCGGCATCCAGCGCCTCCACCTTGTCCGACTCTTCGCTGCGGGCGGACAGGATGATGATGGGGAAATGGCCCCAGGCTCGCACGGCGTGAATAAAATCGAGGCCTTCGCCATCCGGAAGACCCAGATCCAGGATCACCAGATCCGGCTTGCGTGTGCCCGCTTCGATGATACCGCGCTGCAATGTCTCCGCCTCGAAAACGCGAAAGCCCTCCGCCTCGAGGGCTAGGCGCACGAAGCGCCGAATCGCCTTTTCGTCCTCGACGATGAGTACGTTTCTCTGGCTATCGATGGGTGTTCTCCCGAATCATGTCTGCCCCTCCGGTTCAACAAGAGGTTGCAGCTCCACTGGCAAAGCGAAGATAAAGCGCGCGCCGCGAGGGACGCGGTTCTCCGCCCAAATCCTGCCGCCGTGGGCCGTGACTATCGCATCGCAGATCGCTAGCCCGAGACCCGCGCCCGGAATGGCGGATTCCTTTTGGCCGCGCGCAAACTTATGGAAGATGACACGCTCCTTTCCGGGTGGAATGCCGGGACCTTCGTCCCATACCTCGACCTGCAACTCGTCATCGACCGGCTCGACACGTATTCCGATGGTGGTCCCGGGCGGCGTGTACTTCTGGGCATTATCAAGCAGGTTGGCCAGTACACGCTCTATAAGAATAGCATCGCAGCGGATCAGCGGCATATCCTCCGCCAGCGCAACCTGGAGTGGATGCCCCTTGAGCGATGGCTCGAGAATCTTCAAGGCCCCGTCTACGATTTCCTCGAACGACTGCCAATCCTTATGAGGCTTGACGTCGCCCGACAGCAGCTTAGCCATATCGAGAAGATTATTGACCATGTCGGTAATGCGGTGGGCCTGTACGCGAATGATCTCCGCTTGGTCCGCTATGGCCGATTTGTCCGAGGACAATTCCAAAGCAAGAGTCTCCGCCATACCCACCAGCCCCGTCAGCGGCGTTCGCAGATCGTGGGAGATCGCCGCCAGCAGTGTGTTGCGCAGGCGCTCGGATTCCATCTGTACCAGGGTTTCCTGAGCGACCGATACGAAATGTACCCGCTCGAGAGCAATGGCGACCAAGGCAGCAAAAGTATCAAGCAGCCGGCGCTGTTCAGGCAACAGCAACTGCTGCGGGTTTTCGGGCTCGATAACCAGGACGCCGCGCACCCGCATCGGCGTCTTCAGCGGCAGGTAGAGCTGCGCGGCGGCAGGCAGCGTGTCGCTGCCCGGGCCGGCGGGTTCGCTCTTGTCAAAGCACCACTGTGCGACGGCCAGGTCATAGGCCGGCGCAGGCTCCTGTGCGGCGGGCGGCGGTTGGAGTTTGTCCGAGGCATCCGGCAGTAGAACGGCGGTTTTAGCGTGGAAGCCCGATCGGAGAAAAACCCCGCTGACATCGACGACCTGTTGTTCCACCAGCGCGGAGGACAGGGCCTTGGCTGCCTCATAGAGGCTGTGCGCGCGTTCCTCACGAGTTGTCGCCACCCGAGCTTGATAACGTAGTCCCGCTGTGAGATGCCCAGTCACTAAGCCAACGATGAGCATGACTATGAAGGTCAGCAGGTATTGCACGTCGCTGACCCCGAAGTTGAACCGCGGTGGAACGAAGAAGATATCGAAAGCGGCCACCGACAGAAATGCCATCAGTACCGCCGGCCCCCGCCCGAACCGATAAGCGACGATTACCACTCCTAGCAGAAACAGCATCACGATGTTGGCGAGCTCGAAATATCCGAGCAGCGGCAGTGCGCCCAACGTGATACCTGTGCAGATCAGGAATGTATAGACGTAATCCCAGCGACGCCGGCGGCGCAGCGCTTCGGTATGTTCGGTTCCGTCTCGCGGAGGTGCACGCTGAGGGCGCTGCTCCTCGCGCGCCACGGTGATAAGGTCAATGTCAGGGGAGCGCGACGCCAACCGCTGACTGAAGGAGCCGCGCAGGAAATGGCGTAGGTCGCGCCGGGTACTGCGGCCAACCACGATGCGGCCGAGATTGTTATGGCGGGCGAAATCGAGCACGGCCTGAACAGGGTCCTGCGCCGAGTATGTTACGGACTCGGCGCCAAGCTGCTGGGCCAAGTGAAGCGTCTTCATGATCGCGGCGCGCTGTGCCCCTGGCAGGCGCTGCAGTTTGGGTGTCTCGATGTAGACCGCATACCAGGTGGCGTCGAGCTTCGCGGCGAGACGCGCTGCGGTGCGCACTACCTTTTCGTCCACGTCCCCCGGTCCGATGCAGGCGACTAACGTATCGCGCGTCCGCCACACCGGCGCCGCGGCAAGCCTGCGGCGGAAGCTGCGCATCTCGTCATCCACCCGGTCCGCGGTTTGGCGCAAGGCTAGCTCGCGCAGTGCAATGAGATTGCCCTTGCGGAAGAAGTTCTCGATGGCGCGCTGCGCCTGCTCCGGAATGTAGACCTTACCCTCCCGCAGGCGTGTTAGGAGGTCGTCCGGCGTCAGGTCCACCAGCACCACTTCATCCGCGTCGGTGAAGACATGATCCGGAATCGTCTCGCTCACTCGGATTCCCGTGATCCCGCCGACGATGTCCTTTAGGCTTTCGATGTGCTGCACGTTGACGGTGCTGAGGACATCTATGCCGGCGGCGAGCAACTCCTCGACGTCCTGCCAGCGCTTGGGGTGCCGCGAACCCGGGGCATTGTTGTGAGCGAGTTCGTCGACCAGCAGGATGGCCGGCTTGCGTGTGAGGGCTCCATCGAGATCGAACTCTTCCAGCGTTCGGCCGTGGTGGTCCACCGCTTTACGCGGCAGGATCTCCAGTCCCTTGAGCAGGGCCGCAGTCTCCGCACGGCCGTGGGTTTCGACCACGCCCACCACCACGTCGCGCCCCTCGGCCTTGAGGCGGCGGGCCTCCAGTAACATGCTGTAGGTCTTGCCGACACCCGGGGAGGCGCCGAACAGTATCTTTAGCCGGCCATGACTCCCTGTGCCGCCCTGCGCGCGTGCGTCGGCCAGCAGGAGTTCAGGGTTCGGCCGATGATCGTCTTGATCCATCGTATAATCCTATGTCTTGTCGAGCGCCAGATTAAGCGTGAGTACGTTCACCCGCGGTTCCCCGAACACGCCGAGCCAAGGTCGCCTGGCATGGTCTTCAATCAGCACCCGCACTTGTTCCTCCAGCAGTCCGCGTGCCTTCGCAATCCGTGGCGCCTGATAATACGCGCCCGCCAGTGATATCTCGGGATCAAGTCCGCTGCCGGAGGCAGTTACCAGGTCGACCGGTACCGACGCGATATTGTCGGGATCAGCGGTCCTGAGTGCCCCAATACGCGCCTTTGCCGCATCGGTGAGCGCCGGATTAAGCGGTCCGAGGTTCGAGCCGCCGGACGCCGCGGCGTTGTAGGGATGGACCCCGGTGGCCGACAGGCGTCCCCAGAAATAGCGCGGCGAGCTGAATTGCTGGCCGATCAGCGCTGAACCGACGGCCGTGCCATTGACTGTGACAATCGAGCCGTTGGCCTGCCGCGGAAACAGGACCTGGGCAAGGCCAGTGACTGCAAGCGGATACACGATCCCGGTGACAACGGTGAGTACCGCAAACAGCGATAAGGCGGAACGTAATTGAGCAGTCATGGTATTTACTCCTTCAAACCAGACCCAGCGTTGTCAGGCCTATGTCGATGATCTTGATCCCCACAAACGGCACGATCACACCGCCAGCACCGTACAGCAACAGGTTGCGCCTCAACACCATTGCGGCCCCCTGCGGCCGATATGTGACGCCTTTAAGCGCCAGCGGGATCAACGCGACGATGATCAGCGCGTTGAAGATCACTGCGGAGAGGATCGCGGACTCGGGGCTCGCGAGCCCCATGATGTTAAGCGAATTGAGCTGAGGATAAACCCCCGCAAAGAGGGCGGGGATGATGGCGAAATACTTGGCAAGGTCGTTGGCGATGCTGAATGTGGTCAGCGAACCGCGTGTCATCAGCATTTGTTTTCCAATCTCCACTACCTCGATCAGCTTGGTGGGATTGGAGTCGAGGTCGACCATATTACCCGCTTCCTTGGCCGCCTGGGTGCCGCTGTGCATGGCCACGGCAACGTCGGCCTGCGCCAGCGCCGGGGCGTCATTGGTGCCGTCGCCGGTCATCGCCACCAGGCGGCCCTCGTCTTGATATCGGCGGATCAGCGCCAGCTTGGTTTCGGGCGTGGCCTCGGCGAGAAAATCGTCCACACCTGCCTCGGCGGCAATCGCCGCGGCAGTAAGGCGGTTGTCGCCGGTGATCATCACGGTCTTTATGCCCATGCGACGCAGCTCGGCGAAGCGTTCCTTGATGCCACCCTTTACAATGTCCTTGAGCTCGATCACCCCGAGTACGCGCGCATTTTCGGCCACCACCAGCGGGGTACTGCCGCGTCGCGACACCTCGTCCGCCACTTGCGACACCTCCTTGGAAAAGGTGCCGCCGCGGGTCTCAATATATTTGCGGAGGGCGTCCGTGGCGCCTTTGCGGATCTCGCGCCCTTCGAGATCCACGCCGCTCATGCGCGTCTGCGCGGAGAAAGGCACAAAGGATGCGCCGAGCCTGTGAATATCGCGTTCTCGCAGGTTATAACGCCGCTTGGCCAGCACCACAATGCTCCGGCCCTCCGGCGTCTCATCGGCGAGTGAGGCGAGCTGCGCGGCATCGGCCAAACGTTGTTCGGGCACGCCGCGGACCGGTAGAAACGCCGCCGCCTGGCGATTGCCGAGTGTGATGGTGCCAGTCTTATCGAGCAACAGGACGTCCACGTCACCGGCCGCCTCCACTGCGCGCCCGGAGGTGGCAATGACGTTGGCGCCGAGCATACGGCTCATACCGGCAATGCCGATGGACGAGAGCAGCGCGCCGATGGTGGTCGGGATCAGACAAACCAGCAACGCCACTAAGGCGGTGATGGTCACCGGCGCTCCAGCCTTGGCGGCCTCCGCCGCGAACAGCGAATAGGGCAGCAGGGTCACGGTCGCCAGCAAAAACACCAGGGTTAGGGCCACCAGCATGATGGTGAGCGCGATTTCATTTGGGGTCTTCTTGCGTTTGGCGCCCTCCACCAGAGCGATCATCCGGTCGAGAAAGGTCTCGCCGGGATTGACCGTGACCCGCACTACGATCCAATCGGACAGCACAGTGGTGCCGCCGGTTACGGCGGACAGATCGCCGCCCGACTCGCGGATAACCGGAGCGGATTCGCCGGTGATGGCGCTCTCATTTACTGAGGCGACACCCTCGATCACCTCGCCGTCGGCGGGGATCAGGTCACCGGCCTCGACGAGAACCACGTCACCGCGCCTCAGCACGGCCCCGGGCACGGTGTCGACTCTCGCTCCGTAGCGCGGTTCGCGCAGCTTTTTGGCCATTGCTGCCTTCTGCACCCCGCGCAGTGCCGCCGCTTGGGCCTTGCTGCGCCCCTCGGCCAGCGCCTCGGCGAAGTTAGCAAACAACACCGTGAACCACAGCCACAGGGTAGTGGTACCGATGTACCAGGCCGGCGCCTCGCCCCGGCCCACCAGGGCCTGCAGCCACAGCGCAGTGGCGAGCAGGCTACCCACGTACACCACGAACATCACCGGGTTGCGGAGCTGGACGCGTGGATCGAGCTTGCGCAACGCATCAAGCAGGGACGGCTTGACAAGCGATGGATCAAACATCGAAAGCTTAGTCACTGACATGAGTGTTTCCTCTCAATCAACGGGCGGACGAGAGCATCAGATGCTCTACCGCAGGCCCTAAGGCTAGCGCCGGTACATAGGTCAGCGCGCCGACCAGCAACACCGTACCCAGCAACACACCGACGAACAGCGGCCCGTGGGTGGGCATGGTGCCGGGTCCATGAGCCACGCGCTTTTTGGCTGCGAGCGAACCGGCGATGGCCAGCACCGGTACGATCACCGCGAAGCGTCCAAACCACATGGCGACACCCAACCAGCCGTTGTAGAAGGGAGTGTTGGCATCGAGGCCGGCAAAGGCGCTGCCGTTATTGTTGGCGGCCGAGGAAAAGGCATACAGCACCTCCGAGAAGCCATGCGCGCCGGGGTTGAAGATGCCTGCCTTGCCAGCAGCAGTCACCACGGCGATCGCCGTGCCGAGTAGCACCAGTGCCGGCGTCATCAGGATCGCGATCGACACCATCTTCATGTCGAAGGCCTCAATCTTCTTTCCCAGGTACTCCGGCGTGCGGCCTATCATAAGGCCGGCAATGAATACTGCCATCAATGCAAACACCAGCATGCCGTACAAGCCGGATCCGACACCACCGAAGATCACCTCGCCGAGCTGGATCATCCATATGAGTATCAGCCCGCCGAGGGGCGTGTAGGAATCGTGCATGGAGTTGACCGAGCCGTTGGAAGCTGCGGTGGTGGCCGTGGCCCACAGCGCCGAGGCACCTATGCCGAAGCGGGTCTCCTTGCCCTCCATATTGCCTCCCGATTGCAGTAAGCTCGGCGTCTGTTCGGTACCCAAGCTAGCGAGCAGTGGATTGCCCTGCTGCTCTAAGCTCATGGTCGCAATGGTTGCACCGGCGAAGACCAACGTCATCGCCGTCAGTATGGCCCAGCCTTGCCTCGTATCCCCCACTGCCCTGCCGAACGTGTAACAAAGCGCCGCCGGAACCATAAGGATCGCGAGCAGTTCCAGGAAGTTGGATAGAACCGTGGGATTCTCATAGGGGTGCGCCGAGTTGACGTTGAAAAAGCCGCCGCCATTGGTCCCGAGCTGCTTGATCGCGATCTGCGAAGCGGCCGGGCCCATGGGCAGGGTTTGCTGAGTGACGGTGACCGTTTCGTTAAGCGGGTTACCGGCGGCGTCCTTTAGCGGCTGACCGGTCTCATCAAGTTTGGGTGTCTCGTACGTCAACGGCTCGAGCGTGGTCACGGCCTGGTAGGCGGAGAAGTTCTGAACCACCCCCTGGCTGACCAGCGCCAGCGCAAGAATGAAGGACAGCGGCAGCAGCAGGTAGCCGGTGACGCGCCAGAGGTCGGCCCAGAAGTTGCCGATGGTGGTCGCGGAATGGCGGGCGAACCCGCGGATCATGGCGAACAGCACCGCGATGCCGGCCGCGGCGGACAGAAAGTTCTGCACCGCCAGCCCCAGCATCTGGGTGAGATAGCTCATGGTGGTCTCGCCGCCGTATCCCTGCCAGTTGGTGTTGGTAACGAAACTGATGGCGGTGTTGAAGCTCGAATCCGCCGACACCGGGCCGAGGTGTTGCGGATTAAGCGGCAACCACGCCTGCAAGCGCTGCAGGACGTACACCACGATGAACCCGACCAGGCTAAACAGCAGCACAGCCAGGGCGTACTGGCGCCAGTTCATTTCTTCGCCGATGCCGCACCAGCGGAATACCCGGCTTTCAAACCGCGCCATGGGCTGCCAGCCCGGGGCGTCCATCAGCTTAGCCATGTAGAGGCCCAGCGGCTTGACCGCCGCCAGGAGTACAGCGAGGTAGGCCGCAAGCAAAAACCAGGATTGAGTCGTCATCTAAAAGTCCTCCGCCCTTACCAGGGCATAAAGCAGATAACCGAACATCAAAAGAGCGACGCCACCGCCGACGAGATAGAACATATTCATATCACCTCCGCGGCGACAGCCGCTCGAAGCCGAGCGCGAGGAAGACCAGCAGCAGATAAAAGGCGCCGAGCAGCGCAATCCAGACGATGTCCATGAGAATCCCTCCGAAACTTGCAAACGCAATCAGGATAGGACAAGCCGAATAAAATGGTTGTAAAGAGTGGGGGCAGACTTATAAAGAAGCTATAAAGTAGCGACCGCATGACGCCTATTCGATGCGATTGCCTCTATATTGGGTTTGTGAGATCGCGGCCAGTCGGCATAGCCGGGTATCCGGGGGCAGATATTCCGGGCAATATACCTTGACCTGCTCCCCCTTTTTACTACCGCTGCGATCTTAGTAAAGTCTGCTGAGGAGTTTCTGCAATAAATTTGATTTCTGCGGGCGCGACGCTCGGCTTTCCAATGCCTAATTTTGTTCTAAGCGGCAACTCGAGATCGCAACGCCTAAACGGTTGCCATATAGAGTGCTTCGCGGCGTGAATCGCAAGAAAAAACATATCCGAAGCGGTTCAGCTTATTCTGATACAAGCCGGATATGTGTTGACAAAATCAGGCCCATGATTAACGATACCTATTACCGATAAACGGACTGTGGGGGACAAAATGCCCGGCAACAGCCCACAATACAAAGAAGCGGTACATGCAGCAGCTCGCTATGCGAAAGCCTACGGCATGCGTCCGCTGTTTGCGTTATTTGAAAAATTCGGTGTTAACCGTATTCAAGATGTGCCCCCTGTAAACCTTCCAGCCTTCATTGCGGCGTGTTGGATTGATTTCCCTAGACTCCGTCGGGTGAAGTGATATCGTTATCGCTTGCCGCTGATTGGATATACCTGTTAATTTGGACAACAGGTTGACCCAGATTGTTTGAGATTTTGCATTTAAGATAGACTCCATTACAGATAATAGCAGGCCTTGTGTCCTGTGGGATTAAATCCAACTGGTCGGGTCAAATCAAAATGCAATTAGAGGGTCAATCTGGCGTGCAAATCAACAATGACCGCTTCTCGGTGTGGATTCAAAGTAGATCAGAATAATGTCCGGTTTCGGCCAAGCCTATTGTGTTGGGCCGACTATTTCCAGCCATCTGGCGCTCTCGGCAGACGTAAAGAATTTCTCATTCAAGGAATAAGGGAATCCGCTAGGACATGGCATCGGTCGAGATATCCCTTGGCGCTCGCCGCTTGGAATACGCCTTCAGCAGCACGCAATTCCATGCGAGCAGCTCCCTGCTCTCCTTGCAGCGCTAATAGTTCCGCTAATCGCAGATGAACCCGGGCCGCTTCCATGACAGCTCCTCTGCGCTGTAATAAGTAAAGGGCGCGATGCAGCAGACGCTGTGCCTCATGTGTGTTGCCCTCTGACCAAGCCAGTTCGGCACGGGCGCAGTCGACTTGACCGGCAACCACGCCGGATTCACACCGTCGGGGTTCTCCGTCAAGATGATGGAGCAGCTCTCGGGCCTTTTCCTGTTGCCCTGATAACGCTGCGAACTGAGCCGCATGGGCCAGATGGCACGCGCTACGTTCGGCCGCCACCCAATTTGTCTTGGACGCGGCGCGTTCTAGGCCACGCACCGCTTCTTCACCTCGCCCGCGAAGATACAACAGCTCTGCATAACCGGGATAAGGATCCCAACCATGCTGATAGGCGAAATGAAAACTTTGCTCCGCAGCATCCAGCTCGCCACGTGCCAGATACACATCGCCCATAAGGCGATAAGCATCCCCTAACGCCCAGGGCGCACCGAGGCGAATCAAGGGGTCTGCACGCAGAATAGCGTCCTGAGCGTGTTCCAACTTGCCGGACATAGCAAAAATTTCGGCCTGATGAACTAAACAGGCGCCCGAAAAGGTGTCGATGTGGCTGCGCTGGCACCAGCGGACAAAATGATCGGTCCACTGGCCAGCCCGCTGCCAATCCCCGCAATTGCAGCAACTAGAAATCATACCACAATACACGATGCCGCCTACTAGGGGCGACACATTGCCGGATAACACGGCGGCGGCCGCTTCATCCTGCAAGGCAAGTCCGATTTCCACTTCGCCCTTAGCCTGCAGCCCGACGCCATGAATCAGGATGCCCATGGATTCGATATCTGCATTGCCCAGTGCATGGCCGATATCACGCGCTTCCTGCGCAAGCTGAATGGCTTCGGCCAGTTCCCCCTTATTGAGATGGTAGCGCGCCGTCATCCAGACAAGATGACCATGCTGCTCACCCTCGGCCAAGCCGCTGAGTAAGCGCTCCGCCCGGCGCAGGCAGCCCTGCGCTACCGCGAGATCCAGGGATTCGATCTGGATACGTGCGAGGCCGATCAGGACGCGGGCAGCCGCTTCCCGCTCCCCCCGGCTGGAATAGGCCACCGCAGCCCGCTCTAGGGGGCCAACAGCCGCCGCTAGATCACCCGCACACTGCGCGGCGATGCCCCAACGCTCTAGCGCGTCGGCATCCAGAGGCTGGTGCTGGTCGGCCCGGGCGAATGCGCTCATTGCTTCGTGCCATTGTGAATTTGTGTAGGCGTTCTCAGCCTCGGAAGTTGGGTTATCTGTTGTGGGGTCGGAGATGACTTCGGCTTCCTCTGCATGAAAGCGATACCCGCGCCTGGAATAGTTGCGGATTGCCCCTACCAATCCGCCCTGCTGCAGCGCATTGCGTGCGAGGCTGACCGCCCTTTGCAGCGAACTTTCCGTGACCACCATCCCCGGCCACAAGGCGTCCAACAGTTCCTCCTTGCTCACGACCCGGTTACGGTTTGCAACGAGAAAGTGCAGCAAATCGAAAACACGGGGCTGAAGCGGCACTTCCTTTCCGTCGAGAAACAAGGCGCGCCGACTCGGGTCGAGTTCAAATGCTGCGAAACGGTGGATGTGGATTGTCATCGGTGTATTGGGCTGGCCTGCGGCGGATGCAGGATATGATAAGCAAATGATCAGATCCCGGAAAGGACTTGGGGGGGCCCCTTCAAGCATTCTGACAGTGCCGGGCCGCCTGAGCATTCATGGGTGGCGGGCTGGATAGCACCCCGGGTGTTCATCCATTCCCTTCATCGCGAAACAGGAGATTTATCATGCAAACATTTTCTATCCGCTGCAATAGCCATTGGCTGGACTATTCCAGGTCAGCCTTTATGGCAGCCCTGCTCTTTATCACTTACCTGCTGTCACCCAGCATCGCGCATACCGAAGAGTTCAACGCCCTCAAAAGCGACAAGCCGGGGAAAGCCTTGATCGATTTTCGGACCGGCAACCCCAGACTGGCCCTCATCTATCTGAAACTGATAGGTGACACCTACAAAGATCAGGATGCCCAGGTGAAGGCGGCACACCCTGATTTTGTCGTCAATTTTGGCGGAGAGTCGGTCAAGCTGCTGGCTAAGGACCCGAAAGGATATACGCCAGAGGAGAAAAAAATGATCGACGAAATCAAGCAGAAGATTTCCGCCTTGGCCAGCGAGGGTATCAAATTCGATTACTGCCTGTATGGCGGGAATCTTTTCGGGGTTCAGCCCGCAAACGTGGAAGGCGTCGGCAACGTAGACAACGGCTGGGTTTCCTTGGTCAACTATCAAGCAAAGGGTTATTCCCTCATTCCCGCCTATTAGAGTCTGTGCATGCAAGCTGCCAGCATATTCATTTATTCGATAGGAGCCTCAATCATGCAAACCTTTTTCATCCGTCGTAAAAGTAACTGGAAGGACGCTACTGAACTGCGTCTTGCTGCAGGCGTGTCGGCCCGTGTTGGCAACGATGAAATGTCGGATCAGGTTCGATGGATTCGTTCCTACGTGGTGCACGAGGACGATGGCTGTCTGGGCACCGTCTGCATTTACCAAGGTAAGGATGAGGCCGCCATTCGCGAGCATGCTCGACGGACGGGCATGAGTGCCGACGAAATCGCCACGATCGGGGACACCGTGGTGATTCGTGAGGACCCGGCAAAAGAAGATATGAAAGGCGTCTAGTCAGAAACAAGTCCGCTGTGGTGGCAGTGATCTGCTGCCACAGCAGCCTGATTAAGTCAAAGTTCATGGCACAATTACACAAACACATATGGGAGATCTCAATGCCGACGTCAGCGCTAGCCATACAAAGAGCAACCCTGGACGATGCCGCAGAAATCGCCGTCATGGTGGGCGAACTTTTGACTGAAATCATAGCCACCATCAATGACCAGGTTTTCAATTTTGAGATAACAGAAACCACATCCCGTCTTGAAAAAGTCCTCGCTCTAGAGAAGTACATTGTCTTCGTTGCTCGTGAGGCAAGTTACAAAACGGCTGGATTCATCGCTCTTTGCGAATCTTATGCACTCTATGCTGAAGGGGATTTTGGCACCATTACAGAGATGTTTGTTCGCCCCCAATATCGTTCTAACGGAGTTGGCCTTCGCCTGGTTTCCCAGGCTAAGGCTTTTGGTGCGTCTCGTGGGTGGAGTCGTCTTGAAGTAACAACACCTCCTCTCCCACAATTCGTTAGGACACTGGTATTCTATGAACGCGAAGGATTTTCCATAACTGGTGGGAAAAAGTTAAAAGTTGCCTTGCCCAAGTGATATGTTAACGGGCTAAAAATGCACAATGACAGATGTTTGATAACCGCATAATTCACCCGTTGAATAGTATGCCGACGTTTCTGTCGGAGAATATATGTTAAGCGTATCAAACCATGAGCCGTCCACCTGTAACCCTACTGCAAACCGAATCGATTTTTGTGCGCAAGATGTACCTCGCCCCATTTGAACAGGGTGATCTTCATTACCATTCCGAAGTTGCTGAACATATCGTGTGTATCATCGGCGAGATCAGCATTTCAGTTCAAAACTTGGATACGTTGCTTTTGCCGGGTGAGTCTTTCTCTATTTCACCGTTTCTGATGCATCAAGTCAGAAATCGGTTGGGCTCCCCTTCGCAATATCTGCTTACTCAATATGGTGGTAAATATGACTTTTGCGCTTCACAAGCCTAACCTTTCTGCCAAGCGAGACTCGCCTACAGCCAGCTTCGCCAGCTGCCGGCCAACTCCTTACCTCCGAGATGCCTGAGGAAATACCGCCATGCCGAACCTTCTTGCCTCATGTAGTTGCGGACAACTCACAGCCGAAGTCAACGGTGAACCTATTCGCATCTCCATATGCCATTGCCTTGCCTGTCAGCGCCGAACCGGCAGCGTCTTCGGGGAGCAGGCTAGGTTTGCTCGGGAAAATGTGATCTTTTCGGGCATCTCAACCGATTACGTTCGAGTGGGAGACGAAGGATCAGGAATAACGTTTCATTTCTGCCCTAGCTGCGGCTCCACGGTCTACTACGAGCCTGAGGACATAGAGGCATTCGTGGTCATCCCCGTAGGGGCCTTTGCCGATCCAAGCTTTCCGTCCCCAAGTATCTCCGTATACGAGTCCCGAAAGCATCAGTGGGTGATCCCGCCTCCAGAAGCAATGCACAGCCCATGACAAAGCAGGCTCCTAACCCCTCTTGTCAAGGGGTGTCTTGTGCCTTGGCGCAAGCCGCCCATTGCGACGACCGTGACTGACTGTGCGGCCATTTGGCCTGTATAGGCTGTGGGACCGGGTGCTGAGTATAGCTGCCGATTAGATGACTGGTTCTGAGATTGGGCGAGCGGCAGCTTATGGCCGAAGTCGGAAGTAATCTCGATACGCCACGAACTGGTGCAATCGACACGAAGCAGACCTTTAACATCCAGGTTCAGCGGCGGCGCGCTGACTATCCTACCTTGGCATTTTATCCATCACCGTCAACTGCAACCGGTTGTTATGCGGTTCAAGTGTGCGTGACAACGATGATTCCAATTAACCACAGAAAGCAAACAAACTGCACGAAAAAAAACGCGAACCGCACAGATGCTACGGTGTTTGAATGAACGAGACATACGTGCACTAGCGATTGGAGAATCCTGGCGATTAGAACCGTCACCGCCAGCGCGTCTACCAACGTGCTCGCCACGTTACCAACATAGAGTCCAAAGACAATCGCGCCAAAAACGGGAAGATTTTCGATACAATTCGCGTGAGCCCGCGTCGCGCGCCGATACCATTCCTCTCCCCCAGCTGCGTCAGCCGGGAAATTCCGGATTGGTACCCGTCCGCTGAAGATGCGGCTCCAACGATAAAACCCAATCGTGAAAAGCAGCAAGAGCACCGTCCACGTTGCGAACCCGAGCAACATCCACACCGGCACTGTCATAGAGGGCCCTCCAGAATCGGACTTGACGCATAACTACTTATTAGGTGGCGAAAGTACCACCTAATACGGCATGTTACGCCGCCTAATCCGGATGAATCCAGGCTAACTCTCTGTTTTGCCAATAGGCTACTGGCATTATGCGGCGCCTCCATAATTATTAACCCTGTAATTAATTTGGAATCACACAAGTTATCATCAATATGGTCGGCGGCTTAAGCAATTGCGCTCCGGGAATGGCCGGTTTTGGCCGGAAGAGGATATTCCAAGGTCAAGAAAATCTGACGACATCTGTCCGATCTGATGCCAACTTATTCAGACGATTATACCCATCACTTGACTACTTCACTCATCGACGTCTAACTCTTTTTCTCTTTCTCGTATAATGGCGTCCCCAATACTGGCCATAGTAATTTCGAGAGCACGATATGCTAGCTCTTCGTCGTTCTCGGCGAATGCCCGAAGCCCTTTAGTGGCCGCTTCCAAATCATATCCGGCATCCTCAAGGAGTTCGCGCATAAGCGGCCCATATACTGAAAGCATTTCGTCGATAAGGCCCTGGGTAGCTTCTTTCAAGTTTGGAATATCAGTAGCCATAGTATTCATTCTCTGGTTGGTCTATCCCGCCTAGTTATTCTAACTTATGCTTCGCCTTTGTTGCGTCTGAGCTGATGGATATTGGCACCGGTGCGGCAGACTAGGATCGCCGATGGCCGTTTTGGCCCAAATTGAGGCATTCAGTAAGTAAGTGCGAATGGCAGTCATGTAAAGAGCCAGATCGATAACCTGTGTCTACTTCCTCAAGCAGCTTGCCGGGTCACATCCGCTCAATGGAAGGGTTAGGCGAGACGCATCTGAGCTAAAGAAGCAACCGCGGTTTCGCCACTTATGTCTGGAATGATACTCAACTCGAGCACAGTGACCGCTGGTACCAAGCCAATGATAGACAGGCGCTGATTGCGTCAGCACAGACATTGACGCAACGCTGGCTTGGGCTTAACCCTGCCAACCATATTCAGTTGCTCAAGCATTTTCTGAGGCGCATCACCGTCAGTCAGGACGGGATACTGATCACGATGTCGCGTCGCGCCTTACTCACGACGCTTGCTCACGATCAAAGCGAGCGAATCTCGCTTCTCGATAATAGAATTCGGGCAAATGATCCTGAGTGTGATGACAAATATGAAATCAACCTTCCTGGCCGTCTCAAGCGCTCCAAATTCATTATCACTGATAGCGCACCGCAGGAGGTACACGACAGGACACGGCAGGCCCTACAATCGGCCTTGGCCAAGGCCTTAGACTGGAATGAACAGCTGATCAGCGGCGAAGTCACGTCCATGGCAAGCCTGGCCAAACGCGAAGGTATTACGCAACGCTATGTTAGCCACCTGCTCAAGCTGGCTTATCTGGCGCCGGACATCATGTCCGCCATCGCGAAGGGCCAAATCCCATACGACCTCACGCTCACCCATCTCAAAAAGGGCGTGCCGCTGAACTGGGCCGAGCACGCAAAATGCTCGGCTTTCCCGCTAGACATCCTCTAACCGAATATCTTTTTGCCATTTGAGAGCCCCGGGGAATAATCGGCCCTTCGGGCCAGAAGGCTTCGGGAACCAGGCGGCTTGGCACCTGAATATGCTGCAATTGCAGTGAATCATTCAAGAGATTACCAGCGGGGTTCCAATTCTCTGATTAGAGAGAAGACTGTATCGCGGAGAGGG